>NZ_JTKH01000009.1 GCF_000827885.1 Vibrio renipiscarius | reverse complement strand
GATCTCATTACTGAGCTCCATACGAGCTCTTTTCCGATCTACATCGGGTTCGAACCGATGACCTCAACCTTGGCAAGGTTGCGCTCTACCAACTGAGCTAGTGTCGCATGAATAATCGCTAATGCAATTACTCTTAATGTGGTTGCGGGAGCAGGATTTGAACCTACGACCTTCGGGTTATGAGCCCGACGAGCTACCATGCTGCTCCATCCCGCGTCCGGATGTCATTGTTAAGCACAATGAGAACTATTTGGAGCGACACATCGGGTTCGAACCGATGACCTCAACCTTGGCAAGGTTGCGCTCTACCAACTGAGCTAGTGTCGCATGAATAATCGCTAATGCAATTACTCTTAATGTGGTTGCGGGAGCAGGATTTGAACCTACGACCTTCGGGTTATGAGCCCGACGAGCTACCATGCTGCTCCATCCCGCGTCCGGATGTCATTGTTAAGTACAATGAGAACTTGCTCTAATCAAACAAACGTCTAATCAGAAAAATTTGGAGCGACACATCGGGTTCGAACCGATGACCTCAACCTTGGCAAGGTTGCGCTCTACCAACTGAGCTAGTGTCGCATCTCAACAACGTTTCCGTCGTTCAGGGCTGCGAATTATAAGAGCATTTTTTTGTGATGCAAGTCATTCCTGCAAAAAAATGAAGTTTTTTTCCTGTTTGATGAAAAAGCACACAAATCCGCATAATTAATAAACAGTTTGTGCAAAATCAAACCGTACATACTCACGTAATATGCTTGAATCATTGTAATTAAAGTACTGATTTTTAGCCAAAGACAAATAAAAGAAAACAGCAAATGCGATATATCTCAGTAATTCGATTCTCAAAATCTATCGTTACTGGTCTAAAAGTCGCCTTTTCTATATAAACGATCGCTCGTCCCATTCATCCGTTCGACTTAATTTTTATAACTTGCAATTGCAAATCATGGAGATCGCAATGGCAGTATCGGTTCTTTTTCGTGTTTGGCGCCGCCCTTTTCTCGTACTCTGCTGCGCTTTTTTTATCGTCGCTTGTGAATCAATGCCTAAACCCATGCGCAATCTTGGCAAAACCGATGTTGATTTCGTCATGGACGTTCACGTAAAAGAACAAAAAGAACTACTGATGGAATTAACGCGGAAAATGTATGTGCGTAACCCTGATCAGTTAAAAAAATTAGACGACATGACAATCGAAGACCGAATGTTGCAGATGTTTGGCCGCCATGACGATATAGAGCTGCCCTCGCTTGTCTTTGAAGAACTCGGAGGGAAAACCGGCATAGAAGCGATATTGCTGTCGTTCGATGAGTCGTTTCAAGGTGACCGTGTCTTTGCGGCCATGGTGGGCTTAACCGAAATGCTGCGGCGTTCATACAACCACCAGCAAGAGTTCTTTATTCTCGACTCGCTCGATGAGCAAGCTCTCTACAACAGTGCCCGTAATATTGAAGTTTTTGTTTGGCGCCTCTATCAGCGTAAAAACAGCCAAGATGAGCTCTTTTTGCTTACCAATCATGTTACTGATGGCGAGTTCGATACCAGCTTCGATCGCATCTTTGCCAAGATGACGATGATTCAAGATATGATGGCTCTAATCGTCGCCGATAAAACCAATCGCAGTATTACCAAAGTCGCGCAGGGTGTGGCGCAATTTGTTTTCTTACCGATCCCCTAGCCACATCATCTCCAGAACGAAAAAAACCGCAGCTGGCTGCGGTTTTTTCAATTCGTCATCAATATCGCACCTATCACCGCATCTAGCGATTAGATGCTGAAGATCGTTTTGCGGTAATACTGCAATTCAGCAATAGATTCACGGATATCATCAAGCGCAAGATGGCTACCTGACTTAGAGAACCCATCCAATACTTCTGGCTTCCAACGACGCGTCAACTCTTTAAGCGTGCTAACGTCTACATAGCGGTAATGGAAATATTCTTCCAATTCTGGCATGTGTTTATACAAGAAGCGGCGATCTTGACCGATACTGTTACCACAGATCGGCGATTTACCTTTAGGTACCCAATGCTCAAGAAACTCAATCGTCTGACGGATGGCTTCTTGCTCATCAACCGAACTCTGACGAATACGCTCAACTAAGCCACTATTCGTGTGAGTGTTCGTGCACCAATCGTCCATTTTTTCCAGTTCAGATTCTGGCTGATGAATGGCCAATACAGGACCTTCCGCCAAAATATTAAGCTCACTATCCGTGACTATCGTGGCGATTTCGATAATTTTGTGTGTTTCTGGATCAAGCCCAGTCATCTCGAGATCGACCCAGATTAAATTTTGATCGCTAAAGGACATAAATCGTTGCCTATTGGTTTTTCGCTAAAAAAGGTACTATACCCAAATTCAGATACCCAAGATAGCAATCTCAGGTGTCTACCCTAAGAGAAGCAGATTAAGTAGATCACCGTGGCAAAACAGAAAAAGCTAACCAAAGGTCAAGTACGACGCGTTCGTAGCAATCAAAAACGCAAGCTCACTAAAGCAGAAAGCATTCAGTGGGATGAGTCCATGCTGGGTGGCACTAAAACAGGCTTAGTGATTACCCGTTTCGGTCAACACGCGGATATTGAAGATTTCGAAACACAAGAAATTCACCGTTGTAACTTACGCCGTAGCATCGAATCTTTGGTCTCCGGTGACAAAGTCATTTGGCGTGCCGGTCTTGAATCTATGTACGGCATTTCGGGTGTTGTTGAAGCGGTTGAGCCGCGTATCTCCGTCCTAACCCGTCCAGATTACTACGACGGTTTAAAACCCGTTGCGGCAAACATCGGTCAAATGGTGATCGTCTCTTCGGTACTGCCTGAACTGTCCTTGAATATTATTGACCGTTACTTGGTGGCCGCAGAAACGCTACAAATCCCACCATTGCTTGTCTTGAATAAGATTGACCTGCTCGATCAAGCACAACGCGAACAGTACCAACAATCACTGCGTGACTATGAGAACATTGGTTACAAAGTGCTGTTAGTCAGTAAAGAATCGGGTGAAGGCATTCCAGAGCTGGAAGCGGCACTGGGTAACTGTATTAATATCTTTGTCGGCCAATCCGGTGTTGGTAAATCAAGTTTAGTCAATGCGTTGATGCCTGGACTAGAGATTGAAGAAGGTCTGGTCTCTGAAAACTCAGGGCTTGGCCAGCACACGACGACTGCCGCGCGTTTGTACCATATTCCTTCTGGTGGTGATCTGATTGACTCTCCAGGAGTGCGCGAGTTTGGTTTATGGCACTTAGAAGCGGAAGAAGTGACAAAAGCCTTTATCGAGTTCAAACCTTACCTGGGCAGCTGTAAGTTCCGCGATTGTAAACACCTTGACGATCCTGGCTGCGTACTACGCGAAGCGGTTGAGCAAGGAAAAGTGAGTGAGAACCGCTTTAATAACTATCATCGCATTCTTGAAAGCATGACGGAGAATAAGGCGAACCGCCAATATTCACGCAACAAAAAAGCCGATCTGTAACACAGCAACGACGGGGAAAAATCAGCAAGTGCTGACATTTGTTGATTTTTTAAGTACCATCTCGCGCCCAAAAGTTTGAAACAGATAATTAACATTGGAATTGAACACAATGGACAAGATTAAAGTTAGACTACAATACTGGATCCCTCAGCACGCACTGACTCGCTTAGTGGGTAAGATCGCTTCAGCTAAAGCAGGTAGCCTAACCACCGCAATCATTCGCTGGTTTATCAAGCAATACAACGTAAAAATGGATGAAGCTCTGCATTCCGATCCAAAGCACTTCACCACGTTTAATGAGTTTTTTGTTCGTGAACTAAAAGAAGGGGCTCGCCCTATTTCTGAAGGGGATGACGTCATTTGTCACCCTGCTGATGCGCGTGTTAGTCAATTTGGTCCAATCCAAGACGGTAAACTTATTCAAGCTAAAAATCACGACTACACAGCGCTTGAGCTGCTCGGCGGTGATGAAAAACTGGCTGAAGAGTTTAACGATGGCGAATTTGCTACCTTGTACTTATCGCCAAGCGATTACCATCGAGTTCACATGCCATGTGATGGCACGCTACGTCAAATGATCTACGTACCTGGCGATTTGTTCTCAGTGAATCCGCTGACTGCAGAAAACGTACCGAACCTCTTTGCTCGCAACGAACGTGTTGTGTGTATTTTTGACACCGCCTTTGGCCCGATGGCACAAGTGCTCGTAGGCGCCACTATTGTCGGTAGTATCGAACAAGTTTGGGCAGGCACGGTGACACCACCACGCGGTAATACCGTTCATCGCTGGGAATACCCGGCGGAAGGTGACAAAGCCATCATTCTGAAAAAAGGCCAAGAGATGGGCCGTTTCAAACTAGGCTCAACGGTCATTAACCTGTTTAGCAAAGACAGCATCCGCTTTGACGAGTCGATGCAGCTCGGTCAAGCAACGGTCATGGGCACGTCTTACGCCCACCGCCAAAGCGCAGAATAATACCCGCAGAAATGCTTTAAAAATCCCCGATTTTGTTCGGGGATTTTTTTTGACCAAAGACAAAGATTCCGCAACATTTTTTACCTATTTGTAAAACTACAACCTTAGTCTAAGACACTAATTTGGTTATCTTTTAATCTACCCTTCTACACTGACATGAGAAGGTTTGCCGCGTATGACAAAGATTCATTCTGGCATGATAATCAAACTGCTGATCTGTTTTGGGTTACCACTTGCCGTGTTACTCATGCCCATTGATTCGATCCCGATAGCAGACTTAACCTTAATCCAACACCGGCTACTGGCCATTTTCCTTCTTGCGGCACTTTTATGGGTGTTAGAACCGGTCCCTGTTTTTGCTACCTCGATTTTGATCATCGCCCTCGAACTGATCATGATTTCAGATAAAGGCCTGCACCTATTTCGCAATCCACCAGCCGGGCATGACTTTGGCGAGCTCGTGGCCTACACCGATATTTTCAGTGCTTTCTCCTCCCCAATCATCATTCTGTTTATGGGCGGATTTGCCTTGGCGATCTCCGCCTCCAAATACGAACTTGATAACAACCTTGCTCGTGTCCTACTGAAACCGTTCGGCACGCAGCCACGATTCATCATGTTAGGGCTGATGCTGATTACTGCGGTGTTCTCGATGTTTATGTCTAACACCGCGACGACCGTCATGATGCTCGCGTTGCTTGGCCCGATTGTCGCGTCTGCTCCTAAAGGGGATTTAGGCATCAAAGCGCTGGTCTTGTGTATCCCGATTGCGGCCAATACCGGTGGTATTGCGACGCCCATCGGTACGCCTCCCAATGCGATTGCGCTGCAATACCTCACTGGTGAAAACAGTATCGACTTTCTTTCTTGGATGATGATGGGTCTACCATTTGTGATTGTGCAACTGACCATTGCTTGGTTCTTGCTGCAAAAACTGTTTCCGTCATCGGAAGATAAAATGGTACTCAAGCTCGGCGGTTCATTTCAGAAGAGCTGGCGTGCTATCGTCGTTTACGCCACGTTTGCCATCACCATTTTGCTGTGGATGACCACCAAGTTGCACGGCATGAATACCTACGTGGTATCGATCATTCCACTCGCGGTGTTCACCCTCACTGGCATCATGGGCAAAGCAGAATTGAAACTGATCAACTGGGATGTATTGTGGTTGGTTGCCGGGGGTATCGCGATTGGTATCGCTCTGGATAAAACGGGATTGGCTTTTGCACTCGCACACGCGATTGACTACGACGCCCTGTCTCCTACTGCAGTGATCATCACCATGTCACTGGTGTGTTGGGTGATGGCCAACTTTATGTCCAATACCGCCACGGCTAACTTGCTCATGCCGATTGCCGCCGCCATTGGCGCGTCTATGCAAAGTTTGGATATGCAAAACCTCTTGGTCGTGGTCGCCTTCTCCGCCTCATTAGGCATGATTTTACCGGTCTCTACACCGCCGAACTCTTTGGCTTATTCTACAGGCTTAATCGAGAGTAAAGACATGGCCAAAACCGGTTTGATTCTTGGTGTATTAGGCTTATCCATGGTCTATATGGCCAACTGGATCCTTTCGTAACCCTCACTTTCACTCAGCAAAGCGCGGACTGGCTTCGCGCTTTGCTTTCCCTTACTTTTAAGGCATATTGACCCTCTATCAACATGCGCGCCCGATATACCAGCCTGCGCATGCTCTATCGTCGACAAGGATGCGAAATAGATGGGATATGAATGGCTAGCCTTAGCCGCCGCTTTGTTATGGGCCATTGCCAGCCTGCTCTCTGTTACCCCAGCACAGCATTTGGGGACCTTCGCATATAGTCGCTGGCGCATGGGTTGCACCAGCGTCATTCTTGCCATAATGGCCTTATACACCGGCGGTTGGGCTACCGTTACTCTTCCTTCAATCAGTGCCATGATGCTTTCCGGACTGGTCGGAATTTTCATTGGCGACACCGCTCTGTTTGCTTGCCTTAATCGTATGGGACCGCGTCAAGCGGGCTTACTTTTCTCCTGTCACGCCGTTTTTTCTGCCGTATTAGGTTACTTTCTTTTTAGTGAGCGCATGAGTGGTGGAGAGTTACTGGGCGCCAGCTTCGTTTTTTCTGGCGTAGTGATGGCGATTTTTTTTGGTAAAAGAGGCCAAGACAATAATCAACTAGAGGCGATCAAAGGCCGTATTTGGGTTGGCGTAGCATTAGGCTTATTGGCGGCGATTTGCCAAGCATTAGGGGGCATAATCGCCAAACCCGTGATGCAAACCGCCGTTGATCCTGTCGCGGCTTCGGCGCTGCGAATGATGACGGCTTTTGCCGCGCATTGCTTGCTGTGGTTAACCGGTATCAAACTGGCGAAAGCAACGCACACCATCAACAAACAGATTTTTTTCGTGACGGCGCTCAATGGTTTTCTGGCGATGGCCGTTGGGATGACGTTGATCTTATTCGCTCTGCAAAAGGGCGATGTCGGCATGGTGGCCCTACTTTCCTCGACGACGCCGATTATGCTGTTGCCATTGCTGTGGATTTACACCAAACGACGACCGAACCGCTATGCGTGGTGTGGCGCGATTCTCGCCGTGTGTGGCACCGCCATACTGGTCCAATAGCCGGCGACCATCGTATGTTTGACTACCACGTATGTTTGGCTATCACATTGATTGGTCATTCCACCTTTACATTGATGGCAAAATATTAAGAATAAGAGTTATTATCAATGTAAGCATATGGCCAAATAAATAATTAACTGAAAGATAGCAACACGACATCACCAACAATATTTGATCTTGGCCTACAGTTTTGCGCAAAAAGTGTAGTAAAATTACGCTAGTTTTGTTTCAAGGTACTTGGGTTTTTCTACCCAAAACCGACAGTTACTTAAATTTGACGAGGTTTACTCTATGTCTGCTAAGAAGCCATTGGCTCTAGTTATTCTTGACGGTTACGGACACCGTGAAGACACTGCAAATAATGCCGTTGCAAATGCAAATACGCCTAACTTGGATAACCTATTTGCTAACCACCCGAACACGCTTATTTCTGCGTCTGGCATGGATGTAGGTCTTCCAGATGGTCAAATGGGTAACTCTGAAGTCGGCCACACAAACATCGGCGCTGGCCGTATCGTGTACCAAGATCTGACTCGTATTACTAAATCTATCACTGATGGTGAGTTCGCTGAAACGGCAGCACTTGTAGAAGCAATGGACAGCGCGATCAATGCAGGTAAAGCCGTTCACATCATGGGCCTAATGTCTCCAGGTGGCGTTCACTCTCACGAAGATCACATCTACGCAGCAATTGAAATGGCAGCGGCTCGTGGCGCTGAAAAGATTTACCTACACTGCTTCCTTGATGGTCGTGATACGCCACCACGTAGCGCAGAAGGCACTCTACAACGTTTCCAAGAGCTATTCGCTAAACTAGGTAAAGGCCGTGTGGCTTCTCTAGTGGGTCGTTACTACGCAATGGACCGTGATAACAACTGGGATCGCGTTCAAGTTGCTTACGATCTATTGACTCAAGCAAAAGCAGAATTTACGTTTGAGACTGCAGTTGAAGGCCTTGAATCGGCTTACGCTCGTGGTGAAAATGACGAATTCGTAAAAGCAACCGCAATCAAAACAGCGGAACAAGAAGATGCAATCATGCAAGATGGCGATGCCGTGATCTTCATGAACTACCGTGCAGACCGTGCTCGTCAAATCACACGTACCTTCGTGGCTGACTTTAACGGTTTTGAGCGCGCGTCATTCCCTGCTCTGAACTTCGTGATGCTAACGCAATACGCAGCAGACATCCCTCTGGCAGCAGCATTCCCACCAGCAACACTAGAAAACACTTACGGTGAGTGGCTTTCTAAGCAAGACAAGACTCAGCTACGTATTTCTGAAACTGAAAAATACGCGCACGTGACTTTCTTCTTCAACGGTGGTGTTGAAAACGAATTTGCTGGCGAAGAGCGTCAACTTGTTGCTTCTCCAAAAGTCGCGACTTACGACCTACAACCAGAGATGAGCTCAGCAGAGCTCACTGACAAACTGGTAGCAGCAATCAAATCAGGTAAGTTCGATACCATCATCTGTAACTACCCTAACCCAGATATGGTTGGTCACACTGGCGTTTACGAAGCCGCTAAACAAGCAATCGAAGCAATCGATGCATGTATGGGCCGCGTAGTAGAAGCGATCAATGAAGTGGATGGTCAAATGCTGATCACCGCAGACCACGGCAACGCTGAAATGATGATCGACCCTGAAACTGGTGGTATTCACACTGCGCACACGAACCTACCTGTTCCACTGATCTACGTCGGTAGCAAAGCGGTTGAGTTCAAAGAAGGCGGCAAACTGTCTGACCTTGCGCCAACCATGCTTTCTCTAGCAGGTATCGAAATTCCTGCGGAAATGTCAGGCCAAATTATCGTTAAGTAATCGGTAATCGCCTGACAGAATAAACGCCCGAGCCCTGCTTGGGCGTTTTTGTTTGTTCGGAACGTGTTGAAGCCAACGTGACGGCATACAAGTTTTTACTTAATCCTTTCTTCCCAAGATTCGAATTATGTATACTGACAACTTATCAATTGGTTAGGATAATTCGAGCTAATGTCGCTTAACGCCATCACAAAAACTCATCGCATACTGCGCTCGCTCATGCTGCTGACGGTGGGTTTTGCTACGATAACCCCTTTACCAACCTTAGCATCGTCACCCAGCCAATTAACCGGCGTAAAAAGCGAAATATCACGACAAAAGAATGCGTTAAGTTCACAACAAAAAGAACTCGATAAGCTACAAAAGTCGCTAAAAAGCCAAGAGCTTGGTATCAATCAAATTGAACGCGAAATCAAAGAAACCAAAGCTTCACTAACCAAAACCAATGCCAACATTCACGCGTTGGACGGTAAAATCATCACGCTCGAAAAAGACAAACTGGCACACAGTGAAAAACTCGAGCAGTTATTACGCACTTACTATGTTACCCAGCGCGCCAAGTCTTCTGCCAACATCATGACGCAAGGCGTAGAAGAAGATCGCATCAGCCAGTACTTCCAATATCTAGCCAAACAACGGGCAGAGACCATTACTGAACTTGAGCAGATTGTCATCGACCTTGAGCAAAGCGAGCAACAACTGGCGCTTGAAAAGCAGCAAATCACCAAATTACTTGAGCAGCAAACGACGAAGCGCAATCAATTAGCGAAAACCCAAGCGCAGCGTAAAGGCACAGTAAGCAAAATCAGAAAAAGTATCTCCAGCGACAAAGTTTACCTGTCTGAATTACAGCGAAACGAAGCGCGCCTCAAAGCCGAAATCGCCAAAGCCGCCAAGCGAAATGCCGTTCCGATGGACGGTATCGCCAAGCAAAAAGGCAAGCTGCCATGGCCAGTTAAAGGCCGCATCATCCACAGCTATGGCTCAAAACAAACGGGCCAAATCAATTGGAAAGGCATTGTTGTGGCGGCCAATTACGGTCAGTCAGTCAAAGCCGTTTATTCTGGTACTGTCGTATTTGCCGATTACTTACGCGGCTATGGCCTAGTGGTTCTATTGGATCACGGTAAAGGTGATATGACGCTATACGGCTTTAACCAAAGCTTGCTGAAAAAAGAAGGCGACAAAGTCATTGCGGGAGAATCGATCGCTCTGGCTGGTGATACCGGGGGGCAAACCCAACCTTCACTCTATTTTGAGATCCGCCGTAACAGTAAAACCCAAGATCCGATTTCATGGCTAAAACGGAAATAAGAGAAATAACGGATAGTACTGATACCCGAAGGGCGCCGATTGGCGCCCTTCGTCATTTATCCACGGCACGATATCTGATAATACTCAGAGACTCGCTTAATGAATGCGGGGACTTGTGCTTTTTCAAGGTGATTAATCCCCCCAGCAGCCTCGCGTCCACCGCCTGAAACAAACTGACTGCATAACTCACCAGCACCTTGCTTATTTTCTAACGGCGCGCGCAGCGACACGGTATAGCCTTGTTGGCTATTTTCGCTTAACACCACATGGGCTTTCTCGGGGGATTGATTCGCGAGCCAATTGCCATACACACCGCTAATACGTCTCGACGCAGCGTGATTGGGCAAGGTATAAACCGCCAAATAATGGTCAATATGGGTGGCCTCTAAGGCGGTCGCCTGAGCCATGTCTTGTTGATAAGCCGATTTCAATCGGTGGTATGGGGAAGCTTGTGCAGCGATAAGAGCAAAAGGATCATCGTAGGCCAAAAGCGCCTGAAACAGCTCGGCGGGGTGAAAATGTAAATCGTCTACACTCTCTCCATAGCCGTTGTAATTGATCAATGTACCCAATTCTCGAAGCTGTTCCGCCTGCCACTTGGTTAACCCTACCTGCGCGGCGAGTTGGTCGGCTTTGGCAATCAAATTATCGCCATACGCGCCTACAATTGCCCAATGGTGATAGCGACCATCAAGCAGATCATCAATGATAAGCGCGGTACAGACATTGGCGTCTAAATCGATATGAGCAGTCAAGCGGGCATGATCGGGAATATCATCAGCCTTGTGGTGGTCGGCGTAAAAGATGTCAGCACCCGCGTCTAACGCTCGCAGCAACGCATCATGATTGCGGCTAAGAGAGATGTCCAACACGGTGAGTGAATCGCCCTGTTGAACCGCTAAATCATCCAGTAATTGAATGTCGCGCTTTACCCCTGTCACCAATTGAGCGCGCTTGGGCGTGGCAAGACGTAATTGAAGTAGAGCGATAATGCCATCGGCATCACCATTAAAAACATCGTAGTGCATAACATTACTCGAATCAGAAGCGTCTTTGTAATGTAACGGCTCAACAAGGATGAAACAAAGAGCGAAAGGTTATAAACCCTCTGCTTCGATTATATTCACCCGCAACATAGCCGACACTAGGCAGCGTGCATCGCTCTTACACCATCTTCCAAAAGTTGCAATTGCTCAAGGCCCGATTCGGTCGCCTTCGGTTTCACGACGGAAATCATCTGCAACATACCTTGATGAACGATGAGTTCTGTAATTTGAGTTTTTGATGACATCGCCGATTGGTAACCTAACCAGCTTGATGCAATCAGGTGTAGGGTCGTCACTAATGGCTTCATTTCTTGCTCAGCGACATCGAGCAAACCTAATTGGATGAAGGCCGCCATAATATTAACAAGATTGGCCTGAAGCTTATCTTGTACCTGAATGTATTCTTCATGAAGGGCTTCATCGCGTTGAAGAATCTCAGGTAAATTGGCGTAGAAAAAACGGTATTTCCACATTAAGGTAAACGTAGAATTTAGGTACAGTTTGAGTAAGACTAAGCTCTCTTGCTGGCCTTGAACGGGAGAAAATCGTTCCAACAATTCACTGGAATACAAGGCGAAAATCTCACGTACAATTTCTTGTTTATTGCGGAAATGGTAGTAAAGATTGCCTGGGCTAATATCGATATGCGCAGCAATATGGTTCGTAGTGATATTCCTTTCACCGTGTTCATTAAAGAGTTCTAAGGCTGCTAATACTATTTTATCGCGCGTCTTCATTGCTTATGCTATTCCTTTATCTCCGTTGCACCCAGTATACCCACTCGTATTACCAATAACAAAAACGCCTGAATAAATCAGGCGTTTAAACTATCACGACTATTTGTGATAAGGCTTAGACAACTCGTGTACCGCCTCAACAAATACGCCCGCATTCTCTGGCGGAACATCTAAGTGGATGCCATGGCCAAGGTTAAATACGTGGCCAGTACCGCCATCACCAAAGCCTTCAAGGATTAATGAGACTTCTTCACGAATACGTTCAGGTTGAGCGTAAAGCATTGAAGGATCCATGTTACCTTGCAGCGCAACTTTGTCACCGATGCGAGCTTTCGCATCAGCAATGTTGATCGTCCAGTCTAGACCAACCGCATCACAACCCGTTGCTGCAATTTGCTCAAGCCACATGCCACCATTTTTAGTGAACAAAGTCACTGGCACGCGACGACCGTCGTTTTCACGGATAAGACCGTCAACAATCTTGTGCATGTATTGCAACGAGAATAGGTTGTAGTCGCGCGGAGTCAGTACACCACCCCAGGTATCAAAAACCATCACAGATTGCGCGCCCGCTTTGATCTGTGCATTAAGGTATTCGATCACGCTGTCTGCCAACTTATCCAGTAGCAAGTGCAGGGTTTGTGGCTCTGCATACATCATTTTTTTGATCTTAGTGAACGCTTTAGAGCTGCCACCTTCAACCATGTATGTCGCCAATGTCCAAGGGCTACCAGAGAAACCAATCAACGGCACTTCGCCTTGCAGATCTTTACGGATCTGACGCACGGCATTCATCACGTATTGCAGTTCGCCTTCAGGATCAGGCAAACCGATCTTATCAACATCCGCTTTACAGGTAATTGGGTTGTCAAACACAGGCCCTTCACCTTGAGTAAAGCGCAGACCCAAACCCATCGCATCTGGAATGGTCAAGATATCCGAAAATAGAATCGCAGCATCAAGTGGAAAACGACGTAATGGCTGAAGCGTTACTTCTGAAGCTAACTCAGCATTACGACACAGTGACATAAAGTCACCCGCTTGGGCACGAGTAGCTTTATATTCAGGTAGGTAGCGACCCGCTTGGCGCATCATCCATACCGGGGTGTAATCTACAGGCTCTTTCAAAAGCGCACGCAGATAACGATCATTTTTTAATTCAGTCATTGTGCTTTTCCAATCGGTTGGCGTTATTTTTCGCTGATATTCTAACACTGTTTCGCTCGCAAAAGCCGAGTGCTTTGCAACCTAGATCAAGTTATTAACTTTAAAACAAGTGCTTAATTTGCACCCAACCTCTAACAGTGATAAAAATTTCATCGCTAGCGAAAACTACAATAATTAACTGTGTAGCGAATACACAGTACCTCATAACGACATCTTACTTACCCCCTCCGGATCGGAGGGTTTTTTTTATTAATTTTCAGTAAGATGACCTTTAATATCTGCAATCGTTTTATCGATCAATTGACGAGCAATCGTTCCTTTTGGCGCCACCAGTGGCATCTCATCAGGCAAAAACCACTGTGCATCGCTTAATTCTGAATAGTCCGGCTTAATGTTACCAGAATGATAATCCGCTAAAAAAGCCATCATCATACTCGATGGGAATGCCCAAGGCTGGCTACCAAAATAACGAATATTGGTAATGTTAATCCCCGTTTCTTCTTTCACTTCACGTGCGACACATTGCTCTAGCGTTTCACCCACCTCAAGAAAGCCCGCAATCACGGTATACATACCATTAGGATGGCGAGGATGTTGAGCAAGTAAAAGCTGCTGTTCTTTGCGTACCGCCACAATGATGCATGGGAAAATACGCGGATAATGTAACGTATGACATTCTGTGCACTGCATAGCGAGTTGATTGTGGTTCAAATGATTTCGACCACCACATAGCGGGCAAAAACGCATAGATTGCGTCATGTGGCCATATTGAACGGCTTTGCTTATCAATAAAAACAGCGCCTCAGGGTAATGAATACATTCGCGTAATGATCCCATCGGTAAACGCTCTTCTATCTGCATATCATTCAACCACATCACAGGAACGTCTTGGTAATGACCAACGCAAACCATATCACGCCCTAAAAAGCCGAAATCACTGGCGGTACCAAAAGGAAGATTACCATCCTCTAGCCAAAGCGCACTCCCTGACACGACGCACCAATATGCCGCACTGTTATGGGCAAGATCACCGTTCTTTAACATTACCATCCCTCATTGCTTGCAGTTCAATCATTTTACTGGCAATCTAATTTCATACTAGAGTTAGTAAGAAAGCAATTCATTAACTATAATTTCTAGTCAGGACAATAGGTTGTATATCTATCATCGCTTTGCGACGCAAAGTAAATGATCACCGGAGTTGTGATTAGATCATGAGGGCATGGTCATGCTAAAAAAATTCAAAAAAACACAAGAGCAATGGGGTGGTTCCAGTGATGTCATCGACCATTGGTTAGAGACCCGACAATCCCTAATTGTCGAATATTGCAAGCTTGCCGCACTTCAGCCTGCCAGTCAAAAAGCAGCACTCTCCTCCCTCCCGACACCTATCGAATTGCAAGATTTTTGCCAGCATTTGGTCGATTATATTTCCGAAGGTCACTTTAAAATCTACGATATGGTGATGGATGAATGGCGTTCGACGGGGTTTGAAATCACCGATGATATCAATACCGCTTACGCGAAGATCGTGTTAACCACCGACCCATTATTGAATTTTACCGATAAATACGCCGACGTTGATCAAGATGATACTTTGGATGATTTCAATGTGGATCTCTCCAGCGTAGGGGAAACTCTCGAAGTGCGGTTTGAAGTAGAAGATAATTTAATTCAGCTTATTTCAGATAGCTTAGCTGTACCACCCGGTGCTTAATATCGATCAACATCAGTCTTTGATCAATCTTACTGATGAAACTCGCTGAGTTGAAAAGACCGCTTTAGAAAAGAAAAAGATGAAAGGTTGGCATGAGAATGTCAGCCTTTTTTGTTCTTTGTTGTGGGGAAGCGAAATGCCCACACCCTTCCCCCAAACGTAAAAAAGGCACCCGAAGGTGCCTTTTTTTCTTAAGCGATTACTCGTCTCGAAGATTAATCTTCAGAAGAGAAGCCTGCGTTCAGAAGTGCTGCCAGGTTATCAGTTGCTTGTTCAGCTGATGGACCTTCTTGCGCTGCCGATTTTTGCTTTTGACGCTCTTGGTGGTATGCGAAACCTGTACCCGCTGGGATCAGACGACCCACGATTACGTTTTCTTTCAGACCACGTAGCTCATCACGCTTACCAGAAACTGCAGCTTCTGTTAGTACGCGAGTTGTCTCCTGGAACGATGCCGCAGAGATGAACGACTCAGTTGCTAGAGATGCTTTAGTAATACCTAGAAGATCACGTTCAAAACGTGCAGGCTCTTTGCCTTCAGCTTCTAGATTACGGTTAGCAATCTTAACATTATGGTATTCAACTTGCTCACCAGGTAGGAACTCAGAGTCACCCGCATGTGTAATAGTACACTTACGTAGCATTTGACGAACGATAGTCTCAATGTGCTTATCGTTAATCTTAACGCCTTGTAGACGGTAAACTTCTTGTACTTCGTTAGCGATGTACTGAGTTACTGCATGGATACCACGTAGACGTAGAATGTCATGCGGGGTCTCTGGACCATCTGCAATAACATCACCACGTTCCACTTTCTCGCCTTCGAACACGTTCAATTGGCGATGCTTAGGAATCATCTCTTCGTAAACTTCACCGCTGTCGCGAGTGATTACTAGACGACGCTTACCTTTCGTTTCTTTACCAAAGCTTACCGCACCAGTGTGCTCAGCTAGGATCGCAGGCTCTTTAGGCTTACGAGCTTCGAATAGGTCAGCTACGCGTGGTAGACCACCCGTGATATCTCGGTTTCCGCTCGATTTTTGAGGGATACGAGATAGCGTGTCACCGATGCCAACTTCTGCGCCATCTTCGATGTTAACGATCGCTTTACCAGGTAGGAAGTAGTGAGCTGACATATCTGTGCCAGGGATCATTACATCGTTACCTTGCTCATCTACAAGTTTGATAGCTGGACGCATATCTTTACCTGCAGCTGGGCGAGCAGCCGGATCAGTTACTTCGCTTGAAGATAGACCGGTTAGGTCATCTGTTTGACGAGAAACTGTCACACCGTCGATCATATCAACGAATTGGATGCGACCTGCCACTTCAGTGATGATTGGCATGGTGTGCGCTTCCCAGTTAGCAACTACGTCGCCAGCTGTTACTGCATCGTTGTCCGCTTTGCTTAGAATCGAACCGTATGGCAGTTTGTGTTTCTCTTTCGTACGGCCGAACTCATCAATGATGGTCATTTCAGATGCACGAGAAGTGATCACAAGCTTACCAGCTTTGTTGATTACAAACTTAGCGTTGTGAAGTTTCACTGTACCAGTTGTCTTCGCTTGGATGCTGTTCTCTGCTGCTGCAGTAGATGCCGCACCACCGATGTGGAACGTACGCATCGTTAGCTGTGTACCTGGTTCACCGATAGACTGAGCAGCGATAACGCCGACTGCTTCACCTTGGTTTACTAGGTGACCACGTGCTAGGTCACGACCGTAACACTGTGCACAACAACCGAAGTCAGCATCACAGGTAACAACAGAGCGCACGCGCATGTTGTCAACTGAGTTCTCTTCCATGATCTGACACCACTTCTCATCAATTAGAGTATTACGTGGAATTAGAACTTCTTCAGAACCCGGTTTAAGAACATCTTCAGCAACCACACGACCTAGAGCCAGTTCAGCCAGTGGAACTTTAACGTCACCACCTTCGATGTGAGGCATCATGTCGACACCTTCAACTGTGCCACAGTCATGTTCAGTAACTACAACGTCTTGAGCAACGTCTACTAGACGACGAGTTAGGTAACCCGAGTTTGCTGTTTTCAGTGCCGTATCCGCTAGACCCTTACGAGCACCGTGCGTTGAGATAAAGTACTGAAGGACGTTTAGACCTTCTTTAAAGTTTGCAGTGATCGGCGTTTCGATGATCGAGCCATCTGGACGAGCCATCAGACCACGCATACCAGCAAGCTGACGAATCTGAGCTGCAGAACCACGTGCGCCCGAGTCGGCCATCATGTAGATGCTGTTGAACGATTCTTGTTGCTCTTCTTCGCCGTCACGGTTAGTTACGGTTTCGAAAGACAAGTTTTCCATCATAGCTTTTGCTACGCGGTCGTTCGTTGATGCCCAGATATCGATAACTTTGTTGTATCGTTCACCCGCAGTTACAAGACCAGATTGGTACTGTTCTTGAATTTCGCGAACTTCTTCTTCTGCTGCTGCAATCTCAGTGTATTTCGCATCAGGTACAACCATATCGTTGATACCAACAGATACGCCTGAAAGTGCTGCGTAAGCGAAACCGGTGTACATGATTTGGTCAGCAAACACTACTGTGTCTTTTAGACCAAGCTTACGGTAACACTCGTTAAGTAGGTTAGAGATCTGCTTCTTACCTAGCTTTTGGTTAACGATGCTGTACGGTAGGCCTTTCGGTACGATTTGCCACAACATTGCACGACCGACAGTTGTATCAACCATCTTCGTTTCTGTTGTGCTGTTGCCGTCTTCGTCTACAACTGTTTCTGTAATACGTACTTTAACGCGTGCGTGTAGTTCTGCGTTCTTAGTGCGGTATGCCTTTTCAGCCTCTTCAGGGCCAGCAAGGTACATGCCTTCACCTTTCACGTTGATCTTATCACGTGTCATGTAGTACAGACCCAATACAACGTCCTGAGAAGGTACGATGATCGGATCACCTGACGCTGGCGACAGAATGTTATTCGTCGACATCATCAGAGTACGAGCTTCAAGCTGTGCTTCTAGAGTTAGAGGCACGTGAACCGCCATTTGGTCACCATCGAAGTCCGCGTTGTATGCCGCACACACAAGTGGGTGTAGCTGAATCGCTTTACCTTCGATTAGTACTGGTTCGAACGCCTGGATACCAAGACGGTGAAGTGTTGGTGCACGGTTCAATAGTACTGGGTGTTCACGGATCACTTCGTCTAGGATATCCCAAACAACCGCTTCTTCGCGCTCTACCATTTTCTTAGCAGCTTTGATTGTAGTCGCAAGACCACGAGTCTCTAGCTTGCTGTAGATAAACGGCTTGAATAGCTCAAGTGCCATCTTCTTAGGAAGACCACACTGGTGTAGACGAAGGTATGGACCTACTGTGATTACAGAACGGCCAGAGTAGTCTACACGTTTACCTAGAAGGTTCTGACGGAAACGACCTTGTTTACCCTTGATCATATCAGCAAGAGATTTCAGAGGACGCTTGTTCGAACCTGTGATCGCACGACCGCGACGACCGTTATCTAGAAGGGCATCAACAGACTCTTGCAGCATACGCTTTTCGTTACGTACGATGATGTCTGGAGCCGCTAGCTCTAGAAGACGCTTCAAACGGTTGTTACGGTTGATCACGCGACGGTAAAGGTCGTTCAGATCTGAAGTCGCAAAACGACCGCCATCTAGTGGTACTAGAGGACGTAGATCTGGCGGAAGAACTGGAAGTACAGTCAGGATCATCCACTCAGGGTTGTTACCCGAAGTAATGAACGCTTCAACCAGCTTCAAACGCTTAGTTAGCTTCTTACGCTTAGTTTCAGAGTTAGTGGTATCTAGCTCTTCGCGCATTTGCTCAACTTCTGCGTGCAAGTCCATAGAACCTAGAAGGTCCTTGATAGCCTCTGCACCCATTTTAGCGGTGAACTCATCGCCCCACTCTTCTAGACGATCCAGATACTCTTCTTCAGTAAGCATCTGAGATTTTTCTAGATCAGTCATACCTGGTTCAGTTACTACGTACATTTCGAAGTAAAGAACACGTTCGATATCACGTAGTGGGATATCCATTAGTAGACCGATGCGAGACGGTAGTGATTTTAGGAACCAGATGTGAGCTACTGGTGATGCAAGCTCGATGTGGCCCATACGGTCACGACGAACTTTAGTTTGTGTAACTTCAACGCCACACTTCTCACAGATTACACCACGGTGCTTCAGGCGCTTATATTTGCCACAAAGACATTCGTAGTCTTTTACTGGGCCAAAAATACGCGCACAGAACAAACCATCACGTTCAGGTTTGAACGTACGGTAGTTAATCGTTTCAGGTTTTTTAACTTCACCGAAAGACCATGAACGGATCATGTCTGGTGAAGATAGACCGATTTTGATTGCATCAAATTCTTCGGTCTTATGCTGCGCTTTTAGAAAGTTTAATAAGTCTTTCACAATCAGCTCCTGTAAGGAGTTAAAAGGAGTTCACCCGCAAAAGTGAACACCTTTTTACCGATAATCGCTTTAATTTCCCTGAGCTCTCGCTCAGGGAATAAAGAGATTACTCTTCGTCTTCTAGCTCGATGTTGATACCTAGCGAGCGAATCTCTTTCAACAATACGTTGAATGATTCTGGCATGCCAGGTTCCATGCTGTGGTTACCGTCTACGATGTTTTTGTACATCTTAGTACGGCCGTTAACGTCATCTGACTTAACGGTTAGCATTTCTTGAAGCGTGTAAGCAGCACCGTATGCTTCTAGTGCCCATACTTCCATCTCACCGAAACGCTGACCACCGAACTGAGCTTTACCACCAAGTGGTTGCTGAGTTACTAGGCTGTACGAACCAGTAGAACGAGCGTGCATCTTGTCGTCAACAAGGTGGTTTAGTTTCAGCATGTACATGTAACCAACAGTTACAGGACGCTCAAACTCATCACCAGTACGACCATCAAACAACTTAAGCTGACCAGATGTTGGCAGGTCTGCTAGCTCTAGAAGAGCTTTGATTGATGATTCAGGTGCACCATCAAATACTGGTGTTGCGATTGGTAGACCACCACGTAGGTTGCCGATCAATGTACGCACTTCAGCATCAGATAGAGAAGCAATGTCTACTGTCTGGCGAGTTTCGCCTAGGTCGTAAACTTTTTGCAGGAATTCGCGGAATTTCGCTAGCTCTTGCTGCTCTTTCACCATCTTGTTGATTTTCTCACCGATACCTTTCGCTGCCAGACCTAAGTGAACTTCTAGGATCTGACCGATGTTCATACGCGAAGGTACACCCAGCGGGTTAAGTACGATGTCTACCGGTTGACCGTTTTCATCGTATGGCATGTCTTCAACAGGGTTGATCTTAGAGATTACACCCTTGTTACCGTGACGGCCTGCCATCTTATCACCAGGCTGAATGCGACGTTTAACCGCAAGGTAAACCTTAACGATCTTCAGTACGCCAGGTGCTAGATCATCACCTTGTGTGATCTTACGACGCTTAGTTTCAAACTTCTTATCGAAGTCTGCACGTAGCTCGTCATACTGCTCTGCTAGTTGCTCAAGCTGAGTCTGTAGAGCATCATCTTCAAGCGTTAGCTCTAGCCACTTCTTACGATCAGTCGTGCCTAGTTTCGCTTCAGAGTAACCACCATCTAGCAATACAGAGCGAACGCGGTTAAGAAGGCCACCCTCAAGAATCTGGAATTCTTCAGTTAGGTCTTTCTTCGCTTCTTTCAGCTGCATTTGTTCAATTTCAAGCGCACGCTTGTCTTTCTCTACGCCATCGCGAGTGAAAACTTGAACATCGATGATCGTACCTGAAACTGAGTTTGGTACGCGTAGAGACGTATCTTTAACGTCTGACGCTTTCTCACCGAAGATTGCACGTAGTAGCTTCTCTTCAGGTGTTAGCTGAGTTTCACCTTTAGGCGTGACTTTACCTACAAGGATGTCACCGCCTTTCACTTCCGCACCGATGTAAACGATACCTGACTCGTCTAGTTTAGACAGAGCAGATTCACCTACGTTTGGAATGTCAGCTGTGATTTCTTCAGCACCAAGCTTAGTATCACGCGCCACACAAGATAGTTCTTGAATGTGGATTGTCGTGAAACGGTCTTCTTGAACTACGCGCTCAGATACTAAGATCGAGTCTTCGAAGTTGTAACCATTCCAAGGCATGAATGCGATACGCATGTTCTGACCAAGCGCTAGCTCACCAAGGTCTGTTGAAGGACCATCAGCAAGAACGTCGCCACGAGCAACCGGTTCGCCAGGCATTACACATGGGCGTTGGTTGATACACGTGTTTTGGTTAGAACGAGTGTATTTTGTTAGGTTGTAGATATCGATACCAGCTTCGCCAGGTACCAATTCTTCTTCGTTCACTTTAATAACGATACGAGAAGCATCTACAGACTGAACAGAACCACCACGTTTCGAAACAACAGTAACACCAGAGTCAACTGCGATGTTACGTTCAATACCAGTACCAACTAGCGGCTTATCAGCACGTAGAGTTGGAACCGCCTGACGTTGCATGTTCGCGCCCATCAAGGCACGGTTCGCATCATCGTGTTCTAGGAACGGGATAAGCGATGCCGCGATAGATACTACCTGGTTCGTTGCAACGTCCATGTACTGGGCGTGTTCACGAGGGTGAAGACCAGATTCACCTTTCTGACGAGCAGTGATTAGCTCATCATCAAATGTACCTTCTTCAGTCAATTTCGTGTTCGCCTGAGCGATAACGTATTGACCTTCTTCGATTGCAGATAGGTAATCTACTTCGTCAGTTACAACGCCATCTACTACGCGACGGTACGGAGTTTCTAGGAAACCGTATTCGTTACAACGCGCAAACGCAGATAGTGAGTTGATCAAACCGATGTTTGGACCTTCTGGCGTTTCGATCGGACATAGACGACCGTAGTGAGTTACGTGTACGTCACGTACTTCAAAGCCAGCGCGTTCACGAGTAAGACCGCCAGGACCCAATGCAGAAATACGACGTTTGTGCGTCACTTCTGATAACGGGTTGTTTTGGTCCATAAACTGTGAAAGCTGTGAAGAGCCAAAGAATTCTTTAACCGCTGCTGAAATAGGCTTAGCGTTGATTAGATCTTGAGGCATGATTGCATCAAGGTCACCAAGGCTTAGGCGCTCTTTCACTGCACGTTCAACACGTACAAGACCAACACGGAATTGGTTCTCAGCCATTTCGCCAACTGAACGGATACGACGGTTGCCAAGGTGGTCGATATCGTCCACTTCGCCTTTACCGTTACGAATCGAGATCAGCTTCTTCATCACTTCGATGATATCTAGCTCGTCTAGCGTACCTTGCTCGTCTGCGTCAGCACGACCAATTGAGCTGTTGAACTTCATACGGCCAACAGTCGATAGATCGTAGCGCTCTTCAGAGAAGAATAGGCTTTCGAACAAAGATTCAGCCGCTTCTTTCGTTGGCGGCTCGCCAGGGCGCATCATGCGGTAGATTTCTACCAGTGCAGAAATACGATCAACAGTGCTGTCAACGCGTACCGTTTCTGACATGAATGGGCCGTGGTCTAGATCGTTCGTGAATAGAACTTCTAGCGCTTTGTGGCCAGCTTGAGATAGGTTCGCTAACGCTTCAAGACTGATCTCTTGGTTAGCAGAAACGATCACTTCGCCAGTCGCTTCGTTTACGTAATCTTGTGCCGCAACTTTACCAACGATGTACTCAACAGGTACTTCGATGTGGTCAACGCCTTCTTTTTCAAGTTGACGAATATGACGCGCAGTTACGCGGCGACCTTGCTCGATGTAAACTTTGCCGTTTGCTTCAATATCAAATGAAGCCGTCTCACCACGTAGACGCTCTGGGATCAACTCCATTAATAGAGTTTGATCTTTCACTTGGAAGTTAACTTTCTCGAAGAATAGATCAAGGATCTCTTCGGTAGTCTTACCAAGTGCACGTAGGATGATTGACGCAGGTAGTTTACGACGACGGTCGATACGTACGTATAAGTTATCCTTAGGATCGAACTCAAAGTCTAACCATGAGCCACGGTAAGGAATGATACGTGCGTTGTATAAAACTTTGCCTGATGAGTGGGTCTTACCCTTATCGCTGTCGAAGAAAACGCCTGGGCTTCTATGCAGCTGGGATACGATAACCCTCTCGGTACCATTAATTACGAAGGTACCATTGTCTGTCATAAGCGGAATTTCGCCCATGTAGACTTCTTGTTCTTTAATGTCTTTTACAGTACCTGCTGGTGCGTCTCGATCAAAGATCACAAGGCGTAGTTTTACGCGTAGTGGCTTCGAATAAGTAACACCGCGAATTTGACATTCTTTAACATCAAAAACTGGCTCACCAAGACGATAGCTAACGTATTGCAGCTCGGAATTGCCGTTGTAGCTCTGAATTGGAAAAACAGAACGGAAAGCAGCTTCAAGACCGTATTGTCCTTCAGGATCCTGTTCGATAAATTTTTCGAACGAATCGAGCTGGATCGATAGAAGGTATGGAATGTCCAAAACTTGCGGACGAGTACCAAAGTCCTTACGGATGCGCTTTTTCTCGGTATAAGAGTAAACCATGGGGTTCCTCAGCTCGCTGATAAGTGACCCAAACTGTCCGCCTGACGGGTGGGACAGTGACTAACAACTGTTTACTGTAGTCTCACGTCATTCGATGAATATCATGAGTTTTGCTCGGATAAAGGTGCTTAAACAGCGGGAAAATTCACCTAGACCCTACAGCGCAAAAAGGCCGGTGGTTAATAAACCACCAGCCATTAGCCTTACGGCTATGAAATTAAGTAATAATTACTTGATTTCAACAGAAGCGCCAGCTTCTTCTAGCTGTGCTTTAAGAGCTTCAGCTTCAGCTTTCTCTACGCCTTCTTTAAGAGCAGCAGGAGCTGAGTCTACAAGACCTTTAGCTTCTTTAAGGCCTAGACCAGTTGCGCCACGTACAGCTTTGATAACTTGTACTTTGTTAGCGCCAGCAGCAGTTAGGATTACGTCGAATTCAGTTTGCTCTTCAACAGCTGCTGCTGCTGCGCCGCCCGCTACTACAGCAGCTGCTGCAGATACGCCGAATTTCTCTTCCATTGCTTCAATTAGTTCAACAACTTGCATTACAGACATTTCTGCAACTGCGTCTAGGATTTGCTCGTTAGTAATAGACATAACAATTCTCTTTTAAGTCAACAATAAGTTTATTTTGCAACCAGTAAAAAAAGCAAGGCTTACGCCGCAGCTTCTTCTTTTTGATCGCGGATAGCAGCGATAGTACGTACCAATTTCGCAGCAGAAGCTTCTTTCATGCACATCATTAGGCGTGCAATCGCTTCGTCGTAAGTTGGTAGTGTCGCTAGTAGTTCAGCGTCAGTTAGAGCGCCTTCAAATGCAGCAGCTTTGATCTCGAATTCTTTGTTCTCTTTAGCGAAGTCTTTAAAAAGACGCGCTGCAGCACCTGGGTGCTCGTTAGAGAACGCGATTAGAGTAGGACCAGTGAAAGTGTCAGTTAGACACTCGTACTGAGTACCTTCAACCGCACGACGTGCTAGAGTGTTACGAACAACTCGTACATAAACACCAGCTTCACGAGCCTGTTTACGTAGAGAAGTCATTGCACCCACAGCTACACCGCGAGAATCAGCTACAACTGCAGAAAGTGCACCACTGGCAGCTTCGTTGACTTCAGCAACAATTGCTTTTTTGTCTAGAAGGTTTAAAGCCATCTTGGATTTACTCCTGGTTGTTATTACACCACTCACTATTATCACAACAGTGAGAGCTATTTAGGTGCTTCCCAGAAGAAAGTAACTATTTACATAGAGCTTTCTGTCAGTTCGGGCACCATCTACGTAGGATGATTAAGTCAAGCTTTGCAAGCAAAGAAAGACACCTACGGTCTTGGACGGAGACTGGGTCATAATTCAGCAAAACCCGAAAGTTTTACGAACCAAAGTTCAGCCCCAACCACAAATATTAGGCGCAGAATTATACATTAATTTTGCGCCTAAGCAAATATATTACGCTTGAGTGTTCAGGCTAGCCTGTTCAACTGCAACGCCAGCACCCATTGTAGTAGAGATGCTAACTTTCTTCAGGAAAGCGCCTTTCGCTGAAGACGGCTTAGCTTTCTTAAGCGCAACTAGTAGAGCTTCTAGGTTCTCTTGTAGTTGGTTCGCTTCGAAAGAAACTTTGCCGATTGTAGTGTGGATGATACCGTTCTTGTCATTACGGTAACGAACCTGACCAGCTTTAGCGTTCTTAACCGCTTCAGCAACGTTAGGAGTTACAGTACCAACTTTCGGGTTTGGCATCAGACCACGTGGGCCTAGGATTGTACCTAGTTGACCAACAACGCGCATTGCATCTGGAGAAGCAACAACTACGTCGAAGTTCATTTCGCCCTTTTTAACTAGCTCAGCTAGATCTTCCATACCCACTAGGTCA
This sequence comes from Vibrio renipiscarius, assembly GCF_000827885.1. Taxonomy (GTDB): domain Bacteria; phylum Pseudomonadota; class Gammaproteobacteria; order Enterobacterales; family Vibrionaceae; genus Vibrio; species Vibrio renipiscarius. The sequence goes on along the minus strand of NZ_JTKH01000009.1, from coordinate 52,632 downwards.
GCGCCAGCTTCTTTAGCAGCTTCAGCGTTTGCACCTTGAGCGAATACAGCAACGCGGATATCACGACCAGTACCGTGTGGTAGCACAGTTGCGCCACGAACGTTTTGGTCAGATTTACGAGCGTCGATACCTAGGTTAACAGCAACGTCAACAGATTCTACGAATTTAGCAGTTGCTAGTTCTTTAAGAAGAGCTACAGCTTCGTTGATGTCGTACTCTTTAGTTACGTCAACTTTTTCGCGAATTACGCGCATGCGCTTAGTAAGTTTTGCCATGATCTTAACCCTCTACCACTAGGCCCATTGAACGAGCAGTACCCGCAATAGAACGTTTCATCGCTTCAATATCAGAACCAGTCATATCAGCAGCTTTAGTTTCTGCGATTTCTTGGATTTGAGCTTCAGTAATCGTGCCCACTTTTTCAGTGTTTGGACGACCAGAACCAGACTTAAGACCAGCTGCCTTCAGAAGAAGAGTTGCAGCAGGAGGAGTCTTAGTGATGAACGTGAAAGAACGGTCACTGTAAACTGTGATAACTACTGGAGTCGGCATGCCTTTCTCAAGAGATTCTGTTTTTGCGTTGAACGCTTTACAGAATTCCATGATGTTAACACCGTGTTGACCTAGAGCAGGACCAACTGGTGGACTTGGGTTTGCAGCGCCAGCAGCAACTTGTAGCTTGATATAAGCTTCAACTTTCTTAGCCATGATATTTCCTAAGTATGGGTTCAAACGCTAATCAACGGATCAGCTCCCCGTTATGTAAAAATCTTTTTGCTTCAACAGAAACAAAAAGGCGCGAAATTATAGTCATAATTCACGCCTTAAACAACCCTCTAAGAGTTGTTTTTTTAATCAAGCTTTTCTACTTGACCGAACTCAAGCTCAACTGGTGTTGCACGACCAAAGATCGATACAGACACCTTCACGCGGCTCTTGTCGTAATCTACTTCTTCAACCGTACCGTTGAAGTCAGCAAATGGACCATCGGTCACGCGAACCACTTCACCCGCTTCGTACATAGTACGTGGACGAGGTGCTTCACTCGCTTTTTCAAGACGATTAAGAATCGCGTCAGCTTCTTTATCAGTGATAGGAGCCGGACGATCAGAGGTACCACCAATGAAGCCCATGACACGCGGAACACTACGCACTAAGTGCCATGATTCATCGTTCATGATCATCTGAACTAACACGTAACCTGGGAAGAACTTACGCTCAGACTTACGACGTTGCCCAGCGCGGATTTCCACTACTTCTTCAGTAGGGACAAGTACTTCACCGAATAGCTCTTCCATGCTATGCATTTTGATATGCTCGCGAAGAGATTGAGCTACACGACCTTCAAAACCAGAGAAGGCTTGAACTACATACCAGCGTTTTTTTGGAGCTTCACTCATGAATAAAAACCCTCTATACCCCAGTCACAAATGCAACAAGACGAACCATAATGCCGTCAATGCCCCAAAGTGCTAGAGCCATTACAATACTTACAGCTAAAACGATCAGTGTCGTTTGCAGAGTTTCTTGACGCGTTGGCCAAACCACTTTACGAACTTCCATACGAGATTCTTTCGCAAACACGATCGAAGCTTTACCTTTAGTTGTTGTAGCCGCAACACCAAGTGCTGCTGCAATTAGTACAACAACGCCTGCAGCACGAATAACTACAGACATATCACCATACAGGTAATTACCCACAACAGCGGCAGTTAGCAGAACAAAAGTGATTACCCACTTAAAGATATCTGCGCCATTTGAGCTCTCAGGAGTTTCAGCATTATTTGCTTTCATAAAACCAACCTGTCACAAGTCTTAATATAGACGACAACAACCCCGCTGCTGCAGGGCAAATCCATGAAACGACCAATTTTCTAAAAAATTGACGTCCTCTTTTATTGACCAAAATTACTTTTTGCCAAAAAATTCCTGCTAATGCCTACATGAACAATAATTCAGCAAACATTATTTTTTGTGCAGAAAAAGGGCATCAAATGATGCCCTTTTTGCTACTGGTTCGTCAAATCTTATTCAAGATTTTCTGAAGTCTTCAGCTAATTCCTAAGAATTATTCGAAGATTTTAGCAACAACACCAGCACCTACAGTACGGCCACCTTCACGGATAGCGAAACGTAGGCCATCATCCATTGCGATTGGAGCGATTAGCTCAACGATCATTTGGATGTTGTCGCCTGGCATTACCATTTCTACGCCTTCTGGTAGAGAGATATCACCAGTTACGTCAGTTGTACGGAAGTAGAACTGTGGACGGTAGCCTTTGAAGAACGGAGTATGACGGCCGCCTTCATCTTTAGAAAGTACGTATACTTCTGACTCGAACTTAGTGTGTGGAGTGATTGAACCAGGCTTAGCAAGTACTTGGCCACGTTCAACGTCATCACGCTTAGTACCACGTAGAAGTGCACCAACGTTCTCACCTGCACGACCTTCGTCAAGCAGTTTACGGAACATTTCAACACCAGTACAAGTAGTAGTCGTAGTATCTTTGATACCGATGATTGCTACTTCGTCACCTACGTTTAGGATACCGCGCTCGATACGGCCAGTTACTACTGTACCACGACCTTGGATTGAGAATACGTCTTCGATTGGCATTAGGAATGGCATATCGATTGCACGCTCAGGTTCTGGAATGTAAGAATCTAGAGCTTCTGCAAGTTCAATGATCTTAGCTTCCCACTGCTCTTCGCCGTTTAGTGCGCCTAGTGCAGAACCTTGGATAACTGGTAGGTCATCACCTGGGAAATCGTACTCAGAAAGAAGTTCACGAACTTCCATTTCTACTAGTTCAAGTAGCTCTTCGTCATCTACCATGTCACATTTGTTCATGAATACGATGATGTAAGGGATACCAACCTGACGGCCTAGTAGGATGTGCTCACGAGTTTGAGGCATTGGACCATCAGTTGCAGCAACAACTAGGATACCGCCGTCCATTTGTGCAGCACCAGTGATCATGTTTTTAACATAATCCGCGTGTCCTGGACAGTCTACGTGTGCGTAGTGACGTGCTGGAGTATCGTACTCTACGTGAGAAGTAGAGATTGTGATGCCGCGCTCGCGCTCTTCAGGAGCGTTATCGATTGAAGCGAAGTCACGAGCAGAACCGCCGTATACTTTAGATAGAGTAGTACAGATAGCTGCAGTAAGAGTAGTTTTACCGTGGTCAACGTGGCCGATAGTACCAACGTTTACGTGCGGTTTTACACGTTCAAATTTTTCTTTAGACATGAATAGTCCCTCTAGGTACGGATTTAAGTGGCGCAAATGACCACGTAACCAAACTTATTGGTGATAAAGTATACATCAAAAGGAAAATTTTGCTTTGGGAGCTGGTGCTGATACCCAGAATCGAACTGGGGACCTCATCCTTACCAAGGATGCGCTCTACCGCCTGAGCTATATCAGCAACACTAGTGATTGGAGCGGGCAGCGGGAATCGAACCCGCATCATCAGCTTGGAAGGCTGAGGTAATAGCCATTATACGATGCCCGCACACGTAACTCTTCGAGCTATTTCCTAAAGAATATGGTGGAGGGGGACGGATTCGAACCATCGAAGGCAGTGCCGGCAGATTTACAGTCTGCTCCCTTTGGCCACTCGGGAACCCCTCCAAATTTTTACATTCCATTCTCACTACGGCGTTTCGAAGAAACAGGAGAGAATGGTGCCGACTACCGGAATCGAACTGGTGACCTACTGATTACAAGTCAGTTGCTCTACCTACTGAGCTAAGTCGGCATAAGTGGTGCGCATTCTATTGAATGATTTTCTACCTTGCAAGGGTAAATTTGAAAAAAGTATTTTTTTTATCAATTTTCTCTTCACTTGCCGATTTTTCATGCAATTATTATCGTAAAAAACAATTCTGGAGCGTCTGTCATTTTCTTTCTCTTTCGCTTGATGTATTTTCCCCCCTCAGTGCGATAAATCGATTAGGGAAACTATGACGCCATACCTCTCTTTTAATAGGCAGCAATGGGCTGAGCTCAGAAATTCAGTACCCATGACTTTGTCTGAACAAGACTTAAAAGAGCTGCAAGGTGTGAACGAAAGTCTAACCATGGAAGAATCTGTAGAGATTTACCTGCCTTTGGCTCGTTTGCTCAATCTTTATATCGCTGCTCGTCAAAATCGTAACTCGGTCTTGCAAAATTTTCTTGGTGATAAAGCGAAGGATAATGCGCCGCCGTTCATCATTGGCATCGCCGGCAGTGTGGCCGTGGGCAAAAGCACCACCGCTCGACTGCTTAAGGCGTTACTGTCTCGTTGGGATAACCACTCCAAGGTTGAGCTGGTGACCACGGATGGTTTTCTGTATCCAAAGAAGGTGCTGAATGAGCGCGGGATTATGCACCGAAAGGGCTTTCCTGAATCTTACGATATTAAACGCCTCGTCGAATTTGTCTCTGACATCAAATCCGGCAAACCTCATTTGCAGGTTCCGCAATATTCGCATTTGACCTATGACATTACCGATGACGTGAAAGTCATTGACCGCCCCGACGTTTTGATTATCGAAGGGCTCAACGTACTGCAAAGTGGCATGGATTACCCACACGATCCTCATCGTGTCTTTGTCTCTGACTTCCTTGATTTCACTTTGTATGTTGATGCCGATACGGATGTGATTGAAAGCTGGTATATCGCTCGCTTTCTTAAATTCCGTCAAGGTGCTTTTGCTGAGCCAGGATCCTATTTTAGCCACTACACACAGCTGAGTGAGCAAGAGGCCATCAACAAAGCAAAAGAGATTTGGCGCACCATTAACGGCGTTAACCTTCAAGAAAACGTGTTGCCCACAAAGGGGCGCGCACAATTAGTGCTTAAGAAGGGAAAGAATCATTTAGTGGAAGAGATTTTAATTCGTAAATAAACGACATTCCCCCACTCTCTATGTTTGTTTCGTAAAAAAGCCAGAGTTCATCGCTCTGGCTTTTTCTATTATGCGCTGTTGCTAGACTGGGCTTCGGCTATTTCGGCTCGGCGCCATACGAATTGTCGCCGTCTTCGCCTTTTAAGAATCCGCACTCCACCAAAATCCACATACCACACACCAAAGCAGCCAATGAGCTCACCATTTGCAGTGTGGTACTTTGTGCTAATTGGCTTGGATCGTTGGCAGGCACTGTCATGCGGCCAATAATCACTGGAATATTCAATAACAGCCACCAATTGGACTTACCTCGGTCATGCCAACGTTTGGCGGTAATCGCGAGATCGGGAATAAGCACAAAGACCAAAAATACCGGTAAAATCAAATGAGAGTACGCCGGGAATATCTGATTGATCCCCATTGAAAAACCCAAAATCAAGATGTAATAAACCGCATTCCAGATCCAATACACCTTACGTCCAATACGGCCTTGGAAAGAAAACAACAACTCTTTAATCGACATGTCTTTTACCTAAAAACTGAAAAATATATCACCACCGTTAACCACGGTTAATTGACCACTTTTTGAAAACTGTGTTTATCCATATCCCTAACATTGACCGTCAAGCTCGCAATATGCCCAGCTTGCGCTTGTAAAACCGTCATCAGCAGACGAGAAAGCTCTCGCTTTTGTTCCGGCGTCCGACCGTCTAACAATTCAAAGGTAATATGGACAAAATCAGCGCTGTCACCTTCATTGCCCACGATCCAGTTGTGGTAACGCAGCGATCTTGATTTTAATGACGGCGCATCAAACAAACCGGATTGTATCGCAGCATGATGCAGATCTTCTAACAGCCCTTGAACATTCACTCGTTCATCGACTGAATTTGAGTATTCCATAACTAAATGTGGCATATCGTTCCATGACCCCGCATTGTTCTTTGTTATTCGTTTAGCACTAATACCAATTAATGGCCGAAAAACCGAACGGATTGCTTATATTCTGTCTAGCAGATCACTGATAGCCTACCGCGAAGGCTAAGGGGAAGTGAAACGAATCAACTCTCTAATACGATTCTATTAAGAAATGATTCGGGTCATGATCTAGCGTCTTTATTCTGTTATATTCCTACGTAGATTATTTACATTAACACTTTTAATTAATTAATACGGAGATATTCCTATGCGTCGTCCTGTAGTGATGGGTAACTGGAAACTTAATGGTAGCAAAGCAATGGTAACTGAGTTGCTTACTGGTCTTAACGCTGAGCTTGAAGGTGTTGAAGGTGTTGACGTAGCGGTAGCGCCACCTGCGCTATACATTGACCTAGCTGAGCGTCTAATCGCAGAAGGCGGTAACAAGATCATTCTAGGTGCACAAAACACTGACCTAAACAACAGCGGTGCGTTCACTGGCGATATGTCTCCAGCAATGCTTAAAGATTTCGGTGCTACTCACATCATCATCGGTCACTCTGAGCGCCGTGAATACCACGCAGAATCAGACGAGTTCGTTGCGAAGAAATTTGCATTCCTAAAAGAAAATGGCCTAAAACCAGTTTTCTGTATCGGTGAGTCTGAAGCGCAAAACGAAGCTGGCGAAACTGAAGCAGTATGTGCACGTCAAATCAATGCAGTGATCGATGCATACGGCGTTGAAGCGCTAAACGGCGCAATCATCGCTTACGAACCAATCTGGGCAATCGGTACTGGCAAAGCGGCAACGGCAGAAGATGCACAACGCATCCACGCTTCTATCCGTGCAATGATCGCAGCAAAAGACGCTGCAGTTGCTGAGCAAGTAATCATCCAGTACGGCGGTTCTGTTAAGCCAGAAAACGCTGAAGCTTACTTCTCTCAACCAGACATCGACGGCGCTCTAGTTGGCGGCGCAGCACTTGACGCTAAAGGCTTCGCAGCAATCGCTCGCGCAGCAGCGGCAGCAAAAGCGTAATTATCTTGTTTAAGTGAATGCGGCCGTCTTATCTGCGGCATTCCATACAATGAAAATTTGCAAAAAAAGGTCAGCTTCGGCTGGCCTTTTTGTTAGGTGCCAATCGAGAAAAATGAGTTTGTAGCAAATTGCCGCCTTCGTCCTATCCCCACCCGCATGAATCAAGTATTCTACTCTTTTCCTTCCGTTCGATTGTTTTATGCATGATAAACATGGCCTGCTAAGCGACCCTATACCTCAAGTTCTGCGCCAGATGACCCTTCCGATGACGATGGGATTAATTGCGATCTTGATGTTTAACTTAGTCGATACGTTTTTCATTTCATTGCTTGGCACCGATGCCTTAGCCGCGGTCAGTTATACCTTCCCTGTCACCTTTGGCGTCAACTGCATCACCATGGGGATCGGCATTGGTTTATCTACCAATATTGGCCGACTCCTTGGCCAAGGCCAATCTCATGATGCCGCTCGAGTATCCACGCATGGGTTATTGCTGGCAGTGATATTAGTCACTCTCACCTCAGCTCTTGGATTGCTGACCATTGAACCTCTCTTTCTTGCTTTAGGGGCTGAAGCAAAACTCATCCCTTTGATTGCTGAATACATGCAAGTTTGGTACTTCACGATTCCCCTTCTCGTGATCCCAATAGCCGGCAACAGCGCGATTAGAGCCACCGGAGACACCGCAACGCCCGCGAAGATCATGGTGGTCGCCGGAGTCATTAATGGCGTGCTCGATCCGTTATTGATCTTTGGCTATGGTCCTTTCCCTGAATTAGGTATAAAAGGGGCCGCCATCGCCAGTGCGTTTAGTTGGCTAGGGGCGTTATTAGGCGCATTGTTTGTTTTAATTAAACGAGAAAAGTTACTCAGTCGACCGCAAGTACGCCATCTTATTGAAGATTGGAAAATGATTCTGAGCATCGGCACGCCCGCAGCCATGTCGAATGCCATGACCCCTCTTTCTGGTGCGCTACTGATGATGATCCTCTCAAGCCACGGAACCGCCGCCGTCGCCGCTTACGGTGCAGCACAGCGTATTGAATCAATCTTGATCTTAGTTTTGATGTCACTCACTTCGGCATTAACCCCCTTTATGGCACAAAATTTTGGGGCCGGTAATCCTAAACGCAGCTTTGATGGTCAGTTTCTCAGTATGCACTTTGCGCTGGTCTTCCAACTGCTCATGTTTCTTTTCATGGTGCCGTTGAGCATTCCACTGGCTGCGCTTTTTTCTCAAGAAGACAGTGTGCGCCACTTACTGTGGCAGTATCTACTCATTGTGCCATTCAGCTATGGCTTTCAGGGCATCATGATGATGTTGGTTTCTGGGCTAAACTCTCTCCACCAACCTCTTAAAGCGTTTCAATGGAGTGCCATGCGACTGTTTATCTTCACCCTACCAGCCGCTTGGTTTGGTGGCGCGTGGTATGGGATAGAAGGCGTCTTTATCGGTATTGCTCTGGGAAATATTCTTGGGGGAGGACTGGGGTATTGCTACGCATTACACATTCGAAAGCGCACCCTTAAGCAATCAGAGTGCTCACACTAACGCGCTCAGATTTTAGAAACGAAAAAGCCAGCATTACGCTGGCTTTTTACTATCAAAGAGATGGCTTACTCACCGTCTTCCTCGAGCTCTAAATCAATGTTGAGTGGCTCTTGCGACAAAATGATGCCGGTATTATCAGCATAGAGATAATCTTCCGGCAGGAAGGTCACGCCGCCGAAATTCACAGCGACATCGGTTTCACCCTCCGCTTTGCTGGTCGCGCCAACAGGAATAGAAGCTAAGGCTTGGATACCGATACTCATATCTTCCAATTCATCGACTTCACGTACACAACCGTAAACGACAATGCCTTCCCATTCATTTTCTTCTGCTAACGCCGCAATCTCTGCATCAACCAACGCTCGGCGTAGTGAACCACCGCCGTCGACTAACAAAACTCGACCAATGCCGTCTTGCTCCAGAATTTCACGAATGAGGCCGTTATCCTCAAAACACTTAACGGTCGTAACTTGGCCTGCAAACGAAGCACTGCCACCAAAGTTACTGAACATAGGTTCAACCACATCTACTTGTTCTAAGTAGATATCACATAGTGCTGAAGTATTGTATTCCATCGCGATTCATCTCATAGCATTGGTCTGTCAATCGAGTATATCCCCTCATCAAGCCATTGCAATGACAAACGCGGATCAACTTACCAGAGTTTGAGCTATAACAACCCCAGCAAACAGTAGGTTTGTTAACATCGAGCACTTCACCACAATCGGCATCATCGGGGCGATATCGACAGGGCGCTGCGCATTCCACACCGCAAGGCCATGTTTGTATAACACCACCATACTCAATAAAAATGGCAACATTAACCACGTAGGTGCGGGTTGCAGTAGCAAGTACGCCACAAAAGCAACCTCAGCGGCCCCGAGTAAAACAACGTGATATTGCTTCGCGCGATACTGCCCTAAACGAACGGCGACTGTGCGTTTCCCGCATAACGCATCATTGTCAATATCACGCATATTATTGATGTTCAGCACGGCAACGGCCAACAAACCACAACCAATCGCTGGTAGCGCAAGTGACGGATCGACAATACCCGTGTGTAGGAAGAACGTGCCCGCCACACCCAATAAACCAAAGAAGATGAAAACGGAAATATCACCCAGCCCAACATAACCGTAAGGTTTATTTCCCACGGTATAGGCAATCGCCGCCAAAATGGCCAAGAGCCCCAACCCTAAGAAAGCGAGAATACTTTCCCAGTTCGTTAACGCATGCAGCACAAGAATCAAACCGGCGACAACCGTAAATACGATGTTGATGATAATCGCTTGGCGCATGGTTTTTGGTGTCACCGCACCCGATTGAATGGCTCGAGTTGGCCCTAAGCGTGCTTCGTTATCCGTTCCCTTAACCGCATCACCGTAATCATTGGCTAAGTTCGACAATATCTGCAACAAGGTGGCGGTAATAAAGGCCAACAGAGCCACAGACAATGAAAAATGGTGGTGAGAAAAAGCCAATACACTGCCGGTTAAAATAGAAACCAAAGCGAGAGGCAAAGTTTTAGGGCGAGCGGCATCAAGCCAAATTTTCAGCGTTTCTTTCATGCTTATCAATATCGTCGAGAGCTAATAACTAAATTGTGTCATATCAACGTTAGCAGAAAAACAAAAAGGCCACCGAAGTGACCTTTTTAATTTTCCGCAATGAATTACTTCACACGACCTACATATTCTGCAGTACGAGTATCAACTTTGATTACTTCGCCAATCGTGATGAATAATGGAACGCGAACAACAGCACCAGTAGACAATGTTGCAGGTTTACCACCTGTACCTTGCGTATCACCTTTAAGGCCTGGATCTGTGTCAGCCACTTCTAATTCAACGAAGTTTGGTGGCGTTACAACGATTGGGTTACCGTTCCAAAGCGTTAGCATACAAGTGTTGTTTTCTACCAACCACTTAGCGCTCTCACCCACTGCTTTCTTGTCTGCAGCGATTTGATCGAACGTTTCGTTGTTCATGAAGTGATAGAATTCACCGTCGTTGTACAAGTAATCTAGATCGATTTCCATTACGTCAGCCACTTCTACAGTGTCGCCAGACTTGAATGTTTTCTCTAGAACTTTACCGGAAAGTAGCTTACGGATTCTTACGCGGCTAAATGCCTGACCTTTGCCTGGTTTGACAAACTCGTTTTCGAGAATGACACAAGGCTCGTTATCAAGCATAATTTTAAGACCGCCTTTGAATTCATTCGTGCTAACAGTAGCCATTTTTTCCTCTTACCATTCTTCGAGTTAAATTTAATGCCGCACATCATAACCCGAAATGCCGAATCTGTTGAGCAAAACTGGCTCAAACAACTGGCGAATGGGATCTCTGATCCTGCTAAACTTTTGCAACAGCTAGAGATCGATCCTTCACCTTGGCAACACGGATTTGAAGCAAGAACGCTTTTTGCGCAGCGTGTGCCGCAAAGTTTTGTCGATAGAATGGAAAAAGGCAATCCCTTTGATCCGCTTTTACGCCAAGTGTTACCGTTATCAGATGAATTTGCGGTACAAGAAGGCTATAGCAGCGATCCATTAGAAGAACAAAACAATGCGAACCCGGGACTTTTGCATAAATATCGCAATCGCGCCCTGATGATAGTCAAGGGAGGCTGCGCTATTAATTGCCGTTACTGCTTCCGTCGTCACTTTCCTTATCAAGACAACAAAGGCAGTAAAAGTGCTTGGCAACACAGCTTAGATTACATTGCTGCGCACCCAGAGCTGAATGAAGTGATCTTATCTGGCGGAGATCCGCTGATGGCCAAAGATGACGAACTCGCGTGGCTAATGGAAGGCATTGCCAATATTGGGCATATAAAACGACTGCGTATTCATAGCCGCTTACCGGTTGTAATTCCAAGCCGAGTGACCGAAGCCCTATTGACCTTATTTTCGCAAACGCGTCTGTCCGTGGTGCTTGTTACCCACATCAATCATGCGAATGAGATCAACGCAGAGTTCACGGCAAAAATGGAGCAATTAAAAGCCCATGGCGTCACGCTCCTTAACCAAGGCGTGCTACTAAAAGGCGTCAATGACACCGTCGAAGCGCAAGTGAATCTCAGTGAAGCGTTATTTGATGCGCATATCTTGCCTTACTATCTCCACGTACTAGATAAAGTCCAAGGAGCGGCGCACTTCTTTGTCGATGATCATCAAGCTCGAATGTTAATTCATGGTCTGATTGAGCGCGTCTCCGGCTATCTTGTTCCAAAGTTAACACGAGAAATTGGCGGTCGATCGAGTAAAACACCGTTAGATTTATATTTGGAATAAAATCAAACGGGTACCTCTCGTTTAAGCCAAAAACTTTGGTAGTATATTTTCACCATTCATTTACATGCCAGATCGCGATGAAACGACCCAATATTGGTTTTACTCTGATTGAGTTGGTGATTGTTATTGTGGTCATTGCCACTCTTGCCGTCACCGCAATACCGCGCTTGATTAATTTGCAAGTAGATGCGCGGATTGCGGCACTCAATGGCTTAAAGCGGGGCATGCAAAGCGCAAGTGACATGATCTACCCGCTTGCGATTCAACAAGGTTTGGCCGAAATGAGTAGCGCCACAATCACCATTGATAACGAAAAAATTAAGCTTGTCTACGGTTACCCAGAGGCCAATTCGAGTGAGGCTTGGAGCCACCTTATCAGCGGGACTTTTGAGAATAGCCAGTGGAATCCAGAACGCCCTGCCGATTGGTATTTTACCAATAATCCAAGCGAGAATTTTATTCGCTTTATGACTAAGTCACGTAAAAAGGCTGATGACAACTGCCTCTTGATCTATACCGAAGCGACGGAAACGACCTCACCGACTTTTGAATTGATCACAACCGGTTGCTAACCGAGTCACGAGCAGCCACGCTCAGACATAAAAAAACCACCTTAGTAGGTGGTTTTTTATATTCACTGGATCTTACTGGTCACATCATCGCTTAGAAAAGCTCTTCTGCTACCTTGTAAAGATCGTTACGCACTGGGCGTTTCATGTTCTCGATCGCATCGATGATATCGTGGTGAACAAGTTGTTCTTTTTGGATACCCACACAACGACCACCGTGACCTTCCATCAATAGGTGAACGGCGTAGTTACCCATGCGAGATGCAAGAACGCGGTCAAACGCCGTTGGACGACCACCACGTTGGATATGGCCAAGTACGGTCGCGCGAGTTTCACGACCCGTCGCCGCTTCAATCTCTTTTGCCAACTCGTTGGCATCCATCATCAGCTCAGTCAGCGCGATGATCGCGTGCTTTTTGCCTTTATCGATACCATCTTGAATGTTGCGAATTAGCTTCTCTTTATCAAGACCAGTTTCAGGAGTAATGATGTACTCACAACCGCCTGCAATTGCTGACATAAGAGTAAGATCACCACAGTGGCGACCCATGATTTCAACAATCGAAATACGTTGGTGAGAAGAAGAAGTATCACGTAGACGGTCAATTGCATCAATAACGGTATTCAGTGCCGTTAGGTAACCAATCGTGTAATCAGTACCTGCGATATCGTTGTCAATTGTGCCAGGCAGACCGATACATGGGTAGCCCATCTCAGTTAGCTTCTTGGCGCCCATGTAAGAGCCATCACCACCGATAACAACCAATGCGTCAATGCCGTGTTTTTTCAGGTTTTCGATTGCCTGTTCACGCACTTCTACTTCTTTAAACTCAGGAAAACGTGCTGAACCTAGGAATGTGCCACCTTTGTTGATGACATCAGAAACACTTGAACGATCTAGCGGTACAATACGGTCTTCATAAAGGCCCAAGTAGCCGTCTTGTACACCGTAAACTTCTAAACCTTCAGACAATGCTGTGCGCACTACACCGCGAACTGCTGCGTTCATACCAGGAGCGTCGCCGCCACTCGTTAAAACACCGATCTTCTTAATCATGCTCACCCTCAATTTTTTGGGAATCTTGTTTAATTTTTTACGCTAGAGGCTTATGAATCAAGCCGCTATCCAGATTCTTTTCGCTGTGCAACATGTTACCGTTCCCGATTAGGAATACTACCAATATTTGCACGAAACTTTGTAAGTTTTCTATTTGTGTAAGAGTATTACAGGTTTATCTATTCACTTTGTTGATACATGTCAGGATCACGTTTATTTATTTTTCTGCTAAAAATATAGACAATAAACCACTTACATTTCAAACTAATTTCATTACCAATCCGCTGATTTTTGCAGGCGTTCAGAAGTATAAACAACGGAATATGGGTCTTGGTGAATGAGGATATCTGCTTGCGGAAATGCAGCCAGTAAACTTCGTTCCACATTATCTGAAATGCGATGCGCTTCGATTAACTGGATATGATCTTCGAGCTCTAAGTGCAATTGGATAAAACGCACCGGCCCTGACATCCGAGTTCGCAATTGATGAACACCTAACACCCCCGGAACTTGCAAACATTCGTATTTGATTTGAGCTAATTCTTCTTCAGGAAGTTGGCGATCGAGCAAAGTTTGCGTCGCCTCTGTGACCATTCTGAATGCGCTGTACAAAATAAAGAAGCCAATACCCACAGCAAACACCGCATCCGCCTGGCCAATCCCCGCCCAGCTCAACCCTAGCGCGACCATAATCGCGGCATTCATATAAAGGTCGGTTTGATAGTGCAGCGAGTCAGCCGCAATCGCTTGGCTGCCCGTTTTGCGAACGACTTGTTTTTGAAAAAGCACTAAACCAAATGTCATCACCATCGCAAACAAGCTGACATAAACGCCCAGCTCTGGCGAATGAAGTTCGCTCGGGCGGAAAAAACGCTCTACGCCGTTTAGGATAAGGAATACCGCAGAACCGGAGATGAACATCGCTTGAGCAAGCGCGGCTAATGATTCCGCTTTGCCATGGCCAAACCGGTGCTCTTTATCTGCCGGTTGTAGCGAATAGCGGATAACCACAAGATTCACCACCGAGGCGGCAATATCTAACATGGAATCAATTAAAGAAGCGAGCAGACTAACCGAGCCGGTCACCCACCAAACCACCAATTTCACGATCAATAATAATGTTGCGACTATCGTTGCGGTCCATGCCGCTAACGTAACTAATTTTCCGTAATCTTGTTTCATCACTTTATATTCATCTTCAATGATGCGCTAATTATACCCAAGTGACCTTAAGATGCAGCCTTGATATGCGAATTAGGTTAACAAAACATCGCACTTTCCCACCCCTACACGATCAATAAACGCAACAAAGCAGCCCATCGGCTGCTTTGTTTTTCTTACGCTATGTCGATATCACGCAAATGATTAATGGTGATTTTTACGTTTCTCACCGCATTTTTCCATGCGTTCTTTGCTTAACTCGACAAACTTGGTTTTTTGTTCAGGTGTCAGTACGTTCAGCATTTGGTGCTGCTTCTCAAGCATCTTCACTTTACGCTCCGTTTGCTTCTCTACCATATTTTTTGCCAACGCATTTGCCGCTGCTTCATCGAAATTATCCGCGAGAACCAATTGTTGCACTTTCTCATGCTGCGCTTGGCGCTCAGCTTTACGAGTATCAGATGTCTCTGCGAATTTCGCTTTCATCTCTGCTTTGTTGGTTTCGCGCATCTCTTTAAGTTGCGTTTTTTGTGCATCCGTCAGGTCTAGTTTTTTGAAGATGCCGCGATCCATACCGCCCTGACAACCACCACGATGCTCACCTTTACCGCCGTAAGCAAACGCGCTTGCCGACGCAAATGCGAGAGGAATAACTGCTGCAGCTAGAACCAATTTTTTTACTGTTTTCATAATCATTACTCTTTTTGTGTTAGTCGGGCTGCATGAGCAGCGCATGAACATAGATTAGCCCACCCAAAGTAAAGCGACGTCTAGAGAGCGTAAAGATTCGTAAAGAGCGATATTTACGCTAATGATTAAGCATAATAATCAGTAAACTAAACTCATCAATACCAACCACTAGGGCTGCTTAATGGCACATATCTTATTAATTGATGACGACACTGAACTTACCGCTCTTCTTAAAGAGGTACTCAGCTTTGAGGGCTTTACCGTGTCTGAAGCCAATGATGGCAAGGCAGGCCTAGCAGCGCTCACCCCCGAAATAGATCTGATTCTGCTTGATGTAATGATGCCGGTATTAAACGGTACTGAAACCTTAAAACGCATTCGTGAAAACTGGGAAACCCCCGTTCTCATGCTGACCGCCAAGGGTGAGGAAATTGATCGAGTGATCGGTTTAGAGCTTGGCGCTGATGATTATTTGCCAAAACCATTCAGCGATCGTGAACTATTAGCCCGTATTCGAGCCATTTTACGTCGCACTCAATCCGCCATCACAACCAAGCCAAGCGATCGTTTGATCTATCAAGATATTGAAGTCATTCCCGGCAAACAAGAAGCCTATTGCCAAGCGCAACTGCTCGACTTAACCACGACTGAATTTGCCTTATTGAGTCACTTTATTGTCCATCCAGGGGAAACCATTACGAAAGAGGTGCTGAGTTTAGATGTATTAGGTAAACGTCTATCAGCCTTTGATCGTGCAATCGACATGCACGTTTCAAACTTACGTAAGAAACTGCCGGAACGAAATGATGGCAAACCGCGTATAAAAACACTGCGCGGCCGCGGCTACCTATTGGTGGAGGAAGACTAATGCGTCTACCGCGTATCACTAGCCTTTATGGGCGTATTTTTGCCATTTTTTGGCTGACGATGTTTTTGGTGGTGATTGCGGTATTGGCATTGCCACACCTTGATCCTCGTAAACCCCACTCCGTGCCACAAGCCAACCTGGCCAAGATGTCTCTCTTTGCCGAGCGTATTGAAAAGCACTATCAAGGGGTGACCACCCTCGCTCAAGTCTTGCGTGATATCGAAAAAGATCGCCCATCAAAGCGAGACCCGCGCCCACGCTACTTTATTACGGATCTTGAGGGCAATATTCTTACGCCTCAAAAACAACGCGACTTTAAAACACGAGGATTGCAAAACCTCATTTCAACCATCGAGTCACCTAACGATCCTCAACAACGTCTCTATGGGCACTACATGGTGGCGGGGCCGATTCCTATCACCCTCGCCAACCAGCCGTTGCACATGTTTTTGGCTTCTAAGTGGGATCAGCCTCCACCGTTTTTATTACGCATGTTCGATAGACCATTTCAATTGCTGTTTGCCGTGATGATCGCCAGTACGCCATTATTACTCTGGTTAGCTTGGGCATTGAGCCAACCCGCGCGTAAACTCGAACGCGCAGCAAGACGCGTTGCAAAAGGCGAATTTGTGGTTGATCCGAGCTTAGAAAAAGGCACGAGTGAATTTCGCCAAGCGGGCTCCGCATTTAACCAAATGGTGCAAGACGTCAATCAAATGATCTCCGGTCAGCAACGCTTGTTGTCTGATATTTCTCACGAACTTCGCTCACCACTCACCCGTTTAAGAATGGCGACGGCACTCGCAACCCGCAAGCAAGGCGAGAGCGCTGAGCTCACGCGGATAGACACCGAAGCACAGCGATTGGAGCAGATGATTTCAGAATTACTCGAACTCTCTCGCATGCAGTTAGATAGCCATACCGATCGTGAAATACAGCCACTTTCCAGTCTTTGGGAAGCGATATTAAGCGATGCACAATTTGAAGCCGAACAAATGGGCAAAATTCTTAATTACTCTGCCATCCCAGAGCAAAGCATTTCGGGCAAACCGAAACTGCTGATGAGCGCCCTAGACAATATTGTGCGAAATGCCATTCATTACAGCCTTGATACCATTGATGTGGCAATCACGGTCACTAAAGAACAGGTAACAGTCACCGTCGATGACAATGGCGATGGCGTACCGGAAGAAGAGCTGCAAGCCATCTTTAGACCTTTCTACCGCGTATCGACGGCGCGCGACCGCGTCAGTGGTGGGACAGGGTTAGGATTGGCCATTACCGAAAGTGCCGTGCGCCAACATAGTGGTACGATCGAAGCCTCCCGTAGCCCGCTCGGTGGGTTGAGAGTGATCATTTGTCTCCCTCTGGGATGGGATTGATCTTCGTTACGATCAAACCCATCCAAACATTCAAGTGTGGCCCATCAAAATAGGGCCATCACTGAATGTTCAAGACTATTAAGCTCCTGCTCATTCAAGCATCCTGTTATACTCATGCGCAGTTTTTACTCACACAGACTCAATGCATGTTTGATATCGCCCTTTATGAACCAGAAATCGCCCCAAATACGGGCAATATAATCCGTCTATGCGCCAACTGTGGTGCGAACTTACATCTCATTGAGCCGCTGGGTTTTGATTTGGAAGAGAAAAAAGTGCGCCGCGCGGGCTTGGATTACCATGATTTAGCGCGAGTTAAACGCCATAAAGATCTTCAAGCTTTTCTCGATTATCTCGAACATGAGCGTGCTGGTCAGTACCGTATTTTTGCATGCACGACGAAAACCACCGGTCATCACGTTGACGCGAAGTTCGCTGAAGGCGATGTACTGCTGTTTGGTCCTGAAACTCGTGGCTTGCCTGCGGAGTTAATTGAAAGCCTGCCAATGGAGCAGCGCCTTCGCATTCCGATGATGCCTGACGCTCGCAGTTTGAACCTGTCGAATGCCGTCGCGATTATTGCGTATGAAGCATGGCGTCAAATGGGCTTTAAAGGAGCACTCTAAGCCCCGCTTGAAACACAAAAAAAGGCGCCGAGGCGCCTTTTTCTATTGAGTCATTATTTAGTTCAGCTTATTGCGATCATTCTCGTCTTTACGCTCAAACTCACCTTCAAAGGTGTTGCCATCTTTCGATTGCTCAAACGGATTACGCTGAAATGGGTCTTGACCAAAACCATCTTGAGAGCCAAAACCACCTTGGTTAGTAAAACCGCCGTGGAAACCGCCACCGACCGATTTCACCACCATCTTACTCATCAAGTATTTAGCGATAGCAGCACGTGGCGCAGGCAATAACACCAACATACCCAATGCATCAGTCATAAAGCCCGGTGTCAGTAGTAACACACCAGCAACAGCCAACATCACACCTTCAAAAATTTGCTGCGCAGGCAGTTCACCTTGTTGTAAGCGATTTTGCACATTCATTAAGGTTTGCAAACCTTGGCTACGCACCAAAGACGCCCCAACAAATGCCGTAACCAAAACCAGCGCAATGGTTGGCCATAAACCAAGAAACCCGCCGACTTGGATAAATAAGCCGATTTCAATAATTGGAACGAATATAAACAGTAATAATAAGATAGGAAACACACGCCCTCCTTTGTTAAGCACACATTAGCGCTAACTCGCACCAGTCACAATATATTCAGCACGTGAAGTGTTAGAAATCGTGACAGGTAAAAAGATGAAAGCAGGTTACTTACATATTAGCAAACCATGAATCATTCGGATGACACAAGCGCTCATCGTTGTAACAAATCGCCCCTATCTACGCCCACCAAAAATAACAAATGAGAGCAAGATAAATGACCTAGCGCATATGAAAGCAAATATTTCATAGCTTTGGCCAAAATAGTGATCCACTTAATATTTTTATGAATTTAGTCCAGTATCATGTGCTACATATGTCAGGACGGATTTCCAGCCAAACACTCTGACGAATGGATTCTTAAGTAGCAGAATTGGCGGTTACAAAAAAATTTAATATCATAATAATTCTCTAAGGATCCACCTATGGCGACTCTATCAGAAGCTATCACAGCGAACTCAGCCACTCGTATCGAAGAAGATCTATTAGGTCAACGTCATGTTCCGGCTGATGCTTATTACGGCATCCACACTCTACGCGCAATTGAAAACTTCAATATCTCAAACATGACCATCTCTGATGTGCCTGAGTTTGTACGCGGCATGGTGATGACGAAAAAAGCAGCGACTCTTGCGAACAAAGAGCTTGGCGCAATTCCAAGAGATGTTGCAGATTACATTCTACAAGCGTGTGATTTGATCCTTGAAACAGGCAAGTGCATGGATCAGTTCCCATCAGACGTTTTCCAAGGTGGTGCTGGCACATCAGTCAACATGAACACCAACGAAGTTATTGCTAACGTTGCACTGGAATTGATGGGCAAAGAGAAAGGCCAATACCAATTCATTAACCCGAACGACCACGTTAACAAGAGCCAATCAACCAACTGTGCTTACCCAACCGGTTTCCGCGTAGCGGTGTACAACAGCGTACAAAAACTGATGGAAGCAATTGAATACTTGAAAGGTGCTTTTGAACTAAAAGCGCAAGAATTCAGCGGCATCCTAAAAATGGGCCGTACTCAGTTGCAAGATGCCGTGCCAATGACGGTTGGCCAAGAATTCCATGCTTGGGCAGTAACACTTAACGAAGAGATTCGTGCATTAGAGTACACCTCTAAACTGCTACTAGAAATCAACCTTGGCGCAACGGCAATCGGTACGGGTCTAAACGCACCTCAAGGTTACCAAGATCTTGCGGTTAAACACCTAGCAGAAGTGACTGGTCTAGACGTTGTTGCAGCAGAAGACTTGATTGAAGCAACATCTGACTGTGGTGCTTACGTAATGACGCACGGCGCGCTAAAACGCCTTGCGGTTAAACTGTCTAAAATCTGCAATGACTTACGTCTACTTTCTTCTGGTCCTCGTACTGGTTTCAATGAGCTGAACTTACCTGAGCTACAAGCGGGCTCTTCTATCATGCCAGCAAAAGTAAACCCAGTGATCCCAGAAGTCGTAAACCAAGTATGTTTCAAAGTACTGGGTAACGATAATACGGTATCTTTCGCAGCAGAAGGCGGTCAGCTACAGTTGAACGTAATGGAACCTGTGATTGCACAAAGCGTATTTGAATCAATCTCTCTACTGCAAAATGCCTGTGTGAACTTACGCGACAAGTGTATCGACGGCATCACAGTGAACAAAGAGACTTGTGAGAACTACGTTTACAACTCTATCGGTATCGTCACTTACCTAAACCCATACATCGGTCACCATGAAGGCGACATCGTAGGTAAAATCTGTGCTGAAACAGGTAAGAGCGTTCGTGAAGTGGTACTAGACCGCGGTTTATTAACCGCAGAAGAGCTAGACGAGATACTTTGCGTTGAAAACTTTATGCATCCAACGTATAAAGCAAAACGTTACGAGTAAGAACCACAAAAAGGGTCCCAAAAGGGGCCCTTTTTTAGCGCCCATTTTTGGCGTAATACACTGAGTGATGGTTATAACTACACTTACACCTACGCGTGCAATTTTGCCGATTGGGAAGCCACCACTATCAAATAAAACCATAATAATTAGAGGGTCTTTATATGGTAGCAGTCGAACTATTAATCGTTCTGCTCTTTATCTTTGTAGGAGCAAGAATTGGGGGCATCGGCATTGGTTTTGCCGGTGGCGCTGGGGTCATCGCTTTATCGTTAGGTCTTGGCGTACCCACCAGCCAAGCATTTATTCCTGTCGATGTTATTTTGATCATCATGTCTGTTATTACCGCGATTGCGGCAATGCAAGTCGCCGGTGGTATGGATTGGCTGGTGCAAATCGCCGAAGATTTTTTACGTAAAAATCCTAAGCGCATCACCTTCTACGCACCGATCGTGACTTACTTGATGACATTAATGGCGGGAACGGGCCATACGGCATTCTCAACATTGCCCGTCATTGCAGAAGTGGCCAAAGGCCAGGGTGTGCGCCCTTCTAGACCACTGTCTATTGCCGTCGTCGCATCACAGATCGCGATTACCGCCTCACCGATTTCAGCGGCAGTGGTGGCTTTTTCTGCCATGCTGGCTCCAGTTGGGGTTGATTACCTAACGCTCCTTGCGGTGTGCATTCCAACCTCTTTCCTTGCGTGTATGATTGGCGCATTCGTCGCCAACTTTATGGGCTGCGAACTGAAAGATGATCCCATTTACCAGCAACGTTTAGCGCAAGGTCTGATCAAACTGCCTGATACGCAACGACGTGAAATTCTGCCAACGGCAAAAACGGCGACCTATATTTTTCTGATCGCCATTGCTTTTGTTGTTTGTTACGCCGCGGCGATTTCAGACTCTATTGGCCTAATTGAAAACCCAACCCTAGGCCGCAACGAAGCGATTATGGCGGTAATGCTCGCCGCTGCCGCTGCGATCGTGATGTTCACTAAAATTGATGCGAACCAAATTGCAGCCGCGGCAACATTCCGCTCA
The DNA here is from genome assembly GCF_000827885.1 of Vibrio renipiscarius. Lineage (GTDB taxonomy): Bacteria > Pseudomonadota > Gammaproteobacteria > Enterobacterales > Vibrionaceae > Vibrio > Vibrio renipiscarius. The sequence continues at coordinate 31,073 of NZ_JTKH01000009.1, read as the reverse complement.
GGTATGACCGCTTGTGTGTGTGTATTAGGTGTGGCTTGGCTAGGGGCAACCTTTGTGAATGCGCATGTGGATGGCATCAAAGAGTTCGCAGGAGAGCTCTTGGCGGATTACCCTTGGATGTTGGCATTGGTACTCTTCTTCGCCTCCATGCTGCTTTACTCACAAGGTGCAACCACTGTGGCGCTAATGCCAGCGGCTCTAGCTATTGGCGTGGCTCCATTAACGGCAGTCGCTTCATTCGCAGCCGTGAGTGCGCTATTTGTACTTCCAACCTACCCAACGCTACTTGCTGCGGTAGAGATGGATGACACAGGCTCAACGCGCATCGGTAAGTATGTCTTTAACCATGCTTTCTTTATTCCGGGTGTCGCAACGATCACCTCAGCGGTCGCATTAGGCTTTGCTTTTGGCGGGCTATTTATCTAGAGCGTTCGCCTAAAAAGTTAGGATGGTAATAAAAAGGAGCTTCGGCTCCTTTTTTGTTTTGTCGCGTTTGCGGTAATGACCCTGCATTTTTTATGCATGTCTTATCGATGATCGTCAGCATTCACCGTCAATTATCGCCATGATGAAACTAAATAGCTCTTTCCCCTGTCCTATTCTCTTCAGACCTCATGGCAGACAAAATTTCTCACTATGTAGAGAACATTCTCACCAATTGAGTATAAAATACCCTAAATTCTAATGAAGTGACTTTTTTATGCGTTTTGTTTTATCGCTTTTATTGTTGTCAGTTTCCGTCATCTCGATGCCGGCATTGGCACTATTCAACTCTGGTAACACCCTCAGCTTTGGCGAGGATAACAATCAATTTGTGCCCGTTGATCAAGCCTTTCAGTTCAATGCTTACCAGCAAGGTGATCGCGTCTTTATCGACTGGCAAATCAAACCTGATTACTATTTGTATCAAGAGCGAATCTCATTTAGCGGTGAAAATGTCACTCTAGGCGACGTCACGATGCGTCAAGGCCAACCACACAACGATGAATTTTTTGGTGACGTACACATCTACACCCAGCCATTATTCGTTGAAGTTCCCCTGCTAGATGGCAACACAGGGGGGCGTTTAATCGTCCAATATCAAGGTTGTGCAAAAGCCGGATTTTGTTATCCGCCAGAAACACGTGTTATCGAATTAGAAGCACTGACTCCTGCGCCCACCAGCACATCCGCCGCAAGTGCATCGACCACAAACTCAGTGGCGACCACCCAAGTCAGTAGCAATACAGCGAATGCCGATGGCGAACAAAACCGTGCACCACAATCAAAAGAAAGCAGCCTCGCAGACAATCTAGCCGACAACTGGTGGACCCCAGTGCTCTTTCTCGCCTTAGGGGTAGGACTTGCCTTTACGCCTTGCGTGCTGCCAATGTACCCAATTTTAACCAGTATTGTGCTCGGCAGCGGTAAGCTCTCCCACCGTCGCGCTCTTGGCCTCTCTTTCATTTACGTGCAAGGCATGGCGCTCACTTACACACTGCTAGGGTTAGTGGTTGCCTCCGCAGGCATGCAATTCCAAGCAGCGATGCAGCATCCTTACGTCCTCATTGGTTTGAGTGTTCTATTCGTGACTTTAGCACTGTCTATGTTTGGTGCTTATACATTGCAATTGCCATCCAGTGTACAGACTTGGCTCAGCGGCCTGAGCAACAAACAACAAGGTGGTAGCTCGCTTGGCGTGTTCGCGATGGGCGCAATTTCCGGTCTCGTTTGTTCGCCATGCACCACAGCACCACTGTCTGGCGCGCTATTGTATGTTGCACAAAGTGGTGACCTACTCACCGGAGCGGTCGCTCTTTATGCGCTCGCGATGGGGATGGGGATTCCATTGATGTTAGCCGCGGTATTCGGCAATAAACTGCTACCGAAGGCCGGTGGTTGGATGGATACCGTGAAGGTGTTCTTCGGCTTTATTCTGCTCGCTGCCCCGCTATTTTTACTTGAACGTATCTTGCCAGAATTATGGGCCACTGGTCTGTGGGCGCTGCTGGGTATCGTCGCGTTTGGTTGGCTGTATCACATCAAAAACCAACTGCCGTTTGGCGGGTGGAAGCAAAGCACCATCGGTATTATTGCCGTGCTAGGACTGTTCGCGTCAGCTCAACCATTACTGAATTATTGGTTTAACCCTCAGCACCAAACGGAGAGCCAAAATATTGAGTTTATTCGCGTCAGCAACACCAGTGAATTAGAGCAGCAATTGGCAGCAGCGAAGCTGGCTGGCAAACCCGTCATGCTTGATTTCTATGCCGACTGGTGCGTCGCCTGTAAAGAGTTTGAGAAATACACCTTCCACGATGCGCAAGTCGCCAATAAGCTGCAAAGCTTCGTCTTGCTGCAAGCGGATGTGACCAACAACCAAATGCAAGACATTGAACTATTGCAAAAAATGCAGGTGCTTGGCTTGCCGACGATTGAGTTTTGGAATGCCGAGGGTGTACACATCAACCAGGCTCGCGTGACGGGTTTTATGGCGGCCGAACCGTTTATCACGCATTTGGAAAACCATAAACTCTAAATACACCACCACTTCACATCGGTGTGTATACACCGGTGTGATTCTTTCAATTCCGCAGTAAAACCCGATTTAGTTCAGACTTTTAATGGATAAGCATTGTTCGCTAAGCGAATCGGCACAATAATTCCATTAACTAAATTACAATAAGTGATTAACGTCATGGACTCGACTTACACCATCCTTATCGCCGATGACCATCCGCTATTTCGCAACGCGCTATTTCAATCAATCCATATGGCGATCAGTGGGGCAAACCTTCTTGAAGCGGATTCTTTAGAAGCGTTACTCACTTTATTGGCAAAAGAACCTGATCCCGATTTATTGCTGCTCGACCTTAAAATGCCGGGCGCCAACGGTATGTCTGGCTTAATGCAATTGCGAGCAGAATACCCAGACCTACCCATTGTCGTCGTGTCTGCGAGTGAAGAACCAAGCGTGGTGACGCAAGTGAAAAGCCATGGCGCGTTTGGCTTTATTCCTAAATCGAGCGATATGCGTGAGCTGATCAGTGCACTTAACAAGGTACTCGATGGTGACCCCTTCTTTCCAGAGGGTTTGATCACCAATAATGCCGCCTGCAACGATCTGGCTGAAAAGATCTCAACCCTTACTCCGCAGCAATATAAGGTCTTGGGCATGCTGTCAGACGGCCTACTCAATAAGCAAATCGCTTATGAACTCAACGTTTCCGAAGCAACGATCAAAGCACATATGACCGCTATTTTCCGAAAGCTTGGCGTTAAAAACCGAACACAAGCCGTTATTCTGCTGCAGCAGTTAGAGTCTGAATCGTAATTAATCGGTTGTAATTAACCCAGCGTTAACTTGTTGCCTCATCAAGTTTGCTAGACTCAGGTTGGTCGAAAGTTTCGCCCTTTGACCATCCCTCTGTTAACGCCACCTAAACAATTCGAGTTTTGGTGGGAAGCACTCAACTCTGGGAGACACTGCGTTGCTTAGTATTATCATTACTCAATTCGTCGTACTTTGGGCGGTGATCGATCCTATCGGTTCCGTTCCTGTTTATTTATCTCAAACTCATCATCTCACCGCTAAACAGCGCCGCATCGTCGCCTTAAAGGCCGTCGCGATTGCAACCGGCATTCTGTTGTTCTTTCTTTTAGTCGGTCAATTATTACTGGAAGCCATGCAAATTCCGTTACCTGCTTTTCAAGCGGCGGGCGGCTTGGTTCTACTGCTGTTTGCCCTGACGATGATCTTTGGTGAAAGTAAGCCAGATCAAGAACAAAAGCTGACCCAAGATGTTAGCCATTCCGATCTCGCAGATTTGGCGGTTTACCCCCTAGCGATACCTTCGATTGCCTCACCAGGGGCGATGATGGCGATTGTGATGCTAACCGACAACCATCGCTACTCATTCATTGATCAAGTCATTACCGCGGGCGTCATGGTCGCAGTGCTCTTAATTACCTTGCTGTTTTTACTTGCTGGTAGCCATATACATAAAGTAATCGGTAACGTCGGAGCGGCCATTATTAGCCGAGTAATGGGCCTCATTCTGGCGGCCGTTGCGCTTAATAATTTGTTAATGGGCATTCGCGACTTCTATATTGTGTGATCCTGTTATCAAGACTTAGCCGATAGCATTATACTTTCGGCTAAGTTAACATGAAATTAACAATCACCCACACCCGCCAATAATCACAAACCTCTGAATTTATAAGCCTTTATCTAAAAACCCTACCGACTAAAGTTGAAGAGCACTCTCTTACGCTCGCTGCTATTGTACTTCTTGAAACATTTCATTAACAACGAACATGCGTAAGGAGACGGCAATGGCATTTGAAAGTCAGGAACGCGCCAAAGCTTACTGGCAAAAGAACGTAAGACTGATGATCGGCTTAATGGTCATTTGGTTTGTCGTATCTTTCGGCTGTGGGATTCTATTTGTTGATCAACTCAACCAATTTCAACTCGGTGGCTACAAACTGGGTTTCTGGTTTGCTCAGCAAGGATCTATTTACACCTTCCTAGCGATCATTTTCTACTACGCGTGGAAAATGCGAAGAATTGACAAAGAATTTGGTGTAGATGAGTAAGGAGCAACTCAGATGGATTTGAAAACAATCACTTACCTCGTAGTAGGATCGACATTTCTCCTCTACATTGGTATCGCTATTTGGGCTCGAGCTGGCTCAACTAAAGAGTTTTATGTCGCGGGCGGCGGCGTAAACCCAATCGCTAATGGCATGGCGACAGCCGCTGACTGGATGTCAGCAGCATCATTTATCTCAATGGCCGGTCTTATTGCCTTTATGGGGTACGGCGGTTCAGTCTTCCTCATGGGTTGGACTGGCGGCTATGTACTACTCGCTCTACTTCTTGCGCCTTACCTACGTAAATTCGGTAAATTTACCGTACCTGAGTTTATCGGTGAGCGCTTCTACTCAAAAACTGCGCGTATCGTGGCGGTTATTTGTTTAATCATCGCATCAACCACTTACGTTATCGGTCAAATGAAAGGCGTTGGCGTTGCATTTGGTCGCTTCCTTGAAGTGGATTACGCAACGGGTCTACTCATCGGTATGTGTATCGTGTTTATGTACGCCGTTATGGGCGGCATGAAAGGCATCACCTACACGCAGATTGCACAATATTGCGTACTCATTCTTGCTTACACTATTCCAGCAATCTTTATCTCTCTGCAACTGACTGGCCACCCACTACCGCAAATTGGCTTAGGGAGCACCATTTCCGGTACCGATGTTTATCTGCTCGACCGACTCGACCAAGTGGTAACCGAACTCGGCTTCAGTGAATACACCACCCATGTGCGCGGTGACACACTCAACATGTTCGTTTACACCATGTCTCTCATGATCGGTACGGCAGGTTTACCTCACGTGATTATTCGTTTCTTCACGGTACCGAAAGTGCGTGATGCTCGTACCTCGGCAGGCTACGCGCTACTGTTCATTGCCATTCTTTACACGACAGCACCTGCCGTCTCTGCAATGGCACGTCTAAACCTAATGGATACGGTCAATCCTGCTCCGGGCAAACACCTTGCCTACGATGAGCGTCCAGATTGGTTCAAGAACTGGGAAAAAACGGGCCTACTTGGCTTTGATGATAAGAACGGCGACGGCCTTATCGAATACACTTCAAGCCCAGAAACGAACGAGCTGAAAGTAGACCGTGACATCATGGTACTGGCTAACCCTGAAATTGCGAAACTACCAAACTGGGTTATCGCATTAGTGGCTGCCGGTGGTCTTGCTGCCGCGCTATCAACCGCCGCCGGGTTGCTATTGGCAATATCGTCCGCGATATCACATGACTTGATAAAAGGCGTGATTAATCCAAATATCTCTGAGAAGAAAGAACTGATGGCAAGTCGTATCGCGATGGCGGTCGCGATTGGGGTCGCCGGCTATCTCGGCCTCAATCCACCAGGCTTCGCAGCCGGTACGGTGGCTCTGGCATTTGGCCTTGCCGGGTCCTCGATCTTCCCTGCGTTGATGATGGGTATCTTTAGTAAGAGCATCAACAAGGAAGGCGCCATTGCCGGTATGATTGCAGGTATCACCATTACGCTATTCTATGTATTCCAACACAAAGGCATCCTATTTGTTGCTGATTGGACATACCTACAAAGCTGGGGTAGCAACTGGTTCTTCGGTATCGAACCCAATGCATTTGGTGCTATTGGCGCACTCTTCAACTTCATCGTGGCCTTCGCGGTATCACGTGTAACAGCAGAAACACCGCAAGAAGTGAAAGACTTGGTTGAACACGTACGTGTTCCGGCAGGCGCTGGCGACGCTGTTGACCACTAAAATCTAACCCAAACCACAAAAGCCCCTTCGGGGGCTTTTTTATTCAACTCACTCTGTTTATCTTGTATCAATCTGAATAAGTCGCGCTATCGAACCGGATAAGGGCAAGCAGTTAACACTCGCCCTCAATGCTTCATATTGTGTTGGTTGATTCCACCTTTGAAAGGCATAACGACTTAACCAAATTGGTATACATTTCGCCTTATATCGTAGCTGCAAGGAAGCCTCTATGTTTAAAAACAAGCACATCATCATTGCACTGTTGGTCGCCCCAATTCTCTCTATTCTTGCCTATTTAGGCACTGATCTCGCACTGAGCGAAAAACCGCACGCCGCTAAAGAAGGCCAAGATTATAAACTCGTCAGCAAATCAAACTGCCGTTATACCAGTGGTTTATGTGATATGGAAAATGGCGAGTTTAAAGTGAAATTTCGCTCAGAAAATCTCGCGAATAATGCGCTTGAGCTCTCATTAACCGCGAGCTTTCCACTCGAAGGCGTTAAGCTCTCGATGGTTGATAGTCAAGATGAAATGGGCACACCAGTGAGCATGCAATCAGCGGATAACACTGGCAAATTATGGTCAATTACCTTACCAGCCCCATCCTCACCAGAGAGTTGGTTACGTGTTGCGATTCAATCTGATGGCGTGCTCTATTACGGTGATACACAAATGGCTTTCGTCAAATATGAAACGCTACTGAGCGATTCAAATTAAATCGCTCGCTCATCATGCCCAACATTATGCAGAGCGGTTTAATATCGCCCGCAACTTTAATGGCTTAACCGGCTTCGGAATAAAGTTGAAGCCATTTGATTTTATGCCATCCAGCATATCCGCCGTTCTATCTGCACTGATGATCACACCAACGAAGCTATCGCCCAGTCGTAAACGGCACTGCTGCAGCACTTCCAATCCGGTACGACCATGGTCGAGTCGATAGTCTGACAAGATCACATCTGGGATCCAATCTTCATCGATGGCTTTTAAGCTACCGACAATATCGGTCGCCGTACGTACATGACATCCCCAGCGCGCTAACAATTGATCCATGCCGATCAAAATCTCGGGTTCATTATCGACACATAACACATTGAGATGACTGAGATCTGACACGGCTTGCGGCGAAACGACCGTCAACTGTGGAGCCACTGACTTTGCTCGTTTCAGTGTGATCGAAAAAACACTGCCTTTACCCGGCCATGATCGCATCGCGATCTGATGACCTAACACACTGGCAATCCCTTTAGAAATGGCCAGCCCTAGACCTAGCCCTTGATCCGAACGGACCTGACTGCCACGATTGAATTCTTCAAAGATCTCTTGTTGCTTATCTTCATCAATTCCGAATCCGTTATCCCATACTTCGATCCGCACACAATCACCTGCATGGCGAACACCGAGCAAGACTTTTCCTTTCGGGCTGTATCGAAATGCGTTGGTTAAAAAGTTTTGAATCACGCGACGCAGTAATTTAGGGTCCGATTGCACCAAATGCTGACTTGGGAGTAAGCTAAATTCAATCTGTTGCTGTTTGGCTAAAGCACTAAATTCCGCATTCAGATTCGACAAAACATCGTTAATCGCAAAGCCATACACATTGACATCCAACTTACCCGATTCCAAGCGAGAGATATCCAGTAAATCCCCGATCAAATCTTCTGCAGCTTCTAAAGCGCTTTCGATATGTGTCGCGAGTTGTTTGCTCTCGCTCTCCTTTGCCACTTCCGACAATGAAGAAGCAAACAGGCGCGCCGCATTGAGCGGCTGCATAAGATCATGACTGACCGCAGCTAAAAAGCGAGATTTCGATTTTGATTCGTGCTCTGAACGCTGAGTCGCAGACACCAATTGTTTATTCAGTTGCTCAAGCTCTTGAGTTCGTATGAGTACGCGCTCTTCTAACGTTTCATTCGCTTCTTTCAACGCACGCTCTGCATTACGGAACACGGTGATATCCGTAAAACTCATCACAAATCCGCCACCAGGCATCGGGTTACCCTGCACTTCAATCACACGACCATCAGCACGGATACGAGAAGAGGTATGCCGTGAACCTTGCTCTAGATGGTAAATACGGCGGCGCACGTGTTCTTCAGGATCACCCGGCCCACACAGCCCTTGCTGCGCATTATGGCGAATCACATCAGCAATCGGGCGACCAACTTGAATCAGCCCGACGGGAAACTCAAATTGTTCAAGATAACGTTGATTCCACGCCACCAAGCGCAATTGTTTATCCACCACCGCAATCCCTTGGCCAATGTGTTCAATTGCCCCTTGCAGTAAACCACGACTGAAATCGTATAACTCGGAAGCTTCATCAACGATGGTCGCGACTTCTTCAAGCTGCATGTTTCGCCCTTGCAAAGCGGAAGTAAGCACTAACTTGGCCGAGGATGCACCAAACACCCCAGCCAACACTCGCTCGGTATGACGAATCAGGCTAGAAGGCGCTTGCTGGTTGGGCATCAAGGTTTCACGCTGTTGCCCCCAAAATTGTTGGAAAGCGGAACGCACTCGAGTTCGGCCGACAAAACGCGAGGCCAACATTTCCAATTCACTCACCGTCACGCGGCTTTGATAAAGACTGATATTTTCACTTTCAGGTAGCGGCGTACCAATGAACGAGGCCGACTGTAAGCGTTCACTTAGACTTGCTCGGGTGATGGAAGAAACAAACACATAGCACAACGTATTCATCATCAAGCTGAGCACAATGCCCCAATCAGAGCTTTGAATACCAATATTGGCCAAGTATTGCGGAGGCTCGATGATCCATAGCAATAAATTACTGTGGCTGTCACCTGCCAACATATCCGTTGCGCCCATCAAGGTGATTAGCCACAAAGTAAATCCGAGTGACAGACCAACGTATACCCCCTTGCGATTGCCCTGGCGCCAATACATCCCGCCGAGCAACGCTGGAGCAAACTGACTAATGGCCGCAAACGAAAGGAAACCAATTGCAGAAAGTGAATGGATATTGCCCAACACTTGGTAAAAGCCCCATGCGCCAAGCAATAACAATAAAATTAAACCACGGCGAATCACCAGCAGTAACCCTGAAAACTGACGATGATCGCGCTGAGTCAATTTCATTCTGCGTAGTAATAACGGCATCACTAAATCATTAGAAACCATGATGGCCAAAGCGATAGTAGACACAATCACCATGCCACTGGCCGCCGATGTGCCCCCTAAAAAGGCCAATAGCGCCATATCGGTCGCACCGACAGACATCGGTAAACTAATCACATAGGTATCAGGGCTAACACCGCCTAATAAAGCTTGGCCAACCCAAGCGACTGGCAGCACAAAGAGTCCCATCAAGACTAAATAAAGGGGAAATAACCAACGCGCCGTATGCAGGTCTTGGGCTCGCTCATTTTCCACCACCATAGTATGAAACTGTCGAGGTAAACACAGAATGGCCATCATGGTCAGAAAAGTATGGATAACTAATGTGGCGATATTCGGCGACTGGTAGGTTTGCGCGGCGATATCCATTAAGGCGATATCATCTCGATTAAGCACCATAAACAAGATAAAACAGCCAACCACTAAGAAGGCCACCAGCTTAATCACAGATTCAAACGCAATCGCCATCATCATGCCGCGATGATGTTCGGTATTATCAATATGGCGCGTACCAAACAACATGGTGAAAGCGGCTAAGGCTATCACCACAAACCACGACACATCAAAAATGCCCCACTGAGCTTTGGCTTGCAACTCAGGCGCGATCACTTCCAATCCCATGGTGATACCACGCAATTGCAGCGCGATATAAGGCAAAATCCCCACGACGGCAATCAAGGTGATCACCACCGCTAAGCCTTGAGATTTACCATAACGAGCGGCAATAAAATCCGCGATAGAAGTAATATGCTCACGCTTGGCCACCAAAATGAGCCGAGCGAGCACTCGCCAACCAAAAGTAAAAACCAGAATGGGCGCCAAATAGATAGGCAGGAAAGACCATGGGTTATTACTGGCCTGTCCCACCGTGCCGTAGAAGGTCCAAGAAGTACAGTAAACGGCAATGGATAAGCTATAAATCCAGGGCCGCCACTTGGCGAGCCACTTATTCTGTTTATCGCCATACCAAGCGATCAAAAACAGCAACCCGAGATACATCAGTGATACGGGAATCACTAGCCATCCTTGCATGCGATATCCTTTGTTTATGAAAAACGCTTATAAAAAAACCTCTCCAGAGAGAGGTTTATTAAACAAACTGTATGATTAAATATCAATCAGTTGAAGTTAATTCTGTGCTTCCGGCTCATCTTTCATTGCCTGGCCGTCTTGGCTGTTACGTTCGCTTGGTTCAAGTTTGACAAATACCGCCACAATCCCCATCGCCGCCATTGCCCAGAAGACATTGGCTCCCCAGTTTTCATATCCCCAGCCACTTAGAGCAGTCATCAACGCAATAAAGGCCCCAAGCGGAATCGCATTGTAGAGCGCTTGCAATGCCACCATTTTACGTTGCTCTTGAGCTTGGATATATTGAATCGCGGCAATATGTGCCATCGCAAACGTCACGCCATGCAGCAATTGAATCGCAACCAACGCCAATAATACTGTCGTGGATGCCGTTAACCCCCAACGAAGGGTAACGCCAAGCGCAGCAACCACGAATAGCATCCGTAGTGACCATCCAGCAAACATGCGCTTACTTAATGCAAACACTGCCACTTCGGAAGCCACACCAAGGCTCCACAAATAACCAATGATCTCTTCAGAGTAACCGGCATCTTTCCAGTAGATGGTACTGAAACTGTAATAAGCAGCATGACTGCCTTGAATCAAGGCCACCAAAACCAAAAATTTCACCACCGCGCTATCACGCAATAATTCAGTCAGCTTAGGTCGTTCCGCTTGAGACTCCGACACGGTAACAGGCATTGGATTGGTATTGCGCATACCGATCACCAACGCAACAAAAATGCCGGCCAAAGCGGTATACAAAATCATATCGGTGCCATAACGCGCCACCAGCACACCCACAACAGTCGAGCCCGCAATAAACGCGAGTGAACCCCAAAGACGCGTTCGACCATAATCCAGCATCTTAAGACGTGAATAGTAGTTTGCCATCGCATCAGACAACGGAATGATCGGCCCAAGGCACGCATTGAATAACACGGTTGCTAGCGCCATTAGCCAGAAATTGCCGCCAGTAAAGAAATGAAAGCCAACAAACAGTAATGCCGCAAAGGTCAGCCAACGCAATGCTGGCATAAGGTGTTCCACTTTATGCAGACGAGGCGTGATCACCATATTGGCAACGCATCGCGTTGCGAAGCCGATACCAACTAACAAGCCGATATCGGTCGGCGATACACCCTGCTCTTCAAACCACAACGCCCAAAATGGCAAATAGACACCATATGCAAAGAAAAAGCCGATGAAATACTGGGATATCCAGCCATAAGGAGTGGGGGAAAACATGAAAACCTCAAAAATAACAATAGGATCTATTGCCATTATCCAATGAGCACCGGGGAATAAAAAGGGAAGATTATCTTTTCACCTTTTTCCGCATTGATCGTGCGGAGAGAATAGCGCTTCGACCAAAGTCGTCTGGTGAAAATGGTGAAACTTGTCACACTAAAGACTTCTTCTATTGTCATTGGAAGGTATCTCATGCCTGAGAAATTCAATATGCAATCGCCTCCGTTTGATCGGCTAACCGCCGTTCAGCAAAAAACGTTACGCGCCTCGCTTGACGTTGCCTATTTCAGAGCGCGCGAGATCATCTTACAAAGTGGCCATCAATGCACCCACCTACACATTGTCATCAAGGGCGCAGTTGAAGAACAATCAGCAGAAGACCGCACCATCTTTGCACATTATGCTAACGATGATCTCTTTGATGTGAGGGCATTACTAGACAATAAAATCCGCCACCATTATTTCGCACTCGAAGATACTCTTTGTTATTTATTGCCCAAGTCCGTATTTCTAGATTTATACGAGAACAATGGACAATTCGCGGCCTATTTCGATAATAATCTCGCCAAACGCCAAGCCTTGTTAGACGCCGCTCAGCAGCAAAAAAACCTCGCCGAATTTATCCTAACGAAAGTCGATAGCGACATTTATCACCCGCCAATGATCTTATCGCATGATTTACCGATCGATAAAGTCACGGAAATTCTCAAATCAAACGCTCTCGATGCTGCGCTAATTACCCTTTCCGATGATGATCAACGCCTTGCCAATACCAAGCCAGACATGCCTTATGGCATCATCACTCGAACCAATATGCTGCATGCGGTCATGATCGATCGCTTACCGCTCGATACACCGGTCGGTAACATTGCGACTTATCCAGTCCTTCACGTCGATGAACATGATTACTTATTTAATGCCATGATGACGATGACCCGCCATCGCTTAAAGCGCTTGATGGTGTGGGACGGCCAGCGCCCCATTGGCATGCTCGATATGATTGAGATCCTCAGCGCATTTTCGACTCACTCCCACGTATTAACACTGACGATTGCAAGGGCAAATAGTGTGGAAGAACTTGCGGTCGCCTCTAATCGCCAACGTCAGTTGGTCGAGAGCCTTTTAAGCCATGGGATTCGCACGCGATTTATCATGGAACTGATCTCTGCGATCAATGAACAAATCATTGAAAAAGCTTTTGAGCTGACCATCCCACCAGCACTGCATGATCATTGCTGCTTAATCGTTCTAGGATCAGAAGGGCGTGGTGAGCAGGTAGTGAAAACCGATCAAGATAACGCACTGATCCTGAGGGATGGACTCGAATGGCCACAATGCAATGTCATCATGAACAAGCTCACTCACACACTGCAGCGGTTAGGCTACCCACTCTGTCCAGGCAACGTCATGGTGAATAATCCGGATTGGGTAAAAAGCCAAACTGAATGGAAGCAAACCCTCTCTTCTTGGTCAAAAGCCGCCAGTGCAGCACAGGTGATGAAGCTCGCCATTATGGCCGACGCTCATGCTGTGGGCGGCAACAAAGACCTGCTTGGGCCGATAAGTGACCACTTACATCAAATCATGGTCAACAACATGCTCACCCTGCAAGACTTTACGCGTCCAGCCTTACAATTTTCATTGCCACTGACCTTATTTGGTAACGTCAAAAACGACAAACAAGGGCTCGACGTCAAAAGTGGCGGTATCTTTCCAATCGTCCATGGCATTCGCACCTTATCGCTCGAATACCACATTACCGATAAGAACACCTTTGCTCGCATCGAAGCATTAGCAAAGAAAAACATTCTGGAACCCGACACTGCCGACAATCTCACGGAAGCGCTCAAACTGTTTTTTAAACTGCGTCTCAACCAACAACTAGACAACCAGCACAGCCATAACCGACTCGACCTCAAACAACTCGAGCGTAGTGAACGAGATTTACTGCGCCACAGCTTCCATGTGGTGAAAAAGTTTAAACAATTCCTTGGTTATCATTATCAGATTAGGGATTAAGGAGAGCGCGATGAACGGGTTACTGCGCCGCTATTGGCACTACAAATTGAAAGACTCCCCTTTCCAACACTACTTTGGTGCTTTGGAAAAAGGAGAATATGTCTCACTTGATTGTGAAACCACCAGCCTTGATCCCAAGCGAGCAGAACTGGTTACGATCGCGGCGACTAAGATCATTGGCAATCGAATTATCACCAGCCAACCTTTTGAAGTCCGCTTGCGAGCACCACAATCGCTGGATTCGAGTTCCGTGCGCATTCACCGAATGCGCCATCAAGATCTTGAAGGGGGTCTGGATGAAAAGCAGGCCCTACTCCAATTACTGGAATTTATCGGCAACCGGCCATTAGTGGGCTATCACATCCGTTACGACAAAAAAATTCTCGATATCGCCTGCCGTAAGCAGCTCGGATTTCCTCTGCCCAATCCCTTAATTGAAGTGAGCCAGATCTACCATGACAAATTGGAGCAGCATTTACCGAATGCCTACTTCGACTTAAGTTTAGATGCAATTTGTAAGCACCTCGATCTTCCAATGCAAGACAAGCATGATGCTTTGCAAGATGCCATTTCTGCTGCCCTCGTGTTTGTGCGCTTAACCAGAGGCGATCTGCCCAGTCTAAACTTTCCTTATCAATCATAACCACTATAGATGCGGTACATCCCGCATCTTCTTCCCAGCCCCATCCCCTTTATCTCTTCCCCCTAATCCTAAAGTCTAATTGTGGAAATAGCCGTTGTGATTGAAAGTTAGGACATTGCTATTCGTTATCCGATTGGGCTCGTTGCCATCGTGACGACGAAATAGGGATGTAACCTCTGACCGTCACCCTAGAAAGGTCAAAGGAAGCATAGGAATTTACAAGGAGAGAAACAATGAGTGAAGCCCACATTTATCCGGTCAAAGAAAATATCAAAGCGAATACACATGCGGATAAAGAGACCTACTTGGCCATGTACCAACAGTCTGTTTCTGATCCTGAAGGTTTTTGGGGCGAACACGGCAAAATCGTAGATTGGATCAAACCATTCACCCAAGTAAAAAGCACTTCGTTTGACACCGGACATGTCGATATTCGTTGGTTTGAAGATGGCACGCTCAACGTTTCTGCTAACTGTATTGACCGTCATCTCGCCAAGCGCGGCGATGAAGTCGCGATTATCTGGGAAGGCGATGATCCTGCCGACGATAAAACGCTAACCTTTAACCAGCTGTACAAAGAAGTGTGCCAATTTTCGAATGCCCTGAAAGAACAAGGTGTACGTAAAGGTGACGTGGTTTGTCTTTACATGCCAATGGTGCCAGAAGCGGCAGTGGCAATGTTAGCGTGTACTCGTATCGGGGCGGTGCATACCGTGGTCTTCGGGGGGTTTTCACCTGAAGCACTTTCTGGACGAATTATTGATTCCGATGCAAAAATCGTGATCACGGCAGATGAAGGCGTGCGTGGCGGCCGAGCAGTACCATTGAAGAAAAATGTCGATGAAGCTCTCACGAACCCAGACGTCAAAACCATTTCAAAAGTCATCGTATTTCAACGCACAGGCGGTGATGTCGATTGGCATGAACATCGCGATGTTTGGTGGCACGAAGCGACAGCGAATGTTCCAGAGCATTGTCCACCAGAAGAGATGAAAGCCGAAGATCCACTGTTTATTCTTTACACGTCAGGATCGACCGGCAAACCAAAAGGCGTACTGCACACCACTGGTGGCTATCTTGTTTACGCCACCATGACGTTTAAATACGTGTTTGACTACCAAGAAGGCGAAACCTTCTGGTGTACCGCCGATGTAGGCTGGATTACCGGCCATACCTACCTGATTTATGGGCCACTGGCTAACGGTGCAAAAACCATTCTATTTGAAGGCGTACCAAACTACCCGAAAACCAATCGAATGAGTGAAGTGGTCGATAAGCACCAAGTCAATATTCTGTATACTGCACCAACTGCTATTCGTGCTCTGATGGCGAAAGGCACCGAAGCGGTTGATGGTACATCTCGCTCAAGTCTGCGCATCATGGGTTCGGTGGGTGAGCCGATCAACCCAGAAGCATGGGAGTGGTACTACAAGACCATCGGCAACGAAAGCTCACCGATTGTTGATACTTGGTGGCAAACCGAAACGGGCGGCATTCTGATTGCCCCACTACCTGGCGCGACCGATCTCAAACCGGGTTCTGCAACCTTACCGTTCTTTGGTGTACAACCTGCGCTGGTTGATAACATGGGGAACATCATTGAAGAAACGGCTGCAGAAGGTAACCTGGTTATTCTCGACTCATGGCCTGGTCAAATGCGGACCGTTTATGGTGATCATGAACGATTTGAGCAAACCTACTTCTCAACCTTCAAAGGCATGTACTTCACCAGTGACGGCGCTCGCCGTGACGAAGATGGTTACTACTGGATCACCGGTCGTGTTGATGACGTACTCAATGTATCTGGCCACCGCATGGGGACTGCGGAAGTTGAATCAGCATTAGTGGCGCATCATAAGATTGCCGAAGCCGCGATTGTCGGTATTCCACACGACATCAAAGGCCAAGCGATTTACGCTTACATCACCCTCAATGATGGTGAATACCCATCAGCAGAGTTACATAAAGAAGTAAAAGACTGGGTACGCAAAGAGATTGGCCCAATTGCGACACCGGATGTACTGCACTGGACCGACTCATTACCAAAAACGCGTTCAGGTAAGATCATGCGTCGAATTCTGCGTAAAATTGCCGCTGGCGATACCAGTAATCTCGGGGACACTTCAACTCTCGCCGATCCAGGCGTAGTAGAAAAACTTATCGCAGAAAAAGCCGAACTCGCTTAATCCTCAAAACATCATCAAGAACCGCCTATTTAGGCGGTTCTTTTTTTGTCTGGCTCTCATTAATCACGCCCATCTTTACTTATCAACACCGCATTTCTGTTACCTCAGTTGCAGTTTCAAAAGCTGAACATGAGTGATTAGACCAGTAAATTGCTGCTAATTGCTGTGAATTAGCTATAATCTTTGACGATTTTTTAAAAATCGCACGATTGATAATGAAAAGTCGTGATGATTTATCGTATATTTAGGAATATGTAATTTCCACTCACGATAAAGGAAGATGTCAGCACAATGTCAGCAAAGTCACGTATTCTACTTCTGAATGGCCCAAACCTTAACCTTTTGGGGTTGCGCGAGCCTGGCCACTATGGCTCACAGACACTTGAGCAAATCGTTACGACCTTGGCTGAGCAAGCTAAGCAAGCCGATATTGAGTTTGAACATCTCCAAACTAATCGTGAGTATGAGTTAATCGAAGCGATCCACGCCGCTTATAATCACGTGGATTTTATTCTGATTAATCCCGCGGCATTCACGCACACTAGCGTCGCATTGCGCGATGCACTATTAGGTGTCTCGATCCCGTTTATAGAAATACATTTGTCCAATGTGCATGCTCGAGAACCATTCCGCCATCACTCTTACTTGTCCGATAAAGCACAAGGGGTAATTTGCGGTTTAGGCGCACAAGGCTACGAATTCGCTCTGTCGGCAGCGATTAAACACCTGCAGGCAAAGTAACCTAACACTCTGCGACCCTAACGGGTTGTCTTACTCACAAGATAAAGAGAAAGATAAAGATGGATATCCGTAAAATTAAGAAACTGATTGAACTAGTTGAAGAGTCTGGTATTGCTGAACTAGAAATCTCTGAAGGTGAAGAGTCAGTACGCATCAGTCGCCACGGCGCAGCACCTGTACACGCACCAATCCACTATGCAGCACCTGCGCCAGTAGCAGCGCCTGCACCAGTAGCAGCACCGGTTGCTGTGGCAGAAGTAGCAGCACCGGCAGCCCCTGCAGGTCACCAAGTTCTTTCGCCAATGGTTGGTACATTTTACCGCTCACCAAGCCCTGAATCTAAGTCATTCATCGAAGTAGGCCAAAGCGTGAACGCTGGCGACACGATTTGTATCGTTGAAGCGATGAAAATGATGAACCAAATCGAAGCAGACAAGTCTGGTGTTATTACGGCAATCCTAGTTGAAGACGGCCAAACGGTTGAATTTGACCAGCCACTAGTTGTAATCGAATAATCGAGGCTGAAGCTATGCTAGATAAATTAGTCATCGCGAACCGAGGCGAGATCGCACTTCGCATCCTTCGTGCATGTAAAGAGCTCGGCATCAAAACCGTCGCGGTACACTCTACTGCTGACCGTGATCTTAAGCATGTCTTGCTAGCAGATGAATCTATCTGTATTGGTCCTGCTCGCGGTATTGATAGCTACCTAAATATCCCACGCATCATTTCAGCGGCTGAAGTGACGGGTGCTGTAGCAATCCACCCAGGGTACGGCTTCCTTTCTGAGAACGCAGACTTCGCAGAACAAGTTGAACGTAGTGGCTTTATCTTCGTTGGCCCTAAAGCGGATACCATTCGCATGATGGGTGACAAGGTGTCAGCGATCAACGCAATGAAAAAAGCGGGCGTACCTTGTGTTCCAGGTTCTGATGGCCCACTTGATAACGATGAAGTGAAGAACAAAGCTCACGCGAAACGCATTGGTTACCCAGTCATCATCAAAGCGTCTGGCGGCGGCGGCGGTCGTGGTATGCGTGTGGTTCGTAGCGAAGCGGAACTAGCACAATCTATCGCGATGACGCGTGCAGAAGCAAAAGCGGCGTTCAACAATGATGTGGTTTACATGGAGAAATTCCTAGAAAACCCACGTCACGTTGAAGTTCAGATCATTGCTGATGGCCAAGGCGGCGCAATCCACCTAGGTGAACGTGATTGTTCTATGCAGCGTCGTCACCAGAAAGTGGTGGAAGAAGCACCAGCACCAGGCATTACTGAAGAAATGCGTAAGTACATCGGTGAGCGTTGTACACGCGCTTGTCTTGAGATTGGTTACCGCGGTGCAGGTACGTTCGAATTCCTATACGAAAACGGCGAATTCTACTTCATCGAAATGAATACTCGTATTCAAGTAGAACACCCAGTCACTGAAATGGTAACTGGCGTTGATTTGATCAAAGAGCAGCTTCGTGTTGCCGCTGGCCAACCATTATCATTTACTCAAGATGATATTAAGATCCGTGGCCACGCGATCGAATGCCGTATCAACGCAGAAGATCCAGTGCGATTCCTACCGTCACCAGGTAAGATCGAGCGCTTCCATGCGCCTGGCGGTATGGGTGTTCGTTGGGAATCTCACATCTACACGGGCTACACAGTGCCGCCTCACTACGATTCAATGATTGGTAAGCTGATCACGTATGGCGAAAACCGTGATGTGGCGATTGCACGTATGAAAAATGCACTTGGCGAGATGATCGTTGAAGGCATTAAAACCAACGTACCGCTACAAATCTCAATCATGAACGACGAAAACTTCCAACACGGTGGCGCTAACATCCACTACCTTGAGAAGAAGCTCGGCTTGCAATAATTCGTTCGCCAAATTGAGCAAAATGCCCACATTACGTGGGCATTTCTATTTCTGGCTGCTACACTCTGCGCCATTATTCGATTCACCCACGTTAAGAGTACCGACTCATGCCTTGGATTCAAATCAAACTCAATGCGACCAAAGAAAACGCCGAAATGGTCAGCGACATGCTTATGGAAGAGACTGGCGCACTATCTGTTACCTTCTTAGATGCGAAAGATACGCCGATCTTTGAACCTCTTCCTGGCGAAACTCGCTTATGGGGTGATATTGATATCCTCGCACTGTACGACGCAGAAGCGGACACTCAATTTATTGTGAGTCAAATTAAAGCAAGTGGCATGCTTGCTGAAGGTTTTGCACACAAAGTAGAACAACTTGAAGATAAAGACTGGGAACGTGAATGGATGGATAACTTCCACCCAATGCAGTTCGGTGAACGTCTGTGGATTTGCCCAAGCTGGCGTGATGTGCCAGATCCTGAAGCGGTGAACGTTCTGCTTGATCCAGGTCTTGCATTCGGCACGGGAACTCACCCAACGACTGCGCTTTGCTTAGAGTGGCTAGAAAGCATCGATCTTGCAGGTAAAACTGTGATCGATTTCGGTTGTGGTTCAGGCATCCTTGCGATCGCAGCGATCAAACTAGGCGCAGAAAAAGTGATTGGGATCGACATTGATCCTCAAGCTCTCGTTGCATCTAAAGACAACGCCGAACGTAATGGCGTTGCTGACCAACTGCATGTCTACCTTCCACAAGATCAACCTGAAAACATGATTGCTGACGTTGTTGTTGCCAACATTTTGGCTGCCCCACTGCGTGAGCTATCGCCAATCATTAAAGGTCTGGTTAAGCCAAACGGCTTATTAGCGATGTCCGGTGTTTTAGACACTCAAGCAGAAGATGTGGCTAACTATTACCGTGACGAGCTTCACATCGATCCAATAAAAGCCCAAACAGAGTGGTGTCGCATCTCTGGTCGCAAGCAAGGCTAGATAAGGTTTTTAACCTTAATTGTTTGAATTTTATACGAATTAACAAAACAATTTGGTAATGCTCAAATAATAGTCTTTTCACGCAGTGAAAAAATGCGTAAAATGCGCGCCCTTGCTGGTACAGAACTGTGAAGATGTTTTGAAAATAGGTAATTATCAACTCAAGAACAAACTAATCGTCGCTCCTATGGCGGGCGTTACGGATAGACCTTTTCGTGAGTTGTGTCTCCGCTATGGTGCGGGAATGGCTGTCAGTGAAATGATGTCCTCTAATCCAAAGCTATGGAATACGGCCAAATCAAAACAGCGAATGGTACATGAAGGCGAATCGGGCATTCGATCGGTACAAATCGCAGGCTCTGATCCCCAGTTAATGGCTGAAGCAGCTCAATTCAGTGTTGAGAACGGTGCGCAAATCATCGATATCAATATGGGCTGCCCAGCAAAAAAAGTGAATAAGAAGCTAGCCGGCTCTGCACTACTTCAGCATCCAGAGATCATTAAAGATATTCTGAAAGCGGTAGTAGGCGCGGTCGACGTACCTGTAACGTTGAAAACCCGTACTGGCTGGGACACAGAAAACAGAAACTGTGTCTACATCGCTAAATTAGCCGAAGACTGCGGCATTCAAGCTCTTGCACTGCATGGCAGAACAAAAGCGTGTATGTACAAAGGAGAGGCCGAATACGACAGCATCAAAGCGGTAAAACAAGCAATCTCTATTCCGGTTATCGCTAACGGTGACATCGATAGCCCAGAGAAAGCGAAATTTGTGCTGGATTATACCGGCGCAGACGCTTTGATGATTGGACGCCCTGCCCAGGGTCGTCCTTGGATTTTCCAGGAAATCCAACACTATTTGGAAAACGGCACCGAGATGCCACAGCTTCCAATTACGGAAGTAAAAGGCATTTTGCTTGGTCATGTGCATGCTCTACATGAGTTTTATGGAGAGTACTTAGGCCCTCGCATCGCTCGTAAGCATGTGGGTTGGTACCTGAAAGAACATGAACAAGCTGTCGAGTTTCGCCGTACCTTCAATGCTATTGATATTGCTCCAGCGCAAATCGATGCACTAGAAGGTTATTTTGATAACGTTGCACCATAATTACGAGAAGAGCTAGACCGAATATGTTCGAACAAAATCTAACTTCAGAAGCATTAACAGTAACTACAGTAACTTCACAAGATCAAATCACGCAAAAGCCACTACGTGATTCTGTTAAAGCGTCTCTTAAAAACTATCTTGCTCAATTAAACGGCCAAGAAGTTACAGAACTATACGAATTAGTTCTAGCTGAAGTAGAACAGCCACTACTAGACACCATCATGCAGTACACTCGCGGCAACCAAACTCGCGCAGCAACTATGATGGGCATCAACCGCGGTACTCTTCGTAAGAAACTGAAAAAATACGGCATGAACTAATCTTTGATTAGTTTAGCGATTAAGAGGCCATGCTACTTGTTAGCATGGCCTTTTCTTTTTTATCCGCAATTTAAAAGCCCCCTACCACGGTTATTTATTCATTTGGCAGCAACTCGCCTCCTCACTCGCCAATGCTCCTAGAATCGAACAATGACTTGCATCATCATCAATGTGCCCACAACACGCATCATTGATTTTTTTTAGCGCACGACGAATACGCTTTAATTCTGAAATTTTCTGCTCTATCACCGCTAATTTTGCCGTCGTAATGGCTTTCACTTCTGCACAGCTATGCTCTGTCGCTTCCAGTTTTATATCCAGCAACTCTTTAATTTCATCCAAACTCAGACCAAGCTCTTTCGCCTTCAAAATAAAAGTCACTTGTTTTTGGTTATCTTCATTATACAAACGGTAGCCCGACTCACTGCGCCCTGCTGGCTTGATCAGCGTATTCTTTTCATAAAAACGCAGCGTATCGGCACTCACACCGCATCGTTTTGCTAATTCACCGATCTGAAACATGACTTTCCTTATTAACCTTCTCACTGCATTTATGGCTAAAAGCAGTGATATTTACAATTATTTTGAGATGCCAAACGATTGCGCGAGCTTTTGTAGAATAAATTGGTTAGAATGTGCGCCATCAAATTCGAAGTCTTATTGACTGTCGATAGGGAAAAGGTTTTTACCAAAGCTGGCCAATATTTTACCTAAAGGTAAAAACAAGTTCATCTTTGGCAAACATCTTTTAATTCGTGAATTTGAGGAAAATGGAAGCATGACTAACCGTCCTATTCGCCGCGCGCTGATCAGCGTATCAGACAAAACAGGTATTGTTGAGTTTGCACAAGCTCTCGCTGAGCGTGGTGTCGATATCCTTTCAACAGGTGGTACTGCTCGTCTACTGGCTGAGCAAGGCATTTCAGTAACCGAAGTTTCTGATTACACCGGATTCCCAGAAATGATGAATGGTCGTGTAAAGACCCTGCATCCAAAAGTTCACGGTGGTGTACTTGGTCGTCGCGGCCAAGATGATGACATAATGACCAAACACGGTATCAACCCTATTGATATGGTGGTGGTAAACCTATACCCATTCGCAGAAACGGTCGCTAAAGAAGGCTGTACCCTTGCTGACGCTGTTGAGAACATCGACATCGGCGGTCCAACAATGGTTCGCTCTGCCGCGAAAAACCACCGAGACGTGACTATTGTTGTCAACGCGCAGGATTACAAACGCGTTGTCGCTGAAATGGACGCGAACGAAAAATCTTTAACGCTAGAGACTCGCTTCGATCTCGCTATCGCAGCATTCGAGCACACCGCTTCTTACGATGGCATGATTGCTAACTACTTCGGTACCATGGTTCCTTCTTATGGAGAGAACAAAGAAGGTGACGACGAAAGTAAATTCCCTCGCACATTCAATCAACAGTTCGAGAAAAAGCAAGACATGCGCTACGGTGAGAACAGCCACCAAGCAGCCGCATTCTACGTTGAAGCAAACCCAGAAGAAGCATCCGTTTCAACGGCTCGACAAATTCAAGGTAAAGCCCTTTCTTACAACAACATCGCTGACACTGACGCCGCACTTGAGTGTGTGAAAGAGTTCGACCAGCCAGCATGTGTGATCGTTAAGCACGCTAACCCATGTGGTGTTGCACTAGGTAAAGACATCCTAGAAGCTTACGACCGCGCATTCAAAACAGACCCAACGTCTGCATTTGGCGGCATCATTGCTTTCAACCGTGAGCTAGACGCTGCAACCGCAACGGCTATCACTGAGCGCCAATTCGTTGAAGTGATCATTGCACCATCCGTTTCTGCTGAAGCAGTAGAAATCATCGCAGCTAAAAAAAACCTTCGTCTACTGGAATGTGGTGAGTGGACAACGAAGACGACTGGCTTTGACGTGAAACGCGTTAACGGTGGCTTACTCGTTCAAGACCGCGACCAAGGCATGGTGTCTGAAGATGACCTTAAAGTGGTTTCGAAGCGCCAACCTACAGCTGAAGAGCTAAAAGATGCCCTATTCTGCTGGAAAGTAGCGAAATACGTTAAATCTAACGCTATCGTCTACTCGAAAGGCGACATGACGATTGGTGTAGGCGCAGGCCAAATGAGCCGCGTTTACTCTGCGAAGATCGCAGGCATCAAAGCGGCCGATGAAGGTCTACAGGTTGAAGGCTGTGTAATGGCATCTGACGCGTTCTTCCCGTTCCGTGATGGTATCGACGCAGCAGCAGAAGCTGGCATCAAGTGTGTTATCCAACCGGGCGGCTCTATGCGTGATGACGAAGTTATCGCAGCAGCAGACGAACACGGCATGGCGATGATCTTTACGGGCATGCGTCACTTCCGCCACTAATATCCTCTTCGTATTTGGCACTGTGGCGTCGTTAGCTGCTTTCGCCCACCCCGGTCACATGGCCCGCTATGTGACCGGGGTGGGCTCAATCGCTGCCTAGCCACATCACCAACGACTTTGAGCAAGACTTATTTAATTTAGCTAATTTGAAATACTCTTAGTTTTAGAAATTTTTCATTTTAGAGCAAAGCCATATTGATAAGGTCAAGGAGAGCTCGCGGAGTTTATAACTATAAATGAGCAAGCTCGACGCAGAGATTAACAATATGGCGCAGCTATCAAAGGATAAATAAAATGAATGTACTTATTATCGGTGCTGGCGGTCGTGAGCATGCACTGGGCTGGAAAGTGGCACAAAACCCAAATGTAGAGACCGTATTCATCGCACCGGGTAACGCAGGCACTGCACTGGAACCTAAACTTGAGAACGTAAACATCGGGGTTGAAGACATCGCTGATTTAGTTGCGTTTGCTCAAGAGAAAAAAATTGAATTGACCATCGTTGGCCCAGAAGCTCCGCTTGTGATTGGTGTTGTCGATGCGTTCCAAGCGGCTGACCTACCTATCTTTGGTCCAACTCAAGCTGCGGCGCAACTTGAAGGTTCAAAAGCGTTTACGAAAGACTTCTTAGCTCGTCATGATATTCCAACCGGTGCTTACGCAAACTTCACTGAAATTGAACCCGCTTTAGCGTATGTGCGCGAACAAGGTGCACCAATCGTCGTCAAAGCCGATGGTCTTGCGGCAGGCAAAGGTGTCATCGTTGCGATGACACTAACTGAAGCTGAAGACGCAATCAAAGACATGCTCGCAGGCAATGCCTTCGGTGAAGCCGGTAGTCGTGTCGTTATTGAAGAATTCTTAGATGGCGAAGAAGCTAGCTTCATTGTCATGGTCGATGGTGAAAACGTACTGCCAATGGCAACCAGTCAAGACCACAAACGCGTAGGCGACAACGATACCGGTCCAAATACAGGTGGTATGGGCGCCTATTCTCCAGCGCCGGT
Organism: Vibrio renipiscarius; assembly: GCF_000827885.1. Classification (GTDB taxonomy): domain Bacteria; phylum Pseudomonadota; class Gammaproteobacteria; order Enterobacterales; family Vibrionaceae; genus Vibrio; species Vibrio renipiscarius. The sequence continues at coordinate 6,031 of NZ_JTKH01000009.1, read as the reverse complement.
GGTTACGCAAGAGATTCACGATCGCATTATGCAGGAAGTTATCTATCCAACCGTACGTGGTATGGCTGCCGAGGGTAACCCTTACTCTGGTTTTTTATATGCAGGCTTAATGATTGATAGCAATGGCACGCCAAAGGTAATTGAATACAACTGCCGATTCGGCGATCCAGAGACGCAACCAATCATGATGCGTATGCAATCTGATATGGTTGACCTGTGCCTTGCTGCTATCGATAAAAAACTAGATCAAGTGGAATCAAAGTGGGACCCACGAGCGGCTATCGGTATCGTACTTGCGGCGGGAGGCTATCCTGTCGATTACGATAAAGGCGATGTCATTTCAGGTCTCCCACAATTTGAAATTGAGGGAGAGAAAATCTTCCATGCCGGCACAACAAACTGTGAGGGTGATATCGTCACAAACGGCGGTCGTGTACTTTGTGCGACTGCTCTTGGTAATAGTGTCTCAGAAGCGCAGCAACGCGCGTATGAGCTAGCAAAACAAGTTAGTTGGAAAGGTGTATTCTTCCGCAGCGACATCGGTTACAGGGCGATTGAGCGCGAAAATAGAGCATAAGCCTCATTGGCTTATATTGAAATAATAAAAAGGCGCTGATATCAGCGCCTTTTTATTTATCGAGTAGTTGGGGTTTTTCTACACATTCTTGATTGTCATCTGTCAGCATTAATAATTGCTCAACAATCAAACCATCCCCTTTACGATCCCCAACAAAAGCCACATAGCTATCAATGTCTGCTAATCGGTTTACAACGAAATTCGGCAGTGTTTGATTAAACTCAAGCACGTCATAACTTTGGCCGCTACACGTTTCAAATTCTTGTCCATCCCAATACCCTTGAATGAGATGATTGCCTGATTTGTTCTGCGCTTTGGTGACATCTGCAACATTGACCGCTTCGGCTTTCACTTGCTCCAGCATCTCTCTGTTCATTGGCAGCACTTTCCCATTAATGCGATATTGCTGATAGACCGCATCACCATCTGGGTTAAAACGCACATGAATAGAATAAGGCACTAGGCCTATATTATCTTTTAACTGTTCGCCTTCACGAATTAACTCTCGTACCTGGCCATCTTCCCATCGATAGTTGCTTTGATACCAACCGTAATCGCCGGCCAGTACATAATCCGCAGCTTGAATCGGTACAGCAAGACGCTCTGTAAACCAATATAAGCTCGTTGCATCTCCCATATTCTGGCCGCCAGAATGCTGTTGAGACGTATCTAAAGCTGGATTGGTCACGCTGGAAGAGCAAGCGGAAAGGAGAGAAATAATTAATGAAGGTAGAATGATTTTTTTCATAGAGATGAGTATACGCCAAGGCGCGATACCTTGGCGTAAATTATATTATTTCACTGCGTCTTTAAGTGCTTTACCAGCAACAAATGCAGGAACATTCGCAGCAGCGATTTGAATCTCAGCACCCGTTTTAGGGTTACGGCCAGTGCGAGCTGCGCGGTGGTTCACTTTGAACGTACCAAAACCAATTAGTTGGACTTGGTCACCCTCTTTTAGTGCACCAGTCACACCTTCAAGAGTAGCTTCAAGAGCAGCTTTAGCTTGCGCTTTAGATAGGTCTGCTTTCTCTGCGATAAAGTCGATTAATTGGGTCTTGTTCATTAGGTTTCCCTTCTCATGTGTTATCGAATTCAACTCACTCTAAAACATAAATGCCCCATCTGGCAAAGGTTTGTAGGCATTCTTTGGCTTTCATGCCGGACTTTTAACCATAATATGAGTATTAACTCACAATTTGTTACGACCTGAGTCATAATGGAGACTTGTTTTTCAACCAATTTAACCTTATTTATAAAACGCTCTAGTGACGTGAAGCCTGATATTACGGGGCTTAGAGCGAATATAAAATACACACACCGATAATGCCCAGGCATAGCAAAAGTCACACAATAGCAACCCAGTGGTGATTTTCGCAGCAAAATTAGGTTGTGGTAAAACTTACATAGGAACAATATGTTGCTGCTAACTATATACGTCTCTGTTGCCATTGGCGTATCTTTTGTCTGTTCGGTCCTTGAAGCGGTCCTACTGAGTATTACCCCAAGCTATTTAGCTCAGATGCGACAACAGGGCCATCCCGCGGAAGAAAAACTATCGGCTTTAAAAAAGGACATTGACCGTCCTTTAGCCTCGATCTTGACGCTCAATACCATTGCTCACACCATTGGTGCTGCAACGGCGGGTGCACAAGCTGCGGTTGTATTCGGCAGTGAATGGCTAGGTGTATTCTCAGGCGTATTAACGCTAGGTATTTTGGTCCTTTCTGAAATCGTTCCTAAAACAATTGGAGCGACATACTGGCGCCAACTTGCGCCATCAGCGGCAAATATTCTTCGTTGGATGGTGTGGAGCTTAACGCCATTCGTCTGGTTCTCTGAACAGATCACTAAACGTCTCGCGAGTGGGCATGTCGCACCAAAAATGCGTGATGAATTGTCAGCGATGGCATTGTTAGCAAGAGAAAGTGGTGAGTTTGCAGAAGGTGAATCAAAGATTCTAAGCAATTTATTAGGAATACAAGATGTACCGGTCACTCAAGTGATGACACCGCGCCCTGTAGTTTTCCGTGTTGATGCAGAACTCACAGTAAAAGAGTTTCTAACTGAGCACCGAGATACGCCATTCTCACGCCCATTAGTTTATAGCCAAGCCAGTGATAACATTGTTGGCTTTGTCCACCGCCTAGAGCTATACAAGCTTAAACTAGCAGGATCTGGGGACAAGCAACTGGGGGCTGTCATGCGCCCTGTTCACGTGATTCTCAACAACATGTCATTACCAAAAGCTTTCGACCAGATGCTCTCTAAACGCTTGCAGCTAGCGCTTGTCGTGGATGAATACGGTACGGTACAAGGCTTACTGACACTAGAAGATATCTTTGAACATCTTATCGGTGAAGAAATCGTCGATGAAGCAGATAGCACAACGGACATGCAGGAACTCGCATTCGAACGCTGGGAAAAATGGAAGAAGCAGCACGGTGTTATTGAAAGCCGTGATGACGATGAAGATGAGCTTAATAACAGAGCGGAAACTGATTCAGGCGATAGAAAGAAATAACAACGCCAAATAGCAAAAAGGGAGCGAATGCTCCCTTTTTTAATACGCTTCAATCAGCCACTATAGTGCGACACCAATATTACTAACACCTTCTTCTTTTAGCTCAGAACGAAGATCTTTAATCAATTCTATATCGCGCTCTTCAGCGTCTTTTAATGGTCGGAAGATCGCCCACTGAACATCCCACTCAGCACAAACTGCTTCATTATCTTTTTGGTTCTCATTAGTGATCTCAATCTCTAATTGTGCACCCTCTAATTGAGCAACCGTCATCACCGATTGTTGACTGACTTTCTGCATACTTTCAAAAAGATCATCACGATCTAATAAGCCGTGAATTAACGTCGATAACGAGAAACATGCGTCAATAGCAGGGTAAACACCATAAAAGTCGAAGTCTTCAGAGCTTGGGATAATTTCTTCTAATTTTTCCAGTTGGCGCTCAAAGTTTACTTTTGCTGTTTTAACAGTTAATTGTTCCCAAATGCTGTCCAAAATATCGCGATACACACGAGCTGAAGCAAACTGAGTACTATCACAGAACATCGCATAGTTTGGGTACATGCGCTCACATAAGCACGCCATAAAGGTAATTTGTTTCCAAGGTTCTAACTTCTCGAGACGAAGTTGAAGCGGGTTCTGTAACATAATGACTCGTTGATTGAATAAAAAGACATCGGCAGTTTACTTGATAAGCGACAGGGAAAGAAGCAAAGCCTATGGACTATTAAACAAAAACAGCCCCCTAGCCACTCGTAGCGATAAAACTGACTAAAAATTAATTACGCTAACCTTGCAACCCGATTCAATCGCGCTGCCTTCTGCACATAAAAATGGCTCCGATACCATAAATCGATCCGTTCGATCTATGTGATCATCACGTTTGAATAAGTATAGTTGATAGAATAAAAGTGCTATTAGGGTAATCATCGATATCCACTCACGACTTATTATGATGTCATCATGAAAGGCTACATGCCCAATCATAGAGTCAGAATCATAGAGTAAGAGAGACGGCATCGCATTGATTTAAAGAGAGAGTTTCATGTTAGAAAATCTACTGATAAAAATAAGGCAATGCCAGCAGTGCGAACCTAGCCTCGCGCGAGGAGCAAACCCCATAATACAAGCTCACCAAGATGCACGAATTCTGATCATTGGCCAAGCTCCGGGATTAAGGGCTCATGACAAATCAATACCCTGGGATGATCCAAGCGGTGATAGGCTTCGAGCTTGGCTAGATATCGACAAAGAGGTATTCTACGATCAACGTCAGATTGCTATTGTGCCAATGGGGCTCTGTTATCCGGGAAAAGGCAAGAGTGGTGACTTACCACCGAGAAAGGAGTGTGCGCCGTTGTGGCATCAGTCGGTATTAGGTCTACTGCCAAATATTGAAATGACATTATTAATTGGTCAGTATGCACAAAATTACTATCTAGAACAAAAACCTAACACACTCACTGAAACCGTAAAGATATGGAAGAATTGGGCGCCTCATTACTTCCCTTTACCCCACCCCTCTCCGCGTAACACACTGTGGCTCAAACGAAACCCTTGGTTCGAGAGTGACGCAGTGCCATACATACGCCAATACGTACATACCATATTAAATCGATAAAAGGCCTAGTACATTCATTTTCAGGATTAAGATGGGCAACAAGTCTTGAGAAAAAAGGGGGGGATTGTCAAAATGGAAAGGAGAGACATTGAACGGTAGGTAATTCAATTTTCGACAGACGTAAAAAAGCCCTGCTATTACTAGCAGGGCTTCTTCAAATAGTGGCGGAGTGGACGGGACTCGAACCCGCGACCCCCGGCGTGACAGGCCGGTATTCTAACCAACTGAACTACCACTCCGCAGTGGCAAACTTACCATAGTAAGCGTCCATTTTGTTTCTAGATAGTCTATCTAAAAACGAAATTTAAAGCCTGGCGATGTCCTACTCTCACATGGGGAAACCCCACACTACCATCGGCGCTATTGCGTTTCACTTCTGAGTTCGGCATGGAATCAGGTGGGTCCGCAACGCTATGGTCGCCAAGCAAATTCTTTAATTCGGAAAGCTGTCTTATGTTCTCACACACATTCAATCATGTTCTTGCATTGAGTCCTACAAAACCCCTTGGGTGTTGTATGGTTAAGCCTCACGGGCAATTAGTACAGGTTAGCTCAACGCCTCACAGCGCTTACACACCCTGCCTATCAACGTTCTAGTCTCGAACAACCCTTTAGGGCACTTAAAGTGCCAGGGAAAACTCATCTCAAGGCTCGCTTCGCGCTTAGATGCTTTCAGCGCTTATCGATTCCGAACTTAGCTACCGGGCAATGCCACTGGCGTGACAACCCGAACACCAGAGGTTCGTCCACTCCGGTCCTCTCGTACTAGGAGCAGCCCCTTTCAATTTTCCAACGCCCACGGCAGATAGGGACCGAACTGTCTCACGACGTTCTAAACCCAGCTCGCGTACCACTTTAAATGGCGAACAGCCATACCCTTGGGACCGACTTCAGCCCCAGGATGTGATGAGCCGACATCGAGGTGCCAAACACCGCCGTCGATATGAACTCTTGGGCGGTATCAGCCTGTTATCCCCGGAGTACCTTTTATCCGTTGAGCGATGGCCCTTCCATACAGAACCACCGGATCACTATGACCTACTTTCGTACCTGCTCGAACCGTCATTCTCGCAGTTAAGCGGGCTTATGCCATTGCACTAACCACACGATGTCCAACCGTGTTTAGCCCACCTTCGTGCTCCTCCGTTACTCTTTGGGAGGAGACCGCCCCAGTCAAACTACCCACCAGGCACTGTCCGTAACCCCGATAAGGGGCCAACGTTAGAACATCAAGCATACAAGGGTGGTATTTCAAGATTGCCTCCACAAATACTGGCGTACTTGCTTCAAAGGCTCCCACCTATCCTAC
>NZ_JTKH01000008.1 GCF_000827885.1 Vibrio renipiscarius | reverse complement strand
GACCGGAGTGGACGAACCTCTGGTGTTCGGGTTGTCACGCCAGTGGCATTGCCCGGTAGCTAAGTTCGGAATCGATAAGCGCTGAAAGCATCTAAGCGCGAAGCGAGCCTTGAGATGAGTTTTCCCTGGCACTTTAAGTGCCCTAAAGGGTTGTTCGAGACTAGAACGTTGATAGGCAGGGTGTGTAAGCGCTGTGAGGCGTTGAGCTAACCTGTACTAATTGCCCGTGAGGCTTAACCATACAACACCCAAGGGGTTTTGTAGGACTCAATGCAAGAACATGATTGAATGTGTGTGAGAACATAAAGACAGCTTTCCGAATTAAAGAATTTGCTTGGCGACCATAGCGTTGCGGACCCACCTGATTCCATGCCGAACTCAGAAGTGAAACGCAATAGCGCCGATGGTAGTGTGGGGTTTCCCCATGTGAGAGTAGGACATCGCCAGGCTTTAAATTTCGTTTTTACCTTTTTAAAAGGTGAAGACAACTGTTAAAAGAGCCCGTTTAAGAGCGGGCTTTTTTGGTCCTTAAGGACAAAAGACTTTGTGCGCTGATATGGCTCAGTCGGTAGAGCGCATCCTTGGTAAGGATGAGGTCCCCAGTTCGATTCTGGGTATCAGCACCATTTATAAAAGAATTTACTTGGCGACCATAGCGTTGCGGACCCACCTGATTCCATGCCGAACTCAGAAGTGAAACGCAATAGCGCCGATGGTAGTGTGGGGCTTCCCCATGTGAGAGTAGGACATCGCCAGGTTTTATTTCCGAAAGCCCTGACCATTTGGTCGGGGCTTTTTCGTATTAGTGACAAAAATTTTAAGCCCTGATCATCCGATCGGGGCTTTTTGCTTCCTGCTACTTTTTATTTAGGGACCAATCATAATCATACTTTATGGCCTCAGAACTTGCGGCGAAACCTGAGCGGTAGGATTCGATGTGTGCCATTACACCACCATCAACAGCAAAATCACGGCCAAACCAGTCGTAAATTGAAGAGAGCGTGATGCCTTTAGCGGTCACTTGCACACCTTTCGGGCTATTAATAAAGGCTTTTGCGGCCTGTTCTAATAGAGCCTCTTTATTTTGTGCAGTGAATGCCTTGGTTTGCAAATTTGGACACCCTAAGCTTGCACAGTTAACCGCATAGTGAGTACGAGGATCATTCCAGATGGGACGCAGTATCCGATGCTCAATGTCATTAAGCGTTAGTTTTTTTCCTTCAATAGTAACAACCTTTTCATCCCAGGGGCCGAAACTGAAAAATCCTCCTAACTTAGTAATCGACTTTACTGGGTAAGCATCGAGTATAAGATCAACAGTAATGGCATTGTAGAGATTGACCCAGTAGGCATATTGCACCGCCTGCGAATATTCTCTAGGGTCGATTTGGCTTAATTGCGCTATATAGTTATCCAGCTTTTGCTTATCTCGCTGTTTGACGGCTTGGTAGGCGAAAAGGTGATCCTGACCTGAAACCGATAGATATTGATCAAGGATCTCCTGCCAAGACTGATGATCAATCGTCATCTGATTGCTCTCATCACTTTGCTTCCAATAAGACCACAGTTCAGACTTTGGCGCTGCCTGGGTAGAAAACGCAATAAAGGGGAGGGCGATTAACGTAACGCTGAGAGCGAATCTTGTTTTCATAATAAAACTCAAGCTGATAGAACCTGATTAATTAGACCGTTGAGAGAAGATAATTCTTTCCATCGACAAGTAAACAATCCTTCAAAGGGATAAAAAAAGGTTGGCGATTAAGCCAACCTAGATGTTTTAACTAAGCAAGAAAGCTTGGTATTTTGTTTTCGTATTCAGTGATTTTAGCTTCGTGCTGCAAGGTTAGGCCAATGTTGTCTAAACCGTTGAGCAGGCAATGACGGCGGAACGAATCGATTTCAAAGCTGTATTCTTTACCATTGGCACGAACACGCATCGCTTCCAGATCAATTTCTATCTGCGCACCCTCATTGGCTTCAACGAATTGAAAGATCTCATCCACTTCTTGCTCAGTTAAGCGTACTGGAACCATTTGGTTGTTGATTGAGTTGCCATAAAAAATATCAGCAAAACTCGGTGCGATCATCGCTTTAATACCGTAATCCGCTAGCGCCCAAGGGGCATGTTCACGGGAAGAACCACAACCAAAGTTTTCTCGAGCAATAAGTATTGAAGCCCCTTGGTAACGAGGCGCATTCATAACAAATTCTGGATTTGCTTGTTGCCCTGCGTCATCAAGAAAGCGCCAGTCATGGAACAGATGTTTCCCAAAACCTAAACGCGACACCTTTTGTAGAAACTGTTTCGGAATGATGGCATCCGTATCGACATTGGCGGCATCAAGAGGAACAACCAAGCCTGTATGTTGCTTAAAACCTGACATATTTAACTCCCTAATCCAATTCACGAATATCAACAAAGTGACCGGCAATCGCGGCCGCTGCAGCCATTGCTGGGCTGACTAGATGCGTTCGGCCATCACGCCCTTGGCGACCTTCAAAGTTGCGGTTTGAAGTCGATGCGCAGCGTTCTTGAGGACCTAGGCGATCGTTGTTCATTGCCAAGCACATTGAACAGCCCGGTAGACGCCATTCAAATCCGGCGTCTTTAAAAATGGTATCCAGTCCTTCAGCTTCTGCCTGAGCTTTTACTTGCTCCGATCCTGGAACGATCAGCGCTTGAACATGTGAAGCGACTTTTCGTCCTTTCGCGACTTCAGCCGCTGCGCGCATATCTTCAATTCGAGAGTTTGTACAAGAGCCAACAAAGACCTTATCAACAGAGTAATCAGATAAGGCCTTACCTGCTTCTAATCCCATATAAGCCAATGCTTTTTCTGCTGATGCTTTTTCTACGGGATCCGCGAAGCTTGCGGGTGATGGAATAGGGGCGTCAACGGCGATTACTTGGCCAGGGTTAGTACCCCAGGTAACTTGCGGCTTAATATCCGCAGCGTTGAGTGACACTACTGCATCAAACTGAGCGTCTTCATCTGTTTTTAGCGTCGACCAGTAGTCAACTGCCGCAGTGAAATCATCACCTTTTGGTGAGAATTTGCGATCTTTAATGTAATCAAAGGTGGTCGCGTCAGGTGCGATAAGACCGGCTTTAGCACCGAGCTCAATCGCCATGTTACATACCGTCATACGACCTTCCATTGTAAGGTCTGTAATTGCTTCACCACAGAACTCAACGACATAACCAGTGCCGCCTGCTGCTGTTGTTTTGCCGATAATCGCCAGTACGATGTCTTTCGCCGTGATCCCTTCTGATACTTTGCCTTTGACCTCAATTTTCATTGTTTTAGCACGTGCTTGCTTGAGAGTTTGCGTCGCAAGGACATGCTCAACTTCTGAGGTTCCGATGCCAAAGGCGAGCGAACCAAAAGCACCGTGCGTGGCGGTATGAGAGTCACCACAAACGATCGTCATACCCGGTAGAGTAATCCCTAGCTCTGGGCCCATAACGTGCACAATGCCTTGGTATTTGTGGTTGATGTCATACAGAGTGACGCCAAACTCTTCACAGTTTTTTGATAGCGTTTCCATTTGGATACGAGCCATCTCACCTGAAGCATTAATGTCTTTGGTTGTGGTGGATACGTTGTGATCCATGGTGGCGAAGGTTTTGTTTACTTGGCGAACTTTGCGTCCCTTTTCTCGTAAGCCATCGAAAGCTTGTGGAGAGGTAACTTCGTGCACTAAGTGACGATCGATATATAAAATTGGGGTTTCACCTTCAGCGGCGACAGCTACGTGTGCATCGTAGACTTTTTCATATAGTGTTTTACCCATTGCTTCCTTTCCTCATCGTCTTATCACCACAATAGTCTTTGATTCCTTCATTACTCTTTGTCTGTAAGAGAGACCAGCTCTAGCGAGCTAAATACCTTGGAGTAAATGAAATAACGCTTTTGTTATAACATCAATGAATTAGAGGTAAATCCAACGCATTGATTTATTTATTATTGTTGTGAGGCGATTCTAATCAGTTGTTATAAATTAAACCGTGCTACGAATTTAAGATGTATTCAGCGATTTTATCGCCCATCTCAGAGGTCGATAGTGCTGGTTTATCGCCTGCGAGATCGGCCGTTAATTCCCCTGCTGACAGTGCCTTGGATACTGCGTTCTCGATATCTTGCGCGGCATCTTCTTCACCTAGGCTATAGCGTAACATCAGCGCAGCTGAAAGAATTTGAGCGACAGGGTTGGCGATGTTTTTGCCAGCGATATCCGGTGCGCTGCCTCCTGCTGGTTCGTACAAACCAAATTGACTTTCGTTTAGGCTTGCGGAAGGGAGCATGCCCATTGAGCCAGTGATCATTGCGCACTCATCAGAAATGATGTCACCAAAAATGTTGGAACATAGCATGACGTCAAACTGAGAAGGGTCTTTGATTAGCTGCATGGTCGCGTTGTCGATGTAGATGTGTGAAAGCTCAACATCTGGATAATCTTTGGCAATCTCTTCAACCACTTCACGCCATAGAATGGAGCTTTGTAGTACGTTGGCTTTGTCGACTGAGCATACTTTTTTTCCACGTAAACGAGCAGACTCAAACGCAATTTTAGCAATACGTTCAATTTCAAAGCGATGGTAAATCTCAGTATCAAATGCTTTCTCGTTTGGCCCTTCACCTTCACGACCTTTCGGTTGACCAAAGTAGATGCCACCAGTCAGTTCACGGACAACAACGATATCAAAACCACGCTCTGAGATATCGGCACGCAGTGGTGAGAATGACTCTAAGCCGGCATGGATTTGTGCAGGGCGTAGGTTACAAAAGAGCTGGAAGTGTTTACGCAGTGGTAGAAGTGCGCCACGCTCTGGTTGATCATTTGGTGGTAAGTGCTCCCATTTTGGGCCACCCACGGAACCAAACAGAACCGCATCGGATTGTTCACAAGCTGCGATGGTCGCTTGTGGTAATGGGCTACCGTGATTATCGATCGCGATACCGCCCACATCATGCGCTTCACGTTGAAACGTAATGCCTCGCTTAGTCTCAATCGCATCTAATACTTTGTTCGCTTGCGCCATCACTTCTGGGCCAATACCGTCACCGGCTAAGACTGCGATCTTGTATGTTTTGTCTGTCATGTTAATCCTTTAATTTTTGTACCTATCTCAAGTCACTCATCCTGATGATAGGCTTAGCGTTTTTTGCTGTATTTTGTTCATCAAGTGCAACTGGAGAGCGCTTGATTATCATCCTATACGGTGGCGATTTTTTTCTGCTTAATCTCGGCAATTTTATCGGCGCGATGAATGCTATTAATCACATGCAGCAGCGCCTGACCCGACGCCTCAACGATATCGGTCGAGATACCCGTGCCGTGATATTTACGCCCTTTGTAATTGGCAATAATATCGGCCTGGCCTAAACCATCTTCGCCTTCACCTTTGGCGGTTAGGTCAAATTTATCCAATACAATGTCGTAACCAGTCACACGATAAATACATTGATAAAGCGCATCCACTGGGCCATTGCCAACGGCTGCTTCACACTTCTCTTCATCGCCGCATTGCAATTGAATTGTGGTTGTCGCCATGACACTGCCAGATTGCACGCTTAGGTAATTCAATCGGTAGAAATCATCTTCATCACGCAAGTTAGAGAAGTGCATTAGTGCTTCTAAGTCGTAATCAAAGACCTGACCTTTTCGGTCCGCTAGCTTTAAGAAAGCGTCATACAAGGCATTTAGGTTGTACTCTTCATCTTTGTAACCCATCGCATCCATATGGCTCTTCACCGCGGCACGGCCACTACGACTGGTTAGGTTGAGTGATTGATTTTTCAAACCTATCGACTCAGGCGTCATGATTTCGTAGGTGTTTTTGTTCTTCAACATGCCGTCTTGGTGAATGCCTGACGAGTGGCTAAAAGCATTGGTGCCGACAATCGCTTTGTTGCTTTGAATTGGCATGTTGCACAATTGGCTGACAAGTTTGCTGGTACGGTGAATTTCATCGTGTTTAAGGCCGGTATGCACGCCTAGTAGCTCCTGGCGTGTCTTAATGATCATTGCGATCTCTTCTAGCGCACAGTTACCGGCACGTTCACCAATCCCGTTAATCGTACCTTCAATCTGGCGAGCCCCGGCTTGAACCGCGGCGATCGAGTTGGCAACAGACATGCCCAAGTCATCATGGCAATGGACGGATATGATCGCCTTATCGATATTAGGCACACGATTAAACAGTGTTTCGATAATGCCACCAAACTCATTTGGGACGGTGTAGCCAACGGTATCAGGAATATTAACGGTACTTGCACCGGCTTTGATTGCCGCTTCGACCATGCGACATAGATTGTCGATAGGGGTACGTCCTGCATCTTCACAGGAAAATTCAACATCATCAGTGTATTGACGAGCGTGCTTTACGGCTCGTACCGCCATTTCAACTACATCGTCGTAGCTACGGCGCAACTTGTCTTGTACATGGACGGTTGAGGTGGATATAAAGGTATGAATACGGAATGCTTCAGCGACTTTTAGGGCTTGTGCGGCCGCATCAATATCACTTGGTACCGCACGAGAAAGCGCGCAGATGCGACTGTGTTTAATGTGTCGAGCAATGGTCTGTACGGATTCAAAATCGCCTGGAGAAGAAACTGGAAATCCTGCTTCAATCACATCCACCCCGAGACGTTCAAGTGCATACGCAATCTGCAGTTTTTCTTTTACTGTCAAACTGGCTGACAATGCTTGTTCGCCATCACGCAACGTGGTGTCGAAAATAATGACTTGATCGTTCATAAGAGCTTCCTTCTTCATTCGTTTATGTATCCACTGAGCTGCGGGTATTTAACGATTACTTCCAGTATTTGATCATAAAAAAACCCGCAACTCGGTGCGGGTCTGTTGTAAATCTGTGTGGTTAATTCTCTTCCACAGCCTACCCGCGCGATTGATTCACGATCAGGAGGAGGCTCAGTTGGCGAGAAAATGTTCTTATCATTGTTAACTACTTCCTAAGAGAGTTAATGAAACCACATATTTAAGTTAATAGATTAGTACCGTACTCAGCACTACACGTCAACCTTAAAGTTGTTTTTTTATCCACTTTGAGTGGATCTTAATCGCAACAAAGGATTTCTATGCAATAAATGAAATTCGATATGACCTGGTTTTTATTTACGTTTTTCTCATACACTTGAAGTGTCTTTGTGTCTAAACAACAAACCAGAATCGTTCTCTGTGAGTGTTGAAAAATAAAGAGGAGCGCTGTCACTAACTCAACAAAAAAACGTCAAATCAGTGTCACGAAAGACGATTAGTTTGAACATAATAGCACTAACTACAGAGGTGTTTTATGCGTTCTATTGAGCCTATCGCCAAGTTTGACCTTGCGTTCTCTCTATTCTGTTTACAGCACAAATTCTCTCGCCCTATTTCAAAACTATGTCGTGTTATTTCACATACTGGAGATGGACATTTATATGCGCTATTAGGGGGGCTCTCCTGGTGGCTAGGGGGAGAGGCTGGGAGCTTGTTTTTAGCGGCAGGCTTGCTTGCCTTTGTGATTGAATTACCCATCTATTGGACTGCAAAAAACGTGTTTAAGCGACGTCGACCTCAAGAACTCTGTGCCTTGGTCCCTTCTTTTATTACACCGTCAGATCGTTACAGTTTGCCTTCGGGTCATACTGCCGCGGCATTTTTAATCGCGACCCTGATTGGTCAATTTTATCCGGCATATGAATCATTTTCATTGGTATGGGCGGCATTGATAGCGATGTCACGCATTTTACTTGGCGTGCATTTTTTTAGTGATGTACTGATTGGAGCGTGTATGGGGATCGCCTGTGCGACGACGGCATTGAGTTTGATAGGAAGCTATGGATTATGAAGATTTTGTATGGAGTTCAAGGCACCGGAAATGGCCATATTGCGCGGGCACGGGCGATGTGCCATGCACTAAAAGAAAAGCAGATTGATGTGGATTTTCTGTTCTCTGGGAGAGCGGCTGGCGATTACTTTGCGATGGAAGCGTTTGGAGAGTATCAGACTCGCCGCGGGCTGACGTTCATTACGGAAAATGGGCGGATCAATTACCCGCAAACCGTGATCAAAAATAACGTTGTTGAGCTTTGGCAAGAAATTTCAGCGATGGATCTTTCAAGCTATGATTTGATACTCAACGACTTTGAGCCAGTGACGGCATGGGCGGCGAAGCAGCAGAAAAAGGCGATCATCAGCATTAGCCATCAAAATGCCTTCCGCTACCCTGTGCCTCTTAAAGGAGCAAGTTGGATCGATAAGCAAGTCATCCGCTACTTTGCGCCAAGCCCTTTGTATCTAGGGCTGCACTGGCATCATTTTAATCAACCGATACTTCCCCCCATTGTTCATACCAAAAAAGAAAAGGTAAATGCTGAGTCGTACATATTGATCTACTTACCGTTTGAAAGTTTGGAAGACATAAAAGACTTATTGCTCCGATTTACCAGTCAAACCTTTGTGTGTTTTCATCCGCAAATCTCGGTTGAGACCCAAATCGATAATATTCGTTTCTTTCCATTGAGTTTGGAAGAGTTTCAGCATTACCTAAACCGTTGTGCGGGCATCATTGCGAATGGCGGATTTGAGTTACCCTCGGAAGCGCTGACGTTAGGTAAAAAATTATTACTCAAGCCTCTGGCAGGGCAGTTTGAACAGTTGTCCAATGTAGCGACATTAGAAAGTTTAGGCTTAGCCAGTAGCATGGAGAGCTTGGATGCCTCTGTCGTCAGAAGATGGCTTGATGAAGAATCGGCTGAAAGTGTCGATTACCCCGATGTTGCGAGTGCGATAGTCGAATGGGTGCTCAAGGGCGACTGGAGTAATACCGAGCAATTGACGGATCAGTTATGGAGCCAAGTGGATTTTCCAAGTTATGCTTTTCATGAATAGCGAGCCGATAAAGAAGGACGTATATATTTTCATTATGCATTGTCGTATTGGGTCATTAGTAGCATCAATGATGCTAAGCGGCGTACGTTTGACTCATAGTTAGAGTGAATTGTTGCTCAAAGAGCTAAAAAAGAACAATTTATCTTTTTTTATTTTTATATTATCTGATTGTATTTTAAGGTTTTTGTTTGGGCGTAACAAAAAAATACTGATTAATTGTCAATCCAGTTGCACCCCGTCGGTCGATTGGTCGATAGTCTCTTTCACTTACTACTCATCTAAATCATAAATAGATAATCAGCACGTCAAACCGCGACATCTAAAGACGGCCAAACAAGAAGGCTTGTGGCGTGCTTTGACTCATGATTCAACTTAAGAGAAGAGACTGATGACCGAAGCGAAAGAACCAATGAGTGCCATTGCAAGCTACCGAATGGAAAGTACATTACGTGGCGTTGATCTTAATTTGTTGACTGTTTTTGATGCGGTAATGCAAGAGCAAAACATTACGCGAGCCGCACATAATTTGAATATGTCACAGCCTGCGGTAAGCAATGCGGTCGCGCGTTTGAAAGTGATGTTTAATGACGAATTATTTATGCGCCAAGGTCGCGGGATTCAACCCACTCAGCGTGCTCGCCAATTATTTGGTCCCGTACGTCAATCATTACAATTGATCCGCAATGAGCTACCGAGTTCAGTCTTCTCTCCTGAAACGTCAACACGTCTATTTAAACTGGCGATGTGCAGCCCATGTGATATGCGTTTTGCCCCGCAGGTGATGCACTCTATCCATCAACAAGCCCCTCACGTGCAGTTACACCTCGATGCGGAATTTGATCGTCAATTAGCGGAACGTATGCGTTATCAAGAAATTGATTTTGTTATCGACTACGCTCGATTTGATGAGCAAGGTTTCTCGAGTACTGAAATATTCCAAGATGAATTGGTCGTGGTGGCGGCAAAATCTCACCCAAGAATTGATGGGGCGGTCAGTGTTGAATCACTGCGTTCTGAGCGTCACGCAATCTTATCTAAAGTGCATGGGCAGCGCAGTTTCTCTGAGCAAGCGTATCGAGAGCTCGACATCAATGCTTATTATGAAGGCACCAGTTTAAGTAACGTGCTGTATGTTGTGGGTCAATCTGAGCTCGTAACGATTGCGCCGCGCTGGATGGTTGAAAATGCCGATAATCACCAACAGTTACAAATTGTCACCTCACCATTCGAGAATACGAGAATTAATGGCTATTTGAGCTGGCATGAATCGAGTGAAAAAGATAAAGGACATATTTGGTTACGAGATCAGTTAATGGAAGTTTGCGGTGAGGTGGTTGCACGCAAAGCTTAATCTTAACCATATGAAAATAAAGGTTATATTGAAAATTAAGTTGAGTCATGACTGACCTCTAATTCTTTGAAATACTTAATTATAAGCCTCGGATGGCGATAGCTACCGAGGCTTTTTCTTATAAGTTTGATACGTGTCAGTTGCCTTTTTTAGCTTGAAATGTACACTGTGCGCGCAAAAGGCTTACAGGTGTAAGCCTAAAGGTAGAAAAGATGGCCAATTTAGACTTTCATATCGTTAAAAGAATTCGTGAACAAATTGCGCAAAGCGGCGAACGCACCGCGCTCAAGCACAAAGTTGATGGCTTATGGCAAGGCATTAGCTGGCAGCAATTTGGTCAGCAAGTGGATGCAATTTCACTGGCTCTATTGGCTCAAGGATTACGAGTACAAGATAAGATAGGGATCTTCTCAAACAACATGCCGCAATGGACGATTGCGGATATCGCTACACTGCAAGTTCGTAGCGTGATTGTGCCTATTTACCCAACGAGCACCGCTGCGCAATCAGCGTACATTTTGCAAAATGCAGATGTTAAGGTTCTGTTTGTTGGTGAGCAGCCTCAATTTGATATGGCTGTGTCTATTTTTGAACAGTGCGAGCAACTCGAGCTGATCGTTGCGATGTCTGATGATATCGACCTACAAGATCATGCGTTTGTTTGCAGCTGGCAAGATTTCATCGCTCGTGGTGATGAAGCGCATCAAGCGGAACTAATGCAACGTATTGATGATGCCAACCTTGACGACCTATTAACGCTCATTTACACCTCTGGTACTACGGGCCAGCCAAAAGGTGTGATGCTTGATTACGCGAACATTGGCGCACAATTGCAAGGCCACGATCAGCGTTTGAGCTTGACCGATCAAGACGTTTCGTTATGTTTCCTGCCGCTGTCTCATGTCTTTGAGCGCGCTTGGACGTTCTACGTATTGTATCGCGGTGCAACCAACTGCTACTTGCAAGATACGATGCAAGTGCGGGATGCATTGAGCGAAATCCGCCCTACGGTAATGAGTGCGGTTCCACGCTTCTATGAAAAGATTTTCTCTGCTATTCATGAGAAGGTCGCTAAAGCCCCCTTTATCCGCAAAGTGTTGTTCACATGGGCGGTTAACATGGGCGCGAAAATGGCCGTATGCCATCAAGATGGACGTAAGCCATCGTTGATGCTGACCAAATCGTACAAACTCGCAGACAAATTGGTGCTGTCAAAATTGCGAGCATTGCTCGGTGGTCGAATTAACTTCATGCCATGTGGTGGTGCGAAGTTAGACGAGACGATTGGCCGTTTCTTCCATGCGATTGGTATCAACGTGAAGTTGGGCTACGGTATGACGGAAACGACGGCGACCGTATCTTGCTGGGATGACAAATGTTTTGATCCAGCTTCTATCGGTATGTCGATGCCGGGCGCACAAGTGAAGATTGGCGAGAACAACGAGATCTTAGTTCGTGGTCCAATGGTGATGCGTGGTTACTACAAAATGCCTGAAGAGACCGCACAAACCTTTGATGAACACGGCTTCTTAAAAACCGGTGATGCAGGCCATATTGATGAGAACGGTAATCTATTTATTACTGATCGCATCAAAGAGCTGATGAAAACATCGAACGGTAAGTACATTGCACCGCAAGTGGTTGAAGGCGCAATTGGTAAAGACCATTTCATCGAGCAAATTGCGGTGATTGCCGATACGCGTAAATTCGTATCAGCGTTGATTGTCCCATGCTTTGATAGCCTGGAAGAATACGCGAAAGAGCTCAATATTAAATACCATGACCGTGTGGAGTTGATTAAGCATCACCAAATCGTTGAGATGCTAGAATCCCGCGTTAATGACCTGCAAAAAGAACTGGCTAAGTTTGAGCAGGTGAAGAAATTTAAATTGTTGCCAAAAGCATTCTCGATGGATGATGGTGAGTTAACACCAACGCAGAAATTGCGTCGTAAAGTGATTAACGATAAATACCAAGACGAAATCGAAGAAATGTACGACGATAAACCGTCGAAAAAGTAGCTTTTTCCCACCTAAATTTTTAGGTTGATTAAAAATCCCTCACTACCGTCATTTGGTCGTGGGGGATTTTTTTTATTCTAAATTGAGGCTGAACAAGACTTCGTCGCCCGGTGTATAAAAAATATTCAGCTTTATTTTCTGCTGTTTCCTTAAAAGATTCTGATTTTCAGTCAGTATTTCCTTATTTATTGTCGTAATTCTCGGAATTCATAGCATTGTGTGGGTAGTGAGAGAAAAGTCGGCATAGATTCTTTGAAAATAAAACGTTACATTTGTTGATATTGCTTGTGTGTTGTTATGACATGCGCAAGGCATAGAGAAAGAGTGGAAGTATTTCATTTAGGCTACGAATAAGCCCTAACTATGTGTAACCGGCCAAGCGATGAACCCTATTGATTGGCGCAGGTAAGGAGAAAAATATGACAGCAATGTTGTCCGGTGCAGAGATGGTTGTTCAATCTCTCATCGAAGAAGGAGTTGAACAGATATTTGGCTATCCAGGCGGTTCAGTACTGGATATCTATGATGCACTTCATGCTAAAACCGACCAAATTAAGCACGTGCTTGTTCGTCATGAACAAGCCGCAACGCATATGGCCGATGGCTACGCACGCGCGACGGGAAACCCAGGAGTGGTTCTTGTGTGTTCAGGTCCTGGTGCCACGAATACCATTACCGGCATTGCGACGGCATACATGGATTCGATTCCAATGATTGTCATCTCTGGCAATGTGCCAACGAACCTCATTGGTAATGATGCGTTTCAGGAGTGCGATATTGTCGGCGTTTCACGTCCAGTGGTTAAACACAGCTTCCTTGTGAAAAAAGCAGAAGACATCCCCGAAACTGTTAAGAAAGCCTTCTATATTGCGACAACCGGCCGTCCTGGCCCTGTCGTCATCGACTTACCGAAAGATATTCTTAATCCACAAATTAAACTGCCGTACGAATATCCAGCTTCGCTTTCTATGCGTTCATATAAGCCAACCACGACAGGTCACAAAGGTCAGATCAAAAAAGGGCTGAAAGCACTACTCGAAGCGAAAAAGCCGGTGTTGTATGTGGGGGGCGGCGCTGTGATTTCAGAAGCGGATGAGCCACTGCTGAAATTAGCGGAAACCCTAAACCTGCCCGTAGTTAGCACGCTTATGGGGCTCGGAGCGTTTCCTGGTACACATAAAAACTCTCTTGGTATGCTTGGGATGCATGGTACCTACGAGGCCAATATGGCGATGCATGGCGCCGATCTGATCTTTGGTGTTGGGGTTCGTTTTGACGATCGCACGACCAATAATTTAGAAAAGTACTGCCCCAACGCTAAAATCATGCATATTGATATCGATCCTTCTTCAATTTCAAAGAACGTTAAAGCGGATCTGCCTATCGTAGGCTCTGCCGATAAAGTCCTCGCATCAATGATGAGTTTGCTGGTGGAGCAAGGTGGCAGCAATGATGAGCAAGCCTTGAACCAGTGGTGGGATGAAATTCAAACCTGGCGTAACAAAGAGTGCTTAAAGTACGACACATCATCAGAGCGCATTAAGCCTCAGCAAGTGATTGAGGCATTGCACAAGCTGACCAATGGCGATGCCTATGTCGCATCGGATGTTGGCCAGCATCAAATGTTTGCCGCGCTTTACTACCCATTTAACAAGCCACGCCGTTGGATAAACTCGGGCGGCTTGGGAACGATGGGCTTTGGTCTACCTGCTGGTATGGGGGTGAAGTTTGCTAAGCCTGACGAAGAAGTGGTGGTCGTGACGGGAGATGGCAGTATTCAGATGAATATCCAAGAGCTATCAACCGCGATGCAGTACGATATCCCAGTGAAAATTATCAATTTGAACAACCGTTTCCTTGGGATGGTGAAACAGTGGCAAGATATTATTTATCAAGGCCGCCACTCTAATTCTTACATGAGCTCAGTACCGGATTTTGCGGCTATTGCCGAAGCCTACGGTCACGTTGGTATCCGTATCGAAACACCGGATGAACTCGAAGCGGGTCTACGACGCGCACTCGAGATGAAAGACCGTTTGGTGTTTGTTGATATTAACGTCGATGAAACAGAGCATGTGTACCCAATGCAGATCAAAGGCGAGGGTATGGACAAAATGTGGCTAAGTAAGAAGGAGAGCTCATAAGATGAGACATATCATTTCACTATTGATGGAAAACCAACCGGGTGCTTTATCGCGGGTGGTTGGTTTGTTTTCTCAGCGTGGTTATAACATTGAGTCTCTCACCGTTTCTCCTACAGACGATGACACACTCTCACGTTTAAATATTACGACAAATACCGATGATCTGGTGTTAGAGCAGATTCAAAAGCAGCTGCATAAGCTCATTGATGTACTGAAAGTGCAAGAAGTGTCAGAGCTGGATCATATTGAACGCGAACTGATGTTGGTGAAAGTTAAGGCCAGTGGTTTTGCTCGTGCGGAAGTGAAACGTACCGCCGATATTTTCCGTGGTCAGATTGTGGATGTCACGGCATCGCAATACACAGTGCAGTTGACGGGTGATAGCGAAAAGCTGGATGCCTTCATCCAAGCGCTTTCTGAGGTGACGGAAGTGATTGAAGTGGCACGTAGTGGTGTGGTGGGTATTGCACGCGGTGAGCGAGCGTTAAAAGCGTAATGCTATTCTGATGCCGGTATAGAAAAGAAAAACCACCGAACGTTCGGTGGTTTTTTTATGTCGTTAGCTTTGATTGACGATTAGTGCAGAATACGCGCGCGAATCGTGCCCTCGATGGTTTTTAGTTTCGCCAGAGCCTCCGCTGAGCGCTCTGTTTCAACATCGATCACCACGTAGCCAATTTCTGCTGCTGTTTGTAAGTACTGACCTGCAATGTTGATGCCTTCTTCGGCGAAGATGGTGTTAATTTGCGTCAAAATACCAGGGCGGTTTTTATGGATATGCAGTAAGCGTGAACAATCACGGTGCTCAGGCAGTGAGACTTCAGGGAAGTTCACACTTGATAGGGTTGATCCGTTGTCAGAGTATTTCGCCAGCTTACCCGCCACCTCTACACCAATGTTTTCTTGTGCTTCTTGGGTTGACCCCCCCACATGCGGAGTGAGAATCACGTTGTCGTATTTTTGCAGCGGTGATTCGAATGTTTCCGCATTGGTTGCCGGTTCCGTTGGGAACACATCGATGGCAGCACCTGAAATGTGGCCAGCTTCAAGCGAATGACATAGCGCTTCTATATCGACCACAGTGCCGCGAGCCGCGTTAATAAAGATCGAGCCAGGCTTCATGCGTGCAAATTCTTCTGTGCCCATCATGTTCTTCGTTTCTGGTGTTTCAGGTACGTGCAGAGAAATGACATCACACTTATTGAGCAGTTCACTCATGGTGAACACTTGTGTGGCGTTACCGAGCGATAGTTTGTTTTCAATATCGTAGTAGTACACGCGCATGCCCAAGTTTTCAGCAATAATACCTAACTGAGTGCCAATATGGCCGTAACCAATGATACCGAGGCGCTTCCCACGAGCTTCGTAAGAGTTGTCGGCGCTTTTTTTCCAAATCCCACGATGTGCTAAGGCATTTTTTTCAGGAATGCCGCGCATGAGAAGAAGAATCTGACCAAGCACGAGCTCTGCTACGCTGCGCGTGTTAGAAAATGGTGCATTGAACACAGGAATGCCTCGAACCGCAGTGGCATGAAGGTCGACTTGATTTGTGCCAATACAAAAACAACCAACCGCAACTAATTTTTCGGCGGCATCAATGACTTGTTTGGTTAAGTTTGTGCGAGAACGGATACCAATAAAGTGGGCGTCTTTTACCGCTTCCATCAATTCGTCATCCGACAAAGAGCCTTTATGATATTCGATGTTGGTGTAACCGGCGGCTTGTAGAACTTCTACTGATGATGGGTGGAGACCCTCTAAAAGAAGTATTTTGATTTTTTCTTTATCCAGTGAAACTTTGGCCATTGTCTTCATCCTTAAAGTGGGGAAAGGGGGCAAAACTGGCGCACATCGTATGAAATCGGGCTAGAAAAGAGTCGCTATGACTTTCTTATCGGCACGCAAACGTTTTCCTTGTGCGTCTTCTGCTCACTAACTTAACAAAAAAAATAAAGTTTGGGTAAGAAAATTACGGAATAAAGAATAATTTTTGAGCAGTAAAAAACAAAAAACGGCCCTGAATAGGACCGCTTGTAATGAAATAACAGAATCTCGCTTTTCTTATTGAGGTTGTCACCACTGTTTATCTTGGTGAGAACGTACAAATTTTTGCGGCGAATCTATTACTTTTTATTCTTCGATTTTTGCACCATTTGGCGTACCAGTGATCACGACATCAGCACCGCGAGCAGCAAATAGGCCGACGGTAACGACGCCAGCGATCGCATTGATCGAACGTTCCATCTCTTTAGGGTTGCTGATTTGCATGTTGTGAACATCAAGGATCACGTTACCGTTGTCCGTGAGTACACCTTCGCGGTAAGCAGGATCGCCACCCAGTTTTACCAGTTCACGAGCCACGTAAGAGCGTGCCATCGGAATCACTTCAACCGGCAGTGGGAATTGGCCAAGAATATCGACTGCTTTGGTATCATCAACAATACAGATGAACTTATCTGAGATCGCAGCAACGATCTTTTCACGAGTTAATGCAGCACCACCACCTTTGATCATATCGCGGTATGCGTTGATTTCGTCAGCGCCATCAACATACACATCTAGGCGTGCGACTTCGTTACAATCAAAAACTTCGATACCCAACGCTTTGAGTTTTGCGGTTGAAGCTTCAGAGCTTGATACCGCGCCCTTGATATCATCTTTGATTGTCGCCAGAGCATCGATGAAGTGATTCACAGTAGAGCCCGTACCGACGCCTACAATACTGTCTTTCTCAACATACTTAAGCGCAGCCCAACCGGCTTCTTTTTTCATCTCATCTTGAGTCATGCTCATCTCCTAACTGGAAGTTCGTTATCGTTTGCGCGGCGAATTATATACCCTCAGCCGTGACATTCCCATTGCCATATTTTGCTTGGCGTCACTATTTTAGATAGTGGTACATCCCAAGCTTCGACGGGAAGTTTATCGACATGCTGACAATCGTGGGCAAGCCCGATAGGTTTTGGCCCTCGATGATCTCTAAACCAAGGCGCAAGTGTACGATCGTAATAGCCACCCCCCATACCGAGTCTGTGACCGGTTGAATCAAAGCCAACTAATGGCGTACAAATAATATCGAGTTGATTGATAGGGCGGATCAGTAATTGATTAAGCTTGGGTTCTGCGATGCGGTATTGGTTGAGTACCATTGGTGTACCGGGTTGATAATGAAGAAAAAGCAGGTGACCTTTAGAAAAAGGATGAATGACGGGCAGGTAGACGTGTTTACCCTGTTGCCATAGCCACTCAATGAGCGGTTGTGTGTCGATTTCACCATCGGCGGTAAGATACAAGGCGATATGGTTTGCGGAGGGTAACTCGGGTAGATGTGCGAACTGTTTGATCAGATTCAAGCTGGCCTGGTGTTGAAATGAGGCGCTGAGTTGTTGTCTGGTATGACGGATCTGCTGACGAAATTGCTGTCGAGATAGCATGATGTGTTACCCAATTAGTAGGGTATCAAGGAGATACCCCAGAGTGCCGTTGGAGATTTGGACCCTTGAACCAGTAGGTTCAAGGCGGATCAGCAATGACGACCGTAGGCTTCTCGGTACGAGCCGAGCTTGCTCAATAGCCTTCAAATACTAACCCTTTTGGATTGCTTATCGGCTCAGGGACTTAATCCCACTAACGTACACCCCAGGGTAAACTGGTTTCCACGGTCATCAATCGTTCTAGCTCTTTCGCTAGTTGGTTGACAACGGTAGAGAATTTTTCGTTAAAGTGACTGCTTTCCCTGCGGTACTTTACTTAATGCATCATCAAGTGATGCGGTGAGCTTTTCCATACGCTCAGCAAGTTGAAGTTGCTGCTGCTCTTGCGCTTGTGTAGAAGAATCGCGAGTTTCTAATTCATAACAGAAGTTCAGTGCGGCAATGGTGAGCAAATGCACTTCATTGGTCACTTTAGTTTTATCTGTCATGTCTTTCAAGCGATCACTGAGTCGTTTAGCAGCTTGAAGTAAAGCTTCTTCCTGACCGGGAGGGCAGTTTACTCGTGTCAGCCTACCAAAAATTTCAACGTCTACCGCTTGATTACTCATATCCACTCTACACTTAGTATTAAGGTGATAATGCAGACCATCACCGAGGTGGAAACTATAAAAAAAGCCCAGTTAAGATTCAAGTCTTTCCCGTAGAACATTAGCAAAACAAAGGTAAATAACACAGTTATTGGGCAAATTGTGTAAAACCCGCTCATTATTGTTGCCTTGTTCATTTTCGCAAAACCGTCAAAGTGGTACGATTAAGTATTATTTTTGTAAAATTAGGTCTATCCATGAGTAACATCATTCTTCCAGATTACTTAACCTTCGCGACTGAATTGCAATCAGCGGGTATCGCGGTCAATCCAGCTGAAATACACGGCTTGCTGACGGGAATGCTGAGCGGAGGCTTAAGCTTAACGGATAAAAGTTGGCAGCCGCTGATTTTTGATTATACCAATGAAGGAATGGGCTGGCCTGATCGTGCATTAAAATTGGCGCAACAAGCCCTCGATGCCACCACACAAGAATTAACGGGCAGCGATATGGAGCTGTCGATGCTTATGCCGGATGAAGAGGCAAGCGCGAGTTTGTTTGATATTGCCGATGGCTTGGCGGAGTGGGTGAATCACTTTATTTCTGGTTTGGGTTTGGTCGCAGTGGATCTGAAAAAAGCATCCGACAGCGTAAAAGAGGCGCTTGCCGATTTGGAAGAGATTTCAAAATTGGGCATTGATGAAGATGAAGATCCGCAAGAACAAGCGATGCTGCTTGAACAAGTGCTTGAGCATGTAAAAGTGTGTGTGCTGACGGTTCATGCTGAGTTTGGCCAAAAGCCTGCCGAACCAACCGCCGCGCCAATCATTCATTAATTAGGTTAGTTTGATGAAGCAGTTTGATGTGGTGATTGCGGGTGGTGCAATGGCAGGGATGACCCTTGCTTTGGCTTTGGATACTCAGTCAAAAGGCCAGCTCAGAATCGCAGTGGTGGAACCGTTCTCGGTTGATAACCATGCACACCCCGGTTTTGATTCGCGTTCTATTGCCCTCTCTTTTGGGACGGTGCAGATATTAAAAAATCTGGGCTTATGGGCTGACATTTTGCCAGTCGCAACCGCAATTAAGCATATCCACGTGTCGGATCGACACCATGCAGGAATGACCAGTATTGATCATGCTGATATCGATGTTGAAGCGCTTGGGTATGTGGTGGAACTGGCGGATATCGGTCGTCTCTATCACAAGCAGCTTGAATCGCGCCCATCCATTAGTGTCATGAGTCCTGATTCTGTACAAAATGTTGAGCGCAGTGAGCAGCACAATGTTGTGAGATTGCAAAGTGGTGAGTCACTCCAGTGCCGATTGCTGGTGGCGGCGGATGGGGCGATTTCAACGTGTTGCCAAGCATTAGGTTTTGAATTACAGCAACATGATTTTGACCAGGTCGCTGTGATTGCCAATATCCGTTGTCAGCAAGCGCATCAAGGGCGAGCTTTTGAGCGATTCACAGATCAAGGGCCGGTTGCTTTACTGCCGATGAGCGATGACCGTATGTCATTGGTGTGGTGCTTACGCCCCGCAGAAGCTGAGCGTGTATTACAGTTAGACGATGCGCTGTTTTTATCTCAATTACAGCAAGCCTTTGGTTGGCGTTTAGGGGCGTTCACTCACGTTGGACAGCGAGCGAGTTACCCTCTATTGCTTCGTTACCGTGCACAAAACACGTCGCATCGATTCGCGATCGTCGGCAATGCAGCTCAAACGCTTCACCCAATCGCAGGTCAAGGGTTTAACCTTGGCATTCGAGATGTAGCGAGTTTGGCTGAAGAAGTCATTCAATCGCTGGAAGATGTTGGCCGTTATTCGGTTATCAATGCATTTGCTCAACGCAGGCAGGCGGATCGCCAAAACACCATTGCGATGACAAGTTCATTGGTCCATATTTTTTCTAATGATTACTTATCATTACGAGTTGGTCGTAATCTTGGATTGGCTTTAATGGATAACATACCGTCTCTTAAAACGCCGATGCTACAAAGAACATTAGGTTTGGTGGCACGATAGTGCTCAGAAGGATGCAAATAGATGATGCAAAGCGTTGATATTGCGATTGTTGGTGGTGGCATGGTTGGCCTTGCACTGGCGGCAGCAATGAAAGACAGCGATTTGAGAATCGCAGTGATTGAAAGCCGAGAGCCTGAAAGTGATCTTCGAGAATTACCGGATGTGCGTGTATCGGCATTGAGTCGTTCTAGCGAAAGTATTCTGCGTAATCTTGGCGCATGGCAAGGGATTATCGACCGTCGAGCGGCCGCTTATCGTGCCATGGAAGTATGGGAGCAAGACAGCTTTGCTCGCATTGAATTTGATGCAGAAAAAATGGCACAGCCAGATCTGGGCCATATCGTCGAAAACCGAGTCATTCAATTGGCACTGCTTGAACAAGTACAAAAGCAGTCTAACGTTACTCTCTTTATGCCTGCTCAATGCCAATCAATGGCAATGGGAGAAAGTGAAGCATGGCTGACGCTGGACAATGGCCAATCGCTGACGGCTAAATTGGTGGTTGGCGCTGACGGTGCGAATTCCTGGGTTCGTCGCCAGCAAGATATTCCTTTGACGCATTGGGATTATGGCCACAGTGCGATTGTTGCTAACGTATGGACGCAAGAACCGCATGAAAAGATAGCCCGTCAAATTTTCACGCCACAAGGGCCTTTGGCATTTCTACCAATGGGAGGCAGTCAAATGAGCTCGATCGTTTGGTCAACCGAGCCTAGCCGTGCTGAACGTTTGGTGTCGATGGATAAAGAGGCCTTCAATAAAGCGTTGACGGCAGAATTTGATGCTCGCCTTGGTATGTGTGAAGTGATCGGTGAGCGCTTTGCCTTTCCACTTAAAATGCGTTATGCCCGAGATTTTGTGACTGAACGTGTGGCCTTGGTCGGCGATGCGGCGCATACGATCCATCCACTGGCTGGTCAAGGCGTGAACCTAGGCTTATTGGATGCCGCTTGCTTGGCGCAAGAGGTCTTGCAGTTGTGGCAAAAAGGGCAAGATATTGGCAGTAAGCGAAACCTTCGTAGCTATGAGCGCTGGCGTAAAGCGGAAGCGGCGAAAATGATCACTGCGATGCAAGGTTTCCGTGACCTGTTTGAAGGAAATAACCCAGCGAAGAAGCTAATTCGTGGCCTTGGTATGAAACTGGCGGGTCAACTTCCTGGTGCGAAAGATGAGATAATGAAGCGAGCGTTGGGCTTGAAAGGCGATTTGCCTAACTTGGCCAAATACCCGCTTTCATCGATTCAATAGCGCGATGATGTGATTGTCTTTAAATGGAAAAGGTTGGCATTGAGCCAACCTTTTTATTTGTTCTGATTTTCTTCGAGTCTTCAGCGGGCTAGGCGTAGGCGCAACGCAAGCGCATGATCTCTTTGTTTACTTCTTTAACTGCTTGAAAATGTCTATGTTCTGCTTGTTCTGGCAAAATCAGTTTTCCGTTGTCGAATTCAAATTTTCCGACACCATAAATATAGATTCTACCCTTGAAAAGCCGACTTACGTGTTTCGCGATCATACCGGGTGTATAGCGCTTAAACAGTCTCATAGAATTATCCTTATATTATCAAGCCGCGGTGATTATAGTGATTCCCCGTTTGTAAATGTGTGACTTTGTTAGGGGAATAATCAGTTGTAGTTTATCAATTTGGATAATTGTGCTGTCGTGAGCAAAACAGCGGACAAAACACCAAATTCGTGTGATTTAAACCTCACTAATCTTCTGACGTTGAAGTGGGTCATTAAGTTCCAATGGACGATTATTTGACCATCGGACTATGACATAATTAAGAATAGCTGATTAAAAGTTAACTTTGCTAAGGGAATGTAATTTTTTAGGCAAAAAAAAGCCCGCTATGAGCGGGCGAATAGTCACAGATGCATTACACAAAAAAGTGGATATCCTTGAGTCATTCAATGGATTCACTTCTACTCATAGAGGCTTATCGGGCAAATCTGTTCAGAAAGGTTCTGGGGTGATTATGTTAGCCAAACTGCGCTCTATGCGTTTTGTTATCATAAAGTAAAAAATATCACGCGACTACTTATGCTTTTAAATTGAATAAAAATACCAGCCTGAGCGGTGGTAGTTGTGAATTAGGTAGTATTTCTTGGTATTTATTACACTTGTTACATGGAAACTAACGGCAAATATGGGCAAATCGAGGTTGGCAAAGTTGGATAAGGTCGCTCAGGTCGAGTGCAATACCGGCCATGTTTGAACCGCTGCTAATGGTCACTTCCGACTCTGACTTAAGGAGGGGATCAAAGATAATGGGCATTGGGGTTTTGAGTTGGAGTGGCGTTACAGCTCCGGCTTGATAGCCAGTGATCTCGGGAATTTGAGCCAAATCAACACAAGTCATTCGGCGATATTGTAATAGCGCGCGAACTTTTTTTGGATCGACCGCTTGATCGCCAGGAACACAAGCAAGCGCATAGCGATCACTCATGTCACGTAACAGAATAGCTTTGACCATTTGAGCGGGACGAATGCCTCGTTGGCGAGCGGTCTCTTCAATGCTGATGGTTGGTGATTGATGCCTCAGCAGGCGATAGGCCACCTGCTGAGAATCTAAGTACTGAGTGACAGCCGTGTGATGAATGTTATTCGTCATCATCAAGTGAGTAAGGCAGTGCTTGGATAGTCCAAGTCGCTTGAGGCTGAGAAGCAAGGCGCAATGCGGTTTCTGCTTCAAGGTTATTCGGCAGCACAACAAGGCCGAGGGTTTCGCCGTCATTAAAGCGGTAATAAGCCATTAATTTGCCTGCCCCACGCCAGTTTTCACCGACTGCACGTTCTAAGCTTGTTTCTTCTCCAATATCGCTATCGGTGTGGCCTTTAACAATATACATCGCACGTTTATTGATGCCGCGATATTTCGCACGCGCAACCGTTTCTTGCCCGGTGTAACAGCCTTTTTTAAAGCTGATGCCATTCAGTGCTTGCAGATTGATGGCTTGTGGAATGTGTTCGTTTTGCTCGACTTGTTCAATGATCGGTAAGGCTGCTTGAATATCATAAAGACGCCAAAGTGCCTCTTCTACTTTTAGTGCCTCGATTTGATTAACAAGGGTTTCAGCGGCTTGTGGATCAAGCACCAATAACCAACGTTGTTCATCAATCTTTACTGCGCTGCCACCGTTATTCAGCTGGCGAACATCACCCCCTGTGGTCGTCAAGCTGTCAATCATCGCCTGAGCTTGCTCACCGAACAGCCCTAGTAGGATATCGTGGCTTTCAATGATGTCGACTTTGGAGAAAATAGCGTATTTTTTTAATTCAGCCAGTTGTTTTTCTATGGCTGACTTTGGTTCAAACAACGCATAACCCGCTTGGTGATGGAATAGACGAAATGCAGCCCACACTTTTCCTTTCGCATCACAATGTGCACCAAAGGTCGATTGGTCTTGGGGTAGTTGCACCACATCGCAGGTCACTTGGCCTTGCAAGTAGGATTTCGCATCGTTGCCAATCAGTGAAATGATTCCCCATGATTTTAGGTGAGTCAGCATTAATGCCGGTAATGGGTCACTCGATAAGGTAGGGTGCGGTGTAAAGTCGTTGAGCCAATCCATGATGGGTACCTTGATGATTCTGGTGCAAAAATAGAGTTTGTTAATGTTAAGTCTTGTTATGGGCATTACGCAACAATAGAAATAGGAATTGCTTTGGTGGGTCAGCGTAAAGGGGGATCGCTTTTATTATTGTCGTCAAACGACCTCACTCGCAAAAGTGTGACAGCAATGTGATTGAGTTAGTGGTTGTTACAAGCCTAGCTTGTTACACTCGAGCCAAATAACCGGCACAGGTGAGGAAGAAGAATGTACACCGCGGAAGAAAAAGCACGTATCAAATGGGCATGTCGTCGTGGCATGCTAGAGTTAGATGTTGTCGTGATGCCATTTTTTGAAGAGTGCTTCGATGCGTTAACCGAAACAGAGCAACGTGATTTTGTTTCTTTGCTTGAGTGCGATGATCCTGATCTGTTCACTTGGATTATGGGACATGCTCGTAGTGAAAACTTAAGCCACGCATGTATCGTAGATAAGATCGTTGCACATAACCTCAGTAAAGTGCGTTAAGCTCCACGCTCAGCGCAGTCTTCATTATAGACAGGTCAATACGATACTCATGGTATTGGCCTGTAGTTTTATCATCCTCAGTGATCTCTCTATTGCCCCCACTTTTTGTCTACTCTATCTACTGATTAAAGAACACCAAAACGATGGATTATTAATAAAATCTCTGCAAGGCGACATGATGTTTTATTCCGATGGTCGGGTGATTCTCGGTGACTCTGAGGGGCAGTGTACCTTGGCATTATTCCCGTTTGTTGAATGGTTTTTGCTATTACGCATCGATAAAGGTTGGTGCTTGTTGTGGCGAGATAGCGTCGACACATCGACGTATCGGCAATTGGTGATCCAAATAAAAAGGGATCATTAAGATCCCTTTTTATGCCAACTCGAGCGTGTAGATAAGTCTTTGCCTTATTCTACAGGGGCTTTTTGGGGCGCTAGAATGGTTGGGCCGCTGTCTTTTTTCTGTTCTGGATAATCAAGCGTGTAGTGTAGGCCACGGCTTTCTTTACGTTGCATCGCACAACGAACCATCAACTCAGCGACTTGCAGCAAATTACGCAGCTCAAGCAAGTTATTTGAAACACGGAAGTTACTGTAGTACTCATGTGTTTCTTGTTGTAATAACTGGATGCGGCGCAGTGCTCGTTCGAGACGTTTGTCTGTACGCACGATACCCATGTAATCCCACATAAACAGACGCAGTTCATGCCAGTTATGTTGGATGATCACTTCTTCATCACTGTTGGTAACTTGGCTCTCATCCCAACAAGGTAGCGTCGGTGGTAGCTCAACATTATTTATATTATCAATAATGCTCTTTGCGGCTGACCAAGCATAGACCACACATTCTAATAAAGAGTTAGAAGCCATACGGTTCGCGCCATGCAGGCCGGTGTAGCTTACTTCCCCAATCGCGTAGAGATGAGATAAATCGGTTTGACCACGCTGATCGACCATCACACCACCACAAGTATAGTGAGCGGCCGGTACAATAGGGATTGGCTCTTTGGTCATATCAATCCCTAACTCCATTAACTTCGCGTGAATGGTTGGGAAGTGTTTTTCGATAAACTCTGCTGGTTTATGACTGATGTCGACATACATGCAGTCAGCGCCAAGGCGCTTCATTTCAAAGTCGATAGCACGAGCGACGACATCTCGAGGAGCCAGCTCTGCACGCTCATCAAAATCAGGCATAAAGCGAGTGCCATCTGGGCGACGCAGGAATGCACCTTCACCGCGTAGGGCTTCCGTTAATAGGAAGTTGCGTGATTCTGGGTGGTATAAGCAAGTGGGATGGAACTGGTTAAACTCAAGGTTGGCGACACGACAACCGGCACGCCAAGCGATAGCAATGCCATCACCAGAAGAGACATCCGGATTTGAAGTGTACTGATACACCTTTGAGGCGCCACCGGTGGCGAGAACCACGAATTTCGCACGGACGGTTTCAACGTGCTCATCATTGCGGTTCCAGATATAGGCACCGATCACCTTCTCACTATCACCACCAATTTTGTCTTCAGTGATTAGGTCAAGAGCATTATGACGCTCTAAAACCGTAATGTTAGGGTGATTATGAACATTATCTTGCAGCGATGTTTGCATCGCCATCCCGGTCGCGTCTGCGGCATGCAGAATGCGGCGGTGACTGTGGCCACCTTCTCGGGTTAGGTGATAACGAGGCGCTTCATCGCTGTCATTTTCAACACGGTCAAAGGGGACGCCGCCATCAATTAACCACTGCACACACTCTTTCGCGTTTTCAGCAATAAATTTAACGGTTTCTTCTTCACAGATGCCTCCGCCTGCAATCAGCGTATCTTCAACGTGTGAATCTATGCTGTCAGACTCATCAAACACCGCGGCAATACCGCCTTGGGCGTAAAATGTTGCACCTTCACTGCGTGGTCCTTTACTTAACACAATGACTTTGCCATGTTCGGCTACACGCAACGCTAACGATAGACCGGCCGCACCACTACCTACCACTAACACATCACACTGATGTTCACGGTTCGCGTTCATAAAAGTTTTAAAATCCTGAGTTATCGTAGAGTGGAAGCACTCTATCTAAAACGATTAATGCCAATAATAACACTCAGTCCATCGGAATAGTGTTTTATTGTCATTGCTTTTCATGCCTGTCGTCCGCACAATCGAGCAAAGACGAAGTAGCCCATTACTTAATCACAAAAAACAGAATTTTCTTTGAACTTTCTGTTTTTTGCCTGGTCACAATAGTGCTCAAGTAAGCAGTGGTGTCAATACTACATTATGCATAATAAATACTCATATCTGTTTAGGTAAGGGTGTAGAACGATAGGAGTACCCGCTCGAATGAACGAGCAGCTGACCGATCAAGTATTAATTGAGCGAGTTCAGAGTGGCGATAAGCAAGCATTCAATTTATTAGTTTTGAGATATCAAAACAAAGTCTGCAACCTTATTTCCCGTTACGTTAATAACCCTGGCGATGTGCCTGACGTAGCGCAAGAAGCATTTATTAAAGCTTATCGAGCAATACCGAGTTTCCGTGGCGAAAGCGCATTTTATACTTGGTTATATCGTATCGCTGTTAATACTGCGAAAAACCACCTAGCCGCTCAAAGCCGTAGGCCGCCAGCGCAAGATGTGGACACTGAAGACGCCGAATATTATGAAACGGGGAGTGCATTAAAAGAAATATCGAACCCTGAGAACTTAACGTTGTCCAATGAATTGAAACGTGTCGTTTTCGGTGCGATAGAAGCACTACCTGACGATTTAAAAACTGCGATGACTTTGCGTGAGCTGGATGGCTTAAGCTATGAAGAGATTGCCGCAGTAATGGATTGCCCTGTTGGAACGGTACGTTCGCGTATCTTCCGTGCACGAGAAGCGGTTGAGAAAAAAATCCAACCACTTTTGCAACGCTAGTCGCAACTAATATGGTGAAAAGAATGGCTGACAAAGAGAAACTTTCAGCACTCATGGATGGAGAACTGGTTGATAAGGCTTTGATTGTAGAGCTGGAAAATGACCAGAATGGCTTAGAAGCGTGGAAAAACTACCATTTAATTGGTGATGTTCTACGTGGTGAGGCACCTCAAAAGCCGGAGTGGAATATTGCTGAAAGCGTTGCTTTAGCGCTAGAAAATGAACCTGCACATAATGTGTTTACGGCGAATAACGTCAGTGACATTAATGAAGCGAGAATTGAATCTCAACCAGCACCGCACCAAGCAAAACGTCATCTGCCAACGTGGATAACGCAATTTGGTCAAGTTGGTATTGCGGCGTGTGTGTCTCTTGCCGTGATTTTAGGTGTGCAACAGTTTGGTGGTGAAGCAACCAGTGAAACGGATCAATTGCCTGTACTCCAGACGATCCCGTTTAGTGGTAGTGTTGAACCGGTGAGTTTAACTCGCGATTCAATCGACACCTCATCAAAGAATGACATTAACGTACAAGAGCAGCGTCGCCGCATTAATGCTATGCTGCAAGATTACGAACTCCAGCTTAGACTGAACAGTGAAAGCGCAATGGAGCGTAACGATAATCCAGATACGGTAGTTGAATGAAAAAAATTCTGATCAGTGCGCTGACACTGTTCAGTTTGAATACACCATTAGCCTTTGCTGGTGAACCACCTGCAGAGGCTTTGTTGCATCAAATGAACGACGCAAGTCAGCACCTCAATTATGAACTCTCTTATATCCTGATTAAGAAAAATAGTATTGAACCGCTATTATATCGCCACGCACTTGATGGTGAGCAGCAGCTTGCGCATCTAGTCTACCTCAGCGGACCGATTCGTGAAGTTATCCGTCGTGGTGATGAAGTGAGTTACATTGAACCCGGTGTCGATCCTTTTACGATTGAATCGGGCAATATGGTTGCGCCGACCATTCCGATGCTGAATTCGAACATTGACCAACTCAGCGACATTTACGACTTTATTAAAGTCGGTCGTGCGCGTGAGGCGGGCGTTGCTTGTCAGGTCATTCGTGTTGTGCCAAAAGACGGTCTCCGTTATAGCTACATGTTATGGGTTGATGAAACCAGCCACCTGCCATTACGCGCCGATCTAGTGGATCGTGATGGCGAAGTCCTCGAGCAATACCGCACGATCTCGTACAACGTCACCGACAAAATTGCTGAAGTACTCAGCGGTTTGAATGAGGTGAAGTTGCCTCAGGTACTGTCTTTACCGAAAGGCGAAGTTAAACAAACATTCTGGACGGTGGGCTGGATACCAAAAGGTTTTGAAGCGAAAGAGCTCAATCGTTATCGTATGGCGGTGACGGATCAAATGGTTGAAAGTCAGATGTACAGTGATGGCTTGTTTAGCTTCTCGATTTATATTTCTCAACGAGATGATCACTCATTGAAAGGGCAAATTGTTCGCCAAGGTCGTCGTACCCTGCATACTTTTGTTCGTGGCGATGCAGAAATCTCAGTGGTGGGGGATATTCCTCCTGCAACCGCTAAGCGAATCGCTCAGTCGATTTCTTTTGTTAAGCCGAACGTTGAAGTGCAAGAGAAACTCACACAATGATGACGGCATTAGCGACGGTATCATCGGTGGTTCAAAGCCAATCGGGATATCAGGTAGAGTTGAGTTGTGAGCAAAAAACCAGTTGCTCTAGCTGTGCTTCGCAAAAAAATTGCGGTACCGGCATTGTCTCTAAAGCGATCGGTAGCAAAACGCTCTATTGGCATTTAGTGACGAAACAATTACTGCAAGTTGGCCAAGTTGTTGAAATTGGCATGGCCGAAAAGAACCTACTGCAATCGGCGGCGATTGTTTACCTTGTCCCATTGTTTTCGCTCATCTTTGGCGCCCTCGTTGCGCATTGGTGGGTCGCGCCAGCATTCGGCTTAGGGGAGGGCGTTGTCATTCTATGCTCAGCCTTAGCGACGGTGCTTGGCATTATGCTTGCCAAGCGTTTTGCTTCTCGCATAGAGCGACAATCCTCGCAACAAGTCATATTATTAAGAGTATTGGGCGAGCCTATCCAGTGAAATACTCAAGTGACTTGGGTAACAAAATTGGATAGAATCCTCCAACTTGATTGAAATGCCGTCAAACGACGGCTTTCTTATGTCCTATTTAAAAGAGCTTAGTCATACCAAACCATGAAGCACATTCGTAACTTTTCGATTATCGCCCACATCGACCACGGTAAGTCGACCCTATCTGACCGTCTGATCCAAGTTTGTGGCGGTTTATCCGATCGCGAAATGGCAGCCCAAGTTCTTGACTCTATGGACCTTGAACGTGAGCGCGGTATTACCATCAAAGCACAAAGTGTGACTCTTGATTACACGGCGAAAGACGGTGAAACATACCAGCTAAACTTCATCGACACTCCGGGGCACGTAGACTTCTCTTACGAAGTTTCTCGCTCTCTTGCTGCCTGTGAAGGTGCGCTATTGGTTGTCGATGCCGGTCAAGGCGTAGAAGCACAAACTTTGGCAAACTGCTACACCGCAATCGAAATGAACCTAGAAGTGGTTCCGATTCTAAATAAAATCGATTTACCAGCAGCTGAGCCTGAGCGCGTAGCGGAAGAGATCGAAGAGATTGTTGGCATCGACGCGATGGAAGCAACGCGTTGTAGTGCAAAAACAGGTTTAGGTGTTGACGATGTTCTAGAAAACATCGTAGCGGCGATCCCAGCGCCAGAAGGCGATCCAGATGCGCCACTACAAGCGCTGATCATCGACTCATGGTTTGATAACTACCTTGGTGTTGTTTCTTTGGTTCGTGTTAAAAACGGCTCAATCAAGAAAAACGACAAGATCAAAGTAATGAGTACTGGCCAAGTTTGGGGTGTTGACCGTCTAGGTATCTTCACACCAAAACAGATTGATACCAAAGAGCTTAATACTGGTGAAGTTGGCTGGGTAGTTTGTGGTATCAAAGACATCTTGGGTGCACCAGTAGGCGATACGCTAACACTGGCTAAAAACGGCAGTGAGAAAGCGCTACCAGGCTTTAAAAAAGTGAAGCCTCAGGTATACGCGGGCTTGTTCCCTGTTTCATCTGATGATTACGAAAACTTCCGTGATGCACTAGGCAAGCTAAGCCTAAACGATGCGTCACTGTTCTATGAGCCAGAAAGCTCAGCAGCACTAGGCTTTGGTTTCCGTTGTGGTTTCCTTGGCATGTTGCACATGGAAATCATTCAAGAGCGTCTAGAGCGTGAGTACGATCTCGACCTTATCACTACCGCACCAACCGTAGTGTACGAAGTGATCCAAACCGACGGTACCACGCTGTACGTTGATAGTCCGGCAAAATTGCCAGCGATCAACGATATCGAAGAAATGCGTGAGCCGATTGCTCGCTGTAATATCTTGGTACCAGCGGATTACCTAGGTAATGTGATCACCTTGTGTGTTGAAAAACGCGGTATGCAGGTAGACATGGTTTACCACGGTAACCAAGTGGCAGTGACTTACGATATTCCAATGGCAGAAGTGGTTCTCGACTTCTTTGACCGTTTGAAATCAACGTCACGTGGCTATGCGTCACTGGATTACAACTTCCAACGTTTTGAAATGTCGAACATGGTACGTGTAGACGTACTATTGAATGGCGACAAAGTGGATGCACTTGCAATCATCACTCACAAAGATCAATCACAAAACCGTGGTCGTCTATTGGTTGAGAAGATGAAAGAGTTCATTCCTCGTCAAATGTTTGATATCGCAATTCAAGCAGCGATTGGTAACCACATCATCGCGCGTTCTACCGTTAAGCAGTTACGTAAAAACGTAATCGCAAAATGTTACGGTGGCGATATCAGCCGTAAGAAGAAACTGTTGAAGAAACAGAAAGAAGGTAAGAAACGTATGAAGCAGATCGGTAACGTTGAACTGCCTCAAGAAGCGTTCCTAGCGATTCTTCATGTTGGTAAAGATTAATAAATTGAGCAACCGCTCAGTATCATGATCAAATAAAGTGAAAGGGTTTCGGCTCTTTCACTTTCGCATTTTTGAAAGTAAGGGAAGTCAATGGCGAATACATTTTCACTCATTCTCGTTTTAGTCACTTTAATTACGGGAATCGTATGGGTGCTAGAGAAGTTAGTTTTTGCGAAAAAACGTCAGCTAAAATTAGCTGAAGTGGAAGCGCAGACTAACGGCTTAGATGCGGCGGCAAAAGAAAAAGTCAGCGCGCAGCCTTGGTGGATTGAAAATAGCGTATCGATTTTCCCTGTTATTGCCTTTGTCTTGGTACTGCGTTCATTTATTTATGAACCGTTTCAGATCCCTTCGGGTTCGATGATGCCAACGCTATTAGTTGGTGATTTTATTCTGGTTGAGAAATACGCTTACGGTCTAAAAGATCCAGTATGGCGCACACAATTAGTCGAAACCGGTAAGCCTGAGCGTGGCGATTCAGTGGTGTTTAAATACCCACCACAGCCAAGCATTGACTACATTAAACGTGTAGTCGGTTTGCCAGGTGATATCGTACGTTACAGCCGCGACAAAGACATTTGTATTCAAAAACCAGGTGAAGGCATTTGTAAGCCAGTGAAATTATCGAACGTGACGGAAAGCCAGTTTATGCAAAGTGGTGTTCCGATGGTTCAAATGAATGAACAACTTGGCGAGCATGCGCATCAAATTCTTATCAATCCACTTCGTCGTGATCGCGTCGAGGCCTATGAGCCACGCAGCGGTGTCAGTGAGTGGGTTGTTCCAGAAGGTCAATACTTTGTGATGGGTGATAACCGTGACAACAGTGCTGACAGTCGCTACTGGGGCTTTGTTCCAGAAGCCAATTTAGTCGGTAAAGCCGTTGCTATTTGGATCAGCTTTGAATTTGAGCGTGATGAAAATAGCGTTTTACCTACTTGGATCCCAACCGATGTACGCTTCAATCGCATCGGTGGTATTAACTAACCAAATCGAGAGAGTATGAATTCTCCAATCGCAATTTTAGAGAAAAAACTCGGCTACACATTTAATGATGCCGAGTTTATCCATCTGGCGCTGACTCACCGTAGCGCCAATGGGAAACACAATGAACGTCTTGAGTTTCTGGGCGATTCAATTTTAAGTTTTGTCATTGCTGATGATTTGTATCACCGTTTTCCGAAAGTGAATGAGGGTGATATGAGCCGTATGCGTGCAACGCTGGTGCGTGGTAATACGTTGGCTGAATTAGGGCGTGAGTTTGTCCTAGGAGATTACTTAAAATTAGGTCCAGGTGAATTGAAGAGTGGCGGTTTCCGTCGTGATTCTATTCTAGCCGATGCAGTTGAAGCGATTATTGGCGCGATCTATTTAGATAGTGACGTTGAAGTTGTTCGTCGCGTTGTGCTTAGCTGGTATCAATCTCGTTTAGATGAAATTAAACCGGGTGCATCACAAAAAGATCCAAAAACTCGTCTTCAAGAGTTTTTGCAAGGAAGAAGAAAACCTCTTCCAACCTATATTGTGACTAATATTAAAGGTGAGGCACACAACCAAGAGTTTACTGTGTCTTGTGAGATTGCAGGTATTGGATCGCCTGTAATTGGCAAAGGTACCAGCCGTCGCAAGGCAGAACAAGCGGCTGCGGAAAGCGCATTAGAGCAATTGACCAATGACTGATTCAAAAGATAATAACGAGTTTGATATCGACGCCTTCTTTAACTCAACCAGTAAAGAAAGCACACCTGAAAACCAACACTGTGGCTTTATCGCGATTGTTGGTCGCCCTAACGTAGGCAAATCAACACTACTGAACAACATCCTTGGTCAGAAGATTTCGATTACCTCACGTAAGCCACAAACGACCCGTCACCGCATCATGGGCGTTGACACTCAAGGTGATTACCAAGCGATCTTCGTTGATACGCCAGGGTTACACATTGAAGAGAAGCGTGCGATTAACCGTTTGATGAACCGTGCAGCAAGCTCATCACTGAGTGATGTAAACTTGGTGTTCTTTGTTGTCGATGGTACGCACTGGACTGCTGACGATGAAATGGTACTGAATAAGCTGCGTAACGCTAAGTTCCCAGTGGTTTTATGTATCAACAAGGTAGACGTTGTTGCAGACCGAAATGATGTCATGAAGCACATGTCAGACATTTCAAGTTTGATGGACTTTGTCGATATCGTGCCAATTTCAGCGAAGTTGGGTAAGAACGTTGACGTGTTGCGTAAGCACGTGCGTGATTTCCTTCCGAAAGCGACGCACCATTTCCCTGAAGAGTATGTGACAGACCGTTCACAGCGCTTCATGGCATCTGAAATTGTACGTGAAAAATTGATGCGTTTTACGGGTGAGGAATTACCTTACTCTGTAACGGTTGAAATTGAGCGTTTCGATTACAACCCAGATACGGATGGCTTCCATATCAATGCCCTAATTCTTGTTGAGCGTAGTGGTCAGAAGAAGATGGTGATTGGTAAAGGCGGCGATAAGATCAAAACCATCGGTCGCGAAGCGCGTCTTGATATGGAAGAATTGTTCGGCCGTAAAGTTTACCTAGAAACTTGGGTAAAAGTGAAATCAGGTTGGGCTGACGATGAGCGCGCCCTACGTTCACTGGGTTACATCGACGATTTATAATTTCGAATAGCGAGAGTATGTCGCTCCGAAATTGAACTGATAATAAGGAGCCGTTTGGCTCCTTATTTTGTTTCTAACCCGCAAAAATCTTGGATGGAAAAATGTCAGAAGGCTTGCAGCGTTGTTTTGTGCTTCATCGCCGTCCTTACAGTGAATCAAGTTTAATTCTTGATGTCTTTAGTGAGGAGTATGGCCGAGTGACGCTGATGTCTAAAGGCGCGCGTAGTAAACGCTCGAACCTAAAAGGTGCCTTACAGCCTTTTACGCCACTCTTGCTCAAATGGTCAGGCAATGGCTCGATGAAAACCCTACGCCAAGCTGAACCCATTAGTCTCGGTCTACCGCTTTCAGGCATTTTCCTCTACTCAGCAATGTACGTGAATGAATTGCTTGGGCGGGTATTGATGGCTGAAGTGGCGATGCCGGGGTTGTTTCATGATTATCTCCACGCGTTGACAGAATTGGCACAAGCGGAGAACCCAGAACCAGCTCTGCGCCGTTTCGAGTTAGCGCTACTGTCTGCCATGGGGTACGGGGTCGATTTTCTCCATTGTGCTGGGACAGGAGAGCCGGTAGACCCGAAGATGACTTATCGCTATCGTGAGCAGAAAGGTTTTATTGCCTCAGTACGATTCGACAACCTCTCGTTCCGAGGTGATGAGTTGATCGCGATCAGCGAGCGCCGCTTTGTGACTAAAGAGCAGCTTCAAGCGGCAAAGCGCTTTACACGTATAGCCTTAAAGCCTTATCTTGGCGGTAAACCATTAAAAAGTAGGGAACTCTTTATTTCAAGAGCCCCACGAGCAAGGAGTATTGAAAAATGAGCTCAATTTACCTAGGTGTCAATATTGACCATATCGCAACGTTACGTAATGCACGCGGAACGAAATACCCCGATCCTGTCCATGCGGCAGAGATAGCAGAGCGAGCTGGGGCGGATGGCATCACCATTCACCTACGTGAAGATCGTCGCCATATTAATGATCGCGATGTGCGTATTCTTAGTGAAACGCTGCAAACGCGCATGAATCTTGAAATGGCGGTAACGGATGAAATGGTTGAGATTGCATTAAAAACCAATCCGGAATATGTATGCCTCGTACCAGAAAAGCGTGAAGAGTTGACGACAGAAGGCGGGCTTAACGTCGCCGGTCAATTAGAGAAAGTGAAAGCGGCGACTCAAACGTTGTCGGCTGCCGGTATCAAGGTTTCTCTTTTTATTGATGCGGATCGTGAACAAATTGATGCAGCAAAAGCCTGCGGTGCGCCCTTTATTGAGCTTCATACGGGCCACTATGCCGATGCAGAAAGTGACATTGAGCAAGCCAATGAGCTGAAAAAAATTGCGGCAGGGGCGAGTTATGCTGCGAGTTTGGGCATTGTCGTCAATGCGGGACACGGTTTGACCTATCATAACGTGGCGGCAATCGCAGCCATTCCAGAAATCTACGAGCTCAATATTGGTCACTCTATCATTGGTCGCGCTGCATTTGATGGTTTGGGCAAAGCGGTTGCAGATATGAAAGCCCTGATGGTTGAAGCGCGTAAATAAGTCATGGCTATCGTCGGTTTAGGAACAGATATTGCTGAAATTGAGCGAGTCGAAAAAGCGTTAACTCGTAGCGGTCCTGCATTTGCGGAGCGGATTTTGACGCCGGATGAATTGGTCGTTTTTCATTCTATTAAGCAGCAAGGGCGCTATTTGGCGAAACGCTTTGCGGCTAAAGAAGCTGCATCAAAAGCGCTGGGTACGGGCATTGCAATGGGGGTGAGTTTTCAAGACTTTACCATTAGTAATGACGCTTGGGGCAAGCCAATATTGACGCTGAGCAATAAAGCCTTGGAGATTGCACAGCAACGTAAGGTCAGCAGTATTCATCTGTCTATTTCTGACGAACGTCATTATGCGATGGCCACGGTTATTTACGAAAGCCATTAATAGCCATCCACATAAGTCGGTGATCATCTTTGCAGATTGGTATTACAACGGACTTTGTGGAATCGATAAAAAAAGAGCGCAATGTGATGCGCTCTTTTTTATGGATGGTCGATCACGCTAAGAGTTTGTGACCCCGTCTAAATACGGTTTTGCACTGGCGGTGACTTTTTCCATCTCATCTTGCAGTTCAAACAACTCCGGCTCAATATCCTCAATACCGCTGCCTGAACGGAGCGCTTTTTCTATCGTGGCGCAGACATTTTTCAGGCGAGGAACACCGCAGTAAGAGCAACTGCCATGCAGTTTATGCACATGGTGGATTAATTGCTCGATGTCAAACGTCTCATCTTCAAGAGCGTCTTCAACCACCGCGCTGACTTCTGGCATGTAATCGAGCAGCATGCTGAGCATCTCTTTAGCCAGGTCTTCTTTGTTGGCTGATTGCTTCAACGCCGCTTGCCAATCAATAATCATATTGTTGTGTTCATTGGTCGCGATGATGGGCTCCATCTCTGATTGCGTCGGCAGTGTCAGCTTTTGCAATTCATCTTCTTTGGTGTGCGGACTCCAGTGCATCAAAACCTGTTGCAGTACATGCTCTTCAATTGGCTTAGTTAGATAGTCGTCCATTCCCGCGTTGAGTAACCGTTCTCGCTCACCGCTCATCGCATGTGCCGTTACAGCGATGATCGGCGTGTTTGCATTGAGTTCGATTTGTTTGATCTTGCCGCAAGCCGTCACGCCGTCCATATGCGGCATTTGAATGTCCATCAAGATGATATCGAA
Organism: Vibrio renipiscarius; assembly: GCF_000827885.1. Lineage (GTDB taxonomy): Bacteria > Pseudomonadota > Gammaproteobacteria > Enterobacterales > Vibrionaceae > Vibrio > Vibrio renipiscarius. The sequence goes on along the minus strand of NZ_JTKH01000008.1, from coordinate 187,754 downwards.
ATGGTGTTTTTCGGCTTGTTTAACCGCATCGCTGCCATTGGTGCATGTCACAACACGTTCAACTCGCTCTTCGAGTAGCGCGCTGATCAGCTTCAGGTTGGCTGGGTTATCATCAACGGCCATTACCGTCAGCGGTTGGGTCTGGGTACTGATCGGTATTTCAATTTCGATGTCTGGCAAGCTCTCTTGGTTTGCCGCGAGTGTCTGAAGTAATTTCTTACGTGACAATGGTTTTGTCACGCAGTGAATCTGGTATTTCTGAATCAGGTGATCAGAGAGCGCCAATGTGGTACTTGGTGTGCCTACGACCACATGAGGAGCGCACAGCAGCGCCTTCTCTACTTGTTTCTCTACTTTCCCTAATTCATTGGTGCGATTTGGCGCTAAGTTCAGTAACACATAATCAAATCGTTCTATCTCATCCGGTAGTGATGAGCGGTAGGTGACCACTAAACCTTGCTGAGCCAGCATTTGACGTGTAATTGAAGCCGCTTGCATATTGGGTTCAACCAGCAGCAGTGAACGCTGATTCAATACTTGAGTCTCAATAAGCTCGCTCATCGGCATATCAGTGGTGTGCAAACGCAGCGTGAACCAGAAGGTTGAACCTTGGTGTAAGCGACTGGTTAGGCTGATCTCACCCCCCATTTGGCTGACCAGTTTCTGGGTAATGACCAAGCCAAGGCCGGTTCCGCCATAGCGGCGAGATATGCTGGCGTCAGCCTGACTAAAGGCTTGGAACAATTGCGCTTGTTGGCGCTCTGAGATGCCGATGCCTGTATCTCGCACCATAAACTGCAATTCGACCGCATCTTCTTTTTGTGAACGCAACTCAACACTGATATCAATGTTGCCGCGTTCCGTGAACTTAATCGAGTTACCGACAAGGTTGGTCAGAACTTGCTGGATGCGCAGTGGATCACCAACAAGGCCGATCGGCACTTTAGGGTCAATTTTGAGTGTGATTTCCAACCCTTTTTCATGTGCGCTGGTGGCTTGTAGGTTCACTACCTCTTCTAAGGTTTCTTGGAACTCAAACGGAATGTTCTCCAGCGCCAGTTTACCTGCTTCCAACTTCGAGAAATCCAGAATGTCGTTAATGATGGTCAATAAATTGTTGCCCGATTTCTCGATGGTTTGCAGGTAGTCAGTTTGACTATTTGAGAGCTTGGTTTTAAGCATTTGTCGAGTAAAGCCAATGACCCCATTGAGTGGCGTGCGCAATTCGTGCGACATGTTGGCTAAGAATTCCGATTTTACTCGCGCGGCTTCTTGGGCGCGTTTTTTGGCAATATCTAACTCAACGTTTTGGATTTCCAACTGTTCCAGTGTTTCACGCAAATCTGATGTGGCTTGATCGATACTGTGCTGCATTTCTACGTGGTATTCAGACAGCGATACGGCCATCGCATTGATGCCGTTTTTCAGTTGGTCTAATTCGCCGTGCATTTTGCCTTCGATACGCACATCAAGATGGCCGCGACGAATACGGTCGACCATATTTTTCATGTGTGAAATCGGGCGGGTGACATCATGCATTAAGCGCATGGCGAAGAAACCCGACAAGCCAAGCCCGGTCAATAGCACTAAAAAGGCCGAGAAAATTTCTTGGTATTGCTGCAATCGTAGCGAGGAGAGGTCGAGTTCAATCGCGATGTAACCCATCGCCGGATTGTTTTGTTGGCCTCGAGGGCTGGCAATAATGCCTGACTCGCTGATGATCGGCGCGCGCAGTACCAGCGTGTTTTCTTTGAGGTGTGAGGTGACCAAAAGTGGAATCGGTTCATTACGAGGAAAGGTGAGCGATTCAAAACTTGGGTGGAAATTCGAGGTCACAAAGAGTTCGTGGTTGTAATCAAACACCGCGATACTACGGACAAACTTAGAGTTTTTTCTGTGGGCGTAGCTGATGATGCGTCGAACCGACTCTCGACTGTTATTTTTTAAACCATCTTCACTGGCGATCGCGAGTGGTTCAATAATACTTAAACCAGAATTGATGACTTGTTTTTCTAGGTCGTGATAACGGTTAAATGAAAAAATTGCGCTCAGAAGCAAACCGATTATAAGGGTTGGCGCTAGAGTGAGAGTAATAACGCGGGCGCGTAAGCCATATCTGGTCATTATTGTCTAAACATCGTGGTGTGGATATGGGAAAATAGCCATCATAAAAATGAGCCGTCGAAGAGTTAAGCATAATCAACTCACTCGGCTCATACAATGATCCAGGCTCTAAAAGGTGATGCCTGGACTATTTGCAGCAATAGAGAGCAGGCACAGAGCATGGCGCAATTTTTCCAACCGAAGAAGAAAACACAACTTAATACCAAACATCAATCGATGACGGTGGATAAATTGGATCACCAAGGGGCTGGTATCTGCTTTCAAAAGGGCAAGCCAATCTTCATTGATGGCGCATTGCCAGGTGAGCAAGTACTGGTTCAACTCATCGAAGAGAAGAGTAAATTTTCTCGCGCGAGTTTGATTAAAGTACAAAAAGCAAGCGAGCAACGAGTTAAGCCATTTTGCCCAGTCTACGACCAATGTGGTGGCTGTAACATGCAGCATCTTGGCTTAGAGTCCCAGTTAGAATACAAGCAACAAACCCTGTCAGATTTGATGAGTAAGTTTTCAGGCCAGACGTTAGCGCTAGAGTCGGCCATTTCAGGAGAAGGCTTGGGCTACCGTCGTCGTGCTCGTATCAGTGTGATGCTTGATAAAAAAACGCGTCAATTGCAATTTGGTTTCCGCCGTAAGCAAAGTAAGCAAATAGTCGATGTCACCCATTGTCCGGTACTGGCGCCAGAACTGAATGCGATGCTGCCTGAGTTGCATCAATTGCTGCAAGGTTTTACTCGTCAAGAGTCGATCGGACATATTGAACTGGTGAAAGGTGATAACACCAACGTCATGGTGTTACGTCACCTAAGCCCGCTAACGAATAAAGAGCAAAAGCAACTTGAAGCCTTTGCTGTAAAGTACAACGCAACGCTGTATTTAATGCCACAAACTGATCAGCTCGACCGTGTGTTAGGGCAAGAAGCGCATTATCTTGAAACCGGCACGACCATTCCATTTGCACCTAATAACTTTATTCAGGTTAACCAAAAGGTGAACCAACAAATGGTTGAGCAGGCGCTTGCTTGGTTAGATCTTGATGGCAATGATCGTGTTTTGGATTTGTTCTGTGGTTTAGGCAACTTTAGCCTGCCTATCGCTAAGCAAGTTAAAGCGGTCGTTGGTGTGGAAGGCGTGGATGCGATGGTTGAAAAGGCGCAAAGTAACGCAGCACTGAATCAGTTAGACAATGCTCTGTTCTACCAAGCAAATTTAGAACAAGATTTGTCATCTCAGCCGTGGGCAAGTGAAAAGTTTGATAAGATACTGCTCGATCCAGCTAGAGCGGGCGCAAGTGGTATAGTGGATCAATTGGCTCGATTAGGCGCTCGTCGCGTGGTTTATGTTTCATGTAATCCTGCTACGCTTGCCCGTGACAGCCAAAGTTTGCTGAAACAAGGATATCAGTTGGAAAAGTTAGGCATGTTAGATATGTTCCCGCACACTGCGCATTTAGAGTCGATGGCTCTTTTTGTAAAGCGTGATGGTAAATAACGCGTCAACGTTAGGTGACACAGCCTATTAGACAAGGTTAGTCGGTAAAAGAAAATAACAACTAGGACGAAGAAAAATGGTTGCGGTAAGAAGCGCGCACTTAAATCAAGATGAACAGTTTGAGCTGGATAAGTGGATTTCAAGCTTAAAACAAGATGCGAAAACTGCTCAGCGCTTAACGGAAGTATATCGTCAGTGCGAAACATTTTTGCAAGGCAACGATAACGCTCAACTCTTGTTGTGGCGTGGTCGAGAGATGATTGAAATTCTCATCACATTATCCATGGATAAATCAACATTGGTGGCGGCACAGCTCTTTCCTTTGGTGTCCAGTGGTGCTTTGCAACGCGAAAAGCTTGAAGAAGAATACAACAAAGAAATCATTAAGCTGATTGATGGCGTGGAAGAAATGGCCGCCCTAGGGCAGCTTAACGTCACCTTAGAAGGCAGTGCTGCGTCATCGCAAGTCGATAACGTGCGCCGCATGCTATTGGCCATGGTGGATGATTTTCGCTGCGTAGTCATTAAGTTGGCTGAGCGAATTTGTAATCTGATTGAAGTAAAAAAAGCACCGGCTGAGGTACGCCGAGCAGCGGCTCAAGAGTGTGCCAATATTTACGCACCATTAGCAAACCGTCTTGGTATTGGTCAATTAAAGTGGGAAATCGAAGATTACGCTTTCCGCTACCAGCAACCTGAAACCTATAAACAGATCGCGAAACAGCTGTCTGAGCGCCGTATCGTACGCGAACAATATATCAAAGATTTTGTCGATGATTTGACGGAAGAAATGCAATCTACCGGCATTAATGCCGAGGTGAGCGGCCGTCCAAAACACATCTACAGCATCTGGCGTAAGATGCAGAAAAAGAGCTTGGAGTTTGATGAGCTGTTTGATGTGCGCGCTGTGCGTATCATCGCTGATAAATTGCAAGACTGTTACGCGGCGCTAGGTATCGTTCATACGAAATACAAACACTTACCAAGTGAGTTTGACGATTACGTGGCTAACCCAAAACCGAATGGCTATCAATCAATCCATACGGTGGTTTTGGGGCCAGAAGGCAAAACCATTGAGATTCAGATTCGCACCAAAGATATGCACGAAGATTCTGAGTTGGGTGTGGCAGCACACTGGAAATACAAAGAAGGTGCAAGCTCAGGTCGTAGCGGCTACGACGAGAAGATTACATGGCTACGTAAACTGATCGACTGGCAAGAAGAAATGTCAGACTCGGGCGAAATGCTCGATGAACTGCGCAGCCAAGTGTTTGATGATCGTGTCTATGCCTTTACTCCTCGTGGCGATGTGGTTGATTTGCCAATGGGCGCAACACCGCTTGATTTCGCTTATCACATTCACTCAATGGTCGGTCACCGCTGCATTGGTGCCAAAGTGGCCGGACGCATCGTGCCATTCACCCATAAGCTATCAATGGGCGACCAAGTAGAAATCATTACCCAAAAAGAACCGAACCCATCGCGCGACTGGCTAAACCCATCACTAGGCTTTGTCACTTCAGGTCGTGCGCGTGCCAAAATTAATGCATGGTTCCGCAAACAGAGTCGAGAGAAAAACCTCGAAGCCGGGCGTGAAATTCTCGAGCATGAATTGGGTAAGATTGGTGCAACACTCAAACACGCAGAGCAATACGCGCTGAAACGTTTCAATGTCAATTCAGCCGATGAATTGTATGTGGGCGTTGGCAGTGGTGACTTGCGCATCAATCAAATAATTAATCATATCAACGCCTTGGTTAACAAGCCGACCGCGGAAGAAGAAGATAAACAAGCGCTTGAAAAACTGCTTGAAGCGGAAAGTAAGCCATCAATTCCAACTCGTCCAAATAAAGACGCCGTTGTCGTTGAAGGGGTCGATAACCTGATGAATCATTTAGCACGTTGTTGCCAACCGATCCCAGGCGACGTGATTTGTGGCTACATCACTCAAGGTCGTGGCATCTCGGTGCACCGTGCTGACTGTGAGCAGCTTGAAGAATTACGACATCATGCACCTGAACGTATTATCGATACCGTCTGGGGCAGTGGTTTTGCGGGTTCTTACTTACTGACTCTACGTGTCGAAGCCATGGAGCGCGGAGGTTTGTTGAAAGAGATCACCACGCTGTTTGCCAACGAAAAAGTGAAGGTGAACAGCATGAAGAGCCGTGTGGATTATCGTACCCAACTCTCGATTTTAGACTTTGATTTAGAAGTCAGTAACGTTGAAGTGCTGGCGCGTGTATCGAAGCGAGTCGAACAGATCAAAGATGTGATGACGGTGAAGCGCCTCGGCTAACATTCTCGTCATACTGACGACTGTCGCGCAATCAACAACGCGACAGTCGCCATTATTTAGAGAATGGCTTCAGCATCATTTTTGGGTCGACTGAGAAAAAAGACTCGAGTGGTCAATCCTTACAGCGAAACGCGCGTGATAGGGAATCTAGTTTTAGCACTTAGACGGCCAGAATCCGTATGCCAGCAAACGGCACAAATAAAAATTACAAAGGTGAGTGGTTATGCTGCTCGCCTTTTTGTTTAAGGAAAAAATGAAAATGAGTCACCCAATTGAACAGTTAGAACAGATTATGGCCAAGTTGCGCGATCCGAAAGAGGGATGCCCTTGGGATCGTCAACAAAATTTTGAAACAATTGTGCCGCATACTATCGAAGAAACGTATGAAGTGGTGGATGCAATTCATAATCAAGATTGGCCGAATCTAAAAGAAGAACTGGGGGATTTATTGTTCCAAGTGATCTTTTATAGCCAGCTGGCGAAAGAACAAGATTTGTTCGATTTTTCAGAGGTCGTTGCAACGGTTAATGAAAAATTAACGCGTCGACATCCTCATGTTTTTTCTGAGGTTACGTTTAATTCTGATGAAGAAATTAGTGCGAATTGGGAAGCAGAAAAAGCAAAAGAAAAGGCACAAGTAGGCAAATCAGAACAAAGTATTCTAGACTCAATACCAAACTCGCTACCTGCACTTTCACGTGCTACAAAGATTCAAAAAAAGTGTGCCAGCGTAGGTTTTGATTGGGATTCACTGGGTCCGGTGGTCGATAAAGTTCGTGAAGAAATCGATGAAGTGATGGAAGAAGCGCTGCAAGTGGAAGTGGCGCAAGACAAGGTTGAAATGGAACTCGGTGACTTGCTGTTTGCAACGGTGAATTTATCCCGTCATCTGCGAGTTAATCCTGAAGTGGCACTGGCCAAAGCCAACTTGAAGTTTGTAAAGCGCTTTCAATCGGTTGAGCAAAAAGTAGCGCAAAATGGACGACAACTTAATCAGTGCAATTTGGACGAATTAGACGCTTGGTGGGACGAAGTCAAACGGGATGAATCGAAGTAAACTCTTGCCCGATGATAATTTAAGGCAAGAAGGGCGGCTTCAGTTCAGCTAAGAGACTGCCGTATTCACTCAGTTTGATTTGAAGCAAAAAATAAAAAAGAGTGGTGTGATAGATTTCACGTTGTGGCGGTTAGGTGCTTCTGGTATATTTTTATCCCGTCCAGAAGAAATCTATTTCCCTCATTCAACCAATTTCAGGTTAAACATGACGACAAATTACATTTTTGTTACTGGCGGGGTTGTATCCTCTCTAGGTAAAGGTATTGCTGCTGCATCTCTTGCGGCTATTCTAGAAGCTCGTGGTCTTAAAGTGACCATGATGAAGCTTGACCCTTACATCAACGTTGACCCAGGCACTATGAGCCCAACTCAACACGGTGAAGTGTTCGTCACGGAAGATGGCGCAGAAACAGACCTTGATCTTGGTCACTACGAACGTTTTATTCGTACCAAGATGACTAAACGCAATAACTTTACGGCAGGTCGTGTTTACTCAGACGTTCTAGCAAAAGAGCGTCGCGGTGACTACCTAGGCGCCACTATTCAGGTTATCCCTCATATCACAAACGCAATCAAAGACCGCGTAATTGCTGGCTCTCAAGGCCACGACGTTGCGATCGTTGAAGTTGGTGGTACGGTTGGTGATATCGAATCTCTACCGTTTATGGAAGCGATTCGTCAGCTAGCTGTTGAGCTAGGCCGTGAACATACGATGTTCATGCACCTAACATTGGTTCCTTACCTTGCTGCGGCAGGTGAAGTGAAAACGAAACCGACTCAACACTCTGTTAAAGAACTTCTTTCAATCGGTATCCAGCCTGACATTCTCGTTTGTCGTAGTGATCGTGTGATCCCTGCCAACGAACGTAAGAAGATTGCTCTATTCTGTAACGTACAAGAAAAAGCAGTAATCTCAATGAAGGACGTAGATTCTATCTACAAAATCCCTCAACTTATTCATGCTCAAGGCCTTGATGATCTTGTATGTACTCGTTTTGGTATTACTGCACCAGCAGCAAACCTTTCTGAGTGGGAACAAGTCATCTACGAAGAAGCGAACCCAACGGGTGAAGTGACGATTGGTATGGTTGGTAAGTACATTGAACTACCAGACGCATACAAATCAGTTAACGAAGCGCTAAAGCATGCCGGTCTTAAGAACCGTCTAAGCGTTAAGATTCAATACGTTGATTCTCAAGATGTTGAGAGCAAAGGTGTTGAAATCCTAGAAGGTTTTGATGCAATCCTAGTACCTGGTGGCTTTGGCGACCGTGGTATCGAAGGTAAGATTCTTGCAGCACAATACGCTCGTGAGAACAACGTACCTTACTTAGGCATCTGTCTAGGTATGCAAGTGGCACTGATTGAATACGCGCGCAACGTTGCGGGTATGGAAGGTGCACACTCAACAGAATTTAATAAAGAGACGAAGTACCCAGTGGTTGGCTTGATCACTGAATGGGTTGATGGCGAAGGTAAAGTTGAAGAACGTACTGAAACCTCTGACCTAGGTGGTACTATGCGTCTTGGTTCACAGCTATGTCACCTTGAGAAAGGAACAAAAGCTCACGAACTATACGGAAGCGCGACGATTCATGAGCGTCACCGTCACCGTTACGAAGTGAACAACAATCTTCGTCCACAAATTGAAAAAGCAGGCTTAAAAGTGTCTGGTCTTTCAGCGGACAAGAAACTGGTAGAAGTGATTGAGAACCCGAACCACCCATGGTTTGTTGCGGCTCAGTTCCACCCAGAGTTCACCTCTACACCACGTGATGGTCACCCTCTGTTTGCCGGTTTCGTAAAAGCAGCTGGTCAGTTCCAGCGCGGCGAATTAGAGAAGTAAGGAATACAGGCAGCAGCATTTCAATGTTGCTGCCGTTAATTTTGACATTATATATTCAACGAGAAGGAAACATTCAATGTCTAAGATCGTTAAAGTTCTAGGTCGTGAAATCATCGATTCACGTGGTAACCCAACTGTAGAAGCTGAAGTACACCTAGAAGGCGGTTTCGTCGGTATGGCTGCTGCTCCATCTGGCGCATCAACTGGTTCACGTGAAGCTCTTGAGCTACGTGACGGTGACAAATCACGTTTCCTAGGTAAAGGCGTTCTTAAAGCAATTGAAGCTGTTAACGGCGCAATCGCTGACGCTCTAGTAGGCAAAGATGCTAAAGATCAAGCTGCAATCGACGCAGTAATGATTGAGCTAGACGGCACTGAAAACAAATCTAAGTTCGGCGCGAACGCTATCCTAGCTGTTTCTCTAGCAAACGCAAAAGCGGCTGCTGCTGCTAAAGGCATGCCTCTATACGAGCACATTGCTGAGCTAAACGGTACTGCTGGTCAGTTCTCTATGCCTCTACCAATGATGAACATCATCAACGGCGGCGAGCACGCAGACAACAACGTTGACATCCAAGAGTTCATGATCCAACCAGTTGGCGCAAAAACTCTTAAAGAAGCAGTTCGCATGGGCGCTGAAGTATTCCACAACCTAGCTAAAGTATTGAAGTCTAAAGGCTACAACACTGCAGTTGGCGACGAAGGTGGTTTCGCTCCTAACCTTAAGTCTAACGCTGAAGCGCTAGAAGTAATCGCAGAAGCTGTTGCAGCTGCAGGTTACGTACTAGGTACAGACATCACTCTTGCTATGGACTGTGCTGCATCTGAGTTCTACGACAAAGACGCTGGCATCTACAACATGAAAGGTGAAGGCAAAACTTTCACTTCTGAAGAGTTCAACCACTACCTAGCTGGTCTAGTTGAGCAATTCCCAATCGTTTCTATCGAAGACGGTCTTGACGAGTCTGATTGGACTGGTTTCAAACACCAAACTGAACTTCTAGGCGACAAAATTCAGCTAGTTGGTGACGATCTATTCGTTACTAACACTAAGATTCTTGCTGAAGGTATCGAGAAAGGCATCACTAACTCTATCCTTATCAAGTTCAACCAAATCGGTTCTCTAACTGAAACTCTAGCTGCAATCAAGATGGCTAAAGACGCAGGTTACACAGCTGTAATCTCTCACCGTTCAGGCGAAACTGAAGACGCAACTATCGCTGACCTAGCGGTAGGTACTGCTGCAGGTCAAATCAAAACGGGTTCTATGAGCCGTTCTGACCGTGTTGCTAAGTACAACCAACTTATCCGTATCGAGGAAGCTCTAGGTGAGCGCGCTCCTTTTAACGGTCTTAAAGAAGTTAAAGGTCAATAATTTAGATTTCTAAGTTATTCGCTTAATGCTTTGAAAGGCTCCACTTCGGTGGGGCCTTTTTGTCTTTGGAGGAAAGCTCACAGTGAGCGCGCTCTACACTTTGCCACGCAAAAAAAACGCCTCAAGTGTTGAGACGTTTGTTGTGAGAGTCTAATTGCGCAGGGACACGGCTTTGCGTGGCCTATGGCTTTGTTATGTTCGGCCGTTTTCGATGGCCATCACTCGTCGAACATCCATTTCTTCTCGAATCGCCGCCCCTTTAAATCCGTCGGCAATGATCGCTTTAACGTCCACCGCTAACGCAGCCTGATAGGCGTCTTCAAACAGAGACTTCTGCGGGTATTCAATCTTTTCATGTCCTGTGCGTCCGCGGCTATCTGCCATGCAGCACAGTAAAATGTCGTCTAATCTTTCGGGTTTACGCCAGACATCAAATTTATTGAGTATTTTGAGTTTAGTGGCCGATTTCAACTCAGCCGCACGGTGAATATTGGAATGTTGTTCACATACCATCAGCGCTAAATCGCGGTATTCATTAGGAACTCGGATGCGGGCACACAGGGCTTTAATCAGTTTAAGTCCGGTATGACAATGCATTTTATGGCTTGGCCATTCTTTTTCAGGCGTCACTCCTTTGCCTAAGTCGTGCACTTGAGCGGCAAAGCGAACGATGGGAGAGGGACTGAGTCGGGCCGCTTGTTTCGCAACGAGTAACGTGTGTACGCCGGTGTCAATTTCAGGGTGCCACTGCTCTGGCTGAGGAACACCAAACAGCTGATCGATCTCGGGCAATACGACCGCAAGTGCGCCGCAATCTCGCAGCACTTGCAAGAAAACATCAGGATCTTGGGTCGTTAAGGATTTTTGCCATTCTTGCCAAACACGCTCTGCGGTTAAATGTTCCAGTTCGCCCTTTTGGACAATTTGAGCCATGAGTAGCAAAGTTTCGTCTGCCACTGTAAAGCCCAAATGTGCCAGTTTGGCAGCGAAGCGTGCGACGCGTAATACGCGCAGAGGATCTTCGACAAAGGCATCAGAAACATGGCGCAATTTGCGGTTAATCAGATCGTGTTGGCCGCCGAATGGGTCGATGATATGGCCATTTCCGTCTTGTGCCATTGCATTAATGGTTAAGTCGCGGCGCAATAAGTCTTCTTCTAGAGTGACATCCGGTGCAAAGTAGCAATCAAACCCGGTATAACCGGCACCCGTTTTTCGTTCCGTACGGGCGAGGGCGTGCTCTTGTTTCGATTTAGGGTGCAGAAACACAGGGAAGTCTTTCCCTACTGCGGTATAGCCTTGCTGTAGCATATATTCTGGTGTCGCACCAACGACTACCCAATCTTGATCATACACCTCAAGGTCGAGTAACTGATCGCGAACCGCCCCACCGACTAAGTATCTTTGCACTTTTGCCTCTCTATTTGTTTGGATTGCCATTGGCTATTCTGGTCAGCAATGTTACTTTCGTTATCCATAAATTCCCAGCGACCATTACTATGTATAACACTCATTTTGGATTTGTGGAGCTACCGTTTTCGATTGTCCCTAACCCACGGTTCCTCTATTTAAGTCAACGTCATAAAGAAGCGATCTATCACCTCCAAGCTGGGTTAGGTGATGGTGGCGGTTTTGCGATGCTGACGGGGGAGGTTGGAACGGGTAAAACCACCGTCTCAAAAGCCATGCTTAAAGCGCTCGATGCGTCGACGCAGGCAGGGTGTATTCTAAATCCTACCTTTTCTAATGTTGAGTTATTAGAAGCGATTTGTGATGAGTTCTCTTTGGAATACGGGGAAAGTGCCACATTAAAGCAGCTGACCACGACCATTAAACAGTTTTTATTAGAGAGTTATGCACAGGGCAAGCAAACCTTATTATTGATTGATGAAGCTCAGCACCTGTCTGCGGAAGTGTTGGAGCAATTGCGCTTATTGACCAACCTCGAAACCGAGCAGCGCAAGTTGCTTAAAGTCCTGTTGATTGGTCAGCCAGAATTGCAGCAAAAGCTACAGATGCCGCAATTGCGACAATTGGCGCAGCGAGTGACGGGGCGTTACCATTTATTGCCCCTCGATGTGGATGAAACGGCGAAATATATTCGTTTCCGCCTGCAACTCGCAGGGGGAGACAGTGAGCTCTTCTCCACGAAAGCACTCAAGCTGATTGCCCAAGAAACGCAGGGCATTCCACGCTTAATAAACTTAGTATGTGATGCGGCATTAAAGCAAGCCTATCAACGGGGTGAAGCTGCGCCATCCAATCCATCCGTTGAGTGGGCTTGTGAAGAAGTAATGAGCTTTCAAGCGAATTATTATGCACCACAAGCCAAGATCAGAACTAAGTCGTTCGGTCATCATTGGATGCAGGCCCTGCTTTGCACTGCGGCGGGCATCGTATTGGCTTGGGGCAGTTGGCTGTATGCCGAACCGTCTTTGCCCGAATCATTCCGACACTATGTGCAAGCCAGTATTGAGCAACAGTACCCCAAAAAGCCAAATCGTATCGAGCAGGAATTGGTTTATCCATCAGCACTCAATTCGCTTATTTTAAAAGGAAATACCGAGCAAGCCGCGCCGCTTGAGCATGCACTTTCTGAATTGTATAAAGTGTGGGGGTATCGTGCTTCCGTCGTGGATAAAATGTGCGTTGATAACCCGCAATCACTGTTTCATTGCCAAAATTTCAGTGGCCCGTTTGAACAGGTGCTCGCGGCGAATTTGCCGGTGGTATTGAACGTCACGATTGAGGATAAGCCGTATTACGCCATTCTCTACAAAGCGAACCAAGAGCGCGTTGAGCTGCTTATTGATGGGCAACGGGTTGGGTTTGAGCGACATTGGCTTGATGAAATTTGGTCGGGTGAATATTACCTTATTTGGCAAAAACTATGGCCACAAGCGTTGAAGCCGGGCATGAGTGGCCATGCCGTTGCGAGCTTAGATTATCAACTATCACACCTACTGGAATTGCCGATGAGTAATACTGAGCATTATGGCGAAGCATTAACGCATAAAGTCAGCTTGTTTCAGCATTGGCAGGGGCTCGAAGTGGATGGTATTGCTGGGCAGCGTACTTTGCAGCGTTTAGAGCTGCTCTCGCAAGATCAAGCGCCCCATTTGATGTTGGGTGAGGAAGAGTAATGGCAAATCTAATTGAACAGCTTAGCGAGTCTCAGAAAGGCTATCAGAGCCATCATGCATCGGCATTGCATTACCATGCGAATGCGATGCCGCGTTCTCGTTCTCGTTGGCCATTGAATGTGTTTTTGTTACTGACGCCAGTGGCGGTTTCGCTGGCTTGGGTGGGTGTTCGCTATTATGACCGCGAACGTGATGTCTGGGTGGAAGAGAATCAGGGCAAGGTAGAAATCATCGAAGTGCCCGCGGTATTGGAGATGTTGCCATACCCTCTGTTTTCCACGCTAGCCGATACCCAAACGGAAGTGCCATTCATTGATGAACCGATGATCGATGAGTCGAGCTTTCAATCGACCGAAGCGCTCTCGCAAGCGGGTGAGGCGGCTGAACAAGACATCGAAGAGCAAGTGGTGAGTGATGATGACTTGTTAAGTGGGCTTGATTTAAGTGGCTTGTCGCCTGATATCGCTCAGCGCTTACAAGTGGCGATGGATGCGCCAGAGTTTACGAACGATGAACCGGAAGGCACGCAGGCTCAGAGTTTAGTTGAGAATAGCAGCCACTGGTTTAGCCGTTTACCGGCACTTAACTTTCAAACGCATGTGTACTCTAGTAATGAAGCCAAACGTTGGGTCAAAGTGAACGACGTGGAATATAAACAAGGGGATCATTTACCCGATAGCATCGAACTTATCGCGATAGAGTCACAAGCTTGTGTGATTGAGTTTCATGGTGAGTTGATTCGCATTCCCGCCCTGTATGATTGGCAAGGGTAGCGTGCTCTGAGCGATTCGGTAAGAACGCGATAGGATGGCAGAAAACGATTCTCTGCTGTTTCGAGTAATAAAAAAGGTCACGCGATGTGACCTTTTTTATTGGATGTTTATTTATGCCCAGCCGTTTGGCGAATTACGCTTACGTGGCATTAAAACGGGCAGTAGCAAACCAAGCAACAAACCGATACCGGCAACACCGCCGCCGTACATGAAATATTTCAGCAATAAATCATCTTTTTGCGTATCAAGTTTCGCGCGTAGATTACGCACTTCGGTTTGTGATGCCGTCAGCTGCTGGCTCATCTCACCGTAATTTTTTTCCAGCTCAGAGATCTGGCTATTACGGGTGTTGAGAGAATCAACAAGGCCTTCTTTTTCACGGTTAGCAATGCCGCTAGCATTCGCCAACTTCTCTTTTACTACCGATAGCTCTTTTTCAAGCTTTGGTAGGCGAGTTGACATACCTTCTTGAGTGGTAATAAAGCTGGTCGATACCCAGCCTTTACGGCCTCGACTATCAACGACCTGGCTGTAACCAGAATCTTTATTAACATCAATAAGCTTCACTTGCTCACCGGCATTCACGCTGCCAATGATTCGAAACTGGTTACTTGGCCCAGCATGCATGTAAGTGAATAGATTATCAGAGATAAAGCGATCTTTAGCCATTGCAGAAGGAACAGCAATGACACACGCTAAGATCATAAAAACCAATTTTTTCACGGTAAATCCTTTAACAGTCATCAAGCTTTCAGCTGGGGAGAAAACCCCGATAGCAAATAGTATGAAGTTTTTTTTTCGGGTGCAACAAAGAAGGGAGGCTAAGCCTCCCTTTATGCGGTATTGAGTCAATAATGACAGCGTGCTTACATTACGCTGACGTATTGATTAGCCGAATGCCGCTTGAATGCCGTAGAAGAATACAACAGCTAGTAGTGCACCCGCTGGTAGCGTAACAATCCAAGATGCTACGATATTACGAATGACACCCATGTTCAGTGCGGCAATACCACGAGCAAAACCAACACCCAGAATCGCACCCACAAGCGTTTGTGTGGTTGAGATTGGTAGACCTGTGCCTGATGCCAGAACAACAGTACATGCGGTTGCTAGCTGAGCGGCAAAACCACGGCTGGGCGTAAGTTCTGTGATACCAGTACCCACCGTTGCCATTACCTTGTGACCTAGCGTCGCTAGACCAACCACGATACCAAAACCACCTAGTGGAAGAATCCACCATACGATTTCGCTCTTACCAGTAATGGTGCCCATGTGTTCAACGGTAGAAACAACCGCCGCCAGTGGACCGATCGCGTTTGCTACATCGTTTGAACCGTGTGCAAATGCCATCGCACAAGCAGTGATAACCATTAGAACGCTGAAGATGCCTTCTACGCCCGCAAAGCCATGGTCGTCTTCACGATTTGCAAATTTCTTCTGGATGTAGAAGTAACCGCCAATCATGACCATTGCTGATACCGCTGCAGCCCAAGCCCATGCTTCACCGTTTGATAGGTGTAGACCAACGTGTTTAAGACCTTTTTTGATTGTTACCAGAGCGATAACCATCGTGGTGATAAACATGTATACAGGTACAAAGCGTTTAGCATTGAAAAGAGGTTTCTCTGTATCGAAGATCAGTCGCTGTGCGCTGACAAAGATAACGTAAGCGAAGAAGCCAGAAATCACTGGTGTGATAATCCAACTGCCCACGATGCCTTGAACGCTGCTCCAGTCAACCGCTTCAGTACCAACAGACACACACGCAAAACCGATGATTGCACCGATGATTGAGTGAGTCGTTGACACTGGCCAGCCCATGTATGATGCAAGTAATAGCCATGTACCTGCGGCTAATAGCGCAGACATCATGCCGTAAACCAGTACATCAGGTTGAGAGGCAAATAGAGAGGTTTCGATAACACCTTTACGGATCGTATCGGTTACTTCACCGCCAGCAAGATAAGCACCTGCAAATTCAAAGATCATCGCAATGATGATGGCTTGTTTTACAGTAAGCGCTTTTGAGCCAACAGAGGTGCCCATTGCATTGGCAACGTCATTCGCACCAATACCAATAGCCATCATGAAACCAAAAATCGCTGCAACAATAATCAGGACAGTGCCGTAGTTAGCAAGGATATCCATCGTAATACCTAGTTGTTTGATAACAAGCGGAGCAAATTTTTGACACGAGAAAGCCCCATCGGCGCCGATATATTCATTGCCTAACAGGGTGTGCTAAAAAATACTCTTCGTTATTGAGTTTAACGTAACGTTATGAGCGAGAAAGCATAACTTCTAATCGAGCACCTACACGCTGTGCTTGATCGGCAATGCCGCCTACCCATTCTAAAATCTTGTATAAGAACATCACATCGATAGGATTCAAATCTTGTTCGATCAACATTAATTGTTGGCGAAGTTGGATTTGCATCGCATCAGTGTCATCTTCAATCATATCCAGTTGATTAATCATCTCTGCAACCAGAGTGACTTCACGGCCTTTGAATCCTGTCTCCAACAGTTCATCAAGCTCACTGATCACTTTTTGCGCTTGTTGTGCTGCGTCTAAACAACGTTTCACGTAAGCGATAAAGTTTTCTTGAAGTGGAGCTGGAATCGCCAATTGGCGGCCATAAACGCGACCTGCGATATCTTTAGCAAGGTTGGCGAGTTTGTCTTGTTGTGTCAGTAGCTCAAGCATATCGCTACGGTCCACA
This sequence comes from Vibrio renipiscarius, assembly GCF_000827885.1. GTDB lineage: Bacteria > Pseudomonadota > Gammaproteobacteria > Enterobacterales > Vibrionaceae > Vibrio > Vibrio renipiscarius. The sequence continues at coordinate 170,926 of NZ_JTKH01000008.1, read as the reverse complement.
GGCATAAACAAACCACGAGGAAGTTTCAGACGAATCTCGCGCTTTAGCACATCAGCTTCTTTCTCAAGGTGAGAAATTTGAGCACGAATTTCAGATGCTTTTTCCCAGTCCCCTTGTGCACAAACTTCAAAGAAGTTTACAAGGTGAGAGCAGCATTCATTTACGCACACTACGTGGCGCTGCAAAGGCTTAATAGGGGACTTTGCAAATAACCCCATAATTGTATTTACTGGCATGGTCATTCAACCTAATTAATATAACCTATAAATAACATACACCCTTTAGAGATGAAATGTTGAGCGATGGCTATAAAGGCGCGCATGGTAACGCATTAAATCTGTCATTTAAACTGTTTTAGATCATCATTCTTGCGATATTTCTCTCTTGCCGAGTGATAAATTAGGCCATATCCTGTCTCTATCTGCTTTGAAAGGTATAACTATGGAAACCGAGATAGAACTGAAGTTTTTTGTTTCTCCTGATTTTTCAGAAACTTTACGTAATAAGATTTCCGAAATAAAGGTACTTCAGCACAGCTGTCGTGAGTTAGGTAACACCTACTTTGACACACCAGATAACTGGTTGAGACAACACGATATTGGTCTACGCATTCGTCGTTTTGATGATGTTTATGTTCAAACAGTTAAAACCGCAGGACGGGTCGTCGCGGGTTTACACCAACGGCCGGAATATAATGCAGAACATGACTGTAATGATCCAGAGTTAACCTTACATCCAAGCGATATTTGGCCAAAAGGGAAAGAGATAGCGACGCTGCAAAGCGAGCTGCTGCCTCTTTTTTCGACCAATTTCATGCGTGAGCAATGGCTTATTTGCATGGCAGATGGCAGCCAAATTGAAGTGGCTTTTGATCAAGGCGAGGTAGTATCCGGCGAACTGACCGATGCGATCTGTGAAGTCGAACTCGAATTAAAATCGGGTCAAACCGATGCTTTATTTACGCTTGCTCGCTCATTGAGTGATGCGGGGGGAATGCGTTTGGGCAACTTGAGTAAAGCGGCGCGTGGCTATCGTTTAGCGCAAGGCTACCAAGGTGATCAAGTGCAGGCGATGGCTTTAGTGGATACGGACAAAAACGACTCTCTTGAGTCGTGCCTGATTAACTCTCTTGAGCACGCCCTATCTCATTGGCATTACCATGAGCAGATCTATTCTGAGCGTGAGTCGATTGATGCGCTTCATGAAATCAAAAATGCGATTAGCTTTATCCGTCAAACCTTGACGGTCTTTGCCGATGTCGTGCCGCGTAAAGCCAGCGCTTTGATTCGCCAAGAGTTGAAATGGCTTGAGCAAGATCTCGAGTGGATAAAACAGTACGATTATCTCGATGATTTGCTAGAAGACAAAGGCCATGCTTTGCGCAAACTCGATGCGCGTAAATTCTTGATTAATGATCTGTCGACGGTTCAGCAAGAGTTGCCTACTCGTGATTCGATGCTTAGCCAGTTTAATTCGGCACGCTATACCGGATTACTGCTGGATCTTAGCCGATGGATTTTGACGCGTGGTTGGCAGCCATTCTTGGACGACAAATCGCGCAGTGCCATGTCACAGAATATCCTGCCTTTCTCCGTTGTGCAGTTAGATCGCACTTGGCATGAGCTGATGGCGGCTTTTCCACCAGAGAAAGAGCTGAACTCTCAAGATTATATCGATCAGCAATATCACCTGATGCGTAATCTCTATACTGGCGTTGGTTTTGCTAGCTTGTATGATGATGAAGAGCGAACTCGCTTCCGCCTGCCTTGGGCTGACTTGCTGCAAGGTATTGATGATTTGCTCACACTCAAGCCACTTAAGGGATTGGTTGATAAGTTAGACGGTGAAGAACGAGAGCAATTAGAGCGCTGGTTGTTCCGTCAGGAAAACTCCATTTTGCATGCGATGGAGCAAACCCGAGCGATCAGTATCGAAGCGGAGCCGTATTGGCAAGAGTAGTGCGATTGAGGATTGAATCTCAATCATCTACGGAGAAGAAAAAGAGAACTACGGTTCTCTTTTTTTATGCTCGCTATCGACGTGGAGTTTATTAAGATCGCGACTCATTCTTCGCTCCAACTTTTCTAGACGGGCAAGAATCACTTGTTGCTGTTCGAGCAAATCGAGCATCTGTTTCTCTTTTTGTGCCGCTTTTAATTCTTGTACCTTGGTGGGGGAAGTAATTAAAGACGTAATCAAGCCAGAGATCATACCGAATAAGCCAACCCCGCATAAGATCACCCCTGATGCCAATATTTTACCCGAATCGGTGACGGGATAATGGTCGCCATAGCCGACGGTAGAGATCGTCACTAATGCCCACCAAAGCGCATCCCCCCCGGTCTTAATATTGGCTTCAGAAGAGTGTCCTTCGAGAAAGAGCATGATGCTCGACCCTAGCGTCAGCAAAATCACCAATAAAAGCAAAATGGAGGCAATGGTGGTTTCTTTGCGGTTATCTAATACATCGCGAATGACGCTACGGCTGGAACGAATAACTAAGATCACCCTCAATATATGAAACAAACGGGCAAACCTTAAAGGTTCAATCATAGGTAGACTGGCCAGAAAATCGATCCAGTGTTTTTTTAAGAATTTGATTCGATCTGTGGAGCGGATCAAATCAACCAATAGTTGCAGTATAAAAATACTACAGATGATGAAATCTAGGCCGATAAGAACTTGACGTGTTTCATGACTGATCGGGACGAACAACAAGCCTGAGATCACAAATAGCGCCATAAAAGAGAGAATTAGTGATAACAAGCTCATTGGCTTCGTGTCGTCTTTGGTATCATTTTTATTCATACGAGGCTCGAAATTAATATTGGTACTAGCACTTAAGTATCAGGCTGGTGGGCGGCATCAATTTTATTCTTATTTAGAATATATGACTTAGTGGAGAACGAACAATGACGACACTGGCCTTTAAGCCGTGGGAACGAGTAATTACGGATATTCGACTGGTTCCTAAAATGGCGTTGCTGATGGTATTCAGTACCTTACTGATTGTCTGCAAGCAACTTTGGGATGCAAATACGTTCTACGATTCGCTTCTTGTGGTGACCAGCAGTGCGGAAGTTGCTCGTGAACATTATGAAGCTTATTTGGTACAAGTAGTATGGCAAACCCTGCTTCTTATTGGCGTTTTTATCGTTATTTTGTTGTTTGCCGCACGTGTGATGCTTCGTCAAACTCATTATATAAATGAAGCGATTAAAAAAATGGCCAGTGGCGATCTTTCTTCTCCTATTCAGATGCAGTGCAAAGATGAATACGGTGATGTGGCACGTGAGCTTGAAAAAACGCGCTCTCAGCTACAAGAGTTAATTAAGGTGCAAGTGAGCGCTTCGCAAGAGTTATCGGGTTTAACCGAAGTGATGACTCTGAGCATGTCGGAAACCAAAGAGTCAGCGCAAGAAGAGTTTGAAGAGATCGATCAGTTGGCAACGGCCATGAGTGAGATGACTTCGACAGTCCAAACGGTGGCAGAACATGCGCAGAATGCTTCAACGTTAACCGAGAGTGCATCAGGTCAAGCCGAAACGGGTCAACGCTTTGTACAAGATACCGTGAGCAAAATTAGCGAATTGTCGCAAGATATTGCGGCATCGGCACACGCGGTAAACCAAGTAGAAGAAAGCGTTGAAGCGATCGGAAGCGTCGTGGGTACCATTCGTGGTATTTCTGAACAAACGAACTTGCTGGCATTGAACGCGGCGATTGAAGCGGCGCGTGCTGGTGAAGCGGGTCGTGGTTTTGCAGTGGTTGCAGATGAAGTGCGTAACCTTGCTCAGCGCACTCAGCAAGCCACCATTGAAATCCAAGAGATGATCTCAAAATTACAATCAAGCGCCGGTTCCGCGGTGGATTTGATGGAAAAAAGCGTGGTTGAAGCCGCGGAAGGGGTGGCTTTGGTGACCAGCGCTGGTACTGAGCTGGATGGCATCGTAGTGCAAGTGAATCAGATCAACGATATGAACTTCCAAATTGCGACGGCTGCCGGTCAGCAAAGCAGCGTGGCAGAAGAGATGAGCCAAAACCTCACGAATGTGCGTGAATTAGTGGAAGCATCGGTGACGGTTATTAGTGAGTTGCTGGAAACGTCAGAGATCATGCAGCAAAATGCCGAAGAGCTGGATAAGAAGATTACGGCATTTAGAGTGTAATCTCACAGACTGAGTTAATAGACGCCTGCGAATAATTAGCAGGCGTTTTTTATTGTGTAAAGTTTGATATAACTAGCGGTTCAAAGCCGCAACCCAAGCTTAGATAAGACATCTTAGCCATACATTACAAGGAAGCCCCATGCCATTGCCGGAAAACCTCTTGGCCACCTCTCAATCAGCACTTGCTCATTTGGAAGCGTTTCAACTGGAACAGCACTGGCCTGCTGAACTCTATCAGCAATTAAACTACGTGGCAGGGTTAAGCCAATTTGTCGTTGAAGCGCTCGCGAGGGATGAAACATTACGCCACACACTGCCGAGCATGCTGAATGATCCACAGCGCTGCGATCACTATCGTCAACAGCTCGCCGCATTGCTGGTGGATTGTCATGATGAAGTGGCGGGTCAACGAGTCTTACGCCAATTTCGCAACCGCGAGATGACGTATATCGCTTGGCGCGATTTCAATGCAACGTGGCCACTCGAGCAAAGTTTAAAGCACCTCTCGTATTTAGCCGAAGCGCTGATTGTTGAAACCTACCAATGGCAATATAAAGCGTGCTGCGAGCTATGGGGAACACCATGCAATGAGCAAGGCGACCCGCAACCGATGTTGATCATTGGTATGGGCAAACTGGGGGGCGGTGAACTCAACTTCTCTTCTGATATTGATCTGATTTTTACTTATCCGGAAAACGGCGAGACGCAGGGGGCGCGTCGTAGTATTGCCAATGCGCAGTTCTTTACTCGTTTAGGTCAGCGCATCATTAAATCGCTCGATCAGCACACCTTCGATGGCTTCTGTTATCGAGTCGACATGCGCTTACGCCCATTTGGTGATAGCGGCCCGTTAGTCATGAGCTACGCGGCGCTGGAAGATTATTACCAAGAGCAGGGGCGAGACTGGGAACGATACGCGATGATCAAAGCGCGTGTGATGGGCAGTGAAATGTATCCGCAGTATCAAGAGCTGCGTAAAATGCTGCGTCCTTTTGTTTTCCGTCGTTATATCGATTTCAGTGCAATTCAATCCCTACGTCGAATGAAGTCGATGATCAGTAGCGAAGTACGTCGTCGCGGGTTAACCAACAATATTAAGCTTGGTGCTGGTGGCATTCGCGAAATTGAATTTATCGCCCAAGTGTTTCAATTGATTCGTGGAGGGCGAGAGCCCAGCCTGCGTCAACGAGGGTTATTGGTCACGTTAGACGCGATTGATGAATTGGATCTGCTTAATAAACAAGAGATGCTTCATCTCACTGAGGCATACAAGTTTTTACGTCGCTTGGAGAATCTCTTACAAGCGATGGCAGACAAGCAAACTCAAACATTGCCGGAAAATGAGCTGGAGCAGCAACAATTAGCGACGGCGATGGGATATCGCCATTGGCCAGAATTAGATGAGGATGTTCGTCTGCACATGGCCAACGTTCACCAAGTCTTCACCCATTTGATTGGTGATGACGAGGAAGATCAAATTGAAGTGGCGAAACATTTTCAAGAGCTGTGGGATATGGCGGATAAAGTCGATGTGATTGAGCAGATACTCGATCATGACTTGCAGCGAGAAGACACGGCTGAATTAGCCAAAACCATTATTCAATTCAAAAGTGACTTAGCGAAAAAAACCTTGGGCCCGCGTGGACGCGAAGTGCTGAATCGCTTGATGCCAAAAATATTCCAAGCGATCTTTGCTCATCAAGATGCCCAATTTGGCTTGTCGCGCGTGCTGCATTTACTGCATAAAATCGTCACACGTACCACCTATCTTGAATTGCTCGATGAACATGAGGCCGCGTTAACGCAATTAGTGCGCCTGTGTACCGCAAGCCCGATGATTTCAGAGCAACTGGGCCGTTATCCAATTTTGTTGGACGAGTTGATCGACCCACAGCAATTGTACAACCCGGTTCCGCTCGATTCCTATCGTACCGAGTTGCGTGATTATCTTGCGCGTATCCCTGAAGATGACATGGAGCAGCAAATCGAAGCGCTGCGCCAGTTTAAGCAGATCTGCATTTTGCGCATCGCGGCGGCCGATATTGCGGGTGTCTTACCCGTCATGAAAGTGAGTGATCACTTAACGTATTTATCGGAAGCGATAGTTGAATCGGTGGTGAATCAAGCTTGGCTGCAAATGAGCGAGAAGTATGGTCAGCCTAACCACCTAAAAGATCGCGATGGCAAAGGCTTTGCTGTGGTGGGTTATGGCAAAGTGGGAGGTTGGGAGCTGGGCTACAATTCAGATCTTGATATTGTCTTTATGCATGATTGTCCGGTCAGTGCTTATACGGATGGTAAGAAAGAGATTGATGGACGCCAATTTTATCTTCGTCTTGCGCAGCGCATTATTCATATATTCTCCATTCGCACCGCCTCAGGCATTCTTTATGAAGCCGATACTCGCTTGCGTCCATCTGGGGCATCAGGCTTATTAGTCAGCCCTACCGATGCGTTTGAAGAGTACCAACGTAATGAAGCGTGGACATGGGAACATCAAGCCTTGGTGCGTGCGCGTATGATTTATGGTGATGAACCATTGCAGCAGGCATTTGGTCAAATTCGCCATGCGATTTTAACGCTCCCACGTGATACCGAAGACCTCAAAAAACAAGTGGTCGATATGCGGATTAAAATGCGTGATCACTTAGGGGGTAAAAAAGCCGGTCGCTTTATGCTTAAGCAAGATCCGGGCGGGATTACCGATATTGAGTTTCTCGCTCAATACTTGGTTCTCAACTACAGTCATCAAAAGCCAAAGCTAACGCGTTGGTCGGACAATGTACGAATTTTCGAGTCTTTGATTACCCAAGGCATTATGGACGAATCACAAGCGCTGGCAGTGACTCATGCTTACACCATGATGCGCGATCAGATCCATCATCGTAATCTGCTCAACCTTGATACCGACTTGGCCGAAGATAAATTTGTCCAAGAACGGGCTTTAGTCGTTGATGTATGGAAGCAGTGGTTAGAATAGAAATATATCCCCGTCCTACTTGACGTTGCAGCGGCGTTGGCTGGCATTCTCAAACCTCTTCACATCGGCATCTATGTCCAGAGGCTTTGTTCACTTGCCGACTCCCTGCATCTTCAAGTTGTTTGGGTATAATACTTAAGAGCCCGATAAATACTCATATTAAAGCGGCTTAGGTATACAAAGGTTTAGGCGGTCAAAACCCTATGATAAACTTTGGCCAGATATACATATTGGAGATCCATAATGAAACCAATCCTACCTGACTACAGTCAAGCAGGCGTCCTTATTGTCGGTGACGTAATGTTAGACCGCTACTGGTATGGCCCAACGGGTCGCATTTCGCCAGAAGCGCCTGTACCTGTAGTGAAAGTAGAAAACAACGAAGAGCGACCTGGTGGTGCGGCGAACGTCGCGATGAATATCGCATCACTGGGTGGTCATGCTCATATCGTCGGGTTAACAGGGATCGATGAACCAGCGAATGTACTGAGTGAGACACTTTCTGCACTGAAAGTGACGTGTGATTTTGTTTCGCTACCAGACTTTCCGACCATTACTAAATTGCGTGTATTGAGTCGTGGTCAGCAACTGATTCGTTTGGACTTTGAAGAGAAGTTTGAAAACGTTGATGCTGAGCTGATCTTAGCGCGCATGGAACAAGCATTACCAAACGTTAAATCGGTGGTGCTATCGGATTACGATAAAGGCGCTCTAGAGCACGTGCAGCAGTTTATTCAAAAAGCACGAGCAGCCGGTGTTCCGGTATTTATTGACCCTAAAGGTGCCGACTTCGAACGTTACCGCGGCGCAACCTTGTTGACGCCAAACATGGCCGAATTTGAACTTGTGGTTGGTAAAGTGAAATCGGACCAAGAGCTGGTTGAAAAAGGCCTAGCACTGATCGAAGAGTTTGATTTTGAAGCGCTACTGGTGACACGCAGCGAGCATGGTATGACACTGCTTCGTCGCGGTGAAGAACCATTCCACCTGCCAACTCAAGCCAAAGAAGTGTTTGATGTGACCGGTGCTGGTGATACGGTGATTTCTGTCCTAGCGGCCTCAGTAGCGGCAGGCAAACCACTGGATCAATCATGCGCTCTTGCCAATGCCGCGGCGGGTGTTGTGGTGGGTAAATTAGGCACCTCAACGCTGTCGACCATTGAACTGGCAGAAGCGATTCATGGCAGCCATGATACCGATTACGGCGTAATTTCTGAGCAAAGCTTAATTGAAGCGGTAAAGAAAGCGCAATCGCGTGGTGAAAAAGTGGTAATGACCAATGGTTGCTTTGATATTTTGCATGCGGGTCATGTGTCTTATCTCAACCATGCCGCAGAACTAGGCCAACGCCTGATTGTTGCAGTCAATACCGATGAGTCAGTGAAGCGCTTGAAAGGCCCTGGTCGCCCAGTAAACCCAACCGATCGCCGTATGGCGGTATTGGCAGGGTTAGGTGCGGTTGATTGGGTTGTGCCGTTTTCTGAAGATACGCCTCAGCGTTTGATCGCATCTGTTCTACCGGATCTATTGGTGAAAGGTGGCGATTACAAACCAGAAGAGATAGCGGGTGGTGCAGAAGTGATTGCGAACGGCGGCCAAGTCAAAGTGCTGAACTTTGAAGATGGTTGTTCAACCAGCGAAATCATTAATGCGATTAAAGGCGGTAAAGGCTAAGCCTTTTCGTTATTGCCATTATCAATAAATCGCTCATCATTTGATGGGCGTTTTTTTTGCTTCTCATCGACCAGTGCTCAGTGACCAATCATGAATGAGTAATATGAGAGCAGGCTTTGTAAGAAAGCCGTAATCACCAGACATAAAAAAAGGAGCCGTAGGGCTCCTTCTCAATATTTTTCGACTCTTCGCTTAGTCTTCTAGTTCGCCACAAAAACGGTAACCTTCACCGTGGATTGTTGCGATGATTTCTGGCGTACCAGATACTGATTCGAAGTGTTTACGGATGCGACGGATAGTAACATCTACCGTACGATCGTGTGGCTTAAGCTCACGACCTGTCATCTTCTTCAGAAGGTCAGCACGAGTTTGGATCTTGCCTGGGTTCTCACAGAAGTGTAGAAGAGCACGGAACTCTGAACGAGGTAGCTTATAGCTTTCTGCACTTGGACTTACAAGTGAACGGCTATTGATGTCTAGTACCCAACCATTGAACTGGTATTTCTCTACGCTGCGCTTCTCTTCTTGAACCGCACTAGAATTCATTGAACGGTTTAATAGGTTGCGAGCACGGATAGTCAGTTCACGTGGGTTGAATGGCTTAGTGATGTAATCATCAGCGCCGATTTCAAGACCAAGAATCTTGTCTACTTCATTATCACGACCCGTTAGGAACATAAGAGCAACGTTTGCTTGCTCACGCAGTTCACGCGCAAGTAGTAGGCCATTTTTACCAGGAAGGTTGATGTCCATGATGACTAAGTTGATCTGACTTTCAGTCAGCACTTGGTGCATCTCTTCACCGTCGCTAGCTTCAAAAACAGCGTATCCCTCTGCTTCAAAAATACTCTTCAGAGTGTTACGAGTGACTTGCTCATCTTCTACAATCAGAATCTGCGGGGTTTGCATTGGCGGTACCTAAACTTGTGAAAAAAATGTGTTAATAAAATAAATTCTAGGCAAAAACATTACTTACAGGTAATTTGATTTTGACAATAGATCAAAGAGTGCGAAAACCGCATCTCCTAATGCCCGCCATCCGTGGTGTTACTTTTTTTCAAAAGAGGTTCCTTGCCCTAATTTATGCTATTAGGCGTTGAAACGGATTTTATATAGTTAACAGCATGCTAACAACGTTCAAATGTTAATTCCATTCACTTTGTTGATTTATATCAAGAGATCAATTGTAACAAGTGTCAACAATAAATGCTAAATGTAAAATAATTTACCACTATGGCTGAAAAGGCTCAAATGGTAGAAATTTACTGTGATCCTTGCTTCAAAATTGACAAAATGTTGAGTTTATTTAGCTCACGTTCGTTGCCAGATTTAAGCCGTTCATTTTTCTCACTAGGTAAAAATAAAAAGCATAATAAATAATCACTTACGGTGTTTTGTGTTTTGTTTTTCATTGTGACTTCGCTTTGGTGAAGAGGTGCTTTTTATGATTAAAAATACCATTGTGTGATTGAAAAACGCCTTTCATTCATCAGTAAGTTGGCGCATAAGTAACAGCAAAAGACCGTTAATTTTTTATCGTGTAAGGCTGAAGTTTTGTAACTCAACGAGTCTGACAAGGTCTGAATTGAGCGATAAAGAATCGCAATGTCGATTACAAATTTATTTCATTGATTTTCATGGAGGAAAACATGAGAGACATAACCCCTGACATTTGTGACAAATTTGAACACCACGTCACTTACATCAACTTACCCCTTAATCACTTTGGTCGCCGTACGGCTTTCTGGGGTGAAATAGTCACGGTTCGTTGCTACCACGATAATTCTAAAGTACGAGAAGTGCTAAGCCTAAATGGTCGTGGCAAGGTGTTAGTGATTGATGGTAATGGGTCTTGCCAAAAAGCGTTACTCGGCGATCAACTGGCCATTCTCGCGATTGAAAATGATTGGGAAGGGGTCATCGTTTACGGTGCTGTGCGTGATGTCGCGATGATGGCAGAAATGGAACTGGGGATTATGGCCCTCGGTGCATGCCCTTTTAAAACCGAAAAGCGAGATGTTGGTGAAGTGGGCGTGACCTTATCGTTGCAAAAGCAAATGATTCAGCCAGGTGATTATATTTACGCAGATTGGAACGGTATTTTGACGTCAGAGCAACAACTTGATTGGTGCTGATAGGATGTGGGTCTAGAAGCGAAAACCAATGCCCACTTCAATGCCTTTTTGCCACTCTTGGAAATCGAGAGTGGCATGAAGATCCAAATGTTCCGTTAAGTTAACTCGGCTTGAGACTTCTGCGCCAATACCGTTCTCTTGTCCATCTGGTGCGTCTTCATCGGTGTAGGAATGTAAGGTGCTTTTTACGGATACCCGCGGTGACACCTGATAACTCAAGCCACTTAAAAATCCCCCCTCATTTTGCTCGGTTAATCGAGTGCCGACGTACAGATCCACTTTCTTATAGAGACTGTAGGCATAGCCACTGTCTATGCTCCATGAATCGTAACCGTGCTGATTATTTTCGCTTAAAAGGAAGAGTCGGTGTGGCGAGTCTTGTTGTAAAAAGGTGAGTTTTGGGAGATCGGCAGCGCTTGCTGCGCCACTGAGCATAGCAAGAAAGAGGCAAATTATTTTTTTCATTTGCTACCTCGTTCCATTAGGTTGATTTGGCTACTTTTCCACCGCCAGATAAATTAAAGCATAAAACGAAAGTGTGAGTATTAAAAATTAACAGTGGATGATCAGTTTTGATACATTCGTTCGGTTTGCAGTCAAGTTTGGTTGCTTAAAATAGCGTGGGCGAACGAAAGATAAGCAAAAAAAACAACTTTTCGTTGACTCTCTGTTGGAAAACAAGGTACATCTAGAATAACTAAACACAAGAATACAACAAAACGATATGTTTAATAACAGCCTTACAGTAATGATTACCACCATTATTATGACCAGCACAATACGCGTTGGGGCAGGCTGCTGAGCGAAAATTTTTCAAAAAAAAGGCCTGTATCCCACCAGATACAGGCCTTTTTTTATACCAATTTAAAGGAAATTCGGAGGAAGGGATGCGAGTTTTAAAATTTGGAGGATCGTCACTAGCTGACGCAGGACGTTTTTTACGAGCAGCAGATATTGTTGCGAATAATGCACAGCAAGAAGACGTGGCGGTGGTGCTCTCGGCACCGGGAAAAACAACCAACAAATTAGTGGCCGTGATTGACGCGGCATTGAAGGGCAGTGATGCTGAAAATCAAATTGCTGATTTAGAAGATGCTTTCCGTGGTTTGTTTGAAGAAATAAAGCAAGTATTGCCAAATATTGAAGGCAATGCTTATAACCACCAAGTGAAGTCATCACTGACGCAACTACGCCAATTCGTCAACGGTATCGGTCTTTTGGGCATGTGCCCTGATAATGTGAACGCTCGTATTATCAGTAAAGGTGAGCGAGTCTCCATTCAGTTAATGAAAGCGGTGTTGGAAGCCAAAGGACAACCGGCGAGCTTGATTGACCCTGTAGAGTATCTATTTGCGCGAGGCGACTATTTAGAAGCGATGGTGGATGTGGATATCTCCACCCAGAATTTCCGCCAAAAACCGCTGCCGGTAGGGCACGTTAATATCATGCCTGGCTTTACTGCGGGGAATGAAAAAGGTGAATTGGTCACACTTGGCCGTAATGGTTCCGATTATTCAGCGGCAGTGCTCGCGGCCTGTTTACGTGCGGATTGCTGCGAAATTTGGACGGATGTGGATGGGGTGTACAACTGTGACCCTCGCTTAGTGGCTGATGCGCGTTTGTTGAAATCACTCAGCTATCAAGAAGCAATGGAGCTGTCTTACTTTGGCGCTTCGGTCTTGCATCCTAAAACCATCGCGCCGATTGCTCAGTTCCATATCCCATGTTTGATTAAAAACAGCTTTAATCCACAAGGTGCCGGTACCTTGATTGGTCAAGATACGGGTGAAGATAAGCTCGCAATTAAAGGCATTACCACGCTGAGCGATCTGACCATGGTGAACGTTTCCGGCCCGGGAATGAAAGGTATGGTGGGCATGGCGAGCCGCGTGTTTGGTGCTATGTCATCATCGGGTGTGTCGATTGTTCTGATTACGCAATCGTCTTCTGAATACAGCATCAGTTTCTGTATTGAAGCACAAGACAAAGCGATTGCGCAGCGCGCCTTGTGCGATGCGTTTGAACTTGAACTCAAAGATGGCCTACTTGAGCCGGTGGAGTACCTTGATAACGTCGCAATCGTAACCCTCGTCGGCGATGGCATGCGCACATCACGTGGTGTGGCGTCTCAATTTTTCTCATCCCTAGCCGAAGTCAACGTCAATATCGTCGCGATTGCGCAAGGCTCATCAGAGCGCGCGATTTCAGCGGTGATCCCAGAAGATAAAATTTCTGAAGCAATCAAAGCGTGTCACGAGAATCTATTTAACTCGAAGCACTTCCTCGATGTCTTTGTCGTTGGTGTCGGTGGTGTGGGTGGTGAGCTGGTGGATCAGATCCAACGCCAGCAAGTGAAATTAGCCGAAAAAGGCATTGTGCTACGGGTGTGTGGTTTGGCGAACAGTAAGGGGGTCTTGCTTGACGGAGAAGGCTTACCGCTTGATCACTGGCGTGACCGCATGAATGGTGTGAGCGAGCCTTTAACGTTGGCGAACTTGAGTTCTTTAGTTCAACGTAATCATATTATTAACCCAGTATTGGTTGATTGTACCTCCAGTGAAACGATCGCCAATCAATACGCCGATTTTCTTGCGGCGGGTTTCCATGTCGTCACGCCAAATAAGAAAGCCAATACTGCCAGTATGTCTTACTACCACCAGTTGCGCGATGTGGCGCGTAGCTCGCGCCGCAAGTTGATGTATGAAACCACCGTTGGTGCTGGTTTACCGGTGATTGAAAACTTGCAGAACCTGATTTCTGCTGGTGATGAGCTTGAACGATTTAGCGGCATTTTATCAGGGTCACTGTCTTATATCTTTGGCAAATTGGATGAAGGCATGACGCTGAGCCAGGCGACGAACATTGCCAAAGACAATGGCTTTACCGAACCGGATCCACGTGATGATTTATCGGGTATGGATGTGGCGCGTAAGCTGCTGATCCTCGCTCGTGAAGCCGGTATGGCGCTGGAACTTGAAGACGTGATTGTCGACCAAGCATTGCCACCAGGCTTTGATGATTCAGGCACGATTGAAGAGTTTATGGCGCGCTTACCGCAAGCGGATGCTTATTTCCAACAGCAAGTGGCTCAGGCTGCGGCAGAAGGGAAAGTGTTGCGCTACGTGGGTGAAATTGCCAATGGCCAATGCCGTGTGAGCATTGCCGCCGTTGATGAAAATGATCCAATGTTCAAAATTAAAGATGGTGAAAATGCCCTGGCATTCTTCAGCCGCTACTACAACCCAATTCCATTAGTGCTACGCGGATACGGTGCGGGAAGCGAAGTGACCGCGGCCGGTGTGTTTGCGGATGTCATGCGTACATTGGGCTGGAAATTAGGGGTATAACGATGAGCAGTGGTATGGATGTTGTAGTTTACGCACCAGCGTCAATTGGCAATGTGAGTGTTGGTTTTGACGTGCTGGGGGCAGCAGTGTCTCCCATTAGCGGTGAGCTACTCGGTGATCGCGTGTTGGTCAAAGCAGGAAGCGAGATGTTCAGTCTTGCGACTGCGGGCAATTTTGTGTCTAAGCTGCCAACCGATCCGAAAGAAAATATTGTTTACGATTGTTGGCGTGTTTTTGCTCGCGAGTTAGATAAGAAAGGCATTGCGCTATTGCCTGTCGCGATGACACTTGAGAAAAATATGCCGATAGGTTCAGGGCTCGGATCGAGCGCTTGTTCGATCGTCGCGGCGTTGGATGCGCTTAATCGCTTTCATGCCCAGCCATTAAACGAAACCGAGTTACTCGCTTTGATGGGAGAAATGGAAGGACAAATATCGGGTGGCATTCACTACGATAACGTCGCCCCTTGCTACTTAGGCGGCTTGCAGTTAATGCTGGAAGAGCTAGGGGTTATCAGCCAAGAAGTACCATGTTTTGATGATTGGTACTGGGTGATGGCTTACCCCGGTATTAAGGTTTCCACCGCAGAAGCTCGCTCTATTCTACCGTCGCAGTATCGTCGCCAAGACGTCATTGCGCATGGTCGTCACCTCGCCGGCTTCATTCACGCTTGTCATTCCAATCAGCCTGAACTTGCTGCAAAAATGATCAAAGACGTGATCGCTGAACCATATCGTGAGAAACTATTGCCTGGTTTTGCGGATGCGCGTAAGTACGCAGCATCAGCAGGCGCTTTGGCCACCGGCATTTCTGGTAGTGGCCCAACGCTGTTTAGTATCTGCAAAGAGAAAGAGACCGCACAACGTGTAGCTCGATGGCTCGAACAAAACTACGTACAAAATGAAGAGGGATTCGTTCATGTTTGTCGTTTGGACAAGCAAGGTTCGATCGTTACAGGAAGTAAGCTATGAAGCTGTACAATATAAAAGAAAATGACGAACAAGTTTCCTTTGGCCAAGCCGTGCGCCAAGGATTAGGCCGTAATCAAGGCCTGTTTTTTCCATCTCAACTGCCTCAGTTTGATGATGTCGATGCGCTTTTAGATGAAGATTTCATCTCGCGCAGCAGCAAAATTTTATCGGCGCTTATTGGCGATGAATTACCGCAAGATCAAGTGAATGCCATGGTAGATGCGGCATTCCAATTCCCAGCGCCTATCAAACAAGTCAAAGAGGGTGTTTACGCTCTAGAGTTGTTCCATGGTCCAACATTAGCGTTTAAAGATTTTGGCGGTCGCTTTATGGCTCAATCGCTAGCGGCGGTGTCTAATGGCGGCAAAATCACCATTCTAACGGCGACTTCTGGTGATACTGGTGCGGCGGTGGCGCATGCTTTTTATGGCATGGAAGACATCAACGTGGTGATTCTGTATCCGAAGGGCAAGATCAGTCCATTGCAAGAAAAGCTGTTTTGTACGCTGGGCAATAACATTCATACCGTCGCGATTGATGGCGATTTTGATGCTTGTCAGGCCTTGGTCAAAGAGGCGTTTGATGATGCAGAGCTGCGTGAAGAGATAGGTCTAAACTCGGCGAACTCCATTAACATTGCTCGTTTGATGGCGCAAATTTGTTACTACTTTGAAGCGGCTTCGCAACTGACAAAAGCGCAGCGTGAGAACCTCGTAATTTCTGTGCCAAGTGGTAATTTTGGCAACCTCACAGCGGGCCTATTGGCGAAAGCGTTAGGTTTGCCGGTAAAACGTTTTATCGCCGCCACCAATGCCAACGATACTGTGCCGCGTTACCTTGAGACCGGTCAGTGGGATCCAAAACCGACAATTGCAACCACCTCTAATGCCATGGATGTCAGCCAACCTAATAATTGGCCACGCATCGAAGAGCTC
Organism: Vibrio renipiscarius; assembly: GCF_000827885.1. Lineage (GTDB taxonomy): Bacteria > Pseudomonadota > Gammaproteobacteria > Enterobacterales > Vibrionaceae > Vibrio > Vibrio renipiscarius. The sequence continues at coordinate 154,715 of NZ_JTKH01000008.1, read as the reverse complement.
TGTGGAATTAAGCAATGGGGTTTAGATACGCTGGGCAAAGGCGTGGTGTCTGATGCGCAAAGTGCTGCGTCAGTACGTGAACTGAATGAGTTGGGTTACTTGTGTGAACCTCATGGCGCAATTGCTTACCGAGTGTTAGAGGATCAATTAGCGGAAGGTGAAACGGGATTATTCTTGTGTACCGCTCATCCCGCTAAGTTTAAAGAAGTGGTCGATGACATCTTAGAGATAGATATCGAACTGCCCGCGCCACTGGCGAAACATGCGGTAATGGAATTGTTGTCTGAGGATTTAGCCAATGATTTTGAAGCGCTGAAAACAGTGCTTCGCAAAGCGAATAAATAGTTCGTACCCAAATAAAAAAGGTCGCCAAGGCGACCTTTTTTATTTCATGGCATTAACTCATCGCAATGCCATGAGTTAATGCTATTTATTTAAAGCAAAAATCGGTAATGATAAATGCCAACGAATGGCACCTAAGCGAATGATGAGTGTCGATATTACGCCAGCCAAAAAACTGGCATCATTGCTAAAGCCCATGGCCAATGCAGTGGTATGGAATGCGCCTCCAGCAATACAAGCCGTCGCATAGACTTCACTTCTTAATACCATTGGTACTTCACGAGCGAGTACATCGCGAATAATACCGCCGCCACAACCGGTGATGACCCCCATGATGATCGCAATCAGTGCTGATTCTTGATACATCATCGCTTTTTCAACACCGATACCGACAAAAACGGCAAGGCCGACCGCATCACAAACGGGTAAAATCCACCAAGCTAAACGCTTAGGGCGACGTACGATGATCATTGTGATTAGACAAGTAATCAGAATGACCCAAATATAGTTGGTGTCTTTAATCCAAAAAACCGGCGTAGCACCGAGTGCCATATCGCGTATTGTTCCGCCACCAATTGCCGTCACACTGCCAAGAACAGCAACGCCAAAAGGGTCCATCTTCAAACGACCGGCAAGCAATACACCGGAAATGGCAAAAATAGCGGTGCCAAAAAGGTCGATCAAATAGATCAGCATGGAATCCATGTTAGGAAGATCTCTATTATTATGAGTAGTAAAAAATAAGCCAAATGACGAGGCCCCTTTCAATCACAATGGATTCAGAGGCCAATTCGGCGCGCATAGTACGAGATAATCGTGTAATGCGTTACTGCTTTTTTCTGACTGTCTCGAAGAGCTCACAAACTTGATGAATTGCATCGATGGTTCGCGGAGTTGGGCGATTAATCCAACTGGCATTGAGTGACCAAATTTGTTGGTTTTTTATGGCCTGTAGCTGTGCTTTCCATGGCTGCCAAATGTCGATATTGTCGATAGCATGCTGTGAGGTAAAGATAACTTGTGGGTTGGCGAGGATCACCTGTTCAAGACCAACTTGTGGGTAAGGTATTTTGCTGTCAGCAAAAACGTTTACCCCGCCACAAAACTGAAAAACTTCACTTGGCCAGCGATCTTGTGCCACGGTGATGATCGGTTTTTCACTCAATTGATAAAAATAACTGACGGGTTCTTCCGTGTGGTAACGCGCTTTTGCCGCATTGAGTTGGTCACGAAAATGTTGAGCGTTGGCAAGACCAATATCAGGATCGTGAGCATACTGACTAAGCTGTTCAATATTGGCTGCAATATCATTCAGGCTATTGGTTTTTGCATCGTAAATTTCAAAGCCAAATTGACGCAACTTAGCGAGATCTTTCGCAGGATTACCGGCCGGCCATGCGATGATTAAGTCAGGCTGCAAAGCGATGATGCGCTCAATCTTAATGCCTTGATAATTGGCCACGCGCTCAAGCTGTTGGGCAGATTCAGGGTAGTCACTGTGTTCACTGACGGCAATCAATTGGTCACCTAGACCGGCAGCATAAGCAAGCTCTGTGGCGGATGGTGCAAGACTGATCACCCGATTAATGGGTTGAGCACAAAGAGAAAAACTGACGAGAGTGAGAAGAAGACTCAGTTTAAGCATTACAATCCTTGATAAATAGCAGCCAATAGTAGGCTTTGAAGAGTTACCCAAATCCACAAGCGGTTGAATAAGAGTTTATTGATTTGATCAACATGAATCGCTGAAGGGGCAATACGACCCCCTAATTTTGCCCGTAGGGCTTTGTGGTGTTGATATATTGCAGGGCCTGCCAGAGAAAGTTGCAGTTTCGCTCCTACTGAGACCAATAACCACGCCGGGCCGGGAAGTGGCCAAGATGTCGCTTGTTGAGCAATAAGTGTTAAGCACGCTTTTCCGCGTTTTCCGCAAGCAACCAATAAGGCGAATAGGCGCAAAGGAATAAAGTCGAGGACGGCGAGAATTCTGACAGCGGGAAGTCCAAAAGGCATAAAACATTGGCGAGAAGGCGACCATGCGCGGGCTAATTCCATCGCCATGCGATACAGAAAGGCCCCTATGCCACCCGTTACGGCATACCAAAAGAGTACGGCGACGACACTGCGGCCATAACTCATGATCAGTGTTTCACTGCTGGCTTTTCCTAAGCCGAGTAGAGATAAACGGTCGGTAGAGCGATTAAGCCAGGGGGTGAGCTGTTGTTTTACTGCATTTTTGTCTTCATTGGCGAGTTGTGGGATGAGCTGATTCGCCAATTGATGGGTGTTACGCCAATCTAAGGCCAGCATTAAAAAAGCCAAATCAAACAGCAGTGCTTGCCAAACTAAGTTTTGCAATGCGAGTAAAACGATCAGCATGGGTGTCAGCATCAGTAACCAGGCAAAACTTCCCGAAAGTAAGCTTTGTGAGTAATGGCTTTGCGTGTTGACCTTATTCGCAAGCTGCTCGGCAAATTTATGCCAAAGGAGAGCGGGGTGTACTTCTCGCGGTAGAGGAAGAACCCAGTGACAAAGCAGTGCGCCCCACATGACGAGGAGCGCACTATTCGCCAATAGCGAATTAACAAAATCATCCATGATTGTTTAATACTATGCCTTCAGCAATTCAACCATCTTGATCACCATTTCTGAAGAGCTTTGCGCCGCAAGAGGCAGGAACTCATCAAAGCTCATGGTTGCTTCTTTATCAGCAACGTCAGAAATCGCTCGTACTACCACGAATGGTACTTTGAATTGGTGACAAGTTTGCGCAACCGCAGAGGCTTCCATTTCAACCGCAATGACAGACGGGAAGTGGGTACGAATGAACGCTTGACGCTCAGCAGTACAAACAAACGCATCGCCAGTACAGATCAAACCGCGTACCGCGTGCTTATCTTTCATTTGCGCGAGTGCTTGTTCAGCAACATCCATTAGGTTTGCGTCAGCAATAAACGCAGCAGGTTGTTGTGCCATTTGACCCATTTCGTAACCGAAAGCCGTTACGTCTGCATCATGATGACGAACTTCTGTTGAGATAACGACGTCGCCTAGGTTCAGAGTCGAATCGAAACCGCCCGCAGAACCGGTGTTGATCACAACGTCTGGCTGGTATTCAGTTAATAGAATCGTCGTACCAATTGCCGCCGCAACTTTACCGATACCTGATTGCAGTAGAACAACGTCAACGCCATTGATTTGGCCAGAAAAGAAGGTACAACCCGCTTTCTTTACTTCTTGTACGTTGTCGATAGAGTCTTTTAGGATGGCAACTTCTTGTTCCATCGCACCGATAATGCCGATTTTCATAATGGGCTAAACCTAGGTAATAAATTAAAGTGGCCAAAGTTTATCATGAAGCTTTGCTGGCCTGAACTCATTATCGAGTTTGACGAGTACGAGAATGTACTCAAAACCGATAAGTTGAGTCATAAGATTGCTATTGCGATGAGAGGGTGATTCACCTATAATCCGCGCTTCGCGTAGCGGCTGAATCAGAGATTGGCTGCTACAAAATATAAACCTACTCTTATTAGGAGAGCATTATGTCTCTGAATGCAGAAACTAAAGCAGCAATCGTTGCAGAATACGCGCAATGTGAAAACGACACTGGTTCACCAGAAGTACAAGTAGCACTACTTACTGCTTCTATCAACCACCTTCAAGGTCACTTCAAAGCGCACAAACACGACCACCACAGCCGTCGTGGTCTACTACGTATGGTTTCTAGCCGTCGTAAGCTTCTTGACTACTTGAAAGGTAAAAACCTTGCTCGTTACCAAGATCTAATCAAACGTCTAGGTCTACGTCGCTAATTAGCGGCTGCATAGAACAGTTTGTAAAAAAGGGGCTTATGCCCCTTTTTTTATTGCCTAAAATCCCCCAATTACCTTCAAGTAGTTTATACTACTGTCCGGCTGAAACAGTTGTTGCTGTTGATGTCCGCAAAAATCACAATGACTCATCGCATTACAGTCACCGATGTCGGCCAACAGGTCGCGACTATTCAAAAGCCATTGAGTAAAAGTCACAGTGTCTTTTGACTAGTCGCGATTCGTAATGTTTTGGGTATTTTCTTAACTTAGTCTGGGTATTTATACTCGGTACAAGGAATAACAATGTTCGAAAAACCAGTTGTTAAAACGTTCCAGTACGGTAACCACACGGTTACTCTAGAAACTGGCGTTATCGCTCGTCAAGCTACTGCTGCTGTTATGGTAACTATGGACGATACTACGGTATTCGTATCAGTAGTTGGTAAGAAAGAAGCCGTTGAAGGTCAAGACTTCTTCCCGCTAACAGTAAACTACCAAGAGCGTACTTACGCTGCAGGTAAAATCCCTGGTGGTTTCTTCAAGCGTGAAGGTCGTCCTTCTGAAGGTGAAACTCTGACTGCTCGTCTAATCGACCGTCCGATTCGCCCACTATTCCCATCTGCATTCAAAAACGAAGTGCAAATCATCGCTACTGTTATGTCTGTGAACCCTAACGTTCAACCTGACATGGTAACAATGATCGGTACTTCTGCAGCACTTGCTATCTCTGGTCTACCATTCAATGGTCCTATCGGTGCAGCGCGTGTTGGTCACATCGATGGTCAACTAGTGCTTAACCCAAGCATGACTGAACTTGCTACATCTAAACTGGATCTAGTGGTTTCTGGTACTGAAAACGCAGTACTAATGGTTGAATCAGAAGCTGACAACCTAACTGAAGAAGAAATGCTTTCTGCAGTGGTATTTGGTCACGATCAACAACAAGTTGTTATCAATGCAATCAACGAGTTCGCAGCTGAAGTTGCAACTCCAGCATGGAACTGGGAAGCACCAGCAGTAAACACTGAGCTTAAAGCTCTAGTGGCTGATCTGGCTGAGACTCGTCTTGCTGATGCATACCAAATCACTGAGAAAATGGCTCGTTACGAGCAAGTTGGCGCAATCAAGAACGATGTTGTTGCTGCACTTCTAGCACAAGACGAAAACCTAGCTGAGCGCGAAATCCGTGGCATGCTTGGTTCTCTAGAGAAGAAAGTAGTACGTAGCCGTATCATCGCTGGCCACCCACGTATCGATGGTCGTGAAAAAGACATGGTTCGTGCGCTAGACGTACGTACTGGTGTACTTCCACGTACTCACGGTTCTTCACTATTTACTCGTGGCGAAACGCAAGCGATCGTTACTGCGACTCTAGGTACGCAACGTGACGCGCAAATCATCGACGAACTAACGGGTGAGCGTAAAGATCACTTCCTACTACACTACAACTTCCCTCCATACTGTGTAGGCGAAACGGGTTTTGTAGGTTCTCCTAAGCGTCGTGAAATCGGCCACGGTAAACTGGCTAAGCGCGGTATTGCTGCAGTAATGCCTTCTGTTGAAGAATTCCCATACACCATCCGTGTTGTATCAGAAATCACTGAATCTAACGGTTCATCTTCAATGGCTTCTGTATGTGGTACTTCTCTAGCACTTATGGATGCTGGTGTGCCAATCAAAGCTTCTGTTGCGGGTATCGCAATGGGTCTTGTTAAAGAAGGCGATGACTTCGTTGTTCTTTCTGACATCCTTGGCGATGAAGATCACCTAGGTGACATGGACTTTAAAGTAGCAGGTACTAACGCTGGTATCACTGCACTTCAAATGGACATCAAGATCGAAGGTATCACTAAAGAGATCATGCAAATTGCTCTTAACCAAGCGCAAGGTGCACGTAAGCACATCCTTTCTGTAATGGATGAAGCTATCTCTGGTGCTCGTGAAGAGATCTCTGAATTCGCTCCACGTATTTACATGATGAAGATCAGCTCTGAGAAGATCAAAGATGTTATCGGTAAAGGCGGCGCAGTTATCCGTGCTCTAACTGAAGAGACAGGTACTACGATCGAAATCGAAGACGACGGCACTATCAAGATTGCAGCAACTGAAGGCGCTGCAGCGAAAGAAGCAATTCGTCGTATCGAAGAGATCACTGCTGAAGTTGAAGTAGGTCGTATCTACACTGGTAAAGTTGCTCGTCTAGCGGACTTCGGTGCGTTCGTAACAATTCTTCCAGGTAAAGATGGTCTAGTACACATCTCTCAAATCGCTGACAAGCGCGTTGAGAAAGTGTCTGACTACCTAGCTGAAGGCCAAGAAGTTCAAGTTAAAGTACTTGAAATCGACCGCCAAGGCCGTGTACGTCTAAGCATGAAAGAAGCAGTAGAACAGCCAGCAGAAGCTGCGGCTGAAGCGAATCCAGCGGCTGACGCTGAGTAATCGCATCGAGTTAGCTTATTAAGCTAAAAGCATGTTATAAAGGGGGGACGTCAGTCCCCCTTTTTTATATGCAGTAAAAGCCAATTGAATGAAGCACCTCGGCGATTAAGGTATACAGCATAGGTTGGTAACAGGAGTATATATTCGTGAAATGGTTTCAAACCGTAGCGCTTGGATTAAGCATTTTGGTTACCACAGGTTGTGCCTCAACGTCCAACCAGCAGTGGCTTTACCCACCGATGGCAGTACCTTTGCAAGCAAGCATGCAGCAAGAAGTGCAAATTGCTCGTTTATCACAGTTACTGACACGCCCTGATTTATCCGATGAATTGCGAGCAAAAATGCTCTTTGAGCGCGGCAATTACTACGATAGTGTCGGTTTACGAGATCTCGCGCGTTTAGACTACAGCCAATCTTTACAACTGAATCCTTCACAATCGGATTTATTCAATGCGCTTGGGGTGTACTACACGCAAGTCGGCGAATTTGATGCTGCGTATGAAGCATTTGATTCGACATTAGATCTGAACCCAGACAATTCTTTTGCGGTACGCAATCGCGCCATTGCCTTGTATTATGGCGACCGTATCGATCTTGCGATTGAAGACATCGACTCCCACCTTGCAGACGATCCTAGCGACCCGTTTCGTGCATTATGGGCTTACCTCATCAAACTAGAAAAAGATCCATTAACCGCACGTCAAGATCTGCTCAGTATGTATCAGCAGCGTGACAATCAATGGGGATGGGTTTTGGTGGCGATTTCTTTGGGCGAAGTGAGTGATGAACAAGCCTTTAAGGCCATTATTGCGGGAACACGAGACAATACGGTTTTGGCACAGCGCTTAACAGAAGCGTATTTTTATCTGGGTAAACGTTACCAGCACGAAGGCAATCTCGTGAGTGCCATTTCAATGTACAAATTGGCGATCTCATTTAATGTTTATGAGTATGTTGAGCACCGATATTCTTTCTTAGAGTTGAAGCGAATCTTTACACAGATTAAAGCCGATCAGATTGCGAAAGCGAAACTGGATGCGCCGACTCAGCCATAATCATACTGAACCCGTTTTAAATTAACCGCCTACCTAGGCGGTTTTTTATTGCCCAAAATGAGAAAAGGGTTAGAATAGTTAGCCTGGCTAACTAAGTGGAATCAAGATGGTCTTAGAAGAGAGTTTGATTGAATTAGAGCGTTTTTGTTCTAAGGCTTGGCGTGTTTATGCCAAAGAAGATCCATTGTGTCATTTGAGCTTCAACGAGTTTGATTATCTGAAAGTGATACAGCAGTACCCGGAAGGGGTCCGTATTACTGATCTTGCCGAGGAGTTAAGCGTCACCAAACCGTCGGCGTCGAATATGGTTGCTCGATTGGAAAAGAAAGGCTTAGTGCGTGGTATTGCTTGTCAGGTCGACGCGAGAGCGAAACGTGTGGTGTTAACAGAAAAAGTCGTAAAGGATATGTCTTTGGAGCAGGTGGTGTATCACCAGATCGCAAGCGATCTTAACCAATCTCTTTCAATGCAGGAAGCTGAACAATTAGTGCAGTTATTAAATAAAGCACTTCATAAATAAACATTTACCCAATTAGTTAGCCTTGCTAACTAATGATAATCAGCAGTCTTTTTGCTTGGTGAAAAAATGCAAGATTCAATTTATAAACAATTTTGGCGTTACGCGATTCCAACGATTGCCGCCATGCTCGTTAACGGCCTCTATCAGGTTGTTGATGGGATTTTTATCGGTCGCTATGTTGGTGCTGAAGGGTTGGCGGGGATCAACGTGTCATGGCCTGTGATTGGCTCAATCCTCGGTATGGGGATGTTGGTTGGTGTCGGTACGGGTGCGCTTGCCTCTATCAAACAAGGTGAAGGCGATACCGAAGGCTCAAAAGGCATTCTGGCAACCGGCCTATTATTATTGGCGTTAATTGCGCCGGTTGTATCCTGCGTGCTTTACTTTTTTGCCGATACCTTCTTGTTGTGGCAGGGTGCTCAAGGTCGAATTTTAGAGTTAGGTAGCCAATACCTGCATATCTTGATCTTCGCTTGTGTGTTCTCTCTGGGATCGATTGCGACACCATTCTTACTCCGTAATGATGGGAGTCCAAATCTCGCAACGATTCTGATGGTGATCGGAGCGATCGCTAATATCATTCTCGATTATATTTTTATCGCGTTATTAGGCTGGGAGTTGCAAGGTGCGGCGACGGCAACCGCGATGTCGCAAATGCTTGTCACCATTCTGGGCGTTGGCTATTTCTTCTCGAGCAAAGCCAATATGCGCTTACGTTTGAGTGATTTACGTATCCAGTTTGCAGAAGTGCCGCGTATTGTCACGATTGGTATGTCGAGCTTCTTTATGTACGCTTATGGCTCGATGATGGTGGCATTGCACAATAGTTTGTTTGCTGACTATGGCAGCGGCATCTTAATTGGGGCCTACGCCATTTTGGGTTATATCGTTACGGTCTACTACCTCATTGTTGAAGGCGTCGCGAACGGCATGCAACCTTTGGTGAGCTATAACCATGGCGCGCGTAACCAAGAAAATATTCGCAAGTTATTGCAGATTGCGATGGGCACCGCGGTGCTTGGTGGTGTCGCATTTGTCGCGGTATTGAACATCTTCCCGCGTGAGTTTGTTTCGGTCTTTAACTCGAACGATGCTGAACTGATGGAAAATGCGGTGATTGGTATACGCTTGCACATGTTTGCGATGTTCTTGGATGGTTTCTTAGTGGTGGCAGGCGCTTACTACCAATCAATCAACAAGGGCAGTAAGGCAATGTTTGTTACCGTGGGTAATATGGTTGTTCAGCTACCATTCCTGTTCATCATGCCAAAATTGATGGGTGTTCAAGGTATTTGGATTGCTTACCCATTATCGAACATCGCCTTGAGTATCGTCGTGATGTGGATGTTGTGGCGCGATGTGAAGCGAACCATTCTTCCGCCTTCACAGCCAATGACGATGGCGAGTTAGTGCCAATCAAACGGGATAATATTATTTATCCCGTTTTGCTTTTTGGGCTTCGAGTGGATTGAGCATGGCGTGATTAAGCGTATCAACGAACTGATGAATCGAATTCAATGCACACGTATTGGGTACGTTGAGACGAGGCTGAGGCGTACTTAAATAATTGTGCCAGTAGCGATAGATGGCTTGCCATTGGTGTATGCGCTTAAGACTGAGTTTTTGAGCGTAGGTCGGGGGAAGCCACTGTTCAAATGCTTGCCAAAAGGTGGTGTCCCAATTGAGTTTTTGTGGCAATAATTCTCGGAGCTTTGACTCTGTAATATGCGAGCTTGGCGTCAGAATACCAAGCCCTACTTGATGTAGACCTCGCTTGTCACTCAGCGTCAGTTTATGCCATTTTTCGTTCCACCAACTCAGCGTTCGCTGTTCATTCTCTGTTTCTTGCTGCGGCTTCTGCGGTTCAATACTGAGTGAGTAATGATAGTAATATAGTGACAGGTAGCCTTGTCGGATTGACGCGTGATAGGTCGTAATTGCGGCTCCGCGAATAAAACTCTCATGTTCCAGAAACCAATTCAATTTCAATTGATGGTTGTCCTGCAGAAAAGGTCGCAGATTTTGCATGTGCGCATGGGCGGCGTAAACCGGGCGTATCAACGCATTTCTTTGTGAGTTTTCCAGCTTGAGCTTAGCGTGTTTTGCCTCGCAATAGGCCAGTTGATCGAATTGCGAACGAGCCAAGATTTTTTGGTAGGTTTTTTCTGCGCGGATCAGTACGTCACTTTCATCAGACTCGGATATTTCTTTGAGCGTGAGTTGGTATTCACTGATCGCTTGCCAGTCCTTTGTTGCCTTTTGTTTCTCTTCTTCCGTCTCTTCTTCTGTCTCAGTGAGTGCGTTGTCCGATATTAAGTAAACATATCCGGTATTCATATCAAGTGTGGTCAGTGTCCACAGGTGAGCGCTGCACTGTTCATTGTTTTGCATGCGCATCCCAGAGCGACAAACTTGGGTGTGACTGAACGTATACAAAGTGTGGCTGGTGGCGTGTTTTGATGCCTGTCGTTCGATATTATTTGAGTAGTGTTCCAGCAGTTCAGCCAATTGTGCAATATGCTGGTTAAACGTTTTATTGCTTAACCCAAGATGACGTTGCAGCTCGTGCGGAGAGACCCCGTTGATAAGGCTATCTAACCAAGGCTGCAGCCTTGTGGCGATTTGTTTCGCATTTGCCTGCGTCACGACCTTTCGGCAGTGTCGGCATTGTAGGCGTTGACTGGCAGACTTTGTCAGGCCATAACGCTGCCACTGGGGTTGCGCACAGAGGCACGATGGCAAAAATAAGGGGGATTGACGTGCCTTTTGTGTTTGTGTGGCTAATGCAATAATCGGTGGATTCAGTAGTAAGGGTGGATAGGCACCGCATAAGTTGCAGTGCCAAGCCGGATAGCCGAGCCGATCGGAATGACGGTATAGCGTTTCATCAGGGTTAGCGCAGTTGGCGCAACCAAATGTTTTACAACCGTTATATTGCTGACGAAAGGACACGGCTAAGCTTCTCTAAGACTAAAAGTTTTGAATGTTATTGACGGCTCACATCCACCTGACGTCCCAGTTCAGGAACGGTGATGGTTTTGCGTTGTGTGAATTGGTCAATCAGAACCTGCATGACCAACTCGCCTTGAGAGATCGGCTTTCCTTCGGCGAATACATGATAACCATCACCACCGCTTGCCGCGTAAGAGTATGTAGCCACACTGTATTGGCGAGTCTCTTCGACCGGCTTGCCATTAATCGTCAGGCTGAGTAGGCGCTGATTTTCGGCTTTGGTGCTGTCGTAAGTGGCTTCAATGCCCGAGAACTGAGCCAAACCATAAGGTAGGGTGTAGCTGTATTCAAGTAGCTGTTTGACTTGTTGGCCACTAATCGACACGACGGCGAGTTTATCGGTAAATGGGAATACGTTCATCACATTTTCCAAAGTCACGGCACCTTGGTTTAAATCTACGCGGATACTGCCTGAGCTCATCATGGCGATGTCGGCTTTCGCTTCATCGCGCATCATGTCTGCGACGAGGTTACCAATGTTGGATTCTCGGTAGTAACGACGGAAGGCGGTGTCGTCGATCGTTGCAATGGTTTGATTCAGTTCAGGGTATTGCTTGCGGGCGTTGTCGATAAGGTCGCCGGTTTTTTTATCGCGCTTTAGTTTGTCTGCTTCAACGGGAATCAGTTTACCGTTAAGGAAAGTGACTTCATTTTTGTCAGTATCCACTTCAAACTTGGTGTACCCAAGGTATTTACCCTGGCCAAAGGTTAAGCCCACAACGGTTCCGGTTTCCGGATGAACCACCGGCTTCCAAAGACCATGATCAGAGTGCCCACCAAAAATAACATCCACATTTTTTAGCTGACCCGCCATCGCGTAGTCTTCATCGAAACCGCGTTGTACTTCAGGATCGGCTTCTTTATCGGTCTGCATTGGTGCCGTTTTGTTTTGGTGTGTCAGAACGACAACCATGTCGACATCATCGTGAATTTTATCAACCCAGAATTGCGCTACAGCAATTGGATCATCGATGGTCAAACCCTTACGATTACCTTTCCACATGGTGTTGTAGAATGCATCAATACCCATGACGCCGACCACGCCGATGCGCACGCCATCGCGTTCAACGATCGTGTAAGGTTGAGCAAAAGGAGCATCATTTTGTTCGAACTTGATATTGGCATTGAGCACTGGGTAAGCGGCACGAGGCATGGTTTCTTTTAGAGTTTTCCAGCCGTATTCAAATTCATGATTGCCCAGTGTTATGGCATCGTAGTCCATTGCGCTGTAAAGATCGAAGGCCAGTTTACCTTGTGTTTTCTTTGATAAAGAGCCCGTAAAAATATCACCGGCATCAAATAGGAAACTAGTGCCTTCTTGCGCTCGTGTCTGTTGAATCAGCGTCGCAAGGTATGGGATACCACCAATACGAGTAATGTCTGGGTTCCAGAAGGCGTCCACTGGTTCATAAACACTTTCGATATCATTGGTATGCAGTAAGGTGATTTCTTTTACTTCAGCGAGAGCAGAGAAAGAGCTGGTCATGAGTAGCGCACTGAGTGACAGGGCAAGGCGAGTTTTTGTTAGCATTTTCATTATAAGAACCAAAAGCAGCAAATGGATGCCGCAGAATATAGATAAGCTAGCCTTATAAATTAGTGAGTAACATCACAATAAAAAGCAATCGTTTGCTTTGGTTTCTATATAGTTTCCAAATGTGTTGGTCGATAAGGGGTAACTCCGCGAAGGACAATGCTAATGGCAATCAAAATAAAAAGACTCATTGTGGATTCGCGGTCACCATAAAAAAAGCCAACCGAGATAAGGTTGGCTTAAGTGTTTGCGACCGAATAAGACTAGGCTTTAATTTCTAAGCCCGCTAAGCGATGCCAGTAACCATTACATTGGCGATCTTCAATCTTCACAGGATGCTCGCCATGGAGATTCGCGCGGAATCGATCAAGCTCGCTGAAGGTGTCTAGGCCCAACGGGCTTAAACGCACCACATCCACCAAGCCTTGCATGCTTGATTGGTCATTGATCAAGTTGTAGCAGTAACCAGATTGGGTTTGAATACCGTTCAGATTAAAGACTTCTTGGCCTTCTTGGCTGCGCACTTGAATACCGGTTGGGTATTTAATGCAGCAGGTTTCGCAATCATCTTTGGCTTTGTTTTCTGCTCGTGCGGTAAAGCAGCGCGCAGAGTAGGCCAAAGGTAAGTAGCCGTGGCTAAACACTTCCACTTCAAACTGGTTGCGAATGCCCAATTGATCACATTGAATCAATACATTACTTAGCCATTCACGAGAAAGCTCGACAGGCATACACCAGCGCGTCATACCCTGCTTGAGAAAAAGATTCAGAGTATGTGCGTTATAGGTGTTCACTGCGGGGCCGACCACAAACGGCACCTTGCTTTCGTATGCCAGCTGGATACCTGACACATCGTTCGCTTCAATCGCAAAATCACCGTTATCGATGTATTTCTTCATGATGCTAACTTCGCTTGGTGCTTCAAGCAGCGCCATCGTGGAAAGCACCACTTGCTTACCTGAGCCCGCAATCTCTTTGGCAATATCAAACCAATGAGCGGGTTTCATTTCACGGCGTTTAGAGCAGACGCTTTCGCCTAGGTAGACGATATCCGCTGAGCTTTGCGTGGCTTGCTGATAGAAACTTTCAACGTCTTGTTTTGGCCAAAAATAGAGGAGTGGACCAAGTGCATATTTCATTATTCTATTCCTATCCCGTTATTGCCATTTACGATGGTAAGCACCCAGCGTGGTTTGTGTCCCTTCAGAGACATTTGCTAGCGCTGCATCCCAAGCGGCTTCAACACGGTAAGCTTCTGGATTCGCGAGGTAACGATCGATCGCTGCGCGCCATGTACGCGTCACTTGCTCGACATAAGCTGGGCTGCGTTGGCGGCCTTCGATTTTGACCGATGCGACATTCGCGGCAAACAGTTCAGGCAGCATGGACAGAGTGTTTAGACTGGTTGGTTCTTCCAGTGCATGGTACAGCTTCGATTCGCCGTCGATATCAGCAGTGAAGCGGCCTTTACACAATGTTGGATAGCCAGCGTTTTCGCCCACACTGTAACGATCGATCAAAATGTTGTTTAGGCGAGATTCAAGGCCTTGCTCGGTTTCTTGCCAACGAACGTATTTCGCTGGAGAACAAGCGCCGACAGTGTTTGGTGATTCGCCGGTCATGTAAGAGGAAAGGTAACAGCGTCCTTCCGACATGATGCACAGGCTACCAAAAGCAAACACTTCCAATTCCACATCGCTGGTGATGTTGCGTGACAGTTGCTTGACTTGATGAATCGACAATACACGCGGCAGCACCACACGTTTAACGTTGAAATTGTTCTTGTAGAAATCAATCGCCGCGATATTGGTGGCTGATGCTTGCACAGAGAGGTGCAGCTCAAGATGGGGGTATTTGCGTGCGGCGTATTCCAGCACGGCAATATCCGCCACAATCAGCGCGTCCACACCCACATCGGCAGCGCAATCGACAGCGTTCGTCCAGCGGTCAAAGCCATCAGGATGAGCGAAGGTATTCAGCGCTACGTGAATTTTTTTGTTGTGGTCGTGCACATACTGCACGGCTTTTTCGAGCTTTTTGCCGTTAAAGTTCAGACCGGCAAAATGACGGGCATTTGTGTCGTCTTTAAAGCCAATGTAAACCGCATCTGCGCCGCAGTCGATGGCTGTTTTTAAGGCAGGCAAGTTGCCTGCAGGGCATAGGAGTTCCATTGATCAACAAACCTATTACATTCATTATAACCGCCCATTTTATGAAGAATTATGAACGGCAATTTTGATGTAAGGCAGGTTTGAGTGAGTTAACTGAAGAATTACCCCCAAGGAGGGAGTGATTTTGGTTGTTTTGTCTGTGGATTAATTCTTATGACGGCGATTTTGCATGAACAATTCTTCGACTTCTTGTTTCGGTTGCGGACGGTAGAAGTGGAAGCCTTGGATTGAGTTGCAATTGAGATTGGACAACAGAGTTGCTTGCTGTTGTGTTTCAACCCCTTCGGCGACAACGGTGAGGTTTAATGATTTACCTAGGTTGATGATGTTTTCGATGACAGTCACTTGCTTTGGCAGGGTATCAAGTTCAGTGATAAAAGCACGATCGATCTTTAACTCATCAAGTGGGAAACGTGCGAGGTAGGCCAATGACGAGTAACCCGTCCCAAAGTCATCAATCGACAAAGCAAAGCCCAGTTTTTTGATTGCGTTGAGCATTTGCAGCGTGTGTTCACTGTCGCTCATCACCGCACTTTCGGTCAATTCAAAGGTAATGCAGCTCGGGTCAAGGTCGATTGAATGCAATAGATTTTCCATGTAATCGATCAGCTTGGGGTTCACGAATTGCTCTGGAGAGAGATTGATGGCCACTCGACCAGGAAGAATACCCTGCATTTTCCAACGTTTTACCGTCGTGAAGACTTCTCGCATCACCACGCGGCCTAGGTTTTCGATCAGGCCTGCTTTTTCCGCTACCGGAATAAAAGCGCCCGGGCTGATATAGCCTTCAACGGGGTGCTTCCAACGCACCAAAGCCTCGGCGCCATTGATACTAAAATCGCGAGCATTGACCTTGGGTTGATACCACACTTCTAAGCCATTTTGCTGTAACGCTTTTTGCAGTTCAATTTCGAGCCATAAGCGCATGCGCGCTTCTTTATTCATTTGATCATTAAACTTGATCAGGCGATTTCGCCCACGCTCTTTTGCCTCATACATGGCTGTATCCGCATTTTGCAACAAAATGCGCGCATCATGGCCATCGCCAGGGTAAGCGACACTGCCAATAGAGCAGGCTAGGCGTTTACTAAAATGGTGTAAATCAAACGGTTGGTTAATCGTGGAAATGATACGCTCAGAGAGAATTTCTGCCATTTGATCATTGTCTGGATTCGGTAAAATCAGACCAAACTCATCACCGCCTAAATGGCCCAGAACCGCTTGTTTTGGCAATAAACGCTTTAGACGAGTTGATACCTCTTTAATCACTTTGTCCCCAATGTGATGACCGAGTGAGTCATTGATATTTTTGAAATTATCAATGTCGAGGTAGAGCATGATCAGCGGCGTATCATTCTTGATTAATTGGTCGAGTCGCTTGGTAAAACCAAAACGGTTATTGATGCCGGTTAAAGAATCAAGATGGGCCGCTTCACCACTGTGCGTGTCAGTGAATATTTTTGGGCTTTTATCCGCATCTTGGATCAGAATTAATTGAGACTCATCGCCCATGACCATGGCATGAGTTGCCTTGAGCTGTACTTTTCGCTCTAGGCCACAACGAGGACCGGTTAAACACGTGATGGGTGATTCGTTTAACAGAATGCTGATTTTATTGTTAAAAACCGTTTTGCTGTTTTCATCAATAAATAAACGGGAGATATCTTCGCCTAGCAAATCATGGCTTGATTCAAAGCCAAGTAACCGCACGGCGGCGGGGTTTGCCGAAAGTATGCAGTCATTCTCAACAACCAAAAGTCCTTCCGACTGCAATTGAGTGAGTGCGGAAAATTTACTTTCAGACTCTTCCAATGAGCGAATTAGGAGCTGTTTTTCTGATGTGTCGATAGCGTGGAACACGATGCATTGCACTTGACCATTAAGCCAAATGGGGGCGACAGAACAGAGTAAACTGGTTTCAAGGTCGACATCATCAAGCGTGATTTCAGCTTCGATAGATTCGCCAAGAAAAGCGCTCTGGTAATAGCCTTTGAGCTGACGGTAAAACTGCTCGCCAAGGATTTCTTGGTCATGTCGACCAACCAATTCGTCTTGCGACAATCCAGAAATTTCGCAATAGCGCTCATTCACCGCCACATAATGATGTTGATCGTCTAATACTGCCGAAAAGAAAGGTCCTTTGGCTGTAATTTGTGAGAATAGATGCTTAAATTGTGGCGATGGCATTCAGGGGGTACCAAGTCTCCAAAGAGAGTTAATTGACGATTATGCGCTTTTGATGCTGATCACGCACTATAATCCGCTTATTGACGAGATTAAAGAGTTGTAACTGTTTAGTCATTTTTTTGATGCATAACAGGTATCGAAAGTGATCCATCCATTATCATAAATACATCTACCTACAAAGTAACGGATAACCCGCGTGATTAACAAGATTCGCACTCAATTAGTTCAAAATGCAGCATCAATTTTGCGATCTCCAGTCCACTTATTACCACAATCTGTTCAAAAAAAAGCCTTGTTAGATGGCTTGAAAATGGCATTCAAAGAAGCATTGGAAGATGGTGACTTCGAATTCCTAGAGGGTAAGTGGTTGAAAATTGAAGTGAAAGATATGCGCCTGCATTGGTATATAAGCTACGAAGATGAAAAGCTCGTCGTTGCTGATACCGCGATGCAAGAAGACGTTTCTTTTGCGGGAAATTTGAATGATTTGATTTTAATTGCTGGCCGTAAAGAAGATCCAGACACGTTGTTTTTCCAACGTCGTTTGTCGATCGAAGGCGATACTGAACTCGGTTTGGAAGTGAAGAACTTGATGGACAGCGTTGATCTGGAACTTTTGCCAAAACCGTTACAGATTTTACTTAATCAGTTAGCTGATTTTGTGCATAAAGGCGTACAATCGCCAATCGTACAAAATGAGGTAGCGAATGCTTATACGAACTGAAGCGCCAGCGGATATTCTGGCCATTGACCGCTTACTTAAAACAACCTTTGAGACGGAAGCGGAAGCAAACTTAGTGATGACACTAAGAGAGAACAGCAAATTAACGCTGTCACTTGTTGCATGTAACGACGACGGTGAAGTGGTGGGACATGCGATGTTTACGCCAGTCAGTGTGGCGGGCGAAGATTTGAATTGGCAAGGACTGGCTCCGGTTTCGGTACGCGAAGATTACCGTAAGCAAGGTATTGCAGCGACGATGATCCGTGAAGGTATCGAGTCATTGTATGAGTTTGGCTACCCTGCTTGTGTTGTACTGGGCGATCCAAATTACTACCAGCGCTTTGGTTTTGAAGCGGCTGAAAAGCATCATATGCATTGCCAATGGGGTGTGCCGGAAGGGGCATTTCAAGTGCTTGCGATTGCTGAAGGTGAATTGGCAGGCCGCCGCGGTTTGATCGAATACAGCGAAGAATTTTCGCAGCTATAATTCGCCAATGTTTGCAGTGAAAAGGGGCGTTCGCCCCTTTTTTGTTGTCCGTCGATCTGTGCTAATATGCCGGCACGAAATTTAGAGACTACTATTCATGCAAACTGATCATGTTGCTTACCTAACACAGATGGGCGTTGATTGTTATCAACTCAGTCATCCTGAACGTTTGGCCGGTTACCAAGCGCCAGCGCTGGAATTGCCAGCCGGGTGTAAGCTGCTGTTGGTTTCGCCTGTATGCCCAAGTGGCGAGTTAGCGCTACTGTTTGAGCGAGTTTTAAAAAGCATCAATATTTCTTTAGACCAAGCACGCCATATCTACCCAGAACAGGCGACTCAGTTAACTGAACAATCCATGGAATGGGTGTGGTTTGCAGGCTGCGAACGTACAGAACACTTGGGTGGTAAAGCACTTTGCACGCCATTGCTTAGCGATATCGATGGCAATAATCAACAGCGTAAAGCGCTGTGGCAACAAATCTGTTCATATTAACGAGCCTTATGACATTACAATTCTATCCTCTTGCCCTTGAGCATCTCGACCATGTTTGGGCGATTGAGCAAACGGCTCATAGCCACCCTTGGGCTGAATCGATGATTCGCGACTTAAATAGCCGTGGTGCAAACCACCATGTCTTGGTCGTTAACCAAAAAGTGGTGGGTTACTTTTACGCGCAAAACATTGTCGGTGAAGTCACCTTGCTGAATATCGCGGTTGATCCCGCCGAGCAAGGTAAGGGATATGGTAAGGCGCTGACTGAGCACTTCCTTGACGTGTGTGAGCAGGCCAAAGCAGAAAGTGCATGGCTGGAAGTTCGCGAGAGTAATCAACGTGCTTTTGCGCTTTATGAAGCGGCAGGGTTTAACGAGCTTGATCGTCGCCGAAATTACTACCCAACGGATAAGGGTAAAGAAGACGCCATTATTATGAGTTACTTATTTCTCTTTTAATGACGCTTAATCATGCGTTAGCGCTAGGCATAAACTAGCGTACATCTATCGCGCATCTTGTGGTTGCTTGAGTATAAAAGCAATATAAGCGAGAATAGCGCGCAAAATTGAATCGAATCGGTTTGTTTAACGTTTAAACAAGCATCCAGACAGAAAAGAAGACCAGTTTCATGTCAAATACACCATTTATTGGCGAAGTTTCTAAACGTAGAACGTTCGCTATTATCTCGCACCCGGATGCGGGTAAAACCACCATTACAGAAAAAGTTCTGTTGTTCGGAAACGCGATCCAAAAAGCGGGTACAGTAAAAGGTCGTGGCTCTAACCAGCACGCGAAATCTGACTGGATGGAGATGGAAAAAGAACGTGGTATCTCGGTAACAACGTCTGTGATGCAGTTCCCATACAACGACTGTCTCGTCAACCTACTGGATACTCCAGGACACGAAGACTTCTCTGAAGATACTTACCGTACATTAACGGCAGTTGACTCGTGCCTAATGGTGATCGATGCCGCGAAAGGTGTTGAAGACCGTACGCGTAAATTGATGGAAGTAACCCGTCTGCGTGATACGCCAATCGTGACGTTCATGAACAAACTTGACCGTGACGTTCGTGATCCAATGGAAGTTTTGGACGAAGTTGAAAACGAATTGGGCATGATGTGTGCACCAATTACTTGGCCAATCGGCTGTGGTAAAGAGTTTAAAGGTGTTTACCACATCCACCGTGATGAAACGATCCTATATGAATCTGGTCATGGTCACGAAATCCAAGAAGTTCGCATCATCAAAGGTCTTGATAACCCAGAGCTAGATGCTCAAGTGGGTGAAGATCTTGCGTCTAGCGTGCGTGAAGAGCTTGAGTTGGTTATGGGCGCATGTCCTGAGTTTGACCTTGAGTCATTCCTAGTTGGTGAGTTGACTCCGGTTTACTTCGGTACTGCACTGGGTAACTTTGGTGTTGACCACATGCTAGATGGCTTGACCGAGTGGGCGCCAATGCCAAAAACTCGCCAAGCGGTAGAGCGTGATGTTGAAGCAACAGAAGAAAAATTCTCTGGTTTCGTCTTCAAAATCCAAGCAAATATGGATCCAAAGCACCGCGACCGTATCGCGTTCATGCGTATCGTATCGGGTACTTACACCCAAGGTATGAAGATGAACCACGTACGCCTTGGTAAGCAAATCAGTATTTCTGATGCGGTAACCTTTATGGCGGGCGACCGTTCACGTGCCGAAACGGCATTTGCCGGTGACATCATTGGTCTACACAACCATGGCACGATTCAAATTGGTGATACTTTTACACAAGGTGAAAGCTTGAAGTTCTCAGGTATTCCTAACTTCGCACCAGAATTGTTCCGTCGTATTCGTCTACGCGATCCACTGAAGCAAAAACAGCTACTAAAAGGCCTAGTACAGCTTTCAGAAGAAGGCGCAGTGCAAGTATTCCGCCCAGTACAAAACAACGATCTTATCGTTGGTGCGGTCGGTGTGCTTCAGTTTGACGTTGTTGTGGCTCGCTTGAAGTCTGAATACAACGTAGAAGCGATTTACGAAGGTGTGAACGTCGCGACGGCTCGTTGGGTAGATTGTACCGATGGTAAGAAGATGGATGACTTCCAGCGTAAGAACCAGTCGAACCTAGCGCTTGATGGCGGTGATAACCTGACCTACATCGCACCAACTATGGTGAACTTGAATCTAGCGCAAGAGCGTTTCCCTGATGTGGTGTTCCGCGCGACTCGCGAGCACTAATACTCTGCGTATTTGGCGTGATAGCGGCGTTGATCGTCCTAACTCATACCAATCAGAACGTTGACTATGCTCTGGCGATGAGTGCTCTTGTCGCCTTGCTCTGACCCTCACTACATTGAATCTGTAGTGAGTGGACAGGTACCGTTGTCAGCGATCTTACAGTAAGGTCACAATATGAATGCCGCTTCGATTGAAGCGGTATTTTTTTGTCTGTCGAAAATGGGGAGAATCGATTTTCGACCGGTAATAAAAAAGGGTTGATGTGTGCACATCAACCCTTAGTGTTTTTAAACTCGCGAGTGTTTATTTCTTCTTGCCAGTTTTCTTTTTGCTTTTCGCTTTTACTGCAGTCTTCTTCTTATCTTCTTTTTTCTTTTTCTTGAAGATAGGTTTTTTATGCGTTGGACGCATTTCTTTTACGAAGCGCTCTTTGATGTCTTCTTTAATGTAGCGAGCGACGCGATCCAGCATTTGGTGGTCGTGTGCTTCTACGATAGAAACCGCGTTACCTTTTTTACCTGCACGAGCGGTACGGCCGATACGGTGTATGTAAACGTCAGCGCTGCGTGGCATGTCGTAGTTGATTACATGACTTACGTCAGGCAAGTCGATACCACGTGAAGCAACGTCAGTGGCCAGTAGTACATTCACTTCACCATCACGGAAACGGGCAATCGCATTGTTGCGACGATCTTGAGGCATTTCACCTTGAATCCAAGAACAAGGGATTTGCGCGCGTTCAAGTTCAGTGCGCAGCTCAGCAAGGCGTTCACGAGTTTTTAGGAAAACGATAGAACGTTCAGCTTGCTCAGTCAGAATTTTTTTCAGCAGTGCCAGTTTGTGTTCGGCGCTGTCAGCACGGTGGTACCACTGAGTGATTTTTTTGCGTTCACGACGTGAAGGATCGGCTTCGATTTCTGCTGGGTTTTTCAGTAGATCAGCGGTAAAGCCTTCAACACCACGGCCCTCTAGCGTTGCAGAGAATAGTAGTGTCTGTTTACGCCAGCGACACTCTGTCGCCAGTTTATCAACGGTTGGGCCAAAGCCCATGTCTAGCATGCGGTCTGCTTCATCTAGGATTAGCCATTCAATTGCACGGCAATCAAAACGCTCTGCCTTGATGTATTCCATCAAGCGACCTGGTGTTGCAACAACGATATCTTGCGTAGTCGCAAGAATGTCAGCGTGTTCTTGGTATTGAACACCACCAGTAATGGTAAAGATATTAAGCTTCGTGTTCTTCGCTAACGCACGTGCTTGATCGGCAATTTGCATTGCTAGTTCACGAGTCGGCGTCAAAATAAGCATACGAGCAGGTCCCGGCTTACGGCGAGGGAAGTCTTGCAGGTATTGCAGGGCAGGGATAACAAACGCAGCTGTTTTGCCTGTACCTGTTGGTGCTGAAGCTAGAATATCTCGCCCTTCTAAAGCTTGAGGAATTGCTTGAGCCTGCACTTGAGTCGGACGTTCAAAGCCCATTTCTTCAATAGCGGTAAGCAGGTTCGGATCTAAATCAAGATCTGCAAAATTTTTGATCACAGTTGTTTCTCCACAAGCCCTTCGGCGAGATTACAAAAATTAGAAGCGGATAGTTCGCGCTACCCAACATGGCTAAGTCAAAAAGTTAAGCCAAAAAATAGCCGAGTAGTATAGTTGGATTGGTGATTAGGATCACACCTTATTTCTACATCTTTAAATAAAAATCTTTAGTTAGCGCAATAAAGGCCTCTGTATAGCCTAGCTTATCACGAATTATCACGTGCTGATTTTTGCATTCCCCTGCTATTAAACTCAATTCAATCAATAGCCTATTGTCTGGTTTTGTTGGCGTAGGCTGTACTTTGCATAGGCGTGACAGCGAGAATCCAGCCTGTTCAGCAAGTTGAATAAAATGCTCTCCTTCCACAACCGGTAACACAAAGCTGGCTTTGCCGTGAGGCAGTAGTAGTGATTGGCAACATTTGAGTAAATCTTGATGGCTCAGGGTATCGGTGTGCCTCGCGGTAGCGCGTGATTGTAATTTTGTTTGTTCACCACTATTGAAGTAGGGAGGATTACAAATGATCGCGTCAAATGGTTCCTCACAGTCCATCTTCGTAATATCAGCGTGCGCGACCATAATGCGCTCAGACCAATCAGAATTTGCGACATTTAACTGCGCCGTCATCACCGCCGATGACTCAATATCGACAGCGTCGATCGTCGCGTTGTGATTGCGCTGGGCGCACATTAGCGTCAATAACCCTGTCCCTGTGCCGATATCTAAAATTCGCTGTGCATGTTCGATGTCCGCCCAAGCGCCCAATAACACACCGTCGGTACTGACCGGCATACCACATTGACCGCCTTCGATAGCAAACTGCTTGAATTTGAAACCCTTTGTTTGGCGTTGATCGTTGTTCATTAAATGTTCGGCTCTTGCTTGTTAAGTGAGTGAATAATACCAATGTAACTCGGTTGTGCAGTGTCTTTAACTTATTGTAGGATTAAATGTTAACAGTTTTATTGGTGTTTAGTTCTGGTTTGAATTTAATAACCAGTGTTATGAACTGCTTTTGGCTTCTCAATATAAATTTATATGGTGTTTTTCGCTTTTGGGTTGCGGATAGTTGAGTATTTAGTCATTATTCTGTTCTAAATTATATAGCCGAGAGAGCATTTTTGCTCATCGAAGCAGACACAACATCAATCAAACAAAAATAAAGGTTCTACTGTGAAGCAGACGTTAAAACTAACAGATATCATTGCGTTAGGCTTTATGCTTTTCGCCTTCTTTTTGGGTGCTGGTAACATCATCTTCCCACCGCTTGCAGGGCAGCTAGCGGGCGAGAATGTGCTTCCAGCGATGGGCGGTTTTCTATTAACAGCAGTGGGTCTACCTCTTCTCACCATCGTTGCTATTGCTGTTGCTGGAGGCTCTTGGGCTAAATTAACTCAGGATTTGCCTGTAAAAGCGGCAACCATCATGGCTGTGCTGATTTTTATCATCATCGGTCCTGCATTTGCAGCCCCTCGTACTGGTCTTGTGGCGTACGAAATGGCAGTAAAACCATTCTTTGCTCATGCTGAGCAAATCCACCTAACGGTGTTCTCTATTCTGTTCTTTGTGATTGCGATGTCGTTCTCATGGTCACAAGGCAAACTGATTGACATCATCGGTAAGGTTCTAACACCCGTATTGTTTATCGGCCTTATTATTCTTGCAGGTGCGGTATTCCTTGACCCACAAGGTGAGATCATTGCAGCGCAAGGCGAGTACTTAACGCACCCACTGCAAAAAGGTTTCCTTGAAGGTTACAACACCATGGATACCTTCGGTTCGTTGATGTTTGGTGTGTTGATTGTTGATGCTATTCGCAGCAAAGGCATTACTGAGCAAAAACCAACCACGCATTACCTGATCCTTGCGGGTTTGATTGCGGCAGTCGGCTTAACGTTTGTTTACGTATCATTATTCTACTTAGGTGCGACAAGCTCTGTTGTTGCGGCTGGTGCAGATAACGGTGGTTTGGTTCTGAGCCTTTATGTTCAGGCACTATTTGGTCCTTACGGTCAAATCGTACTGTCTGTCATTGTAATGCTAGCGTGTTTAACGACAGCGATTGGTCTGATTTCAGCATGTTCTGATTACTTCAGCTCACTGACGTCAATCTCTTACAAAAAATGGGTTGTGATCAACGGTGCCGCGTGTGCATTAGTGGCAAACGTCGGTCTAGCACAGCTGATTTCACTGTCTGTTCCAGTGTTATTTGCTCTTTACCCAGTGGCGATTGCGCTAGTCGTGCTAACGTTCATGCGTAAGAAGCTACCAAACACTCGTTTAGCGTATCGTGTTGTACTGCTTGTTTCTCTTTTGTTTGCACTGATTGATGCGGCAAAAATTGTGGGTGTGGATGTATCTTTCTTCAACATGTTACCGCTATTTGATGTGGGCATGGGTTGGGTACTACCAACACTGATTGCGATGATTTGCGTTTGTTTTGTTGGTAAACAAGAACAACCAGTATTGGTTGAAGAAAACGCGTAATTACCGCCGTTAAAATGATAACAATCCCCCGTAGTGCTTGACGTTACGGGGGATTTTTTTGTTTAAGCTTCTAGACTAGGCAAATAAAATTTTCCTGTATCTTCGTCACACTTTTCAGTACAATTCCACGGTTAAATTCTACTCATAAATATTGAGCCAGTATGTTTGAAATCAATCCAATTAAAAACCGTCTTCAGGATGTGTCTCAGCGCACAAACATCCTGAGGGGGTATCTTTGACTACGATGCTAAACAAGAGCGTCTAGAAGAAGTAAATGCAGAATTAGAACAGCCAGATGTATGGAACGAGCCAGAACGCGCACAAGCGTTGGGTAAAGAACGTGCATCATTAGAAGCGGTTGTGGAAACTATTGATCAGCTTGAGCAAGGTGTCGAAGACGTTGAAGGTCTTCTAGAACTTGCTGTTGAAGAAGAAGATCAAGAAACATTCGACGAAATTGAACCAGAATTAGCTGAACTTGAAGACAAGTTAGCGAAACTTGAGTTCCGTCGCATGTTCTCTGGTGACCACGATTCTTCAGATTGCTACATTGATTTACAGTCGGGTTCTGGTGGTACAGAAGCGCAAGACTGGACATCAATTATGCTGCGCATGTACTTGCGTTGGGCTGAAGCGAAAGGCTTTAAAACAGAAGTAATTGAAGTTTCAGATGGCGACGTTGCTGGCCTTAAAGGCGCGACAGTTAAAATCTCTGGTGAGTACGCTTACGGTTGGTTACGTACAGAAACAGGCGTGCATCGTCTGGTTCGTAAGTCTCCTTTTGACTCAAGCGGCCGTCGTCATACTTCATTTGCCTCTGCGTTTATCTATCCTGAGATTGATGACAATATTACGATCGATATTAACCCATCGGATCTTCGTATTGATGTATACCGCGCCTCTGGTGCGGGTGGTCAGCACGTCAACACCACCGAATCTGCGGTACGTATTACTCACGTACCAACCAATACTGTGGTGCAGTGTCAGAACGACCGTTCTCAGCATAAGAACAAAGACCAAGCGATGAAGCAGCTACGTGCGAAATTGTTTGAGCTTGAGATTCAAAAGCAAAACGCTGAGAAACAAGCCAACGAAGACACTAAATCTGATATCGGTTGGGGTAGCCAGATCCGTTCTTACGTTCTGGATGACTCTCGTATTAAAGATCTACGTACTGGCGTTGAAAACCGCAATACTCAAGCGGTTCTTGATGGCGACCTAGACAAATTTATTGAAGCCAGCCTGAAATCAGGCTTGTAAGCTTTTCACCGACTAACGACAGGATACATCGAAAATGACTGATGTTGTTCAAAACGAATCTGTACAAGAAGCTTCTGCACAAGAAGAGAATAAGCTAATTGCTGAGCGCCGCGCGAAACTGGATGCTATCCGTAAGAGCTGCAAAGCAAACGGCCACCCAAATGATTTCCGTCGTGACGCAATCGCGAGCGACCTACAAAAAGAATTCGGTGAAAAGACTAAGGAAGAGCTAGAAGCGCTTAACCATGTAGTAGCGATCGCAGGTCGTGTCATGGCGAAACGTGGCCCATTCTTGTTAATCCAAGAAACGTCTGGCAGCATCCAAGCATACGCAGATAAAGAAGTACAAAAAGTACTGAAAGAGCAATACCACGGTCTTGATATCGGTGACATCATCGGTGTTAAAGGTGCATTGCACAAATCAGGCAAAGGCGATTTGTACGTAAACATGGAAGAGTTCGAACTGCTAACTAAAGCACTTCGTCCACTGCCAGAAAAATTCCACGGTCTAACTGACCAAGAAATGCGTTACCGTCAACGTTATGTAGACCTTATCGTGAACGAAGATTCACGTAATGCATTCATTGTACGTTCTAAGCTGGTGTCTGGTATTCGTCGTTTCATGGAGTCGAAAAGCTTCATGGAAGTTGAAACGCCAATGATGCAAGTGATCCCTGGCGGTGCGTCTGCGCGTCCATTCATCACTCACCATAACGCACTTGATCAACAAATGTTCCTACGTATCGCTCCTGAGCTTTACCTGAAGCGTTTAGTTGTTGGTGGTTTTGAGCGTGTATTCGAAATCAACCGTAACTTCCGTAACGAAGGTCTATCACCACGTCATAACCCAGAATTCACCATGATCGAATTCTACATGGCGTACGCAGATTACAAAGATCTGATGGACCTAACCGAAGAGATGCTAAGCACGGTTGCACTTGAGATTCTAGGTGCTACGTCAATGCCTTACGGTGACCAAGTGGTTGAGTTCGGTGGTCAATACGCACGTATGACTATGCTAGATGCGATCAAGCACTACAACCCTGAGCACGCAGAGATCCAAGCGCTGACAGAAGAAGGCGTTCAAGATCGTGACGCGATGGTGGCTATTGCGAAATCTCTAGACATCTATGTTGAGAAGTTCTGGACTTGTGGTCAGCTACTAGAAGAGATCTTTGGCGAAACGGCTGAGCCTCAACTGATTCAACCGACGTTCATCACAGGTTACCCAGCGGACATTTCTCCACTGGCTCGTCGTAGTGATAACAACGCATTCTTCACTGACCGTTTTGAATTCTTCATCGGTGGCCGTGAAGTGGCGAACGGCTTCTCTGAGCTGAACGATGCGGAAGACCAAGATGCACGCTTTAAGTCTCAAGTAGACGCTAAAGATGCGGGTGATGATGAAGCAATGTTCTACGATGCTGACTACATTACAGCACTAGAGCACGGCCTACCGCCAACAGCGGGTCAAGGTATCGGTATCGATCGTCTAGCGATGTTATTCACCAACACGCATACTATTCGTGATGTGATCCTATTCCCAGCGATGCGCCCACAAGCGTAACAAGCTTTGAAATGAGTAGCAAAACCACCCTAGGGTGGTTTTTTTTTGCTCAAAGTTTGACATAACTATCGATAGAACACGGATCGGATGCCGTGCTTCGACGGTCGCCATGAAAAATTAAGGCATGTAATCGAAAGACTTATCGGCAATTGCCTAATTAATCGCACATCAATTTGTTAAGAGCAGAAATTATATTCTAGTCTTAATAGTGAGACAGACTATTCGCTCTGTCTCTTATATTGTACCCACTGTTGATGTGTTTTTTGTGGCACAAAAAATAGAAAACCGAATTATAAGGAAGATACTTAATGGGTAATCAATTCCGAATGGATTCTGTCCCAGGCTCATTGATTGTCGTTGGCGGGAGTTACGAGCCTTGGCTCTCTGTATTGGAGCAAGTTGGCTGGCAATGTACCCAATGTGCTGATTTGCGCCACGCCAGTACGTTGTTCTCAGAAGCGGGCCCATGTATTGGTATCGTTGATCTAAGCCACGATGAGTTTAGCCTTAATGGCATTGCTAACTTAGTGAGTAACCACAAGCAGGTGCGCTGGATTGCGTTTATTCGTGAGTCTCAGTTGAGTTCAGATACGATTTGCCAGTTTATCGTTAACTTTTGTATCGACTTCTTTACGGCCCCGATCCCCGATGCGCAATTGCTTAGCACCATTGGGCACCAACTTGGTATGCTTAAGTTAGAGAAAAAGGTTTGGCCGCATTACGGCAACAATAATGATATGGGCTTGATCGGTGAATCAATCCCAATGAAGCGCTTACGAGATCAAATTAAACGCATTGGTCCAACCGATGTCAGCATTCTTATTTATGGCGAAAGTGGGACCGGCAAAGAAACGGTCGCCAGGGCGGTACATAAAACCTCATCACGTGCGCAAAAAGCGTTTCTATCGGTTAATTGCCGTGCGATGTCTGAACGGCGTCTTGAAAGTGACTTATTTGGCATTCATCGCGATGACGTTGACGAAGCGTCAATTTTAGAACGCGCTGATGGCGGGACGATTTTATTAAACGACATTCTTACGTTGCCGAAATCACAGCAGCTTAATCTGTTGCGCTTCTTGCAAGAGGGCACGGTGGAAACGGTGAATGGCCGTAAAGAAGTGGATGTTCGTATTTTAGCGGCGAACTCAGCCGATATTGAAAAAGCCCTGATAGATGGGGATTTTAACGAAGAGCTTTACCATTATATTAATGTTTTACGCATCAATGTGCCGAGCTTGAAAGAGCGCGCAGGGGACATTGCCATTCTTGCCCGTCATTTCTTGATGGAGTACTCGCGTGAATATAATGCTCAGGCGCGCAGTTTTACCGAAGAGGCGACGCGTTCACTGACTCGTTATCATTGGCCAGGCAACGTACGTGAGCTCATGAACCAGATCAAACGCGTGGTATTGATGTCGGATACGGTGATGCTCGACGAGCAACATTTAGACTTGCCTAAGCGCAGTGATGGTAAGCGCAGTCTGAAAAATATTCGAGAACGCAGTGAAAGAGACGCACTGTTGCTTGTACTCGAGTCACATACCGGCCAAGTGTCGATGGCAGCCAAAGAGCTGGGCGTTTCGCGCGCGACCATGTATCGATTGTTGAATAAACATAATCTTATTACCGAAACGACGGTATAAGCTGAGTTTTAAACATAAAAAAGCCTGCATAATCAGCAGGCTTTTTTGATCTTACCGTGTTTTTGAGTGGATTACTTAGTCGCGGGTTTAAGACCTGCGTTGACATCTAAGATATCTTGTTCACTCAACGTACCCACCGCTTGACGCAGTTGCAGTACGCTTAGAATGTAATCGTAACGTGCGTTCGATAAGCTCTTGTTTGCATCGTATAGGCGACGCGTTGAGTCTAATACGTCAACGATAGTACGTGTGCCCACATCAAAACCAGCCTCGGTTGCTTCTAGTGCTGATTCTGCAGAGATAACAGTTTGCTCGTAAGCACGCAATGCGCCGATAGATGCACTGATGTTGTTGTTAAATGCGCGAACATCTTTCACTACGCTACGGTATGTCGCCTCAAGATCTTGGCTTGCTGCAACATAAGCAAATTCAGCTTGCTTGGTTTGCGAGGTGATATTGCCACCCGTGTATAGAGGCACCACTAAGTTAAGACCAACGTTGAAGTTACCTTCATCACCGTCAGAACTACGTTGTGTGATAGGATTTACATCGGTATTGCTGATATCACGGTAGTTGTAGCCACCATCAAGAGTCAATGATGGAAGGTGACCAGAACTGGCGAGTGAAATATTTTCTTTGGCAACATCTTGCGTAATTCGTGCTGCTAATAAGCTTAGGTTCTTTTGTCCGGCTTCATCAACTAACGTATTGATTGCTGTTGATGTTTTGCTCGCAGAGAAGCGTTTAGTATCTAATACTTCTAGGTTAGCGTGCTCTTGGCCAGTAATTTCACGTAGGCCTTCATAGCTGTTAACTAAATCATTTTGTGCCAGAACTTCGTCAGCCAATACTGAGTCGTATTGCGCTTGTGCGTCATGAACGTCAGTAATTGCCGATAGGCCCACTTCAAAACGTTGTTTGGTTTGCTCTAGTTGGCGAGCAACCGCCGCTTTCTCTGCTTGAATAAACACCAAGTTATCTTGAGCTCTTAGGACATCAAAATAGGCTTGTGATACGCGCAGAATAAGTGCTTGTTGAATGGCTGCATAAGCGGCATCCGCTTGACGAGCAGACATTTCAGAAGTATCTAGACTAATCCAGCTTGAGCGGTCGAAGAGCTCTTGAGAAAAGTTCACGCCAGCTGATAATGCATCACTATCGCTATCGCCACGAGTCAGATCATAGCCCGCAGTTAAGTTAATTTGTGGTAACAAAGTACTGCGACTTTCTTCGATTGCTTCAAAAGCGGCATCGCGTGTCGCCGCTGAGCTGAGTAGCGTAGGATCGTTTTCCTTCGCTTGGTTGTAAATTTCTGTCAGCGTATCTGCCCAAGCAGAAGTGCTAAGACTACCGAGTGCTGCACTGATAAGAAGTGGAAGCAATTTTTTCATGGGTTCGATCCCTGCCAAATAAAAAGAGGTCAATTGTTCAAGAGTTTAACTCAAATTGGCGCTAATTCACTCTAAACTTTGCAATCTTTTACAAATAATTGTCCATCTGTACAATAAAAATTGATACAACCTAAAAAAATATAGAAGAATTATATAAAAAGTTGAAGTGCGTCGATGGAACAAGCGTTGTTCTCTGAGTAAACTATAAGGTTCATGGATAGAGGTGCAAAATGCAACAAACGGATAATCAATCAACACAGTTTACAAGCGAAGATGTCGAAATTATCTCAAAAGAGACGCTGTTTCAGGGTTTTTTTAAGATGGTTAAGTACCGTTTCAAGCACAAATTGTTTGAAGGGGGCTGGAGCAAAGAGATAGAACGTGAAATGTTTGAGCGAGGCCATGCCGCCGCGCTTTTGCCTTATGACCCTAAAACTGATCAAGTTGTATTGATAGAGCAAATCCGCGTTGGGGCACTTGAGCATGCCCACCCTTGGCAATTAGAAATTGTTGCAGGGGTGATTGATCCGAATGAAACTGCAGAGAATGTGGTTCGTCGAGAAGCCAAAGAAGAAGCGGGTATCGAGATCGAGCGATTGGTTAAGATGACGTCATATTACCCATCATCGGGTGGTTGTTCTGAAAAGCTCGATGTCTTTGTTGGTGAGGTGGATGCAAGCACCGCAAGTGGCGTTCATGGTTTAGACTATGAAGGCGAGGATATCCGAGTACAGGTGGTCAGCCGAGAGCAAGCCTATCAATGGGTTGAAGATGGGCGCTTTGAAAATGGCGCGTCGATTCTGGCTTTGCAATGGCTACAACTAAACTATCAACGAATAAAGAGCGAATGGGACAAGTAACGAATAATAGAACATACCATGTTGATTTGGCTGAGTTAATGCGTGTTTACGAGACGAATTACGCCAAATTAAATGCATTAATACCGACACAACCAAGTGTTGGGGATGTGCGCTGCTACCAAGCCGCCAGTATGTCTTATCAAATACTCGTGGGAGAAGTCACAAAGTACACAACTTTGGTTGATATTTGTCAAAGTGATGACGTTCCTGTGTTTCCA
Source organism: Vibrio renipiscarius (assembly GCF_000827885.1). GTDB lineage: Bacteria > Pseudomonadota > Gammaproteobacteria > Enterobacterales > Vibrionaceae > Vibrio > Vibrio renipiscarius. The sequence goes on along the minus strand of NZ_JTKH01000008.1, from coordinate 122,752 downwards.
TTGCCAAAAATGTCTGTCAGGCTCTACCACGACGCTCGTGTAGCGGAAGTGTGTAGTAGTGAATATTTATCGCGAGTGAAAGCGCGATATGATTACCCGAACGATAAAATGGTTCAAAAAGATGAAAAAGCGCAATTGAATCGTTTTTTAGGTGATTGGTTGTCGTTTTGTTTAAAGCATGGCATTAGCCGTTCACCATTGAATACCTAGGTTTTATTAGTGAAAGTTACGTCAGACTCATCAGTTACAGACATAATTAAGCTCGTGCAGCTCACCGATACTCACTTGTTTGCGGCAGAGGACGGCAGCCTGCTTAGCGTCAATACAAATGACAGCTTTTCCGCCGTTGTTGAAGGGATTCATCAGCAAGGTTTTGATTTTGAGTTTCTTCTGGCGACAGGGGATATTTCTCAAGATCACTCTGAAGTGTCATACCAGCGATTTGCACAAGGTATTGAGCGGTTGGAAAAACCGTGTTTTTGGCTGCCAGGTAATCATGATTATAAGCCGAGTATGGGGTCGGTATTACCGTCTCCGCAGATCGTGCAAACCGAATCCACATTGTTGGGTGAGCATTGGCAATTGATCTTGCTTGACTCTCAAGTTGAAGGCGTGCCGCATGGTCGGTTGAGTCAACAGCAACTTGACTTGCTTGATACACAGTTACGTTTACATCCAGAGCGTCACAGCTTGGTATTGTTGCACCACCACCCAATATTGGTTGGGAGCGCTTGGCTTGATCAACATACATTGAAAGACGCAGAACAATTTTGGCAAATTGTCGAAAAACACGATAACGTACGTGCGATACTGTGCGGGCACGTACATCAAGATATGCAAGTGGTTCGAAGTGGCGCCACAGTGATGGCGACGCCATCGACTTGTGTACAATTTAAACCGAATAGCGATGACTTTGCATTAGATGCTTGTTCTCCGGGTTGGCGAGAGCTAACCTTATACGCTGACGGTCGATTTGAGACGCAAGTTCAGCGTTTAGCTGATGGTCTATATCTACCTAATTTTGATTCGAGCGGTTATTGATTTCGCCGCTCATCTTCGCTTTATTGAGAGATACGCAATGAAACCTTCACTGTTGCTCTATATCCATGGCTTTAATAGCTCTCCTTTATCTCATAAAGCAAATGTTATGGTGCAGTATTGCGCCGACAACCGACCTGATATCAAGGTTGTGGTCCCTCAACTTCCTTGCTTTCCTCAACAAGCTGCAGAGTGCCTCATGTCGTTTATTGAGCAGTACCAGCAAGATTATCAAATTGGTCTGGTGGGCAGCTCACTAGGCGGTTACTTGTCGATGTGGCTTAATGCTCAATTTGGTTTCAAAGCCGTTGTTGTTAACCCTGCCATTAAACCTTACGAGCTACTCTTGGACTATCTTGGTGAGCAAGAAAATCCATACACACACGAACATTATGTCTTGCAAGCACACCATATCGAGGAGCTTAAAGCACTCGATGTTACCCAGTTAAAGAATCCAAGTGACTTTTGGCTATTGCAGCAAACGGAAGATGAAGTGCTCGACTATCGCCAAGCGGTAGAGAAATTTGTTTTAGCAAAACAAACCGTCGAAATAGGGGGTGATCATAGCTTTGTTGATTTTGAGCGCTACCCTGAGCAAATTATCCAGTTCCTAGCGTTGTAACCTGTGATTTGTCCTTTTCTGTAAAAAATGAATTGCTGAAACTTTTGCTATTCATTGAGGGAAGAGTCATAAATTTGCTTGTTACTAACCTATCTCACTTGACATAAACTGGTCTCTTTCAGACTATGTTCCCCTTGTACTATTGCAGTTGAAAAACGCTGAGAGATTCAGCGTTTGTGATGTTTTTTAACCAATATCACCGGTGCCATTGAAGCGCTCTGCATAGTAACCATTAAATCTCTATAAACGATATTCCGTATTATGACTGAACAATATAATGCCGGAGCCATTGAGGTTCTTAATGGCTTGGAGCCAGTACGTCGCCGACCTGGGATGTATACGGATACAGCGCGTCCAAACCATTTAGGCCAAGAAGTAATCGACAACAGTGTCGATGAAGCGCTCGCCGGACATGCCTCTAAGGTACAAGTAATTCTTCATGCCGATCAATCATTAGAAGTAATTGATGATGGTCGCGGCATGCCTGTCGATATGCACCCTGAAGAAAAGATATCAGGTGTGGAGCTTATTTTCTGTAAGCTTCATGCGGGTGGTAAGTTCTCGAATAAAAACTATCAGTTTTCAGGCGGCCTGCACGGTGTTGGCATCTCGGTAGTGAATGCGCTATCGAAACGCGTTGAAGTGACGGTTCGCCGTGACGGTCAAATCTATGAAATGGCCTTTGAACATGGCAACAAAGTAGAAGAGTTGACGGTGACTGGCACCTGTGGTCGCCGCAATAAAGGCACCAGTGTCCACTTCTGGCCAGATACCAGCTACTTTGATTCGCCGAATTTCTCGGTCACACGTTTGGTGAATAACCTGCGTGCGAAAGCGGTATTGTGCCCGGGTTTAGAAATTACCTTTACAGATAAAGTAAACAATCAAGATCATCGCTGGTATTACGAAGATGGCTTAACGGATTACTTAGCTGAAGGGGTAAAAGGCTACCCAGTACTGCCGGAAGTGCCATTTACGGGCGAGTTCTCCGCTGAAACAGAAGCGGCCCATTGGGCGGTGATCTGGCAGCCAGAAGGCGGTGATATGATCACCGAAAGCTACGTGAACTTGATCCCAACGGCGCAAGGCGGCACGCATGTGAACGGTCTTCGCCAAGGCTTGCTAGACGCAATGCGTGAGTTCTGTGAATTCCGCAACCTGCTTCCTCGTGGTGTTAAGTTAACGGGTGACGATGTCTTTGACCGCTGTTCTTACGTTCTGTCCGTTAAGATGCAAGACCCGCAATTTGCTGGCCAAACGAAAGAGCGTTTATCTTCGCGTCAAACCGCAGCCTTTGTTTCGGGTGTCGTTAAAGATGTATTTAGCTTGTGGCTAAATGAAAAACCACAACTGGCGGAATTGCTGGCTGAAACTTGTATTGCCAATGCGCATCGCCGTATGCGTGCAAGCAAAAAAGTGGTGCGTAAGAAAATTGCCTCGGGCCCAGCCTTGCCAGGCAAACTGACGGACTGTTCAGTACAAGATCTTAGCCGCACTGAAATCTTCTTCGTGGAAGGGGACTCGGCAGGCGGTTCAGCAAAACAAGCGCGTGATCGTGAATTCCAAGCGGTGATGCCACTGCGCGGTAAAATTCTAAACACTTGGGAAGTGGCAGCGGATCAGGTGCTTGCTTCACAAGAAGTGCATGATATTTCGGTTGCTTTGGGTATTGATCCTGATAGCGATGATTTGAGCGGTTTACGTTACGGTAAAATCTGCATCCTTGCCGATGCGGACTCGGATGGTCTTCACATTGCCACGCTATTGTGTGCACTGTTTACTCGCCATTTCCGAGCATTAACAGAAGCGGGTCATATCTACGTGGCAATGCCTCCACTTTATCGAATCGACTGTGGCAAAGAAGTGTTTTATGCTCTTGATGACGATGAAAAAGAGGGTGTTTTAGAGCGACTATCAAAGAAAAAAGCCAAAATTAACGTGCAACGATTTAAAGGTCTGGGTGAGATGAACCCACTCCAGTTGCGCGAAACCACCATGGATCCAAATACGCGTCGTCTGGTTCAGTTAACCATTGATGACGAAGAAGCGACGATGGAAATGATGGATATGCTGCTGGGTAAAAAACGTGCGGATGATCGTCGCGCGTGGCTACAAAGCAATGGCGATTTGGCAGAGGTTTAACGAATGTCTACAGAAATTACTTACGATGGCGTTGAACAGTTGCCGATGCGCAAATTCACCGAAGACGCTTATCTGAATTATTCGATGTACGTGATCATGGATCGTGCCTTACCTTATATTGGTGACGGCTTAAAACCGGTTCAACGACGTATCATCTATGCGATGTCAGAGCTTGGTCTTTCGGCATCTGCGAAATACAAAAAATCAGCACGTACCGTTGGTGACGTGTTGGGTAAATACCATCCACACGGTGACTCAGCGTGTTATGAAGCGATGGTATTGATGGCTCAACCGTTCTCTTACCGTTACCCATTGGTTGATGGTCAAGGTAACTGGGGTGCACCGGATGATCCTAAATCATTCGCTGCGATGCGTTATACCGAAGCTAAGTTGTCCAAGTTTGCTGAAGTTCTATTAGGTGAGCTTGGTCAAGGCACGGTTGAATGGCAACCTAACTTTGATGGCACGATGAAAGAGCCTCAAATGTTGCCATCACGTCTGCCGCATATCTTGCTAAATGGCGTAACGGGCATTGCGGTTGGTATGGCGACCGACATTCCACCACATAACGTACGTGAAGTGGTCGAAGCAACGATTCACATGATTGACAATCCGAAAGCGGAATTGCCAGATGTGATGCAGTTTGTAAAAGGTCCTGACTACCCAACTGAGGCTGAGATCACCTCGCCTAAAGCAGACATCGAGAAGATTTACCGTACTGGCCGTGGCAGCATTAAAATGCGTGCGGTTTGGCACAAAGAAGGCCCAGATATTGTTATCACCTCGCTGCCGCACCAAACGTCTGGTGCGAAATTGCTTGAGCAGATAGCCAATCAGATGCGTGCGAAGAAACTGCCAATGGTGGATGATCTTCGCGATGAATCGGACCATGAAAACCCGACTCGTATCGTGATCGTGCCGCGTTCAAACCGTATTGATTGCGATCAGTTGATGAATCACCTGTTTGCTTCAACGGATTTGGAAAAGAGCTTCCGTGTTAACTTAAACATGATTGGTCTGGATAATCGTCCACAAGTGAAAGGCTTGGTTCAGATTATTTCTGAGTGGATTGAGTTCCGCCGCGATACGGTGACTCGCCGCTTGCAGTACCGTTTAGATAAAGTGTTGGCTCGTTTGCATATTCTTGAAGGTTTATTGGTTGCGTACCTAAACCTTGATGAAGTGATTGACATCATCCGTACCGAAGACGAACCGAAAGCGGTATTGATGGCGCGTTTTGGCGTTTCAGATATTCAAGCCGATGCGATTCTTGATATCAAACTTCGTAACTTAGCGAAGCTTGAAGAAATGAAGATTCGTGGCGAGCAAGATGAACTTGAGAAAGAGCGTGAAAAACTAGAGCAGTTATTAGGTTCTGATCGTCGTTTGAATACCTTGATCAAAAAAGAGCTAAAAGCGGACGCAGAGAAATACGGTGATGATCGTCGTTCTCCGATGATTGAGCGCGCAGAAGCGAAAGCAATGACTGAACGCGATCTTGTGCCAAGCGAACCGATCACGGTGGTTCTTTCTGAAAAAGGTTGGATTCGTCATGCGAAAGGGCATGAGGTCGATGGCGAAGGCTTGAGTTACAAGTCAGGTGACCAGTATCTTGCGCTTGCTCGTGGTAAGAGTAACCAGCAAGCGGTTTTCTTGGGCAGCGATGGCCGTAGTTACTCGTTAGAGTCGCATTCATTGCCGTCAGCACGTAGCCAAGGGGAACCAATCACCGGTCGTTTGAATGTGGCACCAGGCACATCCGTCCGCCAAGTTGTGATGGGTGAAGATGATCAACTTTGGTTAATTGGCTCTGATGCGGGCTATGGCTTTGTGTGTAAAGGTTCGGACTTACTGTCGAAAAACCGCAGCGGCAAAGCGCTCGTGAGTTTGCCACAGAATGCACAAGTTACCGTTCCACAACGGATCAGTGATTTAGATAATGATGAAATCTTAGCGATTACTAACCAAGGTCGAATGCTGTTGTTCCCAATGAAGGAGCTGCCGCAATTGAGCAAAGGTAAAGGTAATAAGATCATTAATATTCCAGCGGCTAAAGCGAAAGAGCGTGAAGAAGTGGTTTCACACTTGATTTCCATTCCTCGAAACAGCACGGTGACCTTGTACGCGGGTAAACGTAAGCTGGGTCTGAAACCTTCGGATTTAGAAAACTTCCGTGGGGAAAGAGGCCGTCGTGGTGGGTTACTGCCACGTGGTTTGCAACGTGTGACGAGTATTGAAGTGGAATCAACGCATACCACCGATGCCGAGAGTTCAGGCGACAACGAATAAAAAAAATCCCAGCACATATTGCTGGGATTTTTTTATCTAAACGAAATGTATTCAGCCAGAGTTGCGCTTTCGGGAAAATGAGAAGCCGTGGCGATTTATTCGCGAGTATCTTCGGTAATCGTCACCGGAAGAGTTAACTCTTCCCCTTTGCGCAGTACTAGGACATCCACCGTGGTACCTGGGCGTAAATCGGTGACAATTTCCATCACACTGTGGCGACCGTTAATTTTTTGGCCGTTGATCTTGAGGATAATGTCTTGCGCTTGAAATCCGGCATTAGCGGCTGGACCATTTGGATCAACCCCTAATACGACGATGCCGCCAATGTGTTTATTGCCAAGTAGGCGAGCGGTCACCGAAGTAATGTCTTGGCCATCAATGCCAATATAGCCGCGAATTACGCGCCCATCAGCAATGATTTTATTCATGATTACATTGGCAAGCGAGTAAGGAATCGCAAAGGAAATACCGTAAGTTTCCAGTTCAGTTGCCTGTTGGAATGAAGCCGTGTTGATCCCAACCAATTCACCACGCGTGTTGACCAAAGCGCCACCGGAGTTGCCTTCGTTAATGGCCGCATCGGTTTGAATAAAGGCTTGGCGACCATCCGCACTGATTGAAGAACGACCGGTTGCCGAAATGATACCAAAAGTGGTGGTTTGACCGAGGTTATAAGGGTTTCCGATCGCGAGAACCACATCGCCGACTTTGGCTTTGTAATCTGAGTTTAACGGGATGACGGGTAAATTCTCGCCTTCAACCCGTAAAATGGCGATATCGGTACGACGATCTTTTCCCACTAACTGTGCGGCAGCAGCTCGACCATCTTGCAGTGCGACGATGATTTGATCGGCCTGTGCAACCACATGGTAATTGGTAATGATGTAACCTTTGTCGCTCACAATAACCCCTGAACCTAACCCTTGAGTCAGTAATTTAGAGCGGTCATCTTCGGTGTATTTGCGACTATAGATGTTAACGACGGCAGGCGCAGCTCGATGAACGGCTTCATTAAATGATAGCTGCATAGCGGTGATGTTCGTGGCTGGACGCGTAATGCTTTCCGGTAGCACATTGGAACGAAGCGATGGTACCGCGATTAAAAGCAATGCCGCTGTGGCCAGACCCAGTCCGACAGAGCGTAAAAGAAAACCCAGCATACATCCCTCAAAATAATGATACACAGCCAATAAAATCAGAAGGATAGCACTATATGAAAAAGACAGCGAATTTCTCCGCTGTCATTTAAATCCATATCGCGTTTTATGCTAATAACCGAATGGGATATTTTCGAGTGTGACGTGATCTAATTACCGAACAATCAGATAGATAGTCCGGTTATCACGTTGAATGTTCAATGCCAGCACGCCGGATTGTTGCTCAAGCACGTTGCGTAATTCGGCTAGGTTTTCCACGGGTTGTCGGTTCACTCCAATAATGATATCACTGGCTTGTAGCTGGTAGGCTTCTGCTGGCGATCCCGCTTCAACCGAGGAGACTTTAACCCCTTTCACGCTATCACTGGCATTGGTGTTGGTGAGAGAAGCGCCGGTTAAGCCCTGGTGTAATTTCTCAACGCTGGCTTTGATGTTTTCTTGCTCACCTAAGGTGACTTTGACGGCGGTTTCTTTTCCGTCACGGACAATACCAAGGGTGACTTTCTTGCCTGCCCCTAAGGTGCCAATCTTTGCTCTGAACTCATGAAATGAATTAATGGTTTTGCCATTAATCGAGACGATGATATCTCCGGCTTGAATGCCCGCTTTATCTGCGGCGCTGTCAACGAAGACTTGATTTACAAAGGTGCCTTTGTTGGACTCGTAGCCGATTGCTTCCGCCAGTTCTGACGTGATCTCTCCACCTTGTATGCCTAGTACGCCGCGCTTTACCTCTCCAAACTCTAAAATCTGCTCGGTTAAGTTTTTCATCATATTGACGGGAACAGCAAAACCAATGCCCACATTGCCACCGTTAGGGCCAAAGATCGCGGTATTAATGCCAATTAATTCGCCGTTTAGGTTGACCAATGCGCCGCCAGAGTTGCCACTGTTGATCGCCGCATCGGTTTGTATAAAGTTCTCAAAGTTTTGCAGATTTAAACCGCTGCGCCCCAGTGCTGATACGATCCCCGAGGTCACGGTTTGGCCAAGACCAAAGGGATTACCAATGGCGACGGTGAAGTCACCAACACGCAGTTGATCGGAATCGGCAAGTGCTATTTGGGTGAGGTTCTTGGCTTTGTCTATTTTCAGCAACGCAACATCTGACATTTCATCACCGCCGATCAATTCGGCGTCGTACTCTCTGCCATCTTGCAATTTGACTCGGATTTTTTCAGCGTTTTTGATGACGTGGAAATTTGTGACGATATGGCCTTGCTTCGCATCAATGATGACGCCAGAACCGAGCCCTCTAAATGGTTGTTCTTGCTGTTGCTCAGCAGGAAAATCAGGACCAAAGAAAAAACGGAATTGGTCGGGGATGCGTTGTTTCGACACGTGGGTGCCTTCAACCGCAATGCTGACTACGGCGGGTGTGACGTTTTCGAGCATGGGGGCTAAGCTCGGTAATTGCTCGCCACTAACAGAAAGTGGTAGTGCAGCTTGAGCGGGCAAGGTCGAGAAAAGGGACGTTAGGCTTAGGGAGAGTACCGTTAAGGCAAGCAAAGGCTTTTTCATCAAAAACTCCTATACAGTGAATACCGATTAAAACCGGTGAGCAATGCGTGCTCATCCGGTTTTAGATTGATTTATAAAAACAATAAATCAATGGCTACTTATGGGAGTTATGACTTAACAAATACAACAAAGTTCATTGAGAACGTTGTTTTCGTCAGGTTGTTTAAGAGGCCTTGGCGGTGGCTTCTTCTGGAGAATTTAAAATTTCTTTCTTTTGTTCACGCAACAAACCGGTTGCACCGGAAGCGTAATCTTTTGGTGCTTCATCGACAGAGTCCGCTGTTTTTTGTGCATCTTGAGTCGTGCTGTTGTGTGATGCTACTTTTTGAGCGAACGGATTATCCTGTTCGGGCATGTTCGGTAATAGTTCCGAGGATGTTTTAGCCATATGCTGGTAAAGGCGAGTGTACTCTTTACCGAGAGAATCGAGCATCTCTGCACTTTGTGCAAAGTGATCGGATAATTCTTGTTTTTGCTGTTCTAATTGAAATTTCGCGGTTTCAAGATCTTTGTTAAGGCTCTTTTGTTTCTTGTATCCAGGGGTCGTAAGACGCGAGATACCAAAGCCAAGTACTGTTCCGGCAAGCAAGCCCGCAAGGGCATAAATCCAAGGCATAATGACTCCTTATTATTTTTGGTTTAACATGTTGTTTACGTGATAGTTACACATGCTGAACTGACATGTTACTATGAGAAATTAAACCAATAAAGCAAAATGCGTGTGACACTATCCAATGATTTTGCATTAATAAAATTCACAGCGAAGATAAGGATAGTTAACGGCCGCAGGGATAGAAAGGTCTAACTATGACGCCTTTAAAACGTTATCAGCAAGATGTTGAGTTACATGGTTTTAAGCACGATCCCGCTCAACTCCAAGCGGTTCAAGCGCTTGACGCTCTTTTTCATCAGATGGTGGCGTTCTCACAAACGCCGACGGTCACTCAACCTAAATGGAAATCATGGTTAGGTAAAAAGGCGCCCTTACCTGAATCCCCTAAAGGGTTGTATTTCTGGGGAGGCGTTGGACGCGGCAAGACGTATTTAATGGATGCATTTTATGAGGACTTACCTCTTGAAAACAAAATGCGCATTCACTTCCACCGCTTTATGCTGCGTGTTCATGATGAGTTAGGGCGACTGGATGACGTGAGCGATCCATTAGAAGCGGTAGCGGATATTTTTAAGCAGCAAGCGGACATCATTTGCTTCGATGAGTTTTTTGTTTCCGATATTACTGATGCGATGATTTTAGGCGTGTTGTTTCAAGCCTTGTTTCAGCGTGGTGTTGTGCTGGTGGCGACATCCAATATTCCACCGCACGAGCTTTATCGAAATGGCCTACAAAGAGCGCGCTTTTTGCCTGCAATTCAACTAATAGAAGCAAACTGTACGATTATGAATGTCGACAGTGGTGTTGACTATCGTTTACGCACACTTGAGCAAGCGGAAATTTATCATTACCCGCTTGATCAAGCGGCTCATGACAATATAGACCGTTATTATCAACAGTTGGTCGGGGAAGGGAAGTTGGCGCAGCAGGTGGTGGAAGTTAATCATCGCACACTCGCGGTAGAGAAAGCGGCGGAGGGGGTATTGCATGCCACTTTTGAGCAGCTCTGCCAAACGGCTCGTAGCCAGAATGATTATATTGAGCTCTCGAAGGTCTATCACACGGTTTTACTCTCTGAAGTCGTAGGGATGGAGCACAGTATTGATGATGCCGCTCGACGATTCATTGCCCTCGTGGATGAGTTCTATGAAAGAAACGTCAAATTGATCATTTCATCGGAAGTGTCACTAGAGCATCTTTATACCGGTGGAACGTTAGAATTTGAGTTTAAACGGTGTTTATCACGCTTAACTGAAATGCAAAGCCATGAGTATCTTGCGAGAGAGCACTTAGCGTAAAGGCTAGCTTAAATTTTTAGGTAAAGAAAAAGTCATATTTTTATTTAAAAAAGAGGTGATTTTTTCAACTCACTTCTCTATAATCTTGCGACCCACCGTTACTGCAGGTCAATTTTGGATGTAAATCCAAGTAATTTGACCAAGAGTGCCACCCACTCGAAGGGGTGATGACTGGGCTCTTAGACAGTGGGAGCATTACTGCTCCTTTAAGTTTAAATTTAATTTAACGGGTTATTATTAGCATGAAAACTTTCGTTGCTAAACCAGAAACTGTAAAACGCGACTGGTATGTTGTAGACGCTGAAGGTAAAACTCTTGGCCGTCTAGCAAGTGAAATTGCATCTCGCCTACGTGGCAAACACAAAGCTGAATACACTCCTCACGTTGACACTGGTGATTACATCATCGTTATCAACGCTGAGAAAGTTACTGTAACTGGTAACAAGGCTAAAGGTAAAGTGTATTACCGTCACACTGAGTTCCCTGGTGGTCTTAAATCAATCACTTTTGAAAAGCTGATTGTTAAGAAACCAGAGATGGTTCTTGAACTTGCTGTTAAAGGTATGTTGCCACGTGGTCCTCTTGGCCGTGCTATGTACCGTAAGCTTAAAGTTTACGCTGGTGCTGAGCACAACCATGTTGCTCAACAACCACAAGTTCTAGACATCTAATCGGGGATTTCGAAATGGCAGAGAATCAATACTACGGCACTGGCCGTCGCAAAAGCTCAGCTGCTCGTGTTTTTATCAAACCGGGTACTGGCAACATCGTAATCAACAAGCGTAGCCTTGATGAATACTTCGGTCGTCCAACTTCTCGCATGGTTGTTAAACAACCTCTTGAGCTAGTTGAACTAACTGAGAAACTAGACCTATACGTTACTGTAAAAGGTGGCGGTATTTCTGGTCAAGCTGGTGCGATCCGTCACGGTATCACACGCGCTCTAATGGAATACGATGAGTCTTTCCGTCCTGCTCTACGTGCAGCTGGTTACGTTACTCGTGACGCTCGTTGCGTTGAACGTAAGAAAGTTGGTCTACGTAAAGCACGTCGTAAACCACAGTTCTCTAAGCGTTAATCTTTTCAAGATTTCGCTTCCAGTTTTACTGGGACGTGGTTTCAAAGCCTGGCTTATGCCAGGCTTTTTGTTTTTTAGCTTTCCGCATTTTTCTCTCTCAAACCTCTCAACATCCCCCTTCAAAATAGTTGTTTCTTGTATTCTTCTTTTGTGACGACATTAGCGTTTGTATCTATAAATGTTACAAATAAGTAGCTTTACCTTGTTAAAAAGTAGGGTTTTATTTATCATTTGCGCTCAAATAAATACAAAAAAACTTAATTTGTTAGCCAGGCTCTTTGGTAAGGAATAACCAGTATCCAAAAGGAGCAAATGGGAGAATGTTTGGATGAGCAATGCGCCTTTAAATAACGGTCGTAGACGATTTCTAACCGCGACAACCGCTGTTGTCGGTGGATTAGGGGCTGCCGCGGTTGCCGTTCCTTTTATTAAATCGTGGAACCCCAGTGAAAAAGCCAAAGCAGCAGGTGCCCCAGTTTCCGTTGATATAGGTAAACTAGAAGAGGGGCAAATGGTGCGAGTTGAATGGCGAGGCAAACCGGTCTGGGTTGTGCGCAGAGCGCAATCTGTCGTCGATACACTCAACGAACTCAATGGCCAGTTACGCGATCCCGCTTCTGGCGAAGAGCAACAACCGCTCTATGCTCAAAATGCCTACCGTTCTATCAAACCAGAATACTTCGTCGCCGTTGGTATTTGTACCCACCTTGGTTGTTCTCCTACCTATTTGCCAGACAGTTTTAGTGAACAAGTTCAAGGGGTTAAATCCGGTTTTTTCTGTCCGTGTCATGGCTCAAAATTTGATATGGCGGGGCGTGTTTTCCAAGGCGTACCTGCCCCGTTAAACCTTGTTATACCGAAGCACATGTATTTGAGTGATACCAAAATCATGATCGGTGTTGATGAAGGAGGGGAGGCATAATGCAAGCTCTACTTGATTGGGTAGAAAAACGCTTACCCGCAATGAACGCGTATAAAAAGCACCTTTCAGAATACCCTATGCCAAAGAACTTTAACTTCTGGTATTTATTTGGGTCGCTTGCCATGTTGGTATTAGTGAATCAAATTCTGACGGGTATTTGGTTGACGATGAACTATGTCCCATCTGGTGACGGTGCGTTTGCTTCGATCGAATATATCATGCGTGATGTTGAATATGGTTGGTTGCTGCGTTATATGCACTCAACCGGCGCTTCGGCCTTCTTTGTCGTGATTTATTTGCACATGTTCCGCGGCCTCATTTACGGTTCTTATCAAAAACCGCGTGAGTTGCTTTGGATCTTCGGCATGTTGATCTTCTTGGTGCTAATGGCTGAAGCCTTTATGGGCTATTTGTTACCTTGGGGGCAAATGTCGTATTGGGGCGCTCAGGTCATTATCTCTCTATTTGGTGCGATTCCGGTTATTGGTGATGATTTGACGCTTTGGATCCGTGGTGACTACGTGATCTCAGGCGCGACACTGAACCGTTTCTTTGCTCTACACGTTATCGCATTGCCGATTGTGTTATTACTGCTGATTGTTTTGCACGTATTGGCACTGCATGAAGTCGGATCAAACAACCCTGATGGTATCGAAACCAAATTGCCGAAAGGCACGATGGGCGATGACTATAAAACGCAGTTCAAATTCCACGACGACTACACCAAGAAGTACGATATTATCGATTCGATACCTTTCCACCCGTATGGCACCGTGAAAGATATGGTCGGTATCGCAGGCTTTCTCTTCTTGTTCTGTTATGTGCTGTTCTTTAACCCTGAGATGGGTGGGTACTTCCTTGAGCCACCGAACTTTGAAGCTGCAAACCCGCTAAAAACTCCGGAGCACATTGCACCCGTTTGGTATTTCACGCCTTTCTACGCCATCTTGCGTGCCGTGCCAGACAAGCTATTAGGTGTTATTGCCATGGGGGCATCGATTGCCGTCTTGTTTGTTCTGCCTTGGCTAGACCGCTGTAAAGTGCGTTCGTACCGTTACCGTAGCAAGTTCCATTTATTCAATATTATTCAGTTCACCATCTGTTTTGTTGCATTGGGTGTTTTGGGGGCGTTACCCGCGACGGCTCTTTATACATTACTCGCACAAATCTTTAGCTTAGGTTACTTCATGTTCTTCGTGTTGCTGTATTTCTACAGTAAGAACGAAGCCACGAAACCATTACCAGAGAGGGTGACATTCAAATGAAAAAATGGATTTTAGTTTTATTTGCGATGTTGCCATCTTTAGCCATGGCTGCGGGTGCAAACGTACCTTTAGATAAAGCCAACAATGACTTAAGCGATCAGGCATCATTGCAAAACGGTGCCAAGCTGTTTATGAATTATTGTTTCGCATGTCACTCCGCGCAATACCAGCGCTATGAGCGTGTTGCGACAGATATCGGCATTCCGATTGATTTGATGAAAGAAAATTTGATTTTTGATCCGAATGCCAAAATCGGTGACTTGATGGAAAATGCCATTCCAGATGAGTCGGCAGCGAAATGGTTTGGTGCTCCGCCTCCGGATTTAACCTTGGTCGCACGAGTACGTGGCACTGATTGGCTATACACGTATTTGCGATCTTTCTATGCGGATCCTGCGCGTCCATTTGGGGTAAACAATATTGTTTTTCCGAGTGTGGGGATGCCTCATGTATTGGAAGAGCTACAAGGGATCCCAATGCCGATAATTGAGACCAAGGTGGTTGATGGTGAAACCATTGAAACCGTTGTGGCCGTCGAATCGGATGGTACCGGTGAAATGAATCAAGAAGAATATGATCAAGCGGTGCGTGATTTGGTCAATTTCCTCGAATATTCTGGTGATCCGGTGAAGCTTGAGCGTCATGCGTTAGGTTGGTGGGTAATGGCATTTTTAGTGATTTTTACTATAGTTGTCGTACTGCTTAAGAAAGAGTATTGGCGTGATGTACACTAAATATGCTACCATACAGCGCTAAATACCATATTTAATATTTCAATGGAGGCTTAGCCTCCATTGTTGTTTCTACTTCTGTAAGTGTGCTGGAGGGCTCCATGGCTGTAGCTGCCAATAAACGTTCTGTGATGACTCTTTTCTCAAGTGCTTCTGATATGTATAGCCATCAGGTGCGTATTGTCCTCGCTGAAAAAGGCGTAAGCGTTGAGGTTGAATTAGTTGACGAAACTAATCTTCCTGCTGAGTTAATCGAGCTGAACCCATACAAAACCGTTCCTACTCTGGTTGATCGTGAGCTTGCGCTTTACGATTCAAAAATCATTATGGAATACTTAGATGAGCGTTTTCCTCATCCACCACTAATGCCAGTTTACCCAGTGGCTCGTGGTAATAGTCGTCTAATGATTTACCGCATTGAAAAGAACTGGTACTCACTAGCAGAAAAAGTGGTTAACGGTACAGCAGAAGAGTCTGAAGCGGCGCGTAACAAACTGCGTAACGATCTACTGACTCTAGGCCCTGTGTTCGCTGAATACGAATACTTTATGAGCGAAGAGTTCAGCCTAATTGACTGTTACTTAGCACCATTACTATGGCGCCTTCCTCAACTTGGCATCGACCTTGTTGGCCCAGGCTCTAAAGAACTGAAAATCTACATGAACCGCGTATTTGAACGTGATTCATTCTTAGCTTCTCTAACAGAAGCTGAGCGCGAAATGCGTCTATTGCGTTAATAGGCGTTTAATGGATATTTCGAACATGACACCACGCCGCCCATATATGCTTCGCGCATTTTATGAGTGGCTCGTGGACAATGATTTAACACCGCATCTCGTGGTTGCAGCTACACTACCTGGTGTGCGAGTGCCGCAAGAGTTTGTTCAAGACGGTCAAATTATCCTTAATGTCGCGCCGCGTGCGGTTGGCAACTTGCAGCTAGGTGATGAAGACGTCACTTTCAATGCTCGCTTTAGTGGCCGTCCTCATGTGGTGGTTGTGCCGTTATATGCGGTACAAGCGATTTATGCGCGTGAAAATGGTGCAGGCACTATGTTTGAACCAGAAGATGCGTATATGGATGCTTTTGATGATATCGATGAAGCGTTTATCGAAGAGATAGATGAAGAAGTATCGAGCTTGTCGCTAGCAACAGAAAGCTCAGTTTCTGAGTTTTCATCTGATCGTGTTGATGAATCGTTTGATTATTCAGATGATGAGCCACCACGACCGAAAGGGCGTCCAAGCCTTCGTGTCGTTAAGTAGACATCCGCTAATAAAAAAGCAGCACAAGTGCTGCTTTTTTTGTGCCTGTCGATTGGCTTAGTCACCATATTGAAAGGCTTTGATCACTTGCTTTACGCCTGAAATGTTACGTGCCACTTCTGCCGCTTCATCGGCATGGGCGCGAGACACATAGCCGAGCAAAAACACTTCACCATCTTCAGTAATCACTTTGATTTTGACTGTGCTTAGCGTTTCATTGGTTAACAGCGCGGATTTAACTTTAGTTGTGACCCAGCTGTCATGACTGATTTCACCCAGTGAAAGAGGCGGCTGAATTCTTACTTGATTATGAATTTGAGTGACACCAGGCACTTTACGAGCTTGGCCTTCAAATTGGTTAAGAATTTGCTGTGTGTTTGCTTGCCCCATCAGGACAACAATACCGTTATAAGCGCTTGCGTTGATTCTAACTTGGCCGGTATAAGGGGCTTTATTGGTCAGGCCGGCAACTTCAAATTGAATGTTGTTGTCGTTCCATATTTCTTTTGTGGATCGGTTGTCGGTGACAACCGTTACCGTTGTTGCCGCTCCTGCAACAAACAATCCGACGCATCCAGTCGTCGAGATTGCAAGAGTACCTATCAATAAGGCTTTGATAAATTTCATTTCTTTACTCTTCGTGAGTGGGGAATAAAACCTGGTCTATCAAATCACACAAACAGTGTAAGGTCACCATGTGAACTTCATGAATTCGTGGGGTTCTGTGAGATGGGATACGAATTTCGACATCATTTTCACCCAGTAAGCCCGCCATTTCGCCGCCGTCTTTACCCGTCAAGGCGATGATGGTCATATCACGGGTTACTGCCGCTTCCATCGCTTTAATGATGTTTTTGCTGTTACCACTGGTTGAAATCGCCAATAAAATATCACCCGGTTGACCAAAGGCGCGCACTTGTTTTGAGAATATATGCTCATAGGCATAGTCATTCGCGACGGCGGTTAAGGTGGTGTTGTCTGCGGTCAGGGCCATAGCTGGTAGGCTTGGTCGCTCAGTTTCAAAACGGTTCAATAGACAAGAAACAAACTGCTGTGCGTTCGAGAGGGAGCCACCGTTACCACAGCAAAGCACTTTGTTGCCATTCAATAAACTGAATACAAGGGCTTGAGCGGCGTGAGTAATGGCGTCAGGCAGTGCTTCAGCTGCGGCTATTTGGATTTGGATACTTTCGGTAAAACTTTCTTTAATGCTTTCTAGCATTGGTTACCCTTGCGTTATTGCGTTTTTAATCCACTCGATCTGTTGGCCATCTTGATGAATGGCAATCACATCGAAACGAAAATGAGTAGAGTGAACGGACAGCCCTTGTTGGCGTAACCATACGTTTGCTGTTTTGATCAGCCGCTGTTGTTTGCGGTAGTTTACCGTTTCTGCGGCGTGTCCGTACTGTTGATTTTGGCGATAGCGAACCTCGACAAAGACGAGTGCGTCTTGGTCGCGCATGATCAAATCGATTTCACCGCCTTTGATGCGAAAGTTTCTCGCAATTTTCGTCAGTCCGCAACTAACAAGATGCCGTTCAGCGGCGGACTCGAAAAATAAGCCTTTATTCAGCCGACTTAGTAGCGCCATGCTCAGCCCAGCTAATCTCGCGCTGTACGACGCAATGTTCGTCGATGCTCAGTGAACCAGTGTTGCCTTCGATAGTGTAACCGTTGACCACTTTCATTTGTGGTAACTGTTCCATCAGTAAGTACGCATCCATTCCCAATGCTTGTAGGCGTTTCTCTGCGTTTGAACCTTTTGGCCACATTTGGTTCATTTGTGCTTCAATGGCACTGTTCGGTTGGATCAGCAAAGGAATGTCGCTGTACATCACGCCGGTTAAGTCTTCATATTGCTGACGGCCGCTATTACTGCGCGAATTAGAAAACAATTGTGGTGGGTTAGTATCTGGGTTGATCGCGACTTCGATGAACGGTTTGATCAAGGTTAATTCCGCACTGCCTGCAACAATATAAACTGCATCGATGTCTCGGCGACTGCGAGGCTGACTTTCTAACTGAATGCCCAGTAACGACTCCATTTGTGCAATGTGCTGTTGGCTATCTTGCAAGCCAAAAGCGGTATTGATGTTGCGTTGCAGCTGGCGTTTATCGGTGAACTGATTGATCGCCACTTTGTTGTCACTGTATTTTTTCCATTCCTCGCTAAACGCCTCAACCACACGTTGGCCTAGTCGACCTTTTGGTGCGAGTACTAACGGGTAGCGGTAGCCTTGAGCAAAAAGATGCTTAGCGGCTTGGGCAACTTCTTGCTCTGGAGATAGGGCGAGGTAGCAAATATTTGTGCCCAACATGACATCGTCAGGAATGTTCAGCGCCAACATGGGTAGAGGCTGATTGGTCGCCGCTTGAGCCTGTTGAAGTTTTTCGATGTTACCTTTCACCAGAGGGCCGACAACAAAGTCGATGTTCTTCTCAATAAACATCTGTTGCAGCTGCTGCGCGTCGGTGATGTTCGTATCGATAACGGTTAATGTCGCGCTAGGGTCGCGTAATTCATCGTTCATCATTTGTAAGATGAAGCCATCTCGAATCAGTTGAGCCTGTTTCGCATACTGGCCGGATAGAGGCAGCAGCAATGCCGTATTGACGGGTTTGGTGATGTCTAAGGCTAAAATGTCTTGGATAGCTTGCGGGGTATAAATCGCCGCTGGGTGTGTTGGGTGATCAGCAAGCCATTGCTCTAGCGTGTTTTTTAACTGAGGGATGTTGCTTGCTAATGTGTTGTTATAACGGGCAAGTTGAACCCAGCCATCAAATGTGGACGCGTTGGCTGTCGGGGTTGATTGGGCGACTTGTGAACCCGAATACTGGGTTAAATTTTCCCAGATACTCTCCGCGATATAAGGTTGCTGAGCCTGCGTTTCAAATTCGGCTAATTGCGTGAGTTCACGAGCCGCTTCAAAGTAGTTTGCTTGCTTAGCGAATATATCCGCGCGTAATTGGTAATAATCTCGCCATTGCTCATCAGCGATTCGCCAAGAGGATGGGAAATTGAGCTGCTGCGTTGCTTTTTCCATGCTGTCGTTTTTATACAGCAACGTCGCTCGAGCTAGCTGCCATTCAGCTTGCTGCATGTCGGATAGCGGCTGACGAGAAAGGCGACGAATTAATAAATCGGCTTGGGCCACATCATTGCTTTCGACCGCCGCTTTTAGCGCCATAATTAACCAATCGCTTTGCAAGCTGCCTTCACTGCTATCGGCTTGCATTAGATAGTTGCTCACTGATTGAGTCGGATCGCTCGTAATATCGACATAGTTTGGCGTCGATGAAGTAGACGAACACGCTGCTAATACAACCGCAAGGGCTACAGGAGTCAGTAAGCGTGTTACACTTAGTCGCTTTTGGTTATTTATGGCCATGAGTTATTCGTTAATTCCGTATAAAATTGTGTCTATATTAAACGTTGAAGTGATGCTAAACAAATGACAGATAATAAAACCTTACCCGCACAGATCCCAACTCTCTTTATTGTACCCACTCCAATTGGCAATTTGGGCGATATTACCCAGCGCGCGATTGAAGTGCTTTCCAGTGTAGATCTGATTGCGGCAGAAGATACTCGTCATACCGGCAAGCTTTTAGCGCACTTTAATATCTCAACAAAAACGTTTCCTTTGCATGATCATAATGAACAGCAAAAAGCGCAAGTTTTAGTCGAAAAATTATTGTCAGGTCAGTCAGTCGCTTTAGTTTCTGATGCTGGAACACCGTTAATTAGTGATCCAGGATACCATCTTGTCAATCAATGTCGTCAAGCCGGAGTTAAAGTTGTGCCTTTACCGGGTGCTTGTGCTGTGATTACCGCCCTTAGCGCGTCAGGCTTGCCATCCGATCGCTTTAGCTTTGAAGGTTTTTTACCACCAAAGAGCAAAGCAAGAAAAGATAAGTTATTGGAAATTGCTAAAGCTGAGCGTACTTGTATCTTTTATGAGTCGCCTCACCGTATTTTAGACTCATTAGAAGACATGCTCGACATTTTAGGCCCACAACGTGAAGTTGTGTTGGCTCGTGAGTTGACCAAAACGTTTGAAACCTTCCAAGGTTTACCACTGGGTGAACTGATTGAATGGGTAAAAGCTGACAGTAATCAGCAACGCGGTGAAATGGTGCTTTTAGTTCACGGTCATCGTGAAGTCGCACAAGAAGCCTTACCGGATGAGGTGACTCGTACCTTGGCGATCTTAACCAAAGAGTTACCATTGAAAAAAGCGGCGGCGCTAGCAGCAGAGATTTATAACCTGAAAAAGAATGCGCTGTATAAGTGGGGTTTAGAGAACCTTAGCTAGTCGCTTTTTTTGTTGCACGATTCAATGATTGAGCGGATGTGAAAGCATCCGCTCTTTTTTTTGCTTCTATGACCGTCCTAGCCGAAGTGACGCTATGTTGACTGGCTCGCTTAAGCCTCATCACATCGCACCTCTGTGCTCAGAGGCTGTGTTCGTTTGTTGCCGACCTGCACTTCATTTGCTTGGGTATGAACAACACAAAGGCGTATGAATCCCCCAGAAAGCATTATAGTCTGCCAATTGGGTATGAATCTGACTAAAAACCCATCAAACAAACCACGCTTTGCATCAGATTTGTGATCTCACTAGACATGTTTCAGTGAACTCTATACAATCCGCCTCGGAGTTGACTGGATAGTCGCTGCTTTGTTGATGTCCTTCGGGAGACTGACGCTAAATTCCTTCGGGAGACTTGCGTTGACGTCCTTCGGGAGACTGGCAGAGGGGAGGAAAGTCCGGGCTCCATAGAGCAGGGTGCCAGGTAACGCCTGGGAGGCGCAAGCCTACGACAAGTGCAACAGAAAGAAGACCGCCGATGGCCCGCAAGGGCACAGGTAAGGGCGAAAGGGTGCGGTAAGAGCGCACCGTGCGACTGGCAACAGTTCGTAGCAAGGTAAACTCCACCCGGAGCAAGACCAAATAGGCCTCCACATTGCGTTGCTCGCGTAAGGAGGCGGGTAGGTTGCTTGAGCCAGTGAGCGATTGCTGGCCTAGACGAATGGCTATCACCGCGCAAGCGGATACAGAACCCGGCTTATACGTCGACTCCACCTATTCGAGACCCATCGTAACGTTCGCGTTATGATGGGTTTTTTGCATTTTATTGACGAAAATAATGTAATAAGCCATATACTCATGTTCGCTGATAGCGCTTTGATTGCTCGGTTTGCAATCTGCTGAGCAGCATGGTCAACTTGTGGCTTGCACGCAGATGTCGATCGCTTGTGATTGAGTGTGTTTACCGCTTAATTTCACAATATGATGGTCACATAACCCATAATCAGGCGCTTATTTCACCGCTTTATGTAGCGATACAGCAAGTGGTGCCGAATTTCGTACAGTGTCGGTTGATTGTGCTTCGTTTTAAACTTGGCGCAATGTCACGTGATACAGGCTACCAAAGGTAGCACTACGTGATGAAATCAGTACACTGGAGAGTTAGAGCGCATCAATACGCTAGCCGATGAGATAACTATGACAGAAGCATTTAAACACATATCTGTACTATTGAATGAATCGATCGATGGATTGGCAATCAAACCCGATGGCACATACATAGACGGTACATTCGGTCGTGGTGGCCATAGCCGCACAATCTTGTCTAAACTGGGTGAAAATGGTCGTCTATTCAGTATTGACCGTGACCCACAAGCGATTGAAGAAGCGAAAAAAATCGACGATCCCCGTTTTACTATCGTGCACGGTCCTTTCTCTGGTATCGCTGAATATGCTGAACGTTATGACTTGGTTGGCCAAGTTGATGGTGTGTTGTTTGATTTAGGGGTGTCATCACCACAGTTAGACGATGCTGAGCGTGGTTTTAGCTTTATGAAAGATGGCCCGTTGGATATGCGCATGGATCCAACCTCAGGCATTTCAGTCTCTCAGTGGTTGCTAGAAGCCGATCTTGACGACATTACTTGGGTGATCCGTGAGTTTGGCGAAGACAAACACGCGCGCCGTATTGCGAAAGCGATCGTTGCTTACCGTGAAAACGAAGAGAACGAGCCTCTGACTCGTACTGGTCAGCTAGCAAAACTGATCTCTGATGCTGCGCCAAAAAGCTTTAAAGAGAAAAAACACCCAGCGACACGTTCATTCCAAGCGTTCCGTATCTACATTAACAGTGAGTTAGAAGAAATCGATACTGCCCTAAAAGGCGCAGCGAGCATTCTTGCACCTGAAGGCCGTTTGTCGGTGATCAGTTTCCACTCTCTGGAAGATCGCATGGTTAAGCGCTTTATTCGTAAAGAAAGCCAAGGCCCACAAGTGCCACATGGTATTCCTTTGACTGAAGCTCAAATTCGTGAACTTGGCACTGCTAACTTAAAAGCGGTCGGCAAAGCGATTAAACCAAGCGTGGCAGAGGTGGAAGTCAACACTCGTTCGCGCAGTTCGGTATTGCGTATCGCAGAGAAGCTGTAATTACATCATGAGTAAATCCACTCCTAATCTTGCTAAGATCATCGGTTTAGACTTAATCACAGTGGGGCGTCTACCGCTCATTATGCTGTTTTTGATTTTTGGTAGTGCAATGGGAGTGGTGTTTATGACGCACCACACACGTGAAGCCATCACGGAAAAAGACCAAGCTTTGGTCGAGCGCGAACGTTTAGACAATGAGTGGCGAAACTTATTGTTGGAAGAAACCGCCTTAGCAGAGCACAGTCGTGTGCAAGATATGGCAAAAGAAGAGTTAGAAATGAAGCGTCCAGACTCTGACAAAGAAGTGGTGATTGATTTACCATGAGTTCTCCAAAAAACAAACCTGCCGTTAAGACGCCGGACGTTGAACCTCCTCAACTGATCCGCTGGCGTTTCTATCTTGTCCTTTTCTTTATTTTTGCGATTTTTGCAGCACTTGTTGGTCGTATCGGGTACATCCAAATTATTGAGCCCGACAATCTGATTAAACAAGGTGATCTGCGCTCTATTCGCGCCAAAACCCTGCACTCTGCACGCGGTATTATCTCTGATCGCAATGGTGAACCATTGGCCGTGAGTGTGCCGGTTGAAGCCGTGTGGGCAGATCCTGCGACGATTTTTAAAGAAGGTGGCTTGGTTGATGTCGATCGCTGGCATGCATTGGCGGATGTGCTTGGCTTAGATCGCCAAGATTTACTCGACAAAATCAATAGCAACAAGACTCGCCGCTTTATTTATTTGCAGCGTCAGGTTAGCCCTGCGATGTCGAATTACATTCGTGAACTGAAATTATCGGGCATAGGTCTAAAAGCGGAATCTCGACGTTACTATCCTGCAGGTGAAGTCAGTGCTCACGTGGTTGGGGTAACGGGTATCGATGGCCATGGTCTCGAGGGCGTGGAAGTTACTTATGACAAAGTCTTAACGGGTGAAGCAGGTAAGCGCATTATTCGTAAAGACCGCTACGGTAAAGTGGTTGAAAATATTTCGCTAGAAGAGCGAGAAGAAGGTAAACCGTTAACGTTGACGATTGATCAGCGTTTGCAGGCGATTGCCTACCGAGAAATCAAACAAGCGGTGGCGGATTTCCGTGCCACGTCAGGCTCTGCTGTCGTGCTGGATGTAAAAACCGGCGCGGTGTTAGCGATGGTCAATGCTCCGTCCTATAACCCGAATAATCGTGCAGATTTACAATCGGCTAAGATGCGTAACCGAGTGATTACGGATGCATTTGAACCGGGTTCAACCATCAAGCCGTTTGTGGTGCTGGCGGCGTTAGAGAACGGTGTTGCGGATGAAAATACCATTATCGATACTGGCAGTGGCATCATGCAGGTTGGCGGGAGTCGCGTTCGTGACACCTCAAAAGTCGGTAAGGCTGACTTAACTACTATTTTGAAAAAATCGAGCAACATTGGTGTGGCGAAACTCGCACTTCAAATGCCGGTGGAAGCGTTACTCGGTATGTATAGCTCGGTTGGCTTTGGAGAGTCTTCCGGACTATCACTAAGAGGCGAAAGTACCGGTATCTTCCCGGATCGTCGTCGTTGGTCAAATTTTGAAATTGCGACACTTTCGTTCGGTTATGGCTTGACGATTACACCGTTGCAACTGGCGCATGCTTACGCAACGTTAGGCAATTACGGTAAATACCAACCGGTTCACATTCTCGAAAATAATTCGCAAGATGTTTCTCGCCAAGTCATTGATGAGCATTACGCTCGTATGGTTCTAGCCATGCTTGAAACGGTAACCCAACCTGGTGGCACCGCAACAAAAGCCGCCGTGCCTGGCTATCGTGTTGCTGCGAAAACGGGCACATCACGTAAAGCGATTGCGGGTGGGTATGGTGACGAATACTTTGCGTATACCGCAGGGGTTGCTCCTGCAAGCGATCCACGAGTTGCCTTAGTGGTAGTCGTCAATGAACCGCAAGGTGACAATTATTATGGTGGTTCTGTTGCTGGCCCTGTCTTCTCTGAAATTATGAAAGGAAGCCTGCAAATCTTGAACATCGCCCCAGATGAAAATAAATTTAAACAGGAATAAAGTGAGACCTTTCGTATGCCTTTAAGCCTCACAGTGCAACAACTTATCGCGCCTTGGCTCAACATCAATGATTCTGTTGGCGAATTGGTGGTCACACAATTGGAACTGGATAGCCGTCGAGTGACGCCAGGCACTACCTTTGTCGCAATTAAAGGCCATGCTACTGATGGCCGTCAGTTTATTGATTCTGCTTTAAGTCAGGGGGCAAATGCCGTTATTGCTGAAGCGTGCTCTGAAAAACCGCATGGTTTAGTCGAGTTTCGCTGTCATCGTGACAATGACGCGATAGCGATTATTTATATTGATGATCTGAGCCGATTGCTGTCTGAATTAGCCGGTCGTTTGTATGCGCATCACAACAATCAATTAATTGGTGTGACCGGGACAAACGGGAAAACCACGATCACTCAGTTGATCGCACAATGGTTGGAATTGGTCGGGCAGCGTGCTGCCGTCATGGGCACGACGGGCAACGGTTTCTTAAATGATCTTCAGCCTGCAGAAAATACCACGGGCAATGCGGTTGAAGTGCAAAGCACGATTGCGGCATTGGCTGAATTAGGCGCGCAATACACCGCGCTTGAGATTTCTTCTCATGGTTTAGTGCAAGATCGCGTGAAAGCGTTAGCTTTTGCAGCGGGAGTGTTTACCAATTTGAGTCGTGATCATCTCGATTATCACGGCACGATGGAAGAATACGCCGAAGCGAAATTTGCCTTATTTAACCAGCACCAATGTCAACACGCGATTATTAATGTCGATGATGCGGTGGGCCAGAATTGGACCACAAGACTCGACAACGCCATTGCGGTTTCGCTATTGCCAGAAAGTGAGCGAGCGGTTTGCGACACGCCAACGGTGTGGGCAAACCAAGTGACTTATTCCGAGCAAGGCATTGCGATTACGTTTGATGGCCACTTTGGTTCAGGGCACCTATCCGTTCCTTTGATTGGCGAGTTCAATGCTTCAAATGTGATGCTGGCGATGACTACACTCTTAGCGTTAGGCATTGATAAGCAAGCACTCATCAATACCGCGCCACAACTTGAGCCTGTACTGGGTCGTATGGAACTGTTTATGGCTCAGGGCAAGGCGAAAGTGGTGGTGGACTATGCTCATACCCCCGATGCGTTAGAAAAAGCATTATTGGCATTGCGTGTCCATTGCGAAGGCCAACTTTGGGCTATCTTTGGTTGTGGCGGTGATCGCGACAAAGGTAAGCGCCCGATGATGGCCGAAATTGGGGAACGTTTGGCGGATAACGTTATTTTATCCGATGATAATCCACGCAGTGAAGACCCTGCTGAAATTGTGCAAGATATGCTCGCGGGAATGGCTCATCCTCAACAAGCGATCGTTGAGCATCAGCGATTTTCCGCTCTGCAACACGCGTTGAATCATGCTAGCGAGCAAGACATTATTTTACTTGCCGGTAAAGGCCATGAAGATTACCAAGTTTTGGCAGATAAAACGGTGCACTATTCCGATCGCGAATCGGCTCAGCAGTTACTAGGGCTACTATCATGATGAGTTTGAATCTAAGCCAGATTGGCGAGGTACTCAATGGCCAGGTGATCGGTGATGATTGCCCGATTACGCTTGTCTCTACCGATACTCGCGATTTGCAAGTGGGCGCTTTATTTGTGGCGTTAATCGGCGAGCGCTTTGATGCACATGATTTTGCTCAGCAAGCTTTAGAGGCTGGCGCTTCGGCATTGCTGGTGTCGCGTCCTTTAAAATTAGCGATTCCTCAATTAGTCGTGGAAGACACTAAGTTAGCCTTAGGCCAACTGGGTGCGTATGTGCACCAACAGTGCGCGACACCGACGGTGGCGATCACCGGCAGCTGTGGCAAAACGACAGTCAAAGAAATGGTCGCGAGTATTATGGCGCAAAAAGGCCAAGTACTGTTCACCGCGGGCAATTTCAATAACGACATTGGCGTACCTCTAACGCTACTGCGCTCTACTCCGCAAGATGACTTTGCCGTGATTGAGCTTGGCGCCAATCATATTGGTGAAATCGCGTATACCTCTGCGCTAGTCCAACCCGATGTCGCATTGGTGAATAATGTCGCCGCCGCGCATTTGGAGGGCTTCGGTTCTATTGAGGGAGTCAAGCAAGCCAAAGGTGAAATTTATCAAGGCTTGAAAGCGGGTGGTGTCGCGATTGTTAACTTGGACAGCCAAGGTGGGCAGGTTTGGCAAGTGGCACTAGCCGATAAGCAAGTTAAGACCTTTTCTGTTAGCGATGCTCATGCTGACTATTACGCTGATCAGATTGCATTAAACTCGATGGGTGAGGCGAGCTTTGTGTTGCATTCGGCCCTCGGAAGTCAAGCGATCCAGTTGGGTATTATTGGTCAACACAACGTTGCTAATGCATTGGCCGCCGCTGCACTTGCGGTTGAGTTAGGCGCCGATTTGGCTGCGATTGCGTCAGGTCTATCACAACTGGCTAAAGTGAAAGGGCGAGTTGAATTAGTTGCGCTGAACGACGGCATTCGTTTGATTGACGACAGTTATAATGCCAGTGTTCCTGCGATGAAAGCGGCAGCGGATCTTTTAGCTGGATTTAACGGCACTCGCTGGCTTATTTTGGGCAATATGGCGGAGTTGGGCGATGAAAGCCTTGCACTTCACCGACAAGTCGGGGAACATGCAGCCCCCTTTAATTTTGAGCATGTGCTGACTTTTGGTGCTGATGCGAAAGCCATCAGTGATGTTTGCCAAGGCCAACACTTTGAATCACACAACAGCATGATCACGTTTATACAACAGCAGTTGCCGCATCATTCTGGTCCACACACATTACTTGTTAAGGGCGCCAATAGCGCCGGTATGAGTAAGGTCGCAACTGCGCTGAAGGAGATTTATTCATGATTATTTGGCTTGCAGAGCTGCTACAGCCATATTTCTCATTTTTCCGTTTGTTTGAATACCTGTCATTTCGTGCCATCTTGAGCGTGTTAACGGCATTAGGTATGTCATTATGGATGGGACCACGCTTGATTCGCCGTTTGCAAATGCTGCAGATTGGTCAAGTTGTCCGAAATGAAGGCCCCGAATCTCACTTTAGTAAGCGTGGTACGCCAACGATGGGCGGCATCATGATCCTGTCGGCGATCATTCTTACTGTCTTATTATGGGCGGATCTGAGTAACCCTTACGTCTGGGCTGTCATTTTTGTACTGGGTGGCTATGGCGCGGTCGGCTTTGTTGATGACTACCGTAAAGTCGTGCGCAAAAACACCGATGGTTTGATCGCGCGTTGGAAGTATTTCTGGCAATCCGCGATTGCTTTGGTGGTCGCTTTTGCGCTTTATGCGCATGGTAAAGACACCACGGCGACTCAGTTGGTTGTGCCATTCTTTAAAGACATCATGCCTCAACTCGGCTTGTTCTATATCGTGTTAACCTACTTTGTTATCGTCGGTACGAGTAATGCGGTAAACCTGACGGATGGCCTTGATGGCTTGGCAATTTTACCAACAGTGCTCGTGGCAGCAGGCTTTGCAGCCATTGCTTGGGCGACCGGTAACGTTCAATTTTCTGACTATTTGCATATTCCTCACGTGCCTTACGCGTCCGAATTGGTGGTGGTCTGTACCGCGATTGTGGGTGCTGGTTTGGGCTTCTTGTGGTTTAACACGTACCCAGCTCAAGTCTTCATGGGCGATGTGGGTTCACTGGCTTTGGGCGGTGCGCTTGGTACGATTGCTGTTTTAGTTCGCCAAGAGTTTGTGCTGGTCATTATGGGGGGTGTTTTCGTCATGGAAACGCTATCAGTGATCTTGCAAGTGGGGTCTTATAAGTTGCGCGGACAGCGAATCTTCCGCATGGCACCTATTCACCATCACTATGAATTGAAAGGTTGGCCAGAGCCTCGTGTTATCGTTCGTTTCTGGATTATCTCTATTGTTTTGGTTCTTATCGGTCTAGCGACTCTGAAAGTACGTTAAGGAAAACTCACCATGACCATGCAGCATTGGCAAGGTATCGAAAAAGTTGTGGTTGTAGGGCTCGGTATCACGGGGCTCTCTGTCGTAAAGCATCTTAAGCGTTTACCGCTTGAACTGCAGGTTAAGGTGATTGATACGCGAACAACGCCGCCAGGACAAGAATCATTGCCTGAGGGCGTTGCGCTGCATTCCGGTGGTTGGCGCATGGATTGGTTGTTAGAGGCCGATTTAGTGGTGACCAACCCTGGTATTGCACTCGCATTGCCGGAAATTCAACAAGTGCTCGCGGCTGGGATCCCGGTTGTTGGCGATATCGAGTTGTTTGCTTGGCATGTTGATAAGCCAGTGATTGCCATTACTGGCTCAAATGGCAAAAGCACCGTGACAGACATGACTGGCGTTGTTGCGAAAGCGGCCGGCTGGAATGTCGGTGTCGGCGGCAATATTGGTGTGCCCGCGTTAGATTTATTTGAACAGCCAGCCGATCTTTATGTGCTTGAGCTGTCGAGCTTCCAATTAGAAACCACGTCAAACCTCCCTTTAGTCGCCGCGGCCTTTTTGAATCTTTCTGAAGACCACATGGACCGCTACTCAGGTATGGCAGATTACCGCCAAGCGAAATTACGCATTTTTGATCATGCGAAAGTGTGTGTGGTCAATGGCGATGATAAGCAAACCTATCCTGATACCGAAAAAACCTTAGTTGAATTTTCTTTAGAACAGCCAAGTCACGCCAGCGTGCTGACTCAAGATGGCGTAGAGTTTTTAGCCTATCGAGGTGACGCAATCTTAGCGGTTGATGAACTGAGTTTAGTGGGGCGTCACAATGTCGCCAACAGCTTGGTGGTGATCGCGTTATTGAAAGCGGCTGGTGTTGATATTCAAGCGGGTCTTGAGGCCATGAAGTCTTACAACGGGTTGACACATCGCTGTCAGGTTGTTGCAGATAATCAGGGTGTTAAGTGGGTCAATGACTCCAAGGCGACGAATGTGGCAAGCACTTTGGCGGCGCTTTCCGGTCTTAACTTAGCTGGCAAGTTGTACTTGCTGGTGGGTGGGAATGGCAAAGGGGCGGATTTTAGTGATTTGGCACCCGTGCTAGCGCCACTTAATGTTCAATTATGCTGTTTTGGTGCCGATGGCGATCAGTTTATGTCATTGCATTCTTCGGCTAAGCGTTTTGATACGATGCAAGAGATTATTGAGTGGGCGACACCTCAATTGAATCATGGTGACATGGTGATGCTATCCCCAGCGTGCGCGAGCTTTGATCAGTTCAGCAACTTTATGGCGCGTGGTGATGCATTTGCTCAACTTGCACAGCGCTTTGCATAGCAGAGCGCTTCTTCATTCTTAATTAATCGAGATAGGCGAAAAGATGCCGTTGCGAAAGACGTTCGCTAGTATAGAACAGTGGTTTAGTCACTCAGCGCCCGAGGTCCCTTTTGACCGTCAGTTGGTGTGGATTTCGCTTGGCTTGATGTTAACCGGCCTGGTCATGGTGACCTCTGCTTCTTTCCCTATCAGTACACGCTATACCGGCCAGCCATTTCATTTCATGTTCCGCCATGGCTCCTTCTTGCTTATCGCTTTAACGGTTGCCGCTGCGGTGGTTCAAATACCCATGAAACGTTGGCTGCAATTTAGTTTGCCATTGCTGTGCGTATCGATTGCTTTGCTGGTGATTGTATTGATTGGTGGCAAGTCCGTTAACGGCGCATCAAGATGGATTCCACTTGGTCTCTTTAACTTACAGCCGGCAGAAGTGGCTAAATTATCGCTGTTCATCTTTATGTCGGGCTATTTGGTTAGGAAACAACATGAAGTTCGAGAGACCTTTTTTGGTGGCTTTATTAAACCTATTTTGGTCTTTGGCACTCTTGCGGGTTTATTGCTCTTTCAGCCAGACTTAGGCACCGTCATTGTCATGCTGGTGACTTTGTTCGCCATGCTGTTTATTGCCGGTGCAAAACTAACCCAGTTCCTTGCTTTGGTCGTGGTGGGTATCGTCGCGGTCATTGGCTTGATCATTGTCGAACCATATCGTATGAAGCGCGTTACCTCTTTCCTTGAGCCATGGGAAGACCCATTTGGTAGCGGCTATCAGTTGACTCAATCGTTAATGGCGTTTGGGCGGGGTGAATGGTTTGGCCAAGGGCTTGGTAACTCGATTCAAAAATTGGCGTACCTGCCAGAAGCACACACGGACTTTGTTTTTGCGGTATTAGCAGAAGAGCTAGGGTTTGTGGGTGTGGTTCTCGTGCTGATTTTGATTTTTAGCTTAGTATTAAAAGCCATTTTCATTGGCCGTCGCGCGTTTGAAAATGATGACTTCTTTGGTGGTTATCTTGCTTTTGGTATTGGCATTTGGTTTGCTTTTCAAACCTTGGTCAATGTCGGGGCGGCGGCGGGTATTGTTCCGACAAAAGGTTTAACGCTTCCACTGATCAGCTATGGTGGCTCAAGTTTAATTGTTATGGCGGTTGCCGTGTCCATTTTATTGCGTATTGATCATGAGTGCCGACTCAACGTTCAGCAACAACCTACACAGAATGCAGAAAATGAAGAAAAATAAACGATTAATGGTGATGGCGGGTGGTACTGGCGGTCATGTCTTTCCTGGTTTAGCGGTAGCCAAAAAACTCCAGCAACAGGGCTGGGAGATTCGTTGGCTTGGTACGGCTGATCGTATGGAAGCCGAACTCGTGCCAAAACATGGGATCGAGATTGATTTTATCAAAGTGAAAGGGTTGCGCGGCCAAGGCATTGCGCGCTTGATTAAAGCGCCTTTTCAAATTATCAATGCCATCATGCAAGCCAAAGCGCACATGAAAGCCTGGCAACCGGATGCGGTGCTGGGTATGGGTGGCTATGTGAGTGGGCCGGGCGGTATCGCAGCATGGTTGCTCGGTATTCCGGTGGTCTTGCATGAGCAAAATGCGGTGGCGGGACTCACCAATCAATGGCTCTCTAAAATTGCGAAAAAAGTATTCCAAGCTTTTCCTGGCGCTTTTGCTGATGCGCAAGTGGTGGGAAATCCGGTGCGTGAAGATGTCGTCGCATTGACCGACCCAAAAACGCGTTTCGCTGAGCGTAGCGGCCCTATCCGCATTTTGGTTATGGGGGGCAGCCAAGGCGCGCGTATCCTTAATCAGACCATGCCTCAAGTGATGGCGGCGTTAGGCGAAGGTTATCAAGTGGTGCATCAAGCGGGCAAAAATAGCCAGCAAGAAGTGGCTGCTGCTTATCAAGCGCAGCAGGTTACTCAAGCGGAAACGACCGAATTTATTGATGATGTCGCAGGTGCCTATGCCCAAGCAGACTTATTGGTTTGTCGCTCAGGGGCATTAACCGTATCAGAAGTGTCTGCTGCGGGGGTGGGTGCTATCTTTATTCCATTCATGCACAAAGATCGTCAACAAGCCCTTAATGCCGATCATCTTGTTGCGTGCGGTGCGGCAAAAATGATTGAGCAACCAGAATTAACGGTCGATAAATTGGTCGATGAAATTCGTGCACTTGACCGTCGCCAGCTACAAGAGATGGCGATGAAGGCAAGAAGCGCCGCTCAACTCGACGCCGATAATATCGTGGCACAAGCGATTATCGACCTGACCAAATAACGAGAAAGACAATGACGATTAAACATACCCAAGATTTGGCTCAGATCAGAGCTATGGTGCCAGAGATGCGCCGCGTGAAATCCATCCACTTTATTGGTATCGGTGGTGCTGGCATGAGCGGCATTGCCGAGGTGCTTTTGAACGAAGGTTACCAAATTACCGGATCAGATATTGCTGAAAACCCGGTCACGGAACGCCTAACACAGAAAGGCGCGACTGTATTTATCGGGCACCAAGCTGAAAACGTTGCTCAAGCAAGTGTGGTCGTGGTTTCAACGGCAATCAACGAACAGAACCCAGAAATTCAAGCGGCACGTGAAGCGCGCATTCCTGTGGTTCGTCGCGCTGAAATGCTCGCGGAGTTGATGCGTTTTCGTCATGGTATTGCGGTTGCGGGCACTCATGGTAAAACGACAACCACAGCATTAGTGACTCAAATTTACTCAGAGGCGGGGCTTGATCCTACTTTTGTAAACGGTGGTTTAGTCAAAAGTGCAGGCACGAATGCGCGTTTGGGTTCGAGCCGAATCTTGATTGCAGAAGCGGATGAGAGTGATGCGTCATTCTTACACCTGCAACCAATGGTGAGCATTGTGACCAACATTGAAGCGGATCATATGGATACATATGGTGGTGACTTTGAGACGCTCAAGCAGACGTTTATTGATTTCTTGCATAACCTGCCATTCTACGGTCAGGCGATCGTTTGTATTGATGATCCTGTAGTCCGTGAGTTGATTCCGCGTATCAGTCGCCAGGTGATTACTTACGGCTTCTCAGAAGATGCTGATGTGCGCATTGAAAACTATCGCCAAAATGGCCAGCAAGGCCAGTTTACCGTCGTACGCCAAGGCCGAGCAAATCTTGATATTACCTTGAACATTCCTGGCCGCCATAATGCTCTAAACGCCTCGGCAGCGATTGCAGTCGCGACAGAAGATGACATTGGTGATGATGCGATTCTAAATGCGATGCTGGGCACGCAAGGTACCGGTCGTCGTTTTGATCACCTTGGTGAGTTTGAAACGGGCAATGGCGTTGCGATGCTGGTGGATGATTACGGTCATCACCCAACGGAAGTGGGCGTGACGATTCAAGCGGCGCGCAGTGGTTGGGAAGACAAACGTCTTGTGATGATTTTCCAACCTCATCGCTATAGCCGTACGCGTGATTTGTACGATGACTTTGCCAATGTACTTGAACAAGTCGATGTATTGATTATGCTGGATGTCTACTCTGCCGGAGAAAAACCGATAGCAGGGGCCGATGGTCGCGCTCTGTGCCGCACGATTCGCAGTCGCGGTAAGCTTGATCCGATTTTTGTTCCAGACATTGATACACTGCCTTCTGTACTGGCAAATGTTTTACAAAATGGTGACTTAGTACTAACTCAGGGGGCTGGAAACGTGGGTAAAGTAGCCAAGCAACTTGAAGCGTTAGAATTAAATATTGAAAAGATGCTGGCGATTTAAGTCAATTCTTGAATATTTAGCGCATTTCTTGTGTTAAAGCGATGATTTCTCACTTTCAAGGTTTGATACTTTTAATGACCCCAGTATAATCCGTGGGTTAAAGTAAGTGCTTTGGCCTATACGAAAGATAAGGGCAAGAATTGCGAGCATTAGCAAGGACAACGGACTTTGATTCGATCTATTTTTAACCAAGGACGTCGTTTCATAGATTTTCCACCGGTGAGAAAGCATGCTGTAGGCGTTAGCTTCTTACTGGTGGTGGTTGCATTGATTGGTTCATTACTTTATTCCACGGTCTCGTGGATGTGGGATGACCAACGCCTTCCGCTATCTAAGCTAGTTTTGCAAGGTGACCTAGAATATGTCACAGCGTTGGATGTACAACGTGCATTCTCTAAGCTAGATCATATCGGTACCTTTATGTCTCAAGACATCGATGTACTGCAAGGTACAATAGAGTCGCTCCCTTGGGTATCGAATGCTTCGATACGCAAACAATGGCCAGACACAGTAAAGATTTTTTTAACCGAGCATCATGCGCAAGCCATTTGGAATGGTAATGCTTTGCTAAATGATGCCGGTAAAGTATTTAACGGTGATATTGGCAAGCTACGTGGTGAGCGAGTCAAACTTTATGGCCCAGAAGGCAGCAGTGAAGAAGTATTGGCAGTTTGGCATAAGCTGAGCCAACAATTTGCGCCTCTAAATCTGACGATTACGTCACTGGTTCTTAACGACCGTCGAGCATGGCAAATCATCCTCGATAACGGTATACGCTTAGAATTGGGTAAAGAATCACTGGATGAACGGATAGAACGTTTTATTTCGCTATACCAAAATCTAGGTAGTGACGCTCTGAGAGTGAGCTATATCGATCTCAGGTATGATACGGGAGCCGCAGTGGGCTGGTTCCCTGAACAAGAATTAGAGCAAGAGAGTACAGATGACTAAGACCGCTGATGACAACATTATTGTTGGTCTTGATATAGGCACTGCAACTGTGTCAGCTCTGGTGGGTGAGGTTTTGCCTGATGGCCAAATCAACATCATTGGTGCTGGTACCAGTCCGTCACGTGGCATGGACAAAGGTGGAGTGAATGATCTTGAGTCGGTCGTGAAATCTGTTCAGCGTGCGGTTGATCAAGCGGAGCTCATGGCGGAATGCAAAATCCGCAATGTCTTCATTTCTATTTCAGGTCGCCATATTGCGAGCCGGATAGAAAAAGGGATGGGAACTATTTCGGATGAAGAGGTCTCACAAGAAGACATGGATCGCGCGATCCACACGGCTAAATCAATTAAAATTGGTGATGAACAACGCATTCTTCATGTTATCCCGCAAGAATTTACGATTGATTACCAAGAAGGGATTAAAAATCCGCTAGGTTTATCAGGTGTGCGCATGGAAGTTAGCGTGCATTTAATTTCTTGTCACAATGATATGGCAAGAAACATTATAAAAGCGGTTGAGCGTTGCGGCTTAACGGTTGAGCATTTGGTTTACTCAGGGCTTGCAGCAAGTAATGCTGTGATCACTGAAGATGAGCGTGAACTTGGCGTCTGTGTTGTCGATATCGGCGCGGGTACAATGGATGTTTCCATTTGGACTGGCGGTGCATTACGTCATACCGAAGTTTTCTCTTATGCGGGTAACGCTGTAACCAGTGATATCGCTTTTGCATTTGGCACACCAGTGAGTGATGCTGAAGAGATAAAAGTAAAATATGGCTGTGCTCTTAGTGAGTTGGTCAGCAAGGACGATACGGTTAATGTACCAAGTGTTGGTGGACGTCCATCTCGTAGTTTACAACGACAAACTTTGTCGGAAGTGATTGAGCCGAGATATACTGAACTAATGGGTCTTGTTAACCAAACGATTGATGTCGTCCAAGACAAACTGCGTGACGAAGGTATTAAACATCATTTAGCAGCCGGCGTGGTGCTAACGGGTGGAGCCGCGCAGATAGAAGGTTTAGTGGAATGTGCTGAGCGCGTGTTCCGCAACCAAGTTAGAGTTGGCAAACCTGTAGAGGTAAGCGGTCTAACGGATTATGTAAAAGAGCCGTATCATTCTACGGCAGTTGGTTTACTTCATTATGCGAGAGATAGTCAGGTTAACGAAGACACTGAATATAGCGAACCTAAACGCCAACCAGTAACTTCACTGTTCGATCGCTTGCGTAATTGGATACAAAATGAGTTTTAACCTGAGCAGCAGGAAAAACGGAGACAACACATGTTTGAACCGATGATGGAAATGTCTGACGATGCGGTAATTAAAGTCGTTGGTGTTGGTGGCGGTGGCGGCAACGCCGTTGAGCACATGGTGCGTGAATCCATTGAAGGTGTGGAATTCATCAGTATTAATACTGATGCACAAGCACTGCGCAAGACAAGCGTTAATAGTGTTATCCAGATTGGTGGTGACATGACGAAAGGTCTTGGTGCAGGCGCAAACCCTCAAGTGGGACGTGACGCTGCTCTAGAAGATCGAGATAGAATTAAAGAAGAGCTAACCGGTGCCGATATGGTCTTTATCGCGGCGGGTATGGGCGGTGGTACCGGTACGGGTGCTGCACCTGTTATTGCTGAAGTTGCGAAAGAGTTAGGTATTCTAACGGTTGCTGTCGTGACTAAGCCTTTTAGCTTTGAAGGTAAGAAGCGTTTGGCATTTGCTGAGCAAGGTATCGAAGAGCTGTCTAAGCACGTCGATTCGTTGATCACTATCCCGAACGAAAAATTGCTGAAAGTACTGGGCCGCGGCATCACGCTTCTTGAAGCTTTTGCAAGTGCGAACGACGTACTTAAAAATGCCGTTCAAGGTATTGCTGAGCTAATTACTCGACCTGGTATGATCAACGTCGACTTCGCGGATGTTCGCACCGTGATGTCGGAAATGGGCCATGCAATGATGGGTAGCGGCGTAGCAAAAGGCGAAGATCGTGCAGAAGAAGCGGCAGAGATGGCTATCTCTAGTCCACTTCTAGAAGATATCGATCTTGCGGGTGCTCGTGGTGTTCTAGTGAACATTACGGCGGGTCTAGACATGCGTCTAGACGAGTTTGAAACGGTAGGTAATACGGTTAAAGCTTTCGCATCAGATAACGCAACGGTTGTAATTGGTACCTCGCTTGATCCTGATATGGCGGATGAGATTCGCGTAACAGTTGTTGCGACAGGTATTGGTAATGAGAAGAAACCTGACATTACTTTAGTGGCAGGCGGAAAAGCAAAAGTGGCACCGGTAGCACAACCTCAGTCACAAGTTGCCACTCAGCAACCAGCCGCTGTTAAAGTAGAAGAGAAACCGGTACAGACATTGCAAGAAAAACCGCAAGTCACTTCACCGGCCACCACTTCTGCGTCAGCAAGCAATGGTTCAGGCCAAAGCACGGCGCCAAAAGTAGAAAAAGATGGGTATTTAGACATTCCAGCGTTTCTACGTCGTCAAGCTGACTAATCGCGTCAATTTTGACATGGTTCTAAATTGTGGTATTATTCGCGGCCGATGATTACATCGACCGCGATTTGTAGCACTAAACCCTGAGGCAAGCAGATGATCAGACAACGTACTCTGAAAGAAATGGTAAAAACGATCGGTGTTGGTTTACACTCCGGCCGTAAAGTTGCCCTTACTCTTCGCCCAGCGGCTGCAAATACAGGTGTCATTTACCGTCGTACAGACGTAAATCCTCCTGTTGATTTTCCAGCGGATCCAGAATCAGTTCGTGACACCATGCTATGTACTGCTCTTGTGAATGACCAAGGTATTCGTATCTCAACGGTTGAACACTTAAATGCAGCATTAGCAGGCATGGGTATCGATAACGTCATTATTGAAGTTGATGCACCTGAAATCCCAATTATGGATGGCAGTGCGAGCCCATTTGTATTCTTGCTACAACAAGCAGGTATCGAAGAGCAAAACGCAGCTAAACGCTTCATCCGTATTAAGAAACCGGTTCGCTTCGAAGATGGCGATAAGTGGGCTGAATTTAAGCCTTACAACGGTTTCCGTATGGATTTTGAGATTGAATTCAATCACCCAGCCATTGATGCTGACGAGCAACACCTAGTGTTTGACTTCTCTTCACAAGATTTTGTGAAGCAGATTTCACGAGCTCGTACATTTGGTTTTATGCGTGATATTGAATACCTTCAGTCACAAAACCTTGTTTTAGGCGGCAGCTTTGATAACGCTATCGTACTTGACGAATACCGTATTTTGAATGAAGAAGGCCTACGCTTTGAGAACGAATTCGTGACTCATAAAGTGTTGGACGCGATTGGTGACCTTTACATGTGTGGCCACCCAATCATCGGTGAATTCCGCGCATTCAAATCGGGCCATGGCTTAAATAACCAACTTCTACGCTCAGTACTTGCTGATCAAGAAGCATGGGAATGGGTGACTTTCGAAGAAGAGCAAACCTCTCCGGTTGCTTTTGCTGACCCAAGCATGGTTCTCGCTTAAGCGTGAAGAATAAAAAAAACCAGTCGAATGACTGGTTTTTTTACATCGGAATATTGCGAAAACCCAACCTGAATCTTCTGTTTGATTCTCCGTCCGCCTAAGCTATTGCCCTTTCTTTTGTTGAGCTAACTTCGCCAAACTTTCTAAGCGCGCCTTGATCTTTGGCGGCGCATTTTCTGCGATACCTTGAAGATATTCAGCGGCAACCTCAGAAATCGGTTCGCGCGGTTTTATGGCTTCTGGTTTTTGGGTCTTTTGTGAGCGATACAATTCGGGGTTAATCTGCACATCAATTGCAATTAAACGAGCAAAGCCTTGGTTACGAAGTTGGCTTAGAATATACAGTCGATCGTAACTGAGCTTCATCTTCATCGCGGCACTCGCCACTTCAAGCACCAATTGTCCATCGCGAACATTTGCCGCTCGGCAATGTTCTACCGTGTGTTTCGGTAAAATGTCTTTGAGCAGATCATTGATTGCGATGATCTCTTTGGCGTGCTTTTGTAAGTCGGCAAAGCGTGAATCTGAGATAATATCGTTACTGAGTGTAGGACGATGGTCGCGCATTAGATGCCCTTATCAAATGTGATACTTCTAGTTTAACCAACCCTGTCAGTGACGAATAGCCCTTCTAACGGATAAAGTTACGCCGTTCAAGATGAAAAAATCACAAGTGCTTCAAACAAATCACTAACAGATTGGTTGTTCGTGATAAAATTCCTTACACTAATCGCCACTTAAAACAGCTTAAGCCTTGAAAATGAAAGTCCCGACCACAATATTTGGGATTAATGATTTAGCTCAGTATTCTTAGTTTTAAACTGGTAGAGACTGAAGGCATTAAGATACGATCGTGCCCGATCGAATGATAGAGAGATTCATACAAGATGATTACTAAGCTACTGACAAAGGTAATTGGCAGTCGCAATGACCGTACCTTGCGTCGCCTTAAGAAAATTGTAAAAGAGATCAATAATTACGAGCCAACGTTTGAAGCTCTCTCTGATGAAGAATTAAAGGCCAAAACGGTTGAATTCCGCCTGCGTTTAGAGCAAGGCGAAGAGCTTGATAAATTACTACCAGAAGCATTTGCGACGGTTCGTGAAGCATCGAAACGTGTTTACGGCATGCGTCATTTCGACATGCAGCTAGTCGGCGGCATGGTGCTTAACGCTGGTCAAATTGCTGAGATGCGTACGGGTGAAGGTAAAACGCTAACGGCGACTTTGCCTGCTTACCTTAATGCGCTTCCAGGCCATGGCGTTCACATTGTGACAGTGAACGACTACTTAGCGTCTCGTGATGCAGAAACCAACCGCCCATTGTTTGAATTCCTTGGTATGACTGTTGGCGTTAACGTGCCAAACATGCCTCCTCAAGCGAAAAAAGAAGCTTACCTAGCGGATATTCTTTACGGCACTAACAACGAATTTGGTTTTGACTACCTGCGTGACAACATGGCTTTCCGTGCGGAAGACCGTGTTCAGCGTTCACGTTTCTTTGCCGTAGTCGATGAAGTAGACTCGATCTTAATCGATGAGGCGCGTACGCCGTTGATTATTTCTGGCCCTGCCGAAGACAGCTCTGAGCTTTACACCAAAATCAATATTCTTATTCCTCTGCTGCAAAAGCAGGATCAGGAAGACTCAGAAGAATACCGTGGTGATGGCCACTACACCCTAGATGAAAAATCGAAACAGGTATATTTGACCGAAACAGGCCAAGAGTTTGTTGAAGAGTTGATGTACAAAAATGGTTTGATGGAAGAGGGCGATACCCTTTACTCACCAACCAACATTAGCCTATTGCATCACGTCAATGCGGCGCTGCGTGCCCACGTACTGTTCGAGAAAAACGTCGATTACATCGTCAATGAAGATGGCGAAGTAGTGATTGTCGATGAACATACGGGCCGTACTATGCCGGGTCGTCGTTGGTCTGAAGGTTTGCACCAAGCGGTAGAAGCAAAAGAAGGCGTTAAGATCCAAAACGAGAACCAAACACTCGCGTCGATCACCTTCCAGAACTTCTTCCGTCTGTACGACAAGCTGTCGGGTATGACGGGTACTGCGGATACAGAAGCATTCGAATTCCAATCGATTTACGGTTTGGAAACAGTGGTTATCCCAACCAACAAGCCAATGATTCGTGACGATATGCCAGATATGGTATACCGCACTGAAGTTGACAAATTTAATGCCATCATTGAAGACATTAAAGAGCGCGTTGCGAAAGGTCAGCCATCACTTGTTGGTACGGTTTCGATCGAAAAATCGGAATTACTGTCAAATGCACTGCAACAAGCGAAGATTAAGCACAACGTATTGAACGCTAAGTTCCATGAACGTGAAGCGGAAATCGTAGCTGAAGCGGGTACTCCAGGTGCTGTTACCATTGCAACCAACATGGCCGGTCGTGGTACCGATATCGTGTTAGGGGGTAGCTGGCAGTCTAAAGTTGAGCAATTAGACAACCCAAGCAAAGAACAAATTGACGCGATCAAAGCAGAATGGAAAGTGGTCCACGATCAAGTTCTTGCTGCTGGTGGCCTACACATTATTGGTACTGAGCGTCATGAATCTCGCCGTATTGATAACCAGTTACGTGGTCGTTCAGGTCGTCAAGGTGATGCGGGTTCTTCACGTTTCTACCTATCAATGGAAGACTCACTACTGCGTATCTTTACTTCTGATCGCATGGCGAGCCTTATTCAAAGTGGTATGGAAGAAGGTGAAGCGATTGAGTCTAAGATGCTGTCTCGCTCAATTGAAAAAGCACAACGTAAAGTAGAAGGTCGTAACTTCGATATCCGTAAACAGCTACTTGAGTACGATGATGTTGCGAACGATCAACGTAAAGTGGTTTACGAACTTCGTGATGAGCTGATGGTTGCTGAAAACATCAGCGAAATGATTGAGCTAAACCGCGCTGACGTATTAACCGCAATCATTGATGAATACATTCCACC
Source organism: Vibrio renipiscarius (assembly GCF_000827885.1). Classification (GTDB taxonomy): domain Bacteria; phylum Pseudomonadota; class Gammaproteobacteria; order Enterobacterales; family Vibrionaceae; genus Vibrio; species Vibrio renipiscarius. The sequence goes on along the minus strand of NZ_JTKH01000008.1, from coordinate 81,799 downwards.
ACAATCTCTAGAAGAAATGTGGGATATTGAAGGTCTTCAGCATCGTCTGAAGAATGACTTTGATATCGATGCGCCAATCAAACAGTGGCTAGAAGCCGATGATAAACTGTACGAAGAAGCGTTACGCGAGAAGATCATCGACCTAGCGGTTGCAGCTTACCGTAAGAAAGAAGAAGTCGTGGGTGAGCAAGTACTGCGTAACTTCGAAAAATCAGTCATGCTACAAACGCTTGATACCTTGTGGAAAGAACACCTAGCAGCAATGGATCATTTGCGCCAAGGTATCCATCTACGTGGCTATGCACAGAAAAACCCGAAACAAGAGTACAAGCGTGAGTCGTTTGAACTGTTTGAAGGGTTACTAGAGTCATTGAAAACAGACGTAGTCATGGTTCTATCGCGCGTGCGTGTTCAACAGCAAGAAGAAGTTGAACAAATGGAAGCACAGCGTCGTGCACAAGCAGAAGAAGCCGCTCGTCATGCGCAAGCACAGCATGCAAGCGCGCATAATCAGCTTGCTGATGATGAAGAGGTATCAGACGCACAGCCACAGACAGTCGTTCGTGATGAGCGTAAAGTTGGCCGTAATGAGCCTTGCCCATGTGGTAGCGGCAAGAAGTACAAACAATGCCATGGTCAAATTGGTTAACTTTAGATTCATAAAGTTTACTAAATAAAGAGAGAGTCGCTTAGGCGGCTCTTTTTTTAAGTAAAATTTGTATACCCGTCTGTTTACGTCATTCCCTAGAGTGGAGAATGAGCGTAGTAGCGAATCTGATGATTTAGCATCGATTTGTGGTGGTATGAGATCCCCAACTCGGTCGTCCCTCCCTCTTGAGGATGACGCCGTATAAGTTAGGTCAGTTAAGAGCTTTCGTTAGGAACACCATTATATGAAAAGAATCCATATCGTTGCGGCGGTGATTTTCAATCAAGATAAATCGCAAATTTTTATCACTAAACGTCCAGATGATAAGCATAAAGGCGGTTTTTGGGAATTTCCCGGCGGTAAGGTTGAGAGCGGGGAAAGCATCGAGCAAGCGATGATTCGGGAGTTGGACGAAGAGATTGGTATTCAGGTGACAGAGCAGTGCGTATTTGAACACTTAGAATATGATTACCCAGAGAAATCGCTGAAATTTGATTTTATTCTCGTGACAGCATTTGCCGGTGAACCCTATGGGCGTGAAGGGCAACAAGGCGAATGGGTCACGATCAAACGGTTAGAAAACTATGCCTTTCCGGAGGCAAACGTGCCGATTTTACAGCGTGTGATCAAAGAGTTTTCATGATCTATGTCTCAAAAAGCTAGCCACCACAGTCGTTTATTGGTAGTTTAGTGCACAAGATCGTTTTCTCGAGGTGAGGATCTTTTCATCTCGTAACACCAAAATGGAGAATGAGTGCAATGGTCAGAATTGCAATCGCAGGAGCGGCAGGCCGTATGGGCCGAAACTTAGTTAAAGCAACGCATCTTAACCCGGAGTCTCAAGTTGGAGCGGCATCAGAGCGCCCAGAGTCATCACTGGTTGGGGTAGACGTTGGTGAACTATGTGGTGAAGGCAAGTTTGATATTGTCTTAACCAATGATCTCGCCTCTCAAATTGACCGCTTTGATGTCATTATCGATTTTACTGCACCAAGCAGCACATTAACCAACTTAGAACTTTGCCGTGCCCACGGTAAGAGTATCGTTATCGGTACGACTGGTTTTAGTGACCAAGAACGCGAACGCATTGATGCTGTTGCAACGGAAATCCCGGTTGTAATGGCGCCAAACTATTCTGTTGGCGTTAATCTCGTGTTTAAGCTACTCGAAAAAGCCGCCAAAGTGATGGGCGACTATTGTGATATCGAAATTGTCGAAGCACACCACCGTCACAAAGTGGATGCACCTTCAGGTACCGCGATTGGTATGGGTGAGGCGATTGCAGGCGCAATGGGTAATAAGCTCAATGATGTCGCAGTTTACGCGCGTGAAGGCATTACCGGTGAGCGCAGCAGAGATGAGATTGGTTTTGCCACTATCCGTGCGGGCGATATCGTCGGTGAGCACACCGCTATGTTTGCCGATATTGGTGAACGTGTGGAGATCACCCATAAGGCGACTGACCGCATGACCTTTGCAAATGGCGCGGTGAAAGCGGCCGTTTGGTTAAATGGTAAGCCTTCAGGTTTCTATACGATGACGGACGTACTCGGTCTAAACGATCTTTAACTGCGCATTGCAGTAAAGCAGACAAAAAGTCATTAAACATATTTATGCGTCAGCCTAGGCTGGCGTTTTTTGTATCTGTTGAAAATGGCGATAAAAGTTAACTTGTCAAAATTGCCTCTTATTGGCTGGTTATTGCTGTATTTATTTGGGTTTCAGTCTAATTGTTGTGTTAAGTGCTCTATTTTGCATATTATAACTGTGTAAGTAACGTTTGCTTTGTTTTGTTTTCTTTTTGATTTTGTCTTTTGATTGTAATCAGAGTGGATTTCTCAAACTCGGTTCCAATCGACAACCTAAAGGTCATCAAACTTGTTTTTTTGGCTGTTTTGACATGGTTTTATAATAAAGCGTCGTAAATATGCATTTTATTTTACTATGAATGTTGACACTGGTCACAAGCATTATTAGAATAACGCCAATTTGTCTGTCAGACCTAAAAATGCTTTTTTATGGCAAAATTAAAGGCGATATTGCAAATTAATTTATTTTTTATGCATTTTTATTCTGGAGGTTGCCTTGAGTAAATTAGCACTGTTAGTCCTGGAAGATGGGACAGTGTTCAGCGGAGTGTCCATCGGCGCAGATGGTATTTCTGTTGGGGAAGTCGTTTTTAATACCTCGATGACGGGGTACCAAGAAATTCTTACTGATCCTTCCTATTCACAACAAATCGTCACTCTTACTTATCCTCACATTGGCAATACCGGAACCAATTCCGAAGACGAAGAATCTTCTTCAATTCATGCACAAGGCCTTGTGATTCGCGATCTCCCTCTTATCGCTTCTAATTTCCGTAACGAACAATCCCTTTCTGATTATCTCAAGTCGCAAAACATTGTCGGCATCGCAGATATTGATACTCGCAAACTTACTCGTATTCTTCGTGAAAAAGGTGCCCAAAATGGCTGCATCGTGGCAGGCTCTTCTATCAATGGAAAGAACCTCGACGAAGCGCTGGCACTTGCGAAAGCGAAAGAATTCCCTGGCTTGAAAGGTATGGACCTTGCGAAAGAAGTTACAACAAAAGAAGCGTATCAATGGAAACAAGGTTCGTGGACGCTCGAGGGTGGTCTTCCTGAAGCAAAAGACGACAGTGAATTGCCATACCACGTTGTCGCTTATGACTTTGGAGCCAAAAGAAATATCCTACGCATGTTGGTTGACCGCGGCTGCCGCCTAACGGTAGTACCGGCTGAAACCTCAGCGGAAGAAGTGCTAGCACTTAAGCCTGATGGTGTATTCCTATCAAATGGCCCTGGTGACCCAGCTCCGTGTACTTACGCGATTGAAGCGACTAAGGTTTTCCTAGAAAAAAGCATCCCATTATTTGGTATCTGTCTAGGTCACCAAATTCTTGCGCTGGCCTCTGGTGCGCAAACGGTGAAAATGAAATTTGGTCACCACGGTGCGAACCACCCAGTAAAAGATTTGGACCGCGGTGTCGTGATGATTACATCACAAAACCATGGTTTTGCTGCGGATGAAAATACGCTGCCGGAAACGCTACGTGCCACGCACGTCTCTCTGTTTGACGGTTCTTTGCAAGGTATTCACCGCACTGACAAACCAGCATTCAGTTTCCAAGGTCACCCAGAAGCGAGCCCAGGTCCTGAAGACGCAGCTCCACTATTTGACCATTTCATCGAACTCATCAAAAAACACAGCGCTTAATTCGGAGTAGTAGATAATGCCAAAACGTACTGACATTCAAAGTATTCTAATTCTTGGTGCTGGTCCGATTGTAATCGGTCAGGCATGTGAGTTTGACTACTCTGGCGCACAAGCGTGTAAAGCACTGCGCGAAGAGGGTTACCGAGTTATCCTTGTGAACTCAAACCCTGCCACTATTATGACTGACCCAGAGATGGCCGATGCAACTTACATCGAACCAATTCAGTGGGAAGTAGTACGTAAGATCATTGAAAAAGAGCGCCCAGATGCGGTACTGCCTACAATGGGTGGTCAAACGGCGCTTAACTGTGCTCTAGACCTAGAGAAGCACGGCGTTCTTGCTGAATTTGGCGTAGAGATGATCGGCGCAACGGCGGATGCGATTGATAAAGCGGAAGACCGTTCTCGTTTTGATAAAGCAATGAAGTCGATTGGCCTTGAATGTCCAACGGCAGACACTGCAAAAACCATGGAAGAAGCTTACAAAGTTCAAGAAATGGTTGGCTTCCCTTGTATCATTCGTCCTTCGTTCACCATGGGTGGTACAGGCGGCGGTATTGCATACAACAAAGAAGAATTTGAAGAAATTTGTCGCCGAGGTTTGGATCTTTCTCCAACTAACGAGCTGCTCATCGATGAGTCATTGATTGGTTGGAAAGAGTACGAGATGGAAGTGGTTCGCGATAAGAACGACAACTGTATCATCGTCTGTACAATTGAAAACCTAGACCCAATGGGCATTCACACCGGTGACTCAATCACGGTTGCGCCGGCGCAAACGTTGACCGATAAAGAATACCAATTAATGCGTAACGCTTCTCTAGCGGTACTGCGTGAGATTGGTGTTGAAACCGGTGGTTCAAACGTACAGTTTGGTATCAACCCGAAAGATGGCCGCATGGTTATCATCGAGATGAACCCACGTGTATCTCGCTCTTCTGCATTGGCTTCAAAAGCAACCGGCTTCCCGATTGCAAAAGTAGCAGCGAAATTGGCGGTTGGCTTTACGCTTGATGAGTTGATGAACGACATCACAGGTGGCGCAACGCCAGCGTCATTTGAACCAACCATCGACTACGTTGTGACTAAAATCCCTCGTTTTAACTTCGAGAAATTTGCCGGTGCAAATGACCGTCTAACGACGCAAATGAAGTCAGTGGGTGAGGTTATGGCCATTGGTCGTAACCAACAAGAATCGCTACAAAAAGCACTACGCGGCTTAGAAGTTGGTGCGAACGGTTTTGATGAGATGGTGGATCTTGATTCACCTGACGCACTATCAAAAATCCGCCACGAACTTAAAGAAGCTGGTGCAGAGCGTATTTGGTACATCGCGGATGCATTCCGTGCTGGCCTATCCGTTGATGGCGTCTTTAACCTAACGCAAATCGACCGCTGGTTCCTAGTTCAAATCGAAGACCTAGTGAAAATGGAAGAAGTGGTTAAAGCGGGTGGCTTTGCTGGTTTGACCGAAGATCTACTGCGTAAGCTGAAGCGCAAAGGTTTTGCTGATGCGCGTCTATCAAAACTGCTTGGTGTAGCGGAAAGCGAAATTCGTCGCCTACGTGACCAGTTCAATATTCACCCGGTTTATAAGCGTGTGGATACGTGTGCGGCAGAATTCTCTTCTGATACGGCATACATGTACTCTTCTTATGATGAAGAATGTGAAGCAAATCCGACAGACAAAGAAAAAATCATGATTCTTGGCGGCGGTCCAAACCGTATCGGCCAAGGTATTGAGTTTGACTACTGTTGTGTGCACGCGTCACTGGCTCTTCGTGAAGATGGCTTTGAGACTATCATGGTTAACTGTAACCCTGAGACCGTTTCAACTGACTACGATACGTCTGACCGTCTGTACTTCGAACCGGTTACTTTAGAAGATGTTCTTTCTATCGCTCGTGTTGAGAAGCCTAAAGGCGTGATCGTTCAGTACGGTGGCCAAACACCACTGAAACTGGCTCGTGCTCTTGAAGCGGCAGGTGTACCAATCATCGGTACTAGCCCAGACGCAATTGACCGTGCAGAAGACCGTGAGCGTTTCCAAGTTGCGGTAGACCGTTTGGGCCTACTTCAGCCAGAAAATGCGACCGTAACCACCATGGAACAAGCGGTAGAGAAATCTCGCGAAATCGGTTTCCCACTCGTTGTACGTCCTTCTTATGTACTGGGTGGTCGTGCGATGGAAATCGTATACGATGAGCAAGACTTACGTCGCTACTTTAATGAAGCAGTCAGCGTTTCAAACGAATCTCCTGTTCTACTTGATAGCTTCCTTGATGATGCGATCGAAGTTGACGTCGATGCGATTTGTGACGGTGAGCGCGTGGTGATTGGCGGTATCATGGAGCATATCGAACAAGCGGGTGTTCACTCAGGTGACTCAGCATGTTCTCTTCCTGCCTACACGCTAAGCCAAGAAATCCAAGATGTGATGCGCGAGCAAGTTGAGAAGCTAGCGTTTGAGTTGGGTGTTCGTGGTCTAATGAATACGCAGTTCGCGGTGAAAGACAATGAAGTTTACCTAATTGAAGTCAACCCACGTGCAGCGCGTACGGTACCGTTTGTTTCTAAAGCGACCGGTGCACCACTCGCGAAAATTGCAGCGCGCGTAATGGCGGGTCAATCTCTAGAGTCACAAGGCTTTACTAAAGAGATCATCCCACCTTACTACTCTGTGAAAGAAGTGGTGTTGCCATTCAACAAATTCCCAGGTGTTGACCCACTGTTAGGCCCAGAAATGCGCTCTACCGGTGAGGTAATGGGTGTTGGCGCAACGTTTGCTGAAGCCTTTGCAAAAGCAGAATTGGGCTGTGGTAGCGTTTATCCTGAAGGTGGCCGAGCACTTCTGTCTGTTCGTGATGGTGACAAGCAACGTGTGGTTGATTTAGCGTCTAAACTGCTGGATCTAGGCTACAAGCTTGATGCAACACACGGTACCGCGGTGATTCTTGGCGAAGCGGGCATTAACCCACGCTTAGTCAATAAGGTTCACGAAGGTCGCCCTCATATTCTTGACCGTATCAAGAACAATGAATACACCTACATTGTGAACACGGCGGCAGGTCGCCAAGCGATTGAAGACTCTAAAGTACTTCGTCGTGGTGCCTTGGCTGAGAAAGTGAACTATACAACGACGCTGAATGCTGCATTCGCAACGTGTATGGCTCATCATTCTGATGCGAAGAGCTCAGTGACGTCACTGCAAGAGTTGCACGCTAAGATTGATGCAAACAACGCATAATCGTAGAGAACAATAAAACAAGCCCGCTCATTGAGCGGGTTTTTTTATGCTTGATTCACAGCGATTCCAAACGGAAAAATGATGGTTCAGAGAGAGGAATGTGATCGTGCCACGATCGCTATTGTGGAAATACAGGAATAGGTTGCTATCGAATCTTTCGTTAACTGAATTGATTCGCGGGTGATAACGTACGGCTATCCGATTTATTAGCGTTGAATACAGAATGGAATTATCTTTCGAAATACTCTCACTGCTCTTTTTAGTGGCCACTCTTGCCGGATTTATTGATGCGATGGCCGGTGGTGGTGGCTTATTAACCTTACCCGCGCTTTTAGCGGCAGGTGTGCCACCGACGCAAGCGCTCGCGACCAATAAGTTGCAGAGTTCTTTTGGGAGTTTCTCAGCCAGTTGGTACTTTGTTCGCAGCGGTATGGTGAGCATTAAAGAGATGAGGTTAGCGATCGCTTGCACGTTTATCGGTTCAGCGGTTGGGGCGGAATCGGTGCAGCATATTGATGCGGGAATATTAACCAGTCTGATCCCGATTTTGCTGGTGGCGATCTCAGTTTATTTCTTATTAATGCCGAAGACCCGTGAGCAAAAAGGCCAAGCAAAGCTATCTGAAGCGATGTTTGCTTTCTGTGTTGGTGGTGGTGTTGGTTTCTACGATGGTTTTTTCGGTCCAGGAACGGGGTCTATCTTTACCGTTTGTTTTGTCGCGTTGGGGCATTTTTCTTTAGTGGATGCGACCGCGCGTACCAAGGTGCTTAATTTTACGTCGAACATTACCGCTTTGCTGTTCTTTATTTTGGCGGGTTTACCGGTATGGGAACTGGGTTTAGTCATGGCTGTGGGCGGCTTTATTGGCGCTCAACTTGGAGCGCGCGTCGTGGTGACGAAAGGACAAAAGTGGATCAGACCCTTGGTGATTGTGATGTCGCTACTGATGGCAACGAAGTTACTTTGGCAACAGCATCAGCAATGGTTGTTATCAATTTTTTGATGCGGCTATTTCGGTACGATGAAGGACGCAGGCAAATATTGATCGAGCGCGATAAGGATTGTAAGGGCTCGAAATCATAGCAGTGGCGTGGCTCTATCTGCAGGGTATTAATGACGGATAAGGGAACAAGAGCCGGTGCAATCCCCGATAATGCCAGTTTTGCGGCGGCAGAGTACGAGTCCATCTGCATGATTGGATGCATGTTCAGGTGGCTCAAGATCGCTTGCTGGTATGAGTTCGCAGGATTGGAGAGATCATTGGTAATGATCGTGTCTGGTAGTGCATTTAAGTGGCGACTAAAGACGATGTAAAAGGGTTCATCAAACAAATGAAAGGTCATTAATTGATGATGTGCGGGCAGGTTTCCGGCACAAATTCCCAAGTGAGCTTTACCCGATTGAACGTGTTCAATAATCCTTGGCGTATGATTAGTGGTAATGCTGAGATAAGGATCCTGCTCGAAATACTCACCTAAAATAGACGCTAAATAGCCCGCGACAAGCGTTTCTGAACAATCGATGTTAAGCGTACTGTTTTCTTTTACGCTTTGCTGTTCATAGATCAAACCGCGTAATTCATTGAACGTAGGGCTGATATTGTCAATGAGATTGATGGCTTCGCTCGTCAATCGAACATTTCTGCCATCTGGCACAATCAGCTTTTTACCGAGTTTTTTTTCTAAGTTCGCAATACGCTTACTGACTGCCGATTGACTAATGTAGAGCAAACTGCCAGTACGACTCATCGTCTTGGCTTTGCTCAGGGTAACTAGTGTCTCAATACCTTCAAGTAACATGGGGTGTTCGTATGAATTTAAGGAATGAATCGCACAATGTAGCGAAATTTTACTGAGTTCGCATATAAAAAAACGGCACTACAAAGAGTGCCGTTGTTGTTCTGTGATCGAATAGCAATTTGATCCAGTGGGGCGAAAAATTTAGTTCACTTTATCCCACGCCATTGATCAATTTACTTGTTCAAATCAGTCAGTGGAGATTACATTACGATAATTTCATGTCGTTAGTCAGCTAGTGCGGGAGCCCCCGTAAAGTCGAGCGATCCCAAAACGTTATTTTTAACAGTTACATCAATAGGGCCATACATAATGTCATCGTTTTCGCCCAGCTTTACTGATGCATACGCATCATAGTTACCATCAGCAATGCGTCCATTGATGGCATATTGGTTTTGGGCACGGTTAACACTGCCGGTTGCGACCGTATCTTCTTTTCCTTTTGATGTAATAATGATTTGCGATACATTTGCTTGAATATCATCGATGTACGCTGCGGTGATTTCCTGCTTATGAAGTGTGTCAATAACATTGTTTCGGTAAGAGTTCACATCATCGCGAAGTTCAATATACGGAGTAGGCAAGTTAAGTTTTTGTTCGACAGCGCCAATAGCGGTATCAAATTGTTGACCGGATGAATCTCGAATTAAGGTAAGTGTATCTTTAACACTTAAGCCTTGGGCTACTAGATAGTTTACGTTGTCATGATAGAGATTGTACATATGGTCTTCATATGCAGCTTTAATTAGGGGCTCACTCATCACAGCCAGTTCGTCATTATACGTTTCTATCGAAAGTGGCGTTCTATCTGCATCTATTGCAAACTCATCATGTTTGTGGCTAGTAATCCTGATGTGACGACCAGCAAAGAGTTCTGCTGAACCTTCTTGGAACCAACGTGGTAAATGGTCATATGGTTCTGAATCGCCGAGCAACTCGGCTTGAATGGTATGGAACAATTCATGTTTAGTTAGAATTGAAGTATCAGTAAAATCAGGATGGGTCACATCAAGAGTGCTAGGAGCAAAATCAAAGCGATCGGGATATCCGGTACCTTGGCTATTATCGGTTCCGATATTTTTATTGCTGAAACACGCCGTCCATTTACTATTAGCTGATAGATTCAACTCAGCAGGCGTTAGCTTGGTATGGACTAATAATTCATTAAAACTAGCCTGAGTGATTTTTGCAGCCTTGATGACGTCATCTTGCGTACCATTCATGGTGCTCACAATAAAGTTCGCTGTCTCAACGGTTGGTTTTTTATGGTTGTTATCGTTGCTACAAACGTTGCTGTCTACGGTTTGCGTTACGTTGGTCGCTGCGATTTCTGCTATCACTTTTGACATTGGCCAGCTAGTGATTAGGTTTGTCGCAGGTGGTGTTGGTTCTCCGCCGTTACCGCCTTCGTTACCACCATTATCTCCAGACGGTTTTGAATCACTATCGCCACCACCACAACCGACTAACGTAAGTAGGATGCCTAGAGCTGCAAGGTTTTTACTCTTCATTTTTATACATGCCTTTATAGAATATTAGATTGCATTTTAGATTGCATTTTTCGGCAGCAATATAACGTCTTTTTTGTATTTAATGCATTGTTTAATAAGAAATTTAATTAATTTTGATTTTCGTCACATTCGCATGTTTCCATGCGGAGGAAGAATGCTAGCACCTTGGTTGTCATGTTAATTTATTGTGGTTAGGTGGTGTTATTTGTTACGAATTACTGCAACTCATTGTCTTAGCTTTGCTAAGGGTAACCAGAGTTTCAATACCTTCGAGTAACATAAGGTTATCGTATGAATTTTGGGAATGAATGAGGTAATGTAGCGAAAAATGTAGCGAAATTTACCTCAGTACGCACATAAAAAACGGCACTACAAAGAGTGCCGTTGTTGTTCTGTGATCGAATCGCAACTTGATCCAGTGGGGCGAAAAATTTAGTTCACTTTATCCCACGCCATTGACCAATGAGAACCGGTTGCTGGTTCGTATTGTGTCGCCGTTTGTGTCCACTGTGAGCAGTAGCCAGAGTATGGGAACGGTTTACATTGGTAAATGTGGCCATCAGTAGCAAGTACTTGTGTGCCTGCTGTGTAGCTCTTAACGCCTTCCGGGAATACAAAGTCGTATTCGCCCACTGGTGGTGGCGTTACGTCTGCAACCAAGTGGAAATCGAACATTTCTTGGTTAATCAAATTACCTGCCTGATCCTTGATACGACTGATCAGCATATGGTGGCCAGCTTCTGATTTGGTCAGAGTTAGGTTTACTGGTTGATATTGACCATCGGTTAGAGAACCGTTCCAACTCGCGAGTGGTTCACGCGCGTGGTTGTAAACCGTGAGTTCTGCCTGCAAATCGCCGGTCGCATTCAAGGTTAATGCCAATTCGGTTGGTTGTTCTGTGATGGTATATTCTGTCGCCAGTCCTTCCACACTCAGGGCGTAATCAGGTTCTGTCGTTTCGATATCATAGCCAACTTCTACGCGAGTGAGTGTGCTCTCTGCTTGAAGATAAACAGGGTTAGAGCCGTAAACAGGTGTGAAAGCACCTTGTTTGTGTTCGCCTGCTTTGATTGCGGTTTGTTCTTGGTTTACCTTGCTTGCTAGAGCGTAAGACCAGTTTTTCGCTTGTGTTAGCGCGACGCTATCGATGGTTAACTCTGTGCGGTAAGCGTTGTTTTCACCTGCATGATCAAACACACGAGTGAAAACGCGATCGCCGATATTCAGATCCATGGTTGGATTGATTTGGCCAGCTTGATTCCATTCAGGTAAAACAGGACCTTGACCATCAAACTTCACGTCAATCACATTGTAAAACGCGGCAGCGGTATCGCCCACATCCCAAACGGCCAGAATCACATGGTAGCCTTGACGTTCAGGTACGTTACACTCATGGCTTACCTGTTTTGGTGGTTGAACCATATTGCCTTCAACCACACAGAAAGGCGTCAGATCAAAGGATTGGCGAGTAAGTACGTCATTTGAATTCCAATCAGGCTTTGTGATGTAGTATTTCCAATCACGGGTGACGTGGTTTGCCGTAAAGGTCCATTCAAAATTTTGTTTACCCGCAGTGATAGGGCGTTTTACCCAGCGATCGGCAGTCTGTTCGTCTAGTGCCGTGGCGAGAGCAGATTGAGCACTTGCGATTTTACCATCGGCAGGTCCGGCTTCAGGGAAACCTTCTGGGCCTTCTACGCTTTGTGGTTCGTATTGAATGGCGCCGCAGTTACTGTTTTTTTCATTCGTATCTGAGGTTGGGAATTTACACAATGTGACGCGGCCTGCCGCAATACCATCATTAACGGCAGAGACATAGCCATGTGCAGCGACATTGCCGCTTAGTGCGGTCAGTGCAAGTGCAAGAAGAGTTTTATTTGAACGTGATGACATCACATGTTCCTTTATAGGTTGACAAAAAATGCCACACCTCAGCATGTGAAAAGGGGTAAACCCTCAGCACTTGATTGAATGATCAAGTGGTGGCCCCGCTATCGTAGATAATGATTATCGTTAGACCGGAAGCTTTGCGTCCCATTCTTTCGAATGGTTTGCCGATAGTGTGTTGAGCAATAAAATGCAGCGCAGAAGAGGCTAAGTGATGGCGTTGATAATGGATAATCAAGCTCCTTGATACTTAGATTGCTCTTTGCACTACGCCGTAATGGGTTATTTTTATTATCCATTTACGGTGTCTCGACAGGGCTAGGCCGCCGAGATAAAGAAAAGCAGGCGCTTGGCCTGCTTTTCAAATCGGTGTCTAAATTTATCTTCGTCAGTGACGAGCTAAATTATAGAGACTCAGTGAACGTACGCGCGATAACGTCGCGTTGCTGTTCAGTCGTTAGTGAGTTAAAACGTACAGCGTAGCCTGATACACGGATCGTTAGCTGTGGGTAGTTCTCTGGGTGTGCAACTGCATCTTCAAGAGTTTCACGACGTAGAACGTTAACGTTTAGGTGTTGGCCACCTTCGATACGTGGTGCAGTTTCGATTGCCACTTCACGGCTTTCGTACTCACCTAGATCGTTAATTGCAATAACTTGGTCAGCTTCAAAACCAGCAGACGCAGCAACACAACGTGCTTCGTTCTTTTCGCTGTCTAGTAGCCAGATTGAGTTTAGTAGGTCGTCGTTAGCTGCTTTAGTAATTTGGATGCCTTGAATCATTACTTTCTCCTAATCCACATTTTCTGTGGTGTTATTGGTGTTAGTTTTCAATATTTTGTTGAGCTAATTATTATATAGCTAATATCCACTATAATAATATTGATTTAGGTCAAAAAACAACTAAAAACCTTATTTTTTTGAAGGTGATTTTATTGCGTTAAATCAACAAAATGCTTTAAAAACGCAAGATTACAATTTATTTTATAATATAAAAAATAGTTACAATGGTCATTTTGTCGTAAATTAACTACAAAATGACGGATTTTAAGCACGAACATCGAGCTAAGCCTTTGTTACGTGTTGAGCACATTGAAAGAGTAAAGTGATCAAATAACATGAGTAAAAATTTCGGAAGTAAGTACATCGGTGCCCACGTTTCTGCCGCGGGTGGTGTTGATCAAGCGCCAATGAGAGCACGAGAAATTGGCGCGAACGCGTTTGCTTTATTCACTAAAAATCAACGTCAATGGGCAGCAAAGCCTCTTGAGGCCAAAACGATAAGTGCCTTTAAAGCAAACTGTAAAATGTTGGGTTTTAGTGCCGACCAGATTTTGCCTCACGATTCTTATTTGATTAATTTGGGTGCGCCAGAAGAAGAAAAGCGTGAGAAATCGCGTGCTGCTTTTATTGATGAAATGGCGCGTTGCCATCAATTGGGCCTGACGTTACTGAATTTTCATCCGGGCAGTCATCTTAACAAGATCTCAGAAAGTGAGTGTTTGGCGGCGATTGCTGAATCGATCAATTTGGCGCATCAAGCGGTACCAGAGGTCATTGCGGTTGTAGAAAATACCGCCGGTCAAGGTTCAAACTTGGGGTGGAAATTTGAACATCTTGCGGCGATCATTGAGCAAGTGGACGATAAATCACGAATTGGTGTCTGTCTTGATACTTGCCATACCTTTGCCGCGGGGTACGATCTTTCGAGCCACGAAGCGTGTGAAGCGACCTTTGCTGAGTTTGATCGAGTTGTGGGTATGCGATATTTAAAAGCGATGCACATTAACGATGCAAAATCGACGCTAGGCAGCAAATTAGATCGCCATCATGCTTTGGGTAAAGGGCATATTGGCTGGGCGTGTTTTGAGTACATTGCCAAAGATGCACGTTTTGATGGTATCCCGTTAATCTTGGAAACCATTGAACCTGATTTGTGGGCGGCGGAAATTAAGCAACTTCGCGACTGGCATTGCCAAGCGTAAGGCATTGCCTGTTGCGATTCGTTTTTCTTTCATTTTTTGCGACAATGACGCGCATCTATATAGAGGATAATTATGATGACGAAGTTATCAACTTGGGATGATGTGATCGGCGACGAACAGCAGCAGCCTTACTTTAAGCAAACATTGACTTACGTAGCCGAGCAACGCGCGGAAGGAAAAGTGATTTTTCCCCCTGAGAGTGCGGTTTTCAATGCTTTTAATAGCACTCCTTTTGCCCAGGTAAAAGTCGTCATCTTGGGTCAAGACCCGTACCACGGTCCAGATCAAGCCCATGGCTTATGTTTCTCTGTGCTGCCGGGGATCAAAACCCCGCCATCACTCGTGAACATATACAAAGAGTTGGTACAAGATATTGATGGCTTTACTGTCCCTCAACATGGCTATTTGCAATCTTGGGCGGAGCAAGGGGTGTTGTTACTTAATACCGTGCTGACGGTTGAGCAGGGCAAAGCGCACTCACATGCGAAAACAACCGGTTGGGAGGCATACACCGATAAAGTGATTGAAGCATTGGACCAACGCGATACCGGTATCGTGTTTCTATTGTGGGGGGCACATGCTCAGAAGAAAGGGCGTTTTATCGATCGCACGAAACATTATGTACTCGAAGCGCCGCATCCTTCACCTTTGTCTGCTCATCGCGGTTTCTTGGGGTGCCAGCATTTTTCAAAAGCGAATCAATGGTTAGTCGAGCAGGGTGTCGCGCCGATTGACTGGGCATTACCGACTTCTGTTTGATGGAAAAACAGCGTTAGAGAGGGGCCATCATCACTCTTATTTATCCGGTGGGTAGAAAGCCGATCGCCCGAAGGGTGTTTTTTTGAACAGCCTCTAAACCTTATCGCGGGTTTTCTTATACACTTACAAAGAGTATGTGTTTAAGGAGAAACGCGATGATGATTGAGCAAATCAGGCGAGAGCATAGCTATATAGTACGCTTACTGGCCATATTGGCGAATAAAGTTGATTTGCTAAAGCAAGAGCAGCCAGTCAATTACAGCTTAATTAAAGAGGTGGTGGACTATTTGTCTGAATATTCAGAGAAACACCATCATCCTAAAGAAGATATTCTTTATCATTATTATCGCGAGCATTATGGCGCGCGTGAAGACATGGATAATCTGGCGTTTGAGCATAAGCTATTAGAATGCAAGACTCATGCGTTTATGAATATTGTCGAAATGATCCTCCAAGACGCTGTCGTGCCCCATCATCTCTTTATCGAACAGTTAGAGTCTTTTATGCACGCGCAAAAAGATCATTTAACGTTGGAAGAGACGACGATTTTACCCATGATATGTGAGCGCTTTATAGCAGAAGATTGGCAGAAGGTTCAATCTCAATACACAGGGGATGAAGATGATCCTGTGTTTGGTGAGACGATTGCTGAACATTACGCTCAATTGGCTAAGCGAGTTCGCGAAACGGGCTAACATGACGTTGTTGTGAGTAAAGTGTAAGAGGCGCCTTGTGCGCCTCTTTAATTATTTCAATTGGGTTGTTTAAAATTCTAAGTGTTCCATCTTGTCTAAGCCGATATCCATATCGCGCAATTCTTTTTCTAAGCGACGGCGATCCTGAATTGCCTCAATTTCTCTCCATTTACGTTTAACAGGTTTTGATTTTGCTGAGCGACCTCGAGAGAAGTCCATGTCTATCATGTCATCAAAGTTTAAGCCATCCATATGCTACCTCTGTTGTACGTTGTTCTTGGTTAGATTAAATACCATTGAGATTAAAGGCTAACTATGATTGATTTCTCATTTGTTGCGATCCAGTGAATTTTTAATGGCGTTTTGTGCTCGAAGTACGTTTTTATAAATCGCTGCTGTACAAAAAGTGCGCATTCGTCCGTGTGAAAACGATTAATTTTGGCTATTTTTGATGTTAACTGGCTGTTTTAAGTTGGTGCTAAGATCAGGTGTAACCTTGGTCTGATTACCACCGTGGACAAGTCGCATAGGAAATGGGGAGTAAGTCACACTCTTTGTGCAGTTAAACCAGTAGAGACAAGGCGTTAGTCGATTTTTATCGGATGCTGTTTTCATTGCTATTGATAGATTTGGCTTGTTGTTAAAAGTTGGCGGTATTGTGTCAGCTTTGTGGGGTGCTTGTTCTTTTTTGTGTTAATCATTAGTGACTTTATAGTGAAATATAACATTCTATTGCACCAGTGTGCATATTGATTTTTGCTATTCTTCACTGCATTATCCGCCCGTCAAAAATTACGTCGGTACGTGAAACGGAAGCATGAAGCGAGTTTTACATATCTCAGCTGATAAAAATAAAATATACACTACTAAGAATTGACACTTAGTGACGCAGCTAGATGGATGGCAAGGAAGCAAGATCGACGAAACTCACTATGAGGATGTTATGACAGACTTAATCAATTTAATGAACGACCTGCTTTGGGGGTCGATTCTTGTTTATCTTTTGGTCGGCGTGGGCGTCTACTTCACAATCCGTCTCGGATTCATTCAGTTCCGCCATTTTGGCCACATGTTCTCAGTGTTGAAGAACAGTCGTAAAGCAGACAAAGCTGGTATCTCTTCTTTCCAAGCTCTTTGTACCAGTCTGGCTGCGCGTGTGGGTACTGGTAACATGGCTGGTGTTGCTGTTGCACTAACCGCCGGTGGTCCTGGTGCGATCTTCTGGATGTGGTTGATTGCGATGCTTGGCATGGCAACATCATTTGCCGAAAGTACACTTGCACAGTTATACAAAACAAAAGACGACGACGGTAACTACCGTGGTGGTCCGGCTTACTACATGGAAAAAGGCTTGGGCATGCGCTGGATGGGCGTGCTGTTCTCCATTTTCCTCATCATCGCTTTTGGTCTGGTTTTCAACGCGGTTCAAGCAAACTCGATTGCCAACGCAATGCACAATGCATTTGGTTGGGATGATAAGTACGTCGGTATCGTGGTTGTGTTGCTGTCTGCCATTGTTATTTTTGGTGGTATCAAGCGTATTGCACGCGTGGCTGAGCTGGTTGTGCCAATCATGGCAACAGCTTACCTAGCACTTGCGCTGTTTGTGATGATTGCCAATATCGAAAAACTGCCTGCAATCATAACGTTGATCGTTAAGAGCGCCTTTGGTCTGCAAGAAGCGGCGGCGGGTGGTGTCGGTTATGCGATCGCTCAAGCAATGATTAACGGCGTAAAACGCGGTTTGTTCTCGAACGAAGCGGGTATGGGTTCTGCGCCAAACGCAGCTGCATCTGCCACACCGTACCCACCACACCCGGCATCACAAGGTTATGTGCAAATGCTCGGTGTTTTTGTTGATACGATTGTGATTTGTTCGGCGACAGTGTCGATTATCTTAATGTCAGGTGAGTTTGTTCCTGGTGGTCAAGTGACCGGTATCGAACTGACTCAAGCGGCTCTCAGCTCGCAAGTTGGTAATTGGGGCAGCATCTTTGTTGCGGTCGCGATTTTCTTCTTCGCTTTCACCTCAATCATTGCTAACTACTCGTACGCAGAAACGAACTTAATCTTCTTAGAGCATAACCACAAAGCGGGTCTTGGCCTGTTCCGTATTATCGTTCTTGGTATGGTTATGTTTGGTGCGCTAGCATCACTACCAGTCGTGTGGGCATTGGCCGATGTTTCTATGGGCTTAATGGCTATCGTGAACTTGGTGGCGATCATTTTACTTTCCGGTACGGTGATTAAACTGGCGAAAGATTACAACCGCCAGTTAAAAGAAGGCAAACTGCCGACGTTTGATGCCAATGAATACCCAGAGCTGAAATCTCAGCTTGAAGAAGGTATCTGGTATACGGATGAGAAGAAAAAAGAATCGTAGCCAATAGATAGAAACGATTGAATTGATACATAAAGCCATGCAGACATTGCATGGCTTTTTTTGTACTCTAATCATCTGATGATAAATGGAAGAGTAAAGTCATGCTGATAGTTGTTTCCCCTGCCAAGACCTTAGATTATGAATCGCCATTGGCGACAGAACGGTTCACTCAGCCGGAGTTGGTTGCGTACTCTAAGCAGTTGATTGAAGTATGTCGCCAGTTGACGCCGGCGGATGTGGCGAGCTTGATGAAGGTCAGCGATAAAATTGCGGATTTGAACGTTGGTCGTTTTCAAGAGTGGGAAGAGACGTTTACGCCCCAGAACGCTCGTCAGGCGATCTTAGCCTTTAAGGGCGACGTCTATACCGGTTTAGACGCCGAAACGCTGTCAGAGGACGATTTCGACTATGCACAGCAGCATCTACGTATGTTGTCTGGCTTGTATGGCTTACTCAAGCCGCTTGACCTGATGCAGCCTTACCGTCTTGAGATGGGGACTAAGCTCGCGAATGACAATGGTGCGAACTTGTATCAGTTCTGGGGGAGTGTGATTACGGATAAACTGAACCAAGCGATCAATGAACAGGGTGACAACGTTTTGATCAATCTGGCATCGAATGAGTATTTTAAAGCGGTGAAACCAAAAGCGTTAGATGCGCAGGTCATTACGCCGATCTTTAAAGACTGTAAAAACGGTCAATACAAGGTGATCAGTTTTTACGCGAAGAAAGCACGTGGCATGATGGCACGCTATATTATTGAGAATCGCATCTCAAGTGTGGCGGATCTCACTCAGTTTGACGTGGCGGGTTATTACTTTGTTGAAGAAGAATCAACACCGACCGAGTTGATGTTTAAGCGCGCTGAGCAATAAAAAAGGGACGACGTATGTGGGCTTGGTTTAGACGCTGGTTAAAAAAGTACGATCAATGGTGTTTGTCGATGGGACTGACCCCAGAGCAAAAGCGCAGTTGCGTTGCTTACCGCGCGGACCCATGCGCACAAAAACAATCCAACCCCTCTTCTAAGGCGCAGCAGTAATGCGCCTTTTTGATACCCACTGCCATTTAGATTTTGCGCCTTTTGCGGCGAATATCGAACAACACCTCCAAAGCGCTCAACAAACCGGCGTTGAACGGTTACTGCTGCCTGCAACGGGAGTTGAAAACTGGTCTCGCTTGGCGTTACTCAGTGAGCAATTTCCCTCGATTTATTACGCGCTGGGATTCCATCCTTATTTTCTTGCGCAACAATCACACGATGCTGTGGCAGCGTTAGATGAAAAAATCGCGTCTCGTGGCTCGCGATGCGTCGCGATTGGTGAGTGTGGATTAGATGCGATGGTGGATATCCCTATGGCGCAGCAAGAGGCTTTTTTTCTTGATCAAGTTGCGCTTGCTAAGCAGCATCGATTACCAATGATTCTCCATGCTCGTAAGACCCATAATCGACTGATACAACTACTCAAGCAATCGCGTTTTGAGTACGGAGGCATTCTGCATGGATTTTCGGGTAGCTACCAACAAGCGATGCAATTTATCGATTTAGGCTTTTATCTTGGTATCGGTGGGGTGATTACCTATCCGCGAGCGAATAAAACGCGTCAAGCTGTCGCTCAACTGCCACTCTCTTCTTTGGTGTTAGAAACGGATGCTCCAGATATGCCCTTGATGGGGTATCAAGGTGAGCCCAATCATCCCAAACGTTTGCCTATGATTTTGGAGCATCTCGGGCAATTGCAGCAGCAAGATAGGCAAACGGTTGCTGAAAACGTTTGGCGAAATAGCAATTTGGCTCTAAATATTTGTGAATAAATTCTAAATTATTTGTACTTCTTGTGAATTTAACATCTCAACTTGTGGATCTAGATCACATTTATGATTGAATAATGCCTGGATCGTATAAGAAAGTGTGAAGGGCGCATTACTTTATCATGGGTGGGATGCGTATAATTGCCCCGCTTTTCGAGCTCCATTTTGTAACACGCCAATAAATAACTTATAAGGAAGTCATAAACCATGAGCCTGTTTATGAGCCTAGTCGGTATGGTAGTGCTTATTGCTATTGCATTTGCATTTTCATCTAACCGCAAAGCTATCAATTTTAGAACTGTGGGTGGCGCTTTCGCTATTCAATTTATCCTTGGTGCATTCGTTTTATACGTACCATGGGGCCGTGATCTATTAAACGGTTTTTCACAAGGGGTTTCTAACGTTATCAATTACGGTAACGCAGGTACCGACTTCCTATTCGGCGGTCTTGTTTCTGGCAAGATGTTCGAACTATTCGGCGGCGGCGGTTTCATCTTCGCATTCCGCGTACTTCCAACGCTAATTTTCTTCTCTGCACTGATTTCGGTTCTTTACTACATCGGCGTTATGCAGTGGGTTATCCGCATTCTTGGTGGCGCACTACAAAAAGCGCTTGGCACTTCTCGTGCGGAATCAATGTCTGCAGCGGCGAACATTTTCGTCGGTCAAACTGAAGCACCTCTAGTGGTTCGTCCGTTTGTTCCTAAGATGACTCAATCTGAACTATTCGCAGTAATGTGTGGTGGTCTAGCATCGGTTGCTGGTGGTGTACTAGCCGGTTACGCACAAATGGGCGTGCCACTAGAGTACCTAGTAGCAGCATCATTCATGGCGGCACCTGGTGGTCTACTGTTTGCTAAGATTCTTTACCCTGAAGTTGATAAGCCTCAAGAAGACATCCAAGAAGCAATGGACGGCGGCGACGACAAACCTGCAAACGTTATCGACGCAGCAGCAGGCGGCGCAGCAGCAGGTCTACAACTAGCACTAAACGTTGGTGCAATGCTAATCGCATTCGTAGGTCTAATTGCTCTTGTGAACGGTATGCTTGGTGGTATCGGTGGTTGGTTCGGTATGCCTGAACTGACTCTAGAACTGATTCTAGGTTACGCATTCTCTCCTCTAGCATTCCTAATTGGTGTGCCAATGGACGAAGCAGTCTTTGCTGGTTCATTCATCGGTCAGAAACTGGTTGTGAATGAATTCGTTGCATACCTAAACTTTACTCCATACATCCCTCACCTAGTTGACGGTGTATTGATTGCTGACACGGTAGTACCATCAACAGGTGAAATGATTTCACCGAAGACAATGGCTATCATCTCATTTGCACTATGTGGTTTCGCGAACCTTTCATCTATCGCGATTCTACTAGGTGGCCTAGGTTCTCTAGCACCAACCCGTCGCAGTGACATTGCGCGCATGGGTATTAAAGCAGTACTTGCTGGTACGTTATCTAACCTAATGGCAGCAACAATTGCAGGTTTCTGTCTAACACTATCAAGCATGTAATCCACGCTCGATAATTATAGACGTCACTTGAAACAATACCCTGGAGCAAGAGATTGCGACAGGGTATTTTTTTACTTGAATTTAGCGGCGATGTGCACGCGGTTTTTTCACCGAGTCTATTGCGCCAAGTTCAAGGCATCTTTTTTGAGATACAAACCGTTTGCGTTCTTTTTGGTACTACAGTTTTGCGGTGAATGTCGATAATCTAAAGCCATCAATGCAATGTGGGTTGAAATGAATTCGACTCAGCAATGAATTTATACAGGCCAGCAAATCAATGCTGTCCAAAGGCATATAGCGCAAGCGTTTTTATGCACTATATGATATTAAAGACACCGCAATCATAGATTGTTGTGCCATAGGCCAAACTGGTACTGTGCGGTGACAAGGATAGCAATTGGGGCAGATTCGCTATTTGCCACGAGTCTTCAAGGAACCAAGTCCGTTCATCAATAACTGCGTTCTCAACCTATAATAACTAGGTAAGAAGCAGTCACATTTTTGAATACTTATCGGAGATAGAAATGAGCGATTTAAAAGCAGCAGCGTTACGTGCACTTCAACTAATGGATCTAACGACGCTAAATGATGACGACACAGATGCAAAAGTGATTTCTCTTTGTCATGACGCAAAAACAGCCGTTGGCAATACTGCTGCGATCTGTATCTACCCTCGCTTTATTCCTATTGCTAAGAAGACACTTCGCGAACAAGGTACGCCAAACGTGCGTATCGCAACGGTAACAAACTTCCCACACGGTAACGACGACATCGAGATTGCTGTTGCGGAAACCAAAGCAGCGGTTGCATACGGTGCGGATGAAGTTGACGTTGTATTCCCATACCGTGCGCTTATTGCCGGTAATGCAGAAGTGGGCGTTGAGCTAGTTAAGCAATGTAAAGCAGCGTGTGGTACTGACGTACTACTAAAAGTGATCATCGAAACGGGTGAGCTAAAAGAAGAAGCGCTAATCAAGCAAGCTTCTCAAATCTGTATCGAAGCGGGTGCTGATTTCATCAAAACCTCAACGGGTAAAGTGCCAGTAAACGCGACGCCAGAATACGCACGCATGATGCTAGAAGTGATTCGTGATATGGGCGTAGCTGAGACGGTTGGTTTTAAACCAGCGGGTGGTGTACGTACTGCTGAAGATGCAGCGGCTTACCTAGCGATGGCTGACGACATTCTTGGTGATAACTGGGTTGATGCTCGCCACTACCGTTTTGGTGCATCAAGCCTACTAACAAGCTTACTAAATACATTAGAAGTCACAGACGAAAAAGCAGACCCAACTGCTTACTAAGTTACCCAGCAACTATCTCGGGTAACAAACGAAATCAATTCGTGTCTGTATGAATTTAGGGTGGTGGAACGCCACCCTAGTTTTACCTCTATTCCCTACAACCATAACTCGCACGAGTATGGGAGGATCTAATGTACTTACCTCAAGAGATCATTCGTAAAAAACGCGACGGCGAAGTGCTGACCAGCGACGAGATCAACTTCTTTATTCAAGGCGTGGCAAACAATACCGTATCCGAAGGTCAGATCGCGGCGTTTGCGATGACGATTTTCTTCAATGAAATGACGATGCCAGAGCGTATTGCCCTAACGTGCGCAATGCGTGATTCA
This sequence comes from Vibrio renipiscarius, assembly GCF_000827885.1. Classification (GTDB taxonomy): domain Bacteria; phylum Pseudomonadota; class Gammaproteobacteria; order Enterobacterales; family Vibrionaceae; genus Vibrio; species Vibrio renipiscarius. Next base: position 58,691 of record NZ_JTKH01000008.1, on the reverse strand, counting down.
GGCATGGTTATCGATTGGAGCCACATGAACTTTGGTGGCCCGATTGTTGATAAACATTCAACCGGTGGCGTGGGTGACGTAACTTCTCTGATGCTTGGCCCTATGGTGGCAGCATGTGGCGGTTTCGTTCCGATGATCTCTGGTCGTGGCCTTGGCCACACAGGCGGCACGCTTGATAAACTTGAATCGATTCCTGGCTACAACATCACCCCAACCAATGACGTTTTTGGTCAAGTCACCAAAGACGCGGGTGTGGCGATTATTGGCCAAACAGGCGATCTTGCGCCGGCAGATAAGCGTGTATACGCAACGCGTGATATTACCGCAACCGTGGACAACATCTCGTTGATCACCGCTTCAATTCTGTCTAAGAAACTGGCTGCAGGTCTTGAATCATTAGTAATGGATGTCAAAGTCGGTTCAGGCGCCTTTATGCCGACTTATGAAGCATCAGAAGAGCTGGCAAAATCAATCGTGGCCGTTGCCAATGGCGCAGGTACTAAAACCACCGCAATCCTAACGGATATGAACCAAGTATTGGCTTCATCAGCGGGTAACGCGGTCGAAGTGCGTGAAGCGGTGCGTTTCCTAACCGGTGAATACCGTAACCCTCGTTTGCTCGAAGTGACCTTGGCATCTTGTGGGGAAATGTTGGTGTTGGCTAAGCTGGCAAAAGACAGCGAAGAAGCGAATGCCAAGCTGATGGAAGTGCTGGATAACGGTAAAGCGGCAGAGTGTTTTGGTAAGATGGTGGCAGGCCTTGGTGGCCCGGCAGACTTTGTTGCTCACTACGATAACTATTTAGAAAAAGCGCCGATCATCAAGCCAGTGTTTGCTGAGCAAAATGGTGTGGTGTCTGCGATGGATACCCGTGCGATTGGTATGGCCGTGGTTTCTATGGGCGGTGGCCGCCGTGTGGCGACGGATGAAATCGACTACGCGGTTGGTTTTGACCAGTTCATTCGCTTAGGCGAAGTGGCTGACGAGAACCAACCACTGGCAATGATTCATGCCCGCTCAGAAGAGCAGTGGCAAGAAGCGGCGAAAGCTCTGCGCAATGCGATTGAGATTGGTGGAGAGTACACACCAACCCCAAATGTATACGGTCAAATTCGCGCTGAAGACGTTTAAAATTTAATTAAGGCCTACTTAATAATAACGAATTCCAAGTGGGCCTGAGGAACGAGTAATGAAAAGAGCATTTATTTTAGTCCTAGACTCATTTGGTATCGGTGAAACGGCAGATGCTGCGCAGTTTGGTGATGTTGGCGCTGACACGATGGGCCATATTGCAGAGCAGTGTGCGAAAGGCTTGGCGGATAACGCCGATCGCAGTGGCGCACTGAAACTACCAAACTTGTCTAAGCTTGGCTTGGCGATGGCGCACAAAGAATCGACCGGTCAATTCGCTGCTGGCCTTGACGCTGACGTTGAAATTATTGGGGCTTACGGCCATGCGGCTGAGCTGTCTTCTGGTAAAGATACACCATCGGGTCACTGGGAAATTGCTGGCGTACCCGTGTTATTTGATTGGGGTTACTTTACTGATAAGAGCAATAGCTTCCCGAAAGAGCTAACGGATCGAATTCTAGCGCGTGCTGGCCTAGAAGACTATCTAGGTAACTGCCATGCATCAGGCACACAAGTTCTTGATGATTTAGGCGAAGAGCACATGAAAACTGGCCTGCCAATTTTCTACACCTCGGCGGATTCTGTCTTCCAGATTGCTTGTCATGAAGAGACTTTCGGCTTGGATCGCCTGCTTGAGCTTTGCCAGATTGCGCGCGAAGAATTAGCGGATTACAACATTGGCCGTGTGATCGCCCGTCCATTCATTGGCCCGGGTAAAGGTCAGTTTGAACGTACCGGTAACCGTCGTGATTTATCGGTTGAGCCACCGGCGATCACCGTGTTGCAAAAACTGGTTGAAGAGAAGCAAGGTCAGGTAGTGTCGATTGGTAAGATTGCTGATATCTACGCCAACTGTGGCATCAGCAAAAAAGTCAAAGCGACCGGTATCCCAGCGTTATTTGAGGCGACACTAGAGCAAATCAAACAAGCGGGTGACAATACGATTGTCTTCACCAACTTTGTTGATTTTGACTCGGCATACGGTCACCGTCGTGATGTTGCGGGTTACGCAGCAGCGCTAGAATATTTCGATGGCCGCATCAATGAAGTTCTAGAATTGATGCAAGAAGATGACATTCTGATCCTGACCGCTGATCACGGTTGTGATCCGACTTGGCAAGGTACTGATCATACTCGCGAGCACATCCCAGTGATTGTTTATGGTCACAAGGTGCCTGCGGGCTCATTAGGCTTGCGTGACACCTTTGCTGACATTGGTCAGTCGCTTGCAGGCTATTTTGCTACATCTCCGATGGATTATGGCAAAAGCTTCTTGTAAATTACTTAATGGCGTTGCGGATAGTCGTAACGCCTTACTTATATATTGAAAAGGAATACACAAATGGCAACTCCACATATTAATGCTGAAATGGGTGCATTTGCAGACGTCGTTCTAATGCCAGGCGACCCGCTACGTGCTAAGTACATTGCAGAAACGTTCCTAGAAGACGTAGTTCAAGTATGTGATGTTCGTAATATGTTCGGTTACACTGGTACTTACAAAGGTCGTAAGATCTCTGTGATGGGCCACGGCATGGGTATTCCTTCATGCTCAATTTATGTGACAGAGCTAATCAAAGACTTTGGTGTTAAGAAAGTCATCCGTGTTGGTAGCTGTGGCGCGGTAAGCGAAGACATTAAAGTGCGCGATGTTGTTATCGGCATGGGTGCATGTACTGACTCTAAAGTGAACCGTATTCGCTTTAAAGATCATGATTTTGCAGCAATTGCAGATTACAAAATGGTTCGTGCTGCTGAAGAAGCGGCAAAAGCACGTGGCATCGATGTAAAAGTGGGCAACCTATTCTCAGCGGAATTGTTCTACACGCCAGATCCAGACATGTTCGATGTAATGGACAAGTACGGCATCATCGGTGTTGAAATGGAAGCGGCAGGTATCTACGGCGTTGCCGCAGAATACGGCGCGAAAGCACTGACTATCTGTACGGTTTCAGATCACATCAAAACAGGTGAGCAAACGTCTTCTGAAGAGCGCCAAAACACGTTCAACGAAATGATGTTGATTGCACTAGATTCAGTCATCATCGGTGATGCTGAATAAGCGCTCTAAATCATTAGAGATAAAAAAACCTCAGCTTGGCTGAGGTTTTTTTTTGCGATTAACACTATCGAAATTACACGTCTTTCAGCAGTAAATTCTCGCCTTTGCTTTTGGGTTTACGGCGAATGATAAAGGCAAGTAAGAAGCCAGCAATAAAACAAACGCCGACCATGGAATACATATATCGATCACTCTTCCGATAGTAGTGATCAGAAAACGCGGTGAGCTTACCGGTTTCAAACGTCATACGAATGAAGCCCACAATCGCATTGTCATGCATGATTGGCTCAACCAGTTGCTGGCGTCCAATGCGCGCGGTTTCAAGCGGGGTGTCTAACCCCAGTATTTCACGTACCGATTTGGCTTTGTCGCTCGAGGCTAAACGAATCCCTTCTGCGTTATAGATTGTCGCATCAAACACCAATTTATCTTGAGAAAGCTGATTGCTTAGTTTCAGCAATCGTTCTTGATCGCCTTCTGCGATCATTGAACCAGCAGACAGTGAGGCTTGTGAAATCAGCACCTTGGTCAACGTTTCTAACTGGTTTGCTTGTATCTGTTCATTACCCTTTGTGATTTTTACACTGTTTACCGCAATCATCACGCCGCCTGCAATCAAAAATAGGATTGCTAGCGCGCGTATTGCCATACGAAATGAAAACAGAGAAGAGTCCATGAGTTACCTTCCAATACCGCTTTGCCACACTCTCGCGAGCGCTGACTTACGGGATAAAACTAAAATTATCGTATACACTGCGCATATTGAGACTTGCGTTATCAAATTGCAATAGGGTAACGTGGAAGCAATTTTAACAGGAATTTTTGACATGGACATGTTTAATACCTTATCAATTCGACGTCATACGACGTTACTCAATCGCTTACCTGAAACCCAACAGTCAACGAACTTTGACCGCAAAAAAGCCGGCTGGATTGTCTTTGGGCATTACCTTAATGCGCGCCAATTTGATGATATCGATTTCTTTACCGGTGAATACAATCGCATCGTCGATGTCTGGAAAGTAGGGCAGTATGAAGTCGCCCTAATGGCGGGTGAATTAAATTCAGAACTGGAAGAAATCTTACAAGGGTTAGAGCTCGATTATGCCGCGATAAGAGATATCCCCGATTTAACGAAGCCTGGCTTGATTGTGATGGACATGGATTCGACCGCGATTCAAATTGAGTGCATTGATGAAATCGCTAAGATCGCTGGTGTGGGAGAGGAAGTGTCTGAGATCACCGAGCGTGCAATGCAAGGTGAGTTGGATTTTGAACAGAGTTTACGCCAACGTGTCGGTAAATTAGCGGGTGCCGATGAGGGCATTCTTAGCCAAGTGCGCCAATCATTACCATTGATGCCAGATTTAGGTGAGCTTGTGACAACCTTACAAAGGTTTGGTTGGAAGACTGCCGTCGCTTCTGGTGGATTTACCTATTTCTCCGATCATCTACAGCAAATGCTGAATCTTGATCATGCTCAGTCGAATGTTTTAGAAATTATTGATGGCAAGCTTACTGGGCAAGTGTTGGGTGAGGTGGTTTCTGCGCAAACTAAAGCGGAAATCCTGTTACAGCTAGCGGAGCAGCATCAAATTGAAGTGCATAACACGATTGCCGTGGGTGATGGTGCGAACGATTTAGCGATGATGGGGGTGGCGGGGTTAGGTATTGCTTATCATGCTAAACCTAAAGTGGAGCAACAAGCACAAAGTGCTGTGCGCTATGTTGGATTGGGCGGGGTTCTGTGTATTTTATCCGCTCAGCTTATCCAGCAACAAAAGATCAGCTTTAAACCGCTACCTCAATAAAATCGTAACACCAATCCATGATGTAATAGCAAAAAAGCGAGCCGAGGTTCGCTTTTTGCTATTAGAGCTTGCCCCTTCCTACTGAGTTAATTCAAGGCGAATCAAGACTTCCTCTGTAATATCAATGTATTCACTGTACCCCACGATGGAGCAAATTTCTTTTTCTAGCGCCCGCGCTTGATGGATATTGATGCTGCTGAGTTCTTCCAAATCGCTGCGTAATAGAGCGGTGAGAGGATCAAACACTGGCGCGGCACTGATTCGAATAGCGAAGAATCCGCCCATGCTTTGCGCGTTCTTAATAAAGCCAATACGCTCTTGAGTCGATTCAAAATCATTCGCAAGTTTGGTCGTGAGTGATTGAATGCGTTGTCCTAATTTCAATACTGAAATATACAGCTCTTGATATTGTGGGCGAGCTCCTTCAATGCGTTTCATTGGGGCCGCTAAAAGGGTTGTGGTTCTGCCTTTATAGATGGGTTCCAGCGACAATTTATTTTGAGGGCTCAAATGGGTAAACAGTGCAAGATGCGGCGGCAGTGGATAATTAACGCCAATCACCTTAGGTTTTAAGCTGGTTTCTTTCTTCTCGATAAATAGGGGGGTACTGACCATTTTATCCAGCAGAATATTATGTAGATTCTCCAGCAATTCAGAGCTGGGTAATATTTCAGGTTTAGGAATTAACTTGGCTTGATTGTGTTCAATCAAACGCACAAAAAAGGCCATCGTTTTTAGACTTTGGCTATTTTCATCCATTGCCAGTTGTACCCGTTTGCCTCCTGGGCTAATTCGCACCACGTTATAAGGCACATTATTGAGCGGTAAAGTACGGTCATACAATTGCAACTCACTAAAGTTAATCGCACAGTCATCGCCGGCTTTTAAATCGATAGGATTGCTCAGCGCGATATATAAACCACTCCGAGAAATATCTAAAGTAACACCCGCCGCTTGTTGTCCTTGAGCGGATAAAAACAGGGGTGAACGGAATTGATAGCGAGATTCGCGACGACGATTTTGAGCATCAAAATAAAGACTGATTGGCGTATTCGCACTGCTTCTTTTATGACAATAAGGCATCAATTTATTAGCGGCTAAGCGTGGCTTTTCTGTTAGCAGGTAATCTTTCGCGGTATCGCTATCAGCGATTTCTTGCAGCATGCCAAAGTGCGTGAGATTTTGTGCAATCACTGCCGATTGTGAGGTCAAATTGGCTAGGTTGTCGCGTTCATAATCCGATAATTCAAAGACCGATAGGCGGAAGACTTTCCAGCTTTCCTTTCTTGCGCCGACATGCCAAAAGAGTTGACGAATCTCTCGTGTCGATTCTGGCATCATCATCGAAAAGAAACGCTCTTTTTTCCCTTGGAGGTGTTTGAATGCATAGATGACATTGTTACTGCCACGCAGGCCTGGTTTCGTCAGTTGGTCCATGCGCTCTTGACTGAACAGATTTGAGATCGTCAATTGATTGCGTTCATCATTCCAATATTGCCAGATGGCTTGGTTGTTCTCCGTCATCAATACCAATTTTAGTTCATTACCGCTGAAGAAAAGCGGTAAATTGCAGGTGTGTTTTAAATAGTTATTTTCATAGCCGCGTGAACGAACTCGTATGACTTTGTCTTGATTATCATGGCGAGCTTTATGTGAATGACTGTGCAAAAAATGGGTAATGATGTCGTCGACAACAGGGTTGTCGTCGAGTTTGATGACTCTTAAGAAACGGATGGAATCATTTTCAAGTGACTGATCAATGCCCACAATGCGATAAAACACAGACTTTTCAATATCCGCAATATCATTGCTGCGTGCGATCTCCGTGAAAAAAATCGAGATGACTTCACCGAGTTTGTAATCAAACGCAGAAGGGACTTTAATTTTGCCACCAGAGGGCGAAATATCCACGGTCATGCCATGAATTTTCTGTTCGTGGTTCAGATGAATTTCAATCTGGGTGGCGATTCGTAGGCGGTTTTCTTTACGCTTCAGATCATACCCCATCACAAGAGGTTCTGCGGTAAAGTCGATGGCAGTGCTTGTATTGATGAGATCGGCGCCTTGCGGCTTACCTTTTTGATTCATCACCTTAAAACTATTGTGCGTATTACTTAGCGCATCAAAGACGCCTTCGGTATAACCAAGGAACTTACGCACATTTTTATGGTAAATGTTAAATGCCACATCATCGAGCCAGTGTGTAATGCCCTCTAACTCATATTCTCGGCATTCCCCTTGGACTCGTCCACGTAAATCAATAGAACGATAACAAGGCGACATTTGACGTTTCAATTCCATTTTGACAAGAATTTTAATCGACGGCGGTTCACCATCGGTCAATTGCGATAGAAGGTGTTCAAACTCCTGTGTGTGATAAACAGGGATGAGTCGCTCTGCGAGAGAAATGATTTCCGATTGCTGCATGTTTTTTGTAAGCCTGCCCTTGCCTAACTTGATATCGGCCTTGATAAATAGAACTTTAATGATATGTTACGGCGAATCAAGCCAATAAGATGCATTATTCGGCGGTTAACATCATAAAAATATATTGAGGTCACATGGCTAAAGCAAAACGCGCATACGTTTGTAATGATTGCGGGGCAGACTTTCCTCGTTGGCAGGGTCAATGCAGTGCATGTGGCGCTTGGAATACGATCAGTGAGGTTCGCCTAGCGGCTTCTCCGTCTGTGGCGCGTAATGAGCGCCTAACGGGATATGCCGGTTCCGGAGCAGAAAGCCAAGTGCAAACGCTGGCTGAGATCAACTTGCAAGAAGTGCCGCGTTTTAGCAGTGGTTTTAAAGAGCTTGATCGGGTGCTTGGTGGCGGTATTGTTCCGGGGGCGGCGATTTTGATTGGTGGTAGCCCTGGCGCGGGTAAGTCGACATTGCTTCTACAAACCATGTGTCTTTTATCTGCTCAGATGCCAACATTATATGTCACCGGTGAAGAGTCATTGCAGCAAGTCGCCATGCGTGCATCGCGTCTAGGGTTACCAAAAGATCACCTTAAAATGCTATCAGAAACCAATGTTGATCGTATTTGCCAAGTGGCTGAAAAAGAACAGCCAAGAATCATGGTGATTGACTCCATTCAAGTTATGCATGTGTCCGATGTTCAATCTTCGCCGGGCACGGTGGCGCAGGTGCGTGAATCCGCTACAGCGCTGACTCGTTATGCCAAACAAAACAACGTTGCCGTATTTATGGTTGGGCACGTGACCAAAGACGGCACTTTAGCCGGGCCGAAAGTACTCGAGCATATTATTGACTGTTCTGTCTTGCTTGATGGTGGCACTGATACGCGCTTCCGCACCCTACGTAGCCATAAAAACCGCTTTGGTGCGGTGAATGAGCTCGGTGTGTTCGCCATGACAGAGCAAGGCTTGCGTGAGGTCAGTAACCCATCGGCGATTTTCCTTTCTCGTGGTGAAGAAGAGACGTCGGGCAGCTCCGTGATGGTTGTCTGGGAGGGCACGCGTCCGTTGTTGGTTGAAATTCAAGCCTTGGTCGACTATTCACAATTGGGCAATCCTCGCCGCGTGGCGGTCGGTTTAGAGCAAAACCGTTTATCACTGCTTTTGGCTGTGCTGCATAAACATGGCGGCTTACAAATGGCAGACCAGGATGTGTTCGTTAATGTCGTGGGTGGTGTGAAAGTGACCGAAACCAGTGCGGATCTTGCGTTGGTGATGGCTTTACTTTCCAGCTTCAGAGATCGACCTTTGCCGAAAGATGTGGTGGTGTTTGGGGAGGTAGGGCTTGCGGGTGAAATTCGCCCGGTACCAAGTGGTCAAGAGCGTTTAAATGAAGCGTTTAAGCATGGTTTTAAACGCGCGATTGTCCCTGCTGCGAATATGCCCAAGGGCGGCATCCCAGGCATGCAAATTCATGGCGTGAAAAAGCTTTCAGAAGCGATTCAAGCTTTTGACGAATTGTAACGTTTTTTATTGCTTTTGTTTAGCAAGGTGCAGCGTAGAAGATCGCTTTATGCTGCACTGAATGATTGGGGCAAGCCACTTTCAGCCCCAGCTTGTTTTTGCGATACCGCTTATAATTGACGCGATTCGGTAATTTTCAGTATCATCTGCTTAAAAAATGGACGTTTTTCATCTTGCTAGCGCAGAACAAAATCGTTAGGCTTAGCGCAAATTGAATGCTTAGATCTATTCCTGATTTGAACGTAACGAGTTTCGCGTCTCTCGCGGCAGAAAATACAGCGTGTTTTCGAGGTTATGTTCCTCTTTTTTGACCCATCGACCACTCTTACATAACGTCTGTTTTAAGCTCTGAAAATAGGGCGCTGAAACAGTGATATTTGAGAGGTTTTAGGAAAAGAAAGGGAGGAAAAGAAGGGACTTTAAGCCGAACGACGAAAAGTTGGCTATCCTTTCTCTGAGTGGGAAAAGACCCAAATATTTTTTTCAATCCAACTGCATGCAAAGGTATCAGTCTTGACAGAATATGATATACTCTGCGCGCATTTTATATCCTATTAACAGAGTAAGACAATGGCAGATTTATCGAAATACAGAAACATTGGTATTTTCGCGCACGTTGATGCGGGTAAGACTACTACCACTGAGCGTATCCTTAAGCTAACAGGTCAAATCCACAAAACTGGTGAGGTTCACGATGGTGAATCTACTACAGACTTTATGGAACAGGAAGCTGAGCGCGGTATTACTATCCAGTCAGCAGCAGTAAGCTGTTTCTGGAAAGACCACCGTTTTAACGTTATCGATACTCCTGGACACGTTGACTTCACAGTTGAAGTTTACCGTTCTCTTAAAGTACTTGATGGCGGTATCGGTGTATTCTGTGGTTCTGGCGGTGTTGAACCTCAGTCAGAAACTAACTGGCGTTATGCGAATGACTCAGAAGTTGCACGTATCATCTTCGTAAACAAACTAGACCGTATGGGTGCAGACTTCCTTAATGTTGTTGAACAAATTAAGAAAGTACTGGGCGCTACGCCTCTAATCATGACTCTACCAATCGGCCGCGAAGATGACTTCGTAGGTGTGGTAGACGTTCTTGAGCGTAAAGCTTACGTTTGGGATGATTCTGGTCTTCCAGAAAACTACACAGTGTCTGACGTTCCTGCAGACATGGTTGACGACGTTGAAATGTACCGTGAAGAGATGATCGAAACTGCTGTTGAGCAAGACGATGATCTAATGGAAGCGTACATGGAAGGCACTGAGCCAACTATCGAAGAAATCAAGCGTTGTATCCGTGCTGGTACTCGTACTTGTACTTTCTTCCCAACGTTCTGTGGTTCAGCGTTCAAGAACAAAGGCATGCAGCTTATTCTTGATGCAGTTATCGCTTACCTACCAGCTCCAACAGAAGTTGATCCTCAACCTCTAACTGATCCAGATACTGGTGAAGCGACTGGTGAAGTAGCAACTGTTTCTGCTGACGAACCACTAAAAGCGCTAGCGTTCAAAATCATGGACGACCGCTTTGGTGCTCTAACGTTCATCCGTATCTACTCAGGTGTGATGAACAAAGGCGACACTATTCTTAACTCAGCAACAGGTAAAACTGAGCGTATCGGCCGTATGGTTGAGATGCAAGCTGACCAACGTACTGAACTAACGACTGCACAAGCTGGTGATATCATCGCTGTAGTAGGTATGAAGAACGTTAAGACTGGTCATACTCTATGTGATCCTAAGCACGAGTGTACTCTTGAGCCAATGATCTTCCCAGAACCAGTAATCTCAATTGCTGTAACGCCAAAAGATAAAGGCGGTTCTGAGAAAATGGGTATCGCGATCGGTAAAATGGTTGCAGAAGATCCAACGTTCCAAGTTGAGACTGATGAAGATTCAGGCGAAACTATCCTTAAAGGTATGGGCGAACTTCACCTAGACATCAAAGTAGACATCCTTAAGCGTACTTACGGTGTTGACTTGGCTGTTGGTAAACCTCAGGTTGCTTACCGTGAAACTATCACTAAAGAAGTTGAAGATAGCTACACGCATAAGAAACAGTCTGGTGGTTCTGGTCAGTTCGGTAAGATCGATTACCGTGTAAGACCTGGTGAGCCAAACTCTGGCTTCACGTTTAAGTCTTCTGTTGTTGGCGGTAACGTACCAAAAGAATTCTGGCCTGCAGTAGAAAAAGGCTTCGCTAGCATGATGGAAAACGGCGTACTAGCTGGCTTCCCTACTCTAGACGTTGAAGTTGAACTACTTGACGGTGGCTTCCACGCAGTCGATTCATCTGCAATCGCATTTGAAATCGCAGCGAAAGGCGCATTCCGTCAATCTATGCCTAAAGCTGGTGCACAACTTCTAGAGCCAATCATGGCTGTAGACGTATTCAGCCCAGAAGATCACGTTGGTGATGTAATCGGTGACCTTAACCGTCGTCGTGGCATGATCAAAGACCAAATGGCTGGTCTAACTGGCGTTCGTATCAAAGCTGACGTACCTCTTTCAGAAATGTTTGGTTACATCGGTACTCTACGTACTATGACATCTGGCCGTGGTCAATTCTCTATGGAATTCTCACGTTACGCTGCATGTCCAAACAACGTAGCTGAGCAAGTAATTGCTGAAGTTAAAGAGCGTAACGAGAAGAAGTAATTCTTTAAGTTAACTCGATAATTTTAAAGCCCCTTAAGCGTAAGCTTAAGGGGCTTTTCTTTGTCGGTGTTATTCAAATTTCGTTGTCGGCGTAAGAGCGACACAAAAAGAAAGCAAATCTAAGTCGCGTCATTGAGCGACGACGTATTCAGTGGTTATATCAATCCGCAACAGTAAGTGCTCAGACATTTACGCAAGAAAAATCACTTAGAAATCGACATAGATTACCGTTAACCAATGATACTAACGACGGCATTCTTTCATAAAGTACAACGACGTTCTTCGCGATTTTTATCCGCCTGAATGTTCAAAGATTGATGTTGATTGGTGTTACTCCCAGATGACCAATTTATCTCGCGGCCAGTTCGCACCCACATCGTGATATTTTTTCTCTAGGACATGACGTTTAATTTTCAAGGTCGGCGTTAATATTCCGTTTTCGATGCTCCATGGCTCTTTGATCATCAATACGCCTTTAATTTGTTCATGCGATTCTAATTTTGTATTCATTCGTTCGATGATACGAACAGTGGTTCTTTCATAACGATCTTGATCAAAATTGGGGAATTCATGAGGCACAATAAGCAGAATAGGGGTAGGCAAGCCTGACCCAATTAAGCACATCATTTCAACTCGGCTGTATTCAAACAGTTTCTTTTCAATCGGTACAGGGGCAACAAATTTCCCTTTGGCCGTTTTAAAGGTGTCCTTTTTACGACCTTGAATCGTGAGATAACCTTCATCATCGATAGTGCCAATATCGCCGGTATGTAGCCACCCCTCGTCGTTGAATGATTCTTGGGTCGCTTCATCATTTTTATAGTAGCCGGAGAATAATCCTAGACCTCGAACCATGATTTCTTCATCAGCAGCAATCTTGAGTTCAATCCCCGGGCCTGCGTTGCCGACAGTGCCAATTTTATCGGCTCTGAACGGATAGTTGAGTGTGCTATAGGCAAATGACTCCGTCATTCCCCAGGCTTCGGTAATATTCAAGCCGACACTGTGGTACCAAGAGAGGAGAGCAGGGGAAACCGGTGCAGAACCACAGCCTAAGACACGCGCTTGATCAAGCCCAAGACCCTCGATGAGTTTCTTCTTGATTAACGTATTGATGAACGGAATTTTAAGTAAAATATTCAGTTTTTTCTGCGGTAACTTGTCTTGGATTCGCTGTTGAAACAATGTCCATAAACGGGGGACGGAAATAAACAGAGTCGGTCGCTGCATTTTTACGTCTTCGATAAAGGTATCAAGGGACTCTGGAAAAGCTGTTTGAATCCCTCCCATAATGGAAGAACCGAAGATGTACACCCGCTCAGTGATGTGCGCGAGAGGCAAGTAAGAGAACAGTCGATCTCCCTGCTTAATTTGAATGTGATCAATTAATTGCTGCACTGACCAAGCAAATGCGCCATACGTCAGCATCGCACCTTTCGGTAGGCCAGATGTCCCAGAGGTGTACACAATCGACATCAATTTGTCATCATGATGCTGAGGGCGTGCTTCGCTAGGTTCTGACTCATCGATGAGTGCATTAAGTGTATGTCGACACTGTGGCGCGGTGTCGTAGGCCATACTGATGGTGATTAAGTCAGGCATCCCATCAATGACTTGCTGAGTCGCTTTAGCATCATCCAGTTTTCCGCCGATCAACACCTTACTCTCGCTGTGGCTCAGACAATATTCAATCGTATCCGCGCCCGCGGTTGGGAAGATCGGGACGCTGACAAAATCGCCTAGCATGATGGCTAAATCACAAATAAACCATTCCGCGCAATTTTTAGAGACTAAAGCCACGCGATCTCCGGGAGAGAGACCCAAATTTTTCAGTGCTGTCGCAAGCTTCAGTGCTTGGTCCGCCACATCGGCATAGGTGTATTCAACAAACTGTCGGTTAATGATTTGCTTGAGGTAGATGTCATTCGGGCGTTCTTGCGCCCACTTTAAGATCATCTCACTGGCCGGTGCGTGCGAGCTCAGGCCTACATTATCGGTCAAGTTGTTTGGGCTTGATTGGTTTGGCTGAATCATTGTCTAACTCCATGTCACTGGCAAAGATTCCCTTCGAACGATGGTGGGTATGGCTTAGCACATTGGAGAGCAATAACGGTGCGAAGCGTTACTTTCCTGATGAAGGATTATTGTTGTTAATTATTTGTTAACCTTAGCATGTTAATTAAAAGGTTGATAAGGATTGAGAGAAAAATGTGAAGCGGTGATAGCGCAGATTGTGACTCAAACAGTATCGCTATCAGTATGAATAAAATGCCAATCAATATAAGTCGTTGATCATTCATGCCGATTAAAGTGGCGGACAACATCATGCTTCTTTTTTATATAGAGTCGCGCAATGAGAACAACGCGCGAGCGGCAATCTGTATCGAGTCCTAAGTGATGATTCGGGGTAAACGCGATTCAATAGATCGGAGCTTAATCGATTAAGAGATAAATCGAACAAGGGATAATGATAGGGATGGGCAGGAAGTGGGAAAGTGGGAATACGTCCAATGACGTACTTTTAAAGCGAGGGACATCTTGAGTGGGTCTAGCGGCAGAAAACCAATAAGGTCTCATGCCGCTTTTGTAATAGTGCTTTGCATTCCGCTCGCTGGAATAATATTAAGCGAATTCCAACTTGTTATTCATGGACGTTATCATTTATAGATAACCAGTGATAAGCCCAGCAACAATAAAAGCAATCACCATCCAGATAATAGGCAGTTTGAGTTGCTTCATTAGGTAAAAACCCGCCAAAATCAGTGCGACATCGAGTGGAGCCATGACCGCACTGGTGAATACCGGTTGGTAAAGTGCAGAAACAAGTAAGCCGACCACGGCGGCATTTACGCCGCTAACCGCGCCTGCAATTTGCGGCTTTTGCGCCAATGACTGCCAGTTTTTCAAAACGCCCAGCAGCAATAAGAATCCCGGAAGAAAAACCGCCACGGTTGCGACCAGTGCGCCAACAATGGGAGCATTAGGTTGTAGCTCGTAGCCAATGTAAGTGGCAAAAGTAAACATTGGACCGGGTACGGCCTGCGCTGCGGCGTATCCAGTTAAGAACGCATCTTGGCTAAGTTGATCACCCACGATGTTCTGCAGTAGTGGTAGTACGACATGGCCGCCACCAAACACCAAGCTACCGGCTTGAAAGAAGTCGTTAAATAGCTCAAGAGTTGATGACAAATGAGCAAAGAATGGTAGGCCAATCAGCAAAGCAGCGAAGATCGCTAAAGGGGCGATAGTCGGTTTAAATGGCTTTGGCTCGCTTGGCGTTTCACCTTTCAGGTATTTTGCCCCAATCAGTGCCGCAATGACCAACACAACCATTTGTGTGGCGATGCTTGGCATGGTGAGTAGGGCAATCGCGGTCATTAGGCACAAACTGACCGATAAGGTGCCTTTACAAAAATTCTTATACATCCCCCATGTGGCATCGGCGACGACCACAACGGCAAGCAGTTTCAAACCATGTACGATACTTTGAAAGGCTGTCGTGTCGGTGATTTGACTTGAAACGACGGCCAGTAACACCATGATTAAGACCGATGGTAGGGTGAAGCCAATAAAAGCGGCACAGGCACCAAAGAGTCCACCGCGTTTGTAGCCGAGAGCAAAGCCGACTTGGCTTGAACCTGGACCGGGTAGAAACTGGCTGAGCGCGACTATCTGGGCATACTCGCTATCGTCGAGCCAATTCAATTTTTCGACAAAGGTTTGGCGAAAGTAGCCAATATGCGCGGCTGGGCCGCCGAAGCTAATCCAGCCAAGCCAGAAAAAGGTTTTAAAAATGGAGAGCATCAGTGCTTATCCTAGTAATCAAGACTGCCTCTACTTTAAAAAAAACGCTATGATGATTCAAATTGATAGTTTTAATTTTATGTATGAATAAAACAGGATGGGAACAATGGCATTGTTGGATGATATCGCATGGCGGAATATCGACTTGAATCTGTTAGTCACATTCTCTTATCTCTACCGTTACCGTAGCGTCAGTATTGCAGCTGAGAAAAACTTTGTTAGCCAGTCTGCCATGAGCCATAGCTTGTCACGCTTAAGAGTGTTACTCGATGATCCGCTTTTTATTCGTAAAGGGTATAAGATGGAACCGACTGAACATGCTCATCATATTGCGCCGACTTTGCATCAGTTGCTTAATAGCATTGCTAAAGATCTGTTGACCAAGACGGATTTCGACCCTTCTCAATATTCTGGTGTGTGTCGAATTGGTTTGACCGATTATGCTGAGTTCATTTTCGCCCCTGCCTTGTATGATGAGATCATGACTCATGCTCCAGAGGCGCAAATCAGCTTTATTAATGTCAACCGCAGCAATTACGTCAGTTTGGTTGAGCAGGAGAAGTTGGATATTGTGATTGGCAGTATGCCGGTGCTGGATGATGATTTTGAAAGCCAATATTTATATACCGAAAAGCATGTTTGTTTAGCCGACAAACAAGCGTTAAAGCTCGATGGCGCCTTAACATTAGAAGCATTTTCCGAGATTGAGCAAGCACTCGTCAGCCCTGATGGCAGTCTGGCTACTCAAGTGGACAAGAAATTGGCTGAGCATGGTTTGTCACGGCGAGTGACGGTGGCATCACGTAACTTTCTCACTATTCGCAGTTTGCTGAAAGCGCGTCGATTAATTGCAATAGTGCCTGAAAAAATGGCTCAGTCAGACGGGTTTGATGATCAACTCACGATATTTAACCCACCCGTTTCGGTAGCAGACTTTGATATTGCGGTGTTGTGGCATAATAGCCGTAGCAGTGAAGATAAGAATATTTGGCTGCGGACGTTAGTCGAGCGTGTCGTCGCAGGGTAAATGGCAGGGTAAATGGCTGGGTAAATGGCAGGGTAAGTCGCCCCTACCAGGCACAGCATGTAACGTGCCGCCGTGTGAAGGGATAGAGACGCCTCACACGGCCGACTTTTTGAACGACTAGGCTTTAACGGCTAGGCCTTTTTCAGATGACGCTGAATTTTGACGGATGCATAGGCGATGATGCAGTAAGCCAACAATTCGGTGCCTTCTTCGACAATACTTTTTACATCGCGCACGTAATGTTCGCTCATCACATCTTTCCAGAATCCCCCCATCCCCATTAAGCGAGAGTAAACCAGCAGCATAATGAGGCCCAAAATAAGCAGATTGGCAGAGGGTGTATTAAGAATGACAGCCAGTTGAGTAACGCTTTGCTTGCCATTCTTTGCGGCATAGATAATCGCAGCGACGGCAGTTAAAACGGCTGGATATACCCAAGAACCATGGGCTATATGATCCAACCAGCCATCATTTTCTCTAATAAACATCACTAAGAAAAATGCGCCTACGAGTACCGCGGCATGTTTTAGTGAAGATCGCTGCTTAGCGACTAAGAAAAATGAACAACTTGAAATAGCGAGCATAACCAGTTCGAGTATTTCTGTGACTGATGCTTCACCGAGACTATTACCCAAAAAAATGTAGTCGATCCGTAATGCAACATTCACCAGTAAACAGATGGCAATGGCAATCAGAGCGGTATGAAAGCTTTTCAAAATGATTCTTGAACTTGATTTATCCAGGTCAAACTCCTTTAGTAAGGTATTGTCACTGGTATGATTATAGGTGTTAATTTTCATAATAGTATAAAGCGAATATAGGTGGCGTGAGAGAAAGGATAGAGTTTGAAAAACTTCTTTTGTCAGAAGAATGTAAACTAAAGAACATTGTGCAATTGCAGGTTTTAATAATCAACCACTTCATTATTAATGATATTTTGTCATAAACTACTGATACTTGCATCAATTAATGGGCCAGGTATTTGAATCGATATCAAATACCTGGCCGGTTGTGGCGCTATTTCAATTGATAGCGTGTCCACACTTTGCTTCGCCAACGTCTGGCCATGATAAGGCCTCTAAACCATTCATCAAGCGCAATGGCTACCCATGCACCGACAACACCATAACCCCAATGTACGCCGAGTAAGTAGCTCATTAATACGCCTATTCCCCACATACTGACGATCCCCATCTGGACAGGGAATTTAATATCACCCGCGGCTTTTAAGGCAGAGATAAAAATTAAATTAAACACCCGCCCAGATTCTAACAAGATAGAAGCGGCGATGAGACTTGCGGTTAACGCGGCTATTTCAGGTTGCTCGGTAAACCACGGGATGATGGTGTCGCTCAATAAGAAGGTCGAGATGGTGACAATATTGGTCACGATAAAGCCGACCAAGAAGTACTTTTGCACTCGAATTAAGATCGCATCAATATATCCGCGGCCAATAAAGTACCCAGCTTGAATTTGGCTGGCTTGGCCAACGGCGAGGGCAAAGGCAAAAGAAATTCGGGCGATATTTTGCGCATAAGTAAACGCGGCTAAGGACGCGGTCCCCATTTGCACGACGAAATAAATGATCGTAATTTGAGCCAAATTGTAGGCTAACATTTCACCGGCATTCATTGCGCCAATACGGATGATGCGACGGTAAATATCGCGTGGAATGGTTTTCCATTGAGCAAAAGGTAATTCAATATCGGAGTTGTGCAGTTTAAAGCACAGCATCAATGTACTGAGAATTTGGGCAAATACCGTTGAGATAGCAACCCCTTCGACGCCATAAACGGGCAGGCCAAAGGGCTGATAGAGCGCGACATAGTTACCGGCAATGTTGATGACGCCAGCAATTAAGTTGACGATCATTGGGGAGCGAGAATAGCCATGACTGCGTAAAATAGTCGTTAATACAATGCCCATTGTTACGTTGAAGGTCATCGCACCACTAATTAAAAGGTACTCTTGAGCATAGTGTTCTACTTGGATTTCTAAACCATAGTAAGGCAATAAATAGTACGCCGCGACCACCGCGAAAATGCTCAGAAAAACCCCAACGAAGGCTGACATCAAAATACTGGCAATACCGACATGTGCCGAATCTTGCTGGCGGTTGGATCCATTATATTGTGCAATAAGAATCCCGGTACCACTGCTAACCATTGATGAAATAATGATCAGGAAAAAAGACAGTTGAGCGATGACACCTACCGCCGAGACAGCTTGATCGGAATAACCACTGAGCATGAAAACATCACTGGTATTAAGGGCGGTACGTAGCATGATTTCGACAAACAAAGGCCAGGTTAGCGCAATGATGCTCATGCGTTTATCGATAGTATTTTGTGAAGATGACATTAGGGTGCTCAGATCAGTACGGGGATTAGCCATGGTCGGTGGCGGGCTATTATATCGGCGACTTTTTGAGCGTATAACGCTCTTTCTCATTGAGTGAGAAAGAGTGCGTTAGTCTTGATGGTGAAGATTAGCGGCTCGCCAGTAAACGGTCGATTTTTTGTATGGCTTCGCGGCTTACACCGGCAAGGTTGCCATATTTCGGGTTTTGACGGTCGTTTTCTCGTGGGTGATGCCAGCCGATGGTGTGATCGATAAATTGTTGAGCGAACCGGTCAGAGACTTCTAAGCAGCCCGCTAATACCGTATCGACATAGGTTTGCATTATTGGACTCACGATACACGGTGGAATGGCTTGATCGGTGATGTAGATCCACACGTTATCATTTGTACTTAAATTCAATGTGCTTTCTAGGGCGTTATGATCCAACTTGATGCGTTGATAGCCTCGTTCACGATGGTCAAATTCACTTAATTGTTCGCTATCGAGTTGCAGCAATACGCCGTTTACGATGCCATCTCCCTTAGTGACGACTAATGGAGCCAATAGGTAGCTTTCATCCACTTTCCCCCAGTAACGACATAAGCCATGAGCAATCGCGGGTGTCGCCTCGGAGGTTTGTCCCGTCAGCTGTCGCGATGCTGAGTTCATTAAACTGCCATAGCCAAAAATATAGTCGGTCATATTATGCTCGTTTCATTGGAAGAGACTGCTCATCATATCGATAATCATCGGATGACCAAAGCACCATCGGTTCGATGTTATCTCAATAAGCTATAAGTCCAATTAAAGCTATAAAGTCAAAGTGACACATTTGAGTAAGGTCTAAATGACTCTATATAAAATCAATTTATTTTAAATTATTGAAATATAGTGATTTTATATTGGCGTAAAAAATGCAATGACCAAGTTTGCCATTAAAGGCCGATATTATTTTTGGAGTATCACTTTGCTCAATATTACTGATAAGCGGGTAGAAGAAAAAATCCCAGCTGTTTTACGTCTTGGTTTTCGTCCTTTCTTTTTGTTGGGTTGTATTTATGCGTTGATCGCTATCCCTGTTTGGGTGTGGATGTTTCGCACCGGCCAACCGTCGGCATTACAAGTGCCCGCGCTATGGTGGCATGTGCATGAAATGCTATTTGGCTTTGCAATGGCGATTGTGGTTGGCTTTGTTTTAACCGCAGTACAGAATTGGACCGGAGTGAATGGGACCAAAAGCTACCGGCTCTTAATGATTGTGCTGTTATGGTTGATACCTCGCGTACTCTTTTGGACGCCGGTACCCCTTTGGGTCATTTCTATTTTCGACGCGCTATTCCTCGCTTTTGCCGCTTATGAAGTGGCGTGGCGAGTCTTCCAAGCAAAAGGCTGGCGCAATCTCTTTTTTGTTCCGTTATTTCTTTTAGCGATCGCGGCTAATTTTGCTAGCTACGCTTGCGTGAAAGGCATGCCTCCCTTTTCTGCATCGGCAGTTTGGCAAGCAATGTTGTGGTGGTTCACGTTATTGCTCGCTGTTATGGGCGGCCGAGTTATCCCTTTCTTTACTGCGCGTCGTTTTAATTTTGAAAAGCCACAACCGCTTGCGTGGTTAGAATGGATGGGCAATATTCCACTATTGGCTCTGTTTGTCTTGAGTTTCTTCCCGTTAACATTTTCTGAACTGGGTCAGTCATTGATGGTGATAGCGGGGATTGCACAGCTTGTGAAAGTGTTGCGCTGGAAACCGTGGCGAACATTGAAAGAACCGCTGGTATGGTCACTGCACCTAGCTTACTTGTGCATCCCTCTTAGCTTGCTTGCTCGAGGCTTATGGCAGAACGTCTTTGCACAACATAATATGATTCATTTATTGGCGATTGGAGCGCTGGCTGGTTTGATTTTAGCCATGGTCACCCGTGTCACTATGGGACATACCGGACGTGCGATTTATGAAGGCCCTAAAATAGCATGGGCGTTTATCTTCTTATTTGTTGCCGCCTTAATACGTAGTTTTGGTGTGGTGTTATTCCCCGCTCAAATGCTCGTAATGATCGATATCAGTGCGGTATTGTGGGCGGTGGCTTTTGCTTTGTTTGTCTTCAAATTTGGCTATATGTTGATCACGCCACGCGCTGACGGGCACCCAGGTTAATTAGGTAATGCGCGTATTAGAATGAGAAAAGGCTTGGCAAGTGCCAAGCCTTTTTGATTTAGATGACGTTCTCATTGAAGTCTTTTTGAAAGTAGAGCACTTTTTGTAAATAACGGCGTGCTTCTGCTTTTGGATGCTGAGTGGTGAGCGTGTCATAAACTTGTTTTGGCGAGGCGGCATTTAACTTCACCATCGCGCGCTTTCGATCGCTGCTGTCAAAGGCGGACATTACGCCACCTGTACCCCCGTTATAAGCGGAAATCATACTAAAATGCATTGAGGTTGGGTGTTTCACATCTCGCAAATAGCGATTTTTCAAGATGTAGAAATACGCGGCACCGGTATCAATATTGTTGGCCGGATCGAACAGGTATTCTTTCGTGGGAATACCGGGTTTTTTCTTCACCAGATTAAAAACATCAGCGCCTGCGGTTTTTGGAATGACCTGCATCAGACCATACGCGCCAGCATGACTGACCGCGTAAGGGTTGAAGCTGCTTTCGGTTTTGATGATCGAATAGATTAAATCTTCAGGGATATCGTACCGGTTAGACGCCTCACGAATCAGTCCTGCATACTGATATTCTCGCTGCTCTAAGTGATCTTTTACCATGTTGATTTCTACATAGTAGGCGTTGCCACGTTTGATGGGTTTACTTTGTAGCTTATTGGCCATCAGGTAGTCTGAGTAGCGATTCGCACGCCATTCCCATTCGATAGGTTTACCTTCATGATCGACAACCTGACCCAGTAAAAACGGTTTGCCACGCAGGACCGCTTCTTTATCACTAAACAACTGAGCATGCGCTGGATCGGCAGGCATAAGTAAGGTTTGAGTGATCGCTTTTTGTAATTTCTGGTGCGGCTGATTTTGGGCAATGGTGGAAACGTAAATCTTGCCCTTATCAAAATCGATGTGAGCGCGGGTACTGAAGCCATCAAGGTACTTTACATAACGATGCTTACCGGCTTCCACAAACTCATCTTCTCCCCAGCGTTCTTTGGCAATTTTTGCCACATACGTCATGAGTTGATTGATGTTCTCTTGCTGGTTATCACTCGGCTGATAAGTCGGCGGGGTTTCACAGGCGCAATTTTGCGGCTCGTCGGGCGATAAAGAACAGCCAGTCAACAAGGCAAGTGATAGGTAAACGATTTTTTTCATTAGAATAATTCAGCTTCGGGCATCTGCAGGACGAGATTGATAATAAGGAGCGGAGCTTAATAGCTACAATTGAATTTTTCTATGGTAATAATAAAAATCCCCGCAATTAATTGCAGGGATTGATGTTTTAGTGTCAAAGTGACTTACAGGGCAACGGCAATTAGTTGTTCTTATGCAGCTCTGCGTTTAGCTCAACCGCGCTCTTGTTCGCTAAACATTCGATTTGGCCAGTCACTGAGTTACGACGGAAAAGCAAATCAGAAACACCAGCAAGGTCGCGCGCTTTTGCCATTTCAACTTCTTTACCTTCAGAGTCAAGCATGCGTACTTTTGAACCTGCCGTCACATACAGGCCTGATTCAATCGTACAACGGTCACCCATAGGGAAGCCAAGGCCTGCATTTGCGCCAAGTAGTGAGTTTTCACCGATAGAAACCACGACTTTACCACCACCCGATAGTGTACCCATGATAGAAGCGCCACCGCCGATGTCTGAACCGTTGCCTACAACAACACCAGCAGAAATACGACCTTCAACCATGCTCACACCAGTTGTACCTGCATTAAAGTTGATGAAGCCTTCGTGCATAACCGTGGTGCCTTCACCAACGTGAGCGCCAAGGCGTACGCGAGAGGTATCCGCAATACGCACACCTGTTGGTACAACGTAATCCACCATTTTAGGGAACTTATCAACGCAATCAACGCTAAGTGCGCGGCCTGCTAGGCGAGCTTCAATTTGACGTTCTGCCAATTCTGGTAGGTCGATAGGGCCTTCGTTCGTCCATGCGATGTTGTGCAGTAGACCAAAGATACCATCCAGAACGGTGCCATGTGGTTTCACCAGACGGTTAGAGATCAGCTGTAGCTTAAGGAAGCCTTCTGCCACTGATTGGGGTTGTTCATCTGTCGCTAAAATCACTAAAACAAGCGGTTGTGCCGATTCTGCTGCTTTGGCAGCGAAAGCAGCATTAGCGACATCGTTGTTTGCAGTGAATGCTGCGGCAAGTTCAGCGCTTTGCGCCGCAGAGATTTCGATCGCTTGGTTGCCTTGTTCGTAACCTGCGACAGCGGCTAGCGCCTGAACCAACGCCTCACTTGGGTTAAGTTGAGGGTGTGGAAAAAACGCTTCGATGATTTTACCGTCGCGGTTTTTTGTCGCTGTACCAAAAGCCAGTGAAAAGAAAGCCATAGTCGATCTCCATTGTTGAGTCTTTTACTCTCGCCCATTCAATGGCAAGAGATTGAAATAATGTTATAAGCCATCATAAAGAGACAATGGGACCCTGGAAAGGGGAGATCAGGATAAAGTCTATTAAAGAACACGCTTTGTCTGAATAGCGATATTTCCGTCTTATTAGAAAGGTGAGCTAAGGGAGAAAGCGACCATGCTTAGACTTGGTTAAAAGCAGACCCGCGCCATTTGGACTCTACTTTTAACCGAAAATACGTTGGGTTAATTAGGCTGCTTGCAAATGTAACTCCCCAACCGCTACGGCGAGAGCAACGGTAGCGCCCACCATCGGGTTATTGCCCATACCAATAAAACCCATCATCGCCACGTGCGCTGGCACGGAAGAGCTGCCAGCAAATTGAGCGTCTGCATGCATGCGACCCATGGTGTCGGTCATCCCATATGAGGCAGGGCCCGCGGCCACGTTATCTGGGTGCAGCGTGCGGCCGGTACCGCCACCGGATGCGACAGAGAAATACGCTAAATCTTGACGATTTCGTTCCGTTTTGTAGATGCCCGCGACAGGATGTTGGAAGCGAGTTGGGTTGGTTGAGTTGCCGGTAATGCTCACATCCACTTGTTCTTTATGCATGATCGCCACGCCTTCACGCACATCATCTGCGCCGTAGCACAAGATGTCACCTCGTGGGCCTTGTGAAAAACGGCGGCGTTCAACCTCGTGGAGCTCACCGGTTTGGTAGTCAAATTGCGTGCGCACATAGGCAAAGCCATTAATACGCGAGATGAGATAAGCGGCATCTTTGCCTAGACCATTTAAGATCACTTTCAGTGGCGATTGACGAGATTTATTGACGTTAAGCGCAATTTTAATGGCGCCTTCTGCGGCCGCGAAAGATTCGTGCCCGGCTAAAAATGCAAAGCATTGGCTTTGTTCATTGAGTAAGCGAGCGGCAAGTTGACCATGGCCGATGCCGACTTGACGCTGCTCCGCGACACTTCCGGATTTAGTCACGGCTTGCAAGCCTTCACCAATGATATTGGCTGCTTGTTCGGCATTTTTTGCTTGGCGATAAATCGCGAGAGCAGTGCCTAAGGCATATGCGTCAGCCGCGCTTTCAAACGCGATCGGTTGGGTATCGAGTACCAGTGCTTTCGCATCAATCCCATGTTCAAGGCAATACTGATGAGCTTGCTCGAACGATACCAAATTCATTTCATTTAATACGCGACGTACGGATGGGGTAAGTTGAGTCGTCATGATTTTTTCCTCTTATTTACAGCAAAATTAACGGGCAATCATTGTTGGCGTGGATTGATGGTTTTGACGGCTTCGTCAAACCGACCATAAGTGCCACTAGCGGACTTGGCCGCTTCATCAGCAGGAATGCCTTGGTTTATTGCTTTCATCATTTTGCCGAGGTTGAGGTATTGATAACCGATGACCTCACTGTTTTCATCCAGAGCCAATTGGGTTACATAGCCTTCGGCGAGCTCCATATAGCGCACACCTTTGGCGAGTGTCGCGTAACTGGTTCCCACTTGGCTGCGTTGTGTTTGGCCTAAATCTTCTAAAGCGGCACCGATTTCCAGTCCACCTTCAGAAAAAGCAGATTGAGTTCGGCCATAAACAAACTGGAGGAAGATTTCACGCATGGCGACGTTGATGGCATCACACACTAGATCCGTATTGAGCGCTTCAAGAATGGTTTTGCCGGTGAGGATTTCCGCGGCCATCGCAGCCGATTGCGTCATGCCTGAGCAGCCGATGGTTTCAATCAGTGCTTCTTCGATGATGCCATTTTTTACATTCAAGGTGAGCTTGGCCGCGCCTTGTTGTGGTGCGCAAGCACCAACGCCATGGCTTAGGCCTGAAATGGCAATGACATCTTTAGGGTTAACCATTGTGCCTTCAACCGGGATAGGTGCCGAAGCATGTAAATCGCCCCGTTGAATTGGACACATGGATTGAATTTCGTGTGAATATTGCATGATGTTTTCCCACTCAATGACAACCAGAGAACAATCGAAATGGCCGCTACATCGGACAGTTAACGCCGAAATCAAACCGTTACAATCGTGGGTGTCGTTTAATTGTGTTGAAAAACAGGTGGGGTTGGAGAGAGTTAGCATGCTCACTACAGAACTCATACGGATGTATCTAAAATACAAACCATATCCAACAGGCAGACCTGTTTTCGTTTCTGTAGGAGTCATTAGCATAGTGCGGTTTTGACCGAAAGGTCACGGTGGAACCCCATCACCGTGTCTTTATCATAACGCCGCAAAAGCCGATTCGACAATCGGTTTTATAGATCGAGTCGCACTAAAAAAAGGGGTCGCTATACGAAAATGACTATATAGAGAGGGAGACATGAACAGAAATTGCGGGAATAAAAAAGCCCGAAGCGATGCTTCGGGCTTTTTATTAAGACTTTACTATTACTGATTGGCGTTGCGCTTTGCGCTTATGCTTTATTTGTCCAACCGATTACCCGTTGAGCGGGGGTAATAGCGAGTTAATGACTTAACTCGTTTTTGCGTCTCAGGCTAAATTATTTAGCTAGGTCTGCAGAGTGCTCAGATAGGAACGCTGCTACACCTTTAGGTGATGCGTCCATACCTGCTTTACCTTCTTCCCATTGTGCAGGACATACTTCGCCGTGCTTCTGGTGGAAGTTTAGTGCGTCAACCATACGTAGCATTTCGTCGATGTTACGGCCTAGAGGTAGGTCGTTCACAACTTGGTGGCGTACAAGACCGTCTTCGTCGATTAGGAAAGAACCGCGGAATGCAACACCAGCTTCTGGGTGCTCAACGTCGTATGCTTTACAGATTTCGTGTTTCACGTCAGCAACTAGAGGGTACTTAACTTGACCGATACCGCCATCAGCGATAGCAGTGTTACGCCATGCGTTGTGAGAGAACTGAGAATCGATAGAAACGCCGATAACTTCAACGCCTTTAGCTTGGAAATCAGCTAGACGGTTATCGAAAGCGATTAGCTCAGATGGGCAAACGAAAGTGAAATCTAGTGGGTAGAAGAAAACAACCGCTTTCTTACCTTTAGTGAATTCTGCAAAGTTGAAGTTATCAACGATCTCACCGTTACCTAGAACAGCTGCTGCAGTAAAGTCAGGGGCTTGACGACCTACTAGTACCATTTTTTTGCTCCTAAAAATTTTGGTATGTTCCAAACCATTCGATTGATTTTGGTTTGGTCCTTGTTTGTACGGGACAAACTATAGTACAGATTGTACTATTGAAAAAAGCGAATTAAATAGATTAAGTTAATCGAAAAAAGCGATAAAAGTTTGATTCATTAACTTGGTCACTAGAAAGGTAGCTGTTAGCGATAGAATTATGAATAAATGGCCCAGTCTCAAACAATTACACTATTTAGTGACCCTTCATGAAACACGTCACTTCAGCGATGCCGCGGAAAAATGCTTCGTCAGTCAATCAACACTAAGTAAAGGCATTCAAAATCTTGAAGAGCTGATTGGTTGTCCTCTCTATGAAAAGAAAGACAAGAAAAGTCCGCTGGTTTTTACTCATGCAGGTGAATTGGTTGTTCAGCAAGGTCGCGATTTACTCGCCAAAGGGCAAGATTTAGTTGAGTTAGGGCGAGTCTGTCAGGGTGGGGAAATGGAAGGGCGCTTGCGTGTCGGTTGTATTCCAACCATTGCGCCTTTCTT
The DNA here is from genome assembly GCF_000827885.1 of Vibrio renipiscarius. Classification (GTDB taxonomy): domain Bacteria; phylum Pseudomonadota; class Gammaproteobacteria; order Enterobacterales; family Vibrionaceae; genus Vibrio; species Vibrio renipiscarius. The sequence goes on along the minus strand of NZ_JTKH01000008.1, from coordinate 31,709 downwards.
GCTGTGTAATCTTGTGCAAGAAGTAAACCAGCGCTTTCCTGGCTTAAATATGCTGTTGCGTGAAGATACGACAACCAACTTATTGGCCGCATTACGCCATGGTGATTTGGATGTGCTGATCTTAGCTTTACCGGTTGATATTGATGGTATGCATAGCCGCATTGTGGGTAGTGATCCTTTCCGTATGATCATCAGCCGAAATCAAGCAGATACCATTAAGGTGCCGATCCGTTACGATGATCTCCCTAACGAGTTTGTTTTTTTATTGGAACGTGAGCACTGTCTGACTGAGCATGCGGTTTCGGCTTGCCAATTAACGGCTAAAGAGAAAATAAACCCGTTTTCGGCCACAAGTTTGCATACGCTAGTGCAAATGGTGGCGAACGGTCTTGGTACAACGTTTATTCCCCAGATGGCGATTGACCATGGCTTGATTGAGAATCAAAATTTGCTGGTGGTTGATCCTCCTGGTCAGCAAGCTCATCGCCATATTGGCTTAGTTTGGCGTCCAAGTTCGTCTCGTGTGAGTACTTTTAATCAATTAGCAGATGTTGTTTCAGAGCTACTATAGCGGTTGGTATTAGCCGATATTTGTGATGTTTAATACATTAACGCGCTAAATGTAGCGCGTTTTTTAGCATTTAATTCTGATGGTGCAATTTAACTTGTAAAATTTCACAATAAATAATTTTTGAAGATTTCATTAAATAGTAAAATTACACATTGTTAATTTTACAAAACCTACCGTATTTCCTGTTTGATTCCTTCCATCTTTATCCAACTAAGTCTCTATTTTTAAAGTGTAAAAACACGACTTCTAGTATTCAAACGTCTGTTTGAATTGTCTTCACATGACCATTTTTACTGTAAATTAATTACGTAACTACATACAGATTGTGGTCATGATTCAACAAGTTAAAGCCCACCGGATAAAACTTCAAACTTCACTTGTGGGGTTCTGTTAATTAGCACAGTCATGTAAGTTAAATAAAGGTTTTATAAGACCTATGTCTAGATTGTTATCGAGTGGTTTTTTAGGGAAAGTAACCTCAAACAGCACGATGAAGACATTATCGATATCGGAATTGATGTATAAAAATGTAGTCTGATAATTACAAATGAAAGTGCGAGCGGATAGGTCGGACTCTCAAGATTTAAAGGAAGAAATCATGCTTGCTCAAACGACTGAACAGACCAAATCCGTATTGGAAGCCCAAGAGTTTTTGTCATTACTTACCACTACGGGTGAGGTAAATGCGCAACATCAATCGATTTATCCGCAGGAAGCGCAAACCTTCCTTGCGTTGTTGTGCCATCAGTTTGCTGGGCGTATTGACAGTTTGCTTGCGGCTCGAGAGCAACAGCAAGCGCGCATCGACAATGGTGAGTTGCCAGACTTTCTGCCCGAGACGCAAGATATCCGCGAAGGGAGTTGGAAGATTCTCGGTATCCCGACTGACTTGCAAGATCGCCGCGTTGAAATTACCGGCCCGACGGATCGAAAAATGGTCATCAATGCGCTTAATGCGAACGTGAAAGTGTTTATGGCCGATTTTGAAGACTCAATGTCGCCAGCGTGGAGTAAGGTGCTAGATGGTCAAGTGAACTTACGTGATGCGAATTTAGGCGCGATCAGCTTTACCAATGAAAACAACGGTAAGCAATACGACTTAAACCCGGATCCTGCGGTACTGATCTGCCGTGTGCGCGGTCTGCACCTCAAAGAAAAACACGTCACATTTAATGACAAAATCATTCCAGGTGCGTTGTTTGATTTTGCACTCTACTTTTACAACAACTACCAAACCTTATTAAAAAAAGGCAGTGGGCCTTATTTCTATCTCCCTAAACTGCAATCGCATCATGAGGCAAAATGGTGGAGTGATGTATTCCACTTCACCGAAGCGTACTTTGGTTTACACACCGGTACGATCAAAGCAACGGTATTGATTGAAACGTTACCTGCGGTGTTCGAGATGGATGAAATCCTCTTTGCTCTAAAAGAACACATCGTTGGCCTCAATTGCGGTCGCTGGGATTATATCTTTAGCTACATAAAAACATTGAAGAATCATCCAGATCGAGTGCTGCCTGATCGACAAGTCGTCACGATGGAAAAGCCATTTCTCAACGCGTATTCACGACTTTTGGTTCGGACCTGCCACAAACGCGGCGCCTTTGCGATGGGGGGAATGGCGGCTTTCATTCCAGCAAAAGACCCGGTACAGAATCAGCAAGTTCTCGACAAAATTTATAACGATAAATCACTGGAAGCAAATAACGGTCACGATGGAACTTGGGTGGCGCACCCTGGTCTCGCCAATACGGCCATGGACGTATTTAGTAAGGTGCTGGGCGAACGACATAATCAATTGGATGTTAGCCGCGCAGATGATGCTTCCATTACGGCAGAGCAGTTACTCGCACCTTGTGAAGGGGAGAGAACCGAACAAGGGATGCGCCACAACATCCGCGTGGCATTGCAATACATTGAAGCGTGGATCTCGGGCAATGGTTGTGTACCGATCTATGGCTTGATGGAAGACGCTGCCACCGCAGAAATTTCACGCGCTTCAATATGGCAATGGATTCAACATGGTAAGGATCTCGATAACGGGCAAGTGGTGACGAAAACCCTTTTTGAGCAATACCTAAAGGAAGAAATTGAGGTGGTGAAACAAGAAGTGGGCGAGGCGCGCTATCAATCGGGGCGTTTTACTGAAGCGGCGCAACTGATGGCGAAACTGACCACCAGTGATGAGTTGACGAATTTCTTAACCATCCCTGGTTATGACTACCTAGAGTAGTCAACCAGAGAAGGGATATAGCAAGGCATAACGAATAGCAACAATCCAATAACGTGAGAACTACTGGTGGAGCAGGATGTACCGTCAGCCAAAGATAATAGCGCACAGCGCACTAAATGAGGGATAGAATATGACATTAACTCGACGCCAACAAATCGAAGCTCTGGAACAAGATTGGGCAAGCAATCCACGCTGGCAACAGGTAAAACGCCCTTATTCTGCGGAAGAAGTGGTCAACCTTCGTGGTTCAATGGTGCCGGAGAACACCATCGCTCAAAGAGGTGCAGATAAGCTTTGGTCACTGGTCAATGGGGATGCCAAAAAAGGCTATGTGAATTGCTTAGGCGCGCTGACGGGGGGGCAAGCGGTGCAGCAAGCCAAAGCCGGTATTGAAGCGATTTACCTTTCAGGTTGGCAAGTGGCGGCGGATAACAACACGGCCTCAACCATGTACCCTGACCAATCACTGTATCCGGTCGATTCTGTGCCGTCCGTCGTGAAGCGCATCAATAACTCTTTCCGCCGTGCTGACCAAATTCAGTGGACTAACGGTAAGAGCCCAGACGATGAAGGGGGATTAGATTATTTCTTACCTATCGTTGCGGATGCCGAAGCGGGCTTTGGTGGGGTGTTGAACGCTTATGAGTTAATGAAATCCATGATCGAAGCGGGCGCAGCCGGTGTGCACTTTGAAGACCAGTTAGCGTCAGTGAAAAAATGTGGCCACATGGGTGGTAAAGTGCTCGTGCCGACGCAAGAAGCGGTGCAAAAGCTGGTGGCGGCGCGTTTGGCGGCGGATGTGGCGGGCACAACCACGCTGGTTATAGCGCGTACCGATGCCAATGCGGCGGATCTACTGACGTCCGATTGTGACCCATACGATAAAGATTTTATTGAAGGTGAACGCACCGCGGAAGGTTTCTACCGCGTTCGAGCGGGGATAGACCAAGCCATTTCACGCGGCCTAGCTTACGCGCCTTATGCTGACCTAATTTGGTGTGAAACTGCAAAACCGTGTTTAGAAGAAGCGCGTAAATTTGCAGAAGCGATTCATGCCGAATACCCCGACCAACTGCTGGCGTACAACTGCTCGCCGTCGTTTAACTGGGAGAAAAACCTCGATTCAGAAACCATTGCCAAGTTCCAGCAGGCATTGTCAGATATGGGCTACAAATATCAATTCATTACGCTAGCGGGTATCCATAACATGTGGTTCAACATGTTTGAGTTGGCTCATGCTTACGCGCAGGGTGAAGGTATGCGTCATTACGTTGAAAAAGTACAGCGACCAGAATTCGAAGCCGCAGACAAAGGTTATACTTTTGTCGCGCACCAGCAAGAGGTGGGAACCGGCTACTTTGATAAGATGACAAACACCATTCAAGGTGGTAACTCATCCGTCACCGCTCTAACGGGATCAACGGAAGAAGACCAGTTTTAAGCCATGTTCGCGTGATACTGGCAACGTATGTTGTTTAGGTCATGGGTTTCATCCCAAGTCATTACATCGAGTATTGGCTTGGGGAACGCAGAAACTTTTCGCGTGATAACCCGCCATTTAGTCCGTCTCGAAAGGCTATCTGGCTGGTGGCATGTTCCTTATAAAAATGCCGTTAGGTTAACGTAATTCGTTGTAATTGAAACCATTACGATCGAATTGAAGCGTACTTAAATGAGCATTTAACGACAAATAACACAATGTTTTGATGTTCTTTGAGCGGCAGTGCCGCTCTTTTTTATGTGACGACGTGTTTTTCTCTTTGGCTACTCATCCACCTCTTCAGGTTCAGCTTCTTCTTGTAATTCCAATAAATTAATCGCAATACCGACAAAATCACTGTCAGTAATAATACCGATTAGCTGACCTTTTTCGACGACGGGTAAGCAGCCGACTTTATGCTTTTGCATGTAGATGGCCGTTTCTTTTAATCCCGCTTTCGGTGTGACGGTCATGACGTTAGTACGCATCACCTCATACAGTGGCGTGCTCAAAGTAAAAGACTGATTTTCGGGGATGTCTTGCAGGCTGGATTCTTGTGCGGCCAGTAAATCACGTTGCGATACAATGCCGAGTAAACGACGGTTTGCATCCACCACTGGGACATGGCGAATATCTAATGTTTCCATGATGTGCTTTGCATCGACCAACTGATGAGAGCGTAACAAGGTGTGTGGGCTACGAGTCATCATGTCTGCGACTTTTATCATAGTGACCTCCTTAATGATTTACGCAGAGGGTTACCCGATAGGTAACGCTTCTTACTGTTACTATAGTAGGAGTAAATAATTGAGCGTGTTGAGATCGGGCACCGCTTTTAAAGCAAAATCCCCTTTAAATAGTAAGGAAATTTGTACGGCGTAATCACTGGTGATTCTCCATTGAGTCCATGGGGCGTCGTCGCTTCATAAATCTTGATGGAACTGGCGAGATTACAATATCTCTCCTTGCTATTGAGGCTTCTGCGCATATACTATTCGGCTGCGAAAAACCTTCGCAATATCTCCTTGTTTAACCGATTAAGACAAAGCACATGCAAGTATCTGATTTCCATTTTGACCTTCCTGATGAACTGATTGCCCGTTACCCTCAACCGGAACGTACTTCGAGCCGTTTGCTGCAATTGAATGGCAATAGTGGCGAGCTAGTCGATGGTATCTTTACCGATGTGCTAGGCCATGTTGAAGCGGGCGACTTAGTGGTATTCAACAATACCCGAGTCATTCCGGCACGTATGTTTGGCCGCAAAGCGTCAGGCGGTAAGCTGGAAGTGTTGGTAGAGCGAATGCTGGATACGAAAAGTATTCTTGCGCATGTTCGCTGCTCAAAATCGCCTAAACCAGGCACGATGATTCTTTTGGGTGAAAACGATGAGTTTTCAGCTGAAATGGTGGCGCGTCATGACGCCTTGTTTGAATTGAAATTTCATTCAGACCAAACCGTACTCGAGATACTAGAGCAAATCGGCCATATGCCTTTGCCTCCTTATATCGACCGTCCTGATGAAGATGCGGATAAAGAGCGCTACCAAACCGTTTATAACCAAAAGCCAGGTGCTGTTGCGGCACCCACCGCAGGTTTGCACTTTGACGAAGTGTTGCTTGATAAAATTAAAGCGAAAGGTGCGGACCTTGCTTACGTGACTTTGCACGTGGGTGCGGGTACCTTTCAGCCGGTGAAAGTGGACAATATCCACGATCACCATATGCATGCTGAATACGTAGAAGTAACCCAAGACGTCGTGGATGCGATTAACGCAACCAAAGCGCGTGGCGGCCGCATTATTGCGGTAGGCACAACCTCAGTGCGCTCACTAGAAAGTGCCGCGCAAGATGCGCTGAAAAACGGCACAGATTTGGTACCATTCTTTGGCGATACAGAAATATTCATCTTCCCTGGTTATGAGTACCAATTAGTGGATTGTTTGATCACCAACTTCCACTTACCAGAGTCGACTTTGATTATGTTGGTGAGTGCGTTTGCGGGTTATGACAATACCATGAACGCTTACCAGCATGCAGTGGACAACAACTATCGTTTCTTCTCGTATGGTGACTCGATGTTCATCCAGAAGAAAACGAACGGATAAGTGTTGAGTCGATAGGCGTGATTCAGTTCAAGCCATCGGTTTAATCCTTGGCTTCTTTCACTTCATTCTCAGGATGGGGTGAGGGCAGCAAGCAATATATTTAACATGACGAGTGCTAGCAGTAGGCTAGGAGGTAGGGGGAAACCTTTACGTTTCGCAGGGAATATGCGACCGCTCCTTTTAGTGGGCAATTTGCCCGATAATCTTGTCAGACTGTTTCTCTGACATTGGAGGCTTCGTGAAATTAACATTTGATCTTAAGAAGAAAGATGGCGTCGCGCGTCGCGGTCAATTGACCTTCGAACGCGGTACGGTTCAAACCCCTGCATTCATGCCTGTTGGTACTTACGGTACTGTTAAAGGTATGACACCAGAAGAAGTAAAAGAAACGGGTGCTGAAATCCTGCTAGGCAACACTTTCCACCTATGGCTACGTCCTGGTCAAGAAGTGATGAAAATGCACGGTGACTTGCATGACTTCATGAACTGGCAAGGTCCTATCTTGACCGATTCAGGCGGTTTCCAAGTCTTCAGCCTAGGCAAGATGCGCAAAATCACTGAAGAGGGTGTGCATTTCCGTAGCCCTGTGAACGGTGACAAAGTTTTCATGGACGCTGAAAAGTCGATGGAAATCCAAAAAGATTTAGGTTCAGACATCGTTATGATTTTTGACGAGTGTACGCCATACCCAGCGACACACGATGAAGCGAAAAAATCGATGGAAATGTCGTTACGTTGGGCACAACGCTCACGTGATCACTTCGACAAGCTAGAAAACCCGAACAGCCTATTTGGTATCGTTCAAGGTGGCGTGTACGAAGATCTTCGTGACGTATCAGTGAAAGGTCTGACTGAGATCGGTTACGACGGCTACGCGGTTGGTGGTCTAGCAGTAGGCGAACCAAAAGAAGACATGCACCGTATTCTTGAGCACACGTGCCCACAACTTCCGGAAGACAAACCTCGTTACTTAATGGGTGTTGGCAAACCAGAAGATTTAGTAGAAGGTGTACGTCGCGGTATCGACATGTTCGACTGTGTAATGCCAACGCGTAACGCACGTAATGGTCACCTATTTGTGACTGGCGGTGTGATCAAGATCCGTAATGCGACACACAAAACGGATACAACACCACTGGATCCACAGTGTGACTGTTACACTTGCAAAAACTACTCGAAAGCGTACTTGCACCATCTTGACCGTTGTAACGAAATCTTGGGTGCGCGTTTGAACACCATCCATAACCTTCGTTACTACCAACGTCTGATGGAAAGCATTCGTACTGCAATTGACGAAGATCGTTTTGAACAGTTTGTTGAAGAGTTTTACGCTCGTCGCAATCGTGAAGTTCCGCCGATTGGCAAACAGTAACCAATACAAGCCTTAGGATATAATCCTGAGGCTTTTATTAATGGTAGGCATAACCAGCATTCCAACGGTGTGCCCGCCTAACAAATGAGCAAAAGCGCGCTATTTTTGAGAGTACGATCTCTATTACAGAATCAGAGTCTTGAATATAGTAAGCCGTAGCCCAATTTGTTGGATAATCAAAAAAAATAATAGAGGATATTTTCATGTTTATTTCTCAAGCTCATGCAGCAGCTGAAGGCGCACCTGGTGGCGGTTTTGAAATGATTATCATGCTTGCGATGTTCGCGGTGATCTTTTACTTCATGATCTACCGCCCACAATCTAAGCGTGTTAAAGAGCATAAGAACCTAATGGCTTCCATGGGCAAGGGTGATGAAGTTCTAACCAGTGGTGGCCTAGTCGGTCGTATCACTAAAATCGCTGAAGAGACCGATTACATCACAATCGAACTTAACGCGAACAACGAAGTCGTTATCAAGAAAGATTTCGTTTCAGCAGTGCTACCAAAGGGTACACTGAAATCTCTATAGACAGCTAAAGGATCCTCGCTGTGCTAAACCGTTATCCGTTATGGAAGTACTTGCTGGTGGTATGTACCATTGCTCTTGCAGCCTTGTATGCACTTCCTAATATCTACGGTGAAGATCCAGCAATTCAAGTTACAGGGGCGCGCGGCGCCTCTGTAGATATGGCAACGCTGGATTCTGTCACTCAAGCTCTCGATAAGCAGAGCCTCTCTTTTAAATCCATTGCTTTAGAAAATGGTTCAATTCTCGTTCGTTTCAATGACACTGATACACAAATCAGTGCTCGTGATGTGATCAGTGAAGGTCTCGATAAAGATAAAATTGTTGCACTTAACCTTGCACCTGCGACCCCGACTTGGCTAGAAGCGATTGGTGCTTCTCCAATGAAATTGGGTCTGGATTTGCGTGGTGGTGTTCACTTCCTTATGGAAGTCGACATGGATGCAGCGATGGATAAATTGGTCGGTCAACAGGAAGAAGGCTTCCGCAGTGAACTGCGTGAAGAAAAAATCCGTTACCGAGCGATTCGTACCTCAGGCAAAGATGCGGTTGAAGTATTGCTTCGCAATGAAGAGCAACTTGCTGATGCGAAACGTATTCTTGAGAAGAACCACCCAGACATGGTGTTTACCGAGTCTGATGGCAATGGCCGTTACGCGTTAATTGCGACTTTTACTGAGCAACGTTTACAAGAGATCCGTAACTACGCCGTCGAACAAAACATCACAATTCTACGTAACCGTGTTAACGAACTTGGCGTTGCGGAACCTTTGGTTCAGCGTCAAGGTGCTAGCCGTATCGTAGTGGAACTTCCAGGTGTTCAAGATACTGCGCGTGCAAAAGAAATTTTGGGCGCAACAGCAACACTTGAGTTCCGTGAAGTGGATTCGAAAGCTGATCTTGCTGCTGCAGCCAGCGGCCGTGCCCCTGCGGGTAGTGAAATCAAATTCGATCCTGATGGTCGTCCTGTTGTTCTAGAAAAACGTATCATCCTTAGCGGTGCAAGCATCACTGATGCAAGCTCAAGCGTTGATGAATACGGTCGTCCACAAGTTAACATCACGCTTGATAGCGAAGGTGGTAACAAAATGTCGGCGTTTTCTAAGAAGAACATCGGTAAGCTAATGGCAACGGTATTCACTGAATACAAAGACAGTGGCCGTAAGACTCCGGAAGGCAAAGTTATTTTATCTAAGCATGAAGAAGTGATTAACCAAGCAACGATTCAATCGGCGCTGGGTCGTAACTTCCGCATCACAGGTATTGATTCTGCCGCAGAAGCGCAAAACCTAGCATTGTTACTTCGTGCAGGCGCGTTGATTGCACCGATTTCAATCGTTGAAGAACGTACGATCGGTCCATCTATGGGTCAACAGAATATCGATATGGGTATCCAAGCGTGTATTTGGGGTATGGTAGCCGTGATGCTATTTACTCTGATTTACTACCGCAAATTTGGCATGATCGCCAACATGGCGTTGATGGCTAACTTGGTCCTTATCATTGGTATTATGTCGATGATCCCTGGAGCAACAATGACCTTGCCAGGTATCGCTGGTATCGTTCTAACCGTCGGTATGGCAGTCGATGCCAACGTACTGATCTTTGAACGTATCCGTGAAGAGCTACGTGATGGACGCTCTCCACAACAAGCGATTCACCAAGGTTACGCGAACGCATTCAGCACCATCGCGGATGCCAACATCACCACCCTGATGACAGCAATCATTTTGTTTGCCGTTGGTACGGGCGCGGTGAAAGGCTTCGCAGTGACATTATCTATCGGTATCTTGACGTCAATGTTTACCGCCATCATAGGCACACGTTGTGTGGTTAACCTATTGTACGGTGGTAAGCGCGTCGATAAATTGTCGATCTAAGGCTAGGAATTATTATGTTTCAAATTCTTAAAGCAGAAAGTACGATCGACTTTTTACGTTGGTCAAAGTTTACTTTTGTGTTTTCGCTTTTGATGATTGGTGCGTCAATCTTTACGCTGTCCACCAAGTCGTTGAACTGGGGCCTTGATTTTACTGGCGGTACGCTGATTGAAGTGGGTTTTGAACAACCTGCTCATCTTGAAAGCATTCGTACTGCGCTTGATGATAAAGGTTTTGGTGATGCCATTGTTCAGAACTTTGGCAGCGCTCGCGAAGTCATGGTTCGTCTTAGCCCGCGTGAGAATATCTCAGGTGAAACGCTAGGCAACCAGATTATTGCAGCCATCAAAGACGGCACAGGTGAAGCGGTTGAGATGCGTCGCATCGAGTTTGTTGGCCCTAACGTGGGTGATGAACTGACAGAAGCGGGTGGCTTAGCTATCTTGGTTTCGCTGCTGTGTATTCTGGCTTATGTTTCAATGCGCTTTGAATGGCGTCTGGCTGCGGGTGCGGTACTTGCACTTGCGCACGACATCATCATTACGCTGGGCATCTTCTCTTTCATGCAAATTGAAGTGGATTTGACCATCGTCGCGGCATTGCTAACGGTAGTGGGGTACTCACTCAACGATACCATTGTGGTATTCGACCGGATTCGTGAAAACTTCCGCCGAATGCGCAAAGGTGGTCCAACGGAAATTATCAACAGCTCAATCACTCAAACGTTAAGTCGTACTTTGATTACGTCAGCGACGACGTTGTTTGTAGTGATCGCGTTGTTCGCCCAAGGCGGCGCGATGATTCATGGTTTTGCTACCGCATTGCTATTAGGTATCACCGTTGGTACATACTCATCTATCTACGTCGCTTCGGCGCTAGCATGGAAATTGGGTATCACCAAAGAGCATCTTATGCCTCCACAAGTTGAAAAAGAAGGCGCTGAGTTCGACGAAATGCCGTAACTCTCGTTGCTATTTTCCTTATGGAATCGAAAAGCCGCTGTTATCAGCGGCTTTTTTATTGCTCTGCGATCCGTATTTTCGTTTGTATGTGCCCTTTGCACGACAAACGAGTATCATAAATAAAAATCATTACTAGGAAGCAAAATATGCCTCATTTCCGTTTTCGTGCGGTTGAACCACAATTAGTTCAAACGCTGTCTAAATCGCTCATTGATGAACTGCAATCACACATGAATAGTCCGCGTGAAGACTTCACCTTTGAGTATATTTACACTACTTTTTATCATGAAGGCGAAGTTAGTGCTGCTTACCCATTTGTTGAGGTGTTGTGGTTTGACCGAGGCCAAGAGACGCAAGATTCCGTGGCAAAAATCATTACTGATCAAGTGCGTGGCATTATTGGTGAAGATATTAATGTCGCGGTTATTTTTACTGCGTTGAACGCAAGCGGTTATTACGATAACGCTCAGCACTACTAAACTCGCGCAAATAAATCGCGCGGTAGTGAGATAAAAATAGGAAGGACTCGATGAAAGCGATATGGCTAAAATTGGCAATCTGTATGGTATCGCTTTCTTTTTCGGTCTCGGTCTTTTCTTCCCCATGGGAAGGCTATTCACAACCTTCCAATGCGCCTTCTGAATCGGTCGGAAGCTACGCGAATGGGTGTTTGATTGGTGGCAAAGCGTTGCCGTTAGAAGGGCAAGGTTATCAGGTGCTGCGCAGTCAAAATAAACGCTATTATGGCCACCCAGAAGCGATTCAATTTATTACCCGTCTCGCCCAAAAAGCCGATCAAGACTTACATACACATCTCTTGATTGGGGACATGTCTCTCCCTCAAGGTGGTCGCTTTTCTTCTGGGCACTCTAGCCATCAAACCGGCTTAGATATTGATATTTGGTTTCGTTTGGCAGATAAAAAACTCTCGGAAAATACCCTTAAAGTTCCCAAGCCTCAAAGTCTTGTTGATATGAAATCGTATCGGTTGATCGATAAAAATTGGGATGATCGCCATTTTCAAATGGTCAAGATGGCTGCGCGAGATAAGCAAGTAGCCAGAATTTTCGTTCACCCGTTGATCAAAGAAAAATTGTGCCGCGATGCTGATGAAAATCGTGATTGGCTTCGTAAAGTTCGCCCTTGGTGGGGGCACAATTACCATATGCACGTGCGTCTCGCGTGTCCTAGTGGTGATGCGACTTGTGTCAATCAAGCGCCACCACCTGCCGGGGATGGGTGTGGGAAAGAAGTAGCGAGTTGGCACCCTAAGTACCCCGTAAAAACGGTGCAATCTAAGAAAGAAGAGCCTTCTCAAAATACGTCTAAAGTCGCGAAGCCTAAACCGAAGAAAATCATGCCTCAACAGTGTCTGCAAATCGTTCAGCAGAACCAATAAGCCGTCTAAACCCGACGCTTAAAAATAGTGAAGCAATAGAATTCACACTTTGAAAGTGGAGAAACCTGGAATCCTCTTCTAGATTTAAATAACTATCCTTTTGATATGTATCTTGATGCGCTTACTGGCGTTTAACGACAACAATAATTATGAAAAGTTGGTTACACAAATTTCAATCATGAAATAGGAAGCTCGGCTTAACTCCTATTCAAACAGAAGCAAGGACACTCCCATGACAATGGTATGTGCAAAAGATTTTGCTGAGTGGCTAAAGCTGAGATTTAGCAGTGCTACGGAGTCGGTAACCATTTCACGTGATGAAGTGAATCATCTTACTGGCAGGCAAAGATTAGACCCTAATTTCGTGCATGATGTGCACTATGAGTTAATGCCTCATGGCTTAGCGTTTGTTACCGATACGTCGCGAGAAATTTTTTTCCTCATCCCTATTGGCAAGGCGGTAAACTGGCGTGAACAGCTTGATTTTCAATATGAGAAGGAATTGTACTGCAATATCTTCCCGATTATTAAATCAGGTTAAAGTGATTTGAACGGGTTTATGCGCAATAAAAAAGGCTCATCAATGATGAGCCTTTTTAGTGATGACATCCAACCTAGTGAGGCGGTCTTAGGCTTACGCTAGACCTTGGATGATGACGAACTTCTCAAGAAGTTCTTCATCGCTCTCAATATGATTTGGATCGGTGATAATGCATTTTGTAATAGGACAAACGGACTGACACGTCGGCTTGTCGTAGTGACCTTTACATTCAGTACATAGGTTTGGGTCAATCTCAAAGATCGAATCACCCATGCTGATTGCGCCATTCGGGCATTCAGGATCACACATATCACAGTTGATGCATTTATCGGTAATTAACAGCGCCATTCATTTTTACCAAGTAGTGGTTACTTACCCGTTGGGTTACGAGTATCTTGACCATCGTTTAGGTTACGCATCAGTAGACCGTATTCTAAATCCATATCTTGTGGGACAGGGATAAAGACAAAGTGGCCATTACCTTTCGCATCATCAATCACTTCTGACTTGCGGTTTTCCATCGCTTCCAGAGTGAAGTTCACATTACCGTTTGGCGTCATTAGCTCTAAGCTATCGCCAACAATGAACTTATTCTTCACTTCAACTTCAGCAAGATCGCCACGGCGTTTGCCCGTGAATTCACCAACAAATTGTTGCGCGTCTGATACTGAGTAACCGTAGTCGTAGTTCTGGTAGCTATCGTGCGTGTGACGACGTAGGAAGCCTTCGGTATAGCCGCGGTGTGCTAGGCTCTCTAGCGTACTCATTAGGCTTTCATCGAATGGTTTGCCTGCCACAGCATCATCAATCGCTTTACGGTAAACCTGCGCAGTACGTGCACAGTAGTAGAATGATTTAGTACGGCCTTCGATTTTCAGTGAGTGCACACCCATTTGAGTCAAACGTTCAACGTGTTGGATAGCACGTAGATCTTTTGAGTTCATGATGTAAGTGCCGTGCTCATCTTCAAACGCCGCCATTTTTTCTTCAGGGCGGTGGCTTTCAGAAAGCAGAACCACGTCATCGATAGGCTTGCCGCGACCAATCGTGGTCTCAGGGCGTTCGTCAGCCACTTCGATGGTTTGTACCGCTGCTGGATCGAATTTTTCAACGATTTGACCAGAGTCGTTCTCTTTGCCTTCTTCTACTTTGTATTCCCAACGACAAGCGTTAGTGCACGTGCCTTGGTTAGGGTCACGTTTATTGATGTAACCAGACAGTAGACAGCGACCAGAGTACGCCATGCAAAGTGCGCCGTGAACAAACACTTCAAGTTCTGTTTCAGGACAGTGTTCACGGATTTCTTCAATTTCTTCTAGAGAAAGTTCGCGAGAAACGATAACACGTTCAACGCCGTACGCAGCCCAGAATTTTACCGTTGCCCAGTTTACTGCGTTCGCTTGAACTGACAGGTGGATAGCCACATCAGGGAAGGCTTCGCGAACCATCATAATTAGACCTGGGTCAGACATGATTAATGCGTCAGGGCCCATTTCAACCACAGGTTTTAAATCGCGGATAAACGTTTTTAGTTTTGAGTTGTGCGGCTGAATGTTGCACACCACGTAAAGCTTTTTGCCTAGGGCATGCGCTTCGTTGATACCAATTTGAAGGTTCTCGTGGTTAAACTCATTGTTACGCACGCGAAGGCTGTAACGTGGTTGGCCAGCGTATACCGCATCGGCGCCATAAGCGAACGCGTAACGCATGTTTTTTAGGCTACCTGCTGGTGATAGCAGTTCTGGTACGAATTTTTTCTCTGTCATTGCTCAATTCTCTTAGTATCTGATCTCAAGTCAGGCCAATTCCACCTGATGGAATAGGGGCGCAGATTTTACGTTAAAATGAGAACATTGACCAGTAGATATGCGTGCCCTCCCATTGTTTCCAGAGTAGTGAGTGGGTGAGACCGTGACAAAAATGCCCTTTATATAAGGGCATTTTGGGGGGATATTGGATGCGATTCAGCAACCGTATCCAATGGGGAGCAGTGTGCTGAATTTTATTGTGCCGTTTATGACCGGATTCAGTTAATACACGGCCGCATTAGTGCATCGTTAAGTTATAGAAATAGAGGATCATCAGTAGGGCAATCACGTAGACAGACCAATGGTCTTCTTTGTAGCGGCCAGTCACAATTTTTAGGAAACCGTAAACCAGCATTGCCGCAGCAATACCATTGCCTGCATTGAACGAGAAGATAGAGATCACGACACAAACAAACGCCGGTAGATATTCCGTCACATCATCGAAGTTCACTTTGCGGATTGAGCTCATCATAGTAATACCAATAAACATCAATACCGGTGCCGTCGCTGCGGTTGGAATCATGCCTGCGAGTGGCGCTAAAAATAATGTCGCCGCAAAACAAATCGCAGTGATCACCGCAGTAAATCCAGTGCGACCACCCGCTTCAACACCCGCGGCACTTTCTAGGTAAGTTGTCATCACCGGCGTAGAGAATAGTGCACCAAATGTTGTCGCACATGAGTCAACGTGAAAGTTTTTATCGATGCCTGGTAAGTTACCGTCTTTATCTAAGTATCCAGCTTGGCTACCTACGCCGAGCAGCGTACCTAATGTAGAGAAGAAGTCAGGAATAAAGAAAGCGAGTAAGAAGGGTAAATACTTCGGATCTAATGCGCCAAGAATATCGAGCTCAAATGCAAGGCCACTGATGCTCGCGGGAAAGCTAAACATGTTCTCCGGAACATGAGCAATACCCATTGGAATCGCGATGATTGTCGTAACCAAGATAGAGAGAATGATACCCCCTTGAATCTTACGTGTAGTAAAGAACAACACTAAGAAGAAGCTCGCAATAGCCAGTAGCGTTTCTGGTGTGGTTAAATCACCAAAGATCAGGACATTTTTACGAGCGTCGGCAACGATAATGCCCGCTTGTTTGAAGCCAAGTAGAGCAATGAAAAGACCAATCCCCACCCCGACCGACACTTTAATGCCATGGGGGATCACTTTTACAATAAAGTCGCGAACGCCAAGGAAAGAGACCAGCATAAATAAAACGCCAGAAATAAACACGATGCCAGAAGCAATGCTAAGAGGAACGCCATTACCGAGTAGAGTGTAAGAGAAGATAGCCACACTACCTAAGCCAGGCCCAAGTACAAAAGGGCGATTGGTGTAGAAAGCCATCGCGAGAGTGGTTATTACCGTCATTAAAATCGTGGCGGTTAAGGTCGCATCAAATGGCATGCCACTCTTACTGAGCATTCCTGGCACAACGGCAATGATGTAAGCCATTGTGGTGAAAATGGTTAACCCGGCAATGATTTCCTTTTTAAAGTTTGTGTGGTTTTCTTCAAATTTAAAAAACTGAGCAATCTTGCTTTGTGATTGTTGTGCTGCGATTTCCATAGCTAAATATCCTATTGACTCAATTTTTGGTAAGGCGTGTAAAGAGACGCGTCTATCATTGGCTCTTCGATGAGTTGGGCGCGTAAGTGATCAAACTCAGCTAACCACTCTTTTTTCCAGGTCAATTTTTGCTGCTCAGAAACCCAGGCTGCATCAATGCTGTTTTCAATCATTTGGCGAATAGCATCGAGATCGAAGCCAAGCTCTTCCACCATAACGCGATAGCAGTTAGCGCTATCGGTATCATGAATGTACCAATCATCAGTGCATGGAATGATGTTTAGACCTGCTTTAGCCATCATACGAATCGGCTGTTTTTGTTGCCATTCGGTGTTATTTGGCCACTGCATTAGAAAGTAGGTGTTTGATGGAATAACGGTAAATGGCACGCCTGAAAGCGCGTATTTGTGCATAAGCTCTGGGTTGTCGACGATAGAGTAGCCATGGTCGATTCGGTCGCAGCCAATTAATTCAATACCGGTTTCAACATTTCGCCAATGCAAACCAAATTCTGAACAGTGCGCTGTCTTTTTCAGGCCATTCAGTTCAGCAAGGCGATAGGTTTTCCAAAAATTCTCAACCGGTGCGTTTTGTTCTTTATAGTCAATGCCGACGCCAAGCACGTAGGGGTGAGGATGCTGGATTACTTCTTCAATCATTTCGACAGCAATTTCAGGACTCGTCTCTCGATTGATCGATGGAATATAACGAATGATGACCCCAAACGTTTGCTCGGCGAGATCGGCAGCTTCAACCAGTGCCGGGTGTAATATATCGTAGGAAATGGCGCTGTCGCTTGGGTTCCAAAAGGTTTCGATATAACGTAAACCGGATGCCTTTGCCGCTTCAGCCACTTCCATTACGACCGTTTGATAGTCAACGGGTTCACGCATAATTCGGTACAAGAAAGTGAGGGCTTCAATTCCCCCTTTTCTTTTCGCGCCAGGGATTTGGTATTGGCGGTAATAGGATTTTGCATCTTCCTCAGAAAGGGGAACTTGGTACTTATTTGCAAGAGCCTGCATCGTGCTGAGCTTCACACCACCTAACAAGTGGTAATGCAAATCAAGCTTGGGAATATCTTGATAAAATTGGGTAAGAGAGCGAGTTTTCATTCTGATTAATCTGATAGCAAACGATTGCGCGCATTATGTATAGTGATCGTTTGCTTTGTGAAATGCTAAATTTTTACTTGCTATGCCGAATCGGCATCGTTATGCCAATAGGCCTTTGTTTTTTGCACTGTCACCGTTTAGCCAAGGAGTACAAAAAGGGTTTGGTCGTGAATACTTATTTTCGATTAGCTGCCAAACATGTTCGGCTTCTTGGGTTATTTTGGTGTTATAACGATAAAGTCGAACAGCAAAAGGGATATTAAATTGGTGTGGGTCGAGAGGGACGATGGTGCCTTGATCTAATTCGTTCTTAATCAGTAAATCGGGAAGCCAAGCGATACCTTTACCCAGTAAAACCATTTCTTTATGCAGTTGGCACATAGAAGATTCAAAAATAGGGGCGAAATTATCAGGCACAAGAGAATAATGCTGCTCAAGTAGACGTGCGGAGTAAGACTCACAAGTATAACGAAGATAAGGGACTGACTCATCATCGAGCGAATACAGTGCTTGGCCGTTATCTGCAACGGAGACTAATAGATAATGACCATGTCCGAGTAATTGATTTTGAAAAGGCGGCTGAAGCAAAGCGATATGATCAAAGCCCATAAAGAAATCACATTGACCATCTTTAAGCGCTTTAATGCCAAGATCGACTCGTAGTACATCGACCGAGTAGGGAATTTGCTGATCTTGAATACTGTCTAATAATTGAATTAAAGCCGGCGATGATAAGGTATGCGGGCTAGCAATTGAGACTGGCGAAAGCATTGGCTGGGCATTATTTTGCAGCTCAGCGACACCATGCTCCATTTGCTGGATCATCGCTTTAGCTGTCAGCCGAAATAGCTTGCCTGCTGGCGTCAGCTTGATTGGGCTAGAATTACGGTCAATCAATTGTTGGCTGACCGTATTCTCAAGAGATTTTATACGACGTCCGAAAGCGGGTTGAGTGATGTGACGTAATTTTGCTGCTTTAGAAAAATTACGAACCTCGGCGAGCGTCAGAAAGTCTTCTAACCAACGAGTATCAAAACTCACGTTCATCGGTGTATCTCTTTACTCTAACAATTAAAAGTAGCAACGATTAAGCATTTGGATGCGGTAAACCGCCCAGCGCGTCGTATAAGTTCGGTAAAAATGCGCTTAATTCACCACACATTAGTGAGAAATCAGCATCAAAGCGAGCCGCTTGATCTTCACGCGGAATGTCTTCGTTTTGATCTCTTAGCTCATCGGAAAACTTAAGACGTTTGATGCTACCATCTTCGGCAAGGATAAATTCAATGCGATCTTGCCAATTGATTGCCAGTTTCGTCACCATCTTATCCGCTTCGATATGGCTACGAATTTCATCTGCGGTTAACTCTTGTTTTTTACAGCGAATCACGCCGCCTTCTTCAAGAACTGATTTCAATTCGGCTTCATCAAGCAGGCTAATACCTGTTGGCGTTTGGCCTGTTTTTACCCATTCGGTCAGTGTCGTTTCAACCGCTTTCTCTGGAATCGCGGGAACGACAGGCAAGCTACCCATGGTTTTACGTAATAGTGCTAATACGTCTTCTGCTTTTTTGTAACTGCTGGCATCAACAAGGATGAAGCCTTGTTTTGGCAAGATCAGTACCGACGTATAGTTGCTACGGCTAAAGGCGCGTGGCAACAAATCCATAATAATGTCATCTTTCAAGTTGTCCTTTTCTTTCTTTTTCAAAGGACGACCTTCTTGCGCTTCAAGAGCATCTACTTTTGCATTCAATGAGTCTTTGATCACTGAAGCGGGCAGCATTTTCTCTTCTTTTTTCGCACAAACTAGAATACGGTCTTCTGAGAGATGCGTCATCATGTCGCCATGACGGCCCATCGCCGAAACCCAGCCAAACTTTTGTTTATCTTGGCTACCACATGGGGTAAAACGAAATTCAGCCAATTGCGTTTCAAGCTGGTCTGCTTTGAAGTCGACTTCACGGTTTACACGATAAACCAGACAGTTTTTAAACCACATAATGTTTCTCTATTTTGACGGCGTTGACGTTTAGTCACTCATGATAGGGAATTTTTTGGCTTGTGTCTTATCGGATGAAGAAAATCTCGGTAGCTAGCGCGATTTGGTTAAACTTCAAGCGTCAGACCAAGAAGCTTCTATGAAAATTTGTTTTCAAAGGTCACAAAAGTGTCATAATTACTCGCAATAATGTTTATTAATCGAGAGGCGTCACGCCTCAACTTTAATACGCCCAACACCATAAGGTTATTCAATTATGTCTAGAAGGATTCTAGTAGTTGAGGATGAAGCCCCAATCCGCGAAATGCTGTGCTTTGTTCTTGAACAAAAAGGTTATCAAGCCGTCGAAGCTGAAGATTACGAGACAGCGGTAACCAAACTAGCAGAACCCTTCCCAGATCTCGTGCTATTGGACTGGATGCTACCTGGCGGCAGCGGGATTAACTTCATCAAACATATGAAGCGTGAAGAGCTGACGCGAAACATTCCGGTTGTCATGCTGACCGCACGTGGTGAAGAAGAAGATAAAGTTCGTGGCCTAGAAGTGGGTGCCGATGATTACATCACCAAACCGTTTTCACCGAAAGAGTTGGTTGCTCGCCTTAAAGCCGTGATTCGTCGAGTGACCCCGACCGCGCTTGAAGATTTGATTGATGTGCAGGGGTTAAAGTTGGATCCCGTATCACACCGTGTGACGTCAAATGACCAAGCTTTGGATATGGGGCCAACCGAATTTAAGATGCTGCACTTTTTTATGACGCATCAAGAGCGCGTTTATAGCCGCGAACAGTTATTGAATAATGTTTGGGGCACGAACGTCTATGTCGAAGATCGGACCGTTGATGTGCATATTCGTCGTTTGCGTAAAGCGCTCGAAATGGATGGTCATGATAAGCTTATTCAAACCGTGCGTGGTGCCGGGTATCGCTTCTCAACGAAGGCTTAAATAAGTGGTAGAAAAGTTAACATGGAAAAGGCTAGCCTGGGAGCTGGCTTTTTTTTACACCCCCTGGATCGTCGTTGGCTTAATATTTGGCTACATGCCGTGGTTGCTTTTTGCAGCGACGGCTTTGCAGCTTTTATGGCACTTACACAATCAAATGCGTCTGTCCGCATGGCTATGGGATGAAAAACGCCTGACGCCGCCATCTGGAACGGGCAACTGGGAACACCTGTTTAATGGTATCTACCGTTTACAACAGCGTCAGCGCAGAAAGCGCAAAGAGTTGACCAACCTTATTCGTCGATTCCGAAATGGTGCAGAATCGCTGCCCGATGCGGTGGTGGTTTTCCGCAGTGAAGGTAACATTGTTTGGTGCAACAAACTGGCCCAACATTTATTAGGCTTTCGCTGGCCTGATGACTCCGGTCAACCGATTTCAAATTTGATCCGCACGCCGGATTTTATTAAATACCTCAATAAGCAAGACTTCTCCGAACCACTTGAAATGTGTTCACCGCTCAATGTTGAACGGATGTTGGAACTGCGTATCGTGCCTTACACCGAAGGTGAGCATCTGATGGTGGTTCGTGATGTGAGTCAACTCAAGCAGCTTGAAGGCATGCGACGTAACTTCTTTGCTAACGTTTCTCATGAATTACGCACACCGATGACGGTTCTACAAGGCTACCTTGAGATGACTGAAGATCCGGACATGCTGGTTGGACCGATGTGGCCAAAAGCGCATGGAGTGATGACCGAGCAACTGAATCGAATGAACAGTTTGGTCAATCAACTGCTGACATTATCAAAAATCGAAGCGGCGCCAATGCATGAACAAGATGAAGTCGTTAATGTGCCGGCTATGTTGGAGGTCTTAGAAAAAGAGGCCTTAAGTTTAAGTGGTGAACACAATCATCAGTTGAGCTTTGATGTCGATGAGTCGCTCCTGGTACTGGGTGATGAAGACCAGCTACGCAGTGCGATCTCGAACCTGGTCTACAATGCGGTGAAATACACTCCAGCTGGAGCCAATGTCAATGTACGTTGGTTTAAGACGCTGCAAGGCGCTTGTTTGGAGGTGTCAGATAGCGGCGAGGGGATTGAACCGCAACATATCCACCGCTTAACCGAGCGTTTCTATCGAGTGGATAAAGCCCGTTCACGCGATACCGGTGGCAGTGGCCTTGGCTTAGCTATCGTAAAACATGCGCTTTCACATCATGATTCACACTTGGATATTTGGAGTGAAGTGGGCGTTGGCAGTAAGTTCTCGTTTATTCTTCCAACTCGATTGGTGGTGCGATGAGCGTAAAGGGTGGGTGGCGTCAAAGCATAAAAAACGGTGTTATTGTTGCCGCACTCCTTAGTGTTGCTACGCCATTACTGGCGGCCGAGCAATTACGACAATATCATAAAGTGCCCGGCATTAGCGGTGCGTTAACCAGTGTGGGATCGGACACTCTAGCGGGAATGACGACCTTATGGGTGGAAGAGTTCAAACAACTCTACCCAGGCGTGAATGGCCAAGTGCAAGCATCAGGTTCATCAACGGCTCCGCCAGCATTGGTCGAGCAGACAGCGCAGTTTGGCCCCATGAGCCGACCGATGCGCAACCGTGAAATTGAAGCGTTTGAACGTGAACATGGGTATAAACCCACCGCTCTTAGAGTGGCCATTGATGCTATTGGTATTTTTGTCCATCGCGACAACCCGATAGAAGGTCTTAACTTCACCCAGATCGACAGTGTTTTTTCCGTCACGATGCGCTGTGGTGGCCTTGAGCCGATTGAAACGTGGGCACAACTTGGGCTTGAGTTCCAATGGGCAAATCGTGCGATTCAAATGTTTGGGCGTAACTCGGTTTCAGGCACTTATGGTTACTTTAAGAAAAACGCGCTGTGTGGCGGCGATTTTCGTAACACGGTGAATGAGCAGCCAGGTTCCGCCTCGGTGGTGCAGTCAGTGGCTTCAGCCATCAACACCATTGGCTATTCTGGCGTTGGTTATAATGTCTCGGGCGCTAAACGTTTACCGATTGCCAAGCAAGGGGAAGAATACGTCGATGCGACACGAGAAAATATCTTGTCAGGTGAGTACCCACTATCACGTTATTTGTATGTTTATGTGAATAAGCATCCAAACAAACCTTTGTCGCCGATAGAGCGAGAGTTTATTCGTTTTATGTACTCGACACAGGGGCAAAGCTTGGTTGAAAAAGATGGCTATGTGGCCATTTCGCCACAAATCGCAGAGCAAGAATTAGCGAAAGTGGGTTTGGTGGAGTAGCCGATAGAGCCATTGGTTTGGCTGGTGGTGATGAATTCGGATAAAAAAGGCGCTTATGCGCCTTTTTGTGTCTCTAAAAATGGCCATTAATAACGTTTTTGATGG
This sequence comes from Vibrio renipiscarius, assembly GCF_000827885.1. GTDB lineage: Bacteria > Pseudomonadota > Gammaproteobacteria > Enterobacterales > Vibrionaceae > Vibrio > Vibrio renipiscarius. The sequence goes on along the minus strand of NZ_JTKH01000008.1, from coordinate 8,805 downwards.
TCCGGATATTGCCAAATGAAAGCCGAGTCGCCAAACGATGCGATACCAAAACCTTGGCTTTATCTTTCTATGACAGGGGCAAAATAAGGGATTTTTGTGATATATTTATTACAAAATGTAGCAATAAAGTGTTGGTAATGCTGTCAGACGCCATGCCTAAAAAACTTCAAGATAATTCATTATTTTCAGTCGTTTATTTTCACGTGTAATATAATTGTCACCTTGGTGAAATATTATATCCTCGGGCACTATTAGGTAGGTTGAAATGGCAAAGGCCGAATTTTCATTAAGAGAGAAAGACAGAAATCGGCTAGTGAAAGATCGCGTCGTGCGATTTGCTGTTTCTGCTGGTGGTGTTGGCGTTCTTGCCGCTCTGGTGCTTATCTTCGTCTATTTGGCGATGATGGTATTGCCCCTCTTTTCTGACGCAAAACTTACCCCCAATGTTGCCAGTCAAATGATCACGACGCCAGCCCCTGTTGCTGCGGGTATTGATGAGTATGGTGAGCATGCTTTCGTGGTTTCTCAGCAGGGAAAAATCGATTTCTGGTCTATCTTGCAAGCGAATGCGCAGCCGAGACTATCGATTGATTTTGGGTCGCAGTACAGCTTATTTGCACAAATGCCTCGTGCCCAAGGTTGGTTTGGCTTCGCTGCCGAAAATGGAGAGGTCACACTTTTTCAGCCTGAAATGAGTCATGTGATGACCAGCGAAGGTCGACTTTTTGAACCGGTCATTAATCGCTTCGATGGGAATATAAATTTAACTTACCCTGATGTTACGCTCAAAGCGTTCACATTTTCCGTCGCTGAAAGCACAGTCCTTGCAGGGTATTTCAGTGATAACCGTGTGCGAGTTCGTTGGCAAAATGCCGATCAAAGTACGGACAGTTTTGTTTTTCCAACCCCAATGGAAAATCTAGATCAATTGCTCATCACTCCAGACGGAAAAACCCTGTATTTACGCAGTGGTTCAGAGTTGGTGATTGCCAAGCAATCGGCCGATCGTTTCGTGGTTCGAGAGGTGGTTGATCTTAGCCAAGGCAAAGCAAAGCATGCCGTAACCAATATCGATCTTTTGTCAGGCGCCTATTCGCTACTCGTGACTCATCACGACGGTTTGGTCTCTCAATGGTTTGATGTGCTTGAGAATAAAGCGCGTCATCTTACCTACATTCGTGAATTCAAACTGGCTTCTGAATTGCAGTTTTTATTGCCAGATACTTTCCGTAAAGGTTTCTACAGCTTTTATCAAAATGGCACAGTACAAAGCCATTACACCACAAGTGAAAAGTTGGTGATGTTTGAGCGTGCATATCAAAAAGCACCGCAAATGGCAGGAATGTCTAACAATGAGCAATATATGGTGGCGCTGTCAGGTAGCCAGCTGAGTGTGGCGCACATTGATAACCCTTACCCTGAAATTTCGTTATCGTCGCTGTGGCAACAAGTTTGGTATGAAAGCTACCCTGAGCCGACCTATGTGTGGCAAACCACATCAGCGAATGACGAATTTGAAGCGAAGTTCAGCCTTGTGCCTATCGCGTTCGGAACGTTGAAAGCGGCGGCATTTGCGATGTTATTTGCCGTGCCCGTGGCGGTATTTGGTGCGATCTATACCGCGTATTTCATGACGCCGAAAATGCGTCGGGTGGTCAAGCCGTCTATTGAATTGATGGAAGCGTTACCGACAGTCATTATTGGCTTTTTGGCTGGCCTTTGGTTTGCTCCAATTGTCGAAAGTCATTTAGCGGCTGTCTCGGCATTACTGTTTGTGTTACCGATTGCCATCGTCTTAATCGGGGTTATTTGGCATATATTGCCTTCGCCTTGGACACGTCGTTTGCCGAAAGGATGGCATCCGGCAATATTGATGCCTCTTATCGTGCTCATCACCGTTTTAGTGTTGCAGCAAAGTGGCAATATTGAAATGTGGTTATTTGACGGGGATGTGCGCGCTTTCCTTGCTCAGCAAGGGATTGATTTCGATCAGCGTAATGCGTTAGTGGTCGGTTTTGCGATGGGCTTTGCCGTTATCCCAACCATTTTTACGATTGCAGAAGATGCGATCTTTTCGGTGCCAAAACACCTCTCGGATGGTTCTCTCGCATTGGGTGCGACGCCATGGCAGACCCTGATTTATGTGGTCTTGCTGACCGCCAGTCCGGGTGTGTTTTCTGCCATTATGATGGGGTTAGGCCGTGCTGTCGGCGAAACCATGATTGTATTGATGGCGACCGGTAATACGCCGATCTTGGATTGGAATATTTTGGAAGGCATGCGAACACTCTCGGCAAGTATTGCGGTTGAAATGCCCGAGTCTGAGGTCGGCAGTTCTCACTTCCGCATTCTTTTCCTCGCGGCCCTTATTCTGTTGGTCTTTACCTTTGCGGTGAACTCATTAGCCGAATGGGTACGCCAGCGATTACGCGAGAAGTATCGCGCCTTGTAGTGCATTTGGTGGTATTTTCCATCATGTGCTCAAGTGAGATTAGACTCATGTTTTGATGAGTCACCTTTATTATTAACGCTCGTTATTACAGGAATCAACATACGTGTTTAAGTGGCTAAAATCAGGCGCACCATGGATCTGGTTAACCGGAGGGGCAGTGAGTATTAGTTTGCTCTCTGTTCTGGGGTTGATGCTACTTATTGGTTGGAAAGGATTATCGTATTTTTGGCCGACCCCCCTGTATCAATGGACAACGGAAGAGGGACAAATTTTAATTGGCCAGTTGTACGCGGAAGAATACGTTCCGATTAGCCATTTGAAAGAGATGGCCATTCCATTACCTGCTCAAGTGAAAGAGAAAGGCATGGTGAAGCGACTGAGCATTAAAGTCGCGAACCGAGATATCTATCCTGCGGATTTCATTTCTATTTTAGAGATTGATGTACTTAAGCGCTCTAAGCCCAAAGGTTGGGCGGTGATTGAGCGCATCCGTGGTGGTGACTTTTATGGTTTTCCGGTCGCTTATCAGCAAGCGGATGGCTCACAATTAACGGATTATCAATCCGAGCTTGAACGGGCGCTAAGATACAGCCGCACGGTGCGAGAAGAAATCGACCATATCGTCACGCAAGAGATTCGCGTGATCAGTGCTCAAGCGGATGAATTACGCCTGGAAAAGCGAAAATACGATCTTAACGACGGTCAGGATGAAGCGTTTATTCATCGTTTTGTCGCGCAGTCGAACCGCTTTAGTCAGCTGTTGGCGGAATCGGAAGCCAAGCTGGATGACTTACGAGCGAAGTTAGCCAAACAAGGCTTGGTGGTTAAAGATATGACCGGTCAGCAGGTGCTGATCCCATTGAGCCATATTTTAGATATGTGGTACCCCAACCAAATGTCTCTGCAGGCTAAGGTTCTTCATTGGGGGGAGCAAGCTTGGAAGTTTCTTTCCGATGACCCTCGAGAATCCAACTCCGAAGGCGGTGTTTTTCCGGCGATGTTTGGTACGGTCTTATTGGTTTTGATCATGTCGGTTATCGTGATGCCTCTGGGTGTGATTGCCGCGATTTATCTCAATGAATACGCTAAAAACACTTTTTTTACTCGCATCATTCGTGTCGCGGTCATTAACCTCGCCGGTGTGCCTTCTATTGTGTACGGCGTATTTGGTTTAGGCTTTTTCGTTTATACCGTGGGCGCATCGATTGATAATGTGTTCTATGCAGAGCAACTGCCAGCGCCAACCTTTGGTACGCCAGGGTTACTATGGTCAGCTTTGACATTAGCCGTATTGACCTTGCCTGTTGTGATCGTTGCGACAGAAGAGGGCTTAACTCGTATTCCAAGCTCAGTGCGCCATGGCTCACTGGCGCTGGGCGCGACACAATTTGAAACCATGTGGCGCATTGTTTTACCAATGGCAAGCCCTGCGATTATTACCGGATTGATCCTTGCGGTGGCTAGAGCGGCCGGTGAAGTCGCGCCATTGATGTTGGTAGGAGCCGTAAAGTTTGCCTCTAACTTGCCAGTGGATACCCAGTTTCCTTATCTGCATTTAGAGCGTAAATTTATGCATTTAGGCTTTCATATCTACGACGTGGGTTTCCAGACAACGAATATTGAAAGTGCAAGACCACTGGTGTACGCCACCTCATTTTTACTGGTGACCGTGATTGTCGGGTTGAACTTAACCGCGATCAGTATTCGCAATAACTTGCGCGAAAAGTACCGAACCTTAGGACAAGATTAACGATGTTTTCTGTCAATCAAGCATTGGGCTACCCAACCCCAATGGATGTGAACAATCTTACCGATGAGCAAACGGCGATCGCGATAGAAGATCTCAATCTGTTCTATCAAAATAGCCAAGCCTTAACGGATATTTCCATGCGCATTCCGAAAGGGCAAGTGACGGCCTTTATCGGCCCGTCAGGTTGTGGGAAATCGACCTTGTTGCGTTGTATTAACCGTATGAATGACTTGGTCGAAGGTTGTCGTGTCACTGGCCGAGTGACGCTGCATGGCAAAAATGTTTACGAATCCGATGTGGATGTGGCCACTTTGCGACGCCGTGTCGGTATGGTGTTTCAACGCCCAAATCCGTTCCCTAAATCCATTTATGAAAACGTCGTCTATGGCCTGCGTCTGCAAGGGATCAAAAAGAGCCGTTTACTGGATGATGCGGTAGAGCGTTCATTACGCGCGGCGGCTTTATGGGATGAAGTGAAAGATCGTTTACATGAAAATGCATTTGGCTTATCAGGTGGCCAGCAGCAGCGTTTGGTGATTGCTCGCTCAATCGCAATTGAACCAGAAGTGTTACTATTAGATGAACCAACCTCAGCGCTTGACCCGATTTCGACGTTGACGATTGAAGAGTTAATCAACGATCTTAAGACCAAATATACGGTCGTGATCGTGACGCATAACATGCAGCAGGCGGCGCGCGTAAGTGACCATACCGCCTTTATTCATATGGGAAAGTTGATCGAGTACTCAGATACAGATTCTATTTTCACTTCCCCATTGAAAAAGCAAACAGAAGACTACATTACTGGACGATACGGATGATGTTATCCGTTTTTAAGCTTTAATATTAAGGAAAGCAATGAACTTTGGACGCCACATTTCAGGCCAATTTAATGTCGAATTAGAATCAATTCGAACACATGTACTCACCATGGGAGGGTTGGTTGAACAGCAACTTTCTTTTGCTATGCAGGCATTGCATAAAGAGGATATGGAACTGGCGAAGAAGGTGGTGCGTGACGATCATAAAGTCAACGCAATGGAAGTGTCGATTGATGAGGCCTGTACGCGCATCATCGCAAAACGTCAGCCGACAGCCAAAGATTTACGCTTGATCATGGCGATCATTAAAACCATTACGGATCTTGAACGTATTGGTGATGTCGCGACGGATATTGCCAAAGGGGCATTGAAAACCCCTTCGACAACAGAGCGCCAATTCCACGTCTCGCTTGAACCGTTATGCCGCCAAGCGGTGCATATGTTGCATCAAGTGCTCGATGCGTTTGCCCGTATGGATGTGGATGCTGCCGCTGCAGTATATAAGCTGGATGACCGCTTGGATGCTGAGTATGAAGCGGTGGTTCGCCAATTGATGACTTATATGATGGAAGACCCTAAAAATATTCCTCATATCCTGCAAGTGATGTGGTCAGCTCGCGCGATTGAGCGTGTCGGTGATCGCTGCCAAAACATCTGTGAATACATCATCTACTTTGTCAAAGGCAAAGATGTACGCCACTTGGGTGAGCAAAGCATTGATGATGCGCTACGTTAAAAACGCAGCGTGACGCCGGTATTGAATGTGGTCGAGAAGTCACTGTTTAAATAAGTGTCTTTTTTATCAACAAAATTAATGTCGATACCGGCGCGAAAACCCAGACTGTCGTTGACTTGCAGTACCCAAGCCCCCGCAGCACTCACTCCAGACCCGTCTCGATACTCTTTTGGCGAGAATATATAGTGTCGGCTCCCTTCATATTTCACCCCTCCTATTTCCACTTGAAAGCCAATCATAGGCGCTTGCGTTAAGTGATATTGCGCGCCAATACGATAGGTTTTAAGTCGATCTTTGTCAGTGAGAACCTTGGCAGAGGTATGGCTATAACTGACATAGAGCGCATCTAGCCCAAGCACATCGGTGATACCGACTTGTAAGCCTGCGCCTAAATTTCCTGAACCGACATAAGGGCCGAATTTTAATTCCGGCGAAAGGTGAAGCCCTGAAGCGGAGGATCCAAAGCTAGCCATAAGCGTAAGGGTGAAGAGCGCTTTTTTCATAGTCATAACCTAAAGTCAGTAAAAATCGGTCACCGTGCTTCGCCTTAAGGCGCGGGAGCGGGCTGACAGTGGGCCCATAAAAAGGGGGCCTTATCAGTTACCATTCAGCCTTTCCTTATTTGCCATCCATAACGAAGCCGTGGGAATAGGGGCTATGATATTGATAAGCTATTCATGGCTCTAATGGTTGAAACTTATGAGTGTGATAAGCGTTAGTGATTAGCTATCTGTTCATTGAGAACATGAAGAACTTGGTCATAGAGCCAGTTTATCATTGGGTTATGACGATATTTACTGTGGTAATAGGCGTAAACAGGGTAATGAAATGGTTGGCCTTTGACATGGGCGGTCATGCTGCGTAAGTGTGGGAAGTTGTGAATTGGAAATAGGTTGGAGTGGGGCAAAAAAAGATCGCTGTGAGTGACCACATCGACGGCGGCCATGACAAATTCAGAACGGAATTTCACATTGACTTCAACGCCCTCACGTCTCATCACCTCAGCGGCCAGGCTAAAGTCGTCGTTCCAGCCCGGAATGATGATCGAAGCGATGTCATACCCTTGCATATCATGGGCATCAACACTGGGTAGGTTAACGGGATGATCTTGGCGAACGATGACTTTTGAGGTCAGCTCAACGAGTTGCCGAGAGTAAATATGCTGTGGGAGATCATGGTCATAGTTAATTCCAAACAAGACGTCACCATTTTTAATCTCATCAACGGTGGTTTTACTCCAGCTGATTAATTCGATACTGCAGTTTGGTGCAACGTTCTGTAGCCGTTGAAAGAGTGTGCCTGATAAGCAAGTGAGAACGATAGGGGCAACGGCGATACGCAGAGGCATATCGATATTGAATGGATTGAACGCTTGGTTACGATTAAGGCTACTGGCAAGGCCATCTAAATGAGGAGTAATGGCATCGGCCAGATCTTGAGCAAAAGGGGTTGGCTCTAAACCCCCATGCACTTTGACAAACAACTCGTCAGCAAAGTGATGACGCAGCTTTTGCAGTGCTTGGCTGATCGCAGGTTGTGAAACAAACAGGCGTTTGGAGGCTTTACGCATATTGCGTTCTTGTGAGAGGACAAGAAAGGTTCTCAGTAGGTTTAAGTCTAAACTGTAAAACAAATCTTTATTCATGCCACTCTCCTTATGTGCCTCCTCATGCTAACACCTGTTTGTCGACGATAAAATGGAATTATCCGTTTAACGTGCGGGCAACGGCGGCGATCTTGTTACCATCAGTAACGGGAATGATGAAGTCATCAATGGCATTATTCCCCATTTTGACCTCATCAGAGACTATTTCCATCAAGCTAGGGCGGGTGGACTTTCCGGATAGATGCACTTGCGTGATCCCTGTTTGAGCCGTAATCGCAACGACATTGTCAGCGGTTAAACCGGCTCCGGCCATAATAGCGAAACGACCATCCGCTTGTGCAACCATCTGTTTGAGTACCGATACGCCTTGTTCAACATTCGGTGCTAAACCAGACGTTAAAATGCGTTCACAACCGAGCTGTGCGATTTGTTCAAGGGCTTGTTCGATATTGCTACATTGGTCGATCGCGCGATGGAAAGTGACACCTAAATCGTGCTCTGTCGCGGTGGCCATCAAACGTTCTGCTTGAGGCATATTGATATGACCTTGTGCCGTTAAGACACCAAAAACAACCCCTTGCAATCCTGCTTGAGCCGCCGCTTTGATATCCAGCAGCATCGCATCGATATCATCTTGATCGTAAATGAAATCGCCTTGGCGTGGTCGAATCATGGCGTAAACAGGAATGGTAGATAGGGCTGCCGCACGCTGCATAAAACCAAAGCTGGGTGTTAGGCCACCAAGTGCGAGAGATGAGCAAAGCTCGATGCGATCAGCACCACCGGCAATCGCTTGATGAAGCGATTCTAAATTATCGATACAAACTTCAATTTGGTAGGTCATCGAAGGGAAACTCAAGTAATTAAGGTTAAACTATTCTAGCTCAGAGGCGTGCTTTGAATAGGGTAAAAATAACGACCCAGTATTTCCTATTTCGTTTTTATTTGAACAGGTTACGGTATGAGAATGAAGTGAGTGGTTGAACGAGATGATGTTTTAATTACAGCAGAAATGAAAAAAGCCAACTCAATGAGTTGGCTTTTTTCAAATAGATGGTGGAGGGGGACGGATTCGAACCATCGAAGGCGGAGCCGGCAGATTTACAGTCTGCTCCCTTTGGCCACTCGGGAACCCCTCCAGGGTGTTTTCTTACTCTTCGCAAAGCAAGCTTAAATGAGGTTTTCCCAACACATTCATTCAAGTTGTTCTCATACTTTAATAAAGCAGAGAAGATATGGTGGAGGGGGACGGATTCGAACCATCGAAGGCGGAGCCGGCAGATTTACAGTCTGCTCCCTTTGGCCACTCGGGAACCCCTCCAGGGTGTTTTCTTACTCTTCGCAAAGTAAGCTTAAATGAGGTTTTCCCAACACATTCATTCAAGTTGTTCTCATACTTTAATAAAGCAGAGAAGATATGGTGGAGGGGGACGGATTCGA
>NZ_JTKH01000007.1 GCF_000827885.1 Vibrio renipiscarius | reverse complement strand
CAATGAATACTGACTTCAAAACTGTTCTTACTCGAAAGTAAGAAGTAATTTTAAAGCTATTACCATTCCAACAGAATGGTAATGAATTGACTGTGCCAAGATTAAGTAAACTTAATCTCGATTGGTCACTCAGTTCATTGAACCCAATTGTGTTTCCGAAGAAACAGTCGTTACCTAAGTAACAACTTATTGGATTATCATCAACGAGTGCCCACACAGATTGATAGGTTTATATTTTTAAAGAGCTTTCTAACGAAACCAGCATTTGAATACCGTGTCGCTAGGGGTGCGTATCTTACGCTTCCCGATTTGAGAGTCAAGCGTTTAAACAAACTTTCTTTTCTCTACTTCAACCACCTGGTTTGTGACTTTCGTCTCATTCCCTGTCGTTGGAGCGGCATTATAGGGAGGTATTGAAACAAGACAAGTGTTATTTCACTAAATCAATTTGTTTGCCTAAAAAGCCAGCAAATCATTTAAAATAGGATAAAATTTCAACATTTGAGTCATGTCACATCAATGAATTGGAAAAAGGCCAGCCATATACGTAAGATTCATGTGTCTATTTTGTTAAACGTAGGCAGTTAATTTTCTCTAACCTAGAAGTAGTATCCTGATTATGAGTTCAAATAAATCAATGGTAATGATGATCGCCTTAGTTGTATTGGGTGGAATTGTCTTCTCGCAGGTCGAGATCTCCCCTGCTGTTAGTTTTGTTGTTGGTGTTCTTGCTTCTGCTTTTGTCCTTAAATTTTCCAACACTACAATAGAAGCAACCACAACACTTAGTGATCCTGCTACTAAGACGCTATATGTAGGGAACCTACCTTATAAAGCGAACGAAGCTCACGTTAAGGAGTTATTCGCCAAACATGGGGAAGTCTTTGCAGTGCGCCTAATGAAAGACAAGCGTACGGGTAAGCGACGTGGGTTTGGTTTTGTTGTTATGGCCGCCACTGATGCGGAAACGGCCATTCAAGGATTAAATGAAAAGGATTATATGCAAAGAACACTGAAGGTTCGGATTGCTAATGAACCGAAAACTCAAGAGGAAGAAGACGAACTGAGCTAAAGCCTAATATAGATAGCGCTCTATTCAGCGCATCTTCTTCCCAAGGAGGTGCGCTGGCATAGATTTCTCTGACACCCACACCATTCACTTGATCCTCAATCGCCAACAACTCTTGTACTCGGCGGGCGATCGCTTTTCCTGAATCCACCAGCTGAACATGATTGCCCAATGCTGCTTGAATCTCTTCTTTTATTAACGGGAAATGTGTACAGCCTAGAACAGCCACATCAATCTTGTTTTTTAAAGGCGCAAGCAGCTGGACCATTTCTTGGGCGTCAACGCTTTGCCCTCTGAGTTTCTCTTCCGCAATATCAACCAAACGAGTCAGACCCAGCATTTCCACGGGTTTGCTTTGTGAGAAGTCTCGGATTAGATCATGGGTGTACTCGCGCTTCACTGTTGCAGGGGTCGCAATTAAACCAATGGCTTTATTGGCCAGGTTAGAAGCAGGCTTGATGGCCGGTACAACACCCACAACTGGAATCGATAATTGTGCGCGCAAAGAAGGCAAGACAATCGTACTTGCGGTATTGCAGGCAATCACGACTAAATCGATTTTATGGGAGGCAGTAAACTCTGTTACTAACTGCTCAACTCGCTCAATCAACGTTTGGTGTTCGAGCTCTCCATACGGATACGCGGCATTATCGAATAAATAGTAATAGTCGATTTGTGGTAACGCAGCTTCTATCTCTTGATAGACAGATAAACCACCTACACCAGAATCAAAAATTAAAATTTTAGGTTGCTGAGACACGACACTATTCCACTGATTTATATGCTGGCGATCATACCCTTCGATTTTCTTTTCGCAATGCTTTCGCGCGGTATCTTTGGTGAGAAAAACGCTCACCATGCTCTACGTGTAGAAGCTCTAATTCTAATACTCCATCAAAACTGTGCGTTTGTGTCACCAGCGTATGAAATTCACCGTGCTCACCACAAGGATCGATCTCTTTTGGCAATCTCGCTAATAAAGAAGCATCGTACCATTGCCCGCAATAAGTGCGTTCAATACGATCGCCATCCGCCGTTACGAGCATGGTTTTAATGCCGCGGCTGATTATCTCTTGCGCCAGTTGTGCACTCTCTTGTCCCATCAATGGAAAAACACATTGCCACCCTGCCGGTTCAATGTAGCTACGGCGGTACTCTGCAATGCCATTACAGAACATATCACCAAAGGCAACGGCGTCGAATATTAACCCTGATGTTTTTAGCCCTTCAACCACCAACGATTTATAGCGTTTATTACTTGGGAAGACTTCTGGCAAGACTATCTTTACTAGCGGCAAACCAAGTAAGTCCGCTTGCATCTCTACCACTTCGATAGGTGTCGCTTGAAAAGGCACTTCACCTTCAAGGTAAGTCGTAAAGATGCCCACTACGTTATATTCGTCGCTTTCCATTAAGCGCTCTAAAGTGAGCGTGGAGTCTTTACCGGAGGACCAACTGACTATGATGTTTTTCATTTTTCTCTCTGATAGGAAAAAACCGCCCGGAGGCGGTTTAACAAAATTAAAATTGATACGTCATATTTGCAAAGAATCTACGTTCTGGTGCCGCATAGCCAATTGTGGTTTGATACTCTTTGTCTGTAAGGTTATCAACCTTACCTCTAACAACTAGTTTAGGCGAGATCCAATAGCCAACTGATATATCCCATAAACCAACCGAAGGTAACATATTTTCCTCGGTATAAGTCTCATTGGGATTCCCTAAGCGTTCGCCAGTGAATGTATATGTTAGATTGAAATCAAAATCTTCATAAGCCGCATCCATTAACCATTTATAGTTTTCATCAGCACGCTTTGCCAATTTATTACCCTGCGAGTCTTTATGATCTTTAAACTCTGCAATAACGGTATGGTGAATAAAAGAAGTATCGAACTGACCAGTAATCTCAATACCTTTCAATTTAGCGTCAACATTCAACGGATACCATGGCGAAGCCTGATACCAAATAATCAAATTATCAACTTTGTTATCATAAGCCGTAACTTCAAGATCGAACAGATTGAAACTGCCTATATAGCCAATTTCTCGATTAACAGCTTCTTCTGGCTGCAAATCCGCATTATCTTTTAAGTCAGAATAACTGGGAGCTTTAAAAGCTGTGCCCACCGCAAACCGGACTGCGTGGTTATCTGAAATACGATAAAGAGAACCTAACGACCATGTAGTGTAATTATCATATGAGTCATGCTTATCATAACGAACACTACCCAATACGCTTAGATCACCAAATTGAGCATCAACCGAAGTATAAACACCCGTTGTATCTCTTGCATCACCAGCTAAAGGATCTGGAGAGCCATAAGACATAGATCCATCTTTCAGCTCTTCCCTACGCCAATCAGCACCTGCTCCCATAGAAAAATCATCATTAAACTGATATAGGTTCAGAAACTGCACACTAGTTAACTCAATCTCTTTTTTTGTTCCCGCATTGTCTTTGCCCTCAGATTTTGAATAATCCAAATTCTCAATGGACTGCTGATTTACTCGCAAAACTGAATTAAAGTGCTCACGTTGATACTCTAATGCACCAGTTAAACTTAGATTTTCAGAGTAACCAAAATACTTAGAGCCCTTGTCATATTCTGTAAGGCTATCAAACCAACGTAGAGAAACGGTTCCCGTTAAAGTGTCGGTAATTGACTGACCATAAGAAGCAAATAAATTTTGACTCTCATAGCCATAATCAAGGCCTGTTGAAGGGTCTTTAATGTCAAAACCTTCCGTCTCCTCAAAACCACCGGCCAACTTCAATACACCAGTATTGTCTAATTCTGACGTTATCGAAAAACTCGCTTCTTTTTGCGCATCACTACCAGCTCCAAGCGATAAATAAGTCGCATCTGAACTATTACCAGATTCAGTAATTACATTAATTACACCAGCAATCGCATCGGAACCATAAAGAGCACCGCCAGGTCCACGAATCACTTCAACTCGTTCGATGATCCCAACCGGAATGTGATTAAACTTAATGCCACCAGCAGCTGAATCAATACGAACACCATCAACTAAGAATAGAATTTGGTCACTGTTATAGCCTCGCATAAAGACAGAGGCGCTATGCCCTCTCCCACCACTTTGAGAGACTTCAATACCAGGAACACGCTTAAGAATATCCACAAGTGATTTTGCTTGTATCTCATCAATTTCTTGCTTTGATACAACCGTAGTCGAAGCAACTACGTCATTTAGCGGCTGCTCAAATCGGCTAGCCGTCACTACAACGGTTTCGTCAACGGAGGCTTCTTGGGCTTGAGTGTAAGAGGTATAAGGAAGCAATGACGCAACGGCCACCGCTATAATAGAACGGTTCATTTTTGGGATAATCCTAAATCGCGTAAGTCGAACCGAGTAGGAAGCACTTTGCTTCTGCGTTCACTCGGCTGCTGGCAGGTCTTCGGACTTTAGAGCTATTAAATGTTACCTACTTACTCGACTTCCCGCCCATACTAGGAGCAGTGTCTTGGGAGTGTTCGTTCTCTATTACCGCTGCGCGTCAGTTCTGGAATTACACCAGATTCCCTTTTAAGCCATCTAAACTTCTAGAGAGCACCAGCTAGTCGGCGATGGTATTAATCAATTGATTAATTGTCCAGCAGTTATTAATAAATTACTTTAAATTCAATTATTTCATTCATATACGACCAATTAGATCGCAGAGTAAGAGAACGACTAACGACGCAAAACTGGACATACTGTGGATATCGAATAAAATCTGCGCTCTTAAATAAAATGCACCATACAAAGGTAAGACTATGGCGACTCTTGATGTAAACCCTCAACACTACCAACAGCAGTTGGCTGAAAAAGTTGAACGTCTCACAGGGATGTTTGCTGGCTATAATGTGCCAGAATTGGAAGTGTTTGAATCTCCAGAGCAGCACTACCGTATGCGTGCCGAGTTTCGTGTTTGGCACGAAGGTGAAGACATGTACTACATCATGTTTGACCAACAAACTCGTGAAAAATACCGCGTTGACCAATTTCCAGCAGCCAGTCGTTTGATCAATGATCTCATGCCTTTGTTGATTGATGCGATGAAAGACAATGAATCACTGCGCCGTAAACTGTTCCAAGTTGACTTTCTTTCGACCAAGAGCGGTGAAATTTTGGTGTCATTGTTGTATCACCGTCAACTGGATGATGCATGGATTGAAAATGCGAAAGCACTGAAGCAGCGTTTAAACGATGAAGGGTTCAATCTCAACTTGATTGGCCGCGCACGTAAAATGAAAGTCGTACTGGATCGTGACTTCGTTATCGAAAAATTAGATGTTAATGGCCAACCATACGTCTACCAGCAAGTCGAAAACAGTTTTACGCAACCAAACGCCGCGGTTTCTGAAAAGATGCTAGAGTGGGCCGTCGACTGTACACAAGACAGCAGTGGTGATCTTCTCGAACTTTACTGTGGTAACGGCAACTTCTCTTTGGCATTGGCACAAAACTTCAATCGCGTATTAGCGACTGAACTGGCAAAGCCATCGGTTGAATCTGCGCAATACAATATTGCTGCGAACAAAATTGAGAACGTGCAAATTCTGCGTTTATCAGCAGAAGAGTTCACTCAAGCGATTGAAGGACAGCGTGAGTTCCGTCGTCTAAAAGAAGCGGGCGTTGATCTGGCGAGCTACAACTGTAATACCATCTTTGTGGATCCACCTCGTTCAGGTATGGATATCGACACCTGTAAAATGGTGCAAAGCTATGAACGTATTATCTATATTTCTTGTAATCCAGAGACGCTACAAGAAAACCTCGATGTATTAAGCGAAACCCATAACGTGACACGTTTTGCACTCTTTGATCAATTCCCTTACACCCACCATATGGAAGCGGGTGTTATGCTGGAACGCAAAGCTTAGCCTCAAGTCGCGTCCTGTTAAAAACAAAAAACGAGCCGATGGCTCGTTTTTTGTTTTTATGTTTCGAATGGTTCGACATTAATTTAGTTTGCGACTTCTTCTTCCTTGGCCTTGGTCATGTAACCCAGTTTTTTACCAATCCAAAGCATTAGCAGCATTGAAACCATTATGGCAAAGAAGTTCGAACCTGAATCTGGATATTGTGCTTTCAAGAAAGCTGAGTGACCAAACGCGCCAACAAAGAAACACGCCAAACCGATCAGTGGGATGTCTTCTGATACTGGGTTATTTAAGTATTCTTGATATAGCGTTTGTACCGCTAATACCAACGCAATAATTGGGAAAATCGAAAAGCCGACTTCACTCATCGTTAGCCAAGAAAGTAACGAGTCACTACACATACCCGCAATCAGAGCGAGCACGAGTGTTTTTCTTTCTGAACCACATTTTATTGAACTGTTCTTATTAGACATTAATCTATCCCACCTTTTAATCGGTTACGTTCACGTTCTTTGCGATACCAATAAGCCCCTTTGGCTATCATTCGCAATTGCATGATCAAACGTTCAGCGAGTATTTCTCGCTCACGCCGATCGAGATCTAATACCTCTGCCCCGGAACTGAATACCAAAGTGACAGAAGCTTCTGCTTGGATAAAGGCCTCATCACGACTCATGCCCGTGCTGATCAAGAACTCTGTCAACTCTGCCGCAAAATGCTGAATCTCACGTGCAACCGCAGTACGAAAAGCAAAAGAAGTTCCTGAACGCTCACGCAATAATAGACGAAAAACGTTTGGGCTACTTTCAATGAATTCCATAAAGGTTTCCACTGAAGTGCGGATAACGCTGCCTTCTTTAGCAATCCTTTGACGAGCTTGACGCATCAACTGACGCAGTAACAAGCCTCCTTCATCGACCATGGTTAATCCTAGCTCATCCATATCTTTGAAGTGGCGATAAAATGAGGTTGGTGCAATTCCCGCTTCACGTGCGACTTCTCGAAGGCTTAAGTTTGAAAAACTTCTATCTGCACTCAATTGGCTGAACGCAGCATCGACTAATGAACGACGCGTTTTTTCTTTTTGCTGTGCGCGAATTCCCATGGTTTTCATATTCTGATTTCTACTTTTCTGACTAGGGAACCCCTAATATACATCGATTCCCTTAACGACTTAAGTGCCTTTATCCGGCAGATAAAAATAAACCGCAGTTAGATCCTTATTGCAATCATTTCTCTGCAAATTAGAGACCTAAAACAGGGCCGATGTCTGGATTTCGCGTTTTGCGCGTGATCTCATCGACTCTCTGGTATGACGGTTATTTACGCAACCAAATAATCCGTTAATATCTCGCTAAAGTAATGTAACAACAATATAACAAGGATAGAGCCATGGCCGTAAGCAATCATTTTGATGTTATCGTGATAGGCAGTGGCCCAGGTGGCGAAGGTGCCGCAATGGGCTTGACCAAAGCGGGGCTCAATGTCGCGATTATTGAGAAGGAAAGTAGCGTTGGTGGTGGGTGTACTCATTGGGGGACTATCCCTTCAAAGGCATTGCGTCACGCCGTCAGTCGCATCATAGAATTCAACAGCAATCCTTTGTTTTGCAAGAACAATATGAGCTTGCACTCTACCTTTTCAAATATCCTTAACCATGCAAAATCGGTCATCGACAAACAAACTCGCTTACGCCAAGGCTTTTACGATCGCAATGAATGCACCCTACTCTTTGGGGCGGCGCGCTTTATCGATACCAATACGGTCGCCGTCATGCAAAGTGATGGCAGCGAAGAATGTTACAGTGCCGATAAATTTGTGATTGCGACGGGCTCACGCCCTTACCGTCCTGATAACGTCGACTTTAATCATGAACGTGTTTACGACAGTGATTCGATTCTGAGCCTCAAACACGATCCCCGTCATATCATTATTTATGGGGCAGGTGTTATCGGGTGTGAATATGCTTCTATCTTCCGCGGGCTCGGGGTCAAAACCGACCTGGTCAATACTCGAGATCGGTTACTGTCGTTTCTTGATAACGAGGTATCTGATGCGCTTTCTTATCATTTTTGGAACAGTGGCGTCGTTATTCGTAACGATGAAACCTTTGAGAAAATAGAAGGCACCGAAGATGGCGTAATTGTTCATCTTCAATCGGGTAAAAAAATGAAAGCCGATTGTTTGCTGTATG
Organism: Vibrio renipiscarius; assembly: GCF_000827885.1. Taxonomy (GTDB): domain Bacteria; phylum Pseudomonadota; class Gammaproteobacteria; order Enterobacterales; family Vibrionaceae; genus Vibrio; species Vibrio renipiscarius. The sequence continues at coordinate 42,062 of NZ_JTKH01000007.1, read as the reverse complement.
CGAATGGGCGAACCGGCAACACCGATAAACTCAATTTGACTGCCGTAGGCCTTACCGCGGATTCGCGTGGCCAAATTGCGGTTAATCGTAATTATCAAACCGACGCTGAGCACGTTTATGCGGTTGGGGATGTCATAGGCTACCCTAGCCTAGCGAGTGCGGCTTACGACCAAGGGCGCTTTGTCGCGCAAGCGATCACCAAAGGCCAAGCCGATAATTACCTAATTGATGATATTCCTACGGGCATCTACACAATCCCGGAAATCAGTTCGGTCGGAAAAACCGAGCAAGAATTAACGGCAGCCAAAGTACCTTATGAGGTGGGACGTTCTTCGTTTAAACATCTCGCTCGAGCACAAATTGCGGGCAAAGACATTGGTAGCTTAAAGATACTCTTCCACCGTGAGACGAAAGAAATTTTGGGCATCCACTGCTTTGGCGAGCGTGCTGCTGAAATCATTCATATCGGACAAGCGATCATGGAGCAAAAGGGCGAAGCGAACACTATCGAGTATTTCGTCAACACTACATTTAATTACCCAACCATGGCGGAGGCGTATCGCGTTGCCGCTCTCAACGGGTTGAATCGTCTTTTTTAAAAAATTGAATTTATCCTAATAAAAAACCGTTCTAAGAACGGTTTTTTATTATTTTTTAATACCTTAAGACTTTTTGGCCTACCCTAGGCCAAAAAGGTCCCTTTACGCCATTGATAGGCCAATACCATCGCTAAGGTGACACCGCGCATCGCCATAAAACTCAACATCGCGAACCACAGCGCATGGTTTTGAGCACTTGAAAACACCATAAAAATAAGGAAAAAACTGCAGGTCGCAATAAACATGCTATTGCGCATCTCTCGTCCTTTTGTCGCTCCGATAAAGATACCGTCTAACAAAAAGCACCACATTGAGACCAATGGCATTGCCACTAACCACGGCATAAAGACCAACGCCTTATCATGCACGGCTGGAATATCGGTGATCACATTGATCAGAGAAGATCCGAGCACGCCAAAAGCAATGGTCAGTCCGATACAAATCACCAAGCTCCAGAAAAAGGTGCCGACTAATGATTGGTTTAGCTCATCACGGTCTTTTGCTCCAATCGCTTTGCCGACCATCGCCTCCATTGCATAAGCAAAGCCATCCATGCCGTATGAAATCATCATAAGAAAACTCATTAGCACCGCATTTGCCGCCACGATATCATCCCCAAAACTGGCGCCTTGAAAAGTCATGAAAGTGAAGGTCGTTTGTAAGCAAAGAGAACGTAAAAAGATATCTCGATTGAGTTTTACAAAACGCATTAACCCGTTTGCCGTATCTTTAATGAGTACTGCCAAGGCTGGCATTTGTTGAACGCGCCAAGTATGACGCACACACATTAAGCCAAAGGCCATACCGGTATAATCGGCGATGACAGAGGCTAATGCCGCCCCTTCTACTTGCCAACCTAACCCTAGAACAAACACGATATCCAATACAATATTGGTGACATTCGTAATGATCACCATCCACATAGGCGCTTTCGCATTTTGTGTGCCTAGTAACCACCCTAATAAAACAAAGTTGGCTAACGCGGCGGGCGCACTCCATGCTCGAATCGAAAAATATTGCTGACCGTAATATTTTACCTTTTCACTGGCCTCACTAAAGCTGAATACCGCATCGCCGATCCATGAATGAAATAAAAGAAATAACACGGCGAAACCGAGCGCCATCGTCATACCTTGTGTAAAGACGAGGCCCAACTGATGAGTATTTTTACTGCCAAATGACTGGGCCGTAAGCCCTGTTGTCGACATACGCAAGAAGCCTAATAACCAGAAGCTCACGCTGATCATCATGCTGCCAAGTGCGACGCCCCCTAAATACCAAGCATGATCTAAATGGCCAATAACAGCCGCATCGACCAAGCCAAGTAAGGGAACTGTGATATTGGAGAGCACCATTGGAATCGCGAGCAACAACACTTTCTTGTGTATTGCTCGATTGGGTAAGATTTGAAGAATTTGCACGTTGAATATTCTTTGCTGACTTTATGTGCAAAGTGTAACTGGATCACCAACGAAGCTGAACCACTACGGGTGTGAATCGCTGCTTTGACCCAATAAAGGTTGTTAGCCAGCGCTGCCATAACTTCCAACGGTGACAATGCTGGTCAAGTGGTGAAGAGGTTTCAACCCAATGCGCCCACGGCAAATATCGCAATATCGCCTCCCCTGGACTCGCAAAACCATGCGCATATTGTCCGGACCCCATTTTTTGTCCTAAGCGATGCATGCAACGATCACCGGCCAACACTAAACTGGCTTTCGCGCTATCAAAATGCAGCCCGAGCGCTTGTATGAATTTAGCAATTTGCATTGGATTACAATCAAGAAGGGCATGCTCGCAAACAATCATCACCGGAGATTGTTCAGGAATGGATAAATCGTTCAACCACGACAAATCATCAACACTGCCACACTGATGGTGATAGCGTTCACTGGCGTGAAACAATTTTTGTCGCCAGAGTAAGTTTTCCGTCACATCCAATTCAAGCCATTGGCAGCGGCCATTATCAAGACGATAGAAACGCGTATCCAACCCCGCTCCTACATTCACAATCCACCCATCTGGATTCTGCTTAAGAAAAGCGCTGACCTGTTTATCGCATAATTGGGTAAGTGTGGCATGAAGCAATTGCTTTTGATCGACATCACCAGAGAAACATTCCGGTGCGAGTTGGCATCGCTGACAAGCGGTGGCAGCAATCGGATCATAAACCAAGCCGTCATCCACAAAACTTTCTCTGCTGCGCAGCCATAAGGGTTGCACTAAATTTGCGGGGATCTGATGTCTTTTTTTGGGGGGGTATCTTGAGGGGGACATTATTATCTACCTTCCTTAGCAAGAAAGTAGATAATAATAAATATCACTCGCAATAGCAATTAAATGAGATTAATTCTCAATTCGATTGTATTACCTCGATTGATTGGCTTACTACATCCAATCGGTATTACGAATAATACCAACGGCAAGACCTTCAATCGTTAGATGTTGGCTTGTTAGGTCAACTTTAATTGGCGCAAACTCTGCGTTTTCTGCATGCAGTAAAACCGTTGAACCTTTACGCTCAAGACGTTTAACCGTCACATCATCATCAACGCGAGCAACCACAACTTGGCCATCTCTCACATCTTGGGTTTTATGTACGGCAAGTAGATCGCCATCCATAATACCGATGTCTTTCATTGATTCGCCATTAACACGCAATAAGAAATCTGCTTGCGGCTTAAACATCGCGGGATCAACTTTGTAATGAGATTCTACGTGTTCTTGTGCCAAAATAGGCTCCCCTGCGGCAACTTGGCCAATCAGTGGTAACCCTTGGTCATCATTCGCTGCATCTTCAAGCAAAATACGAATGCCACGAGACGCGCCTGGAATAATTTCAATTGCTTGTTTTCTTGCTAAAGCTTTAAGGTGTTCTTCTGCCGCATTAGCAGAGCGAAAGCCTAAATCTTTTGCAATTTCCGCTCGTGTTGGCGGCATGCCAGTGTCTTCGATTTTACGTTTGATCAAATCAAAAACTTCTTGCTGGCGGGGCGTTAACGGCTTCATAAGTCACCTGTCTTTTTATACAGTTCACTGTGAGTATATCCAGTAAGTGAACAAATGAAAAGCGAATTGATGATTTTTTAATAACTTACAAAACATGAATACCACGCCCTTCACCAGTGGTGAAAAATAAACGCCCCTGGCGAACAAAGACCCTACCAACACGAAAAACTGCCCCAACATTTCGCGATCATTTGAGAAGAGAATACTCTGTCGGTTTCTTTTTATTAAATGAGAAATGCCTAGATAAAGCTGCTGCTTTTGCACTCAATAATAATTAAAAGGTTCGACCAGTTTCTGGTATCCTTGCCAGCTAAAAAATCTGCTTGGGCACATCTCCACTTCTACACTTAAAGAATTGGAAATGTGCTTATGCTAATTAATTCATTTGAGGCAAAGAACCTTTATGTCTTCTGGACGCTCTCTATCACGTTCTTTTTTAAAGTTACCATTATCGGTACTTGTTAAAGGAACGGCTATCCCTTCAAATCCGATTGAAGACCATAGCATTGATATTAACAAGCCTATTATTTATGCACTGCCTTATCGATCTAACGTCGATTTATTAAGTGTAAAGAAGCAAGTCGTCTCTCTTGGTTTACCTGATCCACTAGAACCGCTCGTTATTAACGGCAAAAGCTTTAACCGTTTTGTTTTCATCTCTTCACGTGAAACCATGATCGGCAATGATAACGATGTTCCTGCAGAATCTATTGCACTATTTTCAGAGCTGCTTGCCCTGCACAAAGATGACAGCGAGCTGGATATCCAAGTCCTACCGATAACGGTACTTTGGGGACGAAAGCCAGGCAAAGAAGGTAAGCAAAGTAATTACCTACAATCCTTAAATGGCCCACAAAAAGCCAAAGCAGTATTGTTCGCGGGTCGTGATTGTTTGGTTCGCTTTAGCCCGGTGGTGTCACTTCGCTATATGGCAAACTCTCACGGCACTGACGCTTCTATCGCTCATAAATTAGCGCGCGTTGCTCGCATTCACTTTTCTCGCCAAAAATTGGCGGCATCGGGTCCGAACCTGCCAAGTCGCCAGGCGCTATTCCGACGCTTAATGAAATCAAAAGCCATTGAGAAAGCAATTGCGGATGAAGCGTTAGCGAAAAATATTCCCATCGAAAAAGCGCGCCAAGAAGCGCAAGATATCATGAATGAGATCGCCGCCGATTTCTCTTATTCATTGATCAAACATGGCAGCCGAGTGCTTGGCTGGTTATGGAACCGCATTTACCAAGGTTTAAACATCAGTAATGCGGCAACAGTGCGTCGACTTGCTCAAGATGGGCATGAAATTGTTTATGTGCCTTGTCACCGCAGCCACATGGATTACCTGCTTTTATCTTATGTGCTTTACCAAGAAGGCATGGTGCCGCCGCATATTGCCGCTGGTATTAACCTGAACTTCTTCCCTGCTGGCCCAATCTTCCGCCATGGCGGAGCGTTCTTTATTCGCCGTAGTTTCAAAGGCAATAAACTTTACTCGACTATTTTCCGTGAATATTTAGCCGAGCTGTTTGCTAAAGGCTATTCGGTTGAATACTTTAGTGAAGGTGGGCGCTCACGTACCGGCCGTTTGCTACAAGCGAAAACCGGTATGCTGGCTATGACAGTACAAGCGATGCTGCGTGGTTTGAATCGTCCAGTAACGTTAGTACCTGTTTACATTGGCTATGAACATGTGATGGAAGTGGGCACTTACGCGAAGGAACTGCGTGGTAGTCGTAAAGAGAAAGAGAACGCAGGCTTAGTGCTACGCACAATCCGTAAACTACGTAACTTTGGCCAAGGCTATGTAAACTTTGGTGAGCCGATCCCGCTGAACCAATACTTAAACGAACACGCGCCAGAATGGACCAAAGATATTGATCCAATGGGTGGCTCAAAACCACAATGGTTAAATCCTGTCGTGAACGATTTGGCCACGAAGATGATGACACACATCAACGACGCTGCAGCCACCAACGCATTAACACTTTGTGCAACCGCTCTGCTCGCTTCACGTCAACGAGCGTTATCACGCGACAGCTTAGTCAAACAAGTCGATTGCTATTTATCGCTACTGAAACAAGTGCCTTACTCAAGCACATTTACCATGCCAAATGATGATGCCGAAGCGCTAGTGAAACACGCTGAGTCATTAGATAAGTTTGTGATTGAAGCAGACAGCATGGGTGAAATCGTTTCATTGGATCGTAACCAATCGATTTTGATGACTTACTACCGCAATAACATCATCCACTTGTTTGCTATCCCAGCGCTGATTGCGCAGATGTTGGTACGTCGCCAACAGCTAACTTTGGCGCAAATTCAAGCCAATGCTGCACAAATCTACCCTTTCTTGAAGCAGGAATTGTTCTTAAGCATTGAGGCAGATAAATTGGACGACACGGTAGAAGCTTACGTTGTTGAGCTGGCTCGCCAAGGTCTGATTACCCTGGAAGACCAAAACGTGAAATTCAATCAGAGTAATTCACAAGTGCTGGTCCTGCTTGGTCGAACCATCTCTGAAACGTTGCAACGTTACTCTATTGCGCTGAACTTGTTAGTCGCAAACCCTGAGTTAGGTAAGGCCGACCTTGAGATGAAGAGCCAAGATATCGCGCAACGTCTTGGTCGCCTACACGGTATCAATGCACCGGAGTTTTTCGACAAAGGTGTTTTCTCATCGATGTTTACCACGCTAAAGCAGCAAGCCTATCTGAATAACGAAGGGGATTGCGACACAGAGAAAACCACTCAGCTTGCCGAATTGCTGTACTCATTCCTTTACCCTGAAGTACGACTGACCATCAAGGAAAGTGTCTGCCAGGCAACGGAAGTACATGACGATCTCGGGGAAGAAACCGAATAACGGGGTTCACTACTCGCTAAGAGTGAAACGCAGACCAACAAAAAGGGCATCTATCGATGCCCTTTTTTACATTTCGAACTTTCACGATACGGTCAGCAGAGGTTACCAAAAGGCAATCAATAAACCGATGGTGATCGCCATACCCACATAGTTGTTATTAAGAAAAGCTTGGAAGCACAACTCTCGATCACGATGACGAATCAAATGCTGCTGGAATACAAACAATGCCGCAACCACAAGGATCGCCCAATAAAAACTGGCCCCAAGTGAATACCACATGCCTAACATAATCAACATTAAGACGGTGAGTAGCTGTAAGCCACCAATGATCATTTTGTCGAAACGGCCGAATAAAATGGCTGTCGACTTAATACCAATATTCACGTCATCATCGCGATCAACCATGGCATATTGCGTATCATAGGCAATCGTCCAAAGCGCGTTCATCACAAACACGAACCACACCATTGGAGGAAGCGCATTTGCTTGTGCAGCCCAAGCCATCGGAATCGCCCAACTAAAAGCCAAACCAAGAAAGAGCTGAGGAAGATGAGTGTAGCGCTTCATAAAGGGATAAATAAACGCGAGCACAATGCCAATAAAAGAAAGCTGAATCGTTAGAGTATTCATGGTCAGCACCAATACAAACGACAGGACAGCTAACAAAATAAATAAGGCAATGGCTTCTTTGCTGCTAATAACCCCTGATGGCAGCGGACGATTCTGTGTACGCTTCACAAATCCATCCACTTTCCGGTCAGCAAAATCGTTAATCACACAACCAGCGGCACGCATCAAAATCACCCCGACCATGAACACAACAAGGACATCCAAACGCGGAACACCTTGTGCGGCAATAATCAGAGCCCACAATGTCGGCCATAGCAACAATAACGTCCCTATCGGCTTATTCATGCGCATTAACTGCCAATAGGCTTGAGCTTTAGCGGTGGTCATCTACACACTCTCCTTGGTATAAACGGGGGCACTCGGCAAAAACAATTCAGCCACAAGCATCGGCTTGTGATTCATCCACAAACGAGAACGACGGGCAAGTAACACGCCCTGTGGTGTTTCAGCCCAACCCACTTGCAATGCATCCCGCCTAACCGCTTCACTGCTAAAGACAGTAATACCGAGAGGCACCTCTCCCTGGCGAGTCAAATCATGAGGCTGATCAGACAATGATGATTGTGGGATCAAGGTACGACCCAAGATCCAAGCCGCGCCATCACCATTCAATACCACCTTTCGTAGTAAGCACTGCTCTTCGGCTAACAGCGCCACCTCTTGGTCATCCAGCTGATCAACAAGCACCACTTCATTATGAAAGAGATCCACGTTCAATTGCTGGCAATAAGTTTCTAATAAACGTGACAATGAGCCCTGTTCCAAAAGCCAATCTCTCGCAATCTGAGTTGGAAAATGAAACGTTTCAGGCTGTTGCCACTCCACCTGGCGCAGTGCGGACAAATAAAGCGCAATCATTTGATTCATACTAGTATTCAATAAGTTGCTTTATCGGCGTACAATAAAGCCTCAATCTGGTGTATTAACCCACAACACTATATTGTGGTTAACAACAATTCACTACAAAATAGATGCTCTATTGTAACAAGACTCAAGCGATTCGAGTATCGCGATCAGAAGAAAGAAAAATTAGAAATATGCTTAAACGTTACATAGCCCAAATATTTGCCCTGTTTTTTCTTATTGTTGCCATACCATCGGTGGCACAAGAAGAAAGCAGCATGCCAAATTTAGCCTACTTCACTTTAGAGCCAGACTTAACCACCAACTTCTATACCAAAGGTGAACAGCTTGGCTATATTCAAGTTCGTATTGATATTATGGTGGCGAACCCTGCGGATTTAGTTTTGGTTGAAAAGCATCAACCTCTAATTCGAGATGCGGTGATTGAAATGCTGGGCGAACAAACGGAAGAAACGATCAAATCCCTCGCGGGTCGAGAAGATCTTCGCAAACGCTTGGTCGAGCAACTCAACGCCACGCTGCTGCCTGAAACAGGCAAGACCGTCATTGCGGATTTATTGTTTACGAAATATCTCTTCCAATAAGCGCGATCGGTTCTCGCAAACGTTAGAGACAAAAAAAGCGGCCTAGCCGCTTTTTTTACTTTTGCACACCACATGTCGCTACGCTTTTCGACTATCGAAAAGCCCTATCGCAACGCCCGTAAGCAAACCGACTAAATGAGCGGTGTTGGCGATCGCCATAAACGGCTGAACGAATCCCAGAACTAACCAAACCAACATAAAACCAATCAAAGGTTTTGGCATGATGAGCCCTTTCTCTGGACGACGGTATCCAATAACCCAAATGTACCCAACGAGCGCATACACCACGCCGGATAAGCCACCAAAGTTCGCACCCTCTATCCAAAATTGACCAATACCCGAAACAGCAGCAGACAACAAAAACAGCTGAAGTAATTTACCACTCCCCACTCGCAACTCAATATCGCCACCCAATTGCCACCACCACAACACATTAAAAGCAATGTGCATAATGGAAAAATGCAGCAGAGCATGTGTCACCCAGCGCCACAGTTGCCATTCTTGGCCAGCAAATGCCGGGAAGTGCAACGCCTCAAAAACAGGCCTACCGGATCCAAACTGCTGTAAGACAAAGATCACACAACACGCCGCCATAATAATTAAGGTGACAGGCCCAGCCTTCGCTTTGATCATTCCCATCATACTGGGTGAGTAATAACGAAAATGGTTGGTGCGGGTCTCCGCCATATCCCAAGATGCCGCTTGGTATTTAGCGTCATTCGGTTGGCTTAAAAATTGTGCCAGTTCCGCCTCGGTTTCCGCTTCATGCTGCGAATCAACAAGCCATAGCGCAAATTGACCATCCCCTTCCGGCATTAACTTAATTTCTATTTGGCGTGATGCCATATAGTCAATAAATGCCTGCGCCATACGGGGCTGGTTTAATGCCATCAGTCTGATCATGTTCTACCCTAATTAGCTTGAATTGGAAGGCTTGCACGATGCCAAGCTTCAAAACCACCGTCGACACTGTAGACCTGCTCAAACCCTTGGTTAACCAAATATTGTGCCGCGCCTTGGCTACTCACACCGTGATAGCACATCACTAGAATGGGCTGATCAAACTCAACCTCATCCATAAAGCTCACCATCGTATCGTTGGTGAGATGAAAAGCCTGCTCAGCGTGTGCCACGGCAAAAGATTGCGGATCTCGAATATCGACAAGGCGTGTATCACCTTGTTCTAGTAACGCTTGCGCGGCGATAACATCAATATGCTGAAACTGGTCCATTTACTTTCTCTTTCTCATTATTATTCACTGCTGCCATTGTAACCTATCCAGTGCTCAATAAGCACACGATGCGAATAAGGTTATCCACCTGCGATCACTTATTCGCCATTTGTGGATAAGTTTGTGGATTACGTTGATAAAGTGCTTTTCTCAATTTCGATCCACAATATGTAGTGACGATCCTTACTTTTTTGTGTGTAAAATGAATAATATCCCCAAACCGAATTCCCCTCTAAAGCCTTTGTTTACCCCGCTTTCTGACACCAAGCCAAGAATTTCATCACAGAGTTACCCACAGGCTAGAGATAAAAAAATGATCGCGTTTAGCGATCAGATATAAAAAAACCGAGATCATGGGATCTCGGTTTATCGATTCAGGCTGAGAAAAAACTACATTTCACCAACGGCCAATTTCAGTTTCTTCATCGCATTTTTTTCAAGTTGACGAATACGCTCAGCAGAGACGCCGTAGTTTTCGGCTAACTCTTGTAATGTCGCCTTATTATCGGCTAACCAACGAGAACGCACGATGTGCTGGCTACGCTCATCAAGGCTGGCCAAGGCCAAACTTAAACGATTGTTGGTGTGCGCTTCCCAGTTTGCCGCTTCGACATTCTCAGCGACATCAGAAGACTTATCTTCCAAATACAGCATTGGAGCCGTTATTGATGCGCCGGTATCGTCATCGTCAGCGCTAATTTCAAATGTCGGGTCTTGCGCCGCTAAGCGTGATTCCATTTCACGAACGTCTGAAGGCTCAACGCCCAGCTCACGTGCGACGGTTTCTACTTCGCCGTTATTAAACCAACCTAAACGTTTTTTAGACTTACGAAGATTGAAGAACAGTTTACGCTGTGCTTTGGTTGTCGCCACTTTCACAATACGCCAGTTACGCAGCACGTATTCATGAATTTCAGCCTTGATCCAATGCACGGCAAAAGACACCAATCGAACCCCAACTTCAGGGTTAAAGCGTTTTACCGCTTTCATCAAGCCAATATTGCCTTCTTGAATGAGATCAGCCATTGGTAAACCGTAACCAGAGTAGCCGCGCGCCACGTGTACCACGAAACGCAGGTGTGAAAGGATCAACCCTTTCGCTGCATCAATTTCGCTGTTGTAGTGCAAGCGCTCTGCTAGCCCACGCTCTTCATCAGGCGTCAGCATTGGGTAGCTGTTCACTGAGCGAATATAGCTATCTAAGCTATCTTGGGATACGACCACCATTGGGTACACTTGGTTACTCATTCAATTCCTCATCAATCTAAGATCTGAATTAGGCTCTTTTTAACCCGACAATCTTGAACCTAAAATGAACAGGTTTCAAGCAAGGGGTCGACATTATGCATAAACAAAACATCAGCACAAGCAAAAAAGTATACGGTAGCGTATACTTTTTGCAAGTCTAATTTGTTCAAAAATAGGACAGGTGAAATTTATACAGGTTCAATTTCATTAAGATGGCGCTGTGCTGAGACTTTCGCAGCCAAGCAACCAAGAAAGGTGCCTAACATCAGTAGCAGCAAGGATTCATCCCAACTTAAGCCGATTAATCGGAAGCGGCTATCATACAGAAGCGCCAATTGTTCAACACTGCTATTAAGCAAAATTGTGATTAACACGGTAAGAATCCAAGCACTTACTGAGCCCAATAGACCAAACCACATCCCTGAATACAAATAAGGGCGAAGAATGAAACTGTCTGTAGCACCAATCAGCTTCATGGTTTGAATCGCATCTTTGTTGGCCTGAACATTAAAACGCAATGTATTTCCGACAATCAGAAACACTGATCCCAGCATTAATATCGACAAGGTCATCACGATGCCAGTGACAAGATGCTTGATCGCATCCAAGCGACTTAGCCAATCCTCGTCCAAACGAACATCACTGATCTCTTCTTCGGCTTGCACACGTTTCGCTAATAATTGAACGCTTTGCTTATCATCACTGGCAGGCGTAATCACTAAGACGCCCGGTAATGCATAATCATCAAGCAGCGTAATGGCTTGCTCGAAACCAGAATACTGGCTCAAATCATCGAGACCTTGCTGAGGTGAGATGTATTCAACAGCTTTGACTTCTTGCAGTCTTTCCAGCTCATCTTTGAGCACCATAATACGCGGTTCTGGTGTTTGCTCTTTAATGTAAGCACTGACATGCGAAGGACCTGCGACACTTGTCGTGGCGACCGCAATGTTCTTACCCAATAAATACAAAGAAGCGGGTAACGTTAACGCCATCGAAATAACCGCAAGCGTTAGAATATTACCGAGCGGGCGCGACCACAGCGCCAAAAAAGAACATTTGGCCTGTTTAAAATGAATAGTGAAATAACTATCACGTTGAACGCCGTCATTCTTTTTACTGGCTTTTTTATTGCGGACATTAGCGGCCATAGTCTTCAACCTCACTCATAAAGCCTTGGTTCAATTCCATATGGCGGTACTGCGGACGCGAATTCACTAAGTTAACATCGTGCGTCGCTATCAAAATCGTCACACCTGCACGATTAAATTCTTCTAAGAGTTTCAACACTCGGCTCGACAGTTCTGGGTCGAGGTTACCGGTGGGCTCATCAGCCAACAATACCGTTGGTCGATTCACAACGGCACGGGCAATACCGACTCGTTGCTGCTCTCCACCAGACAACTGACTTGGTAAGCAACGCGCTTTATCAAGTAAGCCGGTTTTATCTAACGCCGCAGAGACACGACGTTTTATTTCATTTTCAGCGATCGATTCAATACGCATAGGCAATGCCACGTTATCAAAAACGGTGCGATCCATGAGTAAGCGATGATCTTGAAATACAATACCGATATTGCGACGCAGTAGAGGAATGTCCTTACTCGGAATTCGGGTAATGTCATGCCCATTAAAGCTTATCTTGCCATCCGTTGGACGCTCAATGGCGCAAATCAACTTGAGCAAAGTACTTTTACCCGCACCTGAGTGACCACCTAAAAATGCGATTTCACCACGACGTAGATGAAAGTCGACTTTCTGTAGCGCTTGTCGGCCACCCCGATAAGCCTTGCTGACTTGCTGAAACTTAATCACCCGTCATTCCTCTCGCTAGCAACCGGTTAATCTTCTCGACTAAATAATGCGTCAATAAATTCTTGTGTCTCAAATGGACGCAAATCATCAATGCCTTCACCAACACCAATATAGCGGATTGGAATTTGGAATTGATCGGCCAGCGCAAAAATAACGCCACCTTTGGCTGTGCCATCAAGCTTCGTTAATGTAATGCCGGTTAGCGGAGCCACATCACTGAATAATCTCGCTTGGCTAATCGCGTTTTGACCCGTTGCCGCATCCAAAGTCAACATGACTTCGTGCGGAGCAGAATCATCAATCTTTTTCATAACACGAACAATCTTACGCAGCTCTTCCATTAGGTTCGCTTTGTTTTGTAGTCGTCCGGCCGTATCGGCAATCACCACGTCATAACCGCGAGCTTTCGCCGCTTCAATCGCATCGTAGATAACCGAAGCGCTATCCGCTCCGGTATGCTGAGCGATCACAGGAACATCGTTGCGCTCGCCCCATACTTGCAATTGTTCCACCGCTGCCGCACGGAAAGTATCACCTGCAGCCAGCATGACTTTTTTACCTTCCGCTTGAAACTGTTTCGCTAATTTACCAATGGTGGTTGTCTTACCCACACCATTCACACCCACCATCAGAATCACAAACGGGGTGTTGCCGTTATTCACATCGAGTGGTTTTTCGACATTAGAAAGAATGTCTGCCATCTCTTCTTTTAGTAAGCCATATAATGCCTCACCATCTTTCAGATCTTGGCGGCTGGCCTTCTCAGTTAAATTATTGATGATCTTCATGGTGGTTTCCATGCCGACATCGGCAATCAATAACTGCTCTTCCAACTCTTCAAAGAGTTCGTCGTCAATCTGCTTCCCTTTGAACAAGCCAAAGAAACCCGCACCGATATTCGCTTTCGTGCGAGCAAGGCTGCGCTTTAAGCGAGCAAAAAAGCTCTCGGTTGGTTTTTCTTGTTCGACCACTCGAGGAGCGGCTGGCGCTTCTACTTCTGCTTCCACTTCGGCTTTTTCAAGATGAACATCAACCTCAGGGGTAAGCTCTGCAACAGGCTCTTGTTCGGCAATATCTTGCTCTACAGGCTCTTGCTTTACTTCTTGTTCTTGTGGCTCAACCACTTCAGGTTGTGATTGTTCTACTTGTTGCTGTTCTTCGGCTGGTTGCTTTGCTTGGTCATCGTCTCCGAAACCAAGCCAAGAGAGCAATCCGCGCTTCTTTTTTTCCGTCATCTGGGGCTATCCTAGATTGTCTTAATTAACTCTCAAACTTTTCCAATGCTATGGTAGCAAGGTGGAAAAGAAACATGACAACAGTGTGAAAAGTCTCTACGCCAAGCGTGATTTAAGGTTACACTTTGTCATCAATGAAATTTGGCTGTACTCAGGCGTAATCGCTGAGCGACTGGGTATAGTATCACTTTATTCTCGGTCAAAAAATCTATGCAAAGACGTCGCCAGCAAAACACATCACAAAAAAAACCTTCCACCGGCTTTATTCGCATTATTAGCGGTTTATGGCGTGGCCGAAAGTTACCAGTACACGATGCCGAAGGCCTTCGCCCAACCACCGATCGCGTAAAAGAAACGCTCTTTAATTGGTTGGCACAAGATGTGCCACAAGCAAAATGTTTAGACCTTTTTGCCGGTTCCGGCGGCCTTGGTTTTGAAGCCGCATCACGCCAAGCTGAAATGGTGACATTAATTGAGCTCAACCCCACGGCATTTAAGCAGCTAGAGCAAAATGCCACGGCACTGAAAGCCAACAACATCACGGTCAAAAACACCGATGCTCTGAGCTTTTTAAAGCAGCCAGGAACACCGCATCATGTGGTCTTTATCGATCCACCTTTCCGGAAAGGCCTCCTCAGCGAAGCGGTCGTATTACTGGAACAAAATGGCTGGTTGGCGGATGATGCTCTGATCTATATTGAAACAGAAAAAGAGTTGGCGATAGATGGCCTACCAGAGAGCTGGAGCTTGCATCGAGAGAAAAATGCAGGGCAAGTCAGTTTCCGACTCTACCATCGACAAACAGAATAAGGACATTCAATGAAATTTTTGATCTTATTAGCGAAAGCCGGCATCGGCTTTGTATGGCTGGTGCTTTTACTGAATATTTTTATGCCTTTTCCAGGTAAAGCCGCAATTGCGCTCTATATCATGACGGCATTCTTATTCTTTATGCACGGCTTACAAATGCTGATCTTTATTGGGGCGTTTGGCGATAAAGTGAAAATGAGCCGATGGGAAAGATGGTCTATCCTCATCTTTGGCATTTTTGCTCTGCTCGATATTCGTCGCAAGCACATGATGTAAGCATACTCATACGGCCCACGTCGTAGATTATAGATAATAAAACGCCGCTCAAATGAGCGGCGTTTTTTATGACAACACGTTATCGCGATACTTTGCTTGTTTAAGCCAAATAGTTTTTTACCCCATCAAGGAACATCTGAGTGGAGAGCATAACCAAGAGTAACCCCATCAAACGCTCGACGGCTTTTAAACCGCGCTCGCCCAACACTCGATGAAAGAAGTTATAGAACATCAGGATAAAAAACGTTGCACCCCAAGCGATCAGGACTGCCGCCGACAGCTCAAGTAATTGCTCTGGATGCTGACTAGATAGCAATAAAATCGCGGCAATTACCGATGGGCCAGCAAGCATTGGGATCGCCATAGGCACAATGAATGGCTCTTCCCCCGCCGCCAAGCCAGTAATACTGCCACCGCTCGGAAAAATCATCTTAATCGCAATGATGAAAAGAATGATACCGCCCGAGATACTCAATGTTTCCGGCTGCACATGCAAAAAGCTCATGATGCTCTTACCGGCAAACAAGAACAGCATTAGGATCATTAGCGCAAAACAAAGCTCACGCATAAGCACCTTGCGGCGACGTTTTGGATCCAAATGCTTAAGAATCGACAGAACAATCGGTAGATTTCCCAGCGGATCCATAATTAAAAACAGCATGGTCGCTGCAGAAAAAATATCCATGACTTCCCCTCTAAAATACAGTCGGCGAAGTATAACGACTTCCCTAACGACACGCTCTATTTAAGCCTGACTCATCGTGATGTTACCTAACAAGATTTCCTTTATAGATAGACGAATTAGTGCCCACAGACTCGCTCAGCATTAATCACCCACTTACCATCCACTTCGGTGATTTTTTCACGCTGAAGGAAAAAGTCGAATAGTGTGTCAAACTGAAAACCTTCTCGCTTACAAGTGCGAAACTGAGCTTGCTCACCAAATTGCTCGCTCACCACATCACTCAACTCTTGCTTGGTCATTGGTTTTTCGCGTAATAGATTTAACACTTTGTGGGCGTGGATTTCGTTACTCATACTTAGCACCTTTGTATTGAAGTTAGTCTTTATAAATCGGCGCCAAGCATAAGGGAAAAATATGAGGGCAACAATCCATGTTCACCCATCCCACTGACCACTCCAATTTAACCCGGCATTGCAATAAGTACGTTAGATGATGAATGAAGCAACGATCAAGGTATGGGCCAATAAATAGCTGCCTGAAATCAGATAACGACCCGCAGCAATCGGCTGCCGATAATCATGAACCGCCAACAGAATGGCTGACATCGTTAAGGACAAGCTACCTAAGAAGGCCAGTAAGGCTTGATGAGTATGTTGCAACAACCACAACTCACCCGTCACCCAATTTAACTGCAGTAAGGCCATTCCCATGATCACAACCGGGAAAATAAGCCGATCAATTTTCGGTAATAACAAGAAAAAGGCCACAACCCCCATTGCAAGCAACATCGCCGCGAGCCACCAAACCACTTGGCCGGACAGCTGTAACCAAAAAGCCGTGCTATAGCAAAGCTGGGCGGCAATAAAGCTGGCAAAGCAGATGCGCTGACTACGCTTAGTCATGTAAAGCCCATCCGCCAGCATGGAGATCATCAACCCCAGGGATATCCACCATTCAAGCTGCCCCACCAAGCCCTCTTGACTCCAAAGCATGACCAATAACAGCAGTAATGAAAAGACCGAAAAAAACACCGCCGTTTTACGCTGATGGTTTTCACTGGCAGAAATAGTAATAAAACCCGACAGGGCAATAGCAAGGTAACTCCACATAATGACACCTCCCTAAAAACGAAGAATCAGTTTAGGCTTGAGCTTCAAATTGTCTACCCATGAAGGGAAAAATTTGGATCTTGATGACTCTTCACCATTGGTTTGAGAAACGATTGTAAATTTCATGCGATTTCGCTCAATTCATACCCCCTAGCAACCAAATCAGCACTAACCGTCAAAACCACCACTCCAGAGACTCACCAAAACACACACACCATCAGAACTCAACTAAAAAACCTTAAATAACAATAATATAAGAAATAAATCCCGCAAAAAAAACAGCTTATAAAAAAGAAAACCTCACTGAATTTAAAATTATCGAACGCAAAAAAAGGGAAATGACCTAACATTCTTAAAATGCACCTAACAAAACTCTCTCACCGTATGAGAAAATTAAGTTTCACCACAAAAAACCACCCTCAGAGACTCAAACCCTCAAAAGAAGATACTATCTTATTGAGCGTTTTATACACAAAATTATAAACCAATAAAAACAACAACTTAATAAAGCCCAACCACTAAAGCCATGCTTGTAACGACTCAAAAAACAACCAGAACCAATGACTCTTACCGCCCATAAAACGGCATAAACACCAAACTTAATTTGTTTTTTATATGCTTTTTCAAGATCTAGCTTGATCAAACCACTAAAAACCTGCTATTCTTTAAAACAGAAAATGAGGCATCACTAGAAAGGAGCAGAGTTGTGATTACTTCTGAACAAAAACAAGGACTTGTAATGATTGCCGTTGTCGTAGGTTTAATGACTCTGCCAATGATGTACTAAGTCGAATTAAAAAAAGAAAGGGACGCCAATGGCGTCCCTTTTTGCATTATCTGAATGTAATTTACTCGGTTTGAGCATTCTTTGTGCTCACATGACCGTTTAACTAATTGAAAGTTAACTACTCCTTTCCAGGCTTAGCATTCAATTCGCTTAGAAATGCTGTGATAACTCATCCCAGTGAATATAATAGAAAAGTATTGCCGCCAGCGTAATCAATGTCATCAGTGAAATCGCCACTCGCCAAATAAAGCGACTACTGCGAGGCGTTAACTCTTTTTCACACTCATCGCAGACTTCAAGAAAGTCACGGCGGCTTTTCAGCTTGTAATCATGCTCGTGGACAATTTTGTTGCGAATCGTCGCGATGTAGCGCAGTTTACCAATGATATTATGCGGTAACCGCTCTTCACTGCTGGTGATAAGTTGATGTAAGCCTTTCCCTTCAGCATGGTATTGCGTTCTTAAGAGATGTTCGATTTTTCGCGTGCGTTTCACGACACTGTCAATATCTGACATCCGCTTTCTCCCTGTAAAATAACTCCACTCTTCATTCCTATTTATGTTCTAAATGAATAAGTTGCAAGAAAAATAATACCAAATGTCCGCTCGATTCAAATATTGATTAATGCCGGTAGCGCTGATCGTGTGTGATATGAGTCGAAGTTCTATTGGTCACATGACCATTATGTGGTTTATATCTCAGAGCATAGCCAACATAGCAATGAAAAAGTAGCTAGAATGCAGACAGAATTCATTGGGAGGAACGAATGCCAATTTCACTCTATATCGCGCTAGCACTACTTGCATTACTTGCTGGTTGGGTTT
Source organism: Vibrio renipiscarius (assembly GCF_000827885.1). Lineage (GTDB taxonomy): Bacteria > Pseudomonadota > Gammaproteobacteria > Enterobacterales > Vibrionaceae > Vibrio > Vibrio renipiscarius. The sequence goes on along the minus strand of NZ_JTKH01000007.1, from coordinate 23,494 downwards.
TTTCGAATTTCTTTCGACGTCACATGCAAGGCGAGAATGCACCAGAGCAAACCGTCGATGTCACGATTCTCGATAAGCAAGCCATCGCTAATGATGAAAGTGAACCCGGCCACGACGAACAAGAATATTGGATCTATGTACAAAAAGGGAAAATAGGTCCAAAACGCGAATTTCAAGTCGGCATACATTACTTTCAAGCGCTCAATCCTGGCGATAAAGGCACACTCACCTATCAAGGTGACAAGTTCCTTCATTTCGCCATGAAGCGCTAAGCGGCTTTCTCTCTAAGGCAGTAGCCACGCTGTCTTCTTTGAGCGCGCTAATAACCAACTTAGGCCTAGCGCGCCAGTGCCACTCAATAATATCCATAATGGAATAACCCATAATGGGTGCCCCTGATACCAACCCAGCGCTTTCATTGGCCACAAAAAGATCGGGTGCAATAAATAAATCCCTAAACTGTATTGGCTAATGAAAGCCACGATGGCATACCCTTTCTCCGGCAATTTATCCCCCAAGTAACGGCACACAATAAAAATCATACTCGCCGCCAATACCACATTTAAGGTTTTGTATGACAGCCAGCGCCCTACCGTATATTCCCCAGCGTCAACACTGTTTGAGACCACCATCCAAACCGTAAGCATTAATGAAAACACACCCAACCAAGTAAAAGTCATGACACTGGTTTTATTAAGCGGTAGCTTTTTATACAACAGGTAACCCAGAGGTAAATAACCACTATAGAGCCACATCTCTGCGCTCCAAGGGCCATCAATTTTGAGCAGATAAAGTAACGTTGTGACCAACCATACGGCGACAAAAGCATACAGCGCCTCATCATTGCCGCGCTTCACTGCCCACTGAAAGAAAGGGATAACGAAATAGAGTGGAATGAAATAATAGAAAAAGCCTAAATGGTAGTAAGTCGCATGTGACGGACTATTTTTAAGCACGTTGAGCGCCTCTTGCCCGTCAAAATCGGCCAATGTCCATCCAGACAAATACGCATAAAACAACGACCAAACGATAAACGGCAACAGCACTTTTCCTAAGCGTCGTTTGATGTAATAACCCAGTTCAAAATCCCGTTTATCGCTGAGCATCAACGCGCCCGTAATCAAAATAAACACCGGCACAGCCCAGCGACTAATACTGTTCACAGAAACGGCGGTTGCCCATTGGTCAAAGGGGATCACACCCAATTCATTACGGTACGGAGCTAAAACATGAATAGCGATAACCGCGATGGCCGCAACGCAGCGCAAAAGGTCAAAGAAACGAACGCGTTCTCTCATAAGATCATCAAACAAGGGGGGTTATGCTATTGAATATAGCAATAAAAAAGCTGACTAAACCAAAGATACGTTACGGTTTAGTCAGCTTTTAGTAAGGGAGTCATGCAGAGCATGCTCGAATAGAGCGGATTATGCTGAAGCAGGATTAAGCTTAGGTAGCTTTATTGAAATCACAGTGGTGATCGCTAAGAAGGCAAAAGAAACCCAAAGACACGCTGACAAGCCTGCCATTTGGAAGACCCATCCAGAAAGGACGGTACCAATTAAGCGCCCCATCGCATTGGCCATATAATAGAAGCCTACATCCAATGACACACCATCGCCTTTTGCATAGCTCACGATCAGATAAGAATGCAACGATGAGTTTACGGCGAACACCGCGCCAAAAATCATCAGACCCACCACAATCACGAGTTGTGGCTGCCAACCAATTTGCACAGCATAAGCGATTACGGCCGTAATGACCGACAGTAACGCCGCCCACGCAAAGGCCGCACTGCCATCAGGCACTCGCCCTTGCGCTTTACCCGTAATCTTAGGCGCTAAGCCTTGCACAAACCCATAGGCAATAACCCATAGCGCGAGAAAACCCCCGACCCAAAGGTGCGGCCAACCAAAGACAGTACCCAAGTAAATCGGCAGAGCAATCACAAACCATACGTCACGCGCACCAAACAAGAACATGCGCGCAGCCGACAGAATGTTGACCGGCTCCGACTTAGAAAAAATCTGACGGAACTTAGGTTTTACTTTCGCCTTGCCCAAATCGCTTTCAAGACCCAGTAAGCTGCCAATCAATACCAGCGTCAAAACGGCTGCCATGATCAGTACTGCGGCCTTAAAGCCCACCAGCGATAGCAATAAACCACCAATAAAGAAACCGACACCTTTTAGCGCATTCTTCGATCCAGTTAGGATGGCGATCCATTTATACAGCGCGCCTTGCTGATCGTCAGGCACTAACGTCTTGATAGAACTTTTCGCACTCATTTTGTTGAGGTCTTTCGCTATCCCCGACATTGCCTGAGCAAACATTACCCACGGAATCGTTAACCAGGCACTCGGCACCGCTAACATCACTAGCGCTGCAATCTGCATCCCTAGGCCAAGGTTCATGGTTTTATTCAACCCCAACCTTGCCCCTAACCAGCCACCAATAAGGTTGGTCACTACGCCGAAAAATTCGTAGAAAAGAAATAACGAAGCGATCTCTAGCGTGCTGTAGCCTAAATCGTGGAAATAGAGCACCACCAGCATTCGAAGGGCGCCATCCGTGACGGTGAAATTCCAGTAGTTAAACGTCACCAACATATATTGGCGAACACTTTTACTTAGATTGGCAAACATAACCCACCTTGTTTATTCAGTAAAAAGAGCTTTTGGACACCCATGATCCAAAAGCTCTACAAACTGTTATTCGCCTTGAGCAACCTGCTCGATATACGCAATTTGCACTGGTTTGGTAAACGCACCAGGACGTAAAGCCTGAACTTGTGAAACGATCTCATCTAATGCCCAATCACGCTCAAGCAATAGGTGCGCAGCAAGTAATCCTGTACGGCCAGAACCACCCATGCAGTGCATCGCCACTTTACCGCCTTTATCCACGATCTCTTGCAGTGTCGGAGAAGCCGCTTGCCATTTGGTCATGAAGTTACCATCTGGAGCACAATCGTCTTCGATTTCAATTTGAAACCATTGCATGCCCAACTCTTGAGTCAAAGAGCCAAGCTGTGAAACGTTTTTCTCTGCCAGTTCTTTATAATCCAAAGCCGTCACAATCGCTTCAACGCCCTGCTCTTTAAGCTGCTCTAAGCTCTCATATAGCGAAGCATCTTTAGTACCCGGGCAAGGCGTTAAGATCAATGCGCCTTCAGCAACATCTAGTTGCCATGTTGGATGAGCTAAAATTGAATCTGTCATTGTTATTTTTCCTTATGCTAAACCAACAGTACGAACCAACTCGGCTGTGCGAGTGGCGTAACCCATTTCATTGTCATACCACGCATAAATTTTCACCATGCGCTTACCTACCATCATCGTTGACAGAGCATCAACGATGGTTGAGCGAGGATCACCTTTGTAATCAATCGATACCAATGGGCGCTCTTCAAAACCTAAAATACCTTTTAGCTCACCTTGCGACGCTTCTTTCAGTAATGCGTTGACTTCTTCTACCGTCGTATCACGCTGTACATCAAAGATAATGTCCGTCAATGAGGCATTGGCTAGTGGTACACGCACCGCGTGACCATTGATCTTGCCTTCAAGCTCTGGAAAAATTTCCACAATCGCGGTGGCCGATCCTGTCGTGGTCGGAATCAAGCTCATGCCACAAGCGCGAGCGCGGCGCAGATCTTTATGCGGTGCATCCAAAATAGTTTGCGTGTTGGTCAAATCATGAATCGTCGTAAAGGCCGATTGCTCAATGCCGATTTTTTCTTGAATCACTTTTACAATGGGCGCGATGCAGTTTGTAGTGCATGAAGCCGCGGTCACAATGCGATGAACGTCTGGGTTAAAGATAGCGTCATTTACGCCAACCACAATGTTTGCCACGCCTTCTTCTTTAACAGGAGCCGACACCACCACGCGCTTAACGCCTTGTGCCAAATATTTATTTAGTAGCTCAGTTTTACGATGCTTACCGGTCGCTTCAATCACCACATCACAGCCAGACCAATCCACCGCATCAATCTCTTTCTCACGTGTGGTTTTGATGCGCTGACCAGCAATCAACATCTCATCGCCTTCCGCAGTAACCTCGTGATCCCATCGACCTTGAACTGAATCGAACTCAAGTAAATGCGCCAGAGTATGGCAATCACCCGCAACATCGTTTACCAAAACAAACTCCAGCTCTGGCCAATCGAATGCAGCGCGAAGTGCAAGGCGGCCAATACGGCCGAATCCGTTAATACCTACTTTAATAGTCATAATCGAGTCTCTTTCTACGTTTATTGGCAGCAAACAGGACGAGCCTGAATCGCGTTAAGTCTATCTATGTCTTGCTGGTACTCTGTCTTTAAACAATTTGACGCAACAAGATCGTCAATCAATTTATTCATCCATCCTGGTAAAGATGACGAACGACGATAAAACACCCATTGCCCTTGGCGCACATCCACCAAAATACCGGCCGATCTTAGCTGAGCAAGATGACGAGAAATTTTCGGTTGGCTTTCATTGAGCGCTTGAGTTAAGTCACCAACACACAAGCACTCCTCACGCATGATTAGCATTAAGCAACGTACGCGGGTTTCATCGGCAAGTAGTTTGAAAAACTGATGTGGCAACATAATTAATATACTCATATATGGATATGCGTATATCTTTATCTATTTAATCGGGAAGATCAAGTGGAAAAAATTCGATGTCACAAAAAGTTCATAAATAGCGCAATCAGGAAAGTAACCACCAGCACTCTGAGATGGGTTCATTGAATCAAGGTTGAAGCGCTGATGATAAAGAAAAATAAGCGAGGGAAGGGTCGGTAGAAAGGCGTCGATAAGATTGAAAGAATGAGCAGAAGCCACGGTACGCGACTGCTCATAAAAAACTGCGAATAAAAAGTAAGCCCTCAGAAATTGGGCGAATCTTTTAGCTTTTGGCCATCGCCAATAGAGCGCCGCAGCCGACAAACATCGAACCAAACACTTTATTAATTTTACCCATCACACGATCGGAACGGATAAAGCGGCCCATTTGAGAGGCTAATGTGGTGTACCCCAACATCACAATGGCATCGATCACCACCGTCGTGGCACCAAGGATAAGAAATTGCACCAGTTGCGGTTTTGATGGGTCAATAAACTGTGGAAACAGCGCCACCAAAAAAACAATTGATTTAGGATTGGTTAGATTAATGAACACCGCATTGCGCATCAGCAGCCAACCACTTAAGTGTTCATCACTATTGTGCGTAGATAGGCTATTTGTATCACGCCATTTTTGAATCCCTAACCACACGAGATAGCCCGCACCAACCCATTTAATGACGGTGAAAGCCATCGCTGACTGCGCAACCAGAGCACCAATACCAGCGCCAACCAAGACAATATGGAAAGCCAATCCAATTTGTAGGCCAACAATCGCCCCTAAAGATCGGCGTGTGCCATAACTAATGCCATTGCTGATTGAGTTAACGGTGCCCGAACCAGGCGCAAGACTGAAAACGATCGCCGTAACGACATAAGCGAACCAAACATGCAATTCCATGCTATTTCCTCTCGACTAAACGTATTTAGCCGCACATAATTTAAACTCGTTGCACCACCCCAAGATGTTAGGGCCAACAGAACATGACGACAGAGAGCGTAATCATTCAGTCTCCTTATACTCAAGAGTCTAATTTTGAGCAAGCAATCAATAATGAAGTTGCTGAGCAATGGCGCGAGCGCGAAGAAGGCTTTATAAAGACCCGAGATAAACGACAACTTTATTGGATTTCTCTCACCTCGCCCAAGCATTCTAAAGCGATTGTTGTCGTCAATGGCCGTATTGAGTGTAGCGATAAATATCAGGAGTTGTTTTTTGACCTCTTTCAGCAAGGCTACGATATTTATTCTTACGATCATCGGGGGCAAGGGTTATCTGAGCGCTTAATCGCTCATTCTGATATCGGCTATGTGGAAGAGTTTGATGATTACGTTGATGACTTAGCGCTGATGGTGAAGCATTTCAATTTAAGCCGTTATGACAAACGTTACCTCCTCGGCCATTCAATGGGCGGTAACGTAATGACTCGTTACGTACAAACCCATCAAGATCAGCCATTCGATGCCATCGCCGCCACCGCGCCTATGTTTGGAATGAACATCAAATGGTATTTAAAACCGATTGCGATGGTACTAAGCCAATTACTGACGGCTCTGCACAGCCAGCCGAGCTACGCCCCTGGACAAGCACCTTATTACTCGAAACCTTTTGATGGCAACTTACTGAGCCAAAGCCAAATTCGCTACCAATGGTTCAGAAAACTATACGACGAAAAGCCGCAACTTCAAGTGGGTGGCGCAAGTACACGTTGGGTGTGGCAAGGTATGATGGCATGCAAGCAATGCTTGCTGCTCACGCGCCAAATAAAACGGCCTTATCTATTGTTGCAAGCGGGTGATGACCGCGTCGTGTCAAACTCAGCACAAATTCGTTTTATCAAAAAGTTGGCCAACACCAATTCTCAATGTGCACTGAAAATTATTCATCATGCACGTCACGAGTTATTGTTTGAACGTGATGAATACCGAAATCAAACGTTACAAACCACCTTAGATTTTTTCGCTCAACATTGATCTCATCGCAGGTTAAATAAGGAAAATGCGTGATACTTTTTTACCCTCTTTTTCCGGTCTAAATTCAAGTAGACTGTGCTTTATCGCAATGCGAATCTTCGTATTGCTGCGGTAGTTCAATGAGGACAATATGACCACCACACGCAAAGACACTCCTTTTCAAATAGTTGCATCTGATCTTGATGGCACTCTTCTTGCGCCAAACCACCAGCTAAGTGACTTCTCAAAACAAACGTTGAAAGATCTGCACGACAAAGGTTACACCTTCATCTTTGCAACTGGTCGTCACCATGTCGACGTGGCGAGTATCCGTGAGCAAGTGGGTATTCCGGCGTATATGATCACCGCCAATGGCGCGCGCGTGCACGATCAACAAGATCAATTAATGTACAGCAACAATGTCCCTGCTGACTTAATTCCATCCGTGATCGAAACGATCAGTGTGGATCCTGAGATCTTCATTCATATCTACCGTGATGAAGATTGGATGTTGAATCGCGATGATGAAATGCTGCGTGAGTACCACAAAGATTCTGGTTTTACTTACACGTTATTTGATATTCAAAATCCACCAACGGAAGGCGTGGCAAAACTATTCTTCACTCATCCAAAGCAAGACCATGATTATCTGGTCACGTTTGAAGAAAAGCTGAATAGCAAATTCGGTGATGCTCTTAACATTGCTTTCTCAACACCTTGGTGTTTAGAGGTGATGGCCGCTGACGTATCCAAAGGGGAAGCACTTGAAGCGGTTGCGGAATCGATGGGCTTAAAACTCGACAACTGTATCGCTTTTGGTGACGGCATGAATGATGTCGAAATGCTGCAAATGGCAGGAAAAGGCTTGGTAATGGAAACCTCACACCCACGCGTTAAGCAAGCACTGCCAAATAATGACGTGATTGGTAGTAACGCTGATGATGCGGTTGCGCATTACTTGCGTGAACATTTGTTTTAAGTCGCTTATTCGTGATGAGAAGGCAGCTTTGGCTGCCTTTTTTATGTTTATTGCCGCCATTTTTTCTGATCATTTATTCCTTTCCAGTTTTGGGCAACTTTTCGCGCAGGTTCGCTGTCTATAAGCAAGAGGTCTGGTTCCACTTTCAATAACCAGACATAATAGCTTTGATGACCGTTCGCATAAGGAAGAGATACATGAAGGCGCTGAGAACCCCAGCGGCAATCGCCAGTCTGATGGCACTGCAAGCTTGCTCAATGTTTAATGCTAGCCCAGAGCTAGACCCCACTAAGAGCCACGCATCCAACGCCAGTTTGGACCAACCAAGCTCCATCAAACCTCAATCTTTTATTATGCGAGGTGAGGTCATTCTTGGGCATGAAGTCAGCTCTATTCAACCTTGTGGTAGCGAACAGCAGTATTGGTTATCACTGGATAATGATAAATTTCAACAAAGCATGAAGCTTATCAATACGCCTTATCAACCGATGTATGGCGAAATGATTGGTCACTTAGAAACGTCTGGCAGTGATGGATTTGATGCTGACTACAGCGCTCGTTTTGTGGTTGATAAAGTGAACTTGCTGACGGCCGAAAACCCGCAACGATGCCAACGCGCGGCCCAGAATACCCGAGCCTTTGGTAATGAGCCGTCTTGGTCACTCGATTTCACCTCGAGCTATTTGAGCTTTCAGCCTATGGGAGGCCAAAAGCAAAATTTGACGATCAATTCCTCACGAATCGAACCAAATCGACGTCGCTACGATTTTGATCAAGGGCAGCTTGAGCTCAACCTACGCAGTTGCTCTGACACCATGAGCGATACGCTTTATGGTTGGAGTGCGAGCCTACAAATAGACAATAAACGCTATGAAGGCTGCGCTACGCTCTCTAACGATGACGCAACAAAAGATTGGGTGGGTATTTATCAAGCCGCTTCGACCAAAAATAGCACCTTCAGCGTCAGACTGGATTTACATCCCGACCATGCCGCAACCACGACTTACCAGTACCAAGATGGTAGTGGGGACTCCGTTGAGCGAGGCTATTGGCAACAACTAAATCATGACCAACTGCAAGTCGTGATGACACACCACCAGCAGCAGCCGTTACTTTCTGAACGTATTTTTAATCGAAATGGTTATCAGCTTCATGCTGGAAAAGAAAAGGTGGGGAATATCATTTACCCTATCGCAGATGGCGGACTGGTCTTATTTAAATCAAAACAACAAACCGATGCCACGGCCATTGACCATTCGGTACAACAGGTACGACAACCAGCACTAAAAGAACCACTGGCGGTCGCTTCCTCTGCTCAATTTAATCCTAAGGTCGATCGCGCATTACGGGATTATTTCACCATGCATAACACCGATCCGAGTAATACACGCTATCGCTGGCTAACCTATGATTTAAATGGTGATGGACAGCCTGAACTTTTAGCGCAATTGGATTGGTGTGGTTCAGGTGGCTGTACCTTATTGATTTTTGAGGACCACCAAAAACAATGGCGATTCAATAGCCGAGTCACCTTGGTCAATACGCCACTCAATGTCGGACACAAAACACAGCACGGCTGGCGTGATCTGGTGCTCTTTGTCCGTGGCGGTGGCGCAGAGCCGAATCAACATGTCCTCCGTTACGATGGGATTAGCTATCCGATGAATCCAAGCATTGCGCCCGTCGCAGGACTGAATGATATAAGCCAAGTTCAACTCTTTAGCGATGGCTTAACGCCACACCAACAAGGGGTACAGATGTAATGACATCGTCATTCACTTCACCGACCGATCAGCGCACCACAGAGAAAACCGCTTGTTCAGGCTGTGGGTTACATCACCAATGTGTTTGCCTGCAACAACCCACATTTGATATACCCGCGCACATCGCGTTACTGATGCATGAAAATGAATTAGCACGTGAAACGAATACCGGTCAGTGGTTATTAAAAACCATTGCTTCGACGAGTCAGCATATCTGGCAGCGTAAGCAGCCTTGCCCCACTCTGATCGACTTAATCGAAAACCCCGCTTATTGTGCTTACTTGCTCTTTCCGAATGAAGACAGTATCGCACTAAGTGACGCCACTGCAGCCACACAGAAAAATGGAAAAAAACCGTTATTTATTGTTCTCGATGGGACTTGGCAAGAAGCAAAGAAAATGCTGCAAAAGAGCCCATGGCTACAGGCTCTTCCAAGCGTGCATTTAACGCCACAACAACAATCGACCTATCAATTGCGTCGTAACCAGCAGCAAGGACACCTATGTACCCTTGAAGTAGGAAGCTGCATAGTGGCGGAACTCGGATTAGAACCGCAAGCTCAGCAACTGGATGATTTTTTCCAATACTATATGCGCGCCTTTAAAGCCGACAAAAGCGGCCATGCTCTCAAACAGTAAGCGAACAGGCCATCACTCCAAACGTGATGGCCTTTAAAGTTCTAACAATGCCGCTAATCGATCAATTTCAATATCAGGAAGGACACGGGCATCGCGAGCGTGTGTGAGCAATATACCTTGATCGTTATACCAGCAAGCTTGAAAACCATTGCGTTTCGCTCCGGCGACATCGGTATGAAGATGATCTCCGACATGTAAGATATGGTGCGGCTCAAGCGCGAGATGCTGATGTGCTTTAACAAACATGTCAGCATGAGGCTTTGCATTGCCATCACGCCCACCTTTCAATACCAAACAAAAATACTGACTTAACCCAATTCGATCTAAGTCGACATTACCATTGGTTATCGCCACCAGCGGTCTCGTTTTAGCCAATAACGCCATTACGCGGTGTGTTTCGTCCGGCACCACGAAATCGCTGCGGTGCGCCAAGGTCACTTTCAGTAAATCATCCGCCGCTTGTTGAGCTTGCGCCAATGAGTAGCCCAAAGCGATCAACCCTTGCTCGGTCGTTCGATGACGCCACAAAGTCAGATCGCTGTTTAGACCGGGATCTTGTTCTGCTAATGACGTTTTCAAATCCAACCACCAGCGGCTTGAACGCGTCGCTGAAATCGGGTGATGAAGATGAAACCATTGATTCACTTGCTGAGTCATCTTTCTGATCACCGGACGGTTATCATATAACGTGTCATCAAGATCAAAGCTCATCGCTTTGATGGGCTGTCGTGAACGGTAATATTTCATCTTGTCACCTTCTTGCTGCTATCAAATCCATTGTTTGAAATCGAATTATTTCTTTCTCGCTCTAGGATGAGCCTGGTCATACACTTCCGCCAAATGTTGAAAATCAAGGTGGGTGTAGATTTGCGTCGTGGATATATTTTCATGCCCAAGCAGCTCTTGTACCGCTCGAAGGTTATTGCTCGATTCCAACATATGCGTTGCAAATGAGTGGCGCAATTTATGCGGGCTAATATGGCTCGCCACTGATTGCTTTTGCCCCCATTCCGCCATGCGTTTCTGAACATTACGGTGAGAAATACGTCCACCAAGTTTAGACACAAACAACGCATTTTCATCGCTATTGGCTAAACTTGAACGCACTTTTAACCATCTTTTCACCCACTCTTTCGCCATGCCGGAAAAGGGAACCTTACGCTCTTTATCGCCTTTACCAATCACTCGCAACTCACCGCTAAATAAGCTGACATCTTTAAGATTGATACTGACCATTTCAGCCAAACGCAGACCGGCACCGTACATCAATTCCATCATTGCGCGATCACGAATCGAAAGCGGATCGTCATCCGTCACATCGAGCAATTGCCCAACTTCATCAACATCCAGGTTTTTAGGCAAAGGGCGTTTTTTCTTCGGGGCGGAAACCCCTTTTGCAGGGTTAGCCGATAGCACTCCACGTAACAAAAGAAAATCAAAGAAACTGCGTAAACAAGAAAGTCGAGTAGCTAAGCTGCTGGCCTTCATGCCTTCTCGCATGCCTTTACTGGCTAATTGACGCACCCAAGCGGCATCGACTTGCGTCCAATCATTGACTCCCATGCTGCGCAAATGCTGAGCCATGGTTTCCAACTGTTGTTTGTAATTGCGTTGAGTATGGAGACTAAGCCCTTTTTCGCTTCGTAAATATTCATAGAAACGCTCTAAGGGCTTTTGCAGACTATTAGGCAGAGGTTGTACTGATTCGCTCATTGCTGTCCAATTGCCAAGGTAGCGTCACGATCACATGAGAGAGAACGGAGGCTAAATGGCGTAAAAACAAAGTATCCATATGGGGTTGGAAGTGGCCGCCATCTTCACTGGAAAACGCGATCAATCCTTGAGTTTTCCGTTTAATTAAAGGTAGCACAACATAAGAACCCAGCTCTGGTGACGATGTATTCTCACCAAAGAGCAATTCTCGGTCGGCTTTACGCATGCGGCCTAAATACGCGGATTTACCATTAAGGTTATTGGTTGCAAAGCGTTGGTAATGCTCTTGTAGCAGCAGATTGCGCGAAACTGACGACTCAAATAATCGCACATAGGCAATTAAGTCGAGTGATTTCGCTTTATTCTCGACCGCGACTATCGCATCAGACACGGTTTCACATTTTAATAGTTGCTCTTGCAGATCCATAAACTCGTGAAACGTTCTGTCATTGTTGGCTGCCAGCGACATCAAGGTCGTAATTTCTTCTTCTAACTCTTCAATGCGCTGACGCTGACGGTTGAGTTGGATATGAACCAAAGAAACCGCGCCTTGCTCTTGCTGTTGAATAGCAAGGCGATCGACCAACTCACGACGGCCTACGAAAAAATCGGGATGATCACGCAGATACTCTGCGACGACTTCTGCAGTGAGTGCATCTGCTTCAATTTGAGACACAAAACGATCCTTAATTAACAGTTAATCTGGCCATCATAAACATGGCTAGCGGGACCCGTCATGTAAAGTGGGTGCCCGACGCCCTTCCAGCGAATGCTAAGAGAGCCGCCCGGTAAATAAACCGTAACATGTTCATCAAGTAAACCTTGTGAGACCCCTACCGCAACCGCAGCACAAGCGCCACTGCCACAAGCTTGAGTTTCTCCGGTACCACGCTCATAAACGCGCAACTTCACTTCGTTACGGTTCAAGACCTGCATAAAGCCAGCATTAACACGTTCTGGGAAGCGTTCATGAGATTCTAATAGTGGGCCAAGTGTTTCAACTTCAGCCGTATCTACATCATCCACAACCGTCACAACGTGCGGGTTGCCTAAGCTCACCGTACCACAAAATAGTGTGTGATTTTCTGTACGTATAATGTAGGTTTTTTCCATTTGCTTGGCTTTAAATGGAATTTTGTTTGGCTCAAATTCAGGCTCACCCATATTAACGGTAACCTGATCATCCTCTTCGATCATGAGGATCATTTTGCCTTTTTTGGTACTCACACTAATGCTGTATTTATTCGTCAGCCCTTTCATGCGAGCAAAGCGAGCAAAGCATCGAGCACCATTACCACATTGTTCGACTTCACTGCCATCGGCATTGAAAATTCGGTAATGAAAATCCGTTTCAGGATCGTAAGGCGCTTCAACCACCAAAAGTTGGTCAAAGCCAACACCTGTGTAGCGATCCGCCAAACGACGGATCAAATCAGGTGAAAAAAAGATGTTTTGAGTAATGCAATCCACAACCATGAAATCATTACCCAAACCATGCATTTTAGAAAAATGGAAATGCATACAGTCTCTGTTACTCCGGTAATACACTCTCTAGTGCCCACAGACTCGTGAGTTCTTCACGCTGGCGAACAAGGTGGGCTTGGTTACCATCGACCATGACTTCAGCCGCGCGAGTACGTGTGTTGTAGTTTGACGACATGACAAAACCATAAGCACCTGCAGAACGCACCGCTAAAAGATCATTAGGTTCTAATGCTAATGAGCGATCTTTACCTAAGAAGTCACTGGTTTCACAAATTGCCCCCACAACATCATACTCGGTCGCTTCTGTATTGCGTGGATTTACCGGTACGATATCTTGCCAAGCTTGATAAAGCGCAGGGCGCATTAAGTCATTCATCGCAGCATCCACAATCGCGAAGTTTTTGTGTTCAGTATGCTTTAGAAATTCAACTTTGGTCAGCAACACACCTGCGTTCGCACAAATCGCACGCCCAGGCTCAAATATTAATTCAAGATCGCGGTGATTCTCTAAACGCGCTAATAGCGCTTTGGCATAATCGGATGGTTGAGGAGGAAGCTCATCACGGTAAACCACGCCAAGGCCGCCACCGACATCTAAGTGACGTATGTTAATGCCTTTGCTTTTCAGATCATCAATCAGAGTTAATAGACGATCGGTCGCATCAATAAAAGGGGTAATATCGGTCAACTGAGAACCAATATGGCAATCAATGCCTTTTACATCAAGGTTGGTCAGTTGCGTTGCCAGTTCATACACTACTGGCGCACGATCAAACGCGATACCAAATTTGTTTTCACGTAAACCAGTCGAAATATAAGGGTGCGTCTGCGCGTCAACATCGGGATTAATTCGTAGTGATACCGGGGCTTTAACACCAAGGTCTGCTGCCACTTTATTTAAGCGTTCCAGCTCAGGCTCAGATTCAACGTTAAAACACTTGATACCCAACTCTAACGCGCGTTTCATTTCAGCTTCAGTCTTACCCAAACCAGAAAAAACAACTTTACTTGCTTCACCACCGGCAGCAATGACTCGCTCAAGCTCACCACCGGAGACGATATCAAAACCAGAACCTAAACGAGCCAAAGTATTCAGCACGCCAATATTCGAGTTCGCTTTAACCGCAAAGCACACCAAATGTGGGTGCTCACCTACCGCTTTATCAAAAGCATGCCAGTGTCGCTCTAGCGTCGCACGTGAATAAACGTAAAGTGGTGTGCCAAATTGCTCTGCTAAATCAGATAAAGGCACATCTTCGGCCCAAAGTTGACCATCATCCTGATAATTGAAGTAATCCAAAATTGCTTTCCCTTCTAAGATTTTTTTGTCGACTGACCGACATTACTTGTCGATATTAATTTTCTTGAGACTGCTCATTCTGCGGAGCGTCACTTGGCATGTATAACGGTCCTGTTTGACCACATCCTACCAAACCCAACATGGATAGTAGAAACAGAGCTAAGATTGATTTTTTCATAGGGCTAATCGTGATTATTATTCCAATGCCCCCTATAATCGCACCACACTCAAGAAAAGCAATAGGATAGACAAGATGAACGAGACAGAATTTCATCAACTTGCGGACAAGCAAATGCAAATCATCGAAGAAATGATCGATGATTCTGGTGCCGATATCGATTTTGAAACCTCAGGAAATGTGATGACTCTCGAGTTTGAGAATCGCAGTCAAATCATTATTAATCGCCAAGAACCGATGAAAGAAATCTGGTTAGCCTCTCGCTCAGGCGGCTTTCATTTTGCTTATGTAGGGCAGCAGTGGATCTGCTCGAAGACAGGTGTTGAATTGATCAACATGGTGAAGCAAGAGTGTGAAAAACACGCCGACGAAGAGATTGAATGGGTATAAAGCTTCCTGCATCAAGAGCACGCAGCGCCACTTGTCGGTAAAAAAAGAAAGAGCACCAAAAGGTGCTCTTAACATTCATTAAGCATTCATTGCGCGTATCGGTTTTACATAAGCTGCGCCATCATTCCGATAAGGCACAATGTAAGACGCTTCTTCCTTACTGTGCACAATCTGATAGTACTGCGGAAGATTGAAGTTAATTAACTTCGACTTCACCTCATTCTCATCTCGAACAGAAGTGTAGAAGCTATTAACGTTAGCAATCATCTCATCTTTCTCACCATTAAACTGGTGATACACTTCAACGCGATTTGATTCATCCAATACGTAGATATTAAAGCCTTGTTCGTCATCTTCGAAGAAGAACTGCACAAGACCTTCACTGGCAAAATTATCCACAATCTCAGGCAATTGGTAGTCTTGCTCTTGATCAAGCATTAACAATGGTGAGCCTTTCAGCTTGTTAGTCGAAATGCTGCGATAGAAATCGACAGAATTTTCTAACATTTGCACCGATACACCGCGTCGTTCGAAGAACAAACCGTGCATCTGCTGACCAATGCGAAGCGCTTTGAAGCGACGACGCTTTTCTTGCTCAACCGGTTTAAGGCGTAGGTCAATGCATTCAGCTAATAGCTGATACACCATATTACGCATCACACCACGAAGGTTTTTGCTGTAACAAAAGACATCCACTGATTCCGGCGGTAAAGCATCTTGGTGCATTTTACCCAATACGGTTTTCAAGGCGTCCAGCATCGCCGTCTCACCTTGAAAATGCAAAGTACGCACTTCATGCCAAGAGTTGCGATAAACCAAATCAACACTACCCACTAAACATTTTTGTTCTGGGCCATAACTGAATACATCAATATTTTTGAGATCGACTTTAAGCGATTTACCGCTCAAATCCGCCGTTGGATCATCTTCAAAGTTAATGAACATCGCCAGCTGGCTTATCTCACATGGGCTTGCCAATGCTTGCATGGTTGGGCGACGCTTGCGAAGTGAAAAGGTATTACGCAGATCACTGACCATTTGGTAGAACTTATCGATATCCAAATGCGCATCACGAATCACCGAGTTTAAACGCGTCGACTCAGTGATGAGACCATTAAAGAATGCCCAAGCGACCAATTTGCTCAAGTACTCGTTGTGCTCAAGGTGTGGCTGACCCAAAATGCGAATCGGCTGTAATGGTTGTTTATATAGATACCAGCCCGATTGGTTTGTACGGCCTTTAGGTACCTCAATAAACGTCAAATCAGCTTCATGCAAGTCAGGCGATATTTGAGGGTTAAGTAAGGTTACTTTGCCTGGAAGTACTTCAAAAGCTGCGTATAACTTACGCGCTAGGATACTGATGTCTTGCGGGCTAATCGCCGACGTAATGTCATTGCGACGAGCAAATTGAATCAAGTTTCGATAGCTGAGCATCAACGCATCAAGCAAAGCATGATGCACCACTTTGACCTGCTCAACTTTCCAATGGCGGCGATCGTCTAGTTCAACAATCGTTGACTGCGGCCACTCCCATTGCTTCACCATCTCGTTCATTGCCTCACGACGCCAAGCTACGGAACCAACACCAGGCTCTCGTGACAATTTTTCATGCGTTTTGAGATAAAAGCAGCGACGAACTAAATCCAGACGAGTGCTATCTCCAATGCGCTCTAAGTAACGAGTTACTTTCTCAAGCATCAGATAATAAGTATCCATCCCGTAGAGATCGGGTTCATCGGCAAAAAAACGACGCTTGGTATCTAAACTAAGTAGTTGAGTATTTGGGTACTCCCACGAATACGCTTCTAATAGAATGGCCTTTAATACGGATTTATAAGGTGAGTCGATACTCTTATACAGTTGCCATAGATTGGAGCCGAAGTATTCTTCCGCTGGAATCCGGTTCAACTGACCAAAATCAATCCAGTCAGCACAATCAATTGCACCCTCTTGGCACAAACGTTCAACGTATTCGTCGTAGCACTCTTCCATTTCAGGCGGAACGATCTGCCATAATAGATGTTGACCTGCTAAGCGTACTGCGCTGCGATAAAACTCATCGAGTAATAACATGTGCTGCGATGAACCACAGTTATCACCGGTCATTTCTTCTGAGCGATTTGATTTAAAACGGTCGGCATCCATGATGAAGAAGTTGGCTTCTACACCTTGGCTTTGCGCCCAGTCGGTAATCAACAAGCATTTGGCATTGAGGCTTTCGCGCTCATCATGCGGCATCAAAGGTGACACGCACACCCAAATATCAAGATCACTGGATGTACTTTGCCCAATGGAGGACGTACTACCCATCGTGTATAACGCTAAAATGGCGGGAGTTTCTCGCGAAGTGAGCGACTGCCCAATCGTGAGCTCGGTATCTTCGACAAACTGGCGTTGTTCTGAATTCAGCTCAAAACCGTGAATACCAAAAGGGACTTGCGCGTCATAATAGCCAGGAAAAACAGGGTGATTATAGTGCAGAAGGGCAGGAATAAGATGGAAGACTCGCTGAGCTTGCAAATCCATAAGCGCCAGCGCGCGATCAATTCGCTGCCGGTTTAGGGTATTTAATCTTTGGATCAACTTCTCAGTGTAAGCCTGCAAGGGTTATTCCTTGAATGATTTCCTATTCGATGCTCTGATTAATTATCAACCTAAAGCACCAACAAAACGTGATCAATCTATCATTTTTATTTGAATTGGTAAAGATTTGTACGATCGAATCTACATTGTTTTGCTGCTCAACTGTCGCTATTTTCTCAACGCCTAGTTTGGTCTCTAACCGCTTTTTCTAATAACAGCCTAGCCTATAAACGGGATAATCATCACACTATTTTGGTAATAATATGCTACCGAAACGAGAATTCCTCCTCACTTGCAATCCAAAGTAATTTTTTCCCCGACACAGTGGTACGATAAGGGTATTCACCTTTAAATTATCGTAGGCGATCATGACACACACATCCCCAATCCGAATTGCGACACGTAAAAGCCCACTAGCCTTATGGCAGGCTTACTTTGTTAGAGATGCACTGCAAGCCGCTCATCCAGGCTTAGAAGTAGAGTTAGTCACGATGGTCACTAAAGGGGATGTGATTCTCGACACTCCATTAGCGAAAGTGGGTGGTAAAGGTCTGTTCGTAAAAGAGTTAGAAGTCGCGATGTTAGAAGGTCGCGCCGATCTTGCTGTTCACTCGATGAAAGACGTACCCGTTGATTTTCCTGAAGGCCTAGGCCTGGTGACGATTTGTGAGCGTGAAGATCCGCGAGACGCCTTTGTCTCCAATACCTACAACTCGATTGATGAACTGCCTCAAGGCGCCGTAATCGGCACTTGTAGCTTACGCCGCCAATGCCAAATAAAAGAACGTCGCCCAGACATTATCATTAAGGATCTGCGTGGAAACGTAGGCACTCGCTTAGGCAAATTGGATGCGGGCGAATACGATGCGATCGTTTTAGCGGCTGCAGGCCTAAAACGCTTAAAGCTTGAAGAGCGTATTCGTAGTTTTATGGAAGCTGAAGAATCATTACCAGCTGTCGGTCAAGGTGCGGTTGGCATTGAGTGTCGCTTAGACGATGAACGCCTAATCAAACTTCTTGCCCCACTTAACCACAAAGACACGGCAGATCGCGTCTTATGCGAACGTGCGATGAATCTGACTTTAGAAGGCGGTTGCCAAGTACCGATTGGCAGCTATTCTCTGCTCGATGGTGACGAGATCTGGTTAAGAGCACTGGTTGGTGAACCAGATGGTTCTCAAATTATTCGTGGTGAAATTAAAGGACCACGAGTTCAAGCAGAAGAATTAGGTATCACTCTTGCCAACCAACTCCTCAATGACGGCGCTAGAGATATCCTAACTAGGCTTTACGCAGAGCACGAGTAAACACCAATGACAGTCTTGGTCACTCGGCCCGGTGAACAAGGGGAAGCGCTTTGCCAACTGCTGCATTTACATGGCATTGAAGCGCTTCATCATCCTCTGATCACCATTCAAAGCGGGGAACAACTTTCCCGCTTACCTGAGCAAATCCTCAACGCTGACATTATCATTGCCGTCAGTCAGCACGCGGTAATATTCGCCAACAAAATCCTATCTCAAACCCAAGACAAATGGCCTCAATCAAAGACTTACCTTGCCGTTGGTCAAAAAACTGCACACTATCTAGGCAGAGTCACGCAACAAAACGTACACTATCCAGAGGTAAGTGATAGTGAACATTTACTCCGAATGACGCAACTGAGCGATGTCGCAGGACAACAAATTTTAATCTTGCGCGGAAATGGGGGCAGAGAGCTCATCTTTGACACCCTCGTAGGACGAAAAGCTCGGGTTGGATATTGTGAAGTGTATAAACGAGAAAACCTCGCTTTTCGCTCAGAATTAACCGTGCCATTCTGGCAAGATAAGCACGTAAAGCAATTGGTCATTACTAGCTCGGGGCAGCTTGATTTTTTCATTCAACAAATCGCACCTCAATACCAAAGCTGGTTACAACAGTTAACGCTCTTCGTACCAAGCGCACGGATAGCACATGAAGCGCGACGATTTGGATTCCATTCTGTCGTCAATACAGGCAGTGCTTCAAACCAAGATTTATTGGCAACTCTCTGGCCAAACAAACAGGACGAGAACAATGACAAATAAAAAAAACAACAACGATAACGTTGAATCAGAGAAAAATACCGCAGTGAACACTGACGAACCGCAGAATAAAGATGCTTCCAGCGTATCGAATAAAAACGCGAAAGAAACCATCGAAACTCCAAAATCGGCGCAACCGGTTCAAGAAACAGCGACAAAATTTGAAGAGAAACAAGGTAAACGAGGCGTAAAACTCGGTATCGTTGCCATTGTTCTTTCCATCGTATTTGGTGGTGGCCTGACCTACCACTTACAGAAAAAAGACGCGCTATATCAAGCGCAAATCGACGCTCTTCGTACTCAGCTTGAACAAACACAATCATCACTCAGTAGTGATCTTGCTGCCACAGAGCAAGCGACAATAAAAAAAGCGACGGAAGTCACCCATCATGCAGAAACGATTTTAGCGCAGCAGCAAAAAAGCATTGAAAGCCTGCAACTGGCAATTTCTGATGTAAAAGGTCGACGCCCTAATGATTGGCTATTGGCTGAAGCGGACTATCTCGTTAAATTAGCGGGGCGCAAATTATTTTTAGAACACGACGCTGAAACCGCGACATTATTAATGGAAAGTGCCGATCAACGTATTGCCTCACTCAACGATCCTAGCCTTGTACCATTACGCAAACTGATGGCACAAGACATTACTACCCTAAAAACGATTCCAATTATTGATCGCGACGGCTTAGTTCTACGACTAACGGCTCTACAACAACAAGTCGACAACCTACCGCTTGCGAATGCAATTCTGCCTGAAGAAGTACAAGAGCAAACACAAGAAGTCTCACAAGATATCAACGATTGGCAAGATAACTTAAAAACCTCGCTTAAAGATTTCTCAGAAAACTTTATTACCTTCCGCTCACGTGACGGCAATATTATCCCGCTGCTTTCGCCGCAACAGCATTTCTATCTCAAAGAGAATATGAAAGCCAAGTTAGAAACCGCCATCAAAGCAGTTTATCTTGAGCAACAAGAGGTCTACACCGGCGCACTTGATATTGCGGAACAATGGACGCAATCGTTCTTCGATGCCGATAGCAATGCAGTGAAAGAATTCGATAAGGCCCTTACTGAACTCAACCAACAAAATGTTCAGGTCGACTATCCAATAAAACTGGCGACTCAACAAACATTGTCAGATGTCATTCGTGACCGTTTAAGACGTGAGGTAACAATATTAGGAACGGAGGGTAAATAATGTTTAGACTCATCTTTCTTTTTATTGTCCTTGGCGCTGGGCTTTATGTCGGTAGCCAATATTCAGGGCAACAGGGTTATGTGTTAATTTCCATTGCGAATACCACACTCGAAATGAGCGTAACGACACTCCTCATTTTCATCATCGCAACTCTCGCTGCATTATTTGGCCTCGAGTATTTAATTAAAAAGATGTTCTATGCCAGTTCAGCAACATGGAATTACTTTAGCGTACGAAAAATGCGTCGTTCTCGTCGTCTAACGAATGAAGGAATCATCAGCCTACTGGAAGGGGATTTTAAAACGGCTGAGAAAAAAGTGACCCGCTGGGCGAATCATCATGATATGCCACTACTCTGCTATCTCGTCGCTTCTGAAGCGGCACAAGGCATGTCTGATGACAAAAAGCGTGACCATTACCTTAACCTAGCATTAGAACAAAAAGATTCCCGCTTAGCTGTTGAGTTGACTCGTGCAAAGCAGCAAGTGCGCGAGGGGATGTTTGATGATGCTTCAACAACACTATCGTCTTTAAGCGTTGACTACCCTAATAATGCTGTCGTACTGAAGCTGCTTAATAACGTCTACCTTGAACTAAAACTTTGGCAGCCACTGTTAGATCTCCAGCCAAAATTAGCAAAAGCAAAGCTCATTACTAAAGATGAACAGCAACAGCTTGAGCTGCGAGCAGAATGCGGTTTATTGACAGAAATTGCAGAGCAAAAAGGAAGTGAAGGTCTAATCCAGCACTGGAACAGTCTTTCTCGTAAATTGAAGACTGATTTACACCTTGTTGAATGTTTTTCTACTCAGTTGATCAAACGAAAAGCGGATGAACACGCTTTTACTGTCGTAAAAGAAACACTGAAAAAACATCCTGCCGCAGATTTGTATAAATTACTTCCGCAAATGAACCTAGCAGATAACCACCCAGCCATCGTTTTCTTAGAGGACGTACTACGTAAAGATGGCAATAATGCCGAAGCGCATAGTGCACTGGCTCAATTCCAGCTACGTAATCAGAAGTGGCCAGAAGCCCAGCAACACTTTGAAAAAGCACTCGCTGTTCGTTCGAATGTTTCTGACTATGCATATTTGGCAGACACACTAGAGAAGCAAAATTTAAATAAAGCCGCACATGAAGTATCAAAGAAAGCACTGACATTAGTCGGCAAGTAGCCATAATTTACTTCTTCTCTAACCACACTCTTAAAACCGACCAAAAGGCCGGTTTTTTTATATCCAACACAAGGTTCGCCTCTAAACTGCTACTTTGCCAAGCTTCAATGCCAATAAAGACACGATCAGTGACTTTGATACAAATAACCTTAACGTCGATCGAACGAGAGCAAGCAAATAGATTTAGTTATTTCTTAAGGAAAGATTAGAAGGGCTTCAAGAAAAACCGAGGACACGCCATTTTTCTCTCAAATCCTCATCGTGTGAATGCCTTATTAAAAGTGATATCCACAGCCATACCATTCCACGCGTTGCTCCCCCTCACCCTCTAACACTATCTATTTCAGCGAGTTACCACCGATGTAAAAAAGCCCCAGCATTTCTGCTGACGCTTAATATATGGCAGGGGTGGAGAGATTCGAACTCTCAACACGCGCTATTTGATATTCGGGGAATCCGATGCTCAGCCAATGGAGCTGAGGCAGTTATTACAGACGTAAAAAAGCCCCAGCATTTCTGCTGAGGCTTAGTATATGGCAGGGGTGGAGAGATTCGAACTCCCAACACGCGCTATTTGATATTCGGGGAATCCGCTGCTCAGCCAATGGAGCTGAGGCAGTTATTACAGACGTAAAAAAGCCCCAGCATTTCTGCTGAGGCTTAATATATGGCAGGGGTGGAGAGATTCGAACTCCCAACACGCGCTATTTGATATTCGGGGAATCCACTGCTCAGCCAATGGAGCTGAGGCAGTTATTACAGACGTAAAAAAGCCCCAGCATTTCTGCTGAGGCTTAGTATATGGCAAGGATGAAGAGATTCGAACGCCCGACATGCGCTATTCGATATTCGGGGAATCCGCTGCTCTACCAATTGGAGCCAATGCCGTTATTACAGACGTAAAAAAGCCCCAGCATTTCTGCTGAGGCTTAGTATATGGCAAGGATGAAGAGATTCGAACGCCCGACATGCGCTATTCGATATTCGGGGAATCCGCTGCTCTACCAATTGGAGCCAATGCCGTTATTACAGACGTAAAAAAGCCCCAGCATTTCTGCTGAGGCTTAGTATATGGCAGGGGTGGAGAGATTCGAACTCCCAACACGCGGATTTGGAATCCGCTGCTCTGCCAATTGGAGCTACACCCCTAAATATCTAGCATACGCTAGATTCAAAAAAACCTCGCTTGAAGCGAGGCTCTTGAATAAGTGGCGGAGTGGACGGGACTCGAACCCGCGACCCCCGGCGTGACAGGCCGGTATTCTAACCAACTGAACTACCACTCCGCAGTGGCAAACTTACCGTAGTAAGCGTCCATTTTGTTTCTAGATGGTCTATCTAAAAACGAAATTTAAAGCCTGGCGATGTCCTACTCTCACATGGGGAAACCCCACACTACCATCGGCGCTATTGCGTTTCACTTCTGAGTTCGGCATGGAATCAGGTGGG
>NZ_JTKH01000006.1 GCF_000827885.1 Vibrio renipiscarius | reverse complement strand
TATATTACAAGGGCGAAATTCTCCTTTGTGATGCTAATAAATGCACTATGTCTAGCGACATGGTGTTTTTTGCGTTTCTAGTGTCATATTACCATGTTCAATTTTGAGATGTATGATTTTTTTCTTTTGCGTTCAGCTTCTTGTTGGAATGGTTCTCATATTTGCTTTCTATTGCGTCGTATCTAAACCCGTAGGGATAAGAGAGCGCGTGCGCGAACGAGGCACCAAGCCACCCACAAAAGGCCATTTCCTCGACATTCCAAACTGGCGCGGTCAGTAGTCCAAATCACTTCAAGAAAAAACACACCACCTTCCTGCAAAGATGCTTTTTGTTTTAGTCAGCGCAATTCATTGTTTGGCATTAGCATGGATGGGGTGTGTGGGCATGCTGCGAGTCCCGAGCAACGGTGCACACACCGCAGCCACGATTTGCCGACAAAGAACGAGCTTAAACGAAGAAAAGGGCACTCAAAAATGAACGCCCTAGGCTGCCGGATTTCACCGCGAAGCGGTTCGGGTTCCTGTTACACCCGAACTAACTCCGGACAACCGGAATTTAAACTAGTTTTCTATTTCGATTTTTCTGCGATTATTTTCTGTTGTTGTTCAATAAACATTTCTTTAGTACGTGGGTCTTCAAACTTAAAAGCTCCGCTTTCTACCATTTCTAACATGTACCTAGCATTGTCGATTTTTTCAATATTGAAGAGCTCAAAAGGGTAATCTGATGCATTACGTAGAAAGTCGATAAAACCCTCTTCATCATGTATGTATTCCTGTATCCCAATTAAAAACTCAGATTGCGGTACGTGTTGCAATAGGGTTTCTACTTTTCTAATAAATTCTAACGTATCCATTTTTTGTTTGTGAAACTCACCTTGGCATAGTTCTTTTTCAGATACCTTAAGAGCTGATGCTAGCTTTCCTGCTTGGCTTATCTTAGGTTCAGACTTCCCATTTTCCCATTTTAAATACGTTTGTTGGGTTACTCCAACCATTTCCGCGACTTCATTCTGTTTCAAACCAAGCTCAGTACGCGCCTTTCTAAGTACATCTTGCAGCATGTCATTATCCACTTTGGTATCCCTTTATTTAATTATAACCCCTACTTTATACACAAAACTGTTGACACTTACTATCATGTACTTTTAAGGTGTACGAAAATGTATTTGACAGGGTTTCCCAGTGTTCTTTATTGACCAACTTTTCATTCAACAAGATCATCCCGACGGTGGGCTTCCATTCGTCGGCACTCATGTTATTGAGCGTGTTGATATGGAAACTGGCGAAAAGCTTCCTCCCAGCGTTAACCAAAAAATTCTTGAAGGTTCATTTAGTACCAAACTCACTATTCGCTGTAATGGCAATCGTATCCGCGTCGAGGGCAATCCGTCCCGCTGGCAACGCATGGATAATCTTTTTGGTTTAACTTCTCTCGATGATTGCATCGCAATTTATAACCACATTCTCGCAAAATACGACCTGCCGCCATTCACTAAAAACACTCGTGCTTATCACCGTCAAACTCCGGATGGTAAGTCATCGTCACTCATAGGCAATGGCGCGGAAATAACTCTTATCGACTGGACACGTAACCACATGGTTGACCGTGAAAATGAGCTTTCATTTATTCGTGGCATGTCTTCTGTAGCTATGGGGCGAGGGCGTGAAGCGATTCTCAAACCTAATGGAATGACTTGTAACTGGGGTGAAGGCTCAGCATGGGAAATGCTCAAGCTCTACTGCAAGGCATTTGAGATGCAACTCCGTCTTAAGAAATACAAGCGCAGCAGCAAGACAACACAAGATCATATTAAGTACTTAGAAACTCTTATCGATTACTGCGAAGAGCACGGCGTTGTCCGTGAAGAAAACAGCCTCAGACAAAAACTACTGAAAAGACACGACTTGCAATTTTACGGAATGGTAACGGAACAAGACTTTTACAAGCACCTAACGACGATGGAAGACGCTATGAAGACACTACACGCTACTAAAGACATTCATCAATCAATCGCAGAGCAATTACTAGAAGCAGGGGTTGTGGAAACAGTGCGTGCAGCTAATACCACCATGAATTATTTCACACTTTGGCAGCACGGCACCGATTTACGTCACACGCTAAGTCAATCGCAATTCTACGAGCACAAAGCCCGCTTAAGGAAAATTGGCATCGATATCGGCCAACAATTCGATGTTAGTCGCCTTTGTCCAACACTCAAACGTTCAGAGGTTATCGAGCTTAAGCCGCTACCGATTCCGGACTGGTATCACATGCCTCAAGTCGCCCAATCCAATGTATTGCCATTTAGAGCAGTCGCTTAATTGAAAAAACACTAAGGATATAACCATGTTAAAAATTGAAATATTCCCAGAAGATGAAAAATTTACAACACGCACAATCAAAGGTAAGGACGACAAACCAGATCGCAACATCTACGAACAAGAAGCCTACGCCTATCTAGGCGGCAAGTTCCCAACGCTAATGAAGTTATCACTTGAAGAAGGGCAACCAGCACATGTCGCCGGAATTTATACCGTTCACAGCTCTAGCTTTGTTGTTAATAACTTTGGTGGCCTTGAGCTAAAACGCTTTGGAATGCTTATTGAGCCATTGGAATTAGTTGATTTGTAAACGTTCAATATAGGCTAGGGGGTTATATGGATAATTGCTCACTCGTATCACAAGATGTTAATTCTGATTGTTCTTTCGCTGATTTACTTTTTCGCCGCCTAAGCGTTTCAGATAAAGCGGTAACGACTGCTCTTGTCGAAAAACCAAAGTTAAAAACCACTCGAAAAAGTTGGTCTAAAAAGGAATCAGAACTACTTACGGTTCTTATTCGACAAGGTAAAAGCTCTGCATTTGCGGCCAAAGAACTTGGTCGCACTTTATGTGCTGTTGATGGTCAAATTCGCAAGCTAAACATTCAGCGTTGTAAAAGATTGACCATTAAACAAGAACAGTTTTTAAGAGACAACTATTGGCTTTTAGGGGCTGCTGGTTGTGCTAAAAAATTGAATCGAAACCAAGCTACTATTGCGTATTACGCTAAGTATTTAGAGCTTAAAAAGCCAACTCGTGACGATGTGAATCCACCAATCCCTCGATGCTTATTACCATATGACATGGTCAAACGTGTATCAGTTCTTCAACGTAAATCACCAACATCTAAAAATAAAGTCGATGACGCCGTGGTAATATTTTACGACAAGAACGTGCCATCAACACCAATGATGGCGATGCATCTTGACCAGTTATGCAGTGCGTTGGATCAGCATTTTAATCGTAGACCAGGTGTTACAGCTCAGGCTTTAACTCATGGTTATAAGGCGGTCTAATATGCCCACGCTGCTATGACTTTTGGCAAGTTGGGCTTGATGATTATGGTAACAACCATCAACTACAAGAAGGATCAAGCGCATTATGAATCAAGTAATTTTGTGTGAAGGCACGCTGTATTTTCTTTCAATCAAGAAGGCTTACTTTTGCAAAGACTCGTGGGACGTTGCAGGTGCAATCAGTGACTTCCTAGGAAATGAACCTCATGAGCTAATCAATGATGATTCATTTCAACTTAATGAAGCCGAACATGGTTCATCGGACGAATGGGAATTTTATTAATTGTGATTGGCCAGAATTACAAATTCTAATTCATAAAATGAGTGGTAACATTTAGGAGTAAAAGGCTCAAAATAAACGGACACCTTAGTGCGCATTATGTATCTTATGTTAAATTTGAACTATCTATTTATTAAGGTCTCCATCGTAACACTGTGCCCTCCAGCTTTGCGGGCTGGT
This sequence comes from Vibrio renipiscarius, assembly GCF_000827885.1. Lineage (GTDB taxonomy): Bacteria > Pseudomonadota > Gammaproteobacteria > Enterobacterales > Vibrionaceae > Vibrio > Vibrio renipiscarius. The sequence goes on along the minus strand of NZ_JTKH01000006.1, from coordinate 882,436 downwards.
TCACATTGAACATAATTCTATTTACCATAAAATACTTAATAATCACATTTATTATCTTACGATATAAACGGATTATTAAGATCATAAAAGCTATTTTATTCTTTATTTGAGAATATCAATTCTCGCTTATAGCTTTCTTTGCTTTTGATATTCACCAATTGGACTTGCCAACTATTATTCGCTTTGCTGTTTACGGCTTCTGTTTGAATTTCCCAATCGCTGTTTGAGGTCACGATGTCAATATTATCTGCCGTTTTAGCGGCAATGAATTCTGTGCCGTTAACATAAAAGGAACACGATTGTTGCAAATCACAGGTGACCTTTTTCGACATGTCATAGGTGTAAGTACGCCAAAAAAACGCAACAACAAGTAACGTTAACATGATGATTATTTGAATAAAACGCCCTTTAGTAAGCTTTTGTGCCGCCATTTTTGCATGTTCTCCATGTAACAAGCTTCAAAGTTTTAGAATAAAAAACAAAATCCAGACCGAGAGTAAGGTTACTTCCCTATCATTGAAATGTTAATTACAGTATAGTTTGGCACTGAAAATGCCACTTTTGTTAAAAATCGCAAAGACTATTTAATCACTTTAAGCAGTTTGGTTCTCTGAGTGATTTGGGTGGCATTACGACACGAGTCGTGTTGGAAGTAAAGTGTAGTAATAATAGAATTGGAAGCATGCAAATATGAGCCAGGAAAAGCAGCTTGAACAAACCTACAACTATACTGTCGTTCGTCAATTTACCTTAGTTACTATCCTTTGGGGCATTGTCGGCATGGCTGTTGGGGTTTTAATTGCCGCTCAATTAGTATGGCCACAGTTAAACTTTGATACACCGTGGCTGACGTATAGTCGTTTACGTCCACTGCATACTAATGCGGTAATTTTTGCGTTTGGTACCAGCGCCCTTTTCGCAACATCCTATTATGTTGTGCAGCGTACTTGTCAAACGCGTCTATTCGGGGGGCCTCTCGTCCCATTTACCTTCTGGGGTTGGCAAGCGATAATTTTGGCGGCGGCCATTACGCTTCCACTAGGTTACACCTCAGGAAAAGAATACGCAGAACTTGAATGGCCGATTGATATCGCCATTGCTGTCGTATGGGTATCTTACGCGATTGTCTTTTTTGGTACGTTGGTCAAACGTAATACCTCGCATATTTATGTCGCGAATTGGTTCTTTGGTGCCTTCATTATCACGGTTGCGGTTTTGCATATAGTGAACAGCATGGCGATTCCAGTCAGTGCCGGTAAATCGTATTCGATTTATTCCGGAGCTGTCGATGCGATGGTTCAATGGTGGTATGGACATAATGCGGTTGGCTTTCTTTTAACGGCCGGCTTCCTTGGTATGATGTACTATTTTGTGCCGAAACAAGCTGAACGCCCTGTTTATTCTTACCGCTTATCCATTGTCCATTTTTGGGCGTTAGTCTCTCTTTATATTTGGGCTGGCCCACACCACCTTCACTACACTGCCTTACCCGATTGGACTCAATCCCTTGGCATGGTGATGTCTCTTGTTCTGTTTGCTCCATCTTGGGGCGGCATGATTAACGGCATCATGACGCTGTCTGGTGCATGGCACAAACTACGCTATGACCCAATTTTACGTTTCTTGATTGTCTCGCTGTCATTCTACGGCATGTCTACGTTTGAAGGACCGATGATGTCAATCAAGACAGTCAATGCCTTGTCACATTATACCGATTGGACGATTGGCCACGTACACTCTGGTGCTTTAGGTTGGGTTGCAATGGTATCGATAGGCTCGATTTACCATTTGATCCCTCGCCTATTCAATCAAGAACGCATGTACTCCGTTGGTTTAATCAACGTGCATTTTTGGTTAGCGACGATCGGAACTGTGCTTTATATCGTTGCAATGTGGATTTCTGGCGTGATGCAAGGGCTTATGTGGCGTGCGGTTAACTCTGATGGCACATTAACCTACAGCTTTATCGAATCGGTTCAAGAATCCTACCCATTCTATGCGGTTCGCTTTATTGGCGGCTTTATCTTCTTAGCGGGCATGTTCATCATGGCATACAACGCGTACAAGACAGTAACCGCACCTGATGATAGCTTGAAAGCTATTCCGCAACCGGCATAAGGAGATTGAAGAATGAGCAATAATTCTAAGAATCGCCACGAACTTGTAGAGCGTAATGTCGGCTTGCTGGCGATTTTGATTGTCTTTGCGATTAGCTTGGGGGCGTTGGTTGAAATTACCCCCCTCATCTTTCAAAAGCAAACGACGGAACCGGTTAAGAATTTACGCGCTTATACGGCGTTAGAAATGGAAGGTCGTGACGTCTATATTCGTGAAGGTTGTAACGTTTGTCATAGCCAGATGATCCGTCCTTTCCGCTCTGAAACCGAACGTTATGGCCACTATTCAGTCGCCGGTGAAAGTGTTTATGAGCACCCATTTTTGTGGGGCTCTAAACGTACGGGGCCGGATCTCGCGCGTGTCGGTGGTCGATATTCTGACGAATGGCATCGAGTGCACTTGATTGATCCGCGTGAGCTAGTACCTCAGTCGAATATGCCTGGTTTCCCTTGGCTTGAAGAGAACGGCCTCAATGGCGAACTAACACAGAAGAAACTTCAACTGTTCCGCAATCAGTTTGGTGTTCCTTATACCGATGAGCAAATCGCCAATGCACCAAAAGATGTTGAAGGAAAAACAGAGATGGATGCCATCATTGCTTATCTTCAGTCTCTTGGCCATGCGATGAAGTAAGGAGCAGATTATGGATATTGGTACGATTCACAGTATTTGGACCATCGTTCTTTTTGTGAGTTTTTTGGGTGTGGTTTGGTGGGCTTTCGGCAAAAGTCGTAAAGCTCGCTTTGAAGAAGACGCCAACCTTGTATTCGCTGACGAAAAGCAAACGCCAAGGAAAGGACAAGGAGAAACCAAAGAATGACAACATTTTGGAGCCTTTGGATCATCATCATTACAGTCGGAACATTAATCGGCTGTGCTGCGGTACTTTATTGGTGCCTAAAAGATAAAATGGGCGTCGAAGAAGGCGCCGACATGGGGCATGAATACGACGGTATTCGTGAACTCAACAACCCACTGCCAAAATGGTGGACTTACCTTTTTGTCAGCACCTTTGTTTTTGCCGCTATATACCTCGCTCTTTACCCTGGTTTAGGCAGCTTTAAAGGTTTACTCGGCTGGACCAGTTCCAACCAGTTAGTTCAAAGTGTTGAAGAGTCAAAACAATTGATTAAAGAAGCACAAGAGAACAAGCAACTTGATCAGTACGCCAAAGAACTGGATGACGCAGATGCTTACTTCGGTGAAGCGTTTCGTCGTTTAGCTTATGTCGAAGGGACAGATAACTTAAAATCCATACCCGATATCGCGAGTGATCCCGAAGCGGTTAAAGTTGGCCAACGTTTATTCCTTCAAAATTGCTCTCAGTGTCATGGTTCAGATGCTCGTGGTCAAAAAGGATTTCCTAATCTTACCGACGGCGCATGGCTATACGGAGGTGAACCTCATGCCATCGTGAATACCGTGATGAATGGTCGTATAGGAATGATGGCTGCATGGCAAGATGTCTTGGGTGATGATGGCATTCAAGAAGTGGTGAGTTACACATTAAGCCTTTCTGGTCGTTCTGTTAACGCTAAAGAAGCGGAAGCTGGTAAAGCACGATTTGTCGTTTGTGCGGCTTGTCATGGAACCGATGGCAAAGGAAACCCAACACTGGGTGCGCCAGATCTGACCGACCAATACTGGTTGTTCGGAGGGACACGCGCCGACGTAACGGAAACGATAACTTATGGCCGCTCTGGTGTGATGCCCGCATGGAAAGACATTCTTGGAGAAGACAAAGTTCAACTTGTCTCTGCGTATGTTTGGAGCTTATCAAATAGCGACAGTAAGCAATAAATCACAAGTAAAACCGTAATATAATCAAGCGTAATAGCCCTCTCAACTTGAGGGCTACCTTCCCCTTTTTATAACGTCCTGTTTATTGGTGTGAGAATTTTTATGGTAACTCCTTGGTATAAACAATTTTGGCCGTGGTTTCTGATTTTACTCCCTCTTACGGTCATCATTTGGTCCATTGTCCGCATTGTTATTTTATCGCATTACTCGGTTTCGCTCGTCACCGAGGATTACTATAAAAAAGGTAAAGGCATTAACATCGATCTTTCCAAGATTAGTGTTGCAGAAGAATTAGCGATTAATGCCAGCGTGGCATCCATTGATAAAACCATCGAGATCACGCTCAACAAAGGCCAACTTGAACACTACCCAGCATTACAAGCAACGTTCGCTCATCGCACTCTCCCTGACCGCGATTTTAAACAGATGATTACTGCGAATGCGAGTGGGCAGTACCGTATTTTATTAGATGAAAAGTTACAGGGGCCGTGGTTTATTGAGCTCACGCCCCACGATCAACAATGGCTCGTTCAAGGGCGTGTCACGTTCCCTTCGACGACATCAATACAATTAATGAAATAATAATTTATGTGTCAATCGTGTTATCACTGCGGTGAAGAAGTACCAGTCAACACGGACTTTAAAGTGGAAATCCTTGGGCAGGTTCGCGAACTGTGCTGCCCCGGTTGTGAAACGGTTGCTCAAACGATTATCGAGAGCGGCCTCGTCTCGTATTATCAATATCGCACTGCACCCGCAGAGAAGGCGAATCTCGTCCCTGAACAACTGCAAGCGCTCATTCATTACGATAACCAAGAAGTGCAAAATGAGTTTGTTCGCAAAAGTGATCAGCAATCAGAAGTGACGTTGTCACTAGATGGTATCTCTTGCGCCGCATGCGCGTGGTTAATTGAAAAACAGCTTTCTCACACTGCTGGCGTCGTGCAGATCCGAGTCAACACGACAACCAACCGTGCACTACTCATCTGGAATCACACTCAAACACAACTGAGTACGCTACTTTCCGCCATTCATAAACTGGGTTATAAAGCCGCGCCTTTCGAGGCCGATCAACAAGAAGCGGCTTATCACCAGATGATGAAGCAGTATCTTTATCGCTTAGGGATTGCTGGCCTTGCGACGATGCAAGTCATGATGCTTGCTGTTGTGCTCTATCTTGAAGTCTTTGGCGATCTCGACCCTGAATTTAAAAACTATTTCCGTTGGGTTAGTTTGATCTTTGCCACGCCAGTCATGCTCTATTCCGCATTGCCTTTTTACATGAATGCATGGCGAAGCATCCGCAGTAAAACGCTTGGAATGGATGTTCCCGTTTCAATTGCGATGATTTTTGCGTATGTCGCCAGTTTAATTGCCACGGTGACTGAACAAGGCGAAGTGTTTTTTGAATCCATTTCAATGTTTGCTTTTTTCTTGCTCGTCGGTCGTTTTTTAGAAATGCGAGCGAGACGAAAAGCCGCCGCCGCAAGTGGCAATTTACTCAAGCTTATCCCTGCGATGGCCACCACAATCGAGGGAGAACAAACGCCAGTAAAATCGTTGCAAGTGGGCGATAAAATTCGTGTTTTACCCGGTGAGCATGTTCCTGCTGATGGCGTAATCACGCAAGGTCGAGTCCATATTGATGAATCGATGTTAACGGGTGAATCCGTTCCGGTGGTGAAAGTCATCGGCGATAGTGTCTATGCAGGCACATTGAATGGTGAAGAAGCATTCGTTCTTGAAGTGAGCTCAAGCAAAGCCGATTCGATGATATCAAATATTGTCCGCTTGCAAGATGAGGCGCAATTATCCAAGCCAAAGATTGCTGAGATTGCCGATGTCGTTGCGCGTTATTTTGTCGGTATTTTGCTAATTATCGCGGCTGGCACGTGGTTTTATTGGCAAAAGCATCAACCCGATGATGCCTTTTGGATCATGCTTGCAGTGCTGGTTGCAACCTGCCCTTGCGCGCTTTCTCTGGCAACACCCACCGCGTTAACCTGTGCCACTTCGCGTATGGGGAATCTTGGTATCTTGCTCCGTAAGGGACACGTCTTTGAAACGTTATGTAAGGTCAATCATCTTATCATCGATAAAACCGGCACCTTAACGCATGGTGATATTGAGATTAACGATATTCGTCTATTTGGTCAGTACTCAAAACAAACCGCCCTTGCCTTAGCCGCAGCCCTAGAGGCTCACGCCAACCACCCTCTGGCACGCGCGTTTCGACCTTATCTTGATTCGACCATTGATATTGAAGCGATCGAAAATATCATTGGTTCCGGCGTTCAAGGGGTCTATCAAAACAAAGCGATCAAAATTGGCAATGCCGAATTTGCACTATCGACACACACTGATGGCAAACCCAATCCTGAGCCCAATGCAATCTATCTCACATTAGGTGATGAACACATCGCAACCTTTTATTATCAAGATCCTATCCGTCAAGAAGCCGTAAACTTTGTAGAGCAATTTAGATCGTCAGGTATTAAGGTAACGTTACTGACTGGCGATTCTCGCCAAAATGCCAAGCTTGTTGCCGATAAAATCGGTATTGATACGGTTATCTCGGAAGCAAAACCGCAAGATAAGTTGGCTTATTTGCAGTCGTGCCGAGAAGATGGCGTGACCATGATGATCGGAGATGGCGTCAATGATGCGCCAACTTTAGCTGGGGCTCATTTATCTATTGCGATGGGCGGAGGAACCGATGTTGCTAAGGCGTCGGCGGATATGGTGCTGCTAGGCGATAGGCTCGATCGAATTTTACAAGCGCGAGAATTGGCCCTAAAGACCCGTCGTATCATTGCTGAGAATTTAGCCTGGTCGTTGGGATATAATCTATTGATCTTGCCTTTAGCTGTTTCAGGACTGGTGGCGCCCTATTTTGCTGTTGTTGGCATGTCGGCCAGTTCTATCATTGTTGTCTCCAACTCACTGCGATTATTGAAAGAACAAGGTAAATAGCCATGGAAAGCCTTTACATATTAATTCCTATCGCGATTGTGTTGGTTTGTGTCGCCGTCGCCATTTTTCTTTGGGCGGTCAAAAATGAGCAATTCGAAGACCTAGAACGCCAAGGCCACAACATTCTTTTTGATGAAGAACACAAGGACAAACCCAAAAAATGAATGCAGATATCGCCGCGGCATTTTTTATTGGGCTGGTTGGTTCGGGTCACTGCGTTGGAATGTGTGGCGGAATTGCATCACTTCTCTCGCTTGGTCAAGATCGCCCCTCTAAATCGATACCGATTTATTACAATATTGGCCGTATCGTCAGTTACAGTTTTTTCGGTGGTGTTATTGGTGGCGCGGTATCAAGCATCGCTGATATAGCCAATCTGAGCTACAGCTTTGCCTGGCTAAGACTCATCGCTGCAGTATTTATGATTGTACTCGCTTGTTATATTGGTCGTTGGTGGCAAGGTTTACTTCACATTGAGAAGCTTGGGCAATCCATTTGGCGCCATATATCGCCGGCAGGTAAAAAGCTGTTACCCATTACCAGCCCCTACCAAGCAAGCCTATTTGGTTTTATTTGGGGATGGCTGCCGTGTGGATTGGTTTACTCCACATTAACGTGGGCAGTCGTGTCAGGCAGCAGTTTCAATGGTGCGATGATCATGATGGCGTTTGGGCTGGGTACTTTACCCTCAATGCTAATGGTGGGTTATGGCTCAGCACATTTACATAAACTGCAACAATCTTCGGTTTTTAGAAACATCGGCGCGACAGCAATCTTAAGTTATGGTGTTTATTCTGCATACAGTTCAATACATTTAATCATAATCAGTTGATAGATTACTGTTTTTAAGCATCTTTTTTCACTACCTTTTATGCTTTAGGGGTGATAAAATATTGATGTATATCAAATAGTGAAAGGTTGTTATGATTTCTGAAAAGCCTGCAAAACGCATTCAATCCGGTGGCTGTGCTATCCACTGTCAAGATTGCAGCATTAGTCAGCTATGCATCCCATTTACGCTAAATGAATCTGAGTTGGATCAACTGGATCAAATCATTGAACGTAAGAAGCCAATTCAAAAGAGCCAAGAGCTATTTAAAGCGGGTGATGAATTGAAGTCACTTTACGCGATTCGTTCAGGAACTATTAAAAGCTATACCATTACAGAGCAAGGTGACGAGCAAATTACAGCCTTCCACCTCGCAGGTGATCTCGTGGGCTTTGATGCGATAACCGATGATAGTCACCCAAGTTTTGCGCAAGCGCTAGAAACGTCGATGGTCTGCGAAATACCATATGAAATTCTGGATGACCTTTCAGGTAAAATGCCAAAACTACGCCAACAAATCATGCGTTTAATGAGTAGTGAAATTAAAGGCGATCAGGAAATGATCCTTCTGCTTTCGAAAAAGAATGCTGAAGAACGCTTAGCGGCTTTCCTTTACAACCTTTCAACTCGTTTCTCACAACGTGGTTTTAGCCCTCGTGAATTCCGTCTGACCATGACACGTGGTGATATCGGTAATTATCTTGGCTTAACGGTTGAAACAATTAGCCGCCTACTTGGCCGCTTTCAAAAGTCTGAAATTCTGAGTGTAAAAGGCAAATACATCACTATTTTAGACCATGATGCGTTAATGCAGTTGGCTGGCGTTTCAAAAGAATCGTAACAACTTCAATGATGTAGCTCGAAAATGAGCTACATCATATAATTCATATATCCTCTACGTTTTTCCTAATAATTCCCATCGAACTGCGCTAAAGTAATCTTATCGGACCAAGTGACTTAGGGTTAAGTCTCTTTTTCTCCAAGGAGTTTGCTATGAGTATCTATAATAATATCCTCGTCGTTGCCAATGTGAATAGCGATGATCAACCTGCACTCGCGAGAGCAATGCAACTGGCAGCCAAAAGCCGTTCACCTAGCCATGTGACCTTTTTCCTCGCTATCTACGACTTTTCTTACGATATGACTTCCATGCTGTCTATGGATGAGCGTGACGCGATGCGTCGTGGTGTGATTCACCAACGCGAACAATGGATGCAGAGTGTGGCAGAACCTTATCTCAATGAAGGGGTTGTCTTTGATGTTCGTGTGGTTTGGCATAATCGTCCCTATGAAGCGATCATTGCCGAAGTCTTTGCCGGTGAGCATGACATTGTCATTAAAGGCACTCGTAAACACGATATACTCGAATCCGTCATTTTCACGCCAACCGACTGGCATTTGTTGCGTAAATGCCCTGCTCCTATCCTATTAGTGAAAAATGCTGATTGGCCTGCAGATGCGAGCATCCTCGCTTCTGTTCATGTCGGTTCAGAAAACGATACCCATCTAGGGCTTAATGATTTGATGGTCGAACAACTAAAATGTTTAACCGAACGATTGGGCGCTAAACCGTATCTGATTAACGCATACCCTGTGACACCTGCAAACATTACGATTGAATTGCCTGAGTTTGACCCAACGACTTACACCGATGCCGTTCGTGGTCACCACTTAACGGCAATGAAAGCGCTACGACAAAAGCACGGTTATGACGAAGAACAGACCATTGTTGAGCAAGGCCTTCCAGAAGATATCATTCCGGAATCAGCTAAAAATCTAAACGCCGCGATGGTGATTATTGGTACAACAGGAAGAACCGGCTTATCCGCCGTCTTCATTGGCAACACGGCCGAACATGTTATCGATAAAATCAACTGTGATGTTTTGGCTTTAAAACCGGAAGGTTACATTAGCCCTCTTGATCCAAACACCGCAAGTTAATTTCATTCATCCCCTCGACGCTTCGAGGGGATTTTTTCTTCTGCAAGGTGATTAGCACTGGCATCTGGACTATTTATCCGTATCATACGCCCTTCATACTATTTTGAGCCCAATTGAGGCCAAATTCGGTATCGTTTTGTGTTAAGAATACGGAAAAGACTGCGAACCAATGACAGAGCAAAATCAAGAGCGCACCAAAGCTCAACAATATAACTTCAACAAACTACAAAAGCGTATCCGCCGCAATACTGGCCAAGCGATCCAAGACTTCAATATGATTGAAGAAGGCGACCGCATCATGGTATGTCTATCTGGCGGTAAAGATAGCTTTACTATGTTGGAAATACTGATGAGCCTGAAGAAAAGCGCACCGATCTCTTTTTCGCTTGTGGCGGTAAACCTCGATCAAAAGCAACCTGGTTTCCCAAGCCACATTTTGCCTGAATACTTAGAGTCGCTAGGCGTTGAGTATAAGATTGTAGAAGAAGATACTTACTCAATCGTTCAGGATAAAATCCCTGAAGGCAAGACCACGTGTTCACTATGTTCTCGCTTACGTCGTGGTATTTTGTACCGCACAGCGAAAGAACTGGGCGCAACCAAAATTGCCTTGGGCCATCATCGCGACGATATTCTTGAAACTCTGTTTTTAAACATGTTCCATGGCGGCAAACTTAAAGGTATGCCACCTAAGTTGGTTTCAGACAACGGCGAGCACGTTGTTATTCGCCCATTAGCGTACTGTCGTGAAAAAGACATCATCAAGTACTCAGAAATGCGTGATTACCCAATTATCCCATGTAACTTGTGTGGCTCTCAGCCAAACTTGCAACGTCAAAACATTAAACTGATGCTGAATGACTGGGACAAACGCTTCCCTGGTCGTATTGAGTCAATGTTCCGCGCAATGCAAAACGTGGTACCAAGTCACCTTGCTGACTACAACCTATTTGATTTTAAATCGATTGACCGTGATTCAGGTGTGATCAACGGTGGTGACATTGGCTTCGATAAAGAAGAGATGCCCGCTCAGAACTTTGCAGATGAAGATACTGTGCAAGAGTTTGATCCAAGCCTAAAGCTTGATGTAACTAACATCTAACACAACCTATTCGTTTTAGAATACCAATACACAAAGGGTCGCTTATGCGACCCTTTTTACGTTGTTTATCTTAGGAATATATCGACTCAATTCGCTCTCCAAGAACCATATTGAACGGCATTAGTTCGCTTTTGACAGATAAGGTAGTACGCGTAAGGTTTCTTGCGGTAAGTGTAATGTGCCGCCTGCCCCAATATCCTCTAACGTGATTTGTACCTTTCCATCGACAATCTCTTTTTCTTGCCCGTTAGAAAACCGCACGGTTGAATTAAGACGATTTGCAAACTCCAACGTTAAACCTTCTACTTCGGGTGTAAACCAGCGAGCAAACATTCCGCCGAGCTTCTCCAAAATAGTGTGCATTTGCGGCAGCAGTGATTCAACCTGCGCGTATGAGACCTCGCCCGATAGCGGTTCCTTTGTCATCACCACCATCGAGAAGTCACATTGCTGGTCTTGTGGTGTATCGACAAAAACCAATGGATTCGCCTGACGTAAATGGCTGTCGAGCGGCACGATCACTTCTTGCGCTGGTGATATAGCAATGTCTTCGTAATGCTCTTCTTTTTCCATCCAGGCTTTTTCAATCTTGCACAGTTGTTTAGAGTCCGCATCGAGAAAGAAGAACCCTACCTTTACATCGTTATGACCTTCCTCCGCATTTTGCTTCATGTGGGAGTAAAGCTTCGAATAGGTAAACATGTATTCTTGAGCTTGGATAGGTAAAGAAACAGCGCTTAAAAGCGCTGCTGAAATGAGAGTAAGGGTTACTTTGTTCATCGTTATTTGAGATCGTTATAGTCCGTCCAGAACTTATCATTGTGACGGATCATCGCCTGTAAGTCCTTGACGTATGCCTCACCACGCTCAGAGTATTTCAATAATCCATTGCTCAATGCGATTGCCGCTTGAGTGTCGATCAAACTCTTTGCTTGTTCTTGACGATCAAAACGAATTTCTCGCAAGTCATAGTAGGCGCGATTGCGGTTCACGTTCATAAAATAACGATGAATCGATTCTTGAACCGATTTGAAGTTAGCGACTTCATGAGAAGCGCCATCGTTACGCTGTAACGGAACCATGCCACAGCCTTTGCTATAACACCATTGACCAAAATAATTATTCGCCTTAGTTGCAAAGCGAGACGTGCCCCACGCAGATTCATTTGCCGCTTGAGTCAGCACCAATGCTTCGGGTAAAACATTGACGCGATGTAGCATTTGGTCGAGCCAATCTTTGGTAATGCCGTCGGTGGTAACTTCAACGTTGTAGAGCTGTCCTAGTCGCTCTGCGTAGTCTTTGTCCTCGCCCGTTAGTTTTTCGTCAGCAAAATGCCCGGCGATACGCAATAAGCGCGCACGTTCCTTTTGTACACGTTGATTTTCAAGTTCAATCCCTGGTCTCAAATAATCAAAAAATGACTGCTTCTTAACCGTGATATTTTCTATTGCCCCAAAGTTAGGGGCTGCACCCACCGCTTCCCCAATAAAGGTGACATTGTCGGTGGATGTTTGTGGTACGTCTTGCTGCGAAAATTGAAACTTATACAAACCAAAAGCGGCAACACTGATCACGATTGCCGATACAAAAAAAACTGACTTACGCATTAAACACCTGTGAGTTATTGTCATCATCATCTTTTGGACGCTCACTCGCGACAATCTTTAGCTTAATACCAAACATATTGCGGTAGAGAATCCCTTTTACATGGAAGAAAAACGGCAAGACGAAAATTAGCCCTATACCGTAGAACATTGCGGCAGCAATAAACATTAACGTCAACATGGCATAGATACCCGCAATGACAAAAATCTTTTTATTCACAGCGCGTAGCGACAAGAGCAAAGATTGCATTGGTGGGATTTTCTTTTCACATATCAACAAAATAGAATTGCTAAACGCAAGAGAAATATAAAAAGAGACAAACGGTAAAATCATACTCGCGACCCCTTGCAGCATTAAACTGAATAACGTTGCGAGAATCACTGGGATCGTAAATTGTAACCCTTTTCCTATGTGTCGAGATTTGGTGCTCAGTCCTGCAGAGTGGCTCATTGCCATCAAACTGATGCCCGCATAAATCGGCGCACTGATCACTTCATAACTAAAGTTTGCAATAAACAGCGCCTGTGCCAAGTCAGGGCTAAACACTGAAGGATCCGTAATCGCATCAAACAAAATCGATGGGTCGCCGAGTTGCAGTTTCAATGCGATATAAAAAATGCCCAATTGGACAAACATTAAGGCGATGATCGCTGGCGAGAACGATAAAAAGTTGTTTACCGTGCAGCCCCAAGCTTCGCGAAATACTTCCCCGGCTTTCAAGTCGTATTGGCCGGTGATAGCGCGGTCAACGCTTCCGCCCAAGTTAAAGTCTTTCTCAATATCATTGTTCATTGTTTAATCCGGTATTTTTCGTTAGATAAGCTGACGATGGTTGAGCAAAGTACCGCAAACATCATTCATGACGCAAATAGAACGCTGTAACCAATAATTGCGGTAGACACCATTATACTTAAAGCAGTCTCGCGTCACACATCGAATCTGCCTTCAACTCTTGCTTTCTTGTCTATTTGGCTGATAATTAACCCGCAAACTTGAAAATGGTGCTGTATTTACCATCAATCGAGTCTTACGAGATAAAATGCGATAAATAAGCAATTCGCATAAAAACAGTATGGTAAATAATGTTTATTTTTACCTGTAAAAATTTTTCGCGACTTAGGCAAGAAAATGCTTTGATTTCACACTATTGGTGATTATCATGCGCGGCTCTATTTGTGTAACTACAGGTCATTGACGGAATTGAGTTAAAAATGGCCGATGTGGGAGAAAAACAGACGTTGAACAAACAAACAGCAGAGCAACCAGTTATCCGTTTAACTGGCATTAGTAAGAGTTTCGATGGTAAGGAGATCATCGGTAATCTTAACCTTGATGTGAACCATGGCGAATTTCTAACAATTCTTGGTCCATCAGGTTGTGGTAAAACCACCGTTCTTAGGATGATCGCCGGTTTTGAAACCGCGGATAATGGCAGCATTATTTTAGATGGTCAGAACGTTACTGAAGTTCCTGCTGAGCAGAGACACGTCAATACAGTATTCCAGAGTTATGCCCTATTTCCTCATATGACGGTATATGAGAACGTGGCGTTTGGTCTACGCATGCAGAAAGTGCCTAGCGCGGAGATTGATCCTCGCGTAATGGATGCATTACGTATGGTTCGCCTAGAAAAAATGGCACAGCGTAAACCGCACCAACTTTCTGGTGGCCAACAACAACGCATCGCGATTGCTCGTGCCGTTGTCAACAAACCTAAAGTACTGCTTCTTGACGAATCGCTATCTGCGCTGGATTACAAACTACGTAAACAGATGCAGATCGAGCTTAAGCAGCTACAGCGTCAGCTGGGTATTACCTTCATTTTCGTTACTCACGATCAAGAAGAAGCGTTGTCGATGTCTGACCGTATCATTGTGATGCGTGATGGTGTGATCGAACAAGACGGTTCTCCTCGTGAAATCTACGAAGAGCCAAAAAACCTATTCGTTGCGCGCTTTATCGGTGAGATCAACGTATTCAACACTACGATGCTAGAGCGTCTTGATGACAAGCGTATCCGCGCTGAAATCGAAGGTGTTGAATCGGTGGTTTACTACGAAAAAGAAGCAAACGCTGGTGACAAACTGCAAGTGCTCCTTCGTCCAGAAGATCTTCGTATCGAAGAAATCAAAGAATCTGAACAGAAAGGCATTGTCGGTTACGTTACAGAACGTACCTATAAAGGTATGACTCTAGATTCAGTGATTGAACTTGAATCTGGCATGCGTGTAATGGTAAGCGAATTCTTCAATGAAGATGATCCTGATGTTGATCACTCGCTAGGTCAAAAGGTGGCAATTACCTGGGTTGAAAGCTGGGAGGTGGTACTAAATGATGAGCAAGAAATTTAATCTTCAAAATGCGATCATCACCCTGATTGTTACGTGGTTAGCACTGTTCGTGCTAATCCCTAACCTAATGATCATTGGTACCAGTTTCCTAACGCGTGATGAAGCTAACCTAATCGAGATGACGTTTACGCTGGACAACTACATTCGTTTAGTTGATCCATTGTATGCAAAAGTGCTAATGCACTCTTTCTACATGGCGATTGTCGCGACATTAATTTGTTTGGTGATTGGTTATCCATTCGCTTACATCGTTGCAAAGATGCCGCATAAGTGGCGTCCGTTCATGTTGTTCTTGGTTATCGTACCATTTTGGACAAACTCACTGATTCGTACCTACGGCCTTAAAATCGTACTGGGTACACAAGGGATCTTGAATAAGTCTTTAATGGCGATGGAAATCATCGATAAGCCATTACGACTGATGTATACCGAAACCGCTGTAATGATTGGTTTGGTTTACATTTTGCTACCGTTCATGATTCTACCGCTCTACAGTGCAATCGAAAAACTCGATAATACTTACCTAGAAGCGGCGAAAGACTTAGGCGCAAATAAATTCCAAACGATCACTCGAGTGATCCTTCCACTCACAATGCCTGGCATTATCGGTGGCTGTTTATTGGTATTGCTCCCTGCCCTTGGCATGTTCTACATCTCTGACCTTTTAGGCGGTGCGAAGAACTTGTTGATTGGTAACGTGATTAAGAGCCAAGTATTGAACGCTCGTGATTGGCCGTTTGGTGCGGCAACCAGTATTGCACTGACGGTCGCGATGGCGGTTATGCTTTATGCCTACTACCGAGCAGGCAAGTTGTTGAATAAGAAAGTGGAGCTAGACTAATGGGACGTACAGTTAGATTTAGCTTTATGGCGCTGGTCTATGCGTTTTTATATCTGCCAATCATTGTATTGATCGTTAACTCATTTAACGCGAACCGTTTTGGTATGAAATGGGGTGGATTTACCACAAAGTGGTACGAAACCTTGATCAGCAACGACAGTTTGATGCAGGCCGCTTGGCACTCTTTAAACGTTGCGGTGTTTTCAGCCACAGCTGCTACAATTATCGGTAGCTTAACGGCAGTTGCCCTATTCCGTTACTCTTTCAAGGGTAAAGGCTTAGTGAACGGTATGCTTTTTGTTGTAATGATGTCTCCTGACATCGTGATGGCAATCTCGCTGCTGGCGCTATTCCTCGTAATGGGCGCGCAACTTGGCTTCCTAACCCTGCTTGTGGCACACATTACATTCTGTCTGCCGTTTGTGGTGGTCACGGTTTACAGCCGTCTTAACGGTTTCGATGTGAAAATGTTGGAAGCGGCAAAAGATTTAGGTGCAAGTGAATGGGTTATTTTGAAACAAATTATCCTACCCCTTGCAAAACCAGCGGTAGCTGCTGGTTGGTTGCTAAGCTTTACGCTGTCTCTTGATGACGTAATCATCAGTTCATTTGTAACTGGTCCAACATATGAAATTTTACCGCTGAAAATTTATTCAATGGTGAAAGTGGGCATCTCTCCAGAGGTGAATGCCCTAGCTACAGTCATGTTGATTGTTTCTTTAGCCCTTGTCGTCACTTCACAGTTGCTGGCAAGAGAAAAAGTAAAATAACAACACTGACTTTTCACGAAACAGAATGGCTAAAGTAAAGAAAGCCATTCTGTTTTTATATAGACGCTCGGTATAAACGAGCAACGTTTGGTTTGGAGACTAACGTCGATGAAAAAATGGGCTACTTTATTAGCTGGTAGTGCATGTGCGCTTTCACTGTTCTCTGGTTCAGTTGCAGCGGATGAAAACAAAGAATTGGTATTTATGAACTGGGGGCCTTACATTAACAGTAATATCCTAGAGCAGTTTACCGAAGAAACTGGCATCAAAGTAATTTACTCAACTTATGAGTCAAATGAAACTTTGTACGCGAAGCTAAAAACCCATAACCAAGGTTACGACCTCGTTGTTCCTTCGACGTATTTCGTTGCGAAAATGCGTGATGAAGGTATGTTACAAAAGGTTGATAAGTCAAAACTGACGAACTTCAAAAATCTAGATACAAACTACCTAGATAAGCCTTTTGATCCAAACAACGACTACTCTATCCCACACGTTGTAGCGATCACGGGTCTTGCGGTAAACACCGACATGTACGATCCAAATGACTTCCAAAGCTGGGCGGATCTATGGAACCCTGAGCTTGAAGGTCAAGTAATGCTAATGGACGATACTCGTGAAGTATTCCACATTGCATTGCGCAAGTTAGGTTACTCAGGTAACTCAACTGATCCTAAACAAATCGATGAAGCATACGCAGAACTTCGTAAGCTAATGCCAAACGTTCTTCTATTTAACTCTGACAACCCAGGCGCACCTTACATGTCTGGCGAAGTTGGTGTTGGTATGCTTTGGAACGGTTCTGCTGCTGCAGCGCAAAAAGAAGGTCTACCAATTAAACTTGTATTCCCTAAAGAAGGTGGTATTGGTTGGGTAGATAACTTCGCAATTTCTTCTGGTGCAAAAAACGTAGAAGCGGCTCACAAGATGATCGACTTCCTACTTCGCCCAGAAATTGCAGAGCAAATTTCAGGTGACACTGGTTACCTAACAGCGGTTAAAGCGTCTAACGATAAATTCCAAGACGTTGCTCCACTGTTCCCATCCCAAGAAGATCTTGACCGCGTAGAATGGCAAGACTCTGTGGGTGATTTGACTGTGAAATACGAAGACTACTTCCTTAAGCTTAAAGCTGGTCAATAAGTCGTCGTAAATCTATAAAATAGGCAGCATTCGCTGCCTATTTTTATTTGACCCTGATATAATCACGCCTGCTATTTTTCCTATAGCAAACAAACAACTTTTTGTACTCAATACTACTCAGAGGATGTTATCTGGATTGATAATGTGCTGATTTAGTAGGATAAAACGGAAATATAATGAAAAGTAAAATCTATGCAGGCGCACTTTGCGCAGCTAGCTTAATCGCCACTTCAGCGATGGCTGCTGACCAAGAACTTTACTTCTACAACTGGTCTGAATACATTCCAAACGAAGTTCTTGAAGACTTTACAAAAGAAACTGGTATCAAAGTAATCTACTCCACGTACGAATCAAACGAAAGTATGTACGCGAAGCTGAAAACTCAAGGTGCTGGCTACGACTTGGTAGTACCGTCTACTTATTTTGTATCTAAAATGCGCAAAGAAGGCATGCTACAAAAAATTGACAAGTCAAAGCTATCTCACTTTGCTGATCTCGATACAAACTTCTTGAACAAGCCTTTCGACCCAAATAACAATTTCTCTATCCCTTACATTTGGGGCGCAACGGGTATCGGTATCAATACTGATATGTTGAGCGCATCATCTGTGACTAAGTGGGATGATTTTTGGGATAGCAAGTGGGAAGGTCAGCTTATGCTGATGGACGATTCACGCGAAGTGTTCCACATCGCATTGACCAAACTAGGTTATTCTCCTAACACGACTAACCCAGATGAAATCAAAGCGGCTTATGAAGAGCTAAGAAAACTGATGCCAAACGTATTGGTTTTTAACTCTGATTTCCCTGCAAACCCTTACTTAGCGGGTGAAGTTTCACTGGGCATGCTTTGGAATGGTTCTGCTTACATGGCACGCCAAGAAGGCGGCAAAATTGATATTATTTGGCCAGAAAAAGGAACCGTCTTCTGGATGGATAGCCTTGCAATTCCTGCTGGTGCAAAAAATACCGACGCTGCGCATGCGATGATCGACTTCCTACTGCGTCCAGAAAATGCAGCAAAAATTGCACTAGAGATTGGCTACCCTACTCCAGTGAAAACTGCGCATAAACTTCTGCCTAAAGAGTTTGCCAACGATACGAGCATCTTCCCACCACAAGAAGTGATGGATAGCGGCACATGGCAAGACGAAGTTGGTGAAGCCAGCGCATTGTATGAAGAATATTTCCAAAAACTGAAAGTAAATAACTAATTCACTTTCGTTAAATGGATTATAAAAATAAAAGCGGCTTTGTAAGCCGCTTTTATTTTACCTGCAACAAACCCTATCGTTATGCGCTTTTCGCATCCGCCATCGCCAAAATTTCGTCTACTAATCGCGGCACTTCAACACTCGCTTTACCATAACGCTTTTCTTCAAACTCACTTTCAACCGCGCTTGGCTCTAAGTTTATTTCTATCGTGTGCGCGCCATGCATACGCGCATCATGAACAAAACCAGCCGCTGGGTACACCACCCCAGAAGTACCAATCGAAATAAACAAATCGGCCTTCTCGATCGCCGCATAGATGTCGCCCATTCTCAATGGCATTTCACCAAACCACACAATGTGAGGACGCATTTGTGAAGGGATCTGACAGCAATGGCAGAGATCACCCGTCTCAATATTATGGTCATGTTCAACGACTTGGTTGGATTCACTGCAGCGCGCTTTGAGTAATTCACCATGCATATGAATGATATTCTGACTCCCTCCTCGTTCGTGAAGGTTATCAATATTTTGTGTGATGATGGTGACATGGCCATCGAGCGATTGTTCTAATCGCCCTAAAGCGTTATGTGCCGCATTCGGTTTGATGGCTTCGTCCTGCAACTTGTTACGGCGCTGATTATAGAAATCTTGCACTAAATCCGGATCGCGTTCAAAACCTTCAGGTGTTGCGACGTCTTCAATTCGGTGGTTTTCCCAAAGCCCATCTTGGGCACGAAATGTTTGAATACCTGACTCTGCCGAAATACCTGCACCCGTTAATATGACAATGTTTCTATAGGGGAAATCCATAACTTATCCTTGTTCTTTCGCTCTTAAATAAGCTTAACACTGAAACAATAACAACAGTAGCTATATGGATTAGACCATGGTCGTACGAGGGCCTAGGAAAGTAAAATTTTGAGAGCAGGAACAGGCCAAAGATTCCCCTAATGACACAATACAAACAAAAGAGCGGCATTGCGCCGCCCTTCGTCCACGATTTTGGTACCGCTAAAATGGCAACGATTACTTATTATCGGATCGTAATACCAGTTCTACGCGGCGATTTTGTTTTTGCCCCTGTTCATGACTATTGTTCGCAACGGGAGAAAACTCGCCCATACCTTTTGCGGTCAATTGCCCTTTGGGAATACGGTGTTGATTGACAAGTGCATTAACCACCGCTTTTGCTCGTCGCTCTGATAGCGCGGAATTGTATTGCTGTGTTCCTTTGTCATCGGTATGCCCAACCACATAAAACAAACCTTTTGGGTTACCTTTTAAGTATTCAGTCAATACATTCAAAACGGGCGTTGCCTCTGGAAGCATTTCGTCACTATCGAACTTAAACAGCAATCCATCTAATGCGACGTAACCATTTTGGTCGATGCCGTTAATTAATCCATCAAGATCAATCTCGACGCGGTCATCCACTAAAGCCGTTTCTTCGATGAGTCGAACCTCTGCCCAGAGCGCGCCTTTATAGCCGATGACGTAAACTAAACCATGTACATCACCTTCTTCTCGTTTCAAGGTGTAAAATCGATATCTTTGACTCTTCTCATTCCCGTTGTAGACGACCGATTGAATTTTTTCGACAAAACGTTTTTCATTGCCGCACTCACGTCCAGAACATGATGCCTGCAATTCAAAGCCAAGCTTCTCAAATGCCGCTTTATAATTGGCATCGACTTCATACTCAGAATAAGTACGTGGTAAGTGATATCCAATCGACGTTACTTTTCCCTTACGTTGCTCAACATTGAGGTTTTTTCCTAATGCGATAGGCGTTTGCTTAAAACCAAATTGTTTATATTCCCATATATACGCGCCCGGTAAACGTTGAATCATAGGGTGATCACTGGCGCCCTTTTTATCTTTATGGGATTGATTTGTATAGGAAACCTGTTTGACGTTAGAACGAAGAAATGTCGAGTCTATTTCGACTAAATCTAAGGGTTCTTCAATAACTTCAACCACATCAAGTTGAACGTTCATACCATTCTTCCAGTTCGTCGCATAAACAGAGACATACATACTTTTCGTATCGCTTGTTAACTTTGCGGTCACCAGTGATGGGTTGCGCTCGGATAACTTATTGAGCGGGCCGACCATTTTCTGCAATTTATCCCAGTTTCCACATTGATCTTTATTGCAATGAAACAGCAGTTCAGCACCATGCTTTTCTAACTGAGATACGTAATTATTCACCGCATGCTCGGGGAGATAACTTGGCGAGAGTTGATAGTTGAGTCGACGAACTTTGCCTTTTACTACTATCGATTGAGGCTTATTGCCAGCAATGCCGTTCACTAACCAATAAGGCGAAAAATGCCGCAGTGATTGTTCCGCGACCTTAGAATCTGGTAATGGCGAAAACAAATTATCTCTCGCTGTTATTGTATATGAAGACAACAACCCGACTGACATGATCACTGAACGGCCTAGTAAGGCAAACTTTTTCATCCCTATTCCTTTATTAACGTTTCCATTCAATTGGAGACAAGATGCCACTCAGTTTGAGCGACAGACACTGACACCATGTTTAAAATTTTTGGCTGCTATTGATGGTTGTTTCCTGCGCTTGAGTTAATGCATTGTGCGTGCATTGTGCGGCAGTATTTGTCATGCAGTCATGGATTTCAATTGGACTAAACGGTGAGTTTTGTTGTTTATCGACACAGAAAGGACCATAAATGCACTTTCTCTCATATTTCATCCATAAAAAAAGCCAGTCACGAATGACTGGCTTAGGCAATTTGATAAATCGTGTCTACAGGTTTGGACCTGTCGATGGACGATGTAGCTGATTATTTCTTAGCTGGCGCATGCCTTGTAGCATGCGTTTAAACCAAACCAGAATAGCCAACACGGCCAATACCATCCCGAAAATAGGAATGCCGTAAGCGATCTTATCCAGTAAGTTACTGTGGTACCAGTAATCTTCAATGCCGGATAAAACGCCATTGGTCGTTGCGACGGTAACAATCAACACCACAAAAAACGTCAAGAAAAGAAAGAAGTTACGGATCAGACCATAGTAATGTGAATTAATCACTTCACTATCTTCATTTTTATCTAAACGATAACCGGCATAGATTATGGCTAAAACACCCGAAACCAAAAACGTAAACGGCGTTAAAAAGCTCAGAAAATACGCGACCCAAATACCATTATGATGCTTGTTCATCGCTCTTCGCTCCTTTCTCTAATCCGTTAGATTGTTCCGCCGTTGCTTCAGGCATCGCTTCATTTGATTTCACTTCAGCATACCAAAGATCGTGGTGTTCTTTTGCCCAAGTTTCATCTACTTCGCCAGTAACCATGCCTTCTAACGCCCCTTCCATACCGAACAAACCGATATAGATGTGGAAGATAAAGCCACAGATCAAAATCAAAGCCGATAGCATGTGAACGAGATTAGAAATTTCCATATCACGGCGTGTTTGACCGAAGATAGGGAAATCAAGAACCAATCCACTCAGCGCAACAACCGCACCGAAGACGATAAGCAACCAGTAAATCGCTTTCTCACCACCGTTAGAGAAACCAGCAGAAGGATGCGTACCTTTATGTTTACCCATCATGCCGCCCATTTTCATGAACCAGCGGATGTCTGTCATATTCGGGATGGATTTACGCCACCACTTAAGCAAAACGAACGCTAAAAGCACGAAAAACAGTGGACCAACATAGTTATGGAACTGTTTTGCCAACATAATGACAAAACCCCAGAACTCACTAGGTACATATGGCTTCAAGAAGTGCTTACCGTAAACCAGCATCAAACCACTAAATGCCAGTGACAAAAAGGTAAATGCCATGCTCCAGTGTAGTGCTCGATCCAGACGCGACCAGCGCTTCATCTTTTTACCGGTACGAGGTTTGCTCAGCATCAATGGACCTACGAAAACGTAAGCCATGATCACCATCGCAATACTACCGAAAATAGCGACGGCACCGGCTGGCGACATCCACTTCTCTTTCAGCACATACCATGTTGCGCCAGGGGTACTGATCAATACGCCATGCTCTGGTGATTTAGAGGTGGTATACCCTGCCTCACCTGCACGTACTTCTTGCCAAAAATCAGCACCGGCTAGTTGTGTCATCTCTGTTTGATCTACTGGCGCTGACTCTTTTGCTGCCGCAGGCAGCGATAGAGCCATTGCCAGTGCTGCCAAAAATGGCAGCACAACAAGAGATAGACGTTTAAATAGAGGGGTCATATCTCTCTCCAGAGTTAACTTTTAGTTGCGTCGTAAGAAAGATCGTTGCCGTCTGTCCAACCCGCATTTTTCGCACCGCGTTCAACCACACGTTGACGGAAGATGTCTGAAATTTTCTCAGCATCGCCAGCAAGTAGTGCTTTGGTTGAACATAGTGAAGCACACATTGGCAGTTTGCCTTCCGCAATACGGTTAGAACCGTAAAGCATGCGCTCTTTCTCTGAACCCGGTTCGGTGTTTGGACCACCTGCACAGAAAGTACATTTGTCCATTTTGCCACGTTCACCAAACGCTTCTTGTTTAGGGAATTGAGGCGCACCAAATGGGCAAGCAAATAGACAGTAACCACAACCGATACAAAGATCTTTATTGTGTAATACGATGCCGTCTTCTGTGTGCTCGAAACAGTCTGCTGGACAAACCGCCATACAAGGCGCATCTGAACAGTGCATACATGCTACAGAGATTGAGTTTTCACCTGGCTCACCATCATTCAGGGTCACAACGCGACGACGTTGAATGCCCCATGGCACCGCTTCAGTATTTGCATTCTTACATGCCGTGACACAACCGTTACATTCAATACAGCGTTTGGTGTCACAAAGGAATTTCATTCTAGCCATTTTGGGAATCCTTACGCTTTGCGAATATTACAGAGAGTCACTTTGGTTTCTTGCATCAAAGTAACAGGGTCATAACCGTAAGTGGTTGCAGTATTAGCTGCCTCACCGATTACGTAAGGTGCTGAACCTTCTGGATATTTATCAAGAAGACTCTCACCTTCGAATCGACCACCAAAGTGGAATGGCAAGAATGCAAGACCAGGCATTACGCGTGATGTCACCATTGCTTTCACTTTAATACGGCCTTTCTCTGCACCTTCAACCCAAACATCATCAGCATCTTTGATGCCAAGATCGTTTGCGTCTTTTAGGTTAATTTCAACAAACATCTCTTGTTGAAGCTCTGCAAGCCATGGGTTAGAACGCGTTTCTTCACCACCACCTTCGTACTCAACCAAGCGGCCAGAAGTCAGAATAATCGGGTACTCTTTCGACTTATCTTGTTCTTGGATTGATTTGTACAATGTTGGTACACGGAAAATCGATTCTTTATCGTCCCACGTTGAATATTCAGCAAGAAGATCACGACGCGGTGTGTACAACGGTTCACGGTGTAGAGGAACACGGTCCGGGAACGTCCATACAATGGCACGCGCTTTTGCGTTACCAAATGGGATACAACCGTGCTTAATAGCTACGCGTTGGATACCACCCGATAGATCGGTCTTCCAGTTTTTACCTTCAGCAGAGGCTTTTTCTTCTGCTGTTAGATCATCCCACCAACCTAGCTGTTTAATGAGCTTATCAGTGAATTCTGGGTAACCATCTTTGATCTCACAGCCTTTTGAGTAGCTGTCAACCGCAAGTAGGCTTTGACCTTCAAACTCAACACCGAAACGCGTACGGAAGTTACCGCCACCCTCTGCAACCGTCTTCGACGTGTCGTAAAGAATGTGCGTGCCAGGGTGCTTCATCTCAGGCGTACCCCAACATGGCCACGGCAGACCGTAAGTCTCACCATTCGCAGGACCACCAACACCTTCAAGTGTTGTGAAGTCGAATGTATGCCAGTTTTGTTGGTGCTCTTTCAAGCGCTCAGGGCTTTGACCTGTGTAACCGATTGTCCACATACCCTTGTTGAATTCACGGGTAATATCTTCAATAACCGGCTGGTTGTTCTCAACTTTGATGTTCTTAAACAGCTGATCAGAAATGCCTAGCTTTTGTGAAAGCAGGTACATGATTTCATGGTCAGGTTTAGAATCAAACAACGGTTGGATAACTTGATCACGCCATTGGATTGAACGGTTTGATGCCGTCACACTGCCGTGCGTTTCAAACTGAGTCGTTGCTGGAAGCAGGTAAACGCCATCGGTACGATCGTTCATGACCGCGGCAACCGTTGGGTATGGGTCAACAATAACCATCATATCCAATTTCTGCATCGCTTTTTTCATCTCAGGACCACGGGTCTGAGAGTTTACCGCATGACCCCAGTAGAACATGGCGCGAATGTTTTCGCGTTGA
This sequence comes from Vibrio renipiscarius, assembly GCF_000827885.1. Taxonomy (GTDB): domain Bacteria; phylum Pseudomonadota; class Gammaproteobacteria; order Enterobacterales; family Vibrionaceae; genus Vibrio; species Vibrio renipiscarius. The sequence continues at coordinate 857,429 of NZ_JTKH01000006.1, read as the reverse complement.
CGAATCTTGTCTTTGTTCTCTAGAACGCCATCAACCCAACGAGAAACAGGAATACCTGCGCTGTTCATTGGCTTTTGACCTGCGTAAGCGGTGTGATCGAATCGGCCATGAACCCAGTTGTAATCTAGATCCCAAACCTTCGACCAGTGACGCCAAGCGCCTTCTGATAGGCCGTAGTAACCTGGAAGCGTGTCAGAAAGTACGCCAAGGTCTGTTGCGCCCTGTACGTTATCGTGACCACGGAAAATGTTTGCGCCACCGCCTGATTTACCCATGTTACCAAGTGCAAGTTCAAGCACACAGTAAGCACGTGTATTGTTGTTACCGGTTGTATGTTGAGTACCACCCATACACCAAACAACACAACCTGGACGGTTTTCAGAAAGCAGTTTCGCCGTTTCAAAAACTTGCGCTTCAGCAACGCCAGTTACACGTTCAACTTCTGCCGGTGTCCATTTTGCTACTTCAGCACGGATCTCATCCATACCAAATACGCGTTGGTAGATAAACTCTTTATCTTCCCAGTTGTTGGCAAATACATGCCATAGCACGCCCCAAATGAACGCCACATCAGTACCAGGACGAAGCGCTACGTAGTGGTCAGCTTTTGCTGCCGTGCGTGTGCGACGTGGATCAGCAACAACGATCTTACAGTTATTCTTCTCTTTCGCGATCAAGATATGCTGCATCGCAACTGGGTGCGCTTCTGCTGGGTTTGAACCGATGAAAAGCATCGATTTACAGTTATGCATATCATTAAATGAGTTTGTCATCGCACCGTAACCCCAAGTGTTTGCAACACCGGCTACTGTGGTTGAGTGACAAATACGCGCTTGGTGGTCAACGTTGTTGGTACCCCAAAGCGACGCCATTTTACGATACAGGTAAGCTTGCTCGTTGTTGTGCTTTGCACTGCCTAAGAAGTACACTGAATCAGGGCCAGATTCTTCGCGAATCTTCAGCGCTTGCTGACTGATTTCTTCTAGTGCGACTTCCCAAGAAAGCTTTTTCCACTTACCGTTTTCAAGCTTCATTGGGTATTTAAGACGACGTTCACCATGGCCGTGCTCACGCAATGCTGCGCCTTTTGCACAGTGGCCACCAGCATTAAATGGGTGGTCAAATGCCGGTTCTTGGTCAGTCCAAACACCATTTTGAACTTCTGCATACACACCACAGCCCACCGAGCAGTGTGAACAGATCGTACGTTTCTGCTCAACTTTTGCTTCAGGGTCAACTGTCTTTGCTTCTGCTTTTTTCATCATACCTGGTGCAAATAAACTTGCGCCAACTACCGCGCCACCAGCCGCTAATGAAGAATTCTTCATGAACGTACGACGTGATACACCAAGTTGATTTTGCTCTTTGCTCACCGTATCGGAGCGTTTTACTAATTTCATGCGCTAAACTCCAAATTACAATGAGTCGTAATAATCGCGAACATGCTGAGTTTCACGATAGCCCGTCTTCTTTTCGTCAGATTTAATTTCTACAGTCTCTGCTGCGGTTGCCACTTGGCTTACACCAGCGACAACGGCACCAGCGACGGCAGCAGTCGTAAAGCCTTTCAGGAGATCCCTGCGGCTTGTATTAATATCTTTATTATCTTTCATTATTGCTTCCTTACCCTTAGGTAGTTTTTTTGGGGGCTTAACGCCCCTCTTATCGATGTTATTACTCGTACTCAGTTACGTTTTTTACATCAATTTTTAAATGCGTTTTGCTTTTAGTATTTTTACTAAACTGCACTTGTTCTAATGTGCCGAAGGCGAGTAGTAGCGCGGCAGCCGAGCGATAGAAATCAGCACTTTTTGCGGTCTCTACCTGTTGTGCAAATGCGTCATACCACGTGGCAAGATGCTTATTAAAGAAAGCTTGCTGAATCTCAGCGTCTTCTTCGGTTAGCATGGCCATCACTTCACACAATGCAGAAATATGATCTTCTGGCTCTTTTACTTGCGCTTCGCGTTCGAAGCCAAGTCGCTCAAGATCATGGCGAATATCGGCTAATGGTTTTTCCATTAGTGATCCCGTCATGTGCCAAGAACCAAATAAAACCGCTTCACCACGACCAATACCAATAAATAAATTTTGATATTCATCTTCTAATGCTTCGCGATCCGAATTTTGCGCCGCTTCTTTCAAGCCAAACCAGGCTTTTTGCATCGCACTTTCACTTGCTTCAACATCGAGCGTTGATAGGAAATCGATCAGCGCAGCGCTCGGTGCTTGACGAAATAATGCCGCGATCAAAAGATAAATATCGCTGCGTAGTGATTGTTGTTCGTTAAAATTTTCCACGCACAGCTCCTAATATTTCAATTGATTAGTGGGATCTTCAGTCATATTTTCAAACATATCGATCACACGACAGTCTTCACACATAGCGATACGGTTAACGGCAGCTTCATTACTGAAATGAGAGTGACCGCGTAACTTCTCTTGCAACATATCAATCATAGATTGAGGCGCAAACGGTTTGTGACAACGTGTACATTCCGCCGCTTTCTCTTGATGAATAATAGTCGCTTTTTGACGAGACTCTTTATCCCAATTGATGCGAGGCGTCAGCGTTAGTACTTTTTCAGGACACGCTTTGACACATAAACCACATTGAATACAGTCTTGTTCAACAAATTGAAGTGATGGTGATTGACCATCGGTATGCAGTGCACGTGTTGGACAAACCGCGACACAACTCATGCACAACGTACAATCTTTACTTTCACATTCCACGCTGCCGTATGGCGCGCTTGCGGACAGTTCAACAATGTTATCAACCGGAATACGAGAAATAGCCAAAGCATCCAGTGCCGTAAATAGACGTTGACGCTTATTGCCTTCTAAATCCCCTAGAGCGAGATCAAATGAATCAGTACACAGTGTTGGAGGACCTTCACGCAGTGATTCAAGATAAAGGATATCGATACACTCTTTTTGAATGCCTAAGTGACTTAGTAGCTCTTGAGCCATTGACACTTCGTTATTCAAGATACGAATGATCGTTGGCGGCATAAAGCGACTAGCCGCAAACAGTACTTGCGTCGCGCCATTCACTAACGCGGCAAACCAAGTATCAATACCAATAGAAGGCAGTTCTTCCACCACTACCGGAATAACATTGTCTGGAAGTGCTTTCAGAGCCATAACGTTGTAGCTTTCATGACGAGAACTGCAAATCAACACGATAGGATCAAGACCGCCCGCCTGTTCATAATTCGCGAGCGTACGTTCGATAAATTTTTGAGTGTCATCAGGATTTGGCAAAGCGTAATGAATCGCTTCTGTCGGACATGCAGTGGCACACGTTCCCACACCCTGACAAAGGTATGGATTGATTTCGATATGGTGACCACTTTTATCATCACCTTGACTGGTTAATGCGCCCGCTGGACATGCATCAACGCAACGCTCACAACCTTTTACGCCACGAGAACTGTGTGCACAAAGATCGGTATCAAGGCGGAAAAATTTTGGTTTATCAAAGGTGCCCATTAATGTTGGAATTTCTTCCAGTGCATCGGCAAGCTTTGGATAGCCACGACCAACAGGATAGTAACCAGGAACCGGAACTTCTTCGTTCATACAACTGTTTAAACAAAGATCCAAAACCACATCAAAACAATCATGACCAATCGCCACTTCAGCAAGGTTACTGCGAGTAAGATTATTTTCGATCGTCACTTCAAATGTACCTAGAAAACCCGTTACTTCCACGGTGTTTGCAAAATACAGTTGTGCGTGAGTCCCTTTCTCGCCATCGGTAGAAAGAAGCGTTAGGCTATTCATTTGCGACAATTGTTGCGCCGCACTTTCTATGATGGTCGTTGGGCCAACGATAAGTGTATTACCGCCACTCTCGTAGCTCACCGTTGGTGGGATTAAATTAGTTAGCTCGACGGTGTTTTCAAATGCGTAAAGTCTTGCTTTACCGTTTGAAGTTGTTGCTTGTTCTAATAGTTGTTTTAGCATCGCTCGATTCCAGGGCTTAACCGGATGAATTTAACTTCGTTTTATCGACGAAATCGTCTCTGCAATACTAATAGCAAATGCCGTACCAACTTTTATTTTAAATATTATCAATTACTTAAACGTTATTTTGTGGTGTAGGTAGATAAAAAAAACCGAATGAGACAAATTGTCCCACTCGGATTTTCATATATTTAGTCAAAATGTACCTATTTTCAGTGTGGTATATTTTGTCCCAATTCTTTTCTAGCCTTTATCCCACAAGGGTAACGGTGATCTTTTACGCGTTGTTTCACACGATTGAGCGACAGTCTTATGACACCGATTGATGATCTAATGTGTTTATCGACATGTTTATCGATATGGCTATCTACGTGTTTACTTATATCGCTAATTACCTACATCTCTAGTCGCTACATAGCTATCTAGGCTGATGATCTACCGCGTCAGCATCACAAGCATCCGTTTCGCCACCGCTGTTTTCAGCCGCAGCAAGAGGCATTGCGGCTTCCGTTGCAATTGGATCTTCTGCGTTGGTATCGTCGTTCGTGTTCGTTGCTTGCGTTTCGTCTTCTGAAGAGTCTGCATCTTGATTGTCAGTTTCTGATGTCTCAGCGACTGGGGCGACTTCGGTTGCTCCTGTCTCTGTCAGCGATTCTTCGGTCTCTTCCGGTTTTTCATTCACCCATTCACGTAAGGTTTCTGCGACACCTTGTGATAGATTTTTGAGATTACTGTAGTCATCGTCATAATCATCTAAGCCATCACGAATATTAAATTCATCCGACATAAATAATTTACGCATGGCCGCTTTCTTCGCACTCTCTTCGACTTGAGACACCAATAGATTCGCCAGAGACATTTTTTCAGGATCTTGCGTCTCTGCTTCTGTCTCGGTAGCAACGGTTTCCTCATTGCTCTCTTCTAACGATGTTTCTGCGCTCTCTATCTCTAGGGGCTCAGGACTCGTTAATACGGCATCCGTTGAATTATCTGCTTGCGGTGCTGGTATGGTATGGTCTGTAAGCGATTGTTCTTCAACATCTTGCGCGGTGGTCAATTCAACCGTTTCATTTTCAAGTTTGCGCTTAGACCAGCGGCTAAAGAAATTAGTTGCCATTTGAACGCCCTGCACCTTTACGTTTTTTTCGTCTTGTTTCTAACAGTTCGCCATGACGACCAATGAAGGCTTCCATCCACGCTTGAATGGGGAGAGGAATGTCATTCGACAATACAAGGTAATCACCATCCATATATTGCGCGGCAACGCTTTGAGAAGCAGTCAGTGTCACAACACTGACATTTTCATTGCCATTGAAGTTATCGAGAATCAGGAATAACTTCGGTTGCTGAGAGCTAAGGTTAAATCGATAGTCCGTGCGCTCATCACGATGCAGTTGGAGTAGCGTTAAGTGCTCGCTTTGCTGTTCAGGTTTAATATTAAACCCATTCAACTCCTGCTGTGTGGTTGTCCACATACCCGTTTTAATTTCACGAGCGACCAAGTCACATTCAATGGGCCAAATGTCATCGGTTTTTTCAAGCGTTAAAATGGACATAGTTCACCTTTTTTTCGTTATACTGCCTGCTTACACGATGTTTAAGCAATATTTGTTCCCACTATGAATATCGGCACGACGAAGGCACCATTCCTTGTGATTCCCTTCCGCTATATCTGTGGTCATTGACAATAGAGAGCGTCATTTCAAGTGATTCGCCTTTCATCTGATGCATTCTCGTCAATACTAATAATAGATCGTCGGTTTAATGCTTTGCAATTAGCAGGCTTAAATAGAGGTACGGTAATTGCTTAATGCTTAAGTCGTACCCTGTGATAGCGTTTCATTTCGATGAGTCGCGAGATACATATCCATACATAGTGCGAACCCATGTACACATTTTCATTCTACTGGTTGGTCTCTGGCTTCGCTTAAGAGTACCAAGCAGTGATTAGCGATAGGAACGACCGTGGTTAAACCAAATATAATTAAAACCAGTGAAAACCCACTACAAACCATCGAAGTAGAAGTGTTTGATGAATATGGAGAGAAGCTGACCAAGCAAATCGCCTGTGAGCGCCCTCTTACCGTTATGTTGAATTGGCGCGAAGTCGTCACACTCATGACGCTTGGTTCTCGCCCTGAGTCGCTGGTATTGGGTTATTTAAAAAATCAAAGCTTCTTAGCTGATCCTGCCGCGTTAGAGTCTGTGATTATCGATTGGGAAACCAATAGTGCCGCCGTCATTACCAAAGAGAATACCGAACACATTGAAACGGCGCTGAAGAAAAAAACCGTTACCTCCGGTTGTGGCCAAGGCACGATGTACGGCAATGTCATGAAGCAGCTTGAAAACTATCAAGTACCGCAGACGCCAATTAAACAATCTGAAATTTATACGGCTCTTGAAGCATTAACCCATTATAACGACACCTATAAGAAAGCAGGTGCGGTACATGGTTGTGCTATTTGTCACGGTGACCAAGTGCTGTCGTTTGTCGAAGATGTTGGCCGTCATAATGCCGTTGATACATTAGCCGGTGAAATGTGGGTTAACGAAGAGAATGGTGATGGTAAGATTTTCTACACCACAGGTCGTCTAACCTCTGAAATGGTGATTAAAGTCGCGCAGATGGGGATTCCTGTCTTGCTTTCTCGCTCAGGTGTTACCCAAATGGGATTAGACCTTGCACAGAAATTTGGTATCACCACCATTGCTCGCGCGAAAGGATTGCGATTCCAAGTCTTTACCGGGGCGGATAAAATTACCTTTGACGTTAAAGGCGCAGATAAAACCTCAACGGATTAAGCGTACGAACAAAGACGTTTGTGATTTAGACGCTTGTGATTTAGTACAATGCGTAACGAAAAAAGGATCGATGTTTGTCGATCCTTTTTACTATTCCATTTTTACGTATCAACTCTCTAAGTCTCTTTCAGTCGGAGTCCTTTCAGTCTATAAACATTCCGTTCTGGTGACTCGAGCGGGCTGCTCTAAGGATTGAGCAGAGTAATACGTTAAGTAACAATTGTCTTCTTTGAGATCCTTTGCGCCATCTGTTTCCCTACCCGTCACATTCCATGACCAAGTAATATGCACTGCACCAACCTCGTCTGAGATAGCCAGAACCCAATCTTCATCGCCATTGCCATGACCTAAGTTGGAAACCAGTTTCGTTAGCATATTATGTTCATAAGGCGTTCCATAACTAAATACACAGCGATCGCTTCCACCTATTTCACACCCATCAAATGGCAGTGACATTGATGGGTAGCGTTCATCTTCTGATTGGTTGGAGGCATACGGCTCTTTTTCCAATCCGGCATTGGTCATTTTCATGAGACCTAATTTCAACCCCGATTCAATCGCGCCTTCTAGAGACATTAAACCCGTATTTTTAGCATCCGTACTCATATTGAGAAAACGTGGTGCAGCGATAATCGACAAGATACCTAGAATAACGATCACTATAACCAATTCTATTAACGTAAAACCTTTTGTTCGCATCTCATCACCTTAAAAATCATAATTAAATCAACAGCAAATGAACAAATTTCACTCAACTAGCGCCGTCGTAATTTTGACTATACGCATAGATTAAATTTTGACAACAAGATCTTCACCCAAATTATGGCTGAAATTGATAATGGAACTGAGAGTTAGGTTGGGAATATGGAAAAAATGTCTTTTATCGTGATTGAGCAAGCTGTGACGGTCAAGAATGGCTAAACCGCATGTGTGATTCACTAATTATAAATATCTATGCATCAGATAAACAAAAACCCCGAGTTAGTAATTCTAATTCGGGGTTTTTATTCATTTTACCGCTTAAAAACAAAAAAGCAGTGAAATGAGAGTCTAGCGTCGTAAAGCTAGATTATGCATCGATCCCACGGTGTTTTTGGTATTCAGCATAAGTACCACGGAAATCGTGGATCTTACCATCACGAATCTCAAGGATACGCGTTGCTAGCGAGTCTACGAAGATACGGTCGTGCGATACGAAGAACAAAGTGCCTTTGTATTCTTCAAGAGCCGTGTTTAGCGCTTCAATCGATTCCATATCCATGTGGTTGGTTGGTTCATCCATTAGCAGCATGTTTGGTTTGTGCATCATTAGCTTACCAAGCAACATACGACCTTGCTCACCACCAGACAGAACTTTAACTGACTTCTTAATATCATCTTGACCAAACAGCATACGACCAAGGAAACCACGAACCACTTGCTCGTCGTCGCCTTCTTGACGCCATTGACCCATCCAATCGGTTAGGTTTAGATCTTCAGCAAAATCATGGGCGTGGTCTTGCGCGTAGTAACCGATGTTTGCGTTTTCAGACCATTTGAACTCACCGCTGCGTGGCTCTAGTACACCCGCAAGTGTGTTCAATAGTGTTGTTTTACCCACACCGTTCTCACCGATGATTGCAACACGCTCACCTACTTCGAAAATCGCATCAAAGTTGCTGAATAGATCTTGATCAAAGCCTTGAGTCAAACCTTCTACGTTCAGTGCGTTACGGAATAGCTCTTTAGACTGTTCAAAACGAATGAATGGGTTTTGACGGCTTGATGCTTTAACTTCATCAAGTTGAATCTTATCAATCTGTTTTGCACGTGATGTTGCTTGTTTTGCTTTCGATGCGTTAGCAGAGAAACGTGCAACGAACGTTTGCAGTTCAGCAATCTGTGCTTTTTTCTTCGCGTTGTCAGACAGTAGACGAGTACGAGCTTGCGTTGCCGCTGTCATGTACTCATCGTAGTTACCTGGGTAAACGCGCAGTTCGCCGTAATCCAAGTCAGCCATGTGGGTACATACTGAGTTTAGGAAGTGACGGTCATGCGAGATGATGATCATGGTGCAGTTACGTTGGTTTAGTGTATCTTCCAACCAGCCGATTGTGTCCATGTCCAAGTTGTTCGTTGGTTCGTCTAGTAGCATGATGTGCGGGTCTGCAAATAGAACCTGTGCCAATAGCACACGCAGTTTCCAACCTGGTGCTACTTCGCTCATTAGACCGAAGTGCTGCTCTAGTGGAATACCTACCGCTAGAAGAAGCTCACCCGCTTTAGACTCAGCCATGTAGCCGTCCATTTCTGCGAATTCAACTTCTAGATCCGCCACTTTCATACCATCTTCTTCACTCATTTCTGGTAGAGAGTAGATACGATCGCGTTCTTGCTTAACAGCCCAAAGCTCTTTGTAACCCATGATAACCGTGTCGATTACGGTGAATTCTTCGTAAGCGAACTGATCCTGGTTTAGTTTTGCTACGCGCTCGTTTGGATCGTAGCTTACGTTACCTGCGCTTTGCTCTAGCTCGCCGCTCAGGATTTTCATAAAGGTCGATTTACCACAGCCGTTCGCGCCGATAAGACCGTAACGGTTCCCCTCGCCAAACTTAACCGAGATGTTTTCAAAAAGTGGCTTAGCGCCAAACTGCATGGTGATATTCGCTGTGGAGATCAAAACCTGTATCCTAATATAATTAGTCAAAAAACCGCGCCACGTTACTTATAAAGTCAGCTAACTGCAAGTGTTGATTTCAGTTTCCCTGTATTTAGGAGTAAGAGCGTTCTTTAATGAAGCATTAAAAGAAGGCAATCACGTGAAGCGCGTTGTTTTACCTCAAACGCCGCACAAAAAAGCCAAGCGCACCGCTTAAATGTCGTCTTTATATTGTGGCACTAAATTCAAATTTCGTGTCGTTGATGCGCGGCTTTCGCAATTGGGCGCAATTAAGCGCGATTAGGCATTCTGTTAACCTAGGTATCTTTGCCGAATTTCAGCGAGATAAATATCCGACGGAACATAACGAGCCTCGCCTCATCTTCATGACCACCAGCACAGGCTATATACCCGTCCTACTCGAATTTGCAGAGGCGTTGACTGGCACTCTCAAACCGCATCATATAGCGCAGCCATGTGATGAGGCTTTCGTGGTGAGACTTTTGTTCTGAGGGCTTGTTCGCTTGTCGCCTACCTGGTGTCTCTTCAATTTGTTCGGGGATAGCGTGATTTATTCGCGAATGAATCACCAATGTCACGCCACTTTCCTGACATTGCTCTGACATTTATCTATGGTTAGCCAATAAAATCCGTCCCCCTCATTTGTCTAGCGGAAGCGCCTATTCCGTTAAAACAACTACAATAATTCCTAGATAATTAATTTAAGAGATCACTATGCGTTTCTATTTACGCTTCTTATTGTTTGTCAGTCTGGTGGTCACTTTGCCAGCACTTGCGAACAATGATTACGGCTTTCAGTCTCAACCTCAACGTTCACCCGTCGCGGACGAGATTGCTCAACAAATTTCAGCGATCCCTGAGCCACTGTTTATGTCCAGCAGAGATAAACGCCAAGTCAATATCTTGCTGGCAAAGGTTTTGCGCGTTCAGCGTGAGCAGATCGCGACATTTGATCAGCAATTAGTGGCCCATCGTGAAGATGGAACACCACAAACCTGGGCAGATGTGCAAAACAGCTATTTTACGCTGACCAGTTTAAACCAAAGCAAAGAAGCGCTTTTAGCCTTAACCAACCCGGCAAACCGTGACCGTTTGACTGGCTTTGGCCCGTATGGTGTAACGCAATTTAAGCAAGAATGGCAGCTCACAAAACTGAATGCTGAGTACATCGCTTATTTTCAATTTCGTAGCTTTAAAGCGCTGATTAAAGACATCTTTATTTCGCCAATCCCTGTTATTTGGGCCGCGATTAAAGTGTTGTTTATCTATTTTGGTTTGGTTTGGTGGCTAACCAACAGTAAGCGCCTGATTGATCTCTTCCGCGTTAGCCAGCTAGAGAACAACAACAAACCGCCATTTTGGGTGCGTATTGTTTGGTACATCAGCCGCGCGCATCGTGCCATTGCATGGTTAATCGCCATTACACTTTCCTTACGTGTGCTTTCTCAAATCCCGAGCTTGCAGCATTTGATCTTCCTTGAGATTTTCACTTGGTGGGTTTTGGGTGGCTCTATCGCCATTAGCTTTATCTTGGAATTTGCCTACCGCAACAGCCGCTCTTCATCGCGCGCGGTGATTGCTTTGCGTCTATCGACAATTCGTCGTTACGTTTGGAGCATCATTATTGCTGGCGTGATCATGCAAATTTCGATTCGAACCTTAGGTAAAGGGACCATTTACAGTTGGATCTACAGTGCGCTGTTCTTGTGGTTCGTATTGGTGACGATTTCTATTTTACGTCTATGGCGTGAAAAAGTGTTTCAGTCACTCAGTGACTATTCTGAGCGTCCTGTTTGGGTCACTTGGGCGATCAATCGTCAAAACACGGTTATCGTCAATATCGCTGCGACGGCAATTGGTATCACTTGGTTAACCATGGAAAGTGCCAAGCATCGATTGATGGCATTGTTGTCACGTTCAACGTTATTCAGCCAAGCGCTGGCGTACTTATTCCGTATTGAAGTCGCGAAGCAATCTGATATTGATAAATGTCAGCATCATCTTGTGCGCATTAAAGGTGAGCAAGTTTTCGAATACGTGTTGCCAGGCAGCATGGATAGCGAGTTGATCAATTACGCGACAGAAGAAGTAAAGCAATTATCTCGTTACCTGATGTCTGATAACCCTGCTATTTGTGTGGTATCGGGTGAGCGCGGTATCGGGTCAACAACCCTGCTGAACAGCATGTTGAACAAAGTGTCTAACGCTGAGCCTATTTATCTAAACTGCCCTTACTCGGGTTATTCAGGTTTGTTGGCGCAACTTGCGCTTAGCCTTGGCCTTGATGAGGAATCGAGCGAGATTCAAATCTTGGCGTATTTGCGTAAGAGCGAAACGACATACTTGATTGCGATCGATAATGCGCACCGCTTAGTGAAGCCAATGGTGGGTGGTCTGAGTGATTTGATTCGTGTGACGAATCTATTACGTCGCTCGAAAAAGAACCATCGCGTCGTATTGTCGATTGTGAAATCGAGCTGGCGTTTTGTCGACCGCGCGCGCGGTGAACGCTTATTGTTTGATTTGGTGTGCTTCCTTCCTCGCTGGAATGAAAAACAGATTGGGGAACTGCTGAATAGCCGCATCAATAAAGAACTTGAAAAACCGTTGTCGTTTGAAGGTTTGGTCGTACCAAAGCAGTGGGACCAAGATGAGATGAGCGAAGAAGAGCGTGCGAAACAAGGCTTCTACCGCATTCTTTGGCATTACTCAGATGGTAACCCGACGGTGGCATTGCGCTTCTTCCGTTTATCAATCAATCGCAACAAAGAAACCGATCAAGCGGTCGTGCGCCTATTCCATGCGCCTGAATCGCAAGAGCTAGAGAATATGCCAAAGCCGATGCTGGCGGTTCTGCGCTCTATCGTACAACTTGAGATCGCCTCGCCAGAAATTCTGTCCGATTGTACTCAGCTGAGTATTGCGGAAATCACGGGCATTCTGCGCTACTTCCAAAGCCGTGGTTACATTGAGTGGAGTGAAGATCAAGCGCGTGTTTCTGATCACTGGTTCCGTCACATTACGAACGTTCTCGACCGTCAACATCTTTTGGTGAAGTAGTATGAAAAGATTAATAATCCTACTGTTTATTGGCTTTGCTGCCTTACCGTGTTTTGCTACGGAAGAAATCGCTAATGTAGAAAACATTTCTAAGATTGCCAGTCTGGTTCGTTGGAGTGGTGTCTTCTTCTCTTTATTTGTCATCGCTGGCGCGTGGCTATTGCTCAAGTTCATGAGCTCGATGGTTGAAAGTTTTGGTAGTCAATTCGTTCAATATCGAATGCTATTACAAAAACTGCAATCCTTTACTCAGTTCTTTATTTACATGAGTACCGGTATTGTCGTGTTTATGATGAGCTTTCGCATCAACGACCAAATACTCGCGTTGATTGGTGGTACGCTTGCGGTATCGGTGGGTTTCGCCTTAAAAGACTTGGCCGCATCGTTTATTGCCGGCATCACCGTTATGATCGACAGACCATTCCAAGTTGGTGACCGCGTCACATTTGAGGGCAACTATGGTGATATCATCACTATCGGTTTGCGTTCAGTGCGCATGCGCACACTGACGGATGACATAATTACCATCCCAAACAACAAATTCTTGAATGAAGTGGTGGTCAGTGGTAACTACGGCGCATTGGATATGCAGGTCGTCATCCCGTTTTACATCGGTATGAATGAAGACATTACCCTCGCCCGTGATTTAATACAGGAAGCGGCGTCTTCAAGTCGTTATATCCACTTGCCTAAACCAGTTACCGTATTAGTTAAGCAAACCATCACCGACAATTACCTAGCAATTCAGTTAACCTGTAAAGCTTATGTTGTTGATACTGCTTACGAGAAATTGTTTGAAACCGACATTACCTTGCGCGTAATGAAAGAGTTCAGAAAACACAACATCAATCCGCCGAAGATCGCGGTTAACGCCAGTTAAACACGATCTCTCGATACAAAAAAGCGCCTTATTCGGCGCTTTTTCATTATGGGTTTGATTTATTTGTCACGATTAATGGTTATGTTCACCGTCAGGATGATCGCATTTCTCTGGTGCATAACGCGTAGCTAGTACACGTGGTAGAGCCGATTTCACCGGCATCGCGAACGCTTTCACTTGCTCATCACCGCCTTGTACGGTGTAAACAGGATCCAGAGTGGGTGCTGCAATCGTTAAAGTATCCAACACTTCACCATCACAGATCACGCTGGCTGTTTTCGGATTATCAGCACGTGCGACGTTAATGTGGAACTTGTTCATATTGTCCGCATTACGGCGGTTATTCTTCAGTGCGTACGTATCAACATCACCATTCGCCATTTCGACTTCCAAAGCACAGTTAGCGGCGAGATTCACCGAATCATCTGCGTAAACGTAGCCGTATGAACCATGTAATGCCGGGAAGATATAGCTATCAAGTTGTTTCGACGGATCGTAGTAACCAACAAGTGTTGTCACCGGCACACCAAATTGATTTGGTTTGATCGCTTGATATTGCTCAAAGCTCGCCCCTTTCACCCAGGTTTGACCATCAGAAACAAACACCAAACGACTGCCGTAAGGCACCACCATTGACGCACCATTAATGGTTAAGTGTGAGCTGTAACCGGCATCAGAGTTAAACGTGAAGATCTTACCTTGGTTGTCGCGACTTGCCGCAGGTACCGACATATCACGAGCCCAATGGCCATTCCATGTTGAGAGATCGACCTTATCGAAATTGGCTAATAGCGTTGCAATATGCTCTGCATTTGCCTCCCATGGCGCAACCGTGGTGACTTCTAGATGCTCGACACGATGTGTGTATTCATCCATGGTTTCGGTTGCTTCATTCCACTTTTTAAAACCGGTGGAAGACGTTTGATCAAACACCGCTTTGCTTTCAAGGTTTTTCTGAATAAAAGACATCGAATAAGGGGTATACATGGTAAAGCGTTGTTGGTTATACATTGCCCAACCACCCGCCATCGCGTCACTACCAAAACTAAACATGTCATTGAATGCCGGTACGCATTGACCGTCTAAACAGCTTTCTACACCATTTTTCTGTGGTGCAAAGTTTGGAATAAACACATCGCGTGAAGAATCCCAACCCCATGTTGAGTTACTCATGTTCGCCGGTTTGTGAATTGAACCTTCAAACCCACCAGGATAATGGCCCAAGCCGTAATTGTGGCCGACTTCATGGCTAAATTCGTTACCGATTGAGCTATCTAGCGTTACCATGCCCGCACCACCTGAACCCCCATGCATTTGTACACCATTCGCATAGAGGCCACGTGCATTATGAGCGGTTAACTGCGCTGCAAGATAAGGGTTTTCGCCCTCACCGACACCCGCCGTTGAATGGATGCCGTAGTTCGCATTATTGATGCCGATAGAGAACAGCTCTTTACCAATACGTTGACGCATCGTACCACCATGCCAACCGCCATCACTTGGATCGTGATCGGTCAGCAACGTGCCATCTGGTAGCATCACTTCAACTAAATGTACTGGCTCATACTCACTAACAATCATTTTACTGAGTGGCGCGGTTTCAAAATATTCTTGCTGCGCTTGTTTGTCTGTCTGGAAATCAAAACGTCCACGCGGTTCCACCAGCATGCCAACATCAATGGTATGCATCAGCAATTCTGTTGGCGCACCCACCTTGATGCCGGTTAAGTCACCCGATTTACCCTCATTGCTCAATGTCAGGCTTAAGCCTGGGGCTAACCATGCTTTAGGCAGATCCGCCGACCAATAGCCATCGGCGTAGCCAATATCATTAAAGATGAGATCGTCTTCTAGTACCCAAGCACCATTGACGTTTTTAAACACCGTCGTGCTGCCGTTCACAATGGTACGAACACGGTCTTGGTAATAACTGACGTTTGAGTTGTAACCCGCACTCGATTGGAAGATAACGGTTTTACCGTTCAGCTCTGGGTTATTTTGCTCTAAAGCAAAGTCTCGAATCCAATGACCATTCCATGTATTTAGCTTAACCACATCATGGTCAACAAGTGCGGCTGCAATGGCAGCGCTCGACACTTCTCGTACACTAAAAATGGCACTTTCATCATAGCTAAAATCAATCTCTTGATTGGCTATCTCAGGAATGGCTAACACGTTGCGCGCCAGTAAATCAGGCGCATTCATATCAAGCGAACCCAATACAGCGCCTTGTTTGTCTTTTGCCGTTAGCGTCACTAGGCTACGAGCTTCAAACGCAACATCTGGCTTAAACATAACCTTGGTCTTGCGCTCACCCACAAGGTGCATGCGTTTTTCATCGCTCACTGACTTGCCCGGTACAATATGAGCTTGAGCAAAAAGAACCGCGCCCGACAACTCACCCGTCAGCATGTTGCCAAGTTGATTGGTGTTAAAGAAGATCGATGGTTTTTGAACAATAGAAGGACATTCAGAAGCATCAAGATTTGTGGTTAGAGGGCGCTCCCAAACGTAGTTCCCTTGATTATCTTTTGAACCACGAGCGGCGGCATAAAGCGCAAAGGTGCATTTTTCTGCGTTAACTTCGGTATTTTCGTAACCCTCAGGGAAAAGGTCAAAACCGCCAGCATAACCCCAGTAATCCCAATGCTTAGGAATAAAATCGAAGACGGTTTCAAACTCAGATTCAATATCAAAAAGGTCAAACATCACATTACCGTCGTAGTTGATGCGTAATTGCTTACCTTTGTATTTCAAATAACGATAGTCCCCTTCTTCAACAACGTTTTCTTCTACCGCCGCCAATGTCGCAAGCTCTTCCATTTTTGTCATAATTTGCGCGCTGGCTTGCTCTAACGTTAGCTCTGCTGCGTGCGCATTACTGGCAAGCACTGAAGCGACAACCAGACCCAATATGCTCTTTTTCATATCTCATCTCTATTCTAATTATTGTTCACTTGTGGTCATAAAAACGCACAAGCAGATACTAAAAGGGGCCCCTTTTACGGGAATGGTAATGGGTTTTCTGGATCACACGCTATTGAGAGTTTTATTAATTTTGATCTTTATTCCAAATGATTGTTAACCAATGTTTAAATAAGTGATTTATTGTCAGGATAAATAATTTTGTAAAAATACATATCACCCACGAATGGTTTCCCTAACATAAATCAGCAGATTATTCTTCAAGCAACCTCTGCGTAACGCATAACGAGGACATAAAAAAAGCACCTCTTTGAGGTGCTTTATCACTGGGTTAGCCCATCCAATCGGCTTTATTGACTGCGCGTTGAAACCAATAAATGCGTTTCGGCTTTATTCGGCAATCGAATAGTAAAACAACTGCCTTGTCCCCACTCCGAGGTCGCCGTAAGCTCACCGCCAGTTTGGCTAAGGATACTTTGTGACACCGACAGACCCAAACCAGTACCTTCTCGCTTTGTGGTATAAAATGGCGAGAAAATACGTTTTAGATTTTCAGGTTTAATTCCGCAGCCTTGATCTTCAATATGAATCAGCGCGCCTTTCGCTTCACCGTCTTCTTGCCAATCTTCACTCTTCACCGTCAAGCGGCCTTTTCCTTGCATGGCGTGAATCGCATTCATTTGAAGGTTAACTAAAATTTGCAGCAATTGATTGCGATTAATTTCGACCGAGGTATGCGCTTGAAGATCGGTCACGAACTCGATATCTCGTTTTTTACTGCCCGTCTTAACCAGGGTGATGCTCTCTTCAACGATAGGATTCACATGCTGCCAAGTAATCTCATCTTGAACCCCGCCTTTGCGACTGTATTGCAGCAAACTGCGCGTAATATTGCGGATGCGATCTATCTGAGCGTGAATCGCTTCCAACTCATCTTTGACACGCTCTGACTCTTCGCCCAATTCAAATTGGATCAATTCCACATTGCCTAGGATCACAGCACTTGGGTTGTTAATTTCATGCGCAATACCCGCCGTTAACTCCCCTAACGCCGCCAGTTTCTCATGCACCACCAGCTTGTCACGGGTTTGATGCAACAGCTGAATATGCAATTCAAGTTCCGTGGTTTTCTCTTCAAGACTCGCGGTACGCTGTTGGATCTTCTCTTCCAATTCAACCGCGGCATTCTTCAGCTCATTTTTTCGCTGACGTAGTAGATCCAACATATTGTCAAACTGCTTCGCCAACTGGGCTAATTCATGTTCATCATCTAAGCCAAGTGGCCCAATACGGGTGTCTTTTCCGAGTTGAATCATTTTGACCACGCGGTGAATGTGTTCGATCGGGTTAAACAAGTCACGCGAGCCTCGATACACCATTAAACCTGAGACCAACAGTAAGAACACAGTGGTGATACTAATTTCAGCAATGTTGGTGATATACGCCTTGAGAAACGGCCAAATCAAATAACCGGTATAGAGCATGCCAATGACATTGTTTTCACGATCTCGAATGGGTTCATAAGCGGTAATGTACCAAGCATCATACACATAAGCTCGGTTAACCCATTGCTGGCCTTCAACTAATACCGCGTCTCTTACAACGTCAGATACTGGCGTACCAATCGCACGGCCCAAGCCGCCACTACTATCGAGCGGCACATTGGTGCTGACACGCAAATCGTCTAAGAATAACGTTAACGTGCCGATCGGGCGCAAACTGTCTTCACGACTTGAATAAATAAGGTCGCGAATTTGGTCGACTAATACCGTACTGTTATTCAGTAATAACCCCCCATCCAGATACCCGACTAATTGACCGTTGTTATCTTCCACGGGAATCACGGTTCGGCTCACCAAGCCACGGTTTTCAACCGCTTGGCTTTCTAAAATAGGCACTTGAGCACGTTTTGATAAATCGCTGTCGAGTGAGTCGAGCTCTTGTTCTGAAAGCACATCAAAAAACGACTCACTTTGAGCGACGTCGAAATAGCGGAAATGATGATTCGTGTCACCCACACGATGCAAACAAAGAAAATCTAAGTTGTAGCGTTTTTTCTGTTGGGATATCCACTGCTGAAGTTCAGCATCATTCTGGTTTGTTTCTAGCTGAATACGAAAATCATAAGATTCAGCAAACGCCTCGACATGATTAGCCTGTTTTTGTTGGATCAATTCGATGCTGTTATTTGCAACACCCAAGCGCTCCGACACATCAAGCAGTGCGCTCTGCCAGGTGTAATGAATCGACCAATAAATGGTGATGCCAATCAGCGCGAGTAAGGTTAAGAAAATCGGTGCCGATGTTAAAATCATCAACCGATAACGCACCATACTCTTAAAGCGATAACGCCACTTTGCGATCAAACCGGTGCGAGACGCGCCGCCGTTATTGGCCATAGTCCATGTCCTCTGCTTCCCACTCTTTAAATTTTCGTTCTAAGGTTTTACGTGCAACGCCCAAATCACGTGAAGCTGCAGACTTATTACCGTCGTGAAATTCGACCAATTGTTGAATATGGGATTTTTCAACTTCTTTTAAAGACCAAGTGTTTGGATAGCCTTTGCCAGCACTGCTTTCTGGTTCAGAAACAGTGTTTACTTCGATGTCAGCAGGTTCAGACACCGAAATACTCGGACTCTCTTGAACGCCCGCGAGCTCTCGCCAATAATGTGCTGGTGGCTTTGCCAATAAAATGCAGCGCTCAATCAAGTTTTTGAGCTCACGAATATTGCCTGGCCAACTGTAATTTTGCATCGCTTCGATGTCTTCATGCGCCCATTTTGGGTCGGAAATACCCAGTTCAATCGAAAGCATCTTGGTGAAGTATGGCACGAGTTCGCATAAATCCGATTTGCGTTCACGCAGTGGCGCCACATCAATTTTCAGCACATTAAGGCGATAAAACAAATCTTCTCGGAAGCGCCCGCATTTGACTTCTTCTTGCAAATTACGGTTGGTTGCAGCGACGACGCGCACATCCACACTCACTTCTTTCTCTCCGCCTACCGGACGAATCGTTCGTTGCTCAAGAACACGCAGCAACGCAGATTGCATCGCTAACGGCATTTCCCCGATTTCATCCAAAAACAGAGTGCCGCCACTCGCAACGCGGAACAAACCTTCACGGCTCTTTTTCGCGCCAGTAAACGCTCCCATGGTATGACCGAACAGTTCGCTTTCGAGTAATTCAGGCGCAATCGCGCCACAGTTAATCGGGACAAATGGCCCTTTACGACCACTGGCCTCGTGTACACCGCGTGCCACCAGCTCTTTACCCGTGCCGGATTCCCCCTCAATCAACACCGAAGCACGTGATGGTGCAAACTGGCTGATAAGTTGTTTCAGTTGACGAGTTTTATCAGACGTTCCCGCAATTTCGGTCGCGATATGGCGTTTAACATCACGGTGCAAGGCATACTGCAAGCGTTCATTCAGTCGCTTGTCCATGCAGCGCTCTACGGACTGCAACATCTGGCTTAGGTTGAAGGGCTTGAGAATAAAGTCTGTTGCCCCTAGCTTGAGGGCAGAAATCGCCGTTTCTAGATCAGCGTAGCCAGTCATGAAAATCACATCGGCTCTGCGCTCTTCGTCATTAAAGGCTTCTTCCCACTCAATGCCTGAACGTCCGGGTAGATTAATGTCTAGAATAATAAGATCATAATGATTGGCGATTCGTAACGTTTCCGCTTGCTCAATGCTGCCGGCCGTATCCACTTTAGAAAACCATTTACTGAGCGCTTTTTTTAAAATCGCTTGCATACCAGCTTCGTCATCGACAACGAGAACGGAAAATGCTTGATATTGAGAGAGTTTGTTTGCATCTAAAGAAGTAGACATGAAGGTTTTCTCGGTTTAAATCACTGTCATTGGGACAGAGTGTACCAAGGTTTTATCGGTAGGATCGAGCAATAGTGCGACAAATTGTCCCAAAGCCCCTTTTTGTCCACAAAACTGAACCAATTTGCTTGTAAAACAACCTGAAATCTTGGCATCTAGTTTGCTTAAGGCATAGCAGCCAGGTTTTTGGCTATCGCCATTCGTAGGTAGTGAAATTGACGCCCAACGGCAAACAATATGGAAAACATTACAATGAAAGCAACATTCAGTTATACCTTAGCAGCAGCGTCGCTTGTATTCTTTAGTCATACCGCTAGTGCGGCTGATGAAGCACCACACATCCGCTTAGCCACCACCACCAGTACTTACCATTCTGGTCTACTGGATTTTATCTTGCCTGAGTTTGAAAAAGACACGGGCTACAAAGTCGATGTGATTGCCGCAGGAACCGGAAAATCGCTTAAGATGGGCGAAAACGGTGACGTGGATTTGGTCATGACGCATGCGCCAAAAGCAGAAGCAAATTTTGTCGATAACGGTTTTGGCGTTTTACCACGCAAACTCATGTACAACGACTTTGTGATTGTTGGCCCGATAAACGATCCGGCAAACATCGCGGAACAAAAAGATATCTTTGACGTTTTCAAGAACATCGCCTCAACCAATTCTACTTTTGTTTCTCGTGGTGATGATTCAGGTACCGATAAAAAAGAAAAAGGTATTTGGGAGCAAACCAAAATTGAACCAAACTTTGGTGGCTACCGCTCTGTTGGTCAAGGTATGGGCCCAACGCTGAATATGGCATCTGAGATGGCTGGTTACACCATCACTGACCGTGGTACTTGGTTGGCTTACCAAAACCAATTGGCGCTGAAGATCTTATTCCAAGGTGACAAAAACCTGTTTAATCCGTACCAAGTTATCTTAGTTAACCCTGAGCGCTACCCGACGATTAACTACCAAGGTGCCAAAGTCTTCAGTGACTGGCTGGTTAACCCTCGCGGCCAAGAGTTAATTAATACCTTTACCATTAATGGTAAGCACTTATTTGTCGCTAACGCGAACGAGAAATAATCATTCATGAGTCTCTGGCAAACTACACTAGACGCGTTAGCACTTTTGGTCGCTTTTGACCCGGACCTGTTGGCGATTGTTGCGGTCTCTTTTAACGTCTCTTTGACTGCGATATCTCTGGTGTTATTGCCAGCGATTTTATTCTCGTTCATCCTTGCCTACACGGATTTTCGAGGAAAATGGTTCTTCCTTTCGATTATTAATACCCTGCAAGCCGTCCCAACCGTGGTGATTGGCTTGCTGCTTTACATGTTACTGTCTCGTGCAGGCCCGCTTGGTGATTGGCAAATGCTCTTTACCCAAAAGGCGATGGTGTTCGGGCAAATGTTGATTTGCTTCCCTGTCTTGGTTGCCATGATGCACGGATCGCTGCAATCAAGCGATCGCCGCGCCGTGGAAACGGCGATTACACTTGGCGCTTCACCATGTCGAGTGGCGGCGACCATGATTTGGGAAACCCGCTTTCCTCTTCTTGCCGCAACCATTACGGCTTTTTCTCGCATTGTGACCGAGGTCGGTTGTTCGATGATGGTGGGCGGAAATATCATGGGCGTAACCCGCAATATTCCAACCGCAATTTCGATGGAAAGTCATAAAGGGGCTTTCGCGCAAGGCGTGGCGCTCGGAATAGTATTACTCTCGCTCGCACTACTGCTAAACTTTATGTTAGGCAGCATGCGCGGTCGTGGCTATTTAAGAAACTAAGGGCGCTGTATGACGATTAAAATAACTGCACAACAGCTCTCCATGCGATTTAAAGATCGGGTGCTGTTTCATATTCCTGAATTGTCGATTGGTCCTAATGATGCAATCTACTTAAAAGGCGACAATGGTGTGGGTAAAACCACCCTACTGAAAATAATATCGGGGCTGCTTAAGCCAACCACTGGAAAAGTGATTGCTCCACGCGATAACTTTATTCAACGTCTTTCGACCCGCAGCGGCCGTCGAGACGTCGTTTACCTGCATCAAGCGCCGTATCTTTTTGATGGTACCGTTTTCCAAAACGTCGCTTATGGTATTCGCTTTCAAAAAATGTCGGCCCAAGATAAGCGAGCGTCGGTCATCTATGCTTTGAGAAAAGTCGGCCTAGAAACGCTTGCAGATGAGCATATTTCCGTTCTCTCTGGTGGCGAAAAACAACGCGTCGCCATGGCAAGAGCTTGGATTCTAACCCCTTCGATTTTGTTAATGGATGAGCCAAGCGCTTCCTTAGATCAAGAATCAATCGAACGATTAGTATTGCTGGCAAAAGATTTGCTCGAAAAAGGCTCAAGCATCGTGATTACGAGCCATCAAAAGAACGCTTTAACGGATTTATGTCGTAAACAGTGGTGGATAAAAGAATCAACTCTGATAGAGTCACCGCTGCTACAAGTCATCACCGATGAAAAACAAGAGAGCGACTATGCTACATCCAACGCAAACTAGTTGGGTTATTTTGGCTGGCGGTCAAGCCAGCCGCATGGGTGGCAAAGATAAAGGCCTTATAGAACTCAATAATAAGCCGCTGATACAACACGTTATTGAACGCTTGTCACCACAGACCCCTAGCATCTTAATCAACGCAAACCGCAATCAAAGTGAATACCAACACTTTGGTCCTGTGTTTAGCGACCATTTTTCTGATTACCCTGGCCCAATGGGCGGTATTCATGCCGGCCTTGTGCACGCCGAGACGGATTGGGTCGGCTTTGTCCCTTGTGATAGCCCGCAAATCAATCATGATTTAGTGGCACGTTTCTGCGCATACGCCACCGCAGAAAGTGACATCTTGGTTGCCCACGATGGCGATCATCAGCAACCCGTGTTTACGCTCTATCATAAACGCGTATTACCAAAACTGACGGCGTTCTTAGAACGTGGCGATCGTAAAATCATCTTACTCTACAAAGAATGTAATACCTCCTACGTAGACTTTAGCGACTCGCCAAACTGTTTTGTTAATCTAAATACGCCGCAAGAATTGGCTCAATTTGGGACTCTAGAATCATGACCGTACGCCACTTAATTCCTGTAATCGGTTTTGCTGCCTACTCAGGCACCGGAAAAACCACCCTAATTGAAGCGCTTCTTCCTAAGTTGACGAAAGCGGGCTTGCGCATTGGCATGCTTAAACATGCCCACCATAATTTCGATGTCGATCAACCAGGTAAAGACAGCTACCGTCTGCGTAAAGCCGGAGCAAGCCAAATGCTGATCTCATCTCGTAATCGCTACGCATTGATGACAGAAACACCAGAAGAAGAATCTGAATTTCATTTTCTGCTTAGCCGTTTCGATCAACAAAAACTGGATGTCATTTTGGTTGAAGGCTGCAAGAACATTGCCTTCCCGAAAATTGAACTGCACCGCGAAGAAGTCGGTAAACCATGGCTTTACCCAAGTGATGACAACATCATCGCGATTGCCGCTGACAATAAAGTGACCGACAGCGAACTGCCACAAATGGACATCAACGATCTTGATGCCATTACTCAGTTTATTCTTAACTTTGTTGCCTCAAATGGAAAGTCGGGTTGTGCCAAGGCAGCCAAGGCAAGCGATGAAAATACCGATAAACCGGCGTCATCGTGTTGCGACATTCTGTCCCCTGCTTTCCTTTCCGTGACTCAAGGACAAGAGAAAATTCTTTCTTTGGTTAATGAGGTGTCAGAAACCGAATCTTGTGCCATTGAATTAAGCTACAACCGCGTATTAGCTGACGATATCGCATCGCCAGTGAACGTACCGCAATACACCAACTCAGCAATGGATGGGTTTGCTATTCGTGGCGATGATATCGTCAACGATGAGGCTGAAACCCCAAGCTATCACGTTGTTGCTGAAGTGATGGCTGGCCACGCTTACCAAAGTGAATTGCAAGAAGGCCAAGCGGTAAAAATCATGACTGGCGCACCAATGCCAGCCGGTGCCGATACCGTGATTATGCGTGAGCAAGCGCAAACCGATAGTGACCACGTCACGTTCCCTAGCGCATTCATCAAACGCGGACAAAATGTTCGTCAAGCGGGTGAAGACTTAGCTCAGGGTAGCGCTGTATTTAGCAAAGGCACGCGTATTGAATCGGCAGAAATGGGCATGCTCGCCTCTCTTGGTTTTGGCCAAGCACAGGTTGCGCGCCAATTGAAAGTGGCGTTGTTCTCGACTGGCGATGAAGTTCAAGCGCCGGGCAGTGAACAAAAACCCAATACCATTTACGATTCAAACCGTTTTACCCTGATGGGTATGCTGGAAAAACTGGGTTGCGAGGTCATCGATTTCGGTATTTTAGAAGATAACGAACAAGTGATGATTGATGCGATTGAGAAAGCCAGCTTGCAAGCGGATGTGATCATTACATCCGGTGGCGTGTCCGTTGGTGATGCCGACTACGTAAAACTGGCCCTTGATAAGCTCGGACAAATCGATTTTTGGCGCATCAACATGCGTCCAGGTCGCCCACTCGCTTTTGGTCAGGTAAACGATAAGCCTTTCTTTGGTTTACCGGGCAACCCGGTGGCGGTCATGGTGTCGTTTATCAACTTTGTTGAGCCAGCGCTGCGTAAAATGCAAGGCGAACGCGATTGGCAACCTCTAAAAGTGAACGCGATTGCCACTGAAGACTTGCGCTCTCGTCAAGGTCGAACGGAATATAGCCGCGGCATATTCCAGATCGATCCAGCGGGTCGTCTAACGGTGCAAACCACCGGTAAACAAGGCTCTGGTATTTTACGTTCAATGAGTGAGGCAAATTGTCTTATCGAAATTTCACCGGCGGTTGATACAGTTAAAGTCGGAGAAAGCGTGACAATTATCCCACTTCAAGGCAGAATCTAGCCCATTCAAGGCTAACGGTTTCGTTGGCCTTCTCCATTAGCGAATTAGAAACAGTAGTAACTATGGCTCGTACAATTATTTACACCTACAAAGAAAAAGAGAAAGAATTACTTTTCTCTTACCAACAACACCGCAACCTTCACGAAGCCGTAGCGGAAGCGGAAGGCATCGATATTACTGAATTCCTTAAGATGGAAGTTCGCCTTGAGCTGATCTCAGACACTAAGGCAGTGCGTAACTACCGTGATAGCCACTTCAAAAAGTTAGGCTTTGGTCGAATCACGCTTAAGCCTAAAGAGAATCTAGGCGTCGGTAAAAAGAACAAGTAATCACACAACGATTCAACGTTGAATGATGACCAATAAAAAGGGCTTCCGATTGGAAGCCCTTTTTGCCTCTTCATGAGGCCATTATTGACGATTACTTGATGTTCAAGAACGCCGCGCCGCGTACGCCGCCTGAATCACCATGTTTCGCTTTGACGATTTTAGGACACTTCGCAACCGACAATAGATGCTTCGGAATACGCTTTGGCATTTCATCATAAATCATATCAAAGTTTGATAGACCGCCACCTAGCACGACAACGTGCGGATCATTGGCCGTAAACAAGTTCGCAAAGCAGATCGCCAGTAGCTCCATGAAACGCTCAACGTGTTCAACCGCTTTAGGCTCGCCTTCCGCTTGCGCTTTAATGATCTCAATAGCTTTCTTCTCTTCGCCAAAGTAATGAGCATACAACAGCTCAAAGCCACGACCTGAAAGGTAATTATCAATACAGCCTTTCTTATCACAGCCACAATCCAGTAGCGGTGCGTTCTCGCCAAGATGGAACCATGCATCGATAGGTAAACGCATATGGCCCATTTCACCGGCTACGTGGTTACGACCAGAGAAAACTTGGCCATCGTAAATCAAACCACCGCCAAAGCCAGTACCTAGGATCAAGCCCATGACCGATGGCGAGTCTTTTAATTCTTCATCCCACGCTTCAGAAAGCGCAAAACAGTTCGCGTCGTTGTCGACTTTCACAGTACGACCAATTTTCGCTTCAAGATCTTTACGCAGCAACTGACCTTTCGCCGCAGGAATATTAACCGTTAGGATTGCACCGGTATCAGCGTCTTCCATGCCAGGCAAACCAAGACCAATTTTGCCTTCGCAATTGAATTCTTGATCGTATTTGTTTACCAAGCCTGCAATCGCGTCGAGTAATGCTTGGTAATCGCTGGTTGGCGTAGGCACGCGCTCTGTTGCAACACGTTCTAAATTTTCATTGAATGCGCCAAACTCAATCTTGGTGCCACCCACGTCAAAGCCGTAGTACATTGTATTCACTCCCAGAATATAATTTATAAAATCCAAACTTCGGTCATTATCCATAAGGCGGTCGTTACAATCCGTGACCTATGACCATTTATAAACCAATTGAACAGGGTTTAACCATCCAAATCAATCGTCTAGCTGCGGATTTGCGGCAAGGTAGTGCTTTAACGCCGGACGGGTTAAATCAGGCTTGATGCGCGTTTTGCTTAATAAATAGGTTTCACGGAAGACACCAAACCACTCATCGAGCATTTTTGATGCCGCTTGCTCACCCAGTTGGTCAAGCACCAAGACAGCCACTTCTGCGGTTGAAAGGTGTTGCTCGTTTTCTGATTTGCGCATCATATATTGCGACAACACTTGTGGCTGAATCGACAATACAGGCAGATGTTGTAGGTACGTTGATTTGCGGAACATTTTACGCGCTTCACGCCAGCTGCCATCCAACAAAATCATCAACGGTTTCTTGCCCGCGCAGAACGACTGAACCGGTTGTTCAATCAAGCGGGATTTTACGTCTACATATTCATCTGGAAAGACGATAAATGGCTGATAGTCATCGTTTTCTAACAACGCTATCATCTCATCTGCCGGTTCAGTGCGGTTCCATTGATAAACGTAACCTTCCTTCACGGCGTCTAAGATCAAACGGCCAGTGTTGCTTGGTTTAAAAACTTCACTTTCCGAAACGATCAGCATCACCGCCACATCGGTGTCGATGTCGGGTTGATAGGCACAAACACAGTACTTGGTTGCCACTTGGCAGTAGTCACAACGGACCACTTTACTGCCTCTGGCATTGAACACTCGTGTTGCTACAGCTTGTCTATGAAGGAAAAGACGATGAAATGCGTGGATTCTCATTCGGATTCATTGATAATAATATTAGGGCGACAAATTCTACTCGCCATGGCGTCAGTTGCAAGTTGAAAGCGTAAGGATACTGAATGCAAAACCCAGATATGATTCGACTGAGCTTCTTTCTTTCCACTTTGGTGCTGTGTGGATTATGGGAATGGCTTGCGCCGCGCAAAGCATTAACCCAAAGTAAAGGCCAGCGATGGCTCAATAATATTGGCTTAATTGGCTTTAATTCACTCTGTCTAAACCTCTTCATGCCCCTGCTCACGCTTGAAGCGGCGTTGTGGGCACAACAAGCCAACATTGGGTTATTTCATTGGCTTTCTCTTCCTGCTTGGTTTGGCGTCCTGATTTCTGTCGTGCTGCTAGATTTCGCCATTTACGTTCAACATGTGGTTTTTCACGCTGTGCCATGGTTATGGCGTTTGCATCGCATGCACCATGCCGATCAAGATATCGATGTCACCACCGGTGCCCGCTTCCACCCCATTGAAATGATCATGTCGATGTGGATTAAAATCGCCATTGTCGTCTCACTTGGTATCTCACCTCTGGCTGTATTGCTGTTTGAAATCATTCTTAACGTCAGTGCGATGTTCAATCATAGTAATGCGAAACTGCCGCTCAATCTCGATAAGGTGTTACGTAAAGCCATCGTTACCCCTGACATGCACCGTGTCCACCACTCAGAAATAGTGAAAGAAACCCATTCTAACTTTGGTTTTTTCTTATCAATATGGGATCGACTGTTTCGCACCTACCGCGCCCAACCTGAATTGGGGCATGACAAGGTAAAAATTGGGATTGCGGAATTTCAGACCTCGCGCGAGCAATGGTTAGATAAGATGCTCACGCAACCATTTAGAAAGCGATGAAAGCGATAATCCACCGTGATGCGGTTCAAGTTTTCGGGCAATCAAATCTGAATTCGGCTAGATTATTCGAGCAATGTTCGCTTCAATGGGAAGAGCCCACCAATAACGCGGTCTTAAGTTTTTAAGCTGCGTTAACTCATTACACGATTGGATCAACCATCAATGCTCAACTTATTCCCTTTTACTCGCCATCGCTTTATCTGTGTATTGATGATGACCCATTTTGCCGTAGTCGGTTGCAGCTCTTCACCAGAGCCGTCTAATTCGGCGCCGGTACAAACGGCCTACCACCAGCTACTAAAAAGTGAATTTATTGATGTATTTAAAATATGGAAAGGCACCCCTTATCGCTTAGGAGGGCATTCTCTTAATGGGGTGGATTGCTCGGCATTCGTGCAAACCGCGTATCAAAACGCAGCGCAAATCCAACTGCCTCGTACAACGGAACATCAAGTCAAAATCGGCCAAGAAATTGAGTATTGGCAGGCGAACGTCGGGGATTTGGTGTTCTTTAAAACGTCACGTACGACTCGACATGTGGGCGTCTACCTTGGGCAGAACCAATTTATGCACGCCTCAACATCGAAAGGGGTCATTATCTCTCGCATGGATAATCCATACTGGGCGGCGAAATTTTGGCAATTTAGGCGAGTCGCTACCCCGCCCGTTTATTAATCCGCATGAGCAAAACACTAATCGTATTTAGCGACGGCGTTATCAAATAAGTTTTTGACTAGGGCAATATACTCATCCAAGAACGCTATCTGTTCATTGGTCGCCGCTTTGAACCAAGTATTGGCGAGTACTTCTCCTAAGTCCGCGACCACCGCGTCTGCTTCCTTTAGAAGTTTAAAACGAACACTTGAATGCAGTTCTGGATTCTGATCAAAGAGCGCCATAATGTTACTCGCCACCATATCCGTGGCAACGTCTTCCACACTCTCTTTCCCCGTCTCACCTTCTTCCGTAGAAAAAATATCGAGATTAGAGGCTAGGTATTCGATCAACGCCGAATAGCCATCGGTATTAACGACCATTTTTGCTCCATTTTAATGTCGTATTCTCCATATATTTTAAGGGATTAGCGCATCGATTAACAATTGTTACTACCACGATATGGTATTTAGCGCCCAAATCGGAGATAAAAACCGCTTAAGGGAATAAACTCAATGCAGCAACCATATTCAACCATTCACACAAATGATTCTTTCCTGCTGGCTTTTATAGATTTAGCGCATCACTCGCTGATTCTGATTAAACGCGATCCGACGACGACGTTCGATAATGCTGACGATCCTCACATTTTGTTGATTCTATGAGTCATTCGACTTCTATTTATTGAATTCTTTGCGATGCCATTCGGAATTGATCACGTCAGTAACCTACACTGTAACCTGTGATTCAACGATTTAGGGACAGGCTATGTGGCAAGCAATCTCCGAGCAGTTATCTGAAACGTTAATGTTTTCTTTTGTAATACGTGAAAAAACAAAGCTATCGGGTGGTGACATCAGCGAAAGCTACATGATCAGTGATGGTGAACAGCGCTACTTCATAAAAGTTAATCATCGTGAGTTCTTAGCGAAATACGAAGCTGAGGCGGAGAACATTCGATGCTTGCGCGAAACCAACACCGTCGTGGTGCCTGAGTTGGTTCACTTAGGAAAGTCCAAGCAGAATGCGTTTTTGATCTTAAACTACCTCCCTACTAAGCCGCTTGAAAATGCAGAATCAAACTACGCCTTTGGTCAACGCTTAGCCGCGCTTCATCAATGGGGAGAGCAAAAAGAGTATGGCTTTGACTCGGATAACTACATTGGTAGCACGCTGCAACCCAATCAATGGTCACGGAAGTGGTCGCGTTTTTTTGCAGAGCAACGCATTGGTTGGCAACTGCAATTGATCAAAGAAAAAGGCGTGTCGCTCACCGACATCAGTGAATTCACACAAAAAATTCAACATCTATTGTCCCATCACCAACCACGACCTTCTTTGCTGCATGGTGCCCTATGGAGCGGCAATGTTGCCAATTCAGCGTGTGGGCCGATCTGCTATGATCCCGCCAGTTATTGGGGCGATCGAGAATGCGATATTGCAATGACGGAACTGTTTGGTGGGTTTAAGCCAGAATTTTACCAAGGCTACGAAAGCGTCCTTCCTCTCGCCGCCGATTACCAGCAGCGAAAGTCTATCTATAATCTTTATCACCTGCTCAATCACTACAACCTATTTGGGGGGCACTACCTTAATGAATCACAGCAACTCATTGACCAAATAAATGATTATTAACTTTTTGAAACAAAGAGTTACATTGATACGCAACGTAATTGCAAGCGGAAAGATCACACAGAGAACAATTCAAATCCGTTCTCTGTGATTTTTATGCCAATAGTCAAACTTTGCACTTAATTTACGTCCATTACTAACTTATCGCCTTACTATTTACCTATGGCAAACGTTGCGTGGCAATTCTAACGTCACAGGTAGTAATAAAGAGGTACGTCTATGCGCAATTTCACGGAGAAGAAGGTCGACTGCCCTCACTGCGGGCATTCTATTGGTATTACCCTTGACGCATCGAATGGCAATCAAGACTTTTTTGATGATTGTTCTGCATGCTGTAATGCTATTCATTTCAATCTTACGGTCAATGAGCAGATGGATCGCATCGATTTAACTGTTGATGCTGACGATGAGCAAATTTTCTGAACACCCACTTCACTTAATCAAAAAGAGCGCATCTGCGCTCTTTGTCATTTCTATTATCATCAGGACTTATGGTCCGGGTTTATAATCTTCTCGCCGCCAACACGCGCTCTACCGTATCGACGATGGCTTGTGTCTGCGGATCAACTTCGACATTGATGCTATCACCCACTTGACGAGAGCCAAATAAGGTACGTTGTAACGTTTCAGGAATGAGGTGTACGTTGAATCGGTTTTCTTTCACCTCGCCAATCGTTAGTGAGCAGCCATCTAAACCAATGTAACCTTTAGCCAGCACATATTTCATTGCCTGCTCCGGCATTTCAAACCAAACCGTACGGTTATTCGGCGTATCAATCACTTCACAAACATTGGCGACAAAAGCGATATGGCCAGACATGCTATGCCCACCAATTTCATCGCCAAATTTCGCCGCACGTTCGATGTTGATGTGATCGCCAACATTCAACTGGCCCAAGTTGGTTAATTTGAGCGTCTCTTGCATCAAATCAAAACTCACCCGTTCGCCGTCGATGTTCGTGACGGTCAAGCAACAACCGTTATGCGCGACAGAAGCGCCGATCTCAAGGTTAGCCCCCAGATCATTCTTCAGTTCAACAATGTGTGTTTGAAAATTTTGCTTATGTTCAATTGCGACGACTTTCGCCATCCCTTTTACAATGCCGGTAAACATCGACCTCTCCTTTCTAAAATCTGTGGCTTAAACGCCAACCAGATTCTCTTTCATACAGTTGTTGTCAGCTTACTTGATTGTCGCGATGAATGCTGTCAATTTTAGCGTTTCAAGCACAATCAATCTGATGGTAAATCGCGTTACTCTTATGATTTATAAGAACTTAATATCCCGTATAACGGCGCCGATTAAGGGCGGACTTGTTATTTATCGGATTCTAAATAAAAACCTGCGCCGAATCGATTTGTTCCGGTATACTGCGCGTGATTTTTAAGCACAACTACTCCTATACCTATCTGACCAGTCTCAGTTGAAAGAGAATCACTCATCTCCGCGCTGTTCGTTTATTTATCCAATAAACAATGGCCAGTGATTGTCTCGTGATGGCTTTGTCATACAGCCTATAGCATCAAACTCGATTTGACAGATTCGTATCAAACCCCACTCGCTGGGTGATGAGTTGTGCCCCCCTTTTGGAGTTCTTTTCGTGCATCGTTATAAGCAAGAAGCTAACACACTAATGAAGTTAGCAACCCCAGTATTGATCGCCTCTGTGGCACAAACTGGGATGGGTTTTGTCGACACCGTAATGGCTGGCGGCGTCAGTGCTATTGATATGGCCGCCGTTTCTATTGCGTCCAGCATTTGGCTGCCTTCCATTTTATTTGGTATCGGCCTGCTCATGGCCCTGGTTCCTGTCGTCGCACAATTAAACGGCTCTGGTAAGTTTGAACAGATTCCATTTCAAATCCAGCAAGGTTTTGTGATGGCACTTCTGATCTCTATTCCGATCATTGGTGTGCTGTTTCAAACGCAGTCGATCTTAGATCTTATGGATGTCGATGTATCAATGGCCGTAAAAACCGTTGGCTATATGCATGCCGTGATGTTCGCAGTGCCTGCATTCCTTATGTTCCAAGCATTACGCAGCTTGACGGACGGCTTGTCACTCACCAAGCCCGCAATGTTTATCGGCTTTATCGGTTTGCTTTGCAACATTCCACTTAACTGGATTTTTGTTTACGGAAAATTTGGCGCACCACAACTTGGTGGTGTTGGCTGTGGCGTTGCCACCGCAATCGTATACTGGGTCATGTTTGGTTTGATGTTGCTTTACGTGATGACCGCCAAACGCGTGGCGTACATTAAGCTGTTTGATAAAATCCATAAACCCGATCCAAAAGCGCTTATTCGCCTGTTCAGATTAGGGTTTCCGGTTGCAGCCGCGTTGTTTTTTGAAGTGACGTTGTTTGCCATTGTTGCCCTGCTCGTTGCCCCATTAGGGCCAATGATTGTGGCTGCGCATCAAGTGGCGATTAACTTCTCATCGCTGATCTTTATGCTACCGATGAGTATTGGTGCCGCAACCAGTATTCGTGTTGGCTACCGTCTTGGTGAGCACAGCACCGATGGCGCAAAAGTGGCATCACGAGTGGGCTTATTGGTGGCGCTGGCGATGTCGCTCACATCGGCACTGCTGACCGTATTATTCCGCGAACAGATTGCGTTGCTTTACACGGATAACCGCGAAGTTATCGATCTCGCAATGCAACTGCTGTTATTGGCGGCGATTTATCAATGTATGGATGCGATTCAAGTGGTTGCCGCCGGTGCACTGCGTGGCTACAAAGATATGGCCGCGATCTTTAACCGTACCTTTATCGCCTATTGGATTATTGGCTTACCATCAGGCTACATTCTTGGTATGACGGATTGGGTGGTTGAGCCGATGGGCGCTCACGGCTTCTGGATTGGCTTTATCATCGGTCTTTCTTCTGGTGCTCTAATGTTAGGCTCTCGTCTAAACTGGATGCACAAGCAGCCAGATGAGGTCCAATTGAGCTTCTCTGAGCGCTAATCATTAGAAAGCCACATTCTGCAAAAACTCTGTGTAAAAAGCTTAGAGTAAAAAGGTCAGCGAAATGCTGACCTTTTTCTTTATTACTCCGTACACTAATAGCAACGAGTCTAATTTGGAGGGAAGCGAATATCTCGATGCCTTGGCTAATGATGGTTCTATTGCTCTTTATTGGCGGCTGTAAGTTCAACCAGCATCCAATAGAAAATCAGTTTGAGACCTATCTCGAACGCGTCGCCAATGTGCAACAACAAACCGCACTGCCCGCCGTGATTGCCGAACCTTTCCCTCTGCCTGCAAAGCGCGATCTGATTTTACCGATTGAAAGCGTGACCATTGGGTTACTCGATAGCTACGAATTACGAAAATGTCGCCTGTTCAACCTAATTGCAGAAAAAAACTCTTCATTGGGAAAAGTTCAAGACCAATTTCGTGAGTTCGATTTCCAACACGCACTCATTCAGGGTTTAGAACAATGCTTAGGCGCGGCAAACAGCTCAAATCAGCGGAATGACAATACGCCCCTGTTGTCGCCACAGCTAACGGAGCAGCTCAGCGATATTCTTCATATAAAACGCAAGCAACAACCGCTCTACACCGCAAACCTGCTCTTCACCAGTGACACCATGCGAACACAACTCAATGCGACGCGATGGGTTGATGCGCAATCCAGCCAAATCGACCCGCAAGTTTTAGCTGGATTAAACGTCATCAATAATGCTTATCTCCAATCTCAATCCGCGGTAATCACTGACAGCGAAGATAACCGTCAAAGCGTCGCTCTGATTACCCCCTATCAAGAAGCGCTCGAAAAGAGCCCCGCGGTGGGCGGCTTACTTTACTCAATGCACAACGCAACCCGCTGGCTCGAGACTATGACGCAGCAACTCACGCAGCACGATGCGGAAATTCTCTGCCAACCAAATCGAGACCGTACAAAATTTAACTATCTCAACAATGTCTTTCGCCAGTTTTTCATCAATGAAATTCAAGCCTATTTGGCGTTATTAGATGCCCAATATTATCAATTGGCGCCATTCTTACCCATGTTTAGGCAAGCACACCCCAACTTTCAATATCCACTTGAATCGGCTCACACCGCCTTTCGACTCGCGACACTCGAACATGTCCAATATTGGCAAGGGTTATTTAAGCGCTGTGGCAAGCCCCTAACCCGTTAGTTTCACTGATTAGAAAGGTATTTATCCGGGTAAATTTGACGAGCAGAGCACAACGAGCGAAATTCAGATGAAAAAAACGGCGCTACCTATGAGCGCCGTCTGAATTGACGATGATGAACACTATGGGCATTCGATAGAATCGTTATCTATTCGTCAGCACCACATTTTGCACAAGGTTCAAAAGTTCGCTCACCTTCATTGATGACCACATACCCACCAATACAGTTTTCGCACAATATAAGCTTAGGGTAAGCGTCTTTCGCTTTTTTGGCGTTGATATCACCTTCTACGGTGTAGTGCTTTCTCATTTTAGTACCGATATTTACTCTGCGTTATTGGCCGATTATAACCGCTTCATAGGCGTTAATCATCAAGCTCTCATGATCAACAATGAATCCCTAACCAATGCCTTCCCTGCTCAGAAACAGCACTGAGCATCTTTAAGTTGCTTAGATCTTTAAGTTGCTTAGGTAGTTGCTTAGGTATATCAAATTTTTATTCCATCAAACGATAAACTGTAATACTCTTTTTCGGCCCAACTTCTTGGGCACAAACTTAATTGTAATTCTCAGGGCAGGGTGAAAGTCCCTACCGGCGGTATATCTTTTATAGATGAGCCCGCGAGCGCTCGATGTTTCGAGGTCAGCAGATCTGGTGAGATGCCAGAGCCGACGGTCATAGTCCGGATGAGAGAGAATGAGCGACACACCAGATCATCAGTAGGTTTACCTGCTGCGAGCTGGTGCATTTTGCATCGTGTTCTATCCCTCCCAATTAGCCCTGATTCTGGTATCAACGTAGGAATTAACCATGAATCAGACATCACTACTTGCCGAATTTGGCGACCCAATTACTCGTGTAAACAAAGCGATCGAAGCGCTTAAAAATGGTCACGGCGTCATGCTACTGGATGATGAAGATCGTGAAAATGAAGGCGATATTATTTATTCCGCAGAGCATTTAACCGCAAAACAAATGGCGCTAATGATCCGTGAATGCAGCGGCATTGTTTGCCTGTGCTTGACTGAAGAGCACGCCAATCAATTAGAGTTACCGCCTATGGTTCTCAACAACGACAGTGCTAACCAGACGGCGTTTACCGTTTCAATTGAAGCGAAACATGGCGTGACGACAGGTGTTTCAGCGCAAGATCGTACGACGACGGTGAAAACGGCGATCGCTGCGGATGCCAAAGCCAGCGATCTTGCTCGCCCAGGGCATGTCTTCCCGCTTCGCGCACGTTCGGGGGGTGTATTAACACGCCGCGGCCACACCGAAGGCACCATCGATTTGATGAAACTCGCCGATCTTCAGCCTGCTGGCCTTTTGTGTGAGTTAACCAATCCTGATGGCACGATGGCGAAAACGCCAGAAATCGTTACGTTTGCTAAAACCCATGATATGCCCGTGTTAACGATTGAAGATATCGTGCAATATCGCAGCCAAAGCTTACAAATGTCGGCGTAATCGACACTTATTTGTGTGAGGGCAGCTTCAGCGCTGCCCTCTATTAAGCGAAAAGCCGTGCGTATAACAAACACTTATGGTGTATTTTTTAATCGAAAAATAATTTAAAAAAAGGCTAGCTATTTATATTTAAAAATGTATATTAGCGGCTGCTCTGAACATAGAGTTGTTAACGTATAGTAAGACTTCCAGCGACATCCCTAGCAAGATTCTCCCTGTATCTCCTTAGTTCTATCCAATAATAGCTAAAACCAGTGCACAAATTTCGTATAGAAATTTCCGGGACAATACGACCATTAAACTCGATCGTTTATCAACATCATGTTATTTCGTGATGGCGAATCTTTGTTTAATTACGTTTTTGTTCGCGAAGGTTTAAAGGGCCACTTAAAGGCCAGACAGCATCTTTTTATATCAGCCAGACTCACACTCTTAACTGACATGTAACTGCCATCGCGTCACTGCAATCGCGTCACTGCAATCGCGTAGCTACATAAGATCCTCAACCCATTCTCGAATGATGGGTTCAGCAAACCTTTCTAAAAATTTCTTATCGAACAAATTTTATTCACTTTGTCTTGAGCGATCTCAAGCAAAAATTCATTACATATAAGGTCACTATTATGGCTCGTTCAATTGGACGTAAACGATTTTGGTTTCAACAAAAACGCTCTGACTCAACTTTAAACACAGGTACTCATATTGTTAATTACATTTAATTTGTTTGAAAATAACACCTCTTGGAATGCGACAATTCATCAACTTAATAGTGATATTTTGAAGCGTCATGTACTCACCAAAGGTAAGGTAAATGATCGCAATCTAAACTTTTCTTATTGCGAAGCCTCTTCGATGGGCAGCATTACCGATAAAGATGACATTCAACTAGGGGAATTTATTGTCTTTTCCTGATAAGTTAAGGATTCACACTTCAACTTATCCATTCTTTCTTCAGACCATCCTCTCGTCTGTAGAATTTAGGTAACAGATTGACTTATCATTGCTTTCTTACATTGAAAAAGCACTGAGAGAACAAGGGCAAAGCCACCAAGCGTCACAATGAACAATAAGACGACGCTGCAAGATCTACGGATTGTATGACTTAGCCCTTAACCCCCTTCTCTATTCTCTATTCTCTATTCTCTATTCTCTATTCTCTATTCTCTATGATTCGTTCACGATCAAAAGATTGTTAGCGTACAAAAAACACACCTTCCACCGCCTGACTCTTGCTCGTATTGCTCATTCTCGTCAATTTTCGAGCGTAAACCCCAAGATTAAGCTTGGTATTTTGTTACCAAAATTGTCATCTATTCTCCATTTCCTTTGGCCTAACATTCGTAAAGCAACTGATTTTATTGCCCTTTTACGTTTAACGCCTCCATTACCGGCAAAATTAACACTCTGCGTGCAAGATGTTGTTACCGTGCTCCAACCACTTCCCCTTCTAAGTTAGTTAGAATGACGCGTTGCTACACGCAACCTGTTTAAGATCCTTGATTGTTTTACTAAGCATGGCCTTTGAGCTTGCTCGTTGAAAACTGCAATGCACAGCGTATGCATTGTATTGATATTTAGTTTGGCTAAATATCTGCTCGGTATCTCGTCCATATTATCCAAGCGAAGAAAGAACCACTTGAATGCCGAAATTAAATCTTAATCGCGTTAAACACTGCCCTCTGTTTTCTGATGCTGAGCGATACGAAAAAGTACCGACGGCTTTAGAACCAAACTACACAGAGTCGAAACACAAACTTTGCCCTAGTGCAGGGCTCACAGAAAAACACCTCGCACGTCGTTGGCAAGTACTAGAATCGATGACCAATAAAGATGTGCTGTTAGATTCATTTACTCTGGGGCACTATCATGAATACGCCAACAACATCGAACACTTTATTGGGACTGTAAATATCCCCGTCGGCGTTGCTGGCCCATTGCGCATCAATGGATTGCATGCCAATAACGATTATTTGATTCCTCTTGCAACCACAGAAGCGGCCTTAGTCGCGTCTTATAATCGCGGCGCTAAACTGATTACCGCTGCCGGTGGTGTCAGCACATTATTGATTAACGAAGGCGTCAGTCGCACACCTGTCTTTAGTTTTCCGTCGCTTTCTCAAGCGGCTCAGTTCGTGAGTTGGGTCGTCACTCAATACGACATTTTCCGCCAAGTCGCGGAATCAACAACCCAGCACGGAAAATTGAAAGACATCAATGTCAATCTTGAAGGCAACCATGTTTACTTAGTCTTTGAGTATCTTACTGGCGACGCTTGCGGTCAGAATATGGTGACCATCGCCACCCATAAAATTTTTCACCATATTCTCGACTTCAGCCCTGTTTCGCCAATCGATGCCTTTTTAGAGGGCAATTTGTCTGGCGATAAGAAAGCCAATGCGCACACATTACGCTCGGTACGCGGTAAAAAAGTCTCGGCTGATATTACAATTCCAGCGTCTTTAGTGAAAAAACACCTCGGCACGACACCGGATAGCATGGTTAAGTTTGGCAAAATGAATACCGTTGGGGGCCTATTAAGCGGGTCAATTGGCATTAATGCGCATTACGCGAATGCGCTCAGTGCGCTTTATATCGCCTGTGGCCAAGACGCTGCGTGTGTGGCGGAATCTGCGATTGGTATTACCCGTTTTGATCTGGACTCTAATGGTGATCTTTACGCATCCGTCACCTTACCTAACATCATGGTTGGCACCGTTGGAGGCGGTACCGGATTGCCGACTCAAAAGGCCTGCCTTGATATTCTCGGTTTGCATGGTAATGGAAAAGCCAAAGCGTTAGCTGAAGTTGTGGCGGCGCTATGTTTAGCGGGTGAACTGTCTATTGTTGGGGCATTCTGCGCCGATCATTTCTCCCGTGCGCATCAAAAACTCGCACGCAAGAAGTACGCGTAAAACACTGCTATAAGGTTGAAAGAGCTGCCAAATATGCTGAGTGCGGCTCTTTCACTGCCAACGAAAATCGCCTTGCCTATCCTTATATCAACAAGCATGTTGTCACTAATTTAGTTACACTAAGATCAATCCAACATCGAAAACAGTTGCACTCCCCTTGATGCAAGATAAAAAGAACAAAAAGGTAAACGATTGATTACAGATAAAAAGATCACCTTTGCGACCGCAAATCTATTTAACTTTATCGAACCGCCTGGCGCTTTCTATGATTTTGAAAATATCTATGAAAGCGAAGCGTGGCGAGAAAAGTGTCGATGGACCCAAAACCAAATTCAAAGCCTTGAAGCGGATATAGTGGGTTTGCAGGAGGTCTTCAGCATCGACGCAGCAAAAGCCCTGTTTGTTGAAATGGGGTATCCCTACTTCGCCAGCGTCGATGAGCCTATGGTAGAAAATGACTACATTTATTCTAAGCCTGTGGTCGCATTGGCGTCTAAATACCCGATAACGCAAGTCAGTTCGGCCGAAGAAGCACTGTATCTCGAAGAGCATTACGCAACCTCAATTCCAACATTCAGTCGCAAGCCGCTTTGTGCTTTGGTTAATGTACCTGACATCGGAACCATCGCCGTGTACGTATGCCATTTAAAATCACAGCGTGCCACTGAGAGCCATACTGAAGAATACGAACATGAAGTTGTGGGCCGTTGGCTTTCAAGCCAGCAGCGTGGATGGGAAGCCGTCATGTTGCGTTTGTTTATGGAGCAAAATTACGCCAAACACCCCCTCCCGACCATCTTGATGGGAGATATGAATCAGCCACTGAATAGTGATATTACCGGATTACTGACGAGCCGACCGCGTCAACCAAGCGCATCGCTGCAATTAAAAGACAGTTGGCACTTATATCAATCCACACAAATGCAAACCGACAATCAAGCCGCGCAAGAACGTATCGCCACGCATTACTACTTCGCACGAGGTAATGTATTAGATTACATTTTGCTTTCCCAAGAATTTCAGCAAGATTCGCCCTATTCTTTGGCAGACATTTGTCGTTATCAAGTGCTCGACAGCCATCTCGTCAACCCGATTTATGAGCGCGATAAACAAGCCAGCGACCATGCTTTTGTTGGTGTTACCGCGCGTTTTATTCTTTAGAAAATGCGATGAGGCTGAGAATGCAGTCAACACCGCTGTAACTTCAAGTTGGACGGGCGCAGCTTAATAACGCTATTTGATTTCCAGCAATAGACATCAAGTCGCCAGACAAAATCGGCGGCTCGATTATTAGCCCCCAATTCAATCCGTTGTGATTTTGTACCTAACTGCTCTGCCCCTTGATTACACTGACAGCCTCCTTTTTCATCATGAACAATATCGATTGCGTTGAATCGTTATGGCGTCGCGGTTGCACTCTTTTTAATCGCTGGCAAAATGGAGCTACATTGGTGTAATTCAAAGCCGCATTACAGAACACCTAACAAATTCAGTACCTTGTAGATGAAAAGGATTTCAAGCTATGCCTTGGTATAACCTAAACACTATTACAGCCCACACCCTGCTCGCTTTGTCCCCTCTAGGAATACTGGTTCCCTATTCAGCACAGGCAGATGTTGGCAATACGCCCATTGTAGGTGGTTTATTTAATTCCGCTGAGGTGCTACAAAATAACATCGTCTCGACGTTGTCTTATTCAACGCGACTGACTCGTGACATGACGCTATTTACAATAGGCGGTGTCACGCTAGAAACCTACCTGCTTACTTTGCCATTAGATGCCAAGACCAAAGCAAGAGTGATGGCGCAAGTTGCCAACCCGACTTACTCAATACCGCTAAGTTACTTTCTCTATCAGTTTTATGATCGCTATACGGGCATAGGCGACGAAGATGTCTTCAAAGCTCATCTCAAAACGGTGTATGACGAACGCGCCTTGAAAGGATTTGAACATTCCCTTTTCCAAATCGATACCGCGATGGCTGAGAGTTCAAAGAATGACGGGCATGCGAAGACCGCCGAGCACAAAAAAGATCAAGCGCACCAAGA
The DNA here is from genome assembly GCF_000827885.1 of Vibrio renipiscarius. GTDB lineage: Bacteria > Pseudomonadota > Gammaproteobacteria > Enterobacterales > Vibrionaceae > Vibrio > Vibrio renipiscarius. Next base: position 816,463 of record NZ_JTKH01000006.1, on the reverse strand, counting down.
AGGCATCCGAGTTGATGGTGAGTTTATGGCTGCAATGGTCACGGTCTATGATGCGTTGACTCAGATTGGTGAATGGCAAGATATGGAACAACTGCCAGCGCAATACACCTATCTGACCAATAGCGAGCAAGACCTTGCGTTAGTCGCCCAAATTCAACCGATCGTTATTGGTATTCTTGCCCAAGCATCAACGGGAATGGATGAGGGGGAAATGAAAAACGCGCTGTTAGCCGTCATTGCGGATAACGAAGCTGATCAACAAGGAAAAACCAACAATAAAGCCCAAGCAGTGACAATCACGTTGATTGACTTTGTTCGTTTGAATGTCTTGAAAGCATATCGTCAATTTGTTTATCAAGATGAGCGCGCGGCTGTGCTCAATCACTGGCTGCAGAACGCCTTGGATGACCAACCAAGTGACGCCATCGACTTTTTGCGGTCTCAGCAACAACGACGCTTTGCCGTGCAAATTACCGTTGATGGCTTGCAACAAGGGTTAATGGAAGGCTTAGTCGATCCGCAAAAGCCCTTTATTGACGTCGCCTATGAAAATCATCTTGACCACCAAAAATACGATGCGCCTCAATCCATATCCCGTCCTGAACATCAACAAGATGTGCGCTTCCTACAGACCTTATCAGAGCAGACATACAAAGATCCCCATTACTTGCCTTTCTTCAAGCGCTTATATGATGAACACTACGATTCGATCGCGCGAGTGGGCATTTCATCAACGCCCACCATTAGCGTTCGTAACCTGCCAATTATAAAGACGGGGGCAAAAGTATCGGGTGAACAAGGGACCGGTATTCCTAACTTTCATTTTGTGGATAGAGAGGAAGACCGCGCCTACTATTTCTTTGGCAACGACGCGCTACAGCTTGATCGACTTATGCAAGCCAACAACGTTGAGACTATGTTTGATCGCCTTAGTTATCTAAAAACCCTCAATTGCAACGCGCAATATGATTGGAATGCACACACCAGTTACGACGCGCTCGTCAATCTTGGAGCCGGTGAAACACTGCGCGATTTTGGCGAGAAACGTTGTGTGCGTGAACTGCAAGAAAGAGCTCAAGTCGAGCGGGCGCTCACCCAATTACGTGCGCAATTGATTCACGACATCAACGACTATCAAGCGATTCCTTTTTGGAGTTTCTACACCAAACTGTCACGTAAGTGGACCATTGAAAATAGCATCAAACAGTATGCCGACTTAGATGGCAAAGGGATGCCTGACTACACCCTTATCTATAATCCTTGGCCCGACCATTTTGCCCACTTTGTTGGTCCATTCAGTGATGAAATCATTATGCCGAGTGGCGAGCTAAACCGACTCGATTATTGGATTGGACAAGTAGAACAGGCGTATCAAGAAGCGGGCGTTTACTCGCGGACATTGTGGGGAATGGCGGGAGATCACGGCCTCGCACCGGTTTACTACACACTCAACCCAGAAAAAGTCATCTTCCAACCGCTCGAGAAAAAGCTAGGCTATGCGTTAAATATTGAAAAAATATCGTCGGATGAAGGTGAAGGCCCCAAAATTACCAACGCGCTGAATTACCCAAGCAACAAGACTGCAGACGTTGTGGTTGCTTCCACCGCAGGCGGTAACTTTATGCTCGACTTATTTAACTCATCGCAAGGTTGGCAAGCACAGCCGATTTATAGTGAATTAACGCAATGGCAGCCTATCAACCATCAATCGGAGACAAGCATTGATCTGGTCGCGGAAACATTAAGTGCCTTGGGGGAGACGCTCGATTACATGGTGATACGCGAAAATCAGTGTAATGGCGATAACTGTAAAGTCAGACTAATAGGCGAACGCAATGGCGAACGTGTTGACGAGTTTATAGTGAAAAACGGTGACCGCTACTTCTACTCAGCCCAAGATAACCACGCTAGCTTGCTCAATGTCCACCAGCTCAATCCATATCTCGCACTGCCGAGCGCGCCAGAACAAAGCAAAGCGGAATTTGAAACCTTTGCTGGATATTATGGACAGTGTGTCCTGCAGGCACAAGAAAACAACCCGCAAACGTGGTGTGATGAACAGCAATGGCGTGAGTTAACGCGCTACACCCCTCGCCCTGACTCTGTCGTGCAGTTGGCCAAACTCTATGCGGAATCCAGAGCGGGCACAATTAACCTCTTCCCTCGAGATGGCATTGGTTACAACACCAAAGTCCCCGGCCGACATGCTGGCGAAAGCTATTTAGAAAAGGATGCTTTCATTGGCTTTTGGGGCACACCAATTGGTGACAATGTCACGCCACTAATGACCGAAGAGAATGGTTCACTGGCACCAACCTTGTTTGAATACCTGACCGGTGAAGACATCATCGCCAATCAAGATGGTTGGGGTTACCCATCGCTATTAAACCGTTTGGATATTCAACAGCCGTAAACTGCTCACCTAACGGTTATCATAACGCGTGAGACAAAAGCTCACGCGTTATGAGTGACATCGTGCTTCCGATTTTACCGAGTCGTACAACTCAAAAGCGACCAAGGTATGCTTTACCAATTAGATTGCTGTCTTGCTCGCGTAAAATATCCGAAATTTGTTCTAATACGTCTGTTTTTACGCTCTCTAATGTCCCTTTCATCGCCAACAAATTGGAACCATGCGTACTGTCTATTAGGAGGTTTTCTGATCGCAAGTTTTCCAACAACACTTTTATCTCTTGTAATACCTCATAGGGATTGAGAAGTGTAAATTCACGCTTGGTGACTTGTCTGAACAGCGCCGTGCCTTCCATTGGCACAGTGGTTAAAACCCCCAACAAATACGGATTCATCTGATTGATCAATTCGGCGGTATCTTGTGCATGCTTACGTGACATATCACCGCTGCCACCCAAACCAATCATCACCATTGCCACCAGTTTGATTCCTGATTCAACGATATTTTTCCCCGCGCTCAGCATCTCTTGGGCGCTAACCCCCTTGCGAACCGCTTTGAGTACCTCATCAGATCCTGACTCGACGCCAAGATAAGTCATGGTTAATCCTGCAGCTCTAAGTTGCTTAAACTCTTCGAGTGATTTATCGAGCGTGCTTTGTGGGCCGGCATAAGTGCTGACATGGGTTAATTTTGGGAAAGCACGATAGAGCTCCGCGAGTATCTCTAGCAACATCTCCGTTGGGAGAGATATCGCATCACCATCGCTTAGAAATACTTTTTCAACGTTTTGTCCAAACGCGGCTTTCGCCATGGCGATATCTTCTTTTAGATCTTCTAATGATCGAGCTCGATAGCGGACATTTTTATACATTGAACAGTAAGTGCACTTGTTATAAGAACACCCAATCGTACATTGCAAAATATACGCATCAGCCTCTGGCGGTGGACGATATATATCACCTTCGTATCTCATGTATTACCTCACGTAACATCAACTCGCATCAACAAAAAAGCCGCCATGATGATGGCGGCCCTTTCATTCATCTATTTCGTATTTATTTCGACAATTCAGCCGCTGTGTCTGCAAATATGCCTGGCATATCTTTCGCTTCACGCTCTGTTTGGCCGCCATGTTTTAAGAACGCTGCAATGATCGCCGCTGTTTTTTGCTCTTTCGCGCGCTCTAGGAAATAGCGAAGCTCAAGTTCAGCACCCGCCTCTTCATCAATAATTGACGCGGCGATGATTTCTTTGTACATCACAATGTCACGGATCTCTAAGCTGCTAATGACACCAAGTGTCGCGCCTAGAAACGCATCCATTTCCGAGCTATGGACAAATTTAGTAATGATGTTTAACGCCTCTGCTTCTTGAGCCGTAAAATCATTGCCTAGTAGCAGGGCTTGCAAAGCTTTGTTTTTGCCCATTCGTCTTGCAAATTGCACCGCACCTTGCCCGCCCGTTGGAATATTTACGTGGATCTCAGGTTGAGCAAACGCCGCATTCTCTGTTCCATAAGCCAGATCACAAGCCATAACAAACTCATTACCGCCCCCACGCGCTGCACCATCAATCACAGCAACAGAGACCTGTTTCATCGCCTTGATGTTTTCGACCATGTGGTTAAATTCAATCGAAGCGGCTTGTCCACCTTGTGTTCCATTAATCACATTCAAATCAAGGTGAGCCAAAAAGAAAGAACTGTTTAATGATTTAAATACAACGACCTTTGTCTCACGGTCGTCTTTCAAAGAAAGAACAAACTCATTAATTTCATTAATAAGATCAATCGTTAATACGTTTGCTGGTGGATTGCTGATCGTAACGGTCGCGATACCATCATTGTTGATGATAGCTAATTTTTTCATTATTCTTTCCTCTAAAATAAGTCACTAACGCTCTGTATTGAGAAGCGTCTATCTGGCTTTATCGCTTGCCAAGTCTCTCTAAGTGCAGCGACTATAACCTGCATACTTGACGAGAAAAACACGCACAAGAGCACAATATTGGTGCTAATATCGCACCAATGACTTTTTACTCTCGGAGACTGTGTTGGATTTCGCTCATCGCTTATTACTACTACTTGATGTAATTGAACAAGGTTCCTTTACTAATGTAGCTGATCAAAAAAATGTTGACCGTTCTGTCATATCAAAACAAATAAGTCGTTTAGAGGATGAATTAGGTGTTCGACTGCTCAACCGCACGACTCGGTCATTGTCACTAACCGCTGCTGGCAATGAAATGGTGAATCAAGCCAAGCAGTTGCGGGAACTGCTTAACAACACACACCGCTTGGCGCAAAATTATCACTCTGAACCTCGAGGTATATTGCGCATTACCAGTTCCACCATGTTTGGCAGACAATACGTACAAGACGCGATCTCCGTTTTCCAAAAACAGTATCCCGATGTGCAGTGTGAACTGCGGCTAGAAGATAAGGTCGTCGATATCGTTAAAGAGGGCTTCGATATTGGGTTTCGTATTGGTAAGCCCAAAAACTCCAGTTTAGTGTCTCGTAAAATAGCGCGTAGCCGATTACTGATCGTGGCATCACCGGATTTCATTCAACAGTTTGGTGCGATTGAAACCATTGAAAAATTAGAATCACTCCCTGCAACCGTGTATTCCGCACCGGGGTTATTTATCGATAAGTTTTCTTACCTAGATGACGATGGCCGTGAACGACATTTCCAACTCAATGCCGCTTATAAGGTCAATGATGTGGAGATGATGGTGAAAAGCACCTTAGCGGGGAACACGCTGGCGGTGGTGACGGCTCAGATGATTGAAAATGAAATTAATGATGGCCAACTGATCCCCATCATGACCCATCTAAACATCGAAGATTTTGGTTCATTTTATGCGGTCTACCCACACCGAGACGCGCCGATAAAGACCAAGCTTTTTATTGATGCTCTGAAGTCGATCATCGGTGAAGATATCCCTGTTTGGGAGCGTAACATCCCCAATTTTGAGCATTTATACGGTAGAAATAAGTAGAGAACGGATGTGCTGTCTATGTTGATGTGGTGCGGCTAAATCAAGAGCGTTGTCGGTCGAAAAAGAGGCCATCTCTGACGCTAGTCAAAAATGGCCTCTGCGATGTCTTCTAGCTAACTGCCTCGTGGCATGAATCCGGTTAGTCAGCCTCTAATGTCAGCGAAACACTGCTCTTGTCTTTGTCGATATCGAAACGGCTGTCGAGTAAAAACACGCGCGAGGCATCAACGTTCACCACATCCACCAAATACGCTTTCACCGCTTGAGCCCGTTGCTGAGCGAGACGACCTAAGCTTCCATCTTCTAGCTTCTGCTTATTCAACACTAAGTTATACAAAGCGATATGCCAACGATGCTCAAGATCCTCTTTCGTCAGTGTCACTTCTTGGCTAACGGCTTCATTTTCAATCTGCTCTCGAACGGTGATCGCTTCTTCACCATATTCCGCAAGATATAGGGCTTTCATCGCATTCGATAGCACCCCGCTAACCGGTAATGTGCTTGCGCTGAGGTCAGCGGGAAGTTCAGCCACCGTTATTTGAGCGTAATCCGCCAATAATTGCTGGAATTGCCCCAACTCTAACGCCTTTGTATCTGGCGCCGCATCAACGGCACCATCCACCGTTAACGTCAGTTTTGGACGTGTTTCCAATGCCTTACCAAGTGTGTCTAGCTTCTCTTGCTCTTCAAGCGTTAAAGTATTCTGCCCGTAGTCGAACGCAATGATATTCAACTCTTCGTCGGAACCGGCCAAATCGGAAAGAAATGAGAACGGCGCTGTTACCGCTTTGGTAATGATATTAGAGATGGTATTCCAAATGATTGCACCAAGACTGAACTCTGGATCATTCACATCACCCGACACTTCCATACCAAGGTCAATCACCCCATCGCTGTCTTGCAATAGTGCGATGGCCAACTTGATTGGCAGAGAGGTCGCAAGATCACTGTCACTGGCTTGACCGAGTTTCAATTGATCGATCACAACGTGGTTTGAACCTTTCAGCTGGTTGTTCTCAAGTTGATAATTCAGCATCAGTGTTAGCTGGCCGCGATCGATATAATGGCCGGCATAGGTGCCCGAGTATGGGTTTACGGTGGTGAGTTCAACACTTTTAAAAATGACGTCTAGATCTAAATACGGCTGTTCTAATAAGGGATTAATGTCCCCTTTCACTCGAACTGGAGCGTATTTATCAATGTTACCGCTGATATCCACACTCGCCTTCGTACCTGGGATACTCGATACATGACTGATCGTGCCTTTGAGCTGCTCAATGCCCGATGAGAAGTTAGGCGTTAACGAATTATCCGCAAAGAATGCTGAGCCATTATTGAACGTAATACTCCGCACGCTCAGTGCAAATGGTTTGGCGCGTTGATCACTCTTTGTGTTATCCGAACGTGACTGGCTCGCCACTTTCGCATCGTTGACGGTCGCTAGCTCGGATCTCTCAGAACTCTCTATCTCAGAAGCACTTAGTTCAGAACTACTTACCTCAGAACCACTTGCCTCAGAAATTTGGGGCTGAGATGTCGATTGAGTCACCATCAAGTCACCAATATTGGTGCTACGATCTTGATTGATGACGACTCGCGCATAAGGTTCGCTAATGTTTAAGCTATCCACTAGCAATGTCGCCGCTTGCAGGTCAAATTTGAACTGATTCAACGCTAACGAACGCCACTTTACAAAAGGCTTTTTCAGTTTGTTGTCACGAACAGAAAGGTGGTTCAGTTGCACGCTACCATTCACCGTAACTTGACCGCCAGCGTTGGCATTTAACTGAGTTTGAGCATTCACTTCACCGCTGGTCAAAGTGGCATTGATCGCAGTCGACAAATAAGGTTGGAACTGGACCAGCTTCAATGATTTAACGTCAATGTCAGCCAATATTGCTTGTTGTTTGGCATCCGCTTGACCTTTAAAGGATATATCACCTTGGCCATTAACCGACATGAATAAGTCAAAGTCGATCGGCTGAGATAAATCACTCACGATTTGACCCGTGGTTAAATTAATCGGTGAAAATACCCATTGGTTGGCTTTGTTGGTTGCGACCTCTTCGGTCACCTCAAACTGATAGTCTTTGATTTCGACACCATTCAACGTCACTAACCAAGCAGAGTTCGTTGCTTCATTACTTTGAGGCGCTGCCGAGGGTTGTGTTTCTGCCCTCTCCTTAGCGTTGACGTTTGATTCCTCGCTTGATTCATCGCTTAGCTGCGCAGAGGAATGTGGTGTCAATAGCGACACAAGATCAACGCCCTTGCGATCTATATTCGCGACCACACTCAGGCCTTGGGATGTTAGTGAGCCAATATTGACTGTTTTCGCGTCAACGTCCGTCGCAATGTCATTCACCGCGAAGTGGCTCAATGCCACAATCGACTTATCACTCGCGTTAACATTGATCTGATTGAGAGCAAACATCCCCTTGCTGGTCGAAATACTGATCGCATCGCTTGCTTGCGTTTCGCCAATGGTTTGAGCGATTTGATACTGAGATGAAAAACTCACTGTACCTGAGGTCAATTTCGCCGTGAGATCTTTTTCAATAAAACCCCACAAACGCGGCAATTGAATGTGATTTATCGCCACATCACCAACCACCTTGAGTGGCTTTAATTGGACTTGGCCATTGAGTGCTAATGTGGCGGAGTCAGCATCCGTAATCCGTAGTTTATATTGGTTGATTTGTGCCGAATCGCTCAACAAACCTTGCGTTGCGAACTCACCGAGAGTGACATCGATATTAGGATAATGAAGTTGCGTCCCCGTTACGCCATCCACGAAACGCACATCACCACCGTTTAATGTGGTTTGCTTGATCTGTAATGGGAACAACGGCGCGTGGCGATCAACCGCTTCGTCCGCAATCTGATCTTCTGATTGCGCTAAATCCGTCGCAGTGTCCGTCACGGTATTGTTATGCTCAGTGTTCCGCGTCATCGCCACGAGCATATCGCTGAAATTAAACAACAGCGCATTTTGATTATCGAGACGTTCAACATTGATATAAGGTTTATCCAGAGAGACATACTCAATCGACACGGCGCCATTAAATAACGACTGCCAAAGATTGACTTGGCTACTGGCATGATCAAATTTGATAAACGGCGTTTGGTCGTTTTCCAGAATCGCAAAACCTTTAATGTCGATCTGCAATGTAAATGGGTTGATAGTCATATCCGTTAACGTCACCGGACGTTCTACCAATTTAGAGAGTTGTTCAGGTATTTGCTGTTTTGCAATATACGGGACGAGCAAACCAAATAAAGCGGCATAACATAGGTAAACACTTATCGTGTACGTACTCCAACGAACAACCCATGGCAAAGAACGAAACTTTGCCCATACTGCTTTTATTTTGATCGACACTATGACTACTACTCCTACGTCTTTATCGACTTATCCCCCCACGACTCGCGGCATGAGGATTTAGAATTATCTATTGGATCACACTCGCCACTGCAATGAGCATGGCATTTTGCAAAATTTTATTCTGCCCCTGCAGGCCTGTCTAGAGCGCAGTTGAAATACCCATACAAAAGCCGTGTCGTTTGTCGCAAACATGAGCAGTTCACAAAGACAAAAAAAACCACTGCACAACGAGAATGCAGTGGTTAGTGTGACGCATTTTAACTATCTATTTGTTTTGCATAAACATTTGACAGATTAAGACAGATCGATGTCCTTACTACCAAAAAACAAGGTTGCAATAAAGCCAACTGCATAAGCAATCAGTAAGCCGATGACAAAAATGGCCATACCCGCAAAAATGCCTTCATTCGATGTCATTAGAGGAATTGCCACAATACCCGACGGGCCAAAGACAGTATTCAACCCGACAGGCAAACCAAGATAAGACACAAGACCAATAAAGAAACCACCCGCAGCACCACCAATACACGCGGTCACGAACGGTTTAACACGCGGCAAGGTCACACCATAAATAAGAGGTTCACCGATACCCAAGATACCCGGAATAATCGCACCACGAATTTGCGTGCGCAGCGTCGATTCTTTTTTCGCTTTCCAATATAGCGCCAATGATGCCCCGACTTGACCTGCACCCGCCATCGCTAGGATTGGGAACAAAGAGTTGAAGCCCTGCACTTCCATCAAAGCAAAGTAAACCGGTACAAAACCTTGGTGAATACCAAACACGACAGAAATAAGGAATAAACCCGCCAGCACCGCGGCCCCAAACGGATTGTCATTCAAGTTTAAGAACAACCAAGACATGCCTTTAAATAGCATTCCGCCAACAGGCATAATAACAATAAACGTCACCGCACCCATGATCAGTAGTGTAACGACTGAGGTTAGGATCATATCCAAGTCATCAGGCATGAATTTGCGAACCCAACGCTCTACGTGGGCACCTAATATCGCCGCGAGTAAGACACCGATGATATTGCCGCGTGGGTCAATGGCAAAGCCAAAGAAATCACTCATTCCAGAGTAAATGCCCGATGTCGCATCAGGGTTATAACCCAGCACAAATAGCGACGCTAAAATCGCGCCATTCACACCCGAACCACCAAACGCTTGTTGGGCGTTATAGCCAATCAAGATACTTAGGAAAGCGAATAGACCCTTGCCAAATACTTTCATGTAAGAAACAAGGCTGATAACAAATTGACTCGGATCTTGACCGACAATCATGGTTTGTTCAATCAATGTTGCAAAGCCCAACAACAAACCAGCAGCGATAAAACCTGGGATTAGCGGCGTAAATATCGTCGCAAATTTGCTTAAAAAGCGCTGAATCCCACTGGTTTGCTTACTTTTCATTTGCGACTTTTGTTGTTTCGCAATCGTATTCAAGTCATCATTTTTTATTGGCTCAGCCTGACCTGCTGGCGTATCTGCAAGTATCTCATTCATCATTTCAGCGGCTTGCTGCGCCTTACCTGGGCCTAAAATGATTTGAAACTGCTGGTCTGATTCCACCAATCCCAATACGCCGGGGATTGTTTTAAGTTTTGCTTGGTCAACCGTTTCAGTACGATTCAACGTCAAACGCAGGCGCGTCATGCAGTTGCCCGCTTTCTCAATATTTGCGCTACCACCGACTGCCGCGATAATCGTATCAATGGTATCAAGTGTAATTTTAGCCATTACCGTATTCCTTTAGACATTCCAAAGAGTGTTTGCTTCAATGCTACTGTTGAGATTGATGATGACAGTCAAGTGCCACTCGAATGAAACCATCATTTTGATCAAGCAATGCTTTGGCTTCTTGGGCGTTAATTCCCGCGAGAATCATCAAAATCGCGGTTTTACAATTTCTTTGGCACTGCGCAAGCGCAAGTTCAGCTTCTTGCTCATCGGCGCCCGTTGCTTCCATCACGATGTTCGCTTGGCGTTGAATCAACTTAGCGTTCGTCGCTTCCACATCGACCATCAAGTTACCAAACACTTTTCCGCTGCGGATCATCGCGCCTGTGGTGATCATATTCAGCACCAGTTTTTGCGCCGTGCCCGCTTTCATTCTTGATGATCCCGTCACGATCTCAGGGCCAACGATCGTCACAATGGCGACGTCTGCCGCGGCAATCATAGGGCATGAAGGGTTACAAACAATCGACGCCACAAAGGCACCTGTATTACGCGCGTATTCCATACCGCCAATGACATATGGCGTGCGGCCACTCGCCGCAATACCCACCACGACATCTTTATCGGTTAGGTTCAATGCTTGCAGATCTGCCACGGCCAATTGCGGTGAATCTTCCGCGTTCTCAACCGCTTTTAAAATCGCTTGATGACCACCTGCGATTAAGCCAACCACTTGCTCGGCCGGTGTGCCATAGGTTGGAGGACATTCGCTCGCATCTAAAATACCCAAACGACCTGACGTACCGGCTCCCATATAGATAAGACGTCCACCCTGAGAAAAGGCCGCTTTTGTCGCATCGACGACTTGTGCAATTTCCGGTAGGACTTTCTCAACCGCTAAAGCCACCTTTTGGTCTTCAGTGTTGATCACCTGCAGCATTTCTAATGTCGGTAAAATGTCGATATTTTGGCTGCTTTCGTTACGGCTTTCGGTTACTAGGTGGCTTAGGTCAATTTTCATGGTTTGCTCTTATTCGTTCCCAATTTATGGGCGGATAATAGAGAATCCCAAAATCCAAAACGAAGAGACAGATCACATAATTATTTATTCCAAAATTACATAGGGAATGGAATAATCTTGATTGAACATTGTCGTTTCACGCCAAAATATTTAGGTATGCTTAGTTAGTGCCACAAATTCTTCATAAATAATCGAATTTGTTTTTGGAATAATTTATTTTAACTAGATTCAGGAAAAGTGATGAGTTTCACACATAGGTTGGTTTCAAAACGAGATAAGTTATCCGCTAGCGGAGTCACCATTGCCGACTGGGTCTTAGCCAATACAGAAAAAACCATGGCACTCACCAGTCAAGAGTTAGCCAGTGCGATTGGAGTGAGTCAGTCCAGTATCGTAAAATTCACCCAAAAAATCGGCTTCAAAGGGTATAGCCAATTCAAGCAAGCGCTGACCGAAGAAATCAGTCGAAAATTTGCTCTGCAATCCTCTCCGCTGCACGCCAATATTGCGATGACCGATTCCACCAGCACCATTATCCAAAAATTGGTGAAAGCCAAGACCGATGCGATTTTCCAAACCAGTCATGCGCTCGATTCTGAACGCTTTGATCGTGTCGTTGAACTGATTAATCACGCCCACAAAGTGCAAATTGTCGGCATGGGCGCTTCGGCCTTGTCAGGCAAAGATCTCGGCTATAAGCTGCTGAAACTTGGAATATTAGCGATTACGGAAATGGACAGTCACGTCCAGATAGGAATGGCAAGAACGCTCACTCCCAACGATGTGCAAATCGTATTTTCTTTTCAAGGCACAACAAAAGAAATCAATCTTGCGGCGGAAACGGCCAAAGAGAAAGGCGCAACTGTGATTGCAATGACATCACCGCAAAAAAGTGCGTTACGCGATATCGCGGATATTTGTTTAGATACCGTCGCCGATGAATCCGCACATCGCGCCTCCTCAATGGCGGCACGAACCGCGCAACATGTTATTGCTGACGCGATATTCATTACTCTCGTCAAACTGCGCGGTGATGATGGGCAAGAGATGATTAACGAAATTGCGTCACAAATTAAGCGCTTATAGCGTCGTTCAACATCGTCATCTTATGGGTAGAAAGTGACGAATGATCAAAAATTTATCTCGAATGGGGTTACTCTACTCGCTCTCGCAAATATCGAGCAAACTTTGGGATATGATTATGCGTGTAACCATTATGGCGAAACGTTATTTTGCTGCCCAAGGGCGGTGGTGAGCGCCTCATTTCATCACTCAAACCGCTGCCAATATAGAAACGAACACCCGGCTTCCATTCCACCAGTAATGCCCCTACTTGCCCTTTGTATTTTCCTTTACCCAATTTATACCCCACAACAATCGCCTCATCATCTTGATGCGATTTCAACTTCAGCAAATCAGCGCTTCTGCCCGCTTGGTAAAGGCTGTCTATTTTCCGTAGCATCACGCCTTCACCTGACGCACGATCAATGGCATTTAAATGTTCATAAAGCGCATACTCTGAAAGAATAGGTGTGTGCTCCACATAATGAACATGATCCGATTTCAATTGATTAACCCAAGCCACTAAATCGCCATAGCGCTCTTTATAGCTCCCTGCCCCATCCGGCATATCAAAGAGCATAAACTCAATTTGCTTCCATGCCTGATCCACCGGTTTATGATCGAGCACTGTTTGTTGAACAAGATGAAAATTACCACGCCCAGCCCATAGCTCACCATCTAATGGGGATTTGGGTAATGGGTCCGTAAACCATTCCGGAGCACTGATCACACGGCCGTTTCGAGTCTTTAATTGCTGGCCATCCCATACAGCACGGATTCCGTCCAATTTTTCACTTTTCCAATACTGACGAAGATCGAATCCCGATTGATATTGTTGAGCCAGCAAGACCGGTTGTGGTCCCCGACTGATCGTGGAACCATCGCCGAATGAGTACGCATTCGTGCTCAATGTAGCGAAAAAACAACTGGCAATGACGGTGAATGTGCGCGACATACATATGCAACCTATACTGATACGGGATAGTCATAAATTATCGTAATCCGCGCGAGAAAAAGTATGAATTTACCGCGGCGCAGTTCGCAAACTGCCGCATAAAAATGAGGGGCCTTTTTTGCATCCATTGAGTTTGTATCGCCATTATAGAGTTAACGCAATGACGGATACGCCTTCTTTGCAGTCTGACTGTCAAAATGAGAATAGCGTTGTACACCTAAAGAGAATGCCAATTAAGTTATTGTTATTTAAGGGTTATAAATCTTGGCACATTCCATGCTCCATGTTTAAGCAAACTTAGAGGAGTCATGTTATGGAACTACGTAAGATCGAAACCAACCAAAATATTCTAACGCTCGTTATTGACGGTAACTTAGACGCGGCAGGCAGTCGCAGCGCTCAACCCCATCTCGACGAGATTATTGCCGATCCGTCACATGCTGAAATTGAAATCGATCTTACTCATGTCGGTTTTCTTGATTCTTCAGGCATCGGGGCGATCGTATATCTCTACAAACGTCTAGTCGAACGCCAACGTAACATGCGCATTGAAAATGCCACCGGTCAGCCACTAGAAATCATCAACTTACTAAGAATCAACCAGGCAATACCCGTTAATTCTCAAAAGCACTAATAAAAAATAATAATAGGCGGTTGGCATGAACAATTTACGCACGAGCATAGCCTTAGCTGTGTCGATATTTCTGCTAGGGTGCACCAGTTATCCTGACTCAGGGAGCGGTGGCCTCGGAGAAAATCATATTGAAAACGGGTTTTCACCCGTCATGCCCGACGAGCCACTTGGACCTGAACACGGCTTGCGCTTCGATTGGCAGCTCACTAAGCTCCATCTCGATTCACTGATTCGCGAAGGCGCTCGTTGGTGCTTTCCTGCCGCTGTCGTTCAAGCCATTGAGAAGCAAAATCGGATTGCTCGTGAACTTGAGGGCGGATTGCTGCTTGATGCCGCCAATGATATCGTCATTCAGCGTAAACGCTTGGGTGAACTTGAGCGCCAACTCGATTACGTCACATCTCAAGCCAATTGTGCCCCGCCGATTAACGAAGATGCCTTCCGTTTGCAGCTCTCTGTCGTTGATGAGCTCTACAAACTGCTTAATGTCGATAACCAATTTGCCTTCAATTCAACCGAAGTGAATCCCAAATACATGGGCCATTTAGCGAAAGCCGCTTATATTTTACGCGAAAATCCCAGTTTCAATCTCTCGGTAACCGGCCATGCTGACGCCACAGGCGATGAGTTATCAAACAAGAAACTCGCCATGGGTCGAGCTCAACAGGTCAAACGCTACCTGACCATCTTTGGCCTTGACCCTCAACGGATCACAACGCATTCGCTGGGTGACTCACTTCCCCTTTATGACGGTGACAGTGAAGGCGTGAAACTGACCAATCGCCGAGTCAGCATCGAAGTCATCGCCACGAAAGAGTTGGCAGAACGAACGCCACAAGGAGGTTATTATGCGCTGGATTAATCTGTTATTCCTGATGCTGAGCCTCTTGAGCAGTCACGTCATCGCCAACCCGACCACAGAAAAAGTGCAGATCGGGGATATGGTGCAGATTAACCTACCCGGTGAAGTCTCATTAAACCGTGGATTTCAGGTCGATAAGCGTGGACGAATCGAGATTCCTGAAATTGGTACCTTGTATGTGGCGGGCTACACTGAAAAGCAATTGTCAGAGACCGTATTAACCGCATTAAGCGAAGTCTATCGTGATGTTTCTTCTGCTAGTGTGTACATTTCAGAGCAACAAATACTGATCTCAGTGCAGGGTTACGTTACCTCGCCGGGCGAATACACGTTACCCAAAAACGCCAATATTCAGATGGCTCTTCATGCTGCCGGAGGTCTACGTTCAGGCGCGCAGCTCGATAACATGCTCTTAAAACGCGGCCAAGAAAAGCAAACGTTTAACTACAAAGCCTTTCTCGATTCGGGTGATGAATCTCTTCTACCAACGATGCGTTCTCTCGACAGTCTTTTTGTGCCCGCCTCTCCGCTTGTCGGCAATATCGAGCAACAATTCGATGCCGCCAAACAAGCCAATGCTGGTGATAGCGCTGACAGCCGAACCGCCATTAAGGTGTTTGGCGAAGTGAATGCGCCGGGTTCATTCTCCTATAAATCAAACACTGATTTAGTCGACGTCCTCATGCGTGCCGGCGGTGTAACACGCTACGCATCTGTTGAGCAAATTCGCGTCATCACCAATAACTCACCGCAAATGTTCAATTTAAAAAGCTATCTCGACAGTGGCGACAAATCATTGCTGCCAAAGCTATCGCAAGGCACCACCATTTTTGTTCCCAAACAAGAAGAAGAGATTAAAGCCGGTGCCAATGTGGTGTATATCATGGGTGAAGTCGCTCATCCTGGTGCTTATGAAGGCAAATCAGGCGCCTCTTTTATGGACATTCTTGCTAATGCTGGCGGTCCAACCCGTTTTGCTGAATCACGCCAAATTCGCTTGATCAAGGCCAATGGTCGAGTGATCAAATTTGATCTCACCGCTTATACCGAGGGCTTATCTAACCAAAGCCCTCCTAACATTGCCCCCGGGGACGCTATTTTTGTCCCTGAAAAGACCGACATGAATGAGAAGTCATGGTTAAAAATCGCCCCCGACCGAGCCGTCAGTGTTATTGGTGAAGTCGTTCGACCAGGTCGCATTGAATGGTCGAATGAAATGGACTTAATGGATTTGCTTGCCCACGTTGGTGGACCCACGTTACGAGCCGATACCACCAAGATTGAAGTGGTGAATGGCGATGGCAAACTACACACATTCAACTTAGATGAATTCATCATCAACGGAGCACCAAGTTACGATCTGCCCTACATCAGTGCAGGATCCATCGTCCGTATTCATGATTTACCGCAAGATCCGTCAGACAACAAATCACAATGGGTTCGCCAAAGCTCTGATGCTTCTATTTATGTCTTCGGCCAAGTCAATTCTCCTGGTCGTTATCGCTTCACCAAAGAGATGCACTTTTTGGATATTTTGTCTGCCGCCGATGGCCCAACCAAAGATGCCGACATCCACAACATCCGAGTGACGCATCGTGACAAAACCTACTCAAAAGTGAGTCAATTAAATCTATCACTTTACTTTGAGACGGGTGACGAATCATTGCTGCCCAACGTCACTATGGGTGACACCATTTATATTCCCGAGAAAGACAAGAACTGGCTCGACAAAAGTAAAGAGTCCACCATCCGTATTCTCGGCGCTGTGAACAAACCCGGCCGTTACGTGTTTAACGATAATATGACGATTCTTGACATTCTTGCTGAAGCAGGAGGCCCAAGTGACAGCGCGTATCTAGAAAAAATCTCGGTGGTCAATATGTCATGCTGCCAAGAACAAGCTCGCACCTTCAATCTAATTAATTTTAGTAAAACCGCCAATATCTATGAGTTGCCCGTGATTCGAGCAGGTGACACCATCTTTGTGCCTGATCGCCGCGACAGTTTCTTAGAAAAAGCGCGTGTCGGCCTTGAAGACATACTACGATTGACGACCACCATTGTTTTGATAGGAGCGCTGTAATGATTCCTGCGACGCACGATGAGATAGAACAAATTTATCTGGCCGCGGAAAGCGCCCAGTCGCGCTCAATATGCGTGACGGCCTGCCACTCAGGTGACGGTGTCACATCGGTTGCCGCTGCGTTAACCGAGCGTTTTTTACTGGCGGGACAATCGACACTGTTGGTGGACCTCAATCTCTTTCATTCCGCCTTTGAGCCGTTAGGTCTTCCCCATCAGACCGACGGTGACGAGGTTACCTGGCTGCAACAGGTCGAAAATGGTCGTGTTTTTACCGGTATCATCAAACCTTGCTCACAGTCCGCGATAGTTAATTATCGAAACCCGCACTACTTGCAAAAAATGATTCAATCTTGGTTAATTGATTTTGATAAAGTGGTCATTGATACATCACCGTTACTGCAGGTGAACCAAGGTAATATTTCGGCGCAATGTGTTGCCAGTGCTTGTCAGCACACCTTGCTCGTGGTCTTAGGTGCTCATACTCGTCAGCATCATTTACACTCTGCGATGGAATTATTAAACCGCAGTGAAGCCGACATTATTGGCTGTGTGATGAATAGCCAATACCAACCCAGTCTTGCGCAAGAAATGGTGCGAGAACTCAATCGGCTGCATTGGATTCCGCAAAAATGGCGACAACGCTGGAGTGCCAAATTACTTCAGAATGAACTGCTCACCCAAATCGCTTAGCGGCTTGTCGTGTCTACTCCTGCCCGCTCTCACTCTCATCGACGTCTTTCAGTTACAGACTAAGAACTAGAACTGAGCTTAGCCTTGAATTAAGGCCGAACGTTAGATAAGCGACAAACGCATGATGCCAAGCCCCGAGCGCAACATGTACGCGCGACACGACCACAACTATCACCCAGACGCCCTTCACTTTGCTCATTAAAGAACAAGCATGCTGAGAATAACCGTATTCTCATCACACATGCAGGAATAAAGGGTTACATGTCAAAACCCCTACAATTGTCACAACCAATTGAAAAAATTCATCTATTCTTAAATTATAACCAACGAAAATGCACCAATAGTGACTCGTTGCTGTCGGAATTGATGTAAGGAGACAACCGTGGATATTGAACTTGTGGAAGAAGAGATCTTGCAACAAATGATTCAAGATACTAGCGCAGACGTTTTACCCCTTTTGATTGAGCACTATATTGAAGAGTCAACCGAGCGAATCGACACAATGAACAACGCTTTTATTGAGCGAGATGCGAAGACACTTGAGTTTGAAAGCCACACATTAGGCAGTTCATCGCTGGCGCTTGGAAACCGAGAGCTTTCCGATTTAGCGCGTAAAATTGAGCACCTTTGCCTCAAAGGACAAAGCGAAGAAGCATTTGAATATCATCATGAATTGATCGATATCGCGCAGCGATCTCTCGTGGCACTTGCCCATAGAAATACCTTAGGCTTTTCAGAATAAAACCAATATTTAAATAATTTCAATGTCATAACAAGGAAGTGCCAATGAAATCAAAAGTACTTTTAATCGAAGACTCAACCTCGCTGGCGGTTCTTTATCAACAATACGTCAAAGATGAACCCTTTGACCTATTTCATGTGGAAACAGGCCGAGAAGCCATCGCCTTTATTGAGCGAAATGTACCTCAATTAGTGATCCTTGATCTCAAATTACCCGACATGGATGGCGAAGAGATACTTGATTGGATCGTCGAAAATCAAGTCCCGACCTCGGTCATTGTGGCCACTGCACATGGGTCGGTCAATATGGCCGTAAATCTTCTGCAAAAAGGCGCCAAAGATTTTTTAGAGAAGCCGATCAAAGCAGACCGATTAAAGACCTCGATTAATCTGCATTTACAACGAGCGAAATTAGAGGATCTGGTTGAGAACATCGAAAGCCGCTTTGATCGCACGCGTTTTCACGGATTTATTGGCGGAAGCCTACCCATGCAAGGGGTATACAAAATCATTGATTCCGTCGCGCCAACGACGGCAAGTGTTTTTATCATTGGCGAGAGTGGCACGGGTAAAGAAGTATGTGCTGAAGCAATACATAGAGAGAGTAAACGTCGAGATAAACCTTTCATTGCCATTAACTGCGGCGCAATTCCTAAAGATCTGATGGAAAGCGAAATTTTCGGTCATATGAAAGGCGCATTTACTGGCGCGGTAACCGATAGAAAAGGCGCGGCGACAATGGCCGACGGTGGTACCCTATTTCTTGATGAATTGTGTGAAATGGATTTGGATATGCAGAAGAAATTACTGCGTTTTCTGCAAACAGGCACATTCACTCCATTGGGAGGCATGAAAGAACAAAAAGTCGATATCCGAATAATTTGCGCGACCAACCGAGATCCCCTTGTTGAGGTGGAAGAAAATCGCTTTAGAGAAGATCTCTACTATCGAGTGCACGTTGTACCGGTTGAAATGCCGCCGCTTCGCGAACGAGGCGGTGACATTGCCATATTAGCCAACCACTTTCTCAAGCTGTACGCGAAACAAGATGGTAAGAAATTCAAAACCATCAGCAAAGAAGCAGAAAGCCTTTTACGCCGCTATGAATGGCCAGGCAATGTACGACAACTACAAAATATTTTGCGTAATATTGTCGTGCTAAATGACGATGTTCGTCTCAATGCCGAGCATCTGCCCGCTCAAATCGTACCCTCAAAACAAACGACGACGCGCCAACGACCATCCAGCGTGGCAGTCAACCATGAAAGAACGCCAGCAACATTAGTCCACTCTTCGACACCGCCCCATAGCATGCATCCGATAGACAATGGATTGGACGAAGCGAATACCGAAACGAATGCCGACGTTCACACTAACGAAATGCGCCCACTAGACGCCAACACCGTCATTCGTCCCATGTGGCAGATCGAACGAGAGGCGATCCAACAAGCCATTGAACTTTGTGATGGTAACGTTCTAAATGCGGCGGTTTTACTCGAACTCAGTCCTTCTACGGTTTATCGCAAGAAACAAGCGTGGGAAACAGAAGATGACAAAAACCTCGTCTAGCGAGATATGGTTGGTTCTCGATAGCCGTCAATTTGGCGGCATCGAAACCCATGTTTTGCAATTGGCTCAAGGGCTCATTCAATACCAGCAAACCGTTAAAGTATGGTTGATTTGCGCCTACACTCCTGCCTCTCCTCTTTGCGCCAAGCTAGAAAAACTCGGCATTCATTATGCGTTTCTTGGGCAAAGCCATTCTTCTGCGCTTGTTGAGCTTATTGACCAGATCAAACAATGCCAGCCTGATGTGGTGCATGCCCATGGCTATCGTGCGAGCTTACTGACAAAAATGGCGAAGCTTCGCACGCGCTGTACGCAAATCTCGACGTATCACGCTGGCGAAACGCCCCGTGGCAAGGTAAGAATGTATGATTGGTTGGATAGATACAGCGCCTTTATTTCGGATCGTTCTATCGCAGTGAGTCATGGTATTAAAGCTAAAATCCCTTCTCATTCCTGCTATTTCGACAATTTTATTGATTGCCAAGATATCCCCTTCAGCCACGGTCAAAGAATTGCCTTTGTTGGACGTCTAAGTGAAGAAAAAGCCCCTGAACGTTTTTGTCGTTTAGCACAGGCGTTCCCTAACGAATTATTTGATATTTTTGGTGAAGGGCCACTGGAGAAGGTCGTTCAAGATCTGGCTCCTGGCAATACGACCTGCCATGGCTACCAACCCAACATGAAGGCGAGCTGGCCAACGCTTTCTGTTTTGGTCATCTGTTCTCATTTTGAAGGTTTACCTATGGTCGCATTAGAAGCCATGGTCCGAGGCATTGTGGTTATCGCCTTTCCTGTTGGTGAACTGCCGCGCCTTATTAACGACGGGGTAAACGGATGGATAGCCGACAGCGAACCTATGCTAGCAAAGAAACTGGCTGATTGGCTTGCACTGAGTGACGATGCCAAATCCGCGATTCGCGTTAATGCGGCCAATACGATTCTGCAACACCATTCGCAAAGCGCAATTATTCCTAAAATGATAACGTTCTACCGCAACAGCGGACTTCATCTTGCTTCTCAAATTGAGAATTGATTTTTCTTTCTCGCCCTCTCTCTTTTTTAGCCAATAAATACAAGCAATTATATTGTTAGATTTATTGGCATTAGCCTTGCGTAGTGTTAGCTACACTTCCTATAACGTTGGCAGGCTAACCGATGAAAAAGAAAACAAACATACTCTACGTTCACTATGGTGATGATTGGATTCGAGGCAGCGAACAATGTCTGATTGATTTAATCAGTCACCTTGATCAACAACGATTTGTCCCTTTTGTTTGGACCAATAACCCTGCACTCGTACCGTTTTTAGAAGAAGCGGATATCGAGTATCAATTGGATACCTTCCCTTTGCTGCTCGGTTGGACGTCTCCCAAAATGGATGTCACTCATTGGTTAGCGCTCGTCAAAAAAGGACGACAACTGATTCAACGCTATAACATTTCGCTGGTGCATGCCAACAGCGGTGCGCCCTGTCAATGGATGGCACTCGCCGCGCGCCTATCTCAGTGTCCACTTGTCACTCATCTGCACAGCGATTATCAAGCGCGTGACCGCGTCACGTTGGGTTTGCATTTATCTCCCCACGTCATTACGGCCAGTGATGCCATTTCTCAGAGTTTACGTGAAGACGGCTACCCACAAAGTAAGCTGTCTGTTGTCCATAATGGCGTTAACGTCGCCAAACTCTCAGTGCAACCGGAAGTGGATGTACGTCAAAGACTGGGC
Organism: Vibrio renipiscarius; assembly: GCF_000827885.1. GTDB lineage: Bacteria > Pseudomonadota > Gammaproteobacteria > Enterobacterales > Vibrionaceae > Vibrio > Vibrio renipiscarius. The sequence continues at coordinate 794,635 of NZ_JTKH01000006.1, read as the reverse complement.
TTACAACCAGAAGATACTGTCTATACGACCGTCGGGTCCTTGATTGCCCGAAAAGGGGTAGATCGTATTATACAAGCGCTGCGCTACCTCACATTAGAGTACCCAAACAGTCATTTAGTTGTGGTGGGTGATGGCGAGCAGAAAAACCAGTTAATACAGCTGTGTGAACAGCTCCACCTATCAAAAAATGTTCATTTCGTTGGCGAGCAGCACAATGTTGCTGGGTGGCTTAAAGGATCAGATGCGTTCGTGAGTGGCGCCCGTCAAGAGGCGTTTGGCTTAGTTGTCGCAGAAGCGGCGGTTGCTGGGACTCCCATCATTGCGCCTTTTGAGGGGGGAATTCCAGAAATTGTTCAGCATGGCGAGAGTGCCTTGCTTTACGTCAACCAAGGCTACACACCGCTGCTTGATATGATGCGCTGCATCCACTCACACAAAGAACAATGCCTAACCCTAGCCCAACGAGCGAAAAAAACGGTTGAACAACAATTCAATCACCGCCGCTACGTTTCTGAAGTCGAAGCCATTTATGATGAACTACTCGAGCAAACGGCACAGCAACCCCCTTGCTTATTGTCAGGATTAAAGCCCTTAAAAACGGCCTTCGGCAAACGGATAAAATCACGCTATCCAGACACCAAATTCCCTAGACTGCGCCGCACGCGCTGGGAGGTTTAAATGTCAAATAACCACTCATGTCGTGTACACAATCTGATCTTTGATCCTATCCCGTTTAAGGGAGGATCAAAAATTGCCACAAGCGAGGCGCTTAATCAATGCAATCCGGATGAGGTGCAGTTAACGATTTTAACCGTCGACCGCGAGTATTGGCAGCATTCGTCACTCGTGCAAAATCACAAAGTGAACATCGTCACACTCACGTCAATCCCTTGGCTTAGCCAGCAGTTTTGTGGTTTGCTCTATTGGGTTAACCAATGTTATTTCACCTTCATACTGCTGCTCACCCTACTTCGCTTGCCCAAAGTTCACCATGTGATTGGCGCTTCGGGGCCAGGCATTGATATGTCGATTTATCTGGCAAAAGCACTGTCCGACTATTCCGTTGTCCAATTAATTCATGGCAACGTCGCTTGCTCACGCTCAATTGGTTGGTGCCTAACAAAAGCAAACAATGTCTTCTATCTGCCCTCTGCGAAACCAAGCATCACAGCGGCGCTGTCACACTACATCAAGGACAATACACAGATTGACGACAGCGAGAATCTGGCGCTGCATTTCCTCAACTCACCTGCATTTCAACCCTTTGTTAATGGTATTTCGAGTCAAAATTGGCCAAGCAAAACCACGGCGCGCTTTCCCGTTTGCTTCTGGTGCGCCTCGCTATTGAAATGGAAAGGGCTTGATGTGTTTATCGACTCTTTGCGAAAAATTCAGTTTATCCAACCGGTGGCCAGCACGATTTGCTACATCCAACCAAAGCAAACCACACTCGATATGTCTGTAGCCCCGGTCAACATCGCGCACACACGGTGGCATCATGACCCTGCGAATCTCGATGCCATTCGCAGCCAATGCAATATTTTTGTGTCCACCAGCCACCATGAACCGTTTGGCTTATCTATCCTTGAGGCGTTGGCCGCCGGTATGTGTGTGATCATCCCTCGAGACGGTAGCTATTGGGATCAAAAGCTACGACACAACATCCATTGCATCAAATATCAAGCGGGTGATTCAACCTCACTGAGTCAGGCGATATTGTCGGCTTATCAAAATCGTAAACACTTACAAAACATTCAAGCACAGGGGTACAAAATATCTCAACATTACAATGCAGCCCAGACGTACGCGCGTATTGTGAATTGCGTAAGTGTTCAATACGCACGCTCTTCAGAACAGGCACAAAATGTCGTTAACACTGAAGGTTACAATGAGTAGCTTAACCGTGAGCCGCTCACTAGGACGCGCAGCAAAGGAAATGTTGCTGTACGGCTTTGCGCTTTTACTTATTAAAGGGGGCTCGTTATTAACGCTTCCCTTCACCGCTCACTACCTGTCCATTACGCAAATTGGGCAACTTGAACTGCTGGCGACAACCACGGTGTTATTCGCCTTGATCGCATCATTAGCAATGCATGAAAATCTGTATCGGTTTGTTGCGACCATCGAACAAGATGACGAACGCCAATACGCGGCCAATGCACTCTATATCAGCGCCATCTTGATGGCCTTTCTCGTCATACTCAGTTTGAGTTTGCTGCTATTGTTTTATCAATGGGCCTTCAATGTTTCCGTTTTTGAACACTATTTCACCCCACTTCAAAGGCTGTTGATTGTCGCCTCGATTCTACTCGAAAGCGCGTTGGCGATCAGCCTCGCCTGGCTTCGCTTGCAAGGGCGTGCCGAATTGTTTTTTAAACTCAGCCTGGTGAGCGTTGTCACTCAAGTGTCATTAATTATATGGATTGTCCATTATTACCCCACCGTCACCGCCGTCTTTTCCGCTGGCGTTTTTACCGCGCTTCTACAGTGTATTTTATTACACATACAGCATCGATTTCAGATTCGCTGGCTGTCATTCCGTCAGCTCAAACACTACTTACGTTATTGCTTACCCATTGTCGGCTCAAGCCTAGTCGCCTTTGGCCTCAACGGCGGTGAACGCTGGATTGTGGCTGAAAGTGCCGGTTTAGACATGCTAGGCCAGTACGCTATTGCCCTAAAGTTTGCGTTAGCGGTGGGGATTTTATTACAACCTTTTCATATGTGGTGGATGCCAAAACGCTTTGAATGCTGGAAAGATAAAGGCCCCCAGCAAACCGCAAAAAACAGCCAAGGTGGAATGGTGTATGCCTGTATTATTTCACTGAGCGTTGCATGGTTAGCCAAGTGGTTTGTCACCCTTTATCTGCCAGCTGAATATCATCTCGCGGCCAGTTTGGTAGCGCTGTGCTGCACTGCGATGCTATTTAAAGAATTCGTCGAAATCGTCAATATTGGCCTCTTAAAACAGAAGAAAACCCAAGCGTTGCTGCTGATTAATCTCGTGGTCACCAGCTTAACGCTGATGGTTTTATTAACGGCGATTCTCGTTTTTAACTGGCACTCAATTTGGTTTATCATTTCAACGATCTGTGTGGCGCAGATTGTCCGTTTTTTCTGGGTATGGGGACTAAGCCAAAAAATCGCGGTACTGCCTTATCAAACCGCCTCGCTCTGTTTTCTTATTGGATTAAATAGCCTTTTTCTTATCAGCACTTTTGCCGATATCGCCCCTTCCCTCATGGTGTTATTTGCGGTCATCCAACCCGTTTTTTTGCTGTTCATTGCCGAACGATTGCAACTGCTCACACTGCCGATTCATGAGTTGCGTGGCGCCATAGACCAATGGCGAGCAGGTAAGTAGCATGAAGAAGAAAAATACACCGGTCAGCTTACCGACATCAAAACAACCGCCAGGTATTACCAATGTCCGCTTATTTATTTTACTGGCTTTATGCTTGATCACCTCTTTGGTTTGGCTGTTTAACCCAAGACCAGAAATTGTTCTTGTCGCTTGTGTGTTGCCCCTTGCCGGCGTATTTGTGATCAATCAAACCTTCTGGTTTGTGAGTCTTTTTGTATTGTTCTCATTCTTTCGTATCCACGAAGCGTTACCCATCCTCTACAATTTTCGCCTACCTCTTCTGCTTTCTGCTGGCGCTCTCGCTGCGTTATGTTTTCACATAGTGATCAGTAAGCAAATCAAACCATTTTGGCACCCTTGCTTTGGTTGGTTACTGGCATTTTGGCTACTGATTATCATTGGTCTTATCTTTGCTTCAAACCGAGGCATCGCAATTGAATATTTCAAGAATGTGTATTGGAAAATCATCATTATGACGCTCGCCATCGCCTGGTTAGTGAATAGCGAATTGAATTTAAAACGTATCGCTCTAATGATTGTCTGCGCTGGTTTGTTGATCGCAGGAGTGGCAATCAGCAATGCCATTAATGGTATAGGCTTGGTGGAAAATACACGGGTTTCAATTGGTCGTGATTTTGGTTCTATGCTTGGTGACCCGAATGATCTCTCATTAGTGTTGATGTTTCCCCTCGCCTTTTCACTGAGCTTAACAATGACCCGTTCATTAGGATGGGTACGACTCTTCTCGGCTCTGTGCAGCGTTGCCGCTTTTTACGCGGTTATCGAAACCCAAAGCCGCGGCGGTTTATTAGGCTGTATTGCGATATTGGGCATATTTGGTCTCAGACATATTCGTTCTAAATTTTTATTGGGCTTATTGGGGGTTATTGCGATTGGTGTGCTGTTTTCTTTGGCAGGGATCTCCGAGCGACAATCAGGTGGTGCCGCAGAAGATGGGATTGATGAATCCGCCATGGGTCGACTGTATGCGTGGCAGGCGGCGTTTAAAATGGCGCTTGAACATCCTTTCACTGGTGTTGGGATCGACAATTTCTACTCGAACTATTATTTTTATACCTCTCACTGGGATGGTTTAAACCACGCCGTGCATAGTACATGGTTCGGCGTATTGGCCGAGTCTGGCTTTGTCGGCCTCATCGTGTTTGTTGGGATTATTGTCTCTGTGGTAAAAACCAGTCGCCAAAACCTAAAGTTATTACAAAACTCACCCTCGACTTTCTCCCCTTATGTCCATGCCACCGCCTTTGCCGTCTATGCCGGTCTTATCGGTACCATTGTCTCCGGTACTTTCCTAACACAAGGTTTTAACTGGCCCATCTATATTCTTTCTGGGCTGGCGATTGCCTGCCATCGCATTATTCATGTTGATTCTCAAAATGCGAATCAACATGAACCCTCAGAAAACAAATAACTATCCACCTGATTTTAAACAACAAAATAACTGGCACGTAATGTGAAACACTCACATAAACGTATCGAATAATGAGGCCAGCTATGTCTGTTACGTCACTGAAAATTTGGCTGCAAACCCATCCAGATCCACGCTGCCAAAAACTGTTTCAATTATTGAAGAGCGCACGCAGCGCGGGTTTACCGACTCCGCGTTTCATCAATGTCATTCTCTTACATCTTGTTCAAAGTATCAGCATGGTTTTGAATACCGCACTGCGTGTTTTCATTTATACCCCAGCATTTAAAGGACGAGCGGCGCAATGCGGACGCCAACTTTATCTGTATGGCGGATTGCCCTTCACCTCAGGTCCCTTAACGATCGAGATTGGCAACCAATGCCGAATTTCCGGACGCACCACTTTATCCGGCCGCGTTCAAAGTGCATCGCCAACACTCATCGTTGGGGACAATGTTGATATCGGCTGGCAAACCACGATTGCCGTCAGCGGCAAAGTGGTGATTGAAGATAACGTCCGCATTGCGAGTGGCGCCTTTATCTTCGGTTACTCCGGGCATTCACGAGACGCAGAGCAACGCGCGCTTGGTGCGCCTGATGAAGAAGAAAACACCGGCGACATCATTATAAAGCGTGACGCTTGGATTGGGACCAATGTGACCATATGCCCCAATGTCACCATTGGAGAAGGTTGTATCGTCGGAACAGGCAGCGTGGTCACTCAAAATCTTGCTGATTTCACCGTTGCGGTTGGCAACCCTGCGAGAGTCGTTCGTCATTTAAAGGAGCAACATTATGCGTGATATGATCGTCTTCGGAGAAGATTTTGGCGGATTGCCATCAAGCACACAGCACTTAGTGAAACACCTGCCACAAATGCGCAAAATTATTTGGGTAAATTCGATTGGCTTACGCCAGCCTAAGCTCAATAGCCACGATTGTCGCCGCGCGGTGAGCAAACTGCTTGGTCAAGCCAAACAAGGATTCTCCACACCATCCCAGTTACCGGATAACTTTCACGTCGTCAATTTGCGTACAATCCCAGCGCCCTCTACGGCTATCGGACGAAAAATGGCAAAGGCAATGATGCTTAAACAGCTGCTGCCAATATTAAAGATGCACAATATTGAGCGCCCGATTTTATGGAGCTCATTGCCCACCGCCGCCGATCTGTGTGGGCACCTTAACGAATCTGCAGTGATTTATTATTGTGGCGATGACTTTTCGTCTCTGGCTGGCGTTGACCACCACGTTGTCACCGAGCACGAAGAAAAGATGGCGAAGAGAGCCAACATTATTCTTGGTGCGAGCGAAAAAATCTGCGCGAAATTTCCTCGCTGCAAAACCATGTTTCTACCTCATGGTGTCGATATCGATCTATTTAGCCAACCGGCCCCTAAAGCCGCGGACTTTCCGAACAATGGTAAACCTGTCGCGGGTTTTTACGGTAGCCTTTCCAGCTGGCTTGATTATGAGCTGATCAATTACGTCGCGCTCAATCTGCCGCATTGGGACTTTGTGTTTATCGGTCCAAATGAAATGACCCATTACCCACTGCCGAAGTTGGATAATATTCATTACCTCGGTCCAAAGCCTCATCATCAATTACCATGCTATAGCCAACACTGGCAAGCCAGCTTGTTGCCATTTAAATCTAATGAGCAAATTCAAGCTTGTAACCCGCTTAAACTTCGTGAGTATTTAGCGACCGGCGCCCCTGTGATTGCCACACCATTCCCAGCGTTAGACGCTTACTCGAAGCACATTAACATTGTGGACACGGCACATGAAATGGCAGAAGCACTGAGACTGGCGGTTTATGAGTCTAAGATCTCTGCGGATATCGTTGCGTCTGAAAGTTGGAGTGCCCGTAGCCAATTTGTTCGTCAATTGATTAACCTGTTATGAATAATATCTCTAACCGATTTATTCAAATTCTGAATGCGGCTTGGCGACAGCGGTACGTCATTGTGTTGCCGACGCTCATTTTACCTTTTGTCGGCTTATTCATCGCCAAACTTACGCCAACGGTCTATATCTCGCATACCAGCATGTTGATCCAAGAGACGGCGAAGATGAACCCCTTTCTCGAAGATATTGCCGTTTCAACCATGTTGAAAGAGCGCTTAAACGCGTTAAGTACGCTATTAAAAAGCCGCCATATATTGCACTCTGTCGCCCGCGATAATGGGTTGATTAACGACACTATGTCCGACCTAGAACAAGAGCGCATCATTCAGCGATTATCGTCAAACTTAACCGTAAGCCAACCCGGGAAGGACTTTTTACGCATACAACTTTCTGCGCAAGAACGCGACGGAATGGCCTCGCTATTAACCTCTATCAGCGAACACTTTATTGAACAACTGTTAGCGCCGGAGCGTTCATCAATTCGAGACTCAAGTAAATTCTTAACCATTCACATAACAAAGCGACGTGAAGAACTAGAAAAAGCGGAAACAGCGCTCGCCGACTACCGTAATCGCCATCTGGCCGTCACTCCTGAAATGCAAAATCAAAGCCTGACACAACTGTCATTGTTAAAACAAAACTTGGCCGAAAAACAAGCCGAATTGGCCGGTGTAGAAAAAAGTTTGGGCTCGCTTGATCAACAGCTCTCCAAAACCAATCCAGTGATTGGACGAATTGAAGATCAAATCATTGAAATTCGAAGTCAATTGACGCTACTGCAAGCCAAATACACAGAGAGCCATAGCGCAGTACAAGCTAAGCAGCGAGAACTAAAACGCTTGGAGAGCGAACGCAATCGCCTACTTGAAGTTGACCAGCCAGATGTGACCAGCGATCAATTATGGGACATTGCCAGCAGCAATACTTTGTCAGATTTAAGCGACGTTCAACCCTTATTGGTCACACAGCTTCACGGTTTACAGATTTTAAGAGGCCGTTACGAGTCATTAACGGAAGAAACGAAAAGCCTAAAAACGATGATTCAAGAAATAGAACAAAATGCCCAAAATTTTGGTGATACGGCCAAAATCATGCATCGCTTAGAGCGAGATGCCAAAATCAAACGCCAACTCTATGATGAACTATTACAACGTTATGAGATGGCGCAGTTGACCGGTTCACTTGGTGTATTTGAAGAAAAAAAACGCGTGAAGATTATTGATTTACCCTACACGCCAAGCTCACCCGCTAATTTTCCCACGCTGATTTTCGTCTTGGCTGGCCTAATGGGCGGTTTGGCGCTTGGTATTGGCATTGCTTATCTATTTGAACTATTTGATAGCTCTATCCGTCGTTCGGAGCAAATTAAGCAGATTACCAACGCAAAAATCGTGATCACCTTACCGAATATACCTCAACCTTAGCCATCATCGTCATCTCAATCGTCAGATCGATTCTCAAAATAAAAAACATTGCACCAATCAACAGAATGAAAATATAAGCCATTGAATTTTAATAGCTATTTTCTTGGCACGTAAGGTGCAACCTCTAGTTATCACCCATGAGGAATCCAGTCATGACATTTGATAATGAAGCCAATGAAAAAACAGCGCCGACCAAGCCAAGTAAGGTTCAACTGATTATTCATGTTGTTCAACACCTTACGCCAGGAGGCATCGAGTCGATGGTATTAGAAATGTTGCGTTGTCGTCATGCTCAACAGCGCGTCCTGATCATCGCGCTGGAAGGTGAACGCGAAGACTCAATCAAGCAATGGCCCAAACTGCAAGACTTCGAGCAGCACATTATTTTTCTCAACAAGCCTCGCCAATTTCATCTTGCGACTATCCAAAAGTTGCGCAGACTTTTCCTTCTGATCAAGCCCGATGTGATTCACACTCATCATATTGGCCCACTGTTATATGCCGGTATTGCGGCGAAATCTTCTCAGCAAGCACAGCACATTCATACCGAACACGACGCGTGGCATTTCGATACCCCCAAGCATGCTTGGCTACAACGCTTTTTGCTTATGTTGACTCAGCCACGGTTGGTTGCCGACGCTGACGAAGTAAGCATGAACTTAAAGCGTGTATTTGATTACCGTGATATCACCGTCATCAAAAATGGTATCGACTGCCGTCGCTTTCATTCAGGCAATCAGAAACAAGCACGACAGCAACTCGATCTCCCATTAGGAGCCATGCTCATTGGTAGTGCGGGTCGGTTGGAAAAAGTAAAAGGACACGATGTGATGATCCGCGCGTTGGCACTGCTGCCACGCACCTTTAACTTGGCGATTGCCGGCATTGGTTCGCAAGAAAAAGATCTAAAACAACTGAGTAAAGATCTCGGTGTAGAGAACCGGATCATATGGTTGGGTTTAGTGGATGATATGCCCACGTTTTATCAATCTCTGGATGTATTTTGTCTCCCTTCTCGACACGAAGGCTTCCCACTCGCGACGCTAGAAGCACAAGCCTGCGGCACCGCGACAATTGCAAGCGATGTTGGCGCCGTTAAAGAGACCATTTGCCCAAACACTGGCGGGCTCTTTAACGCTGAGAATGCTCAAGCGATAGCGGATCAAATCTATTCTATTTTGGCACAAGCGAAACCACAGAACCCTCGTTCATTTGTTGTTAAAAACAACGACATTCATCACATGCTTCACGCTTATCAACGTCTTTCTTTGGGGAATACCTAATATGATCGAACTTGTACTAATTACGCTTTTTTTTATCAGCGGCGCACTGATTGTTTATCATCACTTGGGTTATCCACTGCTACTCAACTGGCTAGCAAAATCCAAGCAAGTCGACGCCTTTAAAGGGCCGTTGCGACACTACCAAAGCTGCCGTGCCGATCGAGCGCGAGCGTCGATCACGATTGTCATCCCTGCCTATAACGAACAAGAATGGATTGCAGATAAAATTCGCAACCTGGCTTGCTTAGACTATCCACGCGATCGCTACAATGTGATCATCGCCTGCGATGGATGCACTGATGATACCGTCTCCATTGCTGAAGACACCATACAAGAAGCAATATGCAGTGAAACACACTTTGAGATATTCAACTTCACCGAAAATCGCGGCAAAGTTGCCATCATTAATCACTTAATGCCGACCATTTCGAGCGACATAACAGCCCTAAGCGATGTTTCGGCATTAATATCCATCGATGCTTTGCTATTGGCAGACCACCACTTTCATGATGCCCGTATCGGAGTACTGAACAGCCAATATCAATTAGGCAATTTTAGTGAGGCGAATCTCGCAGAAGAAAAATACTGGCGCTATCAGAGCATGGTCCAGCTTGGCGAGGCGCATTTAGGGGCCAATATAGGCGCTCACGGCGCGTTTTATCTCTTTCGCACCCACTTATTTCAGCCACTTGCAAACAATACAATTAACGATGACTTCATTCTTCCCATGGCGATTGTTCGCCGTGGTTACAAAGCGATTTACGAACCAAATGTCATGGCGATAGAACAAGAAAACAGTAATAGCAATCAGGACTACCAGCGTCGGATTCGAATTTCTGCCGGAAACATGCAGCAAGCGATTCAACTCGCCGACCTCTTCTTACCTCGCTACCGAGCCGTCGCCTTTGCTTTTGCTTCCGGTAAAGGGTTGCGTTTGCTGACGCCCTATTTGATGATTTTTTGCTTCATATCCTCAGCAATATTAGCGAATCACGTATTTTTTGCCCTTGCGCTGGGTCTACAACTGTTTATCTACGGTCTTGCCGGACTCAGCATGGTATTCCCGCGATCGCTATCAAATCGCTATTGCCGATTCCTTTCTTATTTTGTTACTGGACACATTGCTAATTTTTATGGTGGTTTGCGTTATATCGCCGGCATAGAAAATGGCCATTGGAAAAAGGTTTAAGGAGCTCGTTATGCCACACATCCCTACTCACTCATCAACATGGATTGCAAAGCGCTGCTTTGATTTACTTGCCACTGTATTTGCCATCTGCATTCTTTCGCCCGTTTTACCGCTCATCGCTATTGCGATCAAAATAACGTCACCCGGACCTGTTTTTTATCACCAACTTCGTGTCGGCAAATCAACGCCAGATAAAATGACACTCTTTAACATTATTAAATTTCGGACGATGTACCAAGATGCAGAGTCACGCTCTGGCGCTGTCTGGGCGACGAAAAACGACCCGCGAATCACACCCGTTGGGCATTTCTTACGCAAAACACGTTTAGATGAAATCCCCCAGTTAATGAATGTGCTTAAAGGCGAAATGTCATTAATTGGGCCACGCCCAGAGCGCCCGACGTTTTATAACGAACTTGAAAACGCCATTCCCTATTTTGCTGATAGAACCTATGGCGTTATGCCTGGAATCACCGGACTGGCGCAAGTCAATCAAGGTTATGATACCTGTCTTGACGATGTACGAAGAAAAGTGGGATTTGACCACAGCTACGCCCTGTCACTGCACTCGACTAAATCTTGGTTAATGATGGATAGCAGCATTATGTTAAGCACGGTGGTCGTCATGTTTAATGGCAGGGGCCAATAAAACTCGACGATTAATCTCATTTTCGTCACGTAATGCTTGGGCCTCAAAGTATTACGTGACATAGCGCACGTTTTATTTTTCCACTTAGAATGAATTTCGATCAATTCGCACACAAGTCATCCAAACAGTTCAATTTACTCGAAATTAATCTTGCACGACCCGAAAACAGTGGGTAATATCCATCTCGTTCCACGGGAATGCGTCCATAGCTCAGTTGGTTAGAGTACCGCCTTGACATGGCGGGGGTCGGCAGTTCGAGTCTGCCTGGACGCACCATTCCTGAATTGCATTGTTATTCAAATAGCCATGCAGAGAACAATCTGGACCCGTAGCTCAGTTGGTTAGAGTACCGCCTTGACATGGCGGGGGTCGGCGATTCGAGTTCGCCCGGGTCCACCATATTCGTTCTTATGAACAAACACAAAGCCCGCTTTTTAGCGGGCTTTGTTGTATCTATAGCACCACAACCCGTGGATGCATTTCCTCAATTACAATAACGCCTCATCAAGTTTCATGTCCTGATAATAGTATTCTTTGTCATGCTCTCCTATGGGACGCAATACTCGACATGGGTTCCCTACTGCAACAACATTTGCAGGGATGTCTTTGGTCACGATACTCCCCGCACCAATGACTGAATTTTCACCAACCGTGACACCAGGTAAAATCACCGAATTCGCCCCTATCCAAACATTGTTTTCAATACGAACGGGAACGTTAAACTGTGCGATTTTTTTTCTCAATTCTGGATTAATCGGGTGCCCTGCTGTTGCGATAGTGACATTAGGGCCAATCATGACGTAATCACCGATGTAAATATGCGTATCGTCAACTAACGTTAGATTAAAATTTGCGTATACGTGCTTACCTAAATGCGTGTGAATGCCCCAGTTCGCGCGTAATGGCGGTTCGATGTAGCAATTTTCGCCCATTTCTGCAAATAACGACTTCATAATAGATTGACGCTTGGCCATTTCTGTCGGGCGCGTATGATTAAAATCATAAAGTACATCTAAGCATTTAATTTGCTTAGCGGCTAATTCATCGCTATCACAATAGTAGACTTCTTTATTGTGTATTTTGTTTTCTATGTCCATCACATTATCTCTTCATTTTTAATTTAGTCATGTGCTCAGCGCCCTGTAAATAGGTTCTATCGTTACATACCATACAAATAGAGTGTCCACTTTATCGGCCTATGGAAAGAACAGATTTGAGGATGGTCGCATAGCTTTGCTATTTATGGCCAACATAGATCGAATATAAATTAAAAAGAGCGACATAACTCTCTTATTGAACAATAACGGACGATTTCACGTTAAATGCTTCACGAGCCTATTGGCAAACACATGGTTCGGTGTAAGGAGTATCATCACATTCTGTGAAGACTAAGCATCATCCTTTAAAAATTAACCATTCGTTCTATACCAATTAGGTTGTATAATTGGAGAAACAATAAAATAAAAAAACCAAAATGCATCAGCCCTTTTTTCGCTCATACCAAAGGCATATCGTACCGATACTGCAATTATCAATACTAGTTTTAGTTATTGTTAGCTTGTCATACGCCATGTTTAATTCTTTTCAAATCAATCGATTATCTAAAAGCATCATCAATGATTTTAATCAGATCTATTCGCTAAGCCGACGCTTCGCTCAATATTATAACAACACCACCAGCATCACTTTAGAGAAAGGAATCTACGAGAAAAACGGTGTCGACATCATGGTCATTCGCCGCGGAGAGGTGAAAATTCTCTCCCACGGCATGAGCAAACTACGAACAGAATTGGCTCCGATGGTTCAAGATAATATTTGGACCATTGCTATTTTTGAAAATCCAGCACACTACAGCCATTTTTCACCGTTACGTGCGGAATACAAAAAACGCTATCACTCATACAAACCCAATGATGTGATACAACGCATCGTTAAGCTTGAAGGCTTAGAAAATACATTTGATCAGTTCTATAGCTGTAATATCAAACTCTCTGAGCCATATATAGAAGAAGGTACCGATCAATTGATTCGCACGGTTTACTACCCTATTTATAACAATAGAATGTTAGATGCGTTGCTCGCGATTGATATCAGAGAAAACTTTATCCACCAAATGATTAACACATTCAATAAAGATCATTGGACTGTTGCGACGACTCAACATGGATGGGCCGCTTATCAACATCAAGTTGTTATTCCCTGTTCGGATGCCGAACCAATAACGATTGGTTTTAGATTTTTGGATATTTTCAAGTTAACTCTCATTCCGTCACTCTTTATCTCTTTATTCGCCTACCTTTCGATGATCGTGTTTAAGAAGCGTCAGGTGCATATTAAACGCGACAAAATGACGGGCTTCTATCGCCGTGATTTTTACGAGCCTCGTTTAAAAAAAGTATCGAACTTTTCTATGCTGATTATCGATATCGATTTTTTCAAAATGATTAATGATAATTATGGGTATAAAGTGGGTGACGAAGTGATCACCGAAATCACACGCCGTATCGCAAGCCAAATTCGATCGGATGATATTGCCATACGCTGGGGTGGCGAAGAGTTTGTGGTGTTATTTAAAGAGATGAATGATGAGATGCTTCATACTAAAGCCGAACGGATTCGTGAACATGTCGCCCACAAACCCATCGCAAATATTGATGTCACCATTTCTGTTGGCGGCGTTGCGTTATATAACGATGAATTTTGCGAAGCCTACAAACTTGCTGACCATGCGCTCTATCAATCTAAGCGAGAAGGACGTAATCGAGTGACCATTCACAACAAACATCAAAACACTCGAGATTACACCACTTAAGCTATCTTGCGAGCATCGCGGGTGAATTCAAGTTCATCATGCTTTGATCGTTTATTCGGCAAAACGATCGTGTCATCCTTCATCGCGGTCTCGATGACACTAATTGTCTTGGTTTTTGGTGGGTAGCCTGTACAATCTACCCACCTTCCTCATATATGACGATTTATTATGAAATTACTCGTTCGCAACCTCGCACGTGTAACTACCGAGCAAGAAATTCGCAAACTTTTTAGCCAATTTGGTGATGTACGTGAATGTACACTGGTTCTTGATCAAGCATCAGGCCAATCAAAAGGGTTCGCTTTTGTTGAAATGCCAGATGAAGAAGAAGCTAATGAGGCGTTGAGCAAACTCAATCTGAAAGAGATTGCTAAGAACAAAATTCGCGTTAAAGAAGCGAATAACTAATATAAGTACACGTTGCTCAAACCCAGTCTGAACAGCAAATAAGCAAAAGCCGACCTTCGCGTCGGCTTTTGTTTTACTAGAATAAACGACACCTCTTTGCGACTCTTGCTTTGACTGATACGTCGCTAATCAATCAACACAACTCCCGTTTGCTGGTTAATATAAACCGATCGTGCTAATCCATTTCTTAGCAACGTAAAGTTGATCGAATCAAAACCCCATTCAACCCCGATAACGCGTATATCATCACTTTCCGTTAAATTATGGACAACCGTGGTTTTAAGCATCGCGTCTTTACAACGCAAAAGAGTATAAGCCAACTCGCTCGTCGCCGGATTATCGGGGGCGTACCCTAGCAATAATGTGGCTTTGCTGTCGGTTAAAATCTGCTGATTAAAATTTGTTTGTCCTTCAATTTCATAGCTTAATTCAATCGATTCGTGCAACGGTATTTCATGGCTGTCGGTCATTCTGGCTAAGGGCCCATCAAGAGGGTTGTCGCAGCTTTTCGCTTGAGACAAGGTGTGATGCTCTCCTCGGATATGCCAAATAAGATCTAACTGCTGCTGATGTGGGTTTTTTACCGTATCAAACTCGATCGCCACGTCACCTAACCATAGAATTTGACGCCGAAACACCACATCTTTATAAGCCGCATCGTCCCACTGAACAATCGTATGGCTATCAACTGTTGGCTGCTCACCACACCAATCGGTCTGCGTGTCTAGCCATGTATACTCATTTGCTTCAACAAACTGGTTCACTTGAGGATTGGCTGGCGGTTGATTTTGTTGATTTACGGCCAGCGTATTGTGCGTTGCGGTATTTTTATAGTAGCCATAATGCAACTCTGCTCCATACCCTGTTGTACCGAGATCAGGCAGAATTTCTTTTCCATTGCGGTTAATAATCAATCCTAAACGATCGTAGTGATCATGCTCTCCCCCATAAGGAGAATGCTTTACCAGGAGCATATTGGAATACTGACGATTGTGCATGATCGTCACTCCCGATTGCTCAGCGTGAATGGACTGACACTGCAATTGTTCTGCGCCTGGCAACGTCTCAACACCATACAGCAGAGCATCAATAGTGTTTCTTGGCGAACGTTGATAAATATTTTGCAGTGCCGAGGCAAATAATGGATCGTTGAACTCTCGATAGGCAAACTCAAATAAATGGCTGTGGGTTAACTTCTCTTGTCCCGCAATACAGTCGTTTAAACGCGGAAAATCACCATTATTCATTAACAGCTTGAGAGGAAACGCAAGCATCGTGTGAAAATTGGGCTCTGATTGCAGAGAATGCTCAGTCTTGCACGCCATTTTTTCAAAATTTAACAGGGCTTGTAATGCGTAGTAGTGATAGTGGATTGAGCCTTCAAACCACAACCCCTCGCCTTTTACGCCGTTCTCTAGCTGATACTTGAGGCCATAAGGGGTATTAACCGCAAAGTTGATGAGGGATTGATCGTTCAATATTAGCCCTATCACTCCAATCGTTGCGGAAATTTTCATTTCATGATTGTGCAATTGATCAGCGCGATGCTGCATTAAAAATTGAGCGCCTTCACGCAATAAGCGTTGTTCAATATACGCTTGTTCATCAAAGCTCAATTGATCTTTAATAAAATCATAGCCGCGAGCAAAATCGATATTGCAGTTCGCCTCGCACAAGGTTTGTGCATTGGCTTTACCAGGCCCATTGTATGGGATTCCACCGTGCTCTTGATAATCAGGATAGTACTCGGCATAAGCCAACAAAATCTCCCGCACTTTTTCAAGATACAGTTTTTCTTCGGTGATCTGCCAAAGTAAGCCTAAGTCATTACATGCTTTTGAGTTCAGTCCATTAAGCCAACGCCACCAGGCACCGTCATAAGGTTCACCCGTCAGAACTTCACTATCCACTGGGCAAACGTGTTCAGTTGGTTTATTTCTATCCCAATTCAAACGCACACCATGAGTTGGGCAGAAGTAATATAAGTTCCATGTCGCGCGCGCATCAGGCGGCACAAGCGTCTCAGAGTTCAGTACCACCTGATTGTCAGCAATAATCTGTTCAATAATGTCTTGGCTGGCACGACGACGAATGGCCGCCATTTCTTGAGAGGTAAACTGCAACATAATGGATGCCTATCCTAAATCGAGAGACGAATGAAAATTGAAGAATTGTTTGGCGTTGTAGTAACAGATGTTTTCAACACTCTGTTTCAACAAGGGTTCATCGTTTGGTAATTGGCCGTCATCGACCCACTGCCCGAGTAGATTGCACAAAATACGACGGAAATAATCATGGCGAGAAAGTGACAATATACTGCGAGAGTCCGTTAGCATGCCGACAAAGCGCCCTAGTGCTCCTAGGTTTGCGAGATCTTGAAGCTGCCTCTCCATCCCCGCTTTGTGATCGTTAAACCACCATGCCGATCCCAATTGGATTTTTCCTGGGTGGGTATCGCTGTCTTGAAACGCACCAATAATAGAACCCAGAACGGGATTATCTTTGGGGTTAAGGCTATAGAGTATGGTCTGAGGTAGTTGTCGCCCTTGATCGAGCAAACTTAGCAAGCCACTCAGGTTTTCAGCAATCGCGTTGTCGCTAATCACACTAAATCCTGTGCCTCCGCCGAGTTCATCCAGGCGACGTCGGTTTACATTCGTCAACACGCCAATATGAATCTGCATCGACCAGCCATGTTTGTGATACGCCTTACCAAGCACTTCAAAAACGGCGGTTTTAAACTGCGCGATTTCCTCTCGCTCCAGCTCTTCCCCATCTCGAACTTTAGCGATGACCCGATCCAAAACCTCGGGTTGATAATGTGCAAACTCCACGACTTTTAACCCGAGATCAGATAATTTGCAGCCATGATGAGCAAAATAATCCACACGTGCATTTATCGCTCGGGAATAGTCAGCAAAGTCGATCACGTCCATATTGGTGACGGCAGAAAGCGTAGTCAGTGTCTTTTGAAACTGGCGATGATTTTCAATTTCAATCAGACCATCGGCGCGAAAGGTGGGTAAAACCTGCACAGAAAACGCTGAGGCGGCTAACTTTCGGTGATACGTCAAATCGCTCAAGGGATCATCGGTGGTGCACAATGTCTCCACTTGGCTACTTTCCAGAAGCGATTGAAATTGATGGGAATCCTGACTGAGCTTTTGGTTGCAATGCTGCCAAATCGCGTCACAGTTTTCAGGGTTGATCAGCAAATCGAGACCAAAATATTTTTTCAGCTCTAGATGACACCAGTGGTATAGAGGATTGCCAATCAAGTACGGCATCGTCTCACACCATTTTTGAAACTTTTGATAATCACTCGCGTTGCCAGTAATAAAGTGCTCATCAACACCATTGCTGCGTAAAGCTCGCCACAAATAGTGATCGCAACTCAGCCACGCTTGAGCAATATTGTCGTAGTGCCGATTCTCATCGATCTCTTTTGCATCAAGATGGTTATGGTAATCAATGATGGGTAGCGCAGCCGCATAGCGATGATATAGACGCTTGGCGGTCTCTCCGCTTAATAGAAAATCGTGATGGATATAAGAAGACATAATTCAAACTCTGTATAAGCATTGTTTTGATAATCTTTAGAGAAAAACTTGCTCTTCAAACTCTTTTCAAAAGATTCTCGCTGGGAAAATGGGAAAAATATTGCGTTAAAAAAGCCAGCCTGATTAGGCTGGCTCAAACAAATTCACACGTGCAATTAATCTAAAATTGAACGAACGTAATCCGCGATGTCTTGGTTTTGGCAGTGGTCAAAGAAGCACTGTTGGAAACGAGCGCTACCCACCGCCGTCTTCACAAGCTCTTGGTCAATCGCGCGTAACGAGTCAATAAAGTTATCTTTTACGACTGCGGCTTTCACTTCGTTTAGCAGTGCAGCGTTACGCTGTTGTGGTTCCGCACGCTCTAGTGGGTAACCTTGGCCGCGCTCACCCGTAAACGCTTTTTCAAAGATGTAGCGAACATTAAGCTCACCAGCCCAACCAAAACCTTTTGCAAACGCAAGCGAGATCGCGTTGCCATTGTTGATTTGATTAAACAAGAATGCATCTGATGGCTCTAAACAATAACCACAAACCACGCCCGGGTGTAGGTTCAGAGACATAAGCGCGCCCTGGCCTGTACCACAACCTGTCACAACGAAATCAACCGCTTTTGAGTTGATAAGAATGCTCGCCATGATACCTAGGTGAATGTAGGTAAGATGGTGATCATTTTCGTCAGTCATACCTAGGTTGAAAACATCATGGCCAAGACCACCCGCCACTGACTCAAGCTCAGCGGATACCATTGCATTTTTGCCCGCTTGGCTGTTTTCCATCATTAATGCGATTTTCATTTGTGTTCTCCCGCAGCAGTGCTGCAAATCTAAAATTGATTGTTTGGTAAAATGTTTACGCTTTAGCGTAAGCTATCCATTTATCAGCCGGCTTTTTTGCAGGCTTGCCATCGGCAAGCGATCACGACTGAAGCAAAAAAGCCGATTTTGTAATACAAATTAGCTTAACGAGCTAACCAGCCACCATCGACCGCAATGGTATAACCGTTGATGTAATCGGATGCTGATGACGCCAAAAATACACATGGCCCCGCCACATCCATCGGAGTACCCCAACGTCCTGCAGGAATACGACCTAAAATCGCTTCGTTACGGTCTGCATCTTCACGCAGCGCTTGCGTGTTGTTCGTCGCCATATAACCCGGAGCAATCGCGTTGACATTAATATTGTCGCTCGCCCATTCGTTTGCCATTGCACGAGTGATGCCCATAACGGCACTCTTAGATGCGGTATAAGAAGGCACGCGAATACCGCCTTGGAATGAAAGCATAGAGGCAATATTGACAATCTTTCCGCCAGTGCCTTGTGCTCTAAACTGCTTTGCAACCGCTTGAGACATAAAGAAAACAGTCTTAGTGTTGATGTTCATTACGTCATCCCAGTTTTGCTCTGAGAACTCGATAGCGTCTTCGCGGCGGATGATGCCGGCATTGTTAACAAGGATGTCTACTTGGCCAAACTCCGTAAGGGTTTTATCCAAGATAGCCGGAATGTCTTCCTGCTTTAGCAGGTTGGCACGTACATCTAGAAACGTATGACCTGCTGCATTCATCTTCTCAATCGTCTCTGTAGGCTCAACATAGTTAACGCCAACGACTTTACAGCCCGCTTCTGCTAAGCCAATCGCCATACCTTGACCAAGACCGGTGTCACAACCCGTCACTATCGCGACTTTTCCATTTAGATTGAATGACTCTAACATCATGCTTCCTTATTTATGTTTGGTGTAGTGGCGTACCTATCGCTCGTTGCCACTCGATTTAGTCATACAATAGATCATAAAAATCACGCTGACAATTATTTTTAAAACATCATTTCACAAATAATTTAAGGTTGATTCATAAACTTTGAAGTTGATCGTCTTCGCGGTTTATTTTTTTGAAAAGCCTTTTTATAAATTACGGAAAATGCTATTTTTAGCGGATAACCAGATCGCATAAGGAATACCAATGGAGAAGTCCACCCAGCCAGAAGCCGTATCATCGGTATTGAAAGTGTTCACGATTCTTGAATCTCTGGGGGAACAGAAGGAAATTGGTGTATCGGATCTGTCGCAACGTCTGATGATGTCCAAAGCCACCACCTACCGCTTTCTACAAACCATGAAAATGCTAGGCTATGTTTCTCAACAAGGTGAAGCGGATCGATACTCACTCACATTAAAGATGTTTGAACTCGGTTCGAAATCACTCGAGTGGGTCGATATGATTGCAATCGCAGAGAAAGAAATGCGTGTGATTTCAGAGGAAACCAATGAAACAATTCACTTAGGTGCGTTGGATCACGGCTCGATTATCTACGTGCACAAGATTGATTCGAGCTTTGCCTTGCGTATGCACTCGCGTGTAGGCCGAAGAAACCCGCTGCATACCACGGCAATTGGCAAAGTGTTGCTCGCAGAGCGAGATGAAGTATTTGTCCGCACCCAACTCGCTGACGCTGAATTTGTAAAAAGCACAGAAAACACGCTTGAAAACATCGAACAGTTGATTGATGAGCTTAAAATTGTAAAACAGCAACATTTTGGCGAAGATAATGAAGAACAAGAGCCGGGACTGCGCTGCATTGCTGCTCCTGTGTACGATCGCTTCGGTACCGTCATAGCGGGGGTTTCAATTTCATTCCCGACCATTCGATTTGATGAAGCCAAGAAAGCCCATTATGTCGCCCTACTTCATCAGGCGGGACGCAATATCTCTGAAAAACTGGGCTTTAATAACTACCCGGTCAATTAACTGAAAAGGCAGCAATAAATGCTGCCTTTTTTAAACGACCAACGACGTTACTGACACATCCATTAATATCGTTCATTTCCCTCCCGCTAACGAATCTCATCACCGCGGACGCCCTTATTTAAGATAAGAGGTACATGCGACATTGTTATTTTTTATCATAAAAGAAAAACAATATTTCAATAATTGTTTGTTCTCAATTTGTCTTCTATTGTTAAGCTCGTCAAAGAGCAATTTATCCGTGATACTGGTTGTGTTATTCAATCGATTTTATAGCTTAAACAACAACTTTATGAAACTTTACGTAAAAGCTTATCACATATGCGACGTGGTAATTTATTGCGCGATTAATCACTGCCGATAACAATAGGAAGTCAGATTTAAATGAATGCGTTTACGGATAGAAAACTTCTCTATACGATTAAAGTCATCCCTTTGGCGCTTATCATTATATTTATTAGTCTTTTATTTGTTGCCATTGTGAGTGATAGCCAGGCGCGCTTAAAGCAATTAGAAGAAAATCTAGTCACCAATAACCTGACTAGACAGAAAGAGATGATTGCTCAACGTGTCGAGAGTGCATACAACCAAGTACGCTATCAACGACGTCAGACGGTGAGCCTATTAAAGTCCCGCGTCAAACATCAAGTCGACATCGCCCACCAGGTTTCCATGGCGATATACAGAGAAAATGCCGATAAACCGCCTCATGAAATCCAGCGTATTATCGCGGATGCTTTACGCAACATCCGCTATAACAATGGTCAAGGCTACTTTTTTATCTATCAAGCCGATGGCACCAATGTCATGCATGCCACACACCCTCAACAAGAGGGTAAACAAGTCGTCAATATGACCGACTCTCGCGGCGTATTCTTTATTAAGGAATTGATCAATCGTGTTCAACGAGCGACCTATAGCGATGGCGCATACTACCGTTGGTGGTTTGATAAGCCTCAAGCTGAAGGTGAGCATGAAAAAATCGGCTATGGCCGCAAATTTGAGCCCTTTAACTGGATTATTGGGTCAGGCGAATATGTAGAAGATGCCGAGCAACAAGTGAAAAATGATATCCTGAATTGGATTTCTAATTCTCGCTTTGGTCGCAATGGCTACTTATTTGTTCTGACTGAGCAAGGTGAAATACTCGCGCACAAAGACATAAAAAAGATTGGCACTCACCTTGAGTCACTAACAAAACACACTCGTGAACAATTTATCTCAGCGAACACGAGCAACAGTTTCATTCACTATCAATCCCCCTATCTCCCTGATGGACTCACCAAGTCCGACAAAGTCAGTTATATTCAATACGACTATGAATGGGGTTGGGTGATTGGTTCTGGTGTGTATCTAGAAGATATTCATGACTATATCAAAGACCCTCTAATACAGATGCGTGAGCAGCATCAGCAAGAACAAATCAGAATTATCGTGATTTTCTTATCACTTGCTTTGGTTTTGATCTCACTATCTCTTTTGCTAAGTCGTTATCTAGGCAAGCGATTTAATCAATTTCAACAAAGAATCGAGATTGATTTCGGCAAGCTCGCCCAGAGCAAAGAGCAATTACGTTATCAGGCTCAACACGACAGTTTGACCGGCCTACCTAATCGCGTGTTATTAGAAAAAAACACTAAATTTGGTATTGCTTCAAGCCACTTACAAAACAAAATGTTAGCGATGCTGTTTGTCGATTTGGATAATTTCAAGCGCGTAAACGACAAATATAGTCATGAGATTGGTGATGCCCTACTCGTCAAGGTCGGCCAGCGCTTTGAGCACTTAATTGCAGGTCAGGGCACTGTTGCGCGATTCGGTGGCGATGAGTTTGTGTTCAGCATCCCTCTAGTCGAAAGTAAAGAACATGCCCACAGCATCGCCCAAAAAATTCAAGCGTGTTTAGACGAGCCCTTTGTTATCGAGGGCATTTCACTCGACTTAAGCTCCTCAATCGGAGTGTCGACCTACCCAACAGATGGCGATACGACACGAGAATTGATGTCTAAAGCCGATATCGTGCTGACGCGTTCCAAAAAACAAGGGAAAGGCCTTATTGCTTTCTTCGATCAACAAATCCGCGCGGAGCTTCATCATCACTTTCTATTGGAAGACGAGTTTAAATCCGCACTCAGCAATGATGAGTTGGAGATTTACTATCAACCACAAGTAGACTCATCATCAGGGAAAATTGTTGGTATCGAAGCGCTATGTCGCTGGGTTAGCCCAACGTTAGGATTTGTATCACCTCTGGTTTTTATTGATATCGCCGAGAAAAACAATGCCATTATTGAGCTGGGGGCGTTTGTATTAGATCGCGCTTTCCGCGATGCAAAACAACTCAACCAGTACGCAAGTGAGCCTATATCAATATCGGTGAACGTTTCACCAAAACAACTGCTACACCCTAACTTCGTTGACTTGGTCATTTCTACGAGTGAACGCTATCAACTCAGCAGCGATCTTGTCATTCTTGAGTTAACAGAAAACGTATTTATTGAAGATTTGAAAGCCGTACAACCCACATTGATCGCCTTACAAAAGCAAGGTTTTGGTATTTCGTTGGACGATTTTGGTACCGGATTTTCTTCATTGAGTTACCTCAATGCTTTGCCGATCAATGAGATTAAGATTGATCGCTCATTCATTGTGAACATGTTAAATGAACATTCCAGCCTCACCATCGTGAAAACGATCATTGCGATTGCACAATCAAATGATCTCCAAATTGTGGCCGAAGGGGTTGAAGAGCTCGCGCAACAGCAGTTGCTGCAAGAGCTGGGATGTATGACGATACAAGGCTATCTATACTCTAAGCCAGTCAAGTTTGAGTTGCTTACCAATATGGTCTCCGCCCCATTATGTTGTGAATAACCACTCCATTTCAAAGAGTCACGTTATGCTCTGTACTCTGTGCTTTGTCATAAAAAAGGGTCGAATCAATGATTGATCGCATGTTCAATCATGAGTCAAAGTATTCATTTTCGTCTCATCTTTCAGACAAATTTACATGTAATAATGAACGATACCCGTTTATTACAAACACAAAGTGAGCAGTATTGAAAAGGAATATTCAATACTTCCCCATATACAGGACGTAAAGTCGTACACTATGAATTCATTCACCAAGTTATTTTTTGGTACTGCCAGCCTGCAATTTCTAAGCCGTGGGCTTTCTGTGGTGTCAGGTGTTATCTTTGCTCGCTTTCTTGGCGCAGAGCAATATGGACTCTATACCTATGTGTTTTCAATCATTACCATCGCTGGGCTACCCGTTCTTGCGGGTATCCCCAATTTAATGGTTCGTGAAGTCGCCAATTTTCACTTAGAAAAAAATTGGCCGCAACTCAATGGTATTATTTGGTGGTCTCGTTGGTATGTTCTTGCCGCATCCGCCATGATATTAATCAGCATGATGCTGCTGATCCATTATGAATACTTTCAACCTCATGTCGCGGCACTTCTCTTTATCGCGATATGGGCAATCCCTTTGCGAGGTATTGCGAGCCAACAAGACGCTGTCCTAAATGGATTTAGAAAACCCATCCTTGCCCAATTACCTTCTAAACTCTTAGCGCCTGTCGTTACGCTCGCGGTTCTGGTCTATTTCGTCGCATTTAACAAACCACTTTCATCAATGACCTTGGTGACCATCTCGGTTCTCGCGCTGGTTGCCACATGTGGATTAAGTTATATTTTGGTGCGATTGGTCATTAAGAAAAATAGTGAACCGGCTAAATCAAGCTATATGACCAATTCTTGGCTAAAATCGCTCGTACCCTTTGCGCTCATTACCTGTGTTATTACCCTGAATGCGGAGTTAGCCTTGGTGCTACTTGGCTGGTTAGGCGCATTAGAATCGGTGGCCTATTTTAGAGTCGCAATGCAAGCGGTCATGCTCATTACTATTGTCTTATCTTCCATCGATGCGGTTCTCATGCCCAATATTGCCCGCCTGTATAAAAGTGGGGATATGGAGAACACACAAGCATTATTAAGCCGAGCAGTGATGCTAACCGTTTTTGTATCACTCCCTATTTTTTTAGTACTGGTTTTTGCCGGTGATACCTTGATCAGCCTACTGTTTGGCGAGGAATACCTTAGCGCCTACCCTGCACTTATTATCCTCTGTGTCGGTCACTTTTTTAGTATTCAGTTAGGTTCAGTCGGTTTGGTGCTGAATATGACCAACAACGAACGAAAAACCGTGCGCTCTTTAGCGATTGCTTTGGTCATCAATTTAATACTGTTATTTACTTTAGTTCCTTTATACCAGGAAATCGGCGCCGCCATTGCGGTTGCTTTGAGTTTGGTTATTTGTAATTTACTCATGACAAGAGAGGTATGGAAGTTGACGCATTTGAGAACTTGGTTATGGTTCGGAAAAGTCAATAAGCAGGCTTTGCAAGCGACTTAACCTGTCTTAAAGTGAATTATATTTGTAAATAATATGTTAACTTAACAACAATAAAATGCTACATCCATTCATTTAACTTTTAGATAAATGGCGCCAAGTTAAGGCTAATCTTATATATAAGACGTCATACGACATTTATTTTACTAAAAGTGTGATACTAGTTCAGAAATTGTATTGATAACCTCCGCCAAAAGAATATGATTAGTTGTATTAAAATGTGAGCATATTCGCGGCGAGGGCAATTCAGCATGGAAGAGGATCTATTTAATACCGCGAGATATTTAAGACGCGCGGTATTGCTTTGGTTAAGTTTCATTTTAGCTGGCGCCTCAATCGTAATAACGTTTTTAAACTTAACGTTACATCAACCAATACTCCTTATTTCGCTCGAAGTTCTCTTTGGCTTTTTTTCAGCGTTGATGTGCTTTTATACCTACCGCAACTACTATTCCAAGTGGCTGAGCACTCTCTATTGCTACACATGGATCATCGTCGTTACGATTAATACTTCATACTCACAGACCTACCATGGTGCTTTTATATGGGCGACGGTTTTTCCGCTCATGTTCTACTTAGTTTTGGGCCGCAAACACGGGTCACTCGCGACATTGATTGGTTTGATTTTCACCTCGATGGCGACGCTATACAGAGCCCAACAAATTAATGACGAAGTAAATACCTATATTTCGATGAACTTTTTGCTTTGTTACCTTTGCATCTGGGCAATCACACACACGATCGAAGTCAAAAGAAACTCTTCTGATCAATCTCTTGGGCAATTAGCGTCTCGAGATTCGCTGACCGGTGTTTACAATCGCCATGCATTAGTACATCACTTTGGCGCCAATCGAACCGAAACCAAGCAGCACCCGATGTCGCTGTTGATACTCGATCTGGATTTTTTCAAGAGTGTGAACGATCAGCATGGGCATGATGTCGGAGATAAAGTATTAATACAGGCCGCAAATCTGATCGACACCTACAGCGGTGAGCACGCCGTGTACCGAATTGGCGGTGAAGAGTTCTGCATTACGTTAAAAGATACGGGGAAAGAAAAAGCCATTGAAAAAGCAGAACGGATCAGAAAAGCCATTGCTGAATTCAACTTTTCACCGATAGAGAAAGCCATTTCACTCACAGCAAGCATTGGTGTCTATCAATACACCGCTCAAGACAAGCTAGAAAGTGTACTGCAAATGGCCGATGTTGAACTTTATAAAGCAAAAAAAAATGGCCGCAACCAAGTCATGGTGAATATCAGTACAGAACAAATGATCTCTTAATAACGATGAACATTGATCATCGTTATTCGCTATCTTCAAACACAATGTTGTAGTTTTCTGTATATGTACAATGTGGTTGGCGGCTACAAGTAAAGAATCGGCGTCCCTTAAAATCGCCCTGTGTCGCGGTTTTAATAACCATCGGACTGCCGCAGCGCTTACAGAATCGCACTTCTTTTTCAGGTTCAATGAGGTCAATATGGGTGGCGAGTAAACGTCGCAATCTTCCAACTTGATAGCTGTGTTTTACGCTTGTTCCAATTAAAGGAATTCCCGCCGATTTACAAACGTGCATCAATAGTTTTTGGCGTTCAATTTTGCCTTTGTTTAAAGGGTTTCCATCATCGAGTTCTATCGCCACTCGCACTTCCAAACTACGTGGATCGCAAACAACATAATCAAAGTAACTTTTCGCTATCCGATTATTTGCAATAAACCATCCCTTTTTGTCGCTTGCTTTCGGCACGACCACTTTTGACATCACCACTTTTGACATGACAACACCATGATCGCCGACTGCGGTCATTAAAGCCGCATAAAACGCCGACTCTTTGCTGTTCAGTAATGGCCCATTTTTTTTATAGGTACTGTCTTTCAGATCGTCTTGATTCAAATAGCGCTTTTGAACAAAGAGATAAAAACCAATAAACAGCAACACAACAACTGCAATATATTCCATGGGACGCCACAAGCTCCAACGTTTCGTTTGACTGAGCAATTCTAACTGTAAACGCCCACGCTCAAAAGATTAATCGCTGTAGCCGAGTGAAACTGCGCCTGATTAAACAAATTATTGGAGAAAAACGTTCACGACACCGCACATTCTTCCTTTTTGGGCAATCATGCAAAACACTTTAACCGGTTACCATTGATGAAAAAACCAGCATTAGGATGCCTAAACACCTGCTCAAGTACGCGCTCATCTGATGCCGTCGCCTAAACCTCCCCTACAAATCGCCACATTCATTAGTTTTCATAGTATTAGACAGTGCAAAAGCGTTAATTAATTGTTATTGTCTTATACAAATAACAACGATAAATGTGGCTTTGATGACCAACACCCCCATCATTGAATTTAACAACGTAAACAAATGGTTCGGCGATTTTCAAGCATTAAAAAATATCAGATTAAGCGTTGAAAGTGGCGAAATCATGGTGGTTTGCGGACCTTCAGGTTCCGGAAAATCGACGTTAATTCGCTGTATCAATAACCTTGAGCAATACCAACAAGGTGATATCCGTGTATTTAACCAATCCCCCAATAGTAAAGGAATAAAACCAGGCAGAATTGGCATGGTCTTCCAGCACTTTCATTTGTTTCCACATTTAACGGTTCTTGAAAACCTAACGCTGTCGCCAATGCGTACCCTTAAATTGTCTAAGGTGGATGCCGAGCAACGTGCTTTAAAATACCTCAAGCGCGTAAACATTGAAGAGCAGGCCGATAAATACCCTGTTCAGCTCTCTGGTGGTCAGCAGCAGCGAGTCGCGATTGCCCGCTCTTTATGCATGGAACCTGACCTTTTACTATTTGATGAACCGACGTCGGCACTTGATCCAGAAATGATCAACGAAGTACTCGATGTCATGGTTGAACTGGCACAAAGCGGGATGACAATGATCTGTGTGACTCATGAGATGGGGTTTGCAAAAAAAGTGGCCAATCGGGTGGTGTTTATGGATGAAGGTGAAATTGTTGAGATCAATACCCCTATTGATCTGTTTGAAAACCCGCAGCATCCACGAACGCAAACGTTCTTAAACCAAATTCTAAGCTACTAAATGATCTATAGAATCATCAAGCCTGTCATACAGGCAATCGGGCAAATGGCTCTGATCACCTTAGCCATCGTCTGGCTATTAGATTCTGGCGCGCAAGCCATGGGGTATCAATGGCAATGGCATCGTGTGCCCGACTACATTGTCTTTTATGATGAGGGAGAATGGTGGCCTGCAGAATTAATTGAAGGTCTGATCGTCACGATTAAAATATCCGCCATCAGTCTTGTTTTTACGCTCATTATTGGGTTAACAACCGCGCTTCTGCGATTAAGCGACTCCATTATGGGCCGCGTTATCGCGACTTGCTACATAGAGCTGATTCGTAATACGCCTCTACTCGTGCAAATCTATTTACTCTATTTCGTCTTTGGCCCTGTGATCGGCTTAGACCGATTTAGCACGGCCGTCCTCGCGCTTTCATTGTTTCAAGGTGCCTACACCGCTGAAATTCTTAGAGCCGGTCTAAACGGAGTGCCAAAAGGCCAATTTGAAGCGGCAAAAACGCTAGGATTGTCCTCTTATAGCACCTATAAAGACGTTATATTGCCGCAAGTCATACAGCGGACCTTACCCCCACTAACCAATGAAGTTGTCTCTTTAATCAAAAATTCATCCATTGTTAGTGTTATGGCGATTTTCGATTTAACAACCGAAGCAAGAAATATTGTCTCTGAAACCGCGATGCCATTTGAAATTTGGTTTTCAGTCGCCGCAATCTATCTTGTTTTAACATTATCTCTTTCTGGACTATCCGCATGGTTAGAAAGCAGACTAGGAGCCAGTTGGCGTAAAATATAAGGAAATGTCATGAAGTTATTCAAAACAACCATCACTGCATTATTAGGGCTCGCTATCGCTCTTCCTAGTGCATTAAGCGCGAAAGAACAAACAAGTTCAAACCTTGAGGCCATCAACGACCGCGGTACATTACGCGTGGGTATGTCGACATTTGTCCCTTGGGCTATGCGTAACAAGCAAGGCGAATTGATCGGTTTCGAGGTTGACGTTGCTCAGCGACTCGCGGCAGATTCTGGTTGGAAAGTTGAATTTGTACCGACCGCTTGGGACGGCATTATTCCGGCACTATTGGCCAACAAATTCGATGTGATTATTGGCGGAATGTCGATAACACCAGAGCGTTCTGAGAGTGTCCTGTTTACGCAACCTTACTCTCATTCTGGTGTTCAAGTAGCAGCAAATAAAGAGTTAGCCGAAGGGTTTAGCGAGTTTTCAGATTTTGACTCACGACGCATTAAAATCGCCGCTCGACGCGGAGCTTACACAGTACAGGTTGCTCGTGAAACCTTCCCTAAAGCCAAGATTTTACAATTTGATGATGAGGCACAAGCCTTCCAAGAAGTGCTGAATGGCAACGCCCATGCGGTTATTGCTTCCAGCCCAAAACCTGAACATGAAGCGATTAAACACGCGAATACGCTTTTTCTACCGTTTAGCGAGCGTTTATCACAAGGCAACGAAGCCTTTGCTGTCCGCCTAGGTGAAGAAGATAAAAAAGCCTTTTTCGATCAATGGATTGAACAACGCACTCAAGATGGTTGGTTAAAAGAGCGTTACGAATATTGGTTCTCTAGCTTAGATTGGCAAGATCAGATCGCACAAGGCCAATAGTAGAACCCGTCCCTTAAAAACATTGTTGCCGTTTGAGCTTAGCTCTTAGAGCTTAAGGCTTAAACGGCGACTCACTAGCGTGGAGCTAACCTGTGAGCCAGCAAGTCCCTATCCAATCTAATCTAAACCCTGTCTCTAGATCGCCCTGGCGTTTTAAGCCCATGGATTGGATTTTGCTCGCGCTCTGTTTAACGCTGTTTACCTGGCTTTATCATCGTTCAACCATTGGGGTTAACTATATATGGCATTGGGATGACGCACTATCACTGCTCTTTACGCCGCGTGCAGATGGCAGCCTGCCCTATTTTTTCCAAGGGCTAATCTCAACTTTACGCCTCAGTTTATGGG
This sequence comes from Vibrio renipiscarius, assembly GCF_000827885.1. Lineage (GTDB taxonomy): Bacteria > Pseudomonadota > Gammaproteobacteria > Enterobacterales > Vibrionaceae > Vibrio > Vibrio renipiscarius. The sequence goes on along the minus strand of NZ_JTKH01000006.1, from coordinate 764,400 downwards.
GGCTTGCCTTCGCACTCGTTGTGGGCGTTGCACTGGGTCTAGCAAAGTTTTCTTCTTCGCCTTGGTTGCGCATGCCAGCAAACACCTTTATTCAATTAGTGCGCAATATTCCGCCGCTGGTTTTTATTTTTATCTTTTATTTCTTTATTTCAAACCAACTGATCCCATTGCTTGGTTTAGAAGCGGTACTGCGTAATTACACCGGCCAACCTAACGCACTGCAATCGTTTCTCTTTGGACCAAGCAATTTATGGGAAAACCTCGCCTCTGGAGTGCTATGCATTGGCCTGCTTTCTTCCGCCTATATCGGTGAAATCATTCGAGCAGGTTTGCAAGGTATTCCCCAAGGACAATGGGAAGCGGCAGATTCACTTGGCATGTCGCGTTGGTCGAAATATCGCTACGTGATTACGCCACAAGTGATGAAATCCATCACACCGGCTTTGGCGGGACAAACCATCTCATTGGTAAAGGATACGTCGATCGTATCGTTGATTTCGATTCAAGAGATGACCTTTGTTGGCACAGAGATGGCCAATTCATCGGGTTATATTTTTGAGATTTGGCTAATTGTGGGTTTGATTTACTTTATTCTGTGCTTAGGTTTGTCTCTCTTTTTCCGCGCGATTGAAAAGCGCAATACCATCAGTGACTAACGACTAAAACAGAGACCCGTCATCCATATCGACATCCATATCAACCCCTGTATCGACTTCCGTTCGATCGCCTGCATGAACACGCCTCAGCCTGTGTAGCATTCTTTGTAGTTATCACCGACCCCATTCAAATATTGGATATAAACATTGAATAGCAAAAAGGGAGCAAATGCTCCATTTCTATTTATAATGCCGATTACACCGCTTTTGTTGCTTGTTCAGCTCGACGCAATTGCGTTAGGTATTTGATCCAACTTCTCGACTGCTTCGAGGGCTCAATATGATTGGCTTGTTTCGCATGAATAAGGGCCTGCTCGAATTGATCCAGCTTGTAATACGCACGGGTTTTCGCTAATGCGACATCGACTTCACGACCTTGCACATGTTCTAACACCTCAAGAGCTTGTTGATATTGCCCCTCTTGAACCATCAGTTGAGCGACATTCCAGTGGTATTTTCGATCATGCTTTGCGGCTAATTGCCACTGCTTAGTGGCTTTGCTCCATTCACGAGCTTGTTGCCAATAACTTGCTTGTGAAACGACTAAATCCACATCCGCGTTTGCCCCTTCTAATTGAGATATCTCAATTGCAGCGCGTTCAGGGATGCCACTTTGCGCGTATAGTTGTGCAAGCAAAATACGGTCTTTTTGTGACAGTGCCACTCCCTGACCTTTTGCTAACGCGAGCGTGCTAAGCGCTTGCTTATTTTGCCCCTGCTGCAATTGTAAGCTCACGAGTTGACGCCACCAGTTCACTTTTTCTGGCTGCAATGTCACCAGCTTTTCCAGCGTAGGAATCGCGTCATTCCAGCGTTTCAATTGCAGCTGTGCACCCAATTTTAGCGAGAGAGGTTGTAACTCATCTTTGGTTTGAAAATGGCGGTATTTATCCGTTGCTGGAATGACCGATTTCCACTGTTCAATCTGATAGTGAGCTTGTGCAATTCTCAACCAAACTTGGTCTTCTTTTTGAGTCGCTGGCACTTGTTCTACAAGTTGATAGTAATGCGGCAGTGCGGCAGAAAACTGTTGATCACTGAGTAATAAATCCGCCAGCATTTTTTGCGTCACCCAGCCTTGCTCATCTTCCAGCTGTTGGCTTTTGACGGCCAGCGTTAGATGTTTAATTGCGGGCTTTATCTGCTCATTTTGCCAATAAAACACACCGAGCATACGTGCGACAAAAGCTTGATCATACGCTTTTGAGGTATCAATTTTTTGCAACGCTTCAATCGCTTCAAGAAACTTTTCGTCTTGAGCTAATTGATTCGCTTTTTGAACACGAATAGCGGTGTACTGACTAAGCTCAGCGGCGCCTGCGGCCATTGATACACAACACAACACCGCGACTAGAAAATTACGAATTATCATTTGGCTAATTTAAACTCCAAGCGAACCGTTTGACCAACCTGTGACAAGGCACTTCCGTCTTCGACTTTAGGCTGATATTTCCATTTACGAAGCGCCCGAACCGCCTCTTTCTCGAACATACGTTTAGGCTTCGCATCCAAGACTTCGATGTCTTGCGGACGCCCCGTTGGGTCGATAGTAAATTTCAATACCACATAGCCTTGTGCACCACGCTTTAAGGCCCTTGAAGGGTAACGAGGCTCTACTCTATAAAGAGGCATGGCTTGCTGGTTCACACCAAAATCGCCAAACGTAGGCGCACTGATCGCCAGGCCATCTATCGTCGTGCTCAGCCCGAGCATGGGTTGCATCGCCATTGGCGACACATTCGACGTTTGATTCTGAGCCTGAGAAACCGGCGCTTGTTCAGGCACTTCCGGTGCTTTGGGTTGTTCTGGCACCGTTCGCTGACGACGTTGAGTCTCTTGTTCGTTTTCAACCATCACCATGTTAAAGCTTAGGGCTTCGCTTGATTCAGGTGCGCGGCGGTGGCCGTTATCCACCATCCACGCCATAAAACTAAACAATGCCAGCGCTATAGCACCGGCAATGGGTAACGCAAAAAGAACGCGCAACACTACTTTTTCTCCGCCGCTAATGCGATATTCTTCACGCCCGCGCCCTTGGCGGCATCCATCACTTTCACAACCGTTCCGCTATAAGCATGCTCATCAGCTTGAATGACCAATGAGGCGTCTGGTTTGTCTAGCAATAGGTGTTCTAGCGTCGCTTGCACACGTTCCACATCGACAATTCGCTTATCGATATAGATGTCGTTACCGGATGTGACCGCAACAAAAATGCCGGCGTCTTTTTGACTGACGACATTGGACGCTTGTGGGCGATTCACTTCAACGCCCGACTCTCGTACAAACGAACTGGTCACGATAAAGAAAATCAACATGATAAAAACAATATCGAGCATCGAAGTAAGGTCGATTTGCGCCTCTTCTTGTTTATGTTGGCGTCTACCGAGTCTCATCGCTGACTCCTTAATGATTTTTCTAATTTAATTTCACGAAGCTGACAGGCCTTTGCTAAACGAGCATGAACAAACATGCCAGCTAAAGCCGCAACCATACCCGCCATCGTTGGCAATGTTGCCAACGAAATGCCAGAGGCCATCAATTTAGGGTTACTGCTGCCTTGCGTTGCCATCACATCAAACACTGAGATCATGCCCGTTACCGTGCCCAGCAATCCAAGCATTGGGCAAATGGCCACCAGCACTTTGATCATATTGAGGTTCTGGTATAACGCCATGTGAGCTTGAGCGATCCAGCTTTCACGAATCGCATGGGCATACCATGAACTTTGCTCTTGACGTAAATGCCATTGGTTCAGCCAGTCTTGACGTAATTTAGGATAATGAACAAGCAAGAAAATGACGCGTTCAACGATCAAGACCCAGCATAGTAATACCACACCACCAAGCCACCAGAGCACTTGACCGCCCTGCTCCATAAAGCTTTGCAGCGACATTAGCCAATCACTGGTTTGAATGCCGCTGGGCAACCATGAGATTGAAAACAGCTCCATTACGCAGCGTTCTCCACAGTATGCGCACTCATCACTGGCTCGGCTTTCTCGGCTTGCTCAGCGACAAGACCGATGCCTTGTTTTTCAAGAATATTACGAATGCTTTCTGCTTGAGAGCTCAATACATTGTGTGCCAGTAGTAAAGGCATTGCCGCAATAAGACCCAGTACGGTGGTGACAAGAGCCATTGAAATACCGCCCGCCATGACTTTCGGGTCGCCATTGCCAAATTGGGTGATCACTTGGAACGTTTCAATCATACCGGTTACGGTACCTAGCAAACCAAGCATTGGCGCTAACGCTGCAAGCAATTTCAGCATTGAAAGCCCTTTTTCAAGATGAGTTTGCTCATCAACAACGGCTTCAAGTAGGCGGAGTTCCAATGCCTCTACACTGCGATTCTGTTCTTTGTTGTATACCGCTAAAATACGACCTAGCGGGTTATTACCTGGTACCGCCGGGGTTTTAAGTTGGCGACGAATTTTTTGGCGAGCCATCGATAAGCTCGCGCCACGCGCCACTGCGATAATCAAACCGATAGCCAGAAGTCCAAGAATAATCTGGCCAACAACGCCACCCGCTTCAAGACGATCTTGAAGTGTCGGTTCTAACGCAAGTTGCTCTAACATGATGCCGCGTGAAGGATCGACAACCATATTCTCAAGTTTGCCGTCTTTCAATGCCGTAACCGATGACAACGTTGGGCCTTGATCTGGTTGTTTTAGATAAGCTTTTGCTTCTTCTTTCTGACCGTTCCAAACCACATAGCCATCGCGATCAATTAGGCCAATCGCACCAATTCGTGCCACATCAACTTGGCTTGTTCTACCCTCGCCATCAATGTAGTTCACTTGAGTCAGCGCGACCTGGCCACCTGCTTGAATTTGCTCGTCTAACGCAAGCCATAGTGCCGTTAGCTGAGGCATAGAAGGCAGACTGGTTGCCGCAATAATTTGATCAATTTGATCGTTATAAGATTGCGCATCGACTCCAGTAACTGACTGTTCCAGCTCTGTCTGTAACTCTTTTGCATTTTGACGAACAACGCCGAACACTTCACCTAGGCTGCCCGTTTCCAAACGCAGCTGTTCTTCTAAACGCGCTAACGTCTCTTCATTTTGGCTAAACGTTTCAGCGAGCGCATCATTTTGTGTTTGTAGCAAATTACGTTTTTTATCTAGCTGTGCTTTCAGCGTCGCCAGTTCCTGTTCACTTGCTTTAAAGCCCGACTCACGAACTTGGTTATGCTGTGCTTGTTGGCGATTTTCCGTTGTGGCTTGACCCGTAAAATCGCCACTGGCGAATGCGGTGAATGAAAGCGCGCTTAATGCACAAGCTGAAACGAGTAATTTGATTTTCATTATTTCGTCTCCGCTAGCAGTGACACAGGAACAGTAAGAAGACTTGGCGCGATTTGTTTTGCTGCCATTGCGTATGCTTTATCAAGGTTGGCCTTCATTGACGCATCCACTTCTGTCCACTCTTGGGTACGTTTATCCCACGCCCAAAACTGATTGCCATTTAAGCTACGAGCAATCAACGAGATTCGGCCAAGGTGCAAAATATCCGCTTCGCGGCTTTCGCCCGCGAGTGAGATTTTACCTTGGTATAAACCCAATTTGATGCCGTAATCCATTTCAATTTGATACGCCTCTAAGATACGGCGATATTTTTCAGCATCGCTCACATCAGCACGAGTCATCAGAACTTGTAATTTTTCAATACGCTCTAAACGTTGTTCTTTTTTAATCGGCGCATCGGCTTCAGTACGCTGCTTTAACGTATCAACCATTTGATACATCAACGGCACAATGCCTTGGCGTGTGATTTTGATGTCTTGAACTTGGCCATCAATACTGGTCATTTCTTGCTCTTGATTGGCAATCAATGCATTGAGGTGCTTTTGATAGATGTCGAGATTTTTCACTTCTTCTTCTAGCTGTTCAATCTCAGCCTGCAGTCTAAGTGACGCATCCGCGCTTTTATCAATACGCTTTTGGCTCACTACTGAGGCGTTATTGGTTTTATTCTGAATAGCTTGAGCGCTATCGAGGCTTGAAGCTAAAGCCGGGCTAACAGCCGCAGCAATAACAATAACTAAACTGGTTTTAAATAAGTTCATAATCTTAAAGTGTTCAATAAATCAACAATAAAGCTCGCTCAAATGCAGCTCAATTTTCTAATTTCTATTTGATAAATATTATCATTAATATTTAGCGTCGAATAGCAATAATCTTGTCTAAACGTCTACATAACTGGCCTACATAATGGTTTACGACAGATAGCAGAAAACACCGCCCCAAACAGAACGGTGTTTATTTGCATTTAGCTTAATTGGCAAGCTTTAGAATGTCGCATTTACTGAGAACTTAAAGCGACGCTCGTTACCATAGTGAACATCAGTTACAACATCGTTACTCACGCTACCACCAGTGCCCGCAACATATTCAGTATCAAATAGGTTTTCGATATTGAAGCGGAAATCCCAATTCACATAGTCGCTATTAATTGAGTGCGAAGCACCTGTATCAAAGCGCACGTAATCATCGAGCTTGACAGTATTGGCATTATCCGCCCAACGCTCGCCTTGGTAGAACATACCAATGTTGAACGCTGTTGACTCTGTCATAGAGTAGCGAGTCCACACAGAACCCGACCATTCTGGTACGTTTGCTGGTACTTTATCTTGGTACTGGTCATGCTTGTCGTAGTTGGCATTTAGATACATACCAGACATCATCACGAACCATTTGTCAGAAATTTGTCCTTGCGAACCAATTTCTGCACCGACATGACGTTGGATGCCATCTTGGGTAGTAATACCATTTTCCTTAATGCTGATATTGCGCTTCTCAATATCAAATATCGCACCAGTCAATAGTACTCGGCTATCCATTAACTCCCACTTGGTACCCAATTCATATTGGCTACTTTCTTCTGGCTTACGCTCTGTAATGCTTGTGTCGTCATTGACAACATTGTCAACTGGATTGAAGCTTTCAGAGTAGTTCGCATAGATGCTACCGTTGTACGTTGGATGGTAGATGATGCCCGCTTTTGGTGAGAATGATTCACTGTCATTCGCACCTTTAACAACCTGATTCTGACTCGTTGTGCCATCAGCGAAGTACATGTCGTAACGACCACCTACAAGAGCTTGCCATTGATCATTAAAAGTAATCAAATCTTGTACATAGAAACCGTAGTAGTTGTTTTCACTCTTATATGCTGAATCATCGTTCTTGTAGTCAAGTCCCGGATTAGCTGGATTTTCACCAGGGCTCACGTTAATGCTGCTTCCAGATTTAACGACTAGTTGTTCATAGTCGTAGAACTGACCGTTCATACCCACTAGTACTTGATGATCAACATCAAGAGCACTAAATTCACCATGTAGGTCTGCATGGAATGCTTGCGTTTTCCATGTATCGTGGCGATCAAATGGGCTAAGCGTGTAGCTGCCATCAACTGACGTTTGACCCGTTGGTTTTGGTGATGAGTCGTAACGATGACGCTTCATATCCTGTGAGTTATAGCTTAGGTTTGCGCGCCACTGGCTGTTAATGTAGATATCTAAATCTGCACCCCAGTTTTCAACATCGTTATCAATAAATGACCAATTCGCATCACGAATCATGTCGCGATTACCAATAACATCACCATTAAGGTCTAACCAAGCACCTGTATCAAGTGGTGCTCTGTCGCTGGTTTTCTCATAGTTAAATGACAATAAACCCCAGTCTTGCAGATCGGCTTCAATAACACCGTAGCCCAAGAAGCGATCACGCTCACGCTCATCGCCAGTTGCATATTTACGGCTTTCTACTGAATCTTGTTTTACGAGTACTGTACGGCCACGCAGCGTGCCTGATTCGTTTAATTTACCTGAAACATCAATATGGTGGTGGGCGCTGCCTAAGTCATCAAAGTTTGTTCCAACATTGACTTGAGGCGCTTCCGTTGGTTTTTTCGAAACCATGTTGATCAAACCACCTGGAGCAGTACGACCATAAAGCAAACTTGAAGGACCTTTGATCACTTCAATGCTTTCTAGTGTTTCGATAGGTAACATGTAATGAGTAAATAGCGAGTGACCATTTCTTAAATAGCCATTCGTTGAAGAAAGTTCAAAGCCACGAAGATAAAACACTTCACGGTTCCATTTTTGTGTACCTGCACTCACACTAGCATCGTTTTGTAACGCTTCGCCTAACGTGGTCGCTAGTTGCTCTTCCAGTACAATCTCAGGGATAACATTGATTGATTGTGCCGTATCAAGCATGCTGGTATCAGTACGCATCGCACCTGTTGCACTATCAACTTTATAGTCGTTGAAGCTCTGAGCATGCACAACTATCGTTTCGTCTACCTGTGTATCTGTCTCTTGTGCATGCACAGCTGAGGTGCTAAGTGCGAATGCCACTGCACTGCAAATGGTTGTTACTTTGAAATTCATTTTTTAATTTTCCTACTCATTTTGTCATTTACGATGTCATGGAACTCTCATCGTAAATAAGAATGATTTTACGAGTCGAAATATAACTAGTAATGATGGCGGTCGTGATGGGTAACATTAGGAGAGCCTAAATAACGCTTTTTCCATAAAGTTTGATTTATACCCCCATAAAGCCAAACCCTAAGCAACATTTAAAGCTGCTCGAAAATGGCCACTGCTTCTACATCTATTTGACTCTTAGTAAACCGAACTATTTAATCGCAGACCACTACGACTGCGTGCAATTAACGAAACGAAATATAATTGATAATCAGTATCATTTGCATTGAAATTTACATTCTTTGCATTTGTCAGGAAAATATTACCTTTCCCCCAACATGCTGTTTGTCCATAGTTTTATCGAAACTGAAATTTCAGATTAAAAAAAACACGCCTATTGGCGTGTTGTCTTTGTGGCTACAAGATTACTGGGGAAGAGGAGCTCTATTCGTAGCCCCCCATCACTTCGATTCGATGCTTGCACCCTGCCTTGCATGACATGCATTGCTTCTTTAACAATGGCGAGACCAAGACCATAACCGCCCGATTTCTTATCCCGTGCTGATTCTAGGCGGGTAAAAGGTTGGAAAATTTCATCTAAACGGCTCGGCTCAATGCCTTTACCATCATCTTGCACCGCAACCACGCTATACTCTTGGTCATTTTGCGTGAGACGATAAAGTAGTACCTCAATATTGGCTTGCTCCCCTGCGTATTTGCCCGCATTGGTGATCAAGTTGCGTACACATCGCACAACCAGACGTTCATCAGCAAGCACCTGGCTCTCTGATTGGCTGGGCACAAAGACCAATTTCTGTTCCGCTCCGATATCAAAGTGGCTTTGGGTGACTTGAGACGCCACATAACTTTCTAAGCACATCGGTTTCAAGTTGACTTCATAACGTGAATTTTCTAATTGGCTGAAGGTGAGAATTTCCCCAACCAACGAATCCATTTCTTCCACTTCTCGCTCTAAGCGTAAGACCAATTCACGTTCAGACTCTGACACTTTGTATTTTAGTAAATGCAGAGCCAGGTTTTGTCGCGCCAAAGGCGTGCGAAGTTCGTGGGAGACATCTCGAATTAATCGTTTCTGTTTTTCAGCCAAAGAATGAATTTGCACACTCATCTGATCAAAATCTCTGGCTAGTTCATTAAATTCACGAATGTTCGATTTCAACTCGGTTTCAACATTCACATTAAAATGCCCCTGAGCAAGGCGATGACTGGCTTCTCGAAGCCGATCAAGCGGTTGCTGCAGTTTACGGGCTAAGATCAATGAGAATAACGCGAGAATACCGAAAGCGATGACAAACTTACTGACGGCGAGGTAACTGATAAAGCGATGGGCAGGATGTAGCTGACTGGGTAACTGAACCACCAAAATATGGTTGTTAACCAGGGTTTGACCAATAAGCGGTCTAGACACGCGGTCGCCCATCATTTCATTTAGTTGGCGTAGAAATTTTAATTTAAAAGCGAAATGTGGATGCATTTTTCGGTGGGTGATTGGTTGATTTTTATCATCCAATACAAAGAGATAATACGGTTGTGCGTTTGCCCAATCGGCAAGCTCATCCATATCGCCCTCTTCTATCAATTCGTTGGCTTGCTCGGCGAGTTGACGTAATTCCAACTTGACTGAATCGGGCAAAACTAAAACGGTACGGATCAACGCTTGCTCGGTCAGGCCCTGTAGCAACAAGATACTCAGCACAACAATCGACATATAGCTAAACAGCTGGAACGCTAATCCGTCTTTACGTTTTTCAATAAAAAGAGGACATTTAAGTTTCAAAAATTACTCCCGAACACTGGCGACAAAACTGTAGCCTCTACCTCGTACCGTTTTGATATGCTGCTTAGACATACCGGCTTCCACCAGTTTACGACGTACATTGCTGATGTGCATATCTAAATTGCGGTCAAAAGGGCTGAGCTCTTTTTTCAATACTTCAATTTGTAGCTGCGCTTTTGAAATGACGACCCCTTCATTGCGCATTAAATAGTTCAGTAGATCTGCTTCTGTGCCCGTAAACGGCAAACCGGAGACGGATTCTGAAAAACCATGCTCATCAGAATGGTAGCTTTGGCGCTGCTTTTCTAACCCGACACGACGAAAAATAGCTTTGATTCTCGCGAGTAACTCCGGCACTTTGAAGGGTTTGGCGACATATTGATCCGCGCCGGCTTGATACCCTTCCAGCATCGATGATTCATCATTTAATGCTGTTAACATCAATATTGGCGTCGCAAAACGTTGGCAAATACGGCGTGCAACTTGTAACCCATTTAATTTAGGCAACATGACATCAAGCAACACCAGATCAACGGAGTTCTTTTCAATAAATTGCAAGGCGCTTTCACCGCAGTGAGCACATTCGACTTGATAGCCCTCTAACGTTAATACTTCAGCGATCAACTTGCTCAGTTCGACATCATCATCAACGACCAATATTTTCGACATTTTTTTTCTTACACAGCCAAGAAGGATGCGATTCTAAATCGCAATTATTATCAGTACAAGCACTAGTCATCAATTGATGGGGCTTAATTAACCATAATGAAAAAACCCGGCACTGCCGGGTTTCAAATTTAAACACTGTTTCGATTAAACGACCTACCGATTTTAGGCGGCGACAGGTATCGCCGTCCTCGCGACTCTTCGACGTTGCAGTGTAACCACGAAGCCAAACAACAATAACGCAGGGATCCACATCCATTCTTTACGCACGCGCTCAATCGGAACCCGAATATCGACGATTTGCTGATCAAATTGCAGTCCCGCGGCTTCCGCTGGACTGGCAAAGCCCACGACATCAATCAAGGTTTGGCCATCATGCTGGTAGGTGGCAATGCCTAATGTATCTAAGCGATCTTGCCCTGTTTCACCTTCTGGCACTTCGAGCAACACCGAAAAATCACGCATTTTACCCACGCTGTCTTCGCCGCTGATTCGCATTCTTAATACGCCGCCAGGCTCTAAAGATTCTAACGTCTGCGCCATCACTTTAGGATTGCTTGATTGATAAGGGTCAATCACCAAATCAACCCAATAACCCGGTCTAAACAAAGTAAAAGCGACTAAGAGTAAGAGTACGCCTTCATACCATTTATTTCGCGTTAAGAACCACCCTTGCGTCGCCGCGGCAAAAATCAGCATGGCTATCGTCGAGACAATGAAGATGACGATACCATGAAACAGATCAACATCAATCAACAACAAGTCTGTATTGAAAATAAACAGGAATGGCAACGCGGCGGTACGCAAACTGTAATAGAACGCGGTTAAGCCCGTTTTGATCGGATCGCCTTTTGAGACCGCGGCGGCGGCAAAAGAGGCTAAACCAACCGGAGGCGTCACGTCGGCCATAATACCAAAATAGAACACAAACAAATGCACTGCGATTAACGGCACAATCAGTCCGTGCTGTTCACCCAGCGTTACAATCACCGGCGCTAAGAGGCTCGAAACCACAATATAGTTCGCGGTGGTTGGCAGCCCCATACCAAGAATCAAGCTCAGTACGGCGGTTAATAGTAACATCAGAAGCAAGTTACCCATCGACAACATCTCAACCAAATCGGCTAAAACAAGGCCCACACCAGTTTGAGAGACTGCGCCAACAATAATGCCCGCCGTTGCCGTAGCAATACCAATCCCAATCATATTACGAGCACCGGCAATCAAGCCTTCTCGCAAATCAACACACCCTTCTTTGAAACTGCCGTAGTCATGTCGACCGTCTTTGCGCATCCAGTTTAGAAGCGGACGCTGCGTCAGTACAATAACGACGAGGATCATTGAGCCCCAGAATGCCGATAATCCCGGAGATAACCGCTCAACCATAAGGCACCAAACCAGTACGACGACAGGCAACAAATAGTGCAATCCGGAAAGTAATACATGTCGGGTATTCGGGAGCTGATCTAATGGGCGATCAGGGTCTTCTTCTGCCAGTGGTTCGTTATTCGCAGCGATACGCAGCAGACCGAGGTAGCTGACCACCAGCAATACCGCAACGCCTTGCAGAGCATAATCCCCCATCATCGGCTTTAGCCAACCCAAACCATAGTAGACCAATAGCGACAAACCACTCACCAATGTCACCCCAAAGGCAAAGCCCGTTAAACGTGCGAGCCAAGGTTTTGAGTGTGTGGTCTCTAACGGTTCCATGCCCAGTTTCAAGGCTTCTAGATGAACAATATACAAGAGCGCAATGTATGAGATGGCGGCAGGTAAAAAGGCATGCTTGATGATTTCGACATATGGAATACCCACATATTCCACCATCAAAAACGCCGCAGCCCCCATCACTGGCGGCATAATTTGGCCATTAACCGATGACGCCACCTCGACCGCTCCGGCCTTTTCTGCACTAAAACCCACTTTACGCATCATCGGAATGGTAAACGTTCCTGTCGTCACCACATTGGCAATTGAAGATCCTGAGATCAAGCCCGTTAAACCGGATGCCACAACCGCTGCTTTCGCCGGGCCGCCACGTAAATGCCCCAGCATACTAAAGGCAAGTTGGATGAAGTAATGCCCTGCCCCTGCCCGTTCTAGTAACGCGCCAAACAAAACAAACAGAAACACAAAACTGGTCGAAACGCCTAACGCAATACCAAACACACCTTCGGTAGTGATCCACTGATGGTTTGCTAACGCATCTAACTGTACACCTCGATGAGACAAAATACCCGGCATCATAGGACCCGCCAGGCTGTAACCGATAAAGACAAGGGCGATAAGAGGGAGTGCGGGGCCCAGCACGCGTCGCGCGGCTTCCAATAACAATGGAAGACCAATCAAAGCCACAATAAAATCTTCTGTCGTGAGGCTACCTGGGCGCTGTGCCAGTGCTTCATACATCACAAATAAGTAAAGAGATGATGCACAAGCAATCAAGCCAAACATCATATCGATAGCGGGTACGCGATCACGGGGTGAACGCTTAAAAGCGGGAAACACTAGAAACGCCAGTAACAGGGCAAAGCCTAAATGAATGGCACGCGTTTCAGTGTCATTCATCACACCAAAACCCACAATAAATGGCAATGGCGAAGCAATCCAAAGTTGAAAGAGTGACCAAAGCAATGCCAATGATGCGATGGTTTTTTCCATAATGCCGCCAGGCAATCGAGCCCCAAAATCCTGGGCGATCAATTCTTCAGCCGACGTCGGAGACGACGCTGTAGATATCGGTCTATCCATAACTATTCTCTAATTGTTTTTATATAAGATAAAAAGACTAAGCCTTAACACGTGTTTGATTAAGACTTAGTAAAAAGGGAAACCTTTTATTTAACGCGATCTCCTATTGGCCGCAATTACCTGCTACCGGAGTGAAATACATTTATAACCAACCACGTTCTTTGTAGTAGCGTGCTGCGCCTTCATGCAAAGGCGCTGACAAGCCCACCTCGATCATCTCGCTTTCTTTAAGATCTTTAAAAGCGGGATGCAGACGCTTAAAGCGGTCGAGATTATCAAACACTGATTTCACCAATTGGTATACCAACTCAGGATCGGTTTCCGCTGTGGTAGACAGTACGGCTTTGCCACCAATCGAAGGGGTATCGTCAGGATTGCCACGATACATCCCACCAGGAATGACCGCTTTAGTGAAGTAGGCTTTATCCGCAAGAAGCTGATCAATTTCAGGCCCTGTCACCGCGACTAATAGAGCATCGGTTGTCGTTGACGCTTCTTGAATCGCGCCATTTGGATGACCGACAAAATAACTCATCGCATCAATGTTATTGTCACTCATCGCTGATGCTTGCTCTGCCGGTTTTAAATCAGACACGAGGCTAAATACTGAAGGCTCCCAGCCTTTCACTTCCATCACTTGCTCAAACGTATCGCGTTGGCCTGAGCCTGGATTGCCGATATTGACTCGTTTACCTTTCAAGTCATCCAGTTTGGTAATATCGGCATCCTTGCGCGCCAAAATCGTAAACACTTCGCTTTGTAGTGAAAAAACCGCGCGAATATCCGCCATTGGCTCACGGTTTTGGAAAGGCGCTACGCCCTCAAGAGCTTTGTATTGGTGATCAGACTGCATGATGCCAAAATTGTATTCACCGCTACGAAGGCCATTGACGTTCGCCACACCACCGCCACTGGCCGGGGCATTACATTTAATATTGTGATCATCGCCACCTCTATTTACGAAACGGCAAATCGATTGACCGGCGACATAGTAAACGCCCGTCTGACCGCCAGTCCCAATGGTAATGTACTGCTCTCCCGCCTGTGCATTCTCAACAAATGAGAAGCCTCCTAATATAAGAGCACACGTTGAAACCAGTGTTAATCCTTTCATTTTTACATTCCTTTCAAGCTTCAATGAGGTAGAACTTTATCGGTATTTTCGTTGAACTCACCAATACAGACCAACAATTAACCTATAAACGCATTATTTATAGGTTAAATGGCTCATTTTGATAATTTAAGTAGAAGAAAAGTGATGATAATTTGTGAAAATTTGAATAATACGCTAAATGGAGCATCGAAAATAAAACCATTACGCACCACATCACCAACAAAAAATTAACACACACTAGCGGTAAACCCGCCCGCTTAAAATGCGCCCTTTCTCACCACGTGGTAATTCAGAAATAATGGCGTCGCTATTTCCTCTTAGATAATCGCGAAATTCATCAATAACTAATTGTTTTAATGTGATAATTTTACGAGTCCATGTGATATCCAAAATGGTCGTTTCAAATAGAGAGAGAATGTGAGTTACGTCATGCTTTTCAACGAACCGAGTAAACTTCATCTTTTTCTCTCACGGCTTAAAAGACTTTCTTATCTCGACTTAAATTCAGGTTATGCGCAATTTTTGCCGATCACGCGCACACAATAATCATTTCCGGAATGCCCCATTCGTTCTAAAATAAACCGTCTTTACCCATTCAATAAGAGTCATAAAATGCCGATTACCATCGTCGGACACAGAGGTGTCGCTGGGCAATATCCTGAAAATACGCTCGTGAGTATTCAAGCCGCAATAGACATGGGTTTAGAATGGATCGAAGTGGATGTTCAACCCACCCGAGATCGGCACCTTGTTGTCTGCCATGACCACACCATCGACCGCTGTAGTAACGGCTTTGGGCGAGTGGATCACTACACCTTAGAACAGCTGCAACAATTTGATTTTGGTGCATGGTTCTCACCACAATTTAATTTTCAGCCCATCATGACCTTAGAGCAGTTGCTACGGTTAATTAAGCCGCTCAATATTGGCTTGAACATCGAAATCAAAGTGGATACTGACGATTATGACGTCGTTGTGAATGAATTGAAGCGTCAACTAGAGCAATTCGCATTACCTGAAGAGAGAATCCTGATCTCAAGCTTTGATCATCAAATACTGCGTCACGTGCACCACGCACAACTTGGCTACCCTATCGCGGTATTAAGTGAAAAGCTCTCAACCCAAGATTGGCAATTACTCAAAGAAATCAACGCTGTGGCTTGCAACCTCAATGTCAGAAACACCAACAAAAAACAAATCTCTGCGTTACAACAAGCGGGATATCAGGTGTGGTGTTTTACCGTCAATAATCCAAAACAACTGCAACATCTGCAAAACGTGGATGCTATTTTTAGTGACTATCCGCATCGATTTCTGACGGCATCGATGTAATCACGCACAGACAAACCACAAGAATGATAGACAGCAAAGCTCTCTACATAAAAGCTCTCTGCATAATAGAGAGCTTTGGGTAAACGCTGTCATAATAAGGTTTGAGAAACCACTCACTCAGCCCCTCCCCAATAAAACACCTGTATATGACCACCATTAGAATGTGTAACTCGTCACATTCTAATGGTTAGCCCCCTCGCGCATCAAAATAAAAAACACCTACAACTCAATGCTTTACGTTGATAAAAGTCGATAAATAACGAAAAACTCGTTTATAAATCGAACATAGCGCTTGACCAAAACAGGCAAAATAACTACTGTATACACATACAGCATGTATATAAGGACAGTTATTATGATTCATTCACACGCTCACAGTCACACTTACTCTAAGTACAATGTTTTGGCACAACCGACTCAGCCAATGAATATTGCAGACTCAGTCTTGAATCGTTTAGCGGGTCTTTCTATACAGCAGCAGTGGATCTTCTTTACCGCAGAGTGCCCTCGCCCCAACCACGCTCAATTCTCAGCGTCGAACGTGCGTTGTCAGAAGATCATTCAATTAAAATCCTCCAATTCTCAATCTGAATTAGAGATTGTCATAAAAGCAATTCAATCCGGCAACGCCAGTGCGGTCGTCGCGTCGAATCAAATCGACAGCATTAATCAATCGCTTCTACAAAATTTAGCGCAATCCCATGGCTGTGAAGTCTTTTTCGTTGAGGGCAGAGTAAACCAGTACCACTAATTAAGCTCGACGATTTGCAGCATTGCTTTTGGCCTCTCTATTGGGAGGCCTTCCTTCTCTATGACATCGCCTCCCCCAACGGAAAAACCGAGCCCATTCTTATGTTCATCAGCGGCGCTAAACTTTTTACGCAAACGATTGCTTTTTATCTGGAAGCAAAACAAATTTCTGGGTATGATGCGCTCATCGGTTAACTCATTTTCATGTCAACGATAGGAATATCTCATGAGTCTCGCAGACCAAGTCCTCGCCGTTAACGACGATCTCCCTATTCGCACCCATAAACCTGTCCACAGCGGCAAAGTTCGCTCTGTGTACTGGCTAACAGAAGAAGACAGCAAACGTCTTATCCAAGAAAAAGGTTATGACGTTGCACCTGACGCGCCACTGGCTATTATGGTGATCAGCGATCGTATCTCCGCTTTCGATTGTATTTGGCACGGTGAAGGTGGCCTAAAAGGCGTACCGGGTAAAGGTGCCGCTCTCAATGCGATTTCAAACCATTGGTTTAAATTGTTTAGAGAAAATGGCTTGGCTGACAGCCACATTCTTGATATTCCTCACCCACTCGTTTGGATCGTACAAAAAGCCAAACCCATCATGATTGAGGCGATTTGTCGTCAATATATTACGGGTTCGATGTGGCGCGCTTACAGCAAAGGTGAGCGCGAGTTTTGTGGGATTGAATTACCAGATAATCTTGAAAAAGATACTGCGCTTCCTCACCTACTGATGACACCATCAACCAAAGGTATTTTGAAAGGCATTGCCGGCGTACCGGAAGCGGATGATGTGAATATCACCCGTCAAAACATCGAAGATAACTTCGCCGCCTTTAATTTCAGCAATGCGGATGATATTGCCATCTATGAAAAGCTGCTAAGCGAAGGCTTTGGTGTGATCAGTAAAGCACTTTCAGAGGTCGATCAAATCTTCGTTGATACCAAATTTGAGTTTGGTTATGTCAATGATGCGGCGGGCAATGAAAAGCTCATCTATATGGATGAAGTGGGCACGCCAGATTCATCTCGCATCTGGGATCAACAAGCCTACCAACAAGGCCATATTGTTGAAAACTCGAAAGAGGGTTTCCGCCAGTTCTTGCTGAACCATTTTCCTGATCCCGATATTCTACTGAATAAAGATCGCATGCCAGAGCGTGAAGCGCTCGCCAAGAACAATATTTTACCGCTTGAAGCGTTAATGGATATCTCCAAAACCTACACCGCCATTGCTGAGAAAATCACTGGCAAAGCGATCGTGTTGAGTGAAAATCCTAAACAAGAAATCGTCGACATTCTGAGTTCTCAGTATGGTTTGATAGACTAAATCGGTCTCTTACGATTGCCATGCTTTTTTAAAACGCGCTTGGTTTACGAGCGCGTTTTTATTCGCTTACTTATTCTTTCCTTGCCCACCCCAAACTTTCTCAACTATTCCATAAACGCCATAACGCCATAAACGGATTTAACACGTTAACCCTTCTTCCTATCTACCGCTTCAGTCTATAATAGCCACTTGTACAGCCTATCTGTCGCTACTTATGGATTTTATCGCCCTTTCTCGCATCAGCCTAAAGCACTTAACGGTACTGCATGTGATGCTCACAACTCACAGTGTCACTGGTACTGCACAGACTTTATGCGTCACGCCTTCTAGCGTGAGTAAAACAATGGCGCAACTCAAAGAGCAACTCAACGATGAGCTATTTTATCGTGACGGTTCTCAATTAGTCCCGACGCCTTTCGCTCTTGGCATCGCAGCGCAAATTCATAAAATATTAGCCAGTATGAATGGCATTTTGCATCAAGGTGAATTTAGACCTGCGCAATTTAACGGTTCGATTGCGCTCTCAATGCGAGAAAGCACCTTTGAGTTATTTGCAGATAAAATTAGCCGAATACGTGAGCAATTACCGCAAGCCAATCAGATCAACGTTTATGCGAAAGAACAAATGAGTTTTGACGCGCTGATCCGTGGGCAGGTCGATTTTATGATTTTGCCGCACGACATTAGTCAGCCGCCCACAAAAAGTCGTGAATTGGTGTGGCAGCAATTATTTGCTGATGAAATGGTCTGCTTGATGAACCCGAGCCACCCTTTGGCGAATACGACACTTTCCATTCCTGATTATTTGGCTTTCCAGCATATCGGAATCCACGATCGAGATTTGTCTGAGCCCTATTTTGAACAAAATTTAAAGCAACAGCATGGCACGCGAACAATGGCCATGTCTGTCTCCGATTTTGGTGCGGCCGCAGTGATGTGCCACCACACGACACATCTATTAACCTGCTCAAAAATGTGGGCACAATGCGCGTATCAAGCTCAAGGTCTGGTGCAAAAACCCTTACCTTTTGAATATGGAAAAGTCGCGTATAGCTTGGTTTGGAATGCGGTGAGTTTGAACGACCCTGCGCTGCAATGGCTGCATGCTAAATTAGTGAGTTAACCAAGCGAAGACCGATTAACCGTGCGTCAGTTGCTAAAGCGGATCGCAATGCGGACTAAGCGTCAGCACGAAATCGCATCAAGATTGGAGAGAAGTGAGACTGAAAAAAACAGGGAAAATAGAAGCGCCGATATTCATTTATTTAAGCGCTTCAGATGCTGATCATGTCTTGACCGGCGAATATGGGCAATACACCTAGCGAAAAGGCAAACTACATATAAACGCGAGGCAGTTGTAAAGTATGAGGTACTCGAGATTGCAACGCATGATGAAACGCTGTCATTTGCGCCTCACTGCACTTATCCCACGTCAACGCTTCACCTATCACGCCATGGTGCTGAAAAGCATTTAAGCGGACGATAACATCAACTGGTAAGTCCATAATCAATTGAGCAACGGCATCGATCTCGCTGTCCAAATCACTCTTACCCGGAATATGCAGTAAGCGTAACTCATGCAATTTACCCGCCTCTGCCAACAGCTTAATGGAGGCGATCACTTTATGATTATCGCGGCCAATCAACCACAAATGGGTGTCGTTCTGCCACGCTTTAAGGTCGATCATTGCGCCATCCATATAGGGGATGACGCGCTGCCAGCCTGTCGCACTTAAATAACCGTTACTATCGATAAAGCAAGTGAGGTGCTGTAAGCCCGCATCCGATTTGATGGCTTTAAATAGGTCAACGATAAACGGCAGTTGCACCGTCGCTTCCCCACCAGAAATCGTGATACCACTGATGAAAAACTGCTGCTTGCGAATAATCGAGAGGATCTGCTCTACCGTGTAATGCTTCACTTTAGGATTGGACTTATTGCCGCACACATCGACACATTGATCGCAGTGCGTGCACTTGGCTTCATCCCAAATAACTTTTTTAGCCTGCGATTCGGTTTGCCCAAAAGACGTTTGCCCAAAAGACAGAGCACCTGTCGGACATCCTTCCACGCAATCACCGCAATCATTGCAGTAATTGATCGTATGGGGATTATGGCAGTTGAGACAATTGAAGTTACATCCTTGTAGGAAAATGACCAGGCGATTGCCTGGTCCATCCACACAAGAAAAATTCAAAATCCGACTCACAACGGCTTGTTTTTCCACTGTATGACTCATTACGTTAGCGATACCAATTAGCGGTAAGTCGGTGACATTTCCATACTAACAACACGTGCCGTACGGTCTAAAATACCCGTGCGTTCTGCCGCTTCTGTGCCTAACCAAGTCGTATTGGTGCGAGAACCACATTCTGAAAATTTCGCAATATCAGACAGTTTCACCATGTAACCCGTCACACGAATCAAATCGTTAGAGGCAACGTTCGCCGTAAACTCACGGTAACCCAGCGCCAGTGCGCCTTTACATAGGTTGTACATCGCTTCAGGGTTTGATTTTACCGTTTCATCAATCGTAAGAATATCACTGATGCCAGATGTGTAGTACTGGTGGTGAGCCGCATTCGCTTGAATGTAACTTACTGGATCAGGTTCTGTACCGTAAGGAAGACGTACGCCTGGAGTGACACCTTCATCAAGGCTAATACCACCTTGTGCATGCAGTAGTGCACGACCTTCAAGACCATATTTTACCGGCGAGTTCTCAACAATTTCTGCCAATTTTGCAGAAATGCGGTGACCCATTTGGTTTGCCGCGTCATCTTGACCGTAGCGCGCTGCGTTGTCTTCTTTATCAAGTAACGTATTCACCGCTTCAGCCATACCGTAAATACCGAACATCGGCGCGAAACGTGACTCTTCAATCAAGCCTTCTTGCGTTAAGAAGCCTTTAAAGAAATTTGAGTCTTCGTGTAGATGGCTGCTACGCGCATCCATTAATTCAATCATCAATGCACAGTATTTTGGTAATACCGTCGCAAGGAAGTCTTCACTGTTTTCTGACGCTTTAGCGACTTCTTTTAGGTTCATACGCACAAGTGTGTTTGAACCACCCGCTAATGGCAGTGAGTTGTAGCAACTTACAATACCGAATTTCTTATCGCCGTATGTCTGAGCATGAATTGGGTAGTTAGCGATATGGGGCTTGCTGCACTCACAAATATTTGATGCCGCTTGACGTAACAAATCATCTGGCGTGATCGCAGGATCGTACATAAAGGTAAGGTTTGGCGCGATTTGTTTTAGCTCGGCATCGACTTTAAGGATCGTACGACAAATGATGTTGTCCGCTGGACCAATATTGACGTGCATAAAGGCATCCGGCAAAGTGCGGTCTAGCATGATCCAGAAGCGTTTTAGTTTGGTGTAGATTTGCTCATCGCTTAAGTCGCCGACAAATGGCATCAGCACATCATCTAACTGGCCAAGATACACTGGAATATTGGTTACAGAAGGCACGTGATGGTAAATGATGGTCAGCAAATTCAACGCGTCATCAAAATCTTGTGCGGCTGCTAGCTCAAGATACTCTGAACCTTGCTGAAGAAACTTCGCGTAGTCAGGCAGTACATAGCGTGGCTTAAATGGTGCGTGACCTTCGAACATGTCACATAACATACCCTCTTTCATTGCCTGTGCGATCTCATCTGAGATAGGCATATATGGCAAGTTTGCTTCTGCTTCTAAAGCTAAAAATTGGTTCTTTTGCTTAGGGTTAAGATTCGCATCCGTAACAATTGAATGAATACGTTGTTGAAAAGCATTAAGAGAGTTGGACATGGGTTATTCCTTATAATTTTTATGGATTTTAAACCGCGCGATGCGTGTCCACAATTGAAATTAAAAGAAACACACTTTTCCATTTAGGAAATTACACTTCCTCAAAATTGCATAACCGAAAAGTAAAAAAACCCGGTATAAACCGGGTTTTGCGTTCGCTGAATTAGGCAGAAGAATTACAACTTAAAGCGACGAATTTCACTTTCTAACTCTTGAGAGAGTTCAGACAGTTTCACCGCTTGGTCCGCTGCCAAGTTCGCCTCTTCCGCCAGTTCAAAAGAAACATCTCGAATACCGACGGTGTTGCGCGTGATTTCTGATGTGACTGACGCCTGCTCTTCCGCAGCTGATGCAATTTGTGTCGCCATATCACTGATCGTTTCAACCGTAGTATGGATTTGCGTCAAGCTAACAGCGGCTGAATCGGCATCGAGCACGCTGGTATCGGCCAGCATACGGCTGTCGCCCATGATGCTTACCGCGCGAGCCGTTGTGGCTTGCAGTGTCTCAATCATTTGCTGAATTTCTTGCGTTGAAGAATGAGTGCGCTTACTAAGTACACGCACTTCATCTGCAACCACAGCGAATCCACGGCCCTGCTCTCCGGCACGCGCCGCTTCAATCGCCGCGTTCAACGCCAACAAGTTGGTTTGTTCTGCGATACCTTGAATGGTTGCCAAGATAGAGTTAATGCTGTTTCCATGGCTTTCGAGCTCTTGAATGACTTGGGTAGCAACGACCACTTCTTGCGCTAGATTCTGAATCGAGCTTTGAGTTTGTGTCACTTGCGAACTGCCATGGGTGCATGCGCCGACCGCTTCAGTGGCATTTTGCGCAGTATTTTCTGCATTGCCTGCGATCTCTTGCGTGGCTGCGGCCATTTCATTAATAGCCGTCGCGACCATATTGATTTCATCTTGCTGAGTACGAATGCGTACACGGCGATCTTCAGCTTGCTTCGCTGTATCGCTCGCTTGACCATTAAGCGCCGTTGAAACATTGCTTAAGGTCGTGACCATCTGATGCATATTACCAACAAAAGTGTTGAAGCTGACCGCGAGACGACCCACCTCATCTTGGCTATTTGGTACCAAACGTTGCGTCAGATCCGCATCGCCTGATGCAATTTCATCGAGTGCTTTCGATACGCGCAATAAATCGCGGAACAAAAAGCTCACTAACCAAGACACCGCCAAAGCAACAAATATCGTAATCACAATGGCCGTTAGTATCAGCTCTTGCAGTAGCTCACTATGACCGGCTTGTTCTGTCGCTCGATCCATCTCAATCGCGAACATCCAATCGGTATCAGGTACGTTCTTGAAGTAATAGAGCTTCTCTGCCCCATTTTTTTCTACGATCTCGATATCACCTGCATTGGCTAAACGTTCAATAACGGACATCGTCATCTGTGGTCCAAGTGCCGTCACAGGTTTTAGCAGTAAACTTTTATTCGGGTGGGCCAAGAAAGTCCCATCTTGCTTATCGATCAACATCGCATAAGCATTGTCACCGGCATCCAAACTGATCACATCATCAATCAATTGATCCAACAATACATCCGCCGCAACAACCCCGACTTTTACACCATTAACACTGACCGGCTCTGCAATCGAAACCAATAAAGCGCCTGTGATGGCATCTTGGTAGGCAGTCGTAATGATTTGGCGGCCTGCTTTATTTGCATCAATATACCAAGGGCGAGTTCTTGGATCGTAATCGGCACGATTTCGCTCTGGATGTGAACGATACATATCGCCCGCTGGGGTGCCCAAGAAAATACTAGTATGTCAATAACACCACAAAGCGTAAAGGGCAAAAAAAAACCTTAACTGACAAGGAATAGTTAAGGTTTATGAGAACATTCTCACAATGGTTTCTAGGTAAAATCCTCAGCTTGGCAAGGATCGTTTTAATAATAATTCAATAACACTGGTGATACTAACAAAATAAACACCGCTCAACGTGGGATTTTTCTTACAGCAACTTTCACAAGCGCCTATTGATAATAATATAAAATTAAAACGTGAAGCAAACAGGAAATCAAAATCCATAAGGACAATACATATAATTTCTGCCATCTTTGTTTCTTAGTGAAAAACCAAAGCTATCAGGATAGCGTATGATAATTATCACCAGCAACACCAATTGGCAAAAAAATAGCTCCATTTTCCCGCAATTGGTATCTACTTTTTTATTAAACATTCTAATCATTTTCATCTCATCAGATTGTTGATAAATTTGTGACGAAATAATAACAGTATTATTTAAAGACATCACAGAATAACTTACGATTGTTGCAAATGACATAAACACAATCATCATTATAATTACACTGGTCACTACAAACTCCTTTTTAAGTATATAGCACATCACTGTCATGGGATTTTTATTTGCAACAATGTATGATATTAAGCATTAAACTTATTAAAGTAGAAAATAGAAATGATAATTTTTTAATTTTTCTTTTATATATTAAAAATCAAAACATAGTATTACTTTATTATTTCTTTAAAACAATTTCACATGGTATCTTGTAGTTATAAAATATGCACAAATAATCGTCCAAAAAGAGTCTTTACGACACATAAAAACAAAACGTATTATTTTGTGACAGGCAAGTTAGACCGCATACACACCATCGCTACAAAATTAACTACATTTATCTACGATATATGCCGTTAATTTTTACGATTGTGTTTACGAAATATGCCGATAAAAAAGCGAGTATTTCGCTACGCTCAATACACACTTTTCTACGACAATATTCCGTAATGCGAACTTGCTCTTGCAGAGGGCTTTTATCCGAATACGATTACAAAAAAACAACTCAAACTTTGACAAGTTTTCAAACAATTGTTTTTTTGAAATCATTCGGTTTTTGAAAATTTTTTCACGAAAAATTTTTCAAAAAATGACTGTCACCACTTCGGGTGCTAACGCAAACTCTGACGAGTTTTTGTTTAAAAAAGATCAAAAAACAACATAAAAAGGAATTGAAAAATGGAAGATCAAGAAAAGGAAAAAAAGAAAAAAGAAGCGGCTAAGAACAGATCAATTCGAGAAAAAAGAATCGTAATCACAGGAGATTCTAATGCCATTTTAGAAATAAAATCATTTCGAAAACTGTATCAACTTGGTTCACTTGTTGAGCTTGTTTTGAGTGAAGATGAGACAGTTTATTGTAATCAAATTGTCTCAGAATATGCATTGATTAATTTATTCGATTGGACGATAAACAACAGCAGAAGCAAGTGTTCTGATGAAGAAAAATCACTAATAAAAGACGCTATGAATTTGATTAAAAAATGCAAATTTATCAGCCTAGATTCAAAAATTGAAGCTGAAATGTTAACTGATATAGCCATATTAGAACAAGAAAAACCTAAAGTATATCAACTAACAACAACACCTGAAAAACTTGCAAAATTTGAAAAGATTAAGAAAAAAAGCAAACAACCAACTTACTTTTCTTTAAGAACTATATTGAAACAACGCTATCAACAAAGAGCATTCGCTTTTCAGAAGAATTGTTGGAAAACATAAATAATTCGATAGAAATGTATTTGAATATTACTGATTTATTGAAAGAATTTAATAATAAATATAGAGGTGAAATAGTAAAAAGAATTTATGCTAATCAATCAAATTTTAGAAATGAAAGTCTTAAATTATTTGTAGAATTAGATCGTGAAACAGCTACAAAGATCAACAATGATATGAATAAATTGTTTGAAACATCGGTATATATTGCAGTTGAGATAAAAGAGGAAATTGAAAAGATAAAATGATTATCACGGAAGAAAGCAAGATAACAACCCGAATCAGCCTTAACAGACTGATTGCCTACATCGTAAACCCAAAGCAAGGTAAAACGATTCAGAGTGAAAACTTAAACGTTCTTGGTCAAAAAGAGCGTATTTCCTACGCCTTTACAAACCAGGGTTTTTATCACGATGTAGAAGCTATGAAGCTTTCTTTCGCCAAACAACAAGAACTGATCTTAGCCAATTATGCTGAGTATGAAGCTCAAATGAAGAAAAAATCGAAGAAAGCTGGTGCTAATATCGTAGAGCATATTGAAATTTGTCCTACTCCTACCGATTTTCTTAGTTTTTCAAAAGAAGAACTAGCACGAATTTCAATGGAAATAATGAGCGAAGCCATACCAGAGATCTATGAAAGACCATTCATCTGTGGACTTCACCAAGACACAGATAAACCTCACTTCCATTTCGTTTTGCCTACGGTATATCGAACCGATAAGGGAATAGTCTATGACAAGGGCTGGAAAAGACGAATAGCTTTAAGGAAAGCAATTGAAAAAGCAGAGCAGAAGTATGGATTGTCTTTGACTGGTGAAAATAATGAACATACATCTAACCTATCAAATGATATGAATTTTGCGCAATCTTTAATGATTGGCCGACACACAGCAGCCGATCTTTTGAAAAAAGCCAAGGCTATTGAAGATCCAGCGATGATCGAGCGTGTGCGAGATGAAATCAAAACAAAAAGAAACATATCTAAAAAGTCTGGTTACTATGATTTAACCAATATCATGAGAAAAATCAAAACAACGCCAAACCTCACAGCACAACAGTTTTCAGCAGTTTTGGCTGAAAATAACATCAACATCAACTTCTCTTTTAAGTTAGATAACGATGGAAACAAGGTGGTTAGAGGCATTAGCTATGAATTAGTCAATGAAGCTGGTGAAATCACGACAGCTCTAAGTGCTACTGCATTATCTAAAACTCTTAAAGGCAAGGGAAAGCGTCGATTTGAGCTGAAAAATCTAAGAGAAAGCATTGATGATTGGACTGAATTTGAAACTAAAATGGCTAAATATGCCGATATCAAACCTGATCATACACGAATGAGTGTTGGTAATACGGGATTTGTAGATTTCAAAACGATTCTCGATATTCGTTTTGTTAAAGGTAAACAGCAATCTGTGTGGCGTGGTTTTGATAAAAAGACAAACGAGCCTCTTTTTGACTATAACAGCAAAGATAAAGCTATTACTTTTCTAAATACTAAATCGAAAGACGCAGCGTTTAAATCAATGCAATTGGCTAAAAACTGGAATGGTATTGTTATCAAAACGTCTTCTAGTCGATGGGCTAGTTATGAGCTAGAAGCATGGTTAAAACTTGATTCTGACCCTAAAAAGACCATCAAACAATTCAATTTCAACACAGAAAGTAAAGTGCAGCATATTAATTGGGCTGACTTCCATTCGGCAGTAAAAGGCTTAAAATTTACAGATAAAGAAGTTGTTTATATAAAGCAAAATCTACTATCACCTCAAGATTTTGATAAATACTCCTTAGAGATTGAGAAGCTTTTGGTTACGAGTAAACCAAAAGCATTAAATTCTGAGTTTCTATCTGTGGTTGATGATGTTTTAAACGAAGCTATGTCGCAAGAACAAGCAGTAACTAATGAAAATATCGATACTATCAACACGCCGATTGAAAACACATCACCAGAGCAAGAAGATGAGAATGAAAAAGAGGTCGAGAAACAAGATAAAGCTTTAAAAGATGACTTAATATCAACTCTCATCACTAAACCAGAAGAAGATAAAAAGGCAGAAGTAGCGAAAAAATCAGAGCACGATGCAATATTAGCAAAAGCAGCAAGTGATAGATTAAAACGAATTGAAGAAGCAAAGAAAAAGCAAGATCAAGTGGAAAAAGAACGCTTGGATGCAATAGAAGCAGCAAAACCAAAACCTTACAACAAAGGATTTTTTGAAGTAAAAGCAAAAGATATAGCATTTGTAGATAATTTGCTCAAAGAAAACTATTTGGTTGATCATCTTGATTTGAAGAAAAACGTAAAAGCTAGTGAAATCATAGCTCTGATGGTTCGAACAGAAGAAATGGATGAAAGAAACATTGCATTTTTTCACAAAAAACTCAATGAAAGAACGGATGAAGATGTAATGAGACAAAGCTTTATGACTCATGCGGCTACCTGTAACCCCGACTATAAAGCAGAAAATGTCGGTTTATCCTCAATAGAAAATAGATGGTTAGAAGAAAGAACACACAAAGCCAAGAGTGTTCGTGGGGATTTTATCGTTAAAAGTAATGTATTTAACAAGAAAAAGACACAAGGTGAAATTGATAAATCAAGAACATTTAACAGGGGTAATCAAGAACCGTCAAATACAAAGAAAGTCAAGGTTACTTACAGTAAGAATGATATAAATTACGAAGATTTAAAATTCTAATTATTTAAAATGTCATTTACTTATGCTTTATTGTTCCCATAATAAATAGATAGATAAATCCAGAGCAAATGCTGGTTTTATCTATCTATTTAAGGTTCGGAGGTGAGTTGTCATCTATTAACTCACTGTTAGCCTTAACCCCGGTTATGCCTAGCTGCTTTAACATTTCAACCACTGATGTTTTCTATAAATTTCTTTGAAGGACGGATGCGGTATTTTTTGAAATCTCGAAATAAAAACATTTAAAATTGAAAATCGACAGTTTTAATGGCCTACCAAAATAATAAATTAGTTTTACATATAAAATGGATGTTAGTAGACGAAGTGTAATATGTTGACTATTTCATTTTCAACATCGTTCTAAAAGACGTTGGTGAAACTCCTTTCTTCATCTTGAATCGGTTTGAAAAATAGGAAGGATTATCGAAGCCGGACCTGTACGATATCTCGCTAATAGACAAATCTGTATCGGTTAACAAGTCCATTGCATAATTAATTTTCAAATCTAGTACTAATTTTTTTAGTGAAATATTGTAAGTAACAAGAGCTCGATATAACGTAGATTTAGACATGTTTGTATGATGACATACCGTTTTGACAGACCAATTATTTCTCAGATCAGACATGATTAGGTTTTCTATTTTATGAATTATACTTGAATTCAACTTATCAGTTCTTTTGTGAGATTTAAGTTGCTTCCTTATATAATTATTTAACGCTATAAATAGCATTTCTTTACTTGTTATGTTTTTCTTTTTTATCTCTGAAATGGCATTTATATAGTCGACAATTACTTTTGATGACGACATGCCTACATCGGACATATATTTGTAAATAGTTATTGATGCTGGGCTTTCTCCATATAGAAATAGACTGATTCTTTTGTTTTTGGGTAAATAAACTATCAACCCTGGTTTGATGTTAATAACAAACCCTTCGTAAGATAGGCTACCAAAACATGAGAAAGAAACTATGTGTTCTCTTTTTAGTCTTTTTCTGACTTTAAAATGGTCTTGATCAAATAATTGAATATTTCTTTTCAGAATGCTCATTTTTAGTATCCTGTTTTAAATTAGACCACTTGTCAGGTCTTCTATAATAATAACCTTGTGCTAAAGAACCAGTGGACCGTATAATTTTATGTTGTTCATAAGTTTCTACTCCTTCGTAAATCAGACCTCTTTTCACAAAAGGTGTTAACACATAACTTAGAGATTTAGCTGCCATTGAATCGTCACTATTGTAAAGAAGAAAACTCTTGTCAATTTTAATATAATCCCATTGAATATTACCTAAAGAAAGGTTTGCCTGTTCATTGTTAGAGTGATAATCATCTAACCAAATCATGATGCCTTTTCTTTGTAATTTATCAATATTTTTCAATATCTGTATAGATGACGTATTACAATTCAATTCGTTTATTTCTAGAGCAAATTTAACACTCTCAAATGAAAGCAAACTATCAATAAAAAAACCATCTTCGAGACATGCCATAGTAACATTTGTGGAGATCACTTCTCTTATTTGCAAACGTTTGGCATACTTTAACTGTTGTAAGCATATGTTTTTAATAAACTCATCACCGACATTCAGAAAAAAATCTTGACTATCAAATTGCTCTCCAGATTGTGACGTTACCCGAGAAAGAATTTCATAGTACATTGTTGATGTATTTTCAGGTTCACAAATAGGTTGTAATAGAAAATCCAGAACAGCGAATTCGGATTCTTTTGTAACAAATACCCCATTTTTTCTTGCTATAAACTTACACGCCATCCTTTGCTCCAAATTAAAAAGCCTTAGTCAACTATATTTTAATTATATTGCGAGAAACAATCCAACATTTAAGTGCTTATATATACACATTGGCACAAAAACACAAATATATAAACAATATCGTCATAAACTTGACGGGAAAAAGATGTCAGGCTACGTTTGATAGCGCCATCTTGTCGTCTCGATAAAAATAAATCATTAGCATTAAGTTTAAGATGTCGAATGTGTTTAATGTTGGGCTATGTAAGATTGACTTTGATTTTCAATAGTAACCCCGCATAAGTACGGCAATATACTTTGTGATGATCATTTAACCGAAAGGTCAGACTTAATTAAAAATATCGAGAATATTGTTCATTCGTAATTAATAATTGAGTTTAGGTTATTAAAATTAAACATCATCTTGTTGTGAGTGACTTTTCCTCTTGGCATGCCATAAAAAACGTAGTGAAATGCTGGTCAACCTTTAAGGGTTAAATAAATTAGCATGGCATAACGTTAAAACACTTTCTATGCTTGTGCTTATAAATAATTATGTTAATAATGACTTGCAATTAAATTAT
Organism: Vibrio renipiscarius; assembly: GCF_000827885.1. Taxonomy (GTDB): domain Bacteria; phylum Pseudomonadota; class Gammaproteobacteria; order Enterobacterales; family Vibrionaceae; genus Vibrio; species Vibrio renipiscarius. The sequence continues at coordinate 734,173 of NZ_JTKH01000006.1, read as the reverse complement.
TTCATGATAATTTAATTATTGAGAAACAAAAAAGTCGTCAAAAACGACGACCTTTAAGTTTTAGATTTTTAGTAGAAGTAAAAATCCTTTAATTATATTAAAGCACATCGATTCCAAACATCAAGGATTCACTAATAATAATTTTTACCTCTACGCATATATCATTAATTGATGTGTGTTTTTTTAATTTTAAAACTTAACAAATCTCAGAATATGAAATATTTATAAGTGAAACGCCAAGGTAGATTTTCCTAGTAAGAAAAGAAGCTGCTTATAAATTTGGCTGAAAGGTAGGTTCATATTTTAAATCCCCGCAACTAGGGTGCTAAGGGCGGGTATGTGAGGGGGTTGTATTACTCTGTGTAAAGGTCATTATGCTAGAGGGGTTAGTGAGCAAGTATCTAGAATACGGCGAGACGTCTAACGAACTGTGACTTTGAGGAAATATAACGAGAATGCATAGGCAGTGGAAAAACCTAATTTATTCCACAATAATTCTCTGCTTTTAAACATAAGGTGTGTTTAGAAGACAATGTAAGCGTAGGAAAACATGGCTTACAGGCAAACTATCTCAAGTTTTTAAAAGTTCTAGTATTACAAAAATATAAGATGAATTATTCATCTTAACAGCTATCATCGAACAGAATTATATTTGCTTTTTACGCATTTCAACGATGACTAAATTTTAATTTTTTGTGAAATAAACTAGGGAATACTTTTAAAGAGTCCTTGGGAAAAGTCTGCCTGTAAGCGGGGTTTTAACCCCCAAGATTAAGGCAGAGCTCTTTTCTTTTAAAAGATCTTAAGAATATATATATACAATTTAGTAACGTACATACGTGTGTACATGCGAGATTTTAACAAAGATATTAATCAAAAATAATATAATTACACTTAAGATGATCGAAAATATCATCTTAAAGAATAATAATATCAATTTAATCACTACGCTAAATAAAAATTGTTCGATTCGACAAAAATAAGTGTAATTAAGATTAGTTGTAAGAAATAAAAAACACATTAACATAATAAAAAACATTACGGAGTTGACTTTGCTAGATGAGATTTTATTTTTAATAATACTCGTAACTCCTAATGATAACGAAATTAAAGAAATAAGCGAGTTTATCCAATCTAACATGGATTTGGATGATTTGGATGATTTGGATGAGATAATCGATTGTATCGACGAAATTGAATTGAATAACGATATTGAGCCAAACAATTATCAAGCAACAATAGAAAAACTGTATGAGAACCTACATATCTTAAATGTCGTTAGTGGCTACAAGCAACGAGTGTTACAAGAAAAACACCACAAAGATTTGTTTGATTTGAATTTTGCATATTAAAACCAAGAGGACAAAATATGAAACATAGAGTATTGAGTAAAAGAGCAATGGAAATACGAGATAAATTTCCTCGTGTTTTCGAAAAAACCCATGCAATAGACGAATGGATCAAAGCTGGTGAGCCTTATTATGATATTCTTTACAAGCTTTGTAAGATTGGCCTATAAGAAACACAAAGATATGATCCAATATTGCAATCAAGAATCTAAACATAAAGACACGCCGAAGATGGAAAAAGATCTTGATGACCGTGCATTCGAAATACTTAAAGAGTATCAAGAAACTGGCGAAATTTTCTTGCCAATGTATATTTATACTTGCACAGAAAAGAAAGAAAAACGTAGGTTGGGAAAGAACACGGATCAAAAGAAAAACCATAAGAAAGGTGAAAAAACGTGGAAGTTTTAAGAGCAGTCATTAAGACTGCTTTTTTGTTTTTTAATATCATAATCTTCGATTTAAGATATTTTTTTCAATCAATCGACTCATTTATCAAATAAATAGAGATCTCGCCTTAAATTGCTTGTTTTGATATTGATTTGTCATTTGTTGAAAAATCACTCCTAAGAGTGGTAATGTTGATGAATTTCGTTATTTCTTTCAAAATTGATACTTAACTACGCTACGTTCTATATCATTTAATTCTGGTAGTTCTGGAAATCTTTTCTTCTTCCTGTGATATTCTTTACATTCTTCAATACAAGCCGAAAATGCAAACCTTGCTATAAGGGGGGAACTTTATACTTTTCACATTGTAATGCTTAAATGTTAATGTCAATGGTGATTTTTTTCTTATATGCAGGCGTTTTTTAAAATCGTTTTGGTAAGTTTGCGTTGTATATAATTTATTGCATAAAAATATATATTTTCATAAGGAGGTTTAGGGTTGCCATTTTATTTTACCCTTGTCAAATAGTAAGGGTAAATGCCTATGTATAGCGAAAATATTTATATGTTTTTTATATGCCACAAAAAACTCTGTCTTTTTTCTTTCGTTTTTCATGATTTTTAATCATGGTGATCGTTTGTGTTAAGAAACAGATTTTTATATAACACTGCAAAACATTTGATTTGATTTCATTTTAAATTGAAAGGCTTGTTTTTTGCAAAATCTTATTTTAAGCTCTTTTTCCTAAAAGTTATTACACTCTCAGTTTTTAAAGTTGGTAGAACATCAGGTTTTGTTTTGTCGATACAGGTTGTATCTCAAACGATACATTAATGTATCGTTAGAGACAAAATCCTAGTTAGATCGTAATGACTTTCACACCAAAACTATGCGCTTTCTTCATTTTATCGGTGATTTCATAGCGTCCAGTGTTTCCCATAAACAAGAAAGAAGTTTGTTTATTGACTGAACCAACGACTATTGCTCCCTTACTTTCCAATAAGGCTTTTGCTTCTTTTCTTGGTAAAGGTAATGTGCCAGTAATTGCAACTTTAATTTCATCAAGAGGGATTGTGTCTAAAATTTCGTTGATAGACGCATACTCTCGCTCGATATCTTCAATTGAAACATTAGGATCGATTGTTGGCTTACCAAATTCTTTCTGATGTTCGAATTCTTTTAATTTTTGAGCAATGAAAGGAAAATCTCTCAGTTCAACCGTTTCATCATCACTCAAACGAATCAGCCAATCTGAACCGACATAGCGAATATCACCATATCTGCAATCAATAGAGCGAATGGATATACCATTGCGTGACAATGCCAGAGGAATCACTTCACGTTCACCTGAACCCGTCCAAGGATTATCGACAATAATCGAATCACCTTGTTTTATGCCCAAAAGTTCAAACACATCCATTTTTAGCCCTCTATCAACATTTGAAGAAACTCAACTTGTGTTGCATGACGTTGTTCTGATGTATTCTTTTCTTGATCAATAAATGAATAAGTAACCGTTCCATAGTGCATTTCGTTTTTGGCTTCATCCCAACCCATTGGAGATGCATATTTCACTTGAACGTATTTCTTTCCACAGTTTGACGAGATGAGATCACCCTCTTTGAAGTTAAGTAGACATCCTTGACTCCAAAGATGAACTTTCTTTTTGTCTCGAACTCGCTCCATAAACTGAAGATCTAGAGCTTCTCTAAAAGCATAACCAACACGATAAGCCCAGTGTTCATTATTGAGTGAACCAGTGCCAAGTGCATTGTTCCACGTGACTTTTGGAACGATAAACGGCACTTTTTTATCTTCATCTAATCGTTGAAAGTTAGACTTACCTTTTGAAATGCGTTGTTCGATGATTTGATGAACGGCTTTGATGCCACCCTCATAGCATAACTTCTCAACTGGCATATACATCCCTTAAAAATCAACATAATGCAAATTATTTCAATGTATATCAAAATGATAGCAAATAAAACAAAAAAGCATACGGGACATTGCCTCATATGCTTTGTTTTATCTACTATCTAAACTTCGGAGGTGTGTTCTCGTCAGTTAAAGGACTGTTGGTTTTAAAGTCTGTCCAAGACGTTGCTTTATCTACATTCCAACCACTAATGTTTTGATTGAATGCATCAGCACCATTAAACATACCCGTAAAATTTGTTCCACTTGAAACGTTCCAACTACTAATGTCTTGATTAAACGGAGTTTCTTCGAACACATATCTAAAATCTCTGACCAGTGATACATCCCATTTTTCTAATGGCTGGTTAAATGATGTCGCCCAGAACATGTTAGTAAGATTCCAAGCCTTAGACACGTTCCAACTATTGAGTGGCTGGTTAAATGATGTTGATTCAGCAAACATCCCTTCAAAAGTTCCTCCATTTGACACATCCCAACTGTCAAGAGGATGGTTGTAGTGTGGTAATTGTCTAAACATATATACAAATGTATCTGCTTTCGATACATTCCAGTTGCTAATGTCTTGATTGAAATCTGACGCCATAAACATCATAAAAAAGCTTTCAGCATTTGACACATCCCACATTGAGATATCTTGGTTGAAGTTTGAATAAGAGAACATACAGCCGAACCCCTTTGCTTTCGATACGTCCCATTTGCTCAAATCATAATTAGCCTTTGTTCCTTGGAACATACAATGAAAAGATTCTGCGCTTGACACATCCCAGTCGCCAAGATCTTGGTTATAACTTGTTCTATCAAACATAAAGCTAAAAGTTGTCCCTTTGGATACATTCCATTTTCCTAATGGTTGGTCAAAAGCCGAGGCACTACCAAAGACGTTATTAAAATCTGTCACGTTAGAAACATCCCTATCATTTAGTGGCTGATTGAATGCCTTTGCGCTTGAAAACATTCCTGAAATGTTTGTTGTAGATGACATATTCCATCCACCAAGAGGTTGATTAAATACTGTAGCACCTTTAAACATTTCAGAAAAATTTTCTCCATTTGAAACATCCCAACCACTAATATCTTGATTAAACGTTTTATTACCCTTAAATAAGGTAGAGAAATCGGTTATACAGGATGTGTTGACCATCGTAATATCGTCACCAAACGAAATTTTTCTTATTAACTCATCTTTACTTATACAGGGTTGAGGCGGTTCTTCACCAGCTATTTGATATTTTACTGAATCACTTTTCTGTAAAATCATTACAAAATTATTTTCTGCTGTCGCTGCAAGTGGATAAGTAATTGAAATGATTAATATTGAACAAAGGGCAATCCTTGTCATAAAAACTCCTTATATTTATTGTTATAGTTTGCTCACTATTCAATATAACATGTAATTATAATTTTCAATCACTATTATGCTTAAAGCGCACAATGGAGAGCTTTTTATTTAAAAAATTGCTTTTACTATTATCTATTGAAATTTATTTTTGTTGTTTTTTACTAAAAAACAGAGCCTCCTTTTGTTTTTGCTACTCGTTCTTTTCTTTATTATTCTTACTTTCATTGATTTTTACGACCAAAAGACAAGGTTTTTTCTTAGCGTTCTCTGCTTCTTTAGCAGTTTCCTCAGCTTTTATTTCTCGCTAATTTGTTCTTTAATATTAATGGGTCATTTATTCCAAGAGCTTCTGTTGCGGAGTTAGAATCACCGTCAAAATGACAGTGATTCTTCTTTTTAAAATATTTTATAACTAACGTAGTTATAAAATTCGACTTCACTATTTAAAGAAATTTTTTATAATTCGCTTTAAATTAAGGCTTTTTGGTATTTAACTAAAACACTTTCTATCAACAGTGATTCATCCATAACAACATCAAATAGTTTTGCGTGTTTGTAATCAGAGATGATTTTGCTCAATTTCTTACTAATTGTAATCAAACTCGCTGACACTAGCTCTTTATCTTCATCTTTTAGAGGAACTTCCTTCAACGATTGGATAAAGTCAAAATATTGCTTTTGGAGCTTCCACAGGTTTTCATCAACCACTGACAAACCACTACCATTAAGGCGTTTATACGCATCTTGTCCGTTTGGCATACTTACACCACCAAAGTTGTATTTTTCGTCCAATATGACGCTATGTAGTGATGAATCAGACATTTCGAAAAGCATCAATGCACAACGCCCCTCAGTAAAAATATAGGCTTTTTTAATTTGCTTAGTTAGATAGTTGTGAAAAATGGTGCGATTTGTGTATCGTTTTAGGTTGTCAGGCTCAAGAATTGTATCTGCATAGAGTTGGTCATATTCATAAATATGTCTTGTATCGTCCAACTTGTCTTTAAACGAAGTTATTTGGCTATCAAAATCGACGATTTGAGCGGATAACTCTTTCACCTTGGCACTTATAATAGGCAATGTAAAATCTTGTTCTAAAAGAACACTTAGCTTGTTATTGGTTGTTTCTCGCAAAATCTCGACTTTTTCAAGTTGTCGTTTGATATCATTTGGTTGTTCTGGTTTTGGTATAAATCCATTCACCGTAGACAGATGAATCAACATATGTTCGATAGGATCATATCTAAAATGCTTTGATTGGGAGCATTCACCACCTCTTTTAGCGTTAGTGCAAGTCAGATATGAACCTGATTTTGGTGGCTTCCCTTTATTCACATATTCAATTTTACTTCCACAAGTTCCACAGAAGAGAAAACCACGAAAAACGTTTGAAAAGTGTTCGCCGTTTGTCTTACCAGCCCCAATTTGCCTTTGTTTTAAAGAAATTTGAGCATCTAAGAACGTCTTTTCATCAATCACTTGCGGAAAATAATCAGGAATTGGTTCTCCGAAAGGTTCACGATTTGAGTGATCGCCAATATATGGTTGAAATTCACCAATGACACGACGATCAGAGAGGATACGAGCAACAGTAGTCCTTGCCCAGACTTTAGATTTTGCTGATGGAGTGGGATAATTTTCAAGATCACTATTCAAGAATCTTAGAATCTGATTAAAGCCTCTTCCTGATAAACACAGTTTAAAGATTTTCTCGATAATCCTGACTCTATCAGGTTTCACATTAAACTTTGACCAATCACCACTCAACGTCAACCAATGAGGGCAAATCGTAGTTAGTTTCTTCGAATTGATGTTTTTTCGCTTTTCATCCCATTTATCTTTCAAGCGTTTTTGTTTTGTCGCACTTTCATTGTAAGCCCTTGACATAACAATCAAACTCGTCATGATATCCAAGAGTTGATTATCAGAGTGAGCTATATCACTCGAATAATATTTTTCATCTTGCAGTGTATAAATATCCACGTATTCGAGAATTTCGAGGAACTGACGCAAAGCAACATTGATTGTTTGTCTAGATAGGCGATCAAGGTTTTCAACAATCAATAAACTACCTTTCTTGACTCGTCCAGAGGCACAATCATTGATAAATCGTTTTAGATTTTCTTGATCTCCTTTGAAACCCGACACACCAAGCTCTTGATAGACAGAAATTTCTTCATCCAATGCATAGCCGTTTGCATTGCAATAGGCTTGTGTTGCTGATAATTGACGACGAAAACTATCACCCTTAGCTTGTTGTGGTGAGGAGTATCGTATGTATGAGTATGCTTTCTTCATTTCCATATCCGCATTACTTATTCAGTGGTGATATTACCACGATAGAATATCATCGAAACCACCCGCAACTCGCGCTTGTTTTAGAAAAGGAACAACATCCGCTTGCGTGCTGTGCTGATTAAAAGAGGACGCGATATCGCGGCGAATGCTGATCCAATCAGAAATCCCAACAGCAGCGGTGTTCGATAAACTATTTGCTCGGCTATACATACCGTTGCGCGTTTGTTGATATAGCTGATCAGCCGAAAGTAAAGTCAATGCACTGGCCATTAGCATCACGGCTAATAGGCTTGCTCCAATCAATTTTTGTTTTAGTGACAGGGTCATAGGATTTTTTTCGTGATGAAGGTAACAGAAATTCGATGGCGGAATTTTAGACGTAAAAACAGGCAGTTGCACGGGCTATTACAACAAATTGTTTCTATCATTAATAATGTGATTTGCTACGCAACTACATCAATATAGAGGAGCAATAATTCGTAAATGAAGGATTAGACGCTGATTGGGGTGACGCGCGCTTGGTTTAAGAATACCTATTTATTGGTCGTGTTCATTCAACCAATCTAGCATGTCTTTCCCATAGAACACTTCCGTCTGCAGATGGAGAAATAAGAGAATAGCAAAAGCAGCGGCACACAAAATGTTAACCCGCTGAGTGTAACGCTTTTTATCGTACTCCCCATAAGCAATAATTTGTACCGCGACTAATACAAATGGGTAGCCAATAATAAGAACTATCAGCCATAGCAAATAGTTAGACATGGCCATCTCAGTGAGCTGTCCGTTAGGCATACATGTTCCTTAATTGGGAGATACGATGGCAGCGTAGCAAATTTGGCAAACCATCGTTGCGAGTCAGTTAAGCTTTTGACGCTGTAGACAGCAAGGTACCTGCACCAATAAATACCCCTCCAGTAATACGATTAAAGAGTTTCGCCCTCCCCTTTGCGAACAACCAATTTGACGATTTTGCGCCTAATAAGGCATAAATAGTGAGCCACGAAAATTCCATGACCATAAAAGTGGCCGTGAAAATGAAGTACTGAGCCAGAAGTGGCGCACTCGGGTCGATAAACTGAGGAAACAATGCGGTAAAAAATAAGATCGCTTTGGGGTTACTACTGCCAACAATAAAACCCGAGATAAAGTGCTTAACTGGCGCTTGTACTTGTCTCTCTTGCCCCTCGTCCAATTGATAGTCACGTTGTTTGGCTAAAATGGCTTTAATGCCGAGGTAGATCAGATAGGCCGCGCCGGTGTATTTAATAATGTTAAACGTCAGTTCTGATGAAGTGATAATCAAACCAAGGCCGGTAAACGATAAGGTTAAGATAATGGTGATGGCCGTTAAACTGCCAATCGCTGTATAGACGCCAATACGAAAACCTTGTGTGACCCCTTTGGTCATGCAAAGCAGTGAACTTGGCCCCGGTGAAGCCGTCAAAATAAGAATGGCGACCAGGTACAATAACCAAGTTTCCAAGCTCATCGCTGAGCCGAGGTGCATTAAACTCTCCGTGAATGCAAATGGTGATGGCATAACTCTCTCCCTGTGAGTTGCAGCATTACTTCGTGTAATACTCATAAGCCCTCAATACAACAAAATTTACATCGTTTGTCTATGAGACATAGGGCTATGAGCATTCGAGATGAGGCGGCTTTTATTGCTATTTTGGGAAAAAGAATGAACTTAGAGTCATGGGCTCATTGACCTCTGAGCCGAGTTTTAAGCGATTTGTCTAGCGCCGATTTCGATCACTGATTTGTCCTGCTTGATATGACGGCACACGCCAATATTACAGACATAAAAAAACCGAGCCATTTGGCTCGGTTCTTACTTCACGCTTTCAATTACGCGTCAGAATCATCTTCTGCTGCGTCATCTTCAACTGAGTCGTTTGCTTCAGTGTTTGTCGCTTGTGGTGCGTCTTCCGATGTCGTTGCTTCAACAACGTCATCCTCTTCGCCCTCTGGCAATTCAACTTCGTCAATTTCATCAATGCGTTGCAGACCAACAACATTTTCGTCAGCTGCAGTACGGATTAGAGTCACACCTTGGGTATTTCGGCCAACTTGGCTTACTTCCGCAACGCGTGTACGAACCAGCGTACCTGCGTCGGTGATCATCATCATCTCATCGCCTTCTTCAACTTGAACAGCACCTACTACAGGGCCATTACGTTCAGAAACTTTGATAGAGACAACACCTTGCGTTGCACGACCTTTCGTTGGGTACTCAGCCAGTTCTGTACGCTTACCGTAACCATTTTGCGTCACAGTCAGAATGTCACCTTCATTTGAAGGAACAATCAACGATACAACTTGATCTTCGTCAGCCAGTCTCATGCCGCGTACGCCTGATGCCGTACGGCCCATTGCACGAACTTTATCTTCACTAAAGCGAACCACTTTACCCGCTTTAGAGAACAGCATGATGTCGCTTTGACCATCAGTAATATCAACGCCAATCAAAGAGTCTTCGTCACGCAAGTTAACCGCGATTAGACCATTTGCACGCACATTTGCGAACTGGTTCAGTGGTGTTTTCTTAACCGTACCATCGCCAGTTGCCATGAAGATGAACTTCTCAGCACTGAATTCAGATACAGGTAGGATTGCCGTAATACGCTCACCATCTTCTAGAGGAAGGATGTTAACGATAGGCTTACCACGAGCAGTACGACTCGCGAGCGGTAATTGATATACTTTCAGACGGTACGTCTTACCACGAGTAGAGAAACATAGGATGTTGTCGTGAGTATTCGCAACAAGCAGACGCTCGATGTAATCCTCTTCCTTCATCTTCGTTGCACTCTTACCTTTACCACCACGGCGTTGAGCTTCGTAGTCGCTTAGGATTTGGTACTTAACGTAGCCTTCGTGAGAAAGTGTAACAACAACATCTTCACGAGCGATAAGTTCTTCCATGTCGATATCGTGACTTGCTGCTGTGATTTCAGTACGACGAGCATCGCCGTAACTTTCACGCACCAATTCAAGTTCTTCACGGATCACTTCCATCAAACGCTCAGTGTTTGCAAGAATATGCATTAACTCTGCGATTTCTTCTAGAAGTGCTTTGTATTCGTCCAGAATCTTCTCATGCTCTAAACCGGTTAAGCGGTGTAGACGAAGTTCTAGAATCGCTTGTGCTTGAGTCTCAGTTAGGAAGTATTGACCGTCACGGATACCGTATTCAGGCTCTAACCAATCTGGACGCGCTGCATCATTGCCAGCACTTTCAAGCATTGCCGCGACATTACCAAGATCCCAACCGCGTGCGATTAAGCCCGCTTTTGCTTCTGCTGGTGTTGCTGCATTACGAATCAACTCGATAATTTCATCGATATTCGCAAGAGCCAAAGCAAGAGCTTCTAGGATATGGGCACGTTCACGTGCTTTTTTCAATTCGAAGATAGTACGACGAGTAACCACTTCACGGCGGTGATCAACAAAACACTTCAACATTTCTTTTAGGTTGAACAGTTTTGGCTGACCATGGTCTAGCGCGACCATGTTGATACCGAAAGTCGTTTGCAGCTGAGTTTGTGCGTAAAGGTTGTTTAGCACCACTTCGCCGACTGCGTCACGCTTACATTCAATAACAATACGCATACCATCTTTATCAGATTCGTCGCGCAGTGCACTGATGCCTTCCACTTTCTTATCTTTAACAAGCTCAGCGATTTTTTCAATCAAGCGAGCTTTGTTTACTTGGTACGGAATTTCACTAACAATAATGGTTTCGCGACCATTTTTCTCAGTTTCGATCTCCGCTTTTGAGCGCATGTAGATCTTACCGCGGCCCGTTTTGTAAGCATCAACGATGCCTTTACGGCCACTGATCAGTGCAGCAGTTGGGAAGTCTGGGCCTGGAATGTAATCCATCAGCTCATCAATCGTAATTTCTTCGTTATCGATGAAAGCCAAACAGCCGTCGATCACTTCCGTCAAGTTATGCGGAGGAATGTTTGTTGCCATACCTACTGCGATACCGGATGAACCGTTTACCAATAGGTTAGGAATTTTTGTTGGTAGAACCGCTGGGATCTGTTCCGTACCGTCATAGTTAGGTACGAAATCGACAGTTTCTTTTTCAAGATCCGTCAACAACTCACCGGCGATTTTTGACATACGAACTTCGGTGTAACGCATTGCCGCTGCTGAATCGCCATCGACTGAACCAAAGTTGCCTTGACCGTCAACTAGCATATAGCGTAGTGAGAACGGCTGCGCCATACGAACAATCGATTCGTACACTGCACTATCACCGTGTGGGTGATATTTACCGATTACGTCGCCAACAACACGGGCAGATTTTTTATATGGTTTATTCCAATCGTTGCCTAGTACATTCATCGCGAATAGAACGCGGCGGTGTACTGGTTTTAGGCCATCACGCACATCAGGAAGAGCACGACCCACGATGACTGACATCGCGTAGTCGAGGTATGAACCTCTAAGCTCATCTTCAATGTTTACGGGCGTGATCTCTTTAGCTAAATCGCTCATAGAGCCATTATCCCTCTATTTTCAGATCGTAAATACGATTCGTGTAAGGTGCAAAAATATAACATATAAATCGTCACTTCGGCATCACTTTCCCTCTCCTTTTATCAGGTTGTGAGCTTTGTTGCGATTCAACTGCCGAGAATTTGCACACAGCACATATATCTTGCTGATTAGTGGTTATATTTACAGCAATAATTGCGAAAACTGAGTTTCACTATGGAGAGGAAACGTTTTGTCGCTATAATGCCTTTGACGTTTACTGACACTGATAGATGGATTATGACAAAAACACAAAATGTAGATCCGAATGAAATCCGAAAGTTTGAAGAGATGGCATCACGTTGGTGGGATTTAGAGGGGGAATTTAAACCCCTGCACCAAATTAACCCTCTTCGCCTAAATTATGTGTTGCAATGCTCTGACGGTCTATTCGGTAAAAAGGTACTTGATGTCGGTTGTGGTGGCGGCATTCTTGCCGAAAGCATGGCACGTGAAGGCGCGTTAGTGACGGGCTTAGATATGGGTAAAGAACCCCTTGAAGTCGCGCGTCTGCATGCGTTAGAAACGGGGACGAAGTTAGATTACATTCGCAGCACCATCGAAGATCATGCGCTAGAAAACGCAGGGGCTTACGATGTCGTAACCTGCATGGAAATGCTCGAGCACGTGCCTGACCCACTTTCCGTTATCCGCTCATGCGCAAATTTGGTGAAACCGGGTGGCCATGTCTTTTTCTCGACACTGAACCGAAACATCAAATCTTATTTGTTCGCGATCGTGGGGGCAGAAAAACTCTTGCGCATCGTGCCGGAAGGCACACATGACCATGAGAAATTCATTCGACCTTCAGAAATGATCAAAATGATCGATCAAACTGATCTTGTGGAATATGGGATCACAGGCTTGCATTACAACCCAATTACGGGCAACTACAAGTTAGGCCGCAATGTGGATGTCAATTACATCGTTCACACTTGTAAACCGTAGGCTGATGAACGATTAAACAATTCGAGGCGGTTGCGCAAATTCGACCGCCTTTTAACCCATATTTGCATGATTTTCGTGCGATCGATTCCACTTTATACAGCCGTAAAATAGCTCCCATTTTTTATTGAAGATCAAGATATTTTTTTTTGCTGACGGTTAAGAATAAAGCGATTCAAAAAGCGGAATTTTATACAGTCAAATCCCACCTAATTTCATGAGTTAGTATCCACTTACTGTTTTTTTATATTTTGTCACTTATCCACAAGTCATCCAAGATCTTCAACTTGAAAAAGCACCCAAATAGCACTATCTTGTAATCCGCGAACGATATCACCCCTATATCTTGTGTTTGCACTACAATCTATATATCGATTTTGATCACAAAGCCGAATACGAAATTACAACAATTACACGAAAATACGGCTTTTATCAGCTTTGTTAGGGAAAAGAATCAGAATGAACCAACAACTTACCGTCACTAAGCGTGATGGCCGCAAAGAAAACATTGATCTTGAAAAACTTCACCGTGTCATTACATGGGCAGCGGAAGGTCTAGACAATGTTTCGGTTTCACAAGTAGAACTAAAGGCTCACATTCAGTTCTATGACGGCATTACGACATCTGACATCCACGAGACTATCATCAAGTCTGCTGCAGACTTAATCTCAGAAGAAACGCCAGATTACCAATATCTTGCAGCGCGATTGGCCGTATTCCACCTACGCAAAAAAGCGTACGGTCAATATGAACCGCCAAAGCTGTTTGATCATGTTTCTCGTCTTGTGGAAATGGGCAAATACGACAGCCATATTCTTGACGACTACACAAAAGCAGAACTAGAAGAGTTAGACAACTATCTTCAACACACTCGTGATTTAGATTTTTCATACGCCGCAGTGAAGCAGCTTGAAGGTAAATACTTCGTGCAAAACCGCGTGTCTGGTGAAATCTATGAAAGTGCACAGTTTCTGTATATTTTAGTCGCGGCATGTCTCTTTGCTAAATACCCTAGCAATACTCGTCTTGATTACGTGAAGCGCTTCTACGATGCCACTTCAACGTTCAAGATCTCTTTGCCAACACCGATCATGTCTGGTGTGCGTACCCCTACTCGTCAGTTCAGCTCATGTGTCCTTATCGAGTGTGGTGACAGCTTAGATTCAATCAACGCAACGGCAAGCTCAATTGTTCGTTACGTTTCTCAACGTGCAGGCATTGGTATCAACGCGGGCCGCATTCGCGCACTAGGGTCTGAAATCCGTGGTGGCGAAGCGTTCCACACCGGTTGTATCCCATTCTACAAATACTTCCAAACCGCAGTAAAATGCTGTTCTCAAGGTGGTGTTCGTGGTGGTGCAGCCACTGTTTTCTACCCACTGTGGCACGGTGAATCACGTTCTTTGATGATTCTAAAGAATAACCGTGGCGTTGAAGAGAACCGTGTTCGTCATATGGACTACGGTGTTCAGCTGAACAAACTGATGTACCAACGTTTAGTTCAAGGCGGCAACATTACTCTATTCTCGCCATCTGACGTCCCTGGCCTATACGATGCGTTCTTCGAAAACCAAGCGGAATTCGAGCGTCTATATGTACAGTACGAAAACGATCCTGCGATTAAGAAAGAAAGCGTAAAAGCGATCGAAATGTTCTCTCTGCTGATGCAAGAGCGCGCTTCAACTGGTCGTATTTATATCCAAAACGTTGATCACTGTAACACTCACAGCCCGTTTGATTCAGAAGTCGCGCCGATTCGTCAATCAAACCTCTGTTTAGAGATCGCACTGCCAACGAAACCGCTCGTGAATGTAGAAGACGACTCAGGCGAAATCGCGCTGTGTACACTGTCTGCATTTAACTTGGGTGCAATCAACGAGCTAGATGATCTTAAAGAGCTGTCTGAACTTGTCGTTCGCGCTCTGGATGCACTGCTTGATTACCAAGACTACCCATTACCAGCGGCGTATAAGTCAACCATGAACCGTCGTACTCTCGGTGTGGGCGTGATCAACTACGCATACTACCTAGCGAAACACGGTGTGAAATACTCTGACGGTAGCGCTAACGGCCTAACTCACCGCACCTTTGAAGCGATTCAATACCACTTATTGAAAGCGTCTGTTGGTCTGGCGAAAGAGCAAGGTAAATGCCCGCTGTTTGGTGAAACCAACTATGCGAAAGGCCTATTGCCTATCGACACTTATAAGAAAGATCTCGATCTTATCTGTGATGAACCGCTTCACTACGATTGGGATGAACTTCGCCAAGAAATCATGACTCATGGTTTGCGTAACTCTACCCTGACCGCGCTAATGCCATCTGAGACCTCTTCTCAGATCTCAAACGCGACCAACGGTATTGAGCCTCCACGTGGTTATGTTTCTGTAAAAGCATCAAAAGACGGTATTTTGAAGCAGGTTGTACCTGACTTCGTTAACCTAAAAAACAACTATGAGCTGCTTTGGAATATCGGTTCAAACGACGGTTACTTACACCTAGTGGGTATCATGCAGAAATTCGTTGACCAAGCGATTTCAGCAAACACCAACTACGACCCAAGTCGTTTTGAAAGCGGTAAAGTACCGATGACTAAGTTGCTACAAGATTTGCTGACCGCGTATAAATATGGTGTGAAGACGCTTTACTACCATAACACTCGCGATGGCGCGAAAGACGATCAAAAAGACGCAGTTCAACCTGCTGATGAAGATTGTGAAGGCGGCGGCTGCAAGATCTAATATTGCACCAGCAAACCAAATAGTCCCTTTATTTTAACGAACATATGCCCCTTGAAATTCGAGGGGTTAAAAGGAATTGAGGCATCATGGCTTACAGTACTTTTAACCATACAAAAAATGACCAACTCAAAGAACCAATGTTCTTGGGTCAGTCGGTAAACGTTGCACGTTACGACCAACAAAAATTCGAAATCTTTGAAAAACTGATCGAAAAACAACTGTCTTTCTTCTGGCGTCCAGAGGAAGTTGATGTATCAAGCGACCGCATTGACTACAACAAGTTACCTGATCATGAGAAGCATATTTTCATCTCAAACTTGAAGTACCAAACGCTGCTGGATTCAATTCAAGGCCGCAGCCCAAACGTTGCCCTACTCCCTCTTGTATCACTACCAGAGCTAGAGACATGGATTGAAACGTGGTCGTTCTCTGAGACGATCCACTCGCGTTCATACACGCACATCATCCGTAACATCGTTAACGATCCAGGTATCATCTTCGATGACATCGTAGAAAATGAACACATTCTAAAGCGCGCAAAAGACATTGCTCGTTACTACGATGACCTGATTGAAATGACCAATGATTACCACCGTTACGGCGAAGGTACTCACCAGATCAACGGTGAAAGCGTTAAGATCAGCAAGTATGAACTGAAGAAAAAACTGTACGTGTGTTTGATGTCAGTGAACGCACTAGAAGCGATTCGTTTCTATGTCAGCTTTGCATGTTCATTTGCTTTTGCAGAACGTGAACTGATGGAAGGTAACGCAAAAATCATCAAGCTAATTGCTCGTGATGAAGCGCTGCACCTGACTGGTACTCAGCACATGATCAACATCTTGCGTAATGGTCAAGATGATTTCTCATTCATGCAAGTCGCGGAAGAATGTAAGCAAGAGTGTTTCGACCTCTTCAAAGAAGCGGCTGAGCAAGAGAAAGAATGGGCAGAATACTTGTTCAAAGATGGTTCGATGATTGGTCTAAACAAAGATATTCTTTGCCAATACGTTGAATACATCACCAACGTTCGTATGAGTGCGGTTGGTCTACCTGCGGCTTACCCTAACGCGACCTCTAACCCAATCCCATGGATTAACGCTTGGTTGTCTTCAGATAACGTACAGGTTGCGCCACAAGAAGCTGAGATTTCATCTTACCTAGTGGGTCAGATTGAAAGTGATGCGAAAGCAGACGACTTTAAGGACTTCGAACTTTAATGGCTAAAGTCAAAATCAACGGACTGCATACGATCACGAGCAACCCTTCTAGTACATTACTAGAAACAATGGAAGCGGCGGGAATGGTAGTCGAATACAACTGCCGAGATGGGCACTGTGGCGCTTGTCGCTGCAAGCTCAGTTCAGGTGAGGTTGAATACGTTGGTTTTGCAATGGCATACACGCAAGCAGATGAGATTTTACCTTGTGTGACAAGAGCGAAGAGTGATCTGACCTTAGAAGCGGTCAGCTACAAACTTAAAGAGAAACGTGCTTAGGCGTGTTCCTGTTTGTTCTCGTAAATATTAAGGCCAGCAAATGCTGGCCTTAATTTATTCATTATCTCCCCCCAGACAAAAGCAGATCAGCGGTATGCATAGAAATCGCTTTACCTGCAATCTCTCTGCCACCATCATCGAACAAGGATAGCCGGTAACCGAGTCCGTGTTTGCTCTCACTTTCTTCAGGAGCTCGACGCCAAATCGAATTCACATCATTATGCTCAACGCTTAATGCTTCACCTAACACGACTTTCTGACTGGCTATTTGATACCAAACTAAGATCTTCGACTGCTGAAACATCCTACCCTCCTTGCGTCAATTGGTAGAAGAACATTCAGTTTAAGACCTATTTTCAAGCCATGGCGTGATCTGGGCATCTTTTCAAAAAAAGCACATTAAATTCATAGAGATAACACTTAGATGATTTTATTATATGGCGTAAAATGAGTGCCCTATCACATTTCTTTCCGTACAATTTTACCTTTACCCTTACGAACCAAGTGCACCTTGTGGAATATAAAGTTCCTTTTCTCGAGTCAATGAACTGTAATGGGGAAACATGGTCTTACCGGATAAATAGCGACGCAACATATCCGCGGCCACGGTCGTGATCATGATCGCCTGATCTTCACGGCTATACGTACGATTCAATGTTAATATTTGCCCCCATTCACCTTCAGGGGTCGCGAGCGCCAGCGTAAAGGTTTTATCCAATAGTTGACCCGTCACAATCGAAATATCCGTTGCACATTTTTCTTTTGTCGCGCCCGCTAGTGCCAAGGTTTCCGCTAAAGAGTCATTGTCGTTCGCACCTACCGTGACATGACCGCCCAGCACCCAGCCATGACCACAATAATCCGCCGCTTTTTCATTGGAATGCAGCCACGTCGACAAGCGCCCCTGTGTAGAACGTTCCGCAACCGAAATCGCGTACTTTTTCTCACTGATTAAATGACCCACATGCTCTTGCATTGGTTCATCAACACTCACAACCGAACTCTCGATCAATTTAAAGACAAGCTGCATCAGCTTTAAACGTGTCTCGATCTCACCTTTCGGTCCAAACAGTTTGACCTCAATAAACGGTAAGTATGAACGATAGCCGAGACTATAACCTTGGGGTAACTGTAATTTATCCAGTTTATCGGATAGTGCCGATTCTGAGGTGCCAAAGGTAAATAAACGACTACAGTGAAGTCCAACCACATCAGAGTGCTGGTTTTTCATATCCGGTATGATTTGCTCTAATACCATCCGCTTAAATTCACTCGGTACGCCCGGTGTGAAGTAAAAATCGCAATCATTGATTTTTACTTTAAAACCACAAGCTGTTCCTATCGGATTATCGATCAATAGCGCGCCAACAGGCAGCATAGCCTGCTTGCGATTACTTTCTGGCATCACGACACCTCTTGACGCAAAAAAGGCCTCAAGACGCTCTAACCAAGATGGATGCAGTTCTAACGCTACATCACCGGCAATGGCTGCCGCTTCGGTACTCACGTCGTCGCTCGTTGGGCCGAGCCCGCCATTCACGATCACGATATCGTTGTTAAAACTAAGCATGAGCAGCTCTTCGACTAACCCACCCAATGTATCCCCAACCGTCGAACGTTTAGTGAGGGCAAATCCCTGCTGAAAGAACTGTTCAGATAGCCAAGCGGCATTCGTATCCACGATATCGCCGTGCAAAACTTCTTCACCAGTACTTAGCATTGCTATTTTTAACATAACCTTCCTCGTATGAGAAAATTTAGCCATCACCTATTTATATTTCTGCAAAAACACACTACTTTTTATTACAACACTACAAATGTTAAATAAAAACGGCTTTACTGTTCCTAAGTTGTCGATTTTGCTAGATAATTGTGATTATGCTCACTAAAAATAGATGTGGAGTCATTCCGTGCTTAATAAAAACATCGTTGCTTTGATGTTGTCTTTTTCAGCTTGTGCTAACGCGGCTAACACAAACGAACATTACGAGTTTTCATATACCGTAGATTCTCGTATTAATGAGCATCTTTATAGCAATAGCTATGCATATTCACAACCTGCAGATGCTTTTTCGCTGAGCTATGATGACTCCCAACTCGATCTCAGTGACCCTGAACTGCCACAATATTTGCGCGTATCCGATGAGCGTAACTGGCAATATCTCAAAGAACAAACCTATACCATACTTGGTTTAAGTGTTGCGACCGTCGGCTTAATGACCATGCTGCCAGAGTCCATAACGAAATGGGACGAAGACGATCGAGATATCAGTAACCTTGGTAAAAAATGGTCTGATAATGTCAGTGAAGGCCCTGTCTGGGATCGAGATGAGCATGTTTTGAACTATGTCATGCACCCCTATTTCGGTGGGGTCTATTACACCGCAGCGCGCCACGCTGGTTTTAATGAATTTGATTCTTTCCTCTATTCCGCTTTCCTCTCTACTTTTTTCTGGGAATATGGCGTAGAAGCTTTTGCGGAAGTTCCATCATGGCAAGACTTGTTTATTACCCCATTTTTCGGCGCCGTCGTCGGCGAATTGATGTTTGAAACTGAGCAAGACATTGTTGCCTCTGGTGGCGAAGTGATGGGGTCTCAAACGATGGGGGATGTGACTTTATTCTTCCTCAATCCGGTAGGACATATCCATGGTTGGGTATCCGGTGCTTGGGGAGGAAGTGCCGATGTACAGTTCAGCAGCAAGCCATGGTTTGGCAATCAAGAAGCCGCCAATTTCGCCCTAGATGCAGGGGCAAATTATGATCACCAATTCTATGGCATGGAATTAAAAATAACCTTTTAGTTCGGCCACTTAATCACTTTCCTTTTACGGCACTTAAGTGCCGTTTTTTTTGTGCTTTAGCTTATACATTAGCGAATATAAATGCCGTTTAGGTCAAAAAAATTGACCCATATCAAACCTTACCCTACCTGGCCATCTACACTGAATGTATAGGCAATACGGCACCGACAACGCAATATGTCGTATTGTTCCCTACTCCGCACATGCATTTAGGAGACAACTTATGACCACGACTTTCATCGCAAACTTTGTTGGCAAAGCCACTCCAGCCACCATCAAACAGCTCGCGGCCATCACCCATGAAAATGGCGGAAAATGGCTCATCAGTAAGGTCAACTTCATCGAAGAGCAAGTCGCCGCGGTGATCAAAGTTGAGCTGCCCACTCAAAATGCAGCCATCGTAAAAGACGCATTTAAACAACAGCCTGATCTGCTTGTAGAAATTGTGAATGCCGACAACTCAAAGCACAACACTGAGCAAATCTATCAGCTCAGACTCGATGCCAATGATCGTGCTGGCATCGTAAATGAAATTACCCACGTGCTTGATGGGCAAGGCATCAATATTCTCGATATGGATTGCCAACGTGTTTTCATTGCCGGTGGCGGTGGCATTAGCTCCAGTCTCTTTACTTCAACGATTGCATTACGCTTACCAAGTAATGTCGCGATTGAAGATGTCGCGAAAGAGCTCGAATCGCTTAGCGAAGATACGCGAGTGATCCTCGAGGGTTAAATGCACTTACTCACTGTCTATGATTCAGTGTCCGTGATTCACAAGTCCATATCCATAGTACAGCCCACTGCGATTCCAGTGGGCTTATGGCCAACGTTGGCTTACATCCATTAAGCTCGGCCCATTACCACCTTATCTTAATGCGTAGACCATCGGCTCAAGGTTCGTTTAAAATCTGAATAATCAAATTCATTGATTTTATCAACCTCACCGTGACTTCTTTGACAATACACTGACGGCATACGCAGACCATTAAACCAATTCAGTTTCACCATGGTGTAACCTGCGCTGTCTAAAATGTGTAAACGTTGGCCGATTTTGAGCGGTTCATCAAAACGGGCAACACAAAACTGGTCCCCCGCCAAGCACGAACAAGAACCAATAATGTACTCATACTCCCCATTTTCACTGGCTTCGAGCAATGACGCGGGTTCATTGTAGATCAGCGTATCAAGCCGATGCGCTTCTGTCGCAGAATCAACAATCGCGGTTTTTTTACCGTTATCGACAATATCAACGACGGTCACCACCAAATCGGTCGTTTGCGTAATGATCGCTTCACCAGGCTCTAAATAAAGCTGAACTTGATGCTTTTCCGAAAAATCCTTCAACGCCGCGGCTAATTTGTCGATGTCGTAACCCGGCCATGTAAAGAACACTCCGCCTCCTAAGCTGACCCATTCTAGTTGATCTAGATAAGCACCGAATCGCTGTGAAATAGTGTCTAATAGCGCAATAAACGCATCCACATCTTTATTCTCACAATTCATGTGAAACATCACACCGTCGATTGAATCAAACAATGGAAGATCTAGGTGATCCATTTGCACCCCTAACCGGGAAAATTGCCGCGCAGGGTCTGCCAAATCTTGTCCAGCGAAACTCACCCCCGGATTCAAACGCAACCCAACCGAGGCCTTGCCCTCAATCAAGTGGTGATAAGCATGAAGTTGGGACTGGGAGTTAAAAATCATTTTATCGCAAATATCAGCCACTTCACGCACATCATCTTCACTGTAGCCCACGCTATAAGCGTGCGTTTCACCACCAAAGGTTTCATGTCCAAGTTTAACTTCGTAAGGCCCTGAGCTCGTCGAGCCGTCGAGATAAGGTTTAATGATGTCAAACACGCCCCAAGTCGAAAAACACTTCAGCGCCAAGACCAATTTAACGCCCGACGCTTCTTTTAGTCGCTTCGCCTTTTCTAAATTATCGATCAATTTGTCTTCATTGATCATAAAGTAAGGTGTTCTAAACGCAGTATTTGTCATGCTATTTTCCATAGTTCAGCACGTAATTCCTTGCTATCTTCGATCCAAAAAAACGCGCCCTTTCCGCGACATTCTTTTGCCGTATTCTTTCACGGCCAGCGACCTCACTCATCGCCAATAAGCTCATGAGGCCGTGACCATGCGATCATTCAACGGATAGCACGGCTATAAACTCGTGATATTTGGCTGACCGGCAGGTAATTCTTGAACACCCCAACGCAAACCAAGCGATGGCATCGTTTCTAAAAATGGGTCAGGATCCAGCTGCTCCAGATTAAACACACCAGCCTGCGCCCACTCACCACGGAAATATTGCAACGCCGCCGTGATCGCTGGTACGCCAGTGGTATACGCAATCGCTTGGTGCTCTACGTCTTCATAAGCGACTTCGTGATCAGCATTGTTATAAATAAATACGCTACGTAATTGACCGTCTTTACGACCTTGAACCCACGTACCTATGCACGTTAACCCTTTATAGCCAGGCGCAAGGGACGTCGGATCTGGCAGCAATGCTTTGAGTACATGCAAAGGTTGTACAACCGTACCGTCATGTAATGTCAGCGGATCGGGGCTTAAAAGACCAATATCACGCATACAATTGAAATAATTCAGGTACTTATCACCAAATCCCATCCAAAATTCTATACGCTTGGCCGGAATGAATTCTTTGAGTGAGCGCACCTCGTCGTGGGCCATTGAATACACCTTGTGCTTACCACAGTTTGGAAAATCAAATTCCAACATCCGCGAATGACAAGGAACTTGATGCCACTGCTCGTTTTCCCAGTAAAATGAATCGCCTTGAATTTCCAGCATGTTCGTTTCAGGGTCAAAGTTCGTCGCAAACTTTTTACCGTGGTCTCCCGCATTCACATCCATCACGTCGATGGTATCGATTTCATCAAACAGATGCTTTACTGCGTAAGCGGCAAAAACAGACACGACGCCCGGATCAAAACCGGCCCCCAAAATTCCCGTAATTCCTGCTTGCTCAAATTTTTCACGGTATGCCCACTGCCAATCATAGGCCTGCGGTACTTGTTGTCCTTCACTGCATAAATCCACGGCGACAGAGGTATCCAAATACGACACTTTTGTCTGGTAACAAGCTTCCATAATCGCCATGTTGACCCACGGAGGCCCAGCATTGATCACTAAATCGGGCTTAATTTCATCAATAAGCGCAACAACCGCATCAATGTCGTCAGCGTTCACTGAACGTGCTTGTAAGGGCTGATTTGTATCTTTGCGATTATTCTTTTTTTCAATTGATTCAATGATTTTTTCACATTTTTCAATCGTACGAGAGGCGATCGTAATCGCGCCCAGTACGTCATTATTCTGTGCCGCTTTGTGAGCAATCACCCAACCAACACCGCCTGCACCAATTTGTAAAATTGCCATCCTTTTCATTACCTCTTATTGATGAGTTCAACCGCGAGTGTGTTGATTTTCTCAAGTAAACGTTCAAAATCCGCCAGCGTTAAGCAGGGATTCAAAATGGTAAATTTGAGTGCTGTTTTACCGCCAACAACGGTTTCCCCTAGCACTGCGATGCCACGAAGTAGCGCTTCGAGCCTCAAGGTTCGATTTAAATCGTCAACCTCAGAGTCAATGGCCGAGTCATCGACAACTCGAAATAATACCGTCGACAATGAGGGCTTCGCCAAAAGCTCCATTCCTTTATATTGTTCTACCTTTTGAGCAACGCACTGAGTTTGCTCTATCAAATGCTCAACCATTTCTCCTAATACATCAGGTCCGACATTTTGCATGGTCATAAACACTTTTAATGCATCAAAACGCTTTGTGGTTGAGATCGATTTATCGACTAAATTGGGTAATTCGTCGTGCTCACGATTCAGATAATCTGCGTGGTGTAATAGGTATTTGAAGTTCGCTTTGTCTTTGAGTAATAAAGCGCCGCAACTGATCGTTTGATAGAACAACTTGTGGAAATCGACACTGACAGAATCGGCCTGCTCTATACCGGCTAAACGTATTTTATAACGACTCAAGATCAGAGCGCCACCATAAGCACTATCAACATGAAACCAAAGCTGATGATGTTGAGCAATCTGAGCGATCGCAGTCAAATCATCGATTGCGCCATGGTCCGTCGTGCCTGCCGTTCCAACCACCGCGAAAGGGATCAAACCTTGTTGGTGCAGCTGTTCTATCTCATTTTCTAACGCATCAATCTTTATCGTGCCGTTCTGGTGGGTATCAACACAGCATACACTTTGCTCTCCAAGTCCTAATAAGGACGCGGATTTTTGCACCGTAAAATGCGATTTTTTTGAGCATAAGATACGCAACTTATTCGCAAATGAAGGTAGCCCCTGCTTTTGAATCGAATGACCGGCTAAAGTATCAGCGATACGATCACGAGCCAGAAGCAGCCCCATTAAATTACTCTGAGTGCCCCCACTGGTGAAAATGCCGTCGGCATGAAGTCCCAATTGAAATTTATCACACATCCAATTCACGACTTTTTGTTCAACATAGGTAGCCGCTGGCGCTTGATCCCATGAATCCATCGATTGGTTAAGTGCGGCCATCATTGATTCAGCAATAATAGCGGGCATCAAAGGTGGCGTGTGGAGATGAGCAATACAATCAGGGTGTTGCAAAATAATGGAATGCCGACCGACCAGCGCGGTGGTCTCCGTGACAATCTCTTCAAGTGAGCCATGCGCACGATCCAAATCGATCGCATTGATCATTCGCTCTAATTGCTGAGGATCCACGCCTGAGTACGGCGAATCTGCTTGCTCAAAAAGTTGCTTCATTTGCGCCGTCGCATGATTCATCGCCTGGGCGAAAACATCACTGCCATTTTCACCCGTCTGAATAAAATGCTGTCGCCAAGGGCGCGGCTCTTGATATTCAGTATCGACGAACGACTCATTCGCCGTGGGACTGAGAGCCAACATGGCTCGCTTAATGCTCAAAGGCAGTTCACACGAGTATTGATTCACCTCCGAACGATATTCCACGTGTTCGAACGGTGTTTGATTGGGGGGGATTTCATAAAGGCCGTCGACCAATTGCGGCACTTTATCTGAAAAATAAGTCGCGATATCTCGAGTATCGACGTCAAAGGCTGTACTCATCATAATTCCCTTGAGATACATTCATCCATTATCGGTTCTGCGAAGACCGATGATTAGGCGTAACCATACATTTCACCGCCGATAGGCGTGCGAAAGCGCATCTATCTAACCGATAGATGGTATGTCTACAGGATGAATCACGGCTCAGTAATGCTGTCGTTACGTAAAACAGGGCATTTTGGAAGAATAAAGCTGATTGGTGTTTGTTGGTTAAATGAATTCAATGTTGGGTTTCCCATTTATACACCGCTATGCGGCACTAGTATCCCGTCTATCGATAAAGGCTTATCGATACCTACCCTACGTAAAAAGTACTCAGCTTGAATGCGCTTTACGCGTGTCCCCCAGAGCAACCAAAAAATTGTCTACCGAGATTGCGCGCGAAAATAACACAAAAACACACCCTTTCACAACAACCCCACGCAATAATGGTTACATTTATCACTATAGAGACACTCAACTCATGACCAACGATTACCTCCCTCACGATGGATAAAAGACTGCGAATTTGCAATCCGTCCTTCTTTTTTTACCTCGATATGAACTAATGTATGGGTATGAGTCAAAACGAAACTAGCGACATAGAGCAAGGAATTGACTTTTCTTGTTCTTTTTCATCATGTTTTCGCAAGAAATTTGATAAAAATTCCCCATTTTTCAAATACTCAACTAAGCTTCAATAAAGCGTATATTACGCTACTACAATAAACTTTAGTTAGGTAAGTCAATCACCTATAACCTTGTTAAGGAGAACTCTGTGAGTTGGAATAAACCACTAATTTTAGGTTGTATGATTGCTGCAAGCTTTCATAGCTATGGTCAGACATTAGAGCAAGCGGTATCAATTACGCTCGCAACCAATCCTGAATTAAAAAGCGCATTTAATGAGTATCAAAGCTCGCTCAAACAGGCGGATGCCGCCGAGGGTGCCTACTTACCGAGTATAGATTTAGATGCTGGTATTGGTTATGAAGGGCTCGACCCTGCAGCCTCTTCGGGGAAAAGTGATACGGATTTAACCCGAAAGGAAGCAAAGCTAAGCCTGACTCAACTTTTATGGGACGGTAATGGGACTTTGAATGATATCGACAGAACGGCCGCCGAAGCCGAATCTGTTCGTTTGCAACTCATTGCGGACGCTTCTGATATGGCATTAATGGTCACGGACATTTATCTCAATGCCGTGAAAGCAACCGAGGTTCTTGCCCTTTCTGAAAGCAACTTAGCCGTACACAAAGATATCTATAAAGATATCAAGAAACGGGCCGATTCTGGTATTGGATCCACCGCCGATGTCTCTCAAGTGGAAGCTCGTATTGCAAAGGCTCATGGTAACTTGCTGGCCGCGCAAAACAATCTGATTGATACCCACACACAGTTTATGCGTGTTGTCGGACAACAACCGCTTGGCCTCATTTATCCACGAGCCGATGAAACCCGAATTCCATTGTCTCTTGATCTCGCCATTGATGAAGCGTATGCCAATCATCCCGTGTTGCAAATCTCAGCCGCAGACGTCGATGCAGCACGTTTCCAATATGATCAATCGAAAAGTAACTACTACCCAACGATTTCGATTGAGGCAAGTCAAGCGTGGCGTGATGATGCTGGCGGCGACAAAGGTCGCAGTGACGAAACCTTAGCGGTGCTTCGCTTACGTTACAACTTATTCAATGGTGGCAGCGACAGTGACCTAGCCGATCGAGCGGCTTACCAACTGAACAAAGCAAAAGACCTACGCGACGATGCCCACCGTCAAGTCGAGGAGAGTTTACGCTTATCATGGAGCGCCCTCGATCTTACGTTGCAACAAAAGAACTTCCTTGCGGATCACGTTGACTCAGCGTCTGAAACTGTTATTGCCTATGAAAAGCAATACAAAATTGGTAAACGTACCTTATTGGACTTACTCAACACTGAGAATGAATTGTTCCAAGCACGAAAAGATTATTTAGACGCTCACTATGCAGAGCAATATGCAAAGTATCGCGTTATGAATGCAACGGGCAACCTATTAGATTCATTGTTGGTTGAAGTACCAAGTGAATGGACACAGCGAGTGGAGTATTAATATGAAAAAGCGATTACTTGTCACCGTGTCGAGCTTGGCCTTAGTCATGAGCCCTTTCGTATTCGCTGAAGAAGATGAATACGAATACATTCCAACGCCGACAGCGAACCAAATTGGCGATCTTACCGATGATGATCGAGACGGAGTCGTGAATGCTCGCGACCGCTGCCCTTTTACCCCAGAAGGTTCTCTCATTACAAACGATGGTTGTGGTGAAATATTACTTGAAGAAGAGCAACGTCAACTGCGTATTTTGTTTGAAAATGACTCTTATCAGATTTCACCGATCTTCACCGGTCAAATCCAAACCATGGCTGACTTTTTAATAAAATATCAAAGTGCCTCTATAGAGATACAAGGTTACGCAAGTCGTGTCGGTTCTCATCAATACAACTTAACACTATCGAAAGAGCGAGCGGATGCAGTGCGAGATAAGCTGTTGTCCTACCAAATTTCACCTGATCGCGTTTCCATCGTGGGCTATGGCGACACCATACTAGCTGCAAACGGCAATGATGAGCTCTCTCATGCTCTCAACCGCCGAGTCACGGCAACCGTGGTGGGATTAAGTGAAGAAGTCGTAGAAGAATGGAACATTTTCTCTATCATTGAAAAATAAACCGTCGCAAATTGAAAATAAAAAAACCTCGGCAATCATTCGCCGAGGTTTTTTATTTTTTAAATCCGATTTTTACGTCCGATTTTTAACGTCATGTTTCTAGCGCGAAGATTCTAACCAGTCACATGACGCTATTTTGCTTAACCTTTCTTAGGCAATGAGAAGTGCAACAATGCATAGCCAAGCACAGCAGCGGTCGTTGAACCCATTAAGATACCTAAACGTGCATACGTATCAAACTCTGCATTCACCGGACCAAACGCCAGTGATGAGATGAAAATCGACATCGTAAAGCCGATACCACAAAGCACAGACACTGCAAAAATATGCTTAAAGTTAATACCTTCAGGTAGCTTTGCTACACCCAGTTTTACAGCGGCCCAGCTGAAGGTAAAGATGCCCAGAGGTTTACCAACTAACAGACCCATTGCGATACCCAGTGGTAGCATTGAGGTTAAACCATCAATCGATACGCCTTCTAAAGAGATACCCGCATTGGCAAAAGCAAACAGTGGCAGAATAAAGAACGCTACATAAGGATGCAGTGCATGCTCCATATGTTTCAATGGCGATCGTTCCCCTTTGTTGCCTTTAAGTGGGATTGCAAAACCGATCACTACACCGGCTAACGTCGCGTGTACACCCGATTTCAATACTGCGAACCACAAAATGGCGCCCACAATCATATACGGCAGTAACTTAGTGACGTGGCGTGAGTTAAGTACAAACAATGCCGCGGTCATAGCAAAACCAACCGCTAATGCTGTCGTCGAAAGATCACCGGTGTAGAACAATGCGATGATAACCACAACGCCCAAATCGTCGATGATGGCCAAAGCCAACAAGAAGACTTTTAAGCTCACTGGCACTCGGCTACCTAACAGCGCCATGATACCTAGAGCAAAAGCAATATCGGTTGCTGCGGGGATCGCCCACCCCTGAATCGCTTCAGGATCGTTAATATTAAACGCAACGTAAACCAGCGCAGGCGCTAACATACCGCCGACCGCTGCAATCGCAGGGAAAATTGCGGTCTCTTTTGATTTCAATGCGCCTTCAAGTAGCTCGCGTTTTACTTCCAAACCGATCAGAAGGAAGAAGATCGCCATTAAGCCATCGTTAATCCAATGAGATACCGACATACCTAAAACATAGGTGTGTAAGAATGATTGGTACATCTCATTCATTGGAGTATTTGCAATGGTCATTGCAATCGCTGCTGCGATTACCAATAACACGCCACCTGCCGACTCCATTTTGAAGAAGTCGCGAATAATATCACTCATGATATTGTCCTTATATTTATTATGTTAATAAACGATTAACAAAGAATAACTTAGAGTTTATAGCTATCTTTTGCTAAGGAAAAATCGCTTGTTTAGAGTATAAACCTCGGAAATACCGAAGTGTACGCTGCTATTTTGCGCATATTCCTTATCGAATCACTGACAAAATCGTCCTTCCATGCCTTATTATGGCTTGCTGGACATCCATTTTTACTATTTTACTCGCATCATATATAGAAAAAGCGCGAATTCTTTCACAAATGTGAAACATCGCGCTTTTTCTGTATCAATTAAAAAATATTTTTTAAAATCAATAACCTGCTAATTGCATAAAGCCCACGCTTTCATGGCTGCCTGTCGTCGAAATCGCCCCTTCCCAATAAGGGACAACAAACGGCAACCACAAATTTTCATTCAGAACCTGTGTGGTGAGGTTAATGTCGTAGTCTGCCACGTTGATCACCCACTGAAGCGGAATGCGCTTCTGATTCGTAAAGAGTGTCGGTTGCAAAGGCATAACCTTGATCTGACTTTGATCTAGGTTAATCACCTTGCCATCGCTGGTCGACAACGTACCAAAAATATAGGGTTCTTGTTTACTATGACGGTAACGATTCACGGACAATGTGGTTTCATTATCAAGATGGAATACAAACCAATCCCAACCTTGCTGACCTTCTGCAAGTAGACCGCTTCCCCACTCTTTACTCATCCAACCTTCGCCAGAAACACGAATACTTTGATTATCATCGAGACGAATGCTGCCGGCCACATCGAGAAATGGCGCACTTAAATTCAGTGACGCGGCGGGTTGTAAATCGTGCTTAACGACATAACCACGGTCTCCGGGCAAAACAAACGGCCCTGAGGCATTCGCGCGTAATTGTAAACCAAACGAGTCTGTTTCGGCCTTAAGTTCACCGGGAAATGGCGTAGAACCGAGAGAATTCCACGACCAATTATCAATCCAAATTTTAAAGGGATCATTGTCCATTCCTGCTTGTCCGATCCCGCCGCGCGCTAAGCGTTGCTCTTTCCAAACCTGACTACCGTTTGAAATCACCACGTGAGAAATATAAAGCTGAGAACTTTGCCAACCGGCACGCTCATGCTCGTTATTCGTGACGCGGAGATAGCTCCATTGGATCCCATAACGCTGACCAGATCGATCTTGAACATTGGCAAAAAAGTGCCACCAGCCATGCTGATATTCATTCTGGAACGCGAAATCGCGAGGCAGTACAACCGGATCAATCGGCAATACTGGCTCAAAAACTTGCCGCTCTTGTGTGTGCAATATCGTCACGTCATTGCGCTTTCGCTCTGGCTTCTTTACATAATATTGCTGATAAACCAAAACCAGAATGAAAACGGCAATGCATAGCATCAGCAATGCGGTTAGACGCTGTTTAAGTGAGGTCTGTCGCTTCATCTATAGTGCATCCCTGAGAGACTTCATCGGCGTATTTCTTACTAATCGCAACACTGGCAGCGCCCCTGCAAGAACCAAGGACAACATCGCTAACGAGATCGTATTAACATATTCATATGGAATGAACTGCAATTCTAATGTCCACCCAAACGACTGTTTGATAACAATATCGACCACTAAATGCGCTAACATTAATCCAAGAGGCATGGCGATAATGACGGAGATCGCACCAAACACAAACAGCTGCAAACTCCCCATCATGATCAATTCTTTACCCGACATTCCCAAGCACCGTAACAATGAAATATGCCGCTGTCGCGACACCTCTCCAGCAACGGTCGAAAAGAAAATACCGAAAACGGCGATCACTAAAGTAATGTTACCCAAAGTGTCAGCAATCGAGAACGTACGGTCAAACACCTTCATCGCTTGCTTATGGATGCTGCCATTATCAAAAATACGTTCAGAACTGAGCCTAAAGACAGACTCCATACGGCGTTTTAACCCTACCGAATTTACATCGTCATGTAAGACAGCCCCCAACGCTACAGCACCGGTGCCCGCATAAGAGTAGAGCCAATTACGATGTGATAGCAGCACTTGGTTGTACGGATTACCATAATCATAGTAGACCCCCACAACTTGCCAGCCCTGCCCCAACTTACCGTAAAGGTTAATGTAATCACCAGGACGAATGTTCAGCTTCAACGCCATCGACTCACTGATCATCACACCTTTAGAATGGTGCAAATGATACCAATAGTTTGGTACACCCAACTTCACCGTTAGCGCATCAAGCTCACCATCCGATGGACCAGTACTCACCACTTGGAGAGCACCATTGGGCGTAATGGTTTCTTTCTCCCAACGCCACCACACCGATTTCACTTCCGGTTGACGATCTAACCAAGTGCTCAATCGCGCTGCAGAACTGCTATTAGGGTAGATGTAAATATCCGCAGCTAGGCGCTGGCTAAGCCATTTATCGGTCGTATCACGGAAACTGCCCACCATTGTTTCTACGCCAATGTTTGCGGCCATCGCGAGCATAAAGGCCATCGTCGCCACGCCACGATAGCTCATACTGGCTGCCGCATCAGAGAAGAACCAACGCACTTTTACCCAGCGCATTGAATAACTAAAGCTGATAAACAATCGCCACATTAAAAATGGCGTAAATAACGCGACACTCAATAACATTAACGCGATGATAGAAAAGCCCGTTTCTTGCGTATGCGGCGCTTGATAAATCGCCACTGCCGCGACGCAAAGTGCACAAGCAAGTAAGGCTTGAACAGAGAATTCAATACCCGTAAAACGCAATAGTGATAAGCGCGTGGTTAAACGAATGGGTTGACTGCGTAGTAATCGAACCAAAGGCCATGCACACGATGCAATCGCACCGATCAGTGTCATGCCGAGACTAAGATAGCTCGATGTCCAATTCCAGTTAATCGCTAAGCCAACGTTGGCATCGTATAAATCCCCCAGACTCGCCGAAACGGTTGGGATCAATTGATTAGCCAAAAGCATACCAAGCACATTACCGCACAGCCAACTCACCAGCACGAGTGCAAACAGCTCGAGTAAAATCGCTTGAGTTAACTGCCAGCCAGACACCCCGGTTTGACGCAAAATGCCCACCAAAGGCTGACGTTGAGTTAACGACAATGACATTGCTTGATAGAAAATAAAAAGACCGACTAAAAACGCCAGCATCCCCATCGCGCTTAAATTCATGTGAAACGCTTGAGTTAAAGACTCCAACTCAGCTCTTGAACTACGAACCAGCGATAACCCATTCGGCAGTCGAGATTTGAGTAATTCCAGTTTTTTGGCCGGCATATCCGCGCATGCAATCGTAGAAAGACCAGAACTGCGTTCTAGCATGCGTATCAATGCCATATCCGCAATTACGCGAGTGCCATTAATGCGGTTTTCTCTATCAACAATCAGCGGACCTAAATCACTGCCATCATCCAGACGAATAAAATCCCCATCTTGCCAATGCATATGACTGGCCAAATCTTGACTTACTAGAATCGGGTATGGAGGATTCATTAACCCTAATGTCGTCAATTCTTTTAAATTAACGCCGGGTTGTAACTGCAATAGCGCAATAGGATCAATGCCCACCAGAATAAGGTCGGTATTGTCTTCAGTGTGCACTCTTAAATTGGTGAACGGCGTACACTGATTAAAGCCTTCACGGCGCAATTGAATATAATAGCCTTGCGGGATCTGATTCGTCGCATGCTTTGGACGAATGCGGTAAGGCAAAGGGTTTGAAAATAGCTGTTCACCATGTGCGTAGCTTTCGCGCGCATGTTCGTTGATCGCCGTCACGCCAACAAGCAGTGAGACGCCTAAGGTAAGACCGAGCCAGACAAGAAGGATTTGAAAAGGGTAGCGTCTGTAATGGCCAAGCAGTGCTTTAATTACGGGCCATAACATGCAATTGCCCTCCTTGAAGGCGAACGCGCCCTTCCATATGTAACGCGACTTTTTCACTGTGTGTCACCAGCAACAAAGTACATTCCAATTGGCGAGTTAATGACGTAAGTAAACGCATAACAGCTTCAGCATTGCGCTCATCCAAGCTGCCTGTGGGCTCATCGGCCAACAGCAGTTTTGGTTCCATATACAGAGCGCGGGCAATCGCCGCACGTTGTTGCTGACCACCCGACACTTCTTCTGGGTAACGGCCAAGCAATGGCATGAGGTCCAACGCAGATAGAATCTGACGCCACAAGCCCTGATCTTCTGGTAAGCCTTTCAGTTGGCGGCAAAAACGAATGTTATCGGCGATATTAAGCGTAGGCAGCAAGTTGAACTGCTGAAAGATAAGGCCAATATTACTGCGACGATAAGCGGTGCGCTTACCTTCGGTTTCTTTTTGCATCATGAAATTGGGAAATTCAATTTCACCAGAGTCGACAGTATCAAGCCCCGCAATCAGGTTTAACAGCGTGCTTTTACCGGACCCACTCTCCCCCATCAACGCCACTTGTTGGCCTTGGTGTAACGACAATTCAGCGCCTTGTAAAACTGGATGGAACTCCCCCCCGTCTACATAGCCTTTGCACAGGTCTGACAGTCGTAACATTTGACGCTCGATGAAGAAAAAATTAGGAGTGTGAATCTACACTAATAAGCGCCCCGTAGGAAGCATTTTGCATGCCCCCCAACAACGTATGCATCAGAATGCTCAACATTCGCTCTATCTATATAATAAATATATGTTTTACCCTGATTCATATCGCCAGAATTGGTAAAATTATACGCTGCTATTGATTTATTCTTGCATTTAAAAACGGCAAACACGCCACCAAAGGTATTCCCCTATCGATAGCTTAGGTTTACAGAATAAAACATGGCAAAATAATCGAGGGCATGGGCGAATGAAAATCCCTCTCCAACACCGCGTATCGTGTTTAAATTTCAAACGCACTAATGACTAAAAACACGTCATACCGCGATGGAAAGTCATATTTCCCTATAGTGGCATTGCCAATTGAGTTGCTCATTATATACTCAATGAAAAACAAACAGATATCTTTACCTAGCGTTTGAAAGAGTGGGAAGGCTTATGAAAAAAGTACTGGTACTCGGTGCCTCTGGCTATATTGGTTCACAGTTGCTGATAAAGCTGTGCGACCAAGGTTACGATGTCACGGCGGCAGCCCGACAAATTGATTACCTGCGCGCTCGCACACCAGAACGGCCGAACCTAACACTTTGCTATCTTGACCTTGCGGATGCCGAAGCAACTAAAGCACTCGTGCCTACCTTTGATATTGTCTATTTCTTAGTGCATGGCATGGCTCAAGGGCATGACTTTATTGACTATGAAATCGCTCTTGCCGAAAACTTCACAGCCGCACTGGCGATCAGCCATGTCGAACAGGTCATTTACCTCAGTGCCATCCAACCGCAAACCGGAAATTCAGAGCATTTGCTCGCGCGTAAAATGACCGGCGAGATATTGCGAACAAGCCATGTGCCAATCACCGAAATACGCGCAGGCGTCATTATTGGCCCAGGCTCAGCGGCCTTTGAGATTATGCGTGACTTTGTTTATAACCTGCCCGTACTGATCACGCCAAAATGGGTTGACTCCAAAGCCAACCCTATCGCCTTAGAAAACCTCAATTATTACTTACTCCAATTAGCAGAAAACCCAAGTGGAGAACATCAGCTTTATGAAGCCGGTGGGCCTGATTTACTTTCCTATCGTGAACAATTTAGAGTCATTTGCCAAGCGAGCCACCAGCCGTACCGCCTCTACGCCACCGCACTCTTAACCCCGAAAATGGCGTCATACTGGTTAGGAATGGTGACATCCGTTCCGGCGACCATTGGAGCGGCGTTGTTAGCCGGGTTAGAACACGATTTTATTGCCGATTCATCAGCACTCGAAAACCGCTTTCCTCAACCAATGATCACATTTGAAACCATGGTAAAGACCAGCATTGAACAGGAAGGGAAATTTGTACGCAGCAATGTTTGGGGGTTTGATCCCGCGGCATTGAATCGCTGGCAAGCCGGCTACGGTTATTACCCCAAACAAACCGGAGCCAGCATTGAAACCGATTTGAGCGCTGAACAACTCTGGCAAGTGGTGAAAACGTTAGGCAACCGGCAAGACCCTTATTTCTTCGCCAACGCACTATGGCGCACTCGCGAATGGCTGGATATTTTTTTTGGCGGAGGCAAGCCCCTTCGTCGTTCACCTGAAGGGCCTGAGCTCAAAATCGGGGATCATATTGATTCTTGGAAAGTCATCCGCTGTGAACAAAATCAGTTTCTATCACTGCTATTTGGTATGCAAGGCCCTGGATTAGGTCGATTGGAGTTCTCAATCACCGACCAAGGGGACACTCGTCTACTTAACATCACGGCATGGTGGCACCCACAAGGCTTTAAAGGACTGCTTTATTGGTTTGCGATGATGCCTGCTCATCTTTTTATCTTTAAAGGGATGGTGAAAGCCATCGTCAGGAAAGCGAATCAGTCATTAGAATCGAAGTAACAGCACAGTAACAGTAGCAGTAATGGCAATAGAGAAAGCTCTCGCTAACGAATAGCGACTGAACTTGAAAAATAACGTATCGACCTCTAGGCAACGGGCGTTGTCTAGCATGGTCGGAAAACCACCCCAAAAAACTCATAACGTAAAATTATCATTTGAATAATTTATGATAATTTTTATTAATTGCCGCGCCTCCCTATACTCTCCTCATCGAAACAAGGAACGCACATTAAGGGCTTTGATTGTTCAATACTTTCAAGCGACTAAATATGTTCGTTTCCGACACTAAACACAGCACGATAAATGATTGCGATTGGAGCAGATTATGAAAATGAGTCATATTGGTATTATGGTCAGTGACATGGCTAAAGCGGTTGAGTTTTACACCAAAGCGCTTGGTTTACGTATCGTCATGGACAATACACCCGTAATAGAAGAGCGTGAAACCGCGATTGGCCGCATGTGTATCGAGGTTTTTGGTGAAGGCTTTAAAGGCTTTAACATCGCTCACCTTGTGACAGAAGATGGTGTTGGCTTCGAATTATTTGAAATGGTTGATCATCAAGAGCGCCACCGCGTCGATTTTTCTCGCATTGGTTTATTCCACTTCTCTCTACAAAGTGATGACTTTGAAGGCGTGATTGAACGTGTTCAACAATATGGTGGCAAAACACGTATGGACATCATGCGTTACCACCCAGAAGATGACAACAAGCCAGCAAAAATGGTTTACCTAGAAGACCCGTTTGGCACACTGTTTGAGCTTTACTCGCACACTTACGAAGAAACTTACTCGCACACTTACGAAGAAACTTACTCGTCAGATTACGAATAATCTCTCGTGATTCATAAGGATTGGCCCCAAGCCAATCCTTATTTGTTTGGATGCTTCTCGCATAACGCTCTACGGCTGAAAACGATTGCGTAATTAACGATTATTTATGGCTCAAAAAGCTGTTGAGTCACCGCTAAACGTATTAGGCTTATATCAAGCTTTCAAGCGAGCATGACAAGGATGATCACAAACAAAACACTGCCGATACTCTACTCACTGCAAAACTGCCCTTATGCGATGCGGGCGCGCATTGCGTTGTTCAAAGCAAATCAACCCGTCTTGATTCGAGCGATCAAGCTCAATAATAAACCGCCAGAAATGTTACTCGCTTCGCCTAAAGGTAGCGTGCCCGTTTTAGTTGTTGAAACTGAGGATGAGCCTAGACCTGTGATGATCATTGAAGAGAGCCTAGAAGTGATGCTGTGGGCATTTTCACAACGCGATGACGATAACCTATTACGCAGTAACGATCCTGACGCATTACCAAGCATGGTGAGTTTGATTGCCCGGTTTGAATCCGACTTTATCCCTGCCTTTAACGCGTATAGCTGTGCGAAACGCTACCATGAAGACAACCTACTGCAATGCCGCCAAGCATGCGAAGCGCACTTAATTGAACTAGAAGCACGATTAACTCAGCATCATTTTTTGTTCGCCGAGCAAGAAAGCTTGGTCGATATCGCGTTACTGCCCTTTCTGCGTAAATTTGCCCGTATCGAAAAGCAATGGTTTAGACAAAGCCCTTACCCGAAATTACGCCAGTGGCTAAACCGTTACTTGCAAAGCCGTATGTTTTCAAAGGTCATGGAAAAGCATGAGTTATGGCTCGATAATCACCGACCGATCTACTTTGCTCATGACACGAATCACCGCTGTTAGCGGATCGACCATGTGTTCCCTTATTGCCGAGAGAATACAAAAAGAGCTTCCCTTGGGAAGCTCTTAAATACGCATAACCTTACATTCGTAACATTATTTGCTGACAACAAAACTGCTTGGGATTTCCGCCAACTGGGTTCCCAAGTTGTTTGGGAAGACAATATATTCGCCGTGATATTTCACGTTCGATTTATAGTCCGTCACTTTATGCAGCATAAAGCCTGCGTTCGCCGCCAATTCAATGAATTTCGCGTGATTACCGCGTACAAACCAGTTCATCGGTTTCACCATTAACTCGCCATCAAAGCAGCTATCGCATTGCTCTGTACATAAGGCGAATGAATTTTGACCTTCAATGAAAATTTGTACTTTACCCACGCCAATCAGAGGCTCAGAGGTTGAAACCTCCCAATCGTTCTCTTCCATAAAGTCGAGAAACTCATTGATCTGGCTGTCTTTTATTGCTTTCGATTCTTCACCAATAGGGAAAAATTCCGCATAAAAACCAGAGATTCGCTCAAACGTCGCCATCAAGTTAGAGGCATTGCCCTTTGTGCGACCTTCTTTCTGCCAACGAGTCAGATCAGCCACTACGCAGCGATGAAATCGTTGAGCTTTTAATGCTTTGGTCACCCAGCGAATTAAAAAGTTGTTATTTGCAACCGGTGCATTTGCCAACTTTTTTGCTTGGTGCTCAGCGTGGATCTCTTCCAACGCTGCATTAACTAACCTTTGAATCTCAACTGTATATTCAGCCATTAAGCCTTTCTTCCGTATAACCAATAAAATGCGGCAGATAACAGTGAACATGCCGTCATTACGACTATCATCGGCCATGCTACGCCGTTAGGCAATGCAGCAACAATCGCACCAATGATAGAACCAATACCAAAACGCAACGTACCCGCCAATGAAGACGCCGTACCAGCCATTGTTGGGTAACCACTCAGTAATAAGCCCATTGAGTTACTACCGATGGTCGAGATTGTGCCAATAAAGAGCACAACAAAAACCACAATGCCCCACAGCCCAAGATCCATCGTCCACGCGATAAACAAACCAATACCGGCAAACAACTGAACCCAAAGACCAAAGCGCAACATCGCGTGAGAGCCCACTTTTTTCACCAATCGGCCATTGATGCTGGTCATAATGATCATCGCAACAATGTTCAAACCAAATAGGTAGCCAAACTGATCCGGTCTCACCCCATAAATATCAATATAGACGAATGAGCCGCCCGTTAAGAAAGCAAACATACCCGCAAACGAAAACGCGCCTGAAAGCACTAAGCCCATCGCAACAGGGTTACGACACAAACGCACGTAATTACGCAGCGTGGTGGCAATGCGCAAAGGCTGGCGATTTTCTGTCGGTAACGTTTCAGGAATTTTCCATAATACTAAAACGATAACGATGGCAGCAAACGCAGCCAACACCCAGAAAATAGAACGCCAACCAAACCAAATCGCTAAATAGCCACCGATCATTGGGGCGATTAGTGGTGCGATGGTGATCACCAAGGTAACAAACGACATCGCACGAGCAAAATCTTCTCGATCAAACATATCACGTACAACGGCTTGAATAACCACAGCCGCCGCCGCGCCAGCAAAACCTTGCGCGGTACGAACCCAGGTTAACGCATCAATGCCATTGGTTGTCGCGCTGACCACAGACGCAATGCCAAACAGCACCACGCCTAAAATTAAGACCGGTCGACGTCCAAAACTGTCCGCCAGCGGACCATGAAAAAGCTGGCCAATAGCAAAACCTGCAGTATAAGCCGTTAAAGTGATCTGTACTTCCCCAGCCCCCACACCCAAATCACGGGCAATGGTTGGCATGGCAGGCAAATACATATCAATGGCAAGCGGTGTTAACGCGCCAATCGCACCCAATACAAGAAAGAGAATAAAATTGATTTGTGGGGCATTGGATTGTGAAGCAGTGGCAGACATACGTCTCCTAGTCAGTTGCGATTGCGTTGCAGCGCTCCTTGCTACAACCAAACAGAGTTTGAGACAAACCTATCCTTAGGGTATCCGGTCTATCGTCGTTGAAATTAGCGCAAAAGACTACTTCCTAGTAGGAAATAAATAATTTCCTACTATGTTTATTATTTCTCAATAGGAAGCGTATGCAACTGACTATCAACTGCTCAACGAGCAATTATTTCCAAATAGAATCAATTTCTTCTTGGGTTAAATCGCGGTATTCGCCCGGCTCAAGGTTGGCATCCAATACGATGTCGCCAATGCGTTCACGGTGCAATTCATCAACCTTGTTGCCCAATGCGGCAAACATACGTTTAACTTGGTGGTACTTACCTTCTGTGATGGTCAGCAACACTTCGTTGTTTGATGCATCAACAATCTCAAGTTTCGCCGGTGCGGTTAGGCCTTTTTCATTGCGAAGTTCAATACCTTGCGCCAATTTTTCTGCGTAATCATCACCAATCGCATCAGCAAGCAGTACGCGATAGGTTTTTTCACATTTGTGCTTAGGTGCTGTAATACGGTGAGACCATTGGCCGTCATCGGTAATCAGGACTAAACCGGTGGTATCCACATCCAAACGACCAGCAAAATGCAAATCTTCTTTTTTGATGTCACTGATCAACGCCAGTGCCGTTGGATGAGCGCCTTCATCGTGTGAACATACAAAGCCATCTGGCTTAAACAGCATAATGTAACGAGGGCCACGCATTTTAAGCTCGCGCTCTTGCCACATAACCACGTTCTCATTGGTCACTTTGACTGACGTGATCTTACAAACTTGACCATCAATCGTCACTTCGCCACGTTTCACTAGAATCGTCGCTTCTCGGCGTGTCACGCCCAGCGTGTCGCATAAAAATTTGTCTAAACGTGCTTTTTCTTGCTGCACTTTATTTTGAGCCATAGATACCTCATCTCTGTTAGCTGCGCTATTATAGTGCGCCTAAGACAAATAGTTGAGCTATTTCACATAATTTATGTACACCCTTCGCCCCTATCAAGCTGACTCCGTAAAAGCGGTCATCCATTACTTTCGCAAACACACCACTCCAGCGGTCATTGTGCTACCCACTGGGGCAGGTAAAAGCCTCGTGATCGCCGAACTGGCGCGTCTTGCCAAAGGCCGCGTGCTGGTCATGGCACACGTTAAAGAGCTGGTTGAACAAAACCACGCTAAGTACGAAGGTTATGATCTTAAAGGTGCCGTTTTCTCCGCAGGTTTAGGCCGAAAAGAGACCGATCAGCAAGTCGTGTTTGCTTCTGTGCAATCTGTCGTTCGCAATCTGACTGAGTTCAAAGATCAATTTTCACTATTAGTGATTGATGAATGCCACCGCGTACCAGAAGAAAAAACCTCGAGCTACCAAAAGGTCATCACACATCTACGTGAATTAAACCCCGGAATGAAGGTGCTCGGTTTAACCGCGACGCCCTATCGATTGGGTGTCGGTTGGATTTATCAATACCATACCCGCGGTCAAGTACGCAGTGAAGAACCACGTTTCTTCCGCGATTGTATTTTCGAGTTACCGATTCGTTATTTGCTGGATGAAGAGTTCCTCACACCCGCTAAAATGATGGATGCGCCGGTACTCAGTTACGACTTTTCACAGCTGAAACCGGCCAGCACAGGGCGTTATAAAGAAGCGGAAATGGACATGGTCATGGTCATCGATCAAGCCAAACGCGCAACGCCACAAATTGTGCAACAAATCATTCAATTTTCGGCAGAAAAACAAGGCATCATGATCTTTGCGGCCACCGTGCGCCATGCCCAAGAAATCTTCGGCTTGTTGCCACAAGGTCAAACCGCAATCGTGATCGGGGATACCCCAACACCTGAGCGCGATGCCATCATTCAACGTTTTAAACAGCGTGAGATTAAGTTCTTAGTCAATGTCTCCGTTTTGACCACGGGATTTGATGCGCCACACGTTGATCTCATTGCCATTTTGCGTCCAACCGAATCAGTCAGTTTGTATCAACAGATTGTGGGTCGCGGCTTACGCTTGTCTCCAGGAAAAACCGAATGCTTGGTGCTCGACTATGCGGGAAACAGCTACGACTTGTATCAACCAGAGGTGGGTAACCCTAAACCCGATTCAGACAGCGAAATCATCACCATCCCCTGCCCTGCTTGTGGTTTCAACAACAACTTCTGGGGAAAACTCGATAGTAATGGCTTCTTGATTGAGCACTTTGGTCGTCGCTGCCAAGGTTATTTTGAAGACGACGACACCGGTGAGCGTGAACATTGCGGTTACCGTTTCCGCGCTAAATATTGCGGAGAGTGTGGTGCAGACAACGATATTGCTGCGCGCATTTGTCATGAGTGCGATGCGACCTTGGTTGATCCAGACAAAAAGCTTAAAGAAGCGCTCAACCTAAAAGATGCATTGGTGTATGAATGCCTTGAAATGGACTTTAACTTGTTCAAAGATGACAAAGGAAAAAACCAACTCAAAGTCACCTATCGTGGCGAAAATCAAGCCGCGGTCCATGAGTTTTGGTCGCTTAATACACCGAAGCAGAAACAAACATTTTTAGCGCAGTTTGTTCGCCCTCATTTAGCCGATAAACATCGTCCATTTATTGAGTCATCACCCAGTAAAGTGATCGTCAATCAACACCGTTTCCGTCCGCCGCAGTTTGTGATTGCGCGTAAAGTGGGACGTTTTTGGAAAATGCGCGATAAAATATTTGCTGATGAACTCACTGACGGTTAATACTCAAAACAAAAATGAGACATACAGAAGATCTTTGTGATTCACTTTATGTTCATATTGCATTATTTATCCTAGCCACAAGAATTTGCGCAAAGGTAACGCTATGTTTAAAAAATTCATCGTCGGGTTCATCGCGATTGCGAGCTGCGGGTTACTCTCATTACCTAGCCATGCAGCTTGGTACGGTGACGACAATCACCGCAGCAGCAAGCACAATGATGGCCATGCACTGGTGCGTGATGTTGAAAAGCCAGGCGCAAAAATTGAATTCGAAGAAGATCAAGACGAAGTCTACGAAGCGGTGCAGAAAGGCCATATTCGTCCCTTTTCTGAAATGTACGCCGCCGTTGAGCGCGATTTACACGGCCGCATTATCAAAGTTGAATTAGAAGAAGACGATGACATTTGGGTTTATGAGCTCAAAATTAACTACGATAACAACATCATCAAAGTGGAATACAACGCGCAAACGCTGGACATGATCGAAATCCGTGGTAGAAATTTAAAGAAAGCCCTAAAAACAGAAGAATAAAACAATGAAAATATTAGTAGTAGAAGACGAACCACGTCTAGGCGAACAAATTATTGAATCTCTCGAACAAACGGGCTGGGTGCCAGAGCTTTCAACGGATGGTATCGATGCGCTCTATCGTGCTACCTCTGAAGAATGGGATGTGATTGTACTCGATTTAGGCTTACCAAAAATTGACGGCCTCACCGTGCTGAAAGGCATTCGCGATGAAAACATCAATACGCCCGTCGTGATTCTTAGCGCGCGTGACACGCTTACTCAACGCGTTGAAGGCTTAAATGCAGGCGCGGATGACTACCTAACCAAACCTTTTGAAATGGTTGAGTTAACGGCCCGTATTCGCGCGCAACTGCGTCGTGCTTCTGGTAACGCTTCGCCGGTAATGCAAGTCGGTAACCTAAGCCTGGATACCCGCACATCAAAAGTGATGTGGCAAGGTTCGGCTATCAGCCTCACAGCGCTGGAATACAAGGTGGTTGCCTATTTCATGCATAACCCAGAAAAGGTCATTTCACGTACCGAGCTGGTGGAGCATATCTACAAACAAGATTTCGACCGTGATTCCAACACTATCGAAGTGTTCATTGGCCGTATCCGTAAAAAAATTGCACCAAACGTCATCAAAACTGTGCGCGGTTTAGGGTATCAGTTGAATGCCGATTAATAAGCTGCCGTTTATTAAACGACTCAGTCTCAAAAGCCGCCTTGTTCTGGCGGCCGTTGTTTGGCTGACGGCGATGATCATTGCTGCGGGCGTCACCGTCCCCT
Source organism: Vibrio renipiscarius (assembly GCF_000827885.1). GTDB lineage: Bacteria > Pseudomonadota > Gammaproteobacteria > Enterobacterales > Vibrionaceae > Vibrio > Vibrio renipiscarius. The sequence continues at coordinate 691,012 of NZ_JTKH01000006.1, read as the reverse complement.
CGCAAGTCTTTAACTACATGGTGGCCGATACAAAATCTCAGCTTTCCCTATATATGGATGAGATCTCTGGCAACTTAGAGGTTGATAAAGCGGGCCAACTGACGCTTTCTGCGCAACTTTCCGACCCTCGATTTTCTCAGCCGTATAGTGGTCTCTATTGGTATGCCTCAACCGCCGACAACCAATTGCGCTCTCGCTCATTATGGGACAGCAATATTGAGCTGCTCGAGAAAAAAAACGAAGCACTTGGTTCCCGTGGCGAAAAACTGATCTTTGTTCACTCCAATCTCTATTTTCCCGAATACGATGGTCCAATCACTGTCTTAGTGGGCATCGATGAGCAGCCCATCGAAGATACCGTACAAAATCTCATGGGTGAACTTTGGGTGATCCTTGCCCTACTCTACTTTGGTGTTTTAGCCGTCATCTTGATTCAGATTGCATGGTCTTTAAGCCCACTCACCAAAATGCACAAAGAATTAAGCGAGTTACGTAATGGCGATAAAACCAGTTTAAGTGGCGATTATCCGAAAGATATCTCTCCCCTGGTCTCCGATCTCAATGCGTTATTATTCCATTATCAAGAGCTGCTAGAACGCGCGAGGCACCACGCTGGTAATCTTTCTCACGCACTCAAAACACCGCTTTCCGTGCTGAAAAATGAAATCCAGCAGTGTGATACCGAATTAAAAGACAAACTGTTACCCCCTGTAAGCCAGATTCAAACCCAAATTGACTACCATCTTGGGCGCGCTCGCATGGCAGGTTCAAGAAACATTTTGTCCGTGAAGGCCTCACCGACCGAACGAATTGACGCCATTTCGATGGCCTTTGATAAAGTCTATGCCTCGAGAGACATCACTTTAGTCAACGAAATTGACGATGATCTCGAAGTATCCGTTGATCCAACGGATCTGGATGAGATGGTCGGTAACGTACTTGAAAATGGGTACAAATGGGCAAATTCAATCATTCGTGTTCACGCTAAAATGGTCGATAATGATAATGTGAGTCTCATCATTGAAGACGATGGCCCTGGCATTCCTGACGAACAACTCGAACATGTCATAAAAAGAGGGGTTCGTTTAGATGAAACCACCCCGGGTACTGGCCTTGGTCTAAATATTGTCAATGAAATGGTGCATAGCTATCGAGGCAGCCTGTCACTCACGCACAGCCCAATGGGTGGCGTGAAAGCGGTTTTAACCTTAAAGATAAGCCACTAAAGCGAGAATTAGCCGCCCATTTTGGCGCCGAAGCGAAACATATCGTCCCGTTTTAAATCTCAAACTCAGCATCGTAAAAAAGGCTTGTCATTTTATGGCAAGCCTTTGTTTTTATGTGATTAGATTGTCAAATTACGCAACTTGTTGTGACAACTTCATTTTGTCTGCTTTTACTTCATTAAACACAAAATAGCTTAATAGCAGCAGTGAGCATAGCGCTGACGCGAGGCAGATATAAAACGCCCAATAGTAACTGTAAAGTTCACCCACAAACCCCACCGACAGACTGGCAAATAACATACTCACCTGCATCAAATTAGAAAACAAGGTTGACGCCGTCCCTAATCGATCGCGCATCATATCTTGAATCGCCACCATACCCAGCGTCGCGGTCACGCCAATAAAGACACCATTCAATAACTGGATTGAAAGCAATTGCCAGAAATCTCGCACATGCAGCATTGCAACAAAGAACACGCAGCCACTCACTAGCGACAAGGCTAATAACTTCATCGTGCCGAATCTCGCGGCCATTCGACCGACTTTGAGCATAATGGGAATTTCACATAGCGCGGCAAAGCCAAACATATAACCGACCCAACTGGCGTTCACCTTTAGCTCTTGGGTCAGATAAAGAGGCATGCTGGTAACGTATAGGTTATTGGCGCTAAACATAAACACCAACGCCACCGAAAACAAAATGATGGTTGGACTAAACGGCCCTTTACTCTCCTCCCGCCCTTTCTTTTCTTTAATGACGCTGTTTGGCAGATACAAATGAGCCAAAAGAATACTCAGTAACGTTGCAACAGCGGCAGCAGCAAATGATGCGCTAAAGCCAAACGAGGCCTTTAGGATAAAAGCGATCGGCGGCCCTACGACCCAGGCGATGGCTATACCGGCACGCATAATGGCTAAGAATGTGGTGCTGTCTTCAATATGTTCATCGGCATATTCACGCCCGAGCGCAAATAATTGGCCAAATATAGACCCACTCAGGCTGCCAAAGATCACCGCAACCGCGACCGCGACCGCGAGATAATAATCACGAATCACACTAAACGCTAACACCGTGATCAAATAGCAACTTAATGCCACCAACAGCACCGTCTTACGGTTCCAACCTTTGTCAGATTTTACCGCCATAAACTGAGACACCACCACGGCTGCACATATCGATAAAATCATATACACGCTCAACATGGCCGGAGTGGCTCCTAACGCCTCAATAATAAATAGGCTTGATAATGGGTAGAAAAATGAACCACATAACCCGGAAACAAACGTCATAATTAAAAATATCAAGGCGGTTTTTTCCTTGAACATAAACCTCTCCTAACCTGTACAAACTCTTGCTTGATCTGACTAAACTGAATGCCCTCAGTCTACTCAAAATAAATCAAATACATTAATAACTTCCCATCGACTAATGATACTTTCCCCTCATTTTAGGTCTTTTTTTTGACGGATTATACCTAACCAAGTAATCTAACTCGGGTTAGATCAAGGAAGCGCAGATGAAACCAACCATAGAAAATGTATTAAATAACAACCAGTTCAGTTGGCAATTCAAAGAATACCACTGCAAAAATAAAATCGAGCAGTTCTCTTGCCCTTGGCATTACCATTCAGAGTATGAATTGGTGCTCTATCGCGATCCTAACCATGTTTTTCAAGGCACTTGTTTTGCCGGAGACAGTGTGACAAACATTGAGCCCAACAGCCTTTTTTTATTCGGACCCGGATTGCCGCATATGATCTCAGGAACGATCAATGATGATAAAGAGCAAGGCCATTATTCAATGATCCTTTGGTTTCGCCATCAATGGATAGAGTCTTTGATCGATAGCATGCCCGAACTCAAGTTCATCAAAAAATTTCTCAATCATGCGGATCATGGTTTGAAGTTCAGCGCTGAAACCACCGAAAAAATCTTTCATATGCTAAACAACCTCGACGACGACGAGCCTCATCACCAGCTGCTGCGAGTATTGCAATCACTCAGCTTACTGGCTGACGATGTCAACGCCAGCAAGCTCTCTGTCAATCCATATGGGTTACACATCCGAAATAGTGATGAGGAATCGAGCAAACGAATGGAAGCGGCGAAAAACTTCATCGAGCAGCATTATGCTGAATCGATTAAAATAAGTGACTTATGCCGACATTTACACATTAGCGAAAGCTCTGCGTATCGACTTTTTGAACGTCATTTTTTGGCAAGTTTTTCTGAACACTTAAAACGATTTCGTATCGGTAAGGCGTGTGAAATGTTACTTAATTCAGAGTTGTCAGTGGCGCTGATCGCCGAGCAGAGTGGCTTTCAAAATTTATCCAATTTTAATCGCCAATTTAAAACCGTAAAAAACATGACGCCATCAGATTTTAGAGCCCAATACAATTAGACCACTTCATTAAGCGGCCCCATTATATAAAGGGCTCTACTGGCTTGCCTGTTGGCTAATGAGCGCCAAATTCTGATCTTGCACCATTAATACACGGCCATCGGTGAAATATTCATGCTCTTCATCCTGATGACGAGCAGTCAGTAATGGCTGCAGTATCGCACTGTGCTGAGGAAGAAACTCGCCAATTTGCTTGGCTAAACGATCCCGTTCAGAATCCACATTAGGATCGATGCTGTGCAGTACAGTAAAGATGCCGGAATATGGGGTTATTTGTAATCCATTGTCATAACTTAACGCACCAAACCAAATCGGGTGTCTCGTCGCATTATCAATACCCACCTGCCACCAGCGAATGTGGCTACGATGCGTCAAATTACCCGGCAGTTGAAAAGCCATATCTTGTGGCTGCCCCTGCCAAAACAGATCCGACACAGGCGGTGTATGATCTCGAAGCAAACGAACATAGTCTCTTAATTCAATCTCATTACGTGAAAACGTTTTGTTCTCAATCCAGCCCAAAGACGTCATGAGCGTGCGAGGTTGTTCACCGATGTAGACCACGTTGATCGCTTGCGCATCAAAAACGCCCGATTTTCCCGGATACGCTTTAAACAATAATTCACTCGGTTCAACGACTAGATGCTTATAGCGATCATCGACAGGTTGTTTTTGAAAGTCATCGGCAAACCAGAAAAAATGGCTGTAATTCGTCAGCAGCATTAGTGAGAAAACCAATGCGGTTAATTTAGGTAATAAAAAGCGCCAACGCAGCTTTCGGCCCAAGTAAAAGAATACGGCACCGCATAACAACACCAGCAATAGATATTGATGCTCTATAAGGACCGCTTTGGCTTGCGCCAACATAGGAAAACGCTCTATACCGATGGCCAGCAAATACCCCCACATAGCAAACTGACCAACACCGAGTATCACACCAAACAAATCAAACGTGGCAAAACGTGACCATGTCACCTTATGAGTGCCCGCGATAAATGGAACGACCCAAGCAACCGGCCCCAGCAAGCGAGCAAATGCTAAGACATAATTGCCCTTTTTGTATATCAATCGGCGACAGCGAGCGATAGGACGGCGCGTTTTAGGTTGCCAAGCGATCAGTTTTTTCTGTGCTGGCACCCCCACGTACCGACCAATCCAATAGCTGATATGATCACCAAGCAGTGCGCCAAGTAAAACCGCGATTAACCCAGTCCACACCCCTTGTTGTAATTGATAACCCGCGGCGAGTAAAAACGGCTCGCCGGGTACAAACAAGTTGGGACCAATAAGCGCATCAAGCAAAGCGCCAATAAACAGGCTTTGTGCTTCAAACAACATGATCGGTTATCCAGTCTTATCGCTGCTGATCGCGGTAATGATCGAATTTGTATTCCATCTCGTTATTACGCATCTCCCCAAAGAAGAAACGTCGCACATTGGCTTTGAGATACGTTGCGCCCATTTTAAACGTACCATCTTGATCAAGACGACGAGGGTCAAAACCAAAGGTTAAATTTAAGAAACGGAAACGCCACGTTTTTCCTGCACGTTTTACGTAGTCACAATCTTCACAAAGCGTAATTTGTTCATCAAAGCCACCGATACGCTGGTGAACGTTTTTACTGGAAAAAATACACGCCCCCACCGCCGTCGGAAAAGTAAATTGGGTGATAAACAAGCCCAAGTTAAACAGGCCATAGCCCAACTTATGAACCAAAGGCAGATCCTTTGCTCCCATGTAAACACCCGCTACCTCGAGCTGCTTGCGCTCAAGTTGCTCGATCGCCAGCGTCAGGAATGCAGGCGTAAGACGCACATCAGCATCAAGAAATAATAGTCGCTCATGTTTAGCTAAGTTCGCACCAGTGTTGCGGCCTAAACTGACACCGCGTCGGTCCATCTTGTGTACCGTCAAATCCGGTAATGCATTTTGATACGCTTGAGCCACTTCAACGGTATTATCATCGCTGTTTGAATCGACCACGATAACTTCAAACTGCTGATGCGTTTGCTGGCTTAAATCTTCTAATAAGCGGCTAATGCGTTTTTCTTCATTTAATGTAATCACGACAATACTAATTGGCTTCATCACTTGCTCCTAAATCAATAACGTATTTTGAAGCTAGATTACGCGACTCAGCTTAACCTATCGTGACATCTTCATTCAGATCCCGTTCATCTTGAGTTTATTCGCTCGCCGCTTTTAAAGTGAATACCTATCAAGGCTTAAGCGCAGATTGGTGATTAAGCGAGCACTTTACCTAAATGGCCTTTTTAACGTTTAGAATATCGCCAGACAGCCACCAAAGGTATTGCTCAAATTAGGATTGAATGCTAGTATCCGCGCTCGCTGTTAGAGTTACTATTTAGTTTCCTACGGCGTATACCATGACACGAGGTCGCATCGTGTTATGAAATTTATATTAATTTTATAAGAGTTATACTATGAAATTTGAAGCAGTAGTACGTACTGAACTAGGTAAAGGTGCGAGCCGCCGCCTACGTCACACTGGTAATTTCCCAGCTATCGTTTACGGTGGTTCTGAAGCTCCAGTATCAATCACTCTTAACCACAACGACATCGTTAACCAAATGGACAAGCCTGCGTTCTACGAAGGTATCGTTCTAGTGATCGATGGCGCTGAAGTTAAAGTTAAGCCTCAAGACGTTCAACGTCACGCTTTCAAGCCAAAAGTTGAGCACATGGACTTCATCCGTATCTAATTTCCTTTACCGAGGAATTAGTTGGATAAAAAGCCAACCTTTTGCATATAAGAATATCGGCCTTACCATCCGACAATTCTAAAAAATTCGAAACCCCAGGGACTTACCACCTCTGGGGTTTCACCGTTTTTAGCACCTCAGTTTTCACATCAAAAATCCTGTACTACTCACCCACCAAAACCAACGCTCACAACAATATATCCATCGGTTTCAATTGATAAAAAATATGTCGGCTGTTGAATAAAATCTATTGCTTTACAATGCACTAATTAAGCCTAAAATTGCCGCCTATTTCTCATGATTCTCCCGACTTACTATGAATGAATCACGCTTCGGCAACAGTATGGCCGCCCTCTCCTTTGCACTTTGGGGTCTCCTGCCACTGTATTACCAATTTTTACCTAATGCGGCAATGGATGAGTTGCTGGCATTTCGTTTGATCGCCTCTGTACCTTTCGCCGCGTTAATGATCATTTTACTCCAGCGCAAACGTATTGACCTCAAAGCCATTTTTGCTGACCGTTATTCACTGAAAACCGCCTTTTTGGCCAGCTTTCTTATGTGTGTATCGTGGACGGCTTTTACTTGGGCGATGACCAACGATCGTGTTATCGACGCTAGCCTCGGTTTTTTCATCAGTCCACTGACCATGGCTGCACTGGGCGTGTTTGTTCTTAAAGAGCACATTAGCTTAGGTAAAAAAATCGCCTTAGTGTTGGCGACAGCCGGATTAAGCTATCAAGTCATGCAATATGGGCAAATCCCATATATTGCACTCACCATGGCAATATTTTTCACTCTTTATGGCTGGTTTAAAAAGAAAATCAGTTATGACTGGGCAACCTGCCTCTTTGTTGAAGTGTTATTACTGACCCCAATTGCACTGACTTATTTAGTGGTGAAACACGCGACTGTCGGTGCGGTGTCATTACAAACTGATTGGCAAACACTGCTGCTCTATATGGGCTCAGCCCCGATTACCTTGCTGCCTTTGATTTTCTACTCAATGGCGATCCGTTTAACGTCAATGTCGAATGTGGCGTTAATGCAATATATTGAGCCGAGTTTGCAGTTTGTCTTAGCGGTGTTCCTCTTCGGTGAAGTGTTTGATGAAGTAAAACTGATCAGCTTTAGTTTGATTTGGGCGGGCCTACTGTTCATTATCATTGAAAGTATGATTAAACGCCGACCTCTGGCAAAGCCCTAGCGAAAAAACGCAAGCCAGGATTGGAGGATTCAATCAGAGGCTTTATCGCTGAAATAATTAAGCCTTGCTATCAAGCAAGGCTTATTTGTATTAACTGTAATCGCGGATTAAATGACGCGAGATAAAGTATCACAACATGGTCATCCCTATCGATCAGTGTTCACGTCCGGATGGATTCACTCCAAACTCCACTTGTTGATAGATATCAGCCAATTTCTTCTCTTGTTTTTGAGCACTTCGAGCTGACTTTTTCATTGCCGAAGAATACGATTGTGTTTGTAATACTTTTTGATGAGCTCGTGCTGATTTTAAATATTCAGAATCAAGCATCGCCTGTTGGCGTGCACGGTTTACGCGTTCGAGAGTTTCCCACAACATACCCCACCTCCGTTTTACTGTATCTATATACAGCATAGTTCTCCTGAAATAATTGTCAAGTTTTACTGTATAAAAACCCAGTTATATTAATCTGACTTTTCATGCCACTCAGATATAGAACAATGCGATTAACCGTTTGTTCGATAACAATAATGGATAAGTTGATGAGCGATGAGGCCTCTATACTATCAGCGTTTTTTATGGATGACGGTTGCGTCACTAACTCTTAAACCTAAGCCCAAACACAACTTGAAGATGCACATAGGCGACAAACGAGCAAAGCCTCTGAGTGCAGAGGCGCTATGTGATGAGGTTTGAGAGTGCCAGTCAACACCACTGCAATTTCAAGTAGAACGGGGAGATATATCATCCTATTTTTGAGCCTCATCGCTCGGCAAAGTACCCGCGTCTTTTGCTTCTCCTCCCGATCGTTTGTTCACCGCTGAACTCGTGATTTGCGTCCAAAAGAGGGTGTGAATTCGCTCGAATAACGCCCTTAATTTTGCCGGAAGCGATTCATTATGAATCGAGTCATGCTAGTGTCTTCTGACAGGTTTATAAATAGGTTAAGTGCCTTTATGGTCGCTTGTCGTCGCACAAGTTGCTGAGATATGGAATGAAGAGTATTACGCAGAAAGTAGTAGATGCATTAGACATCAAAGTAGTAGTTCGTGCTGGCTATATGATTGCAATTGGCCTCATTTCTTACACCTTGATCACCGAACATCACGTCGTCGGTTGGACGTATATTCTCTTTCCTTTTGGTATGATTGCCGCACTACTGACTCACTCCCCAAAGCGTTGTAAATTTCTCGCATTTTGTTCCTTTGTCCATGTTCTTTTAGGTGGCGCCATCGAGCCCTTAGAACTGGGGGCGCTTGATGACGCCTTTTTATTGCTGCCGCTGTGCTATTTGGTTCTTTTCCCTGGCACCATTTGGCCGATGTTAGTTGTGATTTCTTTAATCGCCCATTATTTCTTTACGGTTCCGTCCGACCAATTCCCGCACTTAGTTGAAAACACGATCGAGCTATTATTGATCACCACTTTTGCTACCGTGATGACGTATTACAAACGCAAATTTGATGAACAACTTAAGGTATACCGCAAAGAAAGCTTAACCGACTTCCTAACCCAACTGCCCAATCGTCGAGCATTTTATGAGTATATAGAGACGCACACCAACATAAGCGGTGACAACAAAGATTTTGTGTTGCTAAAAGTTGATATCGATAATTTTAAAGAAGTTAACGAGTCATTTGGCCAACATCAGGCCGATATGCTGTTAAAAGCGATCGCGGAACAACTTAAATATATTTCGATTGATAGAGCACAGTTGTTTCGCTTAGAGGGGGATGAGTTTGTTATTCTACTGACTGAGCGGGACAATATTGATCATCAAGTGAGCGGCATGGTGCGCGAATTAATGCGCTCGGATCAATTTCAATTTGAATTAAACAGAGGCTCTTATCAGATCACTTTTTCTGCCGGGATCTCTTCATTAAAAAAAGCCGCCAATAATCATGACATTTGGCTAAAAAACGTCGATATTGCCACTCAAAAAGCCAAAAGCACCGGAAAAAATCGAGTCCGCTGGTATGACGAATCATTGCTTGATGAAACGATCCGTACTCATCAAATCGAATCGCAACTGGAACAAGCGATTAAACAAGGGCAATTCGAACTTTTCTATCAACCTAAAGTGACCATGAATGCGCAATGTGTAAACGGGGCCGAAGCCCTCATTCGTTGGCAGCATCCTGTCCTTGGAACCATCAGCCCTGCGGAATTTATTGCGATTGCAGAGCAGACCAAGCAAATCATTATGATTGGCCGTTGGGTTATCCGTACGGCTTGTTTACAAGCAAAACAATGGGCGGATGCCGGTCACCCAATTACGATTTCAGTCAATGTTTCAACGGTTCAATTTGCTCATGATGACCTCTTCCCTTACATTCGGCATATTCTGCGTCAAACGGAATTAGACCCTCATTTATTGCAGATTGAAATAACCGAAACCACTCTGATGAAAGACACTGATCGCGTGACTAAGATTTGCCGACGCTTGCAAGATGAGGGGGTGACTATCGCCATTGATGACTTTGGTGTCGCCTACTCATCCCTCAATTACCTCAAACATCTGCCTATAGACGTGCTCAAAATTGATAAGTCTTTCGTCGATGACTGTGTAAACATAAAAAACGATCACATGCTGGTGAAGACCATTATTCAACTTGGGCATAACATGGGTAAAAAAGTGATTGCGGAAGGCGTAGAATATGAAGCGCAACGTCTGCTGCTTGTGAGCGAGGGATGCCACGAGTATCAAGGCTACCTTTTTTCCCAACCGGTCTCGGCCGAGCAGTTTACCGAGCGTTTTATGCAAAAACACTATATGCAAAGAACGCCGAATGTGAGAGCCGTTTAAGCCCTCACGAAACCATAACTAAGGCGCGCTAAACAGGGACAGGTCCAACTGAATCGGCTCTCCTAGCCAATAGACGTACTCCGTGTGGTCAAGATAATCATTATCCGTTACCGCATGAACTAACACAGAATGCTGCTGGCGAATGTTATCAAGCCAAGCAATCGCGTCATCAAACTGGGCATGGTTGAAATCGATTTCAAAACTCCATTGCGTATGCGGACCTACCAAACGTTGGTTAAAACGCCCCACAAACAACCCCAATTTTTGATGGATATCCTCTCGAACTTGGGCCGCGTAATCGCTCGTTTCAGGACCAAAATAGAAGTGGGCGTGGTAGTTTTGATGTAGATTGACCGGGTATGACATAGTGTTGCCGCTTAAAGAATTTGAAGTGGATTCTACCCTTTCCCCCCTTCTATCTCAGCCACACTTACATAACTTACATAACTTGTTGCTAACCAAACAGACAAAGACGTTTCATCTCGTCCCACTCACCGCGTGTCAGGTTCAGTTGCTCACATCACCTCACATCACATAGCAAGCAACCACTGCCCTGTGACGATAAGGATTTGAGGGTAGCGCTAAATCATGCCTTGCTCCACCGCGTATTTAGCCAGCTCCGCGGTGCTGCTCAGTTCAAGTTTGTGTTTGATGTTCTGGCGGTGCGTTTCCACCGTTCGATAACTGATATTCAATAAGCTAGCGACTTTTTTACTGCTGCAACCTTGCGCCACTAATTTCAACACCGATTCTTCTCGGCGACTCAGAGGATTGGGCTTATTCGCCATGGAAATGTCACCTTGCGAGAACAAGGTTTGAGTGACCGACTCACAAAAATACGTTGACCCTTGTTCAACCGTTTTGATCGCTTGCACCATTTTTTCCGATGAAATTTCTTTCAGCATATAGCCGACCGCACCGCACTGCATCACCTTCATGATGTACTCACGGTTGTCATGCATAGTGAGCATCAACACTTTAACATGGGGTAATTCATCTTTAATGACACGAGTCGCATCAATCCCATTCATGACCGGCATACTCACGTCCATCAACACGACATCCGGAGACAAGGCTTTCACCACTTCAAAAGCTTCAACGCCATTGCTTGCTGTGCCTATCACCTCGATATCGGGCTCTAAGCTTAATCGCGCCATAAATCCATCAAGGACCACTTGATGATCATCCACAATCACTACTTTGATCGGTTTATTCATAAACGAATCCATCCACTTGCAATAACACGGTTATCTCCGTACCAAAGCCAGGCTCACTGGCTAGCTCGAACTCCCCACCAATAAATTCCACCCGCTCTCGCATGTTTCTAAGCCCGATACCTGTTTTTCGAAGCGTCGCACTGGCATCAAATCCCACGCCATCATCGCGAATAATCAGCTGTAACATCGGCCCCATTTGCTGCAGAATCACATTGACTGTCTTCGCTCGCGAGTGTTTTTCAATGTTGGTCAACGATTCTTGAGCAACGCGGTATAACGTTGTGGCAATCTCCGACGGCAGTTTGCGTTCTTGGCGCTCAAACACCACTTCAACGCCTATCCCTGAATGCGCTCTAAAATCCTGAAGTAAGGTCGTGAGCGCCGCTTCCAACCCAATATCGTCAAGAGCGCTTGGCCTTAGCTTATGCGAGATGTGACGAACTTCGTTTATCGCCATCATCAATGAATGCTGAGAATGCGCTAAATGCTGCTTTTGCCCTGGGTCTTCAATCTTCTTGCCCAATAGTTCTAAATGGCACTTACTCGAGACCAACAACTGGTTAATACCATCATGCAACTCTCTCGCGAGATGCTTCTTTTCGTCTTCTTGAAACATCACGGTTTTATGGGCCAGTTCTTTTAAACTACGATCGGCAATACGGTGCTCATGTAAGTTCACCGCAAGCGTCAGTACCACAATTACGGCCATGGAAATAACCACGATAACGACGAGAGAAAAAAAAGTCGTCTCAATATTTTTGTTTACCGCGTCTTTTAAATTAGCGACTTCTACACTGACATCTTCCATGTATAAGCCCGTGCCGATCATCCAATTCCATTTATCAAGCCATTGCGCGTAGCTTAACTTGGGCACGGTCTCCCCTGTGGAGGGTTTCTGCCACAAATATTGATGAAAACCGCCGCCTGATTTGGCGCGTGCCAACAAGGCCTCCAGAAGATAGTCGCCATTTTCATCTTGAATATGTAATAAATTTTGCCCTTCTAATTCAGGCATAATCGGGTGAACGAGGTTGGTTCCATCCTGATAATACACAAAGAAATAACCATCTTTTCCATAGCGTAATTTAGAGAGGATATGCTTAACTTGTTGCTTCGCCGCTTGCTCTTCAATGTTCGGATTATTATAGACGTGCCGAATCGCATCAAAGGCCAAATCGACACTGTCTTTGAGCGCCGACTCTTTTGACTTAATAAGGCTAGAGCGGATAATTTCCACTTCTTTATCACGCAAAGTCTGTGACTGATAAACAGAAATCCAGCTCGTACTTATCGTCACCAATAACAACGGCAACAAGCTGAGTAAAATCAGTTTGATCTTTAGAGGCATCCTTCCCCCAAATATAAGAAATCAGCCTTAGCCATCTCGCCAGGCGAAACCAAAAAAAAACGACTTACCAAGGTAAGCCGCTTTACTCTATCATTTACAAGGCGTTAACAAAAATCACATGATCACATTCCGTAAAATTGAGGAAAGGCCAACAGCGATGCGAGGACCGCGATTTGGATGGCAATAAATGGCATCACCCCGCGATAAATATCCCGAGTCGTTATACCACTCGGAGCGACGCCTTTCAGATAGAAAAGACTAAAACCAAAAGGCGGTGTTAAGAATGACGTCTGCAGATTCATGGCAATCAAAATAGCAAACCAAGTCATATTGATCCCCATCAGCTCGGCGACTGGCGCAATGATAGGGACGATAATGAAACAGATTTCCACAAAATCAATAAAGAAGCCCAAAACCAAAATGACCAACATGGTGATGATGAGAAAGCCCCATTTTTCACCCGGAATTTGCAGCATCCACTCTTCAACGAGCGCATCGCCCCCCGTGTAAGTAAACGCCATTGAGAATGCTGTTGCGCCCAGTAAGATCGCAAACACCATTGCCGTTACTTTTACCGTTTCTTTTGACGCGTCATAAATCATGCGCCAGCTAAATTGCTTGTAAAGCAGAGCTAATACGATCGCACCAGCGCCTCCTAAGGCCGCCGATTCGGTTGGTGTTGCGATACCCGCAAAAATCGAACCTAGGACCACCACAATCAATGCAAGCGGCGGAATGACCGCTTTCAGTGCCGTGAATACCTCTTGTGAGCGGCTGACATTCGGATCCCGCTCCATCGACTGCGCCGCTTGGGGATTAAGTTTGGCGTAAATTAAGATATAGATGACATACGCACCAACCAGCACAATCCCAGGCCAAATCGCCGCCTGGAACAGATCACCAACCGGCACACCGAGAACATCACCAAGCAGAATAAGAACGATAGAAGGTGGGATGATTTGGCCTAACGTGCCTGACGCACAGATCGTTCCGCAAGCTAATCCTTTGTCGTAATTGTATTTCAGCATAACCGGCAATGAAATTAGCCCCATCGCCACCACCGATGCGCCAACCACACCTGTTGATGCCGCTAATAATGCACCAACCAAGACGGTAGAAATCGCAATACCACCACGAACGCCGCCAAAAAGACGCCCCATCGATTCCAATAATTGCTCTGCTAAACGTGTTTTTTGCAGCACTAGCCCCATAAAAACAAACAGCGGCACAGCCATCAAAACGGTATTTTCCATGATGGACTGAATGCGATATGGCATGAAAGCGAACATTTCTAGTCCTTCCGCCCAAACGCCGAAAATAAGCGCAATACCGCCAAAGGTAAAGGCCACTGGAAAGCCAAGCAGCAAAGCAAACAAGGCGACAAAGAACATAACGATACCAATCATCTTTCGTCTCCTATTTCGCCGCTTGCGCGTGCATCAGATGTGGATTAAAAATTCTGTTTAACGAATGCAGTACCAACCCAACGCCACTCACCGCCATAAACAAAAATGAAAGTGGGATCATGCCTTTAATGATCCAACGATATGACAAGCCGCCGGGATCGCCTGACGTCTCGCCTAAGGCATAACTTTCTTTGGCAAAATCGACACCAAACCAGGCGACCAACAGACAGAACGGAAGTAAGAAGAAGACCGTACCCAGTATATCGATCACCGCTTGAGCCTTGTTTGACAGACGCTCATAAAACAAGTCAACGCGAACATGCCCGCCCGCTTTAATCGCGTAAGGCACACCTATCAGGAAGACGGCTGAGAAGAGATGCCATTCCATTTCTTGGAAGGCGATGGACACGTCGTTAAACACATAACGCATCACCACGTCATAGACAACGTTCACAAGTAGCAGGATAAATAAAAGGCTTGATAACCAGCCGAGCAAATCGCCAAAGCGATTAAATAGCCGTTCAACATAAATTAAACTTCGCATTCCTAACTCCGTGGAATTTTTAAAAGTGCTCCGCTCGACAACGTCGGCGGAGCTTATTGTTGTAGGGTTTCTTGGGCCCCAGAGTGACAATGTCACTTAAAATAAGTGTGTGTACCACACAAGATTATGTTCTCAGCGATTGAACGTAATGATGACGTTCCGTTATTGCGCTTGGCTATTGAGATACGCACGATGTGAAATGTTTGACCAAGGTCGAACCTGCTCAATATACGCGGCTTGCGAGTCTTGAATTTTCTTCGCTAACGCATCTTTATCAGCATGCTCGCTCAGCAGACGATCATTCGCTTCACGCAAAGACGTCATCACTTCAACAGGGAAATCTTTCACTTGAACATCTGGGTATTCCGACTGAATTGACGCCCAGTTCTTGCCGCTTTCATGCTTAGACTGGGTATACATATCATACGCAGCGGTTTTCATTGCGGTTTGAAGAATGGCTTGAAGATCGGCAGGTAACTTATCCCATGTGCGTTGGTTGACTAAGAATTGCAGCTCAGTCCCTGGCTCATGCCAACCCGTGTAGTAGTACGGCGCAATCTTATGGAATCCCATGCGAAGATCGAGCGAAGGCCCTACCCACTCGAGCGCATCAATGGTTCGACGCTCTAATGATGTGTAGAGTTCACCCGGCGCAATATTGGTTGGTTTCGCACCGAGTTCCGCTAAAATTTCACCTGCAAATCCAGGAATGCGCATTTTAAGACCTTGCAGATCATCGACTGAGTTGATTTCTTTTTGGAACCACCCCCCCATCTGTGTATCGGTATTGCCACCAGGGAAAGACAATAGATTATGAGGTGCATAAACCTCTTCCATCAGCTCCATACCGCCACCGTAGTAGAACCACGCGTATTGTTCGGTTGGTAGCATGCCAAATGGCATTGAGGTGAAGTAAAGCGTATTGGGAACCTTACCCTTCCAATAATACGACGCAGAGTGGCCAAGATCGTACTGGCCTGACTTCACCATATCAAACACACCCAGCGGGGCTTTATGTTTATTGGATGAATCAATCGTAATGATCAGACGACCATTCGACATCTCTTCTGCCATCTTTGCCATATTTTTTGTGGCATCACCAAAAATTGGGAAATTGGGTCCCCATGTTTCTGCCAATTTTAATTTATAGACTTTGTCAGGTTCAGCTTGCTGAGCAACCTCATCAGCTTTTTGCTTTTCTTCACCACACCCGACTAAAGCGATCGTGGCGGCGAGCGTTGCAACGCCCAATTTTAGTTTTCCATCAAAAAATGAATGTAATGCTCTCATTATCAGATCCTTTGTTTCACGGTGAGCCCTAATGACTTCCTGTTATTTATCTATTGCTATTAGAGGATGGATGAATTGCGAGCAGTAAAAAATCGGCGAGAACACGGAGAAATTAACAATCGAGAGAGAACGAAAAAAATAGGAAGTACGTATAAACACGTAGGTGATGCGCTTAGGCGTGATTAAAGCACTGAAGTTGTAGTCGTTAGATTAGAGAGAAAAATAGAGGCATAGCGGAAAATACGTACGTATTAATTCAGCAAAGTTCCGAGTGAATAGTTTAAATTATGTGACACAACCGTTTATATTATGTACAAAATCTAGAATTGAACACATAAAAAAGCCCCGACAATGTCGAGGCTAAAAGTCAGCTTAACGTGCTATTTAAAAATTTTGTAGATAACTTTGTTGCCCGCTAATTGCTCTTTTACTACAAGCTGCTCATCAAGTAGTTTTTTCAGTGCGCCTGTCGCCCAAGATGCTGCTTTAGCTTCTTCTTGGCCAGCGGCAAGGCCGATACCTTTTGGATTAATACCGTCAGCATTGCTGATTACGATATCAAGAACTTGTTGCTGCTTAGGAGTAAGAGCTACATCAACTTGTTTTGCTACAACTTGTTTTTGTGCAACTACTTTCTCCGCTGCTGGTACTACAGCGACGTTCTTCTCAGCTACAGGCTTAGCTTTTTTAGTTGCTTGGATATTTGCAACTACCGCTTTGATGTGCTTTTGTAGTTTCTGTTGCACTTTGCGCTTATGAGCAAGTCTCATCGAGTGTTTCTCCATTTCACTGCATACGGAGCAGTGGTGAAAATTTGAAGCGCGTTTTATACCAAAAAATTGCCATTAATGACAGGATATCGGAGATTTTCTGCGACAAAAATAAGCGAACGGCCTTTATAAGGCTACAATTTAAACAATCGACAATCTGATGGGTTTAAGACTACTGACTATATAACCAGATATCTGATTACACGGACTCTATTTGATATGCAAACACGCCATATATCGAACCGACCTTCCTTTCGTCTCGCACGACCACGCTTATGGTTCACTCTGGCTTTTTCAGTGGTCTTCGCAACCATCATCTGGCTTGCAAATACGGTTCAGCAACTCTTATTTGGGTTAGTGGTGGTGATAATGACCATTTATGTTGTCCGCTGGCTAATCAAACAAAGCACGGTCACCCACACTTTGACCGCAACACACTTCCAGCAACACTTGCCCAAAGGGGGCTGGGTATTACAATGGCAAAATATCAGCCACATCGGCATCTGTCAGCACCAATATCAAGGTTGGTGCCAACCTTTACCGTGGATAGGCTTAAAGATAAAGCGTTACCCGCCTTTCATTGACAGTATCTGCCCAAGAATCACTTCTGAGATGTTGCTCAATCAACGTGCATTGCTATATGTCGGCTTTCAACAACAGAAAAATGGCTTAGAGTTTGAAGACGTCGTTTTAAATTCATTACCTTATGAGTGCGAAGGTAAAGAATATCAAGGGTTACAAGCAATGCTTGCCAATCGGATGCACTATCAGCGTCAATACTTCGATTACGATGTCTTTATCTCCACCAGCGATCTCGATCGCCCTGCAGAAGAGTTTGTTGGCTTACTCAGACGCTATCTCGCGGCTTCACAATCAGATCGCCTCTAATCCCATTCAAGGTGCATGCAACCTAGACGCCAAATTATACGTACAAAAAAGGCCGCAATAAGCGACCTTAGTATCTAATGGAATAGAACCATCGATTAATACAGCGGCATTTCGTCTGCCACGAATGGGTTTGATGCTCTTTCACGGCCAAACGTTGACTCAGGACCATGACCCGGCACGAAACGGACTTCGTTACCCAATGGCCATAATTTAGTCTTGATCGAGTTGATCAGCGTATTAAAATCTCCTTTCGGGAAATCAGTACGGCCAATTGCGCCGTTAAACAAGACATCACCAACAAACGCGAGTTGCGCTTCTTTACTGAACAACACGACGTGACCAGGGGTATGACCAGGCGTATGGATAACGTCCATCGTTTGGTGACCGAACGTAATAACGTCGCCGTCATTCAGCCATTGATCAGGTTCAAACGCTTCAGTCAAAGGGAAACCAAACATTTGGCTTTGACCTTCTAAGCCCTGCAGCCAGAAGTTGTCTTCTTTATGTGGGCCGACAACCTTTGCTCCGTCCAATAAACGGGCCAAAGGCTCAGTGCCACCGACATGATCTAAGTGACCATGCGTGAGTACCAAACTTTCAACCTGAACCCCAAGTTCTTTAATCAGCACCGCAAGTTGTTTTTCATCACCACCTGGGTCAATCACAATGCCTTTCATGGTTTCATCACACCAAACGATAGAGCAATTTTGAGAGAACGAGGTGACAGGAACAACCTGATACTTCAGAGACATAGCTAAACCTTCTAAATATCGAATCTGGCCGAACTATGACACGATAGCTAACTAAGCTCAAGTGAGTTAACGACCGTGTCATAAGGCTCAAGACCAGTAACGCGCTGGGCCTGTATCAATATGAACAAAATTGCTACTTGGGTAATACCCAACACCGCCCACTTTCATTTCACGGGCAATATCGCGTACTTTCTTCAACGGTACACCATCAAGACGAAAGTCGATCGCTTGACCAAGCATATGATAGCTTTTCTTCGCCACACCACTCGATTGTGAGCGTAGCGCTTTGTTCGTCGCTGGTGAGCGATAGCCAGAGATAATTTGCACCTCAGCTTCCACACCTAACTCTGTTTGAATCAGAGAAATTTGGTCGAACAAATGCTTATCCATCTTATGCATTTCATTTCGTCTAAAATCACGACAGATCTTATCGATTCTGGTTAATTCTTTCGGAATATACTGGCGACCATCGAAATAACGTGTTTCAAGCGCTTCACCGGTATGTACATTGCTCATCGCTAATGAGCGTGAAAGATCGGGATAAGACGCAAGCGCCACACTTGGAGCACAACTTGCGACAACCAGACCACTTCCAGCCAACTTAAAAAAATTTCTACGTGTTACTTGCACTCTAAAACCCTTCACAATATCGAGACAGCATTGGTGTCGAAAGCGACACTACCTAACTCTTTTGTGAAGTGCAAATGCATAAAGTGTGCTACAAATGTGACAAATTATTTCTAGCACAGGTTAATTGTTGAACTAAATGGGAATTTTAATTTGAAAGTAGAAATGCAAATTTTTAGTAAAGATCACGTTTTTTAGGCCGCCGTGATCTTTTAATGTCAAAATAGTAAATTAATGGTCAAAGCGGTAAACGTCATCACGATATTGTACCGTGTCACCCTCAGCCCACGCCGTTTGATAAATGATATGCACTGGAATGCGCTTGCGAAGCGGGATTGATTTATTGGCTTCATTCGGTGATACATTCAATTTGTCTAAATCGACCCCTTGCTTTTCGAGCAACAAAGACGCGAAAGCATCCGCATTTTTTACCCGTACACAACCAGAACTGAATGCTCGGCTTTCTTTGCTAAAGAGCGATTTGCTTGGTGTATCGTGTAAAAATATCGCCCGCTTATTTGGCGTATTGAATTTGTAGAGCCCGAGCGCATTATAATGACCAGACATTTGTCGCATGCGGTATGGAAATGCTTTGGGATTCAATGTGTTCCAATTGATGGCTGCCGGATCAATGATCGTGTTCGAACGCCAACTAGCAATAATGTCGATGTTTTGTTTACGAAGGTACTGGGGATCAGCCTTAACTTTCGGGATGATGTCTTCGACCATGATCTTCCATGGCACATTCCACGTTGGGTTTAAAATGACCGAATCAAGATTTGTCGTCATGACTGGCGTTTTACGCGCTTGTTTACCCACCACCACTCGCGATTGAAATACCGATTCACCATTGTGCCAATACTCCATTTCAAAACTCGGCACATTAACCAAAATAATCGTATTACGTTGTTCAGGCCACATCCGAGTGCGCTCTGCATTAACAGCCAGCATGGCTAAACGTTCACTATTGGATGTATTTAGCCACTTTTGAGTTTTTGGTCCAATCACGCCATCTGGCTTCAAGCCATGCATACGTTGGAATTGTTTGATCGCACTCTCTAATTTAGCGTCGTAGTAGCCCACATTAAAATCAACGTGAGAAACATCGATATCCACCACTTCTAATCGGGCGAGTAGCTGTTTGCGAGCCGACAATAAATCTCCCATGGATTTCAGCTTGGCGTCTTGATGATATTTTGGTAATTCTTTGTCATGGGATTGGGCGAGATGCAAATAGGCTTTAATCAGGTCTTGATAGTCGTCACTATCTGGCGTGTGAGTGTCAATGAGCTCGCCAAGTTCTTGGGTTTTGATTGAGGCATATAAAGCATTAAGCCCCTCATCACTCGGTGGCGGTAGAGAGTGATTCAATTTACTTTCAAAATACCACTCTTTCCCCATGTGCTTTGCTTGTTCTGCATAACTCATGTAGGTAATCATCGCATCCGTTGCGAGTATGTCGTACTCAAACCAACGATGGCTGTTGCGATAAAAGCGCAGCTGTTTTAACTGACGGGATAGCATCGGGCTAATATTGCCCGCATCGATCACTTCCAGTTGAAATTCAAGCTGACTACTTTCCTGCAAATCAAACCAAATCAGTTGTTCACCATTTTCACGGTAAATCTCTTCCACTAGCTGAGGATACTGAAGTTGCGACGTAACATGGCCTTTGGGGTTCACCCAACCAATATTTTCAAAATACGGTGATGCCCATGATGTCGCCGGTATTAAGACCAGCATTAATAGAACTGAGTAACGTTTTAACATTTATTTGCACACTTCTTACACTCTTTGAATGTAAGTATGGCAGAGATTTTTATATTCAACCGACTTGTTTTTGAGATTACATATCAATAACTTAATGAATTATTAACGTTTGAAGTAATAATTACACAATGGCATTCCAGTGATTATCCCATTGAATTGATGAGCGAAGTACGGTTTTATCATGCGGGTTAGATTGTGAAATAACAGAACCCGCACCAGAACTCACTCGAAACACATTATCAAAGACAACCACTCCTGAAGCATCGGGCAATGGTGCAAGCTCTACCAATTTCAAATCACGTTTTGACCAAATACCGTAGCAATTACCTCGTGGTGACGTCGCCAAAATCCATTCTTCTGTGGCCGCGATACTGGCGATATAATGGTTAAAACGCGCCCATTGCTCAGGCTCGGCTTGGAGATCAATCATGCCTTCGCCTTGAGTATGCATAGATAGCAAAGCGGGGTTGCCTTCCGTTTGCCCACGGTATTGTTGACCGCATAGCACCGTTTTATTGCCATCATGAGCGAGATGTCGAATGCTGAGTTTCTTATCCGCTAGGGTGATTTGATCCAATAAATGCCCTTGCGACGAGACATAACTCAGGCTTGGCCGCATGCGATCTAGATTCATTGGCTCCCGCCCATGAGTGTGCACACCACCAACACCAATCGCCAGCGTCCCATTTGGCATACTGATCACTTCATGCGGTCCCAGCCCAAAGCCGGTAAATTCATCCCGTTTTTGATAACCTGTCGCGACCTCATAAACGCCAATAATACCGCGGCTTGTGCTGCGATCCCCCTCGGTGACATACAGCCATTGGCCATCCGATGAATAGACCCCATGGCCATAATAATGTCGACGAGCATCCGCTTGACGCAGTTGGATCAGCTCACCACGTTGATAGTCGAACACCATCAAATAGTCGCCGGGGCGACGAGCAAATACAACGGCATGACCCACCGGAGCGTTGATCGCAACACCATGCCCACGCGAAGGCAAAGGCAGCTCCGAGATCGGTTGACCTTGCTGATCGGCGACCACGACATTAAAACGCTCACGGCCTGATAATGCACACCCAATCAGCGCCGGCGTACGAAGAGTCGGCTTCGATATGGACCCGCAGCCAAAAGGCAGCATTGGCGTTGCCGCGCCAAATAACGCGGCTTTCAGCAACCTTCGTCTTGCTTGATCAGTCACCATCGGTTGCATTGAACCCGATGACGACACCCAACTCAATCGCGACCTCTTCATGAATTAGGTAATTTAGATGCTCTAACTTATTGAGCTGCGCCATCACTAACTGATAACCCGCTTTCGTTTGCAGTAACGTAAACAAACTCGAATTCTCTGGCCAAGTGTCCAATGTCATATCAAATTGGTTAACGATACGATCCGCTAACCCATCTAATCCACGTTGACGGAGTATGTGATCCAAACCATCACCATTGGCAAAATACAGAGCTTTCAACGCGATCACATTCTGTTTTACGTTCGCCATCGACGTTTGTGAACGCCATGATTCTGCGAAATAAGCGCGTGGCTTGCCTATCTTTGCCAGCGGACGGCTTAACTTTTTCATGCTGTAATCGAGTTGATTGGACAGCAATGCAATGTATTCTGTGTTCCAGGCATGCTGATCAAGTTCAAGCCAAGGATTCACTTGCCACGCCGCCATGATTGCCTCTGCGTTATTGGCTAAATTGTCGCTAATCGCGACACCCAATTGGCACGTTGTTGGTGAAGTATTGAAATCAGATGCGGGATCATAAAGCAACCATTCCATAGAGCCTAACCCCTGTACCGTTACGCTCTGCATCGTAATCTCCTCAGCAGACCAATTTTTCTCTAACGTTACTAAGCCCTTCATCTTGCGACCCGTGGTGTTTTTCTTATCTGGCCAAAATTGCACATTCCAACTTTGCTCAAGCGCTGCTTGTGGTCCGCGTTCTTGCCCTTGCAGCGCCATCCATGCTTGCATCGTTTGTTGCCATTGCCCTTTTAAACTGATGCCATTTTGCCCCGTTTGACAAACCCCAACCATCGCGTGATTCAGCGCTCTCGCGTGTTGATGAAAGTTCACGGCAGCGTTCAACTCAAGCTGATAGACCTCAGCACTGCGATGAGACACGAGAGATACTCTATCAGCTTGCGCATGTTCTGCTTCTGGCTGTACTTGGCATCCCAACAGAATGCCGGCTGAGGTTATTGCCAAAAGGGTTTTATTCAATACACAATTCATCTTCAGCACCATTATAGAGAGTTGAGAAAAGCGATTAATGCCGCACGCTCATCAGCACTAAACTGGAGCACTTTTTGTTTGCTCGCTTCGGCTTCACCGCCATGCCAAAGTACCGCTTCCATCACATTTCGCGCGCGCCCATCATGAAGCAGATAGGTGTGCCCGTTCACTTCCTCGGTATAACCTAATCCCCACAACGGCGTCGTTCGCCACTCTTGCCCATTCGCAAGATATTCTGGACGATTATCCGCAAGGCCCTCACCCATATCGTGCAACAACATATCGCTATAAGGGTGAATGATTTGGTTTGATAACGCAGGCAACCCCTCACGTTGTGCCGTTTTAACGTTGGTTTTATGGCAATTCTGACACCCAATCTGCTTGAACAGTGCTTGTCCATGCTTCACTTGAGGATCATCTACATGACGGCGTATCGGAACCGCAAGATGCTGTGAGTAGAATTCGACAAACTTGAGGATATTGTCACTCACTTCATGCTGACCACCATTTGGAAGATCATGACAAAGCGTTTGCACACTGGTGCAATTTTCATTGGGGAATAGACGGCTCGTTAACCCAACATCACCGTTAAAAGCAGCGGCATTCTGCTGCATTAATGTTGGCTGACCGGCTTTCCAACCAAATCGACCAATGGCAAAATCTTGTTTTTGCACATCCCACACTCGGTTTACTTTCCCCGAGATGCCATCGTTATTTTTATCGGCTTCATCACTCCATGCCTGAAGTGTTTCATCAGGAATGCTTTCTAATAGACCTAAGCCAATCATTGGAGGAGCAACACGCGCAGAGAGTAGCGTGTCCGGATGCATTGGGCCAAAACCTAAGTCGGTAATTTTGACGCTGGGTTTGCGTAGTATCACCGTCGTGCCGTCGCTAAACGTGACGGGAACATCGCGATAGTGGATTTTAATTGTCCCCTCTGGCGTTTGGTCTTGCAGAGCGAAATCTTGCAACTGATCACCATAGGTGGGCTCGGGAATGACGCCATGGATAATCACCGCTTTTTTCTGCTCATCGGTCATGGCCGGAATGCTAAGTCGCACCAACATCGACACCGCATGCAAATCGTTCTCTTCTGGAGGATGCCCTCGCCCATCTTTAACGTGGCAGTTTTGACATCCATTGGTATTAAACAGCGGCCCTAAGCCATCTCGTGCATCCGTTGATGCAGGCGCTTGAACCCAGGGGTTACGGAAAAAACTGTTGCCGACACTAAAATCGAGCCGTTTTGACATTGGTAAATTAGCAGCGGGCAAGGAGAACGCATTGGCCCCCTCTTTTTTGACAGAAGTGTGCCCACCCGATTTACTCTCATTCGCGGTGACGGAGAAAGAGAGGGTGAAAACACAGAAAATTAGCCACCAGACTGAAAAGGATTTTAAGTACAACATTATGCCAGTGCATCCTACGACGACCGTGCCTTTTAGAATGAGTTTTTATGCACGGGAGGTTTAAAACAAAGGGCTCTTGAGTATCGAGCCCTTTCACCACTAACTTGTTATACCCAAAACAATTTCGCTGCTGGTCAGCGGCACTCGAACCCATCCTTAGAGCCTAGATAAACTCGATGACGGGGGGAATGAGCACTGCCAGCAACGCTGCAACTTTAAGTAGATGCGGGTATAAAAGTGAAAATACGACGTCTAAACTCTCACCTAGAACTCGTGATCAGCCGTATCAGGGTTAAGGCTCGTAATCCCTATCACACTGGCAGCACGTTCAATTGAGGCCGTTTGTGCCACTAAAGAAAGAATCGTTGCATTAACTAATGCATTGCCTTGGGTGTTTCCTGCCGCAATCAGCTGATCAAAATGTTGATTCTCTTTTTCTGCCGAGGTCACCAACAGGCCGACTTGATCTCGCGTTGCATCAAATTGCTTTTGAATTTCATCCGCCGCTTTTTGATCTTTCTTCGCCACGAGGTCGTGAAGGCTAGGGCCTTCTATTTTGCTACCATCCACTTTTTGATAACTGCCGGTATAAACGTTGTATATACCTTGCTCATTGTAATAGTGCGAATTATGCGTATTGTCTGAGAAACAATCATGCTCATCTTCGGTTGAGTTGGCTTCAAGCGCCACTTTCATTCGCTCACCCGCCAATTCACCCAATGATAAAGATCCCATTCCAAACAGCATTTTACGGAGGCCATTGTCCGCAGAGCCGTTAAGCAATTCTTCGCGGTAGTTGCCAGTTTGATCGGCCGACCACTGTTTTTCCATCCATTCGAGATCTTGGACAAGAAGATCGGCTACCGCACGAAGGTAATCACCACGACGCTCACAATGGTTATTTGTGCACTCTTCTCCGACAACAAAATCCGTATATGGGCGTTCACCCGCGCCGGCATTGGTGCCGTTTAAATCTTGTCCCCATAACAAAAATTCAATCGCGTGATAACCCGACGCCACGTTTGCTTCGGATCCTCCAACTTCATTGAGATCAGCGATCAACTTAGGGGTAATCGTTGAGACATCCAGTTGATTGGCACCGATGGTCAAGGCTTCATTGGCCACAATATTGGCAATCGCGCCTTCGTTACCAAGCTCGTATTGATAATCTGAAGCGACATAATCGATCAAACCTTCATCCAAAGGCCATGCGTTTAGTTGCCCTTCCCAATCGTCAACGATCGCATTACCAAAACGGAAAACTTCAGACTGTTGGTACGGAACACGAGAATCGACCCAAGCTTGTTTTACATCGCCCAGCGTTTTTTCTGAAGGCGCATTAAGAAATGATTCGATGGCGTTATCGAGTGTTTGTGCGGTCGTCAGTGCATCCGAAAATACGGCATGAGCAATCTCCGCGTACTGTTCCACAACTTGCTGTTTTGTCACATCCCCAGCCAATGTTGAGCCACTAGCAAGCGTGAGAGTAACGATAACTGAGCGTGCCACCGCTGATTTAACCTTCATGATTTGAGTCCTTGTTGAGCTTGAAATTACCTTATTTATTAAATCTTATATTCGTAGTGCTAATCATTATTATTTGCACTTAGATTTCGAATAATACAAATTTACATTTTATTTGCAAGATAAAAACAAAAAAACCTCATCGAGATGAGGTTTTTGTCGCGTCAAGTTCACAAGGAAGAGACTAGAATTTCAAGCGGTGTTTACCGTGTGACACCTTCGCTTTTAGGTAACTTTCGTTGCCCTCTTTAATGTGGGCAAGAGTATTAACCACATTAGTAATCTCAATGCCGTGCTCTTTGAGATCATTCACTTTCTTAGGGTTGTTCGTCACTAAACGAATTTTGCCGACATTTAAAGCCAAAAGCATTTGAGCCGCTTCTTCAAACTCACGTAAGTCATCGCCAAAGCCCAAGTGATTATTGGCTTCGTAAGTGTTCATACCTTCACTCTGTAAAAGATAAGCATCAATCTTATTGTATAAGCCAATACCACGCCCTTCTTGGCGTAAATAGAGAATGATTCCGCCTGACTCACTCATGCGTTCGATGGTTTCATCGAGTTGCTCGCCACAATCGCAACGAGAGGAATGAAATACATCTCCCGTTAAACATTCCGAGTGCATGCGAACCAGTGGAATATCATCATTTAAATCAGCTTGCTTAAAAATAATCGCAACATGCTCTTTATCCGTTTTTAATCCACTAAAAGACAAAATTTCCGCATCGATTTTACTTCCGACACCGACTTTAAATTCTACTCTGGCACGAACTTCAGCCATATCAATACTCACCTGAACTCTTTAACATTTCGGCCATCGTCATAAAATGATCGCCCTTTGTGATTAACTATGAGGACTCTTACTCAATATTTCAATGGTTAGATCATAATTGTTATAACATAACAATTATACGTCACGCTATTCGCGGACGTGAATCGCTGAATTTACGCCCTTTTAGTCGCCGCTTCAAGTCAGTATGGTTGAGAAGAAGACGCGCTAAGGCCATGAAAACTAGCGATGAAGAAAAATGAATATTGCCGATAAAAAGCGCATCAACATCAAAAGTGCGAAGCTCTGCTGAATAAATTAGAGAGCAAGAGACGCTGAGATAGGAAACCGATAACGAGGGATAGAGAAATGACAGGTCGAGTGTAAGCCAGATTTGCTTGGGCAAGAGCCAACCGCTGCGGCTCACATTAAACGTCTACCCACCATTCTAGAATGTGTGCGAGCGATATTGAGAGCAGGCAATAAGAGTAATAGCTATATGAATGATTGACGAGACCGCCGCTGATTCAACTTAGTGCGCTTGAGCTCGCTGCCATACAGACAGTTCAATCCAAGCATGTTCGAGCTCTTTAAGCTCATCTTCTGTCAGCACGCTTAATGTTGGCTGGCTATTTGGCTGCGCATAAGCTTGTAGCGAACGAATGTGAGAGTAAAACTCTTGTCTTAGTTGCACTAATATCGATTCCACAGTTCATCCTTAACTTTTAAACTAGAGCATAAGTTTAGTTATTACGATCCATCCGCGACATGATAGCAAAACCGAACACACACGCTTAAAAGCATCATTTATACTGGAGCAAAATCACATAAAATCGCGTTATATTAAAAATAAAACCTAGATTCAAAATAATCTTCCACCAAAAAAAACGGGCCGACCAAATGGCCAACCCGTTGATAATAATAAAGCTTTAATCTTAAAGAAATGTCTAAGTTAGTCGCGCTTACCCAATTTCACTTGGCCTTTATCGTCAAACCAGAGCGCTTCGTTACGGCGACGGCCAATCAAAAATGGGCCATCATCGTAGAATAAAAAGTTCTTCCAATACTTCTTAAAGATGCTCCATTTTGTTTCGAGAATATTATATTTCTCATAACAAAAATAAACAGTGACGTCATCTTGCCAATCAACAAACTCTAAAATGACGGCAGGCAATTCTTCTTCGTCAGATTCCCAAGCCGTCATCCAATCAACACTGTCGCTCCAGTTATGAGCTTTCATCGGCCAATCACTAGAGCTAAGACGATCAGCATCAGGGCTTTGAGCGCTAATATTATCTTTCCACAACTGCGCCGCGCGCGCTTGTTCCATCGGTTTGATCGCTTCAAGATCTTCTTCTGGCACAGGCATCGATTGGTGGGTAAAAATCCATTTTCTTTGGTACTGGTCCAAAGGTAAATACGACATCTATGTTCCTCAGTTAAGACTTCAACCAGCCTTTCTCGCTGGCTTCTTCAATTAGTTGCTTGGCTTTATGCCATAAAATGGTTGAGCCATCTTCGATTTTTCTATTTATTGTCAAGGCTTGGTGTTTGGTCACACCATGTTCTTGCCAGCTTTGCCCATCATTATGATAGTTCAGAAGCATAGGAATAATGCGATCAAGTGCTTTGGCGTATTTCGCCTCCGCACTTTGTGCTTGTTCAAACTCAAGCCATATTGCTTTTAACTCATCGCCCTGATCGTTGGGCAATAAACCAAATAAACGTTCTGCGGCAATGCGCTCTTTTTCTTCTTGCTGCGCTGACGCCGCTGTGTCATAGACAAACGTATCACCGGCGTCAATTTCAACAATATCATGCAGCAACAGCATTTTCATGACTTTGCTGATCTCGACCGGCTCATTCGCATGCTCTTGCATTAAAATAGCCATCAGAGCAACATGCCAGCTGTGCTCGGCGCTATTTTCTAAGCGCCCTTCCACACTTTTTACACGTGTACGACGAAGCACTGATTTCAACTTATCCAATTCAATGATCAGATTGAGCTGTTGTTCTAATCGTTCCATTAGTGTTTGTTATCCACCCAGTTTGGGTTCACCAACGCGGTCAATACGTGATCTCGCCATTGCCCATCAATCAATAAGTACTGTTTGGCGTAGCCTTCTCGCTCAAAACCTAAGCGCTCTAGCACCGCTTCACTGCGTTGATTGTGCGGCATATAGCTCGCCATAATTCGATGCATATTTTGTATGCTAAACATATAGTTTAACGCCATTTTCAATGCACGATTCATCACACCTTTGCCTTGTGCATCACCCGCCAAGGAATACCCCATTTGGCAGGCATGAACCGGGAAGCGAGTTAGGCTGCTAAACGATATCGTACCAAGCATTTGGCCACTGCTGCGATCAATGATCAACAAATAATAGCCTAAACCTAACCGATGCAGGTCATTCAGCTTGATCAAACGCTGCGTCCAACCAGGTAACGTAAAGAACTCCCCTTCGCGTTCAGGCTCCCATGGTTTTAAATGAGCACGGTTAGCAATAAAATACTCGCTAATTAAATAGGCATCCGTCGGCTCAGCGGTACGCAAGATGAAGGTTTCATCCACTTCGTAAACATGCTGAGGCGTACTCACTTTCGACATCAACTTTTACGGATTCCATATTCACGTAGCTTATTCGCGACCGAAGTATGTGAAACATCCAATCGCTTCGCTAACTTTCGGCTAGAAGGGAAAGACTGATAAAGTCGGTCCAATACTTTTGATTCGTAATCTTTCATGATCTCATCTAATGAACCATCAAGGTTCAAAGAGCCACCGCCAGATCCCGAAGCTTCAACCTGAGGAAGATGGAACACGTCAACGGTCAACTGATCATTTTCCAACTCGGTTAACGCACGCAATACCATGTTTTCCAACTGACGCATATTACCTGGCCAGTTGTATGACGCTAACTGATCGACGAGCCCGCTCTCGATAGTCGGTTTCACCATTCCAAGTTGATTAATGTATTTCGCCACAAAAAGCTCAAGCAGTGGTGCAATATCATTCGAGCGATCACGCAGTGATGGGATATTCAAAGTCAGTACGTTCAAGCGGTAAAATAGGTCTTCTCTAAATACGCCTGACTCCGCCAGATCGGCAAGATTGTGGCGTGTAGAAGCGATCACACGAACGTTAACATGCACTTCATGCTCTTCCCCTACACGGCGGAACGTGCCATCTTGCAGCAAGCGCAGCAATTTTATTTGCAAGTGCGGACTCATTTCTCCGATTTCATCAAGAAAAACAGTACCGCCGTTGGCTTGCTCAAAAATGCCTTTATTGCCTTCTTGATGATTAAAACTGCCCGGCGCATGACCAAACAATTCGGTTTCGGCCACATCATCAGGCATCGACGCACAGCTCAAAACAAGAAAAGGCGCACTCGCGCGATGAGACCGACTGTGGCAAGCACGCGCAAGCATTTCTTTCCCCGTGCCGGTTTCACCTTGAATCAACAACGGTTGATCAAGACTCGCGAGCTTTTTCGCTTGTGTGATTAAGGCTTTATGTCGATTTGAGACACCCACAAAATGCTCAAAACCTAAGTTATTTTGCAGTGGCAGTGTTTCTTTAAACAAAGGCTTGTCTTGTGCAGAGCGAATGATCATCACTGTGCTCGCTAAAATAGACTCTTTGCTCTCTGTCGTGATGTAGACCGGCATGATTTCCATCACGTAGTCTAAGCCATTGATCACGATATTTTCACGTTGGCGAGTAATGTTCCCTTCAGCCCATTTGCTGAAGTTAAAGCTCGGTAATAGCTGGCCAATTTGATGAGCAATGACCTCTTGTTCTTCACGATTAAATAGGGTCAAAGCAGCATGGTTAGCCATGTCTACGTTCCCTTTCAAATCAATCGCGAGTACAGGTTCAGGGAGGTTATTTAACAGAGAAAGCAGCTCAGTATTATGTCTTTCCATCGGCATGAACTGAATTTTTCGTACATCTTTTACACCAGCGATACGGCGAATCTCCGCCATCAATTCACTGAAGGTATCGAAATCGATATCAGGGCAGTTTAAGTAAATAATTCCAGAGATATCAATTTCGATGCCACGTAAATCAATGCTCTTAGAGGCAAGGATATCGAGCAACTCGCGGGTTAAGCCAAGTCGGTCTTCACAAAAAACTTCTAGACGCACTGAGAGAGTCCTAAGTTAGGGTGTCAGGAAAAGTTGACAGTAGTTTCGCCTAACCCTAGATCCTCGTCAAGCAAAGCGATATCACTTGCTTCACATTCACGCTATTTGACCGTGATCGCGGCCACTTTCGCCACAATTTGCTTGCGGATTGCTGACAGTTTAACCGCTCTTTCTGGCTGCCAAGGCATTGGGCGCAATAAAGATATTGCTTTAATGCCTAATCGAGCCGTAAGAATACCCACACCAAGTCCCTGCCCAGCGCGAGCTGAAAGCTTACCTGCGAGATCCATCGAGAGTAAATCCATACTCGCATCAATGGCCAACTCACTCGCTCCGGCTGCGGCCATGTTAACGAGCGTTGATTTAAACAGTTGCAGGCGTGACCAATAACCAAGTTCAATACCATAAACATCCGCGAGGCTATCAATCATTTTAAAATTGCGCCAAGCCACCAGCAGCATATCTGCCATGGCTAATGGGCTGATCGCCACGAGAGCGGCAGATTCGGTTGCATGTTTAGACACAATTTTTGTCGCCAATGCATCTTGCTCAGTAATCACCATGGCGTCATACATATCTAAGACTTCCGCATCGCTGTGCGAACCATTGACGGCATTGATCCAGCGATCATAATAAGGCGAATGCGTTTGGATACCACCCTGCTTTGCTAAGTTCTGGCAAAATGCTTTACCTTGCCCAACACTGTCGCTCGCCAACAACACTTCACTTTGCTCTTGAACAGAAAAATGATTGCGTAACGAGCGCAGTTTCCATAATTCCTTCCCTATTGCGCCAATACCCAACGCGGCTAATGTCGAGATGAAACCTGCCCAGCCCAAAGCAAGCCAATCGGCGGTTTGAATCGCAGTGATGACGGTATCAATCACTTGCCAACCCACTAAACCAGAAAATGCGCCCAGTAAACCAGCCCCGAGCCATTTACGACCCGATGCTGGTCGAATTACGCGCTCAAGCTGTTGTTCTGCGGTGTCATCCTCAGGCTCTTCAATCGCACTCGGTACAAATTTCTCTGACGCCTGAAATTGAATCTGCGCGGTTAACTCTTGATCTGGCTGTGATTCTTGGCGTAATGGTTGATCAAAGACTTGTTTTGATTTGAATTCGCTCATTTTAATTTGTCTCCAATCAGCAATTCTAATGCTTTATCAATACGGATATGCGGCAACGGTTCATCTTGGTGGCTCGGTAACGGCTTGAAGGCCGTAAACTCAAACCCCTGCTGCTGCCAATAGGCGGCAGACGGCAATTTTCGTGGCACTTCCCCGGGATAGACGGTGATTGACTGGCCATCCATTGTCGTTCCTTGGATCGCAGGAATGGACTTATCCCCTTGGGCGATGAACCCTGTTTGCGTCGCTTGAATCGACGCCATGCTAATACAGCTCATTTCAATATTTTCAAACGACGCCGTTTGCCAGGCGGGATGCACCATTTGCTGCAATAATGACACCAAATTTGGATGCTGATCCGGCGAGACATGGTCTGCTTTTGTTGCCGCAAACAAGATTTTATCAATGCGCGGGGCAAACAATCGCTTCAATAGCGAGCTTCGACCATAGCGAAAGCTATGCATGATTTGATCAAGGGCATCTCGCATGTCCATAAACGACTCATAACCTGCGTTCAGCGGCTGCAAGCAATCCACCAATACGATTTGACGATCGAAGGTGGAAAAATGATGTTTATAAAACGCTTTCACAACTTTTGTTTGGTATTCCTGATACCGCGCTTTCAACATCGCTAAATTGCTGTGCTTATCGGTTTTAGCCCCGGCATCAAACCGACAAGGGAAAAATTGCAATACCGGCGCACCCTCAAGTTCACCCGGCAACACAAATCGTCCCGGCTGCACCCAGTGCAAACCGTTCTCTTTACAATCATGCAGATATTGAGTGTAGCTTTGCGCAATCTCAGCCAACTGACTTTCACTCGCCTCAGCGGTGAGATCCAGCGCGTCGAGCTTTTCAAGCCAAGATTTCGCGAGTTCTAAACGTAAGCCTTTTAACGCGGTAAATTGACTTTGACACCACGTGGGAAAATCCATATCAAGCAAAGGAAGATCAAGCAACCACTCCCCCGGATAATCGATAATGTCTAAGTTCAATGTCGCGGTACTGCCAAACAGTTTTTTGGTTTTCTTGGTTGGCTTGTACTTTAGCGCTAAACGAATTTCGCTCACATCGCGTGTTGGCTCTGGCCAATTAGGTTGCTCACCTTGCAGCTGCACCATCGCTTCATCATAAGCAAAACGAGGCACCATCATATTACTTTGAGGCTCGCGTTTTGCCCCTACCAAGCGTTTATCGCGACTAGCACTAAATAAAGGCAGCTGGCTATGAGTAGAGGTATGAAGTAACTGATTGACCAGTGAAGTAATAAACGCGGTTTTACCCGCTCGTGACAAACCCGTTACAGCAATTCGAACATGGGAGTCCATACTTCGATGTAAAAAATCGTTCACTTCTTGCTGAATATTCTTCATTTAATCTCTCATTCTCTAATAGTGATGCTGACTTTAACAAAAGCTAGATTAATCTTGGATGAACAAAAAAACCTCTGACGGTCATCAGAGGTTTAATGTATATCACAGCCTGACGAGCCCAAGCGACTAGAAATCACGAGAGCGTCAAAATGGTCTGTTGTGTATTTGAAGAGTGACTAATCGTCTTCAATCAGTTTGTAGATCACAAAGAGTGCAATCTCAAGCAGAACAACCAATGCGCAAGTGATCGTGACGTATTTTTCATCGAAAATACTAATACCGTGCAGGATTAAGTCGTAGCCCACAAATGCACCGATGACCACGGCAATGATGATTTGAAGAATTTGGATAAAGCGAGGCATTGCGCTCTCCCTAATTTTTGTCTTATGAATCGTTATAAAGAGTATATAGAAAAAAGTGCAACTTACGCTGCACTTTTGTCATTTATTTGGCTATTTATTCAGTATCTTGACTTAATCAAGCTCCATTTCTTGGATTTTTACTTTCCACGTATCGGGACCAATTTGATGCGCATTCACACCATTGGAATCGACGGCCACCGTGACCGGCATATCTTCAACTTCAAACTCGTAGATTGCTTCCATGCCTAAATCTTCAAACGCCACCACGCGGGCTTTCTTGATTGCTTTCGCGACGAGGTAAGCAGCTCCCCCCACCGCCATCAGGTAGACTGCTTTATGTTGCTTGATTGATTCTACCGTTGCAGGGCCGCGCTCCGCTTTACCAATCATACCCATGATGCCGGTTTCGTTTAACATCATGTCGGTAAATTTATCCATACGGGTAGACGTCGTTGGGCCAGCAGGGCCTACGGCTTCGTCACCCACTGCATCGACTGGGCCAACGTAGTAGATAAATTTACCTTTAAAATCGACACCTGCTGGTAAGCCTTCTCCACTTTCAAGCATACCTTGGATGCGTTTATGTGCAGCGTCTCGTCCCGTTAAAATCTTACCGGACAGTAATACCGTTTCACCGGTTTTCCACTTTTCCACATCCGCTTGCGTCACTTCATCTAGATTTACACGGCGCGTGTTTGCCCCCGCTTCCCACGTAATATCTGGCCATTCTTCAAGCTTCGGTGGCGTCAACTCTGCAGGGCCACTACCATCCAAAGTAAAATGTACGTGGCGAGTTGCTGCGCAGTTAGGGATCAAGCAAACCGGTTTAGAAGCAGCATGTGTTGGCGCCGTTTTAATTTTGACATCAACCACGGTCGTCAAACCACCTAAACCCTGCGCACCAATACCCAGTTTGTTAACACGATTAAAGATATCCAAACGCAGCTCTTCTTCTGAATTCTGTGGGCCACGGTCGATAAGCTCTTGGATATCGATATGTTCCATCAAGGATTCTTTTGCCAGTACCGCGGCTTTTTCGGCCGTGCCACCAATGCCGATACCAAGCATACCCGGAGGACACCAACCAGCGCCCATTAACGGTAAGGTTTTTTCTACCCATTCAGCAATATCATCGGATGGGTTCAACATCACCATTTTAGTTTTATTTTCGCTGCCGCCGCCTTTCGCCGCGATTTGAATCTCAACGTTATTGCCTGGCACCATATTAATGTGTACCACCGCAGGCGTATTGTCTTTGGTGTTAATTCGTTTACCCGCAGGATCCATCAAAACGGAAGCACGCAATGGGTTATCAGGATTGGTGTAGGCTTCACGCACACCCGCATCCACCATTTGTTGAACGGTCATATCGGTGGAGTCCCATTGGACACCCATGCCAATATTCACAAAGCAAGTAACAATGCCAGTATCCTGACAAATCGGTCGATGACCTTCCGCCGACATACGAGAGTTAATTAAAATCTGGGCGATCGCATCCTTGGCCGCCTGACTTTCTTCACGATGATAAGCTTTTTCCAGCGCTTGAACGAAATCGAGCGGATGGTAGTAAGAAATATATTGCAGCGCATCAGCAACACTGCTGATCACATCCTGTTTGCGGATTATAGTCATTACTTGCCTCTTATTTGCTTCCGTTATTCCCGCTTTGTTTAAACGTTTGCTATCGAAGAACTTAGACGAGCAACCATCAACCAAGATTCAAAGTAGCGGGTTATGATTTGGTTATGATACTCTTGCTTTTCTCAACGCGCCACGAAGCGAACGATCTCTTTGTCACAAATTAAACAAATGAATAACAGTCAACCAAATCGCTTGCAAATCAAACAGATTTCTTACTCTTCTGACTTGGCATGCCGCCTATTTTCACCGATTGCCGAACGCAATTGGTCAATGTTGTTGCGCTCAGCGTCTTCGCAACATGTCGATAGCCGCTATGACATATTAGTCACCAACCCCGTCGCGACGCTCACCACCTTTGGCGATACCACTCTTATCGAACATCGCGGTAATTTGCAGCATTCCACTGACGATCCATTTAGCTTAATTGCGCAGATACAAAGCGAACATTTACCAAATTGTGAATACGATGGGGATTTACCATTTTTAGGCGGGGCTTTAGGTTACTTTGCCTATGATTTAGGCCGACGAGTGGAATCGATGCCGTCAATCGCAGAGCACGACCTTTCTTCCCCTGATATGGCCGTCGGTATTTATGAGTGGGCCGTAATTGTGGATCACTTACTCCAGCAAGCTTGGGTCGTTGGTCACGATACCGAACATCACTGGCAATGGCTGCAACAGCAAGCACCACTCACCCCTGAACCAGGCTCAGACGCATTCGCGTTGCTAAGTTCATGGCAATCGAACTTAACCAAGAGTCAGTACCAAACACGCTTTGAACAGGTACAAGAATATTTGTTGTCAGGCGACTGCTATCAAATTAACCTCGCCCAGCGTTTTAGCGCGGCCTATCAAGGCAGTGAGTGGCAAGCTTACCAGCAACTCGAACAGGCCAACCAAGCCCCTTTTTCGGCGTATATCCGCACCGAACACAGCGCTATCTTGAGCGTGTCACCGGAGCGTTTTTTACAGGTCAACGACAATATCATTGAGACTAAACCGATCAAAGGTACACGGCCACGCTTCGATGATCCCACTCTCGATCAAGCGTCTGCCGTCGAACTGCAAAATGCCGAAAAAGATCAAGCCGAAAACCTCATGATCGTCGATTTGCTACGCAACGATGTGGGCCGTGTCGCGAAACCTGGCAGTGTGCACGTGCCTAAACTGTTCGATATTGAGAGTTTTCCCGCAGTGCATCACTTGGTCAGCACCATCAAAGCTGAGTTAGCAGATGACCACAACGCGATCGACCTTTTGCGCGCGAGCTTTCCTGGCGGGTCAATTACTGGCGCGCCGAAAGTCAGAGCAATGGAAATTATCGAAGAGCTAGAGCCACACCGTCGCAGTGTGTATTGTGGCAGTATCGGTTATCTCAGCCGCCATGGACGAATGGACACCAGCATTACGATTCGCACACTGATTGCAGAGAATGGCCAATTGCATGTGTGGGCCGGAGGCGGTTTAGTTGCCGACAGTCAATGCGACGCCGAGTATCAAGAAACGTTCGATAAACTGAGCCGAATTCTACCTGCACTCCAGAATAAATAAACGTGCAGCGGATTGAATCGATAAGCCGATGGCTAAGCTATATCGACAAGCTAAGCCTACAAGATCGGTTTGTTGGCCCAGTCTAGGGGCTAGGCCCATTTTTCAATCATCGCTTTAAGATCTGCAGCGGTATAGGGCTTCGTAAGAATGTCGTCCATACCGCTTTCAATACAGCGTTCACGCTCTTCAAGCGTCGTCCCTGCGGTCAGCGCGATAATGGGTTTTACATAATGGTGGCTGCGCAAGTAGGTAGACGCTTCGAACCCATCCATTTCCGGCATACGACAATCCATGAAGATCAAATCATACTCTTTCGCCTCTGCGATTTTTACCGCTTCAAGGCCATTGTCTGCCAGATCTGGCACAATCGAGAATTTTTTCAACATTTGATTGATTATGATTTGGTTCATGCGAATGTCATCCACCACCAATATAGACAAACTGTCTAGTGATTTGGATTCACGTCTGGCGTCAACAGCAGCATCGCTCGCTGCGAGCTCTTGTGCAATTTGGAGTGGTAGCTGAATCTTAAATTGACTGCCTACCCCGACCTCACTACTGAATTCAATTTGGCCATTCATCAGCTCAACCAAATTCTTACAAATCGCCAAACCGAGACCCGTTCCCTCAAAGCTTCGTT
Organism: Vibrio renipiscarius; assembly: GCF_000827885.1. GTDB lineage: Bacteria > Pseudomonadota > Gammaproteobacteria > Enterobacterales > Vibrionaceae > Vibrio > Vibrio renipiscarius. The sequence continues at coordinate 653,229 of NZ_JTKH01000006.1, read as the reverse complement.
TCGTGGTGCGATCCGCTTGTACGAAAGGATCGAATAACTGAGCTTGCGATTTTTCAGGAATACCGCAACCGGTATCCTTAATTGAAACTTGCAGCATTTCGTTATGCCACTGAGCACTCACCTCGACTTTCCCTTCTGACGTAAATTTAATGGCATTACCAATAAGATTGACCAATATCTGACTAATGCGTTCAAAATCTGCCATAAAGGCGACTGGCATGTTCTCTGACTCTTCAATTAAGAAGTAAACTTGCTTTTCTTGTGCCTTAGGAGAAAAGATCCCATTGAGCATATTTTTGAGGTCAAGCCAGGCAAAACGTGTAGGAAACAACTCCATCATGCCGGCGCTCATTTTACTAAAATCAAGTAGATCATTGATAATATGCCGCAACAAATCACCCGAATGCGTTAAGTTCGTTAGAAGTTGAGTTTGCTCATTATTCAGCATCGTATCTGACAATAATTCTGCACTGCCTAATAATCCATTCAGCGGCGTACGCAATTCATGGTTAATCATCGCCACAAATTCTTTTGTCGCGCGTTCCGATTCTTCCGCTCTTTTACGAGCTTGTTGATTTTTCACAACAATTAATTGGCGACTAATGGCACTGCACAGCAACTCGACCACCAAAGTCATCTGACTGGCAATGAACTCTGCGTCAATGTCGCTAAGATCGATAGTGGCACTCAGCTCACCAATGAGTTGATGATCCACTTTCAGCGGCAATCGAATCGTTTGATCCTGCCAAATCAGAGGAAGTGCGGTTGATCGCTGAGAAACAATCGCTAACGGTGATTCAGGGCACAATTCATTTGCACCAAATTGATTTGATATTACCGTGGGTAACACATCTTCAACCAAGCAAAGGTTGACCGCCTTTATCAACGAACACGCAGATAAACGCTCGACAAAACTCGATAAAAGCCCATCGTCTAGAATTCGGGTTAGAAAAGCGCGACCAAAATGAATCAAAGACTCGCTGATATAACTTTCAAATTCTAATTTTTTAAGCCCTCTCAAATTTTGTATTTCAAGCTGACTGAGGACTAATTTCAACTGCTGATTCGCATTGTATAGTTCGAGACTTTTTTGCTCTAAAAGCATCTCGGCCTGCTTTCTAGCGGCCGATTCTCGGGCAATTTTCCGCTCTAGCGGCCCACTACTTGGCATCGAATCAGCTCACAAGCGTCAAGAAAAATCGAACATGACTATGGTCCGTAGATTGTTCGTCCATTTTTATCTCTAATGTTTCACCGAAATGATCCGCACAGCCTTGCACGAGCCCAAGACAAACATGAGACATGCAGCGCGCGCTTTTGTAGTCAAACACCATTTCACTTTCACTTTCCGAAATAAATTCGAACTTAGGTGGGTTTGCTTCTGCGTAGAGTTTCTTCACTTCAATATGGATGTAGTCCTCGACTAAACGTACAAACTGGAATGAATTTTTGCATTCTCCCAAACTGGCGTTATTAGGCAGGGCGGCGTAAAGATTAAGGAAGACAGATTGGCCAAAAACTTGTTGCAGGTCTTCTGGTGAGATCCCAGTTTTTTGACTTAACAAAACGATTAACTTCACTAAGCTTCGATGGTCATAACTGCCCACCGAGGTATAAACCCCTTCATCTTCCGCTTCAACTAAAATGCTATCTAAAACGTCTAAACCAAACTTTGCTTCGACTAAGTCCATAAACTCAGTGAATATGATTCCTTTCATCACGTATCCTTTAAGCAGCGACTGACAGGTGTACCCCCATCATTTAAGCCTTTTATGTTGTGATTTCGCCACGATTGCGCGAATCTTATATAATCAAACTAAAGCATGATCCATAAACTGGGCTTTTTCAAATACCTATGGGAGTTAATGTGCTCATTCCGTCAAGTAAAATGCAGCTCATCCAGCGTTTTTCATTACTCACGCCATCGACCTATCATCCGCAGTCGATAAAACGGCTCGAACACCTACAAGGCAAAGCAATGCGTGAAGCCGCCGTATTGATTGGTTTTGTGGAGCGACCTGACGGCGTACATCTAGTATTAACCAAGCGAGCAGCGCATTTGAAGCATCACCCAGGCCAAGTCAGTTTTCCTGGAGGAAAATATGAACTGACGGATGATTCATTACGATCGACCGCGCTTAGAGAAACAGAAGAAGAAATTGGTATCCTGTCATCTGACATTGATATTTTTGGCCACATGCCTTCGTTACCTACAGTCAGCCAATTCTCCGTCACCCCCTACCTCGCATTTATTCGCCCAGATTATGCAACCAAGATTGACTTTAATGAGGTTGAAACCGTATTTGAAGTGCCTTTAACGGTCATCTTTGATCGCCAAAAATTTCGCAGCCATTTGTTTTGCATAAAAAACCAACAGCACAGAGTGTTTGGGTTGACCTACCAAGGGCATTTTATCTGGGGTGTTACTGCCCAAATCATCGATGCCATGCGCAATCATATTATGCATCAATGTTAATAAAACCCTCAATTGGTCAACAAACGTTCACATTAGCGAAATCTACGCGTCACCACGCAAACGTTTACCATGAGCAAAAATACGGCACCGCACTTGATTGATAAGTTTTTCTAATGTCAGCCATTAACAAAAATCACGTGTGGCACGTCATTTTCGTGACAACAAACTGCTTTTTGGAATATCATATTATCAGTCCCATCAATTTGTGATTTAGATCTAATATTTATGTAATTCTTTTGTGCAGAATTGCACCCGACTTATTTCCTGTTCCCAATTTTAAATGAGTAACCCAATATGAGCTCTACTACTTCGGCAAATGCCGCTCAATCGTCTAGTAAGTTTACTTACAAAGATTTCACTTGGTGTCTATCACTTTTCGGTACCGCGGTTGGTGCTGGCGTGCTATTCCTACCGATTAAAGCAGGTGCTGGCGGCTTCTGGCCATTAGTTATGCTTGCCCTAATCGCAGCTCCAATGACATGGTTCGCGCACAAATCTCTAGCGCGTTTCGTATTGTCTGCTAAGAACCCTGAATCAGATATCACTGATACTGTTGAAGAACACTTCGGTAAAACTGGCGCAAACCTTATCACTTTCGCCTACTTTTTCGCCATTTACCCTATCGTTCTAATCTACGGTGTTGGTATCACAAACACGGTTGACTCGTTCCTAGTAAACCAAATCGGCATGGAATCAATTCCTCGCTGGTTACTGTCTGGCGCGCTTATCGCTGCTATGACTATGGGCGTTGTGTTTGGTAAAGACCTAATGCTTAAAGCAACATCAGCAATGGTTTACCCACTGGTTGTTATCCTACTAGCACTGTCTGTATTCCTAATCCCTGATTGGAATACGTCAATGATTGAAGTTGCACCTGATTTCAGCACTATGCCAACTATCGTTTGGCTAGCGATTCCAATCATCGTGTTCTCATTCAACCACAGCCCAGTAATTTCTCAGTTCGCAAAAGAGCAACGCATGAACTTCGGTGATGACGCAGTTAAGAAAACTGACGCAATCACTGGCGGCGCGGCAATGATGCTAATGGGCTTTGTAATGTTCTTCGTATTCTCTGTTGTTCTGTCTCTATCTCCAGAGCAGCTAGCAATGGCACAAGAGCAAAACATCTCTGTACTTTCTTACCTAGCAAACGTACACGACAACCCAATCATCTCTTACATGGGTCCTGTTGTTGCTTTCGCTGCGATTACTTCTAGCTACTTCGGTCACTTCCTAGGTGCTCACGAAGGTCTAGTTGGTCTAATCAAATCTCGCGCTACTACTCCAGTAAGCAAGATTGAAAAAGGTTCACTAATCTTCATCGTTGTGACTACTTGGATTGTTGCAATCATCAACCCAAGCATCCTAGGTATGATTGAAACAATGGGCGCACCAATGATTGCGGCTATCCTGTTCCTTCTACCAGTATTCGCGATGAAAAAAGTACCAGCGATGGCGAAGTACAAAACTTCTGCACCTGTACAGATTTTCACAGTTATCTGTGGTCTTGCAGCGATTACTTCTGTAATCTACGGCGCTCTTTAATTCTCCCCTTCCAAGTGGAAAATTAAACTAAAAATATAATGATAATTCTAAGCCTCCCTCTCTAGGGAGGCTTGCTTTTGAGGTAATCGATATGATTAGTGTTTTTGACATCTATAAAATCGGTGTTGGTCCTTCTAGTTCTCACACTGTAGGTCCAATGAAAGCGGGTAAAGAATTTATTGATGACCTTCGTTCAATGGGAAAATTGCGCGACATCACTAAAATCACCGTGGACGTTTATGGATCACTATCACTGACAGGGAAAGGTCACCACACAGATATTGCTATCATCATGGGTCTTGCTGGCAACACCCCTGAAAAAGTTGATATCGATTCTATTGCAGGCTTTATCGCACGCGTAGAAGAAACTGAACGCCTTCCTGTTGGCATGCACTGTCACACAGTATCGTTCCCGAAAGATGGCGGTATGAATTTCCATACTTCTAACTTATCGCTACACGAAAACGGCATGCAGATCCACGCGTGGATCGATGACGAAGTCGCGTACTCGAAAACCTATTACTCTATCGGTGGTGGTTTCATCGTCGATGAAGAAAACTTTGGTAAAGAAGAAGAGAACCCAATTAAGGTTCCTTTCCCATTTACTAGCGCAGATGAACTAGTAAGCCAGTGTAAAGAACACGGTCTTTCTATCAGTGCTTTGGTTATGAAAAACCAAGCGTCTCTACATTCAGATGAAGAGTCACGCACGTACTTTGCTAACATCTGGAAGACCATGCGTGAAGGTATGGACCGTGGTATGAATACTGAAGGTATTCTTCCTGGACCACTACGCGTGCCACGTCGTGCAGCAGCACTGCGTCAACAGCTTCTAACGTCAGAGAAAACCTCTAACGATCCAATGGCTGTGGTTGACTGGGTGAACATGTTTGCTTTTGCGGTAAACGAAGAAAACGCAGCCGGTGGCCGTGTTGTGACTGCACCAACCAATGGCGCATGTGGCATCATCCCAGCAGTACTTGCGTACTACGACAAGTTTATTCAAACTGTGACAGAGAAAGATTACATCCGTTACTTCGCAGCTTCTGGCGCGATCGGTGGTCTATACAAGCGTAACGCTTCTATCTCTGGTGCGGAAGTAGGCTGTCAAGGCGAAGTTGGCGTAGCATGTTCTATGGCTGCAGCGGGTCTTGCTGAGCTTATGGGCGGTAGCCCTGAGCAAGTGTGTATGGCGGCTGAAATCGGCATGGAACACAACCTAGGTCTAACTTGTGACCCAGTTGCTGGCCAAGTACAAGTACCATGTATCGAGCGTAACGGTATTGCTGCAGTTAAAGCAATCAACTCAACTCGTATGGCACTTCGTCGTTCTTCTGCTCCTACTGTTTCTCTAGATAAAGTTATCGAAACCATGCTAGAAACCGGTAAAGACATGAACGCAAAATACCGTGAGACTTCTCAAGGTGGTCTAGCAATTAAAGTTCTCTGCTAACTTTCATTGCGAATCCCGGTCAATGGATTGTTTGAATGATATTCAATTGATAACATTGACTATAAATGGCGACTTTTAAGTCGCCATTTTTGTACCTGTAAACACGACAACGTGCTTATATCGTTAGCCCATTTTTGACCAAACCCTAATAGACGAGGCAATATGATTGCTATAAAGCCGGCCAAACTAAAAGATTTCGCCAGTTTAATGCAGCTTGAAGTACATCAAGAGCAAAAAGAGACCCACCTCCCCTTTGAACAGCTTTATCAAAACCGCTCAAAGTATGAAGTGATTCTTGCGATTTATTCCGACAATCAAGCCATTGGCTATGTCGTGTTAGATAAAGCGTTTGCCCACTATGCCACTTTTGCTCGACGTCATGAGCTTGGATTAAAATACATCGCGGTAGATAAACACTACCAGCAAAAAGGGGTGGGCAAAGCCGTGATTCAAAAATTACTCGTCTATGCTTATGCCATCAATGGCGACAGTGACTCTCTGTGTGTCACCATCCCAGCGAAAGATGAAGCTTCACGTTCATTTTTCACCCGAGTCGGTTTTACTGATACCAATAATTTTTACTACAGTAAGATTGGAAAAGAACGCATTATGCGTCACAAGCTCTAAAGCGCCTTCGCGACCTGCTTTTTAGTGGTCGGCTAAATGGGGTGAACATTGGGTAGGACATATAGAACGCAAAAAACCAATCTAACGATTGGTTTTTTAGTGCTGGCGACAGTACGGCTTTCCCCTTCTCTGTGGTCAACAGAGACAGAAATAGAACCGCTTAATCTCTACTCGCCCTTATAGATACAGCCCGCTGTACATGTTTCTTTAATTTCCACTTTGCTCAGCAGAGGTAACGACGGCTTTAATTGTTGCCAAATCCATTTTGCCAATACTTCACTCGTCGGGTTTTCTAACCCTTCAATATCGTTTAAATAGTAATGGTCGAGACGATTATAGATAGGTTTAAAGGCTGCTTTGATTTCTGCAAAGTCCACCACCCAACCTGTATAGGCGTCAACTTCCCCTTCAACATAAAGACGAACTAAAAAAGAGTGCCCATGCAATCGACCACATTTATGACCTTCAGGTACGTGAGGCAAATGGTGTGCAGCCTCAAACATAAACTCTTTATACAACTCTGTTTTCATCATTTTTCTCAGGTTTCGTCAAGAAGCCGCCATAGTAAAGTGTTGTCGGTTGAGTGACAACCTTTGCACCCACTTAAACTGAACTCCCGCTTATCGGGAAAAGCCCAACCGCAAAGGCCCACGAGCGAGTTCAACGGTTATAAACCACGATTCTCACCATGTAACAACTTTCTCCTTGCGAGATAATCCGATAATATTGCGCCCTATTTTTAGCAGCGTTAAGGTTTAGGATTTTGCACACAGTTGAGCAGTTAGTATCTGGCGAGTTAGATGGCACCACGCATCTTTATTTAAAACAAGGATTAGCCGAGTTTCCACGTGAAATTATCAACCTTGCCGACAGCTTAGAAGTATTGGATCTATCAGACAATCAGCTGCAGGATTTACCAGACGATTTTTCGCAATTAAAACAACTTAGAATTTTATTCCTGACGAATAACTGTTTTACTGCCATTCCAACTGTCTTAGCGCAGTGTCCTAAACTTGAAATGATTAGCTTTAAATCAAACAAGTTACAGCATATTCCTGAGCGCTCTCTGCCTGATCAAACTCGCTGGTTGATTTTAACCGACAATCACATCACTCAGTTACCTGATGATATGGGCCGTTTATATCGTCTACAAAAGCTGGCATTGGCGGGTAATGCATTGACGGCACTGCCAGAGTCCATGGCAAGCTGCCAAAATTTAGAACTGGCAAGACTGTCGGCGAACAAACTTGAATCTCTGCCCGATTGGCTATTTCAGTTACCAAAACTCAGTTGGCTCGCCATCGATGGCAATCCTTTGAGCACCAATCCCTTAGATCCAAGTCTTTTTCTTTCTCCGCATAGTCACAGAGAAAGTGACCACGCAGAGGCCCAAGCGCCAACGATCCCTTTAGTGGCGCTTGATGACATTCAACTTGAGGAAGTGATCGGCCAAGGTGCGTCGGGCATTATTTATCGCGCAAAATGGTCAAACCAACCCGACGAACTGCAAGGTACTGACCAAGAGATCGCCGTTAAGATTTTCAAAGGGGAAGTGACCAGTGATGGTTATCCGCAAGACGAATTGCTGAACTGCCTGCAAGCTGGACAACATAAAAACTTAATCAAAGTCATCGCTCGTATCGAACAACCCAATGCGCTCGGCTTAGTGATGGAATTGATCCCAAGCCACTATCATAATTTGGGATTACCGCCGTCTCTGCAGACATGCACACGAGATACTTTTGCACCTGATTCAAAGTTTGAATTAAAAACGATTGTCACCATGCTTGAGCAAATGGCCTCAGGTTTGGCGCATTTGCATCAACACCACGTCAGTCACGGCGACATTTACGCACATAACACCATGTATAACGCCGATGCCAACGTCTTATTTGGTGATTTTGGTGCCGCGACAAACTTAAGTAAACTGCCTACTTCACAACGCGCAGCCATGCAGCATATTGAAGTGAGAGCACTCGGTTGCCTAATCGAGGATTTACTCTCTCATTGCTTAGCCAATGATGAAGACCGATCTCACATCACTGAGCTAACTCAGTTAAAAACAGAATGTATGCAGCCAGATTTAGCACAGCGCCCGCGATTTGAACAAATAGCACACCAGTTACAGCAACGGTTACAGCAACAGTAAGACGCTGCGAATTAAAGACGGTCATATCGGACACACACATGCCCGATAGAAGATACCTCAAGGTTAAGAGGCGCTTGCTTAACCATTTATCGCCGACCAAGCAGCATTTTTACTCCGCCAAGCAGAAGGTGGACTAAATTCACCAAATTATCGCCGTCAAAACGATAATAAAGGTTGAAGCTAACGATTTGACAGGTAATATGTCATTTCAATAAAAATGTAATACCTACCTAATGTTTCGATGCTTTTTTGCTCATGATTTGGCAAAAATCATCCCAAATAACCTTAGGTTTTATTTTTACCTCAATGGAGATTATTTCAACCATGACTTACGCGCCTGTTAAAGACGTATTGAACGGTCAGCTAGCAGTAGACAGTGAAGTAACTGTTCGCGGCTGGATCCGTTCACGTCGTGATTCCAAAGCTGGAATTTCATTCCTTGCCATCTATGACGGCTCTTGTTTCGACCCGATTCAGGCCGTGGTCCCAAATAATCTCAATAATTACAATGACGAAGTCCTTAAGCTAACGACTGGCTGTTCTGTTGAAGTGACGGGTACTATCGTAGCGTCTCCTGCAGCAGGTCAAGCATTTGAACTTGCGGCTACTGACGTAAAAGTAGTTGGTTGGGTTGAAGACGCTGAGACTTACCCGATGGCGAAAACTCGTCACTCGATCGAGTACCTTCGTGAAGTTGCTCACCTACGTCCACGTACAAACGTGATTGGCGCAGTAGCACGTGTACGTAACTGTCTATCTCAAGCGATTCACCGTTTCTACCACGAGCAAGGTTTCTTCTGGACTTCAGCGCCGCTTATCACTGCATCTGATGCTGAAGGCGCAGGTGAAATGTTCCGCGTTTCGACGCTAGACATGGAAAACCTACCGCGTACTGACGAAGGCAAAGTGGATTTCAACGAAGATTTCTTCGGTAAAGAAACGTTCCTAACCGTTTCTGGCCAGCTAAACGCAGAAGCTTACGCTTGTGCACTAAGCAAAGTTTACACGTTCGGCCCTACGTTCCGTGCTGAGAACTCAAACACAAGTCGCCACCTAGCAGAATTCTGGATGGTTGAGCCTGAAGTTGCGTTTGCAGACCTTAACGATGTCGCGAAACTGGCTGAAGATATGCTTAAGTACGTTTTCGCTGCTGTTCTTGAAGAGCGCCGCGACGACCTTGAGTTCTTCGCTTCTCGCATCGACAAGCAAGCAATTACTCGCCTTGAGCAATTCGTAGAAGCTGACTTCGCACAAGTTGACTACACTGACGCAATCCAAATCCTACTAGACTCTGGTAAGAAATTTGAGTTTGACGTTGAGTGGGGCATCGACATGTCTTCTGAGCATGAGCGTTACCTAGCGGAAGAACACTTCAAAGCACCAGTTATCGTTAAGAACTACCCGAAAGACATCAAAGCTTTCTACATGCGCTTAAACGACGACGGTAAAACAGTCGCGGCAATGGACGTACTTGCACCAGGCATCGGTGAAATCATCGGTGGTGCACAACGTGAAGAGCGTCTAGACATTCTAGACGAGCGTATGATTGCTATGGGTATCGACCCTGAGCACATGAGCTGGTACCGCGATCTACGTAAATACGGCACAGTGCCTCACGCGGGCTTCGGTCTTGGCTTTGAGCGTCTAGTGTCTTACGTAACTGGTATGGGCAACGTTCGTGACGTAATCCCGTTCCCACGTACACCACGCTCTGCTAACTTCTAATTGCGCAAGCAATAGTTAAGATTTAAGGCTTCACTTTGTGAAGCCTTTTCTTTATCCGCTAACTCAATTTGAACACCCATTCTTACTCATCATTTCCTTTCAGCCCCAAACAACGCGTAACCCTCTCGTTATTATCCCGTCATTTCATTATCCAAGTCATATAGGCGCTAAATACGAACGAAAATTAGCCCCTTCCTCTGTTAAACGTTTGGTATCACATTAATTAAAGCTGAACCTGCTACATTAATAATAGGCAACTTGCTGCCTCTGTTTACCGATGATGAGAGAATAATAATGACTCAGTACAACGAAAACGATATTGAATACAAAGGGGAAACCAACGGAGTTCATCGCTGGACGACCCCACTTGGACAACCGTATTACTGGCATCCAGATTGGCTACATATTGCGGAAGATGCGACGGGAACGCACCCAAAAGCGGAACTGAACATTGCGGCCAATGAAACACCGACCGAAAAACACGCGTTAAAGACCATTCTTGACCACCTAAATCAATGGGCCAGCGCTAAAATGTCGGAGAATCCAGAGATTGAAACTCAAGCGCATGAAGCTGAAATCAATTTAAAAAAATAACCGCGCGACCTCCCCTACCTTAACAGGCAGAGACAAAAACGCCCCAATATGATGGGGCGATATCAAACTTAATTGCACTCTCAGGGTTATGGCATCACTAATATACGAGTGACTTTTTCACCATTTATTGTCAATGACAACGAAATAGCATCACCACTTTGTAATGGCGTCGTTAGTGACGCTATATATGCATATTTAATCGTCGTTTGTAATGATGAATAAATTCCTGTGATATTTTGCTCATCCACAATTTTATGGTAGGACCCACCTGTCTCCGAAGCAATCGGCTGAAGGTCAGACTCATTAGCGTTATTGCTCACCGCTATTGCATGAATCACTACATTAGCTTGATTCGCAGCGGCGATCACCGCATCCCTATCAGTAAAGTAACTGTCCCCATCTGTCATGACAAACACTCGCTTGAGCGTATTACTACGAGTAGCGACTTCGTCAACCGATACTTTAATCGCTTCCTCTAATTCAGTTCCTGAATCCCAGAGGTACCAGGTGTCTGCTCGCGCAACAGAATCTGTTCTGCTCGCATGACGGCCGTCATAATCATTCCACCCCCAAAGGCTAGCAAGCGGATTATACAGATCGACCGCAAAATGCAATTTGTCTTTCGCCGTCGTAAAACCATCTAAAGAATAGTCATAGGAAATGCTTGCCGAATTACTGTCGACCAAGGACAGACTATCTTGTAAAAATGCGTTATTTATCAAATCGACACTGTTTGAGAACGGAATGATCGCGATCTCATCCGCGTCCGCTTTTTCCGCTACAAACTGATGAGCTGCCATTGCCGTGATACGAAAACGGTCGTACTGGTGACCTTCTGAATCGACGACAGCGTTATTATTTTCATCATTAATTGATGCCCTCATCGAACCGCTGGCATCTAATGTCATAACATTACTACTGGCTAAGGCTAGTTGATCGGCAGAGTTGACTGTCGTGATAGATATTGGCTGATCGTTAACCAACACCTCAAAGGCATTTTTGGAAAGCTGAATGACTGCGTTGTTGGTTGTATTGTCCGTGACGGAGAAACTAATCTCGCTCTCACCCAATTTTTGAATCGCACTGATAACATATTCAGCATTCGTCGCGATGGTTGATGCGACGGGTGCCGCTTGTCCAGCCTCCGCCTTTTTGAAGTTATTTGCGTTTGCTTTTAGAGGTCGATACCCCGCCAGCGCAGCATTAATTACGCTATCATCTAGAGCCGAGGCCTCTTCATCAATACTTAACAAAAACGTACCACAACTATCGGTGGTAGTAGTTTGCGTTAAGACGCTTCCATCCGCTTTTTCAATTGAAACTGCCGCGTTAGCCATCGGGTCATAGCCATCAGGGACGTTAGGACATGTCACGCTATAGCTGTTAATAAGGCCTGCACTCATGACCCGCAAAGAGTTCTGTTGAGCGCCTTGAGGCACGACCAAGGTTCCTTCAAATAATGTGGATGCCGTAGTTTCTGTATCAGGCGTTGAAGACGATGATGATGACGACGAGCCACTATCGTCTCCGCCACAGGCAATGAGCATTGCCGATGATAATGTTAATGTAACTAACCTCAATGTATGCATGCAGATTCCTTTTGCTTGTGCTGCGCTTAAAAATAATCTTTAGCATTAACCATGCAGTTGCATAACGGCAAGCCCGTAATAGAACCATTGACCGGTGTTCGTATTCATTAAATTTATTGCACGTTTCACTAAATTAATGCGACTCATTTCTCTTTGGAAAAGAGAAAAACACCCTAGTAGTAATCATAATGAAACAAAATATTTTCATAAAAATGTGATCAGCAGACAACTAGCATCCGGTCATTCTATTGGTGATGATTGCGGAATAATCGCGAAATAGACTAAATCCTATTTAGAGAGACTCATCGCTTGTTGTCAAAATACGCGACTTGTACACTCAGTCGTCTCAAGTGAATAAAATTTCTTGTTTCTTACGCTTTTGTGTTGTCACCTGTGCGTCATAAAGGTATAAATATTCAAGTTATTACAATTATCCCCTTCGATTAACATGGATGACAATTATGTTTGAAAAAGTAGTTGCTGCTCCGGCAGACCCGATTCTTGGCCTCACGGAAGAGTTTAAAAAGGATCCTCGCGCTGAAAAAATTAACTTAGGCGTTGGCATATATAAAAATGAGCAAGGCGAAACACCTGTGCTCGTGACCGTAAAAAAAGCAGAAGCGGCATTGGTTGAAACCGAAAAAACCAAGTCATACCTAACAATCGAAGGCACTGCGCAATACGGTACTGCGGTACAAAAACTGTTGTTTGGCGAAAATGCAGAGATCATCGCGACTCAACGTGCCAAAACCGCACAAGCACCGGGTGGCACTGGCGCACTTCGCGTGGCGGGTGAATTTATTAAACGCCAACTCGGCGCGCCAAAAATTTGGATCAGTAACCCAACATGGGCAAACCATATTGGCGTTTTTACTGCTGCTGGTTTAGAAACGGCTCAATACAGCTATTACAACGCAGAAACAAAAGAAAAAGACTTTGCTGCAATGATTGCTGACTTAGAGCAAGCCGCTGAAGGCGATGTTGTGTTACTGCACGGTTGCTGTCACAACCCAACAGGTATCGATCCTACCGCGGATGAGTGGGAAACACTGGCTAAGCTAGTTGCAGATAAGAAATTACTGCCTTTATTCGATTTCGCTTACCAAGGTTTTGGCTCAGGTGTTGAAGACGATGCTGCTGGTCTACGCACGTTTGCTAAATACAACAAAGAAATTCTTATCGCGAGTTCGTTCTCGAAAAATTTCGGTTTGTACAATGAGCGTGTGGGCGCATTCACTTTGGTTGGTGAATCTGAAGATGTTGCGGCAACCGCCTTCTCTCAAGTAAAAGCCATCATTCGCTCAATCTACTCTAACCCACCAGCACACGGTGCTGCAGTAGTTACTTACATTCTGAACGACGACGATCTGCGCGCAGAATGGGAAGCGGAAGTGAAAGAGATGCGTGATCGCATCCAAGAAATGCGCGAACTGTTCGTGACCACTTTAAAAGAGCAAGGAGTGGATGCTGACTTTAGCTTTATCGAACGTCAAAACGGCATGTTCTCATTCTCTGGTCTGGATAAAGATCAAGTGGCTCGCCTTAAAGATGAGTTTGCTATCTACATTGTCGGCTCTGGCCGTATCAGTGTCGCTGGCATGACTAAATCGAATATGCTGCCGCTATGCCAAGGTATTGCTGCTGTCATGTAAGTATCGATTTATCGCTCAGTCCAAAAAGCCAGCATACGCTGGCTTTTTAGCACCTTGAATATGAACGATTTACTGATACCTAAACAACTCGAAGATGCGGGTAGGCTACAATCGCGCAAAGCCTATGCGCATAGATACGCGATGCGATAAGGATTGAGAGTGCCAGTCAACACCGCTGCAACGTCAAGTAGGACGGAGATAGAATGCCACATAAATCATCGGACTCATTAGAAAAACAGCTTCAACGCAACCCCGCCTTCATTCGTCGAGCCTCGATCACTATCACGGTGACTATAAAAGCCACCAACGGTAAAGCCTGAGTCAAATCGGTAATCCGCTCGCAATGAATAAATTTCCACATCCAATATGTCACTACGATTTAGCTCTGCGTCTGTCGCTAGTCGCCAGCGCGGTGTGATGTTATAAATCAAGCCAACATCAGCACCCCAAACAAATTCATTGCTACTTTCAAGCTTTATATCCGTGTCATCATCCGTTAAGCGAGCCCATTGCATCCCCACTTTCGCTCCGGTCACAACTTCAAAACCAGACCCAACATCAAACCGAGCCGCAATACCGGGCAACAGCGTATAAATTTCTGTGGTTGTGTTCTCGAGATGTATAAAGCGAGCGGAATAATCGAGAGTGGCGAGCCAGCGCTGATCCATCGGCAACTGACCACCCACTTTAATCGCCGTCACATTGCTGTTATCGCCTATATTTTCATCCAGCGAGCCTGATGAAAAATCCACGTAGGCATAACGATGTTCAGAACCACCAACTTGCCCGTAACTGGCCAATGAGATAGGTAACGTCGTGGCGATAACCAGCAAAGCCACGCTGCATGTTTTAATTTGACTCAGTTCCATCTGACCTCCTATCCGACGAGTCGTTACGATTCGTTCTTTTTGAACAAAAATAATCGTAGTAACCAAATCTAAAAACAACAAGTTAGGTATTTAAATCTTGGGGATAGCGTCTTAAATGGTGTTAAAACGTCACTGAAGATAGGCGTAAAAATTAATGGTTGGACATGGTCGGCCCGAGGAACAAAAAAGGTTTGCGGCCGAAGCCGCAAACCTTTTTTTTATAACGTAATCATGAATTCATCTTGGTCTAAGTTTTTAATACTCACACTCAATTGCTGTTGTAACCGTTCGATCTGATCTTTTTCCAGTTCATACGGCATAACCAGCTTTAATTCCTGAATACCTTCTGTTTTCGCCAGCTTAACAAGCATATTAATGTTGGCTTCATCACTGTGACTAGCAGAGAGCGACTTCATCGCTTGCTCCCACAAGCGCTCTTCCGGTCCGCATGTTGTTTTTATTGTATCATTCCACGCTAGACTGAAGATGGGAGCAATCGTACTTAACGCCTCTAAAAACGTCCATTTTTTCGAGCATTCCTCGCCCAAAAATGAAGTGTAGTCAAAAACCACGCATGTCTTGCCTTGACATTCCATATCCATCCCCCGCGATATTGGCAACACAGTAATTCCAATATCAGTCAACTGAACACATATAGCAATAGGATATAGAACATTGGTCTTTTATTCGTTTTTAGCGCATAAAAAAGGCATATAAAAACCAAAATAATAACAAAGCACGCGCAAGTGAATTACATATAAAACCTATTGCTTAATAAATGGCTCACCAAATTTCTCCATTTCACCGACACCACCATAAGTGACTATTTTATATCTAAAATACGACTCGATTTTCGATACTTCACACGCCACCCCTGCCAACGAGGCAGCTCCCATCGCTTAGGATCACCTTTTCGTAAACCGTCGCGATAAACCACATAGACCAATTTAGCGGCAGGTTGGTATTCAACGTCGAGATTGAGGTCCCCCAATGCTAACTGGTAAGGGAAACGTGCCGCGAAATCCTCATATTCCCAATAAGGGATGCCCTCAAACATAAAATCCTCACTCGAGAAGAGTTCAAGATCATCGATATCGTTAAGTTCCAGCAATTGTAGTTGTTCGGAAAACCAACCATCAAACGTGACATTGTTATGGCTCACATCACCCGCTAAACCGAGTTCTACATATAAGCGCCAGTGCAAAATCTCAGTCTGACGTTTTAAATAGAAACCGCTTAGATACTCCCCGGCTTTCACCGCGTTTAAAATAGGTGAGATCACAAGAGCACCTTGCGCCAAGGTCTTTTTCGTCGCGATCACTCGCCCCGCGTAAACCAGCACCATTTCGATATACGTTTTGTCTTGTTCGACAACAACGCTGCTTTCTTGCCACTCTCCCAACCCCAAGTCTTCCAAAGAGCTAAGAGCGATCGGAAGAACTTGTGTCGCGAGTGTCAGCGTCTGTTTCACCCCGCGACCGGGTAAGCTATGGGTATCCAACACAATGGCCGCCTCAGATTGACTTAAGAAGCGACTTTCTCGACCAAGCACGACTTCCATCGCACCATTGCCAAGGGCCTCTCGCCTTTTCGTTCGGCGAACAAAAATCAACTCGGGGTGAAGAGTTGCAATGGCCAGAACCAAATCGTCATGACGATAGCGCGAAGCCACCTCAAGTTGAGGTAATTCAAAAACGTCGCGCATTTGCTCGGCCAACCCTCTCGCTTCGCGAAGCGCATCGATATCCACCTCTAAACCAGAAAAGGGCTCGCCACGCATCAAGCCAATGGCCAATTGCGCGTCACTACCAAGTGACTCTTGTTGATTAAGTTGCTCGAGTTGTTCTTCATCGCGGCTCAAACGATAGAGCTTTGTGGGCGTCGCCAAAACGGCAGCGTAATCAATCATGGCTTCTTTAAGCGCTTTTGATGGCATGCGGGTAACTAAATCGGCCACCAGCGCATCAATTGGCAATGGGTACATTTTCCGCCCATGCTCCGTCGCTTTACCCTGCGAATCAATCGCTCGCATCCCTTGTAATAATTGGTATGCCTGATTCACACTCTTTTCAGGGAGCGCCTCCACGAACACGAGTGAGGTTAACGGATGATGACAGCAAGCCGATGCTAGCATCGCCTCTGTCAGAGCCTCGCGATGCATTTCGGGGGGCGTTACAAGCGCCAATGCTGCGTGCTCGCCATAAAGTCGAACACAGGTTCCATCCATAACGCGCCCCGCTCGCCCTGCCCGCTGCTTCGCACTGGCTTGTGAGATATGTTTTAGGCTCAATGTTGTCCGGCCATTGCGCTGCTCCGTCCGACGCTCGAGTCCAGAATCAATCACTCGGACAATATTGGGGATCGTCAACGATGTTTCCGCGACATTCGTTGCCAATACCACCTTGGTTTTCGGTTGTATATTGAGGGCAACTTCGCGTTGTTCATCACTGACCGAGGCATGCAATGGCGCAATGACCACGTCCTCCAACCCTTGCAACATTTGAGCGCACTGCGTGATTTCTTTCCGTCCCGGCAGGAAGACTAAAATATCCCCCGGACCGGCTTGTAAAGCCGTTAATACTTCTTGTTTCACGCGTTGTTCTAGATGTCGGCTATCAGGAAGCTGACGAGAATCATTGGCACGATATTGCAAACTGACTTGAAACTGGCGACCTTCGGCTTGGAGACGTTTGGCGCTAACGTAACTGGCAAGTTTTGCCCCCTCAATGGTTGCAGATGTCACCACCAGGCGCTGCTTCTGATGTTCTTTTAACAAAGCCACTAACAGGTCGGTGTCCCAGCGGCGTTCGTGAAACTCATCGACAATCACGATGTCGTATTCCGCTAACTGGTTTTCACTGAACCATCGTAATGCAACGCCAGGTGTCACAAACACGACTTGGCTATTCTCATTAAAGCGCGTTTCGAGTTTTATCGCATAACCAATCGAGTCACCGACAGCTTCATTACGCTGTTGAGCCAAATATTGAGCTAAAGAGGTACAAGCAATACGGCGCGGTTCAATCACCAACACCCGCCCTTGCTCTGCCGCCCAAACGGGCAATCGAGTGGATTTTCCTGAGCCCGTCTCGGCTTCGACAATGAGATGATTTTGCGCCAACTGAGTCAGAAAAGTGTCGCGAAGTGTATCGATAGGTAATGAGGTCATAGCTGCACACGATAATAATTAACTCGCTGATTATAACGATAAAGCGAATATGTGGATATTAAGATCCCAGTTAGACGCGTGTTCCTTGTCGACCATACAAAGCCACGTTACAATAGCTTAAAGATTCCCATGTTAGCTTCCTTAACTGGCATCGAACACACGCTCAACTGTTCCTCGTACCCGATAATAGGTTCGCAATGTATAACGACAAACGTCCACTCTATATTCCTTTCGCAGGCCCTGCGCTTCTTAGTACTCCACTGCTGAACAAAGGCAGTGCGTTTAGCGCACAAGAACGCATCTCCTTCAATTTAGAAGGTCTCCTGCCAGAGACGACTGAAACGATTCAAGAACAGGTCGAGCGTGCGTATCAGCAATATCGCAGTTTCGAGAATGACATGGATAAGCACATCTATCTGCGTAATATTCAAGATACTAACGAAACGCTTTTCTATCGCTTAGTTCAGAACCACATTTCTGAAATGATGCCAATCATCTACACGCCAACGGTCGGTGCCGCATGTGAGAACTTCTCAAATATTTATCGTCGTGGCCGTGGACTCTTCGTTTCTTACGCAAATCGTGATCGCATTGATGACATCCTGAACAACGCGTCAAACCACAACGTAAAAGTCATTGTGGTTACTGACGGCGAGCGTATTCTTGGTCTGGGCGACCAAGGCATCGGTGGCATGGGTATTCCTATTGGTAAACTGGCGCTGTATACCGCGTGTGGCGGCATTAGCCCGGCTTATACGCTGCCAATCGTGTTAGATGTTGGTACCAATAACCCACAACGTCTCGCTGACCCAATGTACATGGGCTGGCGTCACCCGCGCATTACTGGCGCAGATTACGACGCGTTTGTGGAAGAATTTATTCAAGCCGTACAACGTCGTTGGCCAGAAGCGCTGGTTCAGTTTGAAGATTTCGCACAAAAAAATGCCATGCCGCTGCTTGAGCGTTACAAAAACCGTATTTGTTGCTTCAATGATGATATTCAAGGTACGGCTGCGGTCACGGTTGGCTCGCTACTGGCGGCATGTAAAGCCGCAGGCACCAAGCTCTCTGAACAGCGCATCACCTTCTTAGGCGCGGGTTCAGCAGGCTGTGGTATTGCCGAAGCGATCATTGCACAAATGGTAACGGAAGGCGTTTCTGACGCTCAAGCCCGTTCTCAAGTTTACATGGTTGACCGTTGGGGCCTACTGCAAGAAGGTATGCCAAACCTACTCGACTTCCAACAGCGATTGGTTCAACCTACCGAAAACACGGTTAACTGGGAAAATGAAGGCAATGGCTTCTCATTACTTGATGTCATGGCGAACGCAAAACCAACGGTACTGATTGGTGTATCAGGTGCACCAGGTTTGTTTAGCAAAGATGTCATCCAAGAAATGCACAAGCATTGTGAACGCCCTATCGTGTTCCCATTATCAAACCCAACCAGTCGTGTAGAAGCAACACCAAACGACATCATTCGCTGGACCAACGGTGAAGCATTAGTTGCTACAGGCAGCCCATTTGATCCTGTGGTTCACGATGGTAAAACCTATCCTATCGCGCAATGTAACAACAGTTACATCTTCCCAGGTATTGGTTTAGGCGTGCTTGCCGTATCAGCACGTCGTGTTACGGATGAAATGCTGCAGGAATCGAGCCGAGCGCTCGCAACCTGCTCACCACTGGCCATTGATGGTCATGGTGCATTGCTTCCACCTTTGGAAGCGATTCACTCGGTATCGAAAAAAATCGCGTTTGCCGTTGGTAAAAAAGCGATTGAGCAAGGCGTTGCTCAAGAGATCACCGATGAAGCACTGGAAGAAGCGATTGAAGCCTACTTCTGGCAACCGGTTTACCGTCGTTACAAGCGTACTGCTTTCTAATCGACGCCCAAAAACAAAGCCTCTAATGTGAGGCTTTGTTTTCATTCGGTCTCTTTTGCCATTGATTCCCACAGAAACATCACCTTCCGTTTATATCGGTGACGTTTCGACACGAAAGACAGCCGATGCATGTCTGATGGGATAACGATGAGAGCCCCTTATCTTTGATGAAAATAAGACCAAAACGCGCATTTGTTCGTAAGAACCATTATCTTTATCTTAAACAATGCGTTTAGTGACCGTTTAAGGATTGCGTGCGTAATACCTAACGTAATCAAGACATAAAACCCGAAACCTGATGGCATACTACTTACTGTGGCAGTGACAAACGTTGTTATTGTCGGTTTGAGCTCAAAGGAATAGACAGATTTAGTGCGTAAATTTTTGGATCACAGCTCGCGAAAAGTACGTGGGGCAAAGTGGATAATGACAACAGTAAAGATAACGTTATTGTTAGCAATCCTTATGATTGCAGCGCTCTTTGCTATTGACCGATGGATAAGTTATCAAACCCAAGATCAACTTTACTTCGCGGCAGAAGACGTTGAACCGGTCAATGTGGCGGTGGTATTGGGTACCAGTAAGTATTTAGGTAAAGTGCTCAACGAGTATTATCTTCATCGTATCAATGCGGCGATTACGCTTTATCAGCAAGACAAAGTGTCTAACTTTCTGCTAAGTGGCGACAATGCCCACCGTTCATACAACGAACCTTGGACAATGAAGCGCGACTTACTTCGCTCTGATGTCCCTGAAGAACACATCTACCTAGACTACGCCGGTTTTCGGACCTTAGACTCCGTCGTGCGAGCGAAAGAAATCTTCGACACCGACAATTTCTTGATTATTTCGCAGAAATTTCATTGTGAGCGTGCGTTGTTCATCGCTAACTATCACAACATAGAAGCGAAGTGTTTCGCCGTTCCCGGCCCAAGTAGCCATTCTGGTTTTAAAGTTCGTTTCCGTGAAGTGTTTGCGCGTGTGAAAGCCGTGCTTGACCTTTATATCACACAAGAAAAACCGAAGTTTTTAGGGCCTAAAGAGCCCATCGTCAGTGAAAATGCACAACATAATTCACCGGATGATACGCCTTCACAATAAGCGATACCGACAAGCCAGCCCGCGATAATTCAATAAACAAACATGCCCTCAAAGGGCATGTTTGTCACAATAGCACCGCCATTAACCGCATAACATCGTTTAGTTAGCGACTTCAACTCGGTTTCGACCATTACGCTTAGCGGTATACAGTAATTCATCAGCCCGCGTCAGCATATCGATAGCGGTTTCATCATAAAGCTCTGTTACACCAAGGCTTGCCGTGATTTTGCCATCATGCATCCAAGCATGCTGCTCAATCTTCTGACGTAAGCGTTCGGCCAAAAGATACGCCTCATCGACCGTCTTGGTTGGGCAAAAAATGACAAACTCTTCTCCTCCCCAACGAGCAAAGCGATCACTCTTTTCTAGTTCAGCCATCACCACCAAAGTAAACTCACGTAAAATGTCGTCCCCTATCTTATGGCCATAAACATCGTTCACTTTTTTGAAGTGGTCGATATCGAGATAGATGACCGAAAGCGCTGGGCGCGTTTCATTTTCGATTGAGTATTCTACCTCTAACCATGAACGAATCGCATGTCGATTCATCGCGCCCGTTAGTGCATCACGATGCGCCATCGCAGCGAATTGCGTATTTTCTTCACGCAGCGATTGATTCAGGTTTTTGAGATGCTTCTGTCGTACTTCTGATTCCCGCACAATACGTTGTTTGTGGCGAATTTCAGATACGCTGAATAGCACACCGAGCCCCACCCACAGAAACAACAATAACAACATCAATTTTTCGCCATCAATATAATGCCCGACAAATTCAATGTTTCTTATGTGTAATTGATATACACCAACCGGTGTACCTGAACCCGTAGCAAATTCAATACGATTAATATTATTAAATTCAGGTGCGGCATGCGCGATAGGAATTTTATTATCGACTAGCCACCAAGTCAGCACTTGTAAGCTTTTCAATGGCACTTCAATCACGCGAGAATAATCCGCTTGCCGGTAATCAAGCCCGTTATATTTGTGCGTATATTCATTATCTGGCTGCGAATAAACCGGGTTATAATTGCGCAAATAAACACGCATTGCCGGGCTCTCTCCCCCATCCAATCGCTTAAAATCGACATCTAAGCGCACAGTATGGACATCGGAAAAATCCACCCCTTGCGTCGGATCATTTTCATCATAAAGAATGGAAACACCACAATAGGGCCACTTGTAATCCGCACTCACTTTCAATTCACAATCGAGAATCACTTCATTATCGTGTTTTGAAATCGTGCTCGTGGATGCGCCTTTCTGCAGCTGATCATTCGTTGCTAGATACGTAAACTCATTCGGATTAATCCGATACGTATTTTTATCGCCATAAAGCCAATGTAAAGTCACAACAGCAATCGTAAAGACGAATAGGCTGAATACGACCTTGTGAATTATTTTCAATTTCACTCCCTAAAACAACCAAACCAAACTGACCGATAAATCTATTTTTATTTTTTTGGAAAACTAACGCATTTAGTCTTTGAAAGACAACTAAAAGTACATCAGTGACACAATAATTTTGAGCTAGTTCATACAACATGCCAACCGGAATACAGACCACCCGCTGAGAATAAGCGTATGGCGGATCAAATATCATAATATTTCTGTTAACATAGCCATAGACAGTGGTGACGGATATCACCCCACAATAAAAACCAATAGAGCAAAGTCATGTCATTAATCTCAACAGGTACGCTACAAAAAATGCGTGCATCTCTCGATCACGAAGTTCATTATCACTTACCGGTTGGTGAACAACTTGTTGATCTTAAGCCTTTTGTCGGCAAATCACTGACACTCACCCACACTGGCAACATCTTCTGTCAATCATGTGGTAAGAAAACCAAAAAAAGCTACTCTCAAGGCCACTGCTTTGTCTGCATGAAGAAGCTGGCGAGCTGCGATATGTGCATCATGAAACCCGAAACATGTCACTATGAACAAGGGACTTGTCGTGAGCCACAATGGGGTGAAGAGAACTGCATGGTTGACCATTATGTCTACCTATCGAATACCTCTAGCTTAAAGGTCGGAATTACACGCCATACTCAAATCCCAACGCGCTGGATCGATCAAGGAGCGACGCAGGGCCTGCCGATTTTAAAAGTGAAGACTCGTTATATTTCTGGCTTGGTTGAAATCGAACTCGCAAAACACATCGCAGATAAAACCAATTGGCGTACGCTACTTAAAGAAGATGGCGCACCACTTCCACTTGAAGACAAATTTGCGGAGTTGCTGCCGTTCATTGAAGACAAGATCGCGGAGATCAAGCAACAATTTGGCGATGATGCGGTAGAGATTCTCAACGAATCCGTGACACCTATCGCCTATCCCGTGACGGAACATCCCACAAAGATTGTTTCGCACAACTTTGATAAAAACCCTGTCGTCACTGGGACATTGAAAGGCATAAAAGGCCAATATTTGATCTTTGATACGGGTGTGATCAACGTGCGCAAATTCACCTCATACGAAGTCGAAGTGAGTGACGACGCTTAAGCACGATGGTTTCATCATAAAAGCATCGTGAATAAAGAGATAAAGCCGCATTATGCGGCTTTTATTTTAACGTTTTCGCGAAGCGGAGACGCTCGTCTGAATGTTTAGGCCTCACCACAAAATGGCATAAGCGCATCAAATAAACGATCGATTTCAGCCTTGGTGTTGTAATGCATCATTCCAATTCGTAGCACCCCACCGCTGTTTTCCAGTGCCAATTGACGCACCAACCCTAACGCATAAAAATGCCCACTCCACAGACAAATGTTCTGCTCACCCAGCGCCTTAGCAACCTCTATTGGTTCCGCCTTTGCAAAGGTCAACGCAAACGTTGGGGTACGCATATTCGCATCGGCGATCGTTCGCCCCCATAGCGTCACCCCTTTTAACGTTTGCAGGCGATTCAAAAAATAGTCACTCAACTGGCTTTCATAGCGGTTGTAGGCAGCAAAGCTTTGTTCTAGGCGTTGCCTAAGGCTCTGGCTCGTATCTGCCCATTGTGCGAGGTATTCAATCGTTGCCACCAAGCCCGCCAGGGCTTCAAAGCTTTGCGTTCCGGTTTCAAAGCGGCCCGGCCCAAGGTCGGTAGCGGGTTCAACCTTATAAGGCTGTAACGCTTGCAACCACTTGGGCGCGATGTAGGCAATGCCAATATGGGGGCCACAAAACTTATACGCAGAACACACCAGAAAATCGCATTCAAGCGACTGTACATCGACTAAATGATGGGGGGCGTAATGCACTGCATCGACATAGACTTGCGCTCCCACCGCTTTGGCGGCTGCGACGACTGGCGCGATATCGACGATCGTTCCCGTGGTATTGGATGCAAGGGTAATGGCAATCAAGCGCGTTTTGTTTGAAATAAGAGACTGTAAATGCTCAATATCCACACTGCAATCTTGTGGATCGACCCTTGCGGTATGTACCTTGACGCCTTTATCTTCTGCTGCTTGCTGCCAAGTACTGACGTTGGCGTAGTGATCAAGCGCCGTCACAATCACTTCATCATCAGCTTGCCAGTTGCGACTGATGGCGCGACTTAAAGAAAAGGTAAGAGACGTCATATTGGCGCCAAAGACAATCGAATCGGAACTCGACGCATTAAGCAGCGCCTGACAAGCCGATCGGGCTTCTGCGAGTAATTGCGTCGTTTTCTGGCTAGAGAAATAGTGCCCGCCGAGATTTGAATTGAAGTGACCAAGATAGGCACTCATGGCATCGAGCACAGATATCGGCACTTGAGCACCGCCAGGCCCATCAAAGAAACTCACCTGTTGATGATTATATCGCTGATGCAACCCATTAAACTGCGATCTCACACGTTCAGGAGTGAAGTTCATTAACACCATCCTTTGCCGTTAACACAAACACATCCATATGCCCTTCATGCTGATGATCAATCGCGCGAATCGGACAGGCGTTGTGCCATAATTTACTGTCCGCTAATAAGGCGACTTCCCCATTTTCAAGTACCTTACGGAAAAATGGCGCTTCATGACTGTCGTTATAAAGCATGATTTCGCCACCCACAATATTGTGCCGATCAATACCAATTAACGCGATATGATCAAATCCGTCTTGGTGCACACCTTCTGGCGCAACTTGTGTTTCATCAAAGATGGCCGTCACACGGATCTGGTGAATTTCAATTTCTTGGCCATTGGCAAGTTCGTTACTCTCAACAAACAACGCGCACATTTCCTGCATGCCTTGGCTCGTCAACGTCGCCTCAAGTAAAGGCTCAAACTGGCGCACTACGTCACCTTGGAAATGATTGATATCCTCCGATTGAACAAAATCATTTCTATCTGTGGCTTTAACTTGCCCATCAATAAAACGAACCACCGAATAACGGCGTAATCGATATTGACCATCCGCATGCTTTGTATTGGGTAACGTACCGAATGATGGGGAAAGTTGACGAATCGCATTGCCACTCAACTGTGTGAGCTGCAATGTGTTCTCGTGATTATGTATCATCATTGACTCCTTAATGAAGTTACACAACTGCTTATGGTTAACATTTTATTTACATACACTATTGCGCATTCATTCCTCACATTCAACTTTTAACAACAGATAAAACTACCAAAAATAATAGAATAAGATATAGAACTATAAATAGGGCCAATATTAGAGTGATGCACCACTGATAATGAGTCGCACTCTCTAAAACTAGACAAGTTGACTGGTCACCGATGCGTTTATGATTTAATTCAGCCGCTTAGCTTAGTTCTAAGCTATAGCCAATTATTTGCAGTGGTTGGCTTGAATGTCCTTTTCCCCTCCCCAATATTTCTATTACAATCGGAAACAATCTCTACGAACACTCTCAACAAACAGTGAGCCCCACCTCGCCTAAGGCGTAGCTCGGGTAATGCTAATGGAGCGCTAAATGAGCAACGTAAAACACTGCAACTTGCTAATTCTTGGTTCAGGTCCTGCGGGCTATACCGCAGCAGTTTATGCCGCACGTGCCAACCTAAAACCAGTTTTGGTCACCGGTATGCAGCAAGGCGGCCAGCTAACCACAACAACAGAAGTTGAAAACTGGCCGGGTGACCCTGAAGGCTTAACCGGACCAGCACTAATGGAGCGCATGAAAGAACATGCAGAGCGTTTTGAAACTGAGATGCTGTTTGACCACATCAACGACGTTGACTTCAGCCAGCGTCCATTCCGCTTAAAAGGCGACAACAGCGAATACACCTGTGATGCATTGATTATCTCGACAGGCGCCTCAGCGAAATATCTGGGCTTAGAATCGGAAGAAGCATTCAAAGGCCGTGGCGTTTCAGCCTGTGCTACCTGTGATGGTTTCTTCTACCGCAACCAAAAAGTGGCGGTAGTCGGTGGCGGCAACACTGCCGTTGAAGAAGCGCTATACCTGTCAAACATCGCAGCTGAAGTGCATTTGATTCACCGCCGTGATAGTTTCCGCGCTGAAAAAATCCTGATCAAACGCTTAATGGACAAAGTCGAAAACGGTAATATTATTTTGCATACCGATCGCACTTTAGAAGAAGTGGTGGGTGACGACATGGGTGTAACGGGCGTACGCTTGAAGCATACCCAGTCAGACGCGATTGATGAATTGGAAGTGATGGGTGCCTTTATTGCGATTGGCCACCAGCCTAATACTGCGATTTTTGATGGCCAACTAGAAATGAAAGACGGCTATATCGTTGTTAAATCAGGTCTTGATGGCAATGCAACCCAAACCAGCATCGAAGGCATCTTCGCTGCCGGCGATGTTATGGACCATAACTACCGCCAAGCGATTACGTCGGCGGGGACTGGTTGTATGGCCGCATTAGACGCAGAACGCTACCTAGACGGCCTTGCAGACAAAGCGTAAATCGCCCTCTACCGAGCCCACTCACATTTTTTCACTAAATCCCTAAAGCCCTGCGGTATTACCGCGGGGCTTTCTTTTGTATACTCACCGTTGACCTATAATAAAAACAGCAGTAAGCCTTCATAATGGATAAAAAGAAACAACGCGGCTTGAATAAGTGGCTGAGAGAGCAAAGTAAGCTGGCTAAACGCTGGTTACTGTTTGCTGTCGGTTTAGGCGTACTTTCAAGCGTTCTCCTTTTGGGGCAAGCAGCCTTGCTCGCTTCCATCCTTCATCAACTGATCATTGAACAAGTCGATAAATCAGCGCTGATCAGCCAATTTGCCACACTCGCAATAATCATTGCACTTCGCGCCTTATGCTCATGGGGACGTGAAATTGCCGGTTATCGCTGCGGTGAACAAATTCGCATCTATATTCGCCAGCTGATTCTCGATAAGTTACGCGAACTCGGCCCGGCGTACATCAAAGGTAAGCCCGCCGGAGCTTGGGCAACACTTTTGCTTGAGCAAGTCGAAGAAATGCACGATTTCTTTGCCCGCTATCTGCCACAAATGTCTTTAGCGGTGATGGTGCCGTTTATCATTTTGGTGGTCGTGTTCCCAGTAAACTGGGCGGCAGGGGTGATCTTCTTACTCACTGCGCCACTCGTCCCGCTCTTTATGGCCTTAGTGGGCATCAAAGCCGCAGACGCAGGTCAAAAGAACTTCAAAGCAATGCAGCGCTTGTCTGGTCACTTCTACGATCGATTGCAATCGATGACCACTATCCGCCTGTTTGACCGCACCAAAGCAGAGACAGAGTTGATGCAAGGCGCTTCCGAAGTGTTCCGCTCACGCACGATGGAAGTTTTGCGTATCGCCTTCCTTTCGTCTGCCGTGCTGGAATTCTTTACGTCGATCTCAATTGCCTTAACGGCGGTGTACTTTGGCTTTGCCTTTATTGGTGAATTGAACTTTGGTGGCTACGGCGCCGCAGTCACCTTATTTGCCGGTATGTTCGTTTTAATCCTCGCGCCTGAGTTTTATCAACCTCTGCGCGATCTTGGCACTTTCTACCAT
Source organism: Vibrio renipiscarius (assembly GCF_000827885.1). Taxonomy (GTDB): domain Bacteria; phylum Pseudomonadota; class Gammaproteobacteria; order Enterobacterales; family Vibrionaceae; genus Vibrio; species Vibrio renipiscarius. The sequence goes on along the minus strand of NZ_JTKH01000006.1, from coordinate 625,467 downwards.
GCGAAGCAGCAAGCCGTTGCCGCGGCAGAAAGCATCGTTGAGTTTCTCGACACCGACGTAACTGCCGTAAAATCGGGCGATAAACCCCTGCCGAATCCAACGCAAATCACTATCCAAGCCAACGATTTAGAAGTGTTTAGCTTGGAGGGTAAAAAATTACTCGGCCCGGTGTCATTTATTCTGAATCCTCAGCAAACCACCGCTCTCGTTGGCCCAAGTGGCGCGGGTAAAACCAGCTTAGTCAACGCGCTGCTAGGCTTCTTGCCTTACCAAGGATCATTGACGATCAACGGCATTGAGCGCACTGAGCTGAACTTGGCCGATTGGCGTAAAAACATCAGTTGGGTTGGACAAAACCCGCTACTGGTGCACGGCACCATTCGTGACAACATCACTTTAGGCAAAGACAATCTCAGCGAAGCGGCGATTCAACAAGCACTGCAAGACTCGTTTGCAGCGGAATTTGTTGACCAGCATGGTCTCGATTATCCGATATCCGATCGCTCTGGTGGTCTTTCTGTTGGCCAAGCACAACGTTTAGCGTTAGCTCGCGCCATGTTGCAAGACGGTCAATTTTGGTTACTCGATGAACCGACAGCCAGCTTAGATGCCCGCAGTGAACATCTGGTCACTCAAGGCCTCAATATCCAAATCCAAGAACGCAGTGCGCTTATCGTGACCCACCAACTCGCACCACTGAAAAGCGTTGAGCAAATTTTGGTGATGCAAGATGGGCAAATCATTCAAGCCGGCACTTTTGAACAGCTTTCTCAGACAGAGGGTTTGTTCCAACAAATGTTATCCGCCAACCAATCTATGCAGCGTAATGATGAGGGGAACTTAGATGCGTGATTTACTTCCCTACTTAAAACTCTACCGTAAGCATTGGTTTGGTTTAACGCTTGGTATGCTCCTCGCGTTACTCACCGCTGGCGCTTCAATTGGACTGCTCACTTTATCCGGTTGGTTCCTTTCTGCTGCAGCGGTGGCGGGTTTAACCATTGCTCGCGAAACCTTCAACTACATGTTGCCTGGCGCCTTTGTGCGCGGCTGTGCTATGGGCAGAACCGCAGGTCGTTGGGGGGAGCGAGTCGTCAGCCACAATGCGACGTTTAAGCTACTCACCGACCTACGTATTTTCTTCTTTACGAAACTGGCGCCATTGGTTCCAGGTAAAGTGGCCAACTTACGAGATGCTGACCTACTTAACCGCTTAGTGGCCGATATTGACGCCATGGATCATGTCTACTTACGCCTGATTAATCCGGTGGTAGTGGGTGTGCTGGGTGTCGCCGCACTGACTGGCGTATTGTACTGGTTTGACTCGACTCTTGGCTTAACGCTGGGCGCCATCCTAATGACGCTGCTGATCCTATGGCCGATTTTATTCTACAAATTAGGCAAACGTAACGGCAGTGAACTAACGCAAAACAAAGCTGACTTTCGTATTACCACGCTAGATTGGCTGCAAGGTTACAGTGAATTAACGCTGTTTGGCGCCGAAGAGCGTTACCGCCATGCCATTTACTCAGCGCAAGAAAAGCTACTGAAAAACCAAATGGTCAACGCACACTTTTCAGGCTTAGCTCAAGCGCTGCTTATGTTAGCCAATGGTTGGACATTAGTGTTAATGCTTTGGCTTGCCGCTGATGGCGTCGCAGGCGCGAAACCAGATCCGATGATTGCGCTGTTTGCGTTTGCCACCATGGCCAGTGTTGAGTTACTCATGCCAATTGCCGGTGCCTTCCAGCATTTAGGCAAAACACTCACCTCTGCGCGTCGCCTAAACGAAGTCATCTTAGCCGAACCTGAAGTGCAGTTCCCAGAAAACCCTGTTGAGCATGATCAGCAATTCAGTGTGGAATACCGCGATGTCAGTTTTACTTACCCAGATGGACATCACTCTGTGGTGGAAAACATCGATTTATTGATCCCAGCCAAACACCGCATGGCGATTGTTGGTCAAACCGGTTCAGGCAAGTCGACATTAATCCAACTACTGACACGCTACTGGGATGTGAATCAAGGCCAATTGCTGATCGCCGGGAAACCGATTCAGCAGTGGAGCGAATCGCAGCTCCGCGCCGCGGTCACCGTGGTCAGTCAACGCGTCGATGTACTTAACGGCACGCTGCGCGACAACTTGATATTGGCGAAACCGGACGCGGATGACGATGAAATAAGCCTTGCGCTGCATAAGGTTGGCTTGAGCAAACTCCTGCAAGGTGATACCCCTGAAAAGAGCGGTTTAGATGCTTGGCTTGGGGATGGTGGTCGTCAACTGTCTGGAGGCGAAAAACGCCGTATTGGGATTGCGCGCGCACTGCTACACAATGCACCTATTTTGCTTCTCGATGAACCAACGGAAGGTTTGGACAAACAGACAGAGCAACAAATCATGCGTTTGTTTGATCAGCATTTCACGGATAAGACCGTACTGTTCATTACTCACCGTTTAGTTAATCTCGGCAAAATGGACACCGTTTGTCTGATTGAAAACGGTCAAGTGATTGAACATGGCGCACACCATGAACTTTTGGCGCAACGAGGCCGCTACTACGCGTTGAATCAAACGCTGTAACCTCGTCAGCCAGTATCCTCTGCAGCACAGCAAGGCCGAACGTCAATGTTCGGCCTTTTTTATGCCTATTCAACCCTATCTTGCCGATATTTTAATCCGCTGCTTGTGAAAACGGTTTTTTTAGCACAAGCTGATAATTAACACGTTTATAACATTTAAGTTCGCAAGCGATCGCAACAAGCGTATCCAAAATCAACTCTGTCGTCTTAGCAAGACGCCTTATCTCATCAAATGAAAGAGCCACTCTCACATAACAATCTGGAGACACTCAGTAAGTGAACGTAGGCAATTAGGGGACAAAAAACAGTTAATTTCGACATACTGAAGGCCTTAGCAGAGCGCCAATGCCAAGCGCATCTACGCCCAGAGCACATTCGCCACAAGCCGTAAGCTAAGAGGCTCAATAAGGAGATTGGAGATGACAAGCTTTGCTTTGCATTTTGACCATGATGAATACCAACAGCGCTTGGTCAAAGTTCGTCATTCAATGGAAGAGAGACACATCGATGTATTGATCATCCATGACCCTTCAAATATGTCATGGCTGACGGGTTATGATGGCTGGTCGTTCTACGTCCCCCAATGCGTGGTCGTTGGTTCATCCGGTGATCCGCTCTGGTTTGGGCGATGCCAAGACGCCAATGGCGCTTATCGTACGGTCTACATGTCCGCAGACAACATCACCTACTACCCCGATCACTATGTCATGAATCCCCCGCTCCATCCCATGGCCTATTTGGCTGAGAGTGTGTTGGAACCACGATTGTGGGACCGCGGACGAATTGGGGTCGAAAAGGACAACTACTATTTTAGCGCCACTGCGTTTGAATCATTGAGCGATAACCTACCCAATGCCAGTTTAGTCGATACCACGGGATTGGTGAATTGGTGCCGCGCCGTCAAATCAGAAACCGAACTCAACTACATGTACCGCGCCGCACGCATTGTCGAAAACATGCATCGCGTCGCTTTTGATATGATTGAACCGGGTTTGCCAAAACATCACTTAGTCGCGGAACTCAACCGCCAAGCGATCCTCGGCCATGAAGACCATTTTGGTGATTACACGGCCATTGTTCCGTTACTCCCTTCAGGCGCTGATGCCTCGGCCCCCCATTTAACGTGGGATGATCGTCCCTTTCGCAAAGGGGAAGGCACCTTTTTTGAAATCGCCGGAGCGCATCGGCGCTACCACTGCCCGCTCTCTCGCACGATTTTTTTGGGCGAACCAAGCGATAAATTCAAACGAGCAGACCTCGCCTTAACCCAAGCCTTGGAAGCAGGTATAGCCGCTGCGCGTCCGGGGAATACCTGCGCCGAAGTCGCCTTAACGATCAATCGCATTCTCGATAAAGCGGATTTTTCTCGGCAAGGGGCTCGTTGCGGCTACCCCATCGGATTAAGTTATCCGCCCGACTGGGGCGAACGAACGATGAGTCTGCGTGATAGTGATAATACGATTTTGCAAGAAGGCATGACGTTCCATCTCATGCCGGGGTTATGGTTTGAGGATTGGGGGTTGGAAACAACCGAAAGCATCGTGATCACCAAGCACGGGGCAAAAACACTCTGTGACTTCCCACGCCACCTGTTTATTAAGCACTAGGGAGAACGCATATGCGCTTAGATAAATACGACATAAAAATACTGCATATTCTTCAACGTGATGGTCGTATTACCAAGTCGCAATTGGCACAGCAAATCAACCTTTCCGTCAGCCCTTGCTGGGAGCGCGTTAAAAAGCTAGAACAAGCCGGTATTATCGAAGGGTACGGCGCGAAAATTGCGCTGTCTGATCAAACCAAATACACCACAGTATTGGTTGAGATCTCTTTGAAACAGCATAACGCACAGGCCTTTAAACTGTTTGAACAGCAAGTAACCAAAACCGAGGAAGTGCTTGAGTGTTACGCCACCGGTGGTGGCATTGATTATGTGGTGAAATTCAAATGCGCCGACATCGACCAGTATCAGCGCTGCATTGATCGCTGGCTGGAATCGAACCTAGGTATTGAGCGTTACTACACCTATATCGTCACCAAGATCGTAAAGCAGCCCATCCAAGATACCTCTAGCACTATCACACTCGATGCGGTTGAGCTCAGCATGCGCAATTAACGGCCATTCAGAAAATTCACTATGTTTTGCGCCAACAACAGAAAAAAAACACGTCAATCCTCACCTAAGGTTTAGACATGAACGCCGTTTGACGCAATCTCTCCCCTTAGAGCTCCTCTTACAAACGGTTGGCGCGGCTCAACAACATCGAGCTTGCCAGCTGGCAGATCACATTATTGCCAGTGTTCATTTTTCTATATTCGGTTTTCTATATTAAGAAATAAACGAGTTGGAGGATTTGTCATGAGCACAGCTCGACGATTTGTGACGGAAGAAACCAAAGCGACTCATGAAATGATGGCCGCCCTAAGCGATGTTCGTCTGGTGCGTAACCTTGCCTACGTGAATGGTAAATGGATCAGTGGTGAACAATTTAACCCCGTCTATAACCCCGCAAGCGACGAGATTATTGGTTACTCAACCCAACTTACTTGTGAACAAATGGAACAAGCGGTCAACGACGCTGATGCGGCTTTCAAACCTTGGCGACAGCTACAAGCCGATCAACGCGCAGAATACCTAATGCGCTGGCATCAACTCATTCTCGATGCCAAACACGACCTAGCTCATTTGATGGTCGTCGAACAAGGTAAAACCTTGGCAGAAGCGCTGGGTGAAATAGAGTATGGCGCGTCTTTTGTGCGCTGGTTTGCCGAAGAGGCCCGAAGAAGCTACGGTGAAACCATTCCGAGCCATATCCCTAACGCACAGCTATCAACCATTCGTGAGCCGATTGGCGTGGCGGCATTGATTACACCCTGGAATTTTCCCAATGCGATGATCACCCGTAAAGCCGCTGCCGCCATGGCGATCGGCTGCCCAGTGCTGATCAAACCCGCGGGTGAAACCCCCTTTTCTGCACTTGCCTTAGCAGAACTGGCCGATCGCGCAGGAATGCCGACTGGAGTATTTAACGTCATCACCGGTAAAGCGAGTACGTTTTCTCATGTCATTTGCCAATCCGATAAAGTGAAGGCGCTCTCTTTTACTGGCTCTACCCCCATCGGAAAACTTTTGTTGAGTGATGCCGCCAATACCGTAAAAAAATGCAGTATGGAACTGGGTGGCAATGCCCCCTTTATCGTGCTCCCGGATATGGATATTGCACAAGCGGCACGCGCGGCGGCAGAGGCCAAATTTCAGACATCAGGGCAAGACTGCCTCGCCGCTAACCGCATATTCGTTCATGAGACGCACTATGAACCTTTCCTCGCGCATTTTGCTCACCATGTCGAACAGCAAATGGTCGGAAATGGCTTAGATCCGGCGGTAACCATTGGGCCATTGATTAACCGCAAAGCCGCCGAGAAAGCCACGCAATTACTCAATGACGCCTTGTCAAAAGGCGCACGCATCGTGGCACAAAGTAGCTTGCCCAAAAACAACTCGCCAATAAGGCGCAATTTTTTTCCGCCGACCCTGCTGGCGGATGTCACATCCGAGATGGCAGTTTACCGTGAAGAGAATTTTTGCCCCATCGCCGCCGTCTTACCCTATCGCGATATTGAACAAGTGATTGAGATGGGTAACGACACCGAATACGGCCTCGCCGCCTACATTTATGGTCACGATATTCATGATATATGGCGCTGCATGCGCGGTTTAGAGTTCGGCATGATCAGTGTTAATTCCGTCAAAATGACCGGTCATCCCATTCCGTTTGGCGGCATGAAGCAATCAGGCCTTGGCCGAGAAGGCAGTCAGCATGGTTTCGATGAGTTCAGTGAAATCAAATATTGCTGCTTAGGTGCGCTGCCCACTGCAAGCGGCAGTTAACAACATAACCCAAAATTGAATCGCAACATTCAACACAACACTGTCCACCCTGCCCTTTAGATTCAACGAACACTTAGGCAGCACGAGAACGAGGAGCGTTTTAAGATGGATAATAAAACTCAACAATTGCTCGATAGCGATCGCCAGCATGTTTTTCATGCCTCTACACATCTCAAACAATATGCCCACGGTGAGGTGCCGGGGCGCATTATTACGGGCGCCAGTGGCATTCGCATTCAAGATTCATGTGGTAACGAACTCATCGATGGATTTGCGGGGTTATATTGCGTCAACATCGGTTATGGCCGCGAAGAAATGGCCGAAGCCATTTACGAACAAGCGAAAAAGCTGGCCTATTACCACACCTATGTCGGCCACACTAACGAAGCGTTGGTTCAGCTATCTGAACGCATTATCAAGATGGCTCCATCAGGGATGAGTAAGGTCTACTATGGCATGTCTGGCAGCGATGCTAATGAAACCCAATTGAAACTCGTGTGGTATTACAACAATGTGCTGGGGCGTCCAGAGAAGAAAAAGATCATCTCTCGTGAGCGAGGCTACCACGGTTCAAGCATCGCCTCTGGCTCAATGACAGGTCTACCGCTCTTTCATGCACATTTTGATCTCCCTCTTGAGCGCATTAAACATACCCTTTCACCGTACTATTATCATCGCAGTGATGACGCCATGACTGAGCAAGAGTTCTCGGCTTATTGCGCTTATCAGTTAGAAGCGATGATTCTGGAAGAAGGGCCCGATACCGTTGCGGCCATGATTGCCGAGCCCGTGCTGGGCACAGGCGGTATTGTCCCACCACCGGAAGGCTATTGGTCAGCGATTCGCCAAGTACTCGATAAATACGACATTTTACTGATTGCCGATGAAGTGGTGTGCGGCTTTGGCCGAATTGGTTCCGCTTTTGGTTCAATCCATTACGAAATGCGCCCCGATCTCATCACGATTGCTAAAGGGCTTACCTCCGCTTATCAGCCTCTTTCTGGCGTCATCGTGGGCGATAAAGTGTGGCAAACATTGGAGCATGGCACCGATACGTGGGGCGCGTTTGGTCATGGCTATACCTATTCAGGCCATCCATTAGGCGCGGCAGCAGCCAACTGTAATCTGGATATTATTGAACGCGAGAACCTTATTCAAAAAGCGGCGGATAATGGCGCGTATTTACAGCAACGTATGGCTGAAACCTTTGCTGAACATCCCATCATTGGCGACTCGCGCGGCGTGGGCATGCTGCATGCCTTGGAGTTTTCTTCACAAAGAGAGCGCAGAATGGCGTTTGATCCGAATATGAAAGTCGGCCCAATGATAGCAGCGGCGTGTGGCGAAGTCGGCCTTATCGCCCGAGCAATGCCCCATGGGGATATTTTAGGCTTTGCCCCTCCGCTCATCGCCACCAGAGATGACATCGACATGATTGTTGATAAAGCCCACCAAGCCATCAACAAAGTCACCGATCATTTGGTTACGAGTAAACAATGGCAGGTCATCCGCTTAGAGTAAAAGCACGGTAATAAGTCATGCCGTAAATACACCTCAAGACGAAGGCATAACAGCATTCAATAAGGCCTGAATACTCAGGCCTTATTCGTCTCGAACTAAAAGGCAATGCCGCCATTTAATTATTTTGATGTCGCCGATTTATATTTATGCAGTAAATCGAACGGAATATGGCAATAATCGTCAGGGTAATGAGTCAACCTATCTTGATGCTCTGCGTCACTCTTAACGTAATTGTTCATCGGAAGCACTTCGACCACGATGTTAGCTGCGTCAGCACGCTTTGCGATATAGGCTTTGACTTGATTAAGATGATCGTCATCGACGCTATAGACGCCCGTGCGATATTTCTCACCCACATCCTCACCTTGCCGATTAAGACTGTACGGATCGATGATTTCAAAAAAGAAATCCATGAGTTGATCGACCGACACCTTTAAAGGATCAAATTGGGTTCGTACGCATTCAGCGTAACCATCGTAGGGAGAAGTGGTCGTATTGCTACGTCCATTGACTCGCCCAGCTTCAGTGCTTACCACACCCGGTAAATGCCGCATGAATTCTTGCACTCCCCACAAACAGCCACCGGCAAAATAGATCTCTTGCATTGTCGTCCCCATCGTTATCTTCAGGCATTATCTAATGCCTGACCGACAAAGCCCAGTTCTACCGAGAAAAGAATCAGGGTAGAACAATCTGCGTGATTAACGCCCCAACATGCGCGACAACGTATTATCCTTATCAAGCCAGTGGTGCTTTAACGCGCCAGCGACGTGCAGTACAACGACGGCAATAATGATATTGACTGACCAGCCATGAATGCCCCCACCCAGCTCTTGTAGCCATTGAATCTTGTCGCCCTCAGCGACAAAGTACCAACCAAACACATCAGCACCACGCCCGCCACCCACACTCATGGCAATGCCAGATATCGGCATCATCAACGTGGCAAGCATTAACAAACCATGTATCGCCTTCGCCAGTATGTTTTGCCATGGCGCAACCACAGCCGCTGGCGGAATTGCCCCCTCTTTCAGGCGCCAAGTAATGCGACTCATCGCGACAACCAGCAATATCGCGCCAAAAGATTTGTGTAAACCAATTAACTCCCCTTTCTCAGGGCCTCGGGGTAAATCAACCATATACCAGCCGACCGAAAAAATAGCGATGAACATCAGGGCCGTCAGCCAATGAAAGGCGATCGTTTGCCAACTGAGAGCGTGAGGGTTTACTGTGTTTTTATTGAGCATCTTATATCCATATTTATACTGTGGTTTATCAGACATTATCCATCAACATCACATTGAACACTATCCGTACAATCGTAAAGGTGCGTAAATTTCACACAACCTCGAATACGCATGGCGTTGTTGCACGAAAACCGGGACGATTATCATTGGACTACTTAAACGCACACAAATACGCTAGAATGCGCGCCATTATCTTTGCTTTGAGCCTTTTCTATTAATGACTACTGCTACAACACCAGCCAACTTTGCTGAACTTAATCTGATTCAACCTTTGTTAGCACGATTAACTGAGCTTGAATATCAACAACCTACCCCAATTCAAGCACAAGTGATCCCAAGTGTTTTGGCAGGCCGTGATTTGATTGCTGGCGCCAATACTGGTTCAGGTAAAACAGCCGCTTTTGCGCTGCCGATGTTGCAGAACATTTTCATTAATCAGCACCCAAGCCTTTACCGTAAAAATAACTCGGTAACCGGGCTGGTTTTAGTTCCAACACGTGAACTCGCCAAGCAAGTGGCGGACAACATCAAGTCCTATGCCACCCACTTCAATGGCGCAATGAAAACCGTGTGTGTGTTTGGTGGCGTATCGGTAAATAGCCAAATGTTGGCGCTGCGTGGTGGTGCGGATATTTTGGTTGCGACACCTGGTCGTTTGCTTGATCTCATTTCAAGCAATGCGGTAAAACTTGATCGAGTCAAAACCCTCGTGTTGGATGAAGCTGACCGTATGCTTAGCCTTGGTTTTACCGAAGAGTTGTCTGAACTGCTCGCTCTATTACCAAAACAAAAGCAAACCTTACTGTTTTCTGCAACGTTCCCGGAAGAAGTGCAGGCTCTAACACAAGAACTGCTCAATGACCCGCTGGAAGTACAACTGCAGAGCAGTGAAGCAAGCACACTTGTACAACGTGTTTTCACGGTAGATAAAGGCAAGAAAACAGCACTGCTGGCCCATCTCATTAAAGAAAATGATTGGCGCCAAGCATTGATTTTCGTCAACGCGAAAAACGGCTGTGAGCACTTAGCGGATAAACTTTACAAACGCGGTATTTCAGTTGAAGTATTCCATGGCGACCAAAGCCAAGGTGCACGTACGCGCGTACTGGAAGATTTTAAAGCGGGCCAACTGGATGTGTTGATCGCCACCGATATTGCCGCTCGTGGCCTTGATGTTGAAAAGCTGCCAGTTGTTATTAACTACGACTTACCACGTAGCCCATCAGACTACATGCACCGTATTGGCCGTAGTGGCCGTGCGGGTGAAGTCGGCTTAGCGCTATCTTTGATCGATTACGAAGATTACCATCACTTCAAAGTGATCGAGAAAAAGAACAAGATCCGCCTTGAGCGTGAACAAGTTCCAGGCTTTGAAGTCGATGAAACTATCACTGCGGCGATGCTTGAAGCGAATAAGCCAATGGCAAAACCAGCGGGTACGGGTAAAAAGAAACGTAAAAAGAACCAAGCGGCTCAAGGTGATATTTGGTTAAAGAATAACTGATGATCACTGTCTAAATCGTCCCTCGGTTAGATAACACGAAAAAGCAGCTTTTAGCTGCTTTTTTTATTGCCGTATTTTCACCAGCACCTAAATCACAAGTATGGATGATAACTTGCGACTTTCAGTCTACCCCTTTCTGAGTTAGCACTCTCTGCTTGGTTCCGAAGCAAAAAAACCATGCTAATATACGCCACTCTATACCGATATAAACTAATGAGAAATTATTAATGTCAGCTCAAAAACCACGACTTGATGAAGTCATGCTTGCGTTTCAAGTAATACCACGAGTGAAAGAAGGCAACAATTTCGAAGTGGTAGACAAAGCGATTGAGGTCGTTAAAGCTTCCGGCGTAGCATTTCAAGTGAGTGCAATGGAAACGACAATGAAAGGCGAACTCAACCACTTATTAGACATAGTAAAAGGCGCTCAACAAGCTTGCTATGACGCCGGTGCAGTGGAAGTAATAACGAACATCAAAATTCACAGTAAAACGGAAGCGGCGACTGACACTTTTTGCACTTATGATCGCGGTGTAACGAAAGCTAACCACATGTTCGTCAAAAACGAGAGCGAATAGAACGAGGTCTAACAAAACCAAACCTCATCAATCTAAGCCTCGTATCGCTAAGTCTTACATAGCCAAGTTTCATACAGCTAAGTTTTATATAACTAGCCTCATACTGTCACGGCTGGTGCACAACACATACGGAAACGCCCAAAGTTATTAGCTTTGGGCGTTTCTTCTGACAAACGGGTGACGACAAACCGAGCCCTAAAGTGTCATATGCAGAATTGGAAATGGTTTACCCATATCATCAAAGGGGGAACGAGAACTGACCATGAACCCCATATGCTCATAGAAACCAACCGCTAGTGGGTTTTGTTCGTTCACGTCTACTTTTGTTGCGCCGAGCTGTTCTATGGAATATTGCAGCAAAGCTTTGCCAACCCCCTTCCCTCTCGCCTCATTTGAGATAAACAACATTTCAATCTTGGATTCATGAACACCCACGAAACCCAAAATTGCACCGTTATCGCTTTTAACACATCTTAGTGTTACCGCAGGAAAGGCTTGTTCAATGATAATTGGCTTAAAAAACTCAATATCTTCTTCTGTTATAAAGTCGTGAGTAGCTCGGACTGAATTTTCCCAAACACTGAGCATTTCTGCGTAATATTCAGGAAGCACATTTTCTACAATCATCATATTTTCTCTTGAGTTGACTGAAAATTCTGTGCAGCCGCGACCGATAATTTTATCCTTAGAGGGAATAAATGTCCATGGAGCTATCTACCTAGCACCGTGCTGAGAGTAAAACTACGTCATTTAACAATAAGCCGTTATCTTAATTTTTGATACTAAATATTATTGCGACCAAGAATAGGTACAAAACACATTATGATTAAACCTATATTCAGGTAGATATTTATCATAAAAGATGAGAGATAAGCGGAAAAACCAATTTTGACTAATAAAATTAAGCCAATCTAGATAAATACACCGCCACTTTTCTAGTATTAAACAGAAGGATAAATCCTGACACAAGGCTCAAAATACCACTCGATAAATTGACGATCGCGTCTGAATTTTGCTGATACCCACTATCCACGAAATAAAAAGCCAGTGTAATGGACCATAAATTATCAACAATCAAATAAATCGAGAGCAAACCACAGCCGACTTTAGCAAGATCTATCGCCGTATAACGACTTTCTGATTCTTCCATCGTAATAGGAACTATTTTTCCTGCTATCGACATAGGAAAAAACCACAATATTGCAGCAAGAAACAAACTCAAGAGATTAACAACATAGACGCCGGTGTTTTCTAAACCTAATGATCGTGCCGTGGTCATAGCAGAAAATGATGATACCGCGGCCTCAAACACCAAATAAATGGCCAGCACCCTAATCCCAGTCGCAATCCAAACTCTTACATGCACAATCACCTCCCAAAACGCTCATTATTCGCACATGAGATCCATTTAAGCATGCTGATGGGAAGCGAGTTTGATTGACCCCTTATCTTTCGAGTTATATCAAAGATTGAGAAATCGGCGAAACACAGGAAAAACAGCGTCACCATCAGTATAAATGGCCAGCACAGCATACGTCGAAAGCTGGTATTACAGGCTTTGCAAACCTCGATACAATCAACGTCCCCCCATTTTTAGAACCCGCTTTAAGAAGTACAGTATGAATCCAGAAGCAATCGGGAAAACAATAGAGAATACGAACAAACCGATTTTATACGGCGTTTTACGAGCACTAAAAGACACATAAAAGGAGTACAGAAGCATATGAAACAAAGCAATAATAACCAATGTTTTTAGAACGTTAATGATCATCATATCGACGGGTAATAACTTGATGAAAACCGCAATCAAAAACACGCCCCAAAAGCTTATCCCTGCATATTTATCAATTCGATCCATCTTAATATATCCTTACTTACATACCGCGAGCTTCATCATGACTTCGATACTCAGACATCCAATCTTGAACAACAAAGCTCCGACAAGTGATGAATTTGTTTTACACCAACACCGACCTCAATGTCCTTGTGTTCTGGGTTAAACCAAATTGCCTTAATTCCCGCAGCCGATGCGGGTTCTATATCTTTGTCATATGTATCACCCACCATGACAAATAAGTGCGGTTCCCGCCCTAAAACCTCGGCAATTTTATGGTAAAAGCCTGGTGTGCCTTTTCCTATTCCTAGATTGGCTTTGCAAAAATAACCCGAAATAAACTGAGCCAAGCCAACCCGCTCAAACGCAGACTTAATCTCAACTTCTGACGAGTCAGCCGCATTTGTCGCAACATAAATTTCGTGCGTTTTTGAAAGCTGCTCGAGTGTTTCTAATGCGCCACTTACCGGCTGAACCGTTGCCCAATCGCACATTTTCCCCTGCTGTTGAGGGAAATCGACCATCAGCGTGTCACCCCAATCAAACAGATAGATGCTGCCCATATAACGTCCTTATCGATACCACCATATTTAAGTGAGACACGTACACACGGTTTATGTTTGCTTAACTCACATCGCGGGCAATCATTAATATTTCATCCGCGGAGTATAGATTTGTAATCGTTGCTTCTACCTCAGCACCCAATGTCGACCTGTATAATTCTTGGGCATGATTATCCGCTCTCGTCGTCACAAAAACATGCTTTAGTACCGAGTCATTCTCCGCCAACTTTTCTTTTACTAGTGGTAATGAATTTAGGATTAGACAACGTCCAATGCCTTTTCCTTGGTGGATAGGTGCGACCGCCAATTGTTCTATTTCCATGACGACTTCAGGACGAAAACCACTTTTTTGAGTCCAAAGAATATACCCGATAATCTTATTGTTCTCTTCAGCCACAAAACAGAGCACGCGCGGGAACGCATTAAAATTACACACTAACCATTCATAAGATTGTTTCTGTCTCACGAAAGCTAATTGATGTATTTCTGCCGTCTCATTTAAATCAGACTGTGCCATTAATCTTACTCTCATAAGATCCTCAATTTATTGAATAAACATCATGCTATGTTAACGGGTGCTCCATCTCATGCAACCACGTTTTTTACGACAATACCGATCATCACCCCAATTAAAGCCCCAGCAATACCACCCAACGTCCCAAAGATTAATGCAGGAAAGACGTCCCCAAACATATCGTATTGGAGAAATGTCGTTTCATATAAGCTTCTCCCTGCACAAAGACTTGCTCCAACTATTGCTGACACGATTGAAACCTTAACCACTAAAAGGTTAGTCATGCCTTTCTTTGAAGCCCTCTTCATAAAAAAGTCTCATTCCTAAAAACTTGATGCATTGGCTTATAACAAAAGACATCGACTGAACGACTCAAGGTGCTTTCGTTTCGATGTTTAGTTGCCCGGCCAAACCTGCTTCGCGGTGAATACTGAGCGCTTTGAATTCCTCTGAAGACGTCATTTCAAGTAGTGCTTTTCGCGACGGATACTTCACGATTACAAATGAGTCCCAAAGGTCGTCAACCTGACCTAAGATTAAACCTGTAATTTCCGAATAGAAAACGACCTCAGCGCCGTATTTTTTGAGAATATTCGCCATTGGCTGTCCATACAAATCGTATGCTTCCCTGCCCGTTAACGTTGATTCTCGTCCATCTGCATATTCCGCTTGTTCACGAAATTTAAACAGATTTAGCAAATGAATCTCACCTGAGTTGGGTGAGTTTTTTAGTCTATCCATCTGGCTATCTGATGGGTAGAGTTGATTGAGAACGTCCATTTCTCCCTCCTTTCTTTAACATAACGGCGGCATAACTCGTTTGCTACCGTGCTGTTATCTTTATCATTCCTGTATCTGTGTAGAACGGCCTAACATTTCATTACGAGTAACCACATAAAAACCTAATATATTTTTGGGTTAATTTTGCCTAAAGTTTTTGAATGCCGTGCTGATCTTGTTGTAAGTAAAATTTAAAGCCACCCCAACAACGACAAACAAGCAAAAATCAATAAACGCCAGCTTCAGGCTGAATGGATCAGAGAAAAGATTATAGGTGAAGCCTATTTGTGAACCGATAAATTTAGCCAAAATAACGGTAGAGATGATGAGAAGTATATTCACGTATTACCTGCGTAAGTTGACTTGAAGTAACGTTCTTACGGCCCATATTACTTTTGCTCATTTTTCAAGCAAGGCAACAGATCTCGATTTCCTTTGAAATGAGAATGAAAGATTAATTAACCACAATGAGTCTAACGAGAAATAGGATTTTCCTTCTCAAAAATCCGCCACTGAAGAAGCACTCTTTAAACGAAAAAGCAGCCCTCAGGCTGCTCAATAGATTGAATAACGGATTGTTCGTTTACTTAATCGCGTGGGTGATAAAACGGCGCACGTCATCATTATCCGTTGGATTCACAAACGAAGGGGTTAACTTGATTGGTGGATTAAATATCCCCTTCGCCACAAGTCGATTAATTTGTGGCAAATGCATCAGTGCGGTTTTTCCACACAGCAAGTTTAAAAATCCTTCTTGCTCTTCATAAGCATGCAACACTTCGTGAAAACCGCGAAGATACAAATAATCTTTGGTGAAGCCACCGCCGCGATAAACACGCGCCGTAATGGTGAAGGCAAGGTTCTTCTCTACCCCTAACTGCTCTTTTAGCATCATAAAGGTGGTGCGGAAGGACTTATCTTTAATCATCGACTCAACCGCAAGTACGCGTAACGCGAGAATTTTCAATCGTTTTATGGTGAGATGCCCAGCCAGATATTCACTGAGAATCGCCATGCCTTCCTGAGTCATGGTATTAACCGGGCAACCCAGTGATAAAACACGAAATGGTTGGTTCATTGCGTTAATGGTCGTGGCAAGGTGCACCCCCAACTCATGATGCGCTAATGCATGCGCTTCGATCTCTGGCACACTGGCAGCGCTGTTGATTTTCACCGTGGTTTTATTGACCAGCGCATTGGCAATCATGTTGTCATCAATGACCAAGTCGTACTGGTAATCTTCCTGCTTGGCAAAATCGGCCATGATGGCTTGAATGCCATTCGCATCCACCAGTTTTTGATCATCATCATCGGAATCGGGTAAGTGCAGAATAAAGGTCGCATTGCGAATATCCTTCTCTGTCGGCTCGCCAAAATAACGCAACGAATTATAGAGGAAGTCTTGAGTACCGACGGTTTGCAGTTGGTCGATTTTATCCACATAAGACAAAATGACATCTTCATAAATCCGTTGTAAATCCGTATCTTCAACCGATTCAATGGGCAGATTAAACAGCTGCCGCTTCAACTGAAATGGGTTATGAATATTTTCTCTATAGGTGAACTGAGGTTCGATGGAAAAATGACGCTGAAAGAATGCCTCTTTCTGCTGATTATAATTGGTGGGGCCGACGGCACTGAGAATTTCAATACCGTTCACTAGCTCAAACAATGATTTATCCAAAGCCTTCGCGTGCTTAAGCGCACACTCTGGCGAAGTCATGACCTGTGGTACGTTCAAACGGCTGATCTCTTCTAACATTCCCTATCCTCTTTACCCTGTCCTAAATGAAACAGCATCGACACGGTTTCATAGGACACCATCTTCAACGCGAATCCTTCGCATCGCGGTGGCTTTTGGCTGCGGTATCTTGCTTATTGGTTCTACTCGAATATGCGCCGCTTTTATTCTGGCAACAATTATCGCTAGACGCCGTTTTCCCATGCAATGGGAACCCGTCAAGCATTGGTGGTAATTCAAACAATCTCAACACTCAAGAAAATAAAGGCCACAGAGGAATCACGCTGTGCGTAGCATCAAGTGGCGAGTGCGGTTATAATCGCTGCGTTTTCATCTGGGATAAAAAAATGATTTCTAAAAACCAACTAAAACTGCTGCGTGCTTTGGGCCAAAAAAAACAGCGTAAAGCACTTGGCTTATTCCTAGTTCAGGGTGAAAAAAACGTACTCGAACTCGCAAGTAGTACGTTAACGGTAAAACACGTTTTCGCAACCGCCGATTTTCTCGCGCTGAACCAAGCGGAACTTCAACGATTCGAGTGCATTGAAGCCTCACTGGATGACTTAACCAAAGCCAGCACCTTAGTGAGCAACAATGCGGCTATCGCCGTGGTTGAGATCCCAACATTTGAAGCGCCAGAAGCCAAAGGCATGATGATTGCGCTCGATGGCGTTCAAGACCCTGGTAACCTTGGCACCATTATTCGTGTTGCAGATTGGTATGGCATTAAACACATCATTGCGAGCAACGATTGTGCTGATCCATACAATCCAAAAACCATCAGCGCCACGATGGGCAGCTTTGGCCGGGTGCAAGTGCACCAATTGGATCTACCGAGCTATTTAGAACAGGCAAATCTACCGGTTTACGGTGCGTTCCTTGAAGGTGAAAGCGTCCATAAAACCGAGTTTGCCGCAGAAGGTATTTTGTTAATGGGCAGTGAATCTCACGGTATTCGCGCGCAAGCGGCAACATTCGTGACCGATAAAATCACCATCCCCGCATTTGGTGGCGCAGAATCACTGAACGTTGCGATGGCGACAGGCATCATCCTCGATAACATGCGCCGTCAGCACAGCTAATTAGCGCTTACCATGCCATGCTGATACGAGCAAAATAACCGCACAAAAAAAGCGTAACGACTGATTCAATCGTTACGCTTTTTTATCATCTCTATATGACGTCATTTTAATTTCGTTCGCGAAATCAAAAACGCCCTAATCACGGGTTAACGCTCTAGCTTATCTAGCTTGTTTGGTACGCCGTTCCATTGTTCTGCGTCATCCATAGCCGGTTTAACTTCAGTCTGTACCGGCCAGATCTCAGCCAATTCCGCATTGAGCTCAATGAACACTTGTTGGTCGTCAGCAAGTTCATCTTCTTGAAAGATCGCCTGCGCTGCACATTCGTCAACACATAAGCCGCAATCTATACACTCAATCGGGTTGATCACCATAAAGTTTGGCCCTTCATGAAACGCATCTGCTGGGCATACCGCGACACAATCAGTGTATTTACATTGGATACAGTTATCCGTTACGACAAACGCCATGACAATCAACTCTTAAATTAGTCAAAAAATAAGATGGGGATAATACTCGTCCCAAATCAAAATTCAACATTATGCGCGCTTAATATTAGGCAAAATGCTCTCCTATCCCTGATTTAGTATGACAGACAATTCAATTTCTCGTAAAATGCGCGCCATTGTGAGCGAGTCGACTGTCCTCAATACTGAAGATAGTCACTGGCTAAGACACCTACAGCAACATAAGTAACGAGATATCACTATGATACGTTTAACTGAAATTAAACTGCCTCTCAATCACGAGGACGGCGCGATCCTAGACGCCATTACTAAAAAACTTGGCATCGCAGCAGACCAAGTTCTTTCTTTTAATCTGTTTAAACGTGGCTACGATGCTCGTAAGAAAGCCAACATCCAACTGATCTACACCCTTGATGTTGAAGTGGCAAATCAAGCTGAAATGTTAGAAGCGTTCATTAGCGATCCACACGTAAAAGAAACGCCTGACATGGATTATAAATTTGTCGCTCAAGCGCCAGCAAACCAAACTGAACGTCCAATCGTTATCGGTTTTGGTCCATGTGGTCTTTTTGCTGGCCTAATCCTAGCGCAAATGGGCTTCAACCCAATCATTGTTGAACGTGGTAAAGAAGTTCGTGAACGTACCAAAGATACCTTCGGTTTCTGGCGCAAACGCACGCTGAACACGGAATCAAACGTGCAGTTTGGTGAAGGCGGCGCAGGTACGTTCTCTGATGGCAAATTGTACAGCCAAATCAAAGATCCAAACTTCTACGGCCGTAAAGTGACCACGGAATTTGTCGCAGCAGGCGCGCCAGAAGAAATCATGTACGTGAGCAAGCCACACATCGGTACGTTCAAGCTAGTCACCATGATTGAAAAGATGCGTGCGACGATCATCGAGCTAGGCGGCGAAATCCGTTTTAGCACTCGTGTTGATGACATCCATATGGAAGATGGCCAAATCACTGGCGTAACGCTTTCTAATGGCGAAGAAATCAAATCTCGCTATGTGGTGCTATCTGTTGGTCACTCTGCGCGTGATACGTTTGAGATGCTTAACGAGCGTGGCGTTTACATGGAAGCAAAACCATTCTCGGTTGGCTTCCGTATTGAACACAAGCAATCAATGATTGATGAAGCGCGTTTTGGTAAAAATGCGGGTCACCCAATCCTTGGCGCTGCCGATTACAAATTGGTTCACCACTGTAAAAATGGCCGCACGGTTTACAGCTTCTGTATGTGTCCTGGTGGCACGGTGGTAGCGGCAACATCAGAAGAAGGCCGCGTCGTAACGAACGGTATGAGCCAATACTCACGTGCTGAGCGTAACGCAAACAGCGCAATCGTTGTGGGTATCGATCCAGAACGTGATTACCCAGGTGATGCACTGGCAGGTATTCGTCTGCAACGTGAACTTGAATCGGGTGCTTACGTGCTCGGTGGCGAGAACTACGATGCGCCAGCACAAAAAATCGGTGACTTCCTAAAAGGTCGCGATCCTAGTGCTATCGGTAGCGTTGAACCGTCATTCACTCCAGGTATCAAGCTAACGGATATTTCAAAAGCACTGCCTGACTTTGCGATTGAAGCGATTCGTGAAGCAATCCCTGCTTTTGATAAGAAAATCAAAGGCTTTGCCTCTGAAGATGGTCTACTGACTGGCGTAGAAACTCGCACTTCTTCTCCTATTTGCATCAAACGTGGTAAAGACTACCAGAGTGTTAACCTAAAAGGCTTCTACCCAGCGGGTGAAGGTGCAGGTTATGCAGGCGGTATCCTTTCTGCGGGTATTGATGGTATCAAGGTCGCTGAAGCCGTGGCACTTGCGATGGTAGCAGACGCACAGAACCGCTAATCGTCGGGCTTTAAGTACCGAAATAACGATTATTGAAAGCCAGTCAGCGAATGTTGTCTGGCTTTTTTATTGATTTTACTTCACGTTACCGAACCTAAAACAGCTTATAATTCATCATTTAAGCTATCTTGCATACGCGAAACTCGCCAAGAGAGCGAGTACAAACACAATGGAAACTGTCATGAATGATATTGCTGGTTTTATTCTGGGTGAAAAGCCCGACAGCCTAGGTCGACCGATTGATCAGTTCTTAGCCTACAATCACTTTTGGCTAGAGCATGACCACAAATACATCCAAGTTTTATTTCCAATCGACCAAGGTACTAAGTTCAACCGCCACGCGCCTTTAGTTACTCCCGGAGATCGCGCGCAGTTTGCTCATGATCCACGTTTACCGACAGCACATTTGAAAGCACTCGATCTTATGTTGGAATTTTGGGGACTGACTCGAGATGGCGAGCGCATTCTTTCTCTCCACCCTCTAAGCAGTCGTGATCATGTATGGTTAAAAAGCCAAGATCATAATCAGCTGAGAATCACCCGCGTAATACGTAGCCTAACGTTATTGAGTAACCAAAACATTGCTCAAAATCTGGCAAACTTTGTTATCGAACAGTCGCAGGGGTTTGAAAGCGTGTCAGACCTGACGCGCCAATATTGGCAGCAAGCATTGGATGCCTAATGAACCACGATCATAAGGTTGAGCACAGCCTGAGTACAAAAAATATTCGTCCCAAATACAGTGTTCACTACAAAGTCGTGCTACTCTACGCGCCGGCTTATTTTAGATAGGCTTGCGCTTTGTTTTTCTTATTCATTCAGCACGACATAACTAATGACTCGACTACAATCCTTCCTCAATTCGCTTAAATCGTTTAACCTTGATCAGGCTGACGCATCAAAGCTAGAACGACTCAATCAGTACATCGAATCGAATCCATTTTCTGCTTATGGTTACTATCAACGTGGAGTGTACGTTGCTGGTCCTCATATCCTTGAAAATGAAGGCCGTCTCATGGAAGAAGAGGAAATCGATACGCAGCAAGCGTTGGCAGACTTTAATAAGGCGATTGAGCTTAACCCTAACTTTATCAAAGCCTACTACCACTTAGCGACGCTCTATTTCTCATTAGATATTGATGACACGGCAGCACAAGAGTTGTTAGAGCATGCCTTAAGCATCGAGCCGAATAATGTTGAATGTCTGTTGCTGTATGCGGATCTCGTCAGCTACGAAGGTGTCCCGCAGCATGCCCTAGAAATTATGGACCGCGTCATTGAGGCTGAGCCCTCAGCCAAGCATCTTTTCTTCAAAGCACGCACGCTTGTCGACAGTGGTGAAGCGGAATGGAGTCTAGAAAACTTCGCTCAAGGCGGCAGTTTGTATCAAGCGGCTATCGAGGTTTTTCAACAAGTGGTGCAAATGGAAGATAACGACGAATTCCTGCCAGATAGCCATGAGTATATCGATTACTGCCGACACATGATCAAAAGCCACGTGTGCCACTAAGTTGCTAGCATAACCACCAAAGAACCCATCCGATCTCATGAGAAAGAAAGGGACAACGATACGCCCGCTTTCTCATGCCATTTATCTTATATAGCCTCAGATCCATCGCTCTCAAATCATGATATGTCGCTAAGTTTTCACGCAATAAATACGTTAATTTAGTGGTTCTTTTAGGTGTACTGGCTGGTTTTAAATCAGCGATTGTAATCAGTATAAATAGCCAAAGACTTAAATTGATAAAAGGAAACGTTGTGAGCGAACATTATAACGAAGCCATTGCCCGCCACTATGCGGCCTACCGCCCACCGATTCATGCGCTCATTTTACAGCAGCAATTTGCAGATTCAGCCCCCTTCTCACACGCCGTTGATATTGGTTGTGGTACCGGATTATCGGCTATCGCGTTAACGCCATACTGCGATAAAATACATGGTATAGAGCCAAGCCAGGCCATGATTGATCAAGCAACATCGCACCCCAAAGTCATTTACCGACAAGGTCATGGTGAATCGATCCCACTTGAAAGTAATAGTGTTGATTTGGTGACGTTTGCAGGATCGCTTTACTATGCGAAAAGCGACACACTTATCCGTGAACTTTGCCGAGTTTGCCATCCCGATGCGCTCATTTTAGTCTACGACTTTGAAGTCCTTCTTGACCCAATATTGGACTCGCTCGGTTTGCGAATTGTTCGTGGAGAATCGGGCTATGATCACGCCATCAACTTTAGCGATTGCCCCGAACTGGGTGAACGCTCACGAGAAGAAACCACCCTACCGCTAACGATGAGCTCACCACAACTGGCGCATGTTTTGTTGTCTTCTAATCGCCGGTTTTCCGTGATAGCGGAATGGCTAAATCAAAACGATCCATTTGAGGGATTGGTTGCCGCGCTTAATGACATTGCTCAAGTACACACGATTCGTATCGATACCTATCAATCGCTTTATCATGTGAATAAGTCGTCTGCGACTTGCCAGCGTTGAGTGCTGCTTAGTGGCAGTCCTGATTGACGATGTTTACTGCGGTGATTAACGATCGATGATGGGCTATTGATTCTTGATGATGCGCGGCGCATGACATTCAGAGACAAGAAAAGAAAAAGCAGCCCGAAGGCTGCTTTTTATCTTTTATTTTTTCGCAGGGCGGCTTGGGCGGCTCACTTGCGTTTTAGCGCGAGCACCTTGCTCACCAGCCGTTTTTTTCGGCTTACGGCGGCTTGGGTTATTGCTGCGACCTTTTGGCGCGCTTACACGCTCTTCGTGACGCTTAACGGCGCGACGAATTTTCTGGCTACGTGAACGCTCACGGCTACGTGACGTTGAATCTTTGCTTTCGTCTAGCATTGTTTCACGTTCTGGTTTCAACTCAACCAATTCGCGTAGGTAGTTTACGTCTTTCAGTTGCAGTTCCATCCAACCGCCACGAGGCAGTTTCTTATCTAAGTAGATGTCACCGTAACGAACACGCTTCAAGCGGCTAACCGTTGTCTCTTGTGATTCCCACAAACGACGAACTTCACGGTTACGACCTTCGTTGATCGCGACATAGAACGTATGGTTCATGCCTTCACCACCGGCATACACGATGTCTTCAAAACGAGCCATGCCGTCTTCAAGTTGAACACCACGTACTAGGTTTTTCACTTTCTGTTCGTTTACTTCACCAAAAACGCGTACTAGGTATTCACGTTCTACTTGGCGACTTGGGTGCATTAGGCGGTTAGCCAATTCACCATCGGTCGTAAACAGTAGTAGACCAGATGTGTTTGCATCTAGACGACCAACAGAAATCCAACGAGACCCACGGATTTTAGGTAGACGGTCAAATACTGTACGACGACCTTCTGGATCGTGACGAGTACATAACTCACCTTCAGGCTTGTAGTAAGCCAATACACGACAGACAACTTCTTCATCTGCTTTAACCGACACTGTGTGTCCGTCAACACGAACGATGGCGCTATCATCTTCTAGGCGCTCACCTAGCTTAGCGACCATGCCGTTCACACTCACGCGTCCTGCTTTAATCAACGTTTCTAATTCACGTCGAGAGCCATGACCCGCTCGAGCCAATACTTTCTGAAGTTTTTCGTTCATCTAACTACCTATGTGTCGTCTTCTCAGACGTCGAATGAAATATGCGACCTAAATTCGCGGTCGCATAATATATCAAATATTGCCGATGAGGACAGCTAATTTTAAGCGTTGTCCTCGTCTAATGTCGGTTATTCAAATGGGGTAGGATCACCCGCGCCTAAACGCGCCAACTCCGCTTCGCCTTCACTAAAGTCGATCACTGTGGTTGGCTGCTCACCTAGGTAACCACCATTTAGGATCACATCCACCGCGTGCTCAAGTTTGTCGCGGATATCTTCTGGATCAGATTCCGTCACTTCGTTGCCGGGCAAAATCAACGATGTCGACATCATTGGCTCACCAAGCGCTTCTAATAAGTCTAGTGCAATACGGTTATCTGGCACACGAATACCAATGGTTTTACGCTTGGCATTCATGAGACGACGTGGCACTTCCTTTGTCCCTTTAAAGATAAAGGTGTAAGGCCCCGGCGTGTTGTTTTTTAGCAAACGAAACGCGGCGTTATCAACGCGCGCATACAATGCAATCTCAGATAAGTCACGACATAACAATGTAAAGTTATGCTTGTCGTTAAGACGACGGATCTGACAGATACGTTCTAGTGCTTGCTTGTTTTCAAGCTGGCAGCCAAGTGCGTAACCGGAATCGGTTGGGTAAACCACCACTCCACCGTTACGAATGATTGCTACCGCTTGACTGATCAAGCGAGCCTGTGGGTTTTCAGGATGAACGTAAAAAAACTGGCTCATGGTAATTCCTCATTAATCGATCTCTGAAGTACCGTAATATGAAGGCTCGATACCCCAATCTTTCCAAACTGGTTCAACGCCGGATGGCAACCAGAGGTTACGCCCCAACTCCATCCATGGTGATGGATAGTGAAAGTCGCTGCCTTGGGACGCTAATAGATTGTATTGTATCGCATAATCAGCCAAGTTGCGTCTTTCTTGTTGTGCTTGCTGAGGTTGCGCCACTTCCATTGCATCACCGTTTGCTTCAACAAACGCAGCCAGTAGACGCTTTATCCACTTCGCAGTCAAACCATAACGCGCAGGATGAGCAAGGACCGCCTTACCACCCGCCGCATGAATTGCGGCCACCGCTTCCGACATTGAGCACCAATTAGGTGGCACATAACCGGGGTTATTACGCGTTAAATACTTTTTGAAAACCTGCTGCATCGTCTTCGCATAGCCATTCGCCACCAGCCACGCCGCAAAGTGTGCGCGGGTTAATGGAGCGCCATCGGCAATGGCTCTGACTTCTTCTAGCACACCTTCACGGGTGGCTTTTTCTAAACGATCCGCCATCAATTCGGCGCGAACTTCACGGCGTTGTTTTTGCTCGCAGATTAAACTCTGTAGCTGCGGATGGTCAGGTTCAAGATTCAGTCCAACAATATGGATGTCTTTGTTTTCCCATACCGTTGAAATCTCGATTCCGTTGATAATCTTAAGGTCAATATTATTGTCAGCAACGTATTGTTTCGCTGCCGCTAAACCGTTCACGGTATCGTGATCGGTTATCGCTAATACTTTCACATCAAAGCCGACCGCGCGATCCACTAGGTCTTGTGGACTGAATCGACCATCAGAGGCGGTTGTATGGCTGTGTAAGTCTATTTTCATATCTGTTTTTGGTACCAATTATTTTGTTCATTCTCGGCTGCCCCCTCTCACCCACGACAATGCCATTCATAGATAACGCAACACTGACACGTTGTTAGCGTCAGTGGCGACAAGGCTTATTAACCGTTCTTCGGCGCAACTCAATAAAAACATATTGATTAGTGTAGGACGAAAGGTTGACACCAGGTTAAAATACTAGTTAACTAGTACGCAATTACAGGCGAGAAGTTGAAGACAGGCTATGTTACAAGAATTTAACCAAAAGCAGAAAACAAAAGTGACTTTGCCCCAATCTAAAGGGAAGCAAGCAGAGTTATCTTGGTGGCGCACTTGGAACCGTTCTTGGTGGGCAAGCGTGTATTTCTAATTTATCGACAGATTGAAAAAGAAGTCACTCACAAAGCCCGCTTAGATTAGCGGGCTTTTTGTTTTGTTGTACACCTCACACCCAACTGTTTAAGAAATAAGCAAATACAAGTATTCACCGTTTGGGAGAACGTTTGCTTTATGCGAGACTGTATAACAGAAAGGATACAAACAATTAAAAGGAGGTCTTGTGAATAAGGCCATTACAATAAACGCACTGGCTAGCGTCGATGTGATCCATACGCAAGTACCGTATGCTCAAGATCCCACGCGCCTTTTCCATACTTTGTGCGAAAACAAGACCGATAGCTTATTACTGGAATCGGCTGAGATTGATTCTAAGCAAAACCTCAAAAGCCTGCTGATTGTCGATTCGGCGGTACGCATTGTGTGTTATGGACATCAAGTGACCATGACAGCATTGACCGACAATGGTCAGGCACTGCTTCGCCACATCGAAAAAAACATTCATTCGAGTATTGTGTTTGAGTCACAAGAGAAGCAACTCACGCTGACGTATTCAGATCCGAATAATCAATTAGATGAAGATTCTCGTCTGCGTGAAGCGTCTTCTTTTGATGCACTACGCCTCATTCAGCACAGCTTTGATCTCTCAAAACATGACAAACACGCTTTGTTTCTCGGCGGTCTATTCGCTTACGACTTGGTAGCAAACTTTGAGCCGCTTGGGGACGCGAAAGCCACGAACCAATGCCCAGACTATGTTTTCTACGTTGCAGAAACGTTGTTGATCGTCGATCACCAAACACAGAGCTGTTTATTGCAAGCAACGCGCTTCGACACCACCAGTAGTGCAGCTACTATCGAAAAACGTTTGATTGAGATTACCCAAGCATGTGGCGATCCTAAAACGTTGCCCCTGGCGACGCCGCTGACCGATGTGAGCGTCACCCCAAGCGTGTCCGATCACGATTTTTGCCAAACCGTGCGTGATTTAAAGCAGTTCGTTGTCAAAGGCGATGTCTTCCAAGTGGTGCCTTCGCGTCGTTTCACTCTACCTTGCCCTTCACCATTAGCGGCTTATAAAGAACTGAAATTGAATAATCCAAGCCCTTACATGTTCTACATGCAAGATGAGCTATTTACGCTTTTCGGCGCCTCTCCAGAAAGCGCCTTGAAATATGAAACCGACACCAACCAAGTCGAAATTTACCCCATTGCCGGTACGCGTCACCGTGGTAAACGCGCCAATGGTGAGATTGATTTTGACCTTGATAGCCGCATTGAGTTAGAGCTACGCACCGACGGTAAAGAAAACGCGGAACATATGATGTTGGTGGATTTAGCTCGTAACGATGTCGCACGCATTGCGGAAGCGGGCACACGCCATGTGGCAGACTTACTCAAAGTCGACCGCTATAGCCACGTGATGCATTTGGTGTCACGCGTCGTCGGTCAATTACGTGACGATCTTGACGCGTTACATGCTTATCAAGCGTGCATGAATATGGGCACGTTAACCGGTGCGCCAAAGATTCGCGCCATGCAATTAATTCGTGATGTCGAACAAGCCCGACGCGGCAGCTACGGCGGCGCCGTGGGTTACCTCACTGGCGAAGGTACGTTAGATACTTGTATCGTGATCCGCTCAGCGTACGTTGAAAACGGCATCGCCCAAGTGCAAGCCGGTGCTGGTGTGGTATTCGATTCTGATCCACAAGCAGAAGCGGATGAAACACGCGGCAAAGCGCAAGCGGTGATCTCAGCGATTCAAGCCGCTCATCAGCACAATTCTCAACACAGGTAAGGGAGCAAGATTATCATGGCCAATATCGTCTTTATCGATAACTTCGATTCATTTACCTATAACTTGGTTGATCAATTTCGTGCCATGGGGCATCACGTCACGATCTATCGCAACCACATTGCCGCCGCCACGATTGAACACGCTATCGGCCAACTCGACAATCCGGTCATGCTGCTCTCGCCTGGCCCTGGCGAACCATCGCAAGCGGGCTGCATGCCAGAGCTGATCCTGCGCCTAAAAGGCAAGGTACCAATGATTGGTATTTGTCTGGGTCACCAAGCCATTGTGGAAGCCTACGGTGGTACGGTGGCTGGTGCCGGCGATATCGTTCATGGCAAAGTGTCAATGATGGCACACCAAAATCACCCTATTTACGCCAACCTTCCGTCACCACTTGCGATTGCGCGTTACCACTCGTTGGTCGCCACTCACGTCTCAGCAGAGCTGACGGTGACCGCAGAAGTGGATAACCTCGTGATGTCGGTAGTACAAGAGCAAGACAAGGTGTGTGGATTTCAATTCCACCCAGAGTCGATTATGACCACCTACGGCGCCACATTACTCGCGAATGCCATTGAATGGGCATTAGAGCGAAATCAAGGATAAGGAATATAATCATGGAACCGATTATTAATAAGCTTTATGACCAACAAGCGCTGACCGAGCAAGAGAGCCAACAACTGTTTGATACCATCATTCGTGGCGAACTCGATCCGATCTTGATGGCATCCGCACTGACGGCCTTAAAAATCAAAGGCGAAACACCGGCAGAAATTGCGGGGGCTGCGAAGGCGCTTCTGGCCAATGCAAACCCCTTCCCTCGCCCTGACTATGACTTTGCCGACATCGTCGGTACGGGTGGTGATGGCCACAACACGATTAATATCTCCACCACTGCAGCGTTTGTTGCGGCCGCATGTGGCCTGAAAGTGGCGAAACATGGCAATCGCAGCGTATCAAGCCAATCGGGGTCGTCTGACTTACTCGACTCGTTCGGTATTGATCTTGCCATGAGCGCTCAAGACACTCGTGATGCCGTTGATGAACTTGGTGTTGCCTTTCTATTTGCGCCTCAGTATCACGGTGGCGTGCGCCATGCGATGCCCGTGCGCCAAACCATGAAAACCCGCACCATCTTCAACATTCTTGGCCCGCTAATTAATCCCGCTCGTCCCAACATTGAACTGATGGGGGTTTACAGCGAAGAGTTAGTTCTTCCAATTGCTGAAACCATGCTAAAAATGGGCATGAAGCGCGCTGCCGTCGTTCATGGTAGCGGATTAGATGAAGTCGCCATTCATGGCGAAACCACCGTCGCTGAAATCAAAGATGGCCAAATCCATCAATACACTTTAACGCCAGAAGATTTTGGTGTGGAGCGCTTCCCACTGGAAGCCATTAAAGGCGGCGACCCACAAGAAAACAAAGCGATCATTACCAATATTTTAACCGGCAAAGGCAGCGATGCTCAGCTCGGGGCGGTGGCCGTCAACGTTGCACTGTTGATGCGCCTCTTTGGTCATGACGATTTGAAAGCCAACACGCAGCAAGCGATTGAGGCGATGAATTCAGGCAAGGCGTTCCGGTTGGTTGAACAACTCGCGGCGCGTGGATAAAAAAGGGATCACCAATGACACAAGTATCCGACCACTTATCACAACATGTCTCGATAAAAGAGGCACAAATGGCTGAAGTGTTGGCAAAAATTGTCCGAGATAAATACCAATGGGTGGCGGCGCGTAAAGTCACTCAACCACTCGAAGAGTTTCAATCCACGCTTGCATCTTCTGAACGTGATTTTTACCAAGCACTGAACGGTGACAAAACCGCCTTTATCTTGGAATGTAAAAAAGCGTCGCCTTCGAAAGGATTGATTCGAGAGGATTTCGATCTTGATTACATCGCATCGGTATACAACAACCATGCCGATGCTATCTCGGTATTAACCGATGAGAAATATTTTCAAGGCAGCTTTGATTTTCTCCCTCAAGTGAGTCGCCAAGTTCGTCAACCCGTGCTGTGTAAAGACTTCATGATTGACCCTTATCAGGTTTACTTAGCACGCCATTACCAAGCGGATGCCATTCTATTGATGTTGTCAGTATTGGATGATGAAGAATACCAACAACTGGCAGACGTCGCGCACTCGTTAAAGATGGGCGTATTAACCGAGATCAGTAACGAGGAAGAACTGCATCGCGCAGTCAAACTCGGTGCGAAAGTGATTGGCATTAATAACCGCAACTTACGGGATTTGAGCACCGATTTAAACCGCACGAAAGCGCTCGCACCGACACTGCGTGAACTGGCACCTAATGCGACCATTATTTCCGAGTCGGGGATTTATACTCACCAGCAAGTGCGAGATTTAAGTGCTTACGCCAACGGTTTCTTGATCGGCAGCTCATTGATGGCCGAGAAAAACATTGAATTAGCAGTGCGAAAAGTGACTCTTGGGCAAAACAAAGTCTGCGGCCTAACCCATTCAGAAGATGCGGCGAAAGCGTATCAATCGGGGGCGGTATACGGTGGTTTGATCTTCGTCGAAGCCTCCAAGCGTTACGTCACACCAGAGCAAGCACGCTTGGTGATGAGTGGCGCACCACTTAACTATGTGGGCGTGTTCCAAAATCATCCTGCAGAAATCGTTGCAGAAATCGCGGACCATTTACACTTAACCGCCATCCAATTACACGGAAATGAATCGCAAGAGTACGTGGATGCACTACGCATTCAACTACCCGCAGATATCGCGATCTGGAAAGCATATGGCGTGAGCGATCAGACGGCCATTCGCCTAAGTCGCCACGTTGACTGCCACCTGCTTGATACCAAAGTTGGCAATCAAAGCGGTGGGACAGGACAAGCGTTTGACTGGTCGTTGATAGGCAGTACCGAACAAGTGATGCTCGCAGGTGGCATTTCTGCCGACAATGCGCAGCAAGCCAGCCAACAAGGCTGCTTAGGATTAGACCTTAACTCCGGTGTAGAAAGCGCACCGGGTAAGAAAGATTTAGTGAAGTTGCAACAAGCGTTTGCTGCAATTAGACAATATTAAGGAAGAGAACAATGGCGAAGTTAGATGCCTATTTTGGCGAGTACGGCGGTCAATACGTTCCGCAAATCTTAGTGCCTGCCCTTGAGCAGCTAGAGCAAGCGTTTATCGATGCGCAAGAAGATGCGGAATTTCGTAGCGAGTTTATGACGCTGCTACAAGAATACGCAGGTCGCCCAACCGCGCTTACGCTCACTCGTAACCTCACTAAGGGCACCAAAACCAAGCTTTACTTAAAACGTGAAGACCTGTTGCATGGTGGCGCACACAAAACCAACCAAGTGTTAGGCCAAGCCTTATTGGCAAAACGCATGGGTAAAGACGAAATCATCGCCGAAACGGGCGCAGGTCAACATGGTGTTGCCACCGCACTGGCTTGTGCTTTATTAGGCCTGAAATGTCGTGTGTATATGGGGGCAAAAGATGTTGAGCGTCAAAGCCCGAACGTATTTCGTATGAAACTAATGGGCGCGGAAGTCATTCCGGTTCATTCTGGCTCTGCCACCCTAAAAGATGCCTGTAACGAAGCGCTACGCGATTGGTCTGGTAGCTATGAGACGGCCCACTACCTATTGGGAACGGCTGCTGGCCCTCACCCATTCCCAACCATTGTGCGTGAATTCCAACGCATGATTGGTGAAGAGACTAAGAACCAAATTTTGGCGCGTGAAGGCCGCCTACCCGATGCCGTCATCGCCTGTGTTGGTGGTGGTTCAAATGCGATTGGTATGTTTGCCGATTTCATCAAAGAAGAGAGCGTGCGTCTGATTGGGGTTGAACCCGCAGGCAAAGGCATTGATACCGACCAACATGGCGCACCACTGAAACATGGTAAAACCGGTATTTTTTTTGGTATGAAAGCGCCATTGATGCAAGACCCAAATGGTCAGGTAGAAGAGTCTTATTCCGTCTCTGCGGGTCTGGATTTCCCATCCGTTGGCCCACAGCACGCGCACCTGAATGCGATCGGTCGCGCGGAATATGACAACGTTACCGACGATGAAGCTCTAGATGCCTTCCAAGAACTCGCTCGCAGTGAAGGGATTATTCCGGCACTTGAATCGGCTCATGCTTTGGCACATGCACTGCGCATGGCACGTGAAAACCCAGAAAAAGAACAGCTTCTGGTGGTTAATCTATCGGGTCGTGGTGACAAAGACATCTTTACCGTCCACGCCATTCTTGAAGAAAAAGGAGTGTTTTAATGGACCGTTATCAACTGATGTTTGACCGCCTTGGCAAAATCAAACAGGGCGCATTTGTACCCTTCGTGACAATCTGTGATCCGAACCCAGAACAATCACTTGAGATCATGCGCACCCTGGTTAAATCCGGCGCAGATGCGCTTGAACTTG
The DNA here is from genome assembly GCF_000827885.1 of Vibrio renipiscarius. GTDB lineage: Bacteria > Pseudomonadota > Gammaproteobacteria > Enterobacterales > Vibrionaceae > Vibrio > Vibrio renipiscarius. Next base: position 593,522 of record NZ_JTKH01000006.1, on the reverse strand, counting down.
GCATGCCGTTCTCCGATCCGCTTGCGGATGGCCCAACCATTCAAGGCGCGAATATTCGAGCACTAAACTCCGGCGCGACGCCAGACATTTGCTTTGAATTGATTAGCAAAATCCGCCAAGAATACCCAGAACTGCCGATTGGTTTGCTGATGTATGCCAATCTGGTCTTTTCGCGCGGTATTGAAGACTTTTATCAACGCTGTGCCAAGGCTGGCGTCGATTCAGTGCTGATTGCCGATGTACCCACTAACGAAAGTGCTGAGTTTGTCGCGGCGGCTGAGAAGTTTGGGATTCATCCTATCTTTATAGCCCCACCCACAGCGAGTGACGAAACGCTTCAATCGGTATCGAAATTGGGCGGTGGCTATACGTACTTGCTCTCTCGTGCAGGCGTAACAGGCGCGGAAACCAAAGCGAATATGCCCGTCGCCGACCTACTGGCTCGCCTTAATCAATTCGATGCACCGCCTGCGCTACTTGGCTTTGGTATCTCAGAACCGGCGCAAGTCAAAGAAGCGATTGATGCGGGAGCTGCCGGCGCAATTTCAGGTTCCGCGGTGGTCAAGATCATTGAAACCAATCTCGACCAACCACAACAAATGCTGCAAGCACTTGAACAATTCATCGCGCCAATGAAAGCAGCAACACAACAGTAAAGCGTCAGCAAAGCACCAAAACTGACGGTACTGGTATGATTTAAAAAGGGATGCTAGCCAAGCATCCCTTTTTTCTTGGTCTATTTTCACGTTTATCCCTGCCAACTTAATGCCCCTTAAACACCGCCAAACCAGCATTGATTCACCCGAGCTATCCCCCGACACTTAAAAGAACATAACCAACAAATCATCAAACCAAACCAGCAACAAATAACAAACTCAAAACCTACAAACGCCATCAAAAACACGCCCACCAGAAATGCAAACGTTTACTTTCACGTAAAAATCACCGCAAGACCGCGAAAAAGCATTTTATTCACCCCTTTGTCATCGGTTGCGTATTGCCAATTGTAAAAATTACGTGTAAAAAATTGACTCGAATTATTATCCACCAGTTACTATATGAACAGTGGTTAATACTAGGATTTAAAAGTTATTCAGCACAGAGGTTATGGACGTGTTCAAAGAAAAGAATTTACTTAGCAACATCGGTGTTCAAGTTGTCATCGCAATGATCGTGGGTACTGCCGTTGGTGCCATGATGGGTCACAGCGCGGTGATGTTCGCACCACTTGGCGCAATTTTTATCAATTTAATCAAAATGCTTGTCATCCCTTTAGTCGCTGTCGCGCTTATCTCTGGTGCGGCAGGCTTAGGGAATAGCCAATCCGCCGGCAAAGTTGGCACCGTCACTCTGGGTTTCTTTGCAGTGACATCTGCACTTGCTGTTGCCCTTGCTCTGGTTATGGGCACCGTCTTCCAACCTGGTATCGGTATTGACCTATCGGGTGTTGAAGGCATGTTCTCAGCTGAATACGCTTCTAAAGGTGAACTCCCTACTTTTTGGGCAACCGTTACTGGTATGATCCCAACCAACGTTTTCCAATCACTGAACGAAGCAAACATCCTACAAATTTTGGTTTTCTGCCTATTCTTCGGTATCGCTTTATCAAAACAGTCGGAAGAACGCCGTACTCCTATCATCAATGGCGTAAACTGCGTTGTTGATGCGATGGTATGGATGATCAACAAAGTGATGATCATTGCTCCTATCGGTGTGTTTGGCCTGATGGCTGAAGCGGTGGGTACCTTTGGCTTTGGTGCGCTAATGGTGGTATTCAAGCTATTCCTTGTTTACACCGCAGCGATCCTTATCTTCGGCTTTGTGGTTTACCCAGCGATGATCCACGTCTTCACGAAGACGTCAGCGAAGCAATTCATTAGCGCGATGAAAAAGCCACAAGCAGTCGCACTATCAACCGCGTCTTCAATGGCCACTCTGCCCGTTACCATGGATACGGTTGAACACGAACTGAAAGTACGTAACTCCACTGCATCATTTGTGTTGCCACTAGGCGCAACCATCAACATGTCAGGCAACGCCATTTACTACGGACTTGTTGCGATCTTCTTTGCTCAGCTATTTAATATTGAGCTGGGTATGGGCGCTTATATTGCCATCATCGTAACATCGACGCTTGGTGCAGTTGGTCAAGCGGGCGTTCCTGGGCCATCTTTCTTGGTGGTTGCGGTTCTTCTTGCGGCTGGCATTCCAATCGAAGGTTTACCACTGTTGTTCGATCTTGACCGTATTTTTGACATGATTCGTACCGCACTTAATATCACAGGCGATGCCGCTTGTGCCGTTATCGTTGATGCGCTAATTGAAGATGAAGTTGCAGAAAACGTTGAGCTTGAAAAACAACAAGCCTAATTAAATGTTTAAACCATAGAAGCCACTCGATTGAGTGGCTTTTTTTTGTCCGAATGCAAATGCTATACCCGCGTCTTTCGTGCTAACGTTTCGTTTAAGATGCCCCTTTCTCCCCTCTTTTTCACTGGAAGATAAATCGGAATTTTCTGACATTGCGAGAATAAGAACTAGTGATAGTATGGCGGCCGTTTTTCACCTCACCGCTCTGATAATGACACGCTCATTTTTTAAAGACTTACGCCTAAAGCACAAATATAAACAAGCATTCTTTCAAAAGAGTAATTGTGCCTTGCTGCTGTGTAACAACGATCCATTCTCAACCATCATTGATGCCAATGATGCGTTTTATCGACTTGTTGGCTTCAGTAGAGAAGAAATGGTCCACGAGCATGACAATCGATTCGCCAATCTAGTGATCGATGATTTGAGCCAAATTTTGGCGAAAGTGTCATATTCATTGCAGGATAATTCGACGCTCGACTACGAATTTCGAATTCGTAATAAAGAAGGAAAGACACTGTGGATTCATGATATCGCCACCTACGACAAGGAGCTCAATTGCTTTTTTGTGGTGATCATGGACATCACTTATCGACAGAATGCATTAGACGCGATCGTTAAAACAACCAATATTGATAACTTGACCCGATGGCTCTCGTCTCTCATTGATAATATTCCCAATCCCATCGCGATTTTTAACGATCATGAGATTGTGTTATCGAATAAGAATTTTCAGTATATGAAGACCGCGGCCTGCCCCAGTGGCGATTTGGCTGAAATAGCGATTTTTGATACGCACATTCAACGTCTATGGCAAAAAAATCAGGCGCAACAAAAAACCGCTCAAGAAAATCATGCGGAATCCCAATTCGATGAAATAGATGAAATAATTGAAACTCTGGGTGGCAAAACTTATCGCATCAAACAACAAGCATTAACGCAACTGTTGGAAACCGGTGAGTTCTCTATGATCGTGTTCGATGACATTACTTTGCTGCAAGAAAAACAACTCGCGTTAAGCAAAGCCATTGAGGCTCGAAATCACTTTCTGGCCATCATCAGTCATGAACTCAGAACCCCGATTGCGGCAATGATTGGGTTAATGCGCTTATTAACGAGCCATCTCCAATCCAAAGAGAGTAGACAACTGCTCGACTCAACCATTCAGTCGGCTCAGCGACTCAATCTACACGTTAATGATATCCTCGACTTCTCCAAAATGGAGGCGGATCAGCTTGAGCTCGATCGACAACCCATAAGGCTATTCGACGAAATTAGCGCCACACTGGCCACTTATCAGCCATTGTGCCAAGAAAAAGGCATTATTTTTTCTTTCGACTGGCAACCAACACCGATTGAGGTTGTTCAACTGGATTGGCCAAGAATTCAGCAGATCTTCAATAACATCTTAACCAATGCGATCAAATTTACCTCTCAAGGAGCGATTGAGGTGGCGGTTAACTTGCAACACAATAAGCTCAACATCGAAGTGAAAGACTCGGGGTGCGGAATGAGCCAAGCGCAATTGGCATCGCTCTACACGCCCTTTCAGCAAGGCGATAAAACCATTAGCCGACGATTTGGCGGCACCGGGTTAGGACTCTCTATCGTTAAACGCTTAGTTGACCTGATGTCCGGAGAGATCGATATAATCAGTGAGATTAACATCGGCACGACCGTAAAGATCAGCCTGCCTTGCAACGTCAACATGCCGTCACCAACGTCATCCTCAGAAGCGTTTGTCGCTCGATCCTTGAATCATGGAGATCCATTGAATGAGGCCAGCGCGCAACCGCAAGCCACCGCGCATTTATTGACGCAGGCGACGAGTAAACCTATTCATATTTTAGTGGTCGATGATGATCCGATTAATCGACTCGTCTTTAGTAAGCAACTCGATAATTTAGGCGTTGTATCAACGGTTGTTGAATCGGGCAAAGAAGCGCTACAGACGCTTAAAACACAGCCGAATATTGGCCTAGTTATTACTGACATTCACATGCCTGAAATGAATGGCTATGAGTTTAGTCGCCACATCAGGCAATGTAGCGTGTTTCATCAAGTGCCCATTATTGGTTGCACCGCAGACAACTCTAAAGAGGTCATTATGCACGCTCAACATGCCGGAATTGATAAAATGATATTCAAACCCTATTCCGTTGATGCGCTTGAGGGTTTAATCAAACACTACCTCGTCGCCACTCCTGAGATCTCACGTTAACCTCGGTCACTGACCGGTTATCTGGTTATCTGGTTATCTGAGAGATGGCATGCCCACACCGAGAGCGCTATTGATTCAGATATAAAAAAACCCAGCATCTTTGCTGGGTTTAATAATACAGGTGCGTATTACAAGAAGTGGAACGTCGCGTTGATAGAGAAGTTCTTCACGTCTTCTTCTTTCATCGAGAATACGTTGTAGCTTGCACCTAGAGAGATAGGACCAAAAACAAAGTATTCAGCGCCGATACCGTACATGGTATCAAATTCGTCTTCTTTGAAGTTAGAGCCTTTCAACTCATAAGAGTGTACGCCCGCTTTCGCGTAAACGTGCAGAGGGCCAAAATCAATGCTTGGTTTCGCCGCAAAGTACACTGCTGAACCGTTAAGATCACCGATGCGCTTGTTACCGTATTGAGTGGTGCCGAAATCACCAAAGTTCTGGTAACCCGCTTCAAGACCGATAAATGGCAGAATACCTGTACCTACGTGAACATTGTATGAAGTCGCAGACTCGTTACCAAGATCAGCTTGACCGGCGCTTGCGCCGCCGTAGATCCAAGAATCCGCTGATGCTGTCGCAGATGCACCTAGAAGTGCTAGAGCGAGTAGTGTCTTTTTCATAATTAACCTTCTCTTATAATTTTGTAAATACGGCAATACATTGCCGGAACTTTGACAGTTCTGCCATTTGGCGAAATTATGCAATTTACATACCGATATATAACCGGCACATAAATGCCCCACTAGGGCAAATACTCTAGTGGGGCATTAATCTAAATATCAACAAGCATTAATTGCGTTGATGACGCGCTTATCAGATACCGGATATGGCGTACCCAACTGCTGAGCGAATAAGCTAACACGCAACTCTTCTATCATCCAACGGATTTCTTTCACATTTTCTGGTACTGCCATGCCTTTCGGGATCTTATTCAGCAGCTCTTTGTAATCACTCACTACTGATTCGATTTTTAGCATGTGTAATCGGTCTTTATTTGGATCGATTGGCAGTTTTTCCATACGACGTTCAATCGCTTTCATGTAGCGCAAAATATCCGGCAAACGCTTCCAGCCACATTCCGTCGCAAAGCCTTTGAAAATAAGCCCTTCGATTTGTGCCTTGATGTCTGACAATGCAAACGCCATGGTGAAGTCGATACGCCCTTTCAGCTTCTTATTGATGTTAAATGCAGTTGTCAGAATCGTTTCGACCTGCTGAGCAACATCAACCACGGTATCGCCCAGTTCCGCTCGGATGTGTTCTTTCATCTTCTCAAATTGAGCCGATTCCCACACTAAGCCACCCTGCTCTTCAATCAACTTATCAATACCACAAGCGATACAGTCATCAATCAAATCCATCACGCGACCGTAAGGGTTGAAGTAAAGACCCAACTTTGACTTGTTTGGTAAGTTAGAGTGCAGATATTTCACTGGCGATGGCACATTGAGCAACACCAAACGACGTTGGCCCGCACGCATTGCCGTTACCTGCTCTTGCTCGGTTTCGTACAGTTTAATTTCGACGCTGTCTTTGTTATCAACAATCGCAGGGTACGCTTTTACTTCGTAGCCACCGCGTTTTTGTTGATACACCTTCGGCAGTTCGCCAAAACTCCACGTATGCAAACCTTGCTGCTCGATATCAGAATCCGCCACTTTCGATAAGGTTTCTTGCACCTTATCTTTAAGGCTTTCTTTCAACTCGTGCAGGTCTTTATGCTCTTTCAGTTTGCGATTACGATGATCGACCGCGCGGAAAGTCACTTTCAAATGCTCAGGCACTTGTTCAAGCTTCCAATCTTCGCGGTAAAGTTCCACACCCGTCATGCGGCGCAGCTCTTTTTCTAACGCATCGAGCAATGGCATTTCCATTGCCGTCACGCGTGCCAAAAATGCATCCGCGTAGTTTGGCGCTGGCACAAAGTTTTTACGCAACGTTTTTGGTAGTGACTTAATTAAGCTCATCACCAATTCATGGCGCAAACCAGGGATCTGCCAATCAAAGCCCGCCATTTCTATCTGGTTCAAGATCGGTAGCGGGATATGCACGGTCACACCGTCGTTATCATCGCCCGGTTCAAACTGATAGCTCAGCTTTAGTTTGAGGCCATTTTGATACCAGAAATTCGGGTAATCCAAATCGGTCACATGGCTCGCATCCCCTCTAAACAGCATCTCTTTTTCAAAGTTAAGCAGTTCAGGGTTCTGTTTTGACGCTTTTTTCCACCACGTGTCGAAATGACGGCCAGAAACCACTTCGGTTCCGACTCGCTGATCGTAAAAATCAAACAGCTCATCATCATCAACTAAGATGTCGCGACGACGTGATTTATGCTCGAGCTCTTCGACTTCTTGCAGCAATTTGCGGTTTTGCTTGAAGAAGGCATGTTTGGTTTCCCAATCCCCTTCCACCAGCGCGCTACGAATGAAGATTTCGCGGCTAATGGTCGCATCAATACGCTCGTAGTTAACCAAGCGTTTTGGCACAATTGGCACGCCGTAAAGCATCACTTTTTCGTGCGCCATCACCGCGGCACGTTTCTTCGACCAATGCGGTTCGCTGTAACTGCGTTTGATCAAGTGCCCCGCTAAAGGTTCAATCCATTCCGGCTGAATCTTGGCGATAATTCGACCCCAAAGTTTTGAGGTTTCCACCAGTTCTGCGGACATGATCCACTTCGGCTGCTTCTTGAACAGACCAGATGCTGGGAAGATGTGGAAGCGCGCATTACGCGCACCTTGATAGTCACTCTTCTCTTGGTCTTTGATACCGATGTGAGAAAGTAAACCCACCAGAATTGCACTGTGTACATTTTCGTAGTTGGCTGGCTCAGAATTGAGTTTGAATTCCATTTCACGCATTGACTGGTTAATTTGGAAGTAAACATCTTGCCACTCACGCACACGCAAGTAATTCAAATAATCGAGCTTACATTGCTTACGGAACTGATTGCCTGATAACTCTTTTTGCTGGGTTTGGATGTAATCCCACAGGTTAACAAACGTCAAGAAATCTGAATCTTCATGGAAGAATCGACGATGTTTATCATCGGAGGATTGTTTCTTGTCGCTCGGGCGTTCACGCGGGTCTTGAATTGACAAGGCCGCAGCAACAATCATCACTTCTTTCAGCGCGCCGTATTTTGGCGCTTCAAGCACCATACGAGCTAAGCGTGGGTCGATCGGCAAGCGAGCAAGTTGGCGACCGGTATTGGTCAGACGCTTTTTGGCATCTTTGGCATCGCCATTCAGCGCGCCCAACTCTTCAAGTAGGCGAACACCATCTTGCACGTTACGTTTGTCTGGCGCTTCCACAAATGGGAAGGCTTCAATATCACCCAAGCCCAATGCGGTCATCTGCAAGATAACCGACGCCAAATTGGTACGTAGAATTTCAGGATCGGTAAATTCAGGACGAGAGTTGAAATCCTCTTCTGAATACAAACGAATACAGATACCTTCTTCAACACGACCACAACGGCCTTTACGCTGGTTCGCACTCGCTTGAGAAACCGGTTCAATCGGCAGGCGCTGAACCTTAGTTCGGTAGCTGTAACGGCTAATACGCGCCGTACCTGGATCGATCACGTATTTGATGCCCGGAACCGTCAAAGAGGTTTCCGCTACGTTGGTCGCTAAGACAATGCGACGGCCGGCGTGGGGCTGAAAAATCTTATTCTGTTCGCTGGCAGACAAGCGCGCGTAAAGCGGTACGATTTCGGTGCTTTTAAGATTGCGCTTGCTTAACGCATCAGCGGTATCGCGGATCTCTCGTTCACCGTTCATGAAGATCAGGATATCGCCTAAGCCTTCATCACACAGCTCATCCACCGCTTCAAAAATACCGTCTAGCTGATCGCGATCGACATCTTCATCACCATTAAGGGGACGATAACGCGTATCCACCGGATACGTGCGACCTGACACTTCAATGATAGGCGCATTGTTAAAGTGCTTAGAAAAACGCTCAGGATCGATGGTTGCCGAGGTAATAATGATCTTAAGATCAGGACGACGTGGCAATAACTCTTTGAGGTAGCCCATGATGAAATCGATGTTTAAGCTGCGCTCATGCGCTTCATCGATAATGATGGTGTCGTACTGATTCAGGAATCGATCGTGCTGAATTTCGGCCAGTAGAATACCGTCCGTCATCAACTTGATTTGTGTGTTGTCAGAAATTTGGTCGTTAAATCGTACCTTATAGCCGACAAACTCACCCAGTTGGCTTTGCATCTCTTCGGCAATACGATTGGCAACGGAACGTGCCGCCAGTCGACGAGGCTGAGTGTGACCAATGAGGCCAAACTTACCACGACCAAGCTCGGCACAAATTTTTGGCAACTGCGTGGTTTTACCTGAGCCTGTTTCACCCGCGACGATCACCACTTGGTTCTCGGCGATCGCTTTCGCGATGTCATCTTTTTTCTGACTAACCGGTAGAATTTCTGGATATTCAATGGTGATACGCTGCGCGTGGCGCTGCTCGACTTCCATCATTGATTTGGCGATATCAAGTGCAATTTCATCGAACACCGCATTGCGCGACGCTTCTTTATTGATTTTGCTTGCACCCGAAATACGCTTACTCAAACGGAAGCGGTCTCGAATCATACATTGATCAAGTGCCTTACGTAGAGAGACCGCGGTGTTCGCGTTTACTGTCTTCTCACTAGGCTGAGATTTTTGAGGCTGTGACGAGGTCAAAGCGTGTCCTATTCTTTTTACTTATCAAAACTGCGCGGATTGTATCACAGAATGACCTTAAGTAACTTGTAGATACAGGCTTAAACATAGCCCATTTTCTCAGCGAAGAGGAACCACACCCGACCTCGACTCGGAATGATTTAAACAACGTCATTGGGGGCGAATAAACGCTTCAGCCCCGCCTAAACATCACTTTGAATAAGCCGTTAAAAATCGAACTGTAGATAAACTGTATTGTAATTGCTGCCGCCCTTGATTCGCCCAAACTGCGAGGCTTTTTCAAAAATAGCGCTGCGATGATGCAGTGAATAGCCCATCCAGACATGATTCCAAGCGGGTTTGTTGACTAAATCGCCCACATTGACATCGACGGAAAAATCCAAATAGTTGAGTAAATGGCTGGGTGTGTAGCCTTTTTCATCCATCTCGCTTTGTTCGATATGGGTAATATTGTCGATATAGGACAAGCCCTCCGCCACACCAAAGCGCCAGCGCGTCGGCCACTCCATCGTCACATACGCTTTGATCGCGGCAACCCATTCTGTGCTGGCATTTTGCACATCTGAAGACCAATGATGCACCACGCCTGGCGTAAAATAGAGATCAAGTGGAAAACCAAAGAGTTCGTCGGTCAGAGGATGCCCATAGAAAAACGATGTCAGTTGATTGTTGTTCGGGTCTTTTTCTCGGTTAAGCGACAGAATGTCACCGATATTTGAGGGGGTCGCCCAACCATGGGCCACTCTCAGATAGCGCTTATTACTGAGGTGCGATTTGGGTGGGCTATTTTTGTCATTGAAGAAACCAAAGCCGACGAAAACTTCGCCTTGATAACGCTCTTCCACCGCCGCAGCATGGTACGCATTGTCATCAAGGCGCGTGACACTTGTTGAACCCAATAGATACAAGTTAGACACGACATGATAGCGCGCATCAATCCCAACTTTTGCATCCACTCCTGCGCCAATGGTCTGGCCGGAAAACTCACTGAACGCATAATATTGGCTATTAAAATCCGCATCTTTATATCGTAATGTCACGGCAGGGCTGAGCGCCCAATCGCCGATTTCGTACTCGGCACTGAGGCGAACGTTTGAGTGGAAGCGAAAAGCATCATCGCTCATGACTTCCCAATCAAACGACAACGTCTCATTCGGTTGATAACGAAATTGCACACCAAAATCAGCGGTGTCCCCTTGCGTGGTATTTTGTATCGAGGCAGGAATATCAACAAAGCGCATTCGAGTTAAGGCATTAAATTGATAGGTTTCATCCGCCCAATCCGTCAAATACAAGCCACCTTCGAGCCCATCGATAAACACATAATCGTTATTGAAATACATCATGGGAACAAACGTATTGACCGTTTGGTCGCCATTTTGGTTCGCAAAAGGCACACTGGCAGAACGCATCATCGCGGCAAGCCCCCATTCTTGCTCACCGTGAGAATGCAGAGTTTCTCCAAAGGCAAGCAAAGGAAAAGAGGCTGAGATCATCAAGCTTAAACGCACGGGCAAATTGGGTACTGTCATTTTTTAACCAAATAAAGATTAATTTCTACGATTCAACAAGTTTGTACTTATGTTTCTAGGCGATTCGCCGTTAAGATAGAACAATACGATCTCTTGATGCAAAAAATTGTGAAAGTTTCCGAACTCAAAGATGTACTTAACGCGCTGCCTATCGACAAGGACATTCACATCGTGACCGGTGAAGAATGGTTGCCTGAGCAATTAGTCACTACGTCATTGGTCGACGATATGTTATTCATGCAGTTTGACAATGCCCCCGAAGATACGCAATGCGAAGAAGGCCGAGGCTTCGTACAACACGAAGTTGAGCTCATCCGTTCTCGTTTTGAACAAATTATTACAGAACCCATCGATGCAAAAAGCAAAGCCGATGCTATATTGGCGTTGTTCCTCATTGGACATGAGCAAAGTAGCGCCGAAGTCATTGAAATACTTGAAAGCGTCGAATTTGAACGCTAATTGACGACGGAACGCCTTGGCCACCGATTGCGAATATTCGCGTGACACCTTAAACAAAACTCTATCATTGAATACTCTATGAGCGATACCCCATCTCTGCCGCTTATTTTAGCTGGCCCAATACTCAGAAAAACCACCTCGTCAGAGCTCGTGCTTTGGTTTGTCACCAGTGCGCCCATTGTTGAAGGTGAATTTCAATTGTATGCAGACGCAGATCAAGCACTCATTTATCAAGCGTCGCTGAGTTCACAACCGTCGATGACAGTCGGCCAACATGCGCATGTGGTTTGTGCTCAATTTAAAGGGGCTTTCCCTGCGAATGTGGCGCTGAGCTATGACCTGATCATAAATAATCAGTCATTGGTCGCCTTAATGCCGTCGTTGCTTTATGTCGACGAAGTGCGTCCGACCTTTCGGATTAGTCACAAAGCCGATTACTTATTGCATGGTTCTTGTCGTAACCCTCATCATTCGAGTAAAGACGCCCTGATTCAAGCAGACCTAAAGGTTGAAAAGCAGCCCCTAGAGGCGCGCCCTGATATGCTGATGATGAGCGGCGACCAAATTTATGCGGATCATGTTGCAGGCCCAATGTTGGATGCGATTCATCAAGTGTGTGAATTGCTCGGATTAAAACAAGAAACCTTCAGCGATGCGCCTATTGCCAATAGCCAAGCCTTATATGCGCACCCGCGCTGCTACTATCAACGCGATAGATTGCTGCCAAGCTACATTGATGACAGCCACTGGTTAAGCCGTTGGCTACCGGCTCGATACAGCCCAATTTTTAGCTCACGTGAATGTGAAAACCACCTAATCACCTTTGCGGAGTTTTTCGCAATGTATCTATTGGTCTGGTCACCTTCGCTGTGGCAACTCATCAACCTTGATCGCCTCGCGGATCGCGGCTTTCAACATGGCAATCAACCATTAGCCAAATCTGACATCGCGCTTTGGCACAAAGAAAAACATGAGATCCAACAGTTTGTCGCGGGGCTACCCAACGTTCAACGGTTAATGGCCCATATTCCGACTTACATGATATTTGATGATCATGATATTACCGACGACTGGAATTTAACGGTGGGTTGGGAAAAAGCCGCGCTGGATAATCCTTTTTCAAAACGCATTATTGGTAATGGATTGATCGCCTATTGGCTTTGCCAAGGCTGGGGCAATGAACCGGATAATTTTGGTCATGAACTCCTCGATCTTGCTCATCGCTTTGCGCAATCAGACCATCAACACAACCAATCTCACGATGATCTGATTCGCTATCTGTATCACTTTGAGCAATGGCACTATACCGTAAACAGCCAACCCAAAGTGGTGGTGCTCGACACGCGCACACGTCGCTGGCGCTCTGAATCACGGATGAATAAACCGTCAGGATTGATGGACTGGGAAGCGTTGATTGAGTTTCAACAGCAGTTAATGCACCAAGATAAGGTAATTGTCGTGTCGGCAGCGCCCATGTTTGGCGTGAAATTTATCGAAGCCTTACAAAAAAGCATGACGTTACTTGGTCAGCCATTATTGATTGATGCGGAGAACTGGATGGCGCACCCTGGCAGTGCCAATACACTGCTGAGTATTTTTACCCATACAAAAACGCCCACTAATTTCGTCATCTTATCGGGCGACGTGCATTACTCCTTTGCTTACGACATCAAACTCAGATTCCGAAAATCGAGTCCTAATATTTATCAGATCACTTGCAGTGGCTTTAAGAACCAATTTCCCGAACCATTGCTGGGCATTTGTGACCATATTGACCGGGCGATTTATTCACCGCGTTCACCGCTGAACTATTTGACCAAGCGTAAGCGTCTCAAGGTTTTCAAGCGTGATCCAGATACGCAAGGCGAACGACGTCTCGTCAATAGTAGTGCCGTTGGCGAACTCAAATTAGACCCACATGGTAAGCCTCAAGAGATCGCCATTTTGACCGGAGAAGGCAAGAGTATTTACTTTCCTCCGACACAAGAAAGCTTGTGATCTCAATCATGTGCCACTATGTATAGAGTAAGAGACCATAACCAATAGGCAGACATTCATTATGCTCAATTCAATCAGTAAACTCTTCAAGCAACTGCTCGAAGGCCATGATCTCAGCAATCAACACAAAGCCGATCCAAACTTGGCGATCGCCTGTTTACTATGTGAAGTCGCTGGTGCCGACCATCAAATTGAGCAAAGTGAACGCGACGCAAAGCAGCAACTGATTGGCCGATTGTTAGAGCTTGATCCCTCACAATCACAAGCCCTAATCCGTCGCGCGGAGAGCAAAGTCAAAGACTCCGCTTCTTTATATGAATTCACGACACAATTACGCGAATTAAGCCAAGAAACGCGCTACAACTTAATCAAAGCAATGTGGGAAGTGGCGCATGCCGATGGGGAAATTGACCCGCAAGAAGACGCGGTGATTCGTAAATCCGCCGAACTGCTCTATGTTGATCATAGTGAGTTTATTCGCGCCAAACTGTCAGTGACCGGCGATAAAAAGTAGCGGCTGAGTTTATGGCTGAATCCAGAAACAAAAAAACGAGCATCATCGCTCGTTTTTTTAAATTAGGGTTTTTCTCAACATCTTGCTGTGATTTGGGCTAAAGCATCTTTAACGCTAATTTCGCCAAGTTATACGCATCCACATAACCGGAATGCTGACGACCTTCCCACTCAATCCCTTTTGCTTCTTGCGCGGCTTTGTGGCCAATACGCTTCTCTTTCAAGCGGTTTTGAATGCGGTAGATTGTCGCTAGATTCACGTATTCTTTAAACGGTACTTCAATGCCCTTTGCTTCGCATTCTTGCGCCAGTATCAAGTCGTCACGTCCCCAAGCCGCATAAATTTTATTATTGCCGCCGAAGTTTTTGATCATTGACTTGATCACTTCCGCTAACGGGCGTCCTTGTTTTTCAACTTTACGAGGCGTAATACCGGTTAACTCAACACAGAACAAAGACACTTCATCGTGCTCTGGTTTCACGTAATACTGGGCGCGTTTAACGATTTCACCTTTGACCAAGTCTATCTCTGCAAGTCCAATCTCGATAATTTCACCGGTTGAACCAACGCCGTCGATATTCCAGCAGCACATTTCTAGATCAAAACAAACGATACGGTTGTGATTCATTACTCGCCCGATACAAAAATAACTAACGATATAAATTCTACCGTAAACCTTGCCCTAACCCAAGTAACCCATCGTCAGCGAGATTCCATTCGCTGAGTTATTCAGCAATCGATACACAATTTCGTCCCGCTTTCTTACTTTTATACAGTTCGGCATCGGCGATATGAATCAATTGCTCAACAGAATGGTTAGCGCGTATCGAAGCGCCAATGCTCAAGGTACAAGACACGGCACTCTCGCCGACCATAATTTGGCTATTCGCCATCGTGTGACAAATAAACTCGAGGTAACGTTTAAGCGGCGCTTTCTCTATCACGTAGCTAATAATATAAAACTCGTCACCGCCGCACCGAATCATAATATCACCGGGCGCTAAGCAACGTTGTACGGTATGGGCGACATGAACCAGCATTTGATCCCCGCCCATATGGCCATAATTATCGTTTACCGATTTGAATCTATCGATATCGAGCGCGACAAACGTAAACTGAATGTCTTCGGCCTCGATTTTTGTGATCAATTTATTAAACGCATGACGGCTATACAGCCCTGTTAGCGAGTCGTGTTCAACCAGAAATTGCAGCTCTTGGGTCCGAGCCGCTAATTGCGCTTGCAGTTTAGATTTGGCACGAGCTTGAAGAAAAACGATATAACTGAGCAGGCAGGCAATCACAAAGCCCGATAAGATAAATCCACTCAACACAAATCGATCATTCGCGGTAACCTTATCCCCTAAGCGAAAGGTCACTGACCATTTTCGGTTCGGCAACGTGATGATTTCACTCACTTCAAAACCATCGGTTTCAGCCCAATTTTGGCTTTCAAACAACACCGGGTCGTCGTGAGCATCAAACCCTAAATCGACCACACGAACTTCGAGTTTTTGTTCCGCCGCAGTGCGCAGCATCAGGTTATCAAAATAGTGCGAGGTACGAATAATGCCGATCACGACGCCGATTAATTTTTGGTGTTTCTCTTGGTCAAACACCGGATGGTAAACCAATATACCGTCTCTCTTTAAACGAGTGTCCACACCATCTTGTAATAAGCGCACTTTGTCCGACACACTGGCTTCGTGTTTAATGCGCATGTGATCGAGCACTAACTGGAAACGAACACGAGAAGAATAAAAACCTAATACATTCTGGTTGCTTTCATCTCGAGGGTACACATCGCGAGCGACAAAAATGGGCTCATTCGCTGGCATATGATAGCCAATATTGGCCACACCGCCCTTCGGGATCGTGTAAATTTGGAAGTCAGGATCCTCTTCACGAGCCTCACTGAGAAAATCGTCTATTTGAGAGGGTTCTACCCGCTCCATCCACTGCAACGTGGTCAGCGTTTGTGACGCGCCAACAATATGCTTGGCAAACGCAGGAAAGTGGTTCCAATCTTCACGATCGGTCGCATGAAAAAAGTTGGCACCCGCACCGATATGCTCAAGATCGCTGACCACAAACTCGGTCAACACTTCGGTTTGGCGTTCGGCCAGATTCTCAAAGATGGTCTGAGTGTAATTTTGCTGAGACTGGTAAAAAAAGTATCCAATACATAACGTCACTGACACCGTCAGCATGAAGGTCAGTAGAGGGTATAGCCACTTTTTATCAAGCGTTGAAATCATTCCATCACATAAATTCTTGTTTTATTAACCCCATACTACCTGTTACGACTTAAGGACTAAATCTTTTATTGCTTACTAATTATTCTTATTCTCTCAATTCTCCGAAATTTCGCGCATTCCAATGGCAGCAATTGTTTGAAAATACATCAACCAGCAGCGACTATAATGGTTTACATGCGTTTTCTACGAGAATAGCGACTTGAATGTGATACCATTCATCCCAATTTATTTGTGATTATCCGAGTGCCGAATTTAAGCGGTACTTGAACCCAAACCTAAAAGAGAATTGTCATGACGTTCGATTTACAAATGATTCCTCAAACCTTTGACATGCTACATGCTGGCCTTGCGGCTTCTAGCGTCCTACTACTTCTTGTTGCGGTTTCACGCAAATCGAAAGTAATCGAGAAAATTGTCGAAAAGCCAGTTGAGAAAATCGTTGAGGTTGAAAAACCGGTCGAAAAAATCGTTGAAGTAGAAAAAATTGTTGAAGTAGAAAAAGTCATCGAACGCGTCGTTGAAGTAGAGTCTAAACTCGCGACCGCAACTACCGATTCTGCAATGCAACTGCTTTCTATCATGCAGCAAGAAGCAAGACTGATTGATTTCCTAAAAGAAGACCTGACGTCATTCTCTGATGATGAAGTCGGCGCTGCCGCTCGCGTTATTCACACTGGTGGTCAAAAAGTATTGGCTGACTACGTAACGCTTGAGCACATTCGTAACGAAGACGAAGAAACACGTATTACCGTTGATGCGGGCTTTAACCCACAAGAAATTCGCCTAACTGGCAACGTAACGGGCCAAGCACCATTTAATGGCATTCTGGTACATAAAGGCTGGAAAGCAACAAACATGACCTTGCCTAAACTGGCTGAGAACTATAACGCATCAGTGATCGCACCTGCCGAGGTAGAGCTTTAATGGAACACCAACAAACCGCTTCGGTAGAAGCGACAGAACAAACGACACCGGCATTTAGTGTCGGTATCGACTTAGGCACAACTCACTGCGTACTGTCATACCTTGATACTCGTGATGAAAACGCCAAAGTTGAAGTAATGCCAATCGCTCAGCTAACAGCGCCAGGCATGGTAGAAACTCGTGATCAGCTTGGTTCATTCTTGTACCAACCACATGAAAACGAGATGGATGCCGCTTCACGCGTGTTGCCATGGTCAAGTGAGCCAAAAGCGTTGGTGGGTGCCATTGCACGCAACCTAGGATCGAAAACTCCGATTCGTTTGATTGCGAGTGCGAAATCATGGCTTTGTCACGCAGGCGTAAACCGTCGTGATGCTTTCCTACCCGCTGGTAGCCCAGAAGAAGTGGAAAAAGTATCTCCACTGCGCGCAACCGAATTGTATTTAGAGCATCTGACCGCGGCGTGGAACCACAACCACCCAGAGGCGCCACTGCAAGAGCAAGACGTTACCATCACCGTTCCGGCATCATTTGATCCTGCGGCGCGTGATTTAACTGCAGAAGCGGCGCGCAATGTGGGTCTGACGCACCTGACTCTATTAGAAGAGCCACAAGCGGCACTCTACAACTGGATCGATAACAGCAATGACGCATGGCGTGACCAAGTCACGGTTGGCGATATTGTTCTTGTGGTCGATATCGGTGGTGGTACGACCGACCTTTCTTTGGTTGAAGTGACCGAGGAAGAAGGCAACCTAACGCTAAAACGCATTGCCGTCGGCGAGCATATTTTGCTTGGCGGTGACAACATGGATCTTGCCTTAGCTTTCCGCCTAAAAATGAAATTAGCGCAAGAAGGCAAAGAGCTACAACCATGGCAAGTGCAAGCGATGACGCACGCGTGTCGCGATGCGAAAGAAGCCCTATTGAACGATGCTGAATTGCAAGCAGTGCCGATTGTGGTACCAAGCCGCGGTTCTAAGTTGCTTGGCGCGACATTAAAAACTGAGCTGACTCAGCAAGAAGTTCAACAAACATTAGTTGATGGTTTCTTCCCGAAAGTCGATGTGACCGAGCACCCCGTGCAACGTAACCGTGGCGCATTGACACAGATGGGTCTGCCTTACGCACAAGATGCAGGCATTACTCGTCATATCGCGGCGTTCTTGTCTAAGCAAGCGAATGCTCTTTCTACCGAGTCAGCGCAAGCGCAAGACTTCAACCCATTCGCCAATATGCCAGGTATGGGTGGCGAAACGGCTTCTGCAGATTTCATTAAACCAACGGCCCTACTGTTCAATGGCGGCGTGTTGAAATCACCACTGCTTTCTAACCGCCTAGAAGAGACGATTGGCGAATGGTTGATTGAAGCCGATGCGGAACTGCCAACACGCTTAACCGGTACCGATCTTGATCTAGCGGTTGCAAGCGGCGCTTCATACTACGGCGCAGTACGTCGTGGTCAAGGCGTACGCATTCGCGGTGGTATTGCATCCAGCTACTACGTGGGTATCGAAAGCGCGATGCCTGCCATTCCAGGTATGGCTCCGCCAATGGAAGCGCTGTGTGTGGCACCATTTGGTATGGAAGAAGGCTCAAGTGTCGATGTACCAAGCCAAGCATTTGGTCTGATTATCGGTCAGCCGGTTAACTTCCAATTCTTTGGTTCAACCGTGCGTCGTGATGATCTTGCGGGTACTCATCTTGATTACTGGGCACCAGAAGAGCTCGAAGAGTTGCCTGAAATTCAGGTGACACTGCCCGTGTCTGAAGGTCGTCGTGAAGGCGAAGTTGTCCCAGTGACTCTAGCCTCTCGCGTGACTGAGCTTGGCACGCTTTATCTTGAAGCGATTGCCGCAGACAATGGTCAGAAATGGCACGTTGAGTTCGATGTGCGCGAAGACGCGAGCAGCGATTCAGACGAAGAATAATAAATAGAACATCAAACGGCATCCAATCGGGTGCCGTTTTTAAATTTACGAAGGTTTGTATGGCATCTCCTCGTTATCTTATTGGTATTGATTTAGGCACCACCAACACTGTGGTCGCTTACTGTGAAATCACCGATACCCTTGAACAATCCAAAGTTTCCCTATTTGACATCGACCAGCTGATTGGCGCAGGTGAAGTGGTGCGCAAACCACTTTTACCCTCCTTTCGTTACCACCCAGCAGTCGGTCAAGTTTCTCCTAGCGATCTCACGCTACCTTGGCACAATGACGCCGTCCCCGGCGACAGTGATAACATCATCATTGGCGAATGGGCACGTGAGCTTGGCGCGAAAGTAGAAGGTCGACAGGTTTCTAGTGCGAAAAGCTGGCTTTCTCATCAGGCCGTCGATCGCCGTTCAGAAATCCTACCCTGGGCTGGCGCGAGCGATGTTGACAAAGTTTCGCCACTGATCGCCAGTGCCAGTTATCTTAATCACATCCGTCAGGCATGGAATTACCGCAACCCAAGCAACAAACTTGAAGATCAAGATGTCGTGGTGACCGTTCCAGCTTCATTTGATGAAACCGCGCGTAAACTGACGTTAGAAGCCGCCGAGCTAGCAGGGCTAACGAAAATTGTCTTGCTCGAAGAGCCACAAGCCGTCTGCTATGACTGGTATGCACGCCACCAGCAAACGGCGGCCGATGAGCTTAAAGATCTACCATTGATCCTCGTGTGCGATGTCGGTGGTGGCACAACCGACTTAAGCTTAATTGAAGCGCGTTTTGATTTAGAGAATGGTCATGCGGATGAATTGTCGCTTGATCGTATTGGTGTGGGCGAACATCTCATGCTGGGTGGTGACAACCTCGATTTAGCGTTAGCGCACCTAGCAGAAAGTCGCTTCGCGCAATCTGGCCAAGACCAAAACAAAAAGCTCAATGCCGCCAACTTAACCAAATTGATTCAACAAACTCGTGCCGCTAAGGAGAGCCTACTCTCTGCAAATGCGCCTGAGCAGGTTAAAATCACCATGCTTGGCAGCGGTTCTAGACTGCTGGGCGGGACAAAAAGCATTGATTTGAGTAAGCAAGAAGTGCATCAAATTGCCTTAGATGGCTTCTTCCCGATCAGTGACTTTACCGAACTGCCCGATAAGCGCCGCAGTGCCGTGGTCGAATTTGGCTTGCCATACGTGGCCGATCCCGCGGTGAGCAAACACGTTGCGGAGTTCTTAACGCAGCACCAGCAAGTGTCTCGCGCAGCGCTGGGCTTAGACGATACACAAAACGCCATTCCTGTTGCCTTGCTGCTTAACGGTGGGGTTTTTAACAGTGCGTTGATCACCGAACGAGTCACGAATTTGTTGGAAAACTGGCGCGGCGGTGACATCACCGTGCTGGATAACCCACACCCAGACTGGTCAGTGGCACTTGGCGCAGTCGCGTTTGGGAAAGCTCGCCGTGGCGCTCAGTTGAAGATTGGCGGCGGTGTGGCTCGCTCTTACTTCCTTCACCTGCAAGAGAAGAACAAACTGGGCAAAGCACTGTGCCTGCTTGCGAAAGGGACAGAGGAAGGACAAGAGATCCGCTTAAGCGGTCGTCGTTTCTCACTCACGCTTGGTGAACCAGTACGTTTTAATCTACTCACTTCCACTCATGATACTTTGAGTCATCAGACGGCGATTCAAAATGGTGTGGTCGTCGATGTGGACCCCGATCTATTCCAACCATTGCCGCCTTATATTTCGACCCTAGATAGCGAAGGGGCTGAACTGCAAGCAAACCAAAAGGAACGCGTTGAAGTGTTACTGGCTTGCCAGCTAACCGAGGTAGGCACCTTGAAAATGGAGTGCGTATCCTGCCAGGACGACAGCAAACGTTGGGCGTTAGAATTTGAAGTTCGCAACCAACAGGCAGAGCAACAAGCACAAAACCTTCATCCTCGATTGGACGAGTGTAAGGAACTGATCAGCCGAATCTATAGCGCCAACAAAAAGAGCGCGGAAGGCAATGAGATAAAAACGCTGACGAAAGCATTGGAAAAGCGTCTTGGTCAACGCGATGATTGGGATTTCACGACTCTACGTCAGTTGTTTGATGCATTTTCGACAGGGCGTAAGCGTCGCCGTCGCTCAGAACAGCATGAAAAAAACTGGTTACGCTTAGCGGGATTCGCGCTTCGCCCTGGCTTTGGTGATGCCACTGACGGATGGCGCATCGAGCAAGTCTGGAGCTTGTACCAGCAAGGTATTCAGTTTAAAAACCATCAAGGCTGGACCGACTGGTGGGTCTTTTGGCGTCGCATTGCGGGTGGATTAAATCAAGAACAACAAGAAACTATCTTGGCCGATATCGCCAAATACCTGCATCCTGGCGCAATGAAAAACCCGCAATCAGCAAAAACCGCGCAAGAGATGGGTTACGAGTCGATGGTGCGATTGTCGGCATCACTTGAACAATTGGATGTCGAAGATAAAGTGTTGTTGAGTAGCTGGTTCTTAAGCAAAGCGATGAATCACAACCAATATCAACAAGCGCATTGGTGGGCTTTAGGCCGTTTAGCCTCACGCACGCCTTTGTATGGCAGTCAGCATAATGTGGTGAGCCGTGAGCAAGCCGAGCAGTGGTTGCCAAAATTGCTGGAGCAAGATTGGCAAAAAGAACCAATGGTGGCCTTTGCGACCGTGATGATTTGCCGAAAAACCGGCGATCGCCAGTTTGATATTTCTGACGATTATCGCCAACAAGTGCTCGATAAACTGAAACAAACCAAAGTACCTGAATCTTGGGTTGGACTGGTTTCCGATGTCAAAGAGCTATCCGAGAGCGAATCGAAGCGCATCTTCGGTGATGCACTACCACACGGATTGACGCTACTGAAAAACTAAGGGTGACCGATCTCCCCCCCCATGAGCAATCAGCGTTAGCCAAACCCTGTATTGACGTTCATTGTGCCCTCTTCCTGACAAAGGACGGGGGCATTTTTTACACTACCCTATCAAACTCGCTTGGGGTAAGATGAACAACAATGAGGAAATAGGTAGCCCATTGATGCCGCGAACAAATCGTCAGTTACTGATTGCATTATTCAGCGCTTTTTGTCTGTTATGGCTTAGTGCGTTTAACGCCGTACAAGCTAATTCCGCGCGACCAAACCAAATCAGTCACAATGCGGTGAACAATTACGCTGCTGACAATCATGTTTCTCGCCATCATATTTCTAGCGACAATAAGCCTATTGGTGGCGTTCATCTCAATCCAATCGCCACTGCCGATCGTGAGTGTGCCGCTCACACGACCTCACCTCACGTCGCTCAACACGCAAAAGTCGAACATCAAAGTTGTTCATCGATTTGCATCATGAAAATGCCTTTAGAACCGATCAATTATGCCATGCAACGCTCTCCTTGTGCGATAGCGCCCATCGGGCATGATGTTATGGGCAAAACCATCAGTCGAACTCAGAGTCTGTTCCGTCCTCCGATATCCTAGCTTCAAACTTCATTAATCCGATCTAACGATCGCCCCTCGTGCGTTACGCACGGGTATTACGTTTAAAGCGACACCATTAGGAAATAAGAATATGAACAAGATTTTTGCACTTTTTGCATCATTGCTGATGGCATTTTCAGTCCATGCCGCGCCTACGTTTACCGAAGGCAGCGACTATACGGTGATTGAACAACCCAAATCCACACAACCAACCGTGACTGAATATTTTTCATTTTATTGCCCGCATTGCTACAAGTTTGAATCGATCATTACAAACTTAAAGCCCGCATTAGCAAGCGATGTGACGCTTGAAAAAGTACACGTCGGCTTTATGGGCGGAGAAATGGCACAGTCGATGGTTAAGGCCTATGCCACGATGACGGAACTGCAAGTCGAAGATGTCATGGTTCCAGCGATGTTCGAGCGAATTCACGTCTTACGTAAAGCACCACAAAGCGACGCTGAAATCCGCCAACTGTTTATCGACAATGGTATCAGCGCCCAAGCATTTGATGCGGCATTCAACGGCAAAGCGGTTGAAGCCCTGCTACAACAATATGAAGAAAAATTCACGAACAGCACACTGCGCGGCGTTCCTGCCGTCGTCGTGAATAATAAATACATTGTGGTGGCGAGCAACATCAAAAGCTACGATGAATACAACCAGTTAGTGAACCACCTACTAACACTGTAATGACCATATAACGAACAGCCAGAGCCTATGCTCTGGCTTTTTTATTAGGATTAGCACTGTGTCTATAGACCTGAAGCAGCTTGAACATTTTGATACGATTTACCAAAGAGCAGCCGAACGAAAAGGTGGAGAGAGCCATCTTGAACGCCTCCTTTCAACCCCGCTGAGAAAAGATGAAATCGCCGTGATCAGCGATGATCGTTGGCTATCTGCATTCTCGATGAAGGTATTTCAATCTGGTATGGCATGGAAAGTCGTCCGAAATAAATGGCCCAATTTTGAGGAACTGTTTTTTGGTTTTAAAATTGACCCGTTACTGATGCTTTCCGATGAACAATGGGAAACAAAAGCGACGGATAAACGTATTATTCGTCACAACAGCAAGGTCATGTCCATTTTGGCCAACGCCCAAATGATTCATGAAGTACGCATTGAACACGGCTCACTTGGAAAAATGATCGCTGACTGGCCAATGGACAATCTCACTGACCTTTGGCTCTATTTGAAAAAACATGGCCAACGACTCGGTGGAAATACCGGCCCTTACGCACTGCGTCAGATGGGCGTGGATACGTTTCTTTTATCTGGCGATGTAGAAGCGTACTTACGCGCCTATAAGATCATTGAGGGTGGCAGAGATACGAAGCGATCACTCAGTCAATGCAACCAAGCATTTGCTCATTGGCAACATCAAAGCGGACGCAGCTTGACACACATCAGCCAAATCATTGCGTTTAGTTGCGGAGACAACCGTATCATCCAATAACAGCCTTACCTTTCCTGTTAATATTCATAACGATAAATAACAAAAAGGGATTTTATACGACACGCAATGGATTGCGTTCTATCTTGTTGGCTTTTTTCAGCATATTTACCTTGCTTACAAAATGCTATTCCATTAATTTCGCTGCCGAAATATCTCTATATGGATTGATACACTATGTACAAAGGTTTATTTGCTTCAATCATCGCGCTTATGCTAACAGCTTGTTCAGGCGCTAACGTGACGAGCCAAATGCGTGATTTCGATGCGACAAATTCTTCAAAAATGCTGCGTTGTGTGACCGTTGAAACCGGTTCTTCAGACACCAATGAAGAATTATCAGCTTATGATGGTTGGTCGATGGTTTACACGTCAGAGTACACCACTGACAATAAATCAACGACTGAACTGACTGTTTGTTTCGAAAAGAAAAGCTAATTAGAATTGTAGGTGGGGCAACTGCCCCACTTATCACTGAGTTTAAAAATCAATCCGTTAAGACCATTAGTCTGGCTTTTTCATCCAAAGCAAATAAATGCGCTGCGGCTTCAACGTGCTGTGGATACTCATGAAATTGAGAACGACAAGTTTCATTCATTTGATTAAGCTCTTCCGCTAGCATCAATTTCCAATAGAGTGGCGAGGTTCTTAACATCGCTAATAAAGGCTTAAGCACTTCTTTCTCGTAGGCTTGCATTAACCACTCTAAGATATCTTCACGTTGTTCTTCACTATCGATTGACTGAGACATTGCACTCAATGCCTTCTGATAACTCGAATTGTTCGCTAAGTCATCCATCACTTGGGTATTCTCTTTGGCAAGATCGCGCAGTGCTTGCTCAATGAGATGACGCCAATGTTCTTGGCTAATATCAATCTCGCTCAGCGTGTCAGACTCAGAACGAATGCGGCCCTCAATCGCCCGCTGCGCTTTCATCACGACAGAGCGCACGGTTTGAAACGGCAGTTGGTGCTTTTTACTCAGCTCAACAATCAATGCATAGAAGCCACCATGCGGCAGATGAAGATTCGCTTTAAATTCAGCTAAGGCGGCTTCTTGCTGAGGAGTCAGTTCGCTCATAAAAGTTTTATTCCTGTATTTTTGTGCGTTTTACAGCTTGTAATTTACACCATAGCTAAGCTGAGCGGACACTGTATACCAAGCGTAAAAACGAAGCGAGCGAACCTTGTAGGATTATACCGCTGACCTTCTAGTACGCCAAAAGGCGTCTCGCACCGCACGGTTCACCTGCATTTGTACGTCTGCCTATTCTTGCCTCGACTGAGTTCACGCTGCCACTTATCTGCCCCGCTTACCGTTTATCCTAATAAATCGCCGTTTATCTCATCAACCTGCAGAGACTTTTTTTGTCACTTATTCTGTCATCATTCACCAAGAGACAAGGATTCAAACCATGAAAAAGTCCAAGCTATTATTACTCAGCACACTGCTAGCGACGACGATCAGCAGCGCTCCTCTCTATGCCAATCCAACCGCTGAGATTCTGGCCAACTACTCTCAAGCCGCTGAAGGCGATAAAGCCATGGTTGAAAGCGTATACAACCAACTCAACGTAATGATTGATCAGCAAGGCGCGAAACCTCTCACAATGATTTATCTAGGCAGCACACAAACGCTACAAGGCCGTGACGCCTTCCTGCCATGGAACAAAATGAAGTACACCGAGAAAGGCCTAGCAACCATGGCAAAAGGCATCGGCTTACTCGATACCTTGCCGGAAGATATCAACCAACAAGAGCGCATCCAAGGATTACCTGAAGCGTACTTAGCGCAAGCCATGGCGGCGGTCACTTACACCTCACTACCCGACATGTTCAATCACTTCGATCGTGGTTATGACATGTACCTCAACCTGCTCAATCACGAGAGTTTCGTTCAACAACCTTTTGCCGCTTCAGCTTGGATCTACCACACCGGTATTGTCGCAGCACTCAAAGCGGACGATTTACCACAAGCACAAGTTTGGTTAGACACCATGGAGTCTCTTGATGCGCATAACCCGCTAACTCAGACGGCAAAAAGCCTCGTCGCAAGCCAAGGTTAAGGAAGCGCTATGATCAATTTCGACCACATTGAACGTCATTACCAATTAGGTAATCAAACTGTCCCCGCGCTAAAAGATGTGTCAGGCGAAATTTTAGCCGGCGAAATGGTCGCCCTGTGCGGGCCCTCCGGAAGCGGTAAAAGCACCTTACTCAACATTTTAGGTTTGCTGGATATGCAATACCAAGGCAACGTTCGTATGGATGGAGCACCACTTCCCAAAGATGCCAAGCAAGCCGCCATGCTGCGCCGTGCCCATTTAGGATTTATTTTCCAACGTTTTAATTTGGTGCCGGTAATGAGCGCAATGGAGAATGTTGCCTACCCATTGCTACTCAATGGATTTAGCCGAAAAGAACAGCACTATAAAGCGCAGCAAATGCTTGACCTTGTCGGACTCGATGGCTACTGCCATCACCGTCCAGATAATCTTTCTGGTGGGCAACAGCAACGCGTTGCGATCGCGCGTGCTTTAGTGCATCAACCTCGGTTAGTGATTGCAGATGAGCCAACCGCCAGCTTGGATAGCCAAACGGCCAATCGAGTGATCGATATTATGAAAAACCTCGGCCACGAGATGAACACCACCTTCGTCGTGGCCACCCATGATCCACGTATGGCCTCTCGTTGTGATCGCACCATTGAGCTCCTCGATGGCAAGTTATATTCATTTGAACAAGCGAGTGAGGTGATCTCATGGGCAAGTTAATCACGTTATTCATCCATGATTCAATACGACTCGCATGGCTCAACTTGCGTCGCAATCAACGTCGTAGCGCGATGTCGATGTTGATTATTAGCATTGCCGTATTTGCGCTCACCGCCACAGGAGGCTTTGGCTTATACACCTATCAAAGCCTAAAAGAATCCACCGCTCGTGATATTGGCCACTTAATTATCTCAACGCCTGATTACTTTCAAAAAGATGAAGAGATGCCTCTGTCCAATGGACTCGAACAGCCGGATGAGTTGATAAAAAGGATCATCGCGATGGAAAGCGTACGCGGTGTTCAGCCGAATATCGCTTTCACCGGTTTGATTTCTAACGGCAATAAATCGGCGATTTATATTGGTAACGGCGTTAACGAGCGTGAGTTTGACATGAAAGGCCCCTTCTTAGATGTTCAACAAGGCAAGACACTCTCCAGCCTGCGATCATCTCGCTATGATCCTACCGAACCCGAAGTCATGCTAGCGGTGGACTTGGCTCGTAACCTTAACGTTACGGTTGGTGATTGGGTGACTTTATTAGCGACCACCACTGACGGCGCACTCAATGCGTACGATTTTAAAGTGCATGGCATCTATTCAACTGGCGTACCTGAAATGGATAAGCGTCAACTGTTCGTTCATATCGACAGTGCACAAGACCTGCTCTATAGCGAGAAAGTCAGCACCATTTCAGTATTCTTGTTTGATCTAACGCAGACCGAAGCGGTCTCACAAGCCATTAACCAACTAATCGCTCAACAACCTCAAGCATTACAGATTACGCCATGGCATGAACGCGCATTTTACTATCAAAACGTGAAAAATCTTTATGACCGAATCTTTGGCATCATGGGGCTCATCATGGCGTTGGTCGTGTTTGTCGCCCTATTCAATACCATGACCATGTCCGTCACTGAACGTACCCGTGAAATTGGCACCCTCTCAGCTTTAGGCAATTACCCCAACGAAATCATTGGCGGGTTTATGCGCGAGGCGGGACTGCTCGCAATAATCGGCAGTCTATTGGGTGTCCTCGGGACGGGCATTTTGAGTATTTTCTTAATGTTGGTCGACGTGCAGATGCCACCACCACCCGGCATGACGCAAGGGTATCCACTGACGATTTATTTCTCATATTCATTGGCCGTATGGGCGCTGCTGGGCGTTCTCGCCATCTGCTTAACCGCCGCGTTTTTCTCCGCCCGTAAAGGGGTAAACAAACCGATCACAGAGGCGCTAATTCATGTCTAAGTACCAATCTCTATTCACCACTTTTGCAATGAGTCTGGCCTTGATTGGCTTAGCAAGCCAAGCCCAAGCATTAAATGATGACCAAGTCAGCCAATTAGTACAGCAAGCCGACGACTATCGAATGGATGATGTCTCGGCGCGTGTTATTTCACTGGTTCACTTATACAAAGCCGGCGAGTTGGATAAAACGCGTCAATACAATGTGTATTCCCGCCCTGATCGCGAATCACTGGTGGTGTTTAAATCACCAGTAGAAGCCGGGCAAAAAATGCTCATGCTACAAGATAACTTTTGGCTACAGATGCCAAAGAGTCGCCGCCCGATTCGCATTACCCCAATGCAAAAACTACTCGGCGACGCTTCTGTTGGTGACATCAGCACACTCACTTGGAGTGACGATTATCAAGGTCAGTGGCTGAGTGACGAGTCAGTCAATGACGAGAATCAGAACCAATATGCGACACACCTGATTGAGCTAACGGCAAAAACGACGGGCGCAAGTTATCAGCGCATCGAGCTATGGTTAGAGCAAGAAACGGGGTTTCCAATCAAAGCCAACCTTTATCTGCGCTCTGGTAAGTTGGCGAAACAAGCCACTTTCTCGCGCGGTGAACGTAATGATGCGCTGGCGGTCACGGCGATGACGTTGCTTGACGCAATACAAGCCGATAAGAAAACCGTGATTGAGTATCAATCAATCACGCCATGGCAATTGGATGACAAATTTTATAATCCCAGCTTCCTTGCCCGCAACAGCACTTCGGAGCTGTAATCATGCGCCTAATTCCGCTTTATGGCCTACTCGCCGCTGTCACGATGTTTCCAGCACACGCGACACCGTGGCAGTTTGATTGGGATTGGGCCATCTCAGGCCAAAATCACCAGCGACAAAACAGTGATTTTATCCAACCACGTTACGACTCAACATCGCATATCGATGGCTTGCTTGATGTACAGATCGGCTATGGACAATGGAGCGGTCTCTTTGCGCTATACAGCCAAGATATTTATCAAAGCCAACCGCAAGGCTGGTTTGAACATGTCGATAGCCAGTGGATTGTCCGTGAACTCGCATGGCAAGGGGATGTTGATATTGGCCAACACAATGTGGATTTAAGCCTTGGTAAAATTCGTCTCGATTATGGGGTGAGTTACGGTTACCGACCGCTGGACATGTTCAAACCTTATCGACAAAACCCGATTGGTTTAAGCGTGGAAGAAGGCGCAACCATCGCCACGGTTTCGCAATTTGATGCTCACGGGGAATGGAGCTTGCTCTACACCAACTCACATTGGAGTGACACCGATGTCGATGCGTTTGATGAGGCCAATCAACAACAAGGCGTTGGTCTACGTCGCTATGGTCAGATCAATCAACATGAATACCAGTTGATTGCCTATTATGATGATGTTCGCCATGGCGCACTTGGCGGCAGTTGGGTAAGCGTGATTGGTGATGCTTGGGAATTTCATAGTGAAGCATTGTGGCAACACAAGAGCATTGGCTATGCATGGCCGAACTCTCAGTATCAATCGGTGGAGATCAAAGAGCAAGGCAACGCATGGCAAGCGCTTGCGGGTTTTACTTACACCTCAATGGGCGGCCATAGCTTGATTGGAGAATATTGGTACGATAGTCGCGCATGGAGTCACAACGAGTGGCAACAAGCAAAAAGGCGAGCCAATACCTTGCAATCGAGCCCGCTAACTGCGCCAATAGCAATGTCTTACGCCCAAGGTTTGAACCATTACAACCTCACCCAGCATAGCCTCATGTTGCACTGGAGTTGGGATGCCGAAGCATGGTTACAATGGCAATCTAACACCCACTGGCATTGGCTCAGTGACATTACGCCGAAATTAGATCTGTTAATTGCGCCACAAGACGGCGGCGTCATCGCAACACAATGGCTGACTTATCAATGGATAGATACGGGTGAAGCATCCGTCGATTTGGAGTTCACTGCACGATTTCTAACGGGAAATTCGAATTCTGCTTACGCGCAAATCAACGATCACCGTACACTGGTGTTCACGATTAAAGGAAAGTTTTGATGACCCGTTCACGCGACACACTAAGCCCAAAATGGCGTAACTTTATTATCACGAGTCTCTTTTGCTTAATGGTCTCTATTGCCACCTACACCATCTGGGGCGGCAAAGCCTACGTGCATGTTCTGACCAGCTTGGGCTATGGCTACTCCGCATTGCTCACGTCCTTTTTTCTAAATAATTTATTTCCGACGCTGCATAATGGTATTGAAAGTGCTATTTCACTTACGTTTTCTGTCATTCTAGGTTCATTAAATGCTTGGTTTTGGTTGAATACTTACCTTGGTGCCAATCTCTCTGATCTGCTGCCCGTTGTCATGCTTGGCATCATCTTCTCTCTAATGTGTTTTTACTATTTCTACAATCGCGAACAAATGATGATTGCCGACAAACTATTAGAAGAAACGAAACGAAAACAAGTCGAGCAAGAAAAGGCGCTTATTCTCAGCCAGTTGATGCAAATGCAAAGCCAAATTGAGCCGCACTTTCTCTTCAATACTCTCGCCAATATCAGTGCTTTGATGAGCCAAGATGTCACCAAAGCGCGCATGATGCTCGACAAGTTAACTGAGCTACTGCGCACGACCTTGGCAAATTCACGTCTATCCGAAACGACCGTGGACAGTGAAATCCGCCAATTAAGTGCCTATTTGGCCATTCAAAAAATTCGTCTCGATGAGCGACTCAATTTCACTATCAACGTTGATGATCAACTGACTTACGCCTTGATCCCACCAATGCTCATTCAGCCACTGGTGGAAAACGCCATCAAACATGGCATTGAACCCAAAGCGGCTGGCGGCACGATTGATGTCTCGCTATCGCAACATCAACAACACCTTAAAATCCAAGTCAAAGACGACGGTGTCGGCTTGAATGAATTAACCGAAACCAAGGGAAACGGTGTCGGATTAAGTAACATTAAACAGCGCGTTAAAGGCCTATATGAGCAATTGGGGAGTGTGGTTGTCACTCAGCCTCAATGTGGTGGATTCTGTGTCACCATTTCTATCCCTATCACTCCTCTCTCAACCAATCAAAAGGCATTATTACCATGACCGCTATTACGGCCATCATCGCGGATGATGAACCTCTACTTCGCCATCATCTTGATCGTTGCCTTGCTGAAGTGTGGCCAGAGTTGGACATTGTGGCCGCTTGCGGTGATGGCCAGCAAGCACTAGAACAAATTATAACCCTGCAACCCGATGTGGTGTTTCTCGATATTCGTATGCCTGAACTCGATGGCATGGCAGTGGCCAAAGCACTTAATCAGCCTCGCCAGCACACACAACATCAACCGTTCATTGTCTTTGTTACCGCCTACGACGAATATGCCATCAAGGCCTTTGAGCATAACGCCGTTGATTATTTGCTCAAACCGCTCAATGAAGATCGCCTCGCCGCATGTTGTGAGAAGCTAAAACAGCGCCTTGAATCTATTCAGCATGTCGACAATAACCTCTCTGTCGCCAGCCAAACGCCGGACATCAGTCAGTTACTTGCACACATCAGCCAACTCACGCCAGCAAAGACACCGTACCTTAGGTGGCTTAAGGCCTCACGCGGTGAAGATATCCATCTCATTTCTGTAAATGATGTGCTCTATTTCAAAGCAGAAGAAAAATACGTTTCGATTTATACCGACGAGAATTGTGAATACCTCATTAGAACGCCAATAAAAGAGTTATTACCTCAACTTGATCCTGAAGAGTTTTGGAAGATTCATCGCTCTACCGTGGTCAGAGTGGCATCGATTGAAAAAGTGTCGAAAGACTTTACCGGACGAATGTTTATCACTGTTCAGCAGCACAAACTGCCCGTAAGCCGCGCCCAGCAAAGTTTATTTAAAGGCATGTAAAATCAAAGAGCCCCGGTTTAAGGGACTCTTTGATTAAACAACTCGATGTAATTTCATCAGCGATAACAATTCACGATAGTGGGCGCATATAAGCCAAAAATTTCTTCTCCGCATTTTTAAACACCCACAAAATAATGAACGTCAGCGCCATATAAAACAGCCCCGCCGTTAAGAACGATTCAAACGGTGCGTAGTAACGAGAGTTCACCAAGCGCGCCGCCCCCGTCAGGTCTAAGATAGTGACAATCCCCGCCACAGCACTGCCATGCAGCATAAAGATCACCTCATTACTGTAAGCAGGCAACGCACGACGTAAAGCACTTGGTAATATGATGCGGCGATACGTTTGAGACGGACTCATTCCATAAGCCTTCGCCGCTTCCACTTCCCCTTTTGGCAAGCCGTTAATCGCGCCGCGAATGATTTCTGCTGTATAAGCCGAAGTATTCAACACAAATGCCACCAAAGCACAAAACCAAGCATGCTCCCACAACGTATCTTTGACTGGGAAAAATTGGTCCATGCCGTAGTAGACTAAATAGAGTTGCACCAATAACGGGGTGCCTCGGAAAAAGTAAATAAACGCCCAACTGGGGGCCATCAGGAAATAATTGCCGCTGTTACGTGCAATTGCCAAAGGTATCGCAACACTTAAACCCAGAATTAGGGCCAACCCCACCAACCAAGTCGTCGTCCACAACCCTTCAAAGTAAATTGGCAAGCTTTCAATAATCAGAGAAAAATCCATTTTCTACCTCGCATGAATACTAAACTTGCGCTCAACCAGCTTGAGTAAGCCTGTCGATACACTGGTAAAAAAGAGAAATATAACGGCCACGGCCATATAAAAGGTAAACGGCATTTTGGTTGAGCCCGCCGCTAAGGTGCTCACTCGCACCATATCTTCAAGGCCAATGATCGACACTAATGCAGTGGTTTTGAGCAAAACGAGCCAGTTGTTACCAAAACCAGGCAACGCATGGCGCACCATTTGTGGAAACAAAATACGGCGAAACGCTAACGTTGAGCTCATCCCGTAAGCTTTGGCCGCTTCCAGTTCTCCTTTATCCACGGCCATAATCGCACCACGGAAGGTCTCTGCCATATAAGCGCCAAAGATAAATCCAATCGTCAACACACCAGCAACAAAGGGGCTGACATCAATATAGTCAGGTAAATAAGCTGTCCACTCATGGTTTGGGTTACTTGAGGTGAACCACTCGTTGAGCCATTCATTGATCGAATACAAACTGTTGTTGAGCAATATTTGCCCACCAAAAAAGATAAGCATCATCAGCACAAGGTCAGGAATGCCGCGGATAATCGTGGTGTAAAGTGTGGCAATCGCGCGAGCGGAACGGTACGGCGCTAATTTAGCTAATGCCCCTATCATGCCCAAGGTCATTGCCAGCAACAGTGATAAGAGTGCGACTTGTATGGTAAGCAAGGCCCCATTTAAGATGGAGGTTTCATATCCTTGAAGATCCAGCATAGGTAAATTCCTGCCCCTGAACTTAAAACCGACCGTTAGCGCATTCTCTGAACAAGCCAACGGTCGTTGATACCAGCCTCAAGAGGTCGATGATGTTCACCGCCCGACAACATAGACTGGCCGGTCTACTGATTACTTACCGTAGACATCATAGTTGAAGTACTTGGCTGCAATTTCTTGGTAGATACCTTTCTCACGCAAAGAAAGAATCGCGGCATCTAATTTTTCCGTCAGGTCTTTATCTCTTTTACGTACAGCAATACCAAAACCTTCGCCGAACCATTGTGGGTCAGTCAATGAAGGGCCCACAAACTCGTAATCCTCACCACCTTTAGCATTCAATACGCCTTCTTCAAGCGCTGACGCGTCGCCGAGTACAGCAGCAATACGGCCATTGGCTAAATCAAGGTAGGCTTCATCAAATGAACCGTAACGGACAATTTCAACGTCTTCATAGTTATCGGTTAGGTACTTGTCATGTGTGGTTGCGCGTTGTACGCCAATTTTAACGCCAGCTAGGTTATCAAAGTTCAAACCTGCGTCTTTCTTCGCGATAAAGTTGTTTGGAATAAGAGCGTATTTGCCCGTGAAATCGATTTTCTTTTTACGTTCTTCCGTAATCGACATTGCCGCGATTATCGCATCGTATTTACGCGCTAACAGTGATGGAATAATGCCGTCCCAATCTTGCGGTACAATTTTACACTTCACTTCCATTTCGGTGCACAGCGCATTGGCCATGTCGACATCAAAGCCTTTCAGTGAACCATCGGCTTCCGTCCAACTAAATGGAGGGTAAGCACCTTCAATACCAAAACGAACGGTTTTCCATTCTTTCGCTTGGGCCATACCTGTCAACGTTGTCGCTGCCAGTGCTGCGACGACTAACCACTTTTTCATATCCATACTCCTGTGATTGTTTTTACTTTTTAATGTTGTATTGCTTTTATCGAGTGCCTTATCTCGTTCATTTCGGTCTTTATCGTTTCTAAAATAGCCTCGCTAAACTGAGCGACGCATCACCGCCCAACGATAGAAGTGACGTCATCACCTCTAACTAGAGCGATTAATAAATAGAAGAGATAAACTGTTGAAGGCGTTCTGATTCTGGATTGGTAAATAAGTTGTCTGGATTCCCCTGCTCTTCCACTAATCCTTGATGTAAAAACATCACGTGATTGGAAACATCACGCGCAAATGCCATTTCATGCGTCACGACCAACATCGTTCGGCCTTCTTCGGCCAGATCACGCATCACGCCAAGGACTTCACCAACCAATTCAGGATCAAGCGCAGACGTTGGTTCATCAAATAGCATGACTTCTGGATCAACTGCCAACGCACGAGCGATTGCGGCACGCTGTTGCTGGCCGCCGGAAAGATGGCCCGGATAATAGTCTTTGCGTTCGTATAACCCGACTTTCTTTAGTATCAACTCCGCATTTTCTATTGCTTGTGCTTTTGATACACCTAATACATGTATTGGCGCTTCGATGACGTTTTCAAGCACCGTCATGTGTGACCAGAGATTAAAGCCTTGGAAAACCATCGCTAAACGAGAACGAATACGCTGAACTTGCTTATTATTCGCTGGAACCGCCTCTCCTAAACGGCCGTTTTTCATTTCGATCAATTCACCATTGACCCAAATTTCACCGGCAGTGGGAGTTTCAAGAAGGTTAATACAGCGAAGAAAGGTACTTTTTCCAGAACCAGAGGAACCAATGATAGAAATCACATCACCTTTATGCGCCTCTAAAGAAATACCTTTTAATACTTGATTTTTACCGAACGTTTTGTGCAGATTTTTGATATTAAGCGCGGATACATCACTCATGCGCCATTACTCCCTGTACTTAATTCAACCGATCAGAAAAAGACATCGATCCGTTTATGGGCTCCTCCCAAACTGGTTTCAAGTTAGCATCAAGATTAAAATTACGCAACAAATTATTAACCTGAAAAATACCAATATATAGTCAACAAATATGATTAAACATTCACTTGTTAGTTGATTGACCTTCTTTTTGCGCATTAAAAGCATCATTAACCGACCTACCACCCCACAAAGACCATTAACAAATTACCTTCATTCATCACCTCAATCATGAAAGTCGACACGCATTCAACACAAAAATAAAACAAATGTGCGACGTCTAGTAATAGTTACATTCTGAAATGTTTTTTCAGCACGACTCCCTCAATGAATCAAACTTTAACCATTCTGCGTAATTTTGTTTCACATTCTTTCATAAAGTGATCTAAATCAATCAATCAGCATTATTAGCACGCTAAACTCCCGAGAGATAAGCTCTAAACACGCTGTTTTTATCTGGATTGTGCCTTGCCTAAAAGCACGTAGACTTCGTGCCACACAAGCGGTATAAGGACCACTATCAGTGACGCTTATCGTTGCTATGCAGTCGTTTAGACAATAATTAAAGACAAGCGACTTTAAAAAATCATTCACTTTTTAAATTTAAATATGAGGAATCTA
The DNA here is from genome assembly GCF_000827885.1 of Vibrio renipiscarius. GTDB lineage: Bacteria > Pseudomonadota > Gammaproteobacteria > Enterobacterales > Vibrionaceae > Vibrio > Vibrio renipiscarius. The sequence continues at coordinate 557,725 of NZ_JTKH01000006.1, read as the reverse complement.
TGTCAGACGCTGTCAATAAGCCGCATTCTGATTCGGATATCGAGAACAAGAGCTACCAAGAGCTGCACCGTCCAGCATCGGAGTTCGAAACCCGTTCAGATTACCTAGATCACGAACTACAAATTATGAAGCCTCGCCGCTTCGCTCTAAACCTTCCTGGTCGTGATTTTCGTTTCGAATTAGAAGACCTAGTTCCAGCACTTGCTGGCACTATCGGCATCATCGCAATGTACTCTGCGGTAATGATGTCTTGGGCAGAAGGCTTATCAGCCGCTTGGGATCACGTAAATCTTGGTAAAGAATTTGCGATTGAAGTTGCTCGTGTTGAAATGCTTATTCCAGCATTCCTATTCTGTGTTCTTGCCTCAGGTTTTATCAACCCTAAGGCGAACCTAGCAGGCAACCACGGCCCAATGATTCCTCTTATCGGTACGATCGCTCTTGCCGGTGCACACCCTCTAGCATTGGCTATTTTGATTGGTATCTTTGGTCTAATCTTAAGCTTCCTGAAAGGCGGCTCTAAGTTAGTCAATTTGACCTCTGAAGGCACCGCTGGCGGCTTGCTGATCTTCTTGGGCCTAACCGGTACCATGAGCCAAATCACCTCGATCCAGGAATGGGCCGTTGGTTTGCAGTCTTCAACCGTTGAAGCTGGCAGCATGGGTTACGTCGGTCTGATTGTTCTTGCTGTGACTATCGCACTTTACGCATTACTTGCAAAAGTAAACAAGCGTTGGTTAGCGATTCCAGTGTGTGCGGCAACTGGTCTAATCATTGCGCTTATCCTTGGCGCTGGTTTTGACATCAAGTTTGTAACCGAAACGGGTCTTCCTAACCTAAACCCAGTTTACTGGTGGGGTAGCACTGAAGAAGGTTGGATGCTTGGTCTACCAAACATGCAGCACTTCATCGCATCACTGCCGTTTGCTATCCTTGCTGTTGCAATGTGGTCACCAGACTTCCTTGGTCACCGTATCTTCCAAGAACTGAACTACCCTCGTCGTACTGAAAAAGTACTGATGGATGTAGATGATACAATGACCATGTGTTCTATCCGCCAAATGGTTGGTACTGCAGTTGGTGGTGGTAACATCACTTCATCTTGGGGTACTTACATGATCCCAGCTGCGATCGCGAAACGCCCTATCCCTGGCGGCGCAATCTTGCTAGGTCTATTGGTTATGATCATCGCGATCCTTGGTTTCCCAATGGATATCGCAGTATGGCCACCAGTAATGCGTGTTGCTCTATTAGTAGGTGTATCTCTACCTCTACTTGAAGCGGGTATGCAGATGGTTAAAGACTCTAAAGACTCACAAGCGGCAGGTATCTGTATCTTTGGTTCTGCAGTAGTGAACCCTGTTCTAGCTTGGGCACTAACCATGCTTCTAGATAACAACGGTCTAATCGGTGACAAAGAGCGTGCTGCTCGTCTGTCATTCGTTGATAAGATTGTTATCCCTGTTGGTGTACTTGTAATCTGTTTGGTTGCAATGCTGGCAGTTGGTATGCTTGAAGATCAATACGGTCTTAAGGCATTCCTATAATTTTTAAGCTATAACTGTGGGGGGCTGACATTTGAGCCCCCCTTTTTATAAACTTTTTTTAGGATTTGTTGATTTAGTTTAAGGTTTCAAAATTTTTTTAGTGTAACCTTGAAAATGAACTGGTAAGATTCCACATAAAGAGTAGTGACAATTTCTATAGGTTTGTGATCGATTTTAAAATCGAATCGGTAAAGGCTATACATATTGTTATTAATTAGAGTGTACTGTTCCCGACTCTCGGGATAGCTGGCTCAACGGCGAAACCAGTACGTGTTTTTTCTACTAAAAAGGTAGGTATGTCATGGCAGAGCAATTTGCTAAAGCTTGGGAAGGTTTTGCTGCAGGTGAGTGGCAAAGCGAAGTAAACGTTCGTGATTTCATCCAGAAGAACTACGCTCCATATGAAGGCGACGAATCTTTCCTAGTTACTGAAGGTACTGAAGCAACTAACGTGCTTTGGGCAAAAGTAATGGAAGGTATCAAAATCGAGAACGCAACTAAAGCGCCTCTTGATTTCGATACTGACGTTATTTCTACCATCACTGCTCACGATGCAGGCTACATCGAAAAAGATCTAGAAACTATCGTAGGTCTACAAACTGAGAAACCACTTAAGCGTGCAATCATCCCTAACGGTGGTGTACGTATGGTTGAAGGTTCTTGCAAAGCATACGGTGAAACTCTTGACCCTATGATTTCAAAAATCTACTCAGAGTACCGTAAAACGCACAACGCTGGCGTTTTCGATATCTACACTCCTGATATCCTTGCATGTCGTAAGTCTGGTGTTCTGACTGGTCTTCCTGATGCTTACGGCCGTGGTCGTATCATCGGTGACTACCGTCGTGTTGCACTTTACGGTATCAACTTCCTAATGAAAGATAAGCTAGCTCAATTTACGTCTCTACAAGAGCGTTTTGAGAATGGCGAAGATCTAGCAGCAACTATGCAACTTCGTGAAGAAATTGCAGAGCAACACCGCGCTCTAGGTCAAATCAAAGTTATGGCTGCTAAATACGGCTACGACATCTCTGAGCCAGCACAAACTGCTCAAGAAGCTATCCAGTGGACTTACTTCGGCTACCTAGCTGCAGTTAAATCACAAAACGGTGCTGCAATGTCTCTAGGTCGTACTTCGACTTTCCTAGACATCTTCATCCAACGTGATATCGAAGCGGGTAAGATCGACGAAGTTCAAGCTCAAGAAATGATCGACCACTTCGTAATGAAGCTACGTATGGTTCGTTTCCTACGTACTCCTGAATACGATGAGTTGTTCTCTGGTGACCCAATCTGGGCTACTGAGTCAATGGGTGGTATGGGTATCGACGGTCGTACACTAGTTACACGTACTAACTTCCGTTTCCTAAACAGCCTATACACTATGGGTCCTTCTCCAGAGCCAAACATCACTGTACTTTGGTCTGAGCAGCTACCTGACGGCTTCAAACGTTTCTGTGCAAAAGTATCTATCGATACTTCTTCTATCCAGTACGAAAACGATGATCTAATGCGTCCTGACCTACAATCTGACGACTACGCAATCGCTTGTTGTGTATCTCCAATGATCGTTGGTAAGCAAATGCAGTTCTTCGGCGCGCGTGCTAACCTTGCGAAAACAATGCTTTACGCAATCAACGGCGGCGTAGATGAAAAACTGAAACTTCAAGTTGGTCCTGTTTCAGACAAGATCACTGACGAAGTTCTAAACTACGATGACGTAATGGGTCGTCTAGACACATTCATGGATTGGCTAGCTAAGCAATACGTGACTGCGCTAAACAGCATCCACTACAGCCACGACAAATACAGCTACGAAGCGTCTCTAATGGCTCTTCATGACCGTGACGTTCGTCGTACTATGGCATGTGGTATCGCAGGTCTATCTGTTGCAGCTGACTCACTATCTGCAATCAAATACGCAACTGTTAAACCAGTTCGTGACGAAGATGGCATTGCAATCGACTTCACTATCGAAGGCGATTACCCTAAATTTGGTAACAATGACTCACGCGTTGATGACATCGCATGTGAACTTGTTTCTACGTTTATGGGCAAAATCCGTAAACTTAAGATGTACCGTGATGCAATCCCAACTCAGTCTATCCTTACTATCACTTCAAACGTTGTGTACGGTAAGAAAACGGGTAACACTCCAGACGGTCGTCGTGCTGGCGCTCCTTTCGCTCCTGGTGCAAACCCAATGCACGGTCGCGATGAGAAAGGTGCTGTAGCATCACTAACATCTGTAGGTAAACTACCGTTTGCTGACGCTCAAGATGGTATCTCTTACACATTCTCTATCGTGCCAAACGCACTAGGTAAAGAAGAAGAGAACCAACGCGCTAACCTTGCTGGTCTAATGGATGGTTACTTCCACCACGAAGCTGGCATCGAAGGTGGTCAACACCTAAACGTGAACGTTCTTAACCGCTCTACTCTAGAAGACGCAGTTAAGCACCCTGAGAAATACCCTCAGCTAACAATCCGTGTATCTGGTTACGCTGTACGCTTTAACTCTCTAACTACAGAGCAACAAGCTGACGTAATCGCACGTACTTTCACTGAGTCTCTATAATTCTCGGCTGAATGATTGATTGATGAAACCCCGCTCTTGCGGGGTTTTTTTTCGCTTGTTATTTGAATCGCCAATCACCAAGTCCCTTCCCATCACTCGTGCCAATCGCAAACAATAGAGTTAGGATTCAGCGCACACTCTAAGTCTTAATTACCTGCTTCCTCCTCCCTTTGTAGTAAAGTGAATTCCTGTTTTATTTCATAGAGAATGCGCCCAGATTCATTTTGGCCAGTGTTCTAAAATGAAAATATCCACACTTTATAAGAAGCGATTGAATGAAAGCACTGCGTTATTTGCCTCTCTCATCCCTGCTAGCTGTACTGGTTTTTTCACCGGTTTACGCAGCATCGGATCGCGCTACATTGTCTTTTGCTATCGACAATGATGGCATCTTTGGTGTGGATCAAGACTATACCAATGGTTTATTCCTCTCTTATACCTCAGCATCGGTGCAACCTAACGCACTGACGGCCCCGTTCAGCTTGTCGTATTGGGGGATATCCTCACTGGATAAATACGAGATTACGCTCGGCCACAAAATGTATACTCCGACGGATATTGAAGCCGCGGAACCTCTACCCAACAATCGTCCCTATGCGGGTTTTCTGCATTCTGAATTCAACTATATCAGTCTTCATTCCCAACAGGCTCAGCGTGTAAATTTGACTATTGGCACCACGGGGGAAAACTCCTTAGCCGACAAAGCACAAGACCTCGTACATGGCATTACAGGTTCAGATGACCCGCAAGGTTGGCACTACCAAGTTGATAATCAATTCATCGTCAATATTGGCTATCTGGCGCATTTTAATTGGTATCGCCAGCCAACAGGTCGCGACCATGAATTTGAAATTTCGAATATCTCGGAAGTAAATGCAGGCAACTTCCGCAGCGATATCTCTACCGGTGTGATGTTCCGCTGGGGAACGGATCTCGGCGCGAATATGGGGGCGGCGAATATTGATAATGAGAATCCATTTAGACCTGGGATGATCGGCTCATCAAACTCCGGATGGTTCCTCTATGGTGGGATTGAAGCGCGCTATCGATTTAACGATATAACCATTGAAGGTGACCGTTCGGGGCTACCTGAACCGAATATCTATGATGTTGCCCTCAAGCACAATCAAGCCACCGCGGTCATTGGTGTCTCTTGGTATAACAACGCTTATGGGCTCAGTCTTGCTACGGCGGTCAAAACTGCAGACTATGAAGAAGCCCCAGATGATATTTACGGCACTGGTAGTCTCACTCTGTTTACTTTCTTTTAATCGCCACCCTATAGCAGACTGATTGAACACTTAGCCGCGCCCATCTAGACTTTATTGAGGCGCGCTAGGTGGGGCGTTCACTCAAAACCACAATCCCTTCCCCTCGTGATTTATTTGTCGTCTCCTCCGGTAAAGCCTATTTTCAACGGCGTTTTTGTAATAAAATAACAGGCAAATAACTTATAAGAGATGAGCTCATGTCAACAATCGGTCGTATTCATTCATTTGAATCGTGTGGCACAGTCGATGGCCCTGGAATTCGCTTTATTGTCTTCCTTCAAGGCTGTTTAATGCGTTGTATGTATTGCCATAACCGCGATACATGGGACACCCACGATGGAAAAGAAGTGACGGTTGAAGAGATCATCAACGAAGCAAAAAGCTACCGCCACTTTATGAAAGCGTCAGGTGGTGGCATTACGTGTTCTGGTGGTGAAGCGATGCTTCAGCCTGAATTCGTGCGTGACTTATTCACAGCCGCTCAAGCTGAAGGCATTCATACTTGTCTCGATACCAACGGCTACATCCGTAAGCATACGGATGTGATTGATGAAGTCCTTGAAGTGTCTGATCTTGTCATGCTCGATCTAAAACACATGAAAGATGAAATTCACCAAGACTTCATTGGCGTGTCAAACCGTCGCGTTTTAGACTTTGCTCGCTACTTACATAAGATTGGCCAAAAAACGTGGATCCGTTACGTTGTTGTTCCAGGTTACACTGACGAAGACGAAGCTGCGCACATGCTAGGCGAATTCATTAAAGATATGGACAACATCGAGAAAATCGAACTGTTGCCATACCACAAGCTAGGCGCCCATAAATGGGAAGCGCTAGGCTTTGACTACCCTCTTGAAGGTGTGAACCCGCCATCAAAAGAGACGATGGATAACATCCAATCCATCCTAGGTCAGTACCACTCAAACGTGAAATACTAATTGGTTTCAAGTTGATTAAAAAAGGGCGCTCCCATTCGGAAGCGCCCTTTTTGTTATGACTGAAAAAGCCTTGTCTATGGCTTAATCACCACGTCTTGATAGCTAAATGAACCGCTATCCAAAGCCTGTTTTGTTTCTGATTTGGCATCAAAATTAAGCGTATTCAAATCCACTCGACGAATGGTGCTATCGTGCATTGTTTTATAGAACAATAATCCATTGCTTTGGTCGATAACAGATGTCCATTGCGTCGCACTCGGCAAATCTGGAATATGAGATTTGTCATTGAATTCGCTTCCCAGCGGGATATCAAAATTGTTCAAAATATGGAACGCTTGTGACACGGCTTGTTGGCCCGTTTTCATTTCCGGAGCGCTGTTCACATAGAAAGCGGCACGTACGAATCGTGAAGGTGGTGAGATATCACCAGGTAAACCGACAAATGCAGACCCAACGCCAAAGGATTGAGCTTCCACATCATTAATCTTTTGGCTCGGGCTAGAGCCTGGATGCAGATTGATGTAGTTATTGAGATTCGTGACATGCCACGGGTAATCAGGTGAGTTAGTGAGCACTTGAGCCGTGTTTTTATGGATGTTGATTTTACCGTGGTCCATAATTTCGATCACGACACTGTTGCCTTGTTTGTCAGATAAGCGCCAATGTGCCGTCGGTGATGGGTTGCCCTGCTGATCAAAATACACCGTCACAATCTTAATTTTCTTTAACGCACTCTCTACTTCTTCAACGGTTTCAAACTGGCTCAGCATCCAACGAACAAAATCCATGTCGGTAATATTGTTACCGGTGTCTTGCGGGTCATACGTGGCTAAAGAGCCGTAATTACGGAAATAAAATAGACCAGCACTCAGGCCTTTTTCATTGACCCCTTCTGCAATAAATTTATCGTCACTGACTGAAATACCGGCAAAACCATACTTACTTACCCATGTCAGGCCTTGTTTTTGATCGGGCATCGTCGCGGTATAACGATAGTCACGCGGCGACACAATAAGCTTACTGTTAAGATCATTCTGCCCCCATTCGATCGTTCGCGCCTGAATGTAATCATCGTTGGTCGTGGAAAGCGAAATACCCGTACATGCGTTGGCTGTGTAGCTAAAACAGGTTGCAAAAAATAGCGCCAATATCGATTTTTTCATAATTCAATCACACTCGATTTTTCAGTTTAAAGGCTGCTCGAAGACCATCTCGAACTTCCCTATAAAATTACACCTATCTGGCCGAATAAACAAAGTTACGCGGCACATTTTGTTCATTGAAAACTTGGCAGGCCGAACGATCCCTTCACTTACTGACATATACGAACAAATACACAAATATTAATGTAAAAAGTTTTCATTTTTGCCAATAAACCTGTGTTGAGATCATGTTTCATCTCACAACAAAAGGCTAACCTAAGCACAAGAAAGATGTATTAGAACTACGAGGCCACTTAATGGAAATGACAAACGCTCAACGTTTGATCCTATCGAACCAATACTACTTAATGTCACAAATGGATCCAGAAAATGCACCTAAATACAAACGTTTACAAACAATTGTAGAACGTGGCTATGTGATGCAAATGCGTGAATTAAATAAAGATTTTGGTTGCATTGAAGAAGATGAATGTCGCGAGATTACGGACATTATGGAAATGTACCATGCGATGCAAGAGTCCAACAATATGCTGGAAGAGCATGAACGCAAAGAAGTCGATCAGCGTCGTTTACAGTTCCTTGGCTTTGATTGTGGTTCTGAGTGTAAATTGGTGCATTACGTTCGCTTCTTGGTTGAATCTGAAGGCCTTTACCCGCAATTTGAAAAAGGTGAGCACCACTTCAACGCACAAATGCCAATGCTTGAAAAGTACCGCCGTATGTTAGCAACATGGCGTAAATGCCCACGCCAATACCATCTATGCGCGAATGAGTTAAAGCAAATTTTCAATGCCTAACAGGCAGACCGTAAATCGACTTTAACAAAAGGGTTGCCGTGCAACCCTTTTTAAATCCTCACAAAAACCCGCTATTAAACACCCTCGCTCAATTGCCGCCTTAGCGATCATCAATCCAATAAGTGTACGATTGCTTATTCCGCCTTGGTATTGCAGTGCAACACCCATCACTTTTTCATTCAATCATCGACTCCTTAACCTCGGTCTCAACGCTAAAAAATCCAAATAAATCCATATTTTTTAAGCAAAAGTAGAAATCCACACTAGGCTTAATTATTGAGGGATTAGTTATTTATTAGCGAGTTGTTTGTCAGTTAGACAGGTTCAAAGGGGAAATCATTATGAGCATTTTTGACCATTTCCAAGCGCGCTATGAAGCGTCTAAGGATGAGGAGCTATCTTTACAAGATTTCTTAGCGTTGTGTAAAGATGATAAGAGCGCGTACGCCAACGCAGCGGAACGATTACTCATCGCCATTGGTGAGCCAGAAGTAATCGATACAGCGCTCGATCCACATCTCAGTAGAATATTTTCAAACCGCGTTATTTCACGCTATGAAACATTCAAAGACTTTTATGGCATGGAAGACGCGATAGAACAAATCGTTTCTTACCTTAAACATGCCGCTCAGGGATTGGAAGAACGTAAACAAATTCTCTATCTCCTAGGGCCTGTGGGTGGTGGTAAATCTTCCATCGCTGAAAAACTCAAAGCACTCATGCAGCAAATGCCTATTTATGTACTCTCTGCTGATGGTGAACGTAGTCCAGTCAATGACCACCCTTTCTGCCTGTTTGATGTTGCAGAAGATGGGGATTTACTGAAGCAAGAATACGGCATTGAAAAGCGTTACCTACGCTCAATCATGTCTCCTTGGGCCGCAAAACGATTGCATGACTTTGGCGGTGACATTACCAAATTCAAGGTTGTGAAAGTTCGTCCTTCTATCCTTGATCAGTTAGCGATTGCGAAGACCGAACCGGGTGATGAAAACAACCAAGATATTTCCTCTTTGGTTGGTAAAGTCGATATCCGTATGCTTGAGCATTACTCGCAAGACGACCCAGATGCATACAGCTACTCTGGTGCGCTGTGTAAAGCAAACCAAGGGGTCATGGAGTTTGTAGAGATGTTTAAAGCGCCTCTCAAAGTCTTACACCCATTGCTAACAGCAACCCAGGAAGGTAACTACAACGGGACAGAAGGCCTGTCTGCCCTACCGTTTGATGGCATGATTCTCGCCCACTCGAATGAATCTGAGTGGCAGACATTCCGTAACAACAAAAACAACGAAGCATTCTTAGACCGTGTGTACATCGTAAAAGTACCTTACTGCTTGCGTGTGTCTGAAGAAGTCAAAATTTACCAGAAGCTACTCGACCACTCCGAGTTGTCTAAAGCGCCGTGCTCGCCAAGTACACTCGAGCTGCTTTCACAATTCAGTATCTTGTCGCGCCTAAAAGAGCCAGAGAACTCTTCCGTGTTCTCGAAGATGCGCGTCTATGATGGCGAAACGCTTAAAGACACCGATCCAAAAGCCAAAAGCTACCAAGAATACCGTGATTATGCGGGTGTAGATGAAGGCATGTCAGGTCTATCAACCCGTTTCGCGTTCAAGATTTTGTCACGCGTCTTCAACTTCGATCAAGCCGAAGTGGCAGCAAACCCGGTGCACTTGTTCTATGTCATCGAGCAGCAGATCGAACGTGAGCAATTCCCGCAAGAAGTCGCGGAAAAATATCTTGAGTTCTTGAAGGGCTACCTAGTACCGCGCTACGTAGAATTTATCGGCAAAGAAATCCAAACCGCGTACTTAGAATCCTATTCAGAGTACGGACAGAACATCTTTGACCGCTATGTCATGTACGCTGATTTCTGGATTCAAGACCAAGAATATCGTGATCCAGAAACAGGCCAATTGTTCGACCGCTCTGCACTCAATAATGAACTTGAAAAAATTGAGAAAACCGCAGGGATCAGTAATCCGAAAGATTTCCGAAATGAAATCGTCAATTTCGTCTTACGTGCTCGTGCGAATAATAACGGCTCTAACCCTGTTTGGACGAGCTACGAGAAGCTACGCACCGTTATCGAGAAGAAAATGTTCTCGAATACGGAAGAGTTGCTGCCTGTTATCTCATTCAACAGTAAAACCTCTTCTGAAGATCAGAAGAAGCATGACGACTTCGTCGCTCGTATGATGGAAAAAGGCTACACCGAGAAACAAGTACGCCTACTCTCTGAATGGTATCTCCGCGTACGTAAATCCTCTTAATTGAGGTTGGAAGGACATTCACCACCGTTGGCGGACATTCCCGCCAACGTGTGGACTGATACGATTGCTTAAAAGAGGTGACTCATGGCGCAATTTATCGATAGACGACTCAACGGAAAGAATAAAAGTGCGGTCAATAGACAGCGTTTTATTCGTCGTCATAAAGAAAAAATCAAGGAATCGGTTGCTGACGCGGTGAATCGTCGATCCATCACCAATACCGACACCGGCGAAGATGTTGCGATTCCACATAAAGACATTAACGAACCTGTTTTCCACCAAGGCCAAGGCGGGCTGAAAGAGCGCGTGCATCCGGGTAACGACCAATTCATTAAAGGCGATAAAGTCGATCGCCCTAAAGGCGGTCAAGGTGGCGGAGCCGGCGAAGGAGAGGCAAGTCAAGATGGCGAAGGCCAAGATGAATTTGTGTTCCAAATCTCCAAAGATGAATATCTTGATATTCTTTTCGAAGATCTTGCCTTACCCAATTTAGACAAGACGCAAGTTAATAAAATCACAGAATGGAAGACGCATCGTTCGGGTTATCAAACCGCGGGTGTGCCAGCCAATATCGCGATCGTAAAATCACTGCAGCAGTCTCTCGCACGCCGTACTGCGATGACGGCCGGTAAGCGACGCATGATGAGCGAGCTCGAAGAAGAGCTGACTCGAATTCAAAATCAAGAACCCGCGCTGCTGATGGAAGAGCGCCGTTTAAAAGAAGAAATCCAAGCACTAAGAAAGAAAATTGAAAGCGTACCCTTTATCGATACGTTTGATTTACGCTTTAAAAATTACGAACGCCGCCCTATTCCATCAAGCCAAGCCGTTATGTTTTGTATCATGGACGTCTCCGGCTCAATGGACCAGGCCACCAAAGACATCGCAAAACGCTTTTATGTACTGTTGTACCTGTTTTTAACTCGCACTTACGAAAATGTAGAAGTGGTCTTTATACGCCACCACACACAAGCAAAAGAAGTCGATGAGCACGAGTTTTTCTATTCACAAGAAACGGGCGGAACCATTGTCTCTAGTGCATTGCGTTTAATGAACGAAATCATTGCCGACCGATTCCCGGTTGGTCAATGGAACATCTACGCAGCACAAGCCTCTGATGGCGATAACTGGGCAGACGATTCACCTCGTTGCAAAGAGCTCATGCAAGAAGCCTTACTGCCAAAATGTCAGTATTACTCTTACATCGAGATCACCCGTCGTTCTCACCAAACACTATGGCATGAATATGAAAAACTCGATGGCGCATTTGGTAATTTCGCGATGAAGAACATCCGTAGCGTTGAAGATATATTCCCTGTCTTTAGGGAACTATTTCAAAAAGAAAATGCTTAGGGAGGCACCATGACAACAACGACAAAGCAGCCGACTAAGAAAAACAGCAAACTACTGCCTGACGGACCAGATTGGACTTTTAACCTTCTTGAGCGTTATCACGTAGAGATTAAGCGGGTCGCAGAGCATTACCGCCTGGATACTTATCCCAATCAAATTGAAGTCATTACGTCTGAACAAATGATGGATGCCTACTCAAGTATCGGTATGCCAATCAATTATAATCATTGGTCGTTTGGTAAGAAGTTTATTCAGACAGAGCAAGGCTATAAGCACGGTCAAATGGGGCTTGCCTACGAGATCGTCATCAATTCAAATCCATGTATTGCTTATCTGATGGAAGAAAACACCGTCACGATGCAAGCACTGGTTATGGCGCATGCTTGTTACGGGCATAACTCATTTTTTAAAGGTAATTATCTGTTCCAAACCTGGACCGATGCCGGGTCGATTATTGATTACCTGCTATTTGCTAAAAAATACATCGCCGAATGTGAAGAAAAATATGGGGTCACCGAAGTCGAAGACCTTCTGGATTCGTGTCACGCATTGATGAACTATGGTGTGGATCGTTATAAGCGCCCAGAAAAAATATCGATTGCGGAGGAGACTTCACGCCAAGAAGAGCGCGAAGCGTATTTGCAATCGCAAGTGAATGACCTTTGGCGCACCGTACCAAAGTCAACACACAAAGAAGAAGACAGTAAGGTTCGTTTCCCGTCTGAACCTCAAGAAAACATTCTGTATTTCATAGAAAAACACGCGCCATTATTAGAACCTTGGCAACGTGAAATCGTCCGTATTGTCCGTAAGGTCAGCCAATACTTTTACCCACAAAAACAAACACAAGTGATGAATGAAGGCTGGGCAACCTTTTGGCATTACACCATTTTGAACCACATGTACGATGAGGGTGTGGTATCAGAGCGCTTTATCCTAGAGTTCTTACACAGCCACACCAGCGTCGTGGCTCAACCGGCCTATAACAGTCCTTACTTCAGCGGTATCAACCCGTATGCGCTTGGGTTTGCTATGTTCCGCGATATTCGTCGAATTTGTGAAGAGCCGACCGATGAGGACAAAGAGTGGTTCCCGGATTTAGCAGGCAGTGACTGGTTAGATGCGGTGCACTTTGCGATGCACAATTTCAAAGATGAGAGCTTCATTAGCCAGTACTTATCACCGAAGTTAATTCGTGACTTTAAACTCTTTTCGATCGTCGACGATGATCGTAAAAATTATATTGAGATTAGTAATATTCACGATGATAGCGGCTATCGAGCTATCCGAGAAAAACTCGCGGCTCAATATAACCTGAGTAATCTAGAGCCGAATATTCAAGTGTTCAATGTGGATGTACGCGGTGATCGTTCCATGACACTGCAATATGTGCCACATGATCGCGTTCCCCTTCACGACAGCGCGAATGAAGTGCTAAAGCATCTTTATCGTCTGTGGGGGTTTGATGTCATTCTAGAGGAGCTGAAAGAGACTGGTCGAAGAGAAATCATTGGTTCTTGCCCACAGCGCAGTAACTATGATTCAAGTATCTAACATGGCTTAACGGCGTAACTCGCAAAAAAGGGGCTCAAGCGAGCCCCTTTTGTCTTTTTGGACCTGATTAACGATCGTTAGCGATTCGCGACAATTTGGCGAACAGCTTCAAGATCTTCTGGCGTATCCACGCCCGCCGCTGGCGCTTCTTTCGCAACCGCAACGTGAATTTTTTCACCATACCAAAGCACGCGCAGTTGCTCTAGACATTCAATTTTTTCGAGAGCGCTTGGTTCCCAATTGATGTAGGTATTAATGAAACCAGCGCGATACGCATAGATACCGATGTGGCGCAGCAAAGGCTGAGCAATGGTTTTATTCGCAAAGTTATCACGATCCCAAGGGATAGACGCACGACTAAAATACATCGCATAGCCATCTTTATCCGTCAGAACTTTAACCGCATTTGGGTTAAAGACTTCTGCTTCATCGCTAATTTCAACAGCAAGGGTCGACATTGGGGCATGGCTATTCGCCAAATTTTCTGCCACCTGAGCAATGATTGATGGCGGGATTAGCGGTTCATCACCTTGAACGTTCACGATGATATGATCATCAGCGATATTCATCAGCTTAACCACTTCCGCTAAACGCTCTGTACCCGACTCATGATTCGGTGATGTCATGCAAACTTGAGCGCCAAACGCTTTTGCTACCTGCTCCACTCGTTCATCATCAGTCGCAATAATCACTTGATCTGCGCCCGCTTGCTTAGCTTGTTCATATACCCATTGGATCATCGGCTTACCACCGATGTCTGCTAAAGGTTTCCCTGGCAGACGGGTAGATTGATAACGCGCAGGGATAACAACCGTAAATGACATTATCGACCCTCGTCCATGCTTATAGAGCGCGCTTCTGGCTCTAATAACATAGGGATACCATCTTTAATTGGGTAAGCAAGGCGATCAGCTTTACAAATCAACTCTTGTTTATCTTTATCATAAGTCAGTTTGCTTTTGCACACAGGGCACGCAACGATTTCAAGCAGACGGTGATCCATACTGTTCCTTAATTTGGTTAATTCGTTCTAAAATGCGTTGTTCATCATGTTGAGAAAACATCGCAGAAACCGGTAAATACCACCAGTTATCTTGCGCATCTTCGGCACATTTTACCGCATCCTTTTCAGTCATTATAAGATGTGCACCACGAGAGGCCAGTTCTAGCAGCTGTGATGTTTGGAAATTTTGATGATCCGCAAACCCTTGGCAAACATGAAGATCTGCGCCTAATTTTTCAAGCGTGTGGAAAAACCTTGGTGGGTGGCCAATGCCTGCCATCGCGACCAAGCGCTTAAGTTGGCCAACAGGAACACGCTCACCCGTCTTCATATTCACGGCTAAGTTTGGAGCAAGCGTCATCGCCGCTTCGCCAGATTCAGCTTGACCACCATTAGTAATGATAAAGTCCACCTCATCCAAACGTTCAACACGTTCACGCAGTGGGCCTAATGGCAGCAACTGTTGGTTGCCAAAACGTCGTTTACCATCCACCACTGCAAACTCAATGTCTCGCGCCAGCGCATAGTGCTGTAAACCATCATCGGTAATGATGATATCAACCCCCAGCGGCAGCAGTGCTTTGACGGCATTTGAGCGGACAGGATCGACGGCAACAGGGGCTTGAGTGCGTTTGAAAATCAACTTGGGTTCATCGCCACAATGCGCAGTCGACGTTTGCGCGCCAACTATGAGCGGATAGCTCGGCGCTTTTGCACCATAGCCGCGAGACACGACTCCCGGTGTATATCCGAGCGCTTGCAGTTTTTCCACCAGCCAAATCACCATGGGTGTTTTGCCGTTACCACCCGCGGTAATGTTCCCGACGATAATCACAGGAACGGGTGAGCGATAAGCCTCTTTTTTGCCCGCTTGGTAGGCATCACGACGTGAGCGGCTGATCAGACCAAAAAGTTGACTCAGCGGCCACAAAAGTGGCCACAGTAAATACTTAATGGGATGATTCTCAAACCAAAGCTTTTCAATCACAGCTTAACCACCAAATTGAATACGATGCAGTTGTGAATAAGCGCCATCTTGCAGAGCAATAAGCTCTTGATGACTGCCTCGCTCAACAATCTCACCTTCATCAACCACCAAAATTTGGTCGGCTTTTTCGATGGTTGACAAGCGGTGTGCAATCACCAATACCGTTTTGTCTTTTTGAAGTTCATCCAGCGCGGCTTGAATCGCTTTTTCAGATTCAGTATCCAGCGCAGAAGTCGCCTCATCAAGAATCAGTACCGGCGCATCACGCAGCAACGCACGAGCAATCGCAATACGCTGACGTTGACCACCAGACAAACTCGCACCGTTTTCACCGATAACGGTGTCTAGGCCATCGGGCATCTTATCGATGAAATCCATCGCATGAGCGAGACGCGCTGCATGCTCAATTTGCTCACGTGTGTACTTCTCTGTGGCCGCATAAGCGATGTTATTCGCGATGGTATCGTTGAAAAGGTGTACGTTCTGAGAAACCAATGCAAAGTGGCTACGAAG
The DNA here is from genome assembly GCF_000827885.1 of Vibrio renipiscarius. Taxonomy (GTDB): domain Bacteria; phylum Pseudomonadota; class Gammaproteobacteria; order Enterobacterales; family Vibrionaceae; genus Vibrio; species Vibrio renipiscarius. Next base: position 541,744 of record NZ_JTKH01000006.1, on the reverse strand, counting down.
ATTCTTAAGCGTGTAATCACGTACGTCATGGTTATCGAGCGAGATTGAACCTGAATCCACGTCGTAGAAACGGTTAAACAAGCTCGCAATCGTACTTTTACCCGAACCAGAACGGCCAACAAGTGCGACAGTTTTGCCTTGAGGGATGGTAAATGACACATTAGACAGTGCAGGCTTTTCTTTGTCAGCATAAGTGAATGTTACGTCTTTAACCGCAACGTCACCCTGTACATTTTTCGTTTCAAACTTACCGTTATCTTGCTCTGTATCCAGATCGATCAGCGCAAACAAGGTTTGGCTTGCCGCCATACCGCGTTGGAAATCAGAAGTCACGTTAGTCAACGCTTTCAAAGGACGCATTAGACCGAACATCGCCGAAAACACCACGGTAAACGTACCTGGAGTTAACGTGTCACGAATCGAATCAACACTCGCCAAGAAAAGTACGGTCACTAGGGCAACCGATGCAATCAGCTGAATCACAGGGTTCGCGACCGCTTGCGCCGAAACCAATTTCATCGACTGTTGACGCATTCTGTTGCTCACAACATCAAAGCGTTCACGCTCCACTTCTTGGCCGCCGTAGCTCAATACCACTTTGTGGCCTTTCAGCATTTGCTCAGCAGAAGATGTCACATGACCCATGGTGTCTTGCATGTTTTTAGACACTTTTCTAAAGCGCTTAGACACGAAGCCAATCGCCCAAGCAACCACTGGCGCCACCACGATAAGAACCAGGGAAAGCTCCCAACTGTTCCAAAACATCAGTGTCAATAAACCGATAATGCTAGCGCCTTCGCGAACAATGCTCACTAACGCACGGCTCGTTGCACCCGCTACCTGTTCAGAATCGTATGTAATACGAGACAGTAGACCGCCCGTTGACTCTTTATCAAAATAGGAAACCGGCATATGCATAAACTGGCTAAAGATGGAACGACGCATTTCCATCACCACGTTGCCAGACACCCAGCTCAAGCAGTACGTCGAAACGAATCCACTCAAACCGCGGATAATCATCATGCCGAAGATAATGAAAGGTAATATTTTAAGGAAATCAGATTCTGCATTACCAAAACCTTCATCAAGAAGAGGCTTAAGCAGCGATACCATATAGGTATCAGCAATGGCGTTAATGATGAGGGCAATCACTGCGGCCGTTAAACCTAATTTGTATAAGCGGATATACGCCCACAAACGCTGGAAGGTTTGCCAAGTTGTTTCATCTTTATCTAGAGACATAGAATTGCTTTATTCTTTTTACAATAATCCTTCTATTCTACTCGCTTACGCAGCATCTGCCTATACCAAGCCCGTCCTTTGCTTGAACGCATTGTGGTTAGTTGACGAATTTCCCCTCGATAATGGAACGTTATTTGGCCGGACATCCCCGTATCAAGCCACTTTGCTCCCGCCTCAATATAGCGTGCTTTTACCGCTGAATTTGGCAGTTGCCAGCGTCCTTGATAGGCACTAGAAACAATGGCGATCTGTGGATTGACCCTTGCAATGAATTGGGAAGACGAGGAGGTTTTGCTGCCATGATGAGGAACGACAAGGAGATCACTGGCCAGAAGACGGTCGCTCCGCAATAGCATCCACTCGGCCACGGCTTCAATATCTCCCGTCAATAACACCGAATGCCCAAATTCATCGTGCAGGCGTACAACACACGAATGTGGGTTATAAGCACGTGAGGTCAACTTGGGTGGCCAAAGTACCTCAATATTGAGCCCTTGCCATTGCCAATGCTGCCCAGCCACACACGCTTGATGTAAGACGTCGGATGTTTCCGGACGCTGACTTGACCACACTTTGGCCTCAGGCCATCGATCCAATATTGACTCAAGCCCACCAGAATGGTCATTATCAAAATGGCTAATGATCACACCATCTACGCGATGCCCTCTCGCAAGCAATAGAGGAATAATCACTTGCTGGGCATAACTGCCTTTTAGTTGATGCTCTTCTGCTGGCACCTCTGCGTTTGATGCAGACGCCGATCGGCGCAATTCGCGGCGCTGCCATGCAGCACCAGTATCGTAGAGCAAAACATGCCCATTCTTTTTGATCACCACCGCGAGGCCATGACCAACGTCGAGTATATCCATTTGCCAATCGGGCTCATCCCGTCGAAGCGCAAACATGAGCGTGAGACTCAACAAAATAATGGCAAGCGTTCTTTTTTGGATCAGTACAGACAGCAGTAATGAGGTGCATCCCATCGCAAGCCATAGAACAGAAGATTTAGACAAATCGAACCATAGCCAATCACTCCACAGCAATGCGCCACTGACAGGCACCAATAACCGATCGACAAGCTCAAATAACCACAAACTAAGAGAGGCGGAAAAAACATTCAAAACAAGCGCGACGAGCAACAACGGGATAATAATCAGGCTAAACCATGGGACAAACACCAAGTTGTATAAAAGACTGTGAGCACTGGCCCCTTGATATAACCAGGCAACGACCAAAGCCATTGAGATAACCAAACACCCCTGCATTAAAACCGCTTTAAGCCACGTCGCGCGAAGAGGCAATCGAAATGAAAGAAACATAAAAATGATCGCAACCGCCGTCACCGACAACCAAAAACTCGCCGCGTAGGCCGCCAATGGCTGCACCAGCAACAATGACGCCACCACAACTAACCAGGTAAAGCGGTAAGACGTTTTAATCCCAATAAAATGCAGTGTGATGAGCACCCCAACCATCCACAACGCGCGCTGTGTTGGAATCGTAAAACCCGCGAGCCACGAATAACCGAAGGCGACGAGACCGGCACAAATCATCGGCAACCAAACCGCTCGAAATCTCAACCTCAAAAGACAAAAACCAATCAGCCACCCCACCGAAAACGCAATCCCAACATGCAGACCTGAAATCGCGATGAGATGACTTAAACCACTCTGTTGTAACGCTCGCCATTGAGAAGGCGGAATATAAGCACGTTCACCAAAACTGAGCGCCAACAGTAGCCCTTGGTGAGGAAGGGATTCAGAAGCGTGAAACATCCGGTTAAACAAAAGTTGTCGAATCGATGGACGATTCTTGATGAAATATGACGATTTAACGTTAAGGGAAGCCGCGCCAACAATACCTTGGCTAATTGCCTGCTTTTCACGATCAAACCCCAATTCGTTGAGTACCCCAACAATCGGTTTCAGTGTCACTCGTGCGGTAATTTCATCACCAAGCTGAAGATGCTGAGGGGTCGTTAAATAAACTTTGGGCGCCGAAATCTCGTTCAATATTTCACCATTGATTGATCTCACTAAGGCAACCCCGCGAAAGCCATGTTTTATTGGCTTAAAAAGACTGTCAACTTTGGCATTTATGATAATATTCGAGCCGGCTTGAAACAGGGTGTTTGATTGATGGCGCAACAAATTGCCACTAATTAAAATAACAATTAGTGCCAAAGCAATACCACTGCCCCATCGAAGCCTTCTACAATTGATACTAAGCAATAGCCAACCTAGGCAAGGAACTGACCAAATCCACATCGGCATAATAGGCCACTGCGGTGAGGTTATGATCAAGGTAGCGAATGACGCTAATGTCCAATAATGAAGAAAGAGAGACATAATTTCCGATGCCAAGAAAATTCATAAAACGCTTTATGCCTGATCACGAAATGATCAAACGCCAAAAGGCACTAAAAGTTTTTGGCAATGTACTTTATAACCCAAATTTATGGTGCCTAAATCGCCGCTCAGCGGCAGGGGCATTTGCAGTAGGATTATTCATGGCATTTGTGCCTCTTCCTAGCCAAATGCTTATGTCTGCAGGCTTAGCCATCGCATGCGGTGTTAATTTACCTCTGTCGGTCGCTCTGGTTTGGATAAGCAATCCAATCACCATGCCCGTTCTTTTCTATTTCGCTTACAAGTTAGGCGCTTGGGTGATGCATGTCCCACCACAGCCGTTCCACTTTGAGCTGTCATGGGAGTTCATTCTTCACCAAATGAGCACTATTGGACCGCCATTCTTACTGGGTTGCATGATTTGCGGTGTCACCTCAGCCATGATCGGCTATTTCGGCATCAAAGGACTTTGGCGTTACTCTGTGGTACGAAGCTGGCAAAAACGCCGCTTTCGCTTGCCTCGAAAAATAAGATAAACGGAGTGGCAACGCCAAACGAATCATTTAGACCAATTTGAAGTAAACATCATAGCGTCAAGAAACTGGTATGTTGCTTGAGTATGAATGTTTGCCACGGTCATGAAAGGTCATTAATTTAAAATGACCGTTTTTTAAAGTGACCGTTTGAAGTTTGAAGTTTGAAGTTTGAAGTTTGAATAGAATTTCATACGGCGCGATCGTTTAAATATAAAAAAAGGACCTTTCGGTCCTTTTTTTATATTACTCGCCAGAGAATATTATTTCGCACTTAATACGGATGCAGGATTGAGTTGGCTAGCACGAGAGGCTGGATACCAAGTCGCCAATAAGCTCAAGATCATCGCGGTTCCCGAGACTAACAACACATCACTCCACATGACTTGTGAAGGTAAGAAATCGACAAAGTAAATGTCGCCAGACAAAAATTTATGACCAATTAATGATTCCAGTCCTTTGATGATAGGCGTGAGATTAAACGACACCAACACCCCGACAATGCCACCAAATAGACTGCCTAAAACACCAGAAAACACCCCCTGCCAAACAAAGATACGCTTCACTAAGCCATCCGTTGCTCCCATGGTACGTAAAATCGCAATTTCAGCCGCGCGGTCTTTCACCGCCATCATTAAGGTTGAGACAATATTGAAACTTGCCACGCCAATCACCAGTACCATCACCAAATACATAATGGTGCGTACCAACTGAATGTCGCGATACAAATAGCCATATTTGCTCTGCCAACTCTTCAAATACACCACTTGATTTAACGTCATACCCACTTCACGAATAATCGGTAAGGCATCCATCACCTCAGTCACTCGCACTGACACCCCAGAGACCCCAGTCCCCAGCTTTGCATAGCTCTGCGCATCGGCCAAAGGGATAAGAGCAAGGCTATGATCAATTTGACCGTTGAGTTTCAATAAGCCGCTGACTTTCACGCGCACGCGCTTCGGCGTTTGCACTTGGCTCGTGCTGCCGGAAGAAGGAATCAATAATGTGATGTAATCCCCCACTTTGGCCTTAAGTAAATCCGCAACGCCCTGACCAAGAATCACTTGCTGCTGACCGGCTTCAAAGGCTTTCCAGCTCGCGGAATCAATAAATTGACTGAGATTGGAGACTTGAGATTCTTTATTTGGATCAACCCCTCGAACTTCAATCGCTTTAAGTTGCTGTCCTCGCTCGGCTAAAGCGGTGAATTTCACATAAGGCGCTGTTGCTTCAATCTTTGGGTGTTGTTCCGCTTTATTGACTAACGTTTGCCATTGTTGAATAGGTCCATGTACCCCTTCAAACTCACCATGTGGAATCACAGATAAAACGCGGTCTTTCAACTCGCGCTCAAAACCATTCATGGCCGATAGACCAATAATGATCACCGCGACACCCACAGCAATGCCGATAGTAGAAGAGAGCGAAATAAACGACACCATTTTATTACGCTGCTTTGCGCGGCTAAAACGACCACCAATAAACAGAGAAAGAGAAGAGAACACTAGGCGCCCTCCACATCAACCAATAGGCCATCTTGCATGTGCAATCGACGATCCATCTTCCCGGCCAATTCTCCGTCGTGTGTTACCACCAAAAATGCCGTCCCTGACTCTCGATTCAATTCACGCATTAAGTCATAAATCGCCAACGCGGTTTTGTGGTCAAGGTTACCCGTGGGTTCATCCGCTAAGACTAAATCTGGGCTATTAACCAACGCACGGGCAATTGCCACACGCTGACGCTCACCACCAGAAAGCTCTGACGGACGGTGTTCAATACGATGAGACAATCCCACTTTTTCAAGCAAGGCTAACGCTTTTTGTTTGGCCTCTGCGACTTTCATGCCGCCAATCAACAGCGGCATTGCCACGTTTTCTAACGCACTAAAATCGGCTAACAAATGGTGAAATTGATAAACAAAGCCCAAGTGTTTATTACGCAATTTTGCTTGTTTATTCGAGCTCAGTTTCGACAATTCTTGGCCTAAAAAGGTAACATTGCCCGCACTCGTATCATCCAAAGCTCCAAGCACATGCAGTAACGTACTTTTGCCAGAACCCGACGTGCCTATAATTGACACCAGTTCACCGCGTTTTAAATCAAAGCTGACACCTTTCAATACTTGAGTTTCCAGCGCACCTTCATGATAAATTTTCGTCACATCACGACACTGTAATAAATCACTCATACCTTAAAGCCTCAGCAGGTTTAACAGACGATGCTCGATAAGAAGGAAACAGCGTTGCCAACAAGCTGAGCATCACAGCCAACGTAACAACGACGAGAATTTGAACCGGATTGATGTCTACCGGTAATGAACCACCAAACGAAAACAACGCAATACCGGCGCTTTCCAATAAACTGTTCAAATTGACCGACAACAGCACACCAAATACGCCGCCGATCAACGCCCCGACAACCCCACTACTTGCGCCTTGAACCATAAAAATGGCCATGACTTGGCGGTCCGTCATACCTTGGGTTTTTAAAATGGCGACTTCCGCTTGTTTTTCCATCACCACCATAATCAGAGCCGATACAATGTTAAACGCAGCAACACCGACAATCAGGCCGAGCATTAAACCCATCATATTTTTTTCCATGCGTACCGCTTGGAACAATTCGCCTCTCTGATCGCGCCAATCTTGCCACTGCCATTGTTCAGGCAGTGTTTGCTGGCTCAACTCGCCCACAACAAACGGATCATCAAAAAACAATCGCCATCCCGTCATGGAATCTTTGCTCATTCGCATCAAACGGGCGGCATCATCAAGGTGAGTAAGCATCAACTGCCCGTCCACATCCGAGCCGGTATTGTAGATACCCGCAACCGTAAAAAGTCGCTGACTCGGAATGCGACCAAGTGGCGTGAATTGACTTGCACTGGTCACCATCAAACGCACTTTATCGCCAAGTGTTAAATCCATTGAACGAGCTAATGAACTACCAATGAAGACTTGATATTTGCCTGGCGTCAGATCCGACAAGCGCCCTGCAATCAAATGTTGCTCGATCGGGTCATGCTCGTTAGGTTCCACCCCAATCAGCAAACCCGCACTCAATTGCTTGGCACTTTGAATTACCGCTTCACTTTGTATGATGGGCTCTGGCTGCCCAGCACTCGACATTGCTTGAATAAATTCAGGCGCAATCTCTGTACGAGGGGTTTTGCCATCGGAATGAGATACGATCGCTTGGGGTAAGACGCCAAGAATGCGCCCTTTAAGTTGTGCCTCAAAGCCATTCATCACCGAAAGTACGGTCACTAAGGACATCACGCCAATCGTGATACCAGCTGTGGACATATAAGAAACAAAACGGCTAAATCTATCACCTGATCGCCCACGTAAATAGCGCAATCCGATGTAGGTCGACACTGGATGAAACATAGCAAAAACCAAAACCTAATAATGAACACACTGTAACGGTTAATTTAAACAGCTGATAGCCTTAAATTGCCATTTCAACGTTAAATTTAGTAATTAAGTTTGACGATAACAATGACATACCTTGATTAGTTGCTGTGTATGACGATAATCAATGCATCAACAGAAGGAAAAGCCACATGTCTGACCAAGAATATTTTACCGTTCATTATTCAATGATCGCCAATGTCGAGCTCTTGGCAGAAGAGGCAACTTATCCTAGCTTCAACCAATTTGAAGCAGAAATTCCGGCTCCATTTTTAGTGGCCAGCGAATTCAGTTCTCTTGACCAGCTCAACGATTCTGCGCGCTCAGAACTTAAAAGCCATGACTTTAAGCACGTCATTCAATTGCTGGACACACAAAATAGTAAACTCAATCTGCTGCTGACTTTTATGTTATCGCAGCAAGATGACCCAGCACTGCGTCGAAAGACCATCACATTTGGTGCCAGTCAATTTAGCTATACTGCGAGTGAGGCATTAGCGCTTGGGCAAAAACTCAGAATCAAACTCTTTCTCGATCATCCTGCTGCCGCCATTTATTGTTATGGCTCCGTTTCTGAATGTACGGAAGATAATCAGCAGCATGTGATTACCGTCAAGTACGACCTACTGCGCGATTTAGACCAAGACTTGTTAATAAAGGCCGCCCTTTATCAACAGCAAAAGCTGCTTAGACAGCGCTCTCTAAACCGCGAAAAATAGCGTAAAAACATGTCAAAACCATCATTACTTAACCTTGTTAACCCACAAGGTGCTGGCGATAGAAAGTTCGTTGGCAACTTACCCGGTTCAGCCCTCGCCCTAGCAATTGCAGAGTTGACAGAGCAGCACACTGGCCACACGTTATTAGCAACGCCTGATCCGCAAAGCGCGTTAAAGCTGCAACAAGAGTTGGAGCAGTTTACCGACCACTCGGTTCGCCTCTTCCCTGACTGGGAGACTCTGCCATACGATAATTTCTCGCCACATCAAGAGATTATTTCCGATCGTATTGCAAGGTTGTATCAATTGCCGACTCAAAGTGACGGCATCACCATCGTTCCTATTAGCACTTTGCTGCAACGCCAATCCCCGCGTGATTTCTTAATGCAGCACACGCTAATGGTGAAAACGGGCGACCTATTCTCACTCGACAAACTGCGTATACAATTAGAAAAGTCAGGTTATCGCCATGTTGATCAAGTCTTCGGCCCCGGCGAATATGCCAGCCGCGGATCTATCATTGATTTGTACCCAATGGGCGCAAGCGATCCTTACCGAATCGATTTCTTTGATGATGAAATTGACACCATCCGCACCTTTGATCCCGAAAATCAGCGCTCAATTGAAGATGTGAAGGAAATCCGCCTGTTACCGGCACATGAGTTCCCGACATCAGAAAGCGCCATAGAAGATTTTCGTATTCGTTGGCGTCAACGCTTTGAAGCGCGCCGCGAGCCAGAATCAGTCTACATGCAAGTGAGCAAAGGTACCTGGCCTGCCGGTATCGAATATTGGCAACCGCTGTTTTTTGAACAAACAGAAACCCTGTTCGACTACATTCCCGATAACAGTCAATTGATTGCGGTCGGTGATCTTGAGTCCGCTATCGACCAATTCCTCGCCGATGTTGACTACCGTTACGATCAGCGCAAAGTCGACCCATTGCGCCCGCTGCTTCAACCTCACGAGCTGTGGCTGAAAAAAGACGAACTGTTCAAACAATTTAAAACCTTGCCGCAAGCCTTACTTAGCGTCGATGCCGTAAAGAGAAAGCAAGGCCGTCAAAACCCTGAGATTGCCCCGCTGCCTGAACTTACCGTTCAGCATCAAAATAAAGAGCCAATGGCGACGCTGCGTCAATTTAGCGAAAGCTATAACGGCAAAATCATTTTCTCGGTGGAATCAGAAGGTCGCCGCGAGGCATTGCTCGAACTGTTGCAACGCATCAAACTGCGTCCGACAGAGTGTGCGAGCTTCTGCGAAGCACTGGCGCATAAAGAAAAATTCACCCTCGTTATTGGTGCCGCTGAGCATGGTTTCTTGTATGGCGACCATCAAATAGCGTTCATCTGTGAAAGTGATTTACTGGGTGACCGCGTCATCCAACGTCGCCGAAAAGATCGCAAATCAACCAATAGTGATGCGGTTATCCGCAACCTAGCCGAGCTAAAAGCTGGCCAACCTGTGGTCCACATTGATCATGGTATTGGTCGTTACCTTGGCTTACAAACGCTTGAAGCCGGTGGCATGCTGACTGAATACGTCACGCTTGAGTATCAAAATGAAGCCAAACTTTACGTACCTGTCGCCTCACTAAATTTAATTAGTCGCTATTCCGGTGGCGCAGAAGACAGTGCTCCGCTGCATAAACTGGGTGGCGAAGCATGGACTAAAGCACGCCGCAAAGCGGCAGAAAAAGTACGCGATGTAGCGGCGGAACTGCTCGACGTTTACGCGAAACGTGAACTCAAGCCTGGCTACAAATTTGCACTCGACCGTGGTCAATACGCGACTTTTAAAGCGGGTTTCCCGTTTGAAGAAACCGATGACCAAAGCATGGCGATTAACGCTGTGATGTCTGATATGTGTCAAGCCAAGGCGATGGACCGCTTAGTGTGTGGCGATGTCGGCTTTGGTAAAACCGAAGTGGCCATGCGTGCAGCCTTCGTCGCGACAGACAATGCCAAACAAGTCGCGGTGCTCGTCCCAACCACGCTCCTCGCGCAGCAACACTTTGAAAATTTCCGCGACCGCTTTGCTAACCTGCCAATCCGTGTCGAAGTGCTTTCTCGCTTTAAAAGCGCCAAAGAACAAAAATTAGTTCTACAAGACATTGCTGACGGTAAAGTCGACCTCGTCGTCGGGACTCATAAACTACTGTCGAACGACATTGTGTTTAAAGATCTTGGCCTGTTAATTGTCGATGAAGAGCATCGCTTTGGCGTGCGCCAAAAAGAGAAGATGAAAGCGATGCGTGCGGATGTCGATATTTTGACCTTAACCGCAACGCCAATTCCTCGTACGTTGAATATGGCAATGAGTGGCATGCGTGATCTATCGATCATCGCGACACCACCAGCCCGACGTTTGGCGATCAAAACCTTTGTGCGTGAGCGTGAAGAGACCGTCATTCGTGAAGCGATTCTGCGTGAAATCATGCGTGGTGGGCAAATCTATTTCTTACACAATCAAGTCGAAACCATCGATAAAGTTGCCGCTGATCTCGAAAAGTTAGTACCTGAAGCGCGCATTACGGTCGCTCATGGTCAGATGCGCGAGCGTGAACTTGAAAAAGTGATGAATGATTTTTATCACCAACGTTTTAACTTACTGGTGTGCACCACCATTATCGAAACGGGTATTGACGTGCCTACCGCCAACACCATCATTATGGATCGTGCTGATAACCTTGGTTTGGCTCAGTTACACCAGTTACGCGGTCGTGTTGGGCGTTCACATCACCAAGCGTATGCCTACTTGTTGACGCCACATCCTAAAGCGATGACCAAAGATGCGATCAAACGTTTAGATGCGATTGCCTCACTTGAAGACTTAGGTGCAGGCTTTACGCTCGCCACTCACGATTTAGAAATCCGCGGTGCAGGTGAGTTACTTGGTGATGAGCAAAGTGGTCAAATTCAATCGGTTGGTTTTACACTCTACATGGAAATGCTAGAGCAAGCCGTGGAAGCGCTGCGCGAAGGCAAAGAGCCGTCACTGGATGACCTATTACGTGAACAAACCGAAGTTGAAATGCGCATCCCTGCTCTGCTGCCTGAAGACTACATCCCAGATGTCAATACACGTCTGTCGATGTACAAACAGATTGCCAGCGTAGCCGACAGCGATGAGCTGAATCAGTTGAAAGTCGAATTAATTGACCGATTTGGTTTATTGCCAGATTCAGCCAAAAACCTTCTTTCGATCGCCGCCTTAAAACTGTCTGCGGCGACGTTAAAAGTGAAAAAAATTGAAGCGCACGATAAAGGCGGATACATTGATTTCTATCCAGATGCTGACATAAACCCAATGTATTTAGTTAAACTGCTACAATCTCAACCACAAAAATTTGCAATGGAAGGACCAACTAAATTCAAGTTTACGGTATCATTGGTTGATAGACGCCAAAGAATTCAGTTTGTTACTGACATGCTGGCTGAATTGCAGCAAAATTTACTACCAAAATAAGACGTTAACGAAAATCATTGAATAGGCAGTGTTGTGATCGGTAAACGGCTTCTCATCCACATTCACCATGTGCGATTAGAACAGGAAATATCCACAACAATGCTGCATATTTAAGTAACACGGGAATACAACATTTGAGCAAACTACCCGTATATGGAGTTGTGATGAAAAAACTGATCCCACTTCTTCTCTTATTGGTCGCAATGCCGAGCATGGCACAGCGTCAATTCGATATTGAAGTGATCATATTTAAACGCGCAGTCGATGCAGAGAAAGTGGCAGAATCTTGGCCAAACACTCTCCCTGCAATCAGTATGGAAAACGTCGGCAGTTTTGGGGACACCAACTACCGTGCACGTAAGGGCGTACAAATGCTCTCTCGTTCAAGCTATCAGCTTGATGCACAAGCCCAGAAATTGCGTAATCACGCTGGCTTTGAAGTGCTCATGCACAAAGCATGGCGTCAAGGCGACAAAGGCCGCTTGTCTGCGCCTGTATTCCATATTACTGGGGGTAACGACTACTCGGGTCAATTTAACGCTGATGGCTCGCCGGTTGAATCACACAGTGAATCCATCATTGATGGTGTGACTGAAGAATCGATTCCTCGCCCACTCTATGAACTCGACGGTAAGTTACAAATTTACGTAGAGCATTACTTATATGCCGACGTAGAATTGGATCTAAAAGAGCCGAGTGTTCGCGACGTCGTGCTTGAAGATCGCCAAATAGAAATCAGCGAAGAAACGTTGACGCCTAATGTTGATGATACCGTTCAAGCGGGCTTAATGACGGAAGTGACGCCAACCGTTCATTCAGAAACGTTCTTGAAAAGCTATCGCATGGATCAGAAACGCCGCATGCGAAGCAGTGAAACGCATTTCCTAGACCATCCATTACTTGGCATGATCATTCAAGTTCGTCGCGTGAACTAAATTCGAGTATTCACAGACTTGAGCCCATTATCTCGCCCTCTCAAATAGAGGGCGTTTTTATTGCTCCACCACCGTGCTACCAGCATTAACGTGCTCAACGCAACAGCAACGCATTACACCTCAACACATCCCCTCTTTTTCCGTATATACTCACCATTCACCGCTATTAATAGTGAACGCTATGAGTCCTGACTACCAAATCATCACCCCTGAATTTATCTTACGATTAATTGACGCCCAAGAAAGCAAACAACTGCGAGCCTTGATTGTGCGATCCCCCAACCTTCACCATTGGATTGATTGGTGTCATGCCCAATTTAGCGATGAAGACGCAGAACAATTCCTCTTAGCGACGCGACTCAATTGGGTCAAATCCGATGCTTATGGTTTTGGTATTTTTCGACGCAGTGACGATGCGTTAATTGGAATGGTGGCGATCAATGAATTCTACCGTACTTTTAATATGGCAAGCTTGGGGTATTGGATTGCCGATGAATTTCAGCAGCAAGGCTATGGGCATCGAGCCCTTGATGCACTCATTGAGTTTTGCTTTGACATGTTAAAGCTCACTCGGTTAGAAATTGTGTGCGATCCCGATAATATTGCCAGCCAAAAACTCGCCTTAACTTGTGGGGCACAGTTTGAAGCCTATGCAGCGAATCGCTTCCTATTTAATGGCAAACCAAGATGTGGGGCCATTTATTCGATGGTACCAAGCTAATAAGCAGACTCATCACGGAATACTTAACGCGACATTATGCATTTGCTGGTGAGAGGTTATTGGGAAGGGTTACCGTTAGCCCGGACGAAATGTGGTTATTTGCGATAAAAAAAGAGCGCCGGAGCGCTCTTTTTGTCTATTCATCTATCCGTACTGATTAATGTAGCTTTAAGTTTGGACGTAAAACGCGGTTGATACGACCCATCAAAATAATAAGACCGGTCTTGAAGACACCGTGCAACGCCATTTGGTGCATACGATAAAGGGAAATATACACAACGCGTGCAATGCGACCTTCAATCATCATTGAGCCTTTCGTTAGGTTGCCCATCAGGCTGCCTACAGTAGAGAAACGGCTAAGTGAAACCAAAGAACCATTGTCTTTGTAAACGTATGCTTTCAACTCACGACCTGTCATTTGCGCCACAATATTGCTAAATGCACGGCTGGCCATTTGGTGTGCAGCTTGAGCGCGAGGCGGAACAAATGAACCATCTGGCTGTGTGCATTGTGCCAAATCACCAATAACGAAAATGCTGTCATCGCGAGTTGTTTGTAACGTGTCTTTCACCACTAATTGGTTAATACGGTTGCTCTCAAGGCCACCGATCTCTTTCATGAAATCAGGCGCTTTAATACCCGCAGCCCAAACCATGATTTGCGCAGGGATCTTTTCACCGTCTTTTGTGGTTAAGCCGTCTTTGTCTGCCTTGGTCACCATCGTTGCGGTGCGTACGTTTACGCCCAACTTCGTTAGCTCTTGATGCGCAGCGCCTGAGATACGTGGCGGTAACGCAGGAAGAATACGCTCACCCGCTTCGACCAAGCTCACATTCAGTTTGCTTGAGTCCAAATCACCAAAACCGTAAGTACGTAACTCTTTTACTGCGTTATGCAATTCTGCTGAAAGCTCAACACCCGTTGCACCCGCTCCCACGATCGCGATATCCACTGCGCCTTGGCCATTTTTGGCGTGCAGTTTAAGGAATTGATTGTTCATGTTGGTACGGAAACGGTGTGCTTGTTCTGGGCTGTCTAAGAAGATGCAGTTTTCGCGCACACCTGGCGTGTTGAAATCGTTCGATGTGGAACCAATCGCAAGAACCAAGACATCATACTCAAGCTCACGACTTGGCATGAGTAGCTCACCCTGCTCATCTTTCAATTCAGACAGAACAATGACCTTACGATCGCGATCGATATCTTCTAGGCTACCAAGCTGAAAATCAAAATGATGGTTTTTTGCATGAGCGCGGTAACTCAGCGCATCAACACCTTCATCCAGAGAACCGGTTGCCACTTCATGCAGCAATGGTTTCCACAAGTGGCTGGCTTTACGGTCAACCAAAGTGATGTTTGCACGACCTTTGCGGCCAAGAGTTCGACCCAGTTTTGTCGCAAGTTCTAAACCACCTGCGCCACCGCCTACTACGATAATTCGTGTCATAGTAATTACCCTCAAAAATGAAAAAGCTAAGAAATTGGATCAACTCGCACGGCAAGTTGAAGAAATATTTTTGGTCCGCACAGCTTTCGCGCGATAGAGGTTCACTCAATATGAAACACGTATTGGAATTCAATGACTGACTCAGTCGTTTTGCTCAACAGCCGAAAAACGGCTTTTTTTTGCAAAAATGGGCAAGTTTTTTCACTCGCTCTCAATTTTTTTTGATATTTATCAAATAAATTTTATTTTACTCATTATATAGAGCAAAACTGATGGCGCAACTAGAGAATGTGAAAAACTCACCTGAATTTGTATGGTTTTATGTAATGAGATGCAGAGGGATGTTAAAACGGAAGGGGAATAGAGGGCGTAAACAACGCATTGATGCCGAAGTTTATACCCTTTTGAATCATGTCGTGTAAAGCGGAAGATTGACGTTGATTAGCTCTCTTTAAAGGCTTTCATGGCTTGTAAATGCTGAGAGATTTTGGTGAATTTATGGGGTTGATGTTCGTCCCATATAATGTCGTAATACCCCTCTAGCTCTTGCGCCGTTTTGCCATTGTCGTGAATTTCATCCTCACGAGACAAGATCACCAAACAACGCTGGTTGTTCTTTACTCGAAACTCTTCTACGCATTTTGTTGCGATATCGACGTACTCTTCAGGGCGATCGATACGGCCTTGCATCGTGCGATCAGGATGTAAGTTTGGGTTAAAAATAACTTGTTTAATGCCGCACAAAAAACCAATCCGCTCAGACCAAAAACCGCCTAACCCTACCCCACAAATAATCGGATGTTCATCGTCTGACTGCTCGATGACCTTATTCACTTCTTTCAATAAATGCTGCATGTCGTGCTTAGGATGAAGCGTGCTGTAGTTGATGAAGCGAACATCGTCATCAATAAATTGCAGCTGAAGTATTTTTTCGTGGTTGCCAGGACTGGTAGAGTCGAATCCATGTAAATAGATGATCATGTTACTTCCTTATTATTCTAATCGGTTTGTTTAAATGCCGATTCACAATGCCACAATGCGCTTACCAAAAGGCAACAAACGTCATTTAATTTAACACGAAAGCTAAGGTTTTAAAGAGAGCGAGACGATATTCTTGCAGAGCCTAAACAAAACAGTGATCTCGACAACAAAATGTCCTTAGTAAAGACCCGGTTTGAGCAGCTCAGCTTGCTGTAAATAGTACTCATCGCCCCACAACTGATAGGCAAGTAAGTACCAGAGCATCGCCATCATGGTTGCCCTCGGACGCCATGCTCTCACCCCTTCAACCCATGCTTCAGGGTGCTCTAATTGACGTAATTGGCAGTAATGCTGAATCGCAGCCATTTCATCCACTTCGGCCACATCAATACTGAGCGTTAAGTCCAATCGAGGGTCGCCTATCGTGGCGTACTCCCAATCGATAATTTTAGCACCTTGTTCCGTTCCTACCATGTTGTATCCAGCCAGATCAAAATGACAAAGTGACAGCTCGACGGGAGGTAAACTCGGTGGGTTGCGCCATTTTTCGTAAATCGCTTGGTAGCCTTCACTTTTAAGTTCAGGTTCTAATTGCATCCAGTAATGGTCAACACGTGCGGTAAAATTGAAGGGAGGAACAGGAAGCCGAGCAGTCGGTAACGAATGGACATTAACGAGAGCTTCAATTAATAACTCAGCACTCAGGTTGTCCGTAAGAGATTGACCTTCAAGCCACTCGACCAATAGGCCTTGGCCGTTAAGATGCACAGGCTTTGGACTAAAGCCACAATCGTTAATCGAGGTAAGAATCTGGTATTCCTGCGCCCGAGAGATCGAAAATGCCTGAGTAATGGGTGTGGTCGGTCGCCATACATAAGCTCGACCACTACGCTCTACAATCTTCCAACAACGGTTCGTTAGCCCGCCAGTCAGTGTCTGGCTGTATTCCGGGGGTGACGCAAAAAAACGATCCAGAGATGCCAATGAACCGTCTAGCTGACAAGCTTCATGCCACGACATTCGTGCCATACATCGTTCCTTGCTTTGATATTTTCATACCAAGATTGTTCCATACAACGTGACGTTGCCGCTACGCGGATTCACTCTCTAAATCTGACCACATCGATCGTCTAAGCCATCAAATACTTAGAAATTTAAATGGAGGATCACTATCGCTAAACGGCAACTTCGCGTTGTTTGGATGTCAATGGATTAAAGACCCAAGAAGCTCTTTGATTCTTGCTTACGGATCTCTGTTTCATCGGCCCATTCAATCAAACCTGACTCCAGATCCATTAAACGCATCGTCATTTTGTAGTAAACGTCTTTGTCGCTACCGGCATTTTTAGCAATGCTTGATAGGTTGCCGTATAGCATGTATTGCGCACCGACCATTTTACCAAACTGAATCGCGTTGCTTTGATTCACTAACTCATCATTGTTTTGAAAGTTCAATTGATCACGCACCGCCTCTACACGGTCCATATCAACAAAACGGAACTTACCTGAGTTCAACATTTTGGTGCTGATGCTGTCAGTGATTGATTCGGTATCAATGTGCTCGCTGGTTTTGTTTTTGATTCGTTCCACAAACACAATTGGGCGAGAATCACGCGTAATCGCCGCCACTGAACCTGAGTTCAGCATGCTGTCAACCATCTCTGCTGCGATGGTTTGCAGATCCGTTGAGCCAAAGTCAATGGTTGTCGTTTCGACAGCTTGTGCGTCGCCGTAACTCACTTGGTTAGAACAACCCCCTAAAACAACCGCTAAACCCAATAGCGCAATCACACTTTTTTTCATGCTTGATTCCTTCATTATTTTCTCGTGAGCCCCGCGTAATCTCGCTGAAATCCTCACTTCTTTAGTTAATCGTTATTTCGTCTAATTTGAACTCTAAATTGCGTGGCATCGGGGTTAACCGATACTTCCGAAATTGAGCGTGTTTCTTTACCGCGAATAATGAGTCTTCTCCAGTTTCCGACCTTAGTGTTGACCTCTAGGCCTTGATCGTTATACCAATAAAAGCGATATAACAAATCAAGATCGCTACTGATATTGCTAGTTAGACTCACAATACCTTGTGCATGGCCATCCACCTGAGTGGTGGTAATATCATCCACGCTTAAACTGCGCGACATCGAAGAATCACCAAACAATACTTTTTGAGCATCCCCATCAATGCGAAGGCCTGATGTATTGGTCGTACAAGCCACCATGGCAAACATTGATAAGATCACTATTACGAATTTCTTCATCACAATCTTCCTAGTTGCTTATGCCACAATGTGGCGTTGTTACCTTGACGTGAAAGCCATACCAACACAGTTTGCCCCTGAGACACACTAAAATTGTATGGTTTCCCATTGATATCAAGTTGTTGCTCTCCGGCTTCCACTACCGTAGAACTGGCGTATATTGACGCTGGCAAGGTTTGCCAACTACGAGTATCCGGTTGCTCTGTCAGGGTATTCCAAACATTAAAAATCAAATTGCCAACGTCATCACCTTTGGTGGTTTCTTTACGCAATTGATCTTTGGCCACCACCCGCAGCGCCTGTCTGATCACCAAGTTTGGCATACGTTCAGAAAGGTCGCGTTGTGCCATCAAATTAACGTCAGCCAGCAGATCTTGAGAAAGCGCTTGTTGATTAAGTCGCGGTGCTGAAAATTGAGCGGCGTGTTTTGATGGGTAATACGGCAGAGCTAAAGAATACAATGCACCGTTACCGCGACTGTCATAGAGCGGTAAAGATAGCTTCCAGCCTTGTAAAGCATCAACAATCCCCTGCTCTTGAAAAACAATCACTCGAGCTTGATTGTGGTTTAATTTTGGCGTTTTGCCATAACGTTGTTCGAGTTGTCGAAGATCTTCTCGCATGCCCAATCGCTTCGCGACTCGCATGGTGCTATCAATCACGCTGCGATTATCAGGCATGACCGCCAACGCACGTCGGTAATCAACATAAGCACTGTTAAGATCATTGTCTGCTTCAAACAGTAAAGCCGACAAATACATTAGATAGGCGTTTTGGACCGCTTGTAACGTCTTACCCGCATCTGGGTATTTCGCCAATACACTGCCCAAGTTTGGCGTCAATCCTTTCGACTTCATCTCTTTTTCTGCCGAAGCCAGAGCACGCTCACGATCTTTTTTTGCTTGTTCTTGTACTTGATTGGCGCGACGCATCTCTACCAATGCATCATCTAATTGGTTGGCTTTTACATAGTTTAAGCCTAAATAGAGGTGAAGGAAGCCTAGCTCATAATCGACTGGTTGATAGGTTTTGAGGTTGTCGTTAGCCGCCAAAGCGCCGACACTGGATGCAGTATCTGAAATGGATACAACCGCTTTATCTTGCTCCACTCTCACCGCAGAGTCGCTTAGCCCTAGTGCGTCTTGGCTTTGCGTGTAATCTTGGCCCAAGAGGTAAACGCGGCCTTTTTCAAAATTATCTAAGATATCTCCAGCAATTTCATCAGGTAACTTTTCTTTCGCTTTGACATAATCACCCTGCTTGACCGCTTGATACACCGCCGCGTTTTGTGTGCTGTAATCGCTGAATAAATTGCCGGCAGTAAAATTGGCGCAAGCCGAGAGAAGTAGAGAGCTGGACAAGACCAGCACGAGTCGAACGCTAGCTTTCAATTCGCACTCCAATTGATTGTAATAAAAAGCACACCCTATGCTGTGCTTTTTGTAGACCTGATAACATCTAATTTAGTTCATCTCTTTTAGTTCATCAGTAATGGACCGAGCGGACGACCACCCACTAGATGCATATGAATGTGATAAACTTCTTGGCCACCATGCGCATTACAGTTAACGATTAAACGATAACCGTCTTGATCAATCCCTTCTTCTTTTGCCAATTTCTTTGCCACCGTAAACATACGGCCCATGGCTAATTCATCATTGGTTTCGATGTCGTTCACTGTCGGGATGAGTGTATTAGGAACAATCAAAATATGGCTTGGCGCACGAGGGTTGATATCGCGAAATGCCGTAACCAAATCATCTTGATAGATGACATCTGCCGGGATTTCTTTGCGAATAATTTTACTAAAAATGGTCTCTTCAGCCATGTTGTACTCCATGAATAACGCTCACTAACGATTAAAATAAGTATGCGGCATGTATCTAAAAATCACAATTAAAACAACGTTCATTTAATAAAAATGGATCATCTCAATTAAAAAACTTTTTTTTTGTATTATGTGTCATAAAACACGTGTATCAAACTCAATACATCTGTCCCAAACCTGATAATTTTAATGATTAACTACCCCAATAAGGAGAGATCCATGAAAGGTTCAGTGATAAGACGGATGTACGCTGGCTTTGCATTGATCATTTTGATGTTCGCCGTATCCACATTCATGGCATTACGTGGAATGGAACAAATTCATCAACATTTTGCGAGCGTCACCAATACATCATTACCTCTTGTTTCGATATCGAATCAGACTAACGTTGCTCTCCTAACGGCGGATAAACTGTTCAAAGACTACTTAACAACACAAAGTTTTGAGCGCATGGACGTTATTCGTACCGAATTTGATAAGGCAAAAGTGCATTTCGACCGCACGCTGGTTGAACTTGAACAAGCCAGCGCAAATAACCCCGACCTCATCAACCGCATGGAACAAGTCAAAGCCATGGAACGTCGCTACTTTACTGAAGCGACGGAAGCGATGGACAACTATCGCAACATGTTTACCGCGCAAGAACTGGTTCAAAAATCGACGCGTCAGTTTCAACGCCTCCACTCAGAGCTCAGCTCTGGTATGCAAAAATACGTTGATAATCAGGATAAAATTGCCGTCAAAGTCATGGCAAGAAGCTATTTTGATAAGCTTAAAGACGCTGAAGTGATCACCTCCGACGCCCTGGCCAGTAGCGACACTGAGTTTGTCGCTAAAGCCGTCGCCAAGAACAAAAAAGCGGTCACTCATCTGAATTACGCATACCGTGGCTTATTGACTCAACTTCCTTCTCTTCAAGAAAAGTTTGACGCGCCCGTTGGCCAATTCTCTATCGACATCGGTCAAAAAGGCGGCGTACTGCACCAGCACGATAGCTATCTACGCTCTCGCCAAGCGCTCTACGACAACATTGCCAACTTAACTAAAGAAATCGACACCTCGATGGTACTGTTGAACTCATTCAGTGAAACGGCACAAAATAACCTCAATGCTTCTTTGAGCGACGCAGGCAAAGTTTACGACTCAGGATTGATTCGTTCGATCTTTTTGTGTCTTGTCGTTGTGGTCTTTGCCGCTGGCATTGGTTATCACATCGCTCATAGTGTCCGCACACCATTAACTCGAATTTTAAAAACACTAGAAGCATTAAGTGAAGGCGATATGACTCAACGTATCGAGATTCGCTACAACAATGAATTTAGTCGCGTAAGCGGGCACATTAATGATCTAGCGGACAATCTACATAACATTCTGATGCGCCTAAATGAGGCATCAGACAATCTAACCGATACCGCCAACAAAAACCAAACGACCCTAACAACGACGCAAACTCAGCTAAACCAGCAGCGCCATCAAACCTCAAGCGTTGCGACCGCAATGAACCAAATGACACATTCCGTCAATGAAGTCGCGCAAAGCGCACAAAGTTCATTGCAAATGGTTGGCCAAGTGGAAATAGCGTCTGAGCAAGGTCGACATATCATGGCCACAAATATCGCGACCATAAACCAACTTGAACACCGCTTAAACGAATCCGTCAACGCGGTTAAAGCACTGCAAGACATGAGCAGCAAGATCGGTTCAATTTTGGATGTAATTCGTAATATCGCCGAGCAAACTAACCTGCTTGCGCTTAATGCCGCCATAGAAGCCGCCCGCGCAGGGGAACAAGGGCGTGGTTTTGCCGTCGTGGCAGATGAGGTGCGCGTATTGGCGAAACGAACAACAGAATCCACCAGCGAAATTGAAAAAATGATCAGCGCACTGCAAAGCAGCTCAACGTCGGCAGGTGAAGTGATTCAAAGCTGTATGAATGATATGACTCTGTCGGTTGATCAAGCCTCTAACGCAAACAGTGCGATGGAAGAAATTCAATCTTTGATTATGGAGATAAGCCAAATGAGCGGCCATATTTCGGTCGCGGCCGAGGAACAAAACCAAACCGTCGGCGAAATCGCACTCAGTATCGAAGAGATCAATGAAATCGCGGACTCCAGCTATCGAGCCATGGCTGAAATCGCCAGCACCAGTAATAACCTGACACAACTGGCTAACCAGCAGGGTGAATTGGTCCATCGATTTAAGGTGTAATGCAGAAATATCCGTTAAATATTTGAACAAGGGCGATTTAATTGATAAATCGCCCTTGTTTTTTGTCGACTGCAGCATTATATCGTTAGAAAGGCTTGCTGATTTATCTATTCATTTTCCGTTTCGCAAGCCAAACATGAGGAACAACTATGGCCGTTCATGTTGGGATTATCGACCAGGACCCCATTCGATTAGTCACACCACTACTCGATAATCGTACCATCAGTCAGCACATCGTATTCATAGGTGTCAGAGCTCAAGAAGAGATTTACCACCGCCTTCATAGTGTGTTGGCCAAGCGCGATATTACCTCTGAATTTTTTGAAATTCCTAATGTGGCTAATACGTCTAAAATCAAGCAAGCCGTTTGCCAACTTGCCACTGAGCTTAAATCTCGAGGCGAAGAAGTAAAACTCAACGCAAGCTGTGGTTTGCGTCACCGACTGCTGTCTGTTTATGAAGTTTTTCGTAGCCTGCATTGGCCTATTTTTGTGGTAGAACCGAACAGCGACCGTTTGTGCTGGCTTTACCCTGAAGGCAAAGAAGACACACAAGTTGAAGACCGCATCACCATTGATGATTACTTAACCATCTTCGGTGCAAGAGGCGAATTTAACGAGCACGACCTCCCTCCTCAGCTTGATCAAAAACTGTACGAGCTTGGCGAACGCTGGGCAAGTAACGCGCTGGAGCTTGGCCCTGGCCTTGCGACGCTGAATTACCTCGCGACCACCTGCCGTAAAGAACAACGTTTAGACGTTGAATTATCGGATAAGCAACAAGGCTACCGTGAACTGAACATGCTACTCAGCGACTTGGTCGAAGCCGATATCGCGACGTATCAAGGCGGAATTTTGACCTTTACGAGCGAAGAAGCCCGTCGTTTCTCAAATGGCGAGTGGCTTGAGACGTTGGTGCACAGTACGGTACGACAAATCCAACAAGATATGCCGACGATCCAAGATCACTCGCTTAATGTGCAGGTATACCGCCAATTAGGTGAGCGTGAAGTTCGCAATGAATTGGATGTGGCGTCCGTTGTAAACAACAAGTTGCATATCATCGAGTGTAAAACCAAAGGCATGCGTGATGATGGCGATGATACGCTGTATAAACTAGAATCGCTGCGTGACCTACTCGGCGGCCTGCAAGCACGCGCAATGCTGGTGAGCTTCCGCCCGTTACGTTATAACGACATCACTCGCGCAGAAGATCTTGGTTTGGCGTTAATCGGCCCTGAAGAACTCAAAGATCTCAAAAATTACCTGACCAAATGGTTTGTGGAAGCCGGTGGCTCTGAAGACTGTTCAGACTGCTAACCGCAACGTATTGACGACGTCAATACGCAATAAAGCCAATAGCCTCGATTGATTCGAGGCTTTTTTATTTGATCTAAATCAAACGTACGCCATCCCTAACATGACTGCGATGTACTTTTAACATCATGCCGCTAGCATAAGCGCGTCATTTTGTTCGAGCATTGCTATGTCTTCATTACCTGTTTCATCTTTCTCGCGTACCTTTCTCAATATCGCTTTAAACCTCAGTTCTAATCGAACAAGTGAAGAGCAATACCAACAACTGGTCGAAGGGGTTAGTACGGTTTTTCCTTGCGATGCTTCGGCTTTGTTTATCTTAGATGAACAAGGGTTCCTAACACCGGTTGCGGTCAAAGGTCTCTCCGCCTCTATCTTAGGACGACGCTTTTACCCAAGTGCACATCCACGCCTTGAGCAAATAATGCATAGCCGCGATCCCGTACGCTTTGATGCCAATTGCCCACTGCCCGATCCATTTGATGGTGTACTACTCACCGAAGATCAAAGCATTGATGTCCATGACTGTTTAGGTTGCAGTCTCTATGTCGAAGGCCAGTTGGTGGGCGTATTGACCATGGATGCGCTTGCCGTTGGAGCCTTCGATAACCTAGACCGGGTTGAAGTCGAAACATTTGCCGCCCTAACTGCCGCCACGTTGCGTAATATCGCGCAGTTTAAACACCTCAAAGCGCAAAACCGCAAGCATCACTCCGTGACCCAAACGCTGATCTACCAAGCCCGCTCTCAACAAGGTGAAATGATTGGTTTTAGCCCACAGTTTGAAAAAATCCTGCAACAGACCGAAGGCAAAGGCATCAACGTTTATACCAACGGTGAAATGCTACCGGCACACGGTTACCCAGAACTGAATAAGTACCCTCACCTTGCGGGTAACTACGGGAGTGCATGGCAAAATCAGCAAAAAGAGTTTGCTAACTTCCCAGGCGCAATCGTAATGACCTCTAATTGCTTGCTGAATCCAGATGTCGGTCAATATGCTGATCGTCTATTCACGCGCAGCATCGTGGGCTGGCCGGGTGTGGCGCACCTTGAAGGGGATGATTTCTCTGCGGTGATCGAATGTGCCTTGAACCAAGCGGGTTTCCAATACAACGAAATTGAGCAAATGATCACGGTCGGGTTTGGCCGCAACGCACTGATGAACGCCGCGCCTGCGGTTATCGATCAGGTAAAACAAGGCAATATCCGTCACTTCTTCCTCGTTGGTGGCTGTGATGGTGACAAAGCGGAGCGCAGTTACTACACCGATTTCACCGCAAATGCGCCTGAAGATACGCTGATTTTAACTTTGGCGTGTGGCAAATTCCGTTTCAACAAAAATCAATTTGGCGACATCAATGGCATTCCTCGCCTACTCGATGTGGGTCAATGTAACGATGCCTATTCAGCCATCCAATTGGCGTTAGCGTTAGCGAGCGAATTTGATTGTGGCATCAACGAACTGCCTCTGACCTTAGTGCTGTCTTGGTTTGAACAAAAAGCGATCGTTATCTTACTCACTCTATTCGCTCTGGGCGTAAAAGGCATTTACACCGGCCCTACGGCACCAGCATTCCTCACTGACAATCTATTGGCGATCATTCAAGAGAAGTTCGATATGCGTGCTATCTCTAACGTAGAAGACGACCTTCAAGCCATTCTAGGCGCGTAATTGAGCGGCCTACTCTCACGCCGCTGGGAGTAGGTCTTTTAAGGTTTCTACCAACCCCCTTAAATTGGTGATAACTCTCATGAGCAAGCTGGCGAGCGTTTAATTGAACGTGAGTAATAGCACTTGCCACCACCACGTGATAACCGTAAACGAGATCAGATATGTACTTTGAATGGCAGGGGCCTAATCCCGTCCAATTGCGTTGCATCGACAAATATTTTGAAACGCCAGATACCATCAGCATTAAGCTCGCGCCGCTCGAATGCCAGCCAGCCGCGGCTAACCCTGTTACCTTTGACTTTAAGCCCGGTCAATTCATTACCATTGGGGTTGAAATTGCGCAAAAGATCGAATATCGCGCTTATTCACTCAGTTCCGTGCCTGAAGAATCTCATTTGCAGCTCACCATCAAACGAGTGGAAGCAGGCAAAGTCTCGAACTACTTGATCGATACGTTTCAAGTGGGTGACGTTCTGCTTGCGTTAGCGCCAAATGGCGAATTCAATAGCATCGACCATCCACCCAAACTCATTAATGGTAAACGTAAAGCACTACTCATTAGTGCCGGTTGTGGCATTACCCCTGTCTATGCGATGGCAAAACAGTGGCTGGAGAGCCAAATCGATATCGACGTTCACTTCTTGCATGTCGCGAAGTCCGCTCAGCACACGATCTATTTTGATGCACTTGAAGCGCTTGCCGTCACACACGACTCATTTCAGCTTTCGCTTCTATTAAAAGATGCCTCGGGAACCGCTCATCCACAAGGTCGATTAGACAAAGCATGGCTTGAACAACTCGTACCTGATTTGTTGGAACGCACCGTTTATCTGTGTGGCCCAAACCAGTTCATGCAAGACACCCGCGATAACTTACAAGTTTTGGCATTTGATATGGGTAACTTCTTTCAAGAAAGTTTTACCCCCGCCAAAGACGCTGAGATGTCATCAGAAGAAGCAGAACAACAGGTCAACGAAAAAAACGTGACCGTTTCGGTAGAGGCGTTTGGGAAAGAGATCGTCGCCCAACAAGGCGCGGTATTAGCTGACACTCTTGAAGCGGCTGGTTTACCACTCATTGTGGCCTGCCGCAGTGGTATTTGTGGATCATGCAAATGCAAAGTGACGCCAGGCTCGGTGAATAGCACGAGCCATGAAACACTGACCGCAGACGAGATTGAGCAAGGGTATGTTCTCGCTTGTTCGTCCACCATTGAGAACGATCTCGCCGTACAAATTGGTTAAGCGTCTTAAATCACGGCTCACTTTCAAACCGTAAAAAGCCCGCCATATTTCTATGGCGGGCTTTAACGTAACAGAGCGAGTTAATTCAACAATGCGTAATTAGTTCAACAACGCGTGATTAACTGTCGTCTTCAGTGAAGTTCGTTGGCAATGTCGTCTTCATTTGATTCCAAACGTGGCCACTATCGATGCCGTACTGACGCACAATCGCAGGGATCATCTCACGGTTGCCCGTTTCACAAACTTCGTATAGATCACGGTAGAATTTCAACGCCAATTGACGCGTTTCTGGGTTAGAGAAGTAGTAGCTACCCACACGGTCGTACAGCTTTTTCAAACCATTAAAAATTAGGCCGTAAATTTGATTACCTGAATGGAAGGCAAGACGTTGAAATAACATGTAATCGTAGTAATTAAATGTCTTAGCAATCAAAATAGCTTCACGTTTAAGTGGGTCTTTTTCACCATCATCTTTAATATGTGGGCGGATCTTATCGGCATATTGAGACGTCGTCATAAATGAATCCCACGACTCAGCAGTCACCAGCGCTTCACAAGATTCAATCACATTTTGCATCGTGCGCAGTGAGTTTTCTTTGTTCACTTTAAAGGCGTAACGCATAAAAATCGGGCTGATATTTGTACGTGCTGCAAGCAAATCTTCAACGATTGACGTCGCATTCTCAGCGTCTAAGGTCATCATAGTATCAAGAATATGCAAACCTGACGTTTCCATAAACTGATTTACTTTGGTTGGTTTTCCATGCTGTATCGTCAACCAGCCATCTCTCGCCAGTCTTTGTAGAACTTCGCGCAGTGTGGTTCGTGTCACACCAATTAACTCAGAAAGCTCTCGTTCAGCGGGAAGAATGGAACCAGGAGGGAAGCGCCCTTTCCAAATACTCTCAATTATGTATTTTTCTGCGAATCCTGCAGGGCTCTTTGCCTTTATGACCATTAAGATTTGTCCAATATTGTATTTATAGGGAATCTGATAAACTCATCATACCACTAGTTATTACCTATCGGAAACAAACGAACTGTAAACTTCTCGCAAAATAATAATAGAGTAATAACACTAAATATATTCAGGCAACGTTGCCTGTTGCATAATATTTCTGAAACGTAAAATAAAACAATTCTCGATTACCCCCCCCTCTGTAGGGCTTGTTATATAAGGCTCATCTATTCAATCTTATTTTGCGAAAACGCAAAAATATAACGACTTTTAGCCAATAAATAGCAGGGTAAATTATCATATTTTGAACTTTCGCATGTCGTGAGACATTAAATAGAACTTATAACAACTCTCATGTTACGCTAACGCAACTTTGATCGCGTTTTTTATAATTTTATTGCGGCGTATTTTGTCAATATAAACATAATCATTGACTAAATAATGTCGAAGAGTAGAGTGGCGACCAAAGTTTGAAGTGCTTGTCTTTTTCATGGAGTGGCTTGGCAAGACCGCATGACAGTTTTTCGGAGTGTCGTTTTCTAAGTCGCTGTTAAATTGGTTAGGTTATTTTCCATCCAATTATTAAATTCAAGCGTGCGCAGTGTCTATTTGAAACAACATTTAAGAGAAATTTAATCATGCCGATGTCACTCGGAAATGCATTTATTAAGAACTTTCTTGGTAAAGCGCCTGATTGGTACAAAGTTGCCATTATCTCATTCCTCATCATCAACCCGATCGTCTTTTTCTTTATCGATCCTTTCACAGCTGGTTGGCTGCTCGTTGCTGAGTTTATCTTCACGCTAGCAATGGCTCTAAAATGCTACCCTCTTCAACCTGGTGGTCTGTTAGCAATCGAAGCGGTTGCAATCGGGATGACCAGTGCGGATCAAGTCAAACACGAACTCGTGGCGAACATCGAAGTACTGCTTCTTTTGGTCTTCATGGTTGCTGGCATCTACTTTATGAAACAGCTTCTGCTGTTCATTTTCACTAAGTTACTGCTCGGTATCCGTTCGAAAGTACTGCTATCAATGGCGTTCTGTTTCGCCGCAGCATTCCTTTCTGCTTTCCTTGATGCACTAACCGTTATCGCGGTTGTTATCAGTGTGGCGGTTGGTTTCTACTCTATCTACCATAAAGTGGCTTCTGGCAACACGATTGGTGATCACGACCATACTCAAGATGAAACCATCACTGAGCTAACGCGTGACGACCTAGAGAACTACCGTGCTTTCCTACGCTCACTGCTTATGCATGCCGGTGTGGGTACTGCGCTTGGTGGTGTTATGACCATGGTTGGTGAACCACAAAACTTGATCATTGCTGACCAAGCTGACTGGTTATTTGCAGAATTCCTTATTCGTATGTCACCGGTTACCATCCCTGTATTTTTCTGCGGCATGCTAACGTGTGCACTGGTTGAGAAGTTCAAAGTCTTCGGCTACGGCGCAGAACTACCTGATAGCGTGCGTCAAATCTTAGTTGATTTCGATAACGAAGAGCGTAAAACGCGTACTAACCAAGATGTGGCAAAGCTTTGGGTTCAAGGTGCTATCGCTGTTTGGCTAATCGTGGGTCTTGCGATGCACGTTGCGGCTGTAGGCCTAATCGGTCTGTCAGTGATCATTCTTGCGACTGCATTTACGGGTGTTATTGAAGAGCACTCAATGGGTAAAGCGTTTGAAGAAGCACTACCGTTTACCGCACTACTGGCCGTTTTCTTTGCGGTTGTTGCTGTAATCATCGACCAAGAGCTATTTAAGCCAGTAATCGATGCGGTACTTGCTGTTGAAGACAAAGGTACTCAGTTGGCGCTGTTCTACGTCGCCAATGGTCTATTGTCGATGGTATCGGACAACGTATTCGTTGGTACGGTTTACATCAACGAAGTGAAATCAGCGCTTATCGATGGCCAAATCACTCGTGATCAATTTGACCTTCTTGCTGTTGCGATCAACACTGGTACGAACCTACCGTCTGTTGCAACACCAAATGGTCAAGCAGCATTCCTATTCCTACTTACTTCAGCACTTGCACCGTTAATTCGTCTTTCTTACGGACGCATGGTTATTATGGCGTTGCCATACACTATCGTGCTTGCGCTTGTTGGCCTAGCGGGCATTATCTTCTTCCTAGAACCGGCAACAGCATGGTTCTACGATGCGGGTTGGATTACTGCACACGTAGGTGACGCAACTCCAGCCGTTACTGGCGGTCACTAAATTTCCCTTGATTAGGGAACGTTTACACGTTAAAAAGCTCTGACTATTCAGAGCTTTTTTTATTTCTGGTAAAGGACAACATACGTGAACTACTTCTCGACACTAAAAACATTTTCCCAAAGCCGACTATCTTGGTCTCTTCTGTTTATCTTTATCGTTATCTTTGAAGCCTGTGCTCTTTTCTTTCAACATGGCATGGGGCTACCGCCTTGTGTGATGTGTATTTACGAACGTGTCGCGATGATGGGAATTGCTGGTGCGGCAATCATCGGCTTTATTGCCCCACAAAACTCGGTGATTCGTTACCTTGGCCTTGCCGCTTGGGGTGCGAGTGCGTATAAGGGCTTAGAATTGGCTATGCAGCACGTAGACTACCAATTCAATCCTTCGCCTTTCGCAACTTGTGATCTCTTCGTCACCTTCCCAACCTGGGCACCATTAAACAAATGGATCCCTGGGATGTTTGAAGCGTATGGCGATTGTGCTGAAGTGGTTTGGCAATTCTTAACGCTCTCGATGCCGCAGTGGTTAGTGGTTATTTTTGCTGGCAATCTCATCGCACTGGCGTTCATCATTGTGGCTCAGTTTGCAAAAAGCAAATAACACCTTAAGACGCTTTAATACCAATCAAGATAAGTAAACGCTCAGAAGCTTATGTTGATTGATCTCAATGAGGTTGTGCGACCTACCGACAAAATACAGACATAAAAAAACGCAGGCGAATGCCTGCGTTTTTTATACTTCATCATACGAACAATCAGTTCATATCTCGGCCTGGAGCAGGAGCAATAACCTCACGGTTACCATTGTGCCCTGGCGCGCTTACAATACCTTGTGCTTCAAGCTGCTCAACAATACGCGCCGCACGGTTATAACCAATCTTAAAGCGGCGTTGAACACCCGACACCGAACCACGACGTGATTGAACAACATGCTCAACCACTTGGTCAAACAATGGGTCGATATCTTCATCAGCTTCCATTGACTCACCCGGCAACAGGCTGTCTGGGCTCTGGTCGCCACTGATGATCTCTTCAATGTAATTTGGCTTACCGCGTGCCTTCCAGTTGTTCACCACCGCATGCACATCGTCATCGGAAGCGAAGGCGCCATGCACACGAATGGTATGGCTAGAACCTGAAGGTAAGTAAAGCATATCACCCATACCAAGCAGCGATTCTGCGCCACCTTGATCTAAGATCGTACGAGAGTCGGTTTTCGTTGATACCGTAAATGCCACACGAGTTGGAATGTTGGCTTTAATCAAACCAGTAATAACATCAACCGATGGGCGCTGTGTGGCCAAAATTAAGTGAATGCCCGCCGCACGTGCTTTTTGTGCCAATCGTGCAATCAACTCTTCCACTTTTTTACCGACCACCATCATCAAATCGGCAAACTCATCGACGACAACCACGATCGCGGGTAATTTTTCTAGCAACGGCGCTTCTGGGTCCATGCTATCACCCGGTTTCCACAATGGATCGTGGATTGGATGACCCGCATCGGCCGCCATTTTCAGTTTTTCGTTGTAGCCTTTTAAGTTACGTACACCCACCGCAGACATCAGTTTGTAACGACGTTCCATTTCGCCCACACACCAACGCAGTGCGTTAGACGCGTCTTTCATATCGGTAACGACTTCCGATAGCAAATGGGGAATGCCTTCGTAGATAGATAATTCCAACATTTTCGGGTCGATCATGATGAAGCGAAGATCCTCTGGGCCCGCTTTATACAGCATGCTCAAGATCATGACATTCACACCGACCGATTTACCTGAACCGGTGGTACCCGCCACCAATACGTGTGGCATTTTTGCGATGTCAGCGATCACGGCTTCACCCGCAATGTCTTGACCCAGTACGACTGTGGTTGGTGATTTGGCATCGATAAAGGTTTGACTACCCACCACATCTGAGAAATAAACCGTTTGGCGACTCATGTTAGGCAGCTCTAGACCAACGTAAGGTTTACCTGGAATCACTTCAACCACTCGCACAGCTAAAGCCGACAATGAACGCGCAAGGTCCATGGATAAGCTTGAGATACGGCTTACTTTCACACCCGGCGCTAAATCAAGTTCAAATCGAGTGATAACGGGACCTGGGAAGATATCCACCACACTCGCCTGGATTTTATAATCCGCCAGTTTTGATTCCACTAAACGGGCAATGCCTTCAAGGGCATCACGGTCAATATAGTTTTCTCGTTTTTCAGGATGGTAGAGCAACTCCAACGTCGGTAAAGGTTCAGCGGGTTTTGGTAAATTCGCATCTTGCTGTACTAAGAATGGATTTTGTTGCGCGACCACTTTCGCTTGAGCATCGGCCACTATCGATTGAAAAGCTGACACGTCTTGATCTTGTGTGCTCACGGCCACCGTTTCTTCTTCAAACGGCGCTGAATGTTGCGTATGCGTAAACTCGGGCGCTGCCGACGTATTCATCGCCGGATCGCTAGGTTGATGAGTGGCTGGCGTATCGACCAAAACGTTCGGCGTAGCAGGCTCGAAACCGGCCTCAGTTACCCCTTCAGGGGAAGAGTCTGTAGCCAGATCGGGTGATGCTGGTGACATAGGCGGCATAGCGTCATATTCGGCACTCGATGCACCGTCTGTGCTGAATTCATGCCAAGGCAAATCCAGTTCGTCCACCGGAGCCGTTGGTTCTGACGCAGCACTTGCCACCATCGCGGCGGCAGAAGTGGCACCCGCGCCTGTCACCATGGCAAGATCTTGTGCCACTGAAGGCAATGGCGAGCCGTCGGTAAACCCTAGCGCGGAATGGGATTGGATATTTAAGGCATCGGCGTCAGGCGTCGCATCTGAAATGGCACCTTGTTGCCAAGGGGCAACCACTTGATCAGCATTCTCTTGCTCTGCCATATCATCGGCATTGTTCGCATCTTGCTCTAATTGCTCAATGGTCGCTTCAAGTTGACGAGTACGCTCTACAAACGGCGCACTAGATTCTGGTTCGACAGGCGCTTGTTGGCTATGCGGCGCCGTAGAGAAGAACTGAGCCTCCTCCATTTCATCACGCATGTCTACAGGGTTATGTACTGGTACCGCATCATGATTAAACGACGGCAAATCCATTTCATCAATCGATTCAGGAGTGCTATCAAGTGAGAACGTCGGCTCGATTCTCCCCTCTTGTGCGATGTCTTCAATCACTGGAGGCTCAATGCTCTCAGTCGCATTTGCCGATGGCATAGCGACGACTGCTGTCGCTAACGTCGCCGCTTCCGGCATATGAATATTGTATCGACGTGGTGCTTGAGCAGGTTCAATGCGTTCCTCAGCCTCACGAACCTCGTGAGCATGAGGCGACGTAACCGGACGAGAGAAATCCGCAATCGGCTGAAGTTTCGGTTCAATCACTTCATCTTGCTCTCCACGGATGCGATTAAAGAGACGCGTAAATCCGGAGATCGCCGCATGGCCTAACCAATCGACAATCGTTAACCATGAAATCCCCGTCAGCAACGTGAAACCTGCCCCCCAAAGGAAAAGCAACACCAACGTTGTGCCTAATACATTTAATGTAGGCAACGCCAAACTGGTCAAGACATCGCCAATTACGCCACCAGAAGAGAAATACCAAATATCATCGAAATTGATATCGGCTAACGCGCAACTCGTCAGGACTAAAATGCTAAAGCCAAGAAAACGCGTGCCCCAAAGCATAAAATCGAGAGGGTCATCTTCATCGCGTTTACGCAGTAGGATCCACGCCGTCAGCGTGAATAGCAATGGAATGGTGTAAGCCAATGAGCCAAATGAAAAGAACAGTGTATCCGCAAACCACGCGCCAACCATACCGCCAGCATTAGCGATATCGCCCGCCCACGCCGTTTGGGACCATGATGGATCCGCTGGGTTAAAGGTCAGTAACGCGACATAGAGAAGAATGGAAGCCAATACCGCCACAATTAGGCTGCACTCCTTCAAACGCTCTGGGCCCGATAGACGAGTCGCCAGAGGCTCTTCCCCTGTTTTAATGATTGTTTCAACTTTGACGCTGTTCTTTTTGAACATAACTTACTTATCTTTATTAGGAAAAAAATAGCCCGAGCGGCAAGACCACTCGGACTATAGATTTAACCATATCGAAGCTAAAAACCCAATTGTCTAACGTCAGAATATCGAAAGGGATGCAACCTCAATCACTCTCTGAGTATGACAATGGTGAACACTGGCCAAAAAAGCCTCGAATTAACGGACTTTTTACAAGCTGGTAAGCAAATTTGCTCACACGGTCCCATCTTGCTAATGAACGAAATTAGCGGGTTTTAATAACGAGTTGATTGGTTTGTTTGACTTCTTCCATTACTACGTAAGTACGTGTGTCATTCACACCAGGTAAACGCAGTAAGGTATCGCCCAGTAGCTTACGATATGCACCCATATCCGCTACTCGCGTTTTTAATAGATAATCGAAATCACCAGAAACGAGGTGGCATTCTTGAATGTCATCCAGTTTTTGAACCGCGGTATTAAACTGCTCAAACACATCTGGCGCACCACGATTCAACGTGATCTCAACAAATACCAATAGAGACGCATCAAGGTATTGAGGGTTAAGTAGCGCTGTGTAACCCGTGATGTACCCTTGGCGTTCAAGACGGCGTACACGCTCTAAACATGGCGTTGGAGACAAGCCCACACGCTTTGATAATTCTACATTTGAAATACGACCATCTTTCTGCAATTCATTAAGAATATTGCGATCGATACGGTCTAGATCCTTGGACGGCTTCTTATTGTTGTCTGCCATTTTTTATTCCACCTTATTACTTCCTTGCAAAAATATATACTACATCTTTTTAATATTAAGCATAAAATGTTACACATTTATTCGTATACTAGATATTAATTCGACAATTCTACCCTACATACAGTTATTACAACCAAAAAAAATGAGGAGTCAGGATGATCATTGGCGTACCAAAGGAAATCAAGAACCACGAGTACCGCGTTGGCATGATTCCAGCTAGCGTTCGCGAGCTAGTGTCTCAAGGTCACCAAGTTTTTGTTGAAACCCAAGCCGGAGCTGGCGTCGGATTTTCAGACGATGATTACATCGCTGTAGGCGCATCCATTCTTCCTACTGCTGCTGACGTTTTTTTGAAAGCAGAAATGATCGTTAAGGTCAAAGAGCCTCAATCAATCGAGCGTTCAATGCTCCGAGAGGGGCAGATATTGTTTACTTATCTGCACCTAGCTCCAGATTTTCCACAAACTGATGAGCTAATCAAGAGTAAAGCCGTCTGTATAGCATACGAGACTGTAACAGATTATATGGGTCGCTTACCACTACTTGCACCAATGTCCGAAGTCGCAGGACGCATGTCTATCCAAGCTGGGGCTCAAACACTGGAAAAATCCCATGGTGGCAGTGGTTTATTACTGGGTGGGGTTCCTGGGGTCGAACCGGCGAAAATCGTAGTAATTGGAGGGGGTGTCGTCGGTGCGAACGCGGCTAGAATGGCGGTAGGTCTGCGTGCCGATGTAACGATTATTGACAGAAACATTGATGCGCTTCGCAAATTAGACGAAGAGTTTCAAGGCCGAGCAAAAATGGTGTATTCGACTGAAGATGCCATCGAAAAACACGTTCTACAAGCCGATCTTGTTATTGGCGCGGTATTAATCCCCGGTGCAGCCGCACCAAAACTCGTCACCAAAGCACATATCAAGAACATGAAACCCGGCTCTGCTGTGGTTGATGTCGCGATCGATCAAGGCGGCTGTTTTGAAACCTCTCATGCCACCACGCATGCGGACCCAACTTATATCGTCGATGAAGTGGTTCACTACTGCGTTGCTAACATGCCAGGTGCTGTCGCTCGTACCTCAACCTTTGCACTCAACAACGCCACGCTGCCTTATATCGTTAAATTGGCGAATAAGGGCTATCGCCAAGCCTTGCTTGAAGATAAAGGCTTCTTGGCCGGACTCAATGTCATTCACGGTAAAGTCACGTGTAAAGAAGTGGCGGAAGCATTTAACCTAGAATACGTTGAACCAACAACCGCGATTGAAATGTATAACTAATGCATTCGCGCCATCTGTCTAGAGTCGTATCCCCTGCTTCACAATACGATTCTAGACATTCTATTTTTATGACTGCAAGTGCTTATAAAAAAACAAGTTAAGTACTATCCCGATTTTTGGCCCGCCAAAACCTTCGCCTCATAAGCACTCAAAAAACAGATGAATGCTCTTTTGGTTATGCCGATTTTCTCGTGGTACCGCTTAAAACCTGCATGTATTAAAACCAACGCTCTAACGAGGTTTTGTCTAAATGACGAAACGCACGATTGAGGACGCGGGCAAGCTCTTTATAACGTGGGCGAGCTTTTAATGGCTCAAGAGCGTAACCACTTTCAAGTATTTTTTGATGCAGTTCTCGATACCATCCCGCCAATGACGGTGGAAGCTGAGTATTTGCACGGTTACCTAACCACCACATCCCTTGAATCGGCATGCTGATCGCGAACAAAGCCACAATCACCGCCTGTGGTAGCGCTTGGTGGTTAGAAAATACCATTTGTGTTAACACACTGATTGCCGCAACCGCAGGCATCACCTTCATCCCAAAGCGCGTCGCTTTGATCATGCGTTGCTCTGGAAATAGTGGCGCAAGCTCTTTGCGTACAGGCCAAGTGTCCATGTACTTTTGTCCATCACGTAAGCTGTGAACGATGCCGACTTTATTATTCATAAGATTCTCTCGCTTCCAGTACTAGGCGCTTCACTTAAAATAAGTTGAAAGATTCAACTAAACGCGTAAAAAATTGACGAAAGTTAATATTCTTTCAAATTTTTTTTGTTATCTTTGTCTATTATCGCTATCCTTGGCACGCCCTCAATCTCATTGTTGCTCTTATTTACAATTTAGGCAACGTTGAGAGACATCTGCAAGGATTGCATAAGTTGCTTTCATGGTAAAGCGACCTCTTTTATACACGGATTTTAGCGCTTTTAAGCAAGAATGGTTACGCAGTTGATAATAGACTCGACTATTCTTGTGGTTAAATTTCATCCTAACTGATTTATATCAGACGATTAACAGGTAGTCATACATGTCTAAGCTAGTTTTAGTTTTAAACTGTGGTAGTTCTTCTCTTAAATTTGCGATTGTTGATGCAGAAACTGGTGCTGAGCACCTAACCGGTCTTGCTGAGTGTCTTGGTCTTCCAGAAGCTCGCATGAAGTGGAAACTTGATGGCAAGCACGAAGCTCAACTAGGCGCAGGCGCAGCTCACGAAGAAGCACTAGCGTTCATGGTTGAAACTATTCTTGGTTCTAAGCCAGAGCTTAAAGCTAACCTAGGCGCGATCGGTCACCGTATCGTTCACGGTGGCGAGCAGTTCACTCAATCAGCACTTATTTGTGATCAAGTTCTTAAGGGTATCCAAGACGCTGCGACTTTCGCACCTCTACACAACCCAGCTCACCTAATCGGTATTGAAGCAGCTAAGCACAACTTCCCTGAGCTTCAGAACGTTGCTGTGTTCGACACTGCGTTCCACCAAACTATGCCTTCTGAGTCTTACCTATACGCTCTACCGTACAACCTGTACAAAGAGCACGGCATCCGTCGTTACGGCATGCACGGTACTTCTCACCTATTCATCACTCGTGAAGTAGCTGGTCTACTAAACAAGCCAGTTGAAGAAGTTAACATCATCAACTGTCACCTAGGCAACGGCGCATCTGTATGTGCAATCAAGAACGGTCAATCTGTAGATACTTCTATGGGTCTTACTCCTCTTGAAGGTCTAGTAATGGGTACTCGTTGTGGTGACCTAGATCCTGCGATCATCTTCCACCTACACGATGCACTTGGTTACTCTGTTGAGCAAATCAACAACATGCTAACTAAAGAGTCTGGCCTACAAGGTCTAACTGAAGTGACTTCTGACTGTCGTTTCGTTGAAGACAACTACGGTGAGAACGAAGCAGCGACTCGTGCGATGGATGTATTCTGTCACCGTCTAGCTAAATACGTTGCTGGTTACACTGCAACTCTAGAAGGTCGTCTAGACGCAATCACTTTCACTGGCGGCATCGGCGAGAACTCTGGCCCAATCCGTGAAATGGTTCTTAACCGTCTAGCTATCTTCGGTATCGAAGTAGACAGCGAAGCAAACCTTAAAGCACGTTTCGGTGGTGAAGGTACTATCACTACTGCAAACAGCCGTATCCCAGCAATGGTTATCTCGACTAACGAAGAGCTAGTTATCGCTGAAGACACTGCGCGTCTAACTGGTCTTTAATAGACTCAACTGGCTAGCCTCGGCTGGCCAGTTTTCCCTATAAATAAAATTTTTAGGGGCTCAACTCCTATTCTATGAGTCGTTATGGAATACGTAATTGAGCTTTTAATCATCCAATAATGTAAGGTAATTAGTCGATGTCTCGTACTATTATGCTTATCCCTACTAGCGCTGGTGTTGGTCTTACTAGTGTTAGCATGGGTGTTCTGCGCACTATGGAGCGCAAGGGCGTTAAAGTTTCTTTCTACAAGCCTATCGCACAGCCACGTTCTGGCGGCGATCAACCTGATCTAACTTCAACTATCGTTGGCGCAAACAGCGATATGCAGATCGGTACTCCACTACAAATGTCTGTTGCTGAAAGCCTAATCGGTAACGACAACATGGATGAGCTTCTAGAAACTATCGTTGAACGTTACAACCAAATCAACAAAGATGCGGACGTAACGCTAATCGAAGGTCTAGTACCAACTCGTAAGCACCCATTTGCTAACCAAGTGAACGCGGAAATCGCGGCAACGCTTGGCGCTGAAATCGTATTGGTTGCGACACCTGGTCTAGATAACCCGACTCAACTTAAAGAGCGTATCGAAGTAGCATGTTCTAACTTCGGTGGCACTAAAAACAAAAACATCTCTGGTGTTATCATCAACAAGCTAAATGCACCTGTTGACGAAGCTGGCCGTACTCGCCCAGACCTATCAGAAATGTTTGATGATGCAGACAGCGCGCAAACCAACGAAATGAAAGTGATGGAAATCTTCCACACTTCTCCAATTCGTGTGCTTGGCTGTGTGCCTTGGTCTATCGATCTTATCGCAACTCGTGCTATCGATATGGCTCAACACCTAAACGCTGACATCATCAGCGCAGGTGACATCAAAACTCGTCGTATCAAGAGCATCACGTTCTGTGCACGTTCACTACCAAACATGATTGAGCACTTTAAACCAGGCTCTCTACTTGTGACTTCTGCTGACCGTCCTGACGTTATCGTTGCAGCGGCACTAGCAGCAATGAACGGTGTTGAAATTGGCGCGATCCTATTGACTGGCGGTTACGATATCCCAGAAGAAATCGCGACTCTATGTAAGCCTGCATTCGATACTGGTCTTCCAATCTTCAAAGCGCAAGGTAACACTTGGCAGACTTCGCTGAACCTACAAAGCTTCAGCATTGAAGTACCTGCTGACGATAAAGAGCGTATTGAGTTCATCAACGATCACGTTGCAGGTCACATCGACGGCAACTGGATCGAGTCAATGACGGAAGGTTCTGAAAAATCTCGTCGTCTAAGCCCACCAGCATTCCGTTACCAACTTACTGAGTTCGCTCGTAAAGCTGGCAAGCGTATCGTTCTTCCTGAAGGTGACGAGCCACGTACAGTGAAAGCGGCAGCAATCTGTGCTGAGCGCGGTATCGCTGAATGTGTGCTGCTAGGTAACCCTGATGAAATCCGTCGCGTTGCAGCGCAACAAGGCGTTGAACTAGGTGCTGGCGTAACGATCATCAACTCTGATGAAGTTCGTGAAAACTACGTTGCTCGTTTGGTTGAACTACGCGGCGCGAAAGGCATGACTGAAGTTGTGGCTCGTGAAAAACTTCAAGATTCTGTTTTCCTAGGCACGATGATGCTTGAAGCGGGTGAAGTTGACGGTCTAGTTTCTGGTGCGGTTCATACCACAGCAAACACGATCGTTCCTCCGTTCCAAATCATCAAAACTGCACCTGATGCGTCAATCGTATCTTCTGTGTTCTTCATGCTACTACCTGATCAAGTATTGGTTTACGGTGACTGTGCGATCAACCCAGATCCAACGGCTGAGCAACTTGCTGAAATCGCTATCCAATCTGCTGATTCTGCAGCGGCATTTGGTATCGAACCACGCGTAGCAATGATCTCTTACTCTACTGGTGAATCAGGTAAGGGTGCAGACGTTGATAAAGTACGTGAAGCAACTAAGCTAGCTCAAGAGAAGCGTCCTGATCTCATCATCGACGGTCCTCTACAGTACGATGCTGCTATCATGGAAAACGTTGCTGCTTCTAAAGCACCAAACTCTCCAGTAGCCGGTAAAGCGACTGTATTCGTATTCCCAGACCTAAACACTGGTAACACGACTTACAAAGCAGTACAACGTTCAGCTGACCTAGTTTCTATCGGTCCAATGCTTCAAGGTATGCGCAAGCCAGTAAATGACTTGTCTCGTGGCGCTCTAGTAGACGATATCGTGTACACAGTAGCTCTAACGGCTATCCAAGCGGATCAAGCTGACCAAGCGAACAAATAATTATTGCCTAATTCATTATTGAATTGAGTAATTGAAAAGCCTCCAGAGATGGGGGCTTTTTTGTATCTTAAATTCAATGATTTAACGCACCTAAAGACATAGCCATTTCAGCCGATTATGGCCATGGCATTGTTTGGATTGATCAAAGGAGGCTTTAAACAGGTATAAATGATTGCGAGCAAAATGCCACTGGCAGAGTAGACGAGCGTTAACCATACTTGTTGAACGAGCCCTTCTCAGTGAGCACTGCCGAGAAGGAAAAAGACGAAGGAGTGTACAATGAAGAATGATCTTGAACCCAGCCTCATACTACGCGCTTACGAATCCATCATCCGACATGGCACCCAAACGGAACGAGGCAAAATTTATCAAGGCGTCGAAGCGTACTCTGACTACGATGGGTATAACGTCTATCTAAAAAGTAATGGCGTTGAGCTTTCCGTCGGTTTTCACAACACCTACCATTTTAATTATGAACAGAGCCACAATAAGGACTCGTTCATCGCTAAAATAGCGCTACTCGCCAAATAATAGCAAAAGCCAGAGAAACCAAAGCCCCGAGAATCAAACTCTCGAGGCCAAAACGGATATCCCCCCAAAGGACGTCGTTCCTGGCCTATCGCATAGACTTGAAGTGAACGATTTCTAGTTAAAACTTATATCGAATGCCTAGCACAAACCCTTCATTGGTATAGTCGACGTCATCAAACTCAGCAACGCGGTAGCGATAGCCGACACCGATGTCGTATTGATCCACCATATAGCCAATCTCGATCCCGACTTGATAGATAATCTCGGAATCAGAGGCAGATTGCCCACCCGCCTTCACCTTGCCAGACATCGACCCAACACCCAGAATGAAAGCACTGTAAATGTTGTTGTTTGCTTCAATAAACTTAGGTCTAGCGTTAAAAAAATACGCGTCCCCTTCCACACTCTGTCCTGAGCCAAAATCGGATTTTCCAAAATTTTGATATTCAAGTTCAAAACCTAGATCAACCGTTTCAGACACCAAAAAGCTGTAACCGGCAAAAACATTAAAACCAAGATCGTTATTCTCATCGATGGTCACGCCTTCATATTTCAAGCTGGTTTTATCATTAAACGATAAACTCGCGCCGCCATAAAAATAATCATCAGCAAATACACTCGAACTGAATAGCAGCAAAAAAGGTAGTATTTTTTTCATCAATGCGTCATCCATAACCATAAAATCAACGCCTTATACTAACCATACACCCTGGCTAATAACATGGTGTATTCTTAATAAGTCATTGTTTTATTTAACATGCGATTGAATGCGCATTCTCCCGTAGTCACAACTGTCAAATTCATCAATTATTAGTCAGGGCCATTCAGAGCTTACTGACTACGCAAATTTATGCGCTTCACGTGATTATTTAGGCGTAATTGTTACACCTGTTCAATACCGTCATAAGTAGACCACAATAACGATTCACAAAAAAAGCCACCGCATCGCGATGGCTTTGTAGATGGATGATAGCGCCGATGGCTACTCGACTTTGACTCTAAAGAACAGAGCGTAAAAGAGCGGAATAACGATCAACGTTAAGATGGTGGCAAACAACAAACCAAACATAATGGTCACCGCCATACTCTTAAAGAACGGGTCAACCAGCAGCGGGGCAACACCGAGAATCGTGGTTAGAGCGCCTAGCAACACCGGCCTTGCACGGCTGGTCGCAGCATCAATGATCGCATAATAAGCCACTTTACCTTGCGCGATTTCCACATCCGCTTGATCCACCAATACGATGGCATTTTTCACCATCATGCCGATTAAGCTCAAGAAGCCAAGGATGGCCATAAACTCAAATGGCGTCTGGAATACAATCAAACCAACCGTCACACCAATCACTGCCAGCGGTGCGGTTAGCCAAATCACCAATGGCTGACGCACGGCGTTAAACATGAAGATGACGGATAAAATCATCGCAGCAAAACCGTACGGCGCTGAAATGGCGAGCCCTTCATTGGCGTCTTTTGATGCCTTGTACTCACCGTACCAAACCAATTCATAACCCGCAGGCAATTCAATCGCTTCAATCTGACTGCGTACATTGTTAAAGGCATCGGATGTTAATACGCCCGGAGCCGGATCAGCTTGTACCATAATGGTTGGCATACGGTTCACACGACGCAAAATCGCGTCTTGCCAAACCACATCGACCGAATCCACTAACTGACTGACCGGAATAAACCCGCCAACCGTAGCACTATACACCTCGGTATTTTCTACCGCACGTTGGTGGTCACGTTCATTTTGTGGCGATCGCACCACAATAGGAATCAAATCATCCCCTTCACGGTACACACCAACATTACGGCCAGACAAGGTTTGGGCAATCGCAAGGTTAATCTCTTGCGTGGTTAAACCAAAGCGCTGCGCTTTTTCTGCCGAATAAACAGGACGAAGCACTGGTACTTGCTGACGCCAATCATCTTGTACCGCAATCAAATTGCTATCGGCTTGCATGACCGCTTTAGCCTGCTCAGCCAATTGACGCAACACATCACTGTCAGGGCCTTTAAAGGCCGCTTCAATTTTCTTACCGCCCCCACGCCCTAGCATGAATTTCCACACTTTGATCGACGCGTCTGGGTATTTCACAGCCAGCTCGTTTTGTAACTCAACCAATAACGGCGCAATTTTTTTGTAGTCATCGATGTCGATCAGCAACTGGCCGTAGCTGGTGTTACGCGCTTCGGGTGAGTACGTCAGCATGAAACGCAAACCACCCCCACCAATGAAACTCGCAATGTTAGTGACGCCTTCTTTCGCTTGAACGTCTTGCTCAATATTGGCAATCATGCGCTCTACGCGACTGATATCTGACCCTTGCGGCAAGTACACATCCACGACAAATTGTGGGCGTTGTGAATCAGGCATAAAGCCCGGTGGCACATACTTCAAGCTATAGACCGCTGCAGCCATTAAACCCAAGAGCATCATCATGCTCGCCAAACGGTGTCTTAGTACCCAAGCCAGTAGGGCTTTGTACATCGCCATCATACGGCCTACTTTGACTTCCCCTTTGCTGGCTTTAACTTTTAAAAAGTCAAAGCAAAGCATCGGAGTAATGGTCACGGCAAACACCCAACTTAAGAACATGGAATAAAGGATTACCCAAAATAGTGATCCCGCGTATTCCCCCATATCCGACGGCGACAAACCAATCGCACTGAACGCACAGATACCGACAACGGTACCGCCAAGCAGTGGCCATTTAGTGGCATCCACCACCTCTGACACGATCGTTTCTTTATCTTCGTCTGGGTTTTGTTGCAAGCGTACCAAGATACCATCGGTGACAACGATGGCATTGTCCACCAGCATCCCCAGTGCAATGATCAATGCACCGAGCGAAATACGCTGCATGGCAATATCTTCAATGAACATGATGCACAGTGTTGCTGCGACAGTCAGTAGCAATACAAAACCGATGATCACACCCGAGCGCACGCCCATAAATAGCAGTAGAACGAGAAAAACAATCGCCACCGCCGCAATCAAGTTATCAATAAAGTTGGTCACCGAAGCGCGAACGGAATCCGACTGCATCGAGATAACGTGTAATTCCATCCCCAGCGGACGCTGATCTTCAAGCTCAGCAAGACGCACTTTTACCGCGTCCCCCATGTCCACCACGTTCCCGCCTGTCACATTCGAGATACCAAAACCCACTGCGCGCTCGCCGTTGTAACGCATCAACATGCTCGCAGGCTCTTGGTAACCGCGCGTGACCGTTGCAATGTCACCTAAACGCATCACGGTATTGCTTTGACCCACACCCACCTGTAGGTTACGCAAGTCATCGAACGAACGAATGTTCGAGTCTGGGATCACTGGAATGCGCATATCGGTGGTTTCGATTGCACCAGCGACTGTCACCAAATTCTGCTTTTGCAATACTTGGAACACTTGCTGCGCCGATACACCAAACTTGGCTAAGCGCTCACTCGAGATCTCAACGAAGATCGTTTCTTGACGCTCAGCGAGCGTGGCCGTTTTGGCCACTCCCGGAACCAAAACCAATTGGCGGCGTAGACCGTCGACATAATCTTGTATTTGCTTGTCACTGTAACCTTCGCCCGTTACCGCGAAAAACAGCGCATACACGTCGGAAAAGTCGTCATTAACGATCGAGGGACCAGCACCTGGAGGAAGCTGACGCTGCACATCGGTAATCTTGCGTCTTAACTTATCCCATACTTGTTGCAATTCAGCTGAGCTCTTAGCAAATTCAAGCTTGATCTCAACGGTGACTTCCGACATGCCTTGCTTAGAGACGGATTTGACCTCTTTCAGCTCTTGCAATGACTGCACCGCGCCTTCAATGACATCGGTCACTTCG
Source organism: Vibrio renipiscarius (assembly GCF_000827885.1). Lineage (GTDB taxonomy): Bacteria > Pseudomonadota > Gammaproteobacteria > Enterobacterales > Vibrionaceae > Vibrio > Vibrio renipiscarius. The sequence goes on along the minus strand of NZ_JTKH01000006.1, from coordinate 497,260 downwards.
TCCGATACTTCCTGCGCTGTCGCGCCAGAATACGTGGTATTAATCACCGCTTGTCGAATGACAAACTCCGGGTCTTCAAAACGACCAAGCTTTAAGTAGCTGATGTAACCACCCAATAAGATCAGGGCAATCATCACCCACACGCTGGTGCGTTTGGCGATGGTATAGCGAGCAATGTTCATTAGCGAGCCTCGTTACTGCCAGATTTATCATCATCCATTGGGCGAATTTCCATTCCCTCTTGCAGACTTGATACGCCCGCAATCACCACTCTTTCACCGAGTGCTAAGTGAGCACTAATGACCACGCGATCGCGACTTAATGCGCCCACCTCAACAAAGCGTTTGGTGACCTTATTATCGCTACCGACTAACCAAACAAATTGTTTGCCTTGGTTGTCGGGAACGACAGCCGTGATCGGCAAGGTAATCAGCGGGTTATCTATATTGTTTTCTTGCTCTGCCGGTAATACTTTCACCGTCATGCCTGGAAGCACGCGATAACCGTTCAAATTTTCAAAGCCCAATACCACCGCGTAAGTTTGCGAGATAGGATCGGCTTGAGTAGCGTATGAACGTAAGTTCAAATCAAACAACTGATTTGGAATCGTACTCAGCTCAGCCGCAGCTTTTGTACTGCGCAGCCCTGAAAGCATGACACTGTCTGGAATGTGAATCACCACTTCCATGTCATTCAAATCATGCAACGTGAACACCACGGCGTTCGCTTGAATTTGCATGTGATTATCGACCAGTTTACGGCCGATGATGCCATCAAATGGCGCTTCAATACGCGTGTAGTCTAATTGACGTTGCGCTTCGTCACGACGGTTCTGCGCCAAATTAAAGCGAGTGGTTAACTCATCTAAGCTGCTTTTTGAAATCGCTTTGCTCTTTTCATAAATCGCTTTTGCACGCTGATATTCCGCTTCAATATTATTCAGCTCCAAACGAGCCGATGCCAATGCGATCTCTGCATCACGTGAATCTAAACGCGCTAAAAGTTGGCCTTGGCTAACTCTATCGCCCTCTTTCACCAAAATGTCCGTTAAACGACCACCCACACGAAACGACAAGTCTGCGCGTTCAGCGGCGCGAACGACGCCATTAAAGCTGAGATTGTCACCGCGGCTCGCCGTGATGGTTTCTATTAAGGCAGGTTTAACCGAAGGTTGAACCACTGGCGCTTCAGCTTCAGTGCCACACCCAGTCAATACCACACCAGATAAAGAGAGACCTATCGCCAATGCGAGCAATTTTAGCTTCGCGGAAATGGCGGTATTGTGTGCATTTTTCACGTTGTTCTCCTAAGAGGCAAAGATTTCATCGACTCTGAATAAGATTGAATATAGGTAAACTCACGAGTTTATTTTTGGATTCTATTTGAGCACGAACACAAAGTAAACTCAAAAGTTTACCTTGTGCGCGCATATTGTTAAACTACTGAGATTACACGTGTCGCATCGCATTTAAGGAGAAGCGAGATGACCCGCTCAGAACAAAAACGGCTCGCGATTATCGAAGCTGCCAAAGACGAGTTTATTCAGAATGGCTTTTCCGCCGCAAACATGAATAACGTTTGCGCGAATGCAGAGGTTTCAAAACGGACTTTGTATCGCCATTTTGAAAGTAAAGAATGTTTGTTCGAAGAAGTTTTAGTGCAAATTCAAGAAAGTGTTGTGCGCAACATCGACTACCCGTTTGACGAACAAACGCCACTTGAAGAGCAACTCAGATTGGTGACCTTGCGTGAAATCGACGTGATGTACAACATCTATGGCATCGCCCTATCGCGTACTATCATCATGGAGTTTTTCCGTCAGCCCGATTTAGCCAAAAGCGTGACCGAACGTCTTTACCGTACTCGCTCAGTCAGCACCTGGTTTGAGAAAGCGCTCGCCAGTGGCAAGCTGGAAGCGGGTGATGCACAAACCATCACCAGTGTGTACGTGAGTATTTTCCAAGGTTTACTCTTTTGGCCGTATGTACTCGATATTCTTCCGCAACCCGAACAGGAAGAGCTCGATAGAAAAATCGACCTCATTGTGACCACGATAGTGCGCGCATTTGCGCCTTAAACCAAACCGATTAACCTAGCCGGCTGATTTTTCGCTTTACGAGCACATCAATGGTCGCCATTCGCCATTCGCAAATGCTAAAAAGCCCCCAATAATTCGGTTCAACTATTGGGGGCCCGTTCAATTAGCCGGAACTTAGTTAACCGGATCTTGGTTTTTCATTTCCTTATCTGGTTTATTCAACTTAACACTGGCCAATCGTGAGCCACTGCTAATATTTTTCCATAAAATAGATCACATTATTCGACCCTGTCGAAACGCCAAATGTGGCCATCGCCTCTGGCGCTTGCCAATAATCCGTTTGAAGACGGCACTCATTGGACACGACAGCGAACGCCTCAATTTGCCAACAGTAACCAAGCCATTTTTCAGCGCCATCACTAAAGGTCAACGGGACTTTGGCGTAACCTGGCGCGTCAGCCCCAATATGCGTTGTCACTTGACCATCAGCGATACTCTTTGCATCCATAGAACCGTCCATGATCACAGGGATAGCTTGTCCGTCTTGCGCGGAATAACGCTCGATGTGCTCAATCTCTGGGAGACTGGCGATGCCACCTTGGCCAATCTCAGACCATTTATCCCACTCGTTAGTGATAAAACCACTTCCTTGCCAATATTCCGCATGTATCGCCATCGGCAACAATTGGTCTATCGGTCCTGAAGCATTATTTATCGCCAAACGACCAAACAGAACATCCATCGAATCACCAAGCGGGATAGGCCCACCACTGAGATCGACGCTCATGTCGCGACTTGGATAAATCGGAATCGTTCGGCCCGGCACACTAGTCGCGACTGAAGCTTGCAATGAGATACCACGTAAAGCTTGCTTACAATCAATATCCCGATAGAACATCGCCGTCTGGCTACTGATCTGCCATTGGCCTTTATTCCATGACTGTTCAAAATCTATTGGCTGATTATTCTCATCAATTAACCGCGGTTGACCACAACTTGGTTGTGGAGAATCGCCATAATCAAAATGAAGATCCGCCAACAGCGGCTGCTCGGCACCGCTCAATGCACTTGCGTCATAGAAACTAAGATCACGATGGTTCGCACTTTTAGCACTGAGTGAAAAAGCCAACGCAATATCTGGCTTGCCATAATACGTCCACGGCTTGTCAGCATGCTTCATCGGTGCCGTGAATTGACTCGATAGCAGCATATAGTCGGGATAGAAATAGCCCACTTGATCATCGTTATTCAACGAATCATGCGTTATTTTCGTATCCAAGAAGTTGGCCAAACCACTCTGCCCTGCATAGCGATCGACTGCCCAACGAGTGCGAATCGCTCCCACATTGTCATATTCAAATCGGTTAATGAGTCGCCCTGAACTGAATACTCGATTTAGCCCATTAGGCATGCTCAGTATTGGCGCGCTACTGACTTGGCTTGCGGGCATCACAACGCTGCTGTCAAAACCCGTTTTACCACTCGCCAGCGACGCGTTAAAGTTACGAGTAATCGCTCCGCCTTTTTCTACCGCAGCGACTTCAACCATAAATGGCGTACCGGCAGAGACAAAGGGCTGCTGAAGACCATTATTCTCAATCTTGTCATCGTTGGCGCTATAGTTCCGCTTTACCACCAACGCATAGGGGTTAACGGTGAAACTGATGTCGGCCGATTTTAGTAAGCCTTCCGGGGGCTGATAATCCGCCTCAACATTTAAATGGCCTGATTCTGAATAGCTGGCAGGCAACACTTCGCTCACCCCATTGGAGAACGAAATCGTACGCTTCTCACCATTGGGATTCAGCACCTTTCCTTGCAATGCCATCTCGCCAAGAACAGGCTCGAAGGCTTTGTTATAACGCAGTGTAAAGACCTTATTCCCTTGGTAGTCCGTATCAATCGCGCAACTTGCTTGATCTTCTAAGGCGATTTTTCGCGTCAGTTGCAAGGAGAACTCTTCTCCCGCTCGGTAATACTTAGGCGCTTGGTAAGGCGTGATCTTAAAACCCGTTTTGCTAAAATGCACGGAGTCGCTATCAGACCCCACATCGATGGCACTGGCGGTTAAGGTGACTGGCCCCAATTCAGAATCGGTCGCAACCCAAATTGAGCGACTTAGACTGCCATGCTTGTTGAATAATATCGTCTTACTATTCCCCGAGCAGCGCGTGCGAGAACTCGCTTCCGCGCGACCAAAAGGCGATGCATCAAACCAACAGCCACTCGGTGGATTGTCAAAACGGACATCAACATTAAGATCTTGCGACAACTCTCCGCCTTCAACATCAAGCAAAATACGATATTCAGCCACTTCACAGGTCAGTGGCGATCCAGGAGCCGTCACGTTGATGCCTTTAATGGGATTGCCAATCGCAAAACTGATGTCTTCCACTTCACCGGATGGCGCTTCACCATGAGGGCTTGTGACGGCAGTTTCCGCATAGCGCACTCTTAAATAACCTCGAGAACCCGCATTGAGGGGCACATCAATGCCTTTATTAAGGTCCACACTGCGCCACTGAGCATCACTCCCCCAGTTCACCCATGCGGTTGCTTGCCCACCCCCACGCTTATCAAGCGAAATCGCGTAGCTGCGCAAAGGCAGCAATGAGCCGTTTGGCAAACTAATTTCCGAACCCGTGGTTTTATCTCGAATGATAACCCCATCATCGGAAAGGTCTGAATCGGCATTGCCATCATGGCCGGGACCTAGGTCAGCCGACCAATGGTGCCCCAATTTCAACCATTCACTGGTGCCTAAATGGCGAGCTGGGTCCCCTGCTTCTAGCACTTCAGGCACATCGCCGTAGTCCGCATGAATGGCACAACCGCCCGCATCGTTACTGGTGGTCGATTCCTCCAACCCACGCAGCTCAAAGCGAATTTCTTGTTTCGCAATATCGACCGAATAGAGCGCGGTGGTTGGCGTTATAAGTTCAACGTGCTCCCATCGGCCGTTTTGGTTTAAGTCATGCAGACCGCCATTGGCCATCGCGAATAAAATACCGCCTTTATTAATACCAATCCCACCAGCCCCCAGTTTGCCAGCGAAATTCTGAGGCCAAACGGCTTTACCACCATCATCCGAATTGAGTACCAAATTTAAGGGAAAACGGGTGTAACTACCGGCCTTAACTGAACTGGAAATGTCTTGCAGAGCAATGCGATAAAGGTATCTTAAATCCCCCGCTAGAGCATAGACATAACGGCTATCACCACTTTGTGGGTTAAAGGCAAAGTCGGCGCTCCACGGTGTATTCTGCCGGCTCGGAATGTCGAGTTGAATGGTGTCAAACACACCCGTTGCCAAATCAATACGCACTAAGGTATGCCATGAACCTCGACCCACAATGAGATAGCGGCCATCAAGGCTCACATCACCGGCATTCGGGCGAGATAGGCGCGTATTGTTGTTGTCGGCCATTTTTTGTGTATCGAAGATTTCATTGGCATTAAAGCGGTAACGACTGCCATTTTTATCCTCAATCGTCACGCCATCGTGCGCGGCTCTCAATGGGACAAGGTGAATAAATTCCGCGGCCGGATTATGGCTTTGATCCGCCACAAAAAGGTGCACTTCACACCTTGGTCGACTTCCTGATGTACAGCCGTACCGACGGTCAGAACCCACACCGTAAGTTAAGCCGTCAAGCGGGTTTAACCCAACCACCTTGATTTCATCCGTAGCCAGTGCCGGGTTAATGCTTTCAATGGCTAATTGCCCACCATTGGCAACCCACTTTGCGTATTGATAACGGCCACTGCCTTGCGGTTCTTTTACCTGAATAAACCCATCACAACGTCCCGGTTGCGGTGTTAACTCTTGCTCGGTGATGTAGACAAGATGATCTTCAACCTCACCCTCTCTGATACTGCCATTCGCTTGTGCAAGCGAAATGCGCATAAACGTGTGACCGATGTTGTTCGACCAATCCCTATGCCCATTCCAATTCAAGGTGACTCGTTGTGAATTTCCTTGAGAAGCAATACGTTGGGGTTGTGCCATTTCATCGGCATCCATACGAGCATTGCCATCAAAATCAATCCAAGCGTTGAGCATCGCAGGTTTACCCGTGGCGTTGTAGACTTGCACATCCTCTATCTCAACCGATTGATTTCTCGTAATCATAATCGGAGAAGAAAACGTGAGCTCATCATTAAAGCCATGTTGATCATCCCCTTTAGCATAGTCAGAGCTGATCGCTTCCCTTTCTACATCCGGCGCTTCTTCGCCAATGTAGAGATTCGGCACGACATGATAGCCAACGTTAAGCGCCTCTCGATAGCGACTCGGTAAGTCCCCGAAATCATAACCAATTTCACAGCCAAATTTTGCGTTATCAAGAATATTGCCTGACGCACCATCTAACGGTTTAAGCGACTTAAAGGCGATTCGAGTCACATACTGGCCTTGAGGAACCGTATACAACCCTGAGTATGTTTCCCAGTCGTCTTTACCTTCAATGGTCTGGTTTTCGACCAAATTGCCATTTGGGGCACCGAACAGCAAAGCAATCTGTTGGTCGTCTCTAGGAGCCGATTTCGTGCGATTTGAGTAGTCAAAAGACCAGCGAATTTTTTCACCCGGCGTCGTCACAATGTCTTGATACATCATGGTTGGGTGGTAGGCATTCAACTCAGCGACATTATGGCTATTATCTAACGGCCGTTGTGCCACGTAATGATCATAGTGGTTAAACTCAATGTTATTCCGATGAGATATGGGGTATTGCTGTGCATCCGCCGCGGGATCGAGCTGCTGTACTGACCAGCCCGCGACCGAGCTTTCAGGGGTATCCCAGCCATTGTGCGTTCGCTCTGTATAAAAGTGCTCAAACGAGCCATTTTGTAACCCAGCTTCACAGCCTGCAACCTCAATTGACGGCGCGGCTATCCACACTTGATAGTCTTCAACTTCGCCGTCTTTCGCACTGCCGCTAAAATGCTCAACATCGCCTTTTTCCGTCGCGTAACGGACACGCATAAACGTTTCGCCGTGGACATCATATGGTGAGAGGTGGAAATCTGAGAGTCGATTTTGCCCCGCTTGAACCGCAACACGATCGACAATTTTTTCAGACACAAACTGACTATTACGTTCAAACCCTTGCCAGCTACCATCTTGATTTTTATCCAACCAAATCGAAACGTACCCCGATTTTGAAGCGTTGACTATGATGGTATTTTCAACCGATTCTGCATCACCATTGTGATCGAGGTAATCGGTCAGCAAAACTTTCATTTCGGCAGCGCTGCTCCCATTAACGCGTACACCGTCATCCGTTAAATCGCTCGTTGCGGTGCGTGATGGCGTGCCATTATTTTCCGCGTCAATATGGAATAAACAACTGGTCCCCGCCTCCGGCATTAAGCAGACATCGGAAACAATAGCATGACGCGCCCCCTCATCCTCTTTCGTGACGGGGTAGCGAGTCTCTTCCCAACCCGTGCCAAGATCGTGATTTGGCGCATCGCCAAAATCGTATGTGCCCCCTTGCGCAACAACGGTTGGTCCCATTTCTGACGTGTTACCACATTTATCAATGGTGATAGCGGTGATGAGGTCTCCACCATCAAAGCTTGAACCATCCAAATAACAACTCGATACATTACCGGCTGCATCAAGATGGCACGTACCGAGATAAGCCGTTCCTTCAAGAGTAGAATGACTGAATTGCCCTTGTGCTTTGTATAACTCGATCACCACATCGGTCATATCTTGTTGGCAAGAGGATAGATATGAATCCATATCATCAAGCACCACTCTTCCACTCACCACTCCGCCCACTGACACTCGCTCTAACGTCGGGTAATCAATGCCGTTATTGGCAATACCTGCCCCCCAAGTATAATGGCCATCATTCTTGGTTATATAACCTACATGGTCATTAAAGCGGAGGTCTATTGACATACCTCGAGTATCACGAAATTGGTTGCGACTTAAGTAGTTTTGGTGACCGTAGTAAACTCGAATCGCCGATACATGAGCTTTGTGAGCACCGGGGGATAGATGATCATCACCACTTTTTTCAAATGTATTATTTACAACGCTTGTCCGCTCTGAGGCGTCTAAATATAACGCCGCAGCTTCTCCCGGCGTATCTTCGCGGTTGACGGTGTCAAAAAAAACGTTTCGCTCGATGTTATTATCATCGTTGTTATAAAATCGAACCGCCGCACCTCGGGTGTGCGCAAACCGGTTACCTTCGATCGTCACGAATTGGCTGTCTTTCATCCTGATGGCATGGTCAAAATAGAGCCAATCTATGCCCGCAATGACCAAATACTGACTATCTTCGATCTCGATTCCGTTTTGTTCTTTTTCGGGGCTTTGATTTGGGCTCTTAATCGAAAGCGAAGACGCACCTTCAGCATATTGAGTTGCATCGATCCTAGTATAGAAGACATCCTCTAATTCTAGCGGCGAGCTCAAGGTTATCTGACGCTCGTTCTCCGCCAGCATAAAAATCGCATTATCGTAGCCAGCAGGATGACCTTCTTGCTGCAAAGACGCCTTTCCAAGCCCACCTTTTAGCTGCTCAGTATTGATCGTAAACTGGCGCAAAGAACCTACGCCTGAGTCACGGTTGTTGGTCACTGCGCTGTAAGAAATACCGATATTCTCATCTTTCGCATTGCCATCAACGGTGACATTAAACTGATAGTATTCACTCACAAAAGGGAATACTTGTACTGGTCGGCATTCCCGGCAACTCCCCCGCTCGGAGCGCAATTGGTTCGGTTGTGGCAAGGTTATCTTGTAATCACCGCGCGGTAGATGTTTGAAGTGAAATTTACCACCGCCGTTAGTGGTCACTGTTTGATCGACTCCGTTCCCTTCAATTCTTACCGCAACTCGATCTAAGACCGCCATCCCTTTGCCTTTATTGGCATTATGAAAATCCTTTGGAGTGCCACCAAAATCATAATGTTCAAAGACATAGCCTTGTAAATGGTATCCTTTATCCGTCGGCTCCGCGGACGCAAAAGAGACATTCAATAAAGCGAAAACAAGGACAATCCAAATGTTCTTCATGGTCTTACCTCTACTTCAAATCGACGGCTCACGCGATAAGATTGCTCGGAGCAAATCGCAGTGGATGTCACTATGGTCGCGTCGCCATTAGGCGTACACGTCACCTCAAAACGGCAGTTAGGAAAAGCCGCCATCTGATAAGAAGGCAAGCAGGATTCTTGTTTACTCCCCGTCACTGGCACGATTTCATACACCAACCTTTCTACCAATGAGCGAGCTCCCCAATACGCTCGAGTACTGAGCACTTCATAAGTGTTGGCTTGACTGGATTGCTTATTCAATTGCAGCAACTGTGCGGCAAAAAATGTCGCGATAACCATCGAAAACAAAATCACCAACAGCGCACTGCCTTGCTGTTGTTTATTGGCCATTGAGGATTTGTGCATTTTGCATAAACTCCACTTTTTCAGTACCTTGATTAACCTTTAATGAAAATTTCATGCTGACCGTGCTGGAATAGGTGCCATTGAAACCCAGCGAAAAAATCGGCTGGTTGCTCTCTACTCCTTGGGCAAATGGAATCCAAGCTGCACCGTTGAGCACGCCTCGCCCTGCCACGTTAATGGGATAGTTTGGGTAGTAACGTATTTGTGCTGCCGTGGCACACATCTGTCGCGCAAAAGGCTGATAAACAAATAACCGATTTGAAGGCGTTAAAGGTCTTCTCAACAGGCTTTCAGCCACCGTAAGGGACTGACTACCGACAGAGGTCAAAGTGAAAATTTGATTGCTCACATTGGCGCCAAGGTATAACTCTTCCGACTTACGTGGATAAATACTCACCAAACACGGTTGAGCGGGATCGACAAAGCATTGAGCGAGTAACGAGCGGCGGATTGGATGAGCAAGAGGCAGTTCCGTACCACTATGACGAGCGCTGAGATCCAGTTGATCGGGTAAAAACTCGCCAACATAAAGCATGGGTATATATTCGATGCACTCACCTTGACCCAGAATGCGGGGACTCATCGGCACCGTATTGGGTAATTCACGACTAAAACGAGTGAGCAGAAAGCGGGCCTCTTCGAGCGCAGATAAGCGGTATTGCGTCCCCATATACAGCGTTGAACTGATCACACCATAGTTGATTAAACCCACGCTGATGATGCCAATAATCACCATGCTGACGACCATTTCAATCAGCGTGAAACCTTTATTCCCCGCTGACATCGACGTTTGTATACGTTGATTCATCAATAGTTGCTCCGGAACGCATTAAACGTCAGCGCTTGCCCATTTTGGCCACGTTGGATAGTCAGAGTGACTTGCTTGGTTGGGGTTGGCGCACTGCCTAGCGGCAAGGCTTGAAATTGGTCATTGGCATAGCGCACGCTTATCGTCACTAAAAAACCTTGATAAGCGCCATCAGTATCGAGTCCAAATTCGTTGATCGGCTTCGCCACACCGCGCGTGTCGTAGTCATCAAAATCATCGCGCCGATGATTAAGATCGTTATCGTCTAAGCCAATGCCAGTAGAACACGGCAGTGATGCGCTACCGCATCGCTCAACATGCTGGATATTGACCTCATCAAACTCACGCGAATACATTTCTTGCAATAGCCATGTGGCGAGTTGCGATGCACGCTGTTGAGTTAACACATCGGCACTTTGCACCGCCGCGGGTGCCAATAATGAAGAAAACGCAATCATGAGAAAGCCCGCAAGGCAAATAGCGATGACATTTTCAATTAAGCTAAAACCACGCTGATGCACACGACGATAGAATGCCGAGGAGTGGCTTCGTTTATGAGCAAACATCAACGTACCCTTCTTGATAGATGATGAACTGCTTACTCGCTTCTTGTGACGAAGAGAGCTGAATCACCGTTTGGTTATTACTGTTATGAGCAGCGCTGACAACACGCCCCATGGTATCGAAGGAGAATTGCTGGGGTGAAAAACGAATACCACGCTGCAGATCCGCATCACTAATGGTCACTAAGCGACTACAGAATGGACCGCTACAGTGAGCGCTATCATTGAGGTCTAGACTTCTGTTTTGCCAGTTGAGTGCTGTGGGTGTCACAATAATTTGGTAAGCAGAGCTGCTCGCAACATCATTCATTGCTTGTGTTTGCACGCGGCGTACCGCCGATCTGGCAACGTGGCAGTAGCTTGGCAATGTAAAACCTGAGATGGACGGAAACCTCGTGTAAGCCACGGCCCCTAAAATTGAAAGGATGATGATTGTCACCACCAACTCGACAAGTGTAAAACCGGTCTCGTTTCGACGTGTACAACGTCGAGAGGTATGGCTTCGAGGTTTGAGCAGCATAAGTAAGAAAAAGTCAGTCAATCATTTAATTTTTATCACTGAATTCTAACGTTATTTGCACTTTGTTACATTGAATATCTGAACGAAAATCACACTTAATGCGCGTTATTGTGTCATTTTAATGCCCACTTAGATTAATTGATGACAAAGCCGCCGATTGCACTCAAGTTCATTACAAAAAATACACTTACTGCACACAATGGGCATATGCAATAAGTAGCCTTCACTTTCGCTCTCTGCATGACGAGAAATCGCCACATAACATTGCACGATAAGACGCTTTTATTCTCTCGGGCAATGAGGAATCAAAGCGTACTCAAGATGATGATCGCGGAATAAAAAATGGGCTTTATAAATCCTCACGACCATGGAAAGACAGTAAATCCAATTCTGGACCCGTTGGAACAATTTGGGTCGGATTGATACTGGTATGGCTAAAATAGTAATGACGCTTGATGTGATAAAAATCGGTGGTCTGCGCGACTCCTTCCACTTGATAGAGTTCTTTAAGGTAACCATTGAGGTTGGGATAATCGGCTATGCGCTGCTTGTTGCATTTAAAATGACCAACATAGACTGCATCAAAACGAATCAATGTAGTGAACAAACGCCAATCCGCTTCGGTCATTTGGTTACCCGCAAGGTAGCGATGTGTTTCAAGATGGCGTTCAACGCGATCAAGGGCACTAAACAATTGCTCGTAGGCTTCTTCATACGCCTCTTGAGTGGTGGCAAAACCACAGCGATAAACACCGTTATTAATGGCGGGATAAATGAACTCGTTCCACTCGTCAATTAAACTGCGTAGCGGCTTGGGATAATAATCGACGGTATTGCCCGTGAGTTGATCAAACTCGCGGTTAAACATGCGAATGATCTCTGACGATTCATTACTGACGATGGTTTGGGTTTGCTTATCCCACAAAACAGGGACGGTGACACGCCCGGTATAATCTGGCTTTGCGTGCGTGTAAATTTGATGCAAACGAGTGTAGCCGAATAAAGGCTCTGGCAAGCCCATTTGCCAACCTTCGCCGAGCATATCAGGACAAACAACCGTCACATCGATATGCGGCTCTAGCCCTTTTAGCGTTCGTAGAATGAGCGTGCGATGGGCCCAAGGACAAGCAAGGGACACATAGAGATGGTAGCGACCGGATTCTGCTTGAAACTGAGCTTGCGGGCTATCTTGCACCCAATCACGAAAGCCCGCGTCTTCACGAACAAACTTCCCGCCATTTGATTTAGTGTCATACCATGTGTCGTGCCAGGTACCGTTAACCAGTTGCCCCATTTTCTTCGCTCCTTCATCCTTAGATTGGAGAAAGTATAATCGGTATACCACAAGAGATAAGCAGAAGAAATTGCCCTAGATGTTCAACTTTTTCAAAGGAAGTCAGCCCATTCAATCGAGGCCGTAGAGGGGATAGCGAGGATAAAAAACGCCCACATTAAGTAGGCGTTTGAGAGGTCAGCGTTAAAAAACGAGCGTTATATTTGAGGATTCATGTAGCCATCCAACACCGCGACGGTGTTGTAGCCAAGATCATCGACCGCATACCCACCTTCAAAAACAAACAAGGTTGGCAGTTGTAACTGACCTAATTGACGACCAATTTCAGCGTAGTTATCACGGTTTAATTTGAAGTAACTGATTGGGTCGTGCTCGTAGGTATCCATACCCAAAGAGATCACCAAAGCATCCGCGCCAAACTGTTGGATTTTTTCCAACGCGGTTTGCAGCGCAGGACCATAGAGTGTCCAGTCCGTTTTCCCTTGAGGTAGAGGCAGGTTGAGGTTGAAGCCTTCACCAGCACCTTCCCCCACTTCATCAGCAAAGCCGATATAGTGCGGGTAATCGTAATCAGGATCACCATGGATCGACACAAACAGCACATCATCGCGCTCATAGAAGATGCTTTGTGTGCCATTGCCATGATGGTAGTCCACGTCCAATATCGCCACTTTCTCTTTGCCTTGACGACGCAAAGATTCAGCTGCCAATGCAGCATTATTAATATAGCAATAACCGCCCATCAAATCGGGCGCAGCATGGTGACCTGGCGGACGACACAAAGCGAACGCAGATGGCTCACCTTGGGCAATTAAATCTGCTGCCGTTAACGCACAATCCGCAGCCGATTGGATCGCCTCCCAACTGGTTTTAGTGATCGCCGCCGTCATGTCGAAACTGTAGTAACCCAGCTTACCTTCGATATCTTTCGGGATACGATGGCGTAAATGACGCGGACTCACAAAACAGTATGGTGAAGCATCGTGCTCGCTACCGAAACGCGCTTCCCACTCTGACCATGCCGATTGTAAGAACTCAACGTAATCAGCGGTATGCACCCACTGCATCGGTTCTGTGCCATAACTATTAGGCGCAACCACACTAAAGCCGCCATGCTGATCAATGGCGTTTAGCACCATGTCAGCACGTTCGGGTTTTTCAAAGCACGCGGTTGGTTCACCAGAAAGAAACTCGTATTTCACGCGGTGTAAACGCTGCTTCTCGCTATAAATAACTTTCACTACTTCTTAAGCTCCATCCAGTAACGCTCATAAGATCCTACTGCGTCACCGACACTACCAAGAAATTGACCTTTTTGTTTAACGTCGGCTGGCGGGAAAATAATTTCGCTATCGCGAATTTCTGCGGGTAGATGTGTCAGTGCTTGTAGGTTTGGCACAGCATAGCCGATCTCTTTCACAACCGTCGCCTGATTTTCAGCTTCTAGCAAGAAGTTAATGAAGGCATAAGCCGCTTCTTTATTCTGGGCTTTTTCAGGAATAACGATGTTATCCATCCAAAAGATCGCGCCCTCTTCTGGGTACACAAAGCGAATCGCTGGATTTTCTTGCAGGGCACGATAAGCCGTACCATTCCACTGCATACCAACGTTCACTTCACCGGTAATAAGCGGTACATGTGGCGCATCTGAATTGAACACCATAACATTAGGCTTAAGCTTTGTTAGACGTTCATACGCTTGTTGCAGTTCTTCTGTATTTTGAGAGTTAACGCTGTGACCATCTAAGATCAATGCCATTCCCATGACATCACGCACATCATCGGTCAATAACAGCTGGCCTGCATATTCGCTGTTCCACAAATCAGCCCAACCCGTTAACTGACTGCCGTCGATCACGTCAGAGTTATAACCAATTGCTGTGCTGCCCCACATATAAGGCAAAGAATATTGGTTTTCTGGGTCAAAACTTTGATTCATGATGCTCGAATCAAGATGAGCAAAGGCATCGATTTTCGATTTATCGATACGATGCAGTAATCCGTCATTCGCCAATTTAGAGACGTAGTAAGTCGATGGCACAACGATGTCGTAACCTTCACCATCGATAAGCTTAAGCTTAGTGTACATGGTTTCATTACTTTCAAAGGTGGCGTAATTAACTTTAATACCGGTTTCTTTGGTGAAGTCTTCGATAATAGACTGAGGAAGATACTCAGACCAATTATAGATATTAAGTGTTGTTGAAGACCAAACAGGAGAAGAAGAGAGAAGGCCGACAAGGGCCGAAGCAACAAGAGAATTTTTCATTTACGTTAACATGCTATCAATGTTCATAACGCGATATTGCGCGTGGCGGATTTAATCGCAGTCTCAGAATGAGATCAAGCGCACGTCATGCAGTTTATTGATAGAGCTCACAACTATAATAAAGCCATCATTTAATTGTGGATTTTAATGCCATTTTAACGTTTGCATTCTCACCAGATAAAAAAAGCGCGACCTACAAAGAAGCCGCGCTTATGCCTGTCACAGGCAAAATCTTAATGACGGAACAGTGACACCGCTAGATGCTTACTTGTAAGCATCTAGCGGCATGAATGTCGGAACCTTCTAGTTGTGGCTTTTGCTGTGCACACATGTCACTTGCTTGAGGGCAACGCGTGCGGAACACGCAACCCGAAGGCGGGCTAATTGGCGAAGGCAAATCCCCTTCCAACATTTGAATCGTCTTTGCTCGTTCTAATCTTGGATCGGGAATCGGCACCGCAGACATCAATGCTCGGGTATACGGGTGTTTTGGGTCCGCAAACAACGCATCGGTCTCACCCAATTCCACTTCGTTTCCTAGGTACATCACCAATACGCGGTCAGAAATGTGCTTCACCACTGACAAATCGTGAGCAATAAAAACCAATGACAAGCCAAGCTCTTTTTGCAGCTCTTTCAGCAAGTTAACAACCTGAGCTTGAATCGAAACATCCAGCGCAGAGACCGGCTCATCGCAGATGATCATTTTTGGTTTTAAAATCAGAGCTCGGGCAATACCAATACGCTGACACTGACCACCTGAAAATTCATGCGGATAGCGGTTAATCACGTTCGGCAGTAACCCTACCTTGGTCATCATCTCTTTGACGCTGTCTTTAACTTGTTGCTTTGAAAGCTCTGGGTAGAAGGTTTCTAGCGGCTCAGCGATGATGTCGCCCACGGTCATGCGAGGGTTCAGTGACGCCAGTGGGTCTTGGAAGATCATCTGAATTTCTTTGCGCGTTTCACGGCGCTGAGCGCTGGGCATCTTAGTCAAATCTTGACCTAGCCACACCACCTCGCCTTCCGTCGCTTCAACTAAGCCAATGATCGCTCGCGCAAAAGTGGATTTACCACAACCAGACTCGCCGACCACACCTAAGGTTTCACCTTCATACAGACGAACATTGACGCCATCGACCGCTTTCAAGCTGGCAGGTTTGGCCCATGGCCATGCCGATTTAGAGGCAATGCTGAAGTGAACTTTAAGATCTCTAACGTCCAGTAGTAATTTTTTATCTGTGCTCATCGGTTCCAAGCCTCCCAATCAGAAAAACACGCGCGCTGACGATCATCGCCGAATGGCAACAAGATCGGCGCTTCTTGCGAGCAACGCTCGGTGACACGGTGACAACGTTCTTGATATGGACAACCGGTTGGCAAACGCAGTAGGTTTGGCGGGTTACCTGGAATCGTTGGCAGTATCTCCCCTTCCGTATCAAGGCGCGGGATCGCTCTTAATAGACCTTCCGCGTACGGGTGGCTTGGGTTATAGAAAATATCATCCACCGAACCATATTCCATGGTACGGCCAGCATACATCACCAACACTTTGTCACATGAACCGGCCACAACGCCTAAGTCGTGCGTGATCATGATAATCGCCGTGTTGAACTCTTGTTTCAGCTCGTTAAGCAAATCCATGATCTGCGCTTGAACCGTCACATCCAATGCCGTGGTTGGTTCATCGGCAATCAGCAATTTAGGGCGACATAGCAGCGCCATGGCAATCATCACACGTTGGCGCATACCGCCTGAAAACTCGTGCGGATACATGGTGATACGTTTACGCGCTTCTGGGATTTTTACCGCTTCCAGCATGCGTACTGACTCTTCAAACGCTTCTGCTTTACCCATGCCTTTGTGCAGCATCAACACTTCCATAAGCTGATCGCTCACTTTCATGTATGGGTTAAGCGACGTCATCGGGTCTTGGAAGATCATCGCAATTTGCTCAGCGCGCACTTTGTTCAGTTCTTTCTCTGGCAAATTAAGGATTTCACGTCCTTCAAATTTTGCGCTACCAGAAATAATGCCGTTTTTTGCAAGCAGACCCATAATGGCAAATACGGTTTGTGATTTACCTGATCCTGACTCACCAACGATACCCAAGGTTTCACCTTGGTTCAGTGAAAAATTCAAATCGTTAACTGCGGTAACAATACCATCTTGAGTGGTAAATTCGACGCGCAGATCTTTGACATCTAATAAGCTCATCTTCGCTTCCTTATCATTGTTATTATTGGTTATCTGTCTTTAGGATCCAGCGCATCGCGCAGGCCATCACCAACGTAGTTGAAGCAGAATAGAGTCACAACCATGAACGCGGCTGGGAATGCCAGCTGCCAGATTGCAATTTCCATCGTTTGCGAGCCTTCTTGTAGCAGCGCGCCCCAACTTGTCATTGGCTCTTGAACACCAAGACCAAGGAATGAAAGGAAAGATTCTGTCAGAATCATACTTGGGATAAGCAAGGTTGAATAAACCGCTACAATACCCAAAACGTTCGGCACGATATGACGCGTGATGATCTTCCAGTTACTCACACCACACACATGCGCCGCTTCGATGAACTCTTTACTACGCAAGCTCAGCGTTTGACCACGTACAATACGCGCCATGTCGAGCCAAGCAATCGCACCGATAGCAACAAAGATCAGCACGATATTACGGCCAAAGAAGGTGACTAACACAATCACAAGGAACATAAATGGTACGGCGTATAGAATCTCTAGAATACGCATCATGATGCGATCCACTTTACCGCCAATAAAGCCAGAAGCCGCGCCGTAAAGCGTACCAATCAATACCGCAACAAAAGCGCCCATCACACCGACCATCAAGGAGATGCGGCCACCAACCAAAGTACGAACGTATAAGTCACGTCCTAGGCTATCGGTACCAAACCAGTGCTCAGCGTTCGGTCCAACGTGCATGGCATACCAATCCGTATCATCAAAGGCATACGGAGAAAACATCGGCAAAAAGACCACCGCCAATGTCATCAACACTAAAATAAACAAGCTCACCATCGCCGCTTTATTACGCATAAAACGGATACGAGCGTCTTGCCATAAACTGCGACCTTCAATTTCTAAGTTTTCAGAGAACTTCTCGATCGCTTCAAGGTTTTCTTTTTTCGTCAACATAACCATACATCCCTGCTAGTAGCGAATTTTCGGGTCGATCATTGCTAGTAAAATATCAACGATGGCGTTGAATAGAATAAAGAGGAAACCAATCAAGATGGTGACACCCATTACTAGCGAATAGTCACGGTTGAAGGCAGCATTCACAAACAGCTTACCTATACCCGGTAGACCAAAAATGGTTTCTACCACAACCGAACCGGTGATGATGCCGACAAACGCAGGCCCCATGTATGACACTACAGGTAACAATGCAGGTTTTAGTGCGTGTTTCACCACGATATACGGGTAGCTCAAACCTTTCGCACGCGCAGTACGAATAAAGTTACTGTTTAAGGTTTCAATCATTGAACCACGCGTAATACGCGCAAAGGTGGCGACATAAAGCAATGACATGGCGATAACAGGTAACACTAAATATTGGAACCCACCATCTTGCCACCCGCCCGCTGGGAATATTTTCCAATGCAGCGAGAAAAGGTAAATCAGTGCCGGCGCCAAAACAAAGGAGGGCAATACCACCCCGAGCATCGCGGTCGACATAATGGCGTAGTCAACGATACTGTTCTGCCGCAAAGCGGCAAACGTCCCGATCGAGACACCTAGAATCACGGTGAAGATAAAGGCAATCACCCCTACTTTTGCCGAGACTGGCAAAGCGTCTGCCATCAACTCATTCACTGAGTAATCAAGGTATTTAAACGATGGGCCAAAATCACCTTGAATAACGTTGGTTAGGTAGGTGAAATATTGCTCAGCGACTGGCTTATCAAGGCCGTATTTCGCTTCAATGTTAGCCATAACTTCTGGTGGTAAAGGACGTTCGCTTGAAAATGGGTTACCCGGAGCGAAACGCATGAGAAAGAAAGATACTGTGATCAACACCAACATGGTTGGGATCGCTTCAAATATCCTTTTTGCGATGAATTTAAGCATAAACTCACTCTTTCAGTCTGTGACAGTAAAATATAGGAATGTGTACCAGGCGACAGACGCAACTATCCCGCTTAGTCTGTCGATAAACCAAGGTACAATTGGCCACTGCATACGCTCAACACGTTATGCAGTAGCTCTATTTTTATAATTCTATCGGGTGAATAATTACTCGATGATGTAAAGATCTTTCGAGTAGATTTTCTCTTCTGGGTTGTTTGCTGGGAAGCCACCAACTTTAGGAGACAGTAGACGTGATTTCACGTACTGGTAGATAGGGGCGATAGGCATGTCTTTCGCCATCAACTTCTCAGCTTCGGCGTAAAGGGCTTTACGCTCTTCTTCTGACGTTGAGGTGATCGCGCGTTCCATCAAATCGTCGTACGCTTTGCTATCGTAGTGAATACCACCAGTGGTGTTGCCGCTCTTCATCAGAGTTAGGAACGAAGAGGCTTCGTTGTAGTCACCACACCAACCCGCACGAGCAATTTCGAAGTCGCCCGAATCTTTTGTTGATAGGTAGGTTTTCCACTCTTGGTTTTCAAGCGTAACATTCAAGCCCAGTGATTTTTTCCACATAGAGCCCAAAGCGATTGCCACTTTTTTGTGGTTTTCAGACGTGTTGTATAGCAGGGTGAATTTCAGTGGGTTGTCGTCACCGTAGCCCGCTTCTTCCAGTAGACGTTTCGCTTCTGCGTTACGCTCTTGCTGGGTCATCTTACCGTATGCTGGCATTTCTGGTTCAAAGCCCGCGGTGATTTCAGGTGTTAAGAAATACGCAGGTTTTTGGCCTTGGCCCATAATGGCATTCGCAACGATGTTACGGTCGATGGTGTAAGAAACAGCCTGACGAACTCGAACGTCATCAAACGGCGCTTTCTTGGTATTAAATAGGTAGTAGTAAGTACACAGGTTACCAACCACGGATACCGATTCTGGCTGCTGCTTAGACAAACGCTTGAAGTGCTCTAAAGGCAGTTCGTTCGTAAAGTCGATTTCACCAGACAAGAAGCGGTTCATCTCTGTAACTTGGTTTTCGATTGGCAAGAAGGTAACTTGGTTCAGTACCGTCTTATCGTTATCCCAGTATTGCTCATTACGCTTTAGAACGAGACGCTCATTCACAACCCATTTGTCGACAACAAATGCGCCATTACCCACAAAGTTTTCTGGCTTGGTCCATTGATCACCAAACTTCTCAACCGTCGCTTTATGAACAGGTTTCGTTGTGGTGTGGCCCATCATCATCACAAAGTATGGTACTGCCGAGTCTAACTCAACCACTAAGGTTTGATCATCCAGCGCTTTCACGCCTAATGTGCTCTTATCTGCTTTTCCTGCAATGATGTCTTTTGCATTCTTCATCTTGGTGTATTCCATGTACCAAGAGTAAGGAGATGCCGTCATAGGATCGACAGAACGCTGAAAACTGAAGACAAAATCGTGTGCAGTTACTGGATCGCCATTAGACCATTTTGCATCTTTGCGTAAGTGGAAGGTGTAAGTTTTGTTGTCTGCCGTTTCCCAAGTTTCAGCCACGCCTGGGATGATATTGCCATTTGCATCTTGGCCAACTAAGCCTTCAAGCAAATCCGCGATAACATGAGACTCTGGTACACCTTGAGATTTGTGTGGGTCAATCGTCGCAACTTCTGTGCCGTTACCGCGAACCAGTTCTTGAACTTCTGCAAGTTGAGTGCCTGCAGGAACGTCTGCTGCAAATGAAACGGTCGAAGTGGCAGCGACGGCCAGACCAGCGCCTAGAAGAAGGGCTTGGGTGATTTTATTCTTATACATGTGTAAAACTCCAAGTTTTTTTATTGCATCCATGACTCCTTTGCAAGTCCACTAGAACGAATAGTGGTTTAGTTTTTGTTCGCTCAATAAATAAGCATAAATAACTAAAACCTCACAAAGGTTGTGGCACACATTAGCAATCCCCAAAGTAATTTGCCATCAAAATGTATTAAAAATTGAATAATCCCTCACAAATACAACATGACACCGCAGAAATACCACCTAATATTAAAATAACCATTTTTTTGCTTAAATTAGTCACAATATGCAGAATTTAAATCCAAGAGTATAATGATTACGATGAAATTTAGCATCACCTTTAATTTATAACGCAAAAACATTAACAATAAAGCCACACAGGCGTTACTAATCGATAGGCGTTTCGCCCATTCGAGAACGACGGTCGCTCAAAAAGCCTGCACCACTTACGTAATCGCACCAAAATGGTGCGTAATTATTTAAATATTCGAACTAATTATGCATACACAAAAAAGCCCCTCTCGTGAGGGGCTTTTCGTACCATAATTTATGTTCTTTATGGTTGCTGGCGTGTTGGAGCAATGACAATTTCACGCACACAAACACCTTGCGGTTGGGCGTAAGCGTATTCCACCGCACGAGCGATATCATCGACAGCAAGTACGCCGCCCATTTCTTCTTTCCATTCACCGTAACCGTCTTTGATGTCTTGATTACTGGTGTGTGAAAGCAATTCTGTTTCAACCGCCCCTGGTGCAATAGTCGTCACACGAACGTCAAAGTTCGCCACTTCTTCACGCACATTTTCAGAAATAGCGTGAACCGCAAATTTCGTTCCGCAATACGCAGCATGGTTCGGGAATGTTTTGCGACCGGCGACAGAGCTTATATTGATAATCGTACCGCTGCGGCGCGCTTTCATTGGCGCTAATACTGCCTGCATACCGTTCATTAGGCCGATCACGTTCACGTCAAACATACGTTTCCATTCATTGGCATCTTGCACGTCTAACTCGCTTAAAAGCATCACACCGGCATTGTTCACAATACAATCTGCTGGGCCAAACTGCGCTTCTGCTTTCGTAATCGCCGCTTCAAAAGCCGCTTTATCCAAAACATCCACTTTTGCGCACAGTGTATTTGGAAGGTTTAACGCTTCTAAGCGATCTAAACGACGAGCAATCAACAATAGTGGATGGCCAGCATCACTCATGCGACGCGCAATCGCCTCACCAATACCTGAACTTGCACCAGTCACCACAATGAGCTTTTTCATGTTGTTCTCCAAAGAGTTAAATCAATTTAAGTGAAGGGCCAGGGAGTAATCCTGCCGATGACGCCATAATACGAAAGCCTTTATCGTTGATATATAGCATTTAAGTTCACTCACTGTTGCCACTGTGCAACAATAGTCAAATACCGCTGTAAAACGAGAGACTTACAGACGCATCATCGAAATCGCGCGGTAACAACGAAACAAAGACCAGTGATCACTCAATTTAGGCCTAAATTATGCTCAATCAAATCAACCTTGCCGATATACGCTCATTTGTTCTCATCGCTCAGTTGGGTAATTTCACCAAGGCGGCTGACGCTTTAGCCGTTTCACGTTCGCATGTTTCTCGGCAAATTACAGCACTCGAAAAACAAATGGGCGTAACGCTGCTGACACGAACCACGCGTACTTTACGCTTAACCCAAGCCGGTGAGCGCTTTTACCGCCAATGTGAAACGGCTCTGCATCAAATTGACCAAGCTTTGATCGCTGCGATCGACGACACCGAACAAGTACAAGGCTTATTACGCGTCAACTGCGTGGGGGGTTACCTAGGTGAAGAAGTGATCGCCGCCGCCATCGCGGACTTTCTCTCACTGCATCCCCAAGTCACGATAGACTTAGACTTCTCAAGTCATCGTATCGACCTTATCGATGATCAATTTGATATCGCCTTCCGAATGGGGAACTTGGAAGATGCAGGCTTTGTTGCCAAACAATTAATGGACATTGAAATGGTGACCCTTGCCAGCCCTGAATACGTCGAAAACTACGGAGCGTTAACTCATCCTAAGCAACTGAATCAACATAGAACCTTAACCGGATCTGTGACTAAATGGAGCTTCGTCGACCCAGATGTCACAGGAAAACCGATTGAGATTCACGTAAAAGGAAAACTCACGTGTAAGAATGGGCGCGCTTTGATCAAGGCGGCTAAAATGGGGAACGGCATTATTCGAGTGCCTAAAGTCTATTGTGAAAATGAGATTGAAAGTGGCGAATTAATCGAACTTATGCCGCAGTGGAAAATCGCCTCTGTGCCCTTTTCTGCTATTTTTCACAAAGATCGCTACCAACCTAAACGTTTGCGTTCATTTATTGATTTTATGGGAGCCTGGTTTCAGGAAAAATGAACAGACCTTTACTCTAAAACTGACCAGTAAAGCACCACTGTTGCGCAACAAAACAGCAAGCCAAAAACGTGTAAGATTTTTCCGACTTTATTTAAATTGCTGTTTTAAAAGAAAAAAATTAAGCATCTTTTTTCCTTTGCCACTTATGAATTAGCTGATAAAATCGCCGGCCGAATTTACCCTGAGACCACCCCTTCCTGTGCTTCGATTTGTCCTGATTTTTCTTGCCTTTTTTAACGCGACCCTATTTAGCAATTTAAGTTATGCAGACGACCTTCCCCAAGACCGTTTGGTGGTTGGTATGCCCGAAGCAAAATGGGCACCATATTGGGGTGGAATTGACAATCCTTCCGGGCTTTATCACGATTTTTTGACCACAATTTCGAAATTAATGGGCGTTCAGCTCGTTTATAGCGGCTACGATGATTTTGATCAGTTATTTACCGCGCTCGATAACCATCAAGTCGATGCCACATTAGGTTTTGCGCGAAGTTCCTTACGCGAGCAGCGCTTTAATTTTTCAACGCCACTGTTCACTTTAAAGAAAGTAACGTGGTTAACGGATGAAAAATTTGTTGAACAAGATCCAGCATCTTGGACTTGGGTGTGCGTCAAAGGTGGTGAAGATTGTGAGGCAATTAAAGCCTTAGGTGCGGAAAAAATCATCACCACAAAAAAATTGAGTGTCGCAGCACAGATGCTACGTCATCAAATGGCGAATGCCACGATCACCACATTAATGGAAGTTAACCAGTACATCCTTGATCCATTGCATTCAAAAGGCCGCATCTTTCTCGACCGAGATATGGGCCGCGTTGACATCGGCCTAATGATGGCCAAAGATCGCCCAGAACTGCTTGCGCGATTTAACCGCACGATCCATGAACAAAGCCTTGATATCACAAATATTAAGCTCTCGAATCTCCACTTGCTCAATGAAAAAGCACATTGGCAATTGCTGCAAAATCAGAACAAACACCAAACGATTCGCTACACAATCAAAGACCATGCTTACCCTCTTTCTTATCGTGACTCTGACACGGGCGAGATAAAGGGTTATGTGCATGATTTACTTAATTTATTTGAAAAGAAAACCTTATTCAAATTTGAGTTCATTCCCGCAAAAGGGCGTGACATTGGCCAAATGTTGGCAGATGGCACGGTTGATTTACTGCCAGGGTGCAATATTTCAAGTGTCGATCATAGCCGTCAATACGTAACAGAAAGCTACCTAGATATTGAGTATGGCTTAGTCAAGACCAGTAATTATTATAATGACCGAATGCTGGCCGTACTTGATCGCACGGATACGTTGCAGTCGAAAATTGACATCATCAAGCAGCACGAACCCGTCGTCGTTTACTCCAATGCCGCCGATATGTTACTCGATTTCAATGAAGGAAAAATAACGCACTTATTGCTCGATCAAGACATTATTGATGACCATTTATATGGCAGTAATGATGGGGAGTTTGTGACGTTAACAAAGCCTGACTACATGGCATTTTCGACCCCTCTAGTGATGTCGGTCAGACAAGACTCTGGACTGCTACTCAACATGTTGAGTCGTATGCTGGCGATCACTGAAGATACGGAAATAGAAGGATTAAAACAGAATCACAGCAAGCTATTTGTGAATTACGGCTATCGGAAAGACATGGTCGATTATTACGTTGTCTTGGCGTTCATTCTGGTTACGGTCTTCGTCCTGCTAGGGGTCGGCGTGCTTTGGGTATTATCTGGCCGACTCAAACGTACCCAAAAAATAAATCAATTGTCACAAAGCGAAATCAGTTGGCTTTCAACGCTATTAGACAACATGCCGAGTATTATTTTTATTACCGATGAAAATGAAGAGATTGTCTTTACGAACTCCGTTTACAGCGACAAAGTTGTCGATTGTCAGATGCCGGCAAACAATAAACCCATCAAACCATGTGGTTTTATTCGTGATGTTTTGAATACCGACAGTAATGAAGTTCTCTACTACGACGTGGCAAATTGCTCACTCAGCGGCCACTATTTCCACATTCGTCATCAGGCGATTATTCACCCTGAGCTAGGTTCGAGCCACCGCATCACAGTGGTTGATGATATTACGGTTGAAAAGCAATACGAAGTGGATCTCCAGCAATCGAACTTGCAAGCAATGCAAGCCATCGAGGCACGCAATCACTTCCTGGCGGTGGTCAGCCATGAACTACGCACACCGATTGCCGCGATGCTTGGTTTAATGGAACTGCTGCAATTTAACTTAAAGAAACCTCAAGATGCGGAGTTGCTCAAGAACGCTGTTCATTCTGCGCAACGCCTGAAACGTCAGGTCAATGAGATCCTTGATTTCTCAAAAATTGAAGCGCGACAGCTGCAAATTGATATTCGCAGCCACAATGTTTACCAAGAGCTTTGCCCTTCTCTGCGCAGTTTTGAAACGGTCGCAAAGGTCAAAGGCTTGAATTTCGTTTTAGATTGGCAACCATCAGCCATCCATCAAGTTGAAATGGATGCCATGCGTGTCAATCAAGTGCTCGCTAACTTGCTCTCAAATGCACTCAAATTTACTAAATTAGGCTCGATTACCGTTTGTATCAGTAATACTGAAGATCTCATGACCCTAAGCGTTGTGGATACTGGCTGCGGCATGACCAGCGCACAGCTAGAAACGGTCTTTGAACCTTTTGTACAAGCGGATAAAGATATTTCACGACGCTATGGCGGCACAGGGCTTGGGATGAGTATTACCAAGAACTTGATTGCCCTCATGGGCGGCGAAATCAACATTTACAGTGATTTTGGCGTTGGTACGACGGTGATGTGCGTGATTCCAATAAAAAGTACACCAACAACACCTCTCCTTGCCGAAGATACTTTACTCGCCGACTCGGACAGAGAAGCACAATGGCTATCTGCGTGGCGAGGCAAGAATGTAGCCGTGACGAATGCCAATGGCACACCGGGTAATATTTATCCCGATCGATTATTTGAACGTTGGACGTCGAGAACGAATCACAATGATATCGTCGCAACGAAAGCGATTGATGATGCGCAAGGCTTAGTGCTCGTCGCTGACGATGACATGATCAACCAGATGCTTCTGCACAAGCAACTGGCGCGCCTGGGCGTAGAGTTTCATATAGTGAGTAATGGCCAAGAAGCACTGGAATATTTAGAACAGTTTACAGAGCATGTGTCGTTAGTCCTCACCGACTGCCACATGCCGCAGATGAATGGGTTTGAATTAGCCAAATCAATCAAAGCGAAACCCGAACAATTTGGTGCGCTACCCATCATAGGATGCACGGCGGAAGATTCTCGAATTATTGCCGAAAAAGCACAGGCTTGCGGCATGAATGATGTACTATACAAACCTTATACGCTAAGTGACCTGAGCCAAATTTTGACGCAATATTTGGTCGCTAAGCAATCACCACTTGCGTCCTCGCCAAATAAAGATATGGCTTGGTTAGCGACAGGAAGCGAACAAGAGCAAATGGAAATGGCGCGGGTTGTTTTTAGTTCATTCGAACAAGAAATTAGCGCCCTGCATAGTGGTGACCATGATGACAACTCGATCATTCATCGAATTAAAGGGTCATCCGCTCTATTAAACATGAGCACGCTAACGGAATTGACAAAGAAATATGAAGCCACGGAGGCGAAAGACGAAAAACATTTGATCAAAAATCGCATTATTCATGAACTCAGCGCCATTATTGATCACGTAAAACAGTGGCTAGAAACAAGGTAATAACGATGCAAATATTAATTGTTGAAGATGACATTATCCAAGCAACTAAGCTTAAACTTTCGCTAATGGGCTTGGGTTATCATCAAGTTATCCTTGCGCGTGATGCACAATCAGCGTTAGAGGTTTGTCAAAGGCAAGATATTGAATTTTGTATCTGCGATATTAACCTGCCTGACATGGACGGCGTACAGTTTCTGACCACACTCTCGAACTATTCAACGAATGTGGGCATTGCGATACACAGTGCGATGCGTGACGATGTTATCGAACTCACCAGCAATATGTGTATTGCTGCCGGCTTCAAGTTCGTAGACACCATTAGCAAACCTCATAGTGGGGCCGCATTGAGTCACATGTTTGAGCGCTTTAATAGCCGAACAGCATACTCAACCGAAGACGCCAGCCACATTACATTGACAGTACAAGATGTAAATGATGCGTTTGAACACAATTGGTTTGCGAATTATTACCAGCCTCAATTTAGCGCGCATACACAACGTATCATTGGCGTTGAAGCGCTAGTACGTTGCTTACACCCTCGCTTTGGTGTTCTCACCCCGATCAGCTTTTTAGAGACCATTCAACAAGCGGATATGAGCGATCGTTTATTTTGGCATGTGGCAGAAAAAGCCATCGCCGCTGTCGCATTGTTGCAATGCGACATTAGCTTGTCGATCAACGTCACTCAATCAAACTTCGAAAATGACATGTGCGACCAATTACTCGCCCTATGTCAATGCTACGAATTTGATCCAAAACGCCTGGTACTTGAGTTAACTGAGCACGAAGCTTATCGCTATTCTCGCAACTCTTTAGCCAATTTGGCGAGATTGCGCATGCACGGCATTTGTCTATCCATTGACGATTTTGGTACCGGCCATGCTTCATTAAGCCAATTGGCCATATTGCCTTTTACTGAACTCAAAATTGATCGCAGCTTCATTAAAGATGTAACCACTAACTTCCGCAATCAACAGTTGACCAGCATGTGTATTCAACTTGCCAATTCGCTGGGCTTACACTGCATTGTTGAAGGTATTGAAGACGAAGCGACGTTGCAATATCTCAATGGGTTGGGGATTGATAGTTACCAAGGTTTTTACGCGTGTAAACCATTACCTATTGCCGCATTATGGGAATACGTCGCACACAATATTGAGCTAGAAAAAACGCTACCGCATCAGCAACCGATGCACAACGCCGTCATTCTAAGCCCTAATACGGCGTCTTCTCACGCCATCAGCAAAGCAATGGCAAAAGATGCCCTATTTGGTCATATATTTAATGTCAAATCGATCAATCAGGTCATTGATAATGATAATATCCAACAAGTGGGCTTATTAGTTATCGATATCGATTTTATCGATACTGATATCAATGAGTTGCTGCTGAATTTAAACACCACTAATTTCGTCGGGTCGGTTTGTCTATTGGAAGGGAATAATCCTGTCAATGAATTCACCTCCAACCATAGTTACCATTGCTTTAAAGCAAACAAAAACCCACGATACATTGAAACCATTGCTTCAACACTGATTGAACGAGATAAAACCGATATTCAAAAAATCTATCAGCTATTGTCTACGCAAGAAATCAACGTGGCCAATTTGTTACTAAAAGGATTTAACAATAAAAAAGTCGCCACGACTTTAGACATTAGCGAAAAAACGGTTAGTACTTATAAGAATCGAATATTTAAGAAATTGGATATTCAATCCATCGTGGAATTAGCGCAATTTAGATAGTAAACAATGAATCAATTTTCTTCTTCAAAGGTATTAATCGTTGATGATGCCTCGATTGTAATTGTATCCATTAAAAGTATGCTACTGAAGCTAGGCTTTAGTGACCGCCTGATCACCTACTGCTCAACGGCACGCGCAAGTATTCAACTTGCGCGCCAAACTCAATATGATCTCATTTTATGTGATTATAATTTGGGTCGAGGAATGAATGGCAAACAGGTCTTTGAAGAACTAAAACACTTTAATTTACTGCATGAAAAAGCCGTTTTTATTCTGATAACCGGAGAAAATTCTTCCACGGTTGTACACTCGATCATTGAGCTAAAGCCCGATGACTATTTACTTAAGCCCTTCAATATCATGTCTTTGCGTGAGCGCATCTACGCGTCATTGGCCCGTAAAAACGCCTTGTATCAATTGTATACCGCGCAGATTAAGCATCAATATGAAGAAGGGGTGACGCTGTGTAATGACCTCTTGCCTTTTTATCCTGAATATCACTACACGATTGAGCGTTTTAAAGGTGATTTCTTAAGTCGATTGCACCTACATGATCAATCTAAAACGCTTTACGAAAATATTCTAACGCGCAAAGAATGTGATTGGGCGACCATCGGTTTGGCAAACTCATTAATGAAGCTGGGCGAGAAGAAAGCCGCGCAGAAAATGATCAACAAACTTCTGACCACTAAGCCAAACAGCACACTGGTGCGCTCAGCCGCGGCCGGTATCAGTTTGATGAATAACGAAGTGCCAACCGCAATTCGTCATTTTGAACTCGCGAGCAAAATTGTGCGTGGCAACTCAGA
The DNA here is from genome assembly GCF_000827885.1 of Vibrio renipiscarius. Lineage (GTDB taxonomy): Bacteria > Pseudomonadota > Gammaproteobacteria > Enterobacterales > Vibrionaceae > Vibrio > Vibrio renipiscarius. Next base: position 467,774 of record NZ_JTKH01000006.1, on the reverse strand, counting down.
ACGTGAATTGGTTATTACTAATCTTTGTATTTCCGTCGGCGATTATCAAAGCGCACTCGATCGCTATCGCGCCTATATGGAAATCAATAAAGAAACCTATCGCAATACCATCTTCGCGAAGATGAACCTCGTGCGTATCCTGTTGTATTCGTGCTTTCAGTGTCCCCCTGAGTTAAAAGTGCCTCGATTAAACGAAGCAAAAAGCCTTTATAACCACATAATGGGCATGCGAGAAGCCGCAAAACTGAAGCCTGAACTTGATCTGTTATTGGCTCATATCGCGTTAGAAGAAGAGCAGTACGCTTTAGCGATCAGCAAGTTGAATGATATTCACCGTCAAATGACCTTCAACCACTTTTATCCTCTGCATCAATTTGCTTGGATATTGAACCGCATGAATTTTGACAGTGAGTTTGCCCGCCTCATTCCACGCTGCAGTGAAGTGATTCACACTGACCAAAACGAGAATATTTTCGCCAGCCAAATGACGATGTTGAAGCAGTTGCAACAAGCTAACGTCGACAAATTGGAATGGCTCGAAAGTAAGCACAAGTATATTCAAGCGAACCGAATGACACTCAGCGAGTTGATCAAGATTTATGTCGAAATCAATCAACGCTGCCCTTTCTTACAATCGGTTTGTATGAGTATTATCAAACTGCTTGCACGCCGATGGCCTAAAGATGGCGACTATGTACAGCTCATGAAAGTGGTTAAACAATGTGACACCGTCATTCGACAACTGATGGATCAAGAAGAGCTCGATAAGGCGAATTACGAGCAACTTTACCAAGATATAATGGATACAAATTAATTTCAGGCCCTTCTATAAGTGGGACCTTCATGTTTTATAAAACACTTCTTTGTACCTTTATAATAAGGCCCTCGCAATGAGGGCCTTCAGTGTTCATTTATGATATTAGTGAATCGAACGTTCTGTCACGGTATCAATCTTCAGCGGATTCTTTATTGGTGTGCTTAAGCCTAAACCTTGTACCAACTTTATGCCTTGTGGTGTAATTGCTGGTACATATTGCGGTGCTTGTGATCCTGGATACAACTGTGCAACTGCTCCAGGGTTCCAGGCGTCAAAGAACTGCGTCAAATCATTTTGAGCAACATAAGACGCACACATCATTAAGGCATCACTCTTACCTAATCCTTGTTGAAAACACTTATTTTTCTCTGGCAGAATTAATCCATCTTCCGCCGAATCACCAACAGATTGGTTACGAGTTAAACGATGCATTAGTTTAAACATGTTCCAACCTTTCATACCCGGTGTCGTTGTATCGTAATAAGCAGGAACTTTACCTGGCTGATACCACTTAGTGATATCAAATTCAGTCTCTGCCCACTCTTTCAGTTGTGCAAACATCACCAATCGCTCACCCGCGCCACCAGCCGCCCAAGCGTGGCCTGATTCTGCGCTAACAAACTGTGGAGCTGTGCGGATATCACGAGCAACCCGTTCCATCTTCCCTAGATGCTTGTCTTGCATGTACAGCGCAAGTAGGTTGTTTACTACCTCAGTTGCACCCTCTACATTAAATGGTGCTTCAGCGGCGTTGTGCCCCACTTCGTGCCAAATCAACCAATCATTAAGAGGTGTTGTGCTCAAATTATCACTTGCTACGTTAAAGCTACTATTCATGACTGGATAGCCGGAATGTGCTGCACCAATACTAATCGCAATATCATTAACAAAATGATGACGGTTAGTCGGAATTGTCTTATCCGTTGCCTTACGATTTCGGCTTCCTACCACCGTTTCATTTCGCGCATAGAAATCATTTAAGTCATTGGCGAACTGATCTAACTCATTACCAAATACAGAAAGATCGCCATCATAACGGCTGGCTTTCAAGTTGTTTTTAGGTGCTGTATACACAAAGCTTGATGAGATAACTTCACCAATCGGTGCTGGTGAATCAATCGGGTTAATCCAATGATTACGTCTGCTATCAAACAGCGGAGCATCAACAGTACCAGCTAAGTCTATTTTGACACTTTCACTTCCGCCACCTTGAACATAGACTAATCCACCATAAGGTACGACGAATGGTTGGCTATCAACACCAACAGTAAAGCTCTTAGTCATTCTTGGCGGACGTTTTAGACCTAGTTCATGCTTGTCGCGACCAGTCAAATCGTCATGTAATGCCACAGTTACAATTACTGGCTGTGTTTCATCAGTAACAATAACGGTAAATGGTTGATGAGCAACTGCCCACTGACCAGTCGGTTGGCGATTACCAGCGTACCATACAGCTCCGTTACTGGTCATATTAAGATCAATAGAAGCGCCCCCCTCAATGCCTGCTGGTTCACCAGGGAATTGACGAATATCAACCTTAACGTCGTAATCCCAGAATGAACGCCCTAACATTAGACGAGTTAATGGTTTTTCCATGTAATTCAGTGGGTAACTCGGGTTCATTAAGCCTTCGTAGCCAACCACATCGTTACCATAAACCATTGTCAGCTTATTCAACGAAGCTTTTAAATCAGCAGGACAAGTTGTGTTGCCTCCAGCTTGATCGTTGGTGTAACAGTTTAGGTATTGGGTAAAACGTTCAAAGCCAAGAGGATCAGGATCTTCAGCGCCCGTCTCAGGCACAAAGCGGTAATCCAAATCATTCCACAACCATACCGTCATATTTTGATAGATACGATTAAGATCAACGCTGCTTAAACGTTCACCTTTTTTACCACCAGAGCGGAAATATTCTTCGTGCTTAAACAAACGCTCGATATTCGTCCCTAAGTCAGCCGCTTTTATCATCGCACGCGCTTCCACTGCACCAAGGTTTAATTCGGTATAACGAGGAACAAAATTGAGGTAATCACCCCAACCACCACTAACTGGAATACCATTGCCTGGTCGACGTTCAAGACAATTCACCTCATAGTGGTAAGTTGAGTCTGTACACTCTTTATAAACGCCTCCGAGACCATCTAAAATACGTTGCTTCTCTAGCTCAATTACTTCCGGTGCAAGACCTTTTTCCTCAAGAAAAGCACGGTAAGTTGTTTGTTTACCAGCATCATCAGTTTCGGTCCATGTAGCTAGCTGCAACTCTGGTGTCTTACCCGGTGTTGCCCCTTCCAAGAATGTCCAAATGACTTTTCCATCAACAATCTTATATGGAAGTGCCATTTCTCCATCTACGTTTTCTGATGCGTATCGCTCAAGTACCCAAATAGCTTCCTCATGCTGACCTCGTGGGCCTGTTTTGGTCGCGCTAGGTGTACGAACGACGGAATTAGCACTCGCAAATGCTATGCCAGCACTGTCTAAAAGCCTCGCTAATTCACCACCATTTGTATGTTCTAGTACGGTTTCCATAACCAAAATGGAACCACCACGAGAGACATAGTCAATCAAATGAGTAACGTCTTGATCATCAAACTTCGGTGCTTCCTGATTCGCAGCTAATGGTAATAAATAATCATTACCGTTCGGATGGATTTTATAATCGAATCCATTCAATATCAGTAGTGGGTAGTCACTAGGGCTTAAATCTACAAAAGAATTGAGCTGTTCAGTTGTTACGCTAAAACTATTCTTATCTATAATAAATTCAGCTGAACGACCCGCTACTTGCCCATGCTGCTTAAAATATACATGTGGGATATTAGTACCAACAGTGAAATCGGTTTTACCATCGGTGAGATACTTAAAGCTATTTTGGAAAAAGTGCTTCATATCATCACTATCTGTCGTTAGGCTGCAAACGTTGTCGACGCCAACACCACCATCCCAACTATACCCATTTGGACATACCAAGATAGAGTTATAACGAGAGTTACCGACCATCATTACTTTACCGGTGCCAATCTCACCCAGTGAAACGAAAGGTAAGTTAAATGTTGCAGTCGCACCCGAAACTAAAGCCGGCTGTTCTGTAGACGGTGCCTCAGTAATGTAAGCAACATTGCTTTCACTCCAAGCTTTTTTCTCATTAAACGATAACCAATAGTTATGATCGTTACGTGCCATCATGATAGGAAATGCCGTGTTGGAAATGTTTACCGCTGTTTGGCCTCGAGCATCCCCTGTTCTAGCATAAAAATTTGTACTGTCATGGAATACATGGAACCGTTCCACCGGTTTCCATCCACTTTCTATTTCAGGATCAATAAACCCCCACAGTTTTGCTATATCAGCTTGAATAGCTGACATATCACTCTTTGCACTATGGATTTCTTGGGTATATTGCCCACGAGCAGAAGTACAGGCTCCTCCGCAAATCGATTGATCGATTTCTAACGCAAGACCCTGAGAAAACTGCGAATTAAACTCTGCTTTAATCACTTCGGTGGTACCGTTACCAAGATCTAACGCAGTGTCTTTATCATTTAGGCTAAGCGAAATAATTTCATTGATTACATTTGGGTATCGAGCGAATGTAGGCTCGACACCGTCACGTAAAATACGCATGCCATTAATATCTTGACCATATCGACGAACTAAAGCATCGGCGTTTCGCCCTTTCTGCTCATCACCAAGATCTGATAATTTAAATTGGGTTTGATTGCCTCGAACTGACCCCAATTCAAACGTATCAATGCCAAAGCTTACCGATTCACCCCATAAAAACTCAAACTCTCCTGGTAAGCTACCAGGATCTCTCCCATCACTTGTTTTTCCGCGTGAAGATGCACTAAAATATGAAATGCCTACTACAGGCAACCCTTTCGAATCTTTCAAGATTGCCTTACTCAGGATCGCTTTTTCAGGCTTATGCTGGTAGCTTTCTTCTGCATTAGCCGAAATAAAATCGTCATTTAGATTGCTAGAGGTACCCGGTGATACCTCTGGTTCAATATCTGGAACATGCGTTGTAGGTAACTTGTCGACTAAACTATCGTTGGCCTCTTCTTCCTGGACAAGTTCCAGGAATGCCTCTGGTTCCAAGTCTAAATCATTGTTAAAGATGTTTTCAAAATCTAGTCTGTCCTTCGTACTGCCAAATTTAAGCGTTACTTGATCACCCACAATCAAAGCGTTGTGTTCAATCAACTTTTTTGCATTGGTCGCTTTGTCTGGATAACCTAGATACTCTTCAGCATTTTTAAGAACTAAACGTTCACGTCCCTCTGATTCAGACAATAAAGCTGGTGAAAAAACATCAATAAAAGTAGCTAAAATTAACGAGTCTTTGGTACACGTTACAGTTTCTTTTTGAAAGAACTCAAAAGCATCCGCGGGCTGATCGTTACATAAAACAGAGTCGTCAAATACTGCGTGACCATCAAGGCTAAACTCACCTAAAATAATAGGGTCTTCTACCCCGATGTCTGGTAGCTCACCGCCAGGGACAGCCGGCCCATCAGGATCAGGGATAGGTAGTTCTGGCTCTGGTAGTTCTGGCTCTGGTATACCAACATCAGGCAACTCAGTGGCAGGACCAGCAATGATCAAAGACTCTTCCTGACACCCACTTAACAAGGCGACATTAATTAATATCGCTAATGCACTTTTCTTCATTTATTTCTCACAACGCTAAAATTAACTGCTCAAGTACTTTTCAAGTAACACAATGAACAAAAATCATATTTATAGGCATGCAAATCATCACTATTACTTTATTCTTAAAGCGCATAGGCATGATAATTTCGTCCAACTATTATTGGCATACTAATAACAACTAATATTCTTTATAAATTCCACATCAATTTTCACTAAAAACCGAAGACTACCTTCCCAATAAATGCATTTAATGTTTCAAAAAAGTTAATTTAACAACAAGACAATTAGCACTTTCTAATCAACAGGATACCGTAAGTCAATGTCAAAAACACAATAAAAAACACAAGTGAATAGTAATCATACAGCCCAACAAGGCCACACAAAAATTCGTGAGAATATTCCTACAACAATAAACAAGTGGCACTAAAGTAGTGCTCATACAAAGCTAAGTAAATAATACGTGCAAAAAATTAATCCATATTTTTCCAAAAAAATTAATTATGCAAGTAGGCTACAAGCGAATAGAACCTATAAAAATAGGTGCATTTACTGTAAAGTAAATTTAGTAAATGAGTTTCCAGAAAAGTCATAAATGTCAGATAGCAAAAAGCCGCTCATAAAGAGCGGCTTTTCTAAATTGGGTGGAGACTCAGCCACATCCCGGCACACAAGTCACTCGCTGCGGCTGCTTCCTTCCGGACCTGACCGAGTTCACGAGTTATTGTTGCGGGAGGACCAAGCCTCCATAGAGCATCTCTGTTTTCCAGAGAGTGCGAGGATTATCAATCATCAGAGATCGCATTGCAACCCTAACACTTGATAAAAAGTGTTTTTTTGATTTAAGTGGACACATAACACCCAACATGAGTTTTAAAACACCACTTTACTCTTTTTTATCATCTATTTAGCTAAGATGAAACTCATGGGCAATTGGCGGATTCACCTCATCTATATCATGCTGTGCCGCTTGCCGTTTGTTTGAATACATGGAGAGGTCCGCTTGATGCATCACATCTTCTAAAGAGCGAAGCTCCTTTCTTGGTTTCGACACGCCGAAAGCAATGGAAACCTTTAAACTAATATCCGTATCGCTCGATGTGAACATCATTTTTTGTAAATTTAATAATGCATAACTTAACGCGATGTTATCAACGGCGCCAATCAGAATAAACTCATCTCCACCAATTCGATAACTCTGCCCATCCCAATACCGCAATATCTGCTTGGCGATATGTTTGAGGACTTGATCACCGATTTCATGGCCATAGGTATCATTAATCGGTTTAAATTTATTCACATCCAGATAAACCAACGTCACATTAGGCTGAATGCCTTTTCTGTAGCGTCGCTGTAATGCACGTCGATTCTTGAGACGGGTGAGGTTGTCCGTGTTTGATTGATGGTGCAGATATAAGCTCATCAAAACGGAGACGACAAGCCCCAACACCACAATAGCGATGCTTTTACGAGCCAATTGCTGCTCACTTTGCAGTGTCGCCTTCCAGTCAGGTTGCTGGTAATACGAATTGGTGATTTTCTCTAAGTCGAGCATCTTTATTGCGCGGTCAAAAAGCGGAACGAGCGCATTCCCGTACGCGTTTTTTGCAAAACCAATCGTGATATCAGAAGTATGAACATCGCCAATCAATTTATCCTCAACCAGAGGTAAGAGTGCGTTCGACTCGCGTAAGATTTTATTGTAACTCGCTCGAGGGATAATCACATAATCGACTTCTTTCGCTAAGAGAGCCTCAATTTGCTGCTGCGCATTACGGTAAGTGATGAATGTTCTTTGCGGTAATAGGCCTTGTAACAACTCTTGGTAAAAGTCATCTTTAACCACCCCTATTCGCTCGATAATCAACTCGGAAGCATTACTGTACACATTATGTTTATAGCCTTCTCGCTTCACCATAATGGCGGTAGATTGATAGTAAGGAACACTAAAATAAGCAAATTGTCGCCGCGGCTCGGATTCCGCCAGAGGAGAGATAATATCAACTTTCTGCGCTAAAAAATCCGCGTACATCTCCTCCCACGTTTCATCAGCTTTACTGACTAACTGGCAGTTCAACATCAAAATATCACAAGCAGAATACAGTACATCCGCGGTAACCCCTCTCACTTGACCATTCGATAGGTACGTTGCATAGGGTGCTGCGTGCTCAATTTTTACTTTAATCGGTCGGCTACGATCAATCCCACTTTCCTTCACCAATGCACGCAACGATTTTTGCACCGATGCAGAGTGTAAATGCACTTCAAATTGCTCAATCTGCGCTTGAAATTTGTTTTTTGTACTAATCAAAGCGACAGGTTGTATCGAGATTTGATTATTCAATAACTGTGCATCAAGCCCCGCAAGTAACATCGGCTTTAACTGATTGATGGCATCGACAATACCATCTACTTCCCGACTCTCGAGTAATTGACGAGCATGTTGGTGACCCCGGTATTCGACCTGAATAATCGACGGATAATATTCTTTGATCAGTTCTGAGTAGATAGTCCCTTTCGGTATACCAACTTTTTTGATGGTTTCTAATGTCGCGTTCGTAAAACTGTAGAGGTAGGTGTATTCGATATTGGTCGGGCGGGAATAATCAAAACGTTGAGCGCGCTCTGCGGTATACGTGACGTTAGCGGCAAAGTCACTTTGCCCCGTTTCAACGGCGGTCAGAATGTCATTAAAGCTTGGATAGTAAACATAGACGATATCGACATCGAAACGTTGTGAGATCGAGTCAAATAGCACTCGCGTAACGATATCATCTTCTTCTATCGCCACTCGATACGATGCACTTGCGTATGCCGAAAAACCGCACATCCACATGATAGCGACAATCGTTAATTGTCTCAGTAATCCTAACCTAACCATATTGTTATGCGCCTTTGGCTACCCTTTAATACAACCGAAGACATTGCATCTGGGCGTGACTATTTATTGATAACACAAAACAAATGCACCATTCCATTGAGCATTAATCGACCAATACTGTCATGTTCTTATCATCATTCCAAATTTTTAGCGCAATTAGATTCATATTTCTTCGTTATATTCGGCGCTTTGTAATATGTAATCCGTAGCCCAAGCCGTTCCAAGCAGACACAACCAAACGACAAATATAGGGTTAGGCACCTCAATGTGAGGACTAATCACCAGCGCAGAGAAGGCGACTGTGGGTAATGTCCAGCAAAGCAACTTGCCCCAATTAAACGTCTTTAATATTGATAAACGTTCAACTGCGCTCACGATGCCGATCACCGCCAACGCGAATAACACCGCATACGCCATTTGAGTAAACCATAGTGGCAGTAGCAACAATAACGCCCACCAGCGATGTTGCGGGCGAGGCTTCCAATGACTTGTTGACCACCAAATCAAAACCACAGCCAAGGTTTGAACCGCAGTGAATATGGCCTCTCCAGTCAACTTGCCTGCATTTTGTGTCACCATAATACCGGCTTGTAAGGTGATAACGATTAATGCGGCGACAGCGGCCACAATAATATGGCTACGACGAGAAAAAGAGACCATCAACAATGGGAATAGAATCCAAACGCTCACAGACAGCGCCGTGGGTTGATATGGCAGCGTTAAACCATAGATGATCACACTGCCAACAAAAACGGCAGAAGCAAAACCACGCAGTGGAATAAACCATAAGACAGGCGCCATCATCGCGATCAGCGGTATGTCGCCCCCACTGTCACTGACGACTCGAGCGCAAATAACCGCCAACAATGTAGCGATGAAGAATTGTAAGGTAGAAAATAGCATTCCTGCTCCTTATTCCATCCTGGAATCGACGAGTTAGGATATGATGTAATACACGCATATTTATCGTTGCTGCTAACCATCCAAATAGCAGTAACGTTCGAAAATCAGGCTATCGATAAATCAGTATGGACCAATTTTTAACGCAAATCTTTGCAGTAATTCACCAAATTCCGTATGGAAAAATCACAAATTATGGCGAGATCGCAAAATTGGCCGGTTATCCCGGCTATGCGCGTCATGTGGGAAAAGCCCTCGGCAATTTGCCGGAAGGTTCTAAGCTGCCTTGGCACCGCGTAGTAAACAGCCAAGGACAAATTTCCCTCAAAGGCCAGGATTTACAAAGGCAACGAAAGCAATTATTAGCAGAAGGGATAGAGGTCAGCGATGGTGGCCGTATTAGCCTGAGAAAATACAAATGGCAGCCTTAACGCTGCCATTTTTGAACCGAACACGATGGAATTAACGTACACCCACTAACATCAAGTTAAGTTGCTGTGTTTGGTTTTCATCGGTGATCACGGCATTCATGGTATCGGTGATAAAACGCAATTCCCCAGCCACTTCAATACGAGCGCTAACACTGTAGCGATGGCCCGGCTTGATCTCGCTCGGGTTGTAGCTGAGCTCAAAAGGCACAGGGACTTGTGCGCCATTGGTTTCAATCACTTGCTCAGAAATCAACGTTGCGGACACGTCCATAAGTGACACATCTTGTAGGCGAACCGTCACAACTGCATTATCAGGTAGCATAATACGCTCACGGTAGGCAACATTACCTGTAATCATTTGCTCTGCTTGTACTTGTTCCTGCTGTGCTGCAGGCTCACTTTGACAACCCATCAGTACTGTTCCTAATAAAACCGACGACGCCAACATCAGTGTCTTCTTCATAACGCCTCACTAAGAGATAAATGTTGATAACTTGCTGAATTATAGACGCTGTTTAACATGCTGTCATGACAGGGAACGCACTCCTGACTCATTCCTGACGTTTATGTTCTAAAATGAGTATTTACTCTATACCTGTCGATTCGAGCCGTATCGAGAACCACAAGCATTGCTTGGTGTGATAACAGTAACGTAGAATAATCAAAGACTAATTTTGGAATACCCCTCATGAGTAAACCACTAAACGAACTGCTTAGTTTGTTGCAACTTGAAAAACTAGAAGAAGGCTTGTTTCGCGGACAAAGCGAAAATCTAGGCCTGCCTCAAGTCTATGGCGGTCAAGTGATCGGCCAGGCATTATCAGCCGCTCGATACACGGTGGATGACGCGCGCACCGTGCACTCATTCCACAGCTACTTCCTGTATCCGGGCGATCCTGAAAAACCAATCATCTATGATGTGGAAAATCTTCGCGAAGGTCGCAGTTTCAGTACCCGTCGGGTGAAAGCGATTCAAAATGGCCGCCCTATTTTCTATTTAACCGCTTCGTATCACGGTGAAGCACCTGGCTTTGAGCATCAAAACACCATGCCCGATATTCCAGGGCCAGAAAATTATGCCTCTGAATCAGAGCTTATCGCTCGCGTTGCCGAGTTTTTGCCACCAAAGCTGAGAAAGACATTTTGTGGTGAAAAACCCTTCGAGATGCGCCCTGTCGTCGTGGTGAATCCACTCAAACCAGAAAAGACTGAAGCCAAGCAGTACTTGTGGGTGAAGGCAAACGGTGAACTACCCGATAATCAGTTGATTCATCAGTATTTACTTGCCTATGCTTCTGACTGGGGGTTTCTCATTACCGCATTGCACCCACATGGTGTTTCTATACTCACGCCGAAATTTCAAGTCGCGACCATTGACCACTCAATTTGGTTCCATCGTCCATTCAAAATGGACGAATGGTTGCTGTATGTCATTGAAAGCCCAACCGCCAGTAACACTCGCGGCTTAGTACGCGGTGAAATCTTTGATCGTCAAGGCAACCTAGTGGCCAGCGCCGTGCAAGAAGGCGTGATGCGCTTTACTGACTAATGCGCGGCTGAACACTCAACTGATGAACAACCCACAGCGCGCGTCTAGCCATTAAATCGGCAGCGCTGTGGTGTATTTGAGTGGTTCCATTGCAAACGTCGACGTGACATCAGAAATCCCTTTCACTGAGTTGACCAGTTTTTTATAAAAACGGTCAAAACTCTGCATATCTTTGACCAGCACTTTCATCATGTAATCGTACTCACCTGCCATACGATAAAACTCCATGACTTCAGGGAACTCAGTGGCCGTTGATACAAATTGGCTGTACCACTCATGGGAATGGTCGCGCGTTTTGATCATCACAAACGCATTGAAAGATAAATCAAGCTTATCTGGGTTAAGCAAGGCAACACGCTTTTGAATCACGCCAGTCTCTTCCAACTTCTTTAGGCGCTTCCAGCATGGCGTCGTCGTTAAATTGACCGCTTCCGCAAGGTCATTCAATGACAAGGTTGCATCATGTTGCAACAATGCGAGTATTTTTCGATCAACACTATCCAGTTCCATTTTATAAAAAGCCCATCAAAGAGAAAAATATTCTCTAATTAAACGGAAGTAAGGGGTAATTAGCAAAGGTTTTCTCTCACTTTGTAGGTAAATTATTAGCATAAGAAGATTAAAGGAGAGACCCAATGTGCACCGATCATAACTGGATAAATAACGCCGTTAGAAAAATAGAAGCCGACTATCAGCGATCAGCCGACACACACCTCATCAAGTTAGACTTGCCGAGCATCGAAGGTATCGACATCTATTTAAAAGATGAAAGCACTCACCCAACAGGATCGCTGAAACATCGCCTTGCACGCTCTCTCTTTTTATACGCGATATGCAATGGTTGGGTTGGCCCTGAAACGACAATCATTGAATCGTCATCAGGCAGCACCGCTGTCTCTGAAGCCTATTTCGCTCGCCTTTTAGGCTTGCCATTCATTGCCGTGATGCCTAAAAGCACCGCTCGAAAAAAAATAGAGCAAATCGAATTTTATGGTGGTCAAGCGCACTTGGTTGAACACACTGATCAAATCTACGCAGAATCACACCGCTTAGCAGAAGCACTAAACGGCCACTACATGGATCAGTTTACTTACGCTGAACGCGCAACGGACTGGCGTGGTAACAATAACATCGCCAATTCGATCTTTGACCAAATGCAGTTGGAAGATCACCCGATTCCAACTTGGGTGGTCATGAGCCCAGGCACTGGCGGCACATCCGCAACGATCGGTCGTTTTATTCGTCATCAGCAACACAATACCAAGCTGTGCGTGGTTGACCCAGAAAACTCCGTGTTCCACGAGTTTTATCGCACTGGCAACAAAGCGCTTACTGGCGAAAATGGCAGCAAGATCGAAGGCATTGGCCGTCCTCGCGTTGAGCCGAGCTTCATCCCTGGCGTAGTCGATGAAATGCGCACTATCGCCGATGCCGCTTCAGTAGCGACAGCGCATTGGCTAGAAAACGTACTCGGGCGTAAAGTGGGCGCATCAACAGGAACAAACCTTTATGGTGTATTGCAGTTGGCCGGTGAAATGAAGCAGCGAGGCGAGAAAGGGTCGATTGTTACGCTGCTGTGTGACAGCGGCGAGCGCTATTTAGACACCTATTACAACCCCGAGTGGGTACAAGCGAACATTGGCGATTTACTTCCTTATGCCGTCAAACTAGAGCGCTTTGAAACCACAGGGCTTCTTGATTAACGCTTCGCTTCTCATCTCCACAATGCAAAAATGGCACTCAATGAGTGCCATTTACTATTCAAAACATCTCTGCTTACTTCGCTTTTTCGCGCGCTTCAAAGGCTGCTAGCTGCTCTGCGGTTGCTGGCGGTTGATGGTTTTGCTTCCACTCATCATAAGTCATGCCATATACACGCTCACGTGCATCATCAATACCCAGATCCAACTGCTGGTTTTCCGCCTCGGCTTTGTACCATTTACTAAAGCAGTTGCGGCAGAATCCCGCCAAAATCATCAAATCGATGTTTTGAACCTCTTTATTTTCATCAAGGTGAGAGAGCAAACGACGAAAGACCGCTGCATCTAATTTATCTTGTTGCTCTTGCGTCAGGTTTTTATATTTAAATTCAGGCACTTTACTTTCCTTATCGTTTTTATTTTCTTGCCAACAAGTATACGTGAAAGATAAAAAAACGCCCAAGCGTTCGGCTCGGGCGTTTATAAAAACTGTGCTATCAGTAACGAAGGATTATCCTTGGATACCCACAATCAGCCATGGTGCGTTATCAACCGTTAGGTCACGCTCTAAGTGCCACACGTCTTCGATGTCTTCTTCAACACCTTCCGCAGAGTCACGGTAACGGCCACTAAACTGCAAGCTTAGTTGCGCTTTAGTTGCATCGTAATCAGCACGAACGATTTCCGCATCCACATACATCACGTCTGTGTGTTGCTCACCATCCAGCTTTGCGCGTTCTTCTTGCAGATCTTGGTACAAGCTAGGAGAAACATACTCTTCGATTGTTTCAAGCTGGTTGTGGTTCCACGCACCTTGGATGATACGGTAATGTTCACGAGAGCCGTTCACAAATGCCGCTTGGTCAAAGCTTGGTGGGAAGTTATGCGGTACGTCTGTTTGTGCACCGAAACCACCAAAGCCACCTTGATTTACGTTCTGTGGTTGCTCGAAATTATGAACATTTGGTTGTTCAAATTTAGGCGCTGAACCACCGAAAGCCGGTTGCTGGCGATGCTGATTCATACTGCCCTGCTTCGCCCCCAGCATACGTCGCATTAATTTGAAGATCACAAAGGCAATGATACCCATGATCAGAATATCCATAAACTGGATACCTTCGAATGCGCCGCCACCAAGTAACGAACCAAGTAAACCACCAACAAGTAGGCCGCCTAGAATGCCACCCATCAAACCTTTTTTGCTTGATGACTGCTTCGCTGCTTGATCTTTACCAATGGTATTGGTGTTCTGTTGTTGCTGTTTAGGCGCTGGTGCTGTCTTAAAGCTTTTACCAAAAGACTTGCCACCACCAAACTTCTTAGCTTCCGCTACAGGCGTGATGGCTACAGAAACCATCAATAACGCCACTAGAGAAAAAAGTCGTTTCATGTTTTTCCTTTAGGGTACTTTATTTAGTTTAATATCCAGCGCATAAAAGGCTCTGGTTCCTTAATCTTAGCGCTCTCTATAAGATAAAGATACATCCAGCAATCGAATTCATGTATCAGAATATTGCAAATATGCTAACTCGGGTTGTTGACGCTTGCCGTCGTCCGTTATTAGAATATCGAACATTGTTCATTTTTAATTCTTTACTATGGCTCGAAGAAACGATCACACCCGCGACCAACTTATCGCTCTCACCTTGGATACGGTAAAACGCTTTCTTGATGAGCACTCATATCACGAATTAAGTCTGCGAAAAATCGCCAATATGATTGGCTATGTTCCCAGCACGCTGGTGAATGTTTTTGGTAGCTACAATTTATTGCTCTTGCATGTTGTGGCCCAAACCCTAGACGAGTTAACGCTCGAGGCGAAAGCGTCAATACAAGAAAGCCACGACCCTAAACAAGCGCTGCATGAATTGGCCTATTGTTATCATGATTTTGCGCTGCGTCACCCCCATCGTTGGCAGCTTATTTTTGAGCACAACATGAACGGTGACACCTTGCCTGAATGGCAAAGTAATCGTATTGATAACATGCTCGGTATGCTTGAACATTTATTGCGTATTTTGGCGCCTTCGCGCAACGATAGCGAAGTATTGCAAGCCAGTCGTGTTCTATGGTCCGGCGTTCATGGCATCACGTTGCTCAGTGTTGATGACAAATTTTTCGCAGCCGAGCCCGTCGATGGCAAAGAATTGATCGCCAATTTACTCTCAAACTATCTCAACAATTGGTAACGCAAAAGGATCTGCAATGCCACAGCAAAGTCAAACATCACTGTTAATGCAGCGACGTTTTCTGCCCTATTTTATTACCCAGTTCTTTGGGGCATTTAACGACAATATTTTTAAAAATGTTCTGTTGTTGTTTGTTGCTTTTGCGGGCGTCGGTGCCTTGCCCGTCTCTAGCCATTTGTTTATCAATCTTGCGGCCGGTTTATTTATTCTGCCGTTTTTCCTATTTTCAGCCTCGGCAGGTGTATTGGCGGACAAATATGAAAAATCCGGTTTTATTCGTAAAGTGAAACTGGCCGAAATCGGTATTATGCTGTTTGGCGCGATAGGTTTTATCACCGAAAGCTACCTAATCTTATTGATTCTGCTGTTCTTAATGGGGACGCAATCGGCCTTTTTTGGTCCGGTAAAATACGCACTTTTACCGCAGCAACTCACCGACAAAGAGTTAGTTCCTGGTAATGCATTAGTCGAAACCGGCACGTTTCTCGCCATCTTACTTGGTACATTAGGCGCTGGAGTGATTGCCTCTGCCGATAACGCGAATTACATTGCCGCGGGTTGCGTGGTCTTGTTTGCCCTGTTTGGTTATTTCGCCAGTCGTTCGATTCCAGAAGCCGCCGCCTCTGCCCCTGATCTGACTTTTCGTTGGCAGCCGATTAAAGACACCAAAAAGACCCTTGCGATTGCCAAATCTGATCGGGTTATTTTCCAATCCATTATGGCCATTAGCTGGTTCTGGTTCTTGGGCGCCGCTTATCTCACCCAGTTTCCCAACTTTACCAAAATTTATCTCAATGGCAGCGAGAGTGCGGTCTCCTTTTTGTTGGCGCTATTTTCCATCGGTATTGCCACAGGCTCAATGGCTTGCGACAAGCTCTCTAATCACAGAATTGAAATCGGCATCGTACCGTTAGGCAGCTTAGGTATTTCCATTTTTGGTTGGCTGATGGCGAGTTCCGTCCCAGACTCATTACCGACCTTCGAGAGTTTTAACCAATTTATTGGCTATCAGCCGTTGTGGCCGTTATTTACTTATTTGTTGCTACTCGGTGTCTCTGGTGGCATCTTTATCGTTCCCCTTTACGCCATGATGCAACAACGCGCCAAAATCACTGAGCGCGCACAAGTCATTGCCGCACTCAACATCTTCAATTCACTGTTTATGGTAGGGAGTGCGATTCTAGGGATTGTCTGTTTAAGTATTATTGAATTGTCGATCCCACAGTTTTTCCTATTACTGGCCGCATTCAACCTACTGGTAGCCTTGTATCTATTTAATCAAGTGCCTATTTTTGTCGTTCGATTTTTACTGTGGGTCACGACCCATACGATGTATCGCGTGACTCATAAAAATTTACACCATTTACCTGAAAAAGGCGGCGCACTGATTGTGTGTAACCATGTTAGCTACATGGATGCCCTGCTGCTTAGCGGCGCTTACCCACGCTTGATTCGTTTTGTGATGCAAGAAGAGTACGCCAACCTCCCGCCTATTCGACGCTTTTTGAAACGTGCTGGCGTGATCCCTATCTCTTCCACCAATCGTGGCTCTATCCGTCGTGCCTTCAACCAAGTTGAGCAAGATTTAAATGATGGCCATATTGTGTGTATTTTCCCAGAGGGCCACCTCACTAATGACGGGGAAATAAAAGAGTTTATGCGGGGGATGGATATCATTCTGCGCCGTAGCCCTGTTCCCGTCATTCCAATGGCACTGAAAGGCTTGTGGGGCAGTTACTTTAGCCGCTACAAAGGCCAGGCTTGTCAGGGACGTCCGACTCGATTTTGGTCAAAGGTTGAGATCGAAGCGGGAGAACCTGTCTCCCCCGAACAAGCGACAACCCATACGATGCGTCAAAAGGTCGCCGAATTACGGGGCGCTTGCCGCTAGCGGTTCTATCCATCATTGGATGGCTGTTCAACTTTTCTGAACAGCTGTTCAATTCATTCAGACTTACTGACCGACGTTGGTCATGTAATATGGCGTTCTTTATAAGTGAGCAATGATGCTCACTGGCCCCTTTTGACGCATAAGCGCATTGTAATCATGAAACCATACCAACAAACCGTTCCTTTTATTATTGGCCTGCTTGCCTGCCTAACGCCTTTTGTTACTTCACCAACAGCCTTAGTGATTGGCTTTTTACTCGCCTCGTTAGGCTTAGTGCCAAGCCACGTCAACTTAGCCAAAATCACCAAAAAATTACTCGCCTATTCGATTGTCGGCCTCGGCTTTGGCATTCACTTTGAAGAAGCGGTGGCGGTCACCTCTGATGGGATTGGCATTATCATTACCACCATTGTCAGTACCTTAGTGGTCGGTTGGTGGTTAGCCAAATTCTTGAAACTGGACAAAAAACTCGGCTATTTGATTTCAGCCGGAACGGCGATTTGTGGCGGCAGTGCGATTGCAGCGGTCTCACCCGCGATTCAAGCAGAAGATGAAGAGATTGGCCTCGCACTTGCGACCGTTTTTGTGCTCAACTCCATCGCTCTATTTATTTTCCCAGTCATTGGCCACGCGCTCAATTTAGATCAACACACTTTTGGCACTTGGGCAGCGATTGCGATTCACGATACCTCTTCGGTGGTTGGCGCGGCGTCGGCGTATGGTGAAGAAGCACTCACGACCGCGACGACTCTCAAACTGGCGCGCGCATTGTGGATCATTCCCGTCGCCTTTGTCAGTGCGTTTATTTTCCGCAACGATTCAAAGAAAATCACCATTCCGTTTTTTATTCTTTTTTACTGTCTAGCGATCGGGATTAGTGATGCATTGCCGCAGTTCGAAGCGATCTATAGCATTATTTTTGATGTCGCAAAGCGTGCGTTGGTGGTGTGTTTGTTCTTAATCGGCTGTGGTATCTCAGTCAATAAACTGAAAGCGGCAGGGGCGAAACCGTTGATCTTTGGCGTGACTTTGTGGGTGTTGATTTCCACCAGCTCGTTGGCTTGGTTAACACTGGCATAGCCCAAATATCGCGCAGGAGTAGGCCAATTCCCCCTTAGAGCTCTTCGGGCTCAATGCGCACTTTCTGACGTTTCTCTTTGCGGTAGTGAATCACGAGCGCTGCCACGAAGAGAAACGCCGATAACTCAGCTAACGCTCGATAGAGTCCTTCTACCTGTGTTGCCGTGGCAATCAGTAGCACCGCCCCCACTGTCAGTATCAACTTCATTTTTATATCCTTATCGCTATCCATCGAGTGTTATTATGAATCAGCGTTATAAGGTTGAGAAATTCGGTTTTGTACTATGACATTGCTAAATTAACTAAGTTGGCTTTCCAACCACTTAATGAAGGTGTGCACTTTCGGTCTTTTCTCCGCGCCTAATGGGCACAAAACATCATAACTCATCTCTGTTTCCATACTCGGATAAGGCGTGACAAGCTCACCAGTATCGATGTACTGCTTTACAAACTGATAGCGCCCCATTGCCACCCCAACGTCATGCAATGCGCTTTGTACGCCCATATCACGGTGACTCACACAGTAAAAATGTTTGAATAAATTGACGTCCAGATCGAAATGCTTAATCCAGCGTTGCCAGACATTTGATTCCAAAGCGTGAATAAAATTCACTCGATGCAACGATGCTAATCCATCGTCATAAATCTTAAGTTCTTTTGCATAGGCAGGCGTACATACTGGGACATATTTTTCGCCAAACAGTCTCTGTCGATACATATCTTTTAGATCGCTTTCACCATAGTAAATTGCGATATCCAAATGATTTTTATGAAAGTCTTGTTCTTCTTGAGAAAAGATATTGAGGTTAAATCGAGGGTATCGACGCTTAAAATCCGCAATCCGAGGCAGCAGCCAACCATTGGCAAATGCCGGGCTCATACCGATGTTGATTTTGCCATGCAATTCGGTGCAATTAATATCTTCAATTTCACCAAAAATAGAACTGAGCGATTTCGACAATGTGCGCTGAAAACGCTCCCCTTCAACGGTTAACGCCAGCTTACGCGTGCCACGCACGAACAAATTAAACCCGAGTTCATTCTCCAACACTTTGATCCGATGGCTAACCGCCCCTTGGGTTAAGTGCAGCTCTTTTGCCGCCAAGGTAAAACTCATGCTTTTCGCGGCGACATTAAAAGTATGTAGGTTACGCAGCAATAGTTGTTGGTTAGCCATATCAATCCATGCATTAAAATTTTTAATTCATGCTACTCGCCAATTGGTTTGTTTGCAGTAATAAATAAGTTTTAAATACCTACAGTTGCTTAAATTGTTTGCCAGATCGATTACTTACGGTTCGATTTGGCCATTAGATTAAAAATTTTTATTTATTAAACACTTTCTAATTTACTAGGGGCATACATGAATATACTCGGATATATGCAAAAAGTCGGTAAAGCACTGATGGTTCCAGTGGCGACCTTACCTGCGGCTGCGATCCTTATGGGGGTTGGCTACTGGCTCGATCCTGTTGGTTGGGGTTCGGAAAGCATTCTCGCGGCATTTCTAATTAAATCGGGCGGCGCCATCATCGACAACATGGCCGTCTTGTTTGCTGTCGGTGTCGCTTTTGGTTTGAGCCGCGATAAAAATGGCTCTGCGGCGTTGTCTGGTTTTGTGATGTTCCTCGTCGTCACCACACTACTTGCACCCGGTTCGGTGGCACAGTTGATTAACGTGGAGTTAAGCGAGGTTCCCGCCGCTTTTGGTAAGATCAGTAACCAGTTTGTCGGCATTATCGTCGGTATTATCTCGGCTGAAATTTACAACCGCTACTCGACCGTTGAACTGCCGCAAGCCTTAGCGTTCTTTAGCGGTAAACGCTTAGTGCCTATTCTTACCTCAATTGCTGGTATGTTCTTATCGTTCGCACTGCTTTACGTTTGGCCTGCGGTTTACGATGCACTGATCCTACTCGGTATCAAACTGGAAAGTATGGGCGCTATTGGCGCAGGTCTATTTGGCTTCTTTAACCGCTTGTTTTTAGCCGTTGGCATGCACCACGCTCTGTACCCGGTGTTCTGGTTTGATGTGGTGGGTATTAACGATATTCCTAACTTCCTTGGTGGCGCGCAGTCGATAGCCAATGGCACAGGTATTCCGGGTAAAACGGGGATGTACCAAGCGGGCTTCTTCCCAATCATGATGTTTGGATTACCGGGTGCGGCACTGGCGATGTACCACTGCTCAGATGCGAAAAACAAGAATCAAGTCTTTGCCATCATGTTGGCAGCGGCGATGGCTTCATTCTTCACCGGCATCACTGAGCCACTAGAATTCAGCTTCATGTTCTTAGCACCACTACTGTTCCTATTGCACGCTGTACTCACCGGTATTTCTCTATACATCGCTGCGAGCATGGAGTGGATGGCAGGCTTCGGTTTCTCTGCAGGGTTTGTTGACTTAGTCCTATCGAGCCAGAACCCATTGGCGGTGAAATGGTACATGTTGATTGCACAAGGCATTGTCTTCTTTGCGCTTTACTATGCGGTCTTCCGCTTCGCGATTATCAAGTTCAACCTCAAAACGCCAGGGCGTGGTGAAGAGATGGAATCGGAGCAAAAAGACACGACACCGGAAGCGTTAAATGGCCTTGCGTATGACTACATCGAAGCGGTGGGCGGCGCAGACAATATTCTAGAAGTGGATAACTGTATTACCCGTTTACGCTTGAGCGTTAAGGATTCAGCCAAAGCAGACAGCGCGAAACTCACTCAGCTAGGCGCTATGGGTGTGGTGCCGATTGGCAAAGGCGGCTTACAGGTTATCGTTGGTCTAGGCAAGGTAGATAAAGTGGCTGAGCAAATGAAGAAGGTGCTCGCAAGCTAAAGAAAACAAGTGATGACTCACCTCATCACGCCCCCTAAGTGCAGAGCGATTAGTCACCGCCTCTGCACTTTTTTTTATGGCGCGACATTATCAATAGCAAGATTTAAATGGCGCAGCGATCAACGCAGGCGCATTGAGACATTAATGCGCGTCTTTGCTCTGGGTCGCAAGCCAATCTTTGACTTGCTTGCGCGACACTTTAATCCCACTGCCTAATAGTGACTCAGGCAACAGCAAATACGCGACTGGCCATTTGAATTTCACCAATATTTGTTCAAGATGCAGTTCAATGCTTGCTCGCGCAGGAAGCGCATCTGCTAGCAATACGGCGACCGGTCGCTGACCAAACTCGGCATCAGCGATAGGCACCACAATTGACTGCGTGATACCCTTCATCTGATTGAGTGCCGCTTCTATTTCCTCGCAGTGAATATTCTCTCCACCGGAGATAAATTGATTGTCTGCACGGCCTTTGATCACCAATTCGCCATTGGCAAGTTGCTCACCAAGATCTTTACTATCAAACCAGCCTTGTGCATCCGTTATAGGGGTAATGACACCTTGTTCAAAGTAACCACTCGCCAGCGTTTCACCACCTATGTAGATACGCCCTTTTCTTAATTCTAAGCGACGATTAGGCAATACCGTTCCCGCACTGTAGGTCGCATCAATTTGCTTTGCGGTCACTGTCGAGGCCGCTTCCGTCATGCCGTAGCCGAGCCAAGTTTCAATCCCTTGCTCTGCCGCTTGCTGACTTAAAGCCAACGGGACATGGCTGCCACCCAATAGCACATGAGTTAAATCCAGTGACGTTGCAGCGCTAAGCAGTCGTTCTAACTGTGTTGCCACAAGCGAAGCGTGCGTTACGCCTTGAACATCTTGCAGTAAATCACCACTGCCGACTTTCAATTGCGCGCCTGCGGCCAACCAGCGGTACACAATCGCTAACCCTGAGACGTGGTACATCGGCAAGCTCAGCAGCCAGCAGTCTGAGGGGGCAAAGTGGAACGGTTCCAATAGCCCTTGCGCCGAAGCCAAATGTTGCGCGTGGGTGTGTACCACGGCTTTAGGCTTGCCCATTGAGCCAGAGGTGAAGATGATCGAGGCCAGAGAATCGGCATGGTAGCGACTCTTCACCTTAATCTGAGATTCTGGTTGCGCCAGCCCTATTTGAGAGACGGCGATTGAAGGGATGTCGAGTAATAAACCTCCGACCGCATCACCTCTATCATGCATCCAAACTTGGGTGGGTTGGGAGGCCGAATAGAGCGTATCGAGCTTATCATCAAGGGCCAACTGAGGTTGTGGCATGGTGAGCGCACAAATCGCGCCAAGCTCGGCACAAGCTAAATAGATCAGCAGCATCTCTGGGCTATTTTTGCCCACACACGTGACAACGCTGCCTTGGGTGACTTGTTGACCCGCTAACGCTTTAGCGTAAAGAGAAACCACTTGTTCTAATTGAGACCAAGTATATTGATGTTGCGGAGTAACCAGAGCTAAACAATCTGGGCTCCTAAGAGCCCAGTTTTTTAAAGGTGATAGGTGCATTATGCCTGCCAAATCAACGCTTGATCGGAGAGCTTACGCAGTGGTAGTGGGCTGTTTGGCCATGGTACTTCCAACTGTTCAGCGTACAAGCCGATGGTATCTAGGCCCGGAACTTCATCAGGGAGTTTCCATTTGGCAAAACGAGCCAATTGGTTCAAACCGAGACTCGATTCAATACTGGAGCTGATCACCGTTTTGATGCCAAGCACTTTCGCCGCTTCAATCAGTTCAATACACGTTTGTACGGAACCGATTAACGTTGGTTTGATCACAATGGTTTTAACGCCTGTGAAATCCGTTAGTTTGAATTCAGGCTTACGCACAGCATGTTGCAGCGTTTCATCCCACGCTAAGGCAATGCCCGTATCGATAGCAAATGAGAAGCTATCACCCGGCACTTGGCAAGGCTCTTCGATAAACTCAATACGCTGGCGATAAGAAGGCGCTACATAGCTAGCAAATTTGAGGGCTTTTTCTTTGGTCCAAGCGCGATTCGCATCGAGACGAAGATTCAAGTCTGGGATGGATTCTAAGAAGAGATTGACCAGCATGCCATCACGAATCGGTTCATAAAGGCCCACTTTAATCTTAGCGACTTTTTTGCCTTCCATTGCATTTAGCTTAGGCAGCAACTCATCCGGATCACCGCTACACAGTGGCGCTGAACGATAGATACCGTCACTCGGCAGTTCGCCAGCCAGTTCGAGTTGTGCCATTGAAAGGCCAAACGCAACCGAAGGGTACATTTCACTTTCATCAAGCGCGGGCTCACCGTTTTTCCAACCATTTAGCTGTTCGATAAGTTGGGTGTAAACCTCTTCCATTGTTTCACAACTAAAGCCCGGTAACGGAGCGACTTCACCATGACCAACACGGCCATTCTCCGCAAGTTCGATAACAAACCCTTCACGCTCAGTCAGGCGACGTTCACGTAAAATCACCCCACTGTCCATTGGCAAAGCGTAGCGATACAGTTTGGCTGATCTCATACCCATATTCCCTTGTTTATTATTGTTATAACTAGCCGATTTAGAATTTAAGAGTCGCTTACTCAGTCACGTCATTAATGCGAGGCAAAGGTACGCAATTTTTCGATATAAATGCGTACCTGTGACATCGCTATCGCAACAACGGCGACCAAGACAACGCTAGATTATGGGTTACGCGGGAACTTGTTGAAGTCCGGACGACGCTTTTCGTTGAATGCATTGCGACCTTCCTGACCTTCTTCCGTCATGTAGAACATCATCGTTGCATTGCCCGCAAGCTCTTGTAGGCCAGCTTGTCCATCACAGTCAGCGTTCAATGCCGCTTTCAAACAGCGTAGTGCCATTGGGCTGTGTTGTAGCGTTTCACGAGACCAACGAATCGCTTCTTTTTCAAGATCTTCAACCGGTACTACCGTGTTCACAAGCCCCATATCCAATGCTTCTTGTGCATCGTAGAAACGACATAGGAACCAAATTTCACGCGCTTTCTTCTGGCCAACGATACGAGCCATGTAAGACGCGCCCCAACCGCCATCAAATGAACCCACTTTAGGCCCTGTTTGACCAAATTGCGCGTTTTCTGCTGCGATGGTTAAATCACACATCATGTGTAGAACATGACCACCGCCCACGGCCCAGCCCGCAACCGCTGCGATAACCGGCTTAGGACACGTACGGATTTGACGTTGGAAATCCAATACGTTTAGGTGGTGCGTACCGCTATCATCTCGGTAGCCGCCGTAGTCGCCACGAATTTTTTGGTCTCCGCCTGAGCAGAACGCTTTCTCACCAAGACCCGTCAAAATGATCACGCCAACGCTTTCGTCGTAACGCGCGTCTGCGAGTGCATTGATCATCTCTTTTACAGTATTAGGACGAAACGCATTGTGAACTTGTGGACGAGCGATAGTGATTTTTGCAATGCCGTCTTCTGACTTGTGGTACTGAATATCTTCATATTCACCACTGCAGTCATTCCAGTTTACCGGTGCGTAAAGCTCTTCTTCTGAAATACCTACTGTTTTAGCCATGGTGATTCCTATTTTTGTTTATCACTCACTCTCGTGAGTTTGGATTAGATGCTTAATGACATTAGCAAAAGCGCGTGGCTGCTCGTGATGTACGTTGTGCCCCGCTTGCGCTATTTGGCTGAAAGACAAGCCGCTTTGCTCAGCCAACTGACTGAACTTCGTGTCTTTCTCGCCACAAATATAATGGATCGGTACCGCGCTACGAGCGAGTGGCTCAAGCAGCAAGGGTTGTTTCGCTAAAGACGTCGCCAACAACATCTGACCGATTTCAGCGCCAAGATTATCACTTCGCTTAGCGATCAAAGTTTGTCTTTGCTCATGATTTAATGAAGAAAATACCGCTTGTTGATACCAATCGTTCAAGACCTGAGCGATCGGCTCTTTTTTGAAACGCTGCGACCACGAAAAATCATTCTCGTATCGTGCTTGACGCATGTCGGCAGTATCAAGGCCAAAGTGCGCCCCTTCAATAATAGCCATCATCAGATTTAAATGTTCAAAATGATGATGCGCAATACCATACATGGCAATTCGACCACCCAGTGAGTAGCTCACTAATATGAATGTTTGTTGAGGAGGGAAAATCGTGGTCAGGGTTTGTTCGATATGTTGGCACACATCATCAAAGCCTAAGCTAGGCACGGCGACACTGTCGCCATGACCCGGTAAATCAAGAGTAACTGTGGAATAACCGTTCAGTTCATTAAGGCACGCCTGCCAGTCTTTCCCACTGCCCAACAAACCATGCAGAAACACCAACACTGGCGCTTCTGCATTTGCTGAATCTGACAGGTTGAGGCTATAGGCTAGCATGGAAGTGTTTAACGACCTCTTTGATGTGCGCAGAAGCTTGCTCTGGAGGCGTTGTGACTTCAATCAGCAAGCAACCCTTACCTGAGATGTCAGGTGCTGCTCTAACTTAGCTTGATAAGCCTCACGCTGCTCAGCATGATAATAAGCCAACTTAAACTGCGCAGCCGCTGCTGAAAAATCATACCCATGGGGCATTTGATACAGTCGCTGCTTTTGTTGCTCTGGTACTGGCAACAAACCAAAAATAGCGCCGCCATCATTATTGGTCACGACAATCGCGCTCGGCACATCATGATGAGTCAACAATGCCAATGAATTGAGATCATAGAGCAAGGAGGTGTCACCGATATAAAGCACACTTGGCTGGTTGGTCGCTCTCATCGTTCCTGCCGCTGTCGCCACTAAGCCATCAATGCCTGATGCGCCACGGTTGGAATAAACGTCACATTCCACCTCGCCAAACATATCCACCAAACGGACAAATAGACTGTTGCCTAAGAAGATGTTCGTCTGCGGTGGCAATTGACTTAACGTGGTCGCCAAAGCGACTTCGTTCAATACTTCAGAATCATCGACATGCCGCTCAACAGCATGGCTCACCGCACGACTGAACTGACTCATGTCCATCGCCCAACCAGAGAGTGGCATATCGCCTTCAAATTGCTGCGCAGCGTACGTTAGCCAAGTTGCAATATCCGCATGATGGTGGATTTGCATTAAATGGTCTTGGTTATTGCGGTCGATACTTGGACTCAAATAATGATATTCAACCGCATGATTGGTTGAATGTTGAATCGTCGACTGAGTTTGCGATAACCAGTGATTCAAGCGCTTAGAGATAATCCGTGAGCCTATTTGTAACACGATCTCCGTTTCGTTAAGAGCATTGGCCCCTGATTCACTTTGCAGCCAGATATCAAAATGGGCCCAAGCACTGGATGCGCCAGACTGTACATCACACAGCACAGGCCATCCCAAACGCTGCGCGAACGCTTGCGCTAATTTCGCTTCCGCCTGCGAGACGCTGCCAATGACGATAATACCTTTACGTTCACGCCACTCGCGGCAATCAAACGCAACAGACGTACTTGAAAATTGCTGGCTATAACATTGAGTGCTTTGCTGCCATAGCGCCACGCTATCTAAGTAAGTCTGATAGATCGATTTAGGTTGGTTCGAATAAAGTGGTTCAGGGAAAGCACAGTTGATATGCACCGCACTGCCATCACGGGCTTGACGAGCCATCACATCATCAATTGACGTTAATAACCACCGTAGCGACACGTGCTCACTTGGGCTAGGTAAATTGAGTGCCGCGGTGACATGACTGGAAAAAATGCCTTGTTGTGCGATCGCTTGGTTAGCGCCGCACGCGACTAACTCGACGGGACGATCGGCCGTCAGTACCACCAGCTTTTCACCCGTTAACTTAGCTTCAGCAATCGCTGGCAATAAATTGGCAACGGCGGTACCCGACGTCACGACAATCGCCACGGGTTTTCGGCTGGCTTTCGCCAAACCGAGCGCCAAAAAGCCGAGGCCACGTTCATCATAATGAGTATGCAACGTCAGATTTTGGTTATCATCCGCTTCCAACGTTAAGGGCGTTGAACGCGAGCCAGGCGCGATACAAATATGTTCAACCCCAAAGCGGGTCAACTCCTCGAGAAGAACTTGGCACCAAATGCGATTCATCACCGCTTGGTCGCGGTTCACATTGCCATTCATGACGCAACTCCTAGCGAGGGGTGATCTGAAATCAAAGACAGTAACGTTGAGACTTTTTTATCAAGCTCTTGCCACTCATGCTCAGCAATGGAGCCTGGCACAATCCCTGCCCCAGCATAAAGCTGTATCGCATCATCAACAATCTGAGCGCTGCGGATCGCGACACAAAATTCCGCCCGTTGCTGGCTAATGAATCCCATAGAACCGGCATACCAACTGCGCGCAAACGGCTCATGCTGCTGGATGAAATCCATCGATTCTTTGCGTGGCAATCCGGCAACGGCGGCGGTTGGCTGCAGCGCAGACAATAATTGAACACCGTTAACGCCATGATTCAAATGCGCATGAATACTGCGCTTTAAATGCTGAACTTTCCGTAAACGCACTAAACGCGCTTCTGATTCCACTTCCACAACATCAGAATAAGGCTTGAGGCGTTCGATAATATCGTCCACCACATATTGGTTTTCATTAAGGTTTTTACTGTCTTGTGAGAGCCAATTCGCCAGTTCCATATCTTGGCTGGCATTCTTACCACGGCCAATCGTACCAGCAAGCGCTTCTGTGTAGAGGTCTTTACCTTGACGAGAGTATAAACGCTCCGGTGTTGAACCAATGAAACTATGACGTTCGTTCTGAGCCAACATAAAGTGGAAGCTATGCTGATTGTGCTCCGCGCTCGCTTTTAATAGCTGCGCAGCACAAATAGCGGAATCAAGCTCAAGGGTTGTTTCACGCGCTAAAACGACTTTTTTAAACTGATTATTCTCGATGCCATCAAGCACCTTCTTCACTAAGTGCGCCCATTGAGGTTGTGTTGGCGTATGCTCGACACATTTAATCTGCGCGGATAAAGGAAGTAATTGAGGAATGATGAGTTTCAACTGCTGCAAGCTCTCTATCGCTTGCAACTTATCACCGCCAATATTGATGGCGAGTTCCCATTCTTGATCGTGGCGAATTAACTCAATTTGCGGCAAAAAGAAAAACGATGCTGGGCAATGTGGGTTTTTGGCACTTTGACCGTCAAACGATCGCCCGCCCCAAACTCGTTGTTCACCTTGCAAGAAGGCATATGCCGGTGCGGGATCAGAAAACGTACTGAGTTGACCTATCGCGACCACTTCTTCGTTCCTGTCGCGAGATTGCCAGTAGAATTTGGGAAAAAGAGGCTGAGCTTGCAACCAATCAATGAAAGCAAAATCAGGCTTTTTCGGCAGAACTTGAACTAAACGAGAGACCTCGTCTGTTGCTTCCTTGACACGTTCAATTAGTTCAGTAATAGCTTGCTGAAAATATGACAAATAAACCTCGAATAACTAAAGCCAACAGGGCTTTGCGGTTAAGCTTGATAAAAAGTAGCCGTGTTTTAATTTATTCTAATAATTCGCGCCTGGCGTTTCTTCGTACTTTGTACGTCAACGAAGGCAATAAAACACACTGACTCAATCCGCAGATTTGTACCTATCGTCTATTCTACGCTTATATTGCTGTGATATGCAGTGGATTCAATGTCTCTCAGCACTGTCTGTATAAAAAACAAACAAGAAACAATCGTTCTCGCTAGCGGTTCTCATATCAAACTGCACGACCAGCATAAATAAGCACAAAATGCGTCGATAATGTATTTCCACCACGCATTCAGATCAAGGCTGTAGCCCATATTTTACTGAAAGCTGTGATTGCACCCAAGGCTATTGAATGGAAAAAAAGCCACAATCATAGATTTTTATTCTACCAAACATTATTTTGGTGTACTTTAATAAAGAAATTCAATTATTTTTAGGTTTTACACAATGCAAAATATCGGGATGTCGTCAAAACTCGACAATGTCTGCTATGACATTCGCGGACCAGTACTCAAACATGCTAAGCGCATGGAGGAAGAGGGGCATAAAATACTAAAACTAAACATTGGTAACCCTGCCCCATTTGGTTTTGACGCCCCTGATGAAATTTTAGTCGATGTCATCCGCAATCTACCAACTTCGCAAGGTTACTGTGATTCAAAGGGCATCTACTCTGCACGTAAAGCCGTCGTTCAGCATTACCAAAAACAAGGCATTCGTTCACTTGATGTCGAAGACGTTTATATCGGTAACGGTGCGTCTGAGCTGATCGTCATGTCAATGCAAGCGCTATTGAACAATGGCGATGAAATGCTGGTACCTGCTCCAGATTACCCACTTTGGACTGCTTCAGTGGCATTGTCTGGTGGTAAAGCCGTTCACTATATCTGTGACGAAGAAGCCGATTGGTACCCTGATCTGGACGACATGAAAAGCAAAATCACGCCAAAAACACGCGGAATTGTGCTGATCAACCCAAACAACCCGACAGGTGCTGTCTACAGCCGAGATTTCTTGCTGGAAGTAATTGAAATTGCTCGCCAACATAAGCTCATTATCTTTGCTGACGAGATCTACGACAAAGTACTTTATGATGGTGCGACGCATACGTCAGTGGCAACACTTACCGAAGACGTCCTCGTGGTAACGTTCAACGGCCTATCCAAAGCGTACCGCGTTTGTGGTTTCCGCGGTGGCTGGATGTTTATGACCGGTCCTAAGCATCTTGCTCAAGGCTACATTTCCGGCCTAGAAATGCTGTCGTCAATGCGCTTGTGTGCCAACGTGCCAATGCAGCATGCAATCCAAACCGCGCTGGGTGGCTACCAAAGCATCAATGAGTTAATCCTACCGGGTGGCCGCTTGCTTGAGCAGCGTGATCGCGCATGGGAACTCATCAACCAAATTCCTGGTATTTCTTGTGTGAAACCAAAAGGCGCAATGTACTTGTTCCCGAAAATAGACACCAAGAAATACAAGATTCACAACGACCAAAAAATGGTGCTCGATTTCTTGATTCAAGAAAAAGTGCTACTAGTACAAGGCTCTGGTTTTAACTGGCCGAAACCAGACCACTTCCGTATCGTGACATTGCCACATGTGGAAGATCTTGAGACTGCAATCGGTCGTTTTGAACGTTTTATTTCGACTTACAGCCAGTAGATATCGCATTCCCATAGATATTTTGGTCTAAGTTACATATTCTTAAAGGCACTCTTATGAGTGCCTTTTTTATTACGACTCTCCTCATGGCATAAGGATGTAGAGATGAAAGAAAGTCATTTTTTTGCGCATCTTGCACGAATGAAGCTGATTCAACGTTGGCCTTTGATGCGATCCGTCTCAACAGAAAACATTTCCGAGCATAGCCTTCAAGTTGCTTTTGTCGCCCATGCACTCGCGCTCATCAAAAACAAAAAATTCGCTGGTAACTTAAACCCTGAAC
The DNA here is from genome assembly GCF_000827885.1 of Vibrio renipiscarius. Classification (GTDB taxonomy): domain Bacteria; phylum Pseudomonadota; class Gammaproteobacteria; order Enterobacterales; family Vibrionaceae; genus Vibrio; species Vibrio renipiscarius. The sequence goes on along the minus strand of NZ_JTKH01000006.1, from coordinate 437,444 downwards.
GCATCGCACTTCTCGGGATGTATCATGATACGAGTGAAGTATTAACGGGCGATCTTCCGACTCCAGTCAAATACTACAGCCCTGAAATAGCCAAAGAATACAAAAAGATTGAAGCCGCCGCGGAGAAAAAACTGTTGGCGATGTTACCGGAAGAATTTCAGCAAGATTTTGCACCTTACTTATTATCGCAAAGTGCGCATAAAGAAGATGAAGTCATCGTCAAGCAAGCCGATACCATCTGTGCTTACCTGAAATGCTTAGAAGAGTTAAGCGCAGGCAACCACGAGTACGCATTAGCCAAAAAACGCCTCGATATCACGTTAAAAGAACGTTACACGCCCGAAATGGATTATTTCCTGAATACGTTTGCTCCAAGCTTTGAATTATCACTCGACGAAATCAGTTAATTCATCTCATATAGACGGAATGGTGAATGGTGACAACGACCTTGATAACGACCCTGAAAAAACTGGGAATGCAGTAATGACATTTGAAATAAGCCTTTTATGGCAAGATCGTCACGGTAACGAAGATAAACTTCGCCGTGATGACCATCGCAGCCCTTATCAACGCGACCGCGCTCGCATTCTGCATTCTGCCGCTTTTCGCCGCTTGCAAGCGAAGACTCAGATTCATGGCACCAGCATTGATGATTTCCACCGTACTCGTCTCACTCATTCATTAGAGGCGGCGCAATTAGGTACGGGGATCGTGGCGCAAATTAAGAAAAAGCAGCCCGAGTATCACGCCTTATTACCCACCGATAGCTTAATCGACTCACTCTGTTTGGCCCATGATATTGGCCATCCACCCTACGGCCACGGTGGTGAAGTCGCCTTAAATTATATGATGCGAGATCACGGCGGCTTCGAGGGCAATGCCCAAACGTTTCGTATCGTCACACAACTGGAACCTTATACGGAACAGTTTGGTATGAATCTGGCGCGCCGAACCTTACTCGGATTGATCAAATATCCAGCCTTACTCAGTCACACGAGAGCCAAACAACAGCCTCAACCGGTGAGCCACCAGCGCCAATTGCGCGCCAAAGATTGGGCGCCAGCAAAAGGGATTTACGATTGCGATAAGCCCCTATTTGAATGGGTCCTTACCCCTTTAGATGACAACGAAAAGCCCCTTTTTTCTCAAATGCGTGATAGCGACATTTCGCCATTGTCTGCCAGTAAAACCCGCTTTAAGTCACTTGATTGTTCCATCATGGAGCTCGCCGATGATATTGCGTATGGCGTGCATGATCTTGAAGATGCGATCGTACTCGGAATGGTCAATCGCCATCAATGGCATGAAGCCGCGGCGAGCCAACTTGCCGAGTGCGGTGATCCTTGGTTTGAACAGCACATTGCGTTTATCAGTGAAATGCTCTTTGCCGGGGCGCATCACAAACGTAAGGATGCCATCGGCGGCATCGTCAACGCATTGCTCACGAGCATTTCCATCAAACCCGTCGATGCACACTTTACCTCACCACTACTGTCATTCAACGCGGTACTCGAACCGAGCATGGCAAGTGCCCTAGACATTTTAAAAGCCTTTGTCAGCCAATACGTCATTCAAGCGCCGCACGTACAGTTGATGGAATACAAAGGGCAACAGATTATTATGGATGTGTTTGAAGCTCTGAGCGCCGATCCTGAACGCCTACTGCCGATTGAAACACGCCAAGCATGGCAAGCAGTAGAGTGCGAAGCGCAAGGGATGCGGATCATCGCCGATTACATTTCCTCGATGACGGATGGTCATGCCAAGCGACTGCATCAACAACTGTTCTCTTCCCACTAAACGCAAAAACGCCATGATCTTAAAAGAAGATCATGGCGCTCATCATGGGCTATCCGTGCTTATACGCAGGGATTAACTGCGATAATTTTTCTCAAAAACCCCGGCTGGCATTTGATCAATTTGAAATTGAATCATTTTTTCAAACGCGTCAATCAGCGGAGAAAAATCCTGTTCTGGCTGCAAAATAGAGAGAATATAATAGCCAGCTTCGACGGTTGAAAGCGCATTATCACTGGGCGCTTTGCGAATGCGGTAATTGCCTTTTAGCTCACTCGGTAGTCGCAGTAACGGCAAATCATGTAAGTTGGTGGATAACTGCCACATTTTGAATGCTTTTTTCCATGTACCATCCAATAAAATCACGCGAATTTTTTCTTCGCTATGACTCATACTGGCCTGCGCTTCTACCGAACCTTCCCCTGGGTATAAAACAAAATGACGCACCTGAGGATCACAAATTAGCTGGTTGAGCTCACTATGCTGAGAGAAATCTTCGCCTTCAAAATAGTAGCTGTTTGGCAATGAAAGCGTCAGAATACGAGCCGTACCCATTGGTCGCTTCGACTCAGACGGGTGTTGAAGGATGATTAACTCAACATTCGATGCTAGGCTTTGTATCCATTGACATATACAGGCTTTGAGTGACTTTCCACATTGAGAGCAATATCGGGACATGACGTGAAATTAATCTTCCTATTAATGAGCATCAGCGCAGTGTGCTTAGGGCTACAATTTGAGCCTTTCGCCTCACTTTCGGCGTGGCGCTATGATTTGATCCCAACGGGACAGTGGCTGCGCATCCTAACAGGAAATTTCTCTCATACCAACTTTCCGCATCTTGCCATGAATCTTGGCGGGCTATGGATTATTGCGTTTATCTTTCGCCCAAGACCACAAGAATTTCTCATTCTGACATTGTTAATCAGTATCGGCGTTGGGGCTGGAATGCTATTGAGTGACGTACAAAGTTATGTGGGATTATCAGGTACACTGCATGGTTTATTTGCCTATTACGCGCTAAAAGAAGCGCTACAAGGCAGAAATTCAAGCTGGTTGTTATTGTTCGGTGTGATGGGCAAGGTTGTCTGGGAATTGACGATTGGGCCTAGCCATTCAAGCATGGAAATGATCGAAGCCAATGTGGCGGTAGAAGCACATCTCTGTGGCGTAGTGAGTGGCATTGTTTATGCCCTGGTCTTCTACCCGCTGTATAAAAACACTTGTGGCTCACAATCAATCGGCAGCAATTGATTCATTCTAAGTGAGCGCTTTACATCGTTACGAGACGTCGTAAATACATCGTCGCTGTCGCGTGAAGTCGTTACAAGCTAACTTCGAAATCACCAATAATTTGGTGGTGATTATTCATAATTTTACCGCAATGAGCTGTTTCATCATAAGTGAAACTTACATTCAAATCAGAGACTTGGCCTTTCATTAAGACGTTTCTCAGCAATATATCGCCATTGATTTGATGAGCAGTAGATATCCAGTTGTTGCTGTTTTCAAAAATATTAAACTCTATTCTCATTGAGTATCCTGTTATTTATTAAAAGATTCTGTTTTGATTTTAGCTTTGTGAAACCAAAAGCGATGACGACCAGAAGATCGAGACATAATGTTTTTCCTTATATTTTAAAAGATGTATTCAAGCTTATCGTTCGTTTGTGACAAAAAAATGATCGCAAAAAATAGAACGAAGCCACGTCAGCATAAAACAGACGAGCATAGTAACTAATTGTATTGGCTTGAATTTGATTTTTTAGATGTGAATATTCAGCGTCACAGTCTTGCTTATATCGTGAGTGAAAACATCAAAAATTAATAGTGGGTTTGAAACTGAGGAGGTAAAACGGAGTTTCTAGGGCAGAAAATAGACACAAGTTGAACGAGTCAACTTGTGTCTGAATCAAAATCAAAAGATTACAGAGCTGTCACGTTAGAAGCTTGTGGACCTTTTTGACCTTGCTCAACTTCGAAAGACACTTTTTGGCCTTCAGCAAGAGTTTTGAAACCTTCAGATGCGATTGCACGGAAGTGAACGAACACGTCAGCGCCGCCGTTGTCTTGAGAAATGAAACCGAAACCTTTCTCTTCGTTAAACCATTTAACGATACCAGTAGTTTTGTTTGACATGTGATGTCCCTTTTTAAAATTGTTTATATTTTCGCAAAAATGCGAGGACACTGTCTGATAAATTATTTAATCGTACGAAAAAGCTAAGGGAATAACAGAGGTTTACAACAAACGAAGTATTCTGAAGATTTGCTTTACTAAATTCTTTCTTAAATAACTCTATCTAACAGAGCTGCCTATATAGTACCGCGTTAAGCGCTCTTGTAAAGAATTTTTTAGGGCCAAATCTCCTTTTTCTTGTTGTTCGACGAGAAACTGAGCATATGCTTAGCTCGCATTCGTCGATAAGCACTTAAATTTATGGGAAAAGGGATATATTGCTATACCCCTTTTCAATCTAATGTAACGACCCGCTTGTTAAACGATTGGACGCTGTCCGCGATCGATCAGTTTCATTAACACGTTGTCTGCGGCTTCTCCCATCAGAGCAGCCAGCTTCGATGTGATTTTTTTCTTCTCAACGTAATGAATCGCCAGCACGGTTTTGTCTTTGCACGCTTCAACCACTAGGTCATCAGAGGTTTTTATTTCATCAACAAGCCCAAGGCTTAACGCCTGAGTACCAAACCAATGCTCACCAGTTGCCACGTTTTCAAGATCCAACTCAGGGCGACGTTCACGAATAAAGTCTTTAAACAGAACATGAGTCTCTTCCAACTCTTGCTTGAACTTATCACGTGCTTTATCGGTATTTTCACCGAACATAGTTAGAGTGCGTTTGAATTCACCCGCTGTTACTTGCTCATATTCAATATCGTACTTTTTCAGCACTTTATGGAAGTTAGGGATCTGAGCAATCACACCGATGGAACCCACAATCGCAAATGGTGCTGACACGATTTTATCGGCGATACACGCCATCATGTAACCGCCACTCGCCGCAACCTTGTCAACTGAAATGGTCAGAGGAAGACCTGCTGATTTAAGGCGATCCAATTGCGATGAAGCCAACCCATAGCCATGCACCATACCGCCGCCGGATTCAAGGCGTAACAAGACTTCATCACCTTCACAAGCGACCGCAAGAATCGCTGTCACTTCTTCCCGCAGTGAGGCGACTTCTTTTGCATCAATGCTACCTTTAAAATCCAACACAAAAAGGTGTGATTCACGTTTGCTTTCTAACTCACCGTCTTTGGCTGCTTTTTTGATCTCTTTCTCGCGAGCTTTGTGCTTCTCTTTTTCGTCTTTCTTTTCTGCTTTGTTGCGCGCTTTTAAAAAGGCGTCGTCATACAAATGGTGCTCTAACTGCTCAACCGTATGTTGATGCTGTTCGGTAAGATTGGTGATTTCAAGCTCACCTTTTGGTGCGCCGCTTTTACCACCAACACTTTTAGCAATGATTAAAATCGCCACCACTGCAACTACTACAGTCACAATCTTGGCCAAAAACAGGCCGTAGTCCAACAAAAATTCCAAGCTGAATATCCTCTCAATGTGCGAATTGTTGTATTGTAACCATCTTGTCACGAAGACATAAAGCAGTTCATAACAATAAGGAAGCATCGCGTGGATTATTCAGTAGCTGACCATGCCTTAGAAGGAAAAGTCATCCTTGTTACCGGCGCTGGCGCTGGCATTGGAAAACAAGCCGCCATCAGTTTTGCCCAACATGGCGCAACCGTCATATTATTGGGCCGTACCGTCAAGAAGCTTGAACAAACGTACGATGAAATCGAGCAAGCGGGCGGCTTACAGCCAGCCATTATTCCGCTCGATATGAAAGGCGCAAGTAAGCAAAACTACCTTGATATGGTTGATACGATTGAAAGTCAATTTGGTCGACTTGATGGTGTATTGCATAACGCTAGCGTGCTGGGTGTCGTCAGCCCGTTCGATCAGATCAGCGAAGACTGCTACGACGACGTCATGCAAGTGAATGTGAAAGCGCAATTTCTGATGTCGCAAGCACTGCTGCCGCTTCTGCATAAATCGCCCGATGCACGCATGATCTTTACTTCTTCAACCGTTGGCCATGTCGGTCGTGCGTTTTGGGGCACGTATGCCATATCAAAATTTGCAACCGAAGGGATGATGCAAGTTCTGGCCGATGAACTCAGTGACACCAACATCCGCGTTAATGCAATCAATCCAGGCGGTACTCGTACAGGGATGCGCGCGAAAGCTTTCCCTGCTGAAGATAGCGATTTACTCAAGACTCCACTGGATATTATGCCGCTCTACCTTTACTTAATGGCCCCCGAGGGCAAAGAGGTTCACGGCCAGTGCATTGACGCACAACCGAAAAAATAATTTACATCACTTCAACGCCTTGTCACTTAGCAAGGCGTTTTTCATCCTCTCCCCTATTGCAGTGCTTGCTGGATAAATTATACTGTACAAATATACAGTCAACTTTACTCAACAATTGCCTATGTCGGAACTCATCGATCACCTAAAACAGAAGCATTGGCTATGGCAAGGCAATGCCCAGCAATCTCAGCCCTTAGAGGCTTATTCCACAGGTTTTCCGCTGCTCGATAACAAACTAGACGGTGGTTTTCCAAAGCATGGCGTGATTGAGCTACAAAGCGCCTCAGGCATTGGTGAGCTTCGACTACTTGTGCCACATCTGCTCAATAGCAGTGAAGCACGCATGAGTGTCTTTATTCAGCCTCCCGGCTACCTCTGCGCAGAAATGTTGGTCGAGCAAGGTTTCGACCTCAACCAAATATTGCTCATCTATCCGGACAATCCACAGCATGCATTATGGGCGGCAGAGCAGTGCTTAAAGAGTGGTGCTTGCAGCAACGTATTGCTTTGGCAATCTGAATTGGAAGTGCATCAAGCGCGTCGCTTACAAGTCGCCAGCGAAACCGGTAACTGCTTACACTTTTTGTTCAAGCAACCACAACAGCACATTTTTTCTCTCCCTGTCAGTTTAAGCCTGCACTTAGAGCCGCATCATCATGGACTGACGGTGACCATCACCAAGCGCAAAGGAGGCTGGCCGCATGGCCGCTTTGTACTGGACATGCGCTCACGCTGGCCCCAATTAATGATTGCAGAGCCACAACCTGTCGTGGTTCCTTTTCCGACGCGCAAGCAAGGATAATCAATGCAACTCTGGCTCTATCTTCATTTTCCAACCTTGCAATTGGATGCGCTCTTTGCTGATCATGCCGAACAACCGATTGTGATTGTTGATGGCCAACGCTTCCAAATTGTACAGGTTAACCCACCAGCGTTTGCGCTTGGTATTAAGGCCGGAATGGGACTTGGCAGCGCCAGTGCGCTTTGTCGTGACTTACAAGTCCATCCTTATGACGCAAGCCAAGAGCAACAAACCTTGGTCGATATTGCCCAATGGCTCTACTTAGTCACTTCCGATATCGTCTTGCAGCCACCGCAAGGTATTTTACTCAAGGTCACGGATATGCTGTGTTTATATGGCGGCCTTGAAGCCTATTGGCAGAGACTGTCACGGCACCTCAATACATTGGGTTATCGCTACTGCTATTCCACTGGTTTTTCACCCTATTCGGCCATTTTACTGGCCAAATCGGCCACCATGCTAATCTCTGACGACAAAGAGCGCCTACTGGCGACGATTCGTCCTTTTCCACTGGCTTGTACTGAATTAGCAGACAAAAGCGTTAGCGCCCTGCAACGCGTTGGGGTAAGCACCTTAGCGGATCTATTGAGTTTGCCGATGGCAGAATTGGCACGTCGATTTGATATCGATTTGGTTAACTACGTTGGGCGATTACTGGGGCAATTCAAGCACCCAATGGCGTTCTATCACCCGCCGGAGAAGTTTCACCGTTATCTTGAACTGTTATACGAGATTGAAAATACCCAATGGCTAGAAAAGCCTCTAAAGACATTACTCGAACGATTAGAGAGCTTCTTAACTCTGCGCGATCATGTCGCTTATGAACTGCAATTAACCTTGCACCAACGAGATAATCAAGTCGATACCGTCACCTTTACCTCGGCCTGTGGCGACTCCATGGCCAAGCGTTGGTTGATACTGTGTCAACTCACACTAGAAACCCTCAAACTGAGCGCACCGGTGCAAGGCTTAACCTTGGCGATTATCCGTGGCGGCCCATTAGAGGCCACGAGTCGAGACATGTTTAATGGCCCGCAAGGCCAGCTATCCTCGCTTGAACTGATTGGGCTATTACAAGCAAAACTGGGGAAAGATAAGGTATGCAAAGTCTTACTTAGCCAAGATCCTCGACCGGAAAAAGCCACACAATTATGTGACCCGAGTGCCAGCATCAATAACCCTATTTCCGCGACTCGCTGCCGCCCGAGTGTGTTACTACCCGCTCCGGAACCTTTACAAGAAAAAATAGCCATCATTCAAGGCCCAGAACGATTAGTCACGGGTTGGTGGGATGGCGATGATATTACCCGTGATTACTTTATTGCTCGCAGTGATAAAGGCCGCTGGCTTTGGGTATTTCGCAACCAAGATAAGCAGTGGTTTCTCCACGGTCAATTCAGTTAAACGGAAACACCATGTCTTACGCTGAGCTTTTTTGCCAAAGCAATTTCTCATTTCTCACCGGCGCTTCTCATGCAGAAGAGCTGATTTTACAAGCGGACTTTCTCCGCTACCGCGCTTTGGCGATTACCGATGAATGTTCGGTGGCAGGAGTGGTACGTGCCCATACGGCAATCAAAAAACACCAGCTTGGTGTGCAATTGATCATTGGGAGTATGTTTTGGCTTAATGATGAGTGCCAAGTCGTGCTCATTTGCCCCAGTCGGCAAGCCTATGCCGAGCTATGCCGCATCATTACCAATGCACGTCGTCGCAGTGAGAAAGGACACTATCAACTCTCTGAGTGGGATTTAATGTCTATTCGTCACTGCTTAATCATTTGGCTGCCCACCTATCAACCAGTGAGTCATAAACAAGCGGAGCATGAGTCTACGGACCATAAGTGGGGGCAATGGTTAGCACAACACCATCAGCATCGTTTGTGGCTTGGCATACAGCGTCACTTAGGCAGTGATGACCAAGCCTATTTACTCAACTGCCAGCACTTAGCCTCTGAACTACAGCTGCCTATCACCGCCTGTGGGGGCGTATTAATGCATACCGCAACACGCCTCCCCTTGCAGCATACGTTAACCGCGATTAAACACGGCAACACTATTGATACCATCAGCGGGCATCTCTTAGCCAACAGCGAGCGATCTCTGCGCAGCGTCGACAAACTCCGTAAACTCTTTAAACCCGAATGGTTGGCGGAAAGTGTGCACATAGCCCAACGCTGCCATTTTAGTTTGGCAGAACTGAAATACGAGTATCCGAGTGAACTCATCCCTGATGGCACAACCCCTATGAGCCATCTTCGACAACTGGTTGCGCACGGGAAAAAATTACGCTTTCCTGAAGGTGTGCCGAGTGACATCGAGCAAACAATAGAAAAAGAGCTGCTCTTGATCGAGGAGCTTAACTATCCGTTTTATTTTTTGACCATTCACGACATCGTGATGTTTGCTAAGCGCAGTCGCATTCTGTATCAAGGACGAGGCTCAGCAGCTAACTCCGTGGTCTGTTACTGCTTAGAAATCACCTCGGTTGATCCTCGCCAAATATCGGTGTTGTTTGAGCGATTCATCAGTAAAGAGCGCGATGAGCCGCCCGATATTGATGTCGACTTCGAGCATCATCGCCGCGAAGAAGTGATTCAATACATCTATAAAAAATATGGTCGTGAGCGAGCAGCGCTGGCGGCCACGGTGATTTCGTACCGATTTAAAAGCGCAATACGCGATGTGGGAAAAGCACTAGGGATAGAGGAAAGCCAACTCGATTACTTTATTAATAACGTCAATCGCCGCGATCACGCACAAGGCTGGCAAGCGCAAATCGTTCAACTCGGCCTCGAACCGAACTCACTCAAAGGTGAGCAGTTTATTCAGCTGGTTAATGAGATCATGGGGTTTCCACGCCATCTCTCACAACATGTGGGGGGCTTTGTTATTTCCTCTGGTCCACTGTATGAATTAGTGCCAGTTGAAAACGCGTCGATGCCCGACCGTACGGTCATTCAATGGGATAAAGATGATCTCGAAAGCCTCGCACTGCTCAAAGTCGATGTGCTCGCCCTTGGCATGCTTAGTGCCATTCGCAAGTGCTTTGAACTGATTGAGCAGTTTCATGGCGAGTCATTATCCATTGCTGAAATTACTCGTCGCCAAGATGATGCGAATGTCTACGGCATGATTCAACGTGCCGATACCGTGGGCGTATTCCAAATCGAGTCCCGGGCACAAATGACGATGCTACCAAGACTAAAACCAGCCAGTTACTACGATTTAGTGATTCAAATTGCCATTGTGCGCCCTGGCCCGATTCAGGGCGATATGGTGCACCCGTTCCTGAAAAGACGTGAAGGACTGGAGCCCATTAATTACCCATCAAAAGAGGTCGAAGCGGTATTGTCTCGCACCATGGGCGTGCCCATTTTTCAAGAACAAGTCATTAAACTGGCGATGGTCGCAGCCGGGTTTAGCGGTGGTGAAGCCGATCAACTTCGTCGCGCAATGGCCGCTTGGAAGAAAAACGGCAACTTGGTGAAATTCCGAACCAAACTGATTGAAGGCATGCTCAGCCGAGGTTATGAATTAGACTTTGCTGAGCGGCTTTTCGACCAGATATTAGGTTTTGGCGAATATGGTTTTCCAGAAAGTCATTCCGCCTCCTTTGCCGTGCTCGCCTACTGCTCTGCATGGCTAAAGTTCTATTATCCTGAGGCATTCTATACCTCACTACTCAATAGCCTACCTATGGGCTTTTACAGCGCCTCACAGCTGGTTCAAGACGCCCAACGTCATGGCTTAACCATTTTGCCCATTTGCATTAATCACTCAAACTACGAGCATCAGATCATTCCCCAGCCAAATGGGTTAGCGATTCAACTGGGTTTTCGTCAAATAAAGGGGTTAAGTCAAACCAGTTGTGAGCAATTGATACGAGCCAGAGGCCAAGGGCACTTTAACCATCCACAACAAATTAAGCATATTGGACTGAATAAACGAGACATCGAGATACTCGCCTCTGCCAATGCTCTCCACTCCATCGCGAATAATCGCTATCAAACTCGTTGGGCAATGATGGATTCATTGTCAGATTTACCGCTATTCCAGCACATAGAGGAATCAGCGCCTCACTGTCTCGCGGCGCCAAGCGACGCCCAAACCTTGCTTGAGGACTACTCCTCTACGGGCTTATCACTGGAGCAACACCCGATTCGATTACTCGATCAAACAGGCGTACTTGGGCGATTTACGCGTATGAATCAATTGATCAATAAAGAACATCAATCCATGGTGACGGTGATCGGTGTCGTTACAGGGAGGCAATCGCCTGGAACCGCAGCTGGCGTGACCTTTTTCACCCTAGAAGACGATACTGGCAACATCAATGTCGTGGTATGGCAAGCAACCGCCAGAGCACAGCAACAAGCGTACTTAAGTGCAAAAATTTTACGGGTAAAAGGCATTGTAGAGCGCGAAGGCAGCGTCATTCATGTCATTGCAGGAAGGTTAGAAGATATCACCGATCAAATCGAAGGGTTGCAAAGCCACTCTCGTGATTTTCATTAATTTGACCGGTACACCAGAAAAGCAAAAGGAGCCATTAGGCTCCTTCTCGTATTACAGATGACAAGTTACAACTCGCCTTCAGCGTCCATACTTCTTTTCTTGTATTCCCTGTACAGTACTAAGCTTAGAGTCAAAATGATCTTTGACGTTAACCATATCATGCGTAGGAGCTACCTTAAGGTTTCTGATGAAAAGTTGGTTTGATAGTCATGCGCCTATTTTCAATAACAAAATAGCGACCTAATAGTATCACAAAACAACCACTTCGCACAAAACACACTCAAAGCGAGCAACAATCCATCAAATTCATTTAAACGCCAAGCACTTCTCTCAGGCGATTTTGCGTAACCTCAACCAAAAGATCCGGTTGGAACTTAGAAATAAAGCGATCACAACCGACTTTTTTCACCATCGCTTCATTGAAGCTGCCACTCAAAGACGTATTCAAAATAATATGCAGATCTTTCATTCGAGGATCATTTCGAATCTCATACGTCAATTTATAGCCGTCCATTTCTGGCATTTCGGCATCCGTGATCATCAGCAGTAACTCGTCTGCCACCGACTTCCCTTCATTACTCCATGACTGGAGCAATCTGAGAGCCTGGAGACCATCACGACATTCAATGATATTCAAGCCAAGTTGAGATAGCGTGCCTTTCACTTGAGCGCGAGCCGTTGAAGAATCGTCCACAATTAACACATTGCGGCCAACCATTTCAGCGCTTAGGCGATTATCCAGCACACCTTCAGAAATAGACACATCATAATCAATGATTTCAGCCAGCACTTTCTCGACATCGATTATTTCAATAATTTGGCTTGTATCGCCTTCTTTAATTTGGCTGATTGCCGTGAGATAAGTCGCGCGCCCCGCGGTTCTCGGAGGCGGCTGGATGTCACTCCACGTCGTATTGATGATGTTACGAACTTGTCCCACAAGAAAACCTTGTACCGTACGGTTATATTCCGTGATGATCAGGTTTTCTTCTTGATTTTCTAACCGCGATGGCGGAAACCCAATTGCCGCCCGTAAGTCGATCACAGGGACGGAAACACCACGAAGCGATACCACCCCTGTAATATTATAATGTGCGCCTGGTAACTTAGTGAGCGGCGGCACTTTAATGACTTCACGAACTTTAAACACATTAATGGCAAACAACTGTCGGCTATTAAGACTAAATAACAGCAACTCCAAGCGATTCTCACCCACTAATTTGGTTCGCTGATCAACACTGTTTAATACACCGGTCATGGCCATTCTCTACAACAGTTAAGCAATGTTTTCTGTGGCTTCATAACGATGAAAGCCACAGAAAAATTATTCAAAAGGGCTAATTAAAGCATAATGTTACCCTTCTATCACCTTCATCAGTAATAAGCCATCGAAGAGTGCTTGTTTTACGAGGGCAGCACCGGTCATCGTCGCTTGCTTATAGAAACGAGATTCGACGACTTCCAGATCTTGATGATAGACCGGTAAACTTTGTTCCTTGATGCATTTTTGGATCGCAGGATAAAGAATGTCTTTCGCTTGATTAATGGCTCCGCCAATCAAGATTTTTTCTGGATTAAACAGGTTAATCACAATCGAAATCGCCGCACCAAGGTATTCCGCTAATTTTTCGATGGCATCGACCGCCAAAGCATCACCGTTTGCAGCAGCCTCACAAATATCTTCCACCGTAATATTGGCAATACTGGAAAGCGTCGACGCTTCTCCTCGCGCAATACGCTCAGAAACTTCCAAGCGAATCGCTTGAGAGCTTGCCACGGTTTCTAAACAGCCACGGTTACCGCAATGGCAAAGCTTACCTTGGGGATCAATACGAATATGACCCAGTTCGCCGATGTTTCCGTGACGACCTTGCAGTAGACGGCCATCAAGAATAATCCCAGCGCCTAAGCCATGATGAATCGAAATCAAGATCGAGTTTTCATTCTCTTGCGAGTGGCCAAACAACTTTTCTGCCAATGCCCATGCTCGAGTGTCATTGGCAATAAAAACCGGTAGCCCTGTCGCCTTGTAGATCTCTGGCCCAAGGTGCAAGTTTTCAACATTATAATGTGGCATTTGCAATACAATGCCTTCGTCAGAATTGACTAAGCCTGGCAGCGTAATAGCGATACTCGTGACACGATCAAGCTGATCAGAATACGTTTGGAAAAACTCTTCTATCTCATGCAGCAATCGCGCTAAAACATCATCTTGATCAATCTCATGGATATCAATTTTAGTATCAATGAGTACATCACCACCCAGTTCATGCAACGCGATGGTCAAGTAGCCTCGACCCAAACGCATCGACAGAAACTGCCACCCCTCATTGTTAACTTGTAAACCAACGGCAGGACGTCCACGACTTGTCGCTTCTTGTACGGTCGTTTCATGGATAAGGTGAGCCTCAATAAGCTCGCGCGTGATCTTAGTGATACTTGCAGGGGCAAGTGCACTCTCTTTTGACAGATCAATACGTGAAATTGGACCTTTTTGATCGATAAGTTTATATACACGGCCAGCATTGACCTGTTTGATATGATCAATATGGCCTGGTTGAGCCATGTACATAAGGACACTCCAATATTCAACAACTCAGTAATTTTTTTACTTTGCGAAGTAATTGTGAAGCCCCTTGATAAATCGCCGTGACAAGCATCACGTATAATCGGAATTGTTTGTGTTGCTGGTCAAATCACAACCGAATATTTAACATTTAAATGCGGTTATTTTGCGTTGCTAAAAATGAGAAACCATGAAACATATCTAGAATAAAATAGGGCGTTCGCGCTGTATTCTCGCGTTCAAAGAGAAGATTGCACTCGCTAACTTGCGTTGTTAAAGCGGATATTGAATTGAGTCAGGCCGCATTGTTCAAATGCCGCTACACAGCGAAAACCGGCATCCAAACCTCGCTGATAATCATGGCGTAGCTCTTCTTCATCACTCATAAGTGAACTGGAAAGCAAAGGCTGATCAGGTTTGATTTCAACAATAAAGCAATCATCTGGCGGATTGGTTAAAAACTCTTGCGTCAACGAGTACGTTTGATAGTGCACCATCAGCATATCAGCCAGACCTGAATCAAAATTATCACCCAGTAAATGACTGAGGCGATAAATGTCATCCGCACCAAATAGCCAACGTCCTCCATTGAGCGAGACGAGATGATGATCTTTGAGTTTTTGCAGTTGAGAACGACTGATGCGTTCGTTTAAAAACTCATTCCAATCTAACTTCCACTGCGAGAGTTTCTGCTGCCAATGTTCTTGTGCAACATTGAGCGAATCACGATACCATTCGACATTATGATTTGGAGAGATCAGCGGTTCTGCCGGAGCGGCCTCATCACTTTCCGTACGGATCACAATAATGCATCGCGCACCTTGTCGCCAAGCTTCCTGTACCGGTATCGAAGCCGATACACCGCCATCAATGTAGCAACCATGCTCAAAACAGACCTCGCGATCATACAAGCGAGGAATCGCACAACTGGCAATTAACACTTGCTTCCAATTATCCTCAAGTATCGGCAAATACCGGTCGATTAAGCGTGAACTATCGGTCACGGCCGCATAGGCTTGTCGATCCCCCAGCACACGACGTCCCATATTAATGTCCAATTTGTAAGGATACTCGCTGATTTTGTCTAGCGCCCAATCGAGCCCTAAATAACGCTTACGGCGGATATAACTAAATAGGTGGAAAAACTCTGGTGACGTGGTCAAATCGAGGATAAATGAGCGGCCAATGCCTTTTTGCCGACAAAGGAAGGCTGCTAAATTCAAAGCACCTGCGGATGTGCCATAAAAACGATGAAAAGGGTCGAAATCGGATAAGAGAAAGGCGTCTAATACACCGGAAGTAAAAATACCTCTCTGCCCTCCTCCTTGTGCGACAAGGGCGTTTGAACCACCGGTGTATTTTGATAAATGCTCAAGGTCAAGCATCGTGGTTGTCTCAGTGATGACACCACTGTTCTTAACTGCCTTCACGACTTACGCCGTCGCAATAGCAATCACACCAAAACCAATAATTACAGCAAAAATAGTCGCGGTAATCATTAAGGCATACTTTAGTTCTACTTCCATACACACCTCCCAACACATTCAACAAAAATGTAACACTTGATTGAAAGATGATCAATTTATCCGTTTTTTTCTGGCATAGTAATGATGCTAATATCACAAATAGTCGGCGATTAGGTATTAATGTTTTTTGTTCAATCGGTCTATATCAGGGTTAACATCCCGAGGCTTCAACATGATATTCCGCCACATCCTGCTCTTTCCTAGGCTGTACATATAGCGCCCAACAATTTCCATCCTTAATCGTCGAGGCTTGTCTATCAAAACCAACATAGAGGTGTGTCTGCTCTTCAAATTGCACTTTAAGTTTTGGGTCGAGTATTAATGCGTCTGGCATATCAAGATTATCCAAATCCAGCCAAATTAACCCCCACTCCCCCTGCTCTTTTTGCTGAATACCATCGCGATTTAAATCCAAAAATCGGGCTTGACCAATCTGACCCGGCGTATCTATTCGCATCTCTACGTAACCCAAATTTGTCATGAGATGCACTTGCTCATTTATCGCACGCATACTTGCCTTGGTGGTAACGATCACCGATGAGCGAGCATCTTTTTGTAGATCTAAATAGTGGCTTGAAGCGCTCACCGCTAAAATACCCAAAATCGAAATAACGACGACCAACTCAATTAACGAATAACCGCGAACTCGCTTTGACTGCGACCTTCTCATCATATTTTCTCTCGAATAAACAACATACTAGACAATGATAAAAAAACTCTAAAACCCACTAGGAGCTAATCAAGCCACAAGGAAGGGAAAAGCGCACCGTAGCACGGACAAGTAACAAATTGTAAATTTAGGTCGCCAAATTTTGATTGTTTCCCTATTTTGCGAGTTACCAGTAAAAATACCGACTGTTCATCAATAAATCAGTCAGACATTCTAGATCTTAAAATAGTTGTTTATTTTGCATAACGACCATTTTATGGCTTTTAATATAATATCAACTTCCTTAACACTTCACTGATCAACCAAAATTATAGATAAATAACAATTTACACTCCAACCTGTAACCTAAATGCCATGTTTACAATCTATTGCGTTAACCTCATTAAATCGTTAGTCTCTTTAGCATGCGCAGCTGAAAATATCAGTTTCCGCAAACACACATCGTAAGTTCAAGAACAAAATTCTGAGTTTTCTTTAGGCTAACAACATTTAAATCTAAACTTTGCCAAGTCATGGATGATAGAGCAAAGGACATAGCTTGCTTAACAGCACTTTGCCCCTTTCATCCATTTATGGCGAACCAGCCAAAGAAAAGCTTCATACCTCAGGGAGTTGTATACAGGAGTAATCTATGAAGCGAGAGCAATGGGGATCAAGAGCTGGGTTTATCTTAGCTGCTGTAGGGTCGGCGATTGGTTTGGGTAACATTTGGCGTTTCCCTTACATGGCCTATGAGAATGGTGGTGGCGCTTTTTTCATTCCTTATCTATTTGCCATGATCACCGCGGGTATTCCATTTATGATTTTGGAATTCAGCATGGGGCAAAAATATCGTGGTAGCGCACCGAAAACGCTGTCTAAAATCCACGCTAAATTTGAGTGGCTAGGATGGTTCCAAGTCGGCGTTGCCGCGGTGATCGCGGTCTACTATGTTGCGGTTATTGGTTGGGCTATTTCGTACTTTGGGATGTCGTTCACTCAAAGTTGGGGCAGCGACACTAACGCATTCTTCTTCAGCGAATACCTAAAGCTAGGTGGTGACAATTCCCCTACGGCGCTGGGTAGCATCCAATGGAATATCGCTGGCGCCATGCTATTGGCATGGGCAGTCACTTATGCGGCCATTGTTGGGGGCGTTAAAGCAGGTATCGAACGTGCATCTAAAATCATGATGCCTATCCTATTCATCATGGTGATATTACTGATCGGACGTATGATCTTCCTTCCAGGCGCTCTAGACGGTGTGAACTACATGTTTGAACCGGATTTCAGCAAGATTTGGGATGTGAAGGTATGGGCTGCCGCTTATGGTCAGATATTCTTCACGCTAAGTATCGGCTTTGCCATTATGTTGGCTTACTCAAGCTACTTACCTGAAAAATCAGATATCACGAATAATGCCTTTATGACGGTATTGATCAACTGCGGCTTCTCTATCCTAGCCGGTATTATGATCTTCTCCGTATTGGGTTACATGGCGCAAGAGCAAGGCAAACCAATCACTGAAGTGGTTTCAGCCGGTGTTGGATTGGCTTTTGTAACACTGCCAGCTGCGATTAACTTACTGCCAGCACCTTACATCCTTGGCCCATTGTTCTTCTTCGCATTAGTCGTGGCAGGTTTAAGCTCTCATATCTCCATCATGGAAGCGGTCACATCAGCCATCATCGACAAATTGAACTGGAGTCGTAAAAAAGCAGCCAACGTGGTTATTGGGACAGGGGTGGTGGTATCCATGGCCTTTGCAACGAATGGCGGCCTACTACTGCTTGACTTGGTTGACCACTTCGCGAACAACATCGGTATTATGTTTGGCGGCCTAGTTGAAATTGTTCTCATGGCATGGTTACTAAATAAAGTACCAAGCGTCCGTGAATATGTTAACTCAACGTCAGATTTTACGATTGGTCAGTGGTTCGATGTTTGCCTTCGATTCATAACACCAGTGATGCTAGCCGTTATTCTTGCCACAAAAGTACAAGAGTTATTCACCGAAGGCTACGGTGGTTACGACTTGACGCTAGGTTGGATTATCATGGGCGCATTACTCGTATTTGGTCTTATTCTTAACGCAACAAACCGTCAGCAGGAGGCATAATTATGACAACAGGTGCAATAATCATGTTAGTGATCGGTTTGAGCATTACTTGGGGTGGCGCAGCCATCTGCATCAAACGGGCAATGAACAAGCAACCATAATCACTTGATAGAGAATCGATGCCGGCCCTTGTGCCGGCATTTTTTATTCAAACGCCTTTACCTAGTCTGACCTGCCGATAGACTGCGAGCATTCAGCTCCATCACCCCTTCCTGAAACACATTGCTCCGAAATAGAACCCTGCTTTTTCGGCCTATTTTCTGAAACCTATTTCCTGACACCCTTTTTGTCGCAAGGTTACTTACCTTTTGCTAAACCGGCGATTAGAAATGGTATTTAGCGCCCAATGCAGCACCTACCTCTAACTCCCAGCCTCTGTGCATATTCAACTCAGGCTGCACTTGACCATAGACTTGCCAACCTTGACTCACTTGGTAGCTTACGCCAAGCGGTACGCGAGCGCCAAAGTCACCATCCCACTCGCCCCAACCCCCAATACCAACATACCAACTGATCGGTTCTTCAATATCAAATTGGCCGCGCTTAGCGATGTAATCAAAAGCTCCCCCTTGGTTGCCTATGATAAAGCGATATTGATTGTCTAGCTCCACAACCACGCTTAATTGCTGATCAACCGCCATACCGACCGCTAAATTCGTTGGTTTCTCGTTATTTGCCAGCGTGTGTGTGCTAAGCGCCGTTAACCCCAACCCCACAATTAAGCGACCCCATCCTTCTCTCATTTATCACGTCCTAAAATTGATTAAGCAAAGTTCTTATTGTCGTAAAACTGCGCATTTAAACGTCAACATGAGGTTAGGCGGCTGCCAGAATCATGACAAACACGAATCAAACAACGCTAAAAAAAGATCTTAAGGGTTCAACCGAATAGCCAAAAAATTAAGCGGTAACAAGGGCGTGTTAGTGAGTGGGTATAAGTTTGGAAAATAGAGAGGTTAGGAAAGAAGAATAGACGATGTGAAAAAGCAAAAAAGGAGGCCGAAGCCTCCTTTTACAAACATACCTATAGGGGAAGGTTTAGATTAGTGATTACGAATCCACTCATCCATGTCAGTTTTTAGGTTGTCAGATTTAGTACCGAAGATAGCCTGAACACCACCCGCTACGACAACAACACCTGCTGCACCTAGCTGTTTCAGTTTATCTTGGTCAACGTTTGCAGTGTCAGCAACCGCAACACGTAGACGAGTAATACATGCATCTAGACCAGTGATGTTTTCTTTACCACCGAATGCTGCTACAAGTTCACCAGCCAATTCTGAGCCCGTTACTGCAACTGCTTCTTCAGACTCATCTTCACGACCTGGAGTTTTCAGATCAAGAGCCGTGATTACAGTGCGGAATACGATGTAGTACAGCGCTGCGTAACCTAGACCACAAGCGACCATCAGACCCATCTTCTGAGCATTGCCAGAAAGAACTAGGAAGTCAATCAGACCGTGTGAGAATGAAGTACCGTGTACGAAGCCTAGAGTATTCGCTAGTACGTATGCAGAACCTGCTAGTAGAGCGTGAATCGCGTATAGGATTGGCGCTACGAATAGGAATGAGAATTCGATAGGTTCAGTGATACCGGTAAGGAATGAAGTCAAAGCAGCTGATGCCATGATACCCATTACTTTTGCGCGGTTTTCTGGTTTAGCACAATGAGCAATTGCAATTGCTGCTGCTGGTAGACCAAACATCTTGAACATGTAACCGCCAGCTAGCTGACCGAAGCCATTGCCTGCAGCACGTGTTGCTTCATCAGCAACTAGGTAACATGTAAGAACACCATTTTGAGTTTCGCCCGCAGCGTTTACACAAGTACCTGCTTCGAAGAAGAAAGGTACGTTCCAAACGTGGTGAAGACCAAATGGGATAAGCGTACGTTCAATAACGCCGTAGATACCAAACGCCATTTGTGGGTTTTGGTGTGCAGCCCAATCAGAGAATGCAGAGATTGCGCTACCTACTGGTGGCCATACGACAGAAAGAACAACAGCAAGACCGATCGCGGTGAAACCCGTGATGATTGGCACTGCACGCTTACCAGCGAAGAAGCCAAGGTATTCAGGAAGCTGAATCTTGAAGAAGCGGTTGAATGCCCAAGCAGCCACACCACCGACAAGGATACCACCTAGTACACCAGTATCGATTTTTTCAACGCCCATCACGCCAGCCATTACGCCAAGCGTTGCGGTCATGATACCGTAACCAACGATTGCAGCAAGACCTGCAACACCGTCGTTATTTGTAAAGCCAAGTGCTACACCTACAGCAAATAGCAGTGCCATTTGACCGAAGACTGAGCCGCCAGCTTGTTCCATTAGGTTTGAAACGATATCTGGGATGAAACTAAGATCGGCTGCGCCCACACCAAGTAGGATACCTGCAACAGGCAATACTGATACTGGTAGCATCAGTGACTTACCTACTTTTTGCAGGTTAGCAAAAAGGTTCTTAAACATGTATATGCTCCTGAAAGAATTATTAGAATTATCTGGGTTCTAACGGCACACCCCCGTAGCCTAAATGTTAGCACCCTTAGAAAATGTAACCACTTGTTACGTTATATTTTCTGGTTCTAAATATATCTTGATACTCGCTGTACTTTCTAGGCGCTTGGTCAATTTAATTGCAAAGTAATAGATAGATCACACGTATTTTCAACAAATGGAATGGATTACAAACATTTAAATCATTGAATTTGATTAAAAATATTGTATAGAACATTAATTTCATGCCGTAAATAAAATACATGGCATTGTTATTTTTTGTAACAAAATTACAAATCACAGTAAAAAGAACAATAAGTTCAACATTTTTAGTAAACATCACAGATGAAAACGTTTAGCTTTGATTCGGGGCATTAAAAAAGGAGCCTTAGCTCCTTTTTTAAACAATCTTTTATTTCTATCTCAAAAAAAGATTCCTGAAGTTATCGCTGGTTTTTTGCCCAACCTCACTCAGCGAGGTACCACGCAATTGCGCGATGTATGCAGCAACCTCAACGACATAAGCCGGTTGATTCTGCTTTCCACGATGCGGTACTGGTGCCAGGTACGGTGAGTCCGTCTCGATCAGCAAGCGCTCTAATGGAAGAGCCTTCACCACTTCTTTCAATTCTGTCGCTTGTCTAAACGTCACAATGCCAGAAATAGAAATGTAGAAGCCTAACTCCATCGCAGCCTGCGCAAAGGCAAGGTCTTCAGTAAAGCAGTGAATCACTCCGCCGCACTTATCAGCGCCACCGTTACGCAAAATATCTAAGGTATCTTCTCTTGCATTACGAGTATGGATAATCAGCGGCTTATTCAGTTCAACCGCCAGCGCGACCTGCTGCTCAAAACGCTGTTGCTGAAGTGGTTTCGTTTCGGGTTGGTAGTGGTAATCAAGCCCAGTTTCACCGATCGCCACCACTTTAGGATGAGAGGCGTATTGATGCAGAAGTTCCAGTGAAAAATCGCTCTCGACGTCTAATGGGTGAACACCACACGAAGCATAAACGTTATCATAAGGAGTGATCATTTCCATCATATTAGGAAAGGCATCTAGGGTAACACCGACTGACAATAGCTCCGTAACATTCGCCGCTTTTGCTTTCGCAATCACGTCACCGATCCCTTGGTGTAAATCTTGATAATCCAGTTTATCGAGATGGCAATGTGAATCTACAAACATACATCCTCGTTAAAGTTAATCAACCAATCTAAAATAAGAAGCTCTCGGTTAAGGCCCGAGTGCGCGGTCAGCTGTCCAATCAATTCACGTAACGCCTCGCTCTGAGTATAGAGCAATTGATAACTCACGCGATTGGCAAGCTCATCGGCCCCCGAAACCCGGTTCGGCAAGGTCAGGCCAAAATGGCATTTTTGCGCATCCGTTAATAAGTACCACAGCCAATTTAAGGATTGTTCCGCATCACCAGCGAGCTCTTTCGCGAGCTTTATCACATCACCCTGCTTTCGTGTCACCGCTAAAAGCTGTTGTTCCATCGATTGATAACGACTTTGCTCTTTCTCTTCAATAAAACGTAAGGTTTTTAGTGGAGAGTTACCGTTAAGATGGGCGGCATAAGGCGGTACTGTAAGCGCGGTTTGCTCAGACAACCATTGCGTTAAAGTTTGTGTATCTGGCTCCCCTACATGCCATTGCTGACAACGACTGGTGATCGTAGGTAACAATTGACTCGCTGAGCTTGCCACTAACAAAAATAGGCATTTTTCCGAAGGCGTTTCCAGCGTTTTCAACAGTGCATTGGCCGCCGACTCATTCATGGCTTCCGCTGGCTCAATCACAATCAATCGATAACCTGCGAGCTGAGAAGACTCTTGAGCAATACGATTACATTGGCGGATTTGTTCAACCGTAATGGATTTGCCTTCTTTTTCAGGCACCACTCGATGGTAATCCGGATGGTGACTCGCAGCCATTAACTGGCAGCTATGACAAAAACCACAAGGGTCGGCTGCATAGTTGCTGCACATCACCGCTTGACTGAATTTGTTCACGAGCAGATCGACACCAAGACCCGCTTTCGCAATCAGCAAAGCGGCATTGGGAAAACGATCGTGTTCAAGATCCGCTTGCCATTGATGCCAAAGAGGCGCTAACCAGGGATAAAGCTGGGACATTAGCGCGTTTCCAACCACTGCAGCAACGCAGAGTGAATATCAGATGCCACGAGTTCCATTGATTGGTTAGCATTGATGATCACAACCGATGCGTCGCTATTCGCAATTTCTAAATAACGTTCTCTAGAACGGTCGAAAAAGCTCATGTCCATTTTTTCAATACGATCCAACTCGCCGCGACCACGCGCACGCTCTAAACCAATGCGCGGATCAATATCTAAATAGAGCGTAAAGTCCGGCTTAAAAGCCCCCAGCGTGGTATCGCGCAATGATTGCATGGTTTCACGAGCAATTTGACGACCACCACCTTGATACGCTTGAGAAGACATATCGTGGCGATCACCGACCACCCATGTGCCAGATGCAAGTGCAGGCTTAATCACATTCTCGACTAATTGAACGCGCGCGGCATACATCAGCAGCAATTCGGTCATATCCTGCAGAACTTCGCCTTCGTGCTCTTGCTTAACCAACTCACGCAGTTTTTCTGCTAACTGAGTGCCTCCAGGTTCGCGAGTATTTTGAATAGAATCAATGCCCGCCGATTGCAGTGTTTTTAGAACCGCTTGGATTGCAGTGCTTTTTCCTGCCCCTTCAAGGCCTTCAATAACGATAAATTTAGCTTGGCTCATGAGTTATTTATTACTTCTTAATTGTTTTAAGTAGGCACGAACCGCACGGTTGTGTTCGGCCAACGTTTTAGAAAAGACATGCCCACCCTTGCCACTAGCGACAAAGTAGTAGTATTTACTGCTCTCAGGATTCAATGCCGCCAAAATGGAAGCTTCTCCAGCCATCGCGATCGGTGTCGGTGGCAGACCAGAGATGGTATAAGTGTTGTATGGGGTCGGCTTGCGTAAGTCTTTCTTACGAATGTTACCATCGTAGCTATCACCCATGCCGTAAATAACGGTCGGGTCGGTTTGCAGGCGCATGCGCTTATTAAGACGGTTAACAAAGACCGAAGCCACTCGTTCGCGTTCCGATTCAACGGCTGTTTCTTTCTCAATGATAGACGCTAATATAAGCGCTTCATAAGGCGTCTTAAGCGGTAACTTATCTTGGCGTTCTTGCCACGCTTTATCCAACACCGATTGTAACTTGTCAGACGAACGCTCAAGAATGTCCAAATCAGACGTTCCGTAGGTATAATTGAACGTCTCTGCTAGGAATAACCCTTCAAGTTTCTCGTGTGCGATACCGAGATGTTTCGCGATCTCCGCTTCCGACATATCCGTCGTTTTATGCTCAAGGTAAGGCGCATTTTCTAAAATAGTACGCCACTCACTAAAACGAGAGCCTTCCACAAACGTCAATGAAAACTGATGCTCTTTACCCGTTTTGAATAACATCAATGCCTGAGTCAGGTTCATCTCTGGAGTGATCAGATAGGTCCCCGCTTTGATTTGCGTCAGTTCTGGATGAAAACGACGTACCAGCGGCATAACGTCATTCGATTCAATCAGCTTTTCTGAAATCAATTGATTGAGAACACGAGCAAAACTGGACCCCGTCTCAACAGTAAAAATTCGCTCTTGTGATAACTGTAAAGGTTGACCTACAAATTGTTCGACTTGCTTGGTCACATAGAAAAAAGCACCTGCGGCGATCGCCACAAGTAAAATAAGTAAAAAAGTGATCTTCTTAATCACGGGACTAACATCTCCTGAATACGTCTTGTCAGTGGTCCAATTGGGAACGTCTGACTTTCAATCGCCCGGATCGGCGCGGCACCTAACAAAGCGTTCGTCATAAACACTTCATCAGCTTCTAATATATGGGATAAATCAAATCGACCTATTTTAACGACTATCTCAGCGTTTTGAGCAAACTCTAACACGCGCCTTCTCGCAACGCCTGCGACTCCTGACATATCAAGTTGAGGTGTATAAAGCACCTCACCTCGTCGCCAGAATACATTGGCTATACTGGTCTCAATGATGTTTGCATTGATATCCAAAACCAAACCATCAACCAAACCATGCTTGTCTAAATCGGCCTTAACAAGAATCTGTTCAAGCCGGTTATTGTGCTTATGCCCCGCTAAACTCGGTGTCAGGCCTAAAGTCACCTGGCTAATGCCAAGATCAATACCCTGTGCTTGCCATTGGCGGTAATGTGGCGGATAAGCAAAGTCGCTAATAGTAACATTAGCGGCACTCACTTGAGTAGAGCTATAACCCCGTCCACCCTCGCCTCGGCTAATGTGCAGTTTGAGTCCCGCTAACGGTTCAGGTTTTGCTGCCACTGCCAACCATCGCTCAACCAGCGTCCAATCAGGCTCTGCAATCGCAAGCGCCGCTAAGCATGCCTGCATGCGTTGCTTATGATACGGCCATTGGCAAAGTTTACCGTGCTCGGTCAGCAGGGTCGTAAAACCACCATCGCCATATTGAAAAGAACGGTCGAGAAGAGAAATTGAATCCGCAGGTTGTCCGTTAAGCCAAAACACAATCAGTCCCTAAAATAAAAAACGGCCTAATGCCAAAAGCATTAAGCCGTTTTATCACAAATCTATAGCCGTTTCTCGATTAAATCTTTTTAAAGACAAGAGAACCGTTAGTACCGCCGAAACCGAAAGAGTTACAGATCGCATATTCCATATCTACTTTTTGAGCAACATGTGGAACAAGATCGATATCTAAACCTTCTTCTGGATTATCGAGGTTAATCGTTGGTGGTACGATTTGGTCAACAAGAGACAATACAGTAATGATCGCTTCAACTGAACCAGCAGCACCCAATAGGTGACCTGTCATTGATTTAGTTGATGATACTTTTACTTGTTTAGAGCCGTCTTCACCAAGAGCACGTTTTACACCCTTGATTTCAGCTACGTCACCTGCCGGTGTTGATGTACCGTGTGCATTCACATAACCCACTTGAGTACCAACAATACCTGCATCACGCATCGCCGCTTCCATCGCAAGCGCGCCGCCAGAACCGTCAGGTGTTGGGGAAGTCATGTGGTAAGCATCGCCAGACATACCAAAGCCAACAAGCTCTGCATAAATCTTAGCGCCACGTGCTTTCGCATGTTCGTACTCTTCAAGAACCATCATGCCAGCACCGTCACCAAGAACAAAACCGTCGCGGTCTTTATCCCATGGACGAGACGCTTTTTGCGGTTCATCGTTACGAGTCGAAAGTGCTTTAGCCGCACCGAAGCCAGCCATACCAAGAGGCGTAGACGCCTTCTCAGAACCACCTGCTACCATTGCATCTGCATCGCCGTAAGCAATCATTCGTGCTGCATGGCCGATGTTATGCAGGCCTGTCGTACACGCTGTTGAAATAGCGATGTTAGGGCCGCGTAAGCCACGCATGATAGAGAGGTTACCTGCAACCATGTTTACGATGGTTGATGGTACAAAAAATGGGCTAACTTTACGTGGGCCTTTTTCGATCAGTGCATCATGACCTTTTTCAATCAGGTCTAGACCGCCGATACCCGAACCAATCGCAACACCAACACGTGGAGCGTTTAGTTCATTAATTTGTAAGCCAGAGTCGTCAAGGGCTTGAATACCAGCCGCGATACCGTATTGGATAAACAAATCCATTTTACGAGCATCTTTCTTAGACATGTACTCTTCGCAGTTAAAATCTTTAACTAGGCCAGCAAAGCGAGTAGAGAAATTAGTAGCATCAAAGTGATCGATATTAACGATACCGCTTTGACCTTCTAGCAGGGCTTTCCATGATGATTCTACGGTGTTGCCTACCGGTGACAACATACCCATGCCAGTGACAACAACACGACGCTTGGACACGATTTTATTCTCCGGGAAATGAAATGATTCTATGAGAGAGATAGAAGGGTTAAAAAAGAACTCAGGCGGCCAGAAGGCCGCCTGGGGGAGATATTACTGAGCGCTGTTCACGTAGTCGATTGCAGCTTGAACAGTAGTAATCTTCTCAGCTTCGTCATCTGGAATCTCAGTGTCGAATTCTTCTTCTAGAGCCATTACTAGTTCAACAGTGTCTAGAGAATCAGCACCTAGATCATCAACAAAAGAAGCTTCGTTTTTAACTTCTGCTTCATCCACACCTAGCTGTTCAATAATGATTTTCTTTACGCGTTCTTCGATGTTGCTCATTTTTCTTTTCCTTTACAGATTTCGCCTAATGCGATGATTCCGTAGTTTATTAGAACTATTGAAAGTTGCAAGGGGGTCCTTGCTGGTCAAACCACAATTTTAGCGATTTTAACCGAAATTCAATACAACTTTGACTTATATCATGCACAATTGTTGTGCAAATCAATAGCAAGTTTCACACTTTCCCGACAAGAAGACAAAGTCAAAATATCAACAAAGGTTATCAAACTCGGCTATTAAACCATATACATGCCGCCATTGACATGCAAAGTTTCACCTGTGATGTATGCAGCCTCTGGCGATGCTAAAAATGCAACCGCCGACGCAATTTCACGAGGGTCACCTAGACGACCAGCAGGCACGTTAGCCAGTGTTGCTGAGCGCTGGTCATCATTCAGTGCTTTCGTCATGTCAGTTTCAATGAAACCTGGCGCTACCGTGTTCACGGTAACGCCACGAGAAGCGACTTCACGAGCCATTGACTTAGTAAAGCCAATCACACCTGCTTTTGCTGCTGCGTAGTTCGTTTGACCTGCGTTACCCATGGTACCCACAACCGAACCAACATTGATGATACGACCAGAGCGTTTTTTCATCATGCCGCGCAACACTGCTTTTGACATACGGAAAATAGGCGTTAAGTTGGTGTCGATAATATCGTTCCACTCATCGTCTTTCATGCGCATAAGCAAATTATCACGGGTAATGCCCGCATTGTTGACTAGAATATCGATCACACCAAATTCATCGTTGATGATTTTTAGCGTCGCCGCGATAGACTCAACATCAGTAACATTTAGCGCAAGGCCTTTGCCATTGTCGCCAAGGTATTCACTGATGGCTGCCGCGCCGCTTTCAGACGTTGCCGTACCAATTACCGTTGCACCGCGCTCAACAAGCAGTTCAGCGATAGCACGACCGATACCACGACTTGCGCCAGTCACTAGGGCAATTTTGCCTTCTAGATTCATCATTATCTTCGTTCCTTTCGATTACTTAGCAGCGCTGACTATTTAGCCGCTTCAAGTGACGCAATGTCATTCACTGCCGCTGCATCCAACGTTTTTACAATGCGTTTTGTAAGACCAGTCAATACTTTACCTGGGCCAACTTCTAACAGTTTTTCAACGCCTTGCTCACTCATAAGCTCAACGCACTCAGTCCAACGTACTGGGCTGTATAGCTGACGAACAAGTGCAAGTTTGATTTTTTCTGGTTCCACTTCAGCCATCACATCAACGTTGTTGATAACCGGTAGCTGAGGCGTTTTGAATTCGATTTCTTCTAGTGCGATTGCAAGCTTATCGGCTGCAGGCTTCATCAGCGCACAGTGAGACGGCACAGAAACAGGAAGAGGTAAAGCACGCTTCGCGCCCGCTTCTTTACAAAGCACGCCAGCACGCTCTACAGCCGCTTTGCTGCCTGCGATAACCACTTGACCAGGAGAGTTAAAGTTTACTGGAGAAACAACGTCACCTTGCGCTGCATCTTCACACGCTTTTGCAATCGCCGCGTCGTCTAGACCGATGATCGCGTACATAGCGCCCGTACCAGCTGGTACCGCTTCTTGCATTAGGTGACCACGTAGCTCAACAAGCTTGATCGCTTGTTTAAAGTCGATAACACCTGCACATACTAGCGCTGAGTACTCACCTAGGCTGTGACCTGCTAGATTTGCAGGTTGCTCTAGACCAAGCTCTTGCCATACACGCCAAATCGCGACTGACGATGCCAATAGTGCTGGTTGAGTACGGAAAGTTTGGTTTAAATCTTCTACAGGACCATCTTGAACCAACGCCCAAAGATCGTAACCTAGTGCATCAGAAGCTTCGGCAAAAGTTTGTTTAACTACGTCATATTGTTCGCCAAGCTCTGCAAGCATACCTAATGCTTGTGAACCTTGACCTGGAAATACGATAGCAAACTTGCTCATGTTCTTTTCCTTAAAACAAATAAGTAACACCAACCTCACTCGATCACGGTAAAATCGTGAACGTAAATTATGGTGATGCCGGTATGAAAAGATGCACAACGTGCATCTTCATTTAGAATTTTTTTCGCTTAGAACTTAACGAGCGCAGAGCCCCAAGTAAAGCCACCGCCAAACGCTTCTAGAAGCAACATTTGACCACGTTGAATACGACCATCACGCACGGCTTCATCCAATGCTGTTGGTACTGTCGCCGCCGACGTATTACCGTGCTTATCAAGCGTCAATACAACTTGATCAAGTGACATCGATAACTTTTTAGCGGTCGCAGAAATAATGCGGTAGTTCGCCTGATGTGGCACGAGCCAATCTAGCTCAGACTTATGCATGTTATTCGCTTCAAGTGTGTCTTTCACCAGCTTAGAAAGCTGAGTCACCGCCACTTTAAAGACTTCGTTACCCGCCATGTAAAGCCACTTGTCACCCTCGCTACCCTCACGGACAGGCACAGGTAAACTCAGTAAATCCCCGAAAGCACCGTCAGCATTGATATGCGTCGATAGGATACCAGGCTCTTCACTTGCGCCAATCACAACTGCACCGGCAGCATCACCAAAAAGGATGATCGTTGAACGGTCAGTTGGATCACAGGTTTTAGACAGCGCATCCGCACCAATCACAAGAATGTTTTTACACATGCCCGTTTTAATGTGCTGATCAGCAATCGACAATGCGTACACAAAGCCTGAACATGCTGCCGCCAAATCAAACGCAGGACAGCCTTTGATGCCTAACATGCCTTGAACTTGACAAGCCGATGATGGGAACGCACTGCTGCTACTCGTGGTCGCAACAATGATCATATCGATATCGTGTTTATCGATGTTCGCCATATCAATCGCGTTCAGTGCCGCTTGATAAGACATGTCAGCCACTGTCTCGCCTTCTGCAGCGATGCGACGTTCTTTAATACCAGTACGAGCGACAATCCACTCATCTGATGTTTCTACCATTTTCTCTAAGTCTGCGTTAGTACGCACTTGAGATGGCAGATAGCTGCCAGTACCTAATATTTTGCTATACATGAAGACTAATAGTGCCTCTCGAGTAAAACCGCTTCCAAACGATCGCTAATACGGCTTGGTACCTGTCGTTTGACCTCATGCAGGGCTTCGCCAATGGCATGAATAACAGCCCCTACATCAGCACTTCCGTGGCTTTTTATTACAATGCCGCGCAATCCTAGCAAACTTGCGCCGTTATACTGGTCGGGGTTCAATGTTTTTAGTTCATTAAATAACTCAGAAAACAATTTTCTGGCAATCCAACCCTTTATTGACGACGCCATCATCGATGATTTCAATCGGTCAATAAAAAGCTGTGCTGTTCCTTCGCACGCCTTTAAACAGATATTACCAACAAATCCGTCGCAGACAATCACATCTGCGGCATCTTGTAATAATTGATTACCTTCAATATAGCCGACAAAATTGACCGATTGGGTTTGTGATAGCATTTCTGCACAACGCTTGACAAGATCATTACCTTTTATTTCTTCAGCGCCGATATTGAGAATCGCTACCCTTGGGGGGTGGTCTAAGTATTGTTCTGCGAGCGCGCTGCCCATGACCGCAAATTGGAATAACGAATCAGCGTCACTGGAAACATTCGCACCCAAATCGAGCATCCAAGTTCGGCTGCCTGAAATCGTCGGTAACTCGGAGATCAGAGCAGGTCGTTCAATACCTGGCAACAATTTAAGACGAAAACGCGACAAAGCCATTAAGGCACCGGTATTCCCTGCGCTAACACATGCATCTGCATGTCCGACAGAGACCAGATCAATCGCTCGGCCCATGGAACTGTTTTGGCCATTGCGTAATGCTAGAGAAGGTTTTTCTGAATTGGAGATCACTCGGTCACAATGCTGAATGCTCAGTCGAGCATCTGGCTGATAACCAAGATTCGATAATTGAGATGTGATCGAAGGCCGATCACCTAGTAGGATCACTTTTAGCTCTGGGAAATACGACAGTGCCTGCACGGCGGCAGGCACTGTTACACGGGGACCGAAGTCTCCGCCCATTGCATCAAGCGCAACGGTTATATTATGCAAAGGTCAACCTTACTTGTTGATAACCTTTTTGCCGCGGTAGAAACCTTCGGCAGTCACGTTGTGACGTAGGTGAGTTTCACCTGAAGTTGCGTCTACAGAAAGTGCAGCTGTAGTTAGCGCATCGTGTGAACGACGCATGCCACGCATTGAACGTGATTTCTTGCTCTTTTGTACGGCCATTGACCCTACTCCTATGTAAATTCTTAAAGATACTTACTTGTTAATAAGTTAGCGCTTTAAGCTTTTTAAGATATCAAATGGATTCGGTTTTATTTCTTCCTCAATTTCTTCAGGAAGTTCACCAAACACCATATTATTTGAGTTAACGCTACAGTCCGCTTCGTCATGCATTGCTACTTGTGGCAATCCAAGGATGAACTCGTCTTCAACTAGTTGAATCAGGTCTAACTCACCGTACTCGTTTAGATCTACCAAATCGTACTCTTCCGGTGCTTCCTCTTCAGTTTTCTCGCTGTAAACAGGAGTATAAGTGAATTGGACTTCACACTCGCGTGCGAAAACCTCATTACAACGTTGACACTCTAAATCAACTTCGACGTTAGCTTTACCAGAGATAACGACGAGTCGCTGTTCATCAAGCCCAAATGACAATGAGACTTGCGCGTCACGTTTTACGCCTTCAGTTGCTTCGCTTAAACGCTTAAAAAGACTGGTTTGAATGATACCATTTATATCCAGTCGCTTTTGAGCGGTTTTCGCAGGATCAACCGTTCGCGGTATTTTTACCTTTTGCATAGGGCGCAAATTCTATCTTCCAAATTGTTTAGAGTCAAAGAAAAAGGGCAAAAAGTTATACTTTTTTTCCTTTCCACCTAGAGCGCTATGATAAGCGCTAAAATATCGTTTATGCTTCAATCAAAGCCTATTTTGATTGTAAATAAAAATGCCAAATTACCAACTAGTTTTAGCCTCTACTTCACCTTTCAGGCAACAACTGCTCAATAAACTAGCAATTCCATTTAAAACGGCCAACCCGCTTTTCGATGAAACCCCTCTCGACGGTGAGAGTCCAAGTGCATTAGTGCAACGCCTAGCACAAGGGAAAGCGGAGTCTTGTCAAACCGACTGCCCTTCTCTCATTATTGGCAGCGATCAAGTCTGCGTTATTGATGGAGAGATCATCGGGAAGCCGCATACTCGCGAAGGCGCAATCGAACAACTTCACCGCCAAAGCGGTCAGAGCATTACTTTCTACACCGGTTTAGCGCTGCATAACACCACGAGTGGTGAAACAAACGTAAAACTGGATACGTTTATTGTCCACTTTCGCAAATTGACATCGGCACAAATTGAACGTTATGTCGATAAAGAGCAACCTTTCAATTGTGCAGGCAGCTTTAAAAGCGAAGGTCTTGGTATTGCGCTCTTCGACCGTTTAGAAGGTAAAGATCCTAACACCTTGGTCGGCCTACCATTAATTGACTTGGTCGACCTTTTACAAGCACAAGGCTTTAATGTGCTTTAAACATAGAAGCATATATAAAACAACGGCAAAGGGTTTGCTGACGCATCCTTTGCCGCTGCTCATTAATCATCACAATCGTCGTCAAATGACGACAATGCAATTAAACCAACTTTCTCAAACCAGCCAATACTTTTTCAAGCTTTTGGTCCAGTGGAGCATTGATTTCCATCCATTCGTCATTCGATGGATGTTGGAACTTAATATTAGCCGCGTGTAAGAACAGACGGTCTAGACCTACTTTTGCTGTGTAGGCATCAAAACGACGATCACCATAACGATCATCCCACCCAATCGGATGGCCTGCATACTGCACGTGAACACGAATCTGGTGAGTACGTCCAGTAATAGGGCTCGCTTGAATCAAGGTCGCGTTAGGGAATTTTTCTAACACTTTAAAGCGCGTTTCTGACGGTTTACCGTTCGGGTTCACACGTACTATGCTGTTGACTTCGTTTTTAAGCAGTGGTGCATTCACAACCTTACAGCTTGCTTTCCACTCACCCATCACCAACGCAAAGTAATATTTCTGAACCGTTTTTTCACGGAACTGGGCTTGTAAATGACGCAACGCTGAACGCTTCTTCGCCACTAACAAAATACCGGATGTATCGCGATCGATGCGATGCACAAGTTCTAAAAATCGAGCTTGTGGGCGCAAAGCGCGTAACGCTTCAATCGCACCAAATTTTAAACCGCTACCGCCATGAACCGCAGTACCCGACGGCTTATTCAAAATCAGCATATGTTCATCTTCATAGATGATCATATCTTCTAATTCAGCCACTTTGTTAAGCTTCGTACTTGGTGCCACTTCCGGCGTTTTCTCTTCAACCGTTACCGGTGGAATTCGCACCACGTCCCCAGCTTGTAATTTGTATTCCGCTTTTACGCGTTTTTTGTTAACTCGGACTTCCCCTTTACGCACGATACGATAAACCATGCTTTTCGGGATGCTTTTTAATTGATTGCGCAGAAAGTTATCAATGCGCTGGCCTGCCATATCTTGATCGATATCGACAAACTGGACTTGGGTTCTAATTTCGCTCATGTTTCTATTCTATCACTCAAATCAGACCAAATTCACATTTTCTTCATTCCAGACTATAGATGAAGCAATTTTGAATCGATTGCGTGTAAATTTAGGGCGGCTCATCGGTTAGATGACTGTTAACGAAATAAAAAACATGTTTCAACACGATATTATCAAACATAAACACTGATTATTGGTTGTTTTACAATAAAGCCGATTGCCGTGTTTACTGGGTACTGCTATAGTTCTGTCCTTGCAAAGAGCGATTTGATTTATATTTATACAAGTCAAATCATTTAACGCAAAAAATGAGTAGATTGCTAACGAATAGGAAACGCAGCACACGGCGTAAGACCTTTCCAACGTTGGCTTCTTGTTGCTCTACTCATCTCCTTTCATGTTGAGTATATTCCGCCGAAATCGCGGCTCACAAGTTAACTGCATGTGAGAACTGGAGTGCCCCAGAGCATCCCTCCAGCCGGGAGGCTGCACTGAATAAACCATGGGATCTGGCACCGTGAGAGAGAGAGCAAAGCAACAAGCACAATAAAAAAATGACAACGAGATTTTTAAATGAAAAGAATGCTAATCAACGCAACTCAAAAAGAAGAGTTGCGTGTTGCTTTAGTGGACGGTCAGCGCTTATTCGATCTTGATATCGAGAGCCCAGGTCACGAATCTAAAAAAGCAAACATCTACAAAGGACGTATCACTCGCATCGAACCAAGCCTTGAAGCGGCTTTTGTTGACTATGGTGCAGAAAGACACGGTTTCCTCCCTCTTAAAGAAATTGCTCGCGAATACTTCCCTCAAGGTTATACCTACCAAGGCCGTCCAAGCATTAAAGAAGTGCTAACGGAAGGACAAGAAGTAATCGTACAAGTTGAGAAAGAAGAGCGCGGCAACAAAGGTGCAGCGTTAACCACTTTTATCTCTCTTGCGGGTAGTTACTTAGTTCTTATGCCTAACAACCCTCGTGCCGGTGGTATTTCTCGCCGTATCGAAGGTGACGAGCGCACTCAACTTAAAGCAGCACTAAGCACATTGGAACTACCGCAAGGTATGGGCCTAATCGTGCGTACCGCTGGTGTAGGTAAAAGTGCAGAAGAGCTTGAGTGGGACCTAAACGTTCTTCTTAATCATTGGAGCGCAATCAAACAAGCGTCTGATAGCAACGCAGCACCATTCCTAATTCACCAAGAAAGTAACGTTATCGTTCGCGCGATTCGTGACTACTTGCGTCGCGATATTGGCGAAATCTTAATCGACAGCAACACTATGTACGATCGCGCTCTTGAGCACATTCGTCTAGTACGCCCTGATTTCGTTAACCGTGTGAAGAAATACGATGGTGAAGTGCCGCTATTTAGCCACTACCAAATCGAAAGCCAAATTGAATCCGCGTTCCAACGCGAAGTTCGTTTGCCTTCTGGCGGCTCGATCGTTATCGACCCAACAGAAGCCCTCACCTCTATCGATATCAACTCAGCTCGCGCAACAAAAGGCGGCGATATCGAAGAAACGGCTCTAAACACTAACTTAGAAGCAGCGGACGAAATTGCTCGTCAGCTACGTCTGCGCGACCTTGGCGGTCTAGTGGTCATCGATTTCATCGATATGACCCCTGTTCGTCACCAGCGTGAAGTTGAAAACCGTCTACGTGACGCGGTTCGTATGGATCGTGCTCGTGTTCAGATTGGTCGTATTTCTCGCTTTGGTCTACTTGAGATGTCTCGTCAACGCTTGAGCCCGTCTCTTGCTGAAGCAAGCCACCACATTTGTCCTCGTTGTACCGGTACCGGTGTGATTCGTGATAACGAATCTCTAGCACTTTCTGTACTGCGTTTGATCGAAGAAGAAGCATTAAAAGACAACACAGCACAAGTTCTTGCTGTTGTGCCTGTGCCAATCGCTTCTTACCTATTGAACGAAAAACGTCGCTCAGTAAACCATATCGAGAAAAACCAAGACGTTAAAATCTTAGTTGTGCCTAACTCAGACATGGAAACCCCTCACTTTGAAGTGGTTCGTGTTCGTGAAGGCGAAGAGTTTGACCTACTTTCTTATCTACTGCCTAAAAAGCTAGATGCTCTGAAAGAAGCGGAAGGAAAAGATATTCCTGACACTGACATCAAACCTAAGAAGATTGAAGAACCTGCTCTACGCGGTTTTGCAGCGCCGGCACAATCAGCGCCAGCTCCTGCTCCAGCGCCAACCGCTGCACCAGTAAAACCAGCAGCACCAGCGAAAAAAGTAGAAGCAAGCGACGCTCAACCAGGCCTAATCAGCCGATTCATTAAAGCACTAGGCGACTTCATTTTTGGCTCAGCTAAAGATGAAGAGAAAAAAGAAGAGCCGAAAGCAAACGAGCGTCCAAATCGTAACAATCGCAATCGTCGCAATAATCGTAACGACCGTAATGATCGCAACAATAATCGTAACGAGCGCAACGACCGTAATGATCGTAACAACAACCGTAACGATCGCAACGAACGTGATGACCGTAATGGCAATGACCGCAATGACCGTAATCGTCGCAACCGCGATGATAAACGTGATAACAAGCGTAACAAGCCAAATCGCGATGACAGCAACAACGAGCAACAAGCGCTATCAACTGAACCTAAACAGCAAAATCGCAAGCCTAAACAAGAGCGCCGTAACAAGCGTGAAGATGTTAAGCCAAGCAAAGTTGCTGAAGAAGGTCTAAAACTGGCTGCTGAAGCTCAAGTTGAGCCAGTTGTCGATGTTCGTGCTGAAGAAAAAACAGCAAAAATCAAAGAACGTCGTCAACGTCGTAAGCTAACGAAGCAAATTCGCGTTAAAGATCAACGTGCAAATGCAGAAGAAGCTATCGCTGAACCGGTTGTAGTACCAGTGGCCGTTGAAGCACCTGTAGCCGTTGAGCCAGCGGTTGAAACGATCAAAGCGGATAACAACGAAAACGATGCTGATAATGGCAAGCAACGTCGTAACCGTCGTTCACCTCGTCACTTACGTGCGAGCGGACAACGTCGTCGTCGTGGTCGCGATCGTCGCCCTAACCCATTCCGCCTACGCAAAGGTGGTGTCGCCTCTCCTGAGATGGCAATGGGTAAAGTGATGCCTCGTTACGACCTAGCTAAACCAGCGCAACGCCCTCAACCTGTTCAACCACAGATCGTTGAAGAAGAAGTGACCATCGCTTCGACAGAAACACTAGGTGGATTCGCTTGCCCTGAAACAGCAATGGGTAAAGTGATTATTCAGCATGAAGAGTACGTTGCACCGCAAGCTGCAATCAATGAAACTGTTGCTGAAGCGGCGGTTGCAGAAGTTGAAGTTGTGACTGAAGCGATTGTTGAAGCACCTGTTACTGCGGTTGAAGTTGCTGATGTCATCATCGTTAACGAACCTGTTGTAGAAGAGACTGTGATTGTTGAGGCTCCGGCTGAAACCGTTATCGTTGAAGCACCAACTGAAGCTCCAGTCGTGATTGTTGAAGAGACAGTCGCGGTTGAAACTGCACCAGAAGTGGTCGTTGAAGCCGTTGTTGACGTAATGACTGAAACGGTAAAAGCACCTTCAGCAGATAAAGTTGCGAACTTGAAAGCACATGCTTGCTCTCCAATGGCGAAAGCCCCTGGCCCGCAAGAACTGCGTGAAATTTCTGTAACGGCAGCACCTTTCCGTACTGAGCGATACCAAGCCATCGGCGCGGGTAGCCAGTCAGCGAAGACCCAAGCTGGGGCTGGAATGACGAAGCCTCAAAGCTTCTAAGCGATAAGGCTTCTTAAGTTGCACGATTTCTAAGCAACGATAGAACCAATCAAGGCTGCTAGTAATAGCAGCCTTTTTTTATTTATGCTGATTCGCCCAAGCACATATGTGCACAATTGCGCAAACAACAAGTGGGCCTTTAGATGCCGTGTTATTTCGTACAAATGGCGGTTAAAAACTGCTTCATTCTTGAACTTAATCACAGTTTTCTGTAGCATGCCTCGCGCGATCTGAATTTTATCTTTTGTTACTCTGCTCTTTTACATCACCGTTTGCTTTAGTAACGCATAGAGTACAATTTAGAATAATTTTAAACACTTAGCCAAACTGAGCAAATATGTTTGAATTCCCTCAATTTTCAAAACACTCCGTAAAAAACGATGTGTTATCTGGTTTAACGGTTTCACTTGCCCTTGTACCTGAAGCCGTTGCCTTTGCCTTCGTCGCTGGCGTGGACCCTATGGTTGGTCTTTACGCAGCCTTTATCGTTGGCCTGATTACTTCTATTTTTGGTGGCCGTCCTGGTATGATTTCTGGTGCGACGGGCGCCATGGCCGTTGTGATGGTCGCTCTGGTTTCATCACACGGTGTTCAATACCTATTCGCTGCGATCATGCTCGCTGGCCTACTGCAAATTACCGCTGGCTTATTCAAGCTGGGTAAATTTATCCGCATGGTGCCACACCCAGTAATGATTGGCTTCGTTAACGGTCTTGCTATCGTTATCTTCCTTGCACAGCTAGGCCAATTCAAAGCGCCTGATATGAGCGGCGCGCTAACATGGTTACCAACCGACCAAATGGCATTAATGCTAGGCTTGGTTGCGTTGACGATGGCGATTATTCACTTTCTGCCAAAGTTCACTACCGCTGTTCCATCGTCTCTCGTCGCAATCGTAACGGTGACGGCTTTAGTGGTTGGATTGGACTTAGACACACGCACCGTCGTCGATTTCTTGCGTACAATGTCTGGTGATGAAGCCGCAACGCTGGCAGGCTCACTGCCTACCTTCTCTATTCCGACCGTGCCATTTACCCTTGAAACTCTGCAAGTGATCCTCCCTTACGCGATCATCCTGGCAGCGATCGGGTTGATTGAATCACTACTAACACTGACGGTACTTGATGAGATGACCAATACACGCGGTCAATCTAACCGTGAGTGTATGGGCCAAGGCCTGGCTAACGTGACATGTTCTGTTTTTGGTGCGATGGGTGGCTGTGCCATGATCGGTCAATCAATGATCAACGTGAACTCAGGTGGCCGTGGTCGTCTTTCGGGTATTGTTGCTGCGGTTGCATTGCTGTGCTTTATTTTGTTTGCGTCAGCACTGATTGAGATGATCCCACTTGCGGCGCTTGTTGGCGTGATGTTTATGGTGGTTATCGGTACGTTTGAATGGGCAACCTTCAAACTGGCTCGTCGTGTACCTAAACAAGACTTCTTTGTTATCGTATTGGTTACCGTCGTCACTGTTCTGACTGACCTTGCGGTTGCCGTTGCTGTGGGGGTTGTCGCTTCAGCATTGATGTTTGCATGGGAACACGCTAAACACATTTACGCATCAAGTAAAACCAATGAAGATGGTGTGAAGGTTTACCATATTCACGGCCCAATCTTCTTTGGCAGCGCAGCAAACTTCTTGGAGCTATTTAGCCCGAAAAGCGACCCTGATGACGTTATCGTCGACTTTGCTCATTCACGAGTGACCGACCACTCAGCGATTGAAGCGATTGAAACACTGGCAGAACGCTATGTGGCAGCAGGCAAAACACTGCATCTTCGTCATTTAAGCCAAGATTGTCGTGCATTACTGCATAAAGCAGGCAGCCTCGTTGAAATCAACGTGAAAGAAGATCCAAGCTACAAAGTCGCGACAGACGTGTTGGCAGGTTAACCCTCATACGTCTACTCGTTAAAAAAAGAAAGGCTAGGTATTTAAATACCTAGCCTTTCTTTTTACTCAAGCGTTGGTTCCAATCTTGATAGTGCACAACCTCAAAAGTGTACAACCCCAATCAATCCAAGTTATACACGGGTGATCAAGAAAGGAAACACGCCTGCTATTTGATCAATTTATCCAGTTTGTTGCCTAGCAACTCTAAGCGCCAGCCTTGCATCAAATCAGGACGTTTATTTTCGTCACGATTACGACGCCACACCCACGTTAGTAAACTGTTCAATTGCTTTTTAGACGCTAAAAACTCACTCGCCAAACCGCTGCTGTCCGATGCTTTCTTCACTTCATCTTTTAGTACTTTAAACAACTGCTTGTAGCCTGGCATATCCATTAAGCGCTCAATCGACTCTGGGAACTGATCGGCCGGTGTCTCTTTCGCGGCTTTAACCAATGAGATGATACGTGCGCTGTGGCGCTGAGCCGAACGAGGGTCAACCCCTTCCTGTTCCATTTGATTGCGATTCTGGATACCCAATCGCGCAACCGTCAGCAAATCATTTTCTTTGAAAACGAAATTCAAAGCCAAGTCACGGCGAATCGCTTCTTTATAACGCCAAGTCGCCAATGGTTTTAAGATCGCTAACTCACGCGGTCTTAATTGCCATGCGCCTTTAATATCAAGATAGACTTTGTCAGCATCGACTTTTTTGATGCGCTTAGAAGCAATCAAAGCACATTCTTGTTTAGCGGCTGGCCACCAGCCTGTCGGCTCAAGCTCACTAAGCAACTTTTCGTAAAGCGGCTTAAGGTAGTGCACGTCAGCGGCGGCATAATCAAGCTGCTTTTGTGTTAATGGGCGCGCCATCCAATCGGTACGAGATTCACTTTTATCCAGCTCGACACCCAAGTTGTCTTTTACAAGCGCCGCAAAGCCTGTTGAAAGGCCATTACCTAAGAACGCGGCCATGATTTGTGTATCAACCATTGGCTGTGGTAGGCAACCAAAGCTGTTATTAAACACTTCCAGATCTTCACCACAGGCATGTAAAACCTTCATTACCGAAGTATCTTGCAGCAAATCCACAAAGGCACTCATGTCGTCAATCGCCAGAGGGTCGATCAATGATAAGGTTTGGCCATCAAATAGCTGAATTAAGCCTAACTGAGGATAAAAGGTTCGGGTACGGACAAACTCAGTGTCTAGCATGACGGTTTCTACCGTGCGGGCTTGCTTACAGACAACGTCTAATTCAGTACTCTGGGTAATAATCTGATAGTTCACTTAATTCTCGCATAAAAAATGCCGGCTACATGAGCCGGCATTCTATCACTAATTATTCAATGGTGCTT
The DNA here is from genome assembly GCF_000827885.1 of Vibrio renipiscarius. Lineage (GTDB taxonomy): Bacteria > Pseudomonadota > Gammaproteobacteria > Enterobacterales > Vibrionaceae > Vibrio > Vibrio renipiscarius. Next base: position 396,768 of record NZ_JTKH01000006.1, on the reverse strand, counting down.
GGCTTACTCAGCCTTTGCGTCCGCGGCTTTTTCTTGTGCCGCTTTTGCAAGATTCGCATCATTTTCTTCGCGCAACACGCGACGTAAAATCTTGCCTACATTGGTTTTTGGCAGTTCATCTTTAAACTCAACCAATTTAGGAATTTTGTAGCCAGTCATATGTTGACGGCAGTGAGCAATCACTTCTTCCTTGGTTAAGCTTGGGTCTCGTTTCACGACATAAAGCTTCACAACCTCACCTGACACTTCATGTGGCTGGCCGATTGCAGCAACTTCCAACACTTTGCCATGCAGTGACACGACATCTTCAAGTTCATTCGGGTAAACGTTGAAGCCTGAAACCAAAATCATGTCTTTTTTACGGTCAACGATGTACAGCAAGCCTTCGTCATCGAACTTAACGATATCACCCGTCGATAGCCAACCATCTTCCGTTAATACTTCTTTGGTTGCTTCAGGACGTTGCCAGTAACCTTGCATGACCTGTGGGCCACGAACTTGCAGCTCACCCACTTCCGTATTCGGCAGCGGTTGCCCTTCTTCATCGACAATGCGCACTTCCGTCGACGGTACAGGTAGGCCAATGGCACCGGTGTAATCCGTCAGATCGTACGGGTTACCCGTCACCAATGGTGCACATTCTGTCAGGCCATAACCTTCTAAAAGGTGCACACCGGTAATTTTCTTCCACTTATCCGCTACGCCGCGTTGAACTGCCATACCACCACCAACAGATAACTTCATATTTTTGAAGTTAAGCTCGTGGAAATCTTCGTTGTTCACCAAAGCATTAAACAATGTGTTCACACCGGTGATCGCCGTAAACGCGTATTTTTGCAGTTCTTTGATAAAGCCCGGAATATCACGTGGGTTGGTGATCAGTAGGTTATTACCCCCAATTTCAACAAACAGAAGGCAGTTTACGGTTAACGCAAACACATGATAAAGCGGCAGAGCAGTGACCACTAGCTCACGACCTTCTGACAGTACAGGGCCATAGGCGCCTTTGGCTTGCAGAACGTTTGAGACCATATTGCGATGCGTTAAAATTGCGCCTTTTGCCACGCCAGTCGTACCACCCGTGTATTGCAGAAACGCGATATCATCGCCAGACATGAACGGTTTCACGTACTGCAGGCGGCGGCCTTTGTGCAATGCTTTACGCATTGAAATCGCACCCGGCAGATCGTATTTAGGCACCATACCTTTAACGTACTTAACCACAAAATCAACCAGCGTACCTTTTGCACGTGGCAGCATTTGGCCAAGACTCGTTAGAATCACATGTTTAACCGGCGTGTTCTCAACCACTTGCTCAAGCGTATTGGCAAAGTTTGACACGATCACAATCGCTTTCGCGCCAGAATCATTCAACTGATGTTCGAGTTCACGTGGGGTGTACAGTGGATTGACGTTGACCGCAATCAGACCGGCACGCAACACACCAAATAATGCAACTGGGTATTGCAGTAAGTTTGGCATCATCAACGCAACACGATCGCCTTTTTTCAGCTTAAGATCATTTTGCAGGTAAGCGGCAAATGCGCGGCTACGCTCTTCCAATTTGCGGAAAGTCATCACAGAGCCCATATTCATGAACGCTGGCTGATCAGCATATTTTTGTACTGACTGCTCAAACATTTCAACCAGTGATGGGTACTGATCTGGGTTGATGTGCTCAGGCACTTCATTTGGATAACGAGACAACCAAGGTTTATCCACGATAACTACTCCTCGAAAAAATCAGGTGCGGTAATAAAATAGAAAACGAATAGCGTTTAGAGCACGCCATTTATAATCCCAATTACAGCACAGGCGAAGGGTTCGAGCACGAAACACTCAAACACTTGTTTAAATTATGTTAACTAAGCCAAAAATCCGCTCTGCGACGGCTTGTGGCTGCTGTAAATGGCAGTGATGGCCACCTTCAATGTAGACAACATGCTGAACACTGTCGTTATCTTGCCGAAGATGCTCAAAGCCACTTGTCCCCAAGATAATAAGCTGAGGACAGACGATCTGCTGACGAAACTGCGCGGCATGTTCATTCGCCATGCGATATAGCGAATCGCTTTGCAGTTTCACATCATGTCGCCAAGCCCACCCATTCTCGCGTTCAAACAAACCTCGGCAAACCACGGGTTTAATTTGTTCAACTCGCAACTGGTTGACTCGTGCACGCAACGCGACGGCGTCGTCTAAAGTGGGAAAAGTACGAAGGGGTTTGTTGCGAATACGCTGGCGACTTTTAATGCCTGCACGCAAACGCATCACGCTATTTTCCGGACTTTCTGCCAAGGGACCGTTCCCTTCAATCTGTACTAATCCTGCCACTTGTTCAGGAAAGGCGGCACTATAGCAACTTGCTAACAAAGCACCAAGGGAATGTCCAACTAACAGCAACTTGTTTGGCGATATATTCGCCAAAAGTTGATAAATATCGTCCAGATAGTCGAAAAACAGATAGAAGTTATCGGCAGATTTATGACTTGAGAAGCCATGCCCTGGTAAATCAATCGCACAAATATGGACGTTAGGTTCCAGCGTAATCAGCGCGTCTATTGTCGTTTGAAAGCTGGCTGCGTTATCTAACCAACCGTGCAAAAAGACAATCGAATACGGCGCAGTTTTAACATCACCGTATTCTAAAGCTGCAACCGAACCGAATGAGAGCTCAAAGTGTGTACTACGAAGCATTTATCTTACTTCTTGAATGACCCTGCCTTGGCGAGTACTTGAGTGGATATTTCGACAGTGAACGTCACGACATGGGTACATGTAACTGCCAACGTCATTTACGATCACTCGCTCTTCAATGCGCCATAAGTGATATTGAGAGGCATCCATGACCGGGAAGTCATAATCAAACTGACCGACTTGGCCCTTTTCGGAGCCATTCGCAGCCCCTAAGAACGTAACTAGACGGCCTTCACTTAGCGCCACTGGGTCGGCAAACCCTTTAATATAAGCCACAAAGCGACCATTGGGCTCTTGATTGATATCAGGCTTACCGGATGCATTAATCGGCAGGTTCACCACTTCAATACGCGTCTGCTGCGGAAAATTGGTCACCGCAGCGATAACGCCACCAAGACGGAGTGCATATTCAGCCTGAGGTGCAGACTGCCACACTTGATAATCGGTAACGAGGTTAGGATTGTCCGTTTTTAACGTGTCAGGCAAAGAAGAACACCCCAGCAGGATAAGGGAAGCACAACCAACAATAACGAATCGGAGTAAACGGGTCATATTCATAGTGCTCTCGCTCTTAGTCAGTTATCGATGAGTATTCAATACTAAACACTCAGGGTTAGATATAAATATCGACACCAAGCATTTGGATCAGTTCATCTCGCTTCGCCTGATTCATCACTCGCATGTACTCTTCAAGCGCTTTACAGCTGCGACCTTCAGGTAAATCGTATTGGATTTGCGCTTTATGAATATCCGACTCTTGGACATAACGAATAGTATGAGCAACCGCATTGGCCACTTTTGATGTCTGGTTAGCCGATTGCTGACTTTGCGATTTATTAATTTTGCTTTGTTTACTGGCCTTATTCGCTTTCTTTAGGCCAGGAATCGCCGCCGGTAATCCATGAATCGACACCATACTATTCGCCATTATCCTCGAATTAGAAACTCAAACGTGTGGCTATTCGCGCCCTGGTAGTTTTTTCCACGCAACATTGTCACGCAGATAAACTGGCGTTGAATCTTCCACAGCAACCGCTTCGCCATTTGCAAACGCAAACTGAGCAATATGCACGATATCTTGTGCATCTGGGTAAAGGACACCACCGTCAACACGAGTCAGTGGAAGTGTCTCCATTGCGTCTTGATACGCCGCCCAACCGGTACCCACCGTCGCCCATTCTGATTCATCCGCTTGGATTTGCTCGGCAAGCACACTCGGTGCGATAACACATTCTTGATCAATCGCGATCCATGAACCGTTCTCTTGGCGACGGTAACGACCCCAATAAACTTCGCTCATGCGTGCATCTATCGCACTGGCCACTTGTGTCGCGCCGTTTAAGCGGTACGCACCTTGTGCCATTGCTTCAAGTGTTGAGATAGCCAGCATTGGTAACTCAGCACCAAAAGCAAGACCTTGTGCAATGCCAATACCGATACGCACACCGGTAAAACTGCCAGGACCACGGCCAAATGCCAAGGCGTCAAGATCGGTAAGGCAAATACCCGCCTCTTTCAATACTTCATCCACCATCGGCAGAATCAGCTTGGTATGGTCACGAGGCGCAACTTCACTGCGGAAGTACACTTTGTCATTAATTAATAAGGCAACCGAACAGTTTTCCGTTGCAGTATCTAGGGCAAGAATTTTTGCGCTCATTCAATTCTCTAATCTTAAGTTATGTGTTTCTGAAATCTGTTGAAGGAAGTCTTCAATCGAACCCAAATCTCGCGTACGAGGAATCGGCGGTAAACTTCCGAGGAAAACGCCACCATAATCACGTGTCACCAATCGGTTATCACAAATGATCAGCGCTCCTTTGTCTTTTTTGTCACGTATTAAACGCCCAACCCCTTGCTTAAGGGTGATCACCGCATCGGGTAATTGTACCTGTGCGAAAGGATCGCCCCCTTTCAGTCGGCAATCTTCAATGCGCGCTTTTAACAATGGGTCATCAGGCGCAGTAAACGGTAATTTGTCGATAATAACACAGCTAAGGGTGTCACCTCTAACATCAATGCCTTCCCAAAATGCCCCCGTGGCCACCAGCAAGGCATTCCCTAGCTCCATAAACTCCGCTAAGGTTTTTTGTTTGCTGGTTTCTCCTTGCATCAACACTGGCACAGTGAGCACTTCTCGAAAGCGCTCGCCTAAATCACGCATCATGCTGTGTGAGGTACAAAGGAAGAAACAGCGACCTTGGTTTTGTTCGATCAAGGGCGCGAGCATCTTGACCAATTTTTCGGCCATACCTGGGCTATTCGGTTCAGGCAAATAGCGCGGCACACATAAGCGAGCCTGAGTTTGATAGTCAAACGGACTGGCCAAAGAAAACTGCGCTTGAGGCTGAATGCCGAGGCGTGAAGTAAAGTGCGAGAAGTCGCCATTCACCGCAAGAGTTGCGGAAGTGAAAATCCACGCCCCTTGCTTAAGCGCGATCTGTTCATTGAACTTATCCGCCACACTTAGCGGGGTAATATGCAGGCTAAAGTGACGCGGCGTGGTATCAAACCAATAGGAATAACCGGTAATAGAGACATCACAGACGCGGTCAATTCGCCCTTTAATCGTATGTGCGCGTTCAAACGCGGTATCGAGTAACTGACAACGGCCTAAGGCTAACTTCAGCACTTCAATCGTAAAGTCGATCGCATCACGCACACGTTCAATCTCTCTGGCAATCGAAGGGGATTTAATCGCCTCACGCCAGTTGCCTCTAAAACCAGGCTCACCCAACACAATGCGTAAATCCATGGCCGATTGGTTAAGTTTCTCCGCCACTTTCTGCAATTGACGCATGTCTCTGACTTCGGTGCGATAAGCAATCTCAATGTCTTTACTGAGTTCTTGTATCTGACGGCTAGAGATCGATTGACCAAAATATTGGCTGGCGATGTCCGGTAGTTGATGCGCTTCATCAAAAATAAAAACTTCAGCCTCAGGAATTAACTCGCCAAAGCCAGTTTCTTTGATCGCCAAATCGGCAAAGAATAAGTGATGGTTAACCACAACAATGTCGGCGTCCATCGCTTTCTTGCGCGCTTTTAAAACGAAGCAATCGGTGTAGCTTGGGCACTCTTTACCTAAGCAATTATCGTTGGTCGACGTGATGGTTGGAATCACTGGGCTGTCTTCTGCGATCTCATCGCAATCGCCCAGATCGCCAGTTTTGGTCGCCGAAGACCACGCTCTAACCTTAACCAATTGAGCTAATAGCGCTGGATCCGAATGGTTGCCATGGCTTTCAATCATTTGACGGCTGAGGCGATCTAAACACAAATAGTTCGCTCGCCCTTTAAGTAGCGCCACTTGCCCATAAAAACCCAATGCGCTGGTCATCAAGGGTAAATCACGGTGAAAGAGCTGCTCTTGAAGGTTTTTGGAACCCGTACTGATAATGGTTTTTTTGCCGCTCATTAAGGCTGGGACAAGATAGGCGAATGTCTTACCGGTACCCGTTCCTGCCTCGATCACCAATTGACCTTGTTCTTGAATCGATTTTAGCACTGACTCAGCCATATCGAGCTGCGCTTGGCGTGGCTGAAAACCGGGTATTGCTTTACCGAGTGCGCCATCTTGAGAAAAGGTTTTTGTGATCATGCAAGTGAGAGTCGTAGCAAAAAAATCAGTATACCCTAAACGTTGTAATGAAGGGGATAGCGATGATTAGAGCCGCGATTAAAAGTATAGATAAAGGGGATAAAACCTCGATAAACTCGATAACCCACCCTGTTTTAGATGGATTTCTTATTGAATTTGTGTCGATATTAGTTTAATTGTTACTCAATCATTAAGTGTTCGCTCACTCTTAGCACGCCTCGAACAACATCATCATACGCAAAAACAAATCACGGAAGTACGAGCAAAATGGAAAAAAAAACACTGCTAACACATTGTAGTGATGCACCTGGATTGATTTCAAAAATCACCAACATCTGTTACAAACATCAGCTAAATATTATTCATAACGCCGAGTTTGTTGATAATCCAAGCGGTCACTTTTTTATGCGTACCGAATTGGAAGGCTATTTTAACGACCACACTTTTCTTGCCGATCTCGACCAAGCACTACCGACTGGCGCTAAGCGTAAGCTTATGGATGCCAGCCGTAAGCGCGTCGTGATTTTAGTGACTAAAGAAGCCCATTGCTTGGGTGATATTTTAATTAAAAATTATGATGGTAGCTTAGACATCGATATCGCCGCCGTTGTCGGCAACTATGACTCTTTGCAAGGCTTAACAGAGAAATTTGATATTCCTTATCACTGCGTCAGCCATGAAGGTTTAACACGCGAAGAGCATGAGCAAGCGATGTTGGATATCATCAATCCTTATCAAGCGGATTACCTTGTTCTGGCGAAGTACATGCGCGTACTAACCCCAAGCTTTGTGGATAATTTTCATCATAAGATCATCAACATTCACCACAGCTTCCTACCCGCCTTTATTGGGGCCAAACCGTACCAACAAGCCTTTGAACGAGGTGTAAAAATCATCGGTGCCACCGCACACTTCGTTACCAATGATCTCGATGAAGGCCCAATCATCAAACAAGATGTGATTCCTGTCGATCATACGTTTAGTGCGAAAGACATGGCGCAGGCTGGCCGAGATGTTGAAAAAAGTGTGTTAAGCAAAGCATTGAACAAAGTGGTTAATGACCATGTCTTTGTTTACGGCAACAAAACCGTCATCTTATAGTCGCCCTCACCCAAAATGTTCAGCTGAACCGTTTCTGCGTCACGTTCAGCTGAAATTTTCATCTTTAGAGAAAACCCGCATCTAAATCAGTGAAACGTTTGCGTTCTCAGCCTATGATGAGCCGCGTTGATATTTTTGCCACTTGCAATGCATCAACACAAAAAATCACATACTGAAAATTATATTAATAACGAGTCACCAAATGAAAAAAGCATTCCTTATTGCTGCCGTTTCGGCTGCACTATCATTGCCTACTGCGCTGTTTGCTGCTGAGCCAGTTGAATTCCAAAAAATCCCTCAGATCATGAGTCAATTTGATTCAGCGGATCTCTATGTTAAAAAAGCCCCAACCCTAGGCCGCCTACCAAAACAACAAGAATTAGGCCAAGATTTCCCAACTTATGTGGCAGATGGCAAAGGTGGTTACACGCTTGAAACCAATAACATCATGACCGACGATGTGGTTGTCGCGAGCATGCATAGGCCTATCGTTGATGAAGTCTATAACCAGTGGCTTATTCCTACTGATGTGTGGGTAGACACTTACGGTGATTTGCCAACCTCGACCGAATTTGAATCATTCAAACGCATTACCACCATTAAAGCGGTTAAAATTGATGAACAAATGCTTGAGCTTTTGGGCAGCACGGACGGAAAAACAGCCGTGATTAAAGTCAGTTGGGATGATAAAGGCATGAAAGTGTACAAAGATGGCTACCTTGCTGACTACGAGTACGGTATTGCGCCAAAAGAAATGCACGAAAACTACGAACTGGCGAAATAGTCCGCCAGTTAAAACAACCATCCCTCCAAATGGAGGGATGGTTGTTTTAAACGATATTCATTGGGTTACAGCTTTAAGCCCAACTCGACGCCTTGACGAATCGCGCGCACCGCATCGAGCTCGCCCGCATGATCTGCCCCACCAATGACATGCAATTTGTCGCCAAACTGTTGCCATTGTTCTTCAAACGGCCGCACCGACTCTTGTCCGGCACAGATCACCACTTTATCAGCGGCAATCAATTGAGCCTGACCATCTAACTCAATGTGCAAACCTTCTTCGTCAATCGACTCGTAACTGACTCCGCCCAGCAAATGCACACCGCGCTTTTCAAGGGTCCGTTTATGTATCCAACCCGTCGTTTTTCCGGGTCCTTTACCAACTCGCCCTTTACGACGCTGCAATACCCACACTTCCGTATCGCTTGAACAGTCCGGAAATGGGTATAACCCTCCCGGATGAGCAATGTCTTTATCAATTCCCCAATCATGCAACCAATCGTCGAGTTGGTTATCTTGTGGTTCGGTGATCATGGTCGCGATATCAATACCAATGCCTCCCGCCCCGACAATGGCCACTTTGTCGCCTAAGTACGTTTTCTCTTTAATCAGCGTTTGATAATCAATGACTTTTTCTTGATTATTGATACCTTGAATATCCACCTTACGCGGTTGCACTCCCGACGCGATAATCACTTCATCGTACTCTTGGAGTAAGTCGAAATCGGCTTCTGTTTCCAGATGTAACTTGACGCCAGTTTCGTCAATTTGATTGGCAAAGTAACGTATGGTTTCTCGAAACTCTTCTTTGCCTGGAATCTGCATCGCAAGACGAAATTGACCGCCAATTCGGTCGCTGCGCTCAAACAAATCAACTTGGTGACCTCTTCTCGCTAATGTCGTCGCGCAGGCAAGCCCAGCCGGCCCCGCGCCGACAACCGCGACCGTTTTCACAACCTTCGCGCTCTGTTCTATCAACTCCGTTTCACGGCATGCATAAGGGTTCACCAAGCAACTGGCTCGCTTGCCTTTAAAGACGTTATCCAAGCACGCTTGGTTGCAACCAATGCAGGTATTAATCAATTGCGCTTGCTGTTTTTCGGCTTTGATGACGAAATCGGCATCGGCGAGAAATGGCCTTGCCATCGACACCATATCCGCTTGGCCTGAAGCCAAAATACGTTCCGCTTCTTCTGGCATATTGATTCGATTGCACGTGATGATCGGGATCGACACATGCGGGCGCACCTTTTCCGTCACCCAAGCAAATGCGCCCCGTGGCACTTGCGTGGCGATCGTGGGAATCCGCGCCTCATGCCAACCAATACCGGTATTAAGGAGTGTCACGCCAACTTGCTCGAGCGCTTTGGCTAGTTCAATCACTTCCTCAAAAGTGCTGCCTTGCTCAACCAAGTCCAACATCGACAAACGAAAGATGATGATAAAGCGCTCACCAACAACCTGACGAATCGCCTTAATAATGTCGAGCGGCAAGCGCATTCGGTTTTGATAACTGCCGCCCCAATCATCGTAACGATTATTGGTACGTTGACAGATAAATTGGTTGATTAGATAGCCTTCTGAGCCCATGACTTCGACACCGTCATAACCCGCTTGTTGAGCAAGTCGAGCGCTGTTGGCAAAAGCCTCAATGGTTTTAAGAATTTGCTTTTCACTCATTTCGCTCGGCGCAAACCGAGCGATTGGGGCTTTAATTGCCGAAGCACTTTGCGCGAATGGATGCATCGCGTAGCGACCGGCATGCAACAGTTGAAGAGCGATCTTCCCACCATGTTGGTGAACCGCCTCCGTCACAACTCGATGCGCATCGGCGTGTTTCGTTTTACTAAATTCGGCGCTGAATGGGTGCAATCGACCACGCAGATTAGGTGAGAAACCACCCGTAACGATAAGCCCTCCCCCCCCTTTTGCTCGCTCAGCATAAAAGGCAGCGAGTTTATCGAGGCCACGCTTGTCTTCTTCCAATCCCGTATGCATTGAGCCCATCAGGACGCGGTTCGGCAATTGAGTAAAGCCTAAATCTAGAGGTTTGAGTAAGTTCGGGTACATGGCTGACATCACTCTTCTTTTATTATTCTGGTCTGACCACAATATGCATAAGCAACACAAAAATCAAACATGCATTTACATTTTTGAAACATTCATCAAGTTATCATTGCTGATTCACCAATCATGGCCACAAGATGTCAGTGATTGACTAAATTTATATTTGAAACTGCTTAATCGAACTGGCTTGAATCTATGAGTTTCAGTAGGATGTCGTTATAAACTAGGAATTTATATCCCCCTAAATAAGTGTTTGAACATTCTTATTATTGAAAGTAACGGCGAACAAACTTATCTAGATTGGTATAAGCGGCCTTAACACTGTGTCTTTTTCATAACAAGATCGCTGCAAAGTTGAAATCGGGTTATGACAAGGCATCTTGGTGATTGATGTCGCGCACAGCGGAGAAACAATGAAAACAATATTTAAGTATATCGGCCTCTTTTTCAAAGGTATTTGGAAACTGATTACCTTTGTCCGTTTGGCCATCGCCAATCTTCTTTTCCTCGTTGTGATCGCGGCTCTCTACTTCATTTATTCAAGCGCCGAATCACCAGAACCAACGCAGCAACAGCCATCCGCACTGATCCTAAATCTATCCGGTCCTATTGTTGAGCAGTCGACCTACAGTAATCCACTCGATTCACTGAGCAGCTCGCTCTTTGGTAATGATTTACCTCGCGAAAATGTTCTGTTTGATATCGTTGAAACCGTACGTCACGCCAAAAATGACCCTATGATTTCGGGCATCGTTTTGTCGCTCGGTGATATGCCAGAAACCAATTTAACCAAGTTGCGTTATATCGCTAAAGCGTTAAACGAATTCAAGGCAGCAGGTAAACCCATCTATGCCGCGGGTAGTTTTTATAACCAAAGCCAGTATTACCTCGCCAGCTATGCCGACAAAATCTACTTAGCACCAGATGGTGCGGTGATGATTAAGGGCTACAGTGCTTACTCGATGTACTATAAGACCTTGCTTGAAAAGCTTGATGTCAACACGCATGTCTTCCGCGTGGGTACCTATAAATCCGCGATTGAGCCGTTTATCCGTGATAATATGTCCCAAGAAGCAAAAGAGTCCGCATCGCTTTGGTTAGGTCAGTTGTGGGGAGCGTATGTGGATGATGTCGCGACCAATCGTTCTATCGATAACGCAACGTTCAATCCTAGTATGGATGAGTTTCTCACTCTGTTGAAAGAAGCGAATGGTGATCTCGCGGCGCTCTCGTTAAAAACGGGGCTAGTCGATGAACTGGCGACGCGCCAAGAAGTGCGTAAAGCCATGATTGATGTGTTTGGCAGCAATGGCGACGATAGCTACCACTACGTCGATTACTACCAATATTCTGCCACCCTTCAACCAAGCTTTAATGCCAATAACGATGATATCGCCGTCGTCGTGGCGAGCGGAGCGATTATGGATGGCACGCAACCACGCGGTACCGTTGGTGGTGACACCGTTGCTTATTTATTACGTGAAGCGCGTAACGACAATAACGTAAAAGCCGTTGTCCTGCGTGTTGATAGCCCAGGAGGCAGCGCGTTTGCTTCAGAGGTTATTCGCAATGAGATTGAAGCTCTAAAAGAAGCCGGTAAACCGGTGGTGGTATCCATGTCGAGCCTAGCGGCTTCGGGCGGTTATTGGATCTCGACCAGCGCAGACCGCATTGTTGCACAACCAACCACACTCACTGGCTCGATCGGTATTTTCAGTGTGATTACCACCTTTGAAAAAGGACTCAACAACATTGGCGTGTATACCGATGGTGTCGGGACGTCCCCATTCTCTGGCATTGGCGTGACAACAGGAATTCCTGAAAAGGCCGCAGATGCGTTCCAACTTGGTATCGAACATGGCTACCACCGCTTTGTGAATCTGGTTAGCCAAAGCCGTAATATCGCTCTAGATAAGATGGATGGGATTGCAGAAGGTCGAGTATGGACAGGGCAAGACGCACTTCGCCTTGGCTTAGTCGATAAAATGGGTGATTTTGATGATGCTGTGGTATTAGCGGCTGAGCTCGCCAAACTAGACCGCTACAACATCTATTGGATTGAAGAGCCATTAACGCCAGCACAACAGTTTATGCAAGAGTTTATGAATCAAGTGCACGTATCTCTGGGCCTTGATGTGAGCGCATTGTTACCACCAGCATTACAGCCGGTCGTACAACAGCTGAACCAAGATGCAAGCTTATTGCAAAGCTTCAATGATCCCAAAGGTCAGTATGCTTTTTGTTTAAACTGCCAAGTTCAATAACCGCTTACTAATTGGGCGATTAGACCGCCGCAAGTGAACTCACCTCCCACAGGGGCATTGTTGCTAAGCAGTGCCCCTTTTTATTAGCTCATATTTCGTTATAATCCTCGAGTCTGTTCCCCCTACACTTCACTGGTTTCGAGCAATGGTAAGAAAACACATTTATATCGCCTACACTGGCGGCACCATTGGTATGCAGAAGTCACATGACCACGGCTACGTGCCGGTTGCCGGCTTTATGGAAAAACAGCTTGCAAGCATGCCAGAGTTTCATCGCCCGGAAATGCCGGAATTTACCATCCATGAATACGAGCCGCTGATCGACTCGTCGGATATGACGCCCGCTGACTGGCAACAAATCGCGGACGATATTCGTGCCAACTACGATAAATACGATGGTTTTGTGATCCTACATGGCACCGACACCATGGCGTATACAGCGTCAGCGCTATCGTTTATGCTGGAAAATCTTAGCAAACCGGTGATCGTGACGGGTTCACAGATCCCCTTAGCTGAACTGCGTTCAGACGGTCAAGCAAACTTGCTTAACGCCCTGCACATCGCGGCAAATTACCCGATCAATGAAGTCACCTTGTTCTTCAATAACAAGCTGATGCGCGGCAACCGTAGTACCAAATCACATGCCGACGGTTTTAATGCGTTTACGTCGCCAAACCTGCCGCCACTGCTGGAAGCGGGTATCAACATCCAGATCAGCAATGAGATAACGGTTGATGCTCAGCCTGAAGGCGAATTCAAAGTCCATGACATCACCCCACAACCGATTGGCGTGATCACCATGTACCCTGGCATTTCTCACGAAGTGATTCGCAACACCTTGATGCAACCTGTAAATGCAATGATTTTACTGACCTTTGGCGTCGGTAATGCACCACAAAACCCAGATTTATTGGCGCATTTAAAAGACGCCTCTCAACGCGGCGTGATCGTGGTGAACTTAACGCAGTGTTTAGCAGGTAAAGTAAACATGGGTGGTTATGCGACAGGCTGTGCGCTGGCAGAAGCCGGGGTAATCAGTGGCTTTGATATGACGCCAGAAGCTGCACTTGCCAAACTGCATTACCTACTTAGCCAAGGCTTAAGCTACGAGCAAGTCAAACAACAAATGCAGCAAGTATTGCGTGGTGAGATGAGTCTTTAATTCTCTTCTAAGCAAAATGCAAAAACCGGCCTCGAGGGCCGGTTTTTTTATTTCATTATTGCTGCTTTCGTCTAACGAACTGGGGGATCAACTTACCATCGGTTCGGTAGAGGATCAGTGAGAACAAAATCAAACCGCAGCCAATCAACTTGTTGCGAGACAATTCTTCGCCATACCAGATGACACTCAGAAACACCGTCCATACCGGCTCTAGAATCATAATGAGCGCCGCATTGCCCGGGTTGATCTGCTTTTGCGCCATCGTCTGCATCACATAACGCATTGCTGTCGCCAAAATGGTACTGGCGGCAAACCAACCCCAAATGGAAGGTTCAACCGACACCGGCACTGTCTCAAACAACGCACTGGCGACTAAGCCGATCATCCCTGTCACAAACAACTGAATGCAAGTCAACAACATGATTGGCAAGGTTTGCGAATACTTACTATTGATATTGAAGTAAATCGCTAATATGACCGCATTGAGCAAAAACCAAAATTGGCTGATAGAACCTTGCCAGCCATCTTTGAGCGACAGAAACGCTAAGCCTATAAATGCGATAGGTAGTGAGAACCAAAAAATACGTTTTGGCTTTTGTTTAAAGAGTATCCATGCAACAAATGGCACCATCAACATCGACAAGCTGAGGATAAACGCGCCCTCACCCAGCGTTTCGCTGATGGAAATGGCATGAATCCAACTCATCAATGCCATCGCTAACAAGCAGCCGACTGTTGCGGCAGAGCGCACGTCATGCCAACTCGCGCGACGCAGTGCCTTGTAACAAAATGGCAGTAAGCATAAAGACGCGATCGTAAATCTTAATCCAACAAAACCAAAAGGCGGCAGACCTTGAATCGCTTCTTTAGAAAAAATCCAACCGAACGCAGAGAGAACCGTTGCGGAAACTAAAATCAAGACAGCTTTGCGTTCAGCATTCAAAATAATGTACTCGTTATTGTGCGAAGACGTTTTGCTTCATTTTGGGCGATGATGCCAGTTTGATACAGCGAAGGCGAGATAAGTGGCTATTCTATTCTCACCGATTAAGAATGCGCTGTATTACTTTTGTCCACTGCATGGGTTTATTTGCAGCGGCACGTTGTTCACTGCATTGGTAAGTAAAATGCGACTCGTGATCTAAACAGCAGATACGTTTCCTGTTTTCATATTCAATCGCATCGCACTTCTACTGCTTGAGCAGATACCCAGCGTAGCGTTACTTGTTCCTATCATGAATGGGCAGAGCATAGTGTCTCACGCCAATCTCAGCCACGTTTTACCTCTCAAATTGATAAAAATGACAGTTAACTTACATCACATGATGATCTTTCACCCCCCCCTAGATAACAGATACAAAAAAACCGGCCTCGAGGGCCGGTTTTATCAATCTATAAACCGTGATTAACCGATGTATTCAGCACCGTTCATGTATTTCTGAAGCACTGCTGGAACGCGGATACGGCCATCTGCTTCTTGGTTGTTTTCTAGGATAGCAACCATAGTACGACCAACCGCTAGGCCAGAACCGTTTAGCGTGTGAACCAATTCAGGTTTCTTCTCGCCTTTACGACGGAAGCGCGCTTGCATACGACGAGCTTGGAAATCCCACATGTTTGAACATGAAGAGATCTCACGGTAAGTTTCTTGTGCAGGAACCCATACTTCTAGATCGTAAGTTTTGTGAGAACCGAAGCCCATATCACCAGTACAAAGCACAACTTTACGGTAAGGAAGTTCTAGCAATTGCAGTACTTTCTCAGCGTGACCCGTTAGCTCTTCTAGCGCAGCCATTGAATCTTCAGGCTTAGTGATTTGAACCAATTCTACTTTGTCGAATTGGTGCATACGGATAAGACCACGAGTGTCACGACCGTAAGAACCCGCTTCTGAACGGAAACAAGGTGTATGCGCTGTCATCTTAAGCGGCAGATCGGCTTCATCAGAAATCGTATCGCGCATTAAGTTAGTGACAGGCACTTCAGCGGTTGGGATCAAAGACAGTTTACGTGGCTCTTCGTCGTTCACTTTCTCAGCTAGCGGTTCAGTATGGAATAGGTCTTTACCAAATTTTGGTAGCTGACCCGTACCAAACAAGCTCTCTGAGTTGACTAGGTAAGGCACGTACATTTCAGTGTAGCCATGCTCTTCTGTATGAAGATCAAGCATAAACTGAGCGATAGCACGGTGAAGACGAGCAAACTGGCCTTTCATTACGATAAAGCGAGCGCCGGTAATTTTAACCGCACTTGCGAAATCTAGACCATCAGCCATTTCACCTAGGTCAACGTGATCTTTCAGTTCGAAGTCGTAAGCTTTTGGCTCACCCCAGCGAGAGATCTCAACGTTATCATTTTCATCTTTACCGTCTGGCACTTCATCAGAAGGGATGTTTGGTAGAGAAAGCGTGATGTCGTCTAGTTGCGCCATTAAAGCATCAAGTTCAGCTTTTTTCGCTTCTAGATCGCTACCTAGTGTACCGATTTGCTTTTTAATCTCTTCAGCACCCTCTTTATCACCAGCCGCCATTTTTTGGCCAATTTGCTTGGAGATCGAGTTACGCGTGGATTGTAAATTTTCAACTTCGACTTGAATCGACTTGCGTTGTTCTTCAAGGGTACGGATTGTCTCTACGTCTAGCTTAAAGCCACGGCGCGCCAGTTTAGCAGCTGTATCATCCAGCTCTGTACGAAGTAATTTAGAATCCAGCATTGTTAATCCTATGCTTTGAGTTGTGAAAACACGCGTACGTTCCACACACACGCGTTATATAATTTAACCGAATAAATGTATCCAAAAACGACTACTTTTCATAGCGCTTTTGTGGGCTATTTGCGTCTAAATTAGCCAAGTAATCTAACTTTTCGCCGATTTTGCTTTCTAAGCCACGATTGCTCGGCTGATAGTAACGTCTGCCTAACATTTCCGGTGGTAAATACTGCTCGCCAGCGGCGTAGGCTCCCGGCTCATCATGGGCGTAACGATACTCCGCGCCATAACCCAAATCTTTCATTAAGTTGGTCGGTGCATTGCGCAGATGATGCGGTACTTCATACTCAGGTAAGTTATGAGCATCGGTGAGAGCTTGCTTCCAAGCGGTATAAACAGCGTTGCTTTTTGGTGCGCAGGCTAAATAAACGATCGCTTGAGCGATCGCTCGCTCGCCTTCGGCAGGGCCAACTCGGGTAAAACAATCCCAAGCTGAAATGGCAATTTGCATCGCGCGCGGGTCAGCATTGCCGACATCTTCAGACGCAATGGCCAATAAGCGACGCACGATATAAAGCGGATCACAGCCCGCCGCCATCATTCTCGCAGCCCAATACAAAGCCGCATCAGGGTTAGAGCCACGGATAGACTTGTGTACCGCTGAAATAAGGTCGTACCAAATATCGCCTTTGTTGTCGAAACGAGAGACTTTTTCACCCGCGACTTCTGCCAGCAATGGCAAGGTTATCAGCTTTTCACCTTGCTCGTTTTCTTCCGCCATATCGTAGAGCAGTTCAAGGTAATTAAGCGACATACGCGCATCACCATTTACTAGCTCCGCCAGACGATCCAGCACATTATCGACAAACGTCGCCGGCACATCGCCTAAACCCCGTTCTTTATCATTGATCGCTTGTTGCAGCGCCAATTGAATATCCGCGCTCGCCAGAGATGTCAGTTTATAAACCCGAGCACGAGAAAGTAATGCGTTGTTCAACTCAAAGGATGGATTTTCGGTTGTTGCACCGATAAACGTCACCGTGCCATCTTCAATGTGCGGTAAAAAAGCATCTTGCTGCGATTTATTAAAGCGATGTACTTCGTCCACAAACAAGATGGTGCGACGACCTGCAAGTTTGTTCTCACGCGCACGCTCAATTGCTGCTCGGATCTCTTTGACACCAGAGGTGACCGCAGAAACACGCTCCACTTCCGCATTAGCGTAATTCGCCGCAACTTCCGCTAACGTAGTTTTGCCGGTGCCCGGAGGGCCCCACAAGATCATTGAATGGATATGACCCGCTTCAAGCGCACGACGCAACGGCTTACCCACACCCAAAATATGTTGTTGACCAATATATTGGTCCAACGTTTGTGGGCGCATTCTGGCCGCAAGAGGACGAAAATCTTCATCCCCAGAAAAATCAAACAAGTAGTTACTCAACGATTAGTTCCTTTGGTCGTCAACCTCGACACCTTGCGGAATTGCGAAGGTAAAACGATCGGCATTAGGCTTATTCAAATCAATATTAGTAAAGCTGAACTGGCTGGTTTGGCCATCTTGCTCAATCACTCGGAAACCTTTTACCGCGCCTTTGGCGTCAATTTCCAATTTGAATTGACCTTGATTACTGTCCAATGCGGTTGGCGTCAACGTGAACAGGTCACCTTGTTGGCTAACGTTGTAGTTATCCCAATCGCTAGCGCGATTACGAGTTAACAAAACAAACGGCGTTTGCTCTGTTGCTTGCTCTTGCCAGTAAATACTCACTTGCTCGATAAACGGGCTGTAATACCACAGTGTTTCTCCGTCAGAAACTAAAACGTTTTCATCCGGCAGTGTCGTTGTCCAACGAAACAGACTTGGGCGTGCGATTTCTACATCACCTTGGCCTTCCATCACTACATCACCTTCAGGGCTAATCACCTGCTGAGCAAAGTCTGCGCTAAATCCATCGGTCTTTTGTAAACGTTCACTCAGTTCCTGTTGTGGCGTCGCCCACACAGAAAAGCTCGCTAAAAACAGTAGTGCTAATTTTTTCATTGATTCATTCCTGAAATTTATTTACCTGACGGTGATAGCGCCTTTTATATCGAGTTATGACCGGAGAAAGGCAATTATGTTGCGATTATTTTCCGCAGCATTGCTTAAATTTTTTGCCGCTATCACACGAGCAAGGATCATTACGACCTATCGTTTTGTATGGATTAACGCTTTGTCCCTTCGCTCCAACAAGGGCCTCATCCGCCGCTTGTGCAACTTCATTGACCATCAAATCCAGTTGTTCGATAAAGTCAGCAACCGTCGGCGGCGTATCAATACCCGCTTCTTTCATTTGAGCGTGCGTTTGCTCTTCATCAAGCGCCAACATAAACGTGGTTAACAAGGCTTGCAGCATGCGCAGCGTACCATCACTAATGTTAGTCTCTAGCCATTGTGTTTCAATGGTAGGCCACAATGCCATGAAGCCTTGAGCAAAATCGGCAAGCTTTTCTGCTTGATTATCACCAGAGACTAAGCTTTGTAGTGAATACTCATTGCACTTCAAAAAACTGTATTGATGATTAATTTGTCCAACCACTGCGCTGTTTAGCTCTGCGGCATGTTCACCAAACACCTCTTCTAGCCACGACTCTGGTTGCAATGCTTTTGTTGCCAAATTGGCGGCAAGCACCACACCTTCAACAAATATTGGCGATTCTTGATAAGTAGTATTCGTTAAAGAAATAAGTTGATAGTTCATGACCATTTTCATTTTAAATTTCGTAGCCGGTGATTATACCTTGCCGTCGTTCCTCGGTCACTAATTAGCAAGCTGAGCACAATCAGACCAAGCCAAGCAAATGAACACCAGCCCAACCGAATGCTCATTACGTCATTTAAACTTTTATTTTATACAAAATTAGCGCACTATTCGGCTGAAACAAATTTTTACATTTATATTTTTCTGCGAAAATACTATGAATAAGAATAATCAATCCGGCTTTACGCTCATAGAGCTGGTGGTGGTCATCGTGATCCTTGCGATCCTCGCGGTGGTCGCATTTCCTCGCTTTATAAATTATGAAAGAGAAGCTCATCTCTCAACCGCTGATAGTGCTTTTGCCAGTTTTCAGTCAGCGGTTAACCTATTCCATAACAAATGGCTGGTTGAAGGTGAACCGAGTCCTGAACAGTCCGTTGATTATGGCGAAGGCAATATTTTTCCATCAGAGGCCGGTTTTCCAATTTCGGTTGGTAAAGCGGCCAATTCGAAGTACCCAGTGACGGGTGAAAATTGTGCGGAGTTATGGCATGCACTCATGGATGTTGATTTAACCATCCGTGCCTACGGGGCGAGTGGCGATACAGGCACGATATTACCCTCAACCGCCGACATCGCGACTTGGTACAAGGGAAGCGGTGAATGCACGTATCACTACACAACAGGTTTTGATCTAGACGAAAAAATGCCGACGATGCTGTATTCCCCTCTAACGGGTGAATTTACGTTCAAAGTGCAAGGCAATAACTCAAACAATCCTGCTTGACCTCTTTTGATAAAGGCCTTATCGCAGTAAAAAGTGACTTCGCGCTTATTAATCATTAAAATCACGCCTCCCTAACTGGAGGCGTTTTTGTATGCGAGTTGTTTTGGGCCCTATGGAGGGCGTTTTAGATCACCTAATGCGTGAGATTTTAACAGACATCAATGACTACGATCTGTGTGTCACTGAGTTTGTGCGCGTGGTCGATCAGCGCTTACCTGAACACGTCTTTAAGCGTCTTTGCCCTGAATTAGATCAAGGCTCACGAACCAAATCTGGCGTACCCGTTCACATTCAATTACTAGGACAAGATCCTCACTGGATGGCGGAAAACGCTGTGGCGGCCGCAGAGCTTGGCGCACGAGGCATTGATCTCAACTTTGGTTGCCCGGCTAAATTGGTCAACAAAAGCAAAGGTGGCGCGGCGTTATTGCAGCACCCTGAGCTGATTCATAGCGTCGTTAAAGCCTGCCGCGACGCCGTTGATGATTCGATTCCTGTCTCGGCAAAGATCCGCTTAGGTTGGGAAAACCCTGACGACTGCTTTGAGATCGTCAGCGCCATTGAATCTGCTGGTGCCAATGAGCTCACCGTTCATGCTCGCACCAAATCTGGCGGTTATAAAGCCAGTGAAATAAAATGGGATTACATCAACCAAATTCGTCAACGCAGTTCCATTCCACTGATTGCTAATGGTGAAATTTGGAACTACCAAGATGGCCAAGCGTGTATTGAAACCACCGGCATCGATTCACTGATGGTGTGTCGTGGTGCATTCAACGTGCCAAACTTGGGTAACGTGGTCAAACACAACGCCACCATTATGCCGTGGTCTGAAGTGGTTGAATTGATGTTGGTTTACTCTCAATATGAAATGAAGGGTGACAAAGGGTTGTATTACCCAAATCGCATCAAGCAATGGTTCGCCTACCTACGCAACCAATACCCTGAAGCGGCTGACTTATTCCGTGAAATTCGTACCTTCAATAAAGCAGAACCCATTGTTGAACGTATCACGTACTACCGCGATAGCTTACATGGCTAAGCGGCGCTTATTAGTGCGATAACATCTGACTTTAAAAAAATCACCCCATCAGGCGGGCCCGCCTGATGGGGTGATTTTTATTGTTTGAACTGAATCGTTTTAACCGAAAAATTATACTTA
The DNA here is from genome assembly GCF_000827885.1 of Vibrio renipiscarius. Lineage (GTDB taxonomy): Bacteria > Pseudomonadota > Gammaproteobacteria > Enterobacterales > Vibrionaceae > Vibrio > Vibrio renipiscarius. Next base: position 375,690 of record NZ_JTKH01000006.1, on the reverse strand, counting down.
TCTTAACTCAGTAGCAAACTGTCATCGGCCAACTCTTCACCGCGCACTTTAGAGAACATTTCGAGCAAATCCGGCACCGCCATATTGGCACGTTCTTCCCCAGCAACATCCAAGACAATTTCGCCCTGATGCAGCATCACTGTGCGATCACCACAAGCTAAAGCATCCTTCATAGAGTGCGTCACCATCATCACGGTAAGATTAAATTCCCCGATAATCCGACGAGTCAGATCCAGAACAAAAGCCGCCATGCGTGGATCAAGAGCGGCGCTATGCTCATCGAGCAACAACAATTTACTGTCTGAGAGTGTTGCCATCACCAAACTCACCGCTTGGCGTTGCCCACCAGACAGCAAGCCAATGTTGTCTCCAAGGCGATCTTCCAAGCCAAGGCCTAGAATGCTGATTCGTTCTTGGAACAATTTACGGCGATTCGTCGAAAGTGAATGACTCCAACCACGGCGCTTACCGCGCATGTACGCCAAAGCCATATTCTCTTCAATGGTGAGATCACCACACGTACCCGCCAGCGGGTCTTGGAATACACGCGCACATTGATTGGCTCGCTGTGCCACCGTTTGTCGGGTCACATCAAGTTCATCAATCAACACTCGCCCACCCACAATTGGGGTTTCTCCGGTCACCGCGCCGAGCAGCGTCGATTTGCCCGCACCATTAGAGCCAATCACCGTTAGAAACTGGTGCTCTGGTACTTCTAAATGAATCCCTTTCAACGCTCTATTTTCGAGAACAGTGCCCGGATTAAAGGTGACTTGAATATCTTCGAGACGAATCATACCGCTTCTCCTGACCCTTTGGTTTTTACCGTCGCCGCGCTGGGCGAACTACGCTTTTTTGCCCGCATATTACTCCTAATTTTTGGAGCAATAAGCGCCAGTGCGACCAATACGGCGGTCACAAGATTCAGGTCTGATGCTTGTAAGCCAAACATGCCCGAACTCAAGGCAAAGGCAACCGCGAGTCGATAAAGCACTGACCCCACGATAACGGCCACCACTGCAATCCAAATTTTACGACCCGGGATCAACGTTTGGCCTAGAATGACCGCCGCTAAACCCACCACAATCGTACCGACACCTGACGTTACATCAGCAAAGCTATTGGTTTGAGCAAACAGCGCCCCGGCGAACCCAACGAAACCGTTCGATAAAGCAAGGCCAAAATAGGTATAGAAAGACGTGCTTCCGCCTTGAGCTGAGACCATGCGCGCATTGACGCCAGTGGCTCGAAGACCAAGACCAAAATCACTATTGAGCAGGCGCACCACGAACCACGCAGAAATCAACACCAATACGCCAACAACAAGTGGGCGAACGTAGACCGGATCCGCCAACGCTTCAAATGGGGTTAAAATGGTTTCTTGCCCAAGTAACGGAGTATTGGGACCGCCCATAATGCGAATGTTAATGGAAAAAGCGGCAATCATGGTCAAGATCGACGCCAGTAGATGTAGAATACCGCAACGAACGGCTAAAAATGCCGTCACCCAACCCGTCATTGCCCCCGCAATAACCGCCATTCCCGTCGCTAGCCAAGGGTTGATTCCAGCAACAATCGCGGTGGCCGCAACCGCGGCTCCCATCGGAAAGCTGCCATCAACACTCAGATCTGGAAAATCAAGCACACGAAAAGTCAGGTAAACGCCCAGCGCGACCAAGCCATAAACAAGGCCAATTTCAAGCGCACCGAAAAATGCAAAAGCAGACATACGAACTCCCTTCTCTGCTTAATGCCAATCTAGGTTAACCGTCATCACGAATCACATAATGGTCATCAATGGTCGGTTCGATTGGCAAAGTGGGCAATGAACGCATTGCCCTATCATGCCAATGCTTTACTTAACGCTCGTCGCGCGCTCTAAAACAGACGTTGGAATTTCAATACCCAGCGCTTTCGCGACCTTAGTATTCACGACTAAATCGGAGCCCTCTGCCACTTTCACATCCAGAGTGCCAGGGGCTTTGCCTTCGAGAATGTCCGCCACATAGGCCGCCGTTTGCACGCCCACTTGATAGTAATCAAAACCAAGCCCAGCGATCGCACCTTTCTCAACATAAGACGTCGCACCGCCTAACACGGGGGTTTTTGATTGATTTGCCGCGACAATCATGCCCTCAAAAGCACTCGCCACGGTATTGTCTGTTGCGGCATAAATGACATCCGATTTGGCTGCAATCACTTGTGTTGCCGATTGCACATCTGCACTTTTCAGAGCCGTTGCTTCAATAATTTCAATACCGTGCTGTTTAGCGCTGTCTTTTAATAGATTCACCAGGGCCACCGCATTCGCTTCCCCAGGGTTGTAAACCACACCGATCGTTTTAACGTCAGGTAGAATTTCTTTAATCAGTTCAACGTGCTGAGCAACTGGGGATAAATCAGATAAGCCCGTTACGTTTTTTCCTGGCTGCTCTAGCTGATTCACCAATTTGGCGCCGACAGGATCCGTTACTGCGGTAAACACCACAGGAATATCGCGCGTTGCTGCGACCAACGCTTGGGCGGTGGGTGTCGCAATACCGACGAGGACATCGGGTCTTTCCCCGACAAATTGACGGGCAATCTGCACCGCAATCGCGGGATTGCCTTGCGCGGTTTTATAATCAAACTCAAGATTTTTGCCTTGCTCATAACCGCGCGCTTTGAGGCCATCAATTAAACCTTCACGAGTGGCATCGAGGGCTGGATGTTCTACGATTTGTGATACGGCGACCGTGGCGGTTTTTGCCATGATACTGTGAGAAGAGAGTAATGCTGCGCTCGCGAGAACGATACTTGCGATGACTTTGCCTGCTTTCATCTTAACTCCTTGATTTAAGCATTGGTTGGATGTTGTATACCCAAACAACTTGGAGATGCAGGTAGGCGACAAAGGAACAAAGCCTCTGAGCATAGATGTACTATGTGATGAGGTTTGTGAGTGCCAATCAACACCGCTGCAACTTCAAGTAGGACGGGTATATGCGCCAATAACCTCGGCGACTCATTGTTGTCAATTCTGCACGCTTCTTGTGCAGGTAGTTAATTATTACCAATTAGCGAAACAAATTGGAAGAAAATTTAACATTTAACAAACAAAAAAAGAAGGCTAGATATGACTATCCAACCTTCTTCTATATTCAAACAACATCTTGTGGCGCGTCGATTTCAAGCGATCTCGACCGCTAGACATTAGGGTAATCACTCAAATAGCGTTACTTTCGCTTAGCTTGAATCAGTAAATTTCGTGGCGTCACTTCACGACAGCAAAACTCGCTCACTGTCACCTCATAGCCGCTTTGCTGCAAATAGAGTGCTTTATCCAGTACCAGCCACAACTCAAGACTGCGCTTAAAAAGCTGTTGCACTAAACTTAATTTCTCCATTCTCCAATAGCGCGCGGTTCCTTGTCGCAGATATTCGTCAAAATCACACGATGGTAAAACAAATCCTTTTTGCTCTGCCGCCCAGTAGCAAAAAGCGGTGAAACCATCAGACAACTGCGATTTTTTCACACTGGGAACAGGAAGATAATCATCAAATTGGAGCTCTTTTCTCAATAGGAGATCCAGCCCTAAGCGGTAGCTCATTTCCAATAAGCGATGACGCTTAACACGCTCGCCTCCGGTGACGAGTTCTTGCAATGGAATGCGCAACTCCGAACGACTCAGAGTCAAGCTTGAACGCTGGCCTTGAGAAGAAAGCGCTCGATAGCCTGCCCCTGATGTCAAATGATAGCAGCAAGGTGAAAGCGTCATTGCCGGCAAGTTATGATTAACGCCTTTTTCAATGAGAGAAACATGCAAATCACCACAAGCATGTAAGGCAACTGCATGTTGGTGCGAATTAAACACTTGGTTTACGTCCTCGCTCAACGCATCGCCCTGAATAAATGTCATTGGTAATTGCTGTTTATCCGCTTCCAACTGACCAGATTGGCAGAGCGGCGCTTGATATTCCAAGCTAGTAACCTTTTGATGACTTTGGCTAGCCAAAATCCGCCCTAAAAAGCCCTTACCAGAACACCATTCTAGCCACTCTTCACCATGATGGTTTTGCAATGCGGCTTCTCCCATCGCGGTAATTTGGGACAGTTTCCGCCCCGGCACACCACTATCGACGCCCCGTGCGAGTTCCAAGCCGTTTAGCGTCAACGTTGGTAAAGATAACTGTGACTGAATAGAGCTTATTTGAGGCAGATAGCAGGCGACGGCCTGAACCAATTTATCTTGGTCTTGTTTGAAACTGTCAACCTGACTATTGGTCAGTTCAGCAAGCCACTGACATAACAATGGATGACTTTGCTGCCAAGGTAATTCTGTATTTTGAGAAACAAAGAATGGCTCAAAGCGCCAATAATCTTGATGCTCTAGGAGGTAGGTATCGATGGAGTTGAATAGAGTGTGCATGCTTCCCTCTAATGAGCCACGTTGCGAGGCGCTAAGTTTAGAGGGAAGTGAAACGATTTTGTAGTGAATTAACGCACTGGCAATTCAATGTCTTTAAACATTTCTTCGATTTCAGCGTTCGATTTAAGTGATAACGCTTGTTCGACAACCGGACGGGTTAAATGTGGAGCAAAGCGCACCATAAAATCAAACATGTAAGAGCGTAAGAACGTACCACGACGGAAACCAATACTGGTGGTACTGGCACTGAATATATGACTGGCATCAATCGCGACCAAATCATGGTCTTGATCTTTATCGATCGCCATACTCGCAATCACACCAACCCCCATTCCCATGCGAACATACGTCTTGATAACGTCAGCATCTGTGGCCGTAAAGACAACTTTTGGTGTTAAACCGACTTTGTTGAACGCGGTATCCAGTTCCGAGCGGCCAGTAAAACCAAATACATAGGTCACTAACGGATAAGAAGCTAGGTCTTCAATCGTGAGCTTTGCCTTCTGTGCTAGAGCGTGATCTTTGGGGACGACAATGGAACGATTCCAGTGATAACAAGGCAACATAATCGCATCTTGATAGAGATGCAGCGCTTCGGTCGCTATCGCAAAGTTTGCCGTTCCCTTGGCAATCGCTTCTGACATTTGACTCGGCGTACCTTGATGCATATGCAATGACACTTTCGGATAGCGTGCCGTGAATCCCTTGATCACATCGGGCAATGCATAGCGTGCTTGCGTATGCGTGGTGGAAATGTTCAACGTGCCCATTTCTGGATGGGTATGCTCACCCGCGACGGCTTTGATGCTCTCCACTCGCGCCAATATTTCTTGAGAAATACGAATAATGTCTTCGCCGGCGGTGGTCACTTGCGTTAAATGCTTGCCGCTACGCTCAAAAATTTGGATACCCAGTTCATCTTCAAGTAATCGAACTTGTTTACTGATCCCAGGCTGGGACGTAAAAAGACTCTCTGCGGTGGCGGACACATTTAAGTTATGGTTGACGACCTCAACAATATACTTCAATTGCTGTAATTTCATTCTTGACCTCGTAATCCCTTATCGACGTTCAGGTAAATATAACAAAGTCGTCACTGAAATCATCTTTAATGAGGACTTGGTTATATTAATTATAAGATTTAGTTATAACGTCTCTATAACTAAATTGGTAGTAAAATTGATGGATTCGTCCCCACACCTCGACGTTGGCGATTTTATCAGCATGATTTTGCAATCGAAAGCTCAGTTTATCGCCTGAAAATCGCTTTTCCATATTAATCAATCTAGCAAGCAGTAATAATGAGGCCGTGTCGGAATATTTGGTGCCTTAGGCTTACACAATCGTGTATGCTTAGCGGCTAGCCATCATAAACTTAAGATAACGGAATTTATGAATATTGGTTTAATCATTGCCTTAGTCGCAATCTTGTTGGTGCTTGTCGTCGGTTACAACATCATCCTCCAATACAATGCAAAAATCGCTACGGCGAAAAAACAAGAAAGTGCGCGCTATATCGCCATTATCGACACGACTGAAGAACTCATTGGTCACGCTCATCACCTGCCCTTTAGCAAAGAGCTCCTGCTTTGTTTAAACCATCGCATTCTCGATGCAGTGCAAAACATGTGCGAATTAGACCCAAAGAACAAACAACTTGAGCAAAGAGTTCAACACGTTAAGCAGCAAATTGATAATGTACAAGCCAATTTTCAAAGCGGCGAAAGTACGACCTTCAAAGTACCAAGCACAGACAAACAAGCCATTGTTATGCTCAAGCTGGTAAAGCGTTTACGCGATACCGTTCGTAATGAACACAACAAAGGTCGTTTTGGTACAGAAGCGTATGTCATTGAAAACGCACGCCTAGAAAGCATTCAAGTACGCATTAATATTGAAAACGTCGTAAAACGTTCAAATGATGCGATTAATCGCGACCAACCTGGTACGGCAATCCAGCTACTACGAAAAGGCTTGGACGTTCTTGCGACCAAAAATGATCCTTACTCAGTGCAAGCTCGTGAAAAACTGCAAGCCATGCACGATGAGATCATCAAACGCCGACAAAGCCAAAATGCGACTGAAATGCAGCAAATGGCCGATAGAGAGCGCGAAGAAGATATGGACATTTTGTTTGGCGAAAAGAAAAAGTGGTAAGCATACTGCTTTAATTTTGATTAAAGGTCGCATTAGCGGCCTTTTTTATTGTCTGCTCATCGCCGGGCAACAAGCGAGCACTTACTTGCATCCTGCCGCGTTGATCAACGTTGACACAAAAAAACCAGCCAACGGCTGGTTTTGATATAGGTCATCACGTTATATACCCTTCCGACGTGAAGTTGCGTGGGGTGTTGACTGGCACTGCTCAAACCTCATCACATAGCGCATCTATGTTCAGAGACTTTGTCCGCAGTTCGCCTACCTGCATCTTCACGTTGTTTGGGTATTCGCTATTTTGTTACGCTAATGTCGCGTTAATCGCAGCCAGTACTGACGCTGGATCTGCCGCTTGCGTGATAGGACGGCCAATAACCAAGTAATCTGAGCCCGCTTGCATCGCTTCAACCGGTGTCATAATACGGCGTTGATCGCCTTGGTCTGAACCAGCAGGACGAATACCCGGAGTGATCAGTTTAAACTCTTGGCCTAACGCAGATTTAAGCATTGATGACTCATGCGCAGAACACACAACACCATCCAAACCTGCATTTTGAGTAAGACTCGCAAGACGAATCACTTGATCTTTCGGTGCCATATCCAAACCAATACCAGCCAGATCACTTTGCTCCATACTGGTCAACACGGTCACACCAATCAATAGTGGGCGATCGTTGCCATACGGCTCAAGAATCTCTCGAGAGGCTGCCATCATACGTTCACCACCACTCGCGTGAACGTTGACCATCCAAACACCCATTTCAGCGGCAGCACGAACAGCCTTTGAACATGTGTTTGGAATGTCATGAAATTTCAAATCAAGGAACACAGAAAAACCACGTTTATGCAGTTCTTTGACGAAATCAGGACCAAACAGCGTAAACATTTCTTTGCCTACTTTAAGACGGCATGACGCAGGGTCAATACGATCTACAAATGCAAATGCGTCCGCTTGGTTGTCATAATCCAGTGCTACGATGACTTTTTGGTCGATCATTTCATCTCCTAATTAACTTCTTTATTATCATTAAAATTTTTTTATTTAAAAAAATGCAGCTAATAAATTAGCTGCATTTAAATCGTTTATTCGCCATCCAACCCACGGATTGGCTTAATCGTGCCCCAACCTTTACAGGACGGACAATGCCAATACATAGAGTGCGTTGAAAATCCGCACTTGCGGCAACGAAAATGTGGTTTTACTTTAAGTTGTTCGCCCACCAATTTTTGCAACGTCGCCAAACTCTCTTTCGCTCGGCCCTCTTCTGCATTCATCAAGTGGTAATCCATCAAGCGGAAGAAACCCTTCATGGTTGGGTTTTTCACTAATTGACGAGTTAACAGCTCCTGAGCCGCAACAGAACCATCGTGCTGAGCCACTAACTGCGCTAGCATCAATTCAGCAGAAACACCCGCTTTGCTCGTGATACAGTGACGCAAAAATTCAAGCAGCTCATCTTCCTGACCTAAATGGTGATAACAGTCAGCCAGCGTTGGCAAGACTTCACTGATAAAGTCGATATCTTGCTCAATCACCATCGTCATATACTTGATGGTATGAAGATAATCTTCACTTTCTAGATACAACTTGCCTAAAGAGATACTGGCACGAACACACTTAGGGTCTTCGCTCAACGCGCGCTTAAAGTAAGAAATGGCGTTTTGACGCTCCCCTTCTCCTTGCGCTTGCATCGCCATCTCACAATAGAAATGTGCAATGCTATTTCGCATACGCTTACGACCTAACTTAACCAGTAACTGCGCATAATGCGTTGCTTTCGGCCATTCACGAGTCTGCTGATAAATCGCGACTAACTGTTGCAGTGCGGCTTCGCGGTGATCGGGTTCATCGACAAGTTGTTCGAAAATCTTTTCCGCGCGATCAAGAAAACCTGACGCCATGTAGTCTTTTGCGAGCTGTTGAAGGGCAATATTTTTTTGGTCTATCGTTAAACCAGAACGCGAGATGAGGTTTTGGTGAATACGGATGGCCCGATCAACCTCGCCGCGAGAACGAAATAGATTACCCAATGCTAAGTGGGTGTCGATGGTATCACTATCAACTTGAAGTAGTTCGATGAAGTGATCGACAGCCTTATCAGATTGATCTGACAGCAGCAGGTTAAGGCCCATCACGTACTGACGGGATATTTGATTCGAGTGTTTCTGCTTATCTTGCTGGGCACTACGATTACCCATATACCAGCCATATGCAGCGGCCAGTGGCAATAACAAGAAGAGTATTTCTAGCATTGAGGAAAAAGTCTACCTATCTCGATTATGCTTTACTTTCTTCAACCTCAGAAGAGGCCGGAGTGAGCTTTTTAATTTGTTTGTTCAGTTTACGTATCTGTAACTGTGATTTCAGATGTAGGCTGCCAAAAATGATCCATGCGACCACAAAACCAGAGACAAAAACAACACCAAGCAAAGTGGATAAGTGAAATTCGCCTTGAGCCAACAAGTAATTAAAGTCGACAACTGCTTGATTTTGCGCACCTAATGCTAACGCTACCAAAAATAAAACCAATACGATAACGATTTTTATAATTTTCATAGTCCATTATCCATCTGAAAATCTAATGCTAAGATTATGCAGTAAAAGCGTCAAACACTCCATGGTTATCTTAGTATGAAAGAAAAAAGGCGGAGTGCCAGAAGCAAACCGCCTTTTATTTATTCAAATTGAATTAACCGTTAACACGCTCACGCAACTCTTTACCCGGTTTAAAGTGAGGAACGTATTTACCTTCCAACTCAACCTTGTCACCTGTTTTAGGGTTGCGACCAGTGCGAGGCTCACGATAGTGGAGAGAGAAACTACCAAAACCGCGGATCTCAATGCGATCGCCTTCCTCAAGTGTTGATGCCATATGTTCAAGAATGTCTTTTACTGCATCTTCGACTTCTTTTGCTGAAAGATGTGTTTGCTCAGCGCAAAGTCTTTCAATCAATTCAGACTTAGTCATAATTTCCCTCGTAGAGTAATTTATCACTTATTATAGTAACTAATACCAATTCCAACAAACACTTGCTAGTAATTCTAAACAAAATTTAACCAATATGCGCAAATGTAATTCAGCATGTTAACTTCTCATTGCTGAAATTGGTTTTAGACCACAAAAATAAAAAAGGAGCCTTGCGGCTCCTTTTTACTATAGGGGAATAAAATTATTCGCCTTTAGCTGCTTTGAAAGCGTCTGCCATTGCGTTGCCGAATGCAGCGTCATCTTGCTTGTTGATAGATGCCATTGCTTCTTGCTCATCAGCTTCATCTTTAGCTTTGATAGATAGGTTGATTACGCGGTTTTTACGGTCAACACCAGTAAATTTCGCTTCAACGCTGTCACCAACGCTTAGGATTAGAGATGCGTCTTCTACGCGGTCACGAGCGATTTCAGAAACGCGGATGTAACCTTCTACGCCTTCTTCAAGCTCGATAGTTGCGCCTTTAGCATCAACTGCAGTTACAGTACCGTTAACTAGAACGCCTTTCTTCTTCTCTGCAGCGTAAGCATTGAATGGGTCATTTTCCATTTGCTTAACGCCTAGAGAGATGCGCTCACGCTCTGCGTCTACTGCTAGAACAACTGCAGAGATCTCGTCGCCTTTCTTGTACTCACGTACAGCTTCTTCGCCAGCAACATTCCAAGAAATGTCAGATAGGTGAACTAGACCGTCGATGCCGCCGTCTAGACCGATGAAGATACCAAAGTCAGTGATAGACTTGATCTTACCAGTTACTTTATCGCCTTTAGCTTGCGCTTCAGCGAATGACTGCCAAGGGTTAGCTTTACACTGTTTTAGACCTAGAGAGATACGACGACGTTCTTCGTCGATCTCAAGAACCATAACCTCAACTTCGTCGCCAACATTAACAACTTTAGATGGGTGGATGTTCTTGTTAGTCCAATCCATTTCAGAAACGTGAACTAGACCTTCAACGCCTTCTTCGATTTCTACGAAGCAGCCGTAATCAGTTAGGTTAGTAACACGACCAGAAAGTTTGTGACCTTCTGGGTAACGCTTAGCGATTGCTACCCATGGATCTTCGCCAAGTTGCTTAAGACCTAGTGATACGCGAGTACGCTCACGATCGAACTTAAGAACTTTAACTAGGATTTCGTCACCTACGTTAACGATTTCTGATGGGTGCTTAACGCGTTTCCATGCCATATCAGTGATATGTAGAAGACCGTCAACACCACCTAGATCAACGAAAGCACCGTAGTCAGTTAGGTTCTTAACGATACCTTTAACTTCTGCGCCTTCTTGTAGGTTTTCAAGTAGCTCATCACGTTCAACGCTGTTTTCAGATTCGATAACTGCGCGACGAGAAACAACTACGTTGTTACGCTTCTGGTCAAGCTTGATAACTTTGAACTCTAGCTCTTTGTTTTCAAGGTGAGCAGTGTCACGGATTGGACGTACGTCAACAAGTGAACCTGGAAGGAAAGCACGGATACCGTTTAGTTCAACAGTGAAACCGCCTTTAACTTTACCGTTGATGATACCAACAACAGTTTCAGCTTCTTCGTAAGCTTTCTCAAGAACGATCCAAGCTTCGTGACGTTTCGCTTTCTCACGAGAAAGTTGAGTTTCACCGAAACCATCTTCAACAGCGTCTAGAGCTACGTCTACTTCGTCGCCAACAGCAACTTCAAGTTCGCCAGCAGCGTTCTTGAACTGTTCAGCTGGGATAGCAGATTCAGACTTAAGACCAGCGTCAACAAGAACGAAACCGTTTTTGATAGCTACTACAGTACCTTTAACGATGCTGCCTTGTTGGAATTCAGTTTCGTTCAGAAACTCTTCAAAGAGTTGAGCAAAAGATTCAGTCATTTATTTAATCTTCAATAAATTAAACGTCCACGGGTGTCCTACCACATGGGGTTATTAAATTCGCCGGCCATCATCCTTGCAGCCAACGCTCTGAGCTGACCCCGCGAATTACGCAGTCAGTTTAGATTCGATATATTGTAGTGCTTTTTCGACCACTTCGTCGATATTCATTGTTGTAGAATCAAGCACTAGCGCATCCTCAGCTGGGCGCAATGGCGCCACAGGGCGATTACGATCTCGGTCGTCTCGCTCTTGGATCTCGCTTAAAAGGTCAGCAAAGTTAACATCTAACCCTTTATCTTGCAACTGTTTAAGGCGTCGCTGGGCACGCTCTTGTGCGCTTGCATCAAGGAAAATTTTCACTTCAGCTTGCGGAAAGACGACGGTTCCCATGTCACGACCGTCCGCCACCAAACCTTTGCCATCGGCAAAAGCACGTTGACGACGCAGTAAAGCTTCACGTACTCGTGGTAACGCTGCAACTTTAGATGCTGCCATACCGGTTTGCTCTTTGCGAAGTTCACCCGAGACGTCTTCGCCTTCAAGGATGACTTTCACTAACTCACCTTCGGCAACAAACTGCACATCAAGATGAGTCGCTAGTGCAACAAGTGCATCTTCAGCATCAAGCTCAACACCATGATGGATAGCGGCTAACGCAAGTACGCGATAGATAGCGCCAGAATCCAACAAGTGGAAACCCATTTTATTTGCGAGTTGCATACAAAGAGTGCCTTTACCCGCACCACTTGGTCCATCAACGGTAATAACCGGCGTATGAGAGGACATGAATTACTCCAAGTTGGTTTTGCCACCGCAATAATGCCATGGCCTTTCGGCGGGAAATTATAGTGCTATTTGTCGCTAGGTTCTAGGGAAGATTTCGCTAATTGACTAGGGATTTTCAGTAGAAATGAAAACCCAAGAAATATTGGTTATCTCTTGGGCATTTTTGTTCAGCTAAGCCAGTAGAAGGAACTTAGACGCGGGCCAAGCGTTAGAGTTGAATGCGTGTGGCATTTTTGGCCACCGTCGCTTCACCGATTCCTTTTACTTTTGCTAAGTCATCGATGTGTTTGAACGGGCCTTGCTCTTCCCGATACTGCACAATCGCTTCCGCTTTCTTTAGACCAATCCCTTTCAGTAAATCTGCGATTTCTTGCGCCGATGCTTGATTCACGTTAACAACAATTTCGATGCCATCGTATTTAGGGTCGCCCATCGTTTCCTCAGCAAAAGCCGCACTTATAGGCAGGCAAAGCGTCAGTACGATAGAGAGAAAGAGTGCTTTGATATTCATTAGGATTCCTTATTCACAGAATGATGGAATGGCTACCATATTCCGTTATATAACGAATTGTTAATATCAATCGCTAGAAACAAAATGGGCAGCCGAGGCTGCCCATTTTGATAACAATATCATTTACATTGCGGCGACTTATTGGGCCACATCAAAGTACTCGATATCGGTTGTTTTACGTAGAATGCTGATCAAGCCAGAAAGGTCTTGTTGCGCATTCATTTGGATCATTTGCTCTGCAATTTGGTCGTTGTATTGAGTTGTGAACATATCGGATACCGATAACAATTCAACGACAGCAACATCACCGTTAAACACTTTCGCTTGAGCGTATTCAACCTTGCCATCAACCGGTTTTGTCATTGCAAAAACAACATCTGCAAGATGAGAACCACGGTCAACATTTTCAACGTCACCAAATGCAAGGCCATTTTCAGCCAATACCGCTTGATTCCCTGCTTTCAGCTCAGCAACGATGGTTTCCGCTAACTCGATTGCGTTCTGCTCGCCTTTGACCTTCGACAGTTGCGCGACAACTTGTTCACGAACGTCTTCAAGTGGCAATACCGTCTCATCACGCGCATCTTCAACACGAACAACGATAACGTGCTCAGGAGCCACTTCGATCACTTCAGAGTTCAAACCGTCATCTTTCACTTCAGGGCTAAGAATCGCTTGAATCACCGCTTGTGATTTTAGCAATTCAGGCGCATCAACTTGAGAGATGAAATCGGTCGTTTGAATCGTCGCATTAATTGCGTTTGCAGCATCGTCTAGCGAGTCTGGGTATTCAAACGCGACTTTTTCCAATTCACTTTGTAGCTCGTAGTACTGGTCTACCGCTTGTTGATCGCGCATTTCTTGCTTGATCGTTGCGACAACATCAGCAAATGGTTTCGCGACTGCATCCTTAAGCGCATCTAGCTTAATGATATGGTAGCCAAAATCAGATTTAACTAAACCCGTTACGTCACCTGGATTTTTCAAAGCGAAAGCCGCTTCTTCAAACATAGGATCCATCGTACCACGCTCGATAAGACCGAGTGAGCCACCCACGTCTGAACTGCCGAGATCGTCAGACTTCTCTTCTGCTAGCGTCGCAAAATCAGCACCCGCATTCAGCTCATCTAAAATAGCTTGAGCTTTTGCTTGGTCATCACCTTGCACCAAGATATGACTTACTTCACGTTGCTCTTCTGAAGAAAACTTATCTAAATTCGCTTGGTAGTAGGCTTGTGCTTGCGCATCATCAATCGTGATGCCTTGCTTTAGTGCTTCAGCAGAAAGCTCGATATAAGCGACTTTAACTTGCTCAGGACGCGTGTAACGATCAGGGTTCTGCGTGTAGTACTCAGAAATCTCGTCTTCGCTTAGTTCTACTTTTTGAGCAAAATCAGCTAAAGCCAAAGTAATCGTTTTTACTTCGCGTGTTTGCATGATCAATTTGCTTTGCGCATTCACTTCACCAGGCAGTGAAAAATCGCTTGCTTGAGTCGCAGAAACTAATTGATTACGAACAAGTTGACGACGCAGGTATTGAGCAAAGCTTTCAGGGCTAAAACCAGCACGACGCAGTCCTGCCTGGTAAACTTCTGAATCGAATTTTCCGTCTACCTGGAATTGTGGCATTGCCAGCATCAATTCACGTACTTGTGCATCACCAACACGCAGACCCAGTGTTTGAGCATGCTGCTCTAACAACGCATCATCAACCATGCGGTCAAGCACTGATTTGCGGAAAGACTCAACGTAGTTTTGGTCAGCCAGTAAATTAGAGAAATAATCACCAAGCTGAGCTTGCATACGATTACGTTCGTTTTGGTAAGCCTGTTCGAAGTCACCACGACTGATTTCGACATTTCCTACTTGAGCGGCCACGTTGTTGGTACCACCAACGATGTAGCTACCTACTCCCGCAAATACGAAAGATAGGATAATCAGGCTTAGGATAATTTTAACCGCGATGCTATTCACGCCTTCGCGTAATCGATCCATCATACTATTGTTACTCTCCGCGTATGATCCGTTATCGTCTCTGCATGAGACAACACGGCTTCTATTAAAAATAATTTCGTTAGTGCGATGATATCAGAAAAAGAAATGCGCATCAGTAGGATGCGCATAATTTAAAACGGTTTTAACAAACTAATGACGCTTAGCTTGCTTGATTAGTTGCAAGAGTCTTTTAGTGCTTTACCCGCTTTGAACGCAGGTACTTTCGCTTCAGCAATTTGAATCTCTTCGCCAGTTTTAGGGTTACGACCTGTGCGAGCTGCACGCGTACGTACGCTGAAAGTACCAAAGCCGACTAGAGCTACTTGGTCGCCAGATTGTAGAGTACCGCTTACCGCCTCGATGAATGCGTCTAGTGCACGGCCAGCTGCTGCTTTAGATAGGTCTGAGTTTTCAGCGATTTTTTCTACTAATTGAGTTTTGTTCACGGTATTTCCCCTTTGCGCCATCTGTTATTATTTTTTAAGACGGCTATTCGTTCCGTTTAATTTCAAAATTCAGCTCTACCCCTTATCTAGCAAGGGTTCAAGCTACAGTGGCTAAAGTTAGCGTCCAAAAAAAACGCTGACAAGCATTTTTCAGCTGATCAGCGTAATCTTTTACTTATTTTTGCTGCACATCACTATTTTTCAACAGCGAACTCAACCCCTGACGGATCTCTTTCAAGCGCAACGCTCAGAACCTCATCAATCCATTGAACTGGAATGACTTTCAAGTCTGCGATCACATTCTCAGGAATCTCTTCCAAATCACGTTCGTTGTCTTTCGGAATCAGTACCGTTTTGATACCACCACGGTGCGCTGCCAGTAGTTTTTCTTTCAAACCACCGATAGGTAAAACTTCACCGCGTAGGGTAATTTCACCCGTCATCGCCACTTCGGCTTTCACTGGGTTACCGGTTAAACTTGAAACCAGCGCCGTACACATGCCGATACCCGCACTTGGGCCATCTTTTGGTGTTGCACCTTCAGGAACGTGAACATGAATATCACGCTTCTCGTAGAAGTCAGAGTTGATACCCAGTTTTTCAGCACGAGAACGCACGACGGTCATTGCCGCTTGGATGGATTCTTTCATCACATCACCCAATGAACCCGTCTGCGTCAACTTACCTTTACCCGGCATTGACTCAGTTTCAATCGTGAGTAGATCGCCACCCACTTCTGTCCATGCAAGACCGGTGACTTGACCGATTCGGTTACTGTCGTCTGCTTTACCAAAGTCAAAACGCTGCACGCCTAGGTATTCTTTCAAGTTATCCATCGACACAGTGACAGACTTCAATTCGCTATTTAGCAGAATATTCTTCACCGCTTTACGACAGATCTTAGAAATTTCACGCTCTAAGCTACGCACACCCGCTTCACGCGTGTAGTAACGAATAATGCCGATGATTGCAGAGTCTTCAATGGTGATTTCATGAGGCTTCAATCCATTGCGTTTTACCTGCTTATCAAGCAAGTGACTTTTCGCAATATTGAGCTTCTCATCTTCGGTGTAACCCGATAGACGAATCACTTCCATACGGTCCAACAATGGGCCTGGAATGTTCATTGAGTTTGATGTCGCAACAAACATGACATCCGACAAATCGTAATCCACTTCTAGATAGTGATCGTTGAATGCATTGTTTTGTTCAGGATCAAGTACTTCCAGTAATGCCGATGATGGATCACCACGCATATCAGAAGACATTTTATCGATTTCATCCAATAGGAAGAGTGGGTTTTTCACACCAACTTTCGACATTTTCTGAATCAATTTACCCGGCATTGAACCAATGTAAGTACGACGGTGACCACGAATTTCAGCTTCATCACGTACCCCACCCAGCGCCATACGGACGTATTGACGACCGGTCGCGGATGCAATTGAACGACCTAGAGAGGTTTTACCTACACCAGGAGGACCAACCAAACATAAGATTGGGCCTTTCAGCTTGTTGATTCGATTTTGGACTGCTAAGTACTCAAGAATACGTTCTTTACACGCGTTCTAAGCCGTAGTGATCTTCGTTTAAGATCTCTTCCGCTTTCGCCAGATTTTTCTTCACTTTCGTACGCTTAGACCAAGGAACACCGATCATCCAATCGATGTAACCACGAACGACGGTCGCTTCTGCCGACATTGGCGACATCATTTTAAGCTTTTGCAGTTCTTGTTCTGTTTTATCGCGCGCTTCTTGCGGCATTTTTGATTCTTCGATTTTCTTTTTCAGAACTTCAAATTCATCAACACCGTCTTCGCCTTCGCCCAACTCTTTCTGAATCGCTTTCATTTGCTCATTCAGATAATACTCACGCTGAGATTTTTCCATCTGCTTTTTCACGCGAGTGCGAATGCGCTTTTCGACTTGAAGAATGTCAATCTCAGATTCCATTTGGCCCATAAGGAACTCTAGGCGCTCTGTGACATCTTGAATTTCAAGTACTTTTTGCTTATCGACTAATTTTAGCGGCATGTGCGCAGCAATTGTGTCCGCTAGGCGTGCAGCTTCATCAATACCATTTAACGAAGTAAGCACTTCTGGCGGTATTTTGCTATTTAGCTTGATAAAGCCTTCAAACTGATTAATTGCGCTGCGTACAATGACTTCTTGCTCACGCTCATCTAGGTCATTAGTGACAAGATATTCCGCATCGGCAAGGAAGTATTCGCTTTCAATAAACTGATGAATTTTAGCGCGCTGCTGACCTTCAACCAACACTTTAACGGTGCCGTCAGGTAGCTTAAGCAGTTGTAGGATTGTCGCCACGGTTCCAACAGAAAACAGATCGTCTTTCGTCGGCTCATCAGTATCGGCTTCTTTTTGCGCAACCAACATCACTTGCTTGTTCACTTCCATCGCAGCTTCTAAGCAAGCAATCGACTTCTCTCGGCCAACAAACAAAGGGATTACCATGTGCGGGTAAACTACTACGTCTCGTAGAGGTAGTACGGGGATCTCGATACGTTCGGAACGTTCCAAGTTCATATTATTCTCTCTTCCGCTTAGTCTTATGAGCAATATATGGGGGTTAATTGATTGGATTCAATAGAGGAATAAAAAAAAGGAGGATTTCATATCCTCCTTTTTTGTTTACTGTCACAAGTCTCGAAATTACGATTCCGCGCCAGCAGCTTGATTGTCTGCATTGCTGAAAATCAGCAGTGGTTCAGACTCCCCATTAATGACTGATTCATCGATAACAACTTTGCTTACGTTGTCCATTGATGGCAGTTCATACATGGTTTCAAGCAGTACCGCTTCAAGAATTGAACGTAGACCACGAGCGCCTGTTTTACGATCCATCGCTTTCTTAGCGATAGCACGTAGTGCGTCTTCACGGAATTCCAGTTCAGAATCTTCTAGCTCGAATAGTGCTGCGTACTGTTTCGTCAGTGCATTCTTTGGCTCACAAAGAATTTGGATCAGTGCTTCTTCATCTAATTCTGTCAGTGTCGTTGTAACTGGTAGACGACCGATGAATTCAGGAATAAGACCGTATTTAACCAAATCTTCTGGCTCAACTTGCTTGAACAGTTCGCCAATGGTTTTGCTCTCGTCTTTTGAACGCACTTCTGCGCCAAAGCCGATACCAGCACCGGTTGCTACACGCTGATCAATCACTTTATCTAGGCCCGCAAATGCGCCACCACAGATGAAGAGGATCTTTGATGTATCAACTTGAAGGAACTCTTGTTGAGGATGCTTACGACCACCTTGTGGTGGAACAGAAGCAACCGTGCCTTCGATAAGTTTTAGTAACGCTTGTTGAACACCTTCACCAGACACGTCACGCGTGATTGATGGGTTTTCAGCTTTACGAGAGATCTTATCGATTTCATCAATGTATACAATACCACGTTCCGCTTTCGCCACGTCGTAATCACATTTCTGAAGTAACTTCTGGATGATGTTTTCTACGTCTTCACCTACGTAACCTGCTTCTGTCAGGGTCGTAGCATCCGCCATAGTAAACGGTACATCTAGGAAGCGAGCTAACGTTTCTGCAAGCAGTGTTTTACCACTACCGGTTGGACCGATAAGCAGAATGTTACTCTTACCAAGCTCAACACCTTCGCTCGTTGTATCACCATTACGTAAACGCTTGTAGTGGTTGTAAACGGCTACCGCTAGCACTTTTTTAGCGTAATCTTGGCCAATCACATAATCATCGAGGTGCTCACGAATCTCGCGTGGCTTAGGCAACGCTTCAGATTGTTTCTTAGGAAGCACATCTTTGACTTCTTCGCGGATAATGTCGTTACATAGATCAACACATTCGTCGCAAACGTAGACTGACGGACCGGCGATTAACTTGCGAACTTCGTGCTGGCTTTTGCCGCAGAAAGAGCAGTACAGCAGCTTACTGCCGCTCTCTTTGCTTTTATCTGTCATTCGCTAACCTCTTAGCCTTAACTCTATACGCTTTGAGTGTATAACAGTTTGGGGCAACTTTCCCCTCGGAATTGAGCAGAACCTCCGCTCAACTCCGCTAAACTGGACTCAAAGCAAGTTTCATTAACCGCGGTGGGTTAACACTTGATCGATAATACCGTATTCCGCAGCTTGTGCCGCTGACATGAAGTTATCACGATCAGTATCACGCTCAATCACGTCCATCGGTTGACCCGTGTGCTCAGCGAGCAAATCGTTCAACTTGTTTTTGATGGATAGAATTTCTTGAGCATGAATTTGGATATCTGACGCTTGGCCTTGGAATCCGCCTAGTGGTTGGTGGATCATAACGCGTGAGTTAGGCAAAGCGAAACGCTTACCTTTTGCGCCACCAGCAAGGAGGAATGCACCCATAGAGCAAGCTTGACCCGTACACAACGTGCTCACGTTTGGCTTGATGAACTGCATGGTATCGTAAATAGCCATACCTGCAGTAACGCTGCCGCCTGGAGAGTTGATGTAAAGGAAAATATCTTTATCTGGATTTTCTGATTCAAGGAAAAGCAACTGGGCAACCACAAGGTTTGCCATGTTGTCTTCAACTTGACCTGTTAAGAAGATGATGCGTTCTTTTAGCAAGCGAGAATAAATATCGTAAGAACGTTCACCACGGGAAGTTTGTTCAACCACCATCGGCACAAGTGCGTTCATGATAGTATTTTGTTCTTGGTAGCTCATATTCTGATGTCCCTAAAATAAATGGCCCGGATGATGATTATCACACGGACCATTGTTAGCAGAATAGTTAATGCTTAGTCAACTTTTCTACGCAAGATATTGCTTCTTAAGCAGGTTGTTGGTTCATAAGCTCGTTAAAGCCAACCGCTTTTTCTGTTACTTGAGCTTTAGCGATGATTGCATCAATAGCTTGCTCTTCTAGAGCGATATTGCGCATGTTGTTCATCATTTGCTCGTTTTGCTCGTAGTAAGCAACAACTTCAGTTGGATCTTCGTAAGCAGTCGCCATCTCTTCGATTAGAGATTTCACTTTAGCGTCATCCGCTTTTAGCTCTTCAGATTGAATAACTTCACCTAGAAGAAGACCAACAACTACGCGACGTTTAGCTTGCTCTTCGAACAATTCACGTGGCAGTTGAGCTGCAGCTTCTGGGTTACCACCGAAGCGTTGAGCCGCTTGTTGACGAAGAGCAGCGATCTCTTGGTCAATTAGTGCAGCTGGTACGTCGATGTCGTTTTCTTTAACTAGACCGTCGATTGCTTGCTCTTTGATACGGTTTTTAACCGCTTGCTTAAGCTCACGTTCCATGTTCTTACGAACTTCAGCTTTAAGTGCGTCAATGCCGCCTTCAACTACGCCGAATTTAGCAACGAACTCGTCGTTTACTTCTGGAAGTTCACGAGCTTCTACTTTGTTTACTTTGATTGCAAACTTAGCCGCTTTACCCTTAAGAGCTTCAGCGTGGTAATCTTCTGGGAAAGTCACGTCGATTTCGAATTCCATACCAGCAGTTTTACCTGTGATACCGTCTTCAAAACCAGGGATCATGCGACCAGCGCCCATTTCTAGAGGGAAGTTTTCAGCTTTGCCGCCTTCAAACACTTCACCGTCGATAGAACCAACGAAGTCGATTGATGCACGTTTGCCAGCTTCAGCCGCTTCTTCAACTTCTTTCCATGTCGCTTGTTGCTTACGTAGAGTGTCGATCATCTCTTCAACGTCAGAATCTTGTACATCTGCTTGTGGTTTTTCTACAGCGATGTTTTCAAGACCTTTAAGAGCGATCTCTGGGTACACTTCGAAAGTTGCGTTGAATACTAGATCAGCGCCTTCTTTTGTCTCTACAGGAGCAAAAGTTGGAGCACCAGCTGGGTTGATCTTTTCTTTAACGATCGCTTCGATGAAATGACGGTGCATTACTTCACCCATCATGTCTTGACGTACAGCTTGACCGTACATCTGAGCAACCATCTTCATTGGCACTTTGCCTTTACGGAAGCCATCAAAACGACGGTTTTTAGCGATGTTACGTAGTTCAGCAGTAACAGCGTCTTCGATGTTTGCAGCTGGAACAGTAATGTTTAGACGGCGCTCTAGGCCTTCTAGCGTTTCAACAGTAACTTGCATTATAAATTAACCTCAATACTGGCTCGGTTAAACCGAGCGTATGAGCTACCAGAGCGAGGCTCGGTAACTGCATCCTTGTTTGTACTCTAAGAGCACCTATTTAGATTCGAGAATCGATAGCACCAAACAACGTTCGTGTTATCGAACTAATTAGCGATATCTTTTTGCGCCCAGCCTGTGCGTAAAACGCTTCAGCGACCACAAAAGGTATCTCCGATTAGCCTCAGGACATAAATTTAGACGCAGCATTCTAACGACCTAGGTCATAGCTGTCGAGCCGATCCCATGCAACATACAGGGAATATCCTAAATTCTCATTTAACTGCTCCAAAAACGAACGATAAAGCAGTCAACTGTGACAGAAATGGGGACATTAATGTGTTTTTCAAGAGAAACTAGCGTTTTTTTTCATTGGTGTAATAAAAGGAGATCTAAGTCAGGTTTTATCTACCTATTTGGCAACTTAACACAACACCTTGATAACAAAATCACTCGCAAGAAGAAAACCCAAAACACCGCAAAAACGAGCCTAATCACCATAAATTCACCCATCGTTCACTCCGAAAAATAAGGGCATGCAGAAAAATCCGACATGCCCTTAACGGTAGAGATCAGAACGTCATTGACGATCTAACAAGCCGCATTAATAGTAGTATTCCATGCTGATACCCCAGTTACGGCCAGCTTGCGTATCAAAGTCTTTCAGGCCGTCATTTTCACCTTGTAGATCGGTGTATGCCCAGTATTTTTCATCGAGCGCATTGAACAGACCTGCGCGTAACGTCATGTCTTTTATTGGGCGATAATACGCCGTCAAATCGACAATATTGTACGATGGCGCTGTCACGTTATCGTCCGCTTGCCAGTCGTCTTTCTTCGCGACAACTTTATAGTTTAATAGCGCGCCGTAAGTTTGATTCGCGTCATTGTAACCGAGCCCAATAATACCGGTCAGAGGCGCGACAGAATCAAGTTCTTTACCCGTTTTTCTGTCTTCACCATTGGCGTATGCCACGCTTAAACGGCTATAAAGACCTTTAGGCCCCAGCACGGTAGTGGCAAATTCAGCACCGTAGATTCGAGCTTTATCGATGTTTTGCATAGTAATGACGTCTTTGCCACCTTGCTCACCGATTTTTTGCTCAGCAATGAAGTTATCGTAGTCGTTATAGAACGCACTCAACTCGTACTGCACAACCTCATTTTTACCACGGAAACCAAGCTCGTAAGAAAGGCTGGTTTCGGCTTTCAGGTCGGGATTGCCTTCAAAAATCGCCCCTTGGTCATAGACGTAGTACAAGTCATACACCGTTGGCGCTTTAAAGCCTTGGCTAATTTGCGCATAAGGGCTAAACATGTCGGATACGTGGTAAACCGCACCAATTCGCCCAGTCAACGCATCGTTGTCATTATCAACATGTTCAACGTCATATCCGTCTGACGTTTCTGGCGCCGTTTTAAATGAGTCGTAACGTAGGCCAGCAGACAGTACCAAACGCTCATCCATTAAGAATGCCTGGTCTTGTACATACATGCCCCACTGGGTCACTTTGGCATTCGGCAAGCCCGTGCTACCTGGCTTCGAGGTTCCATCCGGCACGCCAGCTTGGCCACTTTGAATGAAATAATCGGTATTTTCTAACGAGAACTCGTTTTTCAAGTAACTCGCACCGTAAGTAATCTCGTGGTAATGCGTGCTGTAACTGAGCAACTTGTTAAATTGGGCATCGAACTGCAGCGAATCGTCTTGAGCGATACGTTGGCGGTTACGCTTGCGGTCATCATAACCTGGCATAAAACCACTGCCCGGGAAATTGGTGGTGTCGTAGTTATCCGATTGGCTTTCGGTAGTCTGGTAGGCCAGTTTCCACAATAGCTCATCGGCGACCGTCGTGTTCATGGTCCAATCATGCTCAAAACCCACACGAACTCGCGTGTTATCATCGGCCACTTTCGAGTCGGTATAGACGAAGTCTGGCATGATTTCATAGCCCTCTTCCGAGGCTAAGAACGAATCGTATTGATAGTTGTAGTATTCAAACGTCAAACCAAGGCGATGGGCGTCATTTGCTTGATAGAATATTTTCGCTAAGCCATTATAAAGTTTGGAATCAGCAGGATCGGCCGCGCCACGATCTTTCCCTAAGACATCAGCACCATCGCCATGGGTCTGATACTCTTTACCGTCAGCATAAGTCAGCATCGTGATGGTTTCCCAGTCACCGCTGCGCATCGCCCAAGTCAGGGTGTTTTTGAATTCTTCATTCACTGACGCGTAGCCGCTTTTAATACCAAAACGATGTTCATCACCGTCTGTTACGAGCACATCATCAGGATTTTTGGTACGAAATAAAACCACGCCACCGAGCGCATCTGAGCCATAAAGACTTGATGACGGCCCCTTGTTCACTTCAATGCCCGCTAGCATATCAGTCTCGATGGTGTTCGGGTATTTACGCTGTTGACTGGCCCCCGGGTCATACGGCACTGGTTGCTGTATGCCATCCACCATCACTTTAACGCGGCTATCATCGACACCACGAATATTAAAGCCCGACACCCCAAAGCGACCGCTGCCTTCCACTTCCACACCTGGTGTGAATTTCAGCGTATCTTTGAGATTGTTGGTCATGGTGTTATCAAGTTCCGAGCGACTGACCGTTTCAATAGAAGAAGCAACATCTTCTTTATTTTGTTCCGTACGGGTTGCCGAAACGACCACTTCATCGAATGAGTAGACGTCTTCTGCCAAAGCAGGGGCAGAAAGAACTGCGCCAATGAAGAGCGCAAGTTGAGTTTGCTTTATCATGAATATATCCATTTCAAATACTAAAAATGCTCCCTCGATTTAGATTTTTTTATGAAGGAGCGTTAATGTTCAGGCTAAAAATTAAGCCATACGCTCTTTTTCGGCTTGAACATGCCCTTCGGTGAGATGAACAAAGTCCAATAAGTCATTTCCCGAAATTTCAAACGCTTGACCGAATCCTTTCACATAGCGGCCAGATTCAGGTATCAGGCGATATAAATTGAAATCTCCCAACTGGCTGAGATTATCGATAATTTCACCAAAACGTGCTTGTAACGCAGCGATGCCGCTGTGCCATACCGGTGACTGCTTTTCGACGAGTTCCGCGGTGGTATCGAAGGTTAATCTCTTACGGGCATACACTTGCTTCGCTTCGCTTTCATCTTGAACCATCATGATCGAGACATTACGGTTGGTTTTCAGGTTACGACCGTGCGCAGCAATATCACTCACCAAGATGTAATAGGCCTGACTGTCAAAGGCAAAAGGCGCGTAAGTCGCATTGGGTATCCCTTCTGGGTTTATCGTTGCCAACTGAAGCGTTTGGCGTGAGTCTCTAAATTCACGCACTTCTGGCTCTAAACGATTTTGTAAACGTTCACGACGTACCTCTTCTCTTTCAAGATCGATCTGAGAGGTTTGGTCTTGATTATTCTCTGGCTGACTTTCTACACTCATGCGCTCAATGTCTCCTTCATTTGGCCAAACGCTGCCACTTGCTCTGCGATCAGTTGGCGCTTTTTATCGCGGCCAACATAAATTTTAAAAATACAGCTACCATCAGCGTTAAAGAAACCAATGTAATGACTTTCCATACTTCTAAACGGCTTACTCACAAAGGCAATATGCTCAACCAAATCCAGACGTAAATGGCCGTGCAGTTCACCTTCACGTCCCATTAAATTGTAATAGCCATGCGCCACCTTACCTTTTGGGAAACGGGCTTTACTTTCGAATATGGAGCCAAATGAATGCACTATCGTAGTGACGGTCCCCCACGCTGGTAACTGCTCTAAAATCGCTTGCGCGTGGTGCCCCTTCACTTGAGTCACCATCTCTGCTGGTAAAGCAAAAGTAATGGCACCTTCACTCAGCGCCAGTTGTTGAGACATTTCTGAAACCGGCGTGGCGACATCCAGCGCCAGCGCGGCGGTGACTTGTTGTTTAACTTCTACTTCTGAACATGTGCTGTACATGATTTCTCCTTCACATCAAATCTGTTGTTGTCGGGTTCTATACCGTCGAATTGGCTGTCGAATTGACTGTCGAATGATGCGAACCCTTAAAAATATTCGCTGATCAAACAGGCACCTATGTCCGTGATAAGTGCCTGCGCTATCGGCCGTTGTATTAAGCGACGGCCAACCGAGTCGCACTCTCATTTTGGATGACTTTGATCAGGCTGGAAGCCAAGTTAACCGACCAAAACTGCCCCGCTTGCGTCAGTGCCACCGCTTGAGGTGTAATCGTCACTAGGCCCCTGTCTTGCCATGCTTCAAACAGCGGCATTAAGCGGTCAAACCAAGCGATGCAGTCACGCTTCAATAACGCGCCGCGGTCAAACGCTGCTTTAAATTGATTTAGGGAACGAGCGTTCGGATCGCCTTTAAACGCCATACCTATTGGGAACTGTTGCTGTTGAATCGCATCGATATACGCCGTCATATCGCGGTGTTGCATCGCGCTAATCCCATTAAAGTTTCCACCAGCGCCAGCGCCAATAGGCAAAACTTCCGCACTGGTTTTAGCCAAACTGTTATAGATGCTGCGCTCTCGATTGGTTGAAGCCCAATGATTGACACTCAAGCGGCGCTGGTGAAAACGCGCCATAAAATCGGCCCCCATCTGATACATCTGCGCTTTCGTGGCCGTATTGGCGGGTTGAGGTAACTTGCCTTGTTCAATCAAGCGCGCCATTGGCAGGTTTTGTAATTCGAGCAGTTGATAAAGATCGACACCATCTACGCCAGATTCGATGTACATTTCCAGATCATTTTGCCAAATGTCTAACGTCTGATGTGGTAAGCCATAAAGCAGATCAATCACAATAGGGGCGGCGTTATAGCGCACCATTTTTTGTAACGTCTCTAAAACCACATCACCATCATCTAAGCGCTTCGCCGCACGACGGACCTTGCTATCGAAGCTTTGTACACCCAGTGAAAAACGGTTAAACCCGCCCTCCAATGCCGACTCAAATTTCGCTTCGCTAAAGCGATTCACACGGCCTTCTAAGGTGATTTCACAATCGGGCGTCAGCGGAAAACGCGTTCGGATGAGTTGGCCCAATTGTTTGATCTGATCGGCACTCAAGTCTGTTGGCGTTCCCCCACCCACATACACCGCCTGAAACGGCAAACTTTGTGTCCAGGCAAAGGCTGCCTTACGCTCAATTTCCATCACCAATGCCGCAAAATACTCCGCAATAAGCTGATCGCTCGAGGCGTATTGGAAGAAATTGCAATAGGTACAACGAACGCGACAAAAAGGAATGTGGATATACAAACAGCGCGCTTTTACCGTCGCAGGGGTATTGAGTGCATTCAAAACGACGTCTTGAGTTTTACTTTGCGGGACGGGCACAGAACTGCCCCCTACGTGGGGGCCAGTTTTACCGCTAAAGGCAAACCGAAGCGGATCGGGTGTATTTCTGCCAACAATGGATTCATCAGTGTGATCAAAAACAATAGCGTCAATCTCGGACGCATCTGAAGCACTTTCTGGGGCATTTGGATTCATAGTGTTTACACAATACCTATTTCATCCCACAAAAAGCCTGTCTATTTCGGCATTCGTAAAGCCCCGAACCTCTCGAGAATCACCTGACTCTGTCATTCAGAAAAGACGAACTTAGACATAAAACTTGTGGGTGAAATCTTATAAATTAAATTGTAAATAAGAATTATTCTCGACATAATATAGATCCCAAATGATAATGTAAATGATATTTGATCTCATTGTCATTTAGTGGATAATGCATCTCGTTATTTAAACGGCGCGGCATTGCTTTGCGCCATATTGTTTTCAACGTCAATTACTTGCGGTTCCCTATGACAAAGCTTCGTTACTTAATTGCTGGACTAATTGCATGCCTTATCCAAGGTATGGCGTTGTCATATTCGCCTCAAGAGAAGGTCATTCACGTGTCTATGGAGCAAGGCATCAACGCAATGCAAATCCAGTTACTTGCTCGGGCAGCCTCAACACCGACGCCACAGGCAGAACCAAATTCGAACAAAGAAATAGAGCAAGACAGCGCCAAGAAGCCGAAAGCGGTCGTTGAAACAAAACACGAACCGAAAAGTAAGAAGGCAGACACCGCCAAATCCGAACAGAAAACAGCGACGGCACCGGCACCGGCACCGGCAGAAACCAAACACGCGGTTGAGCCCATTGCGAAGCCCACAAACAAACCTGTCACTAAACCTGCGGCAAAGCCGATCAAAAAAGAGCCCTTAATGACAAAGACGCCGAGTCCAAAACCGGCGAAATCACCACAGAAAGAGAGCAAAACAACAAAATTGCCAGAAGAGGCAGAATTAAACCGACAGCAAAGCACAGCCCAAAGCGCCTCTCAGACGAGTGAGCCAATGTTGGTCAGTAAGCCGCAATTTAGTGCGAAGCCTGTACCGGTTTCTTACCCAAAACTGGCACGAAAAAAAGGCTTAGAAGGCAAAGCGTTGATTGAGGTTTGGCTCAACCAGGAAGGCAAACAAATTAAACAAAAAATCATTACATCCAGCGGCCATTCCATACTGGACCAGCGGGCACTGAATACCATTAAGCAGTGGCAGTTTTCTCGTCGAATTGAGCACGGGCAAGCCATCGCGCACCGTGTTCACATCCCTATCAATTTCAAATTACAGTAGTAAAGACAAATCATCATGCAAACATTGAGTCATATGCAAAGCCAACTCGGTATCATGACATGGCCGTTAATCATCATGTCGTTTCTCACTCTGGTTATCTTAATTGAGCGCACCTTATATATGTTGCTCAATGGGCGAACTTACACCACCCGTATTTTAAAGCAGGTGCACAAACTCGATTTCAATCATTCAGAAGCCGTCGACCGCTTTATTTCTCAAGAATTAAATGGTCGCCAGTTGGCCTTTCAATCGATGCGTATGCTGCTCAACCATCGCCACTTCACCAAACCTTTGCGTGAAGAAGCCGTCAGCATTTGGCTATTCAAAAAGCGTCAGCAATTTCGTTCAGGTATCCGATTATTGTCCATGATTGGCGTCATCAGCCCATTAATTGGTTTGCTGGGCACCGTGTTAGGTTTGATGGAAATGTTTAAAGGCATCACATCAACAGAAGGGGCGATTTCACCGGCGAATTTGGCTGATGGCTTAGGGCTTGCGATGACCACCACCGCCGCGGGTTTGCTGATTGCCCTACCCGCGATTATGGGCGCACAACTTTTGAGTATGTGGGTAGACAAAACCTTGGCAAAAATCGAATACACCCTCAATCACAGTAACTTGCATATTGAGGGGATCTCTGTCGATCCTTGCGCGGAAAATCACTGCGCGAAGCAAGAGTGTGCAAATAAAAAAGTCTTCATCACCCCTGCGACGAACGAGGTAATTTGATGATCCAGTCACATTCTCAGTTCGGTGATGACGAATTTAAACCTGACTTAACTCCGATGCTCGACATCATTTTTATTGTCATGGTGTTTCTGCTGCTGACGGCGAATGTCAGCGTTCAAACACTCAATGTCGACATCCCTAAAACGGAAGAGAGCAGCGCGCTCACCCGACCAGATAAACCCGTAATTTCAGTCGGCATTCTTTATTCCGATGTGGATACAAATCAAGGTAATCGCTGGGCAGTCGACGGTACGGAGTTTCAGGATTGGGGGGGCTTCACCGCCGCATTGTTGAAAGCCCGTAGTGAAACGCCAGATAAGCCCATTGTGATCGCCGCCGATAAAAAAGCAGACGTCGAATCCATGCTTAACTTGCTCGCTTTTATGCAAAAACACCACATCTCTGCCACCAATATTGTTATGGAAGAACACTAATGAAAAAACTGCTGTTAACCCTTGGCCTACTCGTTGCTTCGAGCTCAATTATGGCGCAAGAACAACCAAACAATCGCATCATCAGCGCAGGATCGAGCATTACTGAAATTCTTATCGCTCTGGGCGCTGACGATCAATTAGTGGCACTGGATGTCACCAGTAAAAAATTCAACACCAACGATCAATTACCGCTTGTCGGCTACCATCGCCAACTCTCTGCTGAGGGACTAATGGCATTATCACCAACACATATCATTGGCTCCGCAGAAATGGGCCCAGAAAGTACATTAACGCTGTTAAAAAATGGCGGAATCAACGTGGAAACGGTGCCTTCTGGGGATACGGAAGACGAATTATTTCTGCGTATTGATAAAATTGCGGCTATCACCGGTACACAAGAGCAAGCTAAGGCGCTTAAAGCCTCACTGAAAGCCAAATTGCAGACTATGCAGCAGCGCGAAGTCACGTCGACACCCAAAGTGCTGTTTGCCATGTTAAGCAAAGGCCGTCCCGCGACCATCGCAGGGGACAAAACCACCATTGATGTGATCATTGAGCTTGCCGGAGGCCAAAACCCAGCAAAAGAGATGCTGAGCTCCTACAAGCCTGTTTCTCAGGAAGCGATGGTCGAAATGCAGCCTGATTATCTGTTGGTGTCGGATCGCGCATGGCAAGCCATGGGCGGAAAGGACGGCATCCTCAAAGAGTTCCCATTACTTGCCGCCACACCAGCAGGTAGCCAAGACCGCATTATTCCAATTCAAAGCAGCGCCATTATTGGTGGATTAGGCATTGAGAGCTTGCAGCTCACTGATGATTTATTCCAAACATTCCACCCAGAAGATAACAAATAATAGGCTCACTATGGCGGTTTCCACACTGACAGCCTCACGCATGTTGAGCGCTAAATCCCTCTGTATTATCGCGGCCATCACGCTTTATTTTGCGACCGTTGCATCGATAAGTGTCGGCCCGATGAACATTGGTTTTTTTGATAGCATTCAATCGTTATTGCCAAGCGATTTACTTTCCACCAGCCGTGGTGATTTACCCGCGCATATTACAATGGTCGTGCAACAAGTTCGTCTGCCTCGCACCTTACTGGCGATTGCGGTCGGTGGTATTTTGGCCATTAGTGGTGCCGTTATGCAGGGGTTATTTCGCAATCCGTTAGCCGATCCGGGCATTATCGGGGTATCGTCTGGTGCCGCGCTTGGGGCTGCCATTGCGATCGTCTTATTTGGTGAATTGGCAGCCAGTTATCCCACCTTACTGCTGTTTGGCACCGTACCACTTTTTGCTTGCCTTGGCGGAAGCGTCATTACCTTTGTCGTCTATCGATTAGGCACCGGCGCAAATGGCACCTCTGTCACCATGATGCTATTGGCTGGCGTCGCGATTGCGGCATTAGCTGGAGCGGCATTAGGCCTATTAAACTATTTTGCCGATGACCAAGCCTTACGTGATCTTTCTCTGTGGACCATGGGCTCACTTGCTGGTGCGAATCCTCGCAGCTTATGGCTGGCTTTTGGCA
Source organism: Vibrio renipiscarius (assembly GCF_000827885.1). Classification (GTDB taxonomy): domain Bacteria; phylum Pseudomonadota; class Gammaproteobacteria; order Enterobacterales; family Vibrionaceae; genus Vibrio; species Vibrio renipiscarius. The sequence continues at coordinate 345,066 of NZ_JTKH01000006.1, read as the reverse complement.
CCTTGATTGTTCTGTTTGTTATTTATTACCGCGATGCCGATAAACTCAATGCCATGTTATTGGGCGAAGCTGAAGCCCGTCACATGGGCATTAATGTTCAATCGCTCAAACGTCGCTTAATCATTTTAGCCGCCGCCGGTGTCGGCGTTACGGTTGCACTGGCGGGTATGATTGGATTTATTGGCTTAATTGTCCCCCATTTAGCGCGCATGCTTATTGGCCCGAACTTCCGCTCTTTGCTTCCCGTCACGTTACTGATGGGTGGGCTGTTATTGTTGATTGCCGATATGTTAGCTCGTACCGTCGTTGCGCCTTTAGACATGCCCGTCGGCATTGTCACCGCGTTACTTGGCGCACCATTTTTCATCTGGTTACTGATAAAACAAAAGGGCCGCCTATAATGTTCTCCTTCTTCTCATCGACAAAATCAGGTCGCAAAGCCTCTATTTTTAACTATCAAGGGCCTGAAACCGTAGCCATAGAGAATTTGTCTGTCACGCTGAGCGGTCGTGTCATTCTGGACAATATTAATTTATCACTCAATCGAGGAGAGTTTACCGCGCTACTCGGGCCAAACGGCACTGGTAAGAGCACGTTGCTGAAATCACTCACCGGAGAGATAGCCGCTCACGGTCAGTTTTCTCTCTTTGGCCAACCCCGAGAGCAATGGGCATCAGAGGATCTTGCCAAACATGTCGGCGTTCTTCCCCAAAGCAGCTCACTGTCGTTCAATTTTACGGCGCGGGAAGTGGTTGCATTAGGTGGGCTCAATTTAACGATGTCACAAGAAGAACTGGATCTGGTGATTGATGAGATGATGCGCCAAACCGATGTCATACACCTCGCAAATCGTGACTACCCCACCCTGTCTGGTGGCGAGAAACAACGTCTTCATCTTGCCCGCGTATTAACGCAACTCGAGCAAAGTGGTTCAAATTCAATTCTGCTGCTTGATGAACCAACATCCGCCTTAGATATTCATCACCAACACAGTACGCTTGCTTTAGCGCAAACATTGGCAAAAAAAGGGGCGACGGTGGTGGCGGTATTACACGATTTGAATCTAGCGGCCCAATATGCTGACCGAATTGTACTGCTCAATAATGGCTCAATTGTGAGCGATGACACGCCAACAAATGCCCTAAGTAGTCAGGTGATTAAAGAGGTGTACCAACATAATGTCGCGATTATTTCACACCCCACTCTTGGGCACCCCGTGGTCATCGCTGCGTAGCTCTCACGGTGGTTCTTCGCCATTGAACTCATCGATTTTTTTGCATAACTCCCACATTCTTATGGTGATTTATGCAACAACGCGGGTTTAGCATTGCAGCTGTACGCAATTTAATCGCGCAATATTTGGCACCGCGGTAAGACGTAGACAATACTGAGAAAAAGGACAGGCGGTGGGGATGTATTTTGGGCGAAAAAATCAAAATAAAGAGTATCTCAGAGACGGTTTTAATTGATGGCGTTTACCAATCTGATGAGCGTTCGGGAGTAGAGCGGCGTAAAAACACAACAAAAAAATGGCGCTTTTATGAGCGTCGAAAATCAACAGCGGACCCTCGCTATCAAACCTCTGTTCGCATTGATGAAGAGGTATGATAGCGAATACCTAACGTTCGCTTAACGTCTCCCCATTTAAGAAGAGCAGCTAATTTCCATCCCTTTGCCCCACGCGGGCGGCAATTGCGCTAACATTTCATCCTCTGGATGTTCATCAAATGGCGCCGCCAATACTCGTGCTAACTGCTCAATATCCGCATAATCGCCTTGCTCCGCCTTATCGATGGCATTCTGCAATAGGTAATTTCGTAGGACATACTTCGGATTCACCATTCGCATCTTACGACAACGTTCGTCGGCCGGCACCGCCATGCCTTCTTCATCCCGCTCAAGTGCGCAACGAGCTAGGTAGCGATTTAACCATGCCGTAGCCGCTGGCCGATCGATAAACAAATCGATAACCGCTTGTTCGCCGTCTTTATCAATATTGGCCAATCCTCGCATAAACCTCGGGTAATCCGGCTTTGCTTGCTCCAAGAGTTCAAACAACGTGACAAACAATTCACCATCTTCGGCTAATGTATTATGCAACCCCAACTTGGCGCGCATATGCTGGCTATAGTATTGCTGCAATAGTGGCTCAAATTGCCCTAATGCGGCTTCAATCTGTTTGTTTTCGATTAAAGGTGATAATGCATGGCCAAGTGCAGAAAGGTTCCAAAGTGCGATGCGTGGCTGCTGGTTAAAAGCGTAACGACCTTGATAATCCGAGTGGTTACAAATGTAATTGGGATCATAATCGTCTAAAAAAGCGAAGGGGCCGTAATCAAACGTTTGGCCCAAAATAGACATGTTATCGGTATTCATGACTCCGTGGCAAAAGCCTGCGGCTTGCCACTGGGCGATCATTAAAGCGGTGTTGTTCACCACTTGCTGGAACATGGCCGCATAAGGTTGTTCGGCAGAAGACAGTTCCGGCCAATACCATTCAATGACTTTATCGGCGAGTAACGATAACTCCGCCAGTTGGTCGCTATAAAAGAAATGCTCAAAATGCCCAAAACGAATATGGCTTTCTGCCACACGTAAAAGCAATGCGCCAAACTCTTGCTTCTCACGATACACCGGGGTGTCAGAGGCTAACATGCCGAGTGCTCGCGTCGTTGCAATACCAAGCCCAGCCATGGCTTCACTGCATAGATATTCGCGGATCGTTGAGCGTATAACAGCACGTCCATCACCCATACGTGAATAAGGCGTAAGCCCAGCACCTTTTAGGTGCAAGTCAAAAACAGTGCCGGTCGAATCGCTCAGTTCGCACAGTAATAAACCTCGCCCATCGCCAAGATCAGGATTGTACGACCCAAACTGGTGGCCAGCGTATTTCATCGCTAACGGCGAAAACAGAGGGTGTTCAGCCTCGCCCACCAGTTGATGCTTAAGATCGTCGGTAGGGGCAAAATGAGGCAAACCTAGCTGTGTCGCCAGGGAGGCATTCCACGCCATCCACCGTGTATTGACTAACGGTTGAGGCTTTACTGCGGTAAAAAATGCGCTGGGTAACTGCGAGAAGCGAGTTGAGATATCAAGGGGGTTTTGAGAGGCCATGTACAATCCATTTACACGTTTAGATTGTAAGCAAACTAACAGAACCGGTCGGTGGGTGCTAGGTTAAAACGTCAAGTGAATTGTATCGCTTTATCGTATTCCTAACGCTACCCACAAACGGTCAGTGATTAATACCAAAGGATTAAACCAATAAAAAGACACTCACTATGCCGATCAGCGAGAAAAGGCACGTGCGGCTAATCATGCCTAACGTTGAAGGATGGATCATTTCTTGTTGCTGCATAAACACCTCATCAAATATTACATCGTCATTACAATATGATGAAGTTTAAGAGATTTAACAATCAGAATCATGATGAACTTTTTATGACACCTCAGGTGAGAGACCAAAATGTGGACTGTTGATTAGGCACAAAAAAGCCAGCGGCAATGCACTGGCTTTGACTCGATTAAAGCACGACGTGAGCGTGATTTAGAACCAGCCTTTCTTCCCTTCAATGTAAATTCGGTCAAACTCTTCGTCCGATTTAACCAGGTAAAGAATAAACTCAATAAAGGCGATAACGCCGATCACAATCGATGGGATACCCAGCAAAATAAATCCGAATAGGAAACAAAGCAGCATGATCACGCCTTCTTTTGTATACCCTAGATAGAATTTATGAGCACCGAATGCGCCAAGGAAAAAAGCAAATAACGCCGCCACGATTTTTTTCGAGCCCGCACTCGCCGGAGCCGATTCAGGGTATACCGACTTCGCCTGTTCACCTTCAATCGTAAAATCCACTTTCACGCCAGCTTTAGGTAGCGTTTGTCCGCGCCAATCGTCACCGGCTAATGTGTAGCGCTGGCCATCCTCGGCCGAAACTAACCCCAAGCGATCATCGCTATTGAACTCTAATACTGTCCCTTTCATTTTGACTCCAATTACATTGTCATTATTCGTTTGCCGTTTTTCACTGGGCGATTAAAAACCCACGGCGCAATTTCCCTATCCAACTCAAAGTCATGGCGTTTGTTGCTCCCCATCACTTCGCTATCTGAGCTCCCTTCATTATGAAGTTTGACGATGAAATGTCACTAAATGTCAGTGGGTTTAGTTATCAAATTTCACAGCAAAAAATAACATTTTCATTACTTATTTTGATGCAAATCACGCCTATTTTGATTTCCGCCACAAGGCCTTTCAGCAAATATAATCCATTTACTTGCCGCACACTGACTGGCAGACGCTACACTCAAAGGACGCCAAATCGTTCAAGGATTAGAACATGCGACTCTCTGCCACTCTTATGCTTTGGTTGATCTCTTGCAGCAGTTACGCCGAATACAGCAATCTCGCTTGGACCATTATCGACAGCCAAGGTCAACGTGTTTACGACACCGACAACGTTCTAAAAGCCGGTATCGAGCAAGAGCGATTTACTCCCGTTCGTTTCGATAACCAATTCAAAGCCGCCGCAGCTGACTTATTCAAACAAGTCGATGGATTAGGCCAAATTGAACTCGATGCCTTTGCTTCACCGGCGCTCGTGGATGGGATTCAAACCCTTGTCAGTGAATTTGCCTGTGCCACTCATCGCCATTATGCGTTGAAACCTGAATCCAAGCGTTGCAATGGGGAAATACAAAACAAGCACGTCAAAGAAGCCATGCCTTTTCAGGATGGGCAATACGTGACCGATCGACTCGAGATCACGACCCACACGGTTCGCTCAGATTACCCAACGCGCAGTTACGATATTTATCTGCCCAGCGTACAGCAGGCACCACTGAGTATTTTATGGGGCGCGGTTCATAAGCTGGGGTCTTTTCTTGTCTATGAAAGGGATAAAAATGACACCGTGTTAACGGTGTATATTGATGGCTATCGGATTAATACTGAGGGCGAACGCGGTCAACGGATCTCTCGTCATCCAGAGGTGGTGTTTATTGTCTTGCCTCAAGCGTCAACCATTGGTGAGCAAGACAGCCAGAGTGAAGCGGCGCAGTTTGCCTTAGCGGATGCGGACTTTATCGTTCCTTTGTAATATGAGCCTTTATATTACGAGCCTGCATTCACCTTTTTCACTTTATTGATGCAATAAAAAACCCTCTTGCGAGGGTTTAAATCAAACGTATCACGGCCAGTGGCAACGCCGATTATTTCGGTCGTTTCGCCAAGACTTGATCAATATCAGCGGCACTGTGACGCTCAGGGACGTGTTCCCACTCTTCACCCGCTACGCGGTTAACGATGCGGCCACGTTGCACCGCTTCACGCGCTGCAACCTCATTCGCCCAGCGCAGTAAGTGAGGGTAACTTTCCACGTCAAGAAACTCGGCTGCGCCATATAATTTGCCCAGCACTAAATTGCCATACCAAGGCCAAGTGGCGATATCCGCAATCGAATAATCATCTCCAGCCAAGTAACGATTATCGGCCAAATGTTTATCCAGCAGATCCAATTGACGCTTCGCTTCCATCGTAAAACGATTAATCGGGTACTCGAGCTTTTCTGGGGCGTACGCATAAAAGTGGCCAAAGCCACCCCCTAAATAAGGCGCGCTGCCTTGCAGCCAAAATAACCAGTTCATCGCCTGCGTGCGTTTCGCGACATCAGTGGGCAATAATTGGCCGAACTTCTCCGCCAAATAAAACAAAATGTGCCCAGATTCAAACACATTAATCGCGGGGGTTGCCGTTGTATCCACCAGCGCGGGAATCTTCGAGTTGGGGTTTACCGCCACGAAACCTGAAGAGAACTGATCGCCATCGCCAATACGAATTAAGTGCGCGTCGTACTCGGCTTCTTTCACGCCCAGCGCCAATAGCTCTTCCAACATAATGGTGACTTTCTGCCCATTAGGGGTGCCCATTGAATAAAGTTGTAAGGCATGTTGACCAACGGGGAGCGCTTGCTCATTCCGAGCTCCGGCGGTTGGTCGATTAATACTGGCCCACGCACCTCCTGTTTCACTATTGTCTGTCCATACTGCGGCTGGGATGTACTCATTTGTCATGACATTGTCCTTATTCATTGATGCACCGTTACCTAACTAACTTGGCGCCACATGACTCAAAAAACAAGCAGCAAAAGCGAATAAATCATTTTAATTTATCGATTCGCTTGACCCGTCTATTAGTCTAAGGTTTAGTGTGCGCCCCCTTATTCCAGATACTCTGAGGTAAATATGTCTATTGGTTTCGATTTCGGTACCGCGAATTGCTGCGTCGCCCACACTGTGGATGGGAACATCACCCCAATTCCACTCGTCGGTGACAGCGCATTTATACCGTCAACGTTATGCGCGCCTAACGCAGAGTCTGTCTCAGAATATCTTTTTCGTTGCTTAGACATCAAACCAAGCGACGACACCAATGAAGCGGTCTTACGAAGAGCGGTAAAAATTAACCATGAAGAAGGCCTAGAAGTGCAAGCGGACGACGTAAAGTTTGGCCATCAAGCCCTCGCGTTGTATCTCGAAGATCCTAAAGATACCTATTTCGTCAAATCCCCCAAGTCTTTCCTCGGCGCCATGGGGTTGCGTGATATGCAGCTTTCGTTCTTTGAAGATTTAGTGTGCGCGATGATGAGCAACATTAAGCTCCGTGCCGAAGCATCGATTCAAGCAGAACTGACTCAAACGGTGATTGGTCGCCCCGTGAACTTTTTAGGACGCGGAGGTGAAAGTTCAAATATTCAAGCGATCAACATCCTGACTCGCGCAGCCAAACGCGCAGGCTTTAAAGACGTCGAATTTCAGTACGAACCCGTTGCGGCCGGGCTCGATTTTGAAGCAACACTGACCGAAGATAAAAATGTGTTGGTGGTTGATATTGGCGGTGGTACGACCGACTGCTCGATGATTCGTATGGGGCCAAGCTGGCGCAATAAGCTGGAACGTAATGATTCATTGCTTGCCCATACCGGCCAAATGGTTGGCGGCAATGATCTGGATATTTTTATAGCCTTCAAATGCTTTATGAAAGAATTTGGCCTTGGCAGTAAATTGCTCAACGGTTTGGATCTGCCACTGATTCAATATTGGAATGCGATGGCGATCAACGACGTTCAAGCGCAACGCAGTTTTTATGGCAGTGACAACACCAAGCCTTTGCATGAGTTTTTCAAAAGTGCCGCAGAGCCTCACAAACTCGGGCGCTTATTAAAACTGCATCAAGAAACCTTAGGTTATGGTGTCATCAACCAAGCAGAAAAAGCCAAAATCGCGTTATCTGATCATGATAATTACACTGCGACGATTGATCTCCTAGCCGAAAAATTTGAGATCATCACTGAGCGTTGTGATATTGAAGCGGCGATTGATAACCCAATGGTCAAGATCCGAAATCTGGTTGAAGAAGCAGTCACTCAAAGTGGTATTAAACCCGATATTATTTACATGACCGGTGGTTCAGCTCGCTCAACCGTGCTCACCGCCGCCGTGGCCTCAGTTCTACCAAACACTGAAATTGTGGCGGGTAACTATTTCGGTTCGGTCACTGCAGGCTTAACGCATTGGTCTGATTTGATTTACCGTTAACAGACATTATCTGCGTAAAGAAGGTCCAATACTTCTTTACGCTTTTTTGCTCACTGAACTGCCTAGCTTTTTTTACCTTGTGATCAGAATAACAACATTCCATTAAACATCAGCCAGTTACAAGCCTTCATTTAGTCGCACGCCTCTCATCTTTTCTCGTTTCATGTTGTTAAACTTGGCCAAATTTTTTGGTGAACTCTACTGTCTGATGAGCTTAAATAAACAGCATTTTGATATCGTAACTGCGCTCACCATGCAGCGCAGCAATATTAACGCCCTTGCCGCGGTGTTTAATATGACCTCGCGAAATCTTCGCTACGCGATAGAAAACATCAACTATTACTTAGAAAAGCTTGAGATGACGCCAATCGCACTCACTCAAGGCGAGTTGCATTATCCGCATGACGCTCAACGCTTTTTCAGTGATACGTTAGCGACTAATTTTGTCTTTTCTAAGCATGAGAGAGAAGAATATTTGGCGACAACGGCTCTATTTGCGCCAGAAACAGCTCTATCGGATATCCAAAGCTATTTACGAGTAAGCAGACCAACGCTCAATAAAGATCTCCGCAATACCAACCAAATGTTTAATGAGCTCGATTTAGAGTTGGAAGTGATTGATCAGCAACTCTTTGTCTCAGGAAAAGAGAAGCAAATTCGCTATCTACAGATGTGTTACGCTTCCAAGTATCTGTTTTGTAAAACGGATGGTATCCATTACTTACAAAAGCGCTATTTCTATGAGCGGGATATCGTGGCCATTATTCGCCAGTACCTTGAACGACATGCCCCTACCGCGGCCTTCTCTGCGGTTAACCGTCTCGAGAAAAGCGCGAATTGTTCACTGAGTCATGAATTTAAAAACTTGTTCACCATCTATTTGATGATCACGTTGATTCGTATTCAACAGGGCATTTTGATCAATCGGAAAAATAACGGTTCTTTTCTGCAATCAACCAAAGCCTTTTTCTATATTCAAGAAGCGTTAGATTGGCAGCAAGAATGCTACCGTTTTGAGGCTCAACATCTCGCTGAGTACTTTTTAAGTGGCAATAACACCGATGGTTTTTATGAAAAGCGCCTACAAGCTGAGAGTTTTATCTTTCAACTGCTGACCTCGGTCAGTCTGGATTGTGGTCACGATCTTCTGACCGATAGAGTCTTGCTCAATGATATGGTTTCTTACCTTATCACCGCGGTATACCGAGCCAAAAACAATCTCAATACTCACTATTGTGAGCAAAACCTCTACTCTCGCCAGTTGTTTGAAAAAGTAGAACTCGTTGCGAATCAGCATGCTCATCACTTAGTGGAGCCACTGCGTAAAGAAGAAATCGGCTATTTAAGCCACTTGATCCACAAAGCGATCGAAGCGCGAGGTCAACACGCCATCTCGTTGAAAAAATTGCTGACGATTGCCAAAAGTTGCAGCCACGATTTTAATAGCGACGAGTTTGTGAACAAAATTACCCGTCAGATGGGCGATAACATCACCGATGATCGTCCCCTGCCCGCCTTGGATGATTTACTGGTCACACTAAGAGACACCAGCAGCATGCCCAAAAGCCAGGAACTAACGCCAGCGCTAAATTGGTTAAGTGGTGAAATGGAACGTATGGGCTTAGTCACGAAAGAGTATGCGAGCGGCGTGCAGACGTTATTCTACGCCCATAGCCACGCCTACTTCGCACAGCACGGATTGTTAATCTGCCATGGCAAGAGTGCGGCGCATTCACACCGCATTGCCATCGCGCATCTTCCACTGGCAAAGCCAATCAAAGATGTGTTTCAACGAACCATTCGTCAAATCATGATGATCAGCCATATTGATAATGTTCAGCACCTACGAGCCGTCTATCAACTCCACCAGCGACTGACGGAACAAGACCCATTCGCGAACCTTACTGAGACGGATAATCCTAAGAGTAATAGGGGTACAAGCGCGCTTTCTGCGTTTCATCCAGTTGAGTGATCACATGCTGCAATAAGCACAAGCATTGAGTCACATCCTGCTGATTGACTTGCGTATAAGCGGAGTGACAATTTCGCACAGGCAGTGTCACTGCAAGCCCTGCAATACCGCTACCCACCAGTGTTGCTGGGCCATTATCGGTTCCGCCCCCTGCGAGAAAATCGCGTTGAATTGGAATGCCCTGCTCTTTTGCCACGTCACTGACGAAGTTTAAGAGCGGGTAATGGCCTAATGCGATTTTATCCGCAACCACGACACATGGCCCTTGGCCGTATACACGTTGTGAACCGGAACTTGGGCTGACATGTTTCGCTGTTGCCACATCCAATACCAATACGACATCCGGTCGTAATTGTTCGATAGCTGTTTTTCCGCCTTTCGTGCCGACTTCTTCTTGTACTGAGGCAACAAAGTAGAAATCACATGGCAAATTTTTGTCGGCCAATGTGCGCATTAATTCAAGACCAAGCCAGCAGCCAATACGATCATCGAGCGCTTTCGCCACCAAATTACCGCTGTTATTCAAGTCAAAATGACGGGTTGCAAAGACGGCGCTGTCGCCGATTTCAATCCCCATCTCGATCACCTCTTGTTGGCATGTTGCGCCCACATCGACCCACAAATCATCGATGGTCAATTCTGTAACGGGCTTATTACTCCACACTAACCCGGTGTATTTTTTCCCATGACGAGTTTTAATTTCTAACTCACTGTTCACTGCCACCGCAGGATCAATGCCACCCAATTTAAACACTTTGAGTAAACCGTCTGGGCGAATTTCACGAATCAAGAAACCCACTTCGTCCATATGCGCCACAACGGCCACTTTTGGGCCAGTAGCATGACGGTTGAGTCGCGCAATCACGCTTCCTAGCCCATCAAAACTGATCTCATCGGCCACAGACGAAAGTGCCTCACACACCACTTTTCTCACTTCCTCTTCTCTTCCTGAAGGGCCGTGAGCATTATTTAATTGAGCCAACAAACTGAAATCTGTCATTGTTATTAATCCTGAATTATTAGCATCACTTGAGCGCGTTGACGGATATCGAATCAATATCACGTAACTCTCTAGGGAGTGTGGTTAGGCTTTCACAGCCATCTTGTGTCATGACCAGCGTATCTTCGACTCTCGCGCCACCTAGCCCTTCAATATAAACGCCCGGCTCTATTGTTAAGACCATGCCCACCTCTAAAATGGCTTGGCTGCTTTCGTTTAATATTGGGTACTCGTGACCTTGTAATCCCACGCCGTGGCCTAAACCATGGCAAAAGGCCTTGCCATATCCTTGTTGCGTAAGGTTTTGCCGCACCGCTCGGTCCACGCTGCTTGCGGTGATTCCTGGGCGGAGCATCGCCACACCCATTTGCTGCGCCGTTTTCACCGCATCAAACAAATCTTGTAACGCTTGTGCGGGCTGACCGGTGCAAAACGTACGGGTAACATCAGAGTGATAGCCTTGATACACAACGCCGAAATCGATCGTGACGAGCTCGCAGGATCCGATGATACGGTTCGACGGACGCCCATGAGGTAACGCGCCGCGCTCGCCCGATACGACAATCAAAAAGTCAATACTATCCGCGCCGAGTAAACGAGCATGAAATTCAATATGAGCCGCAAGCTGATGCTCACTCATGCCTTGCTTAAAATCCGCTAATCCAGATTCAATCGCCGATTCGGTGATGGCACAGGCTTGGCGTATCAACTCAATTTCTTGGGGGGATTTACAGCGACGAAGAGGCGTGACGACCTCCGTTGTCGGGACAAGCTGCTGGGATAAACCCTGCTGTAACACCGAGACATCTTGGTAACTTAACGCATGGCTTTCAAAGCCAAGTCGCTCAATATCCAATTGATTTAATCGCTGTTGCAGCGTTGCAATCCACCCCGCCTCATCAGTATTCACTCGGTGACAATGCGGGCTTTGTTCCGCAACTTGATTCCAATACTTACCGGCGATGAATAACTCGCTGCCGCTTTGTGTTAAAAGCAAGTGGCCTCCACTGCCCGTAAATCCGCTCAGATAACGCTTATGGTAAGGATCACTCACCAACAATGCATCAAACTGGGCTTTGTAAGTTTCAAGACTCAATTCATGCATAATATTTGCCTCAAACGTATCCATTAGTTAGCAATACGGCTCCTAAACATTAGGAGCCGCGACACATTGAATTGCCTTAGAAATCGAGCCCTAGCTCATCGAGTAGTTCATCATCTTTCTTGCTGAACACTGATTTCTTCTCTTTTTCCGCTTGAACTTCGGCTTCACGGATCATTTCTTGTTTATCCATAATTCTAAAGAACGGATAGTAAACACAGAACGACGCCATAATCTGAACTAGCTGAACAAACGGTGTCTTCCAGTCAAAGGCCGTTAGGTAGCCTTCAAAGAACAATGGCAGATACGGTGGATCAAAGAACGGTTTCGCTAAGAAGCCATATTTCATTAGAACCAGCGGGAAGATGCCGATAAGCGAGCCGCCCAGTACAAACGGAATAAACAAAATCGGGTTCAAGATGATTGGAGCACCAAAGAGCACCGGTTCGTTGATACCAAATAAGCTTGGCACTAACGAAACTTGACCCACTTTCCGGTAACGTTGCGTTTTGGCAATCATCATCGCAATCACCAGACCCAACGTGACGCCGGAACCCGTAAAGTTAACAAAGGCTGAGAACGTACCGCCGGTCACAAAGTGTGGAAGCTCTTCTGCAAGTGTTTTTGCCGCAATATTTTCAGACAGGTATTGCACAAAAATAGGTGAAAGAATTGGGCTCAGTACCGCAGAGTGAATACCGAAGAACCAGAACAACAAGCGCAGCATGATAACGAACCACACAACCCATAAGTTATCCAAGCTACCAACAACCGGCGCTAATACTTCCATCAAGATTTCTGGTACCAGTAAACCACCCGTGAAATCGGCGACAAAGTAACGAATTGAGATAAACAACACAGCGATAAATGCGGTTGGTGTGATCAATTCAAACGAGCTAGAAACAAAATCCGGCACGCCTTCTGGCATTCTGATAACCAGTTTTCGCTCGGTAAAGAATCGATATATCTCAACACTGGCAATCGCAACGAATATCGCTGTAAATAGACCCTTCGAGTCAAAGAAACGAATATCCAGCGAGCCATCCGGGTTTACCGACGTCGTCAATATGAGATAAGAAAAGAGCGATAACGCAATCGCGCCGACCGTGTAGATTTTATAGCCTTCACTCAAGAAGTAAGCGATCGCAATAACGGTATAGATGGCAATAAAGCCAAGTGAAAACTTAATCAGAAGATCGATTAAGTACGTATTGTTAATAAACCATTCTTGTACAGCGGCTGAATCAGAAAATACGTTTTTCAGTGCTTTTAATGGATACGCCATCGAACCAAGCAATAATATTGGCGTTAATACCACCATGCCTTTTTTTACTGCACTTAGATGGACTTGCTTGTCTATTTTTTCCGCTATTGGCAGCAATATGCTACTGAGCAGTTTTTCAAAAGAAGCGAACAGGCTCATATAAATAACCTTTATTCATTATAATAATGGGTACAACAGAATCACGCAAAAAACCCAAAAGAGACGTAAAATTAGTCCGTTAGGCTCATCTGATGCTTTCTATGGGCGAGAAGCGCTTGTTTCAGAACAGTAGCACCATCCATTGCGCCATAAATTTCCGCAGACAAAAGAACCGACGGTTTATTGTTCTCTAATGCAGAAGCTTCAATTGCCTTATATTTGTGGCTTAATTGTGGGCCAACCAAAATAACTTCAAAATTACCGATTTTTTCTGATAGGCGGTCAACAGAAATAGCTTCTAATGTGAAGTCTTCCAAGTTTAATTTCTGGCTACCGTTGATCGTTTTTTTAATTTCTTCCATCATCATCGTGGTAGAGAAACCGCCAGCACAGACTAGTAATATCTTCATCGTTAATTCCTTTCTATTGGTAATAAAATTCGTATTAAATGACACCCCAATTAACAGACATCTGCCTACTTTCGTCAACGAAACTTGATTTCACAGATTTAGTGAAATCAAGTTTCGTCGCTTTTTATTCGGCTTCTGATAGGGTGCATACATCAAACGAAATCCAAGGAATCTCCCATGAGCAATACCCAAGAAATGAATGAAGACTTTGAAAAAATCATAATCTCCATCGTCAGCTATTCTGGCGAAGCAAAGGGCTATGCATATGAGGCTCTCGCGCTTTCAGAGGAAGGCAAATTTGATGAAGTTGAAGCGATGATGGAACAGTGCAACGTGAGCGTTCGTAAAGCTCATGCCGTACAAACTGATCTGATTCGCCAGGAAATTTGTGGTGAGAAAATCGTGGTCAGCATGATTATGGTTCACGCACAAGACCACCTAATGACGACCTTATCTGAACGCGAACTGATCCGAAAAATGATTGAGCAAAACCGTCGTTTACACCGTTTAGAACAAGCATTACTGAATAAATAATCCTCTTCCCCCAGAGGTTAATTGCTCCTGCAGTAATGCTGACGCGGTGACCCCCATCACCGCGTTTTTCTTTCTCTCTCTAGGAATTACGCGATGAGTTTTGATTTTTCTGCCCCGACCAACCGCCTCAATACTTATTCAACACAGTGGGATTATGTCGGCGACCGATTCGGTTATTCAGACCTGTTGCCTTTCACCATTTCAGACATGGATTTTGCCGCCGCGCCTTGTATTACCAAGGCTCTACAGCAACGATTGGACCATGGCATTTTTGGGTACAGCCGTTGGAATCATGCGGATTTCAAACAATCCATTTGTCACTGGTTTTCAAGCCAGTATCAAGCGACCATCGAAGAAGACAGTATCGTATACGGCCCTTCCGTGATGTATATCATCTCTCGACTGATTCAGCTTTGGTCTGAGCCTGGCGACAGTATTCTATTTTTTGCGCCCGCCTACGATGCCTTCCGACCGATCATTGAAACCGCAGGCCGAACATCACTGCCTTGCCCACTGAAAAAAAATGCAGAGAAGGTCAACGGCGGCTTTGAGATTGACTGGGATAACCTTATCGCTCAGGCAGAAAAGCCACAATGCCGTATTTTGATGCTGTGTAACCCGCACAACCCAACCGGTAAAGTCTGGACACGAGCAGAGTTAGAGAAAATCGCCGACATCGCTCATCGCAATAACTTGCACGTCATTAGCGATGATATCCATATGGATATCTGTTTTGACCCTTACACCCCATGGGTTGACGTGGCTAAAGATACACAATGGGCCTTAGTCAGTTCGGCGTCGAAATCCTTCAACATTCCCGCACTCGGTGGGGCTTATGCCGCCATAGGTTGCGAGAAGACAAAACTCGCTTATCTTGACACGTTAAAACTCACTGATGCGCTCTCATCACCCACTATTTTCGGGGTTATCGCCACCATCGCGGCGTATCGTGAAGGCGCACCGTGGCTCAAATCCCTCAAGCACTATTTGCATCAAAATTTGTCGTACGTTACTGAGCGGCTTAATCGCGAGTTTCCTGAACTCAATATTTGTCTACCACAGGGCACCTATTTAGCCTGGCTTGATCTCTCGCCGTTAAACGTCGATATGGATGCGCTTCAGCATGCGCTGATTCATGATCAAAAAATTGCCATCATGCGCGGGGACGCCTATGGCCCTCAAGGCCATAATCACTTGCGTTTTAACGTCGGGTGCCAAAGAAGTAAAGTAGAAGCCGGGCTTGAAGGGCTGATTAAGGCGCTTCACTCACTACGCTAAAGCACAATAACGCTAAACAAACGATGACAGCTTCGAGCTGTAACAAGTCACGCCTTTGCGCAGCAAGTTATTCTTAGGCCGTTCTGCCCGGCCTAAAATGCTTTCTTTAATTTGTTTAGGGATCGATTGTGATTCCAGCCCGCGCTTAGCTGCTGCTGGTTGTTGCGAGTGAGGCAAATACTCTTCTTTAAATATCACGGTCACCTCTTGGGTATCTTGCACTCCAATCACCAACATATTCGGCCCATCAAGAGAAAACATAAAACTGTCTTTTTCTATCTCTAAAGGCGCTTCTTTCGCCTGCCAAAGGCCCACTCTATCACCACAATAGAGCGCAATGTTGATGGCTCTTAAAGACCAAAAACTGCTCGCGGGGCCGCTGTAATTATCCGTTAGGCGCACATCATCATCGAACAAGCCCTGTGTCGGGCGGCCTTGTTTCAACGCGCCGTTCGTAATAAAAAACGCTAAATTGGTGCGGAACGCTCGCTTAAATTGCCCCAAGTAACACTCTGGTAAGTCGGGGCCATTTGCGTCCAGCGTGGCAAGTAAAGGGGCGGTGGCGGAAAGGCGATAACTCGCACTGCGACCAAACATTGGAAAGCCTTGCGAAGTAAAAAGATAGCGATAGGTTTCACTGAACTGCTGTAAGCTTTCGCGAATGAAACTTGGGTCAAAATCTGGTTGGATTTGATCTAGCCAATACAATGAATAGTGAAAACCCCAAGCATTGTAATAATCATAATTGCCATTCGCACCGTCTCGAAACCAACCATCACCGACGTAAAATGCCTTGATACGGGCATAACGCTTCTGATCGATCTGATCAACACCGGTCAATGATTTCAACACAAACTGTACCGTCAACGGAAACAAGTGCCAGTTATTATCGACCGTCTTCGCTTGGTTAACCTGCTCAAACCACGTCACGACTTGCTGCTTTTGTGGAGAGGAAAAGTAGTCCCAAACTTGCGTTTTACTTAGCCACAACGTCAAAGCCAGATCGGCACTTTCGCAAATGCGTTGATCGTAGTCTTCAATCCTCCCCCAATAGCCCTTATGCTGCGGATCGGTTCCAGCAAGAAATGCTTTTTGGATCCAATAGGCAACATCAAGCGTTTCATTATTTTTTGAATACAAACAACCTTGCTGGGTTGGGTTTGCGTGCAGCCAAGCCGCGAGCGTTGGCAGCACGCGGCTGCACCCTTCCATCGCATCCAGTCGGGCATTTTGTTGGCTAGGACGCCCTGGGTAGTACGCGTGTGTGTAATCCCATAGCGCATAATGCTTGAATGACGCTGCAACATAGTTCACCACTGATTCACATTGATGTTTGAGGTCATTGCTTTGCTCGAATAGCGCTTGAATGTCTGCATCGTGCTTAGTGAAAGGCGATTTTTTAGATTTTATCCGAATAAGGTTTTCCTTAAACAGCCGACAATACATTTTAAAATCAGGATGCTCGCATGGAATGCGTGGACGCTCTGATGCCTGAATAAATTTAGCCATTTCCCCTCCTAATTGAAGAAATGAAAATACGATATCAACTCACTTGGAAAACACCGCCAACTGCCCGTCAAAAAAAGCCAATAAAAAAAAGACCAATCATACGATTGGCCTTTCCTCACAACAGTTCAGCGATACAATTAGTTCAAAATTGAACGTACGTAATCCGAAATGTCGCTCACTTGGCTATTCTCAAATAAACATTGTTGGAATCGCTCGCCAGAACAAGCGGTGCGAACCAGGTCAACATCCAACGCTTTTAGACCGTCAAGATAGTCTTTTGCCAGTGCTTGTTTCACGTCATTTAAGATGGCCGCATTTTGCTGTTGAGGTACAGCACGTTCGATTGGGTAACCTTGGCCACCTTCACAACCTGACATCAACACTTTTTCAAAAATACCACGAACATTCAGTTCTGCCGCCCAACCAAAACCCTTTGCAAAGGCTAATGACAACGCGTTGCCATTATTGATTTGATTAAACAGAAATGCATCAGAAGGCTCTAGTGCATAGCCACACACAACATTGCCGTGTGCATTGCAAGACATCAAAGCACCTTGGCCTGTGCCACACCCAGTGAAAACGAAATCCACTGCTTTTGACGCCAACAGAATTGACGCTTGAATGCCTAAATGAATATAAGTCAGGTGATGGTCATCCGCATCACACATGCCCACGTTAAAGACTTCATCACCGCTTTGAGCAGTAACAAATTCAAGCTCTTTTAAGACAATTTCATTTTTAGCCGCTTGGCTATTTTCCATCGTTAATGCAATTTTCATGTTTATTTCTTCGTTAATTTGCAAGACCCAAAGGTATATGGGTTATGGAAATTCGGTTTTGCCGTATTCGGGTCAATCCATGTCATCCAGCCCATGTCCAAACTACCATCTGGCTTTTGTGTAAACTCCGCGCGCATTAACGCACACAATAACTCCGTTTTTTGGCTGTCTTGCCAAAGCTCTAACGAGGTCAATGTGCTCAATGGAATTTTACCTTCAACGATATAGCCTTTGTCCATTGTACTGGATTTAGCCACTAAACCAGGCCACTTCCATGAACTATCAAGCGAACCAATCTTTTTGTTCTCTGAGTCATATGCGGCCTTGGCGCTAAATACACGAGCTTTCGGATCAATTTCCATCGTGTAATATGTTGATAGTGCCTTGTCTTTTGCTAAGAAAATTTCAGCACGATCAGAATCTAAAATGGCGCGTTTTGGGTCCGTACCAATGGCAATATTGTCATCGCTGACACGGTAGCGAAAATAGACGGCTTCCGCATCCCAAAGTGCTTTAAATTCAGTCGCAGGGGCCACCGCTGGACGCCATGGAAAGGTAAACTGAGTCAATGTATCCGCTTCTAGCCACGCAGTATCTGTACCACTGCCGTCAATCATTGGCGCCTGTTCCGTAAAGCGAATTTGATATTCCTGAGTATTGACGTCCGCTACCGCTGTAGCTGAAATCGCACCACTTAAGAGTGCAACAGAGAGACCTAGTAACTTATTCATACAACGATCCTTTTTTATCAATGCCTGTAATACACAAGCAACGTTCGGAAATAACTTTATTCAGACAACGCCAACATCGCGGTGGCGGCTAACAAGAATGTGCCTGCACCGTAGTCAATGTTGTGCTCAAATTTCACATCACGGGGGTTAAAAGCGGGTAACTGAACCCAACCGATCATGCCATTTTCGTGGATGCACGATTCAACCGATGCCCATGCGCTTTCTACTACTGGCAAATATGTTTCTTTGTCTAAATAGCCTTGCTTAATACCCCATGCTAGGCCGTAACAAAATAGCGATGTTGCACTGCTTTCTTTCGCTGGGAAGCTTTGTGGGTCAAGCAGACTTGTGCGCCAAAAACCATCTTCTTGTTGGTATTTAATCACTTCAGCTGCGAGTGCTTTAAACATGGCAATGTATTGTGGACGCGTTGGGTAGTCTTCTGGCATATGATCCAAAATTCGAGGAACGGCAGCGAGAACCCAACCGATACCACGACTCCAAAATACTTTTTCACCGTTCGCTTCACGGAACTCTGTTCCTTCAGCGTTCGGAATATAACGCTTATCGCGGTAATACAGGTTCGTTTCAGGATCAAACAAGTTCTCAACCGCATCCCACCACGCCTTATCCATATAATTAATGTATTGCTCGTCACCGGTGTAAGCCGTTAAACCCGCAAAAACAGGCGGAGCCATAAATAATGAATCACACCACCACCAATCTTCTCGGCCGGGTTTCGGATCATTAATCATGATATCCAATGCCGTCTTTGCGTAATCAACTGACTCTGGAATATCAAACAAAGGATAAAGAGGCTGATACGCTTGCATACAAACATGATCATCAGCAAAACGAGGAAGAGGACCCGCACGGAATCCAGTGTGCAATGTGAAATCCAACAAACCATCAAGATAGTCTTGATCTTCCGTTGCTTGCCAAGCGTCAGCAACAGATAACCAGAACACGCCACGTTCCCAATCTGTCGCTTTCAAAAAACGTTTTTTACCGGTACTACGAGTAACAAAACGCGTGCGATTGTCACGTTGCCACGAGTACACGCGCTTCATGTTATTAA
This sequence comes from Vibrio renipiscarius, assembly GCF_000827885.1. Taxonomy (GTDB): domain Bacteria; phylum Pseudomonadota; class Gammaproteobacteria; order Enterobacterales; family Vibrionaceae; genus Vibrio; species Vibrio renipiscarius. The sequence continues at coordinate 325,645 of NZ_JTKH01000006.1, read as the reverse complement.
GAATTTCTGTACGGTTCATGTTGCATGCCTTTTTATTGGAGTTCGGGAGAAAACCAATATCTAAAAAATATTGTGGGGAATTAAAATATAAAAAAGTCAAAAAAAAGGCACTACTATCCTGACTAAACAAATCCAATTAGGGGAACAATTGAATTAAATTAAGTAGTGCCTTTATTTCATTATTAATATTTTATTTTATAATTCGTCTTCGAATGAATCAGAATCATTATTCTCAAGTTGAGCAATTTCTTTTGCCATGTCTTTCATTGACTGGGCGCCAATTTCACAAACAATATCAGCAAGCTCTTCAAGAGAAACATCATCACGCTCAAAGCATGCGTTAGTGATCATTGGTAAGTTACAACCTGCAACGACTCGAACATCATCACGGCTCAACATAATAGACACACCACGGTTGCATGGAGAACCACCAGGAACGTCAGTCAGTATCAGAACACCTGAGCCATCGTTCATTTTATTAATAGAAGTAAGCATTTGCTCTTCTAATTTTTCCGTTGTCATCGTTGGAACAAAATCAATAAACTCTAACGACGCTTGCTCACCAACAATGGCTTCTACCGCTGATTGCATGCCTGTAGCAAAATTAATATGCCCAGAAACAATAATACCTATCATAAAATGCCTTTATTAGAAAATACCCAGTAAGTGACCGCCAACGCCCGCAAATAGCGTGCCGAAAATAAGCGCCGTTGGTGATTTACCTTTTTTCACTAGGTAGTACATCAGCCATACTAATGCCATTGGCAGTAAGTTAGGCATCAATTTATCTAACATACCGGTTTGAAGGCTAATATCCGCCGCGCCCGCTTCCAGTTCAATGACCGTTGAAACTTTCACGTATTTCGCCACCATTGAACCAATCACACCCAGACCGACGATGTTCGCCGCACGGCCTAGTTTTTCAGCTTGATCGGACAGTTTTTCTAACGCTGATACACCCGCGTTGTAGCCAAGGAACAATAGCCAAAAGTACATTGGAATACGGTATGATTGGTACAAAATGAAGAAGACCAAAACACCAAGTGGGTTACCTTGTAGAGCAATTGAACTACCAATCGCCAACGTTAATGGCAGCATAACCGAATGGTCTAGTGCATCACCCACACCCGAAACCGATCCCATCGTCGCCGCTTTTACAGAAGCAATGGTCGACGGTTTTTCTTTGCTCTCTTCCATTGCAATCGCAAGGCCAAGAGGCAAAGTAAACATTTTAGGGTTCGCATTATAGAACTGTAGGTTGTTCTTTAATGCCTTTTTTAAGTCTTCTGGGTTTTTATGGATTTTCTCAAGCGCTGGACTAATTGAGTAACAAAAACCACCCGCCTGCATACGGTTGAAGTTAAAGTTACCTTCCATCAATAGACCGCGGAAACCAATTTTCCATAAATCTTTTTTGGTGATGACTTTCGTTGCCGTTTTATCGGTGTAACTGTCCGTATTACTAATCAATGAACTTGCTGAATCATCATGGAAGTCAGCTGGATTCATCGTCATGTCATTAGAGTTCATCGTCAAATACCTGTGTTTGAGCTGCTTGAGGAGTGTCAGACTTTTTATTGTTCATGTAATCGAGGACGGCAACACAAGTAAAGACCAGTGCGGTTCCTAGAATAGGCATATTGAAATAAGTCGAGCACACAAAACCTAAGAAGAAGTACGGCAGAATAGCGACGTTAAACATTGTACGAAGTAACATTGCAAAACCAACCGCTGGCATCATGCCACCTGCAATCGCCATACCTTTCACGATACTTTGAGGTAAGTATTCTTGAATGAATTCTGCACCTGTCGCACCAAAGTAAATCGCGCAGAAGCCAACCACACCGTATAACAATGCGCGCGCACTCAAACCAATATAGATAAGCTTATCGATGCCTTTTAAGTTGAGACTTTCAGCATATTGATCCGCTTTTTGCATCATTGGTGCACAAGACGTAAATAGGAAAAGAACACAAGTTTGCATAGCCAAAGCAAAAGGAATCGCCATACCGATGGCCGCTTCAGGCGTCATGTCCAGTTTAATCGCGAACATCGTACCGACAATAGCGCCCACGGTGGTATCCGGTGGCTGAACACCCGCGTTAGCAACAAGACCTAGCCATGCCAGTTCAAATGTAGCGCCGGCAATCAAACCCATTTGTAGATCACCAAGAATTAAACCCACCACAGTACCGGTAACTAATGGTCTGTGAATCCCCGTAAATACATCGAATTTATCGATGCCGCATAGCGCCGCCCAAACGGCGACTAAAATAGCTTCCATTAACATTTTATTTCACCTTAGATAGATAAATCTTTCGTCATTTCAAAAATGCATTCTTTATTGCTTTCTGGCATGTGCTGAATAGTACTTACACTTCCATGGCTACGTAAAACATCAAACGCTTCCATGTCTTTTTTGTCTACATTAATATACTTATTAACTGCGACACGCCCTTCATGAAAATGCATATTGCCAATATTAATTTCTGGCAATTCAATTCCACCTTGGACAATCTTTGCGAAATCTGCAGGGTTTTTACAAAGCAATAAAATTTTACGGTCCATACCCGCTTTTGGCAGGTTAGAAATAGTTTGCTCTATCGTTCTAAATATAACGGCAAAATCACTACCTGCTGACGCTTTGAATGGCGCTTGAAGCGGTTCAAGTTGTGCAATTTCGTCATTCGCGACCAAAATTGTATTGGCACCTGAATGCTTGCCCCATTGCAATCTTATTTGACCGTGAATTAGGCGTTCGTCGATACGAGCTAAAACTATATTAGCCATAAAAATATTCCTTTTTATTATTGATGTTTAAGTATTTAAACTGAGTTTTATAACTTTTATGTTATTTGATTCCAATGATCGCTTAATATCATCATCTAAATCGTAATCTGTTATCACTGAATTTATTTTATTTGATTCACAAGCCCAAAATGAATCACTGGTATTAAATGCAGAAGACTCGACGACTATCGTTATTTTTTCAGATATTTCGCATAACAATCTGAGCATGTCTGCATCTGATTCACTTTTAGAAAAAACACCTAGCTTGGTATTAAAGCTGTCTACTTGAACAAACACATTGTTAAAGCGATATTGCTTTAAACTGCTAATCATGCGTGTTCCTGTCATTTTCATTTGTTCGACGTTGACTCGGCCACCGGTCACGAAAAAATTACAATCCGTGAGTTGTGGTAAGTTCTGCACCAAATTTAAATCACGAGTAATCACTGTCGACGACTTAAGATCGCTTAATTGCTTTAATGCCTTTCTAATTAAAACACTGCTATCGACAAAAATAGTGTTTTTCTCATCAATCGCGTCATGAATCGTATTGGCAATCAACTCACAAAAATCTGATCCGCCCCTTTGCATTTTTGATGTTGCTGACGACGCTAACCTTGAAAGAACGTCTCTATTCACGAGTGCAAAACCGTGTGAACGTATGATGTAGCCATTTTGCTCTAAGAAGCGTAAATCAGCCCGTATTGTTGCTCCAGTCACGTTGAAATAATCAGCCAAGTCGTCAACGTGCATTTTGCCTTTCATACCAACCATGTTGGCAATTTCCATACGTCTTTCAATTCCGGTTTTCATTGTTGCGTCCCCATTTTTTTTCTCGACGCACATACCGCTAATCTTTTATTTGAATTTTCATTTCTTTTCATTTGCAGCGATTCTCTTTCAATAATTTTTATTGAGCAAATACTTTTTACGCTAAGCATGATTAAACTCACATTTTAAATCCCTCTATGCTCTGCATTATAAATGTAACTCACACTTCATACCATAAAACCAAGAAAAACAAATGCAAAACCCATAGCAACTGAAAATAAAGTAAATATAAATCAATGACTTAAAATTTACCTTCTAATTTTCAAACCGATATTTCACTTTTGCAATGATCAGCATTTGTTGCTAATAAACGTCTAGATGTGACTTGTTTATCAATAATTAAACATCATCTGATCTAGCTCTTGTTAAACTAGAAAAGCTCTCACATACTCATTATCACAATGAAAATGAAAGCAAATGAAAATTCATAATGAAAAATAAAATCACGAGGACATGGCAAACGATGCCGTACACGTTAATGCCTATTTTTCGTTTTTAAGGGAAGGCATAACGCAGAACTCTTTAATGATCACCATGCTGGAGGCGGGCGTATGCTTGACTCGATACCGTTCAGACTGAGTAAGTGCGTGAAAACGCTTAAAACGAGGATAAGACTGTCGTTAACTCGTTTCTTTCATCAGCAAGAAGGCTCCAAGAGTTATGTTGATTGGTCTTCGTTCCAACGAGTGGTTGCTATTGGATGGAGGTAACGTGCCCAGAACGGCTTCAATGTGATCGCTACCGGCATCGTCGAAAAGCATCAAGCGATGCTAGAAACGACTTCTGTTTTATGAACGGTTTAGCAAACCCACAGGCCAACAAAACCTCCGAAAAACTTTGTATGACGAGGCCCCTACGATACAATTACGTCCCTTTTGTAAGAGCGCCCCAAAATGCCATTCAACAACGATATCGACCAGATGCTTAACTATCTAGAACGCTTCTGTAAAGAGCCGCATATCCATGCACTCGATGACGTTTCAGACGACCAAATAAACTTACTGCTCGATTTCTTAACGCTCGCACACAAATTGAAATGTGATATCTACGCGACAAACAGTTTAAAAAGCACCCACTTTCTTGGCATTGGTGTTTTCGCGCTAACGCAAGAGAGAGCGCCACAAGGCAACCTCTTTTTAAAAGTCGAAATGAATCAGCTTTACCTTTCATTTGAATTAGACCGTTGCACAGAAGAAAACTTGTTAACGCCGATACGCGTGATTGATGCGTTGATCTATCTCACCGATAAACGCGGACATGCCCTATTACCCGAGAGCTACCAGTCACCGAAATGAATGAAAAATAGCATTTCGAAGGCGAGCGTTTTATCATCGTGATAGGTTTTGCCTAAGCCATCCGTAGGTTCGTTAGACCATACCGCAATGACCGACTTGTTTCATAAATCGTTACACAAGTTGGCATTTTAACGCTTTACATCGAGCGCTAGGCGATAAACACTCGCTCCCGACGTCAAACAGTCGTCAGCAAAATAAAGTCAGTAGGAAATTATGCAAAATACGACCACAAAAAAGTCGAATCCCCTATTCGAGATTCTCTTCAATGTCTTCATCCCATCATTCATCTTAATGAAGTTCAGTGGTGATGAGCACTTGGGGACAGCAATGGCACTTGTCGTCGCTTTACTCTTTCCCATTGTTTACGGCGGTATGGACCTCATCCGCAACAAGAAATTCAACTTCATCGCAGCGCTGGGCTTTATCAGTGTGCTATTGACCGGTGGGATTGGCTTACTCGAACTGGATACTCGCTGGTTAGCGCTTAAAGAAGCATTAATTCCAGGACTGATTGGTTTAGCGGTACTCGGCTCAACGTTTACTCGTTACCCATTCATGCAGAAGATGATTTTGAATGACACCGTATTGAACCTGTCATTGATCACTGAACGCTTAAAAGAAAATGGCCAGTCAGCGCAATTTGAGCGTTGTCTAACTTCATCAAACTACCTTTTCGCAAGCACGTTTGCTTTTTCTTCAGCGATGAATTATTTCCTTGCCACTTGGATTGTGACCAGCCCTGCTGGCACCGCTCAGTTTAATGAAGAGCTTGGTAAGCTCACACTATACAGCTACCCAATTATTGCCATTCCAAGCATGTTGATGATGTTGGGTATCTTTTACTACGTTTGGCGTCAAATCAGAGCAATGACCTCTCTGGAAACAGAACAGATTTTCCACACCAAATAAATCATTCTGCGCCCTATTCGGCCAACGAATGAACGCACTACACTCAATATGAGCAAAGTGCTAACGCCTCGGTCACTCAATGAGTATCGGGGCGTTTTTGAATCCGTGGCACGATGCTCAAGTTAACTCACATCATGGCGACGGGCAGAGCTGAGGCCATCACTTTATAATGCAGAGAAAACGTTACCCACTTAACAATTGAGGTGACTGATAATTGCTGTGTACAAAAGAATACATCACCCTAAAATAATCATAAGCGCCTGAAATACATCGCGAGCGTTATGACCAGAAAATCGATAAATAAAAAAGATAACGAAGAACCGATATGAACCAATATGTGAATGAACCATCCAACTATCAATTACTCATCAAAAATCTGCTTTTTTCTCCAGTGGCATTCAATCCTGAGCAAGAAATTGTCTATGCCAACCACCGTCGCCATAGCTATGCGACGTTTCACGAGCGTGTGAAAAAGTTAGCGAATGCGCTGACTAAAATGGGGGTAAAAAAAGGCGACACGGTTGCCGTGATGGATTACGACTCTCACCGCTATTTAGAATGTTACTTTGCGATTCCGATGCTTGGCGCGAAGCTGCATATGATCAATGTGCGCTTGTCTCCGGAACAGATCCTCTACACCATTGACCACGCAGAAGACGACATTATTCTTATCCATGAAGAATTTTTACCGATTCTTGATCAAATCAAAGGCCGCATTGATACGGTCACCGATTATGTCGTATTACGCGATGGCGAAGCGTGTGAATACGAACAGCTTTTGGACCAAGAAGAGGCTCACTTTGATTTTCCTGATTTTGATGAAAACACCGTAGCGACCACTTTTTATACCACGGGCACAACTGGCATGCCAAAAGGGGTGTACTTTACCCACCGCCAACTGGTTTTGCACACACTCGGCATCTTAAGCTCTATCGGCACTAATGCGGTTCAAGGTCGACTGCATCAAGGCGATATCTACATGCCGATTACGCCAATGTTCCACGTACATGCTTGGGGGCTTCCTTACATGGCCACCATGCTTGGCGTGAAGCAGGTTTACCCGGGTAAATACGTTCCTGATACCCTGTTGAATCTAATTGAACAAGAAAACGTCACCTTCTCACACTGTGTGCCGACCATTCTGCACTTACTCTTGAGCTCACCAAAGTCATCCTCTATTGATTTCTCACAATGGAAAGTGGTGATTGGGGGCGCAGCACTGCCAAAAGCGCTATGTAAAGCGGCACTTGAGCGCAATATTGATGTGTTTGCAGGGTATGGTATGAGCGAAACCGGCCCTATTCTTTCGATCGTGCAATTGTCACACGAATACTTAGAAATGGATCTCGACAAACAAGCTGAATATCGCTCTAAGACCGGCAAAAAAGTCGCGCTCGTGGAAGCGCATATTGTCGATGAAGAGATGAACAAACTGCCGCATGATGGCGAAACAAGCGGTGAGATTGTAGTGCGAGCACCTTGGCTAACACCAACGTACTACAAAGATAATAAAAACTCGAAAGCACTGTGGCGCGGTGGCTATTTGCACACCGGAGATGTCGCGACCATTGATGGCGACGGTTTCATCAAAATCACTGATCGCGTGAAGGATATGATTAAGATCTCTGGCGAATGGGTCAGCTCTCTTGAGCTAGAAGATATTCTCCACCAGCATCAGGCCGTGTCTGAAGTGGCGGTTATCGGCATGCAACACAACAAGTGGGGCGAAGTTCCTCTCGCTCTCGTGACGTTAAAGGCCGATGCCCAAGTGACAGAAAAAGAGTTACTCGGATACGCCAAAGACTTCATCACTAAAGGCATTCTTGCGCGAGAAGCGCTGCTATTGAAAGTGAAGTTTGTTGAAAGCATCGCGAAAACCAGCGTCGGGAAAGTTGATAAAAAAGAACTTCGTAGGCTGTATCTATAGTCAAACGCTGGCTAAGCCCGCCCAACGCATTATCAAATATGTCGCCCTGTTTGGGCGGCATACTGCCCCCTCACACCATTTTCTCAGCGATTTGGTATTGAAATAGACGACAAAACCCCGACGATCGATTTTAAAATGGCCCAAAACAAACAATCGTCACTCCCCCGATGTTTGAGGTACGTCACCAGCGGCCTTTGATCTTTGAATAAACAGCGTTAACCAATCATAGATTAATGATTTAGCTCCAAATTTTAGGTAATAACGCCAGATATCTTTGTTGATATTGAGGGTTTACGATAGCCTTTTGCCCTTTCATCCTCTTTATCACTGGGATCATTTCATTGAAAGCATCGACAAAATTAATTTTAGTCGCCGTCACTGTGTCGTTACTTTGTGGCGCATATTGGTACTATTATTCGCTGGTTACTTCCATCCATTTTGAAGACCCTAAATTTAGGGCATGTGTATTGGATAACGGCGAAAAAATAGCGCAGATTGATCATTTAGCTTGTGATAATAACATCACGTCTCTCGTGGGCGTTGAGCGACTCACGCATTTACAGATGTTAAAGATTTATGACAGCGAACTTAAGGTTGTTGATCTTTCACAAAATAAAAACCTTTTGCTGTTTCGAGCAGCGAATACTCAACTTGACGACATTACGTTTTCAAATGATAGCTTTTTAACCTATGTAGACATTAGCCACAGCCCTCTGACAGACATTGATTTATCGAATCTCAAATACTTAAAGACATTAAAAATCACCCACACCCCCATCAAAAAACTAGACCTTTCCCATAATTTAAAGCTAAGGGAAGTCAATTTAAATAATAACATGATTGACACGATCGCCGGTTTAGAAGAACAACCGCTGTTAGAGCTTGAAATGGCGGGTAACCAGTTAACCGAATTTGATTTCTCAGCATTTCCTGAACTGGTGCTGATTGATATTGATAATAACAACTTCAAAAGTATCGATATTTCATCTAACGCCGAGTTAGTCGAGCTGCGTACTGATGGCAATAATATTGATGTGATCAACTTAGCCGACAGCAATGTGCTTTTTGAGAACATCACATTTTCCTATACAACCGCGATTCAATTTGAGCCATTTGAATGGGTGAAGGATGTGCCCTTTAAGGATAAAAAGTTTAGAGCGTGTCTCTTATCCAATGGATATAAAAAGGTTGCCGATGTTGTAAACTTAGTCTGTAAATCCAAAGGGATAGACTCGATTGCAGGCGTTGAATATTTAACCCATCTAAAAGATCTTAATCTTTACGCCAACAATATTACGCAGATCGATTTGAGAGCCAATAAACTCCTTCGTCTCTACGCGACGACCAATATGATCAATGACATCAAACTCGGCGGGCACCCAGATCTTGAATCACTTCATATTGCCGATAATGCGATTAGCAAGATCGACCTCGGCGGCGTCACTCATCTCAAACACCTAGTGATGTGGAAAAATAAACTGGAAGAGATCGATATCAACCATCTGCAATCACTGAAAACAACGTATCTAGGTCATAACCGTTTAACCCAGATTGATGTATCGAATTTAAGCGAACTGACCCACCTGTATGCCAATGACAACCAAATTTCTACGATTGATGTGAGTCAAAACCCCAACCTTGAAGTTCTCGTTTTACGTCAAAACCAAATCACGTCACTAGACGTGCAGAGCAATAAAAAAATCACTGACAGTAATCTGGGAACAGATCCTTCGGTCACCGTCACTCGCTGACCCTTTCACGAAGATATGGAGAGGCGACAAACCCCTCTTGATAAACCATCATATCCCCAAGCCCCTAACGCGCCCTAATGACCGCGTTAGGGGCTAAATCTTACGAAAAATCACACGAAGCCAACAATATCAATAACGGCTATCATAAAAACAAAAAGCCCCCAGCAACCAAGAAAACAGTCGCTCGCTTAGCGAATTACACTATAATTCGCGCTGTCTCTTTTCTTACCCATTCGGACCTCCAAATGTCTCCATCTGACGATACTAAGAATGAAATAATCGATAATTTTGTGGCTCCTGAGTGCCAAGGCAGAATCGAAATCTTGTATCAAGACGACGATATATTGCTGATCAATAAGCCGAGTGGCTTATTAAGTTTGTCGGGAAAAAACCAGCTTAATTGGGATTCCGTACATTACCGTTTGGTTAACGGTCAAGAGGCGACCGAAAGCCAAAAAGCCACCCCGGCTTTTGCCGAGGCTAAATTGCCACATCGACTCGATTTTGGGACGTCGGGCATTATGGTGGTAGGGCTTAACAGTGCAGCATCAAAGAGCCTGAATAAACAGTTTCAAGATCGAGCGGTTCAAAAACGCTATATCGCGATGTTAGCAGGATGGGTGGAAGCCGATATCGGCCAAATTTCAGCCCCGATAGCAAAAGATAAGGCGCTGTTTCCTCGCGTAAAAATTTGCCTCGACACCGGCAAAAGTGCCATTAGTGACTACCAAGTCATACGTCGCTTAGACACCCCTTGTCGAACCCTAATTCAATACACGCCCATCACCGGGCGCACTCATCAATTGCGGATCCATAGCCTTGAATTTGGCCACCCAATTTTGGGTTGCGATCTTTATAACACCCCAGAATCGAACAATGGCTTTGAAGGGAGTGACACCCCGCCGCGTTTAATGCTTCATGCTAGCGATATTTACTTTACGCATCCCAGCACGGGCCAGCCTATTCATGGGCAAAGTCCAAGCCTATTTTGAGTCGTTCCGAAAAAGTAACGGGCATAACGCAGGGAATATAGGGGGCGCTATGCCCTCTTAAATCACCCTATCAAATAGCCATATATTGGCGTCACTAAATCAGAGCTTTCCGATTCTCGAAATGGACGGGCTATAGTAAATACGAATGGCTTTCGCGACGATTTGATTTTTATTTATTACCCCAAAGTGCCGACTATCCAGGCTGTTTATTCGATTATCGCCCAAAATAAAATATTCATCATTCAAAGGCTGATAGCGCTCATGATGATTTAACACCCAGCCCTTATTGTTTTTTTGATCAACATAAGGCTCTATCAGAGCGTTATCGTTAACATATATTTTCCCATTTTTTGTCTGTATCGTTTCACCTGGCAACCCGACAATACGTTTGATCCACAAACTACCGTCATTTTTAGGGCTTTTGATTAAAACGATATCCCCTCTTTCAATCTCATGTTCTTGATAATACGTTGGGCTAGAGGCGATATAATCCCCGTAGAGCAGAGTTGGTGACATGCCATCCGCTGTCACTTCGCTAGTCATATACCCCAACAGCATGGTTTGTTCTTTTGCTTGAACAACAGAATGGCTCAAAAAGAGTAACACCAGTACCCATAGTTTCATCGACGTCTCCTAACACTCAGCGGCTAGCACACCGGTCACACCGCTCAATTAATCACCATAAAGACTAAACTCAACCGAACCGAAAACGCCAAGTGTTTGTTATATTTATCATATGCGCATCGCAATACTCATGAACACGATGCAGGGCAGACCAAAAGCTAAGGCAAAAAACGCATGGAAAGTAGCCCTTATTGATGGGTGTGGTGGCCATCGGAATCGTTTGAGTTGCTCATTTGACCAATTCAGTCCAGATTTATCATTTTCCTGACATTGCCAAGAAATTTCTTACCAATTTATGTGCTAGTTTTCGCTCCGCCGATCGGGCACATTTGTTATTTACAGGCAGTTCTATGAAACGTTACGCAATTTTACCTATTTTCTCTCTCGCTATGGTTGGCTGTGGCGGTGGTAGTGACAGCAGCAGCGGTGAAACTGGCACAGCGCAAACGCCCCCTGTCTCTCAAGGCTCCATCGAACGCGTTACTGGCGACACTATCTCTGTTAATGGCCACAACTATTCTCTTGATAATTTAACCGTCACTTACCAAGATGAGACGCTTCCAACCTCGATCTTGTCAAAAAATATGATGGTACGTATCTCTGAAGATAACACTCGCCGCCCTGGTGGGGCTGTCGTCACGCTAGAGCCTACGTTCACCGGTAAAGTGGATAGTATTTCACCAGACAGAAAATCATTTGTGATCAACGGTGTTGAGCTTCCATTTACATTAAGCAGTAACATCAATGTTGGCAGTAACGTGATGGTATCTGCGCTACCAACGGAAACGGGCTACAACGTACTTTCAGTGATCGAGTTCAATCACTGGAATGGTCAAGCGGAAACCGAAGGCCTTATAAGCCAACTTGGCAACAACACCTTTAAAATCGGCGCTTCGCTAACTGTTGACTTCAGCAATATCAACGTTACGTTCCCATTGAGCAACGGCATGTGGGTCGAGGTGATTGGTATGTACGATACTGACACTGGCATATTACGCGCAGAAAAGATCACGCGTGACGATTACACTGACATCCCTAACGATGGTGAAATCGAGGGTATCGTCACTTTCGTTAAACGCGGCCCTGATGGCAAACCGCGTTCATTTACACTGAACTACAGCGCACAAATTCAAACCGTGGGCTCAACCGAATATGATGACGGTTTCTACGGCGACCATCGTGACCTCGTCGCAGGTGCTTGGGTTGAAGTTGAATTGAAAAACAACAAAAATAAACTCATGGCAAAAGAGATTGAGTTTGAAGACGATAACGACGACAACGACGACAACGATTGGGAACAAAACGAGTTTGACATCGAAGGGTACGCACTCGTTTCAGATTCTGAGCTAAAAACGTTCACTATCACCGATGTATGTTCAAATAAAGAGTTCACTGTTAGCGTAGATAACCTAACCAACTACGAAGGTCTGGCTAACTTTGATGAACTGCACAGGCAATACGTTGAAGTAGAAGGTCACCTATTTGAAGGTCAGCACATTGCTCGTAGCATCGACGTTGAAGATGACAGTAACGATAATGACTGTGATGACTAAGCAGCATTGATGCACAAGTCATTGACGCTTGACGTGAAATAAATGCAACATTTTAAGCCAGCGCTGATGCGCTGGTTTTTTGTTTGCCCAGCAAAGCTGTTAGGTTGAAAGAAAACGGAATCACCCTGACTGAGGGGAAGGTAATCACATGCTAGCAGTGATCGCGCTGGCACGTCTCTGGACAGGAATGAGTTTCGGAAGATCCAGCATTAGCGATTCATGAATAACTACAGGTATGGTAAAGCTAGTGCGATGTGTAAAATCGCACTAGCTAACAAGCTTGGTTGAGGTGCGCATTAAGTGCCGCTAAGATAAATTACCACCGATACAATCACCCCGATAATAGCTACAATCACCCCGATTATCGTTATATTCAAACTACGACGCGCAATAGAAATTCCTTCATCACTACTACTTGCAACTTGTTCAACCGAAGCCTGCGTATTACCGTCACCAATCTGAAAAGCTTTTGAGTCAATCTTATAAATGTTTTTCACTATTGTTCCTCTTGGCTTTATTAAGTCCGGGTCAATAGCTATATTTGGCTTATCTGGCCCTAATATAGACTCAGGAAATGTACTTTTCATTTTGACCAATTCGATTGCATCATAGCCGCGATGAAAAGACTCCACACTCTGATTCAGTTCGACTAATGGGGATTCAATTCGACTCACACTAGAAAGGCCCATAAATTCATCGTAGTTAACGAAACTCTTATTTAATTTTTCTAGTGACTCGGTCATTCCATTAACAGTTGATAAATTGCGGAATATTTTATCTACATCGTATTTGCTCATAACTCACTCCTCCACCTCCACCAAAGCATCAATCGCTATCATAACAGAGATTTAAAGTTCGCGTTTTTAGCTAAAAATCTGGTGGTTATTATTCCTATTATGTTGAACGGACGGGTTAGCTATCAAAACAACCCTCAAATCTTCTCAAACGCTCTTAGCGAAGATTTTGGACACTTGTTCAAGGCTTTGCCTTGTGATTTTGTGACGCTTTTAGAGCGAGTTACAGAGCAAAAATCGGTATGTTCATTTGAAAAAATAACCGCACAATGATGCTCATTTTTCATACTTTGTGAACTTTGGGGGTCACATTAGCTAGATTTGCGGGAAATTCGGCTACCTACGAACATAGGCTTTTTTGACGAAACCAACAATGGGGCAATTCTGTGCTATGACGTGCCAACGGTGAAGGCTTTGGGCAGAACTTCCCCATTTAAAGAGGATTTCAATGCGCCCAAGATAAATACGACTATAGGCAAAAATGCAGGACGCATTTTTAGGTTTTCGGTGTCGGGAACGCCTAAAACCGACCGACCAACGACTACCGAACCAAAGCGCCTTTCTGATTACTCTTTGGCAAGGCAAAGAGTAATTGGGCCGCTGATGAATAAGCGAGTGACAGGTACATAAGTAATAAGCGGAACATACTTCGGGCAATTCTGTGTTATGAAGTGCCAGCTGTGAAAGTTCTGGGCAGAGCCTCCCCATTTAAAGAGAATTTCAATGCGCCCAAGATAAATACGGCTATAGGCAAAAATACAGGACGCATTTTTAGGTTTTCGGCGTCGGGAACGCCTAAAACCGACCGAACAATGACTACCGAACCAAAGCGCCTTTCTGATTACTCTTTGGCAAGGCAAAGAGTCATTGGGCCGCTGATGAATAAGCGAGTGACCGGTACATAAGTAATAAGCGGAACATACTTCGGGGCAAAAACGAGTTAGGTCTATTTACTCTCAACAATGCCTTCTATTCAGGCAAAGGCAAGATCAAAAAAAGCGAATCAATCGATTCGCCTCTTGTTTACTGAAAGCTTGATGAGTCGCTTTAAAACACAACCTTATCGCTCGCTGCAATAACGTTATTTTGATATTGATGCGGCGTGCTGCTCAACCATAAACGCGATCACTTCTTCATTTAAGCAAGATTTACTCACATATTGGCGTTGTTTACCGATATGAAAGATGAAGCCTAAATCGGTTTGCTCAAGTTGATCGATTTCACTCCAGGCGACTTTGCGGTCGATTTTACCACTTTTATAAGTCACCCCCTCAGCATTCACTTGAAGCACCACTTTATTGACACGGCTTGAGCTGATAGTTTGTCGCCATAGCCACCATGTTCGCTTGCAATAAACACTGAACGCTTCAATAACACTCAATACGATAAAGAACCAACCGACATAACCGTTAGGTAACAGCTCAAACTCTATTAAAACCACACCAAAAATAAGAAAGAGTATTCCTTTTAAATACGCGTGTGGAAACTTAGCAGGTTGACTCGTTTGATCATAACACTCGGCAAAGAAAGGCTTGTCGAGCGTATATTCTGTGGTGAAATCGAAATCTTTAGACATGTATGATTACTTCAAGGTTTCTGTGAATGGGGATTCCATATTGCGAACTTGCAACACGAGCATTGTATCGCTTCTTCGAGCTTCTCATGAACAATTAGATTCTGTTTTGTCAGTCTACACCGCGGCAACGTCAAGTAGAACGGTTATACCGCCCAATTGTCGAACATAGCCTCAATGTTATGCCCATCTGGATCGTGCACAAAGCAAGCATAATAATTCTCTGTGTACTGAGGACGAGGCCCTGGCGCACCGTTATCTTTAGCGCCAGCAAGCAGAGCGGCTTCGTAAAATTCGTGTACCTTCTGCTGACTTGGAACCCGAAAAGCAATATGAAAGCTTGTTAAAGCCCCTTTTGCCTTAGCACTGCATATCTCAAACAGAAAGCCTTTCCCTAAGTCAAAAGCCCAAAATTTGCCCGGTTCTCCAAATGCGAGTTTATAGCCTAATGGGCCAAAAGCCTCTTCATAGAACTTTTTACTTCGCTCTAAATCGCTGACGGAAAGGGTAACGTGATCAATCATATTTTTGCCTGCCATTTGGATAAGCAGAGAGATTAGCTTATTGCATTTGAACTTTAAAGCGCAGTGCGATAGAACGAATACTATAAGCTCAACCGCACAACGACAGGCCAAACCTCACATCATCGTATTAGACAAATTAGGGAAAATAGAAGCGTTAGGCCATGTGGTTATGCTACTCGAAATAAAGCAAGGAAAGGTGAATTAGCAACATTAGCTCGCCCAGTGGTGGGCTAAAAATGTGAGAAATGAAAGAATGGCGCCACCAGATCGCAAAAGCCCCGACAACTCATTGAGTTGTCGGGGCTTTCTAGAATAAATGGCACGCCCTGCAGGATTCGAACTCTTATATAAGGTTAATTTTCAACCTAATGAATGAATGAGTGAGTGACCAACTCTTCCACACCTTGATATAACTTAGCTTCATGGGTATTAATGTGATCAATTTTCTTGAACTTGACAATTGCACCACTGGTGCAATTGTCAAGTTAACATCATACCATTTCTCAAATTTGCTATAACGACTTGAAAATTCAACCTCAACATACACAATGCGAATAAATATTTACCATACCAAACAAACCAATTCGTGAATATTTATTCATTTTACTAAGCACTCAGTAAAGATGCAGCCTTCTTCCAAGTAAACAGTGGCAGGAATCAACATACCGCTAAGCGACTTCTCGGTGAAGGCTATCCCACATATTTCAGTCACAGACCAATACTCCGCCTATAAATATATCGATGAATCTAATCGGCAACTCTGCTGGGCACACATCTTAAGAAACGTCATTGCAATCTAAGAAAGCGTTTCACCTGAAAATCAAAAAAACGGCGGAAAGCTCGCATTAATCGCTCACAGCGTATTCAGGTGCCATCATCGGTATATGGAAAGTAAAATAACAGACACTCTGTATGTTCGGCTACTCAGGCAGTTAAGGAAAAGCTGGCTTCACTGGCTCAAATTAGGCAGTTATCAATACTCGACACGATATCTAAATCGTTATCGCAAGTTATACCTATCCCTGAGATGCCCATTAGCCTATATGTATAAAAATATATATTTTTACACATTCAATATTAGAATTTAATCACGAACTTATGTGCGTTAATCTATTAAAACATAAAAACAATCACTCAAATGAAAGCTTACATCTCACTCAAGGTGCTCACCACAATTTAACAATTTAACAATTTAACAATTTAACAATTTAACAATTTAACAACACAAATTTGCGAGTCACAAATATTTACATCTGTAATTTATTTTCGAGTTCAATTTTGTGACAAACACCTATATCTAAATTATAAAGCAAACATATAATGCAAACGCCTCAAAACGGCACATACTAAATTAACTTGATTCAATCCCCCCAACGAATCAAAAACTAAATATGTAACCACTATATTTTCTGTTCAATATAGTCACATTTGATCATGGCTATCATCTAAGCTATTAAACGGAATAACTAAATGAAAATGAAAAAAACAATTTGTGCATTATCGGTTGGTTTTGCTATTGCACTTTCAGGTTGCAACTCAGAGGATTCACATTCTCAAAAAAATGTTTTAATCCCTGAATCAGATCTAAAAGCCTCTGAATTCAAAAATACTATTGATCGTTCAGGCAATCCTACTGCTTTTCGTGATTTAGCACATAGCCATCTTGAATATATTCCAATGTTCGACAATGGTTCATGGCATGGTCACACTCTTGACACCACGAAAGATGGTTCAATTGCACTTGGTTCTGTTTCTCTTCTAACTGAAGAATATCCACATTACATGGCTTCACGTTTTGACGCACTTACATTAGCAGCAAACGGCGAACCTGTTAAAATGATGCTAACAGAAGCGTATTCAATCGCGGGGGCTTTGATTCAAAAATATGTTGGGGACGAAGGTCTAGCAGCACAGCTAACAATGCGTTTTGTTGAAGAACGTACTTCAGTTGTTAACATTACTATCGAGAATCCAAATAATCTTGAGCTAAGTGCGACTTGGAGTGGTTCTCTAATGGACAACTATTACAAGAACGAAGATGGTTATAACAAAAATAAAGACGGTTCAGTAAAAACTGTTATTGAAGCATATCCAACTTATGATCGTTCGATTATAGAAACGAAAGACGGCATTGAAGTTTCATTCGGTGCGGTTCGTAATTCTTGGTCATTGCTAACTTCAGGTGATTCTAAATTCCGCGTCACTCGTTCTGTGTCTCACGATGGTGAAACTAAGATCGTTCCTAACGCAAAAACTGGTTCATCTTCTTACTCTCAGTATGCAGACCTTGGTAGCGACTCAACAGTTGTGATCAACACTGCATTCACGCACGTTCAAGATAAAGCCGAACAAGAACGCGAATACGCTAAGCTAACTGAGTTGATGCAAGATCCAATTCAAGCTATGAATAAATCAGCATTACGTTGGGAAACATATCTTGATAAAGCTTTGACTAACGACAAAGCGACTGATGAACAAGAGTTCGTAGCTGTGAAAGCTATTGAAACTCTTCACTCTAACTGGCGCGGTGCAGCAGGCGCAATCGCCCATAGCACTGTTACCCCATCTGTTACTGCACCTTACTTCTCAGGTAACATGACTTGGCCGTGGGATACTTGGAAACAAGCTTACGCACTGGCTCACTTCAACCCTGACCTAGCTATGGAAAACATTCGCACTGTATTCCAGTATCAAGTACAAGCTGATGACGTTGTTCGTCCTTGGGATAAAGGTTATCTTCTTGACGTTGTTACATACAACATGCCAGAAGAACGCTGGAATGCTCAGTCTGATGAATACAAAGAAAATCACCCACTTGCTACTAACGGTCTAAACTGGAACGAACGTAACACTAAACCTTCACTTGCGGCATGGGCAGTAATTGAAGTTTACAATGCGCTTGTAACTGAACACAGCCGTGAAGAAGAAGCAAAAGCGTGGTTAGAAGAAATGTATCCTAAGTTGGTTGCTTATCACGATTGGTGGAAAAACAATCGCGATACAAACCACAATGGCATCCCTGAATACGGCGCAGCTAAAGACCCGATTCATACTATCATGGGTGATGAAATCGGTTCCAGTGAATACTTAGGTGATACATCTAAAGATGCTATGAAGTTCGGTGTTAAAACTGACGCAGGCACTACATGGATCGGTGGTATTGATGAATACAACCAAGTTCTCGACGAAGGTCATGCAACTCCTGCTAACATGAATATTCCTGTTAAAACGGCAGCGGGTTGGGAATCTGGTCGTGATAACGCTTCAGCATACGGCTTCATCTACGATGAGCAGTTGCAAGACTACGCTGACAAATATCACGGCGGTGACTTAACAGCAGCTTCTAAAGACTGGGAACTACGTGTAACTGAAGTTCGCGATCCTAGTACAAAAGAACTAAACGGCTACACAATCGATCAAGAATCGGTTGACCAAGCTTCATACTGGTATTCTGATAACCTGTATCTAGCAGAAATCGCAAAGATTCTAGGTAAGAAAGACGAAGCTAAACACTATACCGATTTTGCAGCATACACAGCGAACTACATTAACGAATGTATGTTCTACGATGCTAAAGGTGGCGACGACAAGTACAATGCTTCTGGTTTCTTCTACGACATCAAGATTGAAAACGTAGTTCCTGTGGTCACTGAGTTCAACAACGAAACGCCTATCAACTGTGCTGGTAAACCAATTGTTGAACGTGGTAAAGGTTCTGAGGGCTGGTCCCCGTTGTTTAACAAAGCAGCAACTCAAGTAAATGCTGATGCAGTTAAGAAACACATGGTTGACGGTGAATTCAGCTTCACAATGACACCTGAATTTGAGACCGATATTGCTTTAAAGATTCCTCTAGGTACAGCAGGTACATACAACCCTGCTTACGGTGGTGACATTTACTGGCGTGGCCGTGTATGGCTAGATCAGTTCTACTTCGGCGTTCGCGGCCTAGACAACTACGGCTACAATGAAGAAGCTAAAGCAATTGTTGATAAGCTATTCGCAAATGCTGAAGGACTAACGAAAACTACTCCAATTCAGGAAAACTACAATCCTGAAACTGGTGAAGTAATGGGAGCTAACAACTTCTCGTGGTCAGCTGCTCACTTGTATATGCTTTACAACGGTTTTGTTGGGAAGTAAGTAATAAATAAAAAAAGCCGTATAATACGGCTTTTTTTATTCACTTTAAAACTAAATTAATCAAAGTAAAATCATAATTAGTTATTACAAGATCTGAATATTCTTCGGTTTTGTTTTTCCAATGATTTGGGTCTTCTCGCCATAGATTTTGAAATTTCCCAGATTCTTCTTTATAACAGTGTGGACAAGGATGGTGTTTGCACATGAAATGAGATTTAGGCGTTTGCAAGAAGAAACTTTGTTCCCTATGCTTATTACATATCAATTTAACACTAGTTCTTTGATTAATATATTCCACTAAAGAATAATCTAGCCTATCTCCCCACATACCAATCGACTTATTAATAAAAGCTTCAAGTTTACTATTCTTCATTACTAACGCAGCCAATCTAAAAACACAACTCTGTAATATTATTGCAAACTACGGAATAACGTCAATTTATACCCGCATCATTGCCGATGGATTCTTAATTAAGTCATCGGATCCAATGACAGCAGAGCCAGCTATTTCTTTCATAATTACCCTACAGCCACTTATCTTATAGGCCAAACTCGAAAAGTTATTGGGGGAGACCTTTATTTTTTACCTTCATTAATTAAAGTCTTGCGATAGTCTGGTATGGGATCTGTTCTTTAACTATGCTCAATGCGCTTTGGGCAGAATTGAGCTAGCCAAGGAAGCTAGCTCAATAATCAGCGGTAAATGAAAACAACTTATGCTGCTTCACTTAATCTTAAGCTTTCATAGTAATCTTCAGCCAGAGCAGTCATTTTAAAGTCCGCTTCTATGCCAGCTAACTTTTCTACGGCTTCTTGAATAGATGCTAGATCGACGTTAAAGAACTCTTTGCGAAGGTTTACTGCGTTTACACGTTTTGAATTGAATTCGCGGTGTAGCGCTGTTTCAAGAGCTGGGGCATCATCAGTATAAATCATAGCATGTACGTCAAATGGGAATGGTACACTTGCATCGCCTAGTTCTTTAACCCTGTCCATTGGCTCTAGACGGCGAGTAAGCCCGATCTTGTAAACATCCTCTCCAAACGAACCAATATTACTAATGACGTAAACATGCCCTTTACGGGTTTGCTCTGCCATACTCTTAGCTCGTTCTTCTTTCGCTTCTGCTTCAGCGAGTTGCTGCTCAAGAATTGCTATACGTTGCTCCATTTCTGAGCGATCCTGCTCAGTAGCCTTAGCAAGTTCTTGCTGTGCTTTATCAAGAAGATTACGGTACATTTTTTCTTCTTTTTCTGCATCGGCAATCGCTTTCTCAAACTCTTTAATAGCTCGCTGTTCTTCACGGATCTGTTCTTTGATAAGCTTCTGCTCAGCAACCTCTTCTTGCTTTTTGAGTGTGTATTGATATTGAAGCTTACATTCTTCGAACTTAAGTTCGATATAATCTATATCAAATCCACACTCTAAGGTCGCGGCTGACTTCTCTAATGTATTGGCAAGCTTTTCTATACGTTCTAGAGTTCGTCCAAACGAACTCGGCGACACTTTACCGATAAGAAGATCACATTCAATATTAAAAGCAGTAAGCATGAGCTTAACCTGACCATTTAGAATTTTATTATTGAATGACTTGTCGTTAGATATCACCGTCGACTCAGGGAAAGTGATCGCTGTTTTATCTTTGATCATGTCTTTTTGTTGTTGCCTAACGTCCTTGATCTCTTCTGCGAATCGAGTAGATGTTTCGTAAAGGTACTGCGGCATTTCAAAGTGACCATGAGCAGTATACTCATCAAGCCTTGAATATAAATCGAGATCTCCCATTAACTCTTCTAGATCAAGCTCACCTTTTTCAATGCTTGAGTTGAGTTCATCTAATCTTGATTTGGTTGACTCTAAGGTCATTTGCTGCTCTTGAATACTTTGTTTTAGTGTATCATCTTGTCCTTTCAAAGCTTGAAGCTCGGCTGTTTCCTCATTAATTTTATCTAGATCTCGCTTTGCGGTTTCATTGGCAGCGATTATTGTTTCTCGGCTTAGACACGCAGAGTCATATTCCTCTTTTGTCTTTGCTAGTGCTTCATCTAGCGACTTATATTGCTCGATTTTCTTATCGGCTGAGCGTTTTGTTAAAATATAAGTTAATACGACAGCTACTAATGATAAGCCTGCCAACATCAGTAAATTATTATCCATTGATTACTTTAGAACCTCTTGTATGAATTGCTTCCTAAGAGCGGCTCGCTCTTCACACCGCTCTTGGTATTCTTCTGCGGCGTTAGCTATGGCATCTTTAAAAGCTTGCTTTGCTGCTGACTTCTTTAGTCTTACTTGTCTCTGTAATTCGCGCTGAGCTTCTCGCACCTCTCTCTCGTGCTCTCTCATTGCCTGAGCATGCGCTCGCTCACGAGCTTTTTGCCTGCGCAGGGATTCACGAGCAGCCTGTTTGTTAGCTCTATCTATTGCTTTAACAACCTTTATCGCCGTTCGTAAACCACTACCTCGTCTAGCCAATGGTTTCTCCTTTAAAGTAGTGTAATGCTGACTTTTTGGATGTTAGCACAATCAACTACTTGTAACTGGTGACCATATCAAATAGATGGCATATTTTTTTTGAAAAATCAATTTGTTTGAAATACCTACTGCAAAAGCACTTTCAAGTAGCTATTTCGCTTATGAGAATGACTAAGATCTTCGGTAATTTGCTTCATGTCATCACTACTGCCAACAATATGAATTTCTCTTTCTGCTCTGGTAATTGCCGTATAGAGCCAAGCCCTATCTACAATTCTTCCTTTTTGCAGGGCAATAATGATGCGTGGAAACTGTGAGCCTTGGGCTTTGTGCAGTGTGATTGCATACCCCAACTCCATACAGTCGAGCACTGATTGTTTTATATCGACCTTTTCACCTGTATCTAGTGTCACTTCACCGTAACTGCCATCAGAAGGTTTGACGCTAGTGAGTGTGCCAAGAGACCCATTCTGAATACCTTTGTCGTAATGATTTTGTGTAAATAGCACAGCATCATTACGACGGATAGGTAGAAAGAATTTGTCGCCATTGATTTCGAATTCAAGACTGTCGCTGCTTGAGTTGACCGCTTGTTGGATGAGTTTATTGATTTCTGATACCAATGCTTTTGTTGGAGCCATAACACGACTATTTGCAGGAGATTCTTGGTAAAGCTCGCTACATACTTTTGGAATGTCTGTTTTACTGGTTTCGTGAAAGTGTATTGCGCTCGTACTTAACTGTTTAGGCATCACACCTTGATTGATGAACTTTGAGTATTCAGGAATGCCTGTTGAGCCTTCTTGCCTTTTGACTATATCTAGCATGGTATTGGCGACCGTTTTGGCTTCTACGATATCTGCAAGCACCTTACCACAGCCTATCGGTGGGAGTTGTTCAGGATCACCAGTGAATATCATTCGTACAGAAGGGTGAATGTGATTAACAAGACGATACATGGTCGGTAGATCAATCATACTCGCTTCATCAATTACTAGTAGATGGTTTGGTTTATCTACACTTGGTTCTATGGGTTCTTCACGCAGCAGTTTAGCAATAGTTGAAGTAATAAAGCCGATTGATTCATGAAGCCTCATTGCAGCACGACCACTGAGCGCCACAGCGTGTATTTCAAATCCGAGTTGATGGTAAGCTCTGAGAGCAGTTCTTAGTACAGTTGTCTTGCCTGTTCCAGCTCCGCCTGTGATACAACTTACGGAATGATCCAGGCATGTTGTTACAGCTTCGATTTGTTTACGAGTTAGGTCGTAGGGAAGCTCGGCAGCCGCCGAGCAATAAGCAATATTAGCCTTTTCATCATACAAGCCATTTCGTTTAATCAGTATGCTAAGTCGTTTAGCAACAACGCTTTCCATCAGAAGTTGCGCCGTGGGATGGTAAGCCCCTGTATCGGGGTTTAAAATGTACTGAGCTTTATCATGACCTGATTGGAACGCCTGAGTGACCAGTGCTTTGTCTTGCAGTAACTTAACGAGATAAGGGCACACATTAGCATGAGTAGTATAGGTATGACCTTTTTCAATCTCCTTTCGAATCGCCATTTCCAATGCTGCGCTGAGCCTTCTTGGGTCATCCTGCGCCACATCGGTCTGAAAGGGCGTTTTCTTGATAATATCTTCAATATCATTAAACGAAAGACCAAAGCCCATCAGAGCGTAAGGATTATCCTTGATAACATCAATGGAGGCTCCGCCATGATACTTGAGTAGCCGTTGTTGCACACTGGCGGGGATGTTGTGCTCACTCATCCAGTTGCAATGTGCCAAATTTTTGTATTTGGCGTACCCCTTAAAGAGCGCATCTACTGAATCTTCACTCAGAATCGATGTCAGACGCTTTCTGGATTCAGTCGTGTCATTTGTTAATGTGGAATGCAGGTCTTTACCTAAAAGCGACCAGAGCGCCCTAGCTTTGCTTTCGCCAATACCTTTGAAGTCTTTTTCTCTGGCGATAAAGCGTATCAGTTGCTCACCAGTTTCAGGTAAAGTGCATTCAACATGTTTAGGTGATTCATAAGTGTGCTGCTGCATTACATAATCACCCACCTCCACATTTTTTATCTGGAGAGCGCCTTTAACTGACCAATGCTGGCCTAATGTAGGGAGCACAGGAAGGCTATCAGGGTCGGCTTTGATTGTGACGTAATACTTCCCGCTATTAGTTTTATAAGAGTCCTTCGCCAGCGGCACACCACTGAATATCACTAGTTTATTCGTGCGATAAGGGATGCTGGTGACACGCATCTGGTCTTGATAGAAAGTGACATTCATCGTGGCATCAACCCTATTTCGGATAAGGTTTCTGACAACTCACCGAAGCGCTCAAGTCGTTTTTCAAGTTCCTTGATCTTGGCTTTCAGTTCAATATTCTCAGCCTCTAATGAAGACAGACGCTTAGAGTCTAGTAACTTACGATTAGCCGAATTGTCGTAGACATTGGGGTTATCCGCATTCTCTTTAGCGAAATCCGTCAAATCTGGCAAAACACCTCGGTCACGCAGTTCATTTTCTAGCTCTTTGAGTGCATTTTTAAGAGCAGGATTTTGGTTTAAAGCAGATTTACCACAACCGATACCCTTTGCCACTTCGATACGATTAAGCTGACCTCTGAACACGATTTGTTTTAAGTCATCGTCCGTCTGTGTGGCTTTCCAGACCTCAAAAGCCTCTAGATTTTGCTGCGCTTTCTGCTGACCATTTGCCATAAGTATTAGCTCCTATGGGCACTGTAAATGTTTAACAAAAGTATAGTTTTTTGTACCTAGTTTGATATTTACTCTGAACCATATAGTAGAAAGTATCTCTCTAAGTTACCTTTGTGGAACATGACTTCATTACTAGCGACCGTATCTTTAAACTGTCCATTATCGACAACGTATGATTTGTGAGAGTCCAACATTATTTGGTTCAACGTCTTGCACGCCAAATCAAGCTGGCGGCTAAGTTGTTCTAGCTGTTTTGTTTGCTCCTCAATGATCAACTTAGCCTTGGTGAGTTCGCTCTTGTTATATGTCGATGCCTTAGGTGGTGCTATTGTAGACAAACTTTTGCTTTTCTCCTGATGCAATTCGATAAGCACGGTTTCAATTTCAGACTCTTTCTCGCCCAACTCACGATTCCTATCTTTAATAAGAGCCTCAAGTTCTTCAATTTTTTTTGTTTGTCGCCTTAACTTTAAGTCTCTTGCTACATTGTTAGCCACTTCATTTGAACTAGCCTTTTTTCCTACATAATTATCAATTAACTCTTTATATTTTGATCCCTTACGCCTCAATGTAGAGCTATCTATACGCTCACCTTTTTCAGTCATCTTTTCCGCAATGAACTCCGAAAGTTTTCTAGCGGATTTAAAGCTAGCATGGGATCTCGCAAGACCTGAGAGGATTTCTTTAACCATATCAGTTCTACGATTAGCCGTTTCCACTTTTACATCAATTAAACCAGCCATAAAGCCTCATCCCTCTGTAAGCAAAAGCATCTTCATTTTGTCTTCATTGCTTATGCCTCGAATTTCAGTTTTAAGATTAAACAATTGAGCAAGGTATTCAATATCAGTTAGCTCGTCTGCTTCATCCCATCCATCCTTAGATAGCACTTGGACTTTCCTTCTCAATCTTGCCGCTTGATTAGATAAGGTTTGCGTTTGAAGTGTAGGGACTCCTTCCGTTTCTTTCAGTCGTAAAAATAGCTTTGCCTGATCGCTTGCATCTATTGGCTTAATTTCATGCATTAGCTCCAAGCCTTCGTCCGAAACATAATATGAATTTTTGCCATTATTAGATTGGTCCGCGATATCCTTTCGTGCTAACCAATACGAAGCTTCAACAACATACTGAGTCTTCTGTCGTTCCAGTTCTTCGACTTCAATTTCATACATTGTGTCTTTAAAGTGATCCAACTTTATGTTGATGCTTTTAATGTCATCGCACAAAGCACGGATGGTAGCGGCGATCGCTGGGAGATGGTTATTAGTAACTACCGCCAAAGGACAAACGTAACAATGCTTCTCTCCAATTTCCGTAACAACCTTTTTCGGACATTTTCCACCGATTGGGCAGATGTGTGTGCGGAAATAAGCAATGTTGCTGTGATAAGCCGCCCCTAACTCAGCTAATCCGTTAAGCGGCTTTTCGTCACCTTCAGGCGATGTGAAATTGACGGACTGTGCGTTATATTTACTGATAGTAGACTGAGGCGAATTGTTAAGATCACTTTCAAAGCTCTCCTGATTAATTTGAGACTCAGACACCGTAACTAAAGCAGCATCCTCTCTAGAGGCTGCCACAAGGTACGCAACTTGATTAATAAAATCTCTAGATGCACTATCTGGCAACAACTTTGTGTAGTAGCCGACGGTAGATTCTGTTTGGCCAGTCAATAGTTTACCAACTACCTTTGCGCCAACAATTGGCGCAAACACACTATCAGTCATCGTACGTAATGAGTGTGGAGTAACTAACGTCTTCTTTTCCAATGGTATAAATTTCACCAATTCAGGATCTAGAAGATACTTAACTGATATTTCGCAAGGTTTCGTGTCAATATCCCCATGCTCTCGTAAGTAAACGAATTCATCGAGAGCATAATGCAACTGAGGGGCATATATTGTTGTTGGTTCAAAACTTACGTTATTTCTAATTAAAAAACTCTCGTATTCATTAATTATCGCAGAGAAACAGTGCGGTACAGAATTATCAGCGTGATAATCCTTAATTTGGAATATAGGGCAGATATCTCCCCATTTTGAATCCTCACTATTATTGTAAGGCACTGCTTCTGTTAGTTTTTTGTTGGATTTAGCTGCAAACTGTTTTATTTCAACAACTTTCTTTAATAGCGTCACCACTTCATTAGGAACCAAAACCTTATATGGTTTGGTTTTCGTTTTATCTGTCGATACCACGATCTCCTGATATTCAGCGCCTTCCACAACATAAGAGAAACAATCTCGTTCATCTAACCAGAGAGCGTTAGATCTTCTAAGTCCAGAGTGCAAAAACAGCGTTATCATTGCCCATGGAATGTGATTATTTATATAAATACTAGTGTCTTTAACACCGTTTGTGTAAATAACGCTGTCGTCTTTGGTAAGTTTTACCCTCGTTATTGACTCTAGCGACACTCGACCAATAACCATGGCTTTTTGATCGCCACCATCGATGTTAATCGCTTCAGGGACATAAATTGATTGTTGGCAGTTTTCACCATTCTTCAATGCGTTAAGAACGTCATCCAGTATCCGATGGGTAACTGCCATTGCATATGAGCGCAATCCCAACCAATAAGTGAGACTGAAAACGTATTTCCTGTTTTTGGTATACCTTTTGCCAACCTTTTCTTTTGCTTTACCAGATAAAGGGTTTCTGAATTTTCCAACAATGCCTGAGTCCAACTCTGTCAGATAATCAAAAAAGGCATTGATCACAACCAATGCATCCCTGCCGCTATTGTTACCTTCGGTGTTGGCTTTACTAGCCGCACCTGTCATATCGTAGACAAATTGTTGTATAGATACAGGATACTGAAAATTATTTACAAATTTATCAGAATTTTGCAGTTCGAAAACGTTACTTCTCTGCACATACAAACTATGTATAAATTCACTTGGAGTTTCAGGATAAGTGAATTTCCCCGAAAGCCCAGACTTAAAATACGATGGTAGATAAGAAAAGAGGTATTTGTTGAATATACTCAAACGAGTGTTCTTCTGCTTCTTAGTTCCAGCTTCAACTGAAGAAGCTCGAATATAATCTTGTTGCGCTGCAATCCAAATATTGCTTTGGTCAAGATTATCAGCGAAAAAGTTAAAATCACTACCGCCAGAATCAGACCAGTATCCATAGTCAACTATGGTATTCTTATCTCGTCTAGAAACTACAATCTCTTCAGCATTCTGGACATATTCCCCGATAAAGGTGCGAGCAAGCTTGTTTTTAGCTGGGTGGGTTTTTACTGAAGATGACACGGCCTTTTTGATATTGTCCTTCGGAGTACGTTTAAATTCGTCGTGAAATTTGGCATCAACGATAAGTCCGCATTCAACTAGGAAATCAATTGCAAACCTAAGATTATATCCAGGCGGCGTACCATTGTAATACTCAAGGAGATCAGTGTGATAATCCAAAAGAATTTCCGTATTAAGTTCACTTAGATCAGTTATTCCATTCGAGATGATAACATCTGCCAGCCTTTTAAAAGACTGATTAATCGTATCTGTACCGACACCTTTAGTATAAGCAGAATAGTGGGTAATAATTGAGGCGCTTCCGATATGTTCCCCAAGTTTATTAAAGCGATTATTAGTCGCACCTAACCACAAATCATTAGCTATTACAGGCATGAAGAGCCTTAGCTTTGTGGTAGCAATCCGCTCTGCGACAATTAGTGCTTTGGGGTGGGAGCCAAACATATGATTTAGCCTAATTACCTTATTCAAAGCCAAAAAACTCAAAAACAAGCGCATATTATGCAATCGGTTATAAATATCATTGACTTTAGGCTTTGATTCCCATGGAATTAACTCGTCGAGTACATCCATGCACCTCCCGATACTGTCGCCTCGGGATTCCTTTATAACAAGTTCTTCGCAGCGAATTAAAAAGAACTTAATTTCGTCAAGTTGCTTGGTTGACTCTCTGTTTAATGCTGAAAGAAGAAGGTCTGAACCGTCATTAGCCCCCCTATAATTTGTCTGATATTCAGGTGGGTAAGCCTCTTTACAATATTCTTTAATCTTAGACTTAAATTCAACTAGGAGAGACTTAAAGCTAACCCGAGTAAAGGTTTCTAGAAAAATCATATATCGTGAACCTGATTTGTTATTGAGATAAAGTTTTGCTCGCGTCCAGATTGAATTGCTTTCAGTATCACTTCATTCATCTTTTGCGTGTCCTTGCGCACTTTTTCAATGTCAATGCGCGAGGTGTAAATCTTTGTGCTCTTTGATTCTGCGTGTCTCATAAAATATTGGACTTCCAGAAGCGAGTAGCCGTTACCACCTATAGGGTTAGGGGCGTAATTGATCATGAAATCACCGAAGTAGTGACGCATTGAATGAGTGCCAAGTGAATCAAACCTTGGATCTGTATTTAAGCTAGCTCTCTCAAGGTTTGAATCCCACGCTTCCTTGATAGTGCTCTTTGCAGAACGATAGTAGGGTTGATATTCGAATAGACCAGTCTGCTTATTTTTTGTGGATCGACTTTGTAAAAAGACATACTCAGAGTTTGACTCTGGTCTTTCTTGATCTAAATAGTTTGTTAATTCTTCAAAGAAAAATGATTTAAAAGGTTCTATAAAAGTCACCTGAAAGTGTTCTACAGACTTACCACTTTTTGATTTATAATCAACAAGTTCAAGGTAACTAATTATACCTTCATCGTGTAATTTAACTTCTTCATTGATTACATCCAAATCACAAAACCGTACCTTGGCAGCCTCAGAGATTCTTAACCCTCCACCGAAGCAGAGTGCATATAAACATTTGTCACGATGAGTTTTGGTGTTCAGGAGAAATTTCCCTATGGCATCCATTGGAAAGTGTTTAGGTTCCTCGCTTTTGGTCTCACTGGGCAGTTTGAAAAAGTTTTTAATTTTCGAGACCCTAGCTCCGCCCGAAATACAACCAGCTAAGTACGAGTTCTCAATTAGCGCTTTACGCTGACTTGGTTGTATCTCTTTTACCATACCCAGTTCTTCACCAACGGCAGTAAATGGCTGATCTACATTAATAAGTCCATCCATCTTTCTCTGCTGCACTATGCTGTATTCAAGGGCATTTGATGCAGTTACAAAATCACACATACTTGAAATCATACGTTTAGCTGATGTTCTACTCAGAGGGGTTGAATCAAGATTTATAGCGCACACTCTAGCAAGTGGGTTTTCTGAGTTTTTTCCATCCATAAGAAAAGAAGGATAAGCTTTAAAAATATTATTCAGGGTGGTTCTTAAATGAAAAGCAGAGGAGTAATGACGTTTTTTCGTAAGCTCTTCCTTAAACGCCTGTGTGTGGAGGACATTTGATGCTTCAATGAAGAAATCATAGAACTTCGCTAAATCTGAAGCTTTCGCTTTGACGGTGTTGTATGGCTGGTTGTTCAATATCAGATTATTTATATGCTCTTCAAGCTCCACAATTGAACCTGTGGTTTTCGAAACAAATGAATAAAAAATCACACCGCCTGGTGTGGTGAGTTCCCTTTTTACAACATTTTTTGTTTTTCTAACCATCTTCCCATTGCACCACTAAATTAACCTCAACTTATGTATATCCTACAATAGAAAAACCAATGGTGGTGCAATGATGGTGCAATGATGGCTGTTTTTTTACACAGTTTGTGATCTAAATACAAGGAATAGGTTTTCGGTCGAAAGAAAATGCAAAAAAGCCAGTACCTAAATTAATAGATACTGGCTCTTAAAAGTGGCACGCCCTGTAGGATTCGAACCTACGACCACATCCTTCGTCACACTATAGCTTTCGCTACCACCTATTAAGGCTTCGTGCGCTGGACTATACCTTTACCATAGCTTTGCAAGCGTTAGGTAGATGCCGTCTAGTCTCTACACCTTCCCAAAATTACTGGGCTTGGCTCGGGATTGCCAACTCGTTAAAGTAAGGTTTCCCCGAATTTGACATCTTACACTCTTATCGTTTCCAAAAAGAGGCCC
Organism: Vibrio renipiscarius; assembly: GCF_000827885.1. GTDB lineage: Bacteria > Pseudomonadota > Gammaproteobacteria > Enterobacterales > Vibrionaceae > Vibrio > Vibrio renipiscarius. Next base: position 294,771 of record NZ_JTKH01000006.1, on the reverse strand, counting down.
AATCTGAACGCTAGAAAAATCTAGCCAATTAGAAGGGACGTGCTCTATCCAACTGAGCTAAGGGCGCTTTATTTTGTTTCTCAACTATATCTAGCTAAAAAACGAAATTCAAATCATTTGTACGCTTCATTTCACCAAATTAGGTTACAAAGCCTTTAGTCAATCATCTTGATCCGTTACACCAGAAATAACCTAATATAAGAACCTGCGACCACATCCTTAGAAGGGACGTGCTCTATCCAGCTGAGCTAAGGGCGCGCTATAGGGCAGAATTATACGAGTTAGCGCGCGCAACACAAGTGCTTTTAGTAACATTCTGATCTGAATGCTTAAAAAAAGGCCAATGACGGGCGTGGTGACTAAAAACACCACGAAGCAAACGTTTGCTTATAGATGTTCGTCAAATTTTTTGCGACAATACCTTATGTATTACTCGCCATTCTATTTCTGAAGGAAAGTCATGACAGCTCAAAACATTGATGGGAAGTTGATATCGCAAACCGTGCGATCGGAAGTTGCTGCACGAGTTAAAGCGCGCAAGGAAGCGGGTTTACGTGCACCAGGTTTGGCCGTGGTTCTTGTGGGTGAAGATCCTGCATCACAGGTGTATGTAGGTAGCAAGCGTCGCGCTTGTGAAGAAGTTGGCTTCGTCTCTAAATCTTTTGATTTACCCGCCACTACCAATGAGCAAGCGTTACTTAGCTTGATCGATGAGCTGAATGCTGACGACACTATTGATGGGATTTTGGTTCAACTGCCCTTACCTGCCGGTATTGATACCACACAAGTTTTAGAGCGTATCCATCCAGAAAAAGACGTCGATGGCTTCCATCCATATAACGTAGGTCGCCTGGCACAACGTATTCCAAAACTGCGTTCATGCACACCGAAAGGCATTATTACGCTGATGGAGCGTTACAATATTGATATGCGTGGTAAGCATGCGGTTATCGTGGGGGCTTCAAACATTGTTGGCCGTCCAATGACGCTAGAATTGCTTCTCGCTGGCTGTACGACAACAACCTGCCATCGGTTCACTAAAGATTTAGAAGGCCACGTACGTCAAGCAGACGTGGTTGTGGTGGCGGTTGGTAAACCTAACTTCATTCCAGGAGACTGGATCAAACAAGGTGCTGTTGTGATCGATGTGGGCATCAACCGTTTAGATAACGGTAAATTGGTCGGTGATGTTGAATACGCCAAAGCCAAAGAACGCGCGAGCTACATTACTCCCGTTCCGGGCGGCGTCGGCCCAATGACGGTGGCGAGCCTAATTGAAAATACTATGCTGGCTTGTGAGCAGTTTCATACGCAATCATAACCTCGCCTACCCACCTTGCGTTATTTATAGGATAGCTCTTGGGTGAGTGCCAAAATAAAAAGGGATGACATACGTCATCCCTTTTTGGATCTTGCTTTACGGTTTATACGATCAATACTGAACGCTTATAAACTCAGAATCACACCCGCTAGTGATGCGCTCATTAAGTTGGCCATCACGCCCGCTGCAATTGCGCGGAAACCGTATTGGGAAATAAAGCTGCGCTTTTCAGGCACAACGCTACCAAGACCACCAATCAGCATTGCCATGGTTGAGATGTTAGCAAAACCACACAGTGCGAAAGTCACGATCGCTTGTGAGTGCTCACTCAATAGCGGTTTTACTTCCATTAGTTGGATGAAAGCGACAAATTCGTTAACGACAATCTTGTTACCAATCAGAGAACCCGCAATCGTTGCTTCGCTCCATGGCACGCCAAGTAGCCATGCGACTGGTGCAAATAGGTAGCCAAGGATCAGTTCAAAGCTCAAGTCGATACCAACCAAGCCACCCGCCCAGCCAAGAATGCCGTTTAGCAATGCAATCACACTGACAAACGCTAGCAATGTCGCACCAACAGCCACAGCAATACGTAACCCCGCCATTGCGCCATCAGCCATGGCTTCAACTACGTTCGTCGCTTTTGGCATTTCAACGTTTTCTAGCTCAACTTCAGGCGCTAACGTTTCGCTTTCTGGCATCATGATTTTTGCCATCAAAAGACCCGCAGGCGCTGACATGAATGCCGCGGCGATAAGGTAGTTCAGATCAACACCCAATGATGCGTAGCCCACCAAAGTACCACCGGCAACTGATGCCAAGCCACAGGTCATAACGGTGAAGAACTGCGAATCCGTCATGTGCTTTAGGTAAGGCTTCACCACCAATGGCGCTTCAATCATACCCACAAAGATGTTTGCGGTTGCAGACAGGGATTCCGCACGGCCAATGCCAAGTAATTTTTGTAAGCCACCACCGATGAAGTTGATCACCTTCGGCATTAAGCCAATATGATACAGACCTGAAATCAAAGCGGAGAAGAATACAATGATACCCAATACGTTAATCGCGAAGGTAAAACTGCCCGTCGCTAAGCCACCAAATAGGAACGTAATCCCTTCTTGGCCGTAATTGATTAAATTAGATACCGCGGCTGTCACGCTGCCAAGCGCCTCTTTCCCTGCCGGCACATAAAGCACTAATAAGGCGAAAGAGATTTGTAACGCAAACGCCAGTGATACTGTACGGTAGTTAATGTTTTTACGGTTGGTTGATAGCAACCACGCGGTAAGCAAAATCGCCACAATACCTAAGATTGAGTTCATAAAGTGAATCCGACTAAAAGGGGGAATTGGAAAGGCATCGGATAATAGCGGCGAAAAAATGAGATGCAAGTCACACTTGTTGCAAGTTTGTACTTATTGGTGCTGCTTTTTACACCACCATTTTAACTAATTGTTTTTGAAGAGGATAAACGATTGCTCAATGCGTTTATTTCCAAATGGAAAAGATGTTTCCGACTTTGGAAATAATAACGACGATTTAACGCAACTCATTCGGGTCACTAACTCGGACGGCTAATGTAAGGCGAAAGCTGTACATCCCAATAACATGGGCTACCAATTTTATCTTTGATAAATTCGATCACCGCAGAGGTCTTTTTAGGCAGGTAATGACGGCTAGGGTAAACCGCATAAAAAGGCATGGTTTGGCTCGCTTTCCATTCTGGTAAGAGCTGAATAAGCTGACCGTTTTTAAATTCATCACGAATCAAATAAGTGGCTAAGTAGGCAATCCCCCACCCGGCAACCGCAGCGTCGCGTACCGCTTCAGCCAGATCGACAGAATAGTTGCCTGACACTTTGACATTGATTTGTTGCTCAGGATTCACAAATGCCCAGTTGGTGTAGTCCCGTTGCCAACTGCGATAAATCAAACAGTTATGATCACTCAGATCATGAGGGTGTGCGGGTGCGGTGTAATGCATTAAATAATCCGGTGAAGCCGCCACCACAAATTGGCAATCGGCTATACGGCGTGCAATGTAACCTTCTGGTAGATGTTCATTGTTGGTGATCCAAAGATCAAGCCCCTCTTCAAGCATATCCACTTTGTAGTCAAACAAGTGCACTTCCACTTGCAAGTTAGGGTACTGCTCACGCAATTCTTGAATCGCAGGGATAATATGCAAGGTACCAAACGATTGAGAAAGACCGAGCTTCACCAAGCCTTCCACTTCATCGCGCTGGCTTTCTATTTCGTTTTGCGCTTCATCGATGATGGCAACGATCTTTTGGCAGTGACGATGGAATCGCTCCCCCGCTTCGGTCGCGGTGAAACTGCGCGTCGTACGTTGGACGAGCTTAACACCAAGCGATTGCTCCAGTTGCGCCAATTGCTTACTGACATGCGAAACCGACACCCCTAAACTTTTAGCCGCCAGAGTGAAATTTTTATGTTTAAGTAAGGCGGAAAACACCACCATTTGTGCGGCTCGATCGGAAAGCACTGCATCTCCTGAAAAATGAAAGGGGCTCAATGAGCCCCTAAAGATAACCTGTTTAAATAACCTCAAGTGACGACAGTCACTTGAGTCAAAAAGCGATTAATCGAAAACGATTCGATCCGCTAAGTGGCTTACCGCCAAGGCGAAGTAATAAGAGCGATTCCACTTCATCAACACATTGTAGTTGTTGTACACCAAGAAGACGCGCCCATCGGCTTGATCTGGTGCGGTTAACCACGCTTCAATGTCATTGTCGAGCTTCGGCAGTGGACGGCCATCAAAGCGCGTTACCCCAAGTTTACTCCACTCGGCGAGGCTCTTCTGTTTTCCTTCTACGCGGCCTTCAATATTCATATCAAAGTTCGCTGGCAGTTTGACTTGACGACCCCAAGTGTAAGCGTCGTTCCAACCAGATTGGCTTAAATAATTGGCCGTAGAAGCAAACACATCCGCTTTGGTGTTCCAGATGTCTTTCTTGCCATCACCATTGCCATCCGCGGCAAAGTTAATGAATGAGCTTGGCATAAACTGACACTGTCCCATTGCGCCTGCCCATGACCCTTTCATGTCATCCACTTTAATGTGGCCTTGATCGAGAATCGTCAGCGCCGACATTAGCTCTTTGCGGAAGAACGCTTCACGGCGGCCGTCATAAGCCATCGTGGAAAGTGCATCCACCACGCTGTAATTGCCGGTAAACTTACCAAAGTTGCTTTCTACGCCCCACAGCGCCACGATAAATCTGGGCTGTACACCGTATTCTTCACCAATGCGCGTCAATTCAGCTTGGTGTTTTTTATACAACTCTTTCGCTTGTTTCACTTTCCATTCTGGTACGGCACGCGGAATATACTCATCGAGGGTGAGTTTCTTCTCTGGTTGGTTACGATCGGCTTTAACAGCACGTGGTTTATAATTCACGTCAGCGAATGCTTGGGTAACGATCGACTCAGAGATGCCTTGTTGTAGCGCTTGTTCTTTTAAACTTTCAACGTATTGATCAAAGTCTTTATCTTGAGCAAACACCGGTGATGCCAGGGTTAAACTTAACGCGGCTAACAGTAGTTTTTTCACACTCTCCCTCCTTGAGCAACGAGATCTCTATACTGATTCTTGACGAGCTTTCTGTTCTTTGTATTCGTCCAATAAATTTTTAGGCGGTGGTGGCAATTGTAAGAAGAAACCATCGTCCATCATCGACTGTTTCACTTTTTCGACATTCACTTGTGCTAAGGTTCGACCTTCAAGTTTGACCACCATCACCATGGTTGGTTTACCAAACATTTGCATCAGTGCATCAGGAACTTGTGAAAAATCGTCCTTTTTTGGCACGTACAAATAGGCACCTTCTTTTTTCGAACTTTTGTAAATCGCACAAATCATGGGAAGCCTTTAATCCATCTTAGTTTAAAGAATATCAATCTTAAGTCATTTTTGGGAAGAAAACGCCCAAATGAGAGCAAGATAACTTGCTGACCGTATGCGGGGAATATAACATGACAACCCTACTCTCAGGCAACGTCATTTCTACGACGGCGATAACCCAATGAGGACAAAAGTAAAAGATGTCACATACCCCGGATTTAAAAGGTAGTAGCTTTACTTTGTCAGTTTTGCACCTTTCTGACAACGATGTCGAAAAAACTATCCATTTCCTGAAAGAGAAGGTCGAGCAAGCTCCCGCTTTTTTCACCTCAGCGCCTGTGGTAATCAATGTATCCTTAGTACAAGGCGATCTTGATTTTTTGACGCTGAAGCAAGGTATTTCTAGCGTTGGTATGATACCTGTCGGCATTACTGGCAGCAAAGATAAACGCACACAAAATATGGCCAGCGAAGCCGGATTTGCCATTATGTCGACAAGCAAATCGCCAGCGCAAGCCCCGGTAATGATGGCACCGACTAAGATCATTCGTACCCCTGTACGCTCTGGTCAACAAATTTACGCCAAAGACGCGGATTTGGTGGTATTGAATCACGTTAGCGAAGGCGCGGAAGTGATCGCCGATGGATCTATCCATATCCACGGCACCTTGCGTGGTCGTGCGATTGCTGGCGCAAACGGAAATAAAGGCGCCGTCATTGTCTGTAATAAATTACATGCAGAATTGATGTCTATTGCTGGCCACTACTGGCTAACCGAGCAGTTTGATGAAGCGTTTTGGCAGCAAAAAGTTTTATTTAGTTTAGAAGATGACTCACTGAAGTTTGAGTTGTTGACGATTTAAAAGATTATAAGGAAAGAAGAATGGCACGCATTATTGTCGTCACGTCAGGTAAAGGTGGTGTAGGTAAGACAACCTCCAGCGCTGCGATTGCCTCTGGCCTTGCGCTAAAAGGTAAAAAAACAGCGGTTATCGATTTCGATATCGGTTTGCGTAACCTTGATTTAATCATGGGTTGTGAGCGTCGCGTTGTGTATGACTTTGTTAACGTCATCAACGGCGAAGCGACACTTAACCAAGCGATGATCAAAGACAAGCGCACAGACAACCTATTCATTCTGCCGGCTTCTCAAACTCGTGACAAAGATGCGTTGACTAAAGAAGGCGTAAGACGCGTGCTTGACGAGTTAGATGAGATGGGCTTTGAGTTCATTATTTGTGACTCGCCTGCCGGTATCGAGCAAGGCGCACTCATGGCGCTATACTTTGCTGATGAAGCGATTGTTACGACTAACCCTGAAGTTTCTTCTGTCCGCGATTCAGACCGCATTTTAGGTATCCTTGATTCTAAATCAGTGCGTGCAGAACAAGGTTTAGAGCCTGTAAAACAACACCTGCTGCTAACTCGCTACAACCCTGCGCGTGTTAACCAAGGCGAAATGCTGAGCGTAGAAGATGTAGAAGAAATCCTGCATATTTCTTTACTGGGTGTCATTCCAGAAAGCCAAGCAGTACTCAACGCCTCAAACAAAGGTGTGCCAGTAATTTTTGACGATCAGTCTGATGCGGGCCAAGCTTATGCTGATACCGTTGATCGTTTATTGGGTGATCAAATTGACTTCCGCTTCCTAACTGAGCAGAAGAAAGGGATTTTCAAACGACTATTTGGAGGCTAACACGGCATGTCATTATTGGAATTTTTCCGTCCACAGAAGAAGACAACGGCAAACTTAGCCAAAGAACGATTACAAATCATCGTGGCAGAGCGACGCAGCCTTGATGATCCTGCGCCTTCTTATTTACCTCAACTGAAAGAAGACATTCTGAAAGTGATCAGTAAATATGTGGCGATTGATCCTTCAATGGTTGACCTGACTTTTGAGCACAAGGATGACGACATTTCCGTGCTTGAACTGAATGTTAAGTTGCCAGATGAAGAAAGATAAACGCTTAACTGTCGTGGTACACCAAGCGGCATAAGTCTTTATCCTAACGCCTAAGAACCGATGCTAACGCATCGGTTTTTTTATGTCCGTCATAGCCCTCACCTTCTAGCATCTAGCATCTAGCATCTAGCATCTAATTAAGACTGATTGACCCTGATGAATAAAAGGCAATATTGCTCAACACAATCTCGCCATCACCCTCCATGATCGTTCCATCTACCTTTTTCTGCCGCGCACAAAAAAAGCCCCCGTCTTTCGACAGGGGCTTTCTATTTTTTGCTAATTTCGTGCTAGCGAAATCTAACTCATCATAACGCTGACTAATTAAGCGTCAGATTTTTCTTTCTTAGCTTTAGCTGGTTTTGCTTCTTGGTCTGCTTTCTTCTTGATAACTGTTGTACCTTCGAAAGTTTCACCTTCAACAAATGCAGTGCCAAAGTAAGAAGCAGTTAGAACTTCTTTTAGCTCGCTGATTAGTGGGTAACGTGGGTTCGCACCAGTACATTGGTCATCGAACGCTTCAACTGATAGCTCTTCTAGTTTAGAGATGAAATCAGCTTCGTTTACGCCAGCAGCTTGGATTGATAGTGGGATATCCAAATCAACTTTCAGCTCTTCTAACCAAGTTAGTAGACGTTCAATCTTCTGAGCAGTGCGGTCACCAGCTTGGCTTAGGCCTAGGTGGTCAGCGACTTCAGCGTAACGACGACGTGCTTGTGGACGGTCGTATTGAGAGAACGCAGTTTGCTTCGTTGGGTTATCGTTCGCGTTGTAACGTACAACGTTTGAGATAAGTAGTGCGTTAGCAAGACCGTGTGGTAGGTGGAACTCAGCACCTAGCTTGTGTGCCATTGAGTGACAAACACCTAGGAATGCGTTCGCAAATGCCATACCAGCGATGGTTGCTGCGTTGTGTACTTTCTCACGAGCGATTGGGTCAGCCGCACCATTTTTGTAGCTTGATGGTAGGTATTCTTTAAGCATCTTAAGTGCTTGAAGCGCTTGACCGTCTGAGTATTCGTTCGCTAGAACTGATACGTAAGCTTCAAGAGCGTGAGTTACTGCATCGTAACCGCCGAACGCTGTTAGAGACTTAGGCATGTTCATTACTAAGTTCGCATCAACGATAGCCATGTTTGGCGTGATTTCGTAGTCAGCTAGTGGGTACTTAGCACCTGTCTTGTCGTCTGTAACAACCGCGAATGGCGTAACTTCTGAACCCGTACCTGAAGTTGTAGTGATACATACAAGCTCAGCTTTTTGACCCATTTTAGGGAACTTGTAGATACGTTTACGGATGTCCATAAAGCGCATTGCTAGTTCTGCAAAGTGAGTTTCTGGGTGCTCGTACATAACCCACATGATCTTAGCCGCGTCCATTGGAGAACCGCCACCTAGAGCAAGGATTACGTCAGGTTGGAAGCTCTTCATTGCTTCAGCGCCTTTCTCTACTACTGATAGAGTTGGATCCGCTTCTACATCAAAGAATGTTTGAACTTCGATACCTTGAGCTTTAAGTAGACGAACTACGTCATCAGCGTAACCGTTGTTGAATAGGAAACGGTCAGTTACTAGGAACGCGCGTTTCTTACCTTCTAGGTCGCCAAGAGCGATTGGAAGGCTACCACGACGGAAGTAGATTGATTTTGGTAGTTTGTGCCACAACATATTTTCAGCTCGCTTCGCAACAGTTTTCTTGTTGATTAGGTGCTTAGGACCAACGTTTTCAGAGATAGAGTTACCACCCCATGAACCACAACCTAGCGTTAGTGATGGTGCAACGTTGAAGTTGTACAGGTCACCGATACCGCCGTGAGTCGTTGGGATGTTGATAAGAATACGCGCAGTCTTCATCTTGTCACCGAAGTAACGGATACGGTCTGCGTTCACGTCTTGGTTAGTGTAAAGACCAGATGTATGGCCGATACCACCGATTTCTACCATTGTTACTGCTTGGTCAACTGCGTTTTCGAAAGAAGTTGCGCGGAACATACCAAGAGTTGGAGATAGTTTCTCGTGAGCGAATTCGTCATCGTAAGACACTTCGCCTAGGCCTTCACCAACAAGAATCTTAGTATCAGCAGGCACTTTAACACCCGCCATTTCAGCGATTGCTACTGCAGGCTGACCTACGATTTTTGCGTTTAGTGCGCCGTCGATAAGAAGCACTTTACGAACTTTATCTGCGTCAGCTTTGCTTAGTACGTGACCTTTGTGAGAAGCAAAACGCTCTTTCACTTCGTCGTATACTTCGTCCATTACGATAACTGCTTGCTCAGAAGCACAAACTACGCCGTTATCGAATGTTTTAGACATAAGGATAGATGCGACAGCACGTTTAACGTCTGCTGTTTCATCGATAACTACAGGAACGTTACCTGCACCTACGCCGATTGCTGGTTTACCAGAAGAGTAAGCCGCTTTAACCATGCCTGGACCACCAGTTGCAAGGATAAGAGCGATACCATCGTGCTTCATCAGAGCGTTTGAAAGCTCAACAGAAGGTTGGTCGATCCAACCGATGATGTCTTTTGGTGCGCCGGCTGCTACTGCTGCATCTAGAACAAGTTTAGCTGCGTCGTTAGTAGAGTTTTTAGCACGTGGGTGTGGTGAGAAGATGATACCGTTACGAGTCTTCAGAGAGATCAGTGATTTAAAGATCGCTGTAGACGTTGGGTTTGTTGTTGGAACGATACCACAGATGATGCCTACAGGCTCAGCGATGGTCATTGTGCCTAGGTTGTCATCTTCTTCAAGGATGCCACAGGTTTTTTCATCTTTGTATTTGTTGTAAATGAACTCAGATGCAAAGTGGTTCTTGATTACTTTATCTTCAACAATACCCATACCAGACTCAGCAACCGCTTGTTGTGCTAGCGGGATACGAGCATGGTTAGCTGCTAGAGATGCTGCACGGAAAATTGCATCTACTTGTTCTTGTGAGAAAGTAGCGAATTCTTCTTGAGCCGCTTTTACGCGAGCTACTAGAGCATCTAGTTCAGCCAGATTAGTTACAGGCATAGGGAATCTCCTAAAATTAACAAATATTAAAAACTTTTTATTAAGCTCGTTATTTGTACTCTTTCACGTTGCTTCGTGACTGGGTGAATAACACTCTTAGTAAATTGCTTTCAGGGCTGAGTATAATATTTCAGAGTGTGAAAAAAATTGACTCAGATCAGTTATGAAAAACTAATTACTCCCTTAGTGGTAAACACCGAAAGAATACATCATTAACACACTGATTTAAAACAAATATAACCCCGAACCACTGGTGTTTAAAAAAACCGCACTTAACCAACAAAAACTCAAAAACTTTCAAAATTCTGTAAAAAACTTTCATTTATCTACAAAACTCACGATTGTAAGTAAGATTTTACGTGCCACTGATAGTATATCCAAATCACATTATCTCTCTATAAATACACTTATCTTTTGTTGAAAATGTGCGAATGTTAACACTTATGAAAAAAGCATCCTCTCTATCTCTGCCGCTTCTGTAACAAACCATTTTTATATCGTTCACAAAAGCGTCAATAATAAGATTTTCTCACCCATTCGAACCTTTATACGTTAGATTTTTTCATTCGTTTACTTTCTCGTAATGAACTACATTATGCGCGAAATTACCCCTTTACCTTTTTCATACTGCCAACGCGTGAGTCATTACTATGCAAACCATCGAGCTTGCGATTTTTCTTCAGTTTTTTTTAGGCCTTGTCGCGGCCGTTAACCCTATTGGTATCATGCCTGTGTTTGTTTCGTTAACGAACCACATGACATTAGAGGAAAAGAAAAAGACTGCCTTAACGGCAAATTTTGCCGTTGTTATCATCTTGGTTGTTTCTTTGCTGGCGGGTCAGTTTCTTCTCGACATGTTCAGTATTTCTATCGATTCATTCCGTGTAGCGGGTGGCATGCTGTTAATTAGCATCGCGTTTTCAATGATGAGCGGGAAACTCGGTGAAGATAAACAGAACAAACAAGAGAAAACGGAATCGGTTACTCGTGAACAAGTCGGCGTGGTGCCACTAGCGATGCCTTTGATGGCTGGCCCTGGTGCAATCAGTTCAACGATTGTTTACGGCGCACGCTACCCGAGTATGTTTGATACCTTGGGCATTATTTTAACCATCATCGCATTTTGCTTCTGCTCATGGTTACTATTCCGCTCAGCCCCACTATTGGTTCGTTTCTTAGGCCAAACGGGCATCAACGTCATTACTCGTATCATGGGTTTGATCTTGGGCGCTCTAGGCATTGAATTTATCGCCAATGGTTTACGCGGTTTATTCCCAGCCTTAATAGGCTAAGCGCTTTGATATAAGGGCCTGTGCGATATCTCGGATAGGCCTCTTTCTTTACTTTCTGGTATGATATTGCATTATTTTTTATCGATGACATGTCATGCCAAAGACCTCTTTAAAGCACCATCTTTACGTCATTATCTTCGGTACGCACACCAAAGCAGGCCGAGCGTTTGATATTGGCTTAATCATTGCCATTCTAACGTCGCTTGTGGTTCTGGTTTTAGAGTCGTTACCTTCTGTAATGACCGAATGGAGTACAGAGCTTCGTTACTGTGAATATGCCTTTACCGCATTATTCACGCTTGAATACCTATTGCGCCTGTACTGTTCTCCAAAACCAAAATCTTACGCCACCAGCTTTTATGGCGTGATCGATTTACTGGCCATTTTACCGACCTATTTAGCGATCTTCTTCCCTGCGGTTTCATTCATGGGTGTGATAAGGCTATTGCGCGTGATGCGTATTTTCCGCGTATTAAAGCTCGTGCGTTATCTGCAAGATTCAAATATTTTGCTGCGTTCATTGCTTATGGCGAAGCGTAAGATTTTTATCTTCTTTAATACCGTCGCCATTTTGGTCACGATTCTAGGTTCGCTCATTTATGTTATTGAAGGCCCCTCTAATGGCTTTACCAGTATTCCGCAAAGCATCTATTGGGCAATTGTGACGATTACGACGGTGGGTTATGGGGATCTCGTGCCTCAAACCGCTTTGGGTAAAGGCATCGCATCCATCACGATGTTGCTGGGTTATTCAATATTGGCAGTACCAACCGGGATCATCACCGCTGAACTCAACCAAGAGATGAAGTCACACCGAACTTTGGTTAAGTGTCCAAACTGTTCAAAGGCGGGTCATGAATCGGATGCGATGAATTGTAAGTTCTGCGGCAGCGAACTTGCTGATCCTGATGAGCGGATGGTGGTTCAACACGCTGAACGTGATTGAAAGAGCGATATTCCACGCTCAGAAATGCAAAAGAGGGTGTCATAGACACCCTCTTTATTAAATTAGCGAAAGTTCATTCCAACTTGTATGTCCATTGTGTATTTCACCTTGCACCAAGTCGCTTCTCTTTCTTTACTCCCTCGCTTCTCTTTAGTCATCCACTCCACTGCCCGTATACCTTAAAGATAACTCGACCGAGTGAGAGTCAATAATCGGATTCGCGAGCGACAAGCTATCCGTTATGCTTGATGATTCTTTATTGAATCACACAGGGGCGTAACTGGCGTGATATTGGCTTTTGCCTCTTGCCACGCAAGCTCTGCATTACCGTCACAAATCGCATCAATCATCGGCTTATGGCTAAGCGCACTTTGTGAAAGATCATAATCAATATGCGTCATACTCAAGTAACTGAGTAATTGATTGGCAATTTGGCTGTAAGCCTTTTCCATTCTTTTACTGCAACTCACTTCGATGATTTTTCGATGTAATTTGAAATCAGCTTGGCTGATGGCTTGAATGTCATCCGGCACTGCAGCACAAAGATCGCAATATTCTTGGAACAGTGCACTCAGCGCTTTCTTATCTTGCTCTGACGCTTTTTCAGCCGCCATCGATGCCGCTTGGCTTTCTAACGCGACTCGTATGTTGTACAGCTCCCACAGATCATCTTCATCTAGCATGAAAACATGCCAACCTGCGTAAGGTTTTTGAACTACCAAGCCTTCATGAGATAAGGTGTTAAGCGCCATACGAACCGTGCTGCGCGACAATTCCAAGTCCTTGGCTAAAGTGCTTTCAACAATTTTTTCGCCTTGCTCCATTTCACCGTTAACGATTTTCTCGCGGAGGTAGTCAGTGGCTTGCTCTTCTAAGCTTTGTTTATTGATTATCATTGTTTCAAGTTATCCATTGGCTCTATCGATACACAGTCATCCTAAACTGGCATGTCGAGCACATTGTCTGGGATCTGTGCGTATCATAGCAAACTCTGCTTTCCATCCGCACTACTCTAATGTGAAAACAGGTGCAATGGCTTAAATAATGTCTAGTTACGCTGGCTTATGGCGATAAATCACTCACTGGCTTCACGCATCAAACGTGTAACGTTAAAACAACAAAGGCTACCGAGTGGTAGCCTTTCATTTTACGGGTCAATTTATCATCAAATACTTAACCGGTTCACTGTAAGTAAAACGAATGACTGATTATTGTTTCTCAGCAAGGATGATACGCAGCGTGCGGCGTAATGGCTCTGCAGCACCCCACAATAGCTGGTCACCAACGGTGAACGCATTGAGGAAATCATCACCCATTGCCATCTTACGCAGACGACCAACCGGAACCGATAGTGTGCCTGTTACTTTTGCCGGCGTCAGCTCTTGCGCAGTAATGTCACGCTCATTCGGTATCACTTTCACCCAATCGTTGTGCGTCGCGATGATCTCTTCAATTTCATCCATCGGCACATTTTGCTTAAGCTTAATGGTTAATGCTTGAGAGTGACAACGCATCGCGCCAATACGAACACAGGTACCATCAATCGGCACTGGTGCATTTTGGAAACCAAGAATCTTGTTTGCTTCTACGCCCGCTTTCCACTCTTCTTTGCTTTGACCATTATCGCGCTTCACGTCGATCCATGGGATCAACGAGCCTGCCAACGGAACACCGAATTTGTCCGTAGGGAACGAACTGCTGCGCATGGTGTCAGCCACTTTTTTGTCGATATCAAGAATAGAACTCGCAGGATTAGCAAGCTGTGAACTGACCGCATCGTTCACAACGCCCATTTGGGAAATAAGCTCACGCATGTTTTGTGCGCCTGCACCTGACGCCGCTTGATAGGTCATTGCGCTGGTCCATTCAACCAGACCTTTTTCAAACAAACCACCAAGGCCCATTAGCATTAGGCTCACGGTACAGTTACCACCAACAAAGGTGTTCGTTCCGTTATGGATGCCTTGCTGGATTTGGGTGTGGTTGACCGGATCAAGAGTAATAATTGAATCCGATGCCATACGAAGCGTCGAAGCAGCATCAATCCAGTAGCCCTTCCAACCTGCTTGGCGAAGTGCTGGGTACACTTTCTCGGTGTAACCACCACCTTGACACGTAATAATGGCATCAAGCTGCTTTAAACTTTCAATATCAAACGCATCTTGCAGATCTCCGGCCTCTTTTCCTAAAAACGGGGCTGGGATACCAATTTGTGATGTACTGTAAAATACCGGTTCAATGAAATTGAAGTCACCTTCTTCAACCATACGTTGCATTAGCACAGAACCCACCATGCCACGCCAACCAACTAAACCTACTCTCATCATCTACTCTCCATGTATTTTAAAAAATGGCTATTCTTTGAAATTTGTACTCTCTCCATACTTCAATTTTCAAACAAAAATCTCAAGTTAAAAATCACGCTTTGCTACATCTTTTGCGATTATTTTTATAAATTAACCATAAAAATGTCATTTATGACGTTATTTCATTCGCTCAATCCCACTTTTTACTCGGCTAACGTCCTCCGAACTCAGCGTTACAGCTGTGCCACATAAATAACACATTACAAGATCCAATTGACACCAACAAGATAACAATGGCCAGTTTATTTAACCAAAACCAAACTCAAAGTAAGCCAAATACAATACACAAATGAAACAGACTCGATATATTCATCTGTTTAGGGTAAAGTCCGTGCTATTAAAAAGGAGTTAACACTCGTATCAATCACTTAGCACTTGCAGAGTAATCTGCCAGCAACTCGAACCGCAACCTTTATGCAATCACACGGCGATAGGTAAGCTAATCCCTTGCTTCAATGTTTTTGCCCTAAATTTTGTTTGATTTGTGGTGTTGAGTGATGAACGGTATTAAATAGCTAAGAGGCTCGCGATGACGCAACGTACACTTCGCCTACCAAGCTTGATGCAAGTAATTGTTTCACTTGGTTTATTCTTAACGATGGCATTTTCGTTTACTGCCAAGTTTAATCTACCGATTCAGCTTGCGTTGTATATCGGCTGGTTCATTATTATCGTATTAGGTCTGAGACTGGGCCATAAATACAAAGAGTTAGAGCAAGCAGCCCTTAGCGGAATCTCAAATGGCCTTGGGGCGGTACTGATCCTATTGGCCGTTGGTGCTCTTGTTGGAACCTGGATTTCAGGCGGCATCGTACCAACCATCATTTACTATGGCCTTAAGGCGATTCACCCTTCTATCTTCCTTCTCGCAACCATGGTGATCTGTTCATTAACCGCGTTAGCGACAGGGACATCGTGGGGCGCAGCGGGTACTGCGGGTATCGCGATGATGGGTATTGGTCAAGGCCTTGGTGTACCCGCCCCCATTACCGCAGGCGCAATTCTATCCGGCTGTTACTTTGGCGATAAAATGTCACCACTGTCAGACTCCGTGATCCTTGCCTCTTCTATGTCAAATGTTGAAGTTGTTGAGCATATTAAAGGCATGTTGCCGATTGCACTGATCAGCTACATCATTACCGGCATTCTGTTTACTCTGTTTGGTTTTCATTTCGCGGGCAATATCGACATGTCGCAAGTCGATGGCGTGATTGCAGCGATGGATCAACAGTTCTACATCACTCCATTTTCGTTTGTTCCTGTGATTATCGTATTAGCGCTATTGGCGATGCGTATGCCTTCGTTCCCTGTGATCAGCTTTGGTTCTTTACTGGGTATTATCTGGGCGGTCATGATTCAAGATGTGGATTTCCTCACCGCGTTCCAAACCGCTTGGGAACCTTACTCGATTTTATCTGGTGTCGACTTTATTGATTCCATCTTAAATCGCGGCGGCATGTCTTCTATGCTGGGATCGGTGGCGGTGATCGTATTTGGTTTAGGCTTTGGTGGCTTACTGGATAAAGTGGGCGTTTTAGAGACAGTGGCTAAAATGTTCGAACGTCGCGTGAACAGCGCGGGTTCTTTAGCAACGTCAACTATTGCGACGGCCTTTATGGGCAACGTTTTTGGCTCGGCTATGTATGTGTCACTGATCTTAACGCCAAAAATATGCGCGAAAAACTACGACCGATTAGGTTACAAACGTAAGAACTTATCTCGCAATGCCGAGTTTGGTGGCACGTTAACGTCCGGTATGGTGCCTTGGAGTGACAACGGCATTTATATGGCGAGTATTTTAGGCGTGGCGACACTTTCTTATGCGCCGTTCATGTGGCTGAGCTTCGTATGTATCATTGTTACGATCGTGACTTCGTACATGGGTTGGTTTGTTGATAAGTGCGAACCCACAGCGCAAGCAAGCGAAGAAGAAGCGCGGGATTTACAACAGCAAAACGCCTAATTCTTCTACCCCATAAACAAAGAGCGCCTAGGCGCTCTTTGTTATTTTATCGTTGTGGCTAACTTACTGCCTTGGTTAACTTGCTGTCTTCGTTAACTTACGGCCTTGGTTTTCACCGCTGCGCGCTTACCTAGCAGGTAGCCGATGCCTAGCGGAGCAAAGAAAATCACAATAATGAACAACACAAAATACAGAATGGTACTTTTCACCAGTTCAATAAGCTTGTCCATCGCGAGGGTCACTACCTCTTGTGATACATGGTCCAGATCTTGAGCAAATCTCTCTCGCTCTTGGCTAATGATGCTAGCCACTTCTTGTCTTTCTCTTGCCACCATGGTTTCTAATGCTTGGCGCTCTTCACTTAATTGCACCAATCGCGCTTCTGTTTTTTTATCGATATCTTCAACCAAAGGTTGAAGGTGCAAAGCCATTTCTTCCGCTAAATGCCCCATATACTCCGGGTTGTTACGGATAAAATCACTCAGCGCGTCGGAGGTAACTTTTAAGCTATCCAACGCTTGATTCACTTGTGCAATGCTGGCTGAGCTATTCAAGGCCAATAACTGCGCTTTCCAAGTCATCACTTTTGGGGTTTGCTCTGAAACCAGGCTTAAGCGATCAGAGACGTCCCCCAACGCTTCAGGCATTGTCCCTAATGTTGTTACCGCATCTTCCTCGTTAATTTGATTCGCTTCTAACCACGCTCGGTAAGCCGGTGTACGAATCAAACTCAAATCCGCAAATGGGTATGTCTCTACAAACTTGGTCACAAACGCTTGGGATTGTTTATATACCGCTGGTTTTAAAAGCGAACGAGCAAGCTTATCGACTTCGTTAGCCAGATGCTGTGAGACTTGCTTTGCTTCGTCGTCACTGCGCTCACCATTGGCGAGTGTTTTACCCACGAAAAGGTGCTGACCATTACCATGCGCATAAAATTGGTTCATTTGCTGAACAAAAACCCAACTATCAATCAACCCTGCCATTGGCGAGACTTGGTAAGCCGCCGCTTGCATGCCTTCTTCAGCGTTAATTTTCCACAATAAAACATAAGACTGATGCACTTTGTCATCCGCCTCATAGCGAGTTTGCAACACATCGGCCGCTTGCTCTACCTGAGCGAAAAACTGCTGGGTGTATTCACGCGTCATAATGCGCATGTTCAGCTCTTGCTGAGTCAATGGCACGGTTTGCGTATCAATTTTTAGTTCTAATAAAGAGCAACCAGAAAGTAAGGCGCTGGCAGAAAGCACCAACCCCAAGAAAAAATGGCGGATAGACATAGAATTACCTGAGAAAAAGACAACGAGAGTACGACGCCAGTGTCGAACGAACTGGCGGTACTTATTGCCGGGCATTCTAATCCATTTTGGGAAATTATCGCGGTAATTTTTAACCCAACATTGTTATCCTAAATAAGACGCTTTGGGCCTAGGTAAAACAACGGATAAATCAGGCTTTTTCGTGAATAAAAGACTGCGCTTCATTGGTGGCTTTGCTCAAATGTTTATTAAGAGCCACCAACAATTCTGGGACTCGCGTGCTGTCATGTTGAATCGCATGCTCTAACTGGCCAGCAACATCTCGCAGGTTCATCGCGCCTAAATTTCCCCCCACACCTTTTAAGCTATGGGCTTTGCGAATCGCCTCTTCGGGAGAATCATGAATCAGACGTGAAATATCGGTGACATCGTTTTGGTGATCTTCAATAAAGACTTCAAGCAACATGCAGAGAGATTCGCTATCGTTACCAAGTGATTCAAGCATTCCCGAGAAATTAATTTCAGCTTGAGCCGTTTCAGTCTGAACGATTGTCGCCGTGAGATCGTCATTGGGTTCATGAGAAGGCGGGGCTATAGGTGAGATGTCATCAACATGAGTAACCGCGCTGTCACTCTTAGCGCTATCATTCTTAGCACTGTCATACTTAGCGCGATCTTCAACGACCGCCGTGTGTGGAGGATGTTGAGTGTGGACCCCTTCGCTTTTCGCTGAGCTTATAGGTTTAGATTCAACTTCTGCCGCATTATCATCGCCCACTGCGTTAGCATTATCATCAAGCGAGGATGATCGCTGTAGCATGGCATAACTGCTGTACCATAGAAGCATAATGCTCAAAAGGGCAGCGCCGCTCAGCACCATCATTACGAATAGATATTTTTCAAGCAGGTGATGATACTGGGTTTCCACCTCTGTTATCTCGTTATGAACAGAATGGCTGATCAATTGCGACACAAAGTAAGAACCTTGAGCATAATTCCCCATCACTTGAGATGTCTTAGCCAAAAGAGCTTGCAGCTGTTTTTTTTCGTCTTCTGGTAACAATAGTGATTGCTTGTAGAGATTTTCGAAATCTCTGTATGCCACAGAATTGGCGGATTGCGATGCAAACAAGGCTTCAAACACATAAGCGCTCAATTGGTAATAATGCGCTTGTCTCTCTTGATTCCCCGCATAAACTAAGCGCTTTGCTTGTATCTCATCAATCAAAGCCACCAATGCTAATTCAGTGCCCATAAATGCTCGGCTTTGTTCAACAAACCACTCTGTCGTAAACAGCAGTTGTTGAATATCAGGCATAAAACCGGCCCCTTGATCTGCCGTCGCCAACTCTTTGTGCATGGCTTCAATATCGTCCAAATTGATGATTTGCTGTGAGGCGAGATCGATACGGTAAGGAGAATCAAAAAACAGGTGACTACGAAACTCCTCGATATGAGTACCCAGTCGCTCTACACGCTCCATCTCTTTTTCCGTATTTTGGTAGCTCATCATTATCGCAGCTAGGCCAAATGCCCACACCAAAACTACGCTCCAGCTCCAGCCCCAGCCAAACTTCAATTGTCTTTTCTGCATACCAATCCGTCAGTGTCAATTCCCTTCAATACAAGACTATACATAAATTGGCGCTTCTGCAGGATGCAGGGCGCAAAATGTCGCCAAACGCAAATTATGATGATGTCCGGCCCCTATGTTGCAGACATAAAAAAGCCCCGCATAGGCGAGGCTTGGTGTTCGTCAATCTGCGAACACATTGCAGAGAGCGTATTAGCGATTACGCGTTAATTGCTCACGCAAGTTTGGCGGAGTGCCTTTAATGGTTAACGTATCCGTTTCTGGATCGTAGAACATGCGCTCGCCCAAAAGCATGCTATCGAAGCTGATATTTAAACCGCCACCCGCGCCAACGTATTTCGTCAGTTTGCGTACTGTCGAGCGATCGGCTGGGAAGCTTTCTTCTAATTCGTAACCGTGGTCTTGCGTAAACTGCAAGAAACTTGATCCATCTTGAGCCGGTGGTAGCTCACCTGAAAGTTCTTTAATTTGAACTTCATCGCCGGTTTTTAGCTGACCGCTGCAGTAATCAAACACTTGTTTTTTATAATCATTCGCTTCTGATTTTTCAAGTTTTGAATCGCTACAAAAATCTTCAACCGCTTGCATCAATACTTGGTTTTGTTGCTTAGTATCAAGGCCAATATCGGCTTGTAGAAAATCAAGGAAGAAGTCTGCCACTTTACGGCCAACACGGCCTTTAATGTAAGTCAGATAACGATTTGAATCTTTATCGGTTTCAAAGCTAGATAGGTCAATGCGCGCAGCAATGTCCATTTTACTCAAATCCAAATAGTCCGTGGCGCGAATATCTAACCCCTCGGTGACTTTTAAACTGTGATTCGATGGAATAATACCAACAAATAGATAGTCTGTTGCTAATGATTGATATTCAGCAAACACGAGGATGCCTTCATCAGCGAACGGGTATTTAGACAGCTCATCTTTCAAGCGATTGGCGCTAACCTGTGAGAAATCATAAAAATTTCTCTCTTGCTTGCGTAATTCTTGCAACCAGACCTGAAATTCGCTGTCTGACTTAAATGAGCCGAATCCTTTGCCTGCTTTTGCGTTAAAGACGCGATGCAGTTCAGCGACCAGATTTTCACTCGAAGTATCGTTCGCCAAAGATTCCGAGCGGTAGTTAACAACCAGTTCTTCGGATTCGTTTTTCTGTAGTTGGTGTAAAATAACGTTAGAAAGATAGAGACTCATGATGAAATTTATCGTCGCTGTAGGATTCAGTTGATCGGCATTGTAGGTTATCATAAGCCGCTTTACTATTCTTCATTAGAGTCTTTATGCCGATTACATCTAAATACAGCGACGAAAAATTTGAAAATATTCTGACCGAAGTAGCAGCCGTGCTAGAAAAACATGGCGCTGGTCCAGATTTATCTTTGATGATCGCTGGTAACATTGTGACTAACGTGATCAACGACCGTGTAGGTCGCGGTCAACGCAAAGCAATCGCTGAAAAATTTGCCCAAGCTTTGCTGTCTTCAATCGACGAGTAAGCTCATTAATTAGAACCGGATTTTAGAACAAAACATGGTAGATAACGGAAATACATACGGTGAACGCGTTTCGCGTTTAGTTGGTTGGGGCCACTGGTTTGCGTTTTTTAATATAATCGCAGCAATGCTTATTGGTACCCGATACATCACGCAATCTCCGTGGCCTGAGACACTACTCGGCCAATTTTATCTTGCCGTGTCGTGGGTGGGCCACTTTGGTTTTCTTGCGTTTGCAGCTTATCTGCTTGTTCTATTTCCGTTGACGTTCATCATACCGTCACGCAAGCTATTTCGCTTGGTGTCGGTGTGTTTGGCGACGATCGGCCTAACGCTCTTATTGGTTGATACCCAAGCTTACCAAACGATTAATCTTCACCTCACCCCTGTGGTGTGGGAAGTCCTATTTTCAGAAAACAGTGGCACGGTGAGTGCTGACTTACAGCATCTGTTTGTCGTTTTACCACTGATCTTTCTCGTACAACTCGCGCTATCCGAATGGGTATGGCGCAAGCAGCGCAAGCTGTCGCATAAACACGTAGGCAGACCGATCGCCGCTTTGTTCTTCGTGTGTTTTAGTTCAAGCCACTTGATTTATTCATGGGCAGACGCTCATTTTTATACACCCATTACTTCTCAACAAGCGAACTTCCCTTTGTCATACCCAATGACGGCGAAGTCCTTCATGGAAAAACACGGTTTACTGGATCGTGAAGAGTACCTAAAGCGCCGCGCTGAAAGTTTGGGTGAATCAGAGCTAGTCCGTTATCCGCTAGAAAAAATTGAATTCAGCCGTCGAGCAAATCCACTGAATGTATTGGTTGTTAGCGTGAATAACCTCAGAGCCGATGCTTTGAACGAAAGTTTGATGCCGAATACGCTTCAATACTCGCTCGACAACTTAAGCTTCAATAATCATTTCAGCTCAAGCAATGACAGTAATGGCGTATTTGGTCTGTTTTATGGCTTACCAACAAGCTACGCAAGCAGCATTAAAGAACAAGCATCACTGCCAATCGTGTTAGCCACATTAAAAGACCAAGAGTATCAATTTGGTCTGTTTAGTGGTGACAACTTTGATGACTCGATTTATAAAGATACGGTATTCAACAACTTAGAGATTCACTCTATTGAGTTGGCGAAACAAAGTTCTTCGGATATGCAAGCGATAACGGCTTGGGGTGACTGGGTTAAAGAACAACAAGATCAGCCTTGGTTTAGCTTTATTGAGCTGACGACGCTCGATAATTTTAACGATTATGCCGCATCCGAAGGCGGCTCTATCGAATCGCTAGCAGACAGCTACGAACAATCGGTTAAGATTGCAGACACAGAACTCACTGCACTCTATGCAAAAATCGATGAGCTCGATTTATCCGACTCGACGGTGATCATCATTACTTCTAACCACGGTACTGAGTTTAACGAAACAAAATCAAACAGCTGGGGTTCTGGCTCAAACTACAGCCAATTCCAATTGGAAGTGCCGATGGTCATTCACTGGCCAGGCAAGCTGGCTGGCCAATATAATCACCGTACAAGCCATTTGGATTTATCAGTAACGCTACTGCAAGATTTGCTGGGAGTATCATCAAACCCGTCCGATTATAGCAGCGGTCGTAACTTATTCGATGAACGTCCACGTAAATGGATTCTTGCGGGTGACCACCATGAGCTTGCTCTGATCACCAATAGCAATACGACTGTGATTGATAAATTTGGTAATTATAAGCTGTACGATGCGAACTACAGCCGCCTACGCGATGAAAACCCAGCTTTGCCTGTGTTAATGCAAGGTCTAACTGAATTGCAGCGCTTCTACACAAAAAGCAAATAAATCAGTCTGTTATGTTGACCAACGCAGAACGACTCGATAGAGTAACTGCATCGGACTGTAGCGCAGCTTGGTAGCGCACCGTCATGGGGTGTCGGGGGTCGGAGGTTCAAATCCTCTCAGTCCGACCATACACCTTTAAAAAGAGAGCTTCGGCTCTCTTTTTTGCTATCTGCCTTTCATATTTAACCTAACAATCAATTAGATAGCTCAACAAACCAACAAAAACAAAAAAAGAACCTGAAATCGCTTAAAAACAAGGCAAACGAACAGTTTAGGGGTTTACAAGGTTCAGAGACCTCTATATTATGCACATCAACGGAGAGATGGCTGAGTGGTTTAAAGCACCGGTCTTGAAAACCGGCGTGGGTTTATAGCCCACCTAGGGTTCAAATCCCTATCTCTCCGCCACATTTAGAAAAGGCCGCTAAGAAATTAGCGGCCTTTTTGCTATCTGAAAAAAATATTGTCGAATACCAATACGCCAACAAATACACTCATCACCTCCCCTGTCTCGATTTGCATAATATGACCTTCTGGGTGGATAATGTTCACCTATACTAATTTAGGTTTATGTACCTGATGATAAAAAAGGAATGATTAATATGTCCTTGTTACAACGTATTTTTTCGACTCTTGCTTGTTGTTCTCTGCTTGTTTCATCTTTCACTCTTGCTAGCGATAAGCTGCCTCTCTCTCCAGATCAGCTCAGCCAGCCTTATCCAGACATCGCAGTCACCACGCTCCACTCTGCACCAGAATTGATTGCCGTATTTAAGCAGCATGACTACCAGCTAGAAAAGATCGCGAATAGCTCAAAACTACCCGCGTACTTTATTGAAAATCTCCCTGACGATCTCAACAGCCTACCCGTTCAACAAAAAACCTCTGGGTTTATCCGTTTGTTATTACCGACGATTCAAGCCGTCAATGACCAAATTTTAGCGGTTCGCCATCAAGTTGAAGTGCTCGCAAATAAAGAGACGACGGAGTGGTCAAGTAATGAAAAGCAATGGATTAAGCAGCTCTATGCTTCATACAATGTGAAATCAGGCGATATCCAGCAGCTCCTTCTGCATATCGATATTATTCCTGTGGGGATGGTATTGGCGCAAGGAATCGATGAAAGTGGTTGGGGGACCAGTCATTTTGCGATAAAAGGCAATAGTTTGTATGGTGAGCACTTGCCCGCTCATGGTGGTAAATATCTAACGACACCTGGTGGACATGTGAAAGTCGCGGCCTTTGATAATCTCTATCAAGGCACCGCCAGTTATATGCACAATCTTAACACCACTGGCGCTTATAAGGAGCTTTGGAACTTACGTCATCAGTTACGTAAGCAAAATAACCTAACCGGATATGAGCTGGTACAGGCCTTATCGCACTACTCCACCCGTGGTGAAGCTTATGTAGACAATCTACGCGCGCTGATCACACACCACAAGCTCGATAGCTTCGATAACGTCGAGTTGGATAAACAGCAAAGCCTACGAGTTCGCTTCACTCACTAAGTGACGGTTCTGTTGTTGTAAAAATGGAATTTGTAACCATCTCCTTAAAATAAGGGATGGTTACTTCGCCATTGAATTACTCTTTGATGACACGTAAATGCTTATAAATCGTCGCAGGGCTAATGCTTAACTCTTGGCTCACCAATTTTATTGTAATCGGTAAATCAAACATCCCCTCTTCATACAAGCGCTTTACGATTTCAAAAACTTTGTTTTTACTTGGGATATTGTTATTCGAATGCACCGTCGCTTTGATCGGGTTTAAATGGCTTAAAACCAGACTATTCACGTCGTTAGTGAAGTTTTCTTGTCTATGCCCTGATTTAGTATTCAGCATCGCATTCATAAATGCGTGTAACGGAATATCTAACGAGTAGTTGATACAAAGCATCCCGATAGGCTGATTTGCATCATTCGTTAATAATACAGAGGCAGACTTACGAGAGCTGATATCACCTTCTCCGGTATGATACACATCCCAAGTTTCATCACTTTCCGTAAAGCGTGAAATTTTTTCCAGCGCAACATTTGTCACTGGTGCCCCAATTTGGCGCCCCGTGACATGGCTATTCACTATATGGGTAACAGAGGAGTTGAGATCTTCAAAGCTATGAAGAACCACTTCACAACTCTCACCGAACATCGCGCCTATACACTCCATCAACGGTACGTATCTTTCGAGCTGGCTTCGGTCTTGGTCCGTGAACTGGTATTCTTTATCTTGCATCTTATCCCTCCCTATTCGTCAAAAAATTTTACCATCAAGTATAATCCACGACAACTAAGTCAATTAAAAAACAACAAAATACATTATTTTTATACTTAGTTTATTATTTTTATACTTGGTATAATAAAATTGAACTAAATCACAATATTTTCCTTGGCATTGTCTTAATATCGCCGCACTGAAACAAACTAGGATTCATTATGAAAAGCAATAAAATTGCCACGATTGCCATTCACGGCGGCAATCAAACGGATAAAGGCAATAATGCAATCTTTCCTCCTATCGTAACGGCAAGTTCGTTTATTCAACCTAACTTAGGTGAGAGTGGCGAATTCTTCTATTCACGTTGCGGTAACCCTACACGTAATGCTTACGAAACTGCACTTGCGGAGTTAGAAGGCGGCCTTTATGCCACTGCGACAGCTTCAGGTATGGCTGCAACATCGCTTGCGCTAGAAATGCTATCAAAAGATGCGCATGTTGTAGTGATGTCCAGCGTATACGGTGGTACTTATCGTTTGTTTGAAAGCCTACGCACCCGCACATCTGGTTTCGAGTTCAGCTACGTTGATCTTAATGATCTACAAGCGGTGGAAGCCGTTATCACTGACAAAACTGCATTGATTTGGATCGAAACCCCCACGAATCCATTACTTGAATTAGTCGATATCAAAGCGATCTGTGATCTAGCGAAAGAAAAAGGCATTACGACTTGTGTCGATAACACCTTTTCTACGGCTTGGAATCAACGTCCCTTTGACCTTGGCGCCGACATGGTGATGCTATCAGCAAGTAAGTACATCGGTGGCCATTCTGATGTGATCGGTGGTGCTTTGATTACTAATAATCAAGATCTTGCAGACAAAATCAGCGCTTACAAGACGACGATTGGTGCGATTGCTTCTCCATTCGACTCTTACCTTTCACTGCGCGGCTTAAAGACTCTAGACGTTCGTATGGAACGTCACTGTGCCAATGCATTGAAAGTGGCTGAATTCCTAGAAAAACACGAAAAAATTACCGAAGTACATTACCCTGGCCTGCCATCTCACCCTCAACATGAGTTATGCCAGCGCCAAATGAAGACTGGCGGTGCCGTCGTCACGATTCGCCTTGCGGGTGGTGAAGCAGAGGTCAGACAGTTTATTGGTAAACTTCGTTATTTTGTTTTAGCTGAATCTTTAGGCGGCGTGGAAAGTATGATTAACCACACCGCGTCTATGTCTCACGGATCTGTCCCTAAAGAAGAGCGTGAATCGATGGGAATCTATTTTGAAACTCTTCGTCTTTCTATCGGCATCGAAGACGCCGACGATTTAATCAACGACCTACAACAAGCTTTAGAGGGCTAATTAAATGGTTGATTACGGTATTTGGACAATCATCACACCACTGGTGACGATTGGTTTAGCAATTTGGACTCGTCAAGTTATCCTTTCTCTACTTGCCGGTATTTTTGTTGGCTTCACAGTGATCAATGGTTTCAACCCTTTCGCGGGTGTGGAATCTACCCTTGATGGCATTGTCGGTATTTTTGGTTCAGCCGGTTCAACACGTACAATCCTTTTCTGCTTTATGGTCGGCGGTCTAATCCGTCTAATCCAAGTGACAGGTGGTACCAAAGCGCTTGTTCGCTACCTAACGGAAAAAGCGAACATCATTAACAACAAAAAAGCCGTTCAGCTTTTAGCGATGTTCATCACTAGTGTGATCTTTATCGAGTCTTCGATTTCGATCATGGCAGCAGGTACGTCAACCAATGAGCTCGCAAAACGCTACGGTGTTTCTCGCGAAAAAATGGCTTACGTTATCCAAGCATCATGTGTATCGGTGTGTTCAAGCATCATGATCAATGGTTGGGGCGCGGCGATGATGGGCGTTATCGGTGTTCAGGTCTCTAAAGGCTTCATCGAAGGCGAACCGTTTGGCATTCTAGCGGGCTCAATGATGTATAACTTCATGGCCTGGCTAACACTTGCTTCTGTTTTCTTTTACATTTTTTCTGGCTTCAAGTGGGGTGCGATGGGCGAATCGGAAGATCGCGCCGCGACCGGTAAAGAGCTACGTGATGGTGCATTTCCAATCACATCGGAAGAAGATGTTGAAGTGATTGAATCCGCACAAGGTAAAGAATCTATTCTTAACTTCTTGATGCCGCTTATTCCTACAATTTTGATGGTTCCAATCGGCCTTTACATTACCGGTAACGGTGATCTTGCGAACGGTTCTGGTTCAACCTCTGTATTCTGGGGAGTCATGCTTGGTACATCTTGCTCATTCATCTACTTTGTTGGCCGTAAGATCCTAAATGTAGAAAGCTTCTTTACACACCTTTTTGCGGGTTATGCATCAATGATTCCACTGGGTGCAATCATGACGCTAGCGTTTTTGATGGGTAACGTATCGGGTGATCTAAACACGGGTGCATACATCACTCAATCTATCGATGGCATCATTCCATCGGGTTTCTCTGCGGCCTTTGTCTTCTTAATCGCCGTGGTTATGGCTATCTCGACGGGGACATCTTGGGGCACGTTCTCAATCATGATCCCAATCGGCATTCAAATTGGTGCGGCTGTCGGCATTGAACCTCAACTCATGATTGGTGCCGCTATCTCTGGTGCTATTTTCGGTGACATGACTTCACCAATCAGTGACACCGGTATCGTGGCATCAATGGCAACAAAGAATGACCACATTGACCATATTCGTACACAGTTCCCATATGCGATCGCAACAGGCTTAGTTGCAACCGTATTGTTCACCATTTGTGGTTTTAGCATGCTTGCTTAATCACGACTCTGGGCACCGTTCTCGGTGCCCAACCGCTAGGAAATATAATGAAAATAATTAACTCAGAACGCGCGCCTAAAGCCGTTGGCCCTTATTCACATGCGACAATCATCAACAACACGCTTTATGTTTCAGGCCAATTGCCATTAGTACCTGAAACCATGCAGTTTATTTCGGAAGATGTGGCTGAGCAGACGAAACAATCGATCGAAAATGCCAAAGCCATTATTGAAGAAGCGGGGGCAACACTGAACGACGTGGCTCGCGTAGGCATTTTTATCACCAACATGGGCGATTTTGCGAAAGTGAACGAAGTTTATGCCAGTTACTTCTCTGAACATAAGCCGGCTCGTGTTTGCGTTGAAGTATCTAAGTTGCCTTTAGATGCTCAAGTAGAGATGGAATTTACAGTTGATGTAAGTCAGTAATTCTTCTTCCCCCCCTTTTTTTTTCAAAACCAGCGCCTTGCTGGTTTTTTTTGTCTAAAGAAAAAGGAATGACTCATTTTTGATACTAATAACAATTACATTCTACCGATAACATAGCCTAGTAACTGAGTCGCTATACTGCTGTCCTTATATCGTTAACGTCATACCAAGGATTGGTTTAATTGATGACTCACCGTTTTCATGCTCTTGATGCTTTTCGCGGCATTTGTGCCATTTCAGTGGTGCTATTCCACCTCCACCTAACCGGCAGCATCACAGAATGGCCATTTTTCAAACAAGCTGAGATTTTTGTCGAGTTTTTCTTTGTGCTGAGTGGTTTTGTGCTCGCCCATGGCTATGGATACAAAGAAAAATTACCATTTGTCCCTTTTTTACAAGCTCGAATGTGGCGATTATTCCCGCTGCATGTGGTGATGTTACTTGTCTTTATTGGTTTAGAAGTCGGTAAATGGCTTGCCTTTGAATACGCAGGGTTAAGCTTTAATACCTCGCCATTTTCTGGTCAGAATCACGTGAGCGAAATCCTTCCAAACTTGCTGTTGATTCAGTCTTGGTTTGGATCATTTGATTACTTAAGCTTCAACTATCCCGCTTGGAGCATCAGCGTTGAGTTCTACTTGTACCTTATCCTCTATTGCACACTCACGCTCTTCTCCCAGAGAAAACAAGTCAGTTGGCTCGTCATCGCGATAGTGAGCCTCTCGCTATTAGCATCCAATCAGATGATCATAACCTCACAAGCACTAACGGGCCTGGCATGCTTCTTCTCTGGCGCAGCCACGTATGTAATTTTTAGGAAAATACATCACTATCGCCTATCAAAAACGAGCGCAACTTTGTTAGAAGGTCTAATGATTTTCTGTACGGTTATTGTCGTTATTTATGAGATCCCTTTTAAGCCCGTCGCCTCTGCCTTACTCTTTTCTTGTGTGGTATTGATGTTTGCTTTCGAGGGGGGATGGTTATCGACGTTACTGCTCAAATCGCCTCTACAGTATGCAGGCAAGTTGTCTTACTCAATATACATGACGCACGCCGCGGTCTTGTTCTGTTTGCAATCCATACTGATGGTGGTTGGCAAACTTACCGGAGTTCAATTCACCCACATGATCGAGCAACAGCGTTACTTAACGCTTGGAAATGAGGCTCTCAATAACTTAGCCGTCTTCGTCATTGTCGCCTTCGTCTTGCTCGTCTCTCATTTCACTTATCACTACATTGAGTTGGTCGGGCAACGCTTAGGTAAGAAGAAAGCGATGAAGCCATCCAAACTGGCCTCGGTCTCATCGACGGCATAGAAACTCCATCTCGTTTTGGATCGGCACGCATAAACCGGTCTGTTCGCTATTTTCCGGTATCGATGGCAAAAGATGAATTTGCTATCTATACCGGTCACTCTTAACTATAATCTGCGCCCTTTGTTTTTAAGCCCGATTTACTCTTTGATGAATACTGCCTCATTCTCCGATTTGCGATTTTTTGCCACGCGCTTTATCGTTATTTTTTCCTTATTCATTGCCACCTTTATCGCTATTTTTTATTACGACTCTCTTTCAGATATGTCGACGCGAAAGAGCAATCTTGAAGTGCAACAAAGCGCGCTCCTCAAAGGTAAAAAAGACTATATCGAGTGGAGCATGGGCTCGGTGGTTAAAGAGACAGCGCTGCTAGCGGATATATTATCTCAACGTAAGATTTATCAGATCGCAGATTTACCGAACGCAAAACTCCAGAAAGAAGCGTTGGATGAATTCGGCAACATTATTGAACTAATCAGCAACCGTAAAGAAATCTACGACCAAATTCGCTATCTCGATTTAGACGGTAACGAGATTATTCGCGTCAACTTTAACGATGGTCGCCCTAACATCGTTGCACCGCATGATTTACAAAACAAACTGAATCGCTACTACTTTCAAGAGGTCATGGGATTGAAATGGCGTCAAATTTACATCTCGCCACTGGACCTCAATATCGAGCATAACCAAATTGAAATGCCTTTTAAGCCGATGATTCGCTTTTCAACTCCCGTGTTTGATGAACATGGTCAAAAACAAGGCGTGGTGGTCATCAACTATTTGGCAAAATATTTACTCGATGGTTTGCAGCTTTTTAACCTCAACAGCGGCACCAACTACATGTTGGTCAATAACGACGGTCAGTTTCTTTATAACGACGTAAAATCCGACCTAGAATTTGGTTTTATGTTTGATAAAGACGATGCCAATATTTATGCCGAATTCCCAAACTTAGCGTCTCAAATTAAACGCACCAACCAAGGCCAGTTTGAAACCGAAAAAGGAATTATGACCATTCAATCCGTGGGGAGTGTAAGTAACATTAATCCTTATTGCTTCCAGGAATACCATGTTAGCAATAATAGTTCGACTCGCTGGAAATTGGTTTCCTTTAGCGCATTTGATAAGCGAATTGATTTTAAACACGCATTGAAAATCCATTATGGCTTGATATTACAAGGGGCTCTGCTGAGCGTACTCATCGCGTATCTATTAGCTCGATATCAATTACAGCAATATCGCGATGACAAGCGCATTCATTACTTAGCGCATTATGACGCCCTCACCAACCTGCATAACCGCTGGTCATTCCGTCATCAATCAGAGGCTAAAATTCTATTGAATGCAAAAAAAGGCCAATCGCTCTGTTTGATTTACATTGATTTAGATGATTTTAAAGCGATCAACGATGTGCATGGGCATGCGGCGGGTGATAAAACGCTTTGCCACGCCGCACAAATGATGAGAACCGTGTTTGGTGAAAATGCATTACTTAGCCGCCTTGGTGGTGATGAATTTGCCATTCTACTCCACGATGAACAACACTTGGAAAATCCAGCGCAATATGCAGCCTCTCTCATCCAAATGCTTCAGTGCCCAATAGAGGTTTCTCCGCAAGTGTATTGCCAAGTCAATGCGAGTATTGGTGGTTACTTTGATCACCATGGTGACACACCGCTCGATGAACTTATGCATCAAGCCGATATGGCCATGTATCAAGCAAAACACGCAGGTAAAAACTGCACAGTAATCATTAGCTCGATGCAAAAAAACGCCAACGAATAGCCATAAAAAACCTGACCGAATACGCATAATAACAATGCCTTAGCTCTATCGTGTTCGGTTGGATTTAAAATAATTTTTCCGACAACTTGAATTTTTCTAGCTTCATTCCAGACTTAGTATGAATTCACTCAATAAGGAGAAATAAAATGGCAGACAGACATTTGGTTAACTTTAGTGAAGATCATGAACTCAACTATTGCTTGAGAAGTACAGGTAAGCGACAAACCCAGGCCAATCGAGATGCTCTCGTTGATTTAGGTCGACAAGTCAAAAATGAATTAGGCAAACGAGTACTGACACAAAATGACGTGAAAGGAGCCATCGTTGACAATGGCAACCTGTTTGATTGAGCGATGAGCGGCATCGTAGCGATGCCGTTTTTTTCCGATGATGCGTTCGCGTTGAGTGACGATCTGGTCCACGGATGTCATTGAGGAATGCGAGGTCTATTTTTTCGGACTTGCCGACCTCTTGGCGGTGCGCTTTTTACGCTTAAACGCCGGTCGTTCAACTTTTGGTAAATGACGCAACGATTCAGGTACAACACCTAATTTTACGTGACTCATCAATCCGTCCATTCTCGTGAGCAAGTCCATCATAAACGGTTGATAAGCCTGATTGCGCTCTGCCATACCTTGCAATTGATGCTCCCAATGCGCCGTCATATCGGGATAAGTCGACTCTTCCGGCAAGGCATTCACTAACCCTCGACCTGCGGGTGAGCTTAAAATGCTTTTTCCTTGTCGAGTGAGAAGCTGACGTTTAAACAAGGTATCTAAAATACCCGCGCGGGTTGCTTCCGTGCCTAAGCCGTCAGTATCACGCAGAATTTTTTTCAGCTCTTTATCCGCGACAAAGCGGGCAATCCCTGTCATCGCTTGTAGTAAGGTTGCTTCGGTAAAGTGTTTCGGCGGCTCGGTTTGGTGCTGCTTTAATTCACCTTCTCGACACGTTAATACGCTGCCCTTTTTCAATGGCGGAACGCAGTCCACACCACTGTCTTCGTCATCGCTTTTCCCCATCAGCGCCTTCCAACCCGCCGTAATGAGCTGGCGCCCTTTGGCAATAAAGAGGCCACCCGCAATATCAAACACCAACTTCGCCTCCGCATACACCGCAGCAGGATAAAACTGGATCAGATATTGGCGTGCAATCAGCTGATATACTTTCATTTCATAAGAAGAAAGGGCATTGCTCGAGGCCTGTTTCGGCGTTGGAATAATTGCATGGTGCGCATCGACTTTTTTATCGTTCCACGCTTTGGATTTTTGGCTTAAGTTTGCTCCGTTAACGGCGGCATCAAGCTCTTTCGCATTGTTGGCTATCGCCTGACACACTGAAGGGGCTTGAGCAAAGTGTTCAACCGGTAAATAGCGGCTATCGGAGCGAGGGTAAGTAATGAGTTTATGTTTTTCATACAAGGATTGACACGTATCCAACACTTGCTGAGCACTCATGCCAAAACGTTTCGCCGCATCAATTTGCAATGCCGAGAGTGAATACGGTAGTGGCGCTGTTTGTTTGGTTTGTTTCTGTTCAGACTCCGTTACCGTGGCAGGTTGGTTGGCTATGCGAGCCGCGACGTTTTCGACCAACTTGCGGTTAAGCACACGACCTTCTTCATCCTGCCATGGTTGGCAGGCTTCACTCGGCTGCCATTTGGCGCGAATATCAAATCCACCAAATTCCCCTTGATAAGGAATAAGCGCATGCAAAGAGAAATAGTCTCGCGAGATGAATTTTTCAATTTCTTCATCACGGCGCACCACTAAACCCAATACCGGCGTTTGCACTCGACCAACCGAGAGTACGCCTTGATATCCCGCCTTTTGCCCCAGTAACGTATACGCACGTGACATATTCATACCATAAAGCCAATCAGCACGGGAACGCGCTAACGCAGAAATGGACAACGGAATAAAATCACGATTGCTGCGCATACTGGATAAAGCGCGTTTTACTGCCGGTAAGTTTAAATCGCTGATCAGTAGTCGCTGGGCGGACTCTTTTTTCGCTTTACTGACTTTGCAGTAATCAAGCACTTCATCCACCAGCAACTGCCCTTCTCTATCCGGGTCTCCAGCATGAATGATTTGCACCGCGTCTTTGAGTAGCTTTCTGACTACTGTGAGCTGTTTGCTGGCACTTTTGCGCGGTCGTAGTTGCCACTGCTGCGGCACAATAGGCAGATCGGCAAGATTCCATTTTTTATAACGTTCGTCGTACACGTCTGGTTCAACTTGCTCAAGTAAGTGGCCAATGCACCACGTCACCACATCGCCGTTACCACAACGAATAAACCCCTGATCATTCTTTTTGGGGCCAGGTAAGGCCGCCGCGATGGCGCGACCCAGGCTGGGTTTCTCAGCAATAAACAGACGAGACATAAATTGAATCTGCACAAATAAATAAGGCCACATTATCCAATGTGGCCTTAATAATTCAAGAAAAACTGTAAATTTACACAGTATTATCTGATGTCAGTGCTTATTCAGCGTCGCCTTCTACGCGTGCTGCTGCTTCTTTCACTAATGGTTGAAGCTCGCCTTTTTGGAACATTTCCATGATGATGTCACAGCCGCCGATTAGCTCGCCTTCGATCCATAGTTGTGGGAATGTTGGCCATTGTGCGTAGGCTGGAAGTTCCGCGCGGATATCTGGATTTTGTAGGATATCAACGTAAGCAAATTTCTCGCCACAACCCATAAGCGCTTGTGCCGCTTGAGAAGAGAAACCACAACTTGGTAGTTTTGGTGAACCTTTCATGTATAGAAGGATTGCGTTCTCTGCGATTTGCTGCTTAATTTTATCAATAGTTTCCATTGCTTCCTCTTTATGGCTTTACTGCAATATACCTGCATATTCTAAACCATTAGCACAGAATAAAAAGCATAGAATATTTGGGGAATTAGACCTTTTCTATTCTAGCTATTCCTAAAAGGCATCATTCAGAATGTGAATAGTGCCCACGTTTATGACATTTCATCACTAATACCCTGCATTTTATGTGCTTAAATAAACACTTAGATGCTCACTTTCGCTGAATTAATTTACATTTGCATGCTTTTATTCAAGCCAAAAGTTGCTAAACTAGGCGGCAAGTCAGTCAAATCGACAACGAATGGTTTAACGCCAATTCGGATAAAATAACAATTAATTGGAAGCAATCGAAAGAGGCAACTCTTTCCACCTATAATGGAGAACCGAGCAATGGCATTCGAACTACCAGCTCTTCCTTACGCAAAAGATGCACTAGAACCACATATCTCAGCTGAAACTCTAGATTTCCACCACGGTAAGCACCACAACACTTACGTTGTTAAGCTAAACGGTCTTATCCCTGGTACTGAGTTTGAAGGTAAAACACTAGAAGAGATCGTTAAGACTTCTACTGGTGGTGTATTCAACAACGCAGCTCAAATCTGGAACCACACGTTCTACTGGCACTGTCTTGCTCCTAAAGCAGGCGGCGAACCAACAGGCGCAGTTGCTGACGCAATCAACGCTGCATTTGGTTCTTTCGAAGAATTCAAAGCAAAATTCACAGATTCTGCAATCAACAACTTCGGTTCTTCTTGGACTTGGCTTGTTAAGAAAGCAGACGGCTCTCTAGAGATCGTTAACACGTCTAACGCAGCAACACCGCTAACAGAAGAAGGGACAACTCCTCTTCTAACGGTTGACCTGTGGGAACACGCTTACTACATCGATTTCCGTAACGTTCGTCCTGATTACATGGCTGCGTTCTGGAACCTAGTAAACTGGGAATTCGTTGCAGAAAACCTAGCAAAATAATTTCTTTTCTTAGAAATTGAATAAAAAGCCTGCAAACAGCAGGCTTTTTTTGTGCCTTGCGCAAAATTACTTAAAGTTTCCGAGCGATTAGCCGCTAATTTAGTTGGCAAGTGAGGAAGCGAATGCACGTCGAAACCATAAACAACATCAACCCAGTCAGCGAACTTCATTTCAGTAATGGTATCAACCATGCTGTTCATGAAGGGCGTCGTGCCGACTTTGCGTTACTGGTTTCTATGTTTTCTCATGATCTTCGCGATAACACGCCAGTTGAACAAATTGATGCGGTCGAAATTTCCGATACCTCATTACGACAACGCTTTGATTTGCCATCACCTCAACAACTTAAATCCGATCAAAGTTCTTACCAAATATCGGCGCAACAAGCACACCAGTTCCATCACGGCGGTTTAGCCAGTGCGAAATTGGCGCACTATCTCATGCCCGAAGCATTAGTCTATTTACCCGAACAGACGCATGATCTCCCAGAAGAGGTTTACCATAACCTTTCCGTTCATCAGCAAAGTCAGTTAGGCAGTAAAACTCCGAAAAAATTAATGCCCTTTGATTTGTACAATCAATTAGTCACGGCTCAGCGCACGTATCAAATCCAAGCTCAGGCCTAAGCACTGAGTCTCCTCGATTTAGAATGTACTCCCGTTTATTGAAACATGTCATTATGTGAATGAACGCAAAAAATGAACACTTAGTTAGTCTACGTGTGACTTCTTTGACCTTATTCACGCCTGAATAATCATTAATCAACCATTCTTTACTCTCATAATTTTGGCGACATTTTTATCGGAGATGGAGATTTATGGAAATTGGTAGCGCGATGATCTTGGTGACCACCGCTGGATCTCAAATTGGCAGCAACCTCGCGATGCATTTTTCGTCACTCGGGGCGACCGTGATCATTTGTGATACGAATAAACGTCTACTCGATGAAACCTATCAACGTTGCCATAGTATTTCTGATCGCATTCATCAGTTCCCACTCTCCGATTACTCGATTCAGTCTATTCAACAACTCTTCCAATTGATCGATACGAATTGTCACGCCTCTCCAGATGTACTCATCAACAGCTTTACCGCCGAAGCTATGCCCGACATTTTTGATCACAGTGCCAGTCATGTTTTTTCACAGCATTTAGCCGTGATGGCAAATACTTTATTTGCGTTTAGCCAAGCAACAGCAGAGCGGATGAAAAATGAAGGTAAAAATGGGGTGATCGTCAATGTGATTGGCTATGCGGATCAACAAGTCATTGCGGGATTTGATAACGCCTCATCGATGGTGTCTGGCTTTACTCAGAGCTGGGCGAAGGAGCTCTCTCCTTTTAACATTCGAATCGGTGGCGTCGTACCGGCGAGCGCAAAAAACGGCCAGCACTGGGCGGAAGTTCAAGATGATCTCATCCGCAACACCGAGTACATCGTGACTAATGATTATTTTAGTGGTCGAGTTGTCGCGGCTTAATGATTCATGCGCATTGCCGTAGAGAGCACATTGCCGTCCGGAGCGCATTCACGCCAAAAATGTTAACCCAACAGGCAAACGATCATTTGTATTTGATGTCCTTAATTATCAAAGGTTTTTCTTCACGCAGCATTGCACTATCATAGCGATAAACCCTATGAGTAAAAAGGAAGTCCCATGTCTGTTGAAGAGAACAAGCAAGCTCGCCACAAAGCACGACAACAAAAAGTAAAACAAGAAGTCGATGCGAGAGTCGCCGCGGCAACCGAAGAAAAAGGCTTGTTACTGATCATCACGGGTAATGGCAAAGGCAAATCCACGTCAGGTTTTGGGACCATTGCGCGCGCCGTCGGACACGGCTTAAATTGTGCTGTCGCGCAATTTATCAAAGGTACGTGGGACAATGGCGAACGTAACCTCCTAGAAAAGCTTGGCGTTGAATTTCAAGTCATGGCCACCGGATTTACCTGGGAGACGCAAAATAAACAAGCCGATATTGATGCAGCACAAATCGTTTGGCAGGAATGCAAACGCATGTTGCAAGATGAGAGTATTGATGTGGTGTTATTCGATGAACTGACCTACATGGTCAGCTACGGCTATGTGGAGCTCGATGAAGTGGTTGAAGCATTAAACAACCGACCTAGCATGCAATCGGTCATCATTACCGGACGCGGCGCTCACCGCACCTTAATCGAGATGGCCGATACCGTTTCGGAAGTCAAAAACATTAAACATGCTTTTGAATCTGGTGTTAAAGCACTTAAGGGCGTTGATTGGTAAGCCCTGTCCAGAGGCTCTATTTCAGCGCATAACCATACCAGCACTACCATGCCTGGTATGTTACCCACCAGATGGCTCACAATAATTAAACCCGCTTTACAGCGGGTTTAATTACAAAACATCACAGCGAATGTGTTACCTAATTAAATAGACCTTTAATCAAGCTATTCACGGCTTCTTTGGTCTTTTCGTCCTTAATCTTGTCACCGAACTTTTCATCCAGTTTTTTCAGACCACGGTCGATTTCTTTTTCGGCTTTTTGTTTCAAAACATCATCAAAAATCAGTTTGAATTTGGGTTTGGCCCATGAGCCTGACACGTTCACTGGAATGGTTAGATCTTTAAGCTCATCGATGTCTTTACCACCCTGACCTTCTAATGATCCTACAATCGATGTGCTGATGGTAAAATCAACCGTCTCATTGATGTAGTTTGCACTGCCGTTACCGCGGACACGAAGCAACGGAGATTGTGCGTGTAGGTTGTCGGTTGTCACGACGCCTTTATTCAGCGCGAGAGTCGCCGTCATGGCGCTAAAGTCGGTTTTTTTCGGCGCGTCTTGCCCCTCGACTGATTGACCTTTGAACTTAGCGTAGTTTTCACGGATCAGCTGAGCCACATTTAAGCCATTCACGGCGCCATCGGCAAAGTTGATGTTGATAGTACCGACCAGATTTTTCTTCATACCCGTTGGCGTTAAACTGCTACCTCGGACATCAACATCAATGTTGCCTGTCCCTTCCAACTTATCGTTGTCTGCGACATCGATAAGCAAGGGTTGTACTTTGACGCCTTTAATAAATTTTTTCGCCGTATACGAAGCCGGTGATTTGCGTGCGTCTAAGGTTGCGGTGGCTTTTATCGAACCATCATAAAGATTCGATGTGAACGAAGTAAGCTTAACTAAGCCGCGATTGACATTGAACTTAGCGGCCACATTTTGCATTTTCGCATTGCCCGCTTTGAATTTATCAATCGTGATCGCGCCAGTTAGATCCAACGTTTTTAATGCCGAAAGATCCGGTTCTTGTTCCACCGTTACCGCCGCAGATGCAGACGATTTTTCGGCTGTGGGCTTGCTTGCCGACTCTGAATTTGCCACTTCAGGCTGGTTATTGTCTTGTGCAAAAAACGCATCGACATCAATATTGGGACTGTGCAGCGCAAACACAATTTTTGGAATATCCGCGAGCGTAACATCAAACTGCCCGTCAAATTGCAGGGCATTCGCAGTCAGCTTCTCAAGCGCAAAACTCAAATGGCTCTTGGTGAGGTCAAACGAAAGATCCGACGCCATGTCTATCTTCATTGGTGATTGCGGTAAACTTGCGCCTTCAACGTTAGCATCCAGAATCAATTGATTCATTGCTACTTTTGACATCGCTTTGTCTACAATAAGCTGCGCACTGCCTTTTAGGTTAAACCCTAGTTCAGCCGCTGTCCCTTTTACGGCGTACTTCAATGCATTCGCTTGATCAAACTCAAACGTCGCCAGCTCAATTTTCGCTTCATCAATTTGATTATTGGCATCATTGTAACTGGCATCAAAGGCAATATTACGCAAAGCGTATTGGCTGAAACCCTTGGCGAGATTTAACTCTGCCGTGCCTTTCGCAGTAAAGGTTTGCTGATTGGTTTCACCTTTGGCGGCAAAGTCAGCTTTGCTCCATTGACCAAACGCAAATTCCGAAACAGACAGAGAAACATCATACAACTTGGTGTGGCTGCCCGTTTGATCATCTTGAATGTCTAACAATGCATTGGTAATTGAAATGCCAGCAAGACTAATGCTCCAATCGCTTGCTGCGGATGATGAAGGCGCCGCGGGCTCACTGTTCGCACTGTCTTGCTTTGCGTTTACCGCTTCATCCGTAGTGTTTTGAACCTGATTTTGAGTTAACGCATCAATGTTTTTCACACCATCTTTGCGCGTTTCCAGATAGAACTCTGCCCCATCGAGCGTCACTTGGCCAATTTCTAACTGTTTGCTCAACAGCGGCATAACAGAAACATCAACGCCGACCTGATTCACTTTAAATAGATTCGGTTGAGTAAAACCTGGTGGGTTTTCTAATGCTGTCTGCCCAAGAGTCAGACCGATTGATGGGAAAAATTGCCAACTAATATCACCGTCGATAACCAAATCTAAGCCGGTTTGCTGCTTAGCTTGCTCGACAATAAGAGGCTTGAATTGATTAGGATTAACGAGCAGTACCAGCCCAACCACGAGAGCAAGTATTGTTACAATAGGGATAGCGAGTAATAACGCGATTTTTTTCATCAACAGTGTCCTTACTTCACAGCCAAAGGCCAAAAAAGAGATATGAGATTATGCCAATCTGAATAAGTATGATTGCTTAGAGACTTATTCAGATGGTTAGTACAGCAAGTATAACGCTTCACCGCGTGGTTTTTGCAAACCAATGCATAGTTTTCACGCAAAAAAAAAGTGGCACT
Source organism: Vibrio renipiscarius (assembly GCF_000827885.1). Taxonomy (GTDB): domain Bacteria; phylum Pseudomonadota; class Gammaproteobacteria; order Enterobacterales; family Vibrionaceae; genus Vibrio; species Vibrio renipiscarius. Next base: position 254,761 of record NZ_JTKH01000006.1, on the reverse strand, counting down.
TAAAGTGCCACTTTTCTCATCATTAATAAAGTCTCAATTACAGAGTATTGTTAAGATTTCAACAATTTAGCAATGTGAGCTTTTAGTACATCGATAGCAATACGGTTTTTACCGCCACGAGGAACAATGATGTCCGCGTGCTGCTTAGAAGGCTCAATGAATTGCATAAACATTGGGCGAACTGTTGCTTGGTACTGCTTTAATACTGATTCCATCGTACGGCCACGCTCTTCTACATCACGCTTAACACGGCGCAGTAGACAGATATCCAATGGAGTATCCATGAATACGGTCGCGTGCATAAGTTTACGCAAACGTGGATCCGTCAATAGTAAAATACCTTCTAAAATGATCACTTTTTTCGGTGTCATAGTGGTGGTATTAGTCATACGAGTATGTTCTGTGTAGCTATACTCTGGCACTTCAACCGCTTCACCTTTGATCAGTTTCTCTAGGTGGTCACACAATAGATTGTGATCTAGTGCACTCGGGTGGTCATAGTTGGTTTTTACACGATCTTCCATGCTCAAATGAGTCTGATCGTTGTAATAGCAATCTTCCGTAATCACACCAATTTGATGATCGCCTACCTTCTCACGAAGTTCATTATAAATAGTGCTTGCGATTAGGCTTTTACCTGAAGCAGAAGCGCCAGCAATACCGACGATGACACATTGATTATTATGAGACATTATTCTTGCACCCGATGAATTGATTGGTGATCTGTGGCCTGCTAAAAAATTTGGCATGGAATGGTTAGCAGTGCCTAATTAAACCGCCTGATTATAGGGAGAACCCTGCCGAGATTCCAGCAGGGAATAGTTATATTCTCTCGATAAAGGCTAAAAGGAATAAGTAATCGCAAAGCAAACGTTTAACTAATATAAGATTTCGTCAAAGTTCGTTTACATTTCCTCTTCCAATATGAGCATGACCTCATAACATGGTAATGTTAATCGCTTCCGGTTTCACTTCACCACGCCAAAACATTCTCGCACAGACAGATTCAGCTAATGCCAAATAGTGCTCTGTGTGCTCAGAATCCGGTCTTGCGATAACAGTCGGAATACCATTATCAAGATCTTCACGCACATGAATGTGCAGCGGGATCTGCGCCAAAATATCCAAGCCATATTCCGCGGACATTTTTTCAGCCCCGCCAGAACCAAATATGTGCTCTTTCTCACCGCAATGACTACAAATGTGATAGCTCATATTCTCCACTAAGCCAATCACTGGAACCTCAATTTTATCGAACATCGCCGCGCCTTTACGTGCATCTGCTAGAGCAAGATCTTGCGGCGTGGTGACGATCACCGCGCCCGTCACCGGAATTTGTTGCGACAAGGTCAGCTGAATATCCCCGGTGCCCGGCGGCATATCAATCACCAGATAATCGAGATTTGGCCAATCGGTTTCATTAATCATCTGCGCCAGCGCTTTAGACGCCATCGGGCCACGCCAAATAGCGGCATCCGATTGCGAGACTAAATAGCCAATAGAATGAGTATAGATGCCATGCGCCGCGATGGGTTGCATCCACTTATTATCACGAACTTCTGGCTTGGCTTCGACTTTACCTAACATCATCGGTACTGATGGACCATAAATATCGGCATCAAGCAGGCCAACTTTGGCGCCTGATTGAGCGATAGCCAGTGCCAAGTTCACCGCCGTGGTTGATTTGCCCACACCGCCTTTACCAGAACTGACTGCGATGATGTTTTTCACCCCTTTAACGGTCGCCGTTACTTGAGTGTGTAGTGCTTTCGGTGCGATGCTGATCTGAAACTCAAATGGACTGACTTGCTCCGTGCGGACTTGATGCTCAATCCAACACTGCATGGCCATTGCAAGGTCATTGGCCGCGTAGGGAATTTGAATCGCAAAGAAACCATTCGGATCCACCTTCACGAGATTCGGTTCATCGGCCCAACCTGGCGTTAAATTTGGATGACGAAACTCGTTCAACCAATCACAGAAATCTTGCTTTGAAGTAAATTGGCGCATAGGCCCTCCTTATCACTGCATCGTACCACTGAGTAAAGCGCTACAGAACCCCAAAAAAACTAGGGTAATCGATTCGCTGACACCTTGGAGTTAGAGGTTTCATGAGTTAGTATTATCATCAATTTTTTATACCTATCGAGATAAGCGAATATTAAGTATGGCAAACGATCCAAGAAAATTGCTGGTAACTTGCGCCCTTCCGTACGCTAACGGTTCGATCCACCTTGGCCATATGCTTGAGCACATTCAAGCTGACATTTGGGTTCGTTACCAACGCCTACGTGGCAACACTGTAAATTTCATTTGTGCTGACGACGCTCACGGCACGCCAATCATGCTTAAAGCGCAACAGATGGGTATCTCTCCTGAAGAGATGATCGCCGCAGTCAGTGAAGAGCACCAGAAAGACTTCGCTGGTTTTGATATTAGCTTTGATAACTACCACAGCACGCACTCTGAAGAGAACCGCGAGTTGGCTTCTCACATCTATCTTGAGCTGAAGAAAAACGGTTTTATTTCAAGCCGCACCATTTCTCAGCTGTTTGACCCAGAAAAAGAGATGTTCCTTCCTGACCGTTTCGTAAAAGGCACGTGCCCGAAATGTAAATCAGAAGACCAATACGGCGACAACTGTGACGCTTGTGGTGAGACATACAGCCCAACTGAACTGATTAACCCGAAATCAGCGGTTTCTGGCGCAACACCAATCATGAAAGATTCTGAGCACTTCTTCTTCGATCTGCCTCAGTTTGAAAGCATGCTAAAAGAGTGGACTCGCTCTGGCTCGCTACAAACTGAAACTGCAAACAAGATGCAAGAGTGGTTTGAATCAGGTCTGCAACAGTGGGATATCTCACGTGATGCACCTTACTTCGGTTTTGAAATCCCTGGCGAGAAGAACAAGTTCTTCTACGTATGGCTAGACGCACCGGTTGGTTACATGGCTTCATTTAAGAACCTATGTGATAAAACTGACGGTCTTGATTTCGACGAGTACTGGAAAAAAGACAGCACCACTGAGCTTTACCACTTCATCGGTAAAGACATTGTTTACTTCCACAGCCTATTCTGGCCTGCAATGCTAGAAGGTTCTGGTTTCCGTAAGCCAAACAACGTATTCGTACATGGCTACGTAACGGTAAACGGTGCGAAAATGTCTAAGTCTAAAGGCACGTTTGTTAAAGCAAGCACGTACCTTCAGCATCTAGACCCTGAGTGTCTACGTTACTACTACGCGGCGAAGCTAAACAGCCGTATCGACGATCTAGACCTGAATCTTGAAGACTTCACTCAGCGTGTAAACGCAGACGTAGTAAACAAGATTGTGAACCTAGCTTCTCGTAACGCAGGCTTCATCGCAAAACGTTTTGAAGGCAAGCTTTCAGCAAACTTTGCAGAACCAGAGCTATACAACGAATTCGTTGCAGCCGCTGGTCGCATTGGCGATCTTTACGAATCACGCGAGTTTGGTCGTGCGATCCGTGAAATCACCGCGCTAGCAGACAAAGCAAACCAATACGTTGATGAAAAAGCCCCTTGGGTTGTGGCAAAAGAAGAAGGCAAAGATCAAGAGCTGCAAGAGATCTGTTCTGTTGGCATCAACTTGTTCCGCGTACTGATCGCTTACCTAAAACCAGTCATGCCTGAACTGACGGCGCGTACTGAAGCGTTCCTAAACGAAGAACTGACTTGGGAAGGCATTGCACAGCCACTGACAGACCATGAAGTGACTAAGTTTAAAGCGCTATTTAACCGCATCGATCCTAAGAACATCGAAGCGATGATCGAAGCATCAAAAGAAGATGCAGCGGCAGAAATGGCAGCGAAAGAACAAGCAGAAGCGGCGAAATCTGCGGGCGAAACTGAACTAAGCAAAGATCCAATCGTCGATGAAATCGAGTTTGATGATTTTGCTAAAGTGGATATTCGCGTAGCACGCATCATCTCATGTGAATCGGTACCAAAAGCAGACAAACTATTGAAATTCCAATTGGATATTGGCGGCGAAACGCGTCAAGTGTTCTCTGGTATCAAGTCTGCATACACACCTGAAGAGCTAGAAGGCAAACTGACTGTTATGGTCGCGAACCTGAAACCTCGTAAGATGAAATTTGGTATGTCTGAAGGTATGATCCTAGCAGCAGGCCCTGGTGGCAGCGAGCTATGGATTCTTGAGCCGCACGAAGGTGCTCAACCTGGCATGCGCGTAATGTAATTGAGGCTTTAGCCACAATATTACACATGAACAATGTCCCCGAAGCAGAGATGCCTTGGGGATTTTTTATCTCTGTTGATAGATCGCGTTCTCTGATAGATAACTCTGATAGAGTCGCCCTCAACAATCGCCTTACTCCGTCGATGAAGCTCTCGTCGACTTATAGCCAAATTAGGATTGTCCTTTGACTAACAATGAAATCTTGCGCCGCATCCAGCACGCCTTAAACCTTAAAAATGCCCAGCTTATTAAAGCATTTGAACAAGCTGACATGACCGTTACTCATGACCAAATGAACAACTGGTTGAAAGAAGAAAATGAGAAATCTTTCTCGAAAATGAAAGACAAAGAGCTTGCGGTTTTCCTTAACGGTTTTATCAATCTCAAACGTGGTAAAAAAGAAGGCGAGCAACCAAAACCTGAGCTTCAGCTAACCAACAATATGATTTTTATGAAGCTAAGAATTGCCTTAAATATGAAGGTTGATGATGTACTGGATGCACTTGAAGTGGTGGGCATTACATTAAGCAAATATGAAATTGGTGCTTACTTCCGCAAGACAGACAACAAAAACTACAAAGTATGCAGTGATGAATTGTTGTGTGACTTCTTAAATGCGGTTCAATTTTCCCAACGTCCTGACTCAGTAGAGTTCGCGGGATAATCCGCAGCTAGATAAGTCCGTTCGTTTTCGGTTTACAAACCCGAGAAACAATAAACCCTCAATAATGGCACTGGCCGCTATTGAGGGTTTTCTTTTTGCTATGCGTTAACGAATTAAAGCATCTTGCGCGCCGCTTCTACCACGACTTTGATTGAACGCATTTCAGTTTCTTTTAGCGTTGCATGATCCGGGATCTCTTTCTGAGTACGGTTGATGATCACACCCGCAACGCAACCCGCTTTAAGGCCAGAGCTCGCACACATGGTCAGCAGCGTCGCTGATTCCATCTCAAAGTTCAAAACACCCATTTCTTGCCACTCTTTCATTGAGCCTTGGAAACGGTGTACTACACGGCCTGTAAAGGTATCGTAACGCTCCTGACCTGGGTAGAAAGTATCGCTCGAAGCGGTCACGCCCATATGAACGGTCGCGCCTGACTCTTCGACTGCCGCTTTCATTGCCGTCGCGACCGAAAAGTCGGCCACTGCTGGGAATTCCATTGGCGCGAAGTGCAAGCTTGCACCATCTAAACGCACAGAACCGGTCGTAACAATCATATCGCCAACATTCACATGCGGCTGAATGGCACCCGTCGTGCCAACACGTAAGAAGGTACGCACACCAAGTTGCGCTAACTCTTCAACAGCGATAGAAGTCGAAGGGCCACCAATACCAGTAGAACAAACAACCACTGGCTTACCATCAAGTTCCGCTCGGTAAAGCGTATATTCACGATGACTGGCTAGAAATACCGGATTCTCCATCTCTTCAGCAATTTTTTGCACTCGAGCAGGATCGCCAGGAATGATCGCCAACGTAGCGCCAGCAAGATCAGCTTCAGTAACACCTAAATGGAATACAGCTTGGGACATAGAGAACTCCTTATAACAGCGAACGCCAAATTAGCTTCACTGTGTTAATTTATTGGGTACAAAACCACTCTAACCAACAACCAAAAGATAAAGAGTGATAAAAGTCACACCATCAACGGTAACACCTAAATCATTTACACATAAAAACGGTTGGCATCACAATAAATCCAAGTTTGAAATCAACTCATTGCATAAAAATGATAGCCACGAATCGAAATTACGTGGCTATCGGTGAGCCAATCTGGCTGGTATTGAGTAAAAATAGCCCCAAACAACTTGAAGATGCAGGTCGGCGACAAGCGAACAAAACCTCTGGGCATAGCCTCTTCTAAGTCAAACTTTGAGCATGCCCTCTAAACATAGAGGCGCTATGTGATGAGGTTTGAGAGTGCCAGTCACCGCTGCAACTTCAAGTCGAGTGGTAAAGTTTAAATACCGTTAACCGCTAGTCATCTTGCTGACTTTTGAACTTTAACAAACGCAGAGCATTCAGGGTCACTAACGCGGTCGCACCGCTATCAGCCAACACCGCAACCCACAAGCCGGTGATCCCCATCAAGCTTGTCACTAGAAAAACACTTTTTAGCCCCAGAGCTAAGAAGACATTCTGGCGAATATTGTTCATCGTCGCCCGTGACAGTTCAATCATTGCCGGCAACTCAGTTAAACGGTTGTGCGTGATTGCGGCATCTGCTGTTTCCAGCGCAACATCCGTACCACCGCCCATGGCAATACCGATACTGGCCGCTTTCATTGCTGGCGCATCATTAATACCATCACCGACCATCGCAACATGACGCTGTGCAGACAGCGATTCGACATAATGCACTTTGTCTTGCGGCAATAAGCTGGCTTGATAATCAATATCGATCTGACTGGCCATGGCAGCCGCACTACGCGGGTTATCACCGGTGAGCATAATCGAACTAATACCCAGATCTTTCAGCGCTTTTATGGCGCGTTTCGCATCCTCTCGTAGGGTATCTTGCCAAGCAATAACCCCCATTACTTGCTGATCGTGCAAAGCCACAATGACCGTCTTACCCTGCCCTTCTAGATCAGTAATGCACTGTTCGAGCTCGCGACTCAATGCAACGGTCAATTTACTCGGCGCAATCGCTTGATAGGTCACTCCGGCAATCACACCGCGAATACCGCTGCCGATGAGAGCTTGCTTCTCGTTGGCCTCTGGTAAACTCACGCCCTGTTGCTGAGCATGATTCACTAGCGAAGTCGCAAGAGGATGGCTTGAGCCCACTTCGATCGCGGCAATCGATTGGAGTAACTCAAGGTCATTAAAACCATGAGCACTGATGACATCGGTCACTTCAGGTTTGCCTTTAGTCAAGGTGCCGGTTTTATCAAAGGCAATCGCTTCAACATGACCAAGTTGCTCAAGCGCGGCCCCCCCTTTAATTAAGGCACCACGACGAGCTGCCGCCGCAAGACCAGAAGTGATCGCTGCGGGAGTAGAAATCACCAATGCGCAAGGACAAGCAATCAGCAATAAAGCCAAACCACGATATACCCACGTTTCCCATGGCTGAGCAAACAGCAATGGCGGAGTTATGATGACGAGCAATGACACCAGCATCATCAACGGCGTATACCAACGGCTGAAGCGATCAAGGAATCGTTCCAGTGGCGCTTTACGTGACTCGGCTTCTTCAATCAAATGAAGAATACGGTCGATGGCATTTTCACCCTGTTTGGACGTGATGGTTAAACGCACCACTCTATCCACGCCCACAGCTCCTGCCATCACAGGATCTTGTGGCAAGCGTTCAACCGGAATTGACTCTCCTGTTAACGCGCTTTCATTAAAACTTGCTGCGGTATTGAGCAATCGGCCATCAGCAGGCAAACGCGAACCCGGCGAAACTTCAATCACATCTCCGGGATTCAACTCACTCGCGGACACTGCAACGCGCTGACCGTCGACAATTTTAGTCGCATTTTCTGGCACCAATTCCATCAGCGCTTGCACGCCACTGCGCGCTCGAGAGGCGGCAAACGCTTCTAATCGCTCACCGATTAAAAACAGCAGTAGTACCATTGCCGCTTCAACGCTTTCGCCTAAATACAGCGCGCCAAGAGCTGCAACACTCATTAACGTTTCAATCGCGAAAGGCGTTCCCGATTTTGCCAACATCAGTGCTTTTTTACTGATCGGATAAAGGCCGGCTAAACAGGTAAGAATAAACAGCCACTCACTGGCTTGGGGGAATGTTGGTTTGATCATTGCCGCGATCGCCATTGCCGAAGCAATAGCCACAATCTGACCATTTTGTTTGAGCACCGCAAGCCAACCGGTTGGTTTCGCAGGCGATGATTTTTGATTAGGGGCAGTAAACGTAAAGCCTGTATCGGTAATGGCTTGCTCCACGAGCGCAGCAACACCAACATCGTTCGACTTGATCACCAATTTTTCAGTGGCGAACAGTACTTTCGCTTCAACAATACCGCTGACTTTATTGACTGCCGTTTCAATTTTTCGAGCACAAGAAGGGCAATCCATCCCTTGTATTTTCCAGCTATGGGTAAAGCGGGCTTGGTGTTGGGAACCGGAGTCGCTTTCCTCATCAGTCGGATCACTGCCGCTTGCACATGCAGAACTACTGCAGCAATCGACATCACTGGTAGCAACACTGGCCATTTTAATGCTATTGATTTTAGGGCTTGCGCAATGGCTTTCTTGCGTTGGATTCACCGCCACTTTTGGCGAACGACATCCTTCATGTTTGGTGCACATATTTGATTCTCCTATCACTGTACACCACAAGCATAAACCTTGGAGTAGACTCCAAGGTCAAACTGTTTTGCTTACTTTTGTAAAAAATCTTTGTTTGCCGCCACGTCTTCAATTAGCACCGCATCATGACTGCAAAATGGCGTGGTATTGAGACTGGTGATTGACGGGTCCTGCGGGCTTAACTCCACCGCCTCACCTTGCATCAAGTCGCGAATGTGTTTTTGTAATACCCACAAAGCAATCAAACCAAACACGACCGAACCCAATGCTTGACCATAGAGTACGCCTAACGCGCCAAACCAATGGGAACCAAAGTAGACAAACGGTAATGTACCTAAGGTTGCTTTACCTAAATTCAATGCAGTGGAATAGAGTGGTTTTCCGAGATTATTAAACGACGTGTTCGCCACAAACTGCATGCCATTAAAGATAAAACTCAGCGCGACGTAAGTACAAAACGTGCCCACAATCAACGCAGCATCACCGGTAAGGCTGAAGCCTTTAATCACATATTGCTGGGTAAGATACAGGATCACACAGACGAATAAGGTATACACGGTGGTGACCAACAATGAGTTATTCAATGTCTCTTTGACGCGATCAAATCGCTCCGCCCCAAAGTTCTGACCGATAATCGGCCCAACGGCACCAGAAAGAGCAAAAATCACCGCAAAACAGACCGGCGTCAAACGACCAATCACCGCTAATCCTGCAACAAAGTCTTCCCCATACGGCGCAATGGTGGAGGTCACAATCGCATTGCCTATCGGCGTTGCTATATTGGTGATGATCGCCGGAACCGCGATGGCAAGGATCACTTTGGTGTGACTGCGCCATACCGAAAACGAAGGTTTGGCGACTAAATCGTGCGTTTTGATCAAAGGATAAAGTGAAAAAGCCAATACGGTACAACGCGCAATCACCGACGCAAACGCGGCACCTTCAACATTCCACAAAAAAACAAAAATGAAGATAGGATCAAGAATCGCATTCACAATGCCACCGGATAGGGTTGCCCACATAGAACGCTTTGCATCACCCGCCGCTCTTAAGCCTGCCCCCGCCGCCATACCCAACGCGAGAATGGGACCACTCGGCAGTAAGATTTGTAAATAAGCTTGCGCACGTTCCGCGACAAACCCTTTTGCGCCCAGCGCGGCTAACAGTTCAGGAATAAAAGCGAACATCACCGCACTGACCGCACAACTGATCAGAAACGCCGTGAGCATGATGCTGCTACTTAGCGCTCTAGCGTAAGTCAATTGCTTAGCCCCAATCGCTTTAGACACTAAAGCGCCCATGGCAATCGAGGTACCAATAGAAATAGAGGTAGAAAAGAACGTCAGAGTGCCTGCAAACCCGACTGCCGCGGCCAATTCAACTTGGCCTAGCATGCTGATAAACAGCATATCGAGCAGATCAACGACAAACAGTGCCATCAAACCAATCGACCCCGCCCCCGACATGACCAAGATATGGCGCATGGTGGAACCTTGAGTAAATTTGGCACTTTGTTCAGTCATATTATTTCCTTGAGAACAAAACAAAAGGCGCCGTAGCGCCTCGATTCAATAAAACGTATTTATACCGGATGCTTAAAGCATGCATCGATATTTTTCGCGATCGCCCGCAAGACATGTTTACGAGTAATAATACCCACCAGCTTACCATTATCGAGAACCGGGTAAACTTTAGGCTTGCCAATTTGCATCATATCCGCCAAATCTATAATCGACATATCCGGCGATACTGACAGCACCTCAGACGACATACAGTCACTGACAATGTGGGTGTCTTGACAGAAATAACTCACCTTTATGAGCTTATCAAGCAAATCTTGGCCAGAAAGAAAACCAATCACTTGCTTTTGTTCATTAATGACAGGGCCACCAAGATAGTCTGAATCCATGACTTTATCTAACGCTGCACTGAGCGACATTTCAGGCGTAAACGTCACTGCTTGTAGGGTCATATAATCTCTTACTTTTAACGATTCCATCTTTATCTCCTTTTCGTGCAACTGACGTTGGTTTGGCTGCTATGAAAAATGTTCGTTACAGTAAGTGTCGCCTAATTTCTTGATTTTACTAAATGGAAAGCAACGATTTTTGCGATAGGTATTTCCAATTAAACAAAAAAACGGCCATAAGGGTTACCTATGGCCGTCTTCAATTATTCATTTATATTGACATAACAACAGCGGAATTACTGCTCCCAGCGCTCTGCTGCTTTGGCGTCAGAATCGCGAGAATCCACCCAGCGAGTGGCTTCTGTCGTGCGCTCTTTCTTCCAAAATGGGGCTTTGGTTTTCAGATAATCCATCACGAACTCGCACGCATCAAATGCCGCGCCGCGGTGTGCACTTGCCACACCAACAAACACAATTTGATCGCCAATATCCATGTCACCCACACGGTGGATAACGCGGATCGCTTCTAAGGGCCAGCGTTTTTCTGCTTCATCACAGATCTCTGACAACGCTTTTTCCGTCATGCCTGGATAATGCTCCAGAGATAACCCGACCACATTGTCGCCAAGGTTCATATCGCGCACTTTGCCAACAAACGTGACAACGGCACCAGAAGCTGTACCTTGAGCTAACGCTTGGTATTCATCCCCAACGTTAAAGTCTTCTGCGTATACTGCGACACGAGCGTCCATATTAACCTCCGGTTACCGGTGGGAAAAAGGCAACCTCATCACCATCCGTAATGGCATGAGTCAACGGAACGATCGACTGGTTCACTGCCGCCAATAGACGACCTGGATCCAGTGCAAGGTCCCACTTACCTTCTTGAGCGGCAAGATGGGCGCGCAGAGCTTCAACACTGACAAACGACGCTTCCACTTGCAGCTCATCAATACCGACTAATTCACGCGTTTGAGCAAAGAAAAGAACCTTAATCATGCATCCGCCTTAAAATGACCAGACTTACCGCCAGTCTTTTCCAGCAAACGGACTTGGCTAATCACCATGTCTTTTTGTACCGCTTTACACATATCATAAATCGTCAACGCAGCCACAGAAGCCGCCGTTAGCGCTTCCATTTCCACGCCAGTTTTACCGGCCAACTTACAGACAGATTCAATACGCACGTAATTTTCAGCTTCATTTGACTCAAGCTGCACTTCTACTTTTGACAGCAGTAGTGGATGACACAAAGGGATCAAATCCCAAGTCTTTTTCGCGGCTTGAATACCGGCAATACGTGCCGTTGCGAATACATCACCTTTGTGATGATCACCTGACAAAATCAGCTGCAAGGTTTCTGGCGCCATATGGACGAAAGCTTCAGCACGCGCTTCGCGTACCGTTTCAACTTTGGCTGATACATCAACCATGTTCGCTTCGCCTGAAGCATTAATATGGGTAAACTGGCTCATGATTGCTCCGCGTTGTTAATCGGGATTAAACCGATAGATGTGGCATAAAGTTACATGGACGGTGGCTCGCATCAAGCTGCTGCTTAATGATCTTTGTCCAACCGGTACGACATGCGCCCGTTGAACCTGGCATTGCAAAAATAACCGTGTGGTTAGCAAAACCTGCAATCGCGCGAGATTGAATCGTTGAAGTACCGATCTCTTCGTAAGACACTTGGCGGAACAACTCACCAAAACCTTCAACTTCTTTATCAAATAATGGCTTCAATGCTTCTGGCGTGCTATCGCGTGAAGTGAACCCCGTACCACCAGTGATCATGATCGCTTGGACATTTTCATCTGCGATCCACTGCGACACGATTGCACGAATTTTGTACATGTCATCAATAACAATTTGTTTATCAACAACGTTATGGCCCGCTTCTTTCGCGTTTTCCGCTAGGTAGCCACCCGATGTATCGTTTTCTTCTGTACGCGTGTCAGACACGGTTAGTACTGCAATGTTTGCCGCTTGGAATTTGCTTTCTGCATGACCCATTTGATCACCTACCTGTTGTGATTTATTTGGCCGTCGATCAAGACCGACGGCTTATTATTTGATTGAATTTTACGAGAATTGATTCGATCAGCCGCCAATTGAAGCCAAGTTTGGCGTCATACCAGTGTTGCCATCTTGTAAGAAGTGACTCACTGATTTGGTTTGCAGCTGTTGCTGGATTCGTTCAATAAGCTGTGGTTCTTGCTCATCTTGTTCTAACAAATCACGCAATTCAACGCCATGATCGCCAAACAAGCAAAGATGCAACTTACCGAGCGCAGACACGCGTAGACGGTTACAGCTTTCACAAAAACCTTTTTCGTACGGCATGATCAGGCCAATCTCACCCTTGTAATCAGGATGAACGAAAACCTGAGCTGGGCCATCATTTTTTTCACGAACTTTAAGTAGCCAGCCATTGGCAATCAGTTGATTGCGAATTTGAACACCGGAAACGTGATGCTGTTTAAACAAGTCATCCATCTCGCCCGTTTGCATCAATTCGATAAAACGTAATTGAATGGGACGATCTTTTATCCAGTTTAAAAATAGGGGTAATTGATGTGAGTTGAGATCTTTCATCAACACCACATTCACTTTAATCTGCTTGTAGCCAATCTCGAGCGCACGCTCAATCCCACCCATCACCTGGGCAAACTTGTTCTCACCCGTTATTTGATGAAACAGTCGAGGATCGAGGCTATCGACACTGACATTGATGTGAGTGAGACCTGCCTGCTGCCATTCTTGGACGCTTTTTTCCATGCGATAACCGTTGGTCGTTGTTGCGACCTTACGAATGCCTTCAGTATTGGCAACCGTTTCGATTATTTGCGTGAAATCTTTGCGTAAACTCGGCTCACCACCGGTGATGCGTACCTTGCTGGTACCACAATCGGCAAACGCTCGCACAACACGTTTGATCTCAGGTAGGGATAAAAATGACGAGTTTTTCTGCCCCGAAGGTTTATAACCATCAGGCAAGCAGTATGTACACTTGAAGTTACAGACATCTGTAACAGAAAGACGCAAGTAATAAAACTTGCGGTGAAATTTATCTTCTAATTGTTGCGCCACGGAACACCTTTCCAAACACGGGAGGCACAATCATTTCCAATTATGCCCTTGTGACCTTTCGTCACTGGCTCAGCTGGCTTATTCTAGGAGAGAACTTAGCGAACAGAGCTCGGAGTTATGGCAACCGTCAATATGATATCATTGCGATGCAAATCCATATAAACGGTAGCTGTCTTTTAAAATACTGAATAATGATGGGTGATTCTACCCTCTAGACAAAAAAATCATGTTTAAAGGATAAAATACCGACTATTGAGTACAGACGATAAATGGATTAATTTAAATTATAGTCGTTTATGTCAAAATAAGAAAAAACAATGACCCTATATTCACAACGTAAAATTGTCGCCATTGGCGGTGGCCATGGCTTAGGGCGAATGCTCGCCGCTTTAAATGATTTTGGTAGCAACGCAACCGGCATCATCACTACAACAGATAACGGAGGCTCAACGGGCCGTATTCGTCATTGCCAAGGTGGAATCGCTTGGGGTGATACGCGTAACTGCATCAACCAGTTGATCACCGATCCTTCGATCAGCTCGATGATGTTCGAGTATCGCTTTAAAGGTGCCGGCGAGCTCAATGGGCACAATTTGGGTAATCTCATGCTGACCGCATTGGATAACCTTTCGGTCCGCCCACTTGATGCAATCAATCTGATCCGAAACATGCTTAAAGTCGACGTGAATATCGTCCCGATGTCGGAGCATCCTTCCGATTTAAAAGCGCTCTCGAAAGAAGGGAAATGGGTCACGGGTGAAACCAGTGTTGATGAAATGGAAGCGGACCTACAACGCTTAGATCTTGATCCCGAAGTCCCTGCGACGAAAGAAGGCGTTCAGGCCATTGAACAAGCCGATATGATCATTCTTGGCCCAGGCAGCTTTCTCACCAGCATCATGCCCCCTCTTCTTCTGCCCGAAGTGGGTCGCGCAATTGCCCAAAACCAACACGCTAAACTCGTGTTTATTGAAAACCTGTCGCCAGAATATGGTCCCGCAGGACGAATGAGTTTACGTGAGAAGTTGGAGTGGTGTGAACGTGCGTGCCAGGGGCGAAAAATTGATGCGATACTTGGTGAGCAAAACCAAGCTGAAGTCGATGGTTGGAATTATGTTACCAGCGATCTCGCGTCACCAAACCGAGATTGGCGACACGATCGTCAAAAGTTACAACAAGCCATTTTAACGCTATTGGCTGAGTAAGTGGTGATAGCGCTGCTGTGTTTCTTTCAACAGCGCTATCATTTTTTGTCTTGTCTCTTCATCATTCAGCGATGCGCCCGCTTTCGCTGCTGCATCGAAATCAATCGCTAGCGCACACAACGCTTCTGCACCAAAACTGGCCGCACTGCTTTTCAAAGCATGGCTAATATCTTGAATATAAGCCCCTTGCCCTTCGCTAACCGTGGTTAACCTTTCAATGTATTGGGCAAGTTCACCGAGGAAAATATCCAATAAGATCGGCACGTTTTCTCGACCTATCTCATTCGACAAACGATCCACTTTTGCTTGATTTAATACTTGCATAACCACTTCCATAACACTGATTACTGTTCCTTCTCACTCCAAGCTTGCAGCTTGCGATAGAGTGTTGATGGACTCACGTCTAAGTAACCCGCCGCTTTAGGAATATTGCCCTCGCAGGCGGAAATTGCTTGTTCAATGGCATTTTTTTCGGTCAACCACAACGGAAAAATGTCATGCACTGATAGCGCATTATTGTCTTCTATCACGACACGAGGTAACCCTTCGCTCGGCTGATTCAACGGCGGAGGGAGCATATCCAATTGGATTTCACTGCCGTTATTAAGCACCACAACATTTCTCAACACGTTTTGTAATTGACGCACATTACCTGGCCACTCAAAGCGAGCAAAACGTTCGACCACATCCGGAGACAGTCGAACAAAATCTTTACCCTCTTCTTTCGACATAAAGCCCAATAAGGAGTATGCAATTTCAATGACATCTTCGCCTCTTTCACGCAAAGGCGGTAAATGAAGTGGGATAACATAGAGGCGATAATACAAATCTTCTCGGAAACGGCCTTGCTGCACCTCTTTCCACGGATCACGGTTAGTCGCACACACAAAGCGCACATCGACGCTTTTCATTTTCGATGAGCCTACCTTTTGAAAGGTGCCCGTTTGGATGAAGCGCAACAATTTTGTTTGCAATTCCAAATCCATTTCGCACAATTCATCCAAGAACAGCGTGCCACCATCAGCCAACTCAGCCGCGCCTTGTCTATCCGTTGCCGCCCCGGTAAACGCCCCTTTCACATGGCCAAACAATTCGCTTTCAATCAGGTCTTTAGGGATAGCCGCACAGTTAATCGCGATGAACGGTTTCTCTCTTCGCTTACTGGTGGCGTGTATCGCCTCTGCACACACTTCTTTGCCTGTGCCACTCTCACCGGTAATAAAAATACTCGCTTTACTGCTCGCCGCTGAGTCAATGGTGCGATAGACCGCTTGCATGGTTTGACTGCTGCCAATAAAGCCTTGGTAAACGGGACTATTGCCGGATTCGGTTTTTAATTTACTGGCCTTACGCATTGCATTGTTGACCGTAACGCGTAATCGGTCGGCCTCACAAGGTTTGATCAAAAAGTCTTGCGAACCATGTCGCATCGCTTCAACCGCGGTATCAATGGAACCATGCGCCGTCATAAAAATAACCGGCACATCAGGATCTTGCTGTTTAACCGCGTGAAGGACATCCATCCCCGTCATATCGGGCAGGCGTAAATCGAGCAAAATAAGATCAGGGGTACGGACCGCTAAGCTTTCAATCGCATCTCGCCCAGTACCCACAACGTTAATATCAATGCCAAGCGGTGTCAGGTAGGAACGGTAGAGAGCCGCCACAGAAGCGGTATCCTCAACCATGAGGAGGTATTTATTTTTTTGAGTTTCTGTCTGCATAGCCAAGTCACGTAAATCCATTTGCATTCTATCTAAATAATTGCATTGCGCATTGCAATTTGCAAATAGAACCCATCACTTACTGAAGAGAAGTCCGATTTTAAGCCATTTATGTGGCTTTAATCGGTTGGCATGGTTAGTGCAACATACTATTTGACCCTCATGGGTCACCTAGCCAACTGACGTTGTTAGTGAACTCAGTGTTCACAAATAGCAGCCAATAGAACCTTTCTTTCTATTGGCTATTTTTTTGTCCGCTATTTGCTTACTGCTGGCTTAGCCAGTGTGTTGAAGAATTAAAGTGTCGGCGTATTAAAGTGTTGAAGCCGATTAATGTGAATCACCTATCGAACAATCAACTATTCACAATGAATTGAGCGCGTAATTTCTCAATGTCATCGCGTTTTTCTGCCGCCAATTCAAACTCAAGATTTTGTGCATGCTGGTACATTTGCGCCTCCAGTCTACTGATCTCTTTCTCAAGTTGTTGTGGCGTCATCACTTGATAGCTTTGCGACGATTCCGCGACTTTCGACAGTGGTACTTGCTTGCCTGGTGTTTTCTTACGACCTCGCGCAATGTCCCCCAGCTCCATAATATCTTTGATATTACGTCTTAGAGCCGTTGGAGAGATACCTTTCTCAATATTGTAAGCGTGTTGCTTCTCACGACGGCGATCGGTTTCATCCATCGCACGCTGCATTGAGCCGGTGATTCTATCGGCATACAAAATAGCTTTGCCTTCAATATGACGAGCAGCACGACCGATCGTTTGAATCAATGAACGTTCTGAACGAAGAAAACCTTCTTTGTCAGCATCAAGAATCGCCACCAACGACACCTCTGGCATATCCAAACCTTCGCGTAGTAAGTTAATACCTACTAACACGTCAAACACGCCCAAACGTAGGTCTCGGATAATTTCAACACGCTCAACGGTATCAATGTCCGAGTGCAAATAACGAACTTTCACATCATGCTCCGTCAGATATTCCGTCAGATCTTCTGCCATTCGCTTCGTCAATGTGGTGACAAGTACACGCTCATCTTTAGCGGCACGAATGCGGATTTCAGAGAGCAGATCATCCACCTGTGTCGAAACGGGGCGAACTTCCAACTCTGGGTCAAGCAGTCCTGTTGGTCGCACAACTTGATCGGCAATGTCATCGCCTGACTTTTCTAACTCATAGTGGCCCGGTGTCGCTGAAACAAAAATAGTTTGCGGCGCCAACGCTTCAAATTCTTCAAATTTAAGCGGTCGGTTATCCAATGCAGAAGGCAGACGAAAACCATATTCCACCAATGTTTCTTTACGCGAGCGGTCGCCTTTAAACATCGCGCCAATTTGCGGAACCGTGACGTGTGACTCATCAATCACCAGCAAACCGTCATGAGGCAAATAATCGAACAGCGTCGGAGGCGGCTCCCCCTCTAAGCGTCCACTGAGATAACGAGAGTAGTTTTCAATCCCCGAACAGAAGCCAAGCTCATTCATCATTTCAATATCAAATTGCGTACGCTGACTAATGCGCTGCTCTTCTAGCAGTTTATTACTGTCTAAAAGATAACTTTTACGCTGCGCTAATTCGACTTTGATATGTTCGATGGCATCCAAAATTCGATCTCTTGGAGTCACATAGTGCGTTTTGGGATAAATCGTATAACGCGCCAAATCACGCTGCTTGAGCGCCCCTGTGAGCGGATCAAACACGCTGATGCAATCAATTTCATCATCAAACATTTCGATTCTAACGGCATCTTGCTCAGATTCCGCGGGGAAAATATCGATGACTTCACCACGAACTCGAAATTGGCCACGTTCAAAAGCCACGTCATTGCGCGTATATTGCAGCTCCGCTAGACGGCGAATCATGTCACGTTGATCGATAATGTCACCACGTCGAACATGCAACATCATTTGCAAATAGGCTTGTGGATCACCCAAACCATAAATAGCAGACACCGACGCGACAATAATCGCATCTTTACGCTCAAGCAGCGCTTTGGTCGCGGAAAGACGCATTTGTTCAATATGCGCGTTTATTGACGAGTCTTTTTCA
Source organism: Vibrio renipiscarius (assembly GCF_000827885.1). GTDB lineage: Bacteria > Pseudomonadota > Gammaproteobacteria > Enterobacterales > Vibrionaceae > Vibrio > Vibrio renipiscarius. The sequence goes on along the minus strand of NZ_JTKH01000006.1, from coordinate 236,260 downwards.
ATAAAAGTATCTGTCGTCGGCACATAAGCTTCAGGTTGGTAATAGTCGTAGTAAGAGACGAAATACTCTACGGCGTTATTCGGGAAGAACGATTTCATCTCACCGTAGAGCTGGGCGGCAAGGGTTTTATTCGGCGCAAGTAAAATGGCAGGACGCTGCGCTTGCGCGATCACATTCGCTAGCGTGAAGGTTTTTCCCGATCCCGTCACCCCAAGTAATGTCTGATGGGCTAAACCTGAATCAATGCCATCTAATAGCTTTTTTATCGCCGTAGGTTGATCACCTGACGGTTGGTAATCTGAGACAAGCTCATACAGTTTGCTCATAACATCCTCGAGGTTCTATATTCTTCCCCTATTTTGTCTGTATATATATACAGACTCAATAGCTAAGCTAAAAAATTAATGGCTGAATTTTTAGTTTTACTCGATTAAGTCTAGATCCGCTCTTATGATCCTGATACTATTCTTCGCCCTACAGCAACACCCCCTAAAAATCTCACCTCCTCCATACACAGCTTATTCACAAAAGATTGAAAATGTGCAGTTTCTCGCAGTTGCTCATCATTTGAATTTCACAACGAATTTTGATCAAAATAACAATAAAGCACTGTCAGACATAGCATTAGCAAAGATCCTTCTTTAATCTAAGATAATGAAAAATCCCATTTTGTGGATAACTATTTTTAATTCAGGTTTCATCAACATGGTTATCCACAAATTTAGTGGATAAGTAAATCCAAGCCAATAACGACAAGCCTTGCACGAAAGTAAAGTTATTTTTTACCAAATTTTGCCTCATTTTGTTGCATTCAGTTATTGACACCTCCGTAAGCTCTCGCTAATATTCACCCCGCTTCTAAAGCAATTCCCCCTTAGTTCAGTCGGTAGAACGGCGGACTGTTAATCCGTATGTCGCAAGTTCAAGTCTTGCAGGGGGAGCCAAATTCAAAGAAAAAGCTCAACCTAACGGTTGAGCTTTTTTTATTTCCGAAGCATCAACGTTAAGCCCCATACATACCTCCCATCCTGAGCAAGAATGCTCAAAGACTTACGCTAACTAGCATTCGGTTGTGGTCATTTTAACGAACAAAAAAAGACGCCCGAAGGCGCCTTATTGTTACCGAGATTGTTACCGTACTTTTTGTTCTCTCATTCTAAAGAACAAAACCTGCAAACATAAAACCAAACAAAATACTAAATACCATACTCAGTAAGCCTGGGATCATGAAGCTGTGGTTGAAGATATATTTACCAATCTTAGTTGTGCCCGTGCGGTCAAAATCAATCGATGCGATGATTGGGCCGTAGTTCGGGATAAAGAAGTAACCATTAACTGCCACAAACGTCGCGATAATCACTTCAGTCGGTAGACCAAGCATGATACCAACCGGCACCAATACTGCCGTGGTTGCACCTTGGCTGTTCACCATGACCGATAAACCAAACAGTGCGAATGCGAAAGTCCAAGGCGCGATTTCAACCATGCCTGACACCGCTTCTTTCACCATTAAATCGTGGCCTGCGATGAACGTATCACCTAGCCATGCGATACCGAAGATAGCGACGATAGCGCGCATACCGGCATGGAATACCGAGCCTTGAGTAATATCGTTCCCATCAGGTTTACAGATCAAAATGATCAATGCACCGATCGCCAGCATGATGATTTCGATGGTATGTGCCATCCCCATCGGTGAGCCGTCAAAGTTAGGACGCAGTACAGGGAAAGCACCCATAATGACAACGGCCAAAGCACCAAATAAAAATAGACCTACGGCTGTTTTTGCTTGAGGCTTAATCACAAGCTCATCAACTTGTACTTCCGCTTCCATTTCAGCGCGGAAAGTAGGATCTTCCATACGACGTAGATATTCTGGATCGTCTTTCAGCTCTTTGCCCAGCTTATTCACGATCAGACACGCCGCCGCTAAACCAAGGAAAGTACCCGGAATCGTCACCATCAGTACGTCAGCAAGAGTGATGCCTTGTGGTTCAAGGAACGCAACCAAAGCCACAACCGCAGCCGCAATTGGACTTGCCACAATAGCAAACTGAGAAGCTATAACCGCCATGCCAAGTGGACGTTCAGGGCGAACACCACTACGACGACTGACTTCAGCGATAACAGGCAGTACTGAGTAAGCAACGTGGCCCGTACCGGCAAGGAAAGTAAAAGTGTACGTCACTAAAGGGGCAATAAAGGTAATGTGACGAGGGTTTTTGCGTAAAATATTAGACGCAATTTTGATTAAGTAATCCAAGCCACCTGAAGCTTGCATCGCTGCTGCTGCGGCGACGACCGCCATAATCATCAGCATAACATCAATCGGTGGACTGGTTGGTTTCAAGCCAAAGCCAAAACTCAAAATGGCTAGACCGACCCCGCCTAAAACACCAAGGCCAATCCCGCCAATACGGGCACCGATTAAAATACATCCTAGAACAATAAAAAACTCAATAAAAAACACATCAAACTCCTTGATGACAACGTTCATTTAACCCTGTGAATTGTAAGTTCTTTATTGCATAAATTATCCGCATCACGTCACAGTTGGTACAACAGTAAAAAACCATATTACAAAACTGCTTAGCGTATCGCGATATCTCCCCTTGCTGTTATCACCTTGTAATAACAAAGCAACAGAAGCATGTACACTTGGTGACGCATTAATCACAAACGGCTCAACGCTCAAAACCACAACAGACCAAAACGTGGCAATTATGCGTATAATTTTCACTCAGGAGAGAAAAACCTTAGCTTTCCTTGGTTGTTATTAACTGAGCAAAGCAGGATAATACTGGGATCGGAATTTCTTAAATTAATACTATGACCGAATATCTTTTGTTGTTGGTTGGCACTGTGCTCGTCAACAACTTTGTACTAGTGAAGTTTTTGGGCCTCTGTCCATTTATGGGCGTGTCTAAAAAACTCGAAACTGCAATTGGGATGGGGCTAGCAACCACGTTTGTGCTAACCCTTGCTTCTGTGTGTGCCTATCTTGTTGAAAGCTACATTTTAGTGCCGTTAGAACTGAGTTATTTGCGTACGATGAGCTTTATTCTCGTCATCGCGGTCGTGGTTCAATTCACTGAAATGGTCGTGCATAAGACCAGCCCTACGCTCTATCGCTTGTTGGGAATCTTCTTACCGCTGATTACCACCAACTGCGCGGTACTCGGCGTGGCTTTGCTCAATATCAACGAAAACCACAACTTCATCGAATCCATTATTTATGGTTTTGGTGCAGCAGTGGGCTTCTCTTTGGTGTTGATTCTCTTTGCGTCGATGCGTGAACGTATTGCCGCGGCTGATGTTCCTACGCCATTCAAAGGTGCATCGATTGCGATGATCACTGCCGGACTGATGTCTCTTGCCTTTATGGGCTTTACTGGATTGGTGAAGCTGTAATGAATACCATTGTCATTGCCATTGTCGCCCTCGCGGTTTTAGCCGCGGTTTTTGGCGCGCTGCTTGGGTTTGCTTCCATTCGCTTTAAAGTTGAAGCCGATCCTATCGTCGACCAAATCGATGAAATTCTGCCACAGACTCAATGTGGCCAGTGTGGTTATCCTGGCTGTCGCCCCTACGCTCAAGCAATAGCGAATGGCGACGCAATCAACAAATGCCCCCCTGGTGGTCAAGCTACGATTGAAAAACTGGCCGCTCTAATGGGCGTTGAAGCCACCGAATCTGCTCATGATCTTGATAGCGCAGTCAAAACCGTTGCGTTTATTCATGAAGACATGTGTATCGGTTGCACTAAATGCATTCAAGCTTGCCCAGTCGATGCGATTGTGGGTGGGACGAAAGCATTACATACCGTCATTAAGGATGAATGTACCGGTTGTGATCTTTGTGTTGCTCCATGCCCAACGGATTGTATTGAAATGATCCCTGTAGAAACCACTACAGCGAATTGGAAATGGCAATTAAATGCTATTCCTGTTGTCGATATTACCCCTTCTGCCGATGCGCAGAATCGCGTGAATTAAGGGCTGGTATGTTGTCATTAATCGAACAAATTAAAACTGGCGCACTTTGGAACTTTCCAGGCGGCGTTCATCCACCAGAAAATAAACAACAGTCGCTAAAAACCACTCTTGATCGCGCATCCATCGCCAAAGAGATCGTTTTACCGATCAAACAACACATTGGTAAACCGGGCAATTTGATTGTTTCTGCGGGCGATCGCGTATTAAAAGGTCAACCTCTGACCAAGTACGACATGAGTTTCATGTTGCCTGTGCATGCGCCAACGTCTGGCATTATTACCGCGATTGAACCACGCACGACCGCTCATCCATCAGGTTTATCAGAAATCTGTATCGTAATTGAACCTGACTTCAAAGAAGAATGGGTCGCGAGCCACAGTCACGAAAATAACGACGAAAACTTTCAAGAGAAAACACCCGAAGCGCTGATTGAAGTGATCCGTCAAGCGGGTATTTCAGGTATGGGGGGCGCAGGCTTCCCAACGGCGAAAAAAATTCAAGCCGGGCTTGGTCGTACTGAAATTTTGATCATCAATGCGGCGGAATGTGAACCTTACATTACTGCCGATGATGTATTAATGCAGCAATACGCTGATGCGATTATCCAAGGCATTGAAATTGTTGAGCACATTCTAAAGCCGAAACTCACTATCATCGGTATTGAGGATAACAAGCCAGACGCCATCAAAGCGCTCGAATTGGCTGCGCAGCACAAAGATATTGTGATCCGCGTGATTCCAACCAAATACCCTTCGGGTGGTGAAAAACAGCTCATCAAAGTGCTCACTAACAAAGAAGTGCCCAACAATGGCATCCCAGCCGATATTGGCTTGTTAGTGCAAAACGTTGGCTCACTGTATGCGATTCAGCGCGCGGTGTGCCATGGTGAACCGTTGATTGAACGTATTGTCACTCTCACGGGCAATGCATTTCGCCAACCAAAAAATATTTGGACCTTGATCGGTACCCCCGTTCAAGCCCTGTTGGATGAGTTTGATTACAAAGCTGAGCGTAAACTGCCACGCTTGATCATGGGTGGCCCGATGATGGGCTTTACTCTGCCACATGCCAATGTGCCAATCACGAAAACCTCCAACTGCATTTTGGCGCCAACGCGCCGCGAAATCGTATCGGATCAACATGAAATGGCCTGCATTCGTTGTGGTGCCTGTGCTGAAGCGTGTCCGGCTTCACTGCTACCGCAACAGCTACAATGGTATGCCAAGGCACAAGATTTCGATAAATGTACCGAGCTCAATATCAAAGACTGTATTGAATGTGGTGCCTGTGCTTTTGTATGCCCAAGCGAAATCCCACTGGTTCAATACTATCGTCAAGCAAAAGCGGAAATCCGAACACGTAAAGAGGAAGCCGATTCTGCCGAGCGTGCACGTCAACGTTTTGAAGATAAGAAACTGCGTTTAGAGCGTGATAAAGCCGAACGAGAAAACCGCTTTAAGAAAGCGGCCGATGATCGCCGTCAAGAGATGAAATCGAGTGGCAGCGATGATGCCATTGCCGCCGCGATTGCTCGTGTTAAAGCGCAAAAAACAGAAGCCGAAGCGAATACGCCAGACGTTAAACCCGCGGTTGCGGCAGCCATTGCACGCGCAAAAGAGAAACAAGCACAAGCGATGCAGCAAGGCCAAGCTGAACCAGACAATAGTGAAATGGTTAAGTTGCGTAAAGAGCGCAAACGCCAAGCTCGTGAGCGTAAAGCTGAATTGCACAATGAAATAACGGGCAATACAGAACCGACCTCTGCAAGCAATAAACAAAGTGCTGTCGCCGCCGCCATTGCGCGCGCAAAAGCCAAAAAAGCACAGCAAATGCAAGCAGATGCTGCACCAGCTAACGCTGAAAATAACGGGATTGAGGCCGTAAACGAAGCGGATGCGAAGAAAGCCTCTGTTGCTGCGGCGATTGCCCGAGCTAAAGCACGCAAAGCTGAGCAAGCTGAACCGGAAAGCGAAGCGGATGCAAAGAAAGCCGCTGTAGCCGCTGCAATTGCGCGAGCTAAAGCACGCAAAGCTGAACAAGCTGAACCAGAAAGAAAACCGGCCGACGCACCAAGCGAAGCGGATGCAAAGAAAGCCGCTGTAGCCGCTGCAATTGCCCGAGCAAAAGCACGCAAAGCCGAGCAAGCTGAACCAGAAAGCACACCGGCCGACGCACCAAGCGAAGCGGATGCAAAGAAAGCCGCTGTAGCCGCTGCAATTGCCCGAGCAAAAGCACGCAAAGCCGAGCAAGCTGAACCGGAAAGCACACCGGCCGACGCACCAAGCGAAGCGGATGCAAAAAAAGCCGCTGTTGCTGCGGCGATTGCCCGAGCTAAAGCACGCAAAGCTGAACAAGCTGAATCATCAGTAAAAGAATCTGTTGAAGCGCCAAGCGAAGCAATTGAAGCCGTAAACGCCGTTGATCCCAAAAAAGCTGCCGTCGCCGCTGCAATTGCCCGAGCAAAAGCACGCAAAGCTGAGCAAGCAGAATCATCAGTAAAAGAATCCGTTGAAGCGCCAAGCGAAGCGATTGAAGCCGTAGACGACGTTGATCCAAAGAAAGCCGCCGTCGCCGCTGCAATTGCCCGAGCAAAAGCTCGTAAAGCAGAACAAGAACAACAAAAACAATCTGAGGAGAAAGAGTAGTGGCCTTCTTTATTGCCAGCTCACCCCATGCGCATAGCCGCAGAAGTACTCCTGACTTAATGAAGTGGGTCGCGCTTTGTGCGCTACCTGGCCTTATTACCCAAACGTACTTTTTTGGCTGGGGAACACTGATTCAATTAGTGTTTGCCATTGTGATTGCATTAAGTCTTGAAGCCGCAGTGATGCTACTGCGTAAACGTTCACCTATGTCTGCATTGCGCGACAATAGCGCACTAGTGACCGCATGGTTACTGGCCGTTGCCATTCCCCCACTCTCTCCTTGGTGGATCATTGCGATTGGTTTGATCTTTGCGATTGTCATCGCCAAGCAATTGTATGGTGGCATAGGTCAAAACCCGTTTAACCCGGCGATGATCGCTTATGTGGTATTACTGATTTCGTTCCCTTTGCAGATGACCAGTTGGATTTCACCGATTGCACTGCAATCGACCCCAATCAGTTCGGCTGATGCGTTTTGGCTCATTTTTACCGGTTACGATATCGAAGGGTTGTCACTGCAGCAAATCCGAACCGGTATTGATGGGGTGACCATGGCGACCCCACTCGACAGCTTTAAAACGGCACTAATGGCAGGCAGCACGGCAAGTGAAGCGATAACACAGCCGCAATTTAGCGCTTTTGCCGGCATTGGTTGGCAGTGGGTTAACTTTGCTTACTTGATTGGCGGTATTGCGATGATCAAACTACGTATCATCAACTGGCAAATCCCAGTCAGCTTTTTAGCGAGCTTGATGGTGATCAGCGGTTTATTCATGCTATTTACCCCTGATCAAACCGCGTCACCACTGATTCATCTCTTCTCTGGTGCCACCATGTTAGGGGCATTCTTTATTGCGACCGATCCGGTTTCAGCCTCCACCACGGTGAAAGGTCGACTGATTTTTGGCGCCTTTATTGGTGCGATGGTATTCATTATCCGCAGTTGGGGTGGTTTCCCTGATGGCGTGGCATTCGCGGTATTGCTCGCCAATATGTGTGTACCACTGATTGATTACTACACCAAACCTCGCACTTATGGCCACTAAGGATCCACATGCTAAACGCTATTCGTAAAAACGGGGTTACGCTAGCCATCTTTGCTTGTGCATCGACTGGCTTGGTGGCGTTAACTCAATATCTGACCAAAGATCAGATTCAATTGCAGGAACAAAAACAGCTGCTTTCGGTACTGAACCAAGTGATTCCAACAGAATTGCATGACAATAGTTTATACCAAGCCTGTACGCTGGTAGAAGATCCTGCACTCGGCACGACTCAGGCCATGCCTGCGTATATCGCCACGTTAAACGGCGCACCGAGCGCCATCGCGCTTGAAGCCATTGCGCCAGATGGTTATAACGGCGCAATCAAAATCATTGTCGCGGTTCAACAAGATGGAACAGTATTAGGGACGCGAGTCTTGTCTCATCAAGAAACGCCGGGGCTGGGTGATAAGATTGATCTGCGCGTCAGCGACTGGGTTTTGAACTTTACGGGTAAAAAAGTCACCGAAGGCAATCAATCCAGTTGGGAAGTTCGTAAAGACGGTGGTCAATTTGATCAATTTACCGGCGCAACCATTACCCCACGCGCCGTGGTAAGATCGGTAAAACGTACCGTCGATTACATCAACCAAAATCGTCAACAGTTACTGGCTCAGCCACGTAATTGTGGAGGAGAAAATAATGGCTGATAACAAAAAATTGTTTAAAGATGGCATGTGGGACAATAACCCTGCATTGGTTCAATTATTAGGTCTTTGTCCCCTACTTGCGGTGTCATCAACCGTCACCAATGCATTGGGTCTCGGCATTGCCACCTTATTGGTTTTGGTCAGTTCAAACGTCACTGTTTCATTAGTGCGTGATTACGTGCCAAAAGAAGTCCGCATTCCGGTCTTTGTGATGATCATTGCCGCTCTCGTAACTTGCGTGCAGCTGTTAATGAATGCTTACGCGTATGGCCTGTATTTATCACTGGGTATCTTTATTCCTCTCATCGTCACCAACTGCATCATCATTGGTCGAGCGGAAGCCTTTGCGTCTAAAAACGATCCACTTCCAGCGGCATTGGATGGGTTATGGATGGGCCTAGGCATGACAAGCGTACTGGTTGTACTTGGTGCAATGCGTGAGATCATTGGCAATGGAACCCTGTTTGACGGCGCTGACTTATTGCTTGGTGAATGGGCTACGATGTTGCGTATTGAAGTGTTCCAATTCGATAGCAGCTTCTTACTGGCGCTTCTTCCGCCAGGGGCATTTATCGGGGTCGGCTTTTTAATCGCATTAAAAAACATCATCGATAAAAAATCGCCGAACGCCAACCAAAACAAGAGAAACCAAGTATTGAACGCGTGCGTGTCACGAACTGATCATCATTCGTAAGCCATGCGCCTTTACTCTCAAAGCTCGAAGCACAATCGATACTTTACGCCGTTCACCCCGTGTAAAGTATCGACACAGGACGTAACGAATCAATGAATAACACCAAACGCGTTGAAATTCTCAAGCGCCTAAGGGACAACAACCCGAACCCGCAAACAGAACTAAACTGGAGTTCTCCTTTTGAGTTATTAATCGCCGTGCTACTTTCTGCGCAAGCGACCGACGTCAGTGTCAATAAAGCAACCGATAAGCTATATCCGGTTGCCAATACACCGCAAACAATCTTTGATCTGGGTGTTGATGGTGTCAAAAGCTACATTAAAACCATCGGGTTATTTAACTCTAAAGCCGAAAACGTCATTAAAACCTGCCGCATTCTTCTCGATCAACACGGTGGTGAAGTCCCTGAAAACCGTGAAGCACTGGAGGCCTTACCCGGCGTAGGCCGAAAAACGGCAAACGTTGTGCTTAATACGGCATTTGGCTGGCCGACCATCGCAGTGGATACTCATATCTATCGTGTCTCTAATCGCACCAAGTTTGCCATGGGCAAAAATGTCGATCAGGTCGAAGAGAAGCTGCTCAAGGTTGTACCGAAGGAATTCAAACTGGATGTGCACCATTGGCTGATTCTTCATGGACGCTATACGTGTATCGCTCGTAAGCCTCGCTGCGGCAGTTGCATCATTGAAGATCTGTGCGATTTTAAAGATAAAACCGACGTGTAATCAAAGCAGCCAAATGGCTGCTTTTTTGTGCGATAAGCAAAGGCATTGGACACTAAATCATTGCTAGATAAACGAAAACTTCGTGGTAATATTTGAGCAGAATTATATTGGGAGCAAATTATGTCAAACGGACGCATTCTACACACCATGCTGCGTGTCGGCGATTTAGATAAATCTATTGAGTTCTACACCAACGTAATGGGTATGCAGCTATTACGTAAAAATGAAAATACTGAGTACCAGTACACCCTAGCCTTCTTGGGTTATGGTGATGAATCTCAGGGCGCGGTAATTGAACTGACTTACAACTGGGGCACCAGTGAATACGACTTAGGTAATGCGTTTGGTCACGTTGCGATCGGCGTAGAAGATGTCTACGCAACTTGTGATGTTATCAAAGCGGCAGGCGGCAATGTCACTCGTGAAGCCGGTCCAGTAAAAGGCGGTACCACACACATCGCCTTTGTAAAAGATCCTGATGGTTACATGATCGAGCTCATCCAAAGCTCTCAAGCCTCAGCAGGTTTAGAAGGCTAGTCTAAACCGCATTGTACATAGGGCAGCCTCGCTGCCCTTTTTTATTGCTCAGCGTTTATCGAACACTCACTGACGTAATATTGTAGGTTCATGCTCGTCTGTTTCGTGCTAGATCTGTGTGCGTCCTAACGAAATCACTACGCGGCGGTTTTTATCTTTACCAATCGGTGAAGCATTGTCTGCGATTGGACGACGCTTACCATACCCTTGCGCTTGAATGCGGTCTTCTGGCAACCCTATCGATTGAAAATATTGGAGCAACACATCGGCACGCTGCTCTGATAGCCCTTGGCTTTCGCTTTTGCTGTCTTCTGAATCGGTGTACGTCGAAACTAACACCAAATCAATATCTTGGTTGTAACGGACATACTCAGCAATTTGCGTTAGACGCTTTTGCGACGCTTTGTTCAACTGCACACTTGAGCGGTCATAATGTAAAATCGTAAACGCAATATCTTCAAAACTGTATGGCAATAAATTCGCAATACAGTCACTAAATACATTGTATGACGGCTGGAAAAGCACCGAGGATAAGGCGACCTCAACACGCTGATCGCGACTTTGCCATTCTTGGTAGCCAAAAGTCGGATAGCGGCCTTTCTCTAACTCACTCAAAATACTCCAAGCGGTTTGGCCACCCACATAACCATCAAACTGCTTAAAAAAGCGAATATTCGTCATGCGATCGGCACTATCACCCGGTCGCCATACTGGCGGCATCGACACCAGTGATACATCGCGCGTTTCCCCCATCGGGCGTTTCATTTTTAACTCGAAATCAAGGTTAATGTTTTTACTCGCGTGCGATGAGAAAACGGCGTCACCAAAATTGGGGATCGGGTGCACCAGTTGACATTCAAGAGGAGTGTTTGCCACCATTTGCCATTGGGACTGCCCAGGATTGGCAACATAAACCTTATCCATCGCCCAGCTGCTTGAGCTAAAAGTGAGTATGGATAGGGCAAGACTAGTGACAATGTGCATTTTCATGACGTTCTGCTTCTCTTTGTTGTATTCATTGGCGGCACAGCCTTGCCTCTTAAAGAGAATCGTCACATGCCGTAGCAGATAAAGCAAAATTCCCGCCAACTTTCTATATTCCTATCCGATTTCACGTTTCTTCGTTGATAAGTTAAGCAATACCATGATGATAATTCCGCGCTTTTCATCACATGCTTAAAAAGCACACCGCTAACCACGCGAATATGTAAAATAATGTTGATTGGTATTGAACTTAGAATCTGCAATAATGCAAACCTTGTCACACTAATCTATTACAACATGACTGTAGAAAACGAAGCATTGACGCTCAAAAAACGCTTTCGCGGCTATTTCCCAGTGGTTATCGATGTCGAAACTGCGGGTTTCAACGCCCAAACTGATGCGCTATTAGAAATTTGTGCCATTACCTTGAAGATGGACGAAAATGGCGATCTCCATCCAGCGTCAACTCTCCATTTTCATGTTGAACCTTTTGAAGGTGCGAACTTAGAAAAAGAAGCACTGGAATTTATTGGTGTTCGCGATCCTTTCAGCCCTTTACGTGGCGCGATTGCAGAATCTGAAGCATTAAAAGAGATCTACCGACAAGTTCGCAAAGAGCAAAAAGAGGCCGATTGTAGCCGCGCGATTATCGTTGCGCACAACGCGACATTTGATCTGAATTTTGTCATGGCGGCGAGTGAGCGTAGTAAATTAAAACGAGTCCCTTTCCATCCTTTCGCTACTTTTGATACTGCTGCATTAAGCGGCCTTGCTTACGGCCAAACCGTTCTGGCTAAAGCTTGCAAAACGGCAGGGATGGCGTTTGACAACAAAGAAGCCCATTCAGCACTGTACGACACCCAAAAAACAGCAGAATTGTTTTGCGGTATCGTCAATAAATGGAAAGCACTTGGTGGTTGGCCACTTATTGAACCAGAGGCTGACAAAAAAGAATAATATCAATACAGATAAGTCAGTGGGCATCCGTTGCCTCGTAAGCGCTTAGAACAACGCCTAGATTGTCGATAACCCGTTATTGAAACCCTTTTTCACATACGATGTTGTCAGCGCTTACCTCTGCATAAATGACCCAGACTGAATTAGGTTGATATATAAATGTAAACACAACTAATGAGTTAACTATGAATCCAGTCGTAATATCTGTCTGTGTCATGCTGATACTCGCGCTAATGCGCGTGAATGTCGTGGTCGCATTAACATTCAGTGCCATCGTCGGTGGTCTTGTCTCTGGTATGAGCTTAAATGACACCGTTTCAGCATTTGAAAGTGGTCTTGGTGGCGGCGCGACTATCGCCTTAAGCTATGCCATGTTAGGTACGTTTGCCGTTGCTATCTCTCGCTCGGGCATCACGGACTTACTTGCTAACAGCGTTATCCGCCGTTTAAACGGCAAAGAGAATGGTTCTACCACTACCGGCTTAAAGTATGCCGTGCTCGTTGCGCTTATCTTAGTGACGATGTCTTCTCAAAACGTGATACCTGTTCATATCGCTTTTATCCCTATTTTGATCCCGCCTCTTCTTAGTGTTTTTGCCAAACTCAAACTCGATCGCCGCATGATTGCTTGTGTGCTGACCTTTGGTTTGATTACCCCATACATGGTATTACCGATTGGTTTTGGTGGCATTTTCCTCAACAACATCTTGCTGAAAAATCTTCATGACAACGGCCTTGATAATGTCGTGGCAAGCCAAATTCCAACGGCGATGCTATTACCGGCTGCAGGGATGTTGTTTGGTTTGTTAACCGCGATTTTCTTTACTTACCGTAAGCCGCGTGAGTATGCAGAAACAAGCCACACGAAGGCCGCTCAAGAAACCCAAGCCATCAATAAGAAAAATATCGTTATCGCGATACTTGGCATTATTGCCGCTTTGGCAGTGCAGTTAACGACCGGTTCAATGATCATTGGTGCATTAGCAGGCTTTATGGTGTTTACCTTTGGTGGCGTCATCGCGTGGAAAGAAACGCACGATGTATTTACCAAAGGCGTGCATATGATGGCGATGATTGGCTTTATTATGATTTCAGCGGCAGGCTTTGCGGCGGTAATGAAACTGACTGGCGGTGTTGAAACACTGGTTGCATCATTGTCGACCAGCATTGGTGACAACAAACCATTAGCCGCATTGTTGATGCTGGTTGTCGGTCTACTGGTGACCATGGGAATCGGTTCTTCATTCTCAACCATCCCTATCATTGCCACGATCTATGTACCGCTAGCGGCAGCATTTGGCTTCTCGCCAATGGCGACGATTGCTCTTGTGGGTACCGCGGCAGCACTGGGTGACGCGGGTTCTCCAGCCTCAGATTCAACATTGGGCCCAACATCTGGCCTAAATGCTGATGGTCAGCATGAACATATCTGGGAAACCGTTGTTCCAACGTTTATCCACTACAACATCCCACTGATTATCTTCGGTTGGATTGCTGCGATGGTCTTGTAGGACCATTTAAGCCCCCTGACGCAATGCAGCGTCAGGGGCAAAACATCACCGACAAAAAAAGCTGACCAAGGTCAGCTTTTTTTATTCAACGAAATCACCAAGGTGTAAACAACTTACTCTTGATGCTTGCTGGCCATTGCAGCAAAGACGGGCACCATATCTTTAAGCAACTGCTCTTCGACTGGCTTGCCTTTTGGATCGGTCACGTTGATTGACGTACGGTTACCTAAATCACCAAATAGGAAGGTATAGGTAATCGACTTCAACTCAACTGGTTTCACGCCGACTTCAGCCCAGAACTCATCATCCGGTTCTAAATATTTCGCTTTAATCGTACCCTGTGACTGGTTGCGCTCTTCAATCTGGAAACCCATCTCTGGCAGAATATTTGGTAAGCGATTCCATAAAACATCATAAGGAGCACGAGCGATGATAACCGGTAAACCCGAACGGTCAGCGCCCATTGTAATTGGAATATGTTTCACCAATTCACGCGCTTTACGCTCCGATTCTAGGCGAATATCAAGATCGTAACGAGCGGCGACTAAGTTGCTCATGAAAGCACTGTAACGCTCTTTATTCGTCAGGCTCACTGGTTGCTGTTCAGAACCATGACGCCAATCAATCAACGATAACTTCAACGCTTGGCGGCCATTCACTACCGAACGACTCATTTCATAACGAGCAGACAGTGGCGCATCTTCATCTTCTGAAACCCAAGTCACCCACTCGGTTTCAATACGATTGTCACTTTGTTCACGAATGGCAATGTTGCGTTCAGCAAGCAATGTCTCTGCGGTTTGCCATACTTTATTTGCTTCATCGCGATCAAGCAGCAATATTGTCACATTACCATCAGAGCGATCGATACGAGCTCCAGGGATCAATTCTAAAATTTGCTGTGGTGGACGAATATCAACTTGGCTACCAATTCCACCCGCAAAGTCACCTTGAGGGATGACATAGTTGGTATAAAATTTTGGCTCCGCTCCTTGAAGCGACTGCCATTCTTTTAGCGAAGGCGTGTTGAGGTACTCAAAGTCATCTTGAGCTTGACGGCGCTGACTTGCACCACCTGAACATGCACTTAAAACAAAAACAGCTAGTGCACTAACGACTAGCTGGGGAGACAACTTCATTGAAACTCCTGATCAATCAATGCTGAAGCTTAACGCTTCAGCAATCCTTAAAATTAGTAAATGCAAGCTTCTGACATCGCTTGGGCAATCACGGGTCTTGATGCTTCTGATAGCTCAGTCAATGGTAGGCGTAACCCACTAAATTCAATCAAGCCTAGCTTATGCGCAGCCCACTTCACTGGGATTGGGCTCGATTCGATAAACAGTTTATTGTGCAATGGCATTAAACGTTGGTTAATGACGGCAGCTTCTTCGTAACGGCCTTCACGTGCAAGACGGAACATGGTTGCCATGTCTGCCGCGGCGATATTGTTCGTCACAGAAACCACACCTTGGCCACCAAGGCGAACAAAATCAAGCCCTGTCGCATCATCACCACTTAGTAAGATAAAATCTTGGCCACAAAGTTCACGGTGTTTTGCAATTCTGCTTAAATCACCAGTCGCATCTTTTAATGCAACGATATTTTCAATTTCAGCAAGACGCGCAACGGTTTCAGGAAGAAGATCCACCCCTGTGCGACCGGGTACATTGTAAAGAATTTGCGGTAGATCGCTTTCTTCAGCAATGGCTTTATAGTGAAGGTACAAACCTTCTTGTGTTGGCTTGTTGTAATATGGTGTCACACTCAAACAACCAACGATGCCTGAATTATTCAGTAGGCGGCTAAACGTCACCGATTCATGCGTTGCGTTTGCGCCCGTGCCAGCAATAACCGGAATACGGCCATCGGCAAACTCGACCGTCTTCATCACAACTTTGACATGCTCTTCGATAGTTAGCGTCGCTGATTCACCCGTGGTGCCAACAGCAACGATCCCATCAGTGCCCGCCTCCACATGGTAGTCGACTAACTTCTTCAGGCTAACGTAATCTACTTCGCCATCAAGATTAAAAGGTGTGATTAACGCTACGATACTTCCTGAAAACATGTCCTTCTCCCTAAATTTGATACTTTCTGCATGGTACTGTAATGGGAGGAATGAAGACAAGCGCTTAAACCGCCTTAAGTCATCTATTTATAGGAATATTCCAACCCAACAAGCTTCAAGCGGCAGAATTAAGATCTACGTCATGTTGTTTCCTCCGCGCCGCCCCGAGCATCAAAAGCAAAAAGAGCGTCTAACAAGCCCCCGATTGTAGAGCGGATAGTAGAATAGATTGCTGGCCTGATACCCAAGCAATGCGGCAAAGCGAACACGATTTGAAAGCGCCAGCGTCGGTAATTTCCGAGCCAATAAACAATTTACTCATTGATTGCTTTTGATTGCCGATAAAATGAACTTGCTCACCATTTTTATGAGCATTAAGTATGCTAAGCTAGCGACTTAATAATCAAAACTAACATTGAAGTGATAGTATGACTCAGCATCTGGTAATTACCGCGGTTGGCAGCGATCGCCCTGGCGTATGCAACCAAATTGTTGGCTTAGTGACAAAAGCAGGCTGCAATATTGTCGATAGTCGCATCGCACTATTTGGAAGCGAATTTACGCTTATCATGCTGTTATCCGGTAATAATGCGTCGGTAACCCGTGTTGAAACAACGCTGCCTTTGCTTGGTCAAGAACATGACCTCATTACTATGATGAAGCGCACCGCTAAGCATGCTTTACAAGATAATAGCTATACGCTTGAAGCCTTTATTGAATCTGATGATAAGTTAGGCCTCACCGAAAAATTCACTCAATTCTTCGCTGAAAAAAATATCGGCTTGTCGTCATTGAGTGCTCAGACCATCGACAAAGAAAAGCTGCAATCACAGCATGATCAATTTCATCTGACCTTGACGGCCTCTGTGGATTCCGAGTGTAACTTAATGCAGATTCAGGAAGATTTTTCGAACTTGTGTCAGCAGCTTGGTGTTAGCGGTTCATTGAACTTCATAAAAAATAGTCTTTAATAAGGAATGCTCATGAACACACTGACCGCCGGTACAGCCGCACCCGCTTTCTCTTTACTTGATCAAGACGGTAACACCGTTTCTCTTGCGGATTTCGCAGGTAAAAAAGTGCTGTTTTACTTTTACCCAAAAGCAATGACCCCTGGCTGCACGGTGCAAGCTCAAGGTCTTCGTGATACTAAAGCAGAACTTGATGCGCACAATGTGGTTGTGTTGGGTGTCAGCATTGATCCCGTTAAACGCTTAGGCAAGTTTATTGAACGCGATAACCTAAATTTCACTCTTCTTTCTGATGAAGACCATGCGGCGGCTGAATTGTTCGGCGTTTGGGGCGAAAAGAAATTTACCCTTGGATAAAAAATTTGACAGAAAACCTTGGTAATTTTCTTTGATAGTCTAGCTTTAATATAGGTGGAATATATCAAGGAGATGTACTGTGTCAAATGTTCAAGCAGAACTCAATTACGATGACTTTTGGTTGCTAGATATTGAGGTTGATACTCTAGCCAAGCTAAAGATTATAGGGAAGATAAACGAAGACACTGGCGAAACTGTCTTAACCCCACACCTTGACCCGTCCAGTATCAAAGAGCGCTACAAAAAAACCAAAATTATCATAGCCCCTGATGGTTCGGGGGTTTACCCACAATCTCTCTATCTTGTATCCAAGTTAAGGGGAAATGAGAAAGTAAAAAACACAGACAGTATTGCTAAAGCCCTCCTACTGTTTACTCGTTTCTTGGACTCTACCCATTCCAACCAAGAAGATGAGGATGGCAATGAAATTCCTGCGGAATGCCTAACTTATAAAAGTCTATCGAAATACGAAGAAGAAGGCGCACCTTGGCGCTTTGCTGAGTTCCTAAAAAAGAATTGTCGCCATAGGCGATCAGATGGGGATGAAGCTTGGTCTTTAACGACTGCAAGAGCTTATATGGGGGCCGTTCTTGGTTTTTATAAGTGGATGCAAAAGTTTGGCTATCTAAAAAATGATGATGACCATCTTGTCACTCACTTTAGTAAAGGTACGTATCTTTATGAAGGCTATGACCAACACGATATGCTCACACACACCAAATCAAGTACGAAACGAGAATATGAAATTTCAAACATCATGAAGGAGTTTCCTCGCGCCGACTCTACACCTATCCATAAGAAGTTAAAGCCAATACCACCTGAGCATTTAGCACTATTTGAAGAATATATTGACGGCTTACCGAAGCCTTTCGCTTTGATGTTTAGGTTGGCCATTAAAACAGGCACACGAATTGAGGAACTTACTCACCTCCCAGCATCTAACATTGGTGAGGCTGACATGAGCGAGTTGGACGTTATCCCCATTCACCTAACTAAAACCAAAGGCAGTAAGCCACGTAATATCGAAGTGCCTCTTTATCTCTACGAAGAACTAGAGCAATACAAATACAGCCGTCAAAGAGAGCGAAATGCATTAAAGCGTAAACATTTATTCTACTCCAACTCAGAGTCAGTAGTTGAGGATTATCTGTTTATCTCAAATAAAGGGAATGCTTATTCAGAAAACACTTTAGAGAAACACTTCTCTGCGCTACGTAAACTGATTCAAGAAGTAGAACCAGCATGGTATTACCGTGTTCACGATTGCCGCTCAACATTTGCGACTTATTGGCTTTTTACTGAGTCCGAAGCCAGAGGGGTGAGCTACGAATTTCTTATGGATGAACTAGCAGAACTCATGGGGCACGAAAGTACCACAACAACTGAGAAGTACATCAAGTTTATGAATGAGTATGAATCCAAACTCCGCGCTGCAAAACGCAAAAACAACAAACTAAACGGGGGGTGGTAGCATGGCTAAAAGTCCACTTTCCAAAGGCTCAACCCAAGTCAAGACAACACGAAGCAACAAAAATGTCGTCCAACTCAATCTCACTATTCCTTATAAACAAGCAACTGATAAAAGAACAGGTGAGTTTGATATATCACATTTAGCGCATATGGGTTGCGATAAAACTCGCGGAAAAGTACAAAGCCGCATGCCTTACTTAAGACGTTTTTGCAAAAAAGCACATGAGTCTGTATTAAATGGGAACTCACCACGTACTGTTGCGGAACTCTACGGGGTATTAAGGGGTTACTTATGCTTTTGCGATGCAGTAAACATCAACCCTTTATCCGAAAAGGGATACCTGAAATACGCAGGCAATGATGGTGAATTAAGGCACAGAGTCAAGGTTTATAACCCATCAAAGCGACTTTGGGAAAAATATCACTATGATGAGCTTGGCATTAAAGAATCTACCGCCAGCCTTATTATTTCATCACTATCAAAAGCCCTATCATGGTGCGGATTACCCTCTGAGCGCTGGACGATTTTACATCGCCCCTTCAATTCAAGACACGACTCAACCGAGGCGTATTCGGATGCTGATGAAAAAATTATCGTGACTCGATTAAGCGACTTATTCTTTGGTTTAGCATCACAGTTAATTGCACTCAAGACTGGAAACACACCTGCACCTAATGAGCTCCCAATCTGCATTAATTTTGGTGAATACAAAGAAACGTTGATGGTGAAAACGGATTTGAAAACGAAAAATGGCTTTGCCCATTCTGGTTGTGCGTTCAACCTTGCTATGGGGGCTGCCTACCATTTAATGTGCTATTTCACATCGCTGAATGATAGCGATGTGAGAAAAATTAGCCACCCAATTACCGTCCACGCCGATACCCGCGATAAAAGCCTACAGACGGTGAAGGTAAGCAGTTTTAAGGCAAGGGCGAACAAGGAAGTGGGAGCCATTCTCACAAATGAATCCGATTTCTCATTTGATGTCGAGAAAAAAAGCGGGGTTATGTTCATTAAAACGCTTGCAGAGCTATCTACGCTCTATGGGGAGGAGCGTGATTTACTATTTACACTAGACACTAATGCACAAGAAAGTCACGCCTTCAACATCAAGAGTATCAATCGACACTTAACCACTACATTAAATCTTGTGTCTTCAGAGCGAGCGCTCCTTCTCCCTTGGTTCCAAGAGTTATTTTATTCTTATTTTAACCATGAATGCATAGGACTAAAAAAAACAACCAATGAGCTTGGGCGAGCAATGGTCAGTAAAATCACTGCACCGATTACAAATAAAGCAAGAGTCACTTCAGGGCTATTTCTCTCAGGTTACTGCATTTTATCTTGTTATACCGACCAACCCTTAAAAGGCATTATACTGCCACTGAGTTACTCAGAAAAAGACAAAAATGGCAATGTTACCATTTCCTTTCACTATCAAAATGGCGATAGCGGTCACTTTGTCATTCCCGCAGCGGACAAGGCCTTAATCAAAGATATCGAGCTATGGGCAACAAAAAGAGCGGATAATCAATTGAAAACGCTGCCTCGCTTTCTTTTGAAGAAAGGTAACAATGATAAGTCCGAACAATGGGAAGGCATTAACCCTATATCTGCGAACCTAATGTCCAAATGGGCAATCAAGCCTGGTGAGTATTTCATTAACCTGACATCAAGCAGATTCAGAGAAACTACCAGTTCACAGGAATACCAAGACGGCTTCATGAGCCACCTGGTTAATCTGCTGCAAAATACTCTGGAAACACTTAATAAGCATTATGCCAATGGCAACCCTAAAGAAAACAAAATCATCCTATCTCAAGCCTTACGGGTGCTGGAAAGAATGGCACAAGGGGACTCACTTGAAGAGGCAAAAGATCATGTTCAAACCCAATTAGGCATTCCGATACTGGCGCACGATGAGTGGCTAAAGAGTAAGAAAAAAACCAATCCAAATGGAATTGCATGCAATGGAGAGCAATATGTTCAAAATGGCAAAGGAACCCAACGAGCAACTAATAAGCTAATGGGGGGGGAGCTGCCTTGTGCGGAGTTCGATATGTGCCACTTGTGCTACTCAGCAAAAGCCGTCGATGAGCCTCAGTCCATTTATAAACTAATATCCTTTATTGATGTTCTGCGCGAAGTCCTTGACCAATACCCCCACGCCAAACGAGAGGTACTGGATCGAATTGAAGCTTATGAATGTACACTCGATGGCGCCAGCTCTGAGGTTTACAATGAGGCGTTAGCGCTATTTAAAAAAAATGGACGTCACCCTCGCGTATCCACTGACCACGCCACCCTTTCCATTTATCGCTAATTAAGGGGTTATAATGATTAAGATAGAAGACCTAAAGTTTTTGAAATCAATCCAGATGGCTCAAAACCACCTTGGCGCACATCGTAACTACCTACTTGATGTTTTAAAGCCTGCTATCAAGCGAGGTAATTGGGATGAGTTTGAACAGCTTGATATCGGGTTTACAGTAACGGGTGAATCATTGGGTAAAATTGGTGATAATGAGGCGTGGAGGCGCCTACACTCGTTCTTTGAGCCCCATTCGACAGAAACTGAAACCTTGGATTTCACATTAAATGGGTACGTAATTGAACGCAACCTAGAAAATCAATTAAAAGCACTGTCTTTAACAATGATGTGGACATCCGAGCACAACTACTCATTTCTATCGATTTATAAAACTATCACCAATTTAAAGAAGTGCATTCCCCCTCTTTTGGAAGAGGACCTTAACAGCTTTGAATACGTTGATTTCAATCGTCTTGAACGTTGGATTACTACGGAATCCACTGAGATTGACTTTGAACGAGAGGGTATTTACTCAGCCCTAAATAAACTCACCATTGAAGCAAGAGGCCTACCATTCAATACTAAGTTGAAGCAAAGAGTAAGCGCTAAAGGTTTTGGGTTAGTGCTTAAAGAGGCTAAGCCTCATCCGGTTATTCCTCAGCGCTTATATTACCAAGGCTTAAAGAAGTCCGGCGCGCTCATCGACTATCTGTACCCTTTACGTGATGAGTTGGGCAAGCTACCAAACTACCTCGCCACCTATTTTGATAAGATCTACCAAGAGTACGCTGTATACCTTCTCAGCAATAACGCCACCATGCTAAGCGGTAAGGTTGTTTGGTACTTGGATGGCCGCAATGATAGCGCCAAAGCAAAAAACAGCGCATTTAAAGCCGCTTTTCTTGCACTTAGTTCGCCGTCAAAAGAGCAAGTGTATGAGTTATTGATACAGCATAAACCAGAAATCAGAAATGAATGTCATGAGCGCTTTCACCCTGACTTTTCAGTGTCAATTGGTGATAGAGTCATATCCGGCTTTAATAGAGCCCAAAACCTATTTAAAACATTTAATGGCGGCTGCTTGTGGGGCTTGATTGCTCGTTCTGGTATGCGATCTGATGAAGTTTTTCACCTTCATACCATCAAAGGCTGCACGACTGAGACTATATCTAAGCAGGTTATCAATGTGCTTCATGCTGACCTTTCAAAGACAACAGAAGGCATTCAGTCAAAACAGGATGAGTTCGTCACAACTGAGCTTGGTAAGAAAGCCTACGAACTATTACAAGTCCTTCACGATCCACTTCGAAAGTTACATTCTGATAGCCTACTATTCTTCCATAAAACTGAGGGGGATTTTGGTCCAATCAAAAAAAGCCCTTTGTGCAAACACTATCAAGAATGGTTCTACAACGCACTTGAGGGACAGTTAGCCCTAACCAAAGCAGACATTGCCGATTTGAAGGTGTCTGACCCTAATCGCTCTTTTCATCTTGGTGAGAACTACGACTTCTCAGGGCATCAACTTCGCCGCTCTTTTGCCTACTATCTAATTGGTTATGAACTACTCTCTTTCCCACAACTCAAACAGCAATTCAGTCACGTCTCACTTGCGATGGCAAGACACTACGCCAGAAACGCAAGTAAGTTTCAAAAGCTGCGAAAGAAAAAACAAAACCTTTGCCACTGCATTGAGGAAGAAAGAATTGCCCAACAGGCACAAGTTTACCTCAATATTTATCACAAACTAGCGAATAAAGAGCGCGTGGCTGGCGGTAAAGGTAAAGAATTTGCCAAGCGCAGACTTGCACTCGATGAAAATAGTTTATTTAAAGATAAAGTTGATAACGATATGCTCTCTCTAACCTACTGGAAGCGCTTGGTACGAGAAGGTCAAAGGCACATCCATGCGGTTGCTCCTGGTGTGTATTGTACCTCTACAGAGTGCAGTTTGCGCACACAAGTCAACCTTTTAGAATGTGTCGATTGTCCAAACGACTACATCGTAGATGCGGTATTTGCAGAAGCCAAGCGCAAAGAGGCGGAAATCAATATGCTTTACGATATTGAGCATGACGAATTAAACCCACAAACGGCCACGGAATCATACATTAAAATCACCGCAGCAGAGCGCATCATGGCTAATTTAGGTGTTGATTATGAGCCTGTAGTGTTGCCAAAGGAAGTGCAAGATTTACTTATTCCCTATATCGGAGCGCCAGCATGAAAATCGCGACACGAAAAGCATTAATCGAGGCGTTGGAGCGACTGATGGCGGGTACGCCTAATGACCGAAATTTAAGAAAGAAAGCACAACATGGCAAGCTAAAAATCAACAATAGCACCGTTGAAAAAGAAGCCGGCCTATCCGTGGGGGCACTTCGCAACCATGCCGATATTAAAGAAATGATAAAATCTAACTCGCTGAAAGTTCAAGTGGCCAACAGTGACTCAGCAAGCTCGGAAATCGAGCTATTGCAACAAGAGAACAAGAAACTAAAAAGCGAGAAGACCGACCTCAACCGGCTCAAGAAAAAGTATCACGAATCTGCAAAAAACCATGAACAAGCGTTAGCCATACAAGCAGCTAACCACATAAAGATGATTCAAGAACTCATGGAAATGCTTCCTGCTTCAGAGCGTGAGAAAGCCATGGATAAAGTCGTTAACACTAGGCCCAAT
Organism: Vibrio renipiscarius; assembly: GCF_000827885.1. Taxonomy (GTDB): domain Bacteria; phylum Pseudomonadota; class Gammaproteobacteria; order Enterobacterales; family Vibrionaceae; genus Vibrio; species Vibrio renipiscarius. The sequence continues at coordinate 212,653 of NZ_JTKH01000006.1, read as the reverse complement.
AATATCGTTGAAGGCAACTTCAGAAAGTAACTAAACCTAGTTTAGAGTTACCACTAGACAACACCACTAAGCATAGATAAAACTACACACTGACATAATAAGAAAGCTCGATTCAGAGTAAATTAAAGAAAGTAAGGATAACCCATGGCTATCGAAGCAGGACAAACCGCTCCAGATTTTACCTTAAATGACCAAGACAATAACCCTATCACACTCTCTGAGTTGCAAGGAAAGAAAGTATTGCTTTACTTCTACCCACGCGCTTCAACACCTGGTTGTACTATTCAGGCTCAAGGTCTACGTGATACAAAAGCTGAACTAGACGCCCAGAATGTCGTTGTTCTTGGTGTAAGCCCAGACACACCGAAAAAACTGACTAACTTTATCAATAAGCAAGAACTTAATTTCACTTTGTTAGCCGATGAAGACCACGCAGTTTGTGAGAAGTACGGTGTTTGGCAACTTAAGAAATTCATGGGCCGTGAAAACATGGGCGTTGTAAGAACAAGCTTCCTAATTGATGAATCTGGCAACCTTGAGTATGTATTTAATAAATTCAAAACCAAAGACCATCATGAAGTTGTTCTAGATTACCTCAACAACAAATAGTATTTAAATTACAGGCTCCAAACCGAGCCAGTGCCCTTTCACTGGCTCACGTAGCTAGTCCCCTTTCGGACTACTATTTTCAAATGACTCTTCAATAAGCCGCACCGTCACCTCAAGAACCTTCTGCTTATCCGTTTCAGAGAGCTTATTTAGATTCACAGCTAACTCCGCAGAAATCTCATCTTCACAAAAGAAGTAACTCAAAGGCACACCAAACTCATCTGCAATTGACTTTAACGTACTGATATCTGGTGTATGTTTCCCCTTTTCGTATTGATTCATTCTCGGGCTTGCGGAGCTTTCATCCATACCTATACGCACTCCCAAAGCTTTTTGGGAGAGTTTCGCTTTTTTGCGTGCTTCTTTAAGACGCTCAGGGATTGGGTTAGTAAATGACACTTATAGTTCATGTCTCTGATCTCAAGGTAACTAAGATTTTCTTAGTTTTACTGATTTCTGTATACTAAGCAATCCTTAGTTTTTGGTTGGTGTAATTTTGGAAATGAAACGGGCTCGAAGAATTAGTGCGGTCATGCACAAGTTATTGATAGAAAATGGGTTAGATGGATTCACCGTGCTAGAAGCGAGAGATTTGTGGCTATCTCTTGATAATGTGGACTCCAATTCTGCCGAAGCTCGCAAAAAGGTATACCGAGCAATTTTTCACTTTGAAAAGAAAAGTTGGTTGCGAAGTGAAGGTTCAGGTCGGAAAAAACGTTACTTTCAAGCGGAGCAATTTAAAGAGTTACATAACAATGTAACCACGAATAACCAAGCGGATATAAAGCCTAAAGTACCCATTCAAAACTATTCTATTTTGAGCAATGAACGTAACGAATATAAGGGCGAATTGGAAATAATACTTGGGGAGATTGACGAGTATCAGTCGATCGTATCTCGATTTCCTGAACTAGAGAATAAACTGGCCCCTTTACATCAAGAGGCTAAAGAGCGCGCCGCTTTATTGCTCGGTAAAGTGAACGTTTTAACAAAGGTTCTTAATACTCTCTATGAAGGAAATGAACCGTGTTAAGGAAGTGGCAAAGTGAATGCTCTGACAGAGCGTTGGAAAAATATCAATCCAACTGCTCCCATTTCTTTTGCCAAGCTACACCTGGAGCAGGAAAGACAGTGCTTGCCGCTAACATTGCGTCAAGGTTGTTACAAAGTGACATGGTAGATCTTGTATTGTGCTTCTCACCATCGTTGACGGTTTCTGATGGTATAAAAAGAACCTTTTCGTCGAGACTTAAGTGTACGTTTAATGGTGGCATGGGATCTGTCGGGCAATCTTTAACATACCAATCTATCCAATTCCTCAATGACGAATTTTGGCAAACATTGCGGAATCACAGGGTCTTTGTTGTCTTTGATGAAATACACCATTGCTCTGGCTCTGAGGTTGAAAATGCGAACATTTGGGGGCAGCAAGTTCTCACTAAGATTCAAGGGCTTGCTACTTTTACCCTCGCACTTTCAGGTACACCGTGGCGTTCAGACTCTTTACCCATTGTGATGGGTGAATACAGCGCCCCAGACGGACAGCTTCTTGTCGATTACCAATACACTCTTAAACAAGCTATAGCTGATGGTGTTTGTAGAAGGCCTAAAATCGTCTTGGTTGATAATGAAGACTTGTCTGTTAGTAGTCGCGAAAAAGTCGAATCCTATTCATCAATATTAGAGATGCTTAAACAGACAAAATCATCCTACCAGAGTGTTATTCACAACCAAGAGGCGATGGAATATCTACTCGGTTTAGGATGTGAGCGGTTAGAAAAAGTACGTATCAGATCCCCTAATGCCGGTGGACTGATTGTTGCAGCGTCGGTTCAACATGCGCAAACAATCAAAGAGATACTATCTCAAAAGTTTGGGCAAACCGTTTCTATCGTCACTTATCGACATGAAGAACCGCTAGCAGAAATAGAGCGTTATCGACAAAACGACGCACAATGGATTGTTAGTGTAGGTATGATCAGTGAGGGTACTGATATTCCGCGCCTTCAAGTATGTTGCCATATGAGTTCAGTCAAAACTGAATTGTATTTCAGGCAGGTGCTCGGACGAATACTTCGTGTGAATAATACAATAAACCAACAAGCGTGGTTATTCACTTTTGCTGAACAAAGTCTGATTGAGTTTTCTGAAAGGGTTGAACAGGATATTCCTGAGTCTCGTCTCTATGTAAGTATGTGGAAACCTATCGAAACAGAGTTCTCTGGTCGAGGAAATAGCTTAAGTGTCGCGCTTCCGCTTGAGTCCCCAAAAGGCGGGAGAACAACAGTATCTTGGGAAAGCAGTACAGACAGTTCAAATAGTCTCTATGGAACACTAGGGACGTTTGATGAGCTTCGACTTGGGGCATTTAAGCAGAGAGTGATCTCGGCTTTCTCTTCTATGTAGTTGAAAAAACCATAGGCTACAATTTCACTAAAGGCACACTGGGGAGGCCGGAATGAATTACTTTGCAGAGGACCCCTTCTAGGTAATGCAAACCTGGAGGGTAAATGAAAAGGCTAAAACAGCAGTACCGGAACCGTATAAAATACCAGTGCCAATATCTTTGGGATCTTTATCCAAGCGTTCGCAGTGGAACTCATAAGCACTTTTCTACCAAGCAGGAGAAGAGCTATTACTTTCTTCACAAGGTTGAGTGTAGAGGTTACCCGATTAAACTGCGCGCCGCGCGAAGAAAAGCGTTAGCTAACCCATGGGACGACTACCAGTCGCATGTGTATGGCCTAGCAAAAAGTTGGAAGTATAACTCGAAGCGCCAAAAACAATACTACCGATAACCTATCAAAGCTCTCTATTCTGGAGAGCTTTTTTATACGCCCTCTCTCAGTCGAAGGATAATTTATCAGTAACGCCATAATAATTTAAACTTAAGCCATTGATTTTAAGGGTAATGCATTACTCTTTGCGCTGATGCTTCTTAAGTGGCCCCTCACATCGCAAGTTGCGATGTGAAGTTAAAACCACCCGGAATCTTACTTTCTGTAAGAAGGGTTACACGTGCTTCTAATTAACACACCAGAGGGCAGATCATTGTGTTGACGGCGCTAGGAAACACAATGATCTGCCCTCTAGTGTGTTTTGAATAAGGTTCTACATTACGGCTAGTAGTCCATTATGCTATAAACTAATCTAATGTCATTTTCGAATCGAGAAACGACTTATGAGCAAGAAAAAGCTATCAAAAAAAGAACTGCTTAAGGGTATTACACCTAAGACTGCCCACGCTGATGGGCTTGCTACAGTTTCATTAGATGAAGTGGGACTAGAACCCTCAGAAAGCGACTATAAAGCCGTTTTGAAAAGAATTGAATCCTTCTTTGATGTGGCTGAACCAGGCACACCCGAAGGTGATGAGCTTGAAAAGCTAGTAACTTGGGTTGAAGGGTATGAAGAAGATCACTTCCCATTTTAAACTAGCTAACCTTCAGTTTTGCCTCAATCAATTTAGATGGCAGTAAAATAATTTGTGCAAGAAGTCCTTGCACAATTGCTCTTACTTTCAGATATGACAAAGCCACAGGCTTTGTATAACAGCTACATACAGAATGTTTTCATTAATTTGAATTCTGGGTGCAGCGTCGGGTGTTTTATCACCAAAGTATATGGAAGGGAAAGCACCTAGACTTATCATATGTCCTCGGTGGTCTGCTTTGCAATTAAGCCAAGTTCAATTCGATACAATTACTTCTGGCCAGACAGTAAATAGTACATCCAAGAAAAAGCAGGGATACCCGAGGCTCTCGACGTTAGTTTAAAGCTAAGGACTGTATGTGGCAAGCTTGCTTCTGCCCCAAACCTTCTTAGCCCCAACGAACAGACTGCCCAACAAGTACTGTAAGAGACCAAACAAACCTAATCCGTATTTTGGGTTCTTATACAGAATTCTTCCGTGGTTCGCCCCGTAACTCTCAGTTGATTCACACAACCGTTTGATAGCTGTTGAGTTTCATAATGAATACAAGCAACATATACAACGGAATGCAAAGACGGAAAAATTCCGTCTATAAAGCTACATTGCTTTTAAATAAGTAAGTTATTTTGAGAGAAGGTAGAAATGGAACAAACAGAAGTGTTGGCTCTCTGGGGGGCTGTGACAGGTACAATTGGCACGTTTGCTGGTTTGCTTGGGTTATGGCTTCGTTTTCGCCAGCATGGTTTGGACAAGTCAAAACTTAAGTGTGAAAGTTCGTTTGGTTTTGATTCCCCAAATAGTTCAAAACACCAAGTTACCGTACGTTCTGTGGGAAGGCGACCAGTTTCTATAGACGGTATTCAATATTGTATTGAACCAAAAAACTGGAAGCAAAAACTATTCAAGCAATGGCACTACCGTAACGGACGGTGGGTTTGTTTTCAAAAAGTGGACAACATCAAGCTTGCTGAAGGTGAAAAAGGAGAAATTAAAATTAGTCTTCCCCAAGGTATTTCCATACCTGATGTTCTCAAAGCATATGTTGTTGATCAAACTGGTAAGTATTGGGCTATCCAGTGGCCTTCAACTAGGAACTTGGAGCAAATAGCCACGACAGAGGTAGTTAAAGAATTAACTGATGAAACAAATTCGAGAATACTTAAAGTGACAGGTTACAGGCTTGGTGAGCGTTATTACCTTGAAACTAGTTTTAACACTAAACCTAGTCGTTCAGGGCTTCCTTGCGGGCGAAGTTTTTGGTTTTTAGATATTCAAAAGTTTCAAGATAAACTTGATGATATTGTTAATAATCAAAGCGGTGATTTTCTAAGTGGTAAAATTGAAGAGATCACATAGCAATTTAACAAACGCTTCAAGTTGATTTGTAACGCTCGGCACTTTTGTCGTCAATTTGAGCTTGCGTGATTTCGGCGTCCAAGTTAAGTTTGGTGGAGCGTCACTCACAACTTAAGCGGGCGTTAGTATTCAATAACAAACTATGCGAATTAAATGAAAAGCCCCCGAACTTTGGGGGCGAGTGTATTAGTCGGTCAGTAGTTCTTTATCTAAAATGATACTCTCGGTGTATTCGGAGTAATTTTCTTGCAAGTACTGTAAGCCATCAGTTGTTTTCACATCTAAGTCCAGATGAGAGCGTACAAACTCTAATCTATGTTTACATTCCTTTATTAATTGCCCCCAAGTTTTGATTTGGATCGTTACATTATCGGTTTGATAAATGATGCCTTGCCCAGTTTTGTCTTGCTTAGCTCTATTATCTGCAAAGGCGTCGGTGTCGTTTGATACAATCCAAAAATTCCATCTGACATCTAGTTTGTTAAAGCGTTCGTCAGCAGCAACGGCAAATGCGTAAGATTCAATTTGTTGTATCTCTTTTGCGCCTATAGCAACTTTAGGTGCTTTGAGTTCAATTACCAAATGCTCTAATTGTTCAGCATGATTTTGTGGCACTGATTGCGTGAGCATCAGATCTACGATTCCTCGGGAAGAATCAATTCGAGTCACTGGTTTGTTTGGTATGAGGTCAACATTTTGCGCTTTAAGGTGTTTTTTTAGTACTTCAGTCAATGATTGGTCATTTACTGATAAAGCAAAAGCATCACCGAATATCCATGTGTTTTCAGCTAAAATCTTATGTAATTGACTACGCTCTTTCAGTACTTTTTTCTTTTCTGGGTCAAAGACAATATGCTCTAAACCAGCAATGAACTTTAGTCGGTCAGATATAATCTTAGAAGCATTAATTATTGAAGTTAAGCTAACATCTTGTAAGAGTTCAGCTAGTTCCTTCTGCTTTTTAACTGTCAAGTTTAGTACTTCTTCAAAAATCAGCTGTAGATCATTTGGATTAGAAGTCACGATTTGTTTTAACAGCCTAAATTGGAGCTTTTTAACTTTTACTGGTGCTTTTTCGAAATCTGGCAGTTCTTGACTAATATTAATAGCCAATACATCAAATATTTGTCTTTCCGCTTCATCTATCGTATTGAGAGTCTTTCCGCTGTATGGGTAAATATCTTCATCTTTCCACTTTTGTATAATGTTCGCGGACTTGGCAATACGTCTTAAATAAAGGTGGTTTTTCAATGATGCAAGAGCATCATCAATTGGCTTCGACAAGGTTGGCTCAAGTGAGCCTAGTTCTAGAACACCCTTACTTGATAATTTGCTAATATGGTCGGAAATTAAGTAAGCGGTGTAATTGAAGTCACTTGTTCCCCGAATCGTTTTATCGTAGGAGTGTAACGGAAAACCGTTACTGTCACAGAAATGAAGTTCATTCTTGGTATCACATTTCCACTCGATTACTTTTAGCGAGTATGCGTAAGACTCTTCTTCAAAAATGACAGATGGTAAATCGATAGTATCTTCGTGTTCTACGTATTCTGCGGGGTCAATTTTTTTATCATTGACATATAGGCTTATCGTTGGGTATTTAGCTAAGTAAATAGCAAATGCGCAAGAGATATAATTGATCAAGCCATTTTCAGAAACTTTTAGTCCTTTAGGGGTTAACTCCGAAATTGTTACTGTGGTTCCTGTGTGGCGTAGTTCATCTTTTGGCGAACCATCGTTTAGGGTAAAGTTACCTATCTCTTCCGATTTTCCAGTTATGACAAGCGATTGTAGTTGTTGTTGACTTTCTTCAAGGTAAACGGTGTTCCAGTCAATGATACGACCAAGTGAAAACGGCTTAAATCTTCCTTGTCCTTCTTGCCCGTGTAAGAATCTTCCTTTCTTTGTTTTTTGAGCAAATTTTTTCCACGAACCACCAAGTTTACTAAAGTGTTTATCAGCAACTTTGTTTGAAATTCCTATACCATCATCAATGACTTGCAGTTTATCCCACCCGCCCATGATAGCGTCTTCACAAAGCCTAACTTTAACAGTACTAGCATCTGCATCGAGAGAGTTCCAAACGAGTTCAGAAATTGCGGTGTAAGCCCCACTATTTGAGACTTTGTTGAGGAAATCGTTTTCCACCTCAACTTTAAGTATCCGAGTTGCCATGACGTTCAAAGCCTATTTATTATTTTTAAGGTATCACTCTACCACTAAGTGCATATAAAAATAGTTACTTAGAGCAGTTTTGTGCTTGTGTACAAGAATACTAACAAAGCATCGTAAACCGTTATTCGATGCAATAGAGCAAGCTATTTCATTAAAAGTGCATAGCACGATTCTTACATGCTCTGAGGAGTGAGAATCTGAGTTTGTTGAACGGTCAAAGCACTTCCTCTGGAAAGGTCTAACTCTCTAAAATCTGAATAGCCCCCGACTTGATAGACTTGCTTCAGTTAGACTCGTTTACTTGGTTTTTACCCAATTCAACTTATCTGAAGTGCACGGTTTTGACCACCAACTCTAACTCGTTTATGTCCAAAGATTTGTTTCAACGCATTCGTTCTAGCGGCAGCTTGGCTGATTTTGCTATACTGAAACTAATCTAATCTCCTGACAGGTTGTATGTGATGAGCAAGAAAAAGTTGACCGAAAAAGAGCTTAAACAGGAAGCTTCTGAGTTGAGTCAGTCGAGCAAGCAGCTTAGACTATTGACTCTTTTTTTGTTCGTGCCTGTCACTGCGATTGCAGTCATTTACCTCTTGTTTTCTTAGTCTGATCCAATAGGGCAACAGCCTTTGGTAAAATCAGTCTGAAGCACTTTTGCCCCAAAATCAGTCAGAGTATACACTCAATCATATTTTATTGGCGTGCGTTTGACCTATCAAAAGTTATCCGAATGCAGCACATCCAGAAACGCCCTCTCGCAGAGCAATCTAATTTCTGAGTTCGAGGATTTGTGAGGTATTCTAATAGCTCTGGAGCTCGAGATGTACTGATTCAGACCTGAGACTACATCACCGTATCGAGATGCGAATTGATGTCTTTTGGTGAGTTGGTTTTGTTACGTTTAAAGTCGGAGTATCCCATGTGATCACCTTTATTTAAGGAGTATCACATGGGATTTCGTAAGTACAACTCTATTTACGTTGAGATTTAGACTTAGTGGCTAATTCAGCTCTAATTTTTGTTTCAAGCCTCTTTCTTTTGTCTTCTGCCGCTTTAGCAAGTTTAGCTTTCGTGGGTCCGTGGTATAAGTCGACACAGTAATGGTTTACAGAAAAATCAGCACCCATGCCACCGTTAAGCTTGTGTTCGGTCGCAAATCTTAAGCCATCTGAAGTTTTATTATTAACAGCAATGCTCTTAGCTACTAATCCTGTTTCCCATTCACTCATCGCATACGATGCGCCATTCTGAAGCTTCGAGTAGAAAATCATACCACCCTTGCAATTATTAGCTCCACCCATTGCGTAGCTACCAAGCAATTGATCCTCTAACCCACCATAAACATAATCAAAACCATTCCAAAGCTTTGCTTCCATCACCCATTTGTACAAATCACCGCTGGAACCTGTTACTTCGATATAAATATCACAATGACCACCATTTTGAGCATCATGATGCACCGATGGATATTTTTGTTTGAGTTGGACGATAAGATGTTCGGTTATAGCATCTTCACCTTTCTCATAATGGTGTTGTCTACCTGACTCGGTGATACTGATTATTTTGTTCAAATCTTTGTCAATTTGGCTGACAAACGCATCATATGATAATGGTCTCTGACGTGCTAACTGTTCCATGATATCAGGACATGCAGAAAAAATATCCTGCATACTATAGCCTGCAGCTTGTGCCATGCTGTCAATTGGAGAAACTGTCATTATTGATGCCCCACTACTTCTTGGGACAACGAATTAGTTGGTACTTGAAGTCTGTTCACGAAGTATGGAAACACTCTGGAGTTTAGCTCCTCCAATTTGAGTGTATTCCCATCATCGTCAATATACCGTTGCTCGTTCAACGCCATCATATACGTATGCTGATCTAACTCTTCAATCACATTCGTGATACTGTCATCGTACAATTTATATCTGACTTCTAGAGCATCAAAAGGATTGGCCGTCAGGGCATATGCAGCCTGAATCAACTCACCATCACCAGAGGGAGCACGATTTAATGCTGCTCGTAACCCTCCAATAGTCAGATTGTTTTGTCGAGGATTTTGCTCCAAATAAGAAGCGATGGCGTCACAAACAGCATAGATTGGTGACTGCGTTGTCGACACCAACTCGGCTAACAGTGCTCTGATCTGAGTTACGTTGCTCATGACAAACCTTAAAATATCTATGGAAGGTGCAACAGCACTTTCTCGATAGCGAAATTGAAATCATCTAATCTTGACGATTTATTAACTGAGAAATCAGTTAGTGGTTGCGATGTATCAAGCATCTTTGGATGCCCCATCAACCCAACTTCAATGTCAATCTTACGTGTTGTATTTGCTACTGGGAATTCCCATTTTTTGGTTACAGCAAATTTAGCATGCACATAACCAGCTGTTTCACCTGTATTGTGGTAGCTATCTTGCTTCAAGCACTTTTGGCTACCCTTTAATGGAATTCGAACTGGGTTAGAGTCCGTTGTAACATGTCCAACTTTCGTTATGTAACCATCAGCAGCATCATACATAGGACCGATAGCGTGGAACACGTTGATTGGGTCACCATGGTCAACGTTATTCGCCATCAAAAACTGACGCATGATAAACAGTTGCGTTTGACAGGCGGTTCTTGACATCGAAGCTCTATCTACAGATAAGATTAGTCTCGATTGATTCTCACTCCAGTAAATCACATGAAAGAGTTGAGTTCTCACTCTGCGTTTCATCATAAATGTTGTATCAGCATTCTGGAGTTGAATACCACTTGCAGATAAGTGTGATGCTGGTACAGGTTCTTCAATCTCTCGGTCTGTGATTACAGATGCAACAATTCGCTTATATGTTTCACCGCCAAAAGAAACACTATCCCTCAATACTGGATAAACTCTGCTAGTTTGCAAGCTATTTAATAGTGAAACATTTTCAACTGGGAATGGAAACGCATCAATAATTGACTGCTCTGTAGTGAGCGGCAATGTTGCGAACAGTGAGTTAAGAGCGATCTTGTCAGCTTGCTCAGTCACATTAAAGAGCTCAACCTGTCTCGTATCAAGTTGAAGCGCCAATAAGCCAAGCTCATTGAGCTTATTCTGCAGATCCGTACTTGTACCAACAGCATTTAGAACATCCCTTTTGAAATCATCTTTTGACCTAGCAACTGTATCGATCACCTGCTTAACCTGACTTTTAGTAAAGTGAAAGTTAAAACGGTCTAGCAACTTGTTGATTTGATGCTCGTAAGATGTTGGCATAAATTCCCTTAAACAATATGACTGGTTATTACGTTTTCAATCATATCATGCACATAGCTGAGTATCATTTGATATCGATTAATTTAGTGAAATCTAGTTTCATATGGAGAAATAAAATGCAATTACTCAACAATGTTGCTATTGGATATTGACACGACACAATGATGCTTGCTGTATAGCCCCCCGATTTTATAAACTGTAACAAGCTAAATCTTACCAAACTCAACTAATCCGAACCGCATAGTTTAGCGTGCAAACTCTAACTTGCTTTTGTCCAAAAGTGAGTTATAGGTGTGATCATCAAGCGTGTGATCACCAAGCGATTCTGTCATATATACTAGTAGCTCCACGTCATAGCTTACCTAAGATTTTTATGACAGGCTTCACTTGGAAAATCGGTAAATAGAGCCAAATTTACAAAAAATTATGACAACTGCTATATTTGTAGTTGAACAAGAGAAAATATTAATCTAAACCACTATTAAAAAAAGATTTTTCATAAATTTGTCAAAGTTGTCGTCTTAGATTATTTCCAAGGGTGTGACCATATGGGCAAAACGTACGATGGCCTGCATCGCATCAGTTTCTTGATTGACGAACAAGGCATGATTGAGCATGTGTTTAATAAGTTTAAGACCAAAGATCACCATGAAGTGGTGCTGGACTACTTAAATCAAGCTCAGTAAGACTTCGGTAAAATACCGTCAAAGAAAAACAAAAACGCCAGCTTGCATGCTGGCGTTTTTCATTCATAAAACCGGTTATCTAAGTTGCAATCGCAGCGATCGTTAAACCACAAACTTATTCAGCAATTCATCTTGCTGACGAACATGACTAATCTGCTCATTCATCGCTTGCGTTGATTGAATCGCCGCATCAGAAACTTGTGTCGAGAAATCTTTAATACGCACGGTATTACTGTTGATCTCTTCGGCGACTAAGCTCTGCTCTTCTGCCGCAGAAGCAATCTGGATATTCATATCCGTGATACTTTGAATGATATTGCGAATATCTTGCAGTGAGTGATCCGCTTGCAGAGCATGGGCAACCGCGATATCAGCCGTTGCTTTGCTCTCGTTCATCGCACTCGACACAGAGCTTGCGCCCGCTTGAAGCTGCTCAATCATACTGCGAATTTCTGTCGTCGATTGCTGTGTACGCTGCGCAAGTGTGCGCACTTCATCAGCAACAACCGCAAAACCACGACCTGACTCACCCGCACGTGCCGCTTCAATCGCCGCATTCAACGCCAACAAGTTGGTTTGATCGGCAATATCGTTGATGACCTTCAGGATGGTCTCAATATTCGACGTCGCGGACTCAAGTCCAGCGACCTCTTCTACCGCTTGATCGACACGCAGTGAAAGCTGACTAATGGCATTTGTCGTATCGCTGACCACTTGAGAACCCATTGTACTCGCATGTTCGGCTTGTTTTACGGCTTCTGATGCGCTTTGAGCGTTGCTGGCAACTTCCATTGCCGTCACAGACATCTCATGCATCGCCGTGGCAAGTTGTTCCAGCTCTTCAAGTTGGCTTGCGACCGCGAATGATGCTTGCTGCGCACCAACCACCGATTGCTCGGAGCCCGATAAGATTTCGGCACTGATCGCTTTCGACTGAATCATTTGCTGCTGCAAATTCTCGGTAAAGGTATTGAAGCCTAGCGCTAATTCGGCGAACTCGGTATCGGTATTGGTATCAAGTCGTCGCGTGAGATCACCTTGACCGCTCGCCGCGTCTTGAATCGCGGCATTCAATGCAGCAAGAGGACGCATAAGCACTTTGATCAGCACGGATAGAACCAACACGCTCAATAGCAGCGCGATGATGGTATAAATCATTGAACCGGTACGCATATCATCAATCGTCGAAAACGCGACTGATTCATCCAGCAATGCACCAACATACCAACCTTCTGAGCCCACTTTAGTAAATCGAACAAGGTAAGATTTACCATCACGCTCAAATTGTTGGGTTCCCTCTTGAATTCGAACCTGTGGTAAGTAATTCGCAAGCGGATCGCCATTGCGATTGGTGTCTGGGTGCGCAATCGTGGTGCCGTCTTGAGTCACAATAAATAAGTAACCCGCATCAAACAAATCGGTTTGATTCACAAGATCGGCAAGGGCATCGAGCTCCACATCGTAAAACAAGCTGCCGACAAATTGACCCGCAGAACGAACAGGTGCACCGATAGAAATGATGACTTTTTTGGTGGTAGGATCAACGTAAGGCTCTGTCACCACGATGTCGCCACGGTTTTTAGCTTGGATGTACCAAGGACGAGTGCGGGGCTCATAGCTCGACTCCACGTCCCAAGCATCGTCATTTTCAACCACGAAACCATCCGCTTCGTAGCCAAATCCAACGGTGATAAAGGTGTTTTTAATTACCGGTGTTTCTAAAATATCAGCCACATAAAGACGATCGTTCGGATTCAGCTGCACTACTTGTGAGATAGACTTGGCTAATGTGCGTTTCGCATCCATCTCTGCACTCACGGCAGTGCTCACACCTTGCTCTAGCTCTGTTAGGCTGGTATCAATTAACGTTTCAACTTCCTGCTTTACCAATATAGATTGTTGAAATGATAGCAACACTAGCGTAACTAGGAGCAATGCCGATGATGCTGCTACTATTTTCTGGCTAAATCGCATACTTCCTCTTATTTAATCAACTTTATTACTGTTAGCTATATCGACAAAATAGCCAAAAAGTTTAATTTAATTCTTACATTTTCTTACATTCGCAAGAGCATGAATATAAGAGGTTGATTAATAATAAAAAAAGCCAAACACCGCTGTGCTTGGCTTTTCTGATTCATTCGCAATCTTGTCAGAATTATCTGACGACTGGCTGGCTAGCTTGCCTCTTGCTCTTCTGGTCCGGGTAATGCGTTCCACACCGCCTTAACTAACGTGCCGAGCGGGATGGCAAAGAAGACCCCCCAAAAACCCCATAAGCCACCAAAGACTAAAACCGCCACAATGATCGCCACAGGATGAAGATTCACCGCTTCAGAAAAAAGCACCGGAACCAATACGTTGCCATCAAGTGCTTGAATGATGCCATAAGCCACCAGCAAGTAGTAAAACTCTGGAGATAGCCCCCACTGGAACAAACCCACAATCGCAACTGGCACCGTCACAGCCGCCGCGCCGATATAAGGGATGAGCACAGAAAAGCCCACCGCCACCGCCAATAATACGGAATAACGGAGATCGAGAATGGCAAAAGTGACGTAGCTGACACTCCCCACAATCAAAATTTCCATCACTTTACCGCGGATATAGTTTGAGATTTGCTCGTTCATCTCATCCCACACCTTGGTCGCTAATTTGCGATTACGCGGCAACATACCACTCGCCATCGCAATCATTTCTTGTTTATCTTTAAGCAAGAAGAACACTAATAGCGGCACTAAAATTAAGTAAACAGCCAATGTTGCAATGCTAATCAGAGAAGCAAGTGAGCCTTTAACAACACTCTCACCGACACTAATCACTTGGTTTTTGGCATTGCTTGCTAACGATTCAACAATTTGGAAATTCGCTAACTCTGGGTATTTGACCGGTAACTCCGCGATAAAACTCTGTAAGCCCGCATACATGTTCGGGATATCGTTGATCAAATTGCCGACTTGCTGCCAGATGGTTGGGACGAGACCGAAAATGGCCACAATAGCTAACGCGAAAAAAGAGACGATCACGAGGATAACCGCAAGGGTTCTTGGGATCCCGAGTCGAGAAAGGTGTGTGACTGGCCACTCAAGTAAGTAAGCAAGCACGATCGCCACGAGTAGAGGCGCGATTAAATTACCAAAGAAGTAAATGATAATAAAACCGAAAAATAAAATCGCCACTAAGCTAACGGCATGCGGATCAGAAAAACGTCGCTTATACCAACGACTCACCATTTCTAACATCTCATTCGGTTCCTTTCTTCACGTTCAATAAATAAGAATGACAAAGCTCAACACAGTCGACCTGAAAATCATACTGGTTAAGAAAGCGGACAATGTCTGATTTGGAACTGTGATCTTTTACCAAGATAGTACAGAGTTCACCCTCCACCATGTCCGCAACGTGTCGCTTGGCAAGTAACAGCGCTAAAGGGCAACGTTGATCACGCAAATCTAAATCGACTAATGGCATCAGCTCAGCAAACAATCCGTTATCGGTGGGTTATTGTATACTCAACACCATGAAATTGCTCGCCAAGACACGGAATGAGCTTAAAATCGTCATACATCGCGAGGGAAGGCAGAAATATCAGATAACTTTATTTGCTTTGAAACCCTCACAACAATAAAGTGTCTATAGCGTTATAGAAGTGACTCTTTGGCTGTCGTTTATTTCATTGAACAGCCGATTATCAAAAGGGAATATGACCTGTCTAATATGTTAAAACGTACTCGATCTTTACTCGCTTTGAGTTTGGCGGTAGCCCTCACCACATCGTCACTACCAGCCATGGCGAACAGTCTTAACTTACCGGATATCGGCACCGCAGCCAGCGGTACGCTGACTATCGACCAAGAATTAGTGTACGGCGATGCTTATATGCGCATGCTGCGCAATCAAGCGCCGATCGTCAATGACCCCGTTTTGAACGAGTATATTGATTCGCTCGGTCATCGCTTAGTCGCGAACGCTGATGATGTAAAAACGCCCTTCACTTTCTTTATGATTCGTGACCGCAACATCAACGCCTTTGCGTTTTTTGGTGGCTATGTGGCGTTGCATTCTGGCTTATTTTTACACGCACAGAGTGAAAGTGAACTGGCTTCCGTTGTGGCGCACGAAATTGCGCACGTCACGCAACGACATCTCGCTCGCAGTATGGAGGAGCAAGCTCGTCGCTCTCCGGCCACGATTGCCGCACTCGCGGGCTCATTGCTATTAGCGATTGCATCGCCAGAAGCCGGGATGGCAGCCATCACCGCCGCCACCGCTGGCAATATGCAGGGGCAAATAAACTACACGCGAAGCAATGAGAAAGAAGCGGACCGCTTTGGTATCGCAACCCTTTCTAAAGCGGGGTTTGATGTGAATGCGATGCCGAAGTTTTTTACTCGCTTAGCCGATGAATATCGCTATGCCAGCACACCGCCACCGATGCTATTAACGCACCCATTGCCAGCCGACCGTATTACAGACACCCGTGTCAGAGCGCAAAATTATCCGCAAACACGAGTGCCGGAATCTGTTGATTACCACCTTGCAAAAGCTCGAATTGTCGCCCGTTATGCCAATATTAAAGCCGCTTCTGCGCTTGATTGGTTTAACCGCACAGAGAAAAAATCATCACCGGCGTTAAAACCGACCTTCCAGTATGGTCGAGCGTTAGTGCACTTGGATAATCGAGAGTTCGACCAAGCCAAAACGATCTTGCTCGACCTATACCAACAAGATAAAAACAACCTCTTTTACCTCGATGCGCTCTCGGATCTTTACATCGGTTTAAAGATGCCTGAAAAAGCCTCTGAAATGCTGGAAAAAGCGTTGAAATCGACACCCAAAAACCCAGTGTTGATGATCAACTATGGCAACACATTGTTAGCTCAAGAGAAATACGAGCAAGCCACCCGCGTATTACAACGCTATAGCCATGATTTTCCTAACGACGTTAATGGCTGGCACTTACTGTCTGAGGCCTACACAAAGCTAGGCCAGAGCGATGAAGAATTAGCCGCTCGTGCCGAAATTTTAGCGCTCAGAGCCAACTGGAACAAAGCGATTCAATACTACACACAAGCCAGCCAACTGGCAGAGTTAGGTAGTTTAAAACAAGCCCGATACGACGCACGCATTGATCAACTCATGGTTCAGCGTGACCGTTTCATGGCATTACAATAAATCGGAGAAATGTATGTCAGTCGTGATTTATCACAACCCTCGCTGCTCAAAAAGCCGCCAAACATTAGAGCTGTTAGAACAAAATAATGTTCAGCCTGAAGTGATTAAATACTTAGATACGCCACTCAGTGTAGAAGCGCTAAAAACCCTTTACGCTCAGCTTGAAGTCACCCATGTCCGTGACATGATGCGTACAAAAGAAGATGTCTATAAAGAACTTGCTCTTGCTGACGCTAACGATGAACAACTGTTTATCGCCATGGCAGAGAATCCAAAGCTCATCGAACGTCCAATCGTGGTTGCGAACGGCAAAGCCAGACATGGTCGCCCACCAGAGCAAGTACTCACCATTCTATGAGTTGCCAACTGATCGTCCTTTACTATAGTCGCCATGGTGCAACAAAAGCATTGGCACGTCAGATCGCAAGAGGAATCGAATCGGTTCCTCATTGCGAGGCGCTGCTGCGTACGGTTGAAGAGATTACCTCACACGAGCACCAAGGCCATGATCCGATCATCACACTTGAAGAGCTTAAGCGTTGTGATGGCCTTGCGATGGGCAGCCCCGTTTGGTTTGGTAATATGGCCGCGCCGCTAAAACATTTCTGGGATCAAACCTCTGCGCTCTGGATGAGTGGCGCATTGATTGATAAACCCGCCTGTGTTTTTACCTCTTCTTCCAGTCTCCATGGCGGGCAAGAAACCACGCTACAAAGTATGAAACTGCCGTTATTTCACCATGGTATGTTGGTGATGGGCATTCCTTACTCTGAGCCAACACTGCACACCACCACAAGTGGTGGTACCCCTTACGGGGCAACACACGTCGGCCACGATAAAGGACTCAGCCACGAAGAAATCGAATTAGCACAAAACTTAGGAAAACGACTGGCCAAGACGGCCGTTAAACTGCTCAAGGAGTGATGATGTCTGAAATGCAAACGGAAGATCGAACCGATCATTTGCTAAAAGAATTGCAGCCAACCACCAAAACCTACCGCTTTTTGGCATTGTCCGCCAATCTTGGCTTATTGGCTTGGGTCGCGATTTGGCAGATATTCCTATCACCCCACCCGCACATCAATAGCACAACGCTTGCCATCGCTTGGTGCATACCGCTGCTGCTGCCATTACCCGGAATTTTAGCCGGTAAACCGTACACGCATGCGTGGGCAAACTTTATTTTGATGTTCTATTTCTTACATGCATTGACCATCCTCTACCTTGATGGTGGCGAACGATGGCTTGCACTCGTAGAATTGCTGCTCGCCAGCGGGGCATTTGTCGGGAATATTCTCTATGCTCGAGCTCGAGGAAAAGAGTTAGGTTTAAAATTAAAGCGCTTGTCCGAAGTAGAAAAACAAGAAAAATCGACATACGAATAGCGCTTAATTGACCGCTTTCACGCAACCAATAAAAAAGCTTCGCAATGCGAAGCTTTTTTTATTTATACATTATCGACATCGATGCCTTCGAGTGGAGCCTCTAATTGAGTCTCTTCTTCTTCAGGAACTGGGACTGCGTAATGCCCTCCCTGCCACTCAAACATCAAAATAGATTCTGACGGCGGGGTCACCTGAGTGGATTCTATAATGGCCGGCAGTGTTTGTTCGGCCGTTGCCACAACAGGCTCTATCACGGTCTGCTGCTCTTGGGTTAATACTGGCTCTGCACTCACCAACGACTCTTGTGTCACGTCTGTGCTTGGTTGAGGTTGTAACTCAGTCGCTTCGGCGGTAGCCACGCTGTCCGTTAATTCAACCACCGCCGGTAACGGCAACACTTCACGCATGCGTGATACTTCCTGCTCAAACGCTTGAGGAGACGTCAGTAAATGGACTAGGAACGTCACTTCTTTACCTTGGATTTTCAATATATCCAAAGAGGCGACCGAACTTAGTTGCTGCAGTTTGCGTTCAAGTACAAAGAAATCAGTCGCATTATCCAACGATGTAAAACGTACTTTCACCGATTCAGATGACTCACTGGCCACAATAACCGCGCTTTGCTGTGCGTAATAATCACTGATTTGGTTGATCATGCTATCAGCGGCATCCACACCCTCATTGCTACCATTCATCGGCGCTTGACGCGTCACGCCAATGGTTTCTGGCGTTTGGTCATACAATGTCCAACGTAAGTTATCACCTTGAGCGCGAACCACCAGTACAGCATCGGCAGGATATCGCTGGCTAGCTTGACCCACAGGTTGGGCAAAACCACCCCAAAGATCAGACACCGTTAATCCAGTGACATCATCAAAATCGCCCACGGGAACGGTAAGAGGTAAGCCACGACTTTGCGCTTCTTGCTTCATCTGGTCCAAAACCGCTGAATCAGAATGCTCCCAAATGATGTTGCGCTCTGATTGATCCTCTTCAACTAACCATACTAGGATATTGGCACGCTGTGCTGGCCAAATTGGAAGCTGAGCTTGGCTAAGCAACGTTTTGATTTGAGGCGCACTGAACAGCATTTTCACGGTAGGCTGCTCAGCAATCTGACCATGGCTAATTTGAGCCAGATATTGAGAGTTTTGTGATAACGCTTTTTGTACGACTGGATTCTCCGCCGCACTTTGATCACCTGAAGTTCGAACGATGACCTCTGTCATGCCCTCAATACGTGCTTGCGCATCAGGTTTTTCAGCACTCTGATCCAACACAATTTCAGTATGATATAAATCGACATTCGTTAATGCCATTGCGGGAAAGGCAATCAATCCCAATGCGAACACAACTAAACCACGCATAATTTTCCTAGAATCAGTTACAGCAGCTCAAACGTCGATGATAAGCAACTTCCTAAATAGGAGCAACTAACATACTGTCAATTTGCGGTCTATTTATGTCCAGCGCTGTACGCGACTTCTATGGGGTGAATTCAACCGCGACATGAGGTCTGGCTGGCAAGATGTGCAGGCTATTGATAGTTTGGTATTTATTTACTAAGTCGCCCCACATTTGATCCAATTCAAATTGCAATCGTTTACAAGGGTGATAGAATCCTGCGAATTTTATTTTGCATCCTTACTTCGCTGATCGTTCTACCGAAATAACGCAAAATTGGGATACATTGCACCTAAAGGAATAAAAAATGAAAAATGCCATTCAAGGCGCACAGATGCTATTTGTTGCATTTGGTGCCCTAGTTCTGGTTCCGTTGCTGACGGGATTAGATCCTAGTGTTGCTCTCTTCGGTGCTGGTATCGGTACCTTGATTTTCCAAGTTGTTACCCGTCGTTCTGTTCCTATCTTCCTTGCTTCTTCTTTCGCTTTTATCGCTCCTATTTTATACGGTGTTCAATCTTGGGGTATTCCTGCCACCATGGGCGGTTTAATGGTCGCTGGTCTCGTGTATGTGGCATTAGGTGCGCTGATTAAAGTTCGTGGCGTTGGCATTGTTCACAAACTCCTTCCACCAGTCGTGGTTGGCCCCGTTATCATGGTGATTGGTCTTGGCCTCGCGCCTAATGCTGTCAACATGGCACTGGGTCGTGGTGGTGATGGCGCGCAAATCATCGATGCGGATGTCGCACTGATCATTTCAGCCGCGTCACTGATCACAACCATCGCCATCAGCGTATTCAGCCGCGGATTCCTAAAACTCATGCCGATTCTTGGTGGTATTATTGTCGGTTACGCTTTGAGCTTGTTTTACGGTATCGTTGATTTCACGCCCGTTCATCAAGCGGCGTGGTTCGCATTGCCTGCATTTGTAATGCCGGAGTTCAACATCAACGCGATTCTCTTTATGATCCCAGTGGCGATCGCACCTGCGGTTGAGCACGTTGGCGACATGCTGGCAATTTCAAACGTAACGGGTAAAGATTACCTGAAAAAACCAGGTCTACACCGCACTATCGCGGGTGACGGCCTTGCGACCATCGCAGCATCAATGGTTGGCGCGCCGCCAAACACGACCTACTCAGAAGTGACTGGCGCAGTTATGCTGACGAAGTCATTCAACCCAGTGATCATGACTTGGACGGCGATCACGGCGATCACATTATCACTTGTGGGCAAACTTGGTGCGGTACTACAAACGATTCCAATGCCCGTGATGGGCGGTATCATGATTCTACTGTTCGGCTCAATCGCAACAGTGGGCTTGAATACACTAATCAAGAATAACGTTGATCTACACAAGTCTCGCAACCTAGTGATCGTTGCTATCACGTTGGTATTTGGTATCGGCGGCATGGCATTTGGTATTGGTGACTTCAGCCTACAAGGCATCAGCCTGTGTGGTATCGTCGCAATCTTACTAAACCTTGTTCTGCCAAAAGATCTCGGTGAAAACCACGTTGTGGATAATGCTCAGATGGAAAACAACTCAAAGTAACACTGTCGTTGAGAGTTGATTTAAACCATAGCATCTCAACGAATTTCCATTAAAAAAGGCTGACGTTATTCTGCGTCAGCCTTTTTATTTCGCATTTTGAATGATGAGGAGTCGCGTTCTTCCGTGCTTAACCCTCTATCTTCATTGTGTTTTTATAAACACAACTCAACAAACTCACCGCGAGTCAGCAGGGCTAAATCCTTCGGTGCTAATTCAATTTCCAATCCTCGGCGGCCCGCACTGACAAACATGGTCTCGAGTTCCAGAGCACTGTGATGAATGAAGGTCGGTAATGCTTTTTTTTGCCCTAGAGGGCTAATACCACCAAGCACATAGCCCGTCGTCTTTTGCGCTATCTCAGGGTTGGCCATGTCAGCTTTCTTCGCCTTTGCCGCTTTCGCCGCTAACTTCAAATTCAGCTTTTGTTCTACCGGTATCACTGCCACCGCTAAATTCTTTGCTTCGCCGTTAAGACAAAACAGCAAGGTTTTAAACACTTCTTTCGGATCGTTACCGAGCGCTTCTACCGCTTCCAAACCAAAGCTCTCCGCTCGCGGATCATGTTCATACTGATGAATGGTATGCGGAATTTTTTTCTTTTTCGCCATATTAATTGCAGGTGTCATGGTCGTTCCTAACACTGATCAGGATAAACCACTGCTTATCGCGCCAAGGCACGATTGGCAATAACTTATAGTGATAAGTGGCATTAATAGTTAAAGGGGATTTTATCGCGCTGACGATTAATGAAAGCCGTAAGCACAAGCATAAATAGCAACGATCGCCACGATAAAAAACGGCGCTCTATGAGCGCCGTTTTAGTTAAATCGATCGGCTATAAACAGTCAATAACCGTTTCGCAGAAACGCATTATTTGTAAACAATCTCGCCTTTAGGCGCGAACTTGTTAACGTCTACAGGGCTGTTTGCTTCTAGGAATTCTTTTAGAACTTCTGCATCAACAAAACCTGTGTTTACGTAACCTGGGTGATCAGACACTTTCGGGTAACCATCACCGCCTGCTGCGTTGTAGCTTGGTACGGTGAAACGGTATGTTTCTTCTAGGTCAACCGCTTTACCGCCCAATTTCACGTCAGAAATTTTGCCGTCAGCGACTGTCATTGATACGCCGTAGAACTGTACGTATGCACCTGAATCCACTGGCTTAGTACCTACTACGCTTAGGTAATCCAGTACTTCTTTGCCTGACATATCGATGTAAGTCACGATGTTGCCAAATGGCTGAACCGTTAGTACGTCTTTGTAAGTCACGTTGCCCGCAGCAATAGAATCACGTACACCACCAGAGTTCATTACTGCGAAGTCTGCTTGTGCGCGTTCCATGTGAGAAGCGGCAATTAAACGGCCTAGGTTAGTTTGCTCAAAACGCACAACGTTACGGTCGCCTTCAAGCTTACCGTTTGTTTCTGCAATCTTAACGTTTAGCTTGTCTTGACCTTGCTCTTGGTAAGGACGTAGGAATTCAAGCAGCGCAGCATCTTTCGTGATTTCATCTTCAATGAACACACGCTTGCTCTCACCATCAACCTTGATTTTCTTCTTCAGGTTAACTGGGATCAAATCGTAGCTCACCATGTTCAATTCACCGTTACGGAACTCATAGTCAGCACGGCCAACGTATTTGCCCCATTCGTGTGCTTGAACAATGTAAGTGCCATTTTGTACGTCAGGCTTACATTCGTCAGACGGTTGGAAGTTTTTCTTCATGACATTTGGTGCTTCCATACACACTGGTTCTTGTGAGTGACCACCCACAATCATGTCTAGCGAACCTTCATCAAGGTAGCGAGCCAGTGCCACGTCACCCGGAGCATTAATACCACGGTTACCATCTTCGTAGTGACCCATGTGTGTCACAGCGAAGATTAGATCCGGTTTTTCGGTTTGCTCAAGTTCAGCGATCAGCGCTTTCGCTTCTGCTTTAGGGTCACGGAACTCAAGACCACCGATGTATTCTGGGTTACCAATTTTTTGCGTGTCTTCCGTTGTTAAACCGATTACCGCAATTTTGATACCTTGCTTGTTAAACATCTCGTAAGCCTGGAACATACGTTCGCCAGTCTTTTTATCGTAGATGTTGGCAGAAAGCATTGGGAAATTAGCCCACTCTTCCTGTTTGAAAAGCACTTCTAATGGGTTGTCAAACTCATGGTTACCCAATGCCATTGCATCGTAACCAATTTTGTTCATGCCTTTGAAGTCAGGTTCTGCATCTTGCAAATCAGACTCTGGAACACCTGTGTTGATATCGCCACCAGAAAGTAGCAATACGCTACCGCCGTCAGCTTGAACATCTGCACGTAGCTGGTCAATCAACGTTTTGCGAGCAGCCATACCGTACTCGCCATATTTGTTCTCCCAAAAACGACCATGGTTGTCGTTAGTGTGTAGAACGGTCAATTTATACGTTTTATCCGCTTCCCACTCTTGTTGAGGAGCGGTTGCACAACCCGCTAGCGTTGCAAGAATCGCTGCACTTAGTGCTGTTTTTACAATCAGGCGTTGCTTCATTGTCATACCTTTGAACTAATTAGAACCCACTGCCAATTTGCTACCATTAAGATTATGCATAGTGTTTAACACTGCATATTTTAGGATTATCGGTAGCAAAACTTGATATAGTTTAAATTAACCGTTCAAAGTAAACATGCCATTTTCATATTTATGCCAGAGCGATCACTATTATTTGACGTAAAAAGTGCAATATCGACAGTTGCTTACATCCGATTGAATAAATGATCACAGGCAAACGTTTAACCGATAACCCGCCTAACTTTTTTGACATATTTCTCTGTTGATATTTCCACCAGCGCATCGATTAAAATACATACGCCTTGCTAATTTGAGCAAAAAAAAACTGCCGTTTGGCAGTTTTTTTACATCACTATTAATGATTATTTGATGTCGATGTTTGCGAAACTCTTAATCAAATCATCCAGATCTTTCATCTGTTTTAGGAACGGCTCTAGTTTGTCGAGTGGCAACGCTGATGGGCCATCACAACGCGCTTGATCAGGGTTTGGATGCGCCTCGATAAATAGACCCGCAATACCCGTCGCCAAGCCCGCTTTCGCCAGTTCAACCGTTTGCTCACGACGACCACCAGAAGCTGCGCCAGACGGGTCACGCATTTGTAGTGAGTGCGTAACATCAAAGATGATTGGGCTGCCGTTAGACGCCTTTTTCATTACGCCAAAGCCAAGCATATCAACCACTAGGTTGTCGTAACCCATGCATGAACCACGTTCACACAGGATAATCTTGTCGTTACCGCATTCAGCAAACTTATCAACGATGTTACCCACTTGATTTGGGCTCATAAATTGAGGTTTCTTAACGTTGATAACCGCACCCGTTTTCGCCATTGCTTCAACCAAATCGGTTTGACGCGCAAGGAAAGCCGGTAGCTGAATAACATCAACCACATCGGCAACAGGCTGTGCTTGTGCTTCTGTGTGTACGTCTGTAATGATTTTTACGCCGAAGGTATCTTTTAACTCTTGGAAGATCTTCATACCTTCTTCTAGGCCTGGGCCACGGTATGAATGAACAGAGCTACGGTTTGCTTTGTCAAAAGACGCTTTAAAAACGTAAGGAATGCCTAACTTATCCGTCACTTTTACGTAGTGCTCACAAATCTGCATCGCAAGATCGCGAGACTCTAGAACATTCATACCAGCAAACAAAGTAAACGGCTTGTCGTTAGCAACAGGAATATCACCAACGCGAACGATTTTCTGTTCCATTTTTTTCTCTCTATTTCAACGTTTGACGCCAGCCTTAATGGCTGGACTTAATGTAAGGTAACTTGAGTTTGGCTCATCGCCTGCACCTGATTTTTCAGCAGATCAGCAGCAGGATCATCAGGGCACTGGTCAATAAAATATTGATAATCAGACAAGGCCATTTTATGACAGTCTAGCTGTTGATAGATAAAGCCGCGATCGCGAATTTCATACGGGTCATCGGGAACAAAGCCCAATGCCAGATCGGTACAATGCAAAGCTAAGGCATACTGCTCTTCACGCAGTAGCGCACTTTTAATCAACGCTAACCAACGACCAATAATGGTCGGGTGATCGGCCGTCTCAAGATGTTTCGACTCTAATTGTACAAATGGGCCACGGTGACCTACCAGCCATGCTCGCAGCGTGTGTTGAGACACGTACTCACCGTTAAACGGATTCACATACAATGGTGCTTGATCTGGCCATTCGACGCTTAATAGAAATTGAGTTGGAAACGTAATCCCATTGATCGGAAAGCCGAGCTTTTTACCGATATAGAGCATCACCGCACCTAAACTGACGGGAATGCCCTTACGTCGCTCTAAGACCTTATCGACAAAAGCATTGGCCGAATCAAAATAAGCCTCCACATCGCCTTGAAAGCCCCAATCGAAATAAAATAAACGTAAGAACGATTCAAATCGTTGCTGCTCATTACTTTCATGGACTAAAGCGAGTTCGGCCTCTTCAACCAGACGCTGCAGTTCTACTTTTACCCAATCGACTTGGGTTTCTGGGTTAATCGCCTGATTCAGTACCAAGGCACCTTCGATCAGTTCCAGCGCGTCAAAGTCTTCATCAAACAATGGTTGCATGTCAGTACTCATTTAGAACAACAACGGCGTTTTAGTTATCGCCACTTTACCGGCCATCAATAACCAACCGAGCGCGCCAAAAAAGGCAAACACACGTAACCAGTTGTTTTTCGCCAACTTAAGTGCAAAGAAACCCAATGCAATATACGCTAAAACACACGTCATTTTTGACGGTAGCCACGGCGCCGCCGACCAAGGAATAAAACCAATGATGAGTGCAGCACCAGAGATCAGCAATGCCGAATCGACAATGTGAGGAAAGACCTTAAGAAATTTTTTCTCACGCAGTGGGGAGTTGGCCATTAACAGAGCGAAGCGCACTGACAATAGTGTGGCACTAAGCGCAATAGTTAATAGATGGAAATGCTTCAAACCTTCGTACATGAGATGCTCTCCTAGCGTTATTTAATAAAACGACCCAGTGTTACCCTATCGTTGTGACCATAATCTTGGTAAGTGTCGACTTCTTGATAGCCATACTCTTCAAAGATTGTTCTTACTGCTTTACCTTGTTCAAATCCATGTTCAAACAACAACCATCCTTGATCACATAAGTAGTCACGTGAAGCCTGAATGATATGGCGAATATCCGCCAAGCCATTTTCAGCCGCCACGAGTGCACTAAGCGGTTCAAAACGCACATCACCTTGAGTTAAGTGCGGGTCGTTTTCTTCTATGTAAGGCGGGTTAGAGACGATGACCGCAAACTGCGTGCCCGCTTCCAGAGGTTCAAACCAGCTTCCCGCGAAAAAAGTCGCGTTAGGGATCGCCAATCGTTTACCGTTATTGATCGCCAGCTGCTGAGCGTCTGGCATCAAGTCAATTCCTACGACGTTGCGTTGCGGCAACTCAGACGCCAGCGCCAATGCTATCGCACCCGTGCCAGTACCCAGATCTAAGATGTCCCCGTCGGTTTCAAGCGCTTTATCTAACGCCAGTTCAACTAAACGTTCGGTATCAGGACGAGGGATCAATGTGGTAGGAGAAACTTGCAGAGGCAGCGACCAAAACTCACGCTCGCCAACAATATACGCGACCGGTTCACCGTTTAAACGGCGCGCCAATAACGCTTCAAATGGTGCGAGCTCTTGTGAAGTCAGCTCTTTTTCAGGCCAAGTCATCAAAAATGAGCGAGGCTTTTCCAGCGCATGGCAGAGCAATACGGCGGCATCAAGAGAGGGCGATTCACTGCCGCTCTCTTGAAGTTGCTGCACGGCGCGCTTTAGTGTGTTTTCAACACTGTTTGAGGCCGTCATTGAATTAGTGATTCTCAGCGAGAGCGGCAAGCTGATCCGCTTGGTACTCTTGAACAACAGGGTCAATCAAGCTCGCTAAATCTCCTTCCATCACTTCGTTTAGACGGTAGATGGTTAGGTTGATACGGTGATCAGAAACACGACCTTGTGGGTAGTTGTATGTACGAATACGGTCACTACGATCACCAGAACCTAGTAGGTTACGACGTGTGTCCGACACTTCCGCTGCACGGCGTGCTTGTTCTGCTTGAACGATACGAGCCGCAAGCACCTGCATTGCTTTCGCTTTGTTCTTGTGCTGTGAACGTTCGTCCTGACACTCAACCACAGTACCGGTTGGTAAGTGGGTAATACGGATTGCAGAATCCGTGGTGTTGACGTGCTGACCACCCGCGCCTGATGCACGGAAAGTATCGATTTTAAGATCCGCTGCTTTGATTTCTGGAAGATCCGCTTCTGGGATTTCAGCCATCACTGCGATCGTACATGCAGAAGTATGCACACGACCTTGAGATTCTGTTTCTGGTACACGTTGTACGCGGTGACCGCCTGATTCAAACTTCAGTACGCCGTATGCACCATCGCCGCTCACTTTCGCGATCATTTCTTTATAGCCGCCTTGCTCTGAGTCATTACAACTCATCACTTCAACGCGCCAGCCTTTTTTCTCGGCAAACTTCGAGTACATACGGAATAAGTTACCCGCAAAGATACCCGCTTCATCACCACCCGCACCGGCACGAATTTCCAAGAAACAGTTACGATCATCATTTGGATCTTTTGGTAGAAGCAAAATTTGCAGCTCATCGGTCAAGCGCTCGATCGCTTCTTTTGCGTCTTTGATTTCTTCCTGAGCCATTTCACGCATTTCTGCGTCGTCTTCCTTCGCCATCTCTTCTGCCGCTTCAAGATCGTCTTGAGCTTGCTGATAGGATTGGAAGCACTGAGTCACTTCTTCAAGTTGAGAGTACTCTTTTGATAAGGCGCGAAATTTATTTTGGTCGCCGATCACACCTGGGTCGCCCAATAGGTGTTGTACTTCTTCGTAACGTTCTACTAGCGTTTCTAACTTAGTCAGAATTGAGGCTTTCATATTTTATTAACTCAGGGTTCTAGTTATAGCGGGTCATCAAGACCCAAACTTTGTCTAATAATAGCAAGCCGAGCTGGCTCGCCTTGCTCTGCGGCGCTTTGTAATGCGCGAGTCGGGGTATGAATCAAGCGGTTGGTCAACTTATTGCTAAGCTCAATCAACACGCTTTCCGGATCGCCACCAGCCTGCAGGGCATGAATACTACGCGCCAACAATTCTTGACGAATGTCATTGGCACTAGTGCGATAATCTCTAATACTGTCAACGCCTTGCAAAGATCGTAGCCAAGTCATGAAGGCGGCACTCTCTTCACTAACGATCGCTTCCGCTTGAATGGCTTCAACTTTACGTTGTTCCATGTTGCTGTCGACGATCGACTGTAAGTCATCAACGGTATACAAATAGGCATCATCGAGTTCACCGACTTGGGACTCGATATCACGCGGAACCGCAATATCAACAAACAACATCGGTTGATTACGACGGGCTTTCAGCGCGCTTTCTACCATCCCCTTACCAATAATCGGTAAAGGACTTGCGGTCGAACTGATCACAATATCAGCACGCGCAAGATGGTCTGGAATTTCAGGTAGGCTGATCACTTCCGCACCAAACTCTTCCGCCAACGTCAACGCGCGCTCGCGCGTTCGGTTAGCGACGATAATCTTGGTACACCCATTTCCAGCTAAATGCTTCGCGACTAATTCTATCGTTTCACCTGCACCAACCAACAATACGGTCGATTTTTGCAAGGATTCAAAAATATGTTTCGCCAGAGTACATGCGGCATACGCCACTGAAACGGCATTGCCGCCAATATCCGTTTCGGTACGAACTCGCTTCGCCACTGAAAATGTTTTTTGAAACCACTTTTCCAACGGTGCATTGACACTTTTTTGATCGCGAGAGTCAGAAAAAGCCTGCTTAACTTGGCCTAAAATCTGCGGTTCGCCCAACACTAACGAATCCAAACCGCACGCAACTCGCATCAAATGGCGAATGGCAGCCTGTTCTTCATGCACATAAATACTGGGTTTTAGCTCTTCAGGACTCACTTGGTGGAATTGTGAAAGCCAATCAACCACCTTGTTTTTTCCAGCGGGTTTGACATCACAATACACTTCGGTGCGGTTACATGTTGAGACGATAACACTGCCATTAACTAACTGATTTTCTGACAGCTGCTGTAATGCCCTCGGTAGTTTTTCCGGCCCGAAAGCGACTTTTTCGCGCAGTTCTACAGAAGCCGTATTATGATTTATACCGATAGCAAGCAAGGACATGTACTGTGGGTTCTCTGAATCAAGTTATGATCAAACAAGGACGGAATTTTACTTGATGCCCCCCTTGAATAAAAGAGGATTGCGAATTTGTTTTTATTCCTCACTAGGCAAAACACGTGTTTTGTGCGGAAAAAACCGAATTACGCCCAGTTTACATCGGTGTTCAAGCTGGCCCATCACGCGTATTATTTCATTTTACGACAACGCCTTTTCATGTAAGCGTTCATCACAATAACAATGCTATAGTATCTCCCCTTAAATCGCTCATTTAGGATGAATGCCGAATGCCTTACCATTTTTCTTTTCGATTATTTGCCATGCTCGCCTTTTTTACGGCGCTCGTTGGCTGTAGCGCTATCCAGGACAGTGAAACCAGTGTTGAATGGTTAGCGCATCAACAAAGACTGGCTTTAGTTAGCGATTATCAAGCGGTAGGTAAACTGGGGTACATTTCACCAGAGCAAAGAGAATCGTTAAATTTTCAATGGCAGCACAACGCAGATAGCAATCAATTACGCTTGAGCACTTTTCTTGGCCAAACGGTTTTAAATATGCAAAGCCATCAAGGCAGCGCGAAGGTTGAGACGTATGATGACCAAGTATTGACCGATGTGAGCGCCGATCGTTTGATCACCCGACTGACAGGGCTGACGATCCCGGTAGAACAACTGAATGATTGGCTATTGGGAAAACCCACTCATGCCGATGATTACACCTTAAACGAAAACCAAACACTGGCATCGTTAACCAAGACGATTCAAGGGCAAACCTGGCAGCTTGAATACCTCAGTTACCAAGATGTCACTTTTTTAGGTTCTTTGTTACCTGTTCCTCATAAACTTAAACTAAAGCAAGATAACATCTCGATTAATCTGGTTATCTCCAAGTGGACCTTGAAGTAATGATTAGTGACACCACGCACTGGCCCTCTCCGGCTAAGCTAAACCTTTTTCTGTATATCACGGGACGCCGTCCAAATGGCTATCATGAGCTGCAAACATTGTTTCAGTTCATTGATCATAATGACCAACTGGCGATCACCGCGAATGACAGTGGCGACATTACGCTCACCCCGAACATTCCGGGCGTTGAACTGCATGACAATTTAATTTGGCGTGCGGCAAACGCATTGCAGCAATTTACTGGCTGCACCTTTGGTGCTGACATTCAGTTACAAAAAATCTTACCTATGGGAGGCGGCATTGGTGGCGGTTCTTCTAACGCAGCCACTGTACTTGTTGCGCTCAATTATCTGTGGCAAACCCAATGCAGTGATGACCAATTAGCTGAAATCGGCTTGGCACTTGGCGCCGATGTTCCGGTCTTTGTACGCGGTCATGCGGCCTTTGCCGAAGGCGTGGGTGAAGAGATTATTGCCGTCGAGCCAGAAGAAAAATGGTACCTCGTCGTTCGACCAAACGTCAGTATTGCCACTGCGGATATTTTTTCTCATCCCGAGTTGACCCGAAACACGAAAAAACAGCCATTATCCGTACTATTGAATGAGAATTACGGAAACGATTGCGAAAAAATTGTCCGAATGCTGTACCCAGAGGTTGATAAGCAACTTTCATGGCTGCTACAATATGCGCCGTCAAGATTGACCGGTACGGGATCGTGCGTTTTTGCTGAATTTATTCATAAAAACGATGCACAACAGGTACTCGAGCAGCTTCCTGACACTGTGTCGGCCTTTGTAGCGAAAGGTAGTAACGTTTCGCCGCTTTACCAGACACTGGCTAACTACCGTTTAGCCCACAATCAATTTATTTAAACACTGGACGCAACCCCGAGGTT
This sequence comes from Vibrio renipiscarius, assembly GCF_000827885.1. Taxonomy (GTDB): domain Bacteria; phylum Pseudomonadota; class Gammaproteobacteria; order Enterobacterales; family Vibrionaceae; genus Vibrio; species Vibrio renipiscarius. The sequence continues at coordinate 181,573 of NZ_JTKH01000006.1, read as the reverse complement.
TCCACCGTGCCTGATATGAAGCTATTTGCTGGTAACGCAACACCTTTACTAGCCCAACGCATTGCTGATCGTCTTTACATCTCACTTGGTGACGCTACTGTTTCTCGTTTTTCTGATGGCGAAGTCGCTGTTCAAATCAACGAAAACGTACGTGGTAGTGATGTATTCATCATCCAATCTACCTGTGCACCAACCAACGACAACTTAATGGAACTTGTCGTTATGATTGATGCGATGCGCCGCGCTTCTGCTGGCCGTATTACAGCAGTTATCCCTTACTTTGGTTACGCACGCCAAGACCGTCGTGTACGTTCTTCTCGTGTGCCTATCACTGCGAAAGTTGTGGCGGATTTCCTTTCTAACGTTGGTGTTGACCGCGTTCTGACTATCGACCTACACGCAGAGCAAATTCAAGGCTTCTTCGATGTACCTGTCGACAACATCTTCGGTACACCAGTACTTCTTGAAGATATGCAAACTCGTGGTCTAGAAAATCCTGTTGTGGTTTCTCCTGATCTGGGCGGTGTTGTACGTGCTCGTGCAACGGCTAAAGCGCTTGGCGACATCGATATTGCTATCGTTGATAAGCGTCGTCCACGTGCAAACGTTTCAGAAGTAATGAACCTTATCGGTGACGTTGAAGGTCGCGACTGTGTGATCGTAGATGACATGATCGATACTGGTGGCACACTATGTAAAGCAGCAGAAGCTTTGAAAGAGCGCGGTGCTAAGCGTGTATTCGCTTACGCAACTCACGCTGTATTCTCTGGCAACGCCGCTGAAAACATCAAGAACTCTGTTCTAGACCAAGTGATCGTCACTGACTCAATCACTCTGTCTAAAGAAATGGAAGCGACAGGTAAAGTCACTACCCTTAGCCTATCTCGCATGCTAGCTGAAGCGATTCGTCGTATCAGCAACGAAGAGTCAATCTCTGCGATGTTTAACTAATCTTTCCCAGATTAGACCAAATTTGAAAACACCCCTTTATGGGGTGTTTTTTTATGGCTATACGTTAGTAAAGTAATGTTGCTAATCGGATGCAAGCCAATAAAACCTCTGGGCATTGAGAAACGATCAAATGAAGTTTAAAAGATCCCATCAACGCCGCGGGCGCATCAAGTCAAACTCGGCGATAAAATGGGTTGATATTGCGAAGTATTGACACCTCGCCCATACTGGGATTTGTGTGCTATCATACTGCGCTTTTTGATTTTCCAGAGAGATCCCTACCTTGACTCAACAGATCAAACTTCTTGTCGGACTGGCTAACCCTGGCCCTGAATACGCGAAAACTCGCCATAATGCGGGTGCTTGGGTAGTGGAAGAGTTAGCTCGCGTTCATAACGTCACGCTAAAGAATGAGCCAAAGTTCTTTGGTCTAACTGGACGCATCATGGTAAATGGTGAAGATCTTCGTCTTTTGATCCCCACCACGTTTATGAATTTGTCTGGCAAAGCGATTGCGCCGCTGGCCAAGTTCTACCAAATTAAACCAGAAGAGATCATGGTCGCTCACGACGAGCTAGACTTACCTCCTGGTGTGGCTAAATTCAAAAAAGGCGGTGGTCACGGTGGTCATAATGGCCTGCGTGATACCATCAGCAAATTAGCCAACAATAAAGATTTTTATCGTCTACGGATTGGCATTGGCCATCCTGGGCACAAAGATAAAGTGGCAGGTTATGTGTTAGGTAAAGCTCCCGCTAAAGAGCAAGAGCTCCTTGATGCAGCAGCAGACGAGTCTGTTCGCTGTCTCGACATCTTATTGAAAGATGGCCTAAGCAAAGCACAAAATCGCTTACACACGTTCAAAGCTGAATAAGGTTACAATCATGGGTTTTAAATGCGGCATCGTTGGTCTACCAAACGTTGGTAAATCAACTCTGTTCAATGCACTAACGAAAGCGGGTATCGAAGCAGCAAACTTCCCGTTCTGTACTATCGAGCCAAACACAGGTGTGGTACCAGTACCAGATCTACGTCTTGATGCGTTATCTAAAATTGTGAACCCACAGCGCGTACTGCCGACGACAATGGAATTCGTAGACATCGCAGGCCTAGTTGCGGGTGCATCAAAAGGTGAAGGCCTAGGAAACAAATTCCTAGCAAACATCCGTGAAACGGATGCGATCGGTCACGTTGTACGTTGTTTTGAAAACGAGAACATCATCCACGTAGCAGGCAAAGTATCTCCTATCGAAGATATCGAGGTTATCAACCTTGAGCTTGCACTGGCTGACCTAGATTCTTGTGAGCGCGCAATTCAGCGTAACGCTAAGAAAGCAAAAGGCGGCGACAAAGACGCTAAGTTTGAAATCACTGTACTCGATAAACTACTGCCAGTATTAACTGAAGGTGGTATGGCTCGTACTGTTGAGCTTTCTAAAGAAGAGTTGTTGGCAGTTGATTACCTTAACTTCCTAACGCTAAAGCCGACCATGTACATTGCTAACGTCAATGAAGATGGCTTTGAGAACAACCCTTACCTAGACGCAGTTTGCGAATACGCAGCAAAAGAAAACAACGTTGTTGTGGCTGTTTGTGCGGCGATTGAGTCAGAAATGGCTGAACTAGAAGATGAAGAGCGTGAAGAGTTCCTTGCTGACATGGGCATCGAAGAGCCTGGTCTAAACCGCGTTATCCGCGCAGGTTACGAGCTGCTTGAACTGCACACCTACTTTACCGCTGGCGTTAAAGAAGTTCGCGCATGGACAATCCCTGTAGGTGCAACCGCACCAAAAGCAGCGGGTAAGATCCACACTGACTTCGAAAAAGGCTTTATCCGTGCAGAAGTAGTCGGTTACGACGACTTTATTCAATTCAACGGTGAAAGCGGCGCGAAAGACGCAGGTAAATGGCGTCTTGAAGGTAAAGAATACATCGTGAAAGATGGCGATGTGGTTCACTTCCGTTTTAACGTTTAATCATTTGCACATTTTTTGTCCAAGTTATTGACTTTAAAAGCCAGCATGATTGCTGGCTTTTTTTATACCTCAAGAAACGTGACCATTTAATTCAAATGAATGCCGTCAATTTTTTACCAGTTTTAGATCATTAACGCGCCTCTTTGTTTAAAAAGAAACCGAACGATTCATTTATCCAAATTTCTTCGAAAAAACTGTTGACGGTTCTCGCTCAGATACGCATAATGCGCCCCGTTCCCAACGAGACAACAACGAATCGAAACGGAACGGAAAACATGGTAATGGCTACTTAGCTCAGCTGGTTAGAGCACATCACTCATAATGATGGGGTCACAGGTTCAAATCCCGTAGTAGCCACCATTCCTAATTGTTTTCTGCTTTTAAAGTTTAAAGCAATCAGGAATAGATGCGGTCGTGGCGGAATTGGTAGACGCACCAGATTTAGGTTCTGGCGCCGTAAGGTGTGAGAGTTCAAGTCTCTCCGACCGCACCATTGTTTGAATAACTTCGTAGAAGTTATTGCTGTAGGTCTATCGCCAAGCGGTAAGGCACCGGCTTTTGATGCCGGCATTCCCTGGTTCGAATCCAGGTAGACCTGCCACTATTTAAGTGTGAACCTTTTGATAAAAAGGGTTGTCACTGAGAGAGGGAATAGTTTATATTAGCTCGCTCAAAAACAAAGGCTACTTAGCTCAGCTGGTTAGAGCACATCACTCATAATGATGGGGTCACAGGTTCAAATCCCGTAGTAGCCACCATATTTAAACAGTTAATCTTATACCAAGAGATTGATTGATGTAGAGTTCAAGACGCGGTCGTGGCGGAATTGGTAGACGCACCAGATTTAGGTTCTGGCGCCGTAAGGTGTGAGAGTTCAAGTCTCTCCGACCGCACCATCTTGAAAAACTCTACCGGGAATTTATGCGGTCGTGGCGGAATTGGTAGACGCACCAGATTTAGGTTCTGGCGCCGTAAGGTGTGAGAGTTCAAGTCTCTCCGACCGCACCATCATTTAAATAACTTTGATGAAGTTATTGCTGTAGGTCTATCGCCAAGCGGTAAGGCACCGGCTTTTGATGCCGGCATTCCCTGGTTCGAATCCAGGTAGACCTGCCACTATTTAAACATGTTGAGTAATCGACATGACAACGTTACTAAGATAACCAATGTCTTTTTAACTATAAGAGTTTGCTGCGGTCGTGGCGGAATTGGTAGACGCACCAGATTTAGGTTCTGGCGCCGTAAGGTGTGAGAGTTCAAGTCTCTCCGACCGCACCATTATAAAAATGTCTTCGATTTAATATCGACTACATCTTGGCTACTTAGCTCAGCTGGTTAGAGCACATCACTCATAATGATGGGGTCACAGGTTCAAATCCCGTAGTAGCCACCATACAACGTTATTAAGACTCTCCAATTGTCTTTCTAACTACATATTCTTCGCTAAGCATACGCTTAACAAGAAACTTTGCTGCGGTCGTGGCGGAATTGGTAGACGCACCAGATTTAGGTTCTGGCGCCGTAAGGTGTGAGAGTTCAAGTCTCTCCGACCGCACCATTCTCTTTTGAATGAATGCAACAGTTTAAAGCATGCTGAAGGATCAAGTCTCTATTAAGAGCATCTGCAGGTCTATCGCCAAGCGGTAAGGCACCGGCTTTTGATGCCGGCATTCCCTGGTTCGAATCCAGGTAGACCTGCCACTATTTAAACATGTTGAGTGATCGACATGACAACGTTACTAAGATAACCAATGTCTTTTTAACTATAAAGATTTGCTGCGGTCGTGGCGGAATTGGTAGACGCACCAGATTTAGGTTCTGGCGCCGTAAGGTGTGAGAGTTCAAGTCTCTCCGACCGCACCATCATTTAAATAACTTTGATGAAGTTATTGCTGTAGGTCTATCGCCAAGCGGTAAGGCACCGGCTTTTGATGCCGGCATTCCCTGGTTCGAATCCAGGTAGACCTGCCACTATTTAAACATGTTGAGTAATCGACATGACAACGTTACTAAGATAACCAATGTCTTTTTAACTATAAGAGTTTGCTGCGGTCGTGGCGGAATTGGTAGACGCACCAGATTTAGGTTCTGGCGCCGTAAGGTGTGAGAGTTCAAGTCTCTCCGACCGCACCATCATTAATAAAACCCAGCTTTTGCTGGGTTTTGTTTTATCTGGCGTTTAATTACTTCCCCCTCTTCATTTCTATCTCACGACAGCGTGAACACCATAGCGCTTCCCCCAAAAGCCATTCAGATCATTAGCTCCTCTATTTAACCCCCATTTTATTATTCAAGTAATCCCTCTTACCTGGCCTTAGCTATATAACGTTAGCCAAGCAGCTTGAGCACTACAGGATTAATTCCGGCGGCAAGTGGTAAAGACTGATCGTTATCAATGGATTATCATCTCAGCGTAGACTCATTGCACCAGCCATACGGCGCTGTGAGCGATTTTATCCGCAAAAAGGTAATTTCACTGCTCGATATTCAAGACATCAGAGAAAGCCCCAGAGATAGCCAAACAGGCAGAGTCGATAACCGTCGATGAGAAAGGCAGAAAAAACTTACGACCTAGTAAAGAAATGCCACAGGCTAGAGCGTATTTATGCGTATGTTCATTGGTATACACATTTTGAATCTAGGGCAAATTGTGGCATGAAACAGAAATCGCAGACAAAAGAAAAGCCCCATTCTTTGAGAGAACTGGGGCTATAGCTTGGCAGCCAATTGAACGTTCGAGAATAATGATCAGAACTTGGCTGCCGTGCATGAATATTTTTGGTGGTTTATAGCGATAAATCAATCATTCTATTCATGCTTGCCGTCAATCCCCTACCGTCCTACGTCTAGGTTATACAGTAGGGCGATTCACTATCACTGCAATAGCGTAATTGCAGAGTTAGGCAACTGTTTTGCTTGAGCAAGAATAGAGGTACCTGCTTGTTGCAGAATTTGCGCTTTTGTCATTGCCGTTGTCTCTTTCGCGAAGTCAGTATCGCGAATGCGGCTATTTGATGCCGCCACATTTTCTTGGATGTTGGCCAAGTTATTAATGCTATGGCTTAAACGGTTTTGCTTCGCACCAAGATCAGCACGCTGTGAATCAATATATTGCAGCGCAGAATCAACGATACCGACGGCATTTTGCGCGCCACCAACAGTAGTCACGTCAATGTTTTGAACGCTCGTAGCCTCTCCTTTACCCGTTGTAAGACCGAGTTCCGTCGCTAAAAGGCCACTAAAGGTCACATCACCAACCACGCCTTCACCACCTTCTTCAAGATGACGGTAAGGAACAAAGATTTGCAGTTTGCCATCTTGATCGACAGAAGCATTGACCTTTGGTGACTGGCCATTAATGAATGTTGCCAACTCTTCAATATCATCACCCGGTTGTGCGGTGATTGGAATATTGACACTTTCACCATCTCGGGTTTTAAAAGCGATGGAGAAACTATTGTTTTTCTCACCGCCAGCACCAAGTTCTGGTACACCCCACTCGCTATCTTTGCCATTTGCAGCAATAAAACTTTGGCCGCCCATTTTAGGCTCATCCGCGCGAATACTGGTTAGCCCCATGATCATCGCTTCACCAGAGCTCGCACCGATTTGGAATGCTGCTTCGCCAAACTGACCATTGAGCAGTTTACGGCCACCAAATGACGTCGTTTCTGCGATTCGGTTCAGTTCATCTTGTAAAGCGCCAACTTCTTCATTGATTGCTTCACGTTCCGCTAATGAGTTGGTGCCGTTTGCCGCTTGTAGGGACAAATCACGAATACGTTGCAAAACACCGGTGGATTCATCCATCGCGCCTTCTGCCGTTTGAGCAATAGAAATACCATCATTTGCGTTACGCATTGCAACGTCAAGGCCACGTGATTGCGCCGTTAATCGGTTTGAAATCTGTAGACCTGCGGCATCATCTTTCGCGCTGTTGATTTTTTTACCTGATGATAAACGTTCCATCGAGGTATTGAGATCATCCATCGATTTGGTAAGGTAACGCTGAGCGGTCATTGCCGAGACGTTGGTATTTACGTTAATGGTCATAATGCACTCCTAGTGAGTTCGCAATGTATTGCGAAGCGGCCAGCTTAATCTCGCTTGGAAGTACTGACCGTAAATTATTTGTTCAGTAAGGAAAACCCTACCTAAAAAAACTGTTTTCATTTCTTGAAATGGTTAATTCAATTTATGTGCCAACTTGAACACGAATCAACCAGTTTTATTTATTTTTAAAATACAATTACTTAAACAAAGAAACCTAACTAATTTTACTCGCTACGATTTCTTTGCCTCTCCTTGTGTAAACACATTGCCGCTTTCTTTGCCTCTATTTGCCACGATATTTTTCGCACAAATATTCGCCTTTCCAGCGCCTTCATTTGCTCTTAAGGCATTGCACATAAGGCTTAAAGGTAGTTAAACAAGGTTAAATCTTTCGCTTTACCAAACGCTTGTTGCGATGCCTGTAACGCTCGCGTATTTTCATTAAATTCAATCACCGCTGAGGCATAATCTAAGTCCTCAAAATTACTTTTTGATTTCGCCAGCGTCATTTGAAAATCTTCATGCTGCATCTCTTGATGATCAAGCGTGCTAAGGCGCGCACCTAAGTCAGAACGAGCTTGGTTCATATGAATAAATGCAGCGTGGAACTCTTGCGTTACTTGGTGCAGTTCCGCGGTATTCGATGCATTAGAAACGCCGCCTTCAGAAAGATCACGCGCTCTTTTAAACGTTTCAAAGATTGAAAATGTCTTTTTAGGTTCAAGCTCAATCTGATCACCTTTGGTGATCTGACCTTTGACTTGAATCGATAACCCTTCATGCTGAATCGCTTGTTTAGGGTCAAATTCATCCGCTTTAACCACTGCGCCATCTTTTTCAAGTTGGTAGCCATGCTGGCCATTAGGCATATCGACAAACGTGATTTTATAGCTCGACGTATCCGATTCATTCAGATTGTTCGCGCGCTCCAATAACAGTTCAGAGCCTTCAACCAATTGATATTTTGGATCATAATCACCAAGCGGATTCACCACCTGTGTAAACACTTTATTGCCAGGGAAATTCACCGGCATTTCCTGACTGTTGGAAATACGCATTTTCCGTTGGTAGTCATCACCGGCGTAAGTGACATTTCCCGCGTTATCGCGGAAAAAGGCCTGCATCTTAGGCTTAGTGCCTGAAAAAATGTAATTCCCAGATTCATCTTGGCTATTGCCAAGCGTCAGTAAGTTATCAAACAATTCTTCAATTTCACGTTGCTTTGCAATGCGATCTTCCGGTGATAGCGAGCCATTGATCATTTCCATTACCGTGCGTTTGCCTTCATCAATATATTGCTCAGCATTCGACACAATCACTTCTTGTTGCTCGATACGATTGCGGGTTAGGACGATAGAATTCACATACTGCTTGAGTTCTTCTGATTGCTGGCCAATATTTTGAATGTAGTGCGTCGCCAGCGGATCATCGCTGGGTTGAATCATCTTTTTACCCGACGCCAATTGAGCTTGGTTATGATGAACCTTGCCTTCTTGACGACGCATGTCATTTTGCACTGATTGGTAATGATGAAAGCTGGAAATTCGGTTTAACATTTACGGTCCCCTACCTCAGCGCCAAGATCGTATCAAAGGTTTCATTCGCCGCTTGCATCACACGCGAAGAGGCCATATAAGCCTGCTGAAACTTCATCATATTGGCCGCTTCTTCATCAAGGTTAACGCCTGACACGCTGGCAACGCGCGCTTGTGCGGATTCTTTCTCAACTCGGGATATGTCTGTTAACTTAGAAGCCGTCGAGAGCTTCAATCCCATATTGGTATTGAGATCGTGATAAATATCGATGACGGTCGACTCACCGTTGTTCAAATGCTTTTCGGTTTGCAAGTGCAGCATTTTCCGCAAGTTGCCGTTGCCGCCTTCTGAAGGGGTAAGGTTGGCCGTAAACTTATCGTTCGGCAATGCACCATTGGTCAAGGTGAACTTAGTGCCAAGTACCTCTACCGCGCCTTTCGGTGGGTATTCTTGAGGTTGCATCAATACCGTGCCAGCTTTGTCTGTCACTGCAAATTGTTTACCGTCTGGTGATACGATAACGTCAAATTCTTTTAGTGCGCCAATCGTTTCAATTTCAAATTTAGCATTGCCTTGGGCATGAGTCGTTGACGCTTCATAGCTTTGCGCGGCGATTTGAGACACATCGGTGATGGCCATTTTGATTTCACCCGCACCCGATCGTGTTGGGCGAATCAACACCCGCTCACCGCTCGCCAATTCTTGGTTTATTTGAATTCGTAAACCATCAATACTGAACGCATTGCCATCCATTTTAACAGGTTCACGAGCACCACCAGGTTGCGTAATAAAGTGGCTACTACCGTCATATTGCAATGAATACTCGCCCGTTTTTAGCTGAGAGACATCTTCAATATGAACTTCAAGATCGGCCGTCGAGTTCGATGAGGTAACCACGCGTGATTTGACGGCCAGTGCAGAGTTCACATCGGTAAACATATCCGCGCCCACGTCGCCGTTTAAATCCAAACCTTGACTCTGTAATTTATTGATAGAATCAGAGAAACTGATCGCCAGCTTGCCGATTTCATCCTGTAGATACGGGACTTTTTTGTCTCGCATATCCAGAATCGAGCCAATTTTACCATCGATGTCAGTGCTTGAAATCGGCTTGATTCCCTTACCTTCAATCATGGCAAGACGCTTTTGCTGAGCATCAGGTGTGCCGTCGACTAACGCTAACTTACTTGATTCGGTTCCCGACACCAACATGTGCCCATTGCCAATGTGTACGTTAAAACCTTCGCGGTTTGAGCGTGGCGTTACCGTGACTTTCGTGTACTCAGAAAGCTCACCAATCAGTTGTTCATGCCTGTCCATTAAGTCGTTGTGAGGGCCGGTATTACGCATCATCAAGCGGTTAATATCCCGGATCTCAAGCCCCAACTGATTGACTCGTTCAACACCAAGTTCTAGCTTGCGATTCGCGGTCTTTTGGTGATGTCGAATGTCACGGTCTAAATCATTGAGGTTTTGGGCGATAAACCAAGCTTTTTCAAGCACGACTTTACGTGAACCTACATCATTGGGGCTGTCTGCGAGCGATTTCACCGCATCAAACCAGCCATTCATATTCTCTGGGATTTTTTGCGATGTCGCTGATGAAAGTAAGCTCGACAATATCTGCAAGTCTTCTTCATTGTCGTAGCGAGAAGCATAATTGGTGGTCGAAATATTCAACTCATTAACGGCAAACTGATCCCAAGCGCGGCGAACATTTTCCACATGCACGCCCATGCCATACGTCTGGCCAGCGAACTGCTGTGGATTGTTCGTCCCTTGAATGACAGATTGGCGGCTATAGCCATCTGTATTCGCATTGGAAATGTTATGCCCTGTGGTGTTGAGTTGTCTCTGAGCCGTCAATACACTTTGTGTACCTAAACTCAGAAGATCCGACGCCATATTGCCCCCAAAAAATCGAATAAAATCAGCGTAAGCTGAATAACTGATTAGTTAAAAGCAATATATGTGCCAATCATAAGGTCGTGCGTGAGTGGGCTTATGATGAGAGGAATAAAAAAACTCACCCGAAGGTGAGTCTGTTTACATTTGGTCTATTTTTTCTTTCACTCTTAATACCTTGTCGGCATATTGAGGATCGGTGGCATAACCCGCTTGGTGAATGCCACGGATAAACTGCTCGGAGTTGCCCCCATGACGAAGTGCGGTGGTATAACGCGGATTTTCGTTAAGAAAGCGTACATAGTCATTAAAGCTTTGCTCATAATCAGAATACGAACGGAATGCCGCTTTCTCTTGAACAGGCACACCTTGGTGATATTCCAATGTTTGCGTGGCCACCTTGCCGCCATCCCAGCTTTTATCCGCTTTGATGTTAAATAGGTTATGACTATTGCCTCGAGTGTTGGCAACCATTTTTTGCCCCCATCCCGTTTCCAATGCGGCTTGCGCTAAAAGCAATGAAGAATCCACCCCCAATGCGCGTGCTGCTTTTTCTGCATATGGTTTCATCGAATCAACAAAAGATTCCGGTGAGTCAAAGTTTGCCGCTTTCGCTGTCACCGTTTTTGCCGGTTCAACCTGTACAGGTTTCGCATCTGGTAACGGATAAGATTGGCGAGTCCGATCCACTTTTTCCATAATCTCGGCAAAGTCATCGTGATTTGAAGCACTTTTATTCTCAATTGATCCTGTGCTAAGTTGCGCGACAATCATATCCGCAAGGCCAAGCGAACCTGATGAGCTTAATTCACTCGCCATCTGCTCATCTTGCATCTGGCGGTAAAACTGCTGATTTTGGCTGTCTAACAGACCGGAATCAAAACTGGCATTCGCGTCACGCATCGATTTAAATAACATGCTCGTGAAGATCGATTCAAATTGCTTAGCCGCCGCGGTTAACGCTTCTTTTTCACTGGCAGCATCGCCTTTTACCGCTTGTTGGCGAAGCTTATCTAGCCCTGCAATATCGTGAATGAAGCCAATGTCATTGCCGTTATTAATCATAGTAAACCTCTTAAATAATGATCAATTGACCTTCAATTGCACCGGCTTGCTTCAGTGCTTGTAAGATAGCCATCAAATCCGAAGGCGCAGCGCCAACTTCATTCACCGCTCGCACCAAATCGTCAAGCGTTAAGCCCGGTTCAAACTTAAACATTTTCCCTTGTTCTTCGGTCACTTCAATCTCAGAATCAGGCACGACAACCGTGTTGCCGCCGCCAAAAGCATTTGGCTGGCTAACGTTGAGATTTTCTTTAATCGCGACAGTCATACCACCATGGGTCACGGCAGCCGCTTTCAAGCGAACATGCTTGCCGACCACTATCGTGCCCGTACGCGAGTTCACAATGATTTTTGCCGAACCTTCTGCCGGGTCAAACTCTAGGTTTTCAACCGCCGATAGAAACGCCACGCGTTGGCTAGTATCACGCGGAGCGCGAACTTTAACTGAAGTCGCATCGACCGCTTGTGCCATTTGTGGACCAAGGAAGTTATTGACCGCGTCCGCCAAACGCTGCGCGGTGGTAAAATCAGATTCAAGCAGGTTAAACGTGATGAAGTCGCCGCGACTAAACGGGCTTGGAATTTCACGCTCCACCATCGCACCGTTTGAAATCATACCTGCGGTGGGGTTGTTGCCGACAATTTTAGAGCCATCCGCGCCCGACGCACTAAAACCACTCACGACCAAATTACCTTGTGCCACCGCGTACACTTGACCATCCAAGCCTTTCATCATGGTTTGCATCAGTGTGCCGCCGCGTAGGCTTTTGGCTGAGCCAATGGAAGAGACCGTGACATCAATACTTTGCCCTTGCTTTGAAAAAGCCGGCAATTCAGCCGTCACAAGGACCGCCGCAACGTTTTTGGTTTTAGGTTTGGTGCCTGGCGGCAATTGAATGCCGAAGTTTTGCAGCATCGCATTGAAACTTTGGTCGGTAAACGGTGTGGATTCCCCCGTTCCCGGTAAGCCTGTGACTAGACCGTAACCCACTAATTGGTTGCTCCGAACACCCGCAACCTGTGCGACGTCTTTAATACGTGCCGCTTGAGCGGAGGTGGCCATCAACAATAGTGAGGTGATGAAGAGAATGACTTTGTGCATTGCGATACCTGTAACTTAAGGCGGTGTCAAAACACCGCCTTTAAATCGAATTACAGGGATACATTGAAGAATCGTGCCAAGAATCCAGGTTCTTGCATATCTTGTTGAGTACCCGTGCCTGAATAGCGAATACGGGCGTTTGAAACGCGGGTTGAAGCGATGGTGTTATCGTAGCTGATGTCATCCGGACGAATCGTGCCGCTAAGGCGGATGTATTCATCACCGGTGTTTAGCGTTAGCCATTTTTCACCACGAATCACTAAGTTACCGTTCGCGAGCACTTCAACTACTTCAACCGTGATTGAACCAGAGATGCTATTGCTTTGATTCGCGGCCGCACTTCCGGTGAATTTATTGTCGTTTTTAAGGTTATACGAAAAATTGTAGTCGCCCATATTGAGCTGCTGCCCACCCACCTCTAATGGATCCATCGTGGCCGCATTATTTTTTGACAGATCAGCATCGGCACTTTTTGCCGCCTTAGTGCTTTCATCCATCGTCACGGTAATAATATCGCCAATACCACGAGGTTTTGAATCATTATACAAGCTGGTTACGGCTCTGGAGCTGCTCGTATTGAACAGCGATCCTGTCTCCGCAGCATAGTGCTCAGGCTCATGTTTAGGATGAATCGGTGCCCAAGCAGGATCGCCTGCCACAGGATCATTACGACCGCGTAAAGTATCAATAATGCCCGTACTATCATCGTCCGATTTATCGCCTTCAACCGCATCCACCGTGGTGGTGCCTTGTACGACATCGGGCGTTTCAATCGGCGGTTCTAACATAGTACAGCCTGACATTAACGCAATGGCAATTAGAGTTAAGATGCGATTCATTCTAGTGACCTCTTGATGCTTTCACTCAATTAGAGCTGTTGGTTCACAAAGCTCATCATCTTATCTACCGCTGAAATCACTTTTGAATTCATTTCGTAGACACGTTGCGCTTCGATCATGTTAACCAACTCTTCAGTCACGTTAACGTTTGAGGTTTCCAACATTGATTGGCGCACTTTACCAAAACCATCAAAACCCGGAACGCCTTCTTGTGGATCCCCACTGGCACCGGTTGGTAAGTACAGGTTTTGCCCCACTGGCTCTAGGCCACCTGGGTTAATAAAATCGACCGTGGTGATCTGACCAATCACTTGGTTATCTTGTTGACCACGTAAGCGCACTGAAACTTCACCGTCAGTACCGACAGTAATGCCAATCGCATCTTCAGGGATCGCAATTTCTGGCTCAAGTGAATAACCCGCGCCCGACGTTACGACGACACCTTCGTCATTAACCGTAAACTGGCCGTTACGGCTATAGCCGATGTTGCCGTCTGGCATTAGGACTTGGAAGAAACCATCGCCTTCGATCATCATGTCTAAGCTATTGGTGGTGGTTTGCGCATTACCGTTGGTGTGGACCTTTTGGGTTGCCACAACCTTTGAGCCTGCCCCAAGCATTAAACCACTCGGAAGTTCAGTATTCTGTGAAGACTGACCGCCCGCTTGGTTGATATTTTGGTAAAAAAGATCTTCAAATACCGCACGGCTTTTTTTGTAACCGATGGTTGAGGCGTTCGCCAAGTTATTTGAAATCGTTGAAATATTGGTTTGCTGAGCGTCTAAGCCAGTCTTACTTACCCATAGTGCCGGATGCATCGTTATCTCCTAAAAACTATTAGCTAGAACGAAGTAGCGTGTCAGAAGCTTTGTCCATCTCTTCCGCTGTGCTCATCATTTTGACCTGCATTTCAAATTGACGTTGAAGATCAATCAATGCCGTCATTTCACCCACCGCGTTGACGTTACTTCCTTCGATCGCCCCTTTTAGTAGCTTTACACCGGCATCGCTTTCGTATGCCACATTGGGATTTTTCGCACGAAATAGGCCGTTTACATCTTTGAATAGTGATTGGTTATCAATGCGAACCAGTTTAATGCGGTCAACGATTTCCATCGCATCAGCAGGCGCACCTTGTGGGACAACTGAGATGGTGCCATCGTTGCCAATTTCTACTTTGCTCACCGGTACAGGCAAAGTAATTGGCGCGCCACCTTCACCAAGCACTAAATTACCGCTGCCGCTGATCAATAGGCCATTGGTATCCACTTGCAGATTACCGTTGCGAGTTAAGCCTTCTGTGCCTGTTTTATCCAGCACCGAAATCCAACCATCGCCTTGGACGGTAACATCAAGATCGCGACCCGTGGTGATCACGCTGCCTTGTTGGAAGTTATGCCCCGGACGTTCGGTCATGCTGAATACGCGCGTCGGCAAACCATCGCCATACGCTTGCATTGAACGCGCTTGTGCTAAATCAGCACGAAAACCGGTGGTGCCGACGTTGGCTAAGTTGTTCGCTCTGAGCTGTAATGCCTGCATATTTTGCTTGGCACCGCTCATGGCGAGAAACAGAGAACGATCCATAACTTGCTCCAAAAATCACTATTCAGCGATAAATAAGCAATTGTTATGCCACAATAAATTATTGTTATTAATCAATATTATGCGCGCAATGAGCACTGATTTAAAATGAGATAAAAAGAGAAAGAAGGGCAAGTGGCAACGATGGCAACCAGACGTTGCCGCTCAGTTGCCATTCTAATAAAGCGCGGTGAATTCGTTTAAGAGAATTAACGAATTTGCAGGATGTTCTGTTGTAGCTGGTTGTGAACTTCTAGAGAACGGGAGTTTGCTTGGAAGTTACGTTGCGCGGAAATCAGATCCACCAGCTCTTGGGTCATATCAATGTTTGATTGCTCAAGCGAACCATTGTTGATCGTACCAAATGAACCCTTATTCGATTCACCCCAAATTTTATCGCCCGAAGCTTGGGTTGAATCCCACTGCGAGCCGCCCTTCTTATCCAGACCTTGCTCGTTAGACACTCGAACTAGGGCAACACGACCAAGAGTGATGTTCTCACCGTTAGAGTACGTCCCCAACACACTGCCGTTTTCATCAAAATCGATCTTAGTCAGAAAGCCCGTTGTAGCACCATCTTCATCAAATTTGGTTAATTCGAAAGGCGCGGCAAACTGCGTTGCTGAATCAAGACCAAAAGACAGTGTTTGGCTTGGATCTGCGCCATTCATATCGATTGGGTTGGCGCCCCCACCAATAGGGTCACTGACGATATTTTGGCCATTATTTAAGCTCGCCAACGTACCATCATTGTTGAATTTCATTGTGTGGCCAATATGGCCTTTGCCGTTATTGGCATCACCCGCGGTAATATTCAGCGGTTTTTCGCCAGCTTTATCCGTAACGGTATAGTAAGTTTGCCATGTGTTTGGCTGCGTCTGATCTTTCAAGTAGTACGTGGTCATCTTGTAAGATTGACCCATCGAGTCATAAATCGTCGATGACGTTGAGCGGTTGTAGGTATCTGGATCAGAATAATCAAACAGCGCCGGATTTTTAAGATCGCCATTGGCCGGTAGGTTGACGCCCACTTCGATGTTCGCAGTCTGCTTTGGCTTACCAAATTCAGCCGGAATGTTCAGCGGAGTTGGTTCATAAGAAAGAACGTCACCCGTATCTTGATTCACTTGATAGCCCAATAGGTATTCTTCGTTCGAAGTCACCATGTAGTTATCTTTGTTCAAGTGGAACGCACCATTA
Organism: Vibrio renipiscarius; assembly: GCF_000827885.1. GTDB lineage: Bacteria > Pseudomonadota > Gammaproteobacteria > Enterobacterales > Vibrionaceae > Vibrio > Vibrio renipiscarius. The sequence continues at coordinate 165,362 of NZ_JTKH01000006.1, read as the reverse complement.
CGCGTCAGCTCATTTTGCTGAGGGATCAAACGCTCTTTCGCCACAGAAAAGAAACCGGTGCCAGATACGCGCAAATCAAGCGGGTTGTTGGTGTAAACACTCGAACCTTCATGAAATTGCTGCGCCACTTTATTTGCCTGAACACCTTGACCCGCAGAGGTCTTAGAGTTGGTAAATAACGAGTTTGAATATACATCACCAAACTCTGCACGAGATTCTTTAAAACCAAACGTGTTCGCGTTTGCAATGTTGTTACTGGTGGTATTCAGATCTAACTGAGCCGCTGATAACCCGCTTAATGATACATATGACATTCTAAATTCTCCTATCTCGCTCGCGTTGCTACGCTTTGCCTACTTCAAGTACTTCAGCAAGTCGAACTGGGGATTCAAAGCCAGCCAGATTGAGTAGTACGTTTCCATCACCTTTACCAAGAAGAACACTGTTGACGTTTGCGTATGTGGATACGGCAAACTCTTGGTTCTCTCCCTCTAACAAGCCCGATGCTTTCATCTTGTACTTGCCAGTCGGCAATGAATTACCGTTCTCATCTTTACCGTCCCAAACCACACGGTTGTCGCCCGCGGTTTTTGCCCCCACTTCAAACGTTCGAACCAATTGGCCCATCTCGTTCTCTACGCGGACAAACATGTTGTCGACATTTTGTGGCAATTTCACCATTGCCGCCATCGATTTGCCGTCTTGCTTTAAGCCTGCCGCCCCTGGGACTAAGACATCCCGTCCAACGAGAGTCGAGGCTTGTAGCGCTTGGTTAGACGTCATTGAGGCGTTCAATGTGTCAAACTGATTGTTCATTTTTCCAATGCCATCAACCGTGGCAAATGAGGCCATTTGAGCAATCATCTGATCGTTGCCGACTGGCTTAAATGGATCTTGTTGAGCAAGCTGTTTGGTTAGCAACGATAAAAAGTCTTCTTGTTTAAGATCTTGTTTACCGGTTGTTCCTTCTGGCTTTTTTTGCTCTTGAAGCGCTTTAAGCTGGTCGACATAGGACAAGCCGCTTTGACCAACGTTATTAATTCCGGCCATACGTTACCCCCTATCCCTATTGACCCATCTGCAGCGTACGCAGCAGCATTTGTTTACTCGCATCCGCGACTTGAACGTTCGTTTGATATGAACGAGAAGCAGAAATCATGTTTGCCATCTCCTCCATTACGTTGACATTCGGCTTATAAATATAGCCTTCGCCATTCGCAAGAGGATGATCAGGGTTGTATTCCGCATTCAACGGTTTATCACTTTCAACAATCCCCAACACTTTCACTGGCACATTATGGTCACGACCGTATTGTGCTTTACTTAACTCAGCACCAAACACTGCATGGCGCGCTTTATACGTCTCTTTCGCTGAGCTTGAGACGCTGTCTGCGTTCGCTAAGTTGCTGGAGGTAGTATTTAGACGAACGGATTCAGCACTCATGGCAGAACCAGTCACATTGAATACGTTAAATAAGCTCATCTAATTATTCCCCTTTAATTGCTTTAGTTAAGTTCTTGAATTTACTTCCTAAGAAGTCGATTGACGCTTGGTGTCTGATTTGGTTTTGCATAAACAAGTTACGCTCTAAATCCACATCGACCGTGTTGCCGTCACCGGTGTCAGGTTGTGTTGGAAGTCGATATTGCACTTCCCCTGTCACTCTGGAAGAGGCAGGAATATGCCGACCATCAGTGCGGTTAAGACCGATACTTGCCTCTGATGTTGCCGCCTGCAATGCCTTATTAAAGTTCATGCCTTTCGCTTTGTAACCTGGCGTATTAGATTGAGCGATATTGCTGGAAATCACTTCCGCATTGCGCTCACGTACACCGACTGTATGTTGATGAACGCCTAAAGCCTTGTCAAAAGAAATAGCCATGTTTGCCTCTATATTCAGAACTGACTGTTATTGCCAATAACAAAGCAATATACGTACCAACTTTAGATGTCACACTCATCGGCATCGGGGGTTTTCTTCTCCAAACCCCGACAACCCATAATAAAAAACCCAGCCTGGGCTGGGTTCTTCAATGATAGGTGACCAAACGGCACTTACTTCAGTTTGTAGATAATACCTGGGTTACAACGCACCATTTCAAAACGATCGGTGAGACCAGTCAAAGACTCCGAAGCCCCTAATAAAAGGTAGCCACCCGGGTTTAGGCTATTGGCCATTTGATTCAGCACTTTTGACTTCATCTCAGGAGAGAAATAAATCAACACGTTGCGACAGAAAATAATATCAAACTTGCCGAGCAGCGCGTAGCTGTCCATCAGGTTTTGCGGGCGGAAACTCACCAGTCGCTTAACGTTATCTTTCACCTTCATGCGGCCTTCGCCCGCGTCTTCAAAGAAGGTGCGACGACGTTCAGGTGATAAACCACGACCCAATGCCAGGTTGTCGTACACGCCAGCGCGGCACATATCCAGCATATGAGTCGAAATATCGGTTGCCGTGATCGATACGCTTGGTAGCATTCCCGGCTTACGCATTTGTGTTTCTAGCACCGTCATCGCCATGGAATATGGCTCTTGTCCTGAAGAACTCGCCGCCGACCAAATCTTTATCGGACGTCGATTTGCGGCCACTTCAGGAAAAATCTTGTCCGCCAAAACGGTAAATGGATAACTATCACGGAACCAAAGTGTTTCGTTGGTTGTCATCGCATCAACCGCGGCAATACGAAGTTCACGGTTTCGGCCGGTCACCACATCGCGCAATAAATCCGACAGTGAAGCCAGTTTAAATTTAGTTACTAAAGGGCTTAAACGGCTGCGAACGAGATATTGCTTACTTTCACCAAGCACAATACCGCATTGGGACTCTAGAAAACGGCTAAAGTCACGATACTCTTGATCGCTTATTGTTATCGCTGTCATTCACTTCTCTTTAATTGATAAGTGCAGTCTTCACTGCATGACCAAGCTCGTCTGGGTTAAATTTCGCGATGAAAGAATTGGCTCCTACACGCTCAACCATTGCTTGGTTAAAGACACCACTCAGTGATGAGTGGAGTATTACATATAAACCTTTCAGTTCTGGATGACGGCGAATTTCGGCCGTTAAGGTGTATCCATCCATTTCGGGCATTTCAATATCTGAGATGACTAAGGCAATTTGATCATCAATCGGCCCATGAGACGCCATCTCAAGTAATTTTTCATACGCTTCTTTGCCATCTTTCACCGAGACAACTTCAAAGCCTATTGAGGTAATCGCACGCTCAACTTGCTTACGTGCCACGGTAGAATCATCGGCAATTAAAATACGACGAACCGTTGGTTTATCCATTTGCGCCTGTGCGATCTCCGCGCCAATGTTCGCATCCATGGTTTCATCAACGGGTGCAATTTCAGCCAAAATCTTTTCAACATCTAAGATTTCAACGAGTTCATTATCAATGTTGGTCACCGCGGTCAGGTAATGTGCTCTGCCTGAACCCTGAGGAGGTGGCAAAATCGCCTCCCAGTGCATATTGATAATACGCTCAACCGAAGACACCAAGAAAGCTTGAATCGAGCGGTTAAACTCCGCAATCACCACGAACGCTTTATCAATATCGGTCGTCGGTCGGCCACCAATCGCTAAACTTAAATCAATCACCGATACGGTATGGCCGCGAATATGCGCAATGCCTTTTACAAGGCGGTGCAAGTTCGGAATGACAGTCAGCTTAGGGCATTGGAGTACTTCTTTAACTTTGAACACATTAATCCCATAACGCTGACGACCCATCAGGCGAAATGTGAGTAATTCCAATCGGTTTTGACCGACGAGTTGTGTACGCTGATTCACAGAATCAAGAATACCCGTCATAAGCTCCTCTCCCTCTCAAACTTTCATACAAAAAAAGTGGTAATCTAGCACAAGCAATGAAAACTAGAGAAATCGAATGATGTATTTAAACACATCCTTTCCCCCTAATTCCAAACACCCTGTTAAGTGTTTTTTTAATCGAATAATTAAGTTTATCGGCGCGTCGCTGTTATTCTTTAGTTTTTCATCTCTATCCGCGACGCAAGAGCAGATCGCTCAAATTCAAAATGCGGCAGAACAATACATTCTCGACACCATTGAACAACCGCAAGGTGGCGCATTAGAAGCGAAATCGGCCAATATTGATAGCCGTATCTTTGCAACCGATTGTCCGATTCCTCTCATTACATCGTCAAGATCAACCAACCAAAATAGCAGTAACATTACCGTATTGGTTGAGTGCCCAGAGGATAATTGGAAAACCTATGTTTCCGTGCGTCTTAAACGCACGGGGCCTCAAGTTTCTCTGAATGTTCCGATGAATAAAGGACAAGTCATTTCGGCCCATGATGTAGGCATCAGCATGGTAGACTTGCAGCGCTTAAGGCGGCAAGGTTTTTCCACTACAAATGCTGTCATTGGAGCAAAAGTGAAGAAAAACTTACGCGTGGGTGACATTATCGAACAAAACGATATCTGCGTCGTTTGCCGTAACGATACCGTGACCATTAAAGCCGCAAAGTCAGGTATGACCATCACCACAAAAGGCGTTGCGCTGACTGACGGAGCACAAGGCGAGCAGATTAGAGTGAAAAATAGCAAATCCAATCGTATAATTGATGCAAGAGTAACCGGAATATCCGAAGTGACAGTGATATTTTAAAGAAAACTCTTTGCTATCATCATTTTCAACAATCGATGATAAATATCGCTAAAGATCTCACCCTCTCAGCCGATAGGTTGTGTACAGGATTTTCTACATGTTAAAAGGCTTTTAAATGGCAGGTATAGATAATATACGCGCAGGACAAACGCTGACGACGTCCACTCGTAACCCAGCTCGTAGTAGCGAGAGTACAACGTCGTCAACCTCCACGACCAAAACATCATACGCCCCTCAAGACGCGGTATCTTTAAGCTCTGCGGGTAAAGCGGTCGGCGAGATGCACAATAAAATGGCGAGTCAGCCGAGCTTTGATCAAGCGAAAGTAGCCTCCATTAAAGAGGCGATTGCGAATGGCTCTTACTCCGTCGATCCTGAAAAACTCGCGGATAACATGATCAAGTTTGAAAAAGAACTTGGTTTGTAAAAATAGAGAGCGTTTATGGCTGCGTTACAAGGCTTAGTTGAATTTCAACATCGCAATGCATACGATCTTTCTGAATTATTAAAGAAAGAACAGCAGGCGATTGCCCAACGGATCTCGAAAGATATTGAAGCGCTAGCTCGACAAAAAAGCACGCTCATTCTTCAATTGCAGCAAACCGATGAACGCATTGGTCGCCATCCCGATGTAGAAAGCCTGAAAACCGATCCTGAGTTAAGCCAAATCGTGGCGAATATTCATCAATTAATCGCACAGTGCCAGCACACGAACACCATTAATGGTGAAGCATTGCAGCGCGCCCAATTGAGCTTTCACAAACTCAATAATTTGATGAAACAAAGCCAAGGCAAAATAGGCATGACGTATACTGCCGAAGGCCAAACCCGCAATATTTCAACGCTAGGCACCAACCTAAAAGCATAGAGCACGCACACGCTAACGATACAGGCACCAAGCGAAACACAGTATTCAAATCGAAAAAAAGCGGCCAATCGATAGCCGCATTTTTATTGAAGAGAGAAGAGAATTAAGCGTTAAATCAACCGCGTTCTAAAATAACGTTTGCTGACGTTTTTCCGGAACTTGCTGCACCTCACCGTAACTGCGTAATTTATCCATCTTACGAATGTCTAAACGCAATTCAGTGACATATGTATCCTCAACTTTATAGCTACGCACGACTTCTGCGCCACGAATGACACCATCAACAGCCCCAGACGTAATTTCAGTTCCCAAACGTTGATCTTTAAGATCCGCACGGCCACTGACGCGCATTCCATATACCTGCTCAGCTAACTCTCGGTACGCATCAATTTTTGAAGCACGCATCGCTCGAACTTGTTTTTCATCCGTATTGCGTCCCTTTTGCTCACTGATACTGGCATAGCCAACGGCCGTCAGCCAGTCATCTGGGCGCATTTGGCTTAGAGGCTGACAACCCACCATAGACAATACAACGAATAAGAGTAGTAACTTCTTCATGGGGATTCCTATGGGCGTAAAATAACGGTATACGGTTGACGGATGGTAGGATCGGAACGAATCAACACACCATCTTGAGTACGAATCGTGTTCAGCGTATCAAGATCACGGCCAATTCGATCCGCAGGCAAAAAGCCCTGTGCAGACGCGACAACCACGCGAGATTGCATACCAACCACACGGGCATTCACCAATACGCCACCTTCTTGCCGCAGCATCGTGCCGGTCAGTACATATTCGATATCTTGCTCTTGTGCCAACTCTTTCCAGTCTCGGCTAAATGCAAAGTCGCCTTGAGAAGTCACTTGAATATTGCCCGTGGTTTTATAATCAACCACTTTAAAACCACGGCGCTGGAATTGATAAATGAAGCCTTCCGATACGGAGTTACCCAACCAGTTTGTCGCATCCATATGCTGTAAATCAACAAACGATGTCACCGCAATCGGAGTACGGGCAGAGACACTCGTGTTTGATTGCACTAACTCTTCCGTCAAGCTCTCAACAAAAAAATCAAGCGTATGTCGTGGGCTATCCATCAACATAAACTGGCTGCCCTGGTAAGGTTCTTTACCATTATAGATAGGGGCATAAGCACATGCGGTAAGGAACACCGCGGGCACTAAGGCTAACCATTTTTTCATTCTCTCATCTCCAATACATTTAGGCATAAACGCCCCACTTTTCTCTCTTTGGAAAAAGTGGAACATTCTTTGCTTTTCTCTATTGGCATACATAAAGAAACGCAATGCCAAAATCTGCTACGATTAACAAAGCAAAAACTGTACCTAATTGGTAAATAAAATATGAAAAAAATTATTATCGGCTTATTTACAACACTTTTACTCAGCACAAATGCCTCAATCGCTCATGCGGCTTGGTATGAAGTGACTGGCATGGCAACCGTCGTGTCATCGGAAGAAGCCGCGCGCCTGCACGCTTTGGAGGATGCGATCTATAAAGCCGTCAGTTTTTCTGGAGCGGACATCGGTAGTATTTCGAACCTAAAGCCACTACTAGAGAGTGAACGAAAGGAATATCAATTCACTAACCATGAAGTGCGCTACCTCTTAGTTGAAGAACAAAGAGTTCGTAAAAATGTCATGGTCGTGAAAGCCCGAATTGATATTTATCCATCGGCAACAGGTTGCCACGTCGATCAATACAAGAAGACATTTTTGGTCGGCAATATTGATTTAGCGTCACCACAACAAGCGGTAATGGGTCAAGTGTATAGCTTAGGTGATGACTTCGCCCAAGTCATCAATCGACAATTGGATCAAGAATCCTCCAGTTTTGTCTCTGTCGGCACCACCGATTTTGAGATCAATAAGCATAATCCTGAGCGCTTAAAGATGATCGCGGAAGATACCGGGGCGCAGTATATTGTTGGTGGCACTATTACCGATTTAACCGCAACCATCGACCAAAAGCTGCTCAAAGACGACACGACTAACCGCCAATTCGCGATGGAGCTGACCATTTTTGACGGGAAAACGGGCAGCGAAGTTTACACCCGTAATTACCGTGAAGTGGCGCTATGGCCATTCCCTAAAACCAGCCAAGTGGACACGCGCAGCGCTCGTTTTTGGGCCTCGACCTATGGTGAGATGATGTTACGTGTCAGTCGCAACGTGATGCTTGACCTCGAGTCTGAAGTCTCTTGCAAAATCACGTTACCTGAAATTGTTGCCAAGTGGGGAAGTACGCTCACCATGAATCTAGGTCGTATCCATGGGGTGAAAGAAGGCGACAAATTACAGCTATGGCATACCGGATCGTTTATTGATCAACGCGGCTTGCCACGCAATAAAGTCACCGCGTCTGACATCACCTTAACGGTTAGCCGCGTCTACGAGCACGATGCTGAACTACACGTTGATCAGCCAGAACTGGCCAGCAGCATTCAAATTGGCGATGTGATGCACAAGCTCATCCTGTAACCTCAATCGTTATCGCCTATTTTTAGCGCCATGATACTCATGCCCAAGAACAAAAAGGGAGCGGCAATGCCGTTCCCATCAATAAATTCGTCGCTATCTATTAAGCAATGACACTCGACCTTAGGCTCTTCTCTTATGCCACCACGGTGACGAAGCGGTTTTCACTCTGGCTTTGAGTAACACGAACACTTGTGGCCTTGTCATCCATTTCCGGGGGCTTCTCATCATCGCCCATTTATCTCGCGAACCTCAGCCCTATTCACCTTCACGCCAATCTTGTTCTGTGAGCAAAGTAGGTTCTTAAGCAATTTTTCCCGAATGAGCTATCTTTATTGAGTATTCGCACTTTAAGTGCTCGTAACAATTGCTTACCCTTTCTTTAATAACAGATATATCACTAAGACTTATGCCAAAGAGCAATCTAAAAACAAACACCGGACACCGGTTTATTTCTAAAGCGAAAACGGCCTACAAAATCCATATCCACACGCCAGAAGACACTGTGCTGCACCGCTCGGTGGGCTTTTTGAAAATTGGGGAGAAAAAAGGGCTTCAGAAAGCCATTAAGTTAAGAAATGAACTAGGCAGTCAAATGTGGGGAAAATTCTGGCGTCGCTTGCTGAAAGACCCCTACCTCATGACGCGCCTGCCTCATTCACTCGAACCAAAGATCATCTTCAAGCCAAGGCCAACGAAAGAAAGCCCTGATGCAAAAGATGAATGTTACATTGCTGCGTGGCGAAACTATGACGAAAATGGCAAGTTAATCTATCGCAGTGTCGTCTGTTCAATCAATAAACACGGTCGATTAGGCGCTTACACCAAAACCAAAAAGGCTCTATTGGAAGCCAATAAAGCCAACCTAGAGATACTGGAATTTATGGGTAGACTGATTAGTATCGACTTAAAATGATGCGACAAGACGCCCTTCACACATTCTTCGTCGATTCGTCAACACGACTCATACTGAAAACGAAAAAGCCTCGACAACTATCGAGGCTTTTCTTTATTTAGGCGCTGAATTTATTGTTGTACTTGGTACTCAAATTCAGGAACCGTAATTTCAACACGACGGTTTTGAGCGCGACCTTCTTTTGTATCATTGCTCGCGATAGGGTTATTTTCACCCTCACCGCTCACGCTAATACGGCTCGGGTCGATGCCGCGTTCAGACAGTACATTCGCAACCGATTGTGCGCGTTTCTCTGAAAGCGCTTGGTTGTATTCTGCCGCACCCGATGAATCGGTATAACCGACGACATTAACGTCTGCTTGTGGGTACGCCGCTAGCATCTGAACAAGTTCATCCAGTTTACTCGCACTTTCCGGTTTAAGCTCGGTGCTATTTAGAGCGAAGGTTTCGGTATCAAGCAGTGTCGCTTCAAATGTTTTCGTCATCACAACGACTTCGACAACTTCTTCCACCATGACTTCTTCAACAACGACAGGGGCCGCCTCTTCGCTGCCGCCAAAGTTATAGGCAAAACCAATGCTCGCGGTATTAGCAAATGCGCGCACAATATCATTATTGATGTCGGTCAGAGCTTGGTATTCCACTCGAACTGAACCATTTTCCATTACGTCATATTCAAGACCCAATGCACCTAAGAAAGACGCATCATCTTTCGATCCATAATTAACGTAGGCACCACCAAACTTACCGTAGATGTCTAGTGCATCGGTTAAGCCGATGCTTAATTTAGGCGCTAACGTAACGGCACCAACGCTGCGGTCATCAAGACCCGCACCAGAGAATTTACCCAGATAATCGTAGCCTGCTTCCAGCGCTAGATAATCGGTAAAGTTATAGCCACCAAAGATGCCTACGGAAGCTGAATCATCATCACTACTACACGCAATCCCTGCCTTGCATTCATCATCAAGCCAAGAATAACCCGCTTTTAGACCTACATACGGGTCAGCAAAAGCGACATTTGAAGTCATCATAAGTGACGCTGAGATTACCACTGCTAATTTTTTCATCATGGAAATTCCTTTAATCCATTATTTACTTGAGCAAGTAACGGGTCTAAATATTCGACACCGACTTGAGTTATCACTCCTAAAAAGCTGCCTAGAAGAATTATTTTTGTTGGCAGCAGTCACACTATAACAATTTGCTAACCACCTTAAAGGGGGAATAAGGTGCCGAAATCATTACACAATCTTCGAATCGAACCTCAACTTTGGCCGTCAGGCTAAGTAGAGTAAAGGCTGGCACACATTCGTGCATCGATTGATTCAAAAACAGAATTGTTGATTGCTTATGTAACTTCTCAACAGTGACACAAATAAAAGTAGAACAAGAAAAGTAGAAATTCCAATAAATTACGCGACGAAAAAAAACCGCAGCCCTAAGGCTGCGGTTTCAGTTTTGGTTTTTCTGTCACAATTATGCGTTTGCTTCACGCTCTGCGATGAATGCGAGTGCCATCTTGATACGAGCAACACAACGCTCTTGACCAATCAGCTGCATTACTGCGTCAACGGATGGTGATTGACCGCCGCCAGTCACTGCTACGCGCAGTGGCATACCGATTTTGCCCATACCAATTTCCAGATCAGCACATACGTCTGCAATCATTTGGTGTAGGTTTTCAGTCGTCCACTCTTCAATCGCTTCTACTTTCGCCAGTGCCGCTTCTAGAGGCTCTTTAGCCACACCACGTAGGTGCTTCTTCGCCGCGCCCGCTTCAAACTCAGAGAAATCTTCGTAGAAGTAACGGATTTGCTCAGCAAGTTCGACTAGAGTGTTACAACGCTCACCCACTAGCTTGATCACTTGCGTGATTGCTGGGCCATTTTCAATGTTTAGCGCTTGCTGATCTAGGTGCCATTGAAGGTGCTTAGCCACATGCTCAGGAGCTGAAGTCTTGATGTAGTGGTTGTTCAACCAAAGTAGCTTATCAGTGTTAAATGCAGACGCTGATTTAGAGATGGCATTTAGGCTGAAGAACTCAATCATCTCTTCTTGAGAGAAGATCTCTTGGTCACCGTGAGACCAACCTAGACGTACTAGGTAGTTATTTAATGCTTCTGGTAGGTAGCCCATATCGCGGTATTGCATTACCGATACAGCACCGTGACGCTTAGACAGTTTTGCACCATCATCGCCAAGGATCATTGCACAGTGAGCAAATGTAGGTACTGGTGCACCAAGTGCTTCGTAGATATTGATCTGACGAGGCGTGTTGTTGATGTGATCTTCACCACGGATAACGTGAGTGATTTCCATATCCCAGTCGTCAACCACTACACAGAAGTTGTACGTTGGTGAACCGTCAGTACGACGAATGATCAGATCATCCATTTGGCTGTTGCTGATTTCGATACGACCACGAATTTGGTCTTCAAATACAACTGAGCCTTCTGTTGGATTACGGAAACGGATAACACATGGATCGCCATCTTTAGCCGCTTCGTTTACTGCTTTGATCTTTGGATGGTTTGCATCGTAGCGAGCCATCTCTTTGTTTGCTTCTTGTTCTGCACGAACTTCATCAAGCAACTCTTTTGACGCGTAACATTTGTACGCTTTGTCTTCAGCAAGCAGACGATCAACCATTTCGTTGTAACGGTCAAAACGTTGAGTTTGGAAGTAAGGACCTTCATTCCACTCAAGACCTAGCCATTCCATACCTTCCATGATCGCATCAACCGCTTCTTGAGAGTTACGCTCAAGATCGGTGTCTTCGATACGCAGAACGAATTCACCTTTGTTGTGTTTAGCATATAGCCAAGAATATAGTGCAGTACGTGCACCACCGACGTGAAGGTAGCCTGTTGGGCTAGGAGCAAAACGAGTTTTAACCGTCATTTGAATTCCTTAGGGGTAAATACCACGAGAAAGCTATCTCTCGTTATTATATCAAGGATAAAAAGTGGCGACATTTTATCATCGTAAGCCAATTCTACAATCTTTGTATTACATTTCACCGATAAAGCCTTCTATACACCTTAGATGGCAAAAAGGGATGAAACGCATCTCCGTTTTCATCCCTTTAAAAATCAATCATTATGGCCACTATTTTAAATTGCTCATCGCCCATTGCATGAACGCTTGTTGATCCTCGCGGCTCAATTCATTAAAGGATGTTTTGAGCGTTTGGGTGACAACCGGCGAATCCACAATACGTTTTTGCATCACCTCTTTATTGACCGCCTGACGGTAGTCGGCCACCTCACGTTGGTAGTCACGAAAACCTTGAAGGCCACCTTTATTTAGCTGGACCATCGAAAAGCTCACCTTATTGCCATTCTCATCGGTAAGCGCTACGACCGGATTTTTCTCAAATGCTTTTGCTTCTTCAATGGTGCGAAATTTGTCGTATGTTAAGGCTAATTTCGCGTGCTCTTGCGCATCGAACGTCAACAACAGCAGCTGAGAATCAAACTTTCGACGCTTACCATCTTCAAATACAATTTGCCCAACCGTCATCGCCAGTTGATTCTCCCCATTGTCTATTTCAATCGTATTTTGCGCTGAAATTTGGGCGGGGTAGATCTCCTCACCATTGAGGACACGAGGAACCAATTCAGATTGGAGCGTGATTTGGGCTGCCAATACAGGCGCTGACATTAGGGTGCACAAGCCCAGAATAGTGATAATTTTTTTCATCATGGTCATCTCATTTGTCGCGTTCAAAGTCCGACTTTATGCCCAATCAACGTGGCGTTGCAGATTGCCAGTCAGCAGCATTGCTGCAACCTCACGTTGAACAGAGAGAAGTAAAAGGTGAAGTTCGCCCTTTATATTTCCGTCGTGTTAGAAGTAGTATTCAATACCGACAGAGAACTCATCATAATCCGCTGATTTCCAACGAGCATTCGCATTGCCGTTATCATCTAACGAGCCGTCAACAAACGTCGCGCCATCACCAAAGTCTAGGGTGCGCGCTCGAACATAAATGACTGCTGAAGGATCAACGAAGTACATCACCTGTGCAGACAACACATCATCGGAGGTGTTATCAATGGTCTTTCCATCACGCTCAAGATCGAAATTCGCCGCATAACCCAATTTGTACTGCCAGTCACCGGTGGTGTACATCAAACCCGCAGACATAGAATCTTGTTTCTCATTAACGCCGTTGCTGGCATCTGCTTCCATGTACTTGTATTGGGCAAAAAAGGAAACGCCGTTATCAAACCAACCTTGTACCCCCACGAGGTAAGTATTGTTTTCCCAAGTTTGGCCCTCTGATTCAATATTACGGTTTCCTTCATAGGCGGCATCAAACTGCAATGGACCCAGTTTATAGTGAGCCGCAATACCCCCCCAGTAATCATCGCCCTCACCTAAGCCGGCTTCATCACCTGCACCCACAGCCGCGTCGATAGAAAATTTGTCGGCAAATATTGGAGAGTCCCAACGCACTGTATTGGATTGACGATCTTGATACTTAGCGCCACCGATGGCGCCGCCCCAGTCATACACATCGCCAAGGCCTGGGTTTGAGGCTGGCCAATCAACCAATTCATACATCGGCGTTAAGACACGACCAAGTCGAACCATTCCCCACGAATCACTTTCAAAACCAACGAATGTGTCACGCTCACCAAGACCAGCGCCTTCTCCGCCAAAGCTTGGGTCAACATACCCTCCTTCGATTTGCCAAATGAACGTCGAATCTAAGTTGGCAAATTGCTTCTTCCCACGAAAGCCAATACGAGACTCATTGTTTAATTGTGAGCCACCGAGTTTGTCATCCGTGACTGAATTACCGGAGTCGTAATCGCGAAACGCGGCCTGCATCGCGATAATACCGTACACCTCATATGAGAATGAATCTTGCGTTAAAAACTTTTCCGCAGCATCACTGTCTGCACCATCGGCAAATGCAGAACCACTGAACATCATGCCGGTGATGGCCGTCGCTAATAAGCTTTTCTTTAGATAAGACATGTTTAACCCCTATATTTTTTAGTTTTTCCATTTCCAAATGCACTCACTAGGACATGGTTAGAATTCGGAAATAATTTGTGGACGGGGCAAATATGACAAAATTTTTAAATCGCAAAAAAAAATCCAAACTGGAACCTGATCCAGTTCAAAACCAGAAAACAAAATTAAATATAAATACTTAAAAAACAATTAATTATCCGACGCCACCAAAGATATAAAATAGCGTTTTTTATTGTTTTTTGCTTATAACACATTCAATTCAACCTCTCTTGTTAACCCACTCGCAACGAATTTTGAACGATTCACGTTGCTTTAGAACTCCATTGACGAAACCTTGATATGACTCGCAAGAGAATCCTCCGCCCCCACCTTGATTAAATCGTGCTCTCAAAATCAAAAAGTTGAATTTCTGCCTTGACCTTCCCCTTGAGGAAAGGTTTATGCTCCAACACAGTTACCGTTTTAGGTTGAGGGCAAGTGATGCACCAGTTTGAGATTCCACTTCAAGGGCTAAATTGTATGGGCTGTGCCGGTAAGGTAGAAAAACGCCTTAAACAGCAGTTCGATCTGTCAATACAATCGCTCTCCCCCACGTCTATTACGCTAGAAACGTCAGCCACGCTGAGCGCCATAATCGAGCAAATAGAAGATTTGGGTTATCAAGCCGATATCCATAAACAGTTTTCACTGACTGGCCTGAGCTGCGAACGTTGCGTACAGAAATTGGTCGAGCATTTAAAGCGGTCGCCATACATTGCCCAATTAGAGGTCACCACGACAACGCTTAGCGTAATGACCACGCTATCTGACGAATCCATTAATCAGTTAGTCGCAGAAATAGGCTATCAATCTGTCTCTGCATCCAGCTCTGCGCTCTCTCTTTCGCAACCTTCGATAACGACAGAAACTGCCACGCCACAACGATCGCCTTCCGACCAAGCGCCTGCGGCAAGCACCGAACGAACAATCAACCTGCTCATTACCGGAATGACTTGTGCTAGTTGCGTGTCTTCGGTCGAAAAAGCCTTAATGTCTGTCGACGGGGTTAATAGAGCGCAAATCAATTTAGCGGAACAAAGTGCATTGGTTTTTACAAGCAGTGCACACTTTAACAATGATGCTCTGATTACAGCCGTCGCGAAAAGTGGCTACCAAGCGCAAATTATTGACGATCCTAAGACACAACAAGAGAAACAAGCCCAGCAGTTACGCCAAATACAAGCGCATCATAAACACAGTGCTTGGGTGGGATTAGCGATTGGCGCACCATTAATGGCTTGGGGGGTGTTTGGCGGCAATATGATGATCCGCAATACGACGGATCAATGGGCTTGGGGTGCCGTGGGCCTTCTATGCTTATGGCTATTGGCCACCGCTGGGCGCAGTTTTTTCACTAACGCTTGGCTTGCATTGACACATCGCCGTGCAACCATGGATACGCTAGTCGCACTCGGTACGGGATCGGCGTGGATCTTCTCAATATTGATCGTTCTTTTTCCGACCTGGTTTCCAGAGGCCTCTCGCCATGTGTATTTTGAAGCCAGTGCGATGATCATTGGCCTGATTTCTTTGGGTCACTATATCGAAGCCAAAGCCAAAGCTCGCACAACACAATCATTGCAAGCGCTGATCGATCTCCAGCCGAAGCATGCAACATTAGTCACCCCACAAGGCGATCAGTCCATCGCTGTCGAGGCCATCATTGAAGGCATGGCATTACGCATAAAGCCCGGTGAAAAAATCCCAGTCGATGGGACGGTCATTCGTGGCCATTCCTATATCGATGAGTCGATGCTGACGGGGGAACCGATGCCTGTCGATAAACAAATCGACAGCCCAGTATCGGCAGGAACGCTCAATCAAGATGGCAGTATCATTATTCAAGCCACCAGCGTGGGCAGCGACACGATGCTCGCACGTATCATTGGTTTGGTTCGCCAAGCACAAAGCAGCAAGCCTGCTATTGCTAAATTGGCCGATCAAATTTCTGCGGTCTTTGTGCCTGTTGTTGTGGCGATAGCGATACTGTCTGCATTGCTCTGGTATTTTATTGGCCCCGATCCGAAAGCCAGTTACATGCTGATTGTCGCGACCACGGTACTCATTATTGCGTGCCCTTGCGCACTTGGCCTTGCGACGCCACTGTCTGTCACCGTAGGAATTGGTAAAGCAGCCGAGATGGGCATTTTGATTCGCGATGCCGATGTATTGCAATCTGCAAGCAAAGTAGATTGCGTCGTTTTTGACAAAACGGGCACATTAACGCAAGGCGCGCCAAGTGTTGAACACCTGTTTTGTGATATCGAAAAACAAGATCATTGGCTACAAATTGCGGCCAGCCTAGAGCAGCACTCCGAACATCCGCTTGCAAAAGCGATCGTCACTCAAGCCAAGCAGCAAGATATCGTTCTCAAAGAGGTTGATGACTTCCTGAATTTGCGAGGAAAAGGGGTGAGCGGATTATGGGACAATCAACCCATTGCAGTGATCTCTCTGCCACATGCCCAACAAACCAATATTGACTTAAGACACTTTGATACCGCTCTCGCAGAGTGTGAACGGCGCGTATGGACCCCTGTCGTCCTGACCGTTTCTGGTATTGCACGAGCCGTGATCGCCATTGCGGATCCAATAAAACCAGATGCGGCAATCGCAATTTCAGCCTTAAAAGCCATGAATATTGAGCCCATCATGTTAACCGGCGATAACCACACAGTGGCAAGTTCGATTGCAAAACAAATTGGTATCAGTACTATTGTGGCACAAGTTTTACCCGATGAAAAAGCGCATTACATCGCCCAATTAAAAGGGCAAGGTCGCAACGTCGCGATGGTCGGAGATGGCGTGAATGATGCCCCCGCTCTGGCGTTGGCTGATGTCGGTATTGCGATGGGCAGCGGCAGTGATGTCGCCATTGAAAGTGCGCAAATGACGCTATTGCACTCTTCACCTTTGGCCGTCGTAAATGCTATTGAGCTATCAAAAGCGACGATGAAAAACATGCAACAAAATTTATTTGGAGCATTTATCTACAACTCTCTAGGTATTCCGATTGCTGCGGGCATTTTATACCCAGCATTTGGTTTTTTACTTAACCCTGTCGTAGCGGGAGCGGCCATGGCCCTTTCTTCTATCACAGTGGTCAGTAACGCAAACAGATTAAGATTATTCAAAACGACGAATCGTTATTAGAGGCAACTATGACCATTAAAACACTTTCTTTAGCACTACTTTTGGCGAGCCCTGCAGCCGCCTGGGCCACAGATGTCATTAACCACAAATCACCTTATTGTGGGTGCTGTACAGAATGGACCAAGCACATGGAAGAGGCAGGTTTTACCGTGAAAGAAAAACTGCATGACGACATGAATAAGGTCAAACAAGATCTTGGCCTCGCGCCAAAGCTGGCGTCTTGTCACACCGCAGAGATTGGTGGTTATGTCTTTGAAGGACACATCCCAGCGGATGATATTAAAGCCTTCCTCGCTAACCCACCGAAAAATGCCAAAGGTCTGGCCGTTCCGGGAATGCCGATGGGTTCTCCGGGTATGGAATATGGCAATGAAAAAGATTCCTATGCCGTCTACGCGTATAACGAGCGTGGTCAAGTATTCGAATACAAAACGTATCAAGGTAATCGCTAATATTCTCTAGCGTTTACCTGTCACTCGACAAAACAAAGCCCAGCATTGCTGGGCTTTATTGTTCTCGTCCGCTACTTAATTAACTCTACCATCATTTCAATATGACGATCATCGTCGTTCAAGCATGGGATAAAGTTAAAGACCTCACCACCATGTTCTTTAAATAGCGCTTGGCACTCCACTGAGATCTCTTCCAATGTCTCTAAGCAATCCGAAGCAAACGCAGGTGTCATCACATCAATGGATTTAATCCCTTTATTCGGTAGTGCTTCGAGTGTTTTGTCCGTATAAGGCTGTAACCACTCTTCACGCCCAAATCGGGATTGATACGTCATGCCAATTTGTTCATCGCTTAATCCCAACTCTAGCTGCAACAACTGAGTGGTTTTCTGGCAATGTAATGGGTAGATATCCCCATTATCAGCAAAACGCTGAGGGATACCATGATAGGAACACAGCAAATAATCAGATTGCCCTTTTTCTTGCCATGAGCGACGTACGCTGTCGGCGAGCGCTTTGATATATAGTGGGTGCTGGTGATAATCACGAATCAAACGGTAGCTGGGAATAACCGCCATTTTCTTGAAGGCCAACGTCAAACCATCGGAAACCGCGGCGGTCGTGGTCGCCGAATATTGCGGATACAACGGCAATACAATGACCTCATCGACGCCTTGCTCCATCAACGCTTGAAAACCCGACAGTAAACTTGGGTTGCCATAAGTCATTGCTAATGCAACCGGAATATCAAGTGCCTGTGCTAACTTGTCCGCTTGTCGCTGAGAATGCACCATTAATGGTGAGCCTTCACCCATCCAAACTGACTGATACAATTTGGCAACTTTGGGCGCGCGAATGGGTAAAATAACGCCATGAAGTAACGGACACCATAACCAGCGGGTCATATCGACGACTCGCTTATCATGCAGAAACTGACTTAAAAAACGTTTTACCGCAGGCACGGAAGGTTCATCTGGCGTGCCAAGATTAACCAGTAATACACCCTGTTTGTTCTTCTTGTTCATGGCATCCTATCGACAGTTGGAAATATGTAATTACGCACTCGACAGCGAAGCGATCAAGCGAGCAGCAGACTTAAGCATTTAAAAGCACAAATAAAAAGGCGACCATTAGGCCGCCTTTACTATAGCAATATTTTCTCTTAGTGAGAATTAAGCCAGTGCTTTCTCGATGTCTGCACTTACTTCAGCAACTTGCTTAGTACCGTCGAATTTAAGGTACTTAGTGTTACCTGCTTCTGCTTCTTTACCGTAGTAAGAGATCAGTGGTGCCGTTTGCTCATGGTATACACCTAGACGAGCAAGTACCGTTTCTTCTTTGTCGTCATCACGAACAACAAGATCTTCACCGGTTACGTCATCTTTGCCTTCTTCTTTCGGCGGGTTGTACACTACATGGTATGTACGACCTGAAGGAAGGTGAGCACGACGACCTGCCATACGCTCAACGATCACGCTGTCAGCAACGTCAAATTCAACCACGTAATCGACCGCTACGCCCATTTCTTTTAGGCCGTCAGCTTGAGGAATAGTGCGAGGGAAGCCATCTAGAAGAAAACCTTTCTCACAATCGTCTTGAGCGATACGCTCTTTGATTAGGCCAAGGATGATTTCATCAGAAACTAGCTGACCAGCATCGATAACAGCTTTAGCTTGTTTGCCTAGTTCTGTACCTGCTTTGATAGCAGCACGCAGCATGTCACCAGTAGAGATTTGTGGAATACCGTATTTTTCCATGATGAAGTTTGCTTGTGTGCCTTTACCTGCACCTGGAGCACCTAGAAGAATGATGCGCATGATTTATCCTCTTTAATATTAGAAATTTATACCGAAGCTCACCATCAGATGCCGAACAAATGCTGAATTTACTCAATCTTGATTAAGCAGACACCACAAATGCGAGCGGTAAGTTTCGGTATATACCCACTAAACTGTGTATTGTGTTTTGACGAGTGAAGCACTCGCCTTAAGACTCACATTCAAGTGTCTGAGTCTACCATATTTTATAGACAGCACGACTCTAATAAGACTAAAGAATGTTAAGCCACGTTATTGGCTCACGTGCTCAGCATAACTAGGGCACGTTTTACCCTTTATCTCTGATGTTCAAACAAAAAGCCCGCACAATGCGAGCTTTTTGGTTTTATAAGGCTATTAACCCTTAGTCAAAAGGCTATTAATTGCCCCTAAGAATTGCGAAGGGTCTTGCAGTGAACCACGCTCTGCCAGCATCGCTTGACCAAGCAATACTTCAACCCAACGACCAAAGGCTTGCTCATCGGTTTCATCCGCCATTTGTTTCACCAATGGGTGCTCAGGGTTAATTTCAAAAATGTATTTCACTTCTGGTACCGCTTGGCCTGCGGCTTCAAGCAGCTTCGCCATTTGTGTACCCATCTCGAAATCATCCGTCACAACCACCGCCGGCGTTGTCGCCAACTTGAAGGTCGTACGAACTTCTTTTACGCGCTCACCAAGGTAATCTTTCGTGCGTTCCACAACCGATTTAAACTCTTCTTCCGCCGCTTTGTGTTTTTCTTTTTCAGCGTCGTCTTCAAATTTACTCAGATCCAAGCCCGCTTTGGTGATCGATTGGAATTGTTTGCCATCAAATTCGGTCAAGTAGTTCATCAACCACTCGTCGATACGGTCGAACATCAAGATAACTTCGATACCTTTGGCTTTAAACTGCTCAAGGTGCGGGCTGTTTTTCGCCGCCGCGTAACTGTCTGCCGTTAGGTAGTAAATCTTATCTTGGTCTTCTTTCATACGCTCAACGTAAGAGGCCAGACCCACCGTTTGTTCTTCTGAATCCACTTCCGTAGAAGCAAAACGCAACAAACCGGCCACTTTCTCTTTGTTGCTCATGTCTTCTGCTGGACCTTCTTTTAGCACTAGGCCAAATTCTTTCCAGAAAGACAGGTACTTATCGTTGTCGTTATTGGCCATGCGCTCAAGCATCGTCAATACACGTTTGGTACACGCGTTACGCAGCGATTGAGTCACTTTATTGTCTTGCAGAATTTCACGCGAGACATTCAATGGTAAATCGTTTGAATCAATTAAGCCGCGAATAAAACGCAGGTACGAAGGCATAAATTGCTCTGCGTCATCCATAATGAACACGCGTTGTACATACAGTTTTAAACCCGATTTATGATCGCGGTTAAACATGTCCCACGGTGCTTTCGCTGGGATATACAGCAAACTGGTGTAATCGTTCTTACCTTCGACACGGTTATGGCTCCACACCAGTGGATCAGCAAAGTCATGGGAAACGTGCTTATAAAACTCTTGGTATTCTTCTTCGGAGATTTCAGACTTATTGCGCGTCCAAAGTGCTTGAGCTTTATTGACTTGCTCCCACTTTTTCTCGCCAGTCTCTTTGCCTTCGTCATCACGAACATCGGTTTGCATTTCAACAGGAATGCCGATGTGATCAGAATATTTGCTAATGACATCACGTAGACGCCATTCATTTAGGAATTCTTTGCCTTCTTCACGCATGTGAAGAACGATATCGGTACCGCGGCTTTCTTTACGTACATCTTCAATGGTGTAATCGCCTTCACCAGCAGAATGCCATTGAACGCCTTGTTCAACCGGTAAGCCTGCCGCGCGAGTGCGCACAGTCACGGCATCAGCAACAATAAATGCAGAATAGAAACCCACACCAAATTGACCGATAAGCTGTGAGTCTTTGCTTTGATCATCAGACAATTTAGAGAAGAACTCTGCCGTACCCGATTTTGCAATCGTGCCCAGATGTTCAATCACATCTTCACGGCTCATACCAATACCATTATCTGAAATCGTCAGGGTATTCGCTTGCTCATCGAAAGACAGTTTAACGCTTAAGTCAGCATCACCTTGGTATAAATCTGCATTCGATAGCGCTTGAAAACGCAGTTTATCTGACGCGTCAGACGCGTTAGAAATCAACTCACGTAAAAAGATCTCTTTGTTTGAGTACAGAGAGTGGATCATTAAATGAAGTAGCTGTTTTACTTCAGATTGAAAACCACGAGTTTCTTTATTTTGTGTTGCTGTTTCGCTCATGTTTACTCCATAACATCTATACTTATCAGGATTCTAGCTCGTTGTAAGCTAAGAAAATTATCTGATGATTGCTAATTAACATGAGGGTGACAAATGTAAAATCAAGGTCAACAATTATAAAAACGGTGTTTTTTTGATTTTATTTTGTTTATCCTAATATCAAAATTTTTATCAATGGTGTCCCCCTCTCTATCAAGATTGAGAATCGCCCCACTCGTTCACTGTAGTGATGTCTGAGACCTGTCAAACTGAAGGCCAATAGCATGAGTAACATAGGTACAAAGTTCAATTTGGCGAACAAATTTACGTTCGACCCAAATACAAATTCTCTGATAGAAAAGGATAACGATCAGGAAATCATCCGTCTAGGCAGCAACGAAAGTCGCATTCTTTTGCTGATGGCCGAAAAACCAAACCTAGTGGTCACCAGAAATGAATTGCACGATTTTGTGTGGCGCGAACAAGGCTTTGAGGTAGACGATTCCAGCTTAACGCAAGCCATCTCGACACTGCGTAAATTTCTAAAAGACTCAACAAAATCACCTGAATTTGTCAAAACGGTGCCAAAACGCGGATACCAACTGATTTGTTCTGTCGAGCGAATGGCGCCATTAACCAGTGGTGACTCACTCAATCTTGCGTCGGTGAATAGCACGCCTTTTGATTCGTTAAACGAACAAGAGCCGGAGATTAATCTGAGTGATGAAGTGGAACGTGAAATCGAAATCGCGCCACCTACCCTCGATACGTTGACGCCAGAAACGCCACATCAGCACGACACTTCAAAACCAAAAAACAAATGGCTGATTAACCTTGCGCTCGTGGTTGCTTTACTGCTGCCTCTCATCGCCATTACGCTAGAAAAACCCACAGACCCTCAATTTCGCCAACTTGCCACTTATGCAGACGTCATCGTTAAAACACCGATTAGCCATCCCGACTTGTCATATTGGTACCCGGCAATAGAACAATGTGTCACGCGATATACTCAATCACACCATGGCGTGACCGCGCCTGTAGAAGTCATCGCTACCGGCGGGCAAAACAACCAGCTGGTATTGAACTACATTCATCGATTAGAGCATTCAAGTGAAAATATTACATTGCGTATTTTCTCGGACCAAAACGATCTTGAGCATATTTGCCAGTAAGGAGTCTTTATGAATCAGAAGATAGCATTCGTCTTATTGGCCGCCTCTGCTCTATTGAGTGGCTGGTTGTATTGGGGCAGCGATATAAAAATCGAGAACACGATTACCGCTAAAGAATGGCAATCGAAAATGGTCACGGTGCTCAGTGACAGCCTGCAAGAGGAAGCGGTTGGGCCGTTGCGTAAAGTGGATGTGGTATCCAATGTAAAATACCTCCCCAATGGCACCTACATTCGTGTCGCGACGATTCGCTTATTTGCTCACAGTGAACAAAGCGACAGCATCATCAATATTTCCGAAACGGGAGAATGGGAAATTAGCGATAACTATTTGCTGATTTCACCAAAAGAGTTCAAAGACGTCTCTTCAGCGCAAAGCAAAGACTTTACTGACGTACAATTACAGCTCATTAAGCAGCTGTTTAAAATGGACTCTCAGTTAAGCCGTCGTATCGACATTGTCAACGAGAACACACTGCTTTTAACTAGCTTAAGCCACGGTTCTACGGTACTTTTCTCTAACTAGTTCTCACTAACAGACGAAAGGGAGCATGATGCTCCCTTCTTATTTATCATGGATTGGATTAACGCTAGCGGCCTTTTTATTGGCTCATTGATTGCTAACCTACTTTCCGCACTTTCTGGTGGCGGAGCAGGCTTACTGCAATTCCCCTTACTGCTATTCTTCGGTTTACCTTTTTCCGTTGCACTAGCCACGCATAAAGTCGCCAGTGTTGCGCTGGGATTAGGCGCGGCCTTTACCCATCTAAAACAAAAGTCCTTTTCTCTGACTGAAGCGCTTTATCTGATTATCGTCGGCAGTATTGGCGTCATCATGGGCGCGAATATGATCCTCGCAATCCCTGCCCATCTTGCTGAGCAATCGCTCGGCGTCATGATTTTAGCGTTGGGTATTTACTCCTTTTTCAAAAAACAACTTGGTCAACAAGTACTGCCGATTCATCGTGACTGGCAAGGCTGGTTAATCGGCAGTTTGGGCCTGATTTTGATTGGCATCATCAACGGCTCGTTAACGGCGGGGTCAGGGTTACTCGTTACTTTGTTTTTAGTTCGATGGTTTGGCTATAGCTATAAACAAGCGGTGGCATTAACCATGATATGCGTAGGCCTTTTTTGGAATGGCATCGGGGGGATAGCCATAGTCCAAGCCGGCGCTCAAATCTATTGGCCATGGTTGCCCATATTATTGGCCGGTTCCTTTCTTGGGGGGAGCTTAGGCGCGTATCTTTCCACTCGTTTTAGCAATCGAGTGATCAAAACCTGCTTTGAGATCCTCACCTTGCTGGTAGGCATCAAATTACTGATTTAAGGAAGTCACATGGATAAAGCGAATATTGAGATCTTTTACTGCCGCCAATGTAACTGGATGCTTCGTTCCACTTGGCTGAGCCAAGAGTTACTGCACACGTTCAGCGAAGAGATTGAGTCTATTTCTCTTCGTCCGGATACCGGTGGCCGTTTTGAAATTATTTGCAATGGCCACCTCATTTGGGAGCGCAAACGCGATGGCGGATTTCCGGAAGCGAAAGTACTCAAGCAACGAGTTCGAGATATCATTGATCCGGAGCGAGATTTAGGTCACTCCGATCATAAATGATCGAAAAAATTTCAATCCGACACCTTTCAATCCAACACAAAGCACAAAGGCACCATTCGGTGCCTTTGTGCTTTCTCTTTACGCAGCTAATTCGCGCTCGGCGTTTATCAACATTCAGCGTCGAGCACAGTTTCTACTAGGGTTTGCCCTGTAAAACTCATCACTTTAATCGTGTTATCTTCTAATAAACCATAACTTGCGACAAAACCATCGCGTGGGAAGGTGACTGAGCCTGGGTTAAAGATAAACTGCTCACCTTTACGCTCTGCGACCGGAATATGCGTATGGCCATGCACAATCACGTCACCATCACGCAGCGCTGGGCGTTTATCACTGTTATATAGATGACCATGCGTCACGAATAAACGCTGACCACTCGGTAGCATCACCCATGCAAAATCACTCATCATAGGAAATGAAAGCAGCATTTGATCCACTTCGCTAT
Source organism: Vibrio renipiscarius (assembly GCF_000827885.1). Lineage (GTDB taxonomy): Bacteria > Pseudomonadota > Gammaproteobacteria > Enterobacterales > Vibrionaceae > Vibrio > Vibrio renipiscarius. Next base: position 140,508 of record NZ_JTKH01000006.1, on the reverse strand, counting down.
CGCAATTACCGCGCACCGCAATGATGCGATCAGCGTACTGGTTTAGCCGTTCCGCAACCGCCGGGGGGTTGTAGCCTTCAGGAATAGGATTGCGAGGGCCGTGATTTAATACATCCCCTAACAACACTAAATGCTCAACACCTGAACGTTCAAACTCAGCCAGCATTTGTGTGGTCGCAGGCAAACTGCCATGCAGGTCGGAAGCAAAAAACAATTTCACAAGATACACTCCTCAAGATAATTGAGGCCATTCTACGAAATTGTCGATCGCTCGTCATCTCGCGCCATGCCATTGAGTACAATATTGTTGTAACTGACCATGCCGATCACTTGGTCATTTTCGATGACTGGAGCGCGACTAATGCCAAAACGCTCAAACAAGCGCGCACAGTATTTAACGTTCATTGTCGGATCCACACTCAAGGCGGGTTTCGTCATTACTTCATAAATATTGGTGCGTTCACACGAACGATTTTTTGCCAGCACTTTTTTCGCAATATCGTTCATCAACACAATACCGTATTCATCGTCTTGATGACGCTTATTTACAACTAAGGCTTTCGCTTCATTCTGACGAGCCAAGCGAATCCCTTCCTGAACGGTTGTCAGCCCATCAATGATGGCGTAATTATTAGTCATTACATCACGAACGCGGATAATTGGTTGTGTTGTCATAGCTCGTCCTCTACCACTTGCGTTAATTTTTCCATTTGATGGGCAACCCCCACCGCATCTTCAATATCAATTTGAATCGCAATGCCTTGCCCTGATTCTTGATCAAATTCACCCACATCGTTGATCGTTTCTAAAATATGTCGAGCAAGGTGCTCCTCCACGACAAAAAGCAGCACATCTTTTTGCACTTCTAATGTCAGGCCAAAGAACGTCCGCTTTTGGTTCAGCCCCTCTCCACGAGCATGATTAATTACGGTGGCACCTGTCGCTCCAGCAAGGCGAGCGGCATCCAAGACGAGTTCAGTCTTACTCTCTTCAACAAAAGCTAAAAGCAACTTAAAGCGCATTTATTTATCCTCTTGCTTAGCGTAATTAAGCCATTGGGTGATTTGCGCATACCCCATGACCGAAATAATGGGAAACAGGCTAGCAAAGGCAATGAGCCCAAAGCCATCAATCATGGGGTTTCGTCCCGGAACCGTGGACGCCAGACCAAGTCCCAATGCAGCCACCAGCGGCACCGTCACGGTCGATGTCGTTACCCCACCTGAGTCATACGCCAATGGGATAATTAATTTTGGTGCATAGAGCGTTTGGATCACCACAATAATATAACCCGCAATAATGTAGTAATGGATGGGATCCCCCACCACGATCCGATAGCTGCCTAACGAAATACCAACGGCAACCCCCAAGGCGACTGCAATGCGTAAACCATTCACGCTGATACTGCCACCCGAGACTTGATTGGCTTTTATCGCAACGGCAATAAGGGAGGGCTCAGCAATCGTGGTGCTAAATCCGATACAAAACGCAAATAGGTACACCCAGTAGTAATCAATCCAGCTTAGGGTGGATTGCGCAGAAAAGCGCACCTGCTGAAGGAAATCAGGTGCCGTCAACTGTTCAGCCATGGTTTCACCAAGTGGAAACAGGGCCAGCTCTAAACCGAGTAAAAATAACGTCAGACCTAAAATAACGTAGAAGAAACCCAGCATGGCTTTCAAGGGGTTAACGATGGGTTTTCGCAGCACCATAAACTGGAAACCAAAAATGATGGTCGCTATCGGTATAACATCGATAACGGTGCCCGTTAACATGGTGAAAAACGTCTCAAAGAAATGCCCTATCATACGATCACCATGCCGTAAATCATGACAAACATCATGGGCAGTAAAGACGCAAACGCAATCAAACCAAAACCATCAATCATCGGATTTCGGCCTTTAATGGCAGACGCAAGCCCGACCCCTAATGCCGTAACGAGCGGAACCGTGATCGTCGAGGTGGTCACGCCACCAGAGTCATACGCGACCCCAATAATGCTTTCAGGTGCGAATGCGGTCAAAATCACCACGCCAATATAGCCACCAATAATCAAATACTGGATTGGCCAGCCTTTTAATATTCTGAGGACACCCAAAACAATCGCCACACCAACCGATAGTGCAACGGTAATCCGCAAGCCATTGGCATACTCCTCTTGGCTCGCACTATCATTGACAATAATCCCGCCTAGCGCCGCAACTTCTGCCGCTTCATCGGCAATGGCGGTTAATGCAGGTTCTGCAATCGTGGTTCCAAAACCTAAGCAAAATGAAAAGAGCAATAACCAAAATACACTGCCTTTTTTAGCAAAGGCATGCGCCATCGATTCTCCAATCGGGAATAACCCCATTTCCAGCCCAAAAATAAAAAAGGTTAAACCCAAGATGACCAGGACAAGGCCAAAGAGAATGGTGGCGAGATGGGGGAGCGGTTCTTGCAAAACGACAAGCTGGAAAAAAGTAATCACTAAAATGATAGGCATAAGATCGCGCAAACTGCCTAACATGGCACGCAACAAAGCAATCATGGCTTGTTTCATGTCTGTCATCGCTTCACTCCCTGCCAGCCTTCTCTCTTACGTCTATCTTGCCAAAGCCCCTACCGTTAGAATGTGACTCATTACAATACTTCGCATTAGCAATGTAACAAAATGTGTATTCTGTGACGTCTTACCATTCAACGAGGTTATTTAACGAAAAAAAATGCCCAAACCCGCTAAAGTGACGCATAAATAGCGGCCGAGATCGTTGGTGACAAATCAGTTAAACATGGCTGCGCTTGAACACCTCACCGAATCCTCGTATCAAAAATAAGATTAGTATCACACTAGACACCCGATCCGAGTGGTAAGGATCTCGCTATAATTACTCCAGAGAAGGAGAAAACAATGAAAATACTCGTGACTGGCGGAACAGGGTTTATCGGCCGAGAACTGCTAAAGCATTTAACCACCCACGATGTTGTGCTTCTCTCGCGTTCGCCTGAAAAAGCGAAACAGAGACTCAACTACGCGGATTTGGGTAATGTCACCTACATCCCCAATTTGGATGATTTACATGATCTCAATGATTTTGATGCGGTCATCAACCTTGCCGGTGAACCGATTGCCGACAAGCGCTGGAGTAAAATTCAAAAAAATCTGATCTGCCAAAGTCGCTGGGGACTCACAGAGCATCTTGTCAGCTTAATTCACGCCAGCACCACACCACCGGCAGTGTTAATCAGTGGTTCGGCCGTCGGATATTACGGTGATCAGCAGCAACATCCATTTGATGAGAGTTTGCACGTACACTCCAAGGGATTTCCTCATTATGTTTGCGCAAAATGGGAAGACATTGCCAATCGAGCACGCAGTGAAGAAACTCGTGTCTGCTTGTTAAGAACAGGGGTTGTATTAGGCTGCGAAGGTGGCGCCTTGCAGAAAATGCTACTGCCATACAAACTTGGCGTCGGCGGGCCGATAGGACGAGGAAAACAATATTTACCGTGGATCCACATGCTCGACATGGTGCGCGGAATCGTTTATTTGCTCAATACTGAACACGCACATGGCGCCTTCAATTTATGTGCCCCTCATCCAGTCAGTAACCGTCATTTCAGTAAAACGTTAGCACGAGCACTCAAACGGCCACATATATTCTTTACCCCAAAATGGGCCATGAAATTGATGATGGGCGAAAGCGCAGTATTGCTGTTTGATAGCATTCGGGCTAAACCCAAAAAATTGACGGAATTGGGTTTTCATTTCAGTTATTCACGCATTGAACCGGCACTGAAAAACTTATTACAACATCATGATTAATCCTTTACTCTAAGTCGTCATTAAGCGCTTAAAAGAGAAGGATTTCATGTCGAAAGCAGTATTGATCACGGGGTGCTCATCAGGCATTGGTTATGCCGCCGCTCATGCGTTACACCAGCGTGGCTATCAAGTCATCGCCTCATGTCGCCAACGGCATGATGTTGAACGCTTACAAGGTGAAGGACTTACGTGCATTCAATTGGACTTAAGTGATAGCCAAAGCATTCATAATGCCGTTCAATCCACCCTTGCGCTAACCCAAGGCAGGCTGTACGGCTTATTTAACAACGGCGCCTATGGGCAACCTGGCGCTTTAGAAGATTTACCGACCGACGCGCTGCGAGCCCAATTTGAAAGTAATTTTTTTGGTTGGCATCAGTTAGTGCAAGAAATACTGCCGATTATGCGCCAACAGGGGGAAGGACGTATTGTGCAAAATAGCTCAGTATTGGGGTTTGCCGCCATGAAATATCGCGGTGCTTACAATGCGTCTAAATTTGCCTTAGAAGGTTGGACTGATACCTTGCGCCTTGAATTGATCGGTAGCGGTATTCAAATTAGCTTGATTGAACCCGGTCCAATTGAAACGCGCTTTAGAGCAAATGCCCTGCAAGCCTTTCACCAATGGATTGATACTGATAACAGTGTTCATCAAGTGGCCTATCAGCAACAAATTCAGCGCCTCGAAAAAGAGAGCTCAAATAATGCCTTTGTTCTGCCCGCTGAAGCGTGCATTCCCCCACTGATTGATGCCCTAGAAGCGCCACGGCCAAAGATCCGATATCGCGTGACGAGACCGACCAAAATTTTTGCCATCCTCAAGCGCCTACTGCCAAGTCGATGGTTGGACAAAATTTTGCAAAAAGCGGCATAGAGCGGCTTAATGTCATCAATACGTCACAATTAAAGTGGATTATTAGAGGGTAATCTGGAAATACCCCAAATTCCCAGCGTCTCATTCGGTGGCTGTACATGTCGTTAAACAAATTGAACTGGCTATGTGTGACTGTTGCGCTAACGTTGTTTATCGTCTTATAAACAGCGACCAAACTCGCACTGCCAATAAAAAAACACCACTGATAACAGTGGTGTTTTTTTATCTTTTACTTGATATCCCACCCTATTGCCCATATTTGTATGATCACTAGGATCATTTTCATACGCCCTGATGGTGCGCTGATATACGATGGTCTCTATCAATGACTATGGGCAAGGATAAAGCAAATGCAATCACCTTTTATCGTCGAACTCGATCAACAGAATTTCATGCAAATTCTAGAAACCTCACGAGAAACCCCACTGCTTATCCATTTTTGGGCTCCCATGAGCCGCGAAAGCAGCGAAATCATGCCTCATCTTCAGCAGTTAGCTCAAAACTATAACGGCGCGTTTACTCTCGCTCTACTTAACTGCGAACAAGAACAAGGTATTGCCGCTCAATTTGGTGTGCAAGCACTGCCAACTATTGCACTATTTGTTAATGGTCAACCGGTGGATGGTTTAGGTGGCCCACAGCCAATCCATGCCGTTGAAGAGATGCTCAATCGACACCTACCAAGTCAAGACGTTCTCGCGCTAAATAAAGCATTAGAACTGATTGCAAACGGGGCACATGATCAAGCACTACCATTGCTTAAAGCGCTACCTGCTGACATGCAAAACCAAGGAGAGGTGAAACTCGCTTTGGCTGCTTGCTATATCGAAGCGCAAGATTTCACTCTAGCAGCAGAACAACTTGAGCATATACCACTGCAATACCAAGATGCAGAATACAAAAGTTTAATTGCAAAACTCGCACTGCATCAGCAATCCGCCGACAGTCCAGAAATTCAATCTCTTGAAGCCGCATTCTCGCTCGATTCAGAGAATGAAACACTCGCACTTGAGCTTGCGCTGAGCTATCACAATGTCAATCGAGATGAAGAAGCATTAGAACTGATTTGGCGTTTTATTGCTAAAAATCTCAATGCCCTTGATGGCAGCATGAAAAAAGCCTTTATGGATATATTGAGTGCATTAGGACAAGGTAATCCGATCGCAGGCAAATACCGCCGTCAGCTTTACTCTATTCTTTACTAGAGTATCAGCACGTTTACTCGCAATGCGTCAATGTTAGGGCTGGATGATTCCAGCCCTAATTTGTTTGGATGGTTTTCGTCAAATAGCGGTAGATCTCTCATTTCTAAGTTTGTTGTTGCTGCTTTATTGAGCAACAATGGTACAAACTATGAAATAAGGAAATCATTGTGCCCATTGACTATTCACTCATTACTACCGGTATTTTCGTCCTCGTTGTCATTGCGTTTATCTACGCAGGTGTCAAAACGGTACCTCAAGGAAACCATTGGACCGTTGAGCGCTTTGGCCGCTATACCCACACTCTAAAACCCGGCCTAAACTTTATTATTCCATTCATCGATAGCATTGGCCATCGCATCAATATGATGGAGCGTGTGCTAGATATTCCAGCACAAGAAGTGATCTCTCGTGACAACGCGAACGTCACCATCGATGCGGTCTGTTTTGTGCAAGCGATTGACGCGGCCAAAGCCGCTTATGAAGTCAACGATCTCGTCCATGCGATTCGCAACCTCACCTTAACCAATATGCGTACCGTTTTAGGCTCAATGGAGCTGGACGAAATGCTCAGCCAGCGTGACCAAATAAACGTCAAACTCTTAGCGATTGTCGATGAAGCGACGAACCCATGGGGCGTCAAAGTCACCCGTATTGAAATCAAAGACGTTCAACCACCCGCTGATCTGACCGCGGCCATGAATGCGCAAATGAAAGCAGAGCGTAATAAACGTGCTGACATTCTTGAAGCGGAAGGTGTACGTCAAGCTGAGATATTAAAAGCAGAAGGCCACAAGCAGTCTGATATTCTTAAAGCGGAAGGGGCAAAACAAGCCGCCATTTTACAAGCAGAAGCACGTGAGCGTGCCGCAGAAGCAGAAGCAAGAGCAACAGAAATGGTTTCTAACGCTATTTCTCAAGGCGACATGCAAGCCGTCAATTACTTTATTGCCCAAGGTTACACCGAAGCGCTCAAAGCCATCGGTCAGGCTGAAAATGGTAAGATCATTATGCTACCATTAGAAGCAACAGGATTAATGGGCTCTGTCGCTGGCATTGCAGAAATGTTCAAGCAAGAACCTAAGAAATAGCCTTAGCAGAGCGTTTACTATCCCATCAACTAGAGTAAAAATGTGATTGAACTATTCGATAATTTCACTCATTGGCATTGGTTAGCATTAGGCTTGGCTTTTTTAGCGGCGGAATTGCTCGGGGCGGCAGGTTATCTGCTTTGGCTTGGCATCTCAGCGCTATTAGTCGGCTTACTGCTTTCTTGGTTACCAATGAGCTGGCAGCTTCAATGGGTTTCCTTTGCTGTGTTTTCACTGGCCACCACTTGGCTATGGTGGCGACGCCAACTCAAGCAAGATAAGGCAAGTGACGCTTCGAGAACGCTGAACCAAAAAGAAAAGCAACTGATTGGCACGGTTGTCACCCTTGAAGAGGGTATACCTGCTGGTAAATCTCGTATTCGAATTGCAGATTCAACGTGGTCTGCCTATTGCGAACAGGCGTTACCTGAAGGAAGCGTGGTAAAAGTGGTCAACATTGACGGTATCACGTTGATAATAAAGCCAAATTAATTGTCATCGATAATATAAAAAGGAGTATAACGCTCCTTTTTATTTACAACAATATCAATAATAAATCCTCATCATCCCCTTTTTGCTCAAAAGACTATTTTCCTATCTAAATACCTAATCAATCATATGTTTCAGTTATTTATTGCAGAAAAATATCATTTTTTTTTGATCTTTATCGATCTTGTTTCATACTAAAACTATCTCAGAAATTTGAGATGACTCGCAAAAATAAAGGGGATTTATTATGAAAACTGTTATTGCTCTAATCTGTACTGCGCTACTTTCTTTTTCGTTCTTTGCCAATGCTGGTTCAACGTCTAGCCCTAGTTCTGCACGCGGACCTTGGGTAGATTGTCAATATCCAGATGGCTCTACCGATTACATCCCAAGTGAAATTTGTAAGCAAAATGGTGGCAAACGTAAGTATTAATAAGAACTAAGCTATGAACACTAGATGTTGAGAGGCCCTAATACTCGATGAGTGCTAGGGCCTCTTCAGATTTAGTTTTTACTGGCTTATCAACCAAGCAAGAATTTTTTTTCTTTCATCTACTTTTGCTTCGCTATACCAGTACCCCAGCATATTTAGCGCTTGGGATCCTTCGATAGGTTTCACTGAATCTAACGCACGATTTTCGAATGCCCACGTCATGAATTTATCATTCTCAACAGGTGTTGCCTTTTCCATCCAATACTGAATCATAGAAACAGGGCCTACTTCACCGGTGTTCACCGTCACGACTTTAACAACTGGCGCCGCTTCAGTAGCTGCAACTGCTTGTACAACCGCTAATTCAGCCTGCTCAGTAGCAATGCCATTAACTTTATTGTAATTCACCAAGTCTTTTTCATAATCTCGGATCAGGGCTTTTCCTGCAGGTAATGTATCTATTGTGAATTTAATATGATTCCCTGCTTCATCAACTAAAGCAACTTTAGGGTTGCGGTTAAACTCAATGCCATCACTTCCACGTAATACTCGCATCACCGGCTCTAAACGAAGATCAATATCTTCAGCATCAAAACTTAGAACAAATGCGTCTGAATTAAATTTATCTCTTTCACCACCATTTTCAATCAATCGAGACATGCGAAACACTATTTGATTTGTGCCATTGTCTAACGTGTGCTCTGAGTTAGAAAATAGTGCGTACCCCATCCCTTCACCATTGACAATAATTGGCGATAGATCACGATGAAAATTCAGTCCAACTTCTGCGTGGGGAGCGAATGAAGCCGTCATTACACCAATAGCTAATAAGGTTTTTATTACCTTCATTTATAATCTCCTGATAAGAAAAACGAGCACTCAGAATGAGTGCTCGTGCAATTTAAGACAGTTAGACTAACTTATAAGACAAGGCTTAGAAGTAGTATTCCATGCCTAGCATTGTGCGCGTACCGTCACCAGAATCATCATCGCCGTTCACATCATAGTTACGAACATCGAAATAGATAACAGTACTTGGTAGCATGTACATCACTCGACCAGTAATAGCTTGTGCTTCTGCTTTGTTAAATACGCCAGCAACAACTTCTACGTCTTCATCAGCTTCGAATGCTTTTGAGTAACCGGTTTTAAACAACCAGTTTCCTGTTACGTATTGAGCGCTTGCAGAAACAGAGTCTTGGCTGTTGCCAGTTACGCCGTTATCAACCATTTTGTAAGCAGCGCTTAGCGTGAACGCGTCTAAGTATAGCTGACCACCAACGATAGCGAATGAACCATCGCCATTTTCAGTAGTTGTTGTTTTTCCTGGTGTTAACTCGTTAACACCTGTCGTTTGATTAATAGCCCAAGAATCTTTCGTTGTCTCTGTTGTGTTGTATGAACTGCTCGCGTAGTAACCCGCATGTACAGTAAACATCTCTTGAGTGTAAGAAGCTGCAATACTTGCCGCTACACCATCAACACTCTTATCCATAGCGCTTAAAGACGCTTGGTAATTGAAACCATCAAAGTTTGCAGAGTCCCAACGAAGGACGTGGTCTGTACGAGCTTCGATAGCAGCACCAGTAGGGTTGTACCAGTCAAATACGTTACCTAGACCAGGGTTAGTGTGAGGCCAGTCGACATAGTTGTATGCAGCAACTAATTGACGACCGAACTTGATAGAACCCATACCTTCAAAATCTAGACCTAACCAAGTGTCACGACCGCCAAGAATACCAGCCTCAGAAGACCATGAAGCAGCAGCGTGATCCGCGTTACCTGTTTCGATTTGGTAGATAAAATTTGGAGCGAAGTCTGCAAATTCAACTGTACCGCGTAGACCTAAACGTGATTCAATTTCTACGCTAGCAGTAGTATCTTTACCTTCAGCCTCTGGAGTCCAGATCTGGTATGAACCAGCCGCTTGGCCGTAAAGCTGAACAGCTTTACCGTGTAGCTCGATTGCTGCGTTAGCAGAACCAGCCATTGCTGCTGATGCTACTGCCGCACATACAAGAGTGCGTTTGAAAAATTTGTCCATGGAAAAAACTCCTAAAAAATGGGATATAGCTGTTTTTCGTTTCCTCTTCCTAAAGTTTGGCCGCCGAAGGAAGAAGATAAACTTTTATAAAATCTCAATTACCGTTTAGATTAATTTTGATTTTAAAACTACGGCATACACCTCGTGTATCCATGTCACCTAGACTAACTTCGCAACAAAAAACATCAATCAGAACTTAATTTCTTTATAAAAAAATATGAGCTAATGCATACTTTTCCAAAAGTAGTGATCCAGATCGCAAGGATGTTTTGAACTTTCACAAAAACAAAAATAACCATTACAAAACAACACTTTAAGCAAAACGGAGGCGCGATCAATTTGAAGCTCGTCGCACTATTCTATCGGTTCACATCCAGCAACACGTAATTTGATTTCGGTCACGGTTCTATTTTTATCCTCCAAAAAGCAAATATCACCGATTTAATTTTGAACAAAAAAAAACGCCCTACCTACTGGTAGAGCGCTTATTGGCGAGTCTCAACTTACATTAAATTGATCAAATCTTGCTCGGTTTGAACTTCAATACCTAACTCTTGAGCTTTCGCTAATTTAGAGCCCGCATTTTCACCAACAAATAAAATATCGGTTTTCTTCGATACACTACCCGCAACTTTTGCACCTAGGTTCTGCAAAGCAGCTTTCGCATCACTGCGAGATAATTGCGAAAGTGAGCCCGTTAAGACCACTGTTTTGCCCGCTAGCGGCTGTGGTACGCTGTCATCAAGATCTTCAATGACTGACCAATGAATGCCCTGCTCTACCAATTCAGTAATCACTAATTGGTTTTTCTCTTGCGCAAAAAATGCCGTTACGTGGCTAGCCACGATGACGCCCACATCTTGTACTTCAATAAGCTGTTCATGATTTGCAGCCATCACGGCTTCTAGGGTTTTAAAATGAGCCGCTAAGTTGGCTGCCGTTGCCTCGCCCACTTCTCGAATACCTAACGAATAAAGGAAGCGGGGCAAGGTCGTTTGCTTGGCTTTCACCAAGGCATCCACCACATTTTGCGCCGATTTAGGCCCCATGCGATCAAGCACCGTAATAATACCCGCACTCAATTTAAAGAGATCGGCCGGCGTTTCCACCATCTCCTTATCAACCAATTGCTCAATGACTTTGACCCCTAAGCCATCAACATCAAGCGCTTTGCGAGAGACAAAATGCTTGAGCGCTTCCTTACGCTGAGCCTGGCAAACTAGACCGCCCGTACAACGGGCAACCGCTTCGCCTTCTACACGCTCAACCGCAGAAGCACAGACCGGACACTGCGCAGGGAAGACGATATCGCGCGCCGATTCAGGGCGGCGCTCTAAGACGACGGAAACGACTTGAGGAATCACATCACCAGCACGACGAATGATGACACTGTCGCCAACTTTCACCCCTAATCGAGCGATTTCATCAGCGTTGTGTAACGTCGCGTTGCTGACCGTCACCCCACCCACAAAAATAGGCTCAAGTTTCGCCACAGGGGTTATCGCTCCCGTTCGACCCACTTGAAACTCAACATCATTGAGCAGAGTGATCTCTTCTTGTGCCGGAAATTTATAAGCAATCGCCCAACGAGGCGCTCGAGCCACAAAACCCAAACGATCCTGTAATGTCACGTCATCCACTTTAATAACAACGCCATCAATTTCGTAAGCCAGCGCATCACGACGAGCTAAAATATCGTGATAGTAGGCTTTAACGTCATCGAGTGATTTTACCAACTTCGTTTCTGGGCACATCGGTAATCCCCAGGCTTTCAGTTGAAGGAAACGCTCGTAGTGACTCAATGACAACGGCGCACCTTCAACCACACCGACACTATAAGCATAGAAACTCAATGGTCGAGTCGCGGTAATACGTGAATCCAACTGGCGCAGGCTACCTGCCGCTGCATTACGTGGGTTTACAAATGTTTTTTCACCTTTTTTTAGTGCCAATTGATTGAGCTTGTCGAAACCCGCTTTCGGCATAAAGACTTCGCCACGCACTTCAATGCGTTTTGGCCAGCCTTCTCCGCGTAATTTCAGCGGTATCGCGCTAATGGTACGCACGTTTTCGGTAATATTTTCTCCCGTGCTACCATCACCACGCGTCGCAGCCTGCACCAAAATACCATCGACGTACAATAAACTGACGGCTAAGCCATCCAATTTAGGCTCACAACAAAAGAGATCAAATTGCGCCGCAGGGATACGGTCACGCATTCTTTTATGGAAACTTTCTAGTTCTGCATCGTCAAAAGCATTATCAAGCGAAAGCATTGGGATCTCATGCGCGACAGAATCAAACCCATCAAGAGGCTTACCGCCAACACGTTGACTTGGTGAATCTATCGTGACCCACTCAGGATGTTCAGCTTCAATGTCCAATAGTTCACGCATCAAGCGATCGTATTCCGCGTCAGGGATTTCCGGGCTGTCTTCTACATAATAACGAACCGCATGGTAATGAAGCGTTTCACGCAATTGTTCAAGTTTCTGTTGGATTTCTGTCGACATAATTCACTCAATGTTCGAGAGGCAATAAACGAATGGTGGGAGTATGACCGCCTGATTTGAGATTCTCAAGTATTACCCCTTTGGAAACGAAAAAGGCCCCTAAATAAGGAGCCTTTGAAAAACAACGAGTGTGTTTTAGTGGTGTTGTGCGGCTTTAAACTGCTTAATTTGAGCTCGGTAAGCATCTAAACGATTAGGCGTAATCAGATTGCGCGCATCATCCAAAACATTTGCCCCAAGATCGTCTGCAATCTGCTGTGCCGCTTTCAGCATTAGTTTAAAGTTTTGCTCACCATCGCCAAAACACGGCAACGTCATAAAGAACGAAATACCTTTGGTGCTAAAATCAGCAGGATCATCATGTTTTAATGTCCCTGGCTGCATCATATTGGCCACACTAAAAAGCACTTTACCGGTACCCGACAAATCGGCATGGCGGTGGAAGATATCCATCTCACCATATAGCAAGCCATTTTGCTCCATACTATCGAACAATTTGGTGCCAATGAATGCGTTCTCACCCGTGCAATGAACATTTAACACGATCACTTGCATTTCTGGTTCGGGTTGAGGTTCAACGGCTTCTGGCTCGTCAACAATCGGCGAGGGCTCACTACTTTCTACAACTTGGCTATCTACAAGCTGATTGTCTACTTTTTGAGGAACGCTCTTGGGTACAGGGATATCTACTACCGTCGTGTCCAGAGCAGACATAGAAGGTAAATCAGCTTCAAACGAATAAGCGCGTTCAGTAACTCTTACGTCTTCTTTCGGCAATTCCTCTTGAAGATCGATGTCAGTCACCATCGCCCCAGGAGCAGGGTTTTGAGCAGACGTCGCCCCCATACGAAGGTCAAAATCGTGTGCTTTCGCGCTCGGTTCAGAATAGTGTCTTTCGATAGGGTCGATATACCCTTCGGTAAGCGGATCAGACACTAACGGATCAGCCAAAAGAGGCTCTGCCGATAACACCGGTTCTTTACGCTCTTTACGGATAACATCAAAATCGTCTTCTGGAGAAAAAGTACGCTCAGCGCTGCGTTCGGCTATCTCATCGCCTTCCACATCTAATTTGCCTAACGGTTTATCACCAAATTTAGACTTACCTTCTTTTTTACTCGTCCACAGACCGTGGAATAACAAAGCGGCGATGGCTAATACGCCTACCACGATGAGTACGAATCGCAATTCCTGCATCTTTTGCTCTCATTTGCTTAGCCAAAGTACCAATTTGCTACTATCGCTAAGTTTATTAAAACGGTTAGCAACCAACTCTACCAAAACTCACTAGGGTTTTAGAACAAATTAATGTGAGAAGTTCCGCTAATATTGTGATTTTGGACACGCTTCTTTCTTGTTAAGATAAAAGAAGGTCATTTTCTACTCAAAAAGTCATTATGAAAAATAACACAACACAACGCTCAGGGTTTGCTTATTTCTTTTACGGCATCGAACTGGCGTTAAGCCCTGAAATCCGTCGATTCGTTATCTTGCCATTACTGGCTAATATCATTCTAGTCGGCGGTGCACTCTTTTATCTCTTTTCTCATCTTGATCGTTGGATTTCTTCTTGGATGGGACAATTGCCTGAATTTTTGTCGTGGCTAAGTTATCTACTTTGGCCTCTGCTAGTTCTTACTATTCTGGCAACGTTTTCGTACTTTTTTAGCACACTGGCGAATTTTATTGCCGCGCCGTTTAATGGCTTACTGGCCGAAAAAGTCGAAGAACACCTCACCGGAGCAAAGATCAATGACGACGGTATGCTTAGCGTCATCAAAGACACCCCACGCATACTCGCGCGCGAATGGCGTAAACTTGTTTATATATTGCCAAAAGCGATTGGCCTTTTCCTGTTGCTGCTCATCCCAGCATTAGGTCAAACCATCGGCCCTATCTTATGGTTTATTTTCACTGCATGGATTCTCGCCATTCAATACTGTGATTACGCCTTTGATAATCATAAAATCAGCTTTAATGACATGCGTTACAATTTGAAACAAAAACAAGGCAAAGCCTATGGATTTGGCGTTCTAGTGAGCGTTTTCACCACGATTCCTATTCTTAACCTGATTGTAATGCCTGTTGCTGTATGCGGTGCGACGGCGATGTGGGTTGCCGAGTTTAAAAAATAGAGAAAAGGATGAGTTCCAGCTTAGAAAAATTTCTTTGCGAGGACCGTCAAGTTAATAAGATATAACTTTTTAATCCTTCTCTAGATTTTTTTACTGTCCTAATCTCTTAACAAAATCAATAAACAAATCTGTTTGCGCGATATCCTTAATTTTCGATATCTCAGCAAATTGCTAACGAATCAAGGATCAGACTATGAGCAAAATCTACGAAGACAATTCACTGACCGTCGGTAACACGCCACTTGTACGTTTAAACAAAGTAAGCAACGGCAACGTGCTGGCTAAAATTGAAGCACGTAACCCAAGCTTCAGTGTGAAATGCCGAATTGGTGCAAACATGATTTGGGATGCGGAAAAGAAAGGCACACTAAAACCCGGTATCGAGTTAGTAGAACCGACAAGTGGTAACACGGGTATTGCGCTGGCATTTGTTGCAGCCGCACGTGGATACAAACTAACGTTAACCATGCCTGAATCAATGAGCCTTGAGCGTCGTAAGCTATTAAAAGCATTAGGCGCAAATTTGGAACTGACCGAAGCGGCAAAAGGTATGAAAGGCGCCATTGCTAAAGCAGAAGAAATTGTTGCTAGCAATCCTGATAAATACTTGCTTCTACAGCAATTTAATAACCCAGCAAACCCTGAAATTCACGAAAAAACCACCGGACCTGAGATCTGGGATGCGACAGATGGTGATGTTGACGTCATCGTTGCGGGTGTGGGTACAGGCGGTACGATTACCGGTACAAGCCGTTATATCAAAGGTGAAAAAGGCAAAGCAATCTTGTCAGTGGCCGTTGAACCTGCAGAATCGCCAGTGATCGCACAAGCACTTGCCGGTGAAGCAATTCAGCCTGCGCCACATAAAATTCAAGGTATCGGTGCTGGTTTTATCCCAGGAAACCTCGATTTAGAACTTTTAGACCGTGTTGAAGCCGTAACATCAGAAGACGCAATTTCGATGGCTCAACGCCTCATGGAAGAAGAAGGTATTCTTGCTGGCATTTCATCTGGTGCGGCGGTTGTTGCCGCAAACAGAATTGCAGAACTACCTGAATTTAAAGGAAAAACAATTGTAGTCGTATTACCAAGTTCCGGTGAGCGTTACCTAAGTACAGCGCTATTTGCAGACGTCTTTACGGAAAAAGAGAACCAACAGTAATACGTATCCAAATCAATTTTTCGTTTAAAAAAGCCCCATGCAGGGGCTTTTTTGTTGATCCTCGCCACACCTTTGGTAATATCAGTAATGTTTTATTTTTGGCTTCAAAATAATATTGCCAAACGACTTTTAAACAGTAATGATCGGTTTAATGTTTCAGTCGTTACTGCAATATTTGTAATCAGCATCAGTTTCAACAAATAATGATGGCGTGTTTATAGAAGCCGCTTTCAGAAACCGTTAAGCTAGATCTGATGAATAAACTATCTATAATATAAATTAATTGGGGTATACAAAATGTACGAGAAGCAAGTTGAAATCACTGCAGAAAATGGCCTTCACACTCGTCCTGCTGCACAGTTCGTAAAAGAAGCAAAAGCTTTCGACGCGGACATCACTGTGACTTCAAACGGTAAAAGCGCTAGCGCAAAAAGCCTTTTCAAACTGCAAACTCTTGGCCTAGTTAAAGGCACAGTAGTTCAAATCTCAGCAGAAGGCCCACAAGCACAGCAAGCTGTAGACCACCTAGTTGCTCTAATGGACCAACTACACTAATCCGGTCTCCTATTTTTAAAAGCCATTTTGTGAAAACAAAGTGGCTTTGTTGGAAATAGGGCAAAAAATAAGCTAAACATAATCGTTAGCGCATCCATATTTCTCCCGTTTAAAGTTGACCAATTTAAGGTAAGGCTATGATTTCAGGCATCCTAGCATCTCCTGGTATTGCTATTGGTAAAGCACTACTACTTCAAGAAGATGAAATTGTACTAAATACAAACCCGATCACAGACGATCAAGTAGAAGCAGAAGTGGCGTGTTTCTTTGACGCGCGTAACAAATCCTCTGCTCAGCTTGAAACCATCAAGCAAAAAGCACTTGAAACCTTCGGTGAAGAGAAAGAAGCGATCTTTGAAGGTCACATCATGCTTCTTGAAGACGAAGAGCTAGAAGAAGAAATCCTAGCACTAATCAAAAAAGACAAAATGTCTGCTGATAACGCAATCTACACCGTTATCGAAGAACAAGCATGTGCACTTGAGTCTCTAGACGACGAATACCTAAAAGAGCGCGCGACAGATATCCGCGACATTGGTTCTCGTTTCGTTAAAAACGCTCTAGGCATCAACATCGTATCGCTAAGCGATATCGATCAAGAAGTAATCCTAGTTGCTTACGACCTAACGCCATCAGAAACTGCGCAAATCAATCTAGATTACGTGCTAGGTTTTGCATGTGATATCGGTGGTCGTACTTCTCATACTTCAATCATGGCTCGCTCTCTTGAGCTTCCAGCGATCGTTGGTACTAACGACATCACTAAGAAAGTTAAGAATGGCGACATGCTAATTCTTGACTCGATGAACAATAAAATTGTCGTGAACCCTTCTGAGGCTCAAATTGAAGAAGCAAAAGCAGTGAAAGCGGCTTTCATTGCTGAAAAAGAAGAGCTAGCAAAACTAAAAGACCTACACGCAGAAACCACTGACGGTCACCGCGTAGAAGTATGCGGTAACATCGGTACAGTGAAAGACTGTGACGGCATCATCCGTAACGGTGGCGAAGGTGTTGGTCTATACCGTACTGAATTCCTATTTATGGATCGTACTGCGCTTCCAACTGAAGAAGAGCAATACAAAGCATACAAAGAAGTTGCGGAAGCAATGGAAGGTCAAGCTGTGATTATCCGCACTATGGATATCGGCGGTGATAAAGATCTACCATACATGGATCTACCAAAAGAGATGAACCCGTTCCTAGGCTGGCGTGCAGTACGTATCAGCTTGGATCG
This sequence comes from Vibrio renipiscarius, assembly GCF_000827885.1. Classification (GTDB taxonomy): domain Bacteria; phylum Pseudomonadota; class Gammaproteobacteria; order Enterobacterales; family Vibrionaceae; genus Vibrio; species Vibrio renipiscarius. The sequence continues at coordinate 122,971 of NZ_JTKH01000006.1, read as the reverse complement.
TCGTGACATCCTACGTGATCAGCTACGTGGTATCCTACGTGCATCAGCACACGGTACGCTACGTATCATGTTCCCAATGATCATTTCTGTTGAAGAAATTCGTGAGCTGAAAAAAGCGATCGAAGAATACAAAGCAGAACTGCGTGCAGAAGAGCTAGCATTTGACGAAAACATCGAAATCGGTGTTATGGTTGAAACGCCAGCAGCAGCAGCCATTGCACACCACCTAGCGAAAGAAGTTTCTTTCTTCTCTATCGGTACCAATGACCTAACTCAGTACACGCTTGCCGTTGACCGTGGTAACGAGATGATTTCTCATCTTTACAACCCACTATCACCAGCAGTACTGACTGTGATCAAGCAAGTAATTGATGCTTCTCACGCTGAAGGTAAGTGGACAGGTATGTGTGGCGAACTTGCAGGCGATGAGCGTGCAACTCTACTTCTACTTGGCATGGGTCTAGATGAGTTCTCAATGAGCGGCATTTCTATCCCTGCGGTTAAGAAAGTGATCCGTAACTCTAACTTCGCTGAAGTTAAAGCGATGGCTGAAGAAGCACTTTCTCTACCAACTGCTGCTGAAATTGAAGCTGTTGTTGAAAAATTTATTGCTGAAAAAACGCAATAATCTGCATTTCTAATCGAAACGTAAGGAAAACTGGAAACGCACGCTAAGTCACATACCCTTTTATCGGGGTAAAGGACAAACAGGCGTTTCCAAGTAACCTGGCAATGCGTTGAATAGACGGCTAAAAATGTTCGTCTATTCGACTAGATTGGTATAGTATATTTCGAAAGAACAAAACTAAACGTTAGGAGCATGACACAATGGGTCTGTTTGATAAACTTAAGAAGCTAGTATCTGATGACAGCGCTGACGCTGGTGCAATTGAAATCATCGCACCTCTATCAGGCGAAATCGTAAACATTGAAGATGTGCCAGATGTTGTATTCGCTGAAAAAATCGTTGGTGACGGTATTGCTATCAAGCCAACTGGCGACAAAATGGTAGCTCCTGTAAACGGTACTATCGGTAAGATCTTCGAAACTAACCACGCATTCTCTATCGAGTCTGACGACGGCGTTGAGCTATTCGTTCACTTCGGTATCGATACTGTTGAACTAAAAGGCGAAGGCTTCACTCGTATCGCTGAAGAAGGTCAATCAGTTAAAGCTGGCGACACTGTTATTACATTCGATCTTGCTCTTCTAGAAGAAAAAGCAAAATCAACGCTAACACCAGTTGTTATCTCTAACATGGACGAAATCAAAGAGCTGAACAAGCTTTCTGGTTCTGTTACTGTTGGTGAAACTCCAGTTCTACGCGTTACTAAGTAATTCCTACTTAGCTAAACGAAAAAAACGCTGCCCTTGAGCAGCGTTTTTTATTGGCGGTCATTTATTTCCGCTTATCGGCATTCTCTAAACCCAAAGCGTACTTCAGTACTTCTCGCTTAATCGGTCCTGTTTTATCTGCCAATTTAAGCGCCGCATTACGCAGTAATTTTAGAGGGACAATGTCATTGCTAAATCCTTTATAGAAGACGTCCATACCTGCTTGCATCAATAAATTATCACCACGGCGATTACGCTCATAATGTTTGAACAAAGCCAATGACATCGACTCCCCTTCCAAGGCCTCTAATAACGCAGCAACATCTTTAAAACCAAGATTAACGCCCTGACCTGCCAACGGATTAATGGTGTGCGCCGAATCCCCAACAAGAACACAGCGATTCTTAACATACGACTGAGCATGACGTCGTGTTAAAGGAAATGCTCCGTGTTGCAGCACTTGTATATCCCCCAACTCTTCGGGAAAGTGGGCGCGAATTTCATCTCGCAAGTTCGCATCTGTCATCATACGGAGCTGTTGAATACGCTTCGGTGTGTCATACCAAACCAATGATGCTTGCTGACCACAAAGCGGTAAAAATGAACGAGGCCCCGTCGGATGAAATTGCTGCCAAGTAATGTCTTGTTGTTCGGACTCTGTGGCCACATTCACTAGCATACAATGTTGACGATAATCCCATGCGGTAACGCCTATGCCGGCCAAATCACGTACTTTTGAATTGGCACCATCCGCCCCAACGACCCATTCAGCGGTTAATTGGCTGCCCGAATTTAACGTCAAATAGACACTGTCGCCAAATGACAAAGAGGCGAGTGAGTCAGGGCAAATCACTGTTAAATTGGGATATTGTTCAAATTGCGCCCACAAGCCCAGCTGAATAAGGCGATTCTCGATAATGTAACCTAGCTGCTCTAACCCGAGCTCTTCACTGCTAAAGCGGGTACGGCAGTCTGGATGTTCCCATGTTTCCAAGCGACGATACGGACAAACTCGCATTTGTGTAATGGCTTGCCACGCGCCAAGTTTTTGCAATATTTCAACCGAATGATGAGAAATCGCTGAGACACGAATATCCATGGCCTGATCATCAACATAGTCTTGTGGTTGCTGACCTTCAATCAATACGACTTGCCTGCCCTGCTTCGCTAAACCGAGCGCTACAGCAGCACCAACCATGCCGCCACCAATCACTGCAATATCAAACTTGTTCATTTTATGCGCGTCATCATCTTGATTTGTGGGTGAATTTTTATTGTACGGATTGATTAATAAAATGTAACTAAAAACCTCAAGGCGACCATGGGCAAAGCCCTTGTAAAATCAAGCATTGACTGATTTTATCGCAGCACTAGTCAGGTGCTTTTTAAAGCAGTACAATACGCCGCTTACCGCTTTGACAGCGGCTATAATTTGAATGAACAGCCGTCATTAAAGACCGCCAGTTCAACGATTTTTTAAGATTAAACACGAGCGAAAGTGATGAGTAAGAAACTGCTAATTAAAACTTGGGGCTGCCAGATGAACGAATACGATTCATCAAAAATGGCCGACCTGCTTAATGCTGCAAACGGCTACGAGCTAACGGAAGACCCTGAAGAAGCAGATGTACTTCTACTTAACACCTGTTCGATCCGTGAAAAAGCACAGGAAAAAGTTTTCCACCAGCTGGGCCGTTGGAAAACACTAAAAGATAAAAAAGCCGGTGTTGTAATTGGTGTGGGTGGCTGTGTGGCAACTCAAGAAGGTGATCATATTCGCCAGCGTGCACCATTCGTGGACGTGATTTTTGGCCCGCAAACTCTGCACCGCCTACCACAAATGATTAAACAATCGCAGCAGACCGAAGCGCCAGTAATGGACATTTCTTTCCCAGAAATTGAAAAATTCGATAACCTGCCTGAGCCTCGCGCAGAAGGCGCAACGGCGTTTGTTTCCATCATGGAAGGCTGTTCTAAATACTGTACTTACTGCGTTGTGCCATACACACGTGGTGAAGAAGTAAGCCGTCCTCTAGATGATGTGCTTTTTGAAATTGCACAGCTAGCGGAACAAGGTGTCCGTGAAGTAAACCTGCTTGGCCAAAACGTGAATGCGTTCCGTGGTCCAATGCACGATGGTGAAATCTGCTCATTTGCTGAACTTCTGCGTTTAGTGGCGTCTATCGATGGTATCGATCGCATCCGCTTCACCACAAGTCACCCACTTGAGTTTACTGACGACATCATTGCTGTTTATGAAGACACGCCTGAGCTTGTGAGCTTCCTTCACTTGCCGGTACAAAGTGGTAGTGATCGCGTTTTAACAATGATGAAGCGTCCGCACACGGCACTTGAGTACAAATCGATCATTCGTAAACTGCGTAAAGCTCGCCCTGATATCCAAATTAGCTCTGACTTTATTGTTGGTTTCCCTGGTGAATCAGACAAAGATTTCCAAGACACAATGAAGCTTATCAAAGACGTCGATTTTGATATGAGCTTCAGCTTCATCTTCTCGCCTCGCCCTGGTACACCAGCGGCCGATTACCCATGTGATCTTGCAGAAGAAGTGAAGAAAGAACGTTTGTATGAACTGCAACAAACCATCAATGCACAAGCAATGCGCTACTCTCGTCAAATGCTTGATACTGAGCAACGCATTCTGGTTGAAGGCCCATCGAAAAAGAATCTGATGGAGCTTCGCGGCCGTACTGAAAACAGCCGAGTAGTTAACTTCGAAGGCTCTGCTGATCTGATCGGCCAGTTCGTTGATGTGAAAATTGTCGATGTGATGACCAACTCCCTACGTGGTGAGCTGATTCGCACAGAAAAAGACATGGATCTTCGCTCGATGATCTCACCAACACAAATGATGGTGAATACTCGTCGCGAAGACGAGCTCGGTGTTGCTACGTTTACGCCATAAGCTCGTATAATGCTATAGGAGAACTGACGTTCAGTTCTCCTTATCATGGCCACAATGAGAGGTAACTTTGAGCAATAAAATTATCACGCTAGAGATCGATCTAGAACCTGCCGATAATCGCCGTTTAGCCAGCCTTTGCGGACCATTCGATGACAACATTAAGCATCTAGAACGTCGTTTAGGCGTTGAAATTAGCTACCGAGGTAATTTCTTCACTATCGTGGGCAAGCCTCACACCTCCGCAGCTGCGCTTGAAATCATTAAAACCCTTTACGTCAATACGGCCCCTGTTCGCGGAAATATCCCCGACATTGACCCTGAAGAGATTCATCTTGCGGTGAAAGAAACGGGCATCCTTGAACAAGAGACCGCACCAAATACCGACCATGGTAAAGAAGTCTTTATCAAAACAAAGAAAGGGGTGATCAAGCCTCGCACGGCGAATCAAGCCCAATACTTGGTTAACATGGTCACCCACGACATTACTTTTGGTATTGGCCCTGCCGGTACAGGTAAGACTTACCTCGCCGTAGCCGCCGCCGTGGATGCACTTGAGCGTCAAGAAGTACGCCGAATCCTATTGACTCGCCCTGCCGTTGAAGCCGGTGAAAAGCTCGGATTTTTACCGGGTGACTTGAGTCAAAAAGTCGATCCCTATTTACGCCCGTTATACGATGCCTTGTTCGAAATGCTTGGCTTTGAAAAAGTTGAAAAACTTATCGAGCGTAATGTGATTGAAGTCGCGCCACTGGCGTACATGCGTGGTCGCACACTGAACGATGCCTTTATCATCTTAGATGAAAGCCAAAATACCACGGTAGAACAAATGAAAATGTTCTTAACCCGAATTGGTTTTAATTCTCGTGCGGTGATCACCGGTGATGTAACTCAAATCGACTTACCGCGTGGTGCTCGTTCAGGATTACGTCATGCGATTGAAGTGCTGAATGAAGTCGACGAAATCAGTTTCAATTTCTTCCTTGCAGACGACGTCGTACGCCACCCAGTGGTTGCGCGAATCGTGAATGCCTATGAGAAATGGGAAACACAAGACCAAAAAGAACGCAAAGCGATTGAAAAGCGTCGCCAAGAAGAACGCGAAAAGCAATTGCTTGCAATGCAACAAGCCGAGCTTAGCCAAGTAGCTCCGGAGAATAAGCAATAATGACAATCGAACTGGATCTACAACTTGCCGTCGGCAATGAACAAGGTTTACCAAGTTTTGAAGATCTCCACCTTTGGTCGAGCAAAGCGATTTCACTGTTTCAAAAAGACGCTGAAATCACCGTGCGTATTGTGGATGAACAAGAAAGTCACCAACTGAATTTAACGTACCGCGGCAAAGATAAACCCACTAACGTCCTGTCATTTCCTTTTGAGGTGCCCGCTGGCATGGAAATGAATTTATTGGGTGACTTAATTATTTGTCGACAAGTTGTTGAACAAGAAGCGATTGAACAAGGCAAGCCGACCTCAGCACATTGGGCTCATATGGTTGTACATGGCAGCTTGCATCTGCTAGGTTATGATCATATCGAAGACGATGAAGCTGAAGAGATGGAATCGCTCGAAACTGAAATTATGCAATCTATGGGTTTTGAAGACCCGTACATTGCAGAAAAAGAGTAATTTCGATTACTCTACCGAAAAAAATTAAGCTCGCCATTGCCAGTTTGGTTTTCGAATGTGAGCTATCACACTTCTGATAGCGTTACGTAATTGAGACACAATGAACGAAGATAATTCGCCCTCATCTCTAGAAGGTAAGAAAGAAAAATCAGAAGGTCCGAGTAGAAAGTCCTTCTTTGTACGCCTAGGTCAACTATTTCAAGGTGATCCTAAAGATCGCCAAGAACTCGTCGATGTCATCCGTGACTCAGAATCGAATGACCTAATTGACCACGACACTCGCGACATGCTCGAAGGTGTTATGGAAATTTCCGAAATGCGTGTGCGTGACATTATGATCCCGCGTTCGCAAATGGTTACGGTTGAACGCACCGATAATCTAGATGCACTGGTTGCACTGATTACCGACGCTCAACACTCTCGCTACCCAGTGATCAGCGAAGATAAAGACCATGTGGAAGGCATCCTACTCGCGAAGGACTTAATCAAATACCTAGGTTCTGACTGCGCAGGCTTCGATATCGAAGAAGTTATTCGTCCTGCGGTTGTCGTGCCTGAAAGCAAACGTGTTGATCGACTACTGAAAGAATTCCGTGAAGAACGCTACCATATGGCGATCGTTGTGGATGAATTTGGTGGTGTATCAGGTCTAGTGACTATCGAAGACATTCTTGAAGAAATCGTTGGCGACATCGAAGACGAGTTCGACGACGAGGAAGAACTTGATATTCGCCAGCTCAGTAAGCACACGTATGCTGTCAAAGCCCTCACCACTATTGAAGAGTTCAATGAAACCTTCGGCACTTCGTTCAGTGATGAAGAAGTAGATACCGTGGGTGGTTTGGTAATGACGACATTCGGTCATTTACCAGCACGAGGTGAAGTTGTAGAAATTGATCACTACAGCTTTAAAGTAACTGCAGCAGATAACCGCCGCGTTATCCAACTGCAAGTGACTGTGCCGGACGGCGAACCATCACCGCAACCTATTGAAGAATAATCTACACTTCTTCTAGATAAGATAATAACGATGATTAGTACACTAGTTCATCGCCTCAAGCGGCCCCTAGGGGCCGCTTTTGTTGGCGCTCTAACCACATTTTCATTTGCCCCATACCAAGTATGGCCTTTAGCGATCATCAGCATCGTGGCCTTACTGTGGATTCTAGAGGGTCAAAGTACCAAAAAAGCAATCGTGATCGGTTTTGCATGGGGCATCGGTCAGTTCGCAACCGGCATCAGTTGGGTACACGTTAGCATTGATAATTTCGGTGGCATGCCAAAGATTGCCAGCCTGTTTTTGATGACGCTATTGGTCACTTACCTGGCTATTTATCCTGCATTATTTGCTGGGCTACTCAATCGCTTGGCGCCAAAAAGCAATCGCATTCGATTTTTACTTCTCGCACCCGCACTATGGCTTATCTGTGATTGGTTACGCGGCTGGGTTATGACGGGCTTTCCATGGCTTTGGCTTGGCTACAGCCAAATCGATTCGCCACTGGCGAGTTTTGCTCCGCTAGGCGGGGTAGAACTGATTACCTTACTGATCCTCATCAGTGCCAGCGCCATCGCTTATGCGATCATCCATAAACAATGGTCAATGCTGCTTTTGCCTCTGATTATCATGGCAACCGGCTTTGGTCTACGCAATATCCACTGGGTCACACCAGACAAAGACAGCACGACTAAATTTGCTTTGATTCAAGGCAACATCGAACAAGCTCTAAAATGGCAACCAAGTCAGCGCTGGCCAACCATTATGAAATATGTCGATCTCACCAGTGAAAACTGGGATGCGGATATTATCATTTGGCCAGAAGCCGCGATCCCGGCTTTCGAGTTTGAGATCAGCTCTTTCTTATCAAATTTAGATAGCCATGCTAAGGCCAATCAAAGTGCGGTGATCACTGGAGTGGTCAATCAAGGGAACGATCGCCAGTTCTACAATAGCATCCTATCGCTAGGTGAAACGAGCTACGGTGATTACAGTTACGACTTAGAAAAGCGCTACCACAAACACCACTTACTGCCTTTCGGTGAGTTTGTCCCGTTTGAAGCGTTGCTGCGACCACTCGCACCTTTCTTCAATTTACCAATGTCATCGTTTAGTCGTGGTGACTATATACAGCAAAACATTGATGCAAATGGCAAACAACTCGCCCCTGCATTGTGTTATGAGATCATCTTTGGTGAACAGGTGCGTGCAAACATCACCGATGAGACCGACTTTATTCTCACCCTATCAAACGACGCATGGTTTGGCCGTTCTGTTGGCCCACTCCAGCACATGGAAATCGCACGTATGCGTGCATTAGAGTTCGGTAAACCCGTGATTCGCTCCACCAACAACGGCGTGACTGCCGTGACCGATTACAGAGGTCAAATTACGGCGCAAATCCCTCAGTTTGAAACCGGTGTATTGCGTGCAAATGTCACCTCGACCACAGGGCAAACGCCTTACCATGCCGTAGGCTCTTGGCCGCTGTACATTTGGGTCATGCTATGTATTTCGATTGGCCTTTACCTCCGTCGTCAGAACTAAAAAATTAGGGCTCTTAAATGAGCCCTTTTTTCTTCAGCTGAATTGATTTTAAGCTAAGGTTTTAATGGCTTACGTGTAAATGCCGTATGGCCGCATTGAATACACGAGATGATCTCGGTGGGATGATTGTATTGAGTTTGGTGGCCACATTCGTCACACACCAAAGTGCCTAGCCCAATCACATCACCCGCTTGGTACAAACCTTGGTGCTCTAAGTCTGCAAACAACTCAACCCACTCCACCTTGGTTCGGTCCGTGATATCGAGCAACCCTTGCCAGATTGAATTGGTCACCATTTGATAAAATGGCCCACTCTTAGAGTGTTCATAATTCTCAGAGAACTCTTTCAAGTCGGATTTCATGTAAGCTGAAATCAAAGCAAGTTCATCTTTGGTCATATCGTTGGCGGCTTCCACGTATTTACCCGACGTTTCGAGCACGTGATTCACCTCTTCCGGACTGTGTTTGAGTGCTTCCACCACATCTTCAAACATATCTTCATAACTCGATTTACGTTTTGGCATAGTCACTCCCACTATCATGTCATCCCGCTAAAACCGGTGGTTTACTCAGTTTGCACGGTAAATGAGTGAACTTCTGAACGCCACCGAGTGCGATTCAGAAGATGAAATCAATCAACAAACCAGCAAGTTTATGGATGAAGCATGCTGGCTATTGTTGAACACTGCTCCTTTATGTATTCTATGACGATCTATTATTGTCTGTTCTAACTGAACTCACACTTTCCAAGATAACCGGATATCATCGATGCAAGAGCAATATAACCCGCAAGATATTGAACAAAAAGTTCAACAGCACTGGGATAACAACAAGACCTTTGTTGTAAGTGAAGACCCAAACAAAGAAAAATTCTACTGTTTGTCTATGTTCCCGTACCCAAGTGGTCGACTGCACATGGGTCACGTGCGTAACTACACTATCGGTGATGTTGTCTCTCGTTTCCAACGACTGCAAGGTAAAAACGTAATGCAACCTATCGGTTGGGACGCATTCGGCCTACCAGCAGAAAACGCAGCAGTAAAAAATAACACTGCACCTGCGCCTTGGACTTACGAAAACATCGAATACATGAAAAACCAGCTTAAGTTGCTTGGTTTTGGTTACGATTGGAATCGTGAATTCGCAACTTGTACGCCTGAGTACTACCGTTGGGAACAAGAATTCTTCACTAAGCTGTACGAAAAAGGCTTAGTGTACAAAAAGACGTCTTCTGTAAACTGGTGTCCTAACGACCAAACCGTTCTTGCGAACGAACAGGTTGAAGACGGCTGCTGCTGGCGTTGTGACACGCCGGTTGAGCAAAAGAAAATTCCACAGTGGTTCATTAAAATCACTGAATACGCTCAAGAGCTACTTGACGATCTAGACAACCTAGATGGTTGGCCTGATATGGTGAAAACCATGCAGCGTAACTGGATTGGCCGCTCAGAAGGCGTCGAGCTTTCATTTGAAGTGCAAGGCGAAGCATCACCACTAGAAGTGTACACCACACGTCCTGACACGCTTATGGGCGTGACTTACGTCGGTATTGCTGCTGGTCACCCTCTGGCTGAAAAAGCGGCTGAGAACAACGCTGAGCTTGCAGCATTCGTTGAAGAATGTAAGAACACCAAAGTAGCCGAAGCGGAACTGGCGACAATGGAGAAGAAAGGTATGGCGACTGGCCTTACTGCTATTCACCCATTGAACGGTCGTGAAGTGCCTATCTTTGTTGCTAACTTCGTACTGATGGATTACGGCACAGGCGCGGTAATGGCGGTTCCTGCTCACGATCAACGTGACTTTGAGTTTGCGACCAAGTACGGCCTAGACATCATTCCAGTTATCAAGCCGGTTGATGGCTCTGACGTTGACGTTTCTGAAGCGGCTTACACTGAAAAAGGTGTTCTGTTTGATTCAGGCGAATTCGACGGCCTAGAATTCCAAGCGGCATTTGATGCTATCGCAGCGAAACTAGAAGCAGAAGGCAAAGGCACTAAAACGGTTAACTTCCGTCTACGTGACTGGGGCGTATCTCGTCAACGTTACTGGGGTGCACCAATCCCAATGGTAACCACTGAAGACGGTGAAGTTCACCCAGTTCCTGCAGACCAACTGCCAGTGATCCTACCTGAAGATGTTGTGATGGATGGCGTAACAAGCCCAATCAAAGCAGACAAAGAGTGGGCGAAGACCACATTTAATGGCGAGCCAGCACTGCGTGAAACCGATACCTTCGATACCTTTATGGAATCATCTTGGTACTACGCACGTTACTGTTCTCCACAAGCAGACGACATTCTAGACCCAGAAAAAGCAAACTACTGGCTGCCAGTAGACCAGTACATCGGTGGTATCGAGCACGCTTGTATGCACCTATTGTACTCGCGCTTCTTCCACAAATTGCTACGTGATGCAGGTTACGTTACCTCTGACGAACCATTCAAGCAGCTACTATGCCAAGGCATGGTTCTTGCGGATGCGTTCTACTACACCACTGAAAAAGGCGGTAAAGAGTGGATCGCACCGACTGACGTCACCATTGAGCGTGATGGTAAAGGTCGTATCGAGAAAGCGGTTGATAACCAAGGTCGTAACGTTGAACACTCAGGCATGATCAAAATGTCTAAGTCAAAAAATAACGGTATTGACCCACAAGAGATGGTCGACAAATACGGTGCAGATACCGTTCGTCTATTCATGATGTTTGCATCACCAGCGGACATGACGCTGGAATGGCAAGAGTCAGGCGTTGAAGGGGCTAACCGCTTCCTAAAACGTGTTTGGAAGCTTGTGGCAAGCCACACAGCGAAAGGCGCAGCTGAAGCGGTTGACGTTGCAGCACTGTCTGGTGACCAAAAAGCCCTACGTCGCGATGTACACAAAACGATCGCGAAAGTAACGGACGATATCGGCCGTCGTCAAACGTTCAACACTGCGATCGCCGCGATCATGGAACTGATGAACAAACTGGCGAAAGCGCCTCAAGAGTCCGTGCAAGATCGCGCGATTCTAGATGAAGCACTAAAAGCGGTTGTACGTATGCTTTACCCTATGACACCACACATCAGCTACGAAATGTGGATTGCACTAGGTGAATCAGATGTTGACTCAGCAACATGGCCAACATTCGATGAGAACGCACTGGTTGAAGACGAAATCACGGTTGTTGTGATGATCAACGGTAAGCTGCGTGCAAAACTCACCGTTGCCGCTGACGCAACAGAAGAACAAGTTCGTGAACTTGGTCTAAATGATGAAAACGCAACGAAGTTCCTTGATGGTTTAACCATTCGTAAAGTGATTTACGTACCAGGTAAACTGTTGAACATCGTAGCAAACTAATTCTCGTCACTCAGCGCAGGAACATGGCGACTCAATCGCGGTGCTCCTGCCTATAAACAGGGTGGTTTCCCCACCCTGTTTATTTATCTAAAGTCACTCGCGACTTGCCACTCAATCGTCAGTGATTTTAGATAAATAACCCATAACAGAGAGCCGTACCTCAATGCGTCTATTTTCCCTATCTTCGATTAAGCTAACTAGTGTTGTACTAGCAGCGAGCCTTTTGACTGCTTGTGGTTTCCACCTACGAGGCGATTATTCGATTCCCGAAGAACTCGACACTATGTCGCTCACCAGTTACGACCAATACAGCACCTTTACCCGTATGATGCGCGCTCAACTGCGCATGAGTGAAGTCACCCTTGTGCCACCAGCTGAAAATGTCCCAAATCTTCACTTGCTCGGTGAAAGCGTCGGCGAACGTACATTGTCGCTCTACCAAAATACGCGCGCAGCCGAAAAAGAACTTACATTTAATACTTCATACCGCGTGACGATTCCTGAAATTGGTTCACGCCAACTCTCCACTAGCGTGACGCGCAGCTATCTTGATAACCCACTCACCGCTCTTGCAAAATCGGTTGAGCGCGACATGATTGAAGATGAAATGCGCAAACTAGCCGCAAGCCAAATCATTCGTCAAATGGCTCGCCTAAAAGCAGATATCGAAGCTGGCACCATGCTGACTGGTCAAGAAGTGGATGAACAAAAAGCACAGGAACGCGCAGAGGAAGAAGAACAATACCGCATTGATACGATTGAAGATGAAACCAACTCAATCGATCTTCAGGAGCCGGATCTTCAGCAAACTGAACTTGAGCAATAGAGATCTAAATGCGTATTTTTGCTGACCGTTTAACGGATCAACTGAGTAAACAGCTTCACCCAATCTACCTTTTGTTTGGTAATGAGCCGCTCTTACTGCAAGAGTCTCGACAAGCGATTCAAAAAGCGGCGGTCCAACAAGGGTTTGAAGAACGGCATCGATTTACCATCGATGCCAGCTTTGACTGGTATCAGGTGTATGATTGCTGCCAAGCGATGAGCCTATTTTCAGCTCGTCAATTGATTGAGTTAGAACTGCCTGAATCTGGCGTTAATGTCGCGATAGCAAAAGAACTGCTTATCGTGGCAGACATGCTTCATCCTGATGTCATCTTGGTTATCGTAGGGTCAAAACTAACGAAAGCGCAAGAAAGTGCGAAATGGTTTAAAACCTTAAGCGCGCAAGCTTGCTGGGTAAACTGCCTTAGCCCTGATTTACAGCGCTTACCTCAGTTTGTCCAAACTCGTTGCCGTGCTCTGGGGTTACAACCGGATGCAGAAGCGGTTCAGATGCTGGCACAATGGCACGAAGGCAATTTATTTGCGTTAAGCCAAAGCTTAGAGAAATTGGTTCTGCTCTACCCCGATGGTCAATTGACCATGGTGCGAGTGGAGGAGTCTCTCAGCCGTCATAACCATTTTACGGCTTTTCATTGGACCGATGCTCTACTTGCCGGTAAAGGCAATCGCGCCCAACGTATTTTGCGCCAATTAGAGGCGGAAGGGACAGAAGTCGTGATTCTCGTTCGCACCATTCAACGTGAACTGACACAATTACTGCAAATGCAGCAACAAGCCCAGACGAGCAGCATCAATCAAGTTTTTGATAGCTATAGAATTTGGCAAACCAAACGACCATTGTATAGCGCAGCATTGCAACGCCTCAATACAACCAAACTGCTGCAATTGTTGCAACTGTTAGCGCGTATCGAAGTACAAAGTAAAACTCAATATGACATCTCAAGTTGGCCAACATTACACCAACTCAGTACCGAGATTTGCTTGCCACAAGTGCAGCTATAAAAAGCGTGCTATAATCCGCCGCCTATTTTTGACCCGAACACCCCGCTTCATTGAGGAAATCAATTTGCAAAACGAACAACTTAACGCATTCCTAGTAGACAAAGCAGACGACATGAAAGCCGAAGGCATTTTAACTATTGATGTGCAGGGCAAATCAAGTATTACTGACTTTATGATCATTTGTACTGGAACCTCTAAGCGTCACGTTACTTCAATTGCAGAACATGTCGCTCGCGAAGCGAAGCTCGTTGGTAAAGAACCTTTTGCTATCGATGGCACCGAAGAAGGTGAATGGGTAATTGTGGATATGGGTGACTCGATTTTACACGTCATGCAACAAGAACAACGCGAGCTATACCAACTTGAAAAACTTTGGGGCTAACGGATGAAAATTCAATTAGTTGCCGTCGGCACTAAAATGCCAAAGTGGGTAGAAGAAGGTTTTCAAGAATACCGTCGTCGTTTCCCTCACGATATGCCACTAGAGTTAATTGAAATTACCGCCGGTAAGCGCGGTAAGAATGCAGATATCGCCAGAATCTTGCAGAAAGAAGGCGAAGCGATGTTGGCTGCGGTACCAAAGGGCAACCGCATTGTTACGCTCGATATTCCAGGTAAGAAATGGGATACCCCTCAACTTGCCGAACAGCTTGAAGCATGGAAACTCGATGCCCGAGATGTCTCAATTTTGATTGGCGGCCCAGAAGGTCTCGCGCCGGCTTGTAAAGCCGCGGCGGAACAAAGCTGGTCACTCTCTGCTCTTACTTTACCACACCCGCTGGTTCGTATTGTGATGGCAGAAAGTCTATACCGAGCGTGGAGCATCACGACTAACCATCCCTATCACCGAGAATAGCCATCGATGTTGAGGAAGCGTACCCGTATTCGCGATTACCAAGAGGAATCGCGATTGTTTGGCAGCAGAGCCATTGTCGCCTTCATTGGTATTTTTGTCATGATGGGGATCTTGATCGTCAACCTGTACAATATCCAGGTGAACCAATATCAAGACTACAAAACCCGCTCAAACGACAACCGCATTAAAGTCGTGCCTATCGCGCCTAATCGCGGGCTTATTTATGATCGCAATGGCATCTTATTAGCCGAAAACCGTCCTGTCTTTAGTCTGGAAATTACACCAGAAAAAATCAAAGACATGGATGATACGGTTGCGCGTCTCCAGCAAATTTTAAACATTACGCCTGAGCAAGTCGCTCGCTTTGAAAAAGAACGACGTCAGACTCGCCGCTTTAATTCCGTGCCGATTCTTAACCAACTGAGTGAAGAGCAAGTCGCGAAGTTTTCAGTCAATCAGCATAAGTTTCCTGGCGTCACGGTTAACGCAAACCTCAAACGTTATTACCCTTATGGGGAAGTCCTAACGCACGTTATCGGCTACGTATCCCGCATTAATGATCGCGATATACAACGTTTGGTCCGTGAAGAAAAAGAAGCAAATTATAAAGCCACGCGCGACATCGGCAAACTCGGTATTGAACGCTACTATGAAGACACACTTCATGGAACCGCGGGCTATCAGGAAGTCGAGGTCAACAGCCGAGGCCGTATCATTCGCGTGTTAAAATACGTCCCACCGATTCCAGGGAACGACATTGTTTTAAACCTTGATATCGATTTACAACAATATATTCATGACTTACTTGCCAATCGACGCGGAAGCGCGGTGGTACTTGATCCGCATGACAACGGCGTTTTAGCCATGGTTTCAAGCCCAAGCTACGATCCGAACTCTTTCGTACATGGCATTTCAGGTAAAGATTACCAAGCGCTGCTGAGCAACAAAGATCGTCCGTTAGTCAACCGAGCGACACTGGGTATCTACCCACCCGCGTCAACCATCAAACCCATGATGGCGGTTTCGGCCTTACAAGAAGGAGTTATCACGCCTAACACCGTGCGTAATGACCCTGGATATTGGAAGATTCCGAATTCAAAAACCAAGCCCTTCCGCGATTGGTTACGCTGGGGACATGGCAGGGTTGATGTGGTGAAATCGATTGAAGAATCAGTCGACACCTTCTATTACCAAGTCGCTTATGACATGGGCATAGACCGCATCTCACAATGGATGATGATGTTTGGCTTTGGCGATTACACCGGCATCGATATCCACGAAGAAAGCAAAGCGAATATGCCAACACGAGAGTGGAAACAGGCGCGTCACCGCACCCCTTGGTATCAAGGCGATACGATTCCCGTTGGTATTGGGCAAGGCTATTGGACAACCACCCCAATGCAGTTGGCGAAGGCCACCTCCGTACTGGTTAACCGTGGCGAAGTCTTTGCTCCTCACTTGTTGCGAGCAACCATTGAAAATGGACAACCTTTTAGCCAAGGTTCTATGGTCGAAGCGCTCACTTACCCGCCTATCTCTGGCGTCAAAAGCAGCTATTGGGATATTGCGATTGAAGGTATGCGCCGCGTAAACCATGGTAGAAAAGGGACTGCTCGCCGTGCATTTGTCGATACGCCATACGTCAGTGCAGGTAAATCGGGCACCGCTCAAGTCTTTGGCTTAGGGGAAGATGAGGAATACAACGCAGATGAACTTGCGGAGCATTTGCGCGACCACGCCCTCTTCACTGGCTTTGCTCCTATCGAGGATCCTCAGGTCGTTGTCACCATCGTATTAGAAAATGCGGGCGGTGGTTCAACCAATGGAGCTCCAGTGGTGAGAAAAGTGTTTGACCGAATATTAGTTGATAACAAAGAACAATATAGTGAGGTGAAAAAGTAATGAGTTTTGACCCCGCGACCGGCCAAAACCGGTCGCTGTTTGAGCGTTTCCATATCGATTTACCCCTGTTATTGGGCATTTTACTGCTGATGGCTTTTAGCCTAGTGGTCATGTTCAGCGCCAGTGGACAAAGTTTTGCGATGATGGATCGCCAAGCAATGCGAATGATACTCGCATTAGGGGTGATGCTCTTTCTTGCTCAGTTACCGCCTCGCACTTATGAAACGCTTGCCCCCTTACTCTTTTTCTTGGGGGTAGCGTTATTGATCGGCGTGCTGTTTTTTGGTGAATCGTCAAAAGGGGCACAACGCTGGCTCAATTTAGGGTTTGTCCGCTTTCAGCCCTCTGAACTGCTCAAACTCGCCGTACCACTCATGGTGGCTCGTTACATTGGCCGACGCTCCCTGCCTCCGACCTTTCAAACACTGATGATGTCGTTGGTCATGGTATGCGTCCCCACGATACTCATCGCGAAGCAACCGGATCTCGGTACGTCAATCCTGATTGCCGCTTCGGGTGTTTTTGTTATTTTCCTCGCCGGTATCAGCTGGAAAATCATCTTTAGTGCGGTCTGCACGGTCAGTGCTTTTTTGCCTATCCTGTGGTTTTTCTTGATGCGCGAGTATCAAAAGGTACGAGTAAGAACCTTGTTTGATCCTGAGTCCGATCCTTTAGGGGCTGGCTACCACATCATCCAAAGTAAAATTGCGATCGGCTCTGGCGGCATTATGGGTAAAGGTTGGCTGCAAGGTACCCAATCACAATTGGAGTTTTTACCTGAGCGTCATACCGACTTTATCTTTGCCGTGATTGCTGAAGAATGGGGCTTAGTCGGCATTCTCTCACTCTTGGTGATATACCTCTTTATTATTGGCCGAGGGTTATACCTGGCAAGCCAAGCGCAAACGGCCTTTGGCCGAATGATTGCGGGCAGTATTGTGTTAAGTTTTTTTGTTTACGTGTTTGTAAACATTGGTATGGTAAGTGGCATTTTACCCGTCGTTGGTGTGCCACTGCCTTTAATTAGTTACGGCGGTACCTCAATGGTAACCTTAATGGCCGGTTTTGGTATTTTGATGTCTATCCACACACATAGAAAAGCGTTTTCAAAGGCAACCTAATGAATAAATTACACAAACTCGCCTCACTGGCATTAATTAGCACTGTAATCGTTGGTTGTTCATCTTCACCTTCTGAGCCAGAGAAAACGCCGACGCCAACAGAACCAACAACGCCTCCGATCTCAGAATCTGATCGCTATCAAGCTGAGCGTTACGACATCAAAGAGGACTTAGCGCCGAAAGAACCGATGTCGGTCGAACACATTGATGAGATCGTTCCCCAGTATGAACCTTACAGTTTAGGCGGCACCAAGAATTACACCGTCCGTGGGCAGCGCTACCAAATCATTAAAGATCCCAAAGGCTTTAAAGAAAAAGGTCAGGCTTCTTGGTATGGCAAAAAGTTCCACGGCCATTTGACATCGATTGGCGAAGTTTACGACATGTACTCAATGAGTGCTGCGCACAAGGAATTACCGCTCCCTAGCTATGTAAAAGTCACCAATACTGATAATGGTAAAAGCACAATTGTACGAGTGAATGACCGAGGTCCCTTTCATCCGGGGCGCATCATCGATTTAAGCTATGCAGCGGCGACCAAATTGGATGTTATCCACACCGGTACTGCTAATGTTGAAATTGAGGTCATTACGCCAGAAAAACCACAATCTGAACATCAGCAAAAAACGCTGCCGAAATACCAAATTCAGGTCGCCTCTTCGCCACACAAAGATCGCGTTGAAACTTTAGCGCAAGATCTGAGTCAAAAGCTGTCGGTGCCGAGCTTTGTTGGCTCAGACCAAGAAATACATCGCGTGCTGTTGGGCCCATTTGATGACTATAATCTGACGCAAAACGCATTAGAACAAGTTAAACTCCTGGGTTATTCCAGTGCCTTCATTAGAAAAAACTAGTTTCCTTCTCGTTCAGAGCATTCCCTTGTCTGGTCTGAACGCTGGTTTCTGTTAATATATGGACAGTTCAAGATAAATCTGTAGTCAATATGAAAAAAACAACGTTAATTAAAACCGTTTTTGCGTCTTCTATTGCGCTTACGGCAAGCTTCGCCTCTTCTGTAATGGCATCTCCAATTGTCGTTCCTGATGCACCACAAATTGCAGCAAAAGGCTACGTTCTGATGGATTACCATTCAGGCAAAGTACTGGCGCAAAAAGAAATGAACACCCAGTTGTCACCGGCTAGCTTAACCAAGATGATGACCAGCTACGTTATCGGTCAAGAACTGGCGCGTGGCAATATTTCTGAAAATGACGATGTCACCATCAGTAAAAATGCATGGGCGAAAAACTTCCCAGATTCTTCTAAGATGTTTATCGAAGTCGGCACCACCGTTAAGGTTGGCGATCTTAACCGCGGCATCATCATCCAATCAGGCAATGATGCCTGTGTCGCGATGGCAGAACACATTGCAGGTTCAGAAGATGCCTTTGTTGATCTTATGAATGCTTGGGCAAGCACGCTGAATATGACCAACACCCACTTCGGTAACGTTCATGGTCTAGACAACGATGAGCTTTACTCAACGCCTTACGATATGGCGCTATTAGGCTCAGCACTGATCCGTGATGTTCCAGAAGAGTACCGAATCTACTCAGACAAAAAGTTTACCTATAACGGCATCACTCAATACAACCGCAATGGTCTACTTTGGGATAAAAGCATGAATGTGGACGGCATTAAAACCGGCCACACCAACAATGCAGGTTATAGCTTAGTAAGCTCAGCGACTGAAGGCAAAATGCGCCTTGTTGCTGTCGTGATGGGCACCAAAAATGCCAATGCGCGTAAATCTGAAAGCAAAAAGCTACTGAGTTATGGCTTCCGTTTCTTCGAAACTGTTGCACCACATAAAGCCGGTGAAACGTTTGTTGAAGAAAAAATTTGGATGGGTGACAAAGAGATGGTAGCGCTTGGTCTTGACCAAGACACTTATGTCACTTTGCCTCGTGGCCAAGCTAAAAATCTAAAAGCGAGCTTTGTACTTGAAAAAGAACTTGAAGCCCCAATTAGTAAAGGCGACGTTGTTGGTACGCTATACTACCAACTAGACGGTGAAGATATTGCACAATACCCATTACTTGCACTTGAAGATGTGCAAGAGGGTAGCTTATTTAGTCGCCTTTGGGATTACATCGTAATGCTGGTTAAAAGCTTATTCTAATCTCGGCCTCTGAATAATCGATACTAAGCCGCCTTTGGGCGGCTTTTGTTTTATTGCCGCATGATCGGCAACCTTGAGATTCAACTCGTTTGGCAGTAACATTCCGCGCTGCTCAGATCGACATTTCAACTTGGAGTTTCCAAAAATGCTGACTATTAACTCAGATGCAAAACTGAAAGACCTGCTTGAGTTTCCTTGTTCATTTACTTATAAGGTAATGGGCTACGCCAAGCCTGAATTGCCAGAGAAAGTGTTAGAGGTGATTCAACGCCATGCTCCGGGTGACTACAGTCCAACTGTGAAACCAAGTTCAAAAGGTAGCTACCACGCTGTGTCAGTTACTATCAAAGCCACTTCTATTGAACAAGTAGAAGCGCTCTATAAAGAACTTGGTGATATCGATATCGTTCGCATGGTTCTATAATTTTATTTTAAATAATAAAATATTTTTGAAAGCAGCTTAGGCTGCTTTTTTGTTATATATCAATAATATAAAAATCACACACGCTGTGCATGGTTAAAAAAGTGTTATCAACATATAGTCCGAGGTCGCGAAGAGGTTTATAATCCAACCACTTTAGTGATTTAAAATGGATTCAGGAATGCAAGAAACTTTGGTTGTGAGACATCTTGGTAAACAAGATTACGAGCCAATTTGGCGTGCCATGCATGCCTTTACCGATCAACGCAACGAGGAGACTCTCGATGAAATTTGGTTTGTAGAACATAATCCTGTCTTCACTCAAGGCCAAGCGGGAAAAACTGAGCACCTGCTCAACACAGGAGATATACCTGTGGTGCAAAGTGATCGCGGTGGCCAAGTGACTTACCATGGCCCTGGGCAAATGGTGGTCTATTTCCTGATAAACATACGCCGCAAAAAATTCGGCGTGCGAGATCTCGTTACTCACATTGAGAACCTCGTGATCAATACACTTAAAGCTTACAATATCGATTCAGCGGCTCGACCAGATGCACCTGGTGTGTATGTAGATAATAAAAAAATCTGCTCACTCGGCTTGCGTATCCGCAGAGGATGCTCATTTCATGGTTTAGCACTTAACGTTAATATGGACATGTCACCATTTCTGCGCATCAACCCATGTGGTTATGCGGGGATGGAAATGGCACAAGTTAGCCAACTTGGTGGTCCTGATGATGTCAATGTCGTTGCCGAACAACTACTAAAAGAACTTGCGACTCTGTTGGATTACCAACAACTACAAGTCAGCACAGCAGTCCCAAACGAGAAGTAATAAAAGCATGAGTAAACCAATCCAAATGGAAAAAGGCGTTAAATACCGTGACGCTGACAAAATGGCACTAATTCCAGTAAAGAATATGCCAACTGAGCAGAAAGAAGTTCTGCGCAAACCTGAGTGGATGAAGATTAAGTTGCCTGCTGACAGTCAACGCATCCAAGACATTAAATCAGCAATGCGTAAAAACAACCTGCACTCTGTTTGTGAAGAGGCCTCATGCCCTAACCTTGCGGAATGTTTCAACCACGGTACAGCAACCTTTATGATCTTAGGTGCGATTTGTACTCGACGTTGTCCATTCTGTGACGTTGCCCATGGTCGTCCAGTGACGCCAGAAGCCAACGAGCCGAAAAAATTGGCACAAACTATTGCTGACATGAAGCTTAAGTATGTCGTGATTACTTCTGTTGACCGCGACGATCTTCGTGATGGTGGCGCACAGCATTTTGCTGATTGTAACCGTGAAATTCGCGCATTAAGCCCGAACATCAAGATCGAAACATTAGTACCCGATTTCCGCGGCCGCATGGATGTTGCACTCGAATTGCTAAGCGAAAACACCCCGGACGTGTTTAATCACAACCTTGAAACAGCACCGCGCTTATACCGCAAAGTTCGCCCTGGTGCGAACTACAAATGGTCATTACAACTGCTGCAGAAATTCAAAGAGCAGCACCCTGAGATCCCAACTAAATCTGGTGTCATGATGGGACTAGGTGAGACGAAAGAAGAGATCGTCGAAGTACTGAAAGATCTGCGTGCGCACGGCGTCACCATGCTGACACTTGGTCAATACCTTGCACCAAGCCGTCACCACTTGCCTGTTGAGCGCTACGTGCCACCAGCAGAGTTTGATGAGCTAAAAGAAATTGCGCTTGAACTTGGTTTTACTCATGCTGCGTGTGGTCCATTTGTTCGCTCTTCTTACCATGCCGATCTTCAGGCACAAGGTATCGAAGTGAGCTAATCACTTGCCGCACACCTCTTCTAAAAAACCAGTCCTAGACTGGTTTTTTTGTATTCGACTTTCGAGATTCCACGCCGACAAAACGTTTGTCGCCTTGCACCATCCAGTATGCATACCTACTCTTAATCCATCAGTAAGAACGATCAAATACTTATATTGATTGGCACAGGACATACGTGACCAATCGGCTGGACGTCAGAGCATCATGAATAATAACAATAGGATATAGCCATGGATAAACGCCTGTTACTTTCTCTTTCTGCTTGCTTGGTACTGACAGCTTGCTCTTCCGCACCAAAGCATGCTCACTATCAAGAAGCGTCTTTTGAACTGTGTAACGCTGCTGTTGATATTTACTCACAAAGCGATGATGGCAGAGTCCGAATATTATGTTCAGATGGTTCGAAATTTGCCCTCAATACCGAAAGTACACTCGATACGATGCGCGATATCAACATTGATTACTGTCATGGTGAAGGGCTCGGTAAGTTTAACGAGAGCTCAAGCTACTACTCTTTCAAGTGTAAATCCGGCACATTACTGAGTATCGCGAAATAAAGACGACCAAGTGGTTATCAACACCTCATTTCCACTAGGGTATTGAGACGAAAAAAAGGAGCCTTAAGGCTCCTTTTCAGCGTTGCGTTTCACCAGTACATAAGTATCAAGCAGCACTGTTTCTACTGAGTGCTATTTTAGTGAATACTAAGTGTCATAATTTCAAACTGAATGGCGGCGAATTCAAGGAAAAGGCGCGCAATTTACATTAGTAAATGAGCACCTTTAACGCAGACGTCGAGTCATTCAGTAAAAAATTAAGCGTAAACCGGTAGACGCTTACAGATTGCCAGTACTTTCACTTTGGTTGCTTCAATCACAGACTCATCACCGATGTTGTCTAGGATGTCACACATCCAACCTGCCAATGCTTTTGAATCTTCTTCAGTAAAGCCACGGCGAGTGATTGATGGAGAACCAACACGGATACCAGACGTTACGAATGGGCTACGTGGATCGTTTGGTACTGAGTTCTTGTTAACCGTAATGTTAGCAGCGCCCAGAGCAGCATCCGCTTCTTTACCCGTGATGTCTTTGTCGATCAAGTCAACAAGGAACAGGTGGTTCTCTGTCGAACCAGAAACGATGTTGTAACCGCGTGCTAGGAATTCAGCCACCATTGCTTTTGCGTTAGCCACAACGCGCGCTTGGTATTCTTTGAATTCTGGCTCTAGCGCTTCTTTAAACGCGACCGCTTTACCGGCGATAACGTGCATTAGAGGGCCGCCTTGGCCACCCGGGAATACAGCCGAGTTTAGCTTCTTGTAAAGATCTTCACCTTCGTTAGAAAGGATAAGACCGCCACGAGGACCCGCCAGTGTTTTGTGCGTTGTGGTTGTCACGACATGTGCATGTGGCACTGGGTTCGGATAAACGCCTGCCGCAATAAGACCCGCTACGTGTGCCATATCAACGAAGAAGTAAGCCCCTACTTTGTCCGCGATTTCACGCATACGCGCCCAATCACACACTTGAGAGTAAGCAGAGAAACCACCGATGATCATCTTAGGTTTATGTTCTACCGCGAGTGCTTCCATCTCTTCGTAATCGATTTGACCGTTCTCGTCGATACCGTAAGGAATGATGTTGTATAGCTTACCTGAGAAGTTGACTGGTGAGCCGTGAGTCAGGTGACCGCCGTGTGCTAGGCTCATGCCTAAAACGGTATCACCCGCATTAAGTAGCGCCATGTAAACCGCGTTATTTGCCTGAGAACCAGAGTGTGGCTGTACGTTCGCGTATTCTGCGCCGAATAACTCACATGCACGTTCGATCGCTAGCGTTTCCACTTTATCAACATACTCACAACCGCCGTAGTAACGCTTGCCTGGGTAACCTTCTGCGTACTTATTGGTTAGCTGAGAACCTTGCGCTTCCATTACACGTGGGCTGGTGTAGTTTTCTGAAGCGATAAGTTCAATATGTTCTTCTTGGCGAACGGTTTCTTCTTGAATAGCTGCGAACAAATCCGCATCGTAATCTGCGATGTTCATATCACGCTTAAGCATCTGTATCTCCTGACTCAGATTTAGACTGAAAGTTGCAAAAAACTGGCAAACGACCCCGACGCAAACGTTTTCGTCACCCTACTGGCGCGCATTTTACATAATTTGATCTAGGTCATAAAGAAAAAATTGTATTTTTCTCATGCAGTTTTTTCATACTGGTTTTCAAGGATTGTCATGTTGAGGTTATCTTGAACCAATAACCATCAGCGTACAGTTTTACACCTTGTAAAACGACAATTACATAGGTTTACCTTAATTTTCGCTCTCAATCTACCGAAAACCTCATCTTTTCCTTAGTATGCTGACCATTCGTTCAAGGTTTAATTTTTAATTGATGGAAAAACATACACATAAAGAAGACTGGATCGCCATTTTAACGGGGTCGTTTATCGTGGCTCAAGGGGTCTTTTTTCTTCAATCTGCGCATCTTCTTACCGGAGGAACGACCGGACTAGCCTTGTTAGTCAGTCAGGTTGTGCCTTGGTCATTTGGTACATTGTACTTTTTGGCAAACTGCCCGTTTTATCTTTTAGCTTGGAAACGCTTTGGGGCACGCTTTGCGTTCAATAGTGCTATTTCTGGCGCATTAGTCTCGGTTATCACTGATCATCTCGATTTAGTCATCAGTCTCGATAAGATAAATCCAGCCTATTGTGCGTTCGCAGGGGGGATGTTGATGGGATTGGGCATGTTGATCCTATTTCGCCACCGTTCGAGCTTGGGTGGGTTCAACGTCTTGTGCTTGCTTATCCAAGACAAATTCGGTATTTCCGTTGGAAAAACTCAATTATTGATTGATTGCGCAATCCTTATTACATCGAGCTTCTTCGTTTCACTTGATACGCTGCTCTATTCCGTATTTGGCGCCATTGCACTCAATGTTGTGCTAGCCATGAATCATAAGCCGACTCGCTATGTCGTGAATTACCGCTGATGTCACGCGATTAACACGAAAATTTGAAACGAAAAAGGCTTGGGGGATAAACCACAAGCCTTTTTTATGATGCTGTCACAGGAGAGTATCAAGAGTATGCTCGGCGTTAACTCACGCAATGGACGTTTATTTAACCGTCAGCACAGAGCGTGTGTTATTGAACATCATCTCACTCATTCGTCTCACAGTTTTTATATACATTACGACCAAGCTCTAAACGAGCATAAGGACCTTTAGTGTATAAGGTGACCGGAAAGATCTCTGATGTCGCGCTTTCTGGTAACACGTAACGAGTGCCAGACCCTGCTGGAGCCTGTACCAGTGAATAATCAACCTCTTCGACGCGGATTTGAGCACCTTGTTCTGCGATGAGAT
Organism: Vibrio renipiscarius; assembly: GCF_000827885.1. GTDB lineage: Bacteria > Pseudomonadota > Gammaproteobacteria > Enterobacterales > Vibrionaceae > Vibrio > Vibrio renipiscarius. Next base: position 97,738 of record NZ_JTKH01000006.1, on the reverse strand, counting down.
ACGTTGCCGCAAATTGCATCCCTTCATCACAAGAATATTGATACTGATGCGAACCGGAATCGGATGTTTGCGTGTCACCATTACCCGCACAACCAACCATGAGCAGCATTGTTGTTACGAGAAGCCCTACTTTGACCATGTTTACCTCCTGTAAAAATAAAGGCCGCAATTGCAGCCTTTATATAATAGTCTATTTATTTAGATAGTTAGGAACATCAGCAATACTATCTAGCACGGCACTCGCCAGCGCTTCACCTTGCTCGGTGATTGGCTTGCCCGTGCGAACCAATAATTTAGTGCCCACACCCGCTGCGTCTGCCGCCATCATGTCTTCTGCTTTATCGCCAACCATGACGGAATTCGCCATGTCAATTTTTAGAAAATCACGAGCCGATATGAACATACCTGGCTTTGGTTTACGGCAATCACAATCTTCCTTGTAGATACCTTGGCCGTGCTCAGCATGGTGCGGACAATAATAAATACCGTCTAACTCAACACCATTATCCTCAAAGTTCCAATCCATCCATTGAGTCAATGACTCGAATCGTTCTTCGCTGAACATGCCGCGCGCAATACCAGACTGATTGGTCACAAGCACAAGTAGGTAACCCATGTCTTTTAATTTTTTGGTTGCCTCAAAGACACCGTCAATAAATTCAAAGTCATGCTCGTCATGGACATAGCCGTGATCAACGTTGATCACACCGTCACGATCTAAAAAGACTGCTGGTTTCGCCAAAATTTGCTTCTCTATCTACTTTATTTAATCAGAATTATTGCACGCTTTATTTCTTTCATCACGATCTAATTCTGAATCAACAATAATGCGCAATTCAAATAGACGTCTAGACGTAAAAATACCTATTGACACTAATTCAACAAACCCATAGCATCATCTGATAAATGAGATGTAGCTCAACATTATCTACTGTTCCTATTTCGAGCCAAAGCAGGGTTCTCAATGATTGAAATCAACCAAGTTAATAAGATTTTCTATCAAGGTAAGAAGGAAATTCCTGCCTTAGTAGACATCAATCTTAGCATCCCTCAAGGGACTATTTTTGGCGTAATTGGCGCATCGGGTGCAGGTAAAAGTACACTGATCCGCTGTGTTAATATGCTTGAAGTGCCAACAAGTGGCAAAATTATTATTGATGGCGTCGAATTGACGGCCTTAAGCAAGTCTCAACTAAGCGAAGCTCGCCGTAACATCGGCATGATCTTCCAGCACTTTAATCTGCTTTCTTCTCGTACCGTTTTCGGCAATGTCGCTCTCCCTTTAGAATTAGCAGGCAAAGACAAAAAACACATTCAAGCCAAAGTGTCTGAGTTACTCAAACTCGTCGGCCTTGAAGACAAGCACGAAACCTACCCTGCTAATCTTAGTGGTGGTCAAAAGCAACGTGTGGCAATCGCTCGCGCACTCGCTTCAGAACCGAAGGTATTGCTGTGTGATGAAGCCACCAGCGCACTTGATCCTGCAACAACTCAATCGATTCTGGAATTGCTGCGCGAAATTAACCGTAAGCTGAAGATCACCATTTTGTTGATCACGCATGAGATGGACGTAGTAAAAAGCATCTGTCACGAAGTGGCGATCATTGGTGGCGGTGAACTGGTTGAAAAAGGCACGGTCGGTGAAATTTTTGCCCATCCGAAGACGGAACTTGCTCACCAATTTATCCGTTCAACGCTGGATCTCTCTATCCCTGAAGATTACCAGGTTCGCTTGCAGCCAACTCGTGTTGAAGGTAGCTACCCATTAGTGCGCTTAGAGTTTACCGGCGCGACAGTTGATGCTCCGCTGATGAGTCAAATTGCGCGTAAGTACAATATTGACGTCAATATTCTAAGCTCTGACCTGGATTACGCCGGTGGCGTCAAATTTGGCATGATGGTCGCTGAATTATTTGGTAGTGAAGAAGATGGTAATAATGCTATCGCATTCTTACGTGAGCATAATGTGAAAGTAGAGGTGCTTGGCTATGTCCTTTAATACGTTTTCTCAATGGCTAAGCTTAAATGCCGATTTATTGCTAGGCGCAACATTTGAAACACTCTATATGGTTGCCGTATCCGGCATCGTCGGTTTTGCCGTGGGTATTCCACTTGGCGTCATTCTGCATACCTCTAAGAAAGGCGGTCTACTCGAAAATACGCGCCTTAACAGCATTCTTGGTGCGGTGGTAAACGTGGGCCGTTCGGTGCCTTTCTTGGTGTTGATGGTCGCAATCATTCCAGTAACCAAACTGCTGGTTGGCACTTTTATCGGTACTACCGCCGCGATTGTACCACTTACTATTGGGGCAATTCCGTTTGTCGCTCGTTTGATTGAAGGCGCGCTACTTGAAGTGCCAAATGGCCTTGTTGAGGCGGCACAATCGATGGGTGCGACCCCATTACAAATCATCAACAAAGTGCTGCTTCCAGAAGCAATGCCGACCATTGTTAACTCAGTCACCATTACGCTTGTCACCTTGGTCAGTTACTCTGCAATGGCAGGAACCGTGGGTGGTGGTGGTCTAGGTGATGTGGCCATCCGTTACGGCTTCCACCGCTACGATGTGCTGATCATGGCCGTGACCGTCGTCATGCTCATTGTGCTCGTTCAAATCATTCAATCTATCGGTGATGCCGTTGTTCGCCGCGTAGATCATAGATAAAAAAGTTTTTATAAGGAGATTGTTATGAAATTTAATGTTAAAGGTTTACTGGCGATTGCCGTTGCAACGTCTGCACTGATTCTTTCTGGTTGTGGCGAAAAGGAAGTCGATACAAGCAAGATTAAAGTCGGTGTCATGGCAGGTGCTGAAGAGCAAGTGGCAGAGATTGCCGCTAAAGTCGCCAAAGAAAAATACGGTTTAGACGTCGAGCTTGTGACCTTTACTGATTACGTCACGCCAAACGCGGCGCTAGACGATGGTTCAATCGACATCAACGCGTTCCAACACAAACCATACCTTGACCAACAGATCGCCGATCGCGATTACAAAATCGTTGCCGCGGGTAATACGTTTGTTTACCCAATTGCTGGCTACTCAAAAGAGATCACATCGGTTGATGAAATCGAAGATGGCGCTCGTATCGCAGTACCAAACGATCCAACGAACCTAGGCCGTTCTTTGCTGCTGCTTGAGCAACAAGGTTTGATCACGCTACGCGAAGGTGCGGGTCTACAAGCGACTGTTCGTGACATCACGGCGAACCCGAAAAACCTCACTATCGTTGAGCTTGATGCTGCGCAACTTCCTCGCTCTCTAGACGATGTGGTTCTTTCCGTCATCAACAACACTTACGCAAGTTCAGTAAACCTAACACCACAACGTGATGGTATTTTCGTTGAAGATAAAGAATCTCCATACGTGAACCTAATCGTGGCACGTGAAAACAACGTGAATGCTGAGAATGTACAGAACTTCGTAAAAGCATACCAAACAGAAGAAGTGTACAACGCAGCTTCTAAAATTTTCCAAGGTGGTGTCGTAAAAGGCTGGTAATTCACCTCCTTTTCTTCCTAACCTGACAAAGCTGGCATTCTTGCCAGCTTTTTTATTTTACGCGCTCCAATCACCAAGACCGCTCATTTCCAACTTTCCTCACGTCACCACATCGCTTAGCAAATACTTGCCTTTCCGTGTGTGTTATCTTGTGCAAAACAATTATTCAGAGATGATGGCATGCACACCATTGACCCTATTGGCATTATCCAAAGCCCTTATAAAGAGAAATTTGCCGTACCACGACAACCGCGTTTAGTCCCTGCGGCAACCGCTCGAGTAAAACTACAAGGTGCGGTCAATTGCGCCGAAGCTTTACGCGGTATTGAGCAATTTAGCCATGTGTGGCTGCTCTTTTTGTTTGATCAAAATTTAGCTGCCGGGTGGAAGCCGACCGTGCGCCCCCCTCGCCTTGGCGGCAATGAACGAATGGGCGTACTCGCCACACGTTCAACTTTTCGTCCTAATGGCATTGGCATGTCTGCGGTGGCTTTGAAAGGAATCCGTCAGGAAGGTGACCAGTATTATTTAGAGCTGGGCAGCGTAGACCTTGTCGATGGCACACCAATTATCGATATCAAACCGTACATCCCTTATTCCGATGCGATTGTTGATGCTGACGGTGGTTATGCCGAAAGCGAACCGGAAAAGGCTATCGTGTGCTTTTTGCCTCCAGCCGTCGAAGTCCTTACGAATATTGTAAATGGCCAGCATATCCGCCAGGTCATCGAGCAAGTATTGGCACAAGACCCTCGCCCAGCCTATAAGAAAGGGAAACCTGACACGAAAGAGTACGCGGTAAATTTGTTCGATTTGAATGTTAAATTCACCGTAAACGATAACTTAGTGTCTGTTACGGTGATTGAACACTTTTGACAAAGGCGTTTGGCTGATATTATAGGCGGCTAACAAATTCCCCTCGTGGGATCTTCTTACTCCAGCCCACTCTGGCTGAGTATCTAACTTTACTAAACGGATAAATTGAATGCGTACCAGTAATTATCTTCTTTCTACTCTTAAGGAGACTCCAAACGACGCAGAAGTAGTGAGCCACCAGCTCATGCTACGTGCAGGTATGATCCGTAAGCTGGCTTCAGGTCTTTACACCTGGCTACCTACTGGTCTACGTGTATTGCGTAAAGTCGAAAACATCGTTCGTCAAGAAATCGATAATGCCGGTGCAATCGAAACGTTGATGCCCGTTGTTCAGCCGTTTGAACTTTGGGAAGAGACAGGTCGTTCTGAAAAGATGGGTCCTGAACTGCTTCGCTTTACTGACCGCCACGTTCGTCCGTTTGTACTAAGCCCAACAGCTGAAGAAGTGATCACTAGCCTTGTGCGTAACGAAGTGAGCTCTTACAAACAACTTCCGCTAAACCTGTACCAAATCCAAACTAAATTCCGTGACGAGCGTCGTCCACGTTTCGGCGTAATGCGTGCACGTGAATTCTGCATGATGGATGCTTACAGCTTCGACATCGATAAAGCGGGTCTAGAGAAATCTTACCAAGCAATGCACGATGCTTACTGTAAAGCGTTCGATCGCATGGGCCTTGAGTACCGTCCAGTATTGGCAGACTCTGGTGCTATCGGTGGTAACGGTTCACAAGAATTCCACGTGCTTGCAGAAAGCGGCGAAGATTTGATTGCATTCTCAACCGAATCTGATTACGCAGCAAACATCGAAAAAGCAGAAGCTCTTGCTCCAGCAACTGAACTGGCGGCACCAACTCAAGAGATGACGCTTGTTGATACACCAAACGCGAAAACCATCGCAGAATTGGTTGAGCAGCACGGCCTAGCGATTGAGAAAACCGTTAAAACGCTTTTCGTTAAAGCGTCTGACGCCATCGATGCGCCAATCGTTGCTCTTATCATCCGTGGTGATCATGAGCTAAACGAAATCAAAGCTGAAAACCTAGCTGAAGTTGCTGCTCCACTTGAAATGGCAACTGAAGATGAAATGCGCGATCTTATCGGCGCGGGTGCGGGTTCACTGGGTCCTGTCGGTCTTGAGCTACCATTCATCGTTGACCGCTCTGTTGCGGTAATGAGCGATTTCGGCGCTGGTGCAAACATCGACGGCAAGCACTACTTCGGTATCAACTGGGGTCGTGACGTTGAGCTAGGCCAAGTTGCCGATCTACGTAACGTTGTTGAAGGCGACCTAAGCCCTTGTGGCCAAGGTACATTACTGCTTAAACGCGGTATCGAAGTAGGTCACATCTTCCAACTTGGAACGACTTACTCAGAAGCAATGAACTGTAGCGTTCTTGATTCAAACGGTAAGAACTCAATCCTAGAAATGGGTTGTTACGGTATCGGTGTTTCACGTGTTGTCGCTTCTGCTATCGAGCAAAACAACGACAAATACGGCATCATCTGGCCAGACGCTCTAGCGCCTTTCCAAGTAGCGATCGTACCAATGAACATGCACAAATCTGAGCGCGTTCAAGAAGCAGCAGAAAAGCTATACGCTGAGTTCACTGCTATGGGTATCGAAGTGCTATTTGATGATCGTAAAGAGCGCCCAGGCGTGATGTTCTCGGATATGGAACTGATCGGTATCCCTCACACTATCGTGATTGGCGATCGCAGCATGGACGAAGGTAACTTTGAATATAAGAACCGTCGTTCAGGTGAGAAAACGGCGGTAGCAATGGCAGACATTGTTGAGCACGTTAAAGCGCAATTCGCGTAAGCGTTAGCACTCAAAATAGAAAAAGGTTGATGTGGAAGCATCAACCTTTTTTATTGGGAGTCATTTTATTTAATGACTCTAATCCAACGATCCACTCGGCGCTTGGCTGGCGACTTTCATGGCCGCAAATGGGGCATCCACCAGCTGATCAGCATTGCCATCAATCAACTCACCAAAGTGAAATAAACCATACTCGCTCGGTTTCATCCGATGCCAAGCTTCGTTATCAGTTAAAGGCTGTGTTGCCACCACCGATACCACATCATTGGGTGTCGTCTCTTCTTGGAAATTAATCGTCACGTCTTCGTCAATCAAGCTGGCTTTGCCAAAAGGCGCGCGGCGGGTAATCCAATAAAGATGATTCGTGCAGTACGTCATCACATACTCACCATCAGACAGCAGCATGTTAAACACGCCCTTTTCTTTTAGCGTATCGCAACACTCGGCCAAAAATCGAAACATCCCCATCATATCTTGGGGTGGTTCTGGGTAGCGCTGCTCAAGTTGCGTCATCAGCCAGCAGAAAGCCAGTTCGCTGTCCGTTTGCCCTACAGGACGAAAGCGCCCAAGAGACAACTCTTGATAATCCGTCAGTTGACCATTGTGAGCGAATGTCCAATAACGCCCCCAAAGCTCTCGGGTAAATGGGTGGGTATTTTCGAGATTAACGCCGCCACGATTAGCTTGACGAATGTGGCTGATCACCGCACGACTTTTTATCGGGTAATTCTGAACTAATTCGGCAATTTTTGATTGGCAGCTAGGGTTGGGATCTTTGAAGGTACGAAAGCCTTTGCCTTCGTAAAAAGTAATCCCCCAGCCATCGCGATGGGGGCCAGTATTGCCACCACGTTGCATCAAACCGGTAAAACTAAAGCAAATGTCTGTGGGTACATTTGCGCTCATTCCGAGCAATTCACACATGGTTTAACTCACTCCCTAAATAAACACCCAATACCAAACTAACATATTGTTGGTATTGGGATAAACCGTGCAGCGGAATGGGAATTACTTTTCCATTTCCTTTTCGATCAACTGAATCACAATATGGATAATTTTGATGTGAATCTCTTGAATACGATCAGCATAACCAAAATGCGGTACGCGAATTTCAATATCCGCACAACCCGCCATTTTACCGCCATCTTTACCCGTTAACGCGATGGTTTTCATGCCTTTCTTTTTTGCCGCTTCAATGGCATTCAAAATGTTCACTGAATTGCCTGAGGTTGAAAGACCAAACAAAACATCGCCTTTTGAACCCACGGCTTCAAGGTAGCGAGAAAAAACAAAATCGTAACCAAAATCGTTACTCACGCAAGAAAGATGGCTAGGATCTGAAATCGCAATACCTGGGTAACCAGGGCGGTTTTCACGGTAACGACCAGTAAGTTCTTCCGCAAAGTGCATCGCGTCACAGTGAGAGCCACCGTTACCACAAGACAGTACTTTACCGCCCTGTTTAAACGAATCAGCGATCAATTTTGCTGCTGCTTCAATTTGGGCAATATTATGATCATCACTTAGAAACGTGTTCAGCACTTCAGCCGCTTCAGTCAGCTCACTTTTAATCAAATCCTGGTACATAAGCATTCTCTTTTAATCAATATTAGAGCGCTGTTATTACAGCCTCAGACTCTTCTGAGTTTACTTGAACCATTCGCACTGTCGAGAGCCTGCCCGAAAGATTTCATCGAATCTTGACCTTTGCGGTTCACAAAACCGACATCACCGCACATTTATAGACTCTTTACTCTACACGGATCACTTTTTGAACAATCTAGAGTTTTACATTTTATTAATATCTCGATTACAATTTAACTGGTTAGACCACTAAATTACTCCAGACAACGAGAAATCAAAAAGTCTGAGAAGGAACACATAATATGGATATCTTGCTCTCTACTCTTGGCTTTATTGCCGTACTTGGCGCTTGCCTCTATCACCGCTCATCACTGCTGCTGTCATTGGCCGCATTGAGTGCCACGATGATCGCCCTCTCTGTGATGGGTTACATCGGTTCGATCAGTTGGATTCTTTTCCTCGCTGCCGTCGCCCTATTGACCGTCCCTCGCATTCGACAAAAACTCATCAGCCGAAAAGCGCTTTCTTTATTCAAACAAGTGCTGCCAGCCATGTCTCAAACGGAAAAAGAAGCCTTAGAGGCGGGCACAGTATGGTGGGAAGCCGAGCTGTTTAAAGGCAAACCTGACTGGCAAAAACTGCATGATATCGCCGCACCAACCCTGAGTGCAGAAGAGCAAGCGTTCTTAGATGGCCCAGTAGAAGAAGTGTGTGCCATGGTCAGTGATTATGAAGTCACACACGAATTGGCCGATCTGCCCCCGCATGTCTGGCAATATCTCAAAGATCATAAGTTCTTCGCTATGATCATCAAAAAGGAATATGGCGGATTAGCGTTTTCTGCCTACGCTCAATCGCTGGTACTGCAAAAATTAACGGGCGTGTCTAGCGTGCTCTCCTCGACCGTCGGCGTCCCCAATTCACTCGGGCCTGGTGAATTACTACAACACTACGGCACACTCGAACAAAAAAACTATTACCTTCCCCGCCTTGCGCAAGGTAAAGAGATCCCTTGTTTTGCCTTAACCAGTCCAGAAGCGGGCTCAGATGCGGGCTCCATTCCCGACTATGGCGTGGTTTGTTATGGCCAATGGCATGGGGAAAAAGTTCTTGGGATGCGTTTAACATGGAATAAACGCTATATCACACTGGCGCCGGTCGCCACCGTTCTTGGTCTGGCTTTTAAACTGCGTGATCCTGATGGATTACTCGGTGACACTCCAGATCTCGGTATTACCTGTGCCTTGATTCCAACCAACCTTCCTGGCGTTGAGATCGGCAATCGCCACTCACCATTAAATGTGCCTTTTCAAAACGGCCCTACTCGCGCCAACGAGCTGTTTGTACCGATCGAGTACATCATTGGTGGACAACAAATGGCAGGACAAGGCTGGCGTATGCTAGTGGAATGCCTCTCTGTTGGTCGTGGCATTACCCTGCCTTCTAACTCAACAGGCGGAATTAAAACCGCGGCATTAGCCACGGGGGCTTATGCGCGCATTCGCCGCCAATTCAAACAGCCGATTGGTCATATGGAAGGGGTTGAAGAGCCACTCGCTCGCCTTGCCGGTAATGCGTATGTGATGGATGCCGCCAGCGCGCTCACTGTCACCGGTATCGACTTAGGTGAAAAACCTTCGGTTATCTCTGCGATCGTCAAATACCACTGCACCCATCGTGGTCAACGCAGCATCATTGATGCGATGGATATTGTGGGCGGTAAAGGGATCTGTCTCGGCCCTTCTAACTTCCTTGCTCGAAGCTACCAAGGCGCCCCGATTGCCATTACCGTTGAAGGTGCCAATATTCTCACTCGTTCAATGATCATCTTCGGCCAAGGTGCGATTCGCTGCCATCCATATGTACTGACCGAGATGGAAGCGGCATACTCCGAACATCACAACGCGCTCAATCAGTTTGATGAGGCGCTAGCAGGACACGTGAGCTTTAGCGCCAGTAACTTTGTACGCAGCTTATGGTTAGGGCTAACCGATGGCCATTTCTCCACTGCACCGAGCAAAGATGACACCCAGCGTTATTACCAGCAGCTCAATCGCTACAGCGCCAATATCGCTTTACTCTCTGATATCTCAATGGCAGTGCTTGGCGGCTCACTCAAACGTAAAGAGCGCCTATCCGCTCGCCTTGGTGACGTCCTCAGTCAGCTTTACTTAGGCTCTGCCACACTGAAGCGTTACGATTTAGAGGGACGCAATAAAGAAGATTTACCGCTGTTACATTGGGGGATGCAAGACTGCTTGTATCAAACCGAGCAAGCGATTGATGGGTTACTGGCCAACTTCCCGAATCGCACCATTGCGACATTGTTAAAATGGGTTGTCATGCCACTCGGTAAAGTTCGTCACCAGCCAAGTGATCGATTAGACAGTGAAGTGGCACAAATCATCCAAACTCCGAGCGTAACGCGTTCACGTCTAGGTCGCAATCAATACTTAACGGCCAGTGAGCACAATCCAGCAGGCCGTATTGAACACGCTTTGCACATCATATTAGATGCCGAGCCAGTGTTTGATAAAGTGTGTAAAGCGCAGGGCAAGCGCAGACCGTTCTTAAAACTCGACATGATTGCTGAGCAAGGCTTAGAACTAAAGGTGATTAATCAAGAAGAAGCTCAGCTGCTAATTGAAGCAGAAACGCAACGCTTATACGTGATTAATGTGGATGATTTTGCCCCACAAGAATTGGCCGCTAAACCACAAAGCCCAGCGGCAATGGATGAGGTCGCTTAATTAACTGAAAGAAGAACGTTGAAACCATACTCTCACCGGCATAAAGGGCGACACCTCGTCCTTTATGCCAATTAAAGGGAGCATGCTTGCTAACGCTTTTTAGGGATCTCTAGCTGCATTTCTGGAATCGCTGCTTTTTTCGCTTTCACTTTGCGCATCGCAAACCAAATGAATATCGCACCAAGCACAATCACCACGTTACTCAATACGATGATCATAATACTACGATGACGCACCTCTTCACGTTGCTGTTTAATGCGAATCTCTTCCAAACGCTGCGCCTGTTTGATTTGCTCTTCTTCTTGTAAACGACGAGTTTCGGCCAAATCAATGTCCTTCACGACGCTGTACGTTTGTTCCGCTAATGGGAACATCAACTCTCGCCCTGAGCCTAGCTCTGTCGCAAAAACCTTGCCTGACCAAGCATACTCACCAATCACACCTCGATAAGGAATGTTCAATTGCACTCTCATCGCTTCAGCATCCACTGCCGCGCGCTCGACCGCGATGAGCTCACCTAAAGCATCGACATGTTCAATATGTGCCGCCAACGATCCCGGTTGAATCATGCCCTGCTCACCCGAAAAAATAACCTGATGCGATTGGTTTTCTTTACGTGATTGAATAAAGGAGAGTTCGATTGGGTTGGGGTAAACCAAAACCTCTTGTTCCTGCGCTCGCAAAAACACACCATTGCCGGAAGTGATACGAACCCGATATTTACCAGGCGGCGTACTCACGGGCAAAGACACCGTAAAGACGCCATCACCCGGCTTTTCATCTAAATTTTGGCCATCATCAGCAAACACACCCACTTCGATCGGAACAGGACGGGCCTCTTTCACCAAACTGGCTTCATTTTCAATGAATTTAGTGAAGGTGACTTTCAATTTAACGCGATCGAGAAAATCACGTAATACCAAGGGGTGTCCATTTGAGGTTAAACGCGCGGTGAATTTAATATCTTCACCTTGGAACAAACGCTCGGGTAATGATTCCGCCGACAATTTGAGATGAGAGATTAACTTAATTTTATTCTTTGGTGTCACTTGGCCAATCGCCTGCCAAGGCCCTGCCATCGGGTTCTCGATGGAAATAATATCCATCGTGGATTCTTGATACCATCGAACGTTATCAGGGCTACGATTAAAATAGTATTTGCGACCATCAGGGCGGACTAACACCACCGGTTTAGAGGCTTGGGCTCGATAAATAACAAACGTAATATGTTCAATACTCGAGTCAACTCTAAAGCGGTTATCCAGTAACGACATCGCGCTTTCAGAAGGAGAATGGTCAGACATTGAGGTGCTCTGTGCTGCATAGCTCTGTGCTGCATAGCTCTGTGCTGCATAGCCCACTGAACAAACGAATAACCCCATTAGGGCAAACCAAATCCTCAACATCTTTCCTCCTATTGACGCCAAAGGCAGCTTGCGCTTTTATCGACGATATCTAAACGGCTATTGTGTGCCTCTATTTCATCGGCGGTAGCGCGTAAAACCTTTAGCGCTTTTCGCTCACTCGACGCACGTTTTATCGATCCGCCTCCCACATCATCACCATTTTCACTGCCCGGATTGAATTGCAAAGACGTTTGCCCACCGGTCATCAATAGATAAACGTCAGCCAATATCTCCGCATCGAGTAATGCGCCATGAAGCGTTCGGTGCGAGTTATCAATACCGTAACGGTCACAAAGAATATCAAGGTTATTACGCTTGCCTGGGAAAATGCGCTTCGCCATGGCTAAGGTATCGGTCACCTTACAATATTGCTCTGTTCGACCAATAGAGCGGTCTAACTTCTCGAATTCGTAATCCATAAAGCCCACATCGAAGGGAGCATTATGGGCAACAAGTTCAGCGCCTTTTATGAAGTCTAAGAATTCACGGTGAACCTCACCATATTCCGGCTTATCGCGTAGGAACTCATCGGTAATACCGTGAATAGCGACCGCTTCTGCTTGAATTTCACGATCAGGTTTAATGTAGACGTGGAAGTGACGACCCGTCAGTTTGCGGTCAATAATCTCAACAGCACCGATTTCAACAATGCGGTGGCCAAGGTAATGCGGTCCACCGTCTTGGTTCATACCGGTGGTTTCTGTATCGAGAACAACGATACGATGCTGATTTGAATTGTTACTGGTATTCATTGCGAACTATATGTCAGACTATGTGGATTATGTGCTAACACCTATAGTATCAAATCATGACGAAACAAGTGGAAATTTTCACTGATGGTTCTTGTTTAGGTAATCCAGGGCCTGGTGGTTATGGCGTTGTGTTACGTTACAAGCAAGTCGAAAAAACGCTCGCCAACGGCTATACCCTCACCACCAACAATCGCATGGAAATGATGGCAACCATCGTGGCACTTAAGGCCTTAAAAGAGCCATGCCAAGTGGTGCTCACCACTGACAGTCAGTACGTCCGTCAAGGCATCACACAGTGGATTCATAACTGGAAAAAACGCGATTGGAAAACCGCCGATAAAAAGCCGGTAAAAAACGCTGATCTTTGGAAAGCTTTAGATATTGAAACCCAACGCCACACCGTTGATTGGCGCTGGGTAAAAGGTCATGCTGGTCATCGTGAAAACGAAATGTGTGACGAATTGGCCCGCACCGCGGCGGAAAACCCAACCGATACCGACCACGGGTATATCCCAAACTAAATCGTCATCGTCAAGACTATCGTTAATCGTTATGACGTGGGTGAGAGTGACGGTGGGACTTCGATGACAACTTATAATTAACGCTGACCGGCGTTAATTTTCGTTTCAGCTTCCAATGCGGTTTGATCGGTTTAAGGGGATATGTACGCTTACGAGCGACAATGAAATACAAACTGCCCATCGGGGTCGCCCAATCTCCCATACCACCCTCTAGCCAAGTCCAAAATGTGCGATAGCGCTGCATTGGGAATAAGCCGTATTGATCACAAGCAATCACTTGATAGTTCAAAATACCTAACCAATCTTTAATCCGATTAGTGGTGAACATTCGCCCACTCCACGGTAAATTATTTTTTCGCCACGGCATAACACTGGCTAGGCCCGTCAAACTGATCGGATTAAAGCCTGTTAAGATCAGATAACCATCGTCCATCATCACTCTATCCACTTCACGCAACATGCGATGGGGATCATTACAATAATCGAGCTGATGAGAGAGAATCACCGTATCAAAGCTTTTCTGTAAAAAGGGCAAATCGTAACCATCTGCGATCACATTATGCAAAGGATTGTGGATATCTACATTTACTTGGTGTTGAATGTTACAGTTGCAACTGGTGAGCTCACAGCTTAAACCACCCAACTTAAGCATATGATAGCCAAAAAGTTTAGGGCACCACTCATCGAGCCGAGTTTGGATAGATTCGTTAACCCATTGGCCGTTTTTTAATTGCTCCCAAGAATGGGGCTGTATAAGCTTTTTTTCACTGCGTGCTGGTTTCATAACGAGCTCACTTTGATAAATGGAGATAAAACCATGCTATATATCAAAAGCATACCTGCGTTTAACGACAATTACATCTGGCTAATTCAAAACAGTGATGGTCGCTGTGCGGTTGTTGATCCGGGCGATGCTGCGCCTGTTCTGGCTTACTTAAAACAACATGAGTTAACTCTAGAAGCGATTTTAATCACTCACCATCATAATGACCACATTGGTGGTATCCCAGAGTTGGTTCGTCAATTTCCAACGATTGATGTGGTCGGCCCGGCGAATGAACCTGTACCTACATTAACCCACCCTGTAGAGGCGGGCGATCAAATTCATCTTTTTGACGAAGTCTTTTTTGTACTAGGTCTTGAAGGTCACACTTTAGGTCATGTTGGCTATGTCGGCGACGGTAAACTTTTTTGTGGCGATACACTTTTTTCTGCGGGATGTGGACGCGTGTTTGAAGGCACGATGGAACAAATGTACCAATCACTGACGAAGCTCGCGGCTTTACCAGAAGAGACCGAAGTGTACTGCGCGCATGAATATACGGCAGGCAATCTTGCGTTTGCTCTTGCTGTCGAACCAGAAAATGCACAATTGCAGAAATATCGTGACGAAGTAAACCGCCTCCGCGCACAAAACCAGTCGACAATTCCCACCACCATTCGCCGTGAAAAATGGATCAATCCATTTTTGCGAGTTGATGAAGCAAGTGTCATACGCTCAGTCAGTAACCGAACGTCGCAAATTGATCCTGTGTCAATTTTTACGGCATTGCGTGAGTGGAAAAACGAATTTTAACGTTTTCTTGCTTGTCACTTTACTAACGAGACAAGTATTATCAGCAGCCGTTGAAAAGAAGGGCTGTACCATGCGATTTAAACACAGCTGGGTTCTTGCACTGGTATTAACCGGTTGCCAAGTCTCCCAGCCAACTACGCCAAAATCTGACGTCAAAACGACCCCAGATAACACCTCTACTACTGCACCAGTAGCGCCTGTCACCCCTGTCATTGCACCGGTAGAAACACCTGTAGTTGCTGCGCCAGTCGTGACGCCCCAAACACAAGAAGATGTATGGCAACGTATTGCTATGCAGCTTGAGATGCCGATACCCGATCATAAAACCGTCGACTATTACCGTACTTGGTACTTAAAACACCCAAGTCACCTCAAAACGGTCTCTCAGCGCGCACAACCCTTCCTGTACCTGATTACAGAGAAGATTGAACAGCGTGGCTTACCACTAGAACTGGCCCTATTGCCTGTTGTAGAAAGCTCATTTGATGCCTTTGCTTACTCACACGGCAGTGCCGCTGGTTTGTGGCAATTTGTGCCATCAACAGGAAAAATGTACGGCCTCGAACAAGATTATTGGTATGACGGTCGTCGTGACGTGGATGCAGCAACGGATGCAGCCCTTGATTTTCTGACCGACTTAAACCAGCGTTTTGATGGCAATTGGTCACACGCCATTGCCGCCTATAACAGTGGTGGTGGTCGCGTATCCAGCGCGATTCGTAAAAACACCAAAGCGGGCAAACCTATCGACTTTTTCTCGCTCTCGCTGCCAAAAGAGACCAGCGCATACGTGCCAAAGCTGCTGGCATTAGCGGACGTCATTGCGAATCAAGAAAAATACGGCATTGATATTCCGCCGATTGCCAACAAGCCCGTTGTCGAACTCGTTAAACCAGGCGAACAACTCGACCTCGCGATTGCGGCAAGCTACGCGGACATTTCGGTTGGCGAACTGCAAAGCTTGAACCCTGCGTACAATCAGTGGGCAACATCCCCTGAAGGCAATACACAACTGCTTTTACCGATTGCCTCTGTTGATAAGTTCAATGCTCAATTGGCGCAAAACCGCGGCAAAGGGATGAAAGTGGCTCGCTATAAAGTGCAATCGGGAGATACCGTGAGCACATTGGCGCAAAAATACCACACCACCAGCCAAGTGATTCGCACGGCGAATAACATGAGTAACAACAATATTCGCATTGGTCAGCACTTACTCATCCCAATCTCAACCAAAGATGATAAAGATTACACCCTCAGTGCAACCAACCGTCTCGCCAAAACGCAATCAAAAGCGCGCGGCCAATACAAGTTGTCGCATACGGTCAAAAAAGGCGACAGCCTGTGGAGTATTGCGAAAGCCAACAAAATCTCGCATGCCTCACTGGCGAAATGGAATGGCATGGGTCCTCGTGACACCCTACGCATTGGCCAAGACTTGGTGATTTGGAAAAACGGCGCGGATGGCGCGGTGATTAGAACGGTATTCTACAACGTTCGTAACGGTGACACCGTTAGTGGAATTGCCAATAAATTCAAAGTCAAAACAATCGATGTTGTGAAGTGGAATAGCCTAGAAAAGAAAAAATATCTTAAGCCTGGGCAAAAGCTAAAGCTGTATGTAGATGTCACTAAGGTGAGTGTATGACGCCTTCAAGCAACCCTCTCAGCATGCTCGTCGATATTTTCCGCTCGCCTAGCGCGTGTTTTATCGCACTGCATCAAAATGGCATGTGGGGCTGGCAACCCTTTATTGTATTGCTATTAACCCCCTTCCTGTTTTGGGGGGCTTATTTCGATATCGTTAATTTTGCATGGCTACAGCAGATCTTACTGCCTCAATTGCAGCAAGTAAGACCAGAACAAGCCATTCTACTCGATGCCAATACATTAATGGCCAGTGAGATCATCGCTGACATTCTCGGCCGAATGACGACGATTGCCTTATTGGCTTTTTGGCTTCATTTCGCGACGAAACCAAGCCAACACCAACATGGTTACTGGAAGTGGTTTGCTGCCAGTTGCGCTATTTTGTTCCCAGTGGTTCTAGGGGATCTCGCCAGCTATGTCAGCGCCTTGCTTAAACATGGCCAAGTGCTCAGCTATGCGGCGAATCTAAATAGCTTAAATGGTCTATTAAAATTGCCAATGACCAGCGATTGGTTTGCCTTTGCCAATTCACTGCCACTGCTTATGCCTTGGTATATTGCGCTTGGTTTTGCCGCCGTCGGCACTTGGACCGAGTTTGAACGTGGCCAAGCCCTCGCTATTGCGGCCCTGCCTTGGATCGTTGTTTACAGTGTTTGGGCCGTGTTCTTAGCGATATTCTAATACGGTTCTCCGCTTACGGAAGTAAGCGGAAATAGACTTCAAGCGGATTGTGATCAGAGGCGTCAGAAATGGGCGCCTCTGCTTTTTCAAGCGTCAAGCCGCGATAAAATAAGTGATCAAGCGGTAAGCCATTAATAAACTGTTTACGGTGATCACGCTGATAAGTCACCTCAGTGACACCTACGCTTGCCAAGACTTGCTTCATCACCGCTAATCGCTGCTCGCTCCAACTATTAAAATCCCCCGCCACAATGATCGGACCAACGTGCGTTTTCAGCACTTTCGCCAATCTCTCAAGCTGATGATGGTACTCTTGCGTTCCATAGGTAAAGTTGACCGCATGAATGTTCACCACCGCTAACAATTGCTCGTTAGACAAAGGGTAAGTGGCATAAAGCGCAGATTTTGGCAGCCGCAGCCACGGTTCCATTTCGGTATAGCCACAAGCCAGTTCCGGCAATTGATGCGCTAAATTGAGCACTCCTGCTGAAGTATCAAAAGCTTTAAACGCATCGACTAAATGACCACTCCACCGCCCTTGAACAATCCACTCACGTAATTGTGATGTCATGCTCGCTTCTTGTAATAACAACAACTGCTTATCTTGAGAGAATCCCTCTAAGGCACGTTGCCAATTGGGACGATTCTGTTTATAGATATTCCACACCAACACATTGAGCTGACCATTATGGTCAATCACTTGGGGGGCAGGGTTTTGATAGCAAGCGAGCTCAGGCTGAAGATCGTGACTCGGGGTTATTGACGAGGTGATGGTCGTGACCTGAGCAGATTCAGGTAAAGTGAAAATGGCTTGGTAAGTAAAATACGTCGCGGCAGTCACAAGCCCCGCCAGCGTAATAAGGACTCTTTTTTTCATCGTATGGGGTCGCACTCATCTAGCAGTATGCTGATTGTATATCCTTCTTATTTAATCAGCGGCCCTTCCAAATTTGGTCCGCTCAAAAAATAAAAGAGCCTTGCGGCTCTTCTATCAGGATTAAATGGCGTCTTCGTCTTCTTCACCAGTACGAATACGCACAACACGCTCAACGTCAGTGATAAAGATTTTACCATCCCCAATTTTGCCGGTTTGTGCCGTTTCAATAATGGTATCGACACACTGGTCTGCGACTTCATCCGTCACAACAATTTCAAGCTTCACTTTTGGCAAAAAGTCGACCATGTATTCTGCACCGCGATACAGTTCTGTGTGCCCCTTCTGACGGCCGAAACCTTTCACTTCTGATACCGTCATACCGGTGATGCCCACTTCCGCGAGTGCTTCGCGTACATCATCCAGCTTAAAAGGCTTAATGATCGCCTCAATCTTTTTCATGTTCATCCCTTAAACTACTGTTGTTTTCAAACATTATCCCAAAAAGAGCCCGGAATAAAAAGCCTCAGCCTAAAACCGAGCGTGGTTTTGTTTGCCAATCCAACTTATATCCCGTGCCGATAAAATCTTTGCAAACAAAAACACCCATAACGGCGACAACTTCACCCTGACACAGCACGATGGGCGTACGACGCCTCAACCAGCTCGGCACCCCATATTCTTGAAACAGTTTTTTCAGTTTACGGCTGTGGCCACGATCAGCTGGGTGCGCGCTCAACCCCTCAGGGTTAAAGGTCACTTGTAACTGAGTTAATTGAGCTTGTGTAAAAGCGAGATCCCCACAATGATCTGACGTCAGGCGAATCTGCCCTAGCCCATCGGGTAATAACAACGGTTGCTCAGCAAAAAGCGGGCTTTGCCATGACGTCACCTCTAACTGAGGCACCACATGATACAAACGCTGCTCAAACCGTCGGATCTCGCACTGACCAAGGTTTAAAATCGGATTCGCATCTCGAACCGCGAGTGCCACTTGCTGCCAAATTAAGGTTAAATGGGCACGACTCGGCATGCGTATTGCCGCCTCAGCTAACCACATTCTCAGCAGCTGCATACGGACACGCTCGCTTTGCTGCCTCATACCATCAATAGATAGGCTGCCATCGGAAGCGCGCAAGTCTTGCAAGCGTGCAAGCAGCAACTCCTCAAGAACCGCTTCTTGTTCTGCGCATAATTCCGCGCTGCGCTGTATTGATGTGTGAATATGTGGCCATCGCTGCTTAAGAACAGGCGCGACTTGATGACGAATAAAGTTACGGTCAAATCGTGTGTCTAGGTTACTTTCATCTTCGACCCAGTCCAGTTGCGCTTTTTTTGCCGCGTGTTCAATGTCATCACGCGAAGCCATCAATAGAGGTCGAATCAGTGTGCCTTGATGCCATGGCATCGCCTGAGCCATGGCTGACAGCCCTTTCGGTCCACTGCCACGCTTTAAAGCCAATAAGAAGGTCTCTAACTGATCATCGCTATGCTGACCAGTCAGTAAGATATCGCCTTGCTGTACATGCCGTTGTAAAGCGCCGTAACGCGCCTCACGAGCCGACTCTTCTATGCTTTTGCCATCTAAATCAAGCTGTACACGCTCAACAACACATTCAATTTCGACATGTTGGCACCACTGCTGACATTGCAGTGCCCACTCGTCGGCATTTTTGCTCAACCCATGATGAACATGCACGGCAAGGCACACCACACCGTGCGCTTGTTGATAGCGACTCAATAAAGCCAGAAGCAAACGAGAGTCAACCCCGCCACTAAATGCCAACACGATTTTATTCGGTTGATAACCTTGCAGAGCTTGAGAAAATAGCGTGTAAAGTGAATCCATAGTCGCCAATAATGCATTGGAATATAAGTGTTATTCTACACCAAATAAAAAGGGTTGAGACTATGCTCAACCCTTTAACGTTTTGCGAACTATCAACAGTAGCCGTAGCTCATCAGACGCTGGTAACGACGCGCCATTAGCGCTTCTTCATCAAATTGCTCAAGTTCATTTAATTGACGCAGTAACGTCTCTTTCATGTTCTCAGCCGTTTGTTTATGGTCGCTGTGTGCACCACCTAACGGCTCATTGACGATTTCATCAATCAACTCAAGTTCTTTTAGACGCGGTGCAATCAAGCCCATGGCTTCTGCGGCTTGCGGTGCTTTATCAGAATCACGCCATAAGATGGATGCACAACCTTCCGGTGAAATCACAGAATACGTTGAATATTGCAACATGTTGACATAATCACCCACACCAATCGCCAATGCGCCACCTGAACCGCCTTCACCCACGACGTTACAGATCACAGGAACCGTTAGGCCTGCCATGGCTTTTAAGTTCGTCGCAATCGCTTCTGATTGGCCACGCTCTTCTGCACCCACGCCTGGGTAAGCACCCGCCGTGTCAATAAACGTAATAATTGGCATTTTAAAACGCTCTGCCGTTTGCATTAGACGTAACGCTTTACGATAACCTTCCGGCTTTGGCATACCAAAGTTACGTTTAACTTTTTCTTTGGTTTCACGTCCTTTTTGATGACCAATGATCATCACAGGGCGGCCTTCTAAGCGAGCAATACCACCCACAATCGCTTTGTCGTCCGCGTAAGCACGATCACCGGCAAGCTCATCAAATTCAGTAAAGATATGCTCGATGTAATCTAAGGTGTATGGACGACGAGGGTGGCGCGCAAGTTGAGCGGTTTGCCATGCGTCTAAGTCGCTAAACACTTTCTTTTTCAGCTCTAGGCTTTTCTTCTCAAGCAGTTCAATCTCTTTATTTAGATCAACGCCCGCATCACCACCGTGACGAGAAACATCACGCAGTGCTTCGATTTTAGCTTCAAGTTCTGCGATAGGCTTTTCAAATTCTAAAAAGTTCAGGCTCATCTATCGATCCTTTTTTATTCGGCAATCAGTGCCAAATTTAGTTAAATTCGAGTTCTACTTGGTCTTCACCAAGCAGCTGTTTTAAATTATCTAATAATGCATCACTTGGCGTTACACGCCATTCTGTACCTAAGGTTAAACGCGCTCGTGCGTCTGAACGTTGGTAATAGACATGCACAGGAATGGTTCCTGCACGATAAGGCTCTAGGATGCGACTAAAGCGCTCAAAAAATTGGTTGTCGATCTGCGATTCGCTGATCGAGATAGAGAGACCACGTGCGTATTTTTCACGGGCACTGCCAAGATCCATGACCTCGCGCGCAGTCATTTTAAGACCCCCGTTGAAATCATCAAAGCTGACCTGTCCGGAAACCACTAAAATTTTATCGCTTTCGAGCAATTCTGCATACCGATCGAGTGCATCAGTGAACAACATTACTTCCATACGACCGCTGCGATCATCAAGCGTCATTAAACCAATCCGGTTTCCGCGCTTGGTGGTCATTACGCGAGCGGCAATAACAAGTCCAGCGATCGTCACCGATTGATCTCGTCGAGTTGGCGTTGCATCAACTAATCGACAGCTGGTGTATTTACCCAACTCCTTGATATAGGCATTGATCGGATGGCCCGTTAAATAAAGTCCTAACGTATCACGTTCACCTTCTAGCCATACTTTTTCTGGCCATGGTGGAACCTTAGTATACTTGTTCTCAACTTCTTCTGGCGCTTCTGTTAATACACCAAATAAGTCAGTTTGACCAAAAGATTCTGCTTGATGATGCTGACTGGCGGATTTAACCGCATCATTGAGCGATGCCATCAGCGCGGCACGGTGCGGCCCCAGTCGGTCCAATGCACCGGCATAGATCAATTTTTCAATGACACGCTTATTGACCTTTTTCAGATCAAGACGAGCACAGAAATCGAATAAGTCTTTAAAGTGACCGTCTTTATTACGAGCGGCCAAAATGGTTTCGATCGGGCCCTCACCGACGCCTTTGATCGCACCAATACCATAGACAATGGCACCGTCTTCATCAACGTTAAAGCGATACAAGCCAGAGTTAATATCAGGCGGCAGTACTTTCAGCTTCATGCGTAGACATTCGTCGACGAGGCCAACGACTTTCTCGGTGTTGTCCATATCCGCCGTCATTACGGCAGCCATAAATTCCGCTGGGTAATGCGTTTTTAACCATAATGTTTGGTAAGAAACCAGAGCGTAAGCAGCTGAGTGCGATTTGTTAAAACCGTAACCGGCGAATTTTTCCACCAAGTCGAAGATTTTCATCGCCAACTCGCCGTCCACGCCATTGGCGATGGCCCCCTCTTCAAAGGTGGCGCGCTGCTTGGCCATTTCTTCTGGTTTTTTCTTACCCATCGCACGACGAAGCATATCCGCCCCACCAAGGGTGTAACCAGAGAGAACCTGAGCGATCTGCATAACCTGTTCTTGATATAGGATGATGCCGTACGTCGGTTCTAGGATCTCTTTGAGTGACTCATGTTGCCACTTTTCATCTGGGTACGATACCGCTTCTCGACCATGTTTACGGTCGATAAAGTTATCCACCATGCCCGATTGCAATGGACCAGGACGGAACAAGGCCACCAATGCGATGATGTCTTCAAAACAGTCTGGTTGCAGACGCTTGATCAGCTCTTTCATACCACGAGATTCAAGCTGGAATACCGCGGTCGTTTCTGAATTTTGCAGCACTCGGAACGATGCTTCATCGACCAGTGGAATAGACTCGATACGTATCGGATCTTTCCCTTCACGCTCAAGTCTTGGGTTGATCAATCGCAATGCCCAGTCAATGATCGTTAAGGTACGCAAGCCCAAGAAGTCGAACTTAACCAAGCCGGCAGTTTCAACGTCATTCTTATCAAACTGCGTCACGGGGAAGTGGCCTTCCGCATCGGCATAAATAGGCGCAAAATCCGTAATGGTGGTTGGCGAGATAACCACACCACCCGCGTGCTTACCCGCATTTCGCGTACAACCTTCAAGAATACGGCACTTATCAATCAGCTCTTTAACGTCTTCATCCGCCGCATACAACTCCGGCAGTGCAGGTTCAGCCGCAAACGCTTTTTCAAGCGTCATACCTGGATCTGGTGGAATAAGCTTCGAGATACGGTCAACAAAGCCAAATGGATGGCCAAGTACACGGCCGACATCGCGGATAACCGCTTTCGCAGCCATCGTACCGAAGGTAATGATCTGCGATACGGCATCGCGTCCATACATTTCGGCAACGTGGTCAATCACTTGGTCACGTTTGTCCATACAGAAATCGACGTCGAAATCGGGCATAGATACACGTTCTGGATTCAAGAAACGTTCGAATAGGAGATCATATTCCAGTGGATCCAAATCGGTAATTTTCAGCGCGTAAGCCACTAATGAGCCCGCACCTGACCCTCGACCAGGTCCAACAGGGATTTCATTGTCTTTTGACCACTGGATGAACTCCATTACGATCAAGAAGTAACCTGGGAAGCCCATTTGGTTGATGACGTCTAATTCAATTTGCAGACGTTCATCATATTCAGGGCGACGAGCCAATCGCTCCGCTTCGTCAGGGAAGAGGAACTCTAAACGCTCTTCTAGACCTTCGCGTGATTTCATCACCAAGAAGTCGGTTTCTTCCATCCCTTCGGTTGGGAAAGCCGGCAGGAAATATTCCCACAGGCGAACGGTTACGTTACAGCGCTTGGCAATCTCGACACTGTTTTCAAGTGCTTCTGGAATGTCGGCAAAGAGCTCGCACATTTCTTCTTCGCTACGCAGGTATTGCTGCGGGCTGTAATTTTTTGGTCGGCGAGGATCGACGAGCGTATACCCGTCATGAATCGCAACACGAATTTCATGCGCATCAAATAAGTCTTCGTGCAAAAAAACCACTTCGTTAGTGGCCACGACCGGCAAATCCGAACGTTCGGCCAGCTCTAGAGCAAAGTGTAAATAGCTCTCTTCATCCGCTCGTCCAGTACGAATAAGCTCTAGGTAAAATCGATCAGGAAAATGTTGCTGATAAAAATCCACACATTGCTGAACGAGAGGCAGGTTGCCTTTGAGCAACGCTTTACCGATTTCGCCACTCTTACCACCCGATAGGATGATAAGCCCTTCCGATAGTTCAACGAGCCACTCTTTATCAATCACAGGCTGATGCTGAACATGGCCACGCAAATAGGCTTTGGAGATCAGCAGCGTGAGGTTTTTGTAACCGGTATTATCTGCCGCGATCACCGTTAACTTTGTTAATTCATCTCCAAACTCGGCCGACTGCATCTTAAAGTCAGCACCAATAATCGGCTTAATGCCGCTATTGTGCGCCGCACCATAAAATTTCACCAAACCACATAGGTTGGTAAAATCGGTTAATGCCACGGCTGGCATGCCCATTTCGGCCACTTTTTTTACCAACGGTGACACTTTGGACAGACCATCGATCATGGAATAATCACTGTGGACTCGGAGATGGATAAACTTTGGATCTGACATTAATTTTTTCCGGCTTTGGCGCTTAACGAGCTATTCTGTGCTGTGGTTATTCTACGTGATTGTTACTCTATTCCGAGCGCTTTTTTCACGGGTTTAAAACTTTTACGGTGTTGTTCAATCACGCCATGCTGCTCGATAGCGTCAAAGTGTGCTTTGGTCGGATAGCCTTTATGCTTAGCGAAACCAAATTGCGGGTATTGTTTGTCCAATTCTTCCATCTCTTGGTCGCGCACCACTTTAGCCACGATAGACGCCGCACTGATCTCTGCGACGCGAAGATCACCTTTGACAACGGCAATGGCATCCATATCCAACGCTGGGGTGCGGTTGCCATCAATCAAGGCCAAATCTGGTTGAATAGATAAACCCGCAATCGCGCGCTGCATCGCCACCATTGTCGCTTGCAGGATATTCAATTCATCAATTTCTTCCGGGGAACAGCGTCCAACCGCCCATGCCAGTGCTTTTTCTTTGATTTCTGGAAGCAAAGCCAAGCGTTTCTTTTCGCTGAGCTTTTTCGAGTCGTTCAGACCCTCAATCGGATTATTAGGATCGAGGATAACGGCAGCGGTCACCACATCACCCACTAACGGACCACGGCCGACTTCATCAACACCCGCAATCAGTTGATAACCTTGTGGGTATTCAAATGGCGGTAACTCTTTTTTTTCTTTGCTTTTATCTTTACTCATCACGCTTTGTTCATTCCAATCAAATTTAATACAGCGGTCGCCGCTTGCTTATCGGCGTCTTTGCGAATCCAGTGGTGCATCTCGGTAAATTTTTCGACCATGGTCTGGCCATGCTCGCCCAGCAAACGTTCAACTTCTTCGCTAAGGTTCTCTGGCGTGCAGTTTTCTTGAAGGAATTCTTTGACTAACTCTTGATCAGCCAGAATATTCGGCAAAGAGACGTATTTTGTTTTCAACATACGACGAGCAAGAAATGCCGTAAAGGCATTCACTTTATAGCCCACTACCATCGGGCGCTTTATCAGCATGCACTCGAGCGCAACGGTACCCGACGCAAGCATCACTGCATCAGACGCCGTAATGACATTTTTGGCCGTATCATCAATCAAAACAAACTCGAGTTCGGGAGCATGTTCACGCCACGCACTTTCAAACTGCTCTCGACGCTTAGGGTTAACGAGTGCCACCACAAAACCTAAATCCGGATCGTTCTTATGCAGCTGTTTACAGGTTTGAATGAAGGGCTCCGCTAACATATTGAGCTCGCTACCACGACTCCCCGGCAAAACCGCTAGCCATCGCTTATCTTGGGCCAAACCCAATAAATCACGTGCAGGGGCTTTATCCGATTCAAAGGGAATCGCATCCGCTAGCGTGTGGCCAATAAACTCACAAGGCACATCAAATTTATCGTAAAACGCTTTTTCAAACGGTAAGAAAGCCAACACTAAATTGGTTGCTTTGGCGATACCAAAAATACGTTTTTGACGCCAAGCCCAAACCGATGGACTGACATAATGGACCGTTTTAATACCTGCGTTTTTCAGATCAAGCTCAAGGCGAAGATTAAAATCAGGCGCATCGATGCCCACAAAGACATCCGGTGGATTTTGCGTAAAATACGAGACCAAATCCGCTTTGACTTTCAGTAAACGAGGTAAACGCCCCAAGACCTCGACCAATCCCATAACGGATAATTCTTCCATCTCAAACAGAGATTCACAGCCTTGAGCCATCATTTTAGGGCCACCGATACCGACAAATTCTGCGTCAGGATATTGCTGTTTAATGGCTTTGATAAACCCTTCTCCCAACGTATCACCCGACAATTCGCCGGCAACGATACCAATCCGTAATGGCCTTTCCATTTTTTAATCCTCGTACCTTAGAAACGCAAAAAGACCGCAGTTCGTCGCTGCGATCTTTCTTTTAAACTTAAAAACTCAGAAACTTAGCGGATAATGCCACGTTCTGTAGATTCAAGTATTGTCAGCATTGGTGCAATCGCTGGCCATTCTTGTGCCATTTCAGCCAAGATAGGCTTCACTTCTTCCAGAGTTTTACCTGAGCGATAAATCTCTTTGTAAGCCTTTTGCAACGCACGGATTTCTGGTTTTTCAAACCCGTTACGCTTCAAGCCAACCAAGTTAAGACCAAATGGTGACGCGTGGTTGCCTTGCGCTAGTACATACGGCAGTACATCTTGCACCACGGCTGAACAGCCGCCAATGTAAGCGTAGGCACCAATAGTACAGAATGGGTGAATCGCTGACAGCGCCATAACGCCTGCGTAATCACCGACCGTCACATGACCACCAAGAATCGCATTGTTACCAATGTGAGTGTGGTTACCAACAATCACATCGTGCGCCACGTGAGCATTCACACAAAGTAAATTGTCATTACCAATCACTGTCGTGGCTTTGTCTTGGGTCGTTCCACGATGAATCTGGACAGCTTCGCGAATAACGTTGCGATCACCAATCACGACCGTCGTATCTTCGCCACCGTACTTCTTATCTTGGTTTTCTTCACCAATCACAGCGTGAGGGAAAATTCGGTTCTCTTTACCAATCTTGGTGTGGCCTTTGATCACCACATGAGACATTACTTCGGTACCTTCACCAATTTCTACATCAGCCGTGATGTAAGTGAAAGGACCAACCGTAACGTTAGCTCCGATTTTTGCGCCTTCTTCTACCACCGCTGCAGGGTGGATTTGAGCGGTTTCATGAATCATATTAAAATTCTCGGCGTGCACATTTTAGGTCTGCTGAACAAACCACATCACCATCCACTTTTGCTGCGCATTTAAATGCAGCAATACCGCGGCGTTCTTTGACAAATTCAACTTCGATCACGAGCTGATCACCAGGCGTCACTGGTTTGCGAAACTTCGCATTATCAACACTCGCAAAATAGTAAAGCTCATTACCCGATGGCGCGCCAAACGATTTGAATGCAAGCAAGCCCGTCGCTTGAGCCATTGCTTCAAGGATCAGTACGCCAGGAAAAACTGGCAGCTGTGGGAAATGCCCGGTAAATTGAGGTTCGTTGACCGAAACATTTTTAATTGCAGTCAGGTGTTTCGCTTCTTCAAAGTCGATAACGCGATCAATCAATAAGAATGGGTAGCGATGAGGTAACAATTCCTGAATTTCAGTAATGTTCATCGTTTTCTTTTCAATAGTCAAAGTGATATTCCTATCTATTTGGAATGCTAAATTAGATATCTGGTCGGCATTATACCCAACTAACCTGATGATGCTAAGTACCAACACGTTGAGTTAAGTATATAGACAAAAAAGACCCGCCCATTGCGAGTCTTTTTAATTCAGAGAGAAAATTAAGAGTCTGTTTTGTCTTCCAACAGTTTTTCAACCGCTTTCAAACGTTTATTCATCTCATCAATTTTATGCACTCGAGTTGCCGTTCTGCGCCACTCTTTATTGGTTTGCAGTGGAATACCTGAAGAGTAAATACCTTTCTCTTCAATGCTGCGCATCACCATGCCCATGCCGGTAATAGCAACACCATCGGCGATTTCGATGTGGCCGTTAAGCACCGACGCTCCACCAATTTGGCAATATTTACCAATTTTAGTGCTGCCTGCAACAATAGTACCACCTGGCATAACCGTACCATATCCGATCTGCACGTTGTGCGCGATTTGAAGTTGGTTATCAAGGATGACATTATCTTCAATAATCGTATCGTCCAATGCACCACGGTCAATCGTTGTACAAGCGCCAATCTCAACACGGTTGCCAATACGAACAGAACCCAGCTGAGGAATTTTAATCCACTCACCGTTGTCATTCGCATAACCAAAACCATCAGAACCGATGACCGCACCCGATTGAATTAAGCAATCAGAACCCAAAGAAACTTCATGATAAACAGTGACATTAGCCCAAAGCTTCGTATTGTTGCCTAACTTCGCATTTTTACCGATGAAACAGCCCGCTCCGACAATCACGCCGTCACCCAGTTCAACACCGGTTTCAATCACTGCATTTGCACCAATCGCAACGTTTTGGCCGATGATCGCATCAGAAGCGATCACGGCGCTTGGCGCAATACCAACCGCCGGTTTTGGCGTGGTATCTAAGGCTTGAGCAACCTTAGCAAAGGCAACATAAGGGTCAGTCACAACCAAGGCATTACCGACACATAAGTCACGTTGAGCTTCTTTCACCATCACTAGCGTGGCTTGGCAATCTGCCAAGTGCTTTGCGTATTTAGGGTTAGACAAAAAGGTCACATGGCCTTGTTGTGCTTTATCCATTGGTGCCACCATGGTAACCGTCGCATTTGCGTCACCAATGAGCTCTCCACCCGTAATTGTTGCCAATTCGGCTAATGTTAATGTTTTCATAAAATCTTATTTTAGTGCTTTGATTACTTTTTCAGAAATATTGTATTCTGGCTTAGCAAAACGAACTGATTGAGCGTCAATAATTAAGTCGTAGCCTTCTTTCTTCGCTACCTTGTCCACTGCATCTTGGATAACTTTGAACAATTTTTGCGTTTCTTGCGCTTCACGCTGCTTCGACGACTGCTCTAGTGCTTGGCCTTTGATCTTGTACTTACTATCCAGTTGGCCGATTTCGATACGTAATTTCTCGATCTCGTCTTGGCCTAGTAGCTCGCCATCACGCTTAAGCTTTTCAATTTTGGTCTTCGCTTCTGCTTGAATCGCTTTCAGCTCATCCGCTTTATCTTTGAACTCTTCTTGCATCTTCTGCAAGACCACCTCACGCTGAGGCAGCGCTTGGAATACTTGCGCAGTATTAATGTAACCAATTTTTTGTGCGGCTTCTGCTGCGTTAGCAAAAAGAGAAGATGTCATTACCACAAGGCCTAGACCAGCCGCTTTAATCATTTTGTTCACTACATTTTCCTTTATTAGAAGGTTCTTCCGATTGTGAAAGTGAAGAATTCTTCGTCATCACCTTCATAACTTTCAATAGGTTTTGCTACTGAGAAGACCAATGGTCCCATCGGTGACATCCATTGCAGAGCAACACCGTACGACGCACGATAGTTCATTGGATCAGAATAGTCGTAATACTTATCGTCGCCAATATCACCTCGGTATACAAACTCAGTATCCCATACGCTCGCCGCGTCAACAAACGCACTGGTACGCAACTGGCTACGTGTTTCTTCTGACGCAAATGGCGTCGGGAAGATAAGCTCTAAACTGGCCAAAGCCACCGCATTACCGCCCACAGAATCATCCGTTGCGGTTACACAGCCATTGCTACCACAACTGCCTGAGTTATTAGTATATACCGCTTTTGGACCGGCACTGTTAGAGCCAAAACCACGTAGTGTGGTAAAGCCACCTGCGTAGTAGTTTTCATAGAATGGGAACAAGTTATCGTTACCATCCGTTTGGCCATAACCATTACCGTACCCTAAACGGCCTCGCATCAACAAGGTAAACTCATGCTTCTTCGTCAAAGGCATGTATTGACGAACATCATATTGCACCTTGAAATATTGGGCGTCTGAGCTCGGAATCGTCATTTTACCCGTCGCACGCTGGTAGTTACCGGCGGTTGGGAAATAACCACGGTTCAGGTTGTTACGAGTCCAAGATAAGTTGATATCAAAGTCATTGGTAATGATGTCGCCATCTTCTTGACCAATACTTTGAGCAAATAGCGCGGCTTGGTCATAAGTCGGTACATTACCAATCTTGTTATGGGTATAACCCACACCAAAATCGATACGGTTCAATTCATCAACCGGGAAACCCCAGGTTAAACTCGCGCCGTAACTTTCGTTGGTATAGTCAACAATACCCGCTTCTGATGCTTCAAAGGTATTGTAGAAAACTTTACCGCCTAAGCTCACACCATCCAAGTTCCAGTATGGGTCACGATATTCTAGCGTTAAGTTCTTCTGGTAGTCATTCATCATCGCATTGACGCCAACACGATTACCGGTACCCGCAAAGTTATCTTGCTGCAGACCAACCTGGAAACTAACACCCGACTCAGTACCATAGCCAACACCGAAGTTGACAGAGCCTGAGTTGGCTTCTTTGACACTGTAGACCAAATCCACCTGATCTTCGCTACCTGGTACACGAACGGTTTGTACGTCTACCGTTTCGAAAAATCCCAGACGGTTCAGACGAGCTTTACTGGTTTCAAGTGCTCTCGAGTTCAGCCAGCTGCCTTCCATTTGGCGCATTTCACGACGCAAGACTTCATCTTTTGTTGCGTTGTTGCCAACAAAACGAATATCTCGGACATAGATGCGGTTACCCGGTTCAACGTTCACCACCAAGGAAACTTGCTTGGTCTCTTCGTTAAACTCAGGGATAGTACGTACTTGTGGGTAAGCATAACCCGCTTCACCCAGTACTTTTTTAACGCCATCTTCAAGAGATGTTGCAGCCGAAGCGTTATAAACTTCACCAGCTTCAAACGGTACTAAAGCTTCAAATTCCGCTTCTTTACCAATCAATCCACCACGGAACTTCACGTCTTCAACGCTATATTGCTCACCTTCATCGATATTCAGGGTGATATAAACCCCTTTCTTATCCGGTGATATCGCCACTTGAGTCGACGTCACCTGAAACTTGAGATAACCGCGATCAAGATAGTAAGAACGTAAGGCTTCTATATCACCTGCCAGCACTTGCTTTTGATACTTATCATCAGAAAGGAAGTTCCACCAAGAGACATTTTCATTCAAATTAAAGCGCGAACGCAAATCTTCATCGGTAAAAACAGTATTACCAATAAAGTTAATTTGCTTAATTTTCGCGGATACGCCTTCGGTGAAGACAAATTTTAAATCGGTACGGTTACGTGGCAGAGGCGTCACAACCGCCTTAACGGTCGCATTGTATTTACCAACACTGTAGTAAAAGTCTTCTAGCCCTTTTTCAATGTTTGATAACGTCGTACGATCAAGCGCTTCACCCACTCGAATGCCGGATGCATCCAAGTTTTGTTGCAGCTGCTCATCTTTGATCGCACTGTTACCCGAAAAAGAAATCGTCGAAATGGTTGGTCGCTCTATCACTTGTACGACTAAAACGTCACCATTTCTTGATACTTTGACATCTTCAAAGTTACCCGTTGAATAGAGTGCACGAATGATACCCGCGACATCTTGGTTGCTCACTGAGTCGCCAATACGAATCGGCATTTTTAGCAATGCCGCACCCAATGCTACACGCTGTAAGCCGTCAACCTGAATATCCTGAACAACAAAATTTTCAGCGCCATTAGCAGATACGCTCGTTGCCAGCAAAGTCGCTAACAGAATTTTTTTCATCGCCATATTTGTTTTAGTTATTCCTTACTACAACCATCATCCACTTTATAAGCGTGCAAAGTCATTAAAAATCGCTACGGCCATAAGCGCAAATATTATCGCACCGCCCAGACGGTAACCCATTTCTTGGATCTTTTCTGGGACTGGGCGACCAATAACCGCCTCAATGGCGAAAAACAGTAAATGTCCACCATCTAACATTGGCAGTGGAACTAAATTGATAATACCAAGGTTCACACTGATCAAAGCCAAAAAGCCGAGGAAGTAAACCAAACCATAATCGGCTGTCGCCCCCGCACCTTTCGCGATTGAAATCGGACCGCTTAAGTTATTTAAGCCAACATCACCTGTGATTAATTTTTTCAGCATGGTAATGGTTAAATCGATTACTTGGCCTGTTTTATCGATCGCTTTACCGATAGATTCAAATACACCAAATTTCAGATCGAATCGATAGTTTTCCGGCCATTCTGCGACTTCAGGGGCGATTCCTGCAAAACCTATCGTTTGCCCATCATTCAATTCCCGAGCATGCGGAACAAGCACTAACTCTGTCGACTCGCCATTACGCAAAACTTCAAGCGTCATCGATTTATCGGCATGAGAACGAATCGAATCGACCACTTGTTGCCATTCAGTGAGCGCCTGGCCATTTAGGGCCAATAATTCATCCCCAACCAGCAAACCCGCTTCTTCGCCAGCACCGCCTTGCGATATCGAGTTTAATGTCAACGAGATTGGTGGCGTAAATGGTTTAAAACCCAACGCCGACATTGACGATTCTTTTTCTGGATCAAATTGCCACTCAGAGATATCAAGCGTCAATTGTTGCTCAGAACCGACTTCATCCGCAGGTGCCACCGTTAAGGTCAGTGTTTCATCGCCGATATGCGAGACCAACCCCATGTTTACCGATTCCCAATCCGCGGTTTTGACGCCTGAAATGGTTTTTAGTTCCATTCCAGATTCTAAACCGCCTTGTGCAGCAATCGAATACGGGGCAACTTGACCAATAACGGGTTTAACCGCAGGTACGCCAATAAGAAAAACCAACCAATACGCAAAGATGGCAAATAAAAAGTTAAACACCGGGCCCGCCGCGACAATCGCAGTGCGCTGCCAAAGCGTTTTTTTATCAAAAGCGAATTGCTGCATCTCTTCGGTGAGATCATCAACACGCCCATCCAGCATTTTGACATATCCACCAAGAGGGATAATCGCAAGATTGTATTCCGTGCCGTCTTTGCCGACTTTGCTCCAAAGCGATTTACCAAAACCGATCGAAAAGCGTTCGACTTTCACACCACAACGGCGTGCAACCCAAAAATGACCGAACTCATGAACCGCAACCAAAATGCCTAACGCAACAATAAAGGATGCAAAATTCCACAGTATGCTACTCATGCTTGACGCTCACTAATATAATCCGTTGCGAATAGACGAGCCATTCTATCGACCTCAAGAATGCTTTCCAAGCTATCACAGCGTACCTGTTCATTCATTGCACAGATTTTAGAGGTCACCCAGCTATTCACAACCGCAATATCGGTAAACGACAGTTTGCGATTCAGAAATGCGTCCACCGCAACTTCGTTCGCCGCATTCAGGGCCGTCGTTGCATGTTGACCTTCATAACACGCATCAATCGCTAACTTCAGACATGGGTAGCGATTGTAATCCGGCGCCAAAAACGTTAATTCACCAATTTGAGTAAAATCTAACGCCTTAACCCCCGCTTGAACACGTTCAGGATAAGAGAGCGTTAACGCAATCGGGGTCGCCATATCCGGCTCGCCTAGCTGCGCCAGCGTCGAACCATCAAGATACTGGACCATAGAATGAATCACCGATTGCGGATGAATCACCACTTTAAGTTGCTCGCGACTGGCATTAAACAACCACTTCGCTTCAATATACTCTAAGCCTTTATTCATCATCGTCGCAGAGTCGACGGAGATTTTAGGCCCCATAGACCAGTTAGGATGCGCAATAGCTTGTTCAGGTGTGACGTGCTCAAGATCCGCTAAATCGCTATAGCGAAATGGACCGCCAGAACCTGTCAGTAAAATGTTTTGAATGCCATATTGGCTAAGATCGCAATGCCCAAGGTTGGTTTGAATATCGCTCGGTAAACATTGGAAGATGGCATTATGCTCGCTATCGACAGGCAAAAGCTCTGCACCGCTTTGTTTCACGGCATCAACAAACAATTGACCAGACATCACCAGCGCTTCTTTGTTCGCTAGGAGAATGCGTTTACCTGCTTTAACTGCCGCCATGGTTGGCATCAATCCAGCCGCGCCCACAATCGCAGCCATGACCGTATCAACTTCATCAAACGAAGAGACATGACATAGCCCTTCAACACCCGATAGTACTTCTGTTTTAAGATTGCAGGCCTGCAGCGTTCGCTTGAGTTCAGTGGCGGCATTATCACAAGCCATCACGGCGTAGCTTGGCTGCCACTTAAGGCAGAGTTGAGTCATTTTCTCAACATTTTGCCCAGCTGCTAACGCAACTACCTGGAATTTATCCGGGTTATTTTCGATGACTTTCAGCGTACTTGAACCGATAGAACCAGTTGCACCGAGGATTGTTAATTTACGCATTGCGAGAACCAATAATTCATTAAGCGAGCCGGAGCTCGCTTAATTTTTAAAATAAGAAATAAAGAAGCGCGAAAACGGGGAATGCCGCGGTTAAGCTATCAATGCGATCAAGCACCCCGCCATGACCAGGTATGATATTGCTGCTGTCTTTAATGCCAGACACACGCTTAAACATACTTTCAACTAAGTCACCAAGCACCGATATCACTACCGTGACGAGCGTAATCGCAATAAACGCCACCGTACTGCTAAATTCAATGTCAAACCACTTCGCCGTTAACCAGCCAACCAGCAACGCGGTAATGATGCCGCCAATCAAACCTTCAATGGTTTTATTTGGGCTAACATGCGGGGCCATTTTGTGTTTACCCAAACTCTTACCGGCAAAATAAGCGCCACTGTCGGCAGCCCAAACAATAAAGCAAACATACAGTACTAATTTTGCACCATGATAAGCATCCGTCGTAATGCCTTCCGCGCGTAGCAGAATAATGCTCCACAGGAACGGCAATAATGTCAGCATGCCGAACAAATAACGCAGAAGAGAGGAATCTTGCCATAGTTTCGCTGAGCGAGGATATGTGATCGCTAAAGCGCTCGAGCATAACCACCAAATCGTACCCAATGCTAGGATCGTATAATGTTCCGCGCTCAAAGCGTTAAGAGAAAAGGCATCAAATGGGATAAAAACAAAACTTGCAGCGGTCGCAACAAGACTAGGAATTAAAGCAACAATACGCGATTTTGCTTCAACAAATTGAGTCCATTCCCAAAAACCGATTAAGGTTACCGCAGCGATAAAGGCAATAAAAAGGGGTAAAGAAAGCTTAAAAATCGCTAAGATAACTAATGGAGCAAGGATAAGTGCGGTTATAATTCTTTGTTTCAAACTCAGGTCCTTAATTGCATTCCATTAATGCTTTTAATTGTTCGCCAGTACAACCAAAACGACGCTCTCGGTCCACAAACCAAGAAACCGCTTCAATCAAACTGTCTTCATTAAATTCTGGCCAATAAATCGGCGTGAAGTACATTTCAGCATAGGCTAGCTGCCACAACATAAAGTTACTAATTCGACATTCGCCGCTAGTGCGAATAAGGAGATCAACCTCAGGCAGATCCGCCATCGTTAGGTGCTGTGTGATGAGATCCTCATCAATGTCATTAAGACTAATTTCACCCATGCGTACTTTAGAAGCGATCGCTTTTGTCGCTTCCATGATGTCCCATTTACCGCCGTAGTTCGCGGCAATATTGATCACCATGCCATCATTGTTCGCCGTTAACGCTTCCGCTTGCGCAATTTTAGCCTGCAAACGCTCACTGAAACGAGCTTTGTCACCAATCACGCGCAGACGAAGATTGTTTTTGTGTAACTTCTTAACTTCGGTAGAAAGAACCGTCAAAAACAGTTCCATCAACACGCCGACTTCTTCTTCTGGACGACGCCAATTTTCACTGCTAAAGGCAAATAACGTGACCGCTTTTACGCCAAGACGAGCCGCAGTAGAAATGGTTTTGCGAACAGCAGTGACACCGTTTTTATGACCAAACACGCGAGGTTTCCCTTGAGCTTTCGCCCAACGGCCATTGCCATCCATAATGATAGCGATATGTTTAGGAAGTTGTTCTGAAGAGAGTTGTGAATTTGGCATAGAGGCAACAGAGTTACGGGCAGGAGACAGAGATTACCATAAAAAAGCGCGGCGCTGTGAGCGCTGCGCTTTTTTTTGATGAATGTTTGAGAATTAAACTTCCATCAACTCTTTTTCTTTTACAGCTAGAACATCATCGACGTTTTTAACTGCGATGTCTGTTAGCTTTTGAATCTCGTCTTGACCTTTATGATCTTCATCTTCAGAGATTTCTTTATCTTTAAGCAGTGCTTTAAGATCACCGTTTGCATCACGACGGATGTTACGAATCGCAACACGTGCGCCTTCTGCTTCGCCACGTACAATCTTAACAAGATCTTTACGACGCTCTTCCGTTAGCGGTGGAAGTGGTACACGAATGATCGTACCTGCAGACATTGGGTTCAAACCAAGGTCAGACATCATGATCGCTTTCTCAACTTTCTGAGTTAGCTCACGGTCAAAAACTGTGATTGCTAGCGTACGAGCGTCTTCTGCAACAACGTTTGCAACTTGGTTAAGAGGTGTTGGCGCGCCGTAGTACTCTACTGAGATACCAGATAGCAAGCTTGGGTGAGCACGGCCAGTACGGATTTTAGAAAGGTTGTTCTTTAGTGCTTCAACACTTTTTTCCATGCGCTCTTGCGCGTCTTTTTTGATTTCGTTAATCACGGTTTCACCTTAATAATTCTTTTCTATCAAAGAAATCTAACAGGGCTGATTTTAGTGTGATGCTCTTTGATTGACAAACAGCATCTCACCAAATGAGTTAGCTAATTAAGCTTTATCGCTAATCAGCGTACCTTCAGCTTCACCCATTACCACGCGACGTAATGCGCCTGGTTTGTTCATATTGAACACACGGATTGGCATTTTGTGATCACGAGCTAGCGTAAATGCAGCTAGATCCATCACTTTTAGCTCTTTATCCAGAATTTCTGTGTACGTCAGATTATCATACAGCTCTGCGTCTGGGTTTGCTACTGGGTCAGAAGTAAATACGCCATCTACTTTTGTCGCTTTTAGAACCACGTCAGCTTCGATTTCGATACCACGTAGACACGCTGCTGAATCGGTAGTGAAGAATGGGTTACCAGTACCTGCAGAGAAAATAACCACACGGCCTTGGCGAAGTTCACGGATCGCATCAGCCCAGTTGTAATCGTCACAAACACCTTTCAAAGGGATCGCAGACATAACGCGCGCATTTACATAAGCACGGTGCAATGCATCACGCAACGCCAAACCATTCATTACCGTTGCTAGCATACCCATGTGGTCACCAACAACACGGTTCATGCCTGCTTCTGCAAGACCTGCACCACGGAATAGGTTACCACCACCGATGACCACACCGACTTGAACACCTA
Source organism: Vibrio renipiscarius (assembly GCF_000827885.1). Lineage (GTDB taxonomy): Bacteria > Pseudomonadota > Gammaproteobacteria > Enterobacterales > Vibrionaceae > Vibrio > Vibrio renipiscarius. The sequence continues at coordinate 60,438 of NZ_JTKH01000006.1, read as the reverse complement.
GTTCAACTAACTCTTTTACTTCCTGTGCCATACGGTCAAGAATTGCAGGATCGATGCCAAAACCTTCGTTGCCTTGAAGTGCTTCGCCACTCAGTTTTAACAGAATACGTTGATATGCTGGTTTAGGGTTCGTAGTCATGGAGTTTACCTTCCAAAGGAGTTGTCAATTAACAGTCATGATTTAAAACTCGAATTTAAAAATTCCAAATCATCACTATTAAACGTTAGGCTTATTCGTAAAAAGACCGCAGCCATGGCTACGGTCTTGAAATTTGCAGGTCTCTAAGGATTAACCTTTTTGTACCGCAGCTACTTCTTCAGCGAAGCTTAGTTCAGCAGCTTTCTCGATGCCTTCACCAACTTCTAGACGTACGAAGTTAACTACTGAAGCACCTTTTTCTTTCAACATTTCGCCTACAGTTTTCTTAGGTTCCATGATGAAAGCTTGACCAGTTAGAGAGATTTCGCCCGTGAATTTCTTCATACGGCCAACAACCATTTTCTCTGCGATCTCTTGAGGTTTGCCTTCGTTCATAGCGATTTCAACTTGAACCGCTTGCTCTTTAGCAACTACGTCTGCAGGTACGTCTTCTGGGTTAACAAACTCAGGACGAGAAGCAGCAACGTGCATAGCAACGTGCTTAAGAGTTTCAGCTTCGCCTTCACCAGCAACAACTACACCGATTTTCTCGCCGTGACGGTAAGAAGCTAGTGCAGTACCCGCTACGTATTCTACGCGACGGATGTTGATGTTTTCGCCGATTTTAGCAATAAGAGCAACGCGAGTTTCTTCAAACTGAGCTTGAAGAGCAGCGATGTCTAGTTGACCAGCAACAGCAGCAGCTGCTACTTCGTCAGCAAATGCTAGGAAACCAGCATCTTTAGCAACGAAGTCTGTTTGACAGTTAACTTCAAGAAGAGCAGCAACGCCGTTCTCTTCTTTGATGATGATTGCGCCTTCAGCAGCAACGTTACCAGCTTTCTTAGCTGCTTTCGCTGCGCCAGATTTACGCATGTTTTCAATTGCTAGTTCGATGTCAGCGTTTGCTTCTACAAGCGCTTTCTTACATTCCATCATGCCAGCGCCAGTGCGCTCGCGAAGTTCTTTAACTAGAGCAGCAGTTACAGTTGCCATTCTCTATTCCTCGTTGATTCGAAATAAGGTAAAAAACAGGGGCCTACATTGTCGGCCCCTGCTGATAACTATAACTCAATCTATGCTACAAAGAGTTTGCACATAGACCAAGTTTGACGTCGGAGCCGATATTATTCAGCTTCTACGAAACCGTCTTTTTCAGCAGCTAGTGCAGCAACGTCTTTGTTACGACCTTCGTTTACAGTAGTCGCAACAGCGTCAAGGTACAGTTTAACTGCACGGATTGCGTCGTCGTTACCTGGGATGATGAAGTCAACGCCATCTGGGTTAGAGTTAGTATCTACCACAGCGTAAACTGGAATACCTAGGTTGTTAGCTTCTTTAATCGCAATGTGTTCGTGATCAGCATCGATAACGAAAAGTGCGTCAGGTAGACCACCCATGTTTTTGATACCACCAAGAGATTTCTCTAGCTTCTCCATTTCACGAGTGCGCATTAGAGCTTCTTTCTTAGTTAGTTTATCAAAAGTACCGTCTTGAGCTTGAGCTTCTAGCTCTTTAAGACGTTTGATAGACTGACGAACAGTTTTGTAGTTTGTTAGCATGCCGCCTAACCAGCGGTTGTTAACGTAGTACTGGTTGCTTGCGATTGCAGCTTCTTTAACAGCTTCAGATGCAGCGCGTTTAGTACCTACAAAAAGAACTTTACCTTTCTTCTCGCCAACTTTAGCTAGTTCAGCTAGAGCTTCGTTGAACATTGGTACAGTTTTTTCTAGGTTGATGATGTGAACGCGGTTACGAGCACCAAAGATGAATGGCTTCATTTTTGGGTTCCAGTAACGAGTTTGGTGACCGAAGTGAACACCAGCTTTCAGCATATCGCGCATTGATACAGTTGCCATTTTAAATTCCTCTAATGGGGTTAGGCCTCCACATTTCCCATGAATCCGACCTGTAACATCTATCTGTTTAAGCACAAATAGTCTTATTGTTAAGGCACCCCGGAACATGTGTCGAAATGTGTGTGATTTAAAGATAAAGTTTATGGAACTCACCCGTTTCGCCGTCGAACCGAAATTCGATGAAGAGAACGAACGATGTTTCCGGCGCGCTTTATACCATATTTTGCCATTATTTGGCTAGTAAAAATTCCTCGAAAGCCGATTTCTCATGCGTATCTCATTGTTATTTTAAGATTGCCGAAATAACACAAATACACATTCTCAACTCTTCCTGTTAAAATAGAAGAATTCGCACATTGTTGTGCCGTTGAGTAAGTAGAGAAAAAGCCAATGTCAATCAAGATCAAAACGGCTCAAGAAGTCGAACGTATGCGCATCGCTGGTCGCTTAGCCGCTGATATTTTAGAGATGATCGAACCTTATATCAAAGCTGGGGAAAATACAGATACATTGAACCAAATCTGTCATGACTACGCGCTTGAAAAAGGTGCGTATTCTGCGCCACTTGACTACCATGGTTTCCCGAAATCAATCTGTACTTCAATTAACCATATCGTTTGCCACGGCATTCCTGCAGCACAGGATGAGATGGGTAGCAATGGCCAGATGAAGCCAGCAATTCTAAAAAATGGCGACATCATCAACGTCGATATTACCGTTATTATTCCAGACGATGAAAACGCAGACCTTAGCTCACGTCCAAACGGTTACCACGGTGACACCTCAAAAATGTTCTTCGTGGGCGAAGCATCACCGGAAGACAAACGCCTATGCATGGTGACTCAAGAAGCACTTTATGTGGGTATGAAGCAAGTAAAACCAGGTGCAACGGTGGGTGAAATCGGTACTGCGATTGAGAAACACATCAAAACCAACAACAAAAACAACCCACGTAATAAATTCTCTATCGTGAAAGATTTTTGTGGTCACGGCATCGGGAATGAATTCCACGAAGAGCCACAAGTGGTGCACTACAAAAACAATGATCGCCGCGTTCTAAAAGAAGGCATGTGCTTTACCATTGAACCGATGATCAATGCAGGTAAATTTGGCTGTACCGTCGATGCTCAAGATGATTGGACGGTTTACACTGGCGATGGTAAAAAATCTGCACAGTATGAACACACCATCATGGTGACAAAAGACGGCTGTGAAGTCTTCACCCTGCGCAGCGATGAAAGTATTCCTCGCCTGATGAAAAACGCATAATATCTTTCCTATCCCCGCTTCTGCGGGGATATTTTTTTGTCTCGCCCAATTTGATAAAGTGATATCGACAATTCAGCACGGAAGCCACTATGCCTGTTCAATCCCCACTCACCCTCAGTGAAGAGCAAATTAATATCAACGAGCTCAAAGCTCAGTTAGAGCAATTTGCTCATACGCAACGAGAAGAGTTCTTGAACCACCACTCGGTAAGCGATCTCGTCTTAGGCCGTTCCGATTACACCGATTTGTTACTCCATCGGTTATGGCAACACTTTGGTTTTGACCAAGTACCGAATATCAGCTTGGTTGCCGTTGGGGGGTATGGTCGAGGAGAGCTACACCCTTTGTCCGATATTGATATGCTGATCGTTTCCAAAAAAGCCCTACCTGAAAGTTTGGGCACTAAAGTCAGCGAATTTATTACGTTACTTTGGGATTTACGCTTAGAAATAGGCCACGCTGTTCGTACGATTGAACAGTGCGCCGAGATTGGCCGAGCCGATCTTACGGTCGCCACTAACCTGCAAGAAGCACGCTTGCTCTGTGGCTGTGAAGACACCTTCCACCAGCTCAAAATGGTGATTCATTCCGAGTCCTTTTGGCCAAGCGAAACCTTCTACAAAGCCAAGGTTCAGGAACAAAAGAATCGTCATGCGCGCTACCATGACACCACTTACAACCTTGAACCCGATATAAAATCGACACCCGGTGGCCTTCGAGACATCCACACACTCGGTTGGATAGCAAGGCGCCACTTTGGTGCGACGTCCTTATTTGAAATGAGTCGTTATGGCTTCCTTACGGACGCGGAATACCGTGAATTGGTCGAGTGCCAAGAATTTTTATGGCGGGTCCGTTTTGCACTGCACATTGAACTGCGTCGCTATGACAATCGCCTCACTTTTGCCCACCAAGCACAAGTGGCCGAAAATTTAGGCTTTAGTGGTGAGGGCAACCGCGGCGTTGAAATGATGATGAAAGAGTTCTACCGGACTCTGCGACGTGTCGCTGACCTCAATAAAATGCTGTTAAAGTTGTTTGACCAAGCCATTTTAAACAATGGCACAGCCAGCGCTCCACAAGTGATTACGGCTGACTTTCAACGTCGTGGCAGCCTTATTGAAGCTCGCAAGCCTGCGCTATTCCAAGCTCGCCCTGAGACGATATTGGATATGTTTTTGCTGATAGCGAATGATTCAACCATTGAAGGTGTCGCGCCACCCACGTTGCGTCAATTACGCACAGCACGCCGACGTCTCAATAAGTTCCTTCATACGATGCCAGCGGCGCGTGAAAAATTTCTTGAGTTGTGTCGCCACCCGAACGCGCTACACAAAGCGTTTAGCTTAATGCACAAACTGGGCGTATTAGCCGCGTATTTACCACAATGGAGCCAGATCGTCGGCCAAATGCAGTTCGACCTCTTCCATGTTTACACCGTGGATGAGCACAGCATGCGCTTACTCAAACACATCAACACCTTTAGTTATGCAAAAAATCACAGCAAGCACCCTATTTGCTGTGAAGTGTATCCGCGCATCCAAAAGAAAGAATTACTGATCATTGCCGCTATTTTCCATGACATCGGCAAAGGACGTGGCGGAGACCACTCCGTCATTGGGGCAGAAGAAGCGTACACATTCTGCTTGGAGTTAGGGCTATCGACACCTGAAGCCAACCTCGTTTCTTGGTTAGTCCGACACCACTTGCTCATGTCTGTTACCGCCCAGCGCCGCGATATTTACGACCCAGAAGTGATCACGGAATTTGCGAAAAAAGTCCGTGATGAAGAGCATTTAGAGTATCTCGTTTGCCTGACGGTCGCGGATATCTGTGCGACCAATCCTGAACTTTGGAACAGTTGGAAACGGACATTGCTCGCCGAGTTATTCTACTCGTCACAGCGTGCATTACGCCGTGGTCTAGAGAACCCGGTCGATGTGCGTGAACGCATTCGCCACAATCAACAAATGGCCTCTGCGGAGCTACGTAAAGAAGGGTTCTCGGCAAGAGAGATCGAAGTACTGTGGCAGCGCTTTAAGGCCGATTATTTCCTCCGCCATACACACAAACAAATTGCTTGGCACTGCAGCCACTTATTGCGCCACGATGATCCCACGAGCCCATTAATTCTGATCAGTGAAAAAGCCACCCGCGGCGGCACAGAGGTTTTTGTTTATCATAAAGACCAACACGCCCTATTCGCAACGGTTGTCGCCGAGTTGGATAGACGCAACTTCAACGTTCATGATGCACAAGTCATGACCAGTAAAGATGGGTATGTACTTGATACCTTTATGGTTCTCGACCAGCATGGTGAAGCGATTGATATTGGTCGCCACAAAGCCGTCACTAAACACCTCACACATGTTTTGCAAGATGGGCGACCAACGAAGATCCGCACTCGCCGCCTCCCGCGAAATTTGCAGCACTTTACCGTAAAAACCAAAGTGGACTTTCTTCCAAGCAAGAGTAAAAAGCGCACCACATTAGAATTTGTGGCCTTGGATACACCCGGGTTACTCGCGACGGTTGGGGCGACATTTGCCGATTTAAATATCAATCTTCACGCGGCCAAAATCACCACTATCGGTGAGCGGGCTGAAGATTTATTTATTATTACGGGTGCCGAAGGTGGAAAGCTAAGCGATCATGAAGAGCAGCAATTGCGTGAGATGCTTTGTGCCAATGTGGCAGAACTCGCACCAAACTGATCTCAGCCACAAGTTGCTAAAATAGCGATAGAGCGCACTGTATCAGTTAAATATAGGCTGCTACATTAAATGAAGGGATACCCACATCGTGAGGGGTATTCCGCTCAACCCAATTTAATGAGGTCGCCTATGTTTGTAAATCTTATCGGTTTAGGTATTCAAGATCCCCTGAAGATTGAGCGCTACTCTTTGCGGCAAGAAGCCCATAAAGACGTATTGAAAATCTATTTCCGCAAACAGAAAGGCGAACTCTTTGCCAAAAGCGTCAAATTCAAATATCCCCGCCAAGTAAAAAATGTCTTAATCAACAACGCCAGTCATCAATACAAACAAATCACCGAAATCAATCGCAATTTAACGTTAGTCATTGATGAATTAAACGCGATAACCAAACCTGCGAAACCAACCGATGTGGACATTAAACAAAAAATTCTGTCTGATTTACGCCACTTAGAAAAAGTGGTCTCAAGTAAAATTGCCGAGATTGAAGCGGATTTAGAAAAGCTCTCTTAGCCTTGTCGCGGTCATATTAGGCATACGCAATAAAAACGAGAGCATTGCGCTCTCGTTTTCTACCGATGATTACACCATCCAACCCGCATATTTACCGACAAGGTAAAGCGCAACACCCGCCATCACACCAGCGACAATATCATCAATCATAATACCGAGGCCTCCGTGCACACGCTTATCTAACCAGCCAATTGGCCACGGTTTTACCATGTCAAAAAAACGGAACAGAATAAAACCGGTCAGTAGCCACTTCCAATCAGTCGGTGACAATTGAAACAACGGCACAATCGCCATCGTAATCCAAAAACCCGCAAATTCATCCCACACAATCGAGCCGTGATCGTGCACGCCCATATCATCTGAGGTGACTTGGCAAATTTTCACGCCAATCAAGCAAGACGCGAGTACCGCAAAAAGGTACAGCGGCAGAGGTAATTGCACCAAAAGGAAATAAAACGGAATCGAGGCCAATGTCCCCATCGTGCCCGGAATGATCGGTGATAAACCGCTACCAAATCCTGTCGCTAGAAGGTGCCAGGGATTTTTTAAAGAAATCAAAGAAAGAGGATTAGCCATAATTACGTCTTATTGGTATGGAAATGATCATATCCACTCAACAGCCAATCGAGTGGTTTATCTTGGAGAGTCAATGATAGCCCTGCCTGTGTGACAATTTGGCCGACACAGGTCACTTTCGTATTGCTCTCTAACAGCATACGCTCTAATGCGTCACGATGCTGCGGTGAAATAGTAAAACAAAGTTCGTATTCTTCGCCACTACTGAGTGCGTATTGCAATGCCTGCTCTCGATTGCCCGTAAATGCCAATAGCTCGGCAGAAATCGGCAAATCATCAACCTGTAATCGCGCCCCGACCCCTGATCGTTTTAGAATATGGGGCAGATCTGAGACAAGCCCATCAGAGATATCAATCGCTGCGCTCGCAATGCCTTGCAGCATCTGGCCAAGCGATACCCGCGGTGTCGATAAATAGTGGCGCTTTTCCAGTTCAGAGGCGTGGGGTTCGTTCGGCGTAACATTACCCAAAATAACCTCTAGCCCTGCCTTAGCATCACCAAGGTTACCGGAAACATACACCCAATCCCCCACTTTCGCGCCATCACGCCTAAGCGCTTTATCGGCAGCAACAAAGCCTTGCACTGTCAGCGTTAAGCTCAGTGGGCCTTTGGTGGTATCCCCCCCGATCAACTGAATGCCGTAGTGATCCGCAAGCGAAAAAAAACTGTCGCAGAAGGGCTTAAGCCACGCCTCATCCACTTCAGGCATCGTGAGAGCAAATGACACCCAAGCAGGGCTTGCCCCCATCGCAGCCAAATCACTGATATTGGACGCTAATGCTTTATGCGCCACCCATGCAGGGTTGGCAGAGGTGAGAAAGTGGGTTCCTGCAACTAAGGTATCAGTACTGATCGCAATCGCTTGATTCGCGGGCGCTTGCACTAAAGCGCAATCATCACCGGCAGCTAACAAGACGTCTTCACGCTGTGTTTGACGGCCAACAAAATATTTGTCGATCAGATTAAATTCACCGGGCATAGAGATATTTCGTTCTAACAGGCTAGTTTTTGAGGAATTCAGTATATAAAAAAAGGCCAGCAATTTGCTGACCTTTTTACTAATCTGGCGATTATTTCTTACGTACGTGCGGTGCCGCTTTATCAAGTACACCGTTAACGAATTTGTGGCTATCTTCTGCTGCGAACACTTTTGCAAGTTCGATCGCTTCATTGATAACAACTTTGTAAGGAACGTCTTCGCGACGAGTCATCTCGTACATAGCAAGACGAAGTAGCGCCAATTCCATCAAATCCAAATCTTGCATTGGACGAGATGTGTAAGGGCGAATCTTACAATCTAGCTCTGTGTGACTTAGCACAACACCTGCTAACAGGTCACGGAAGTAGGCAACGTCTGTGTCTGGCGCAGCTAGAGCTGGCTCTGCAGCATGATGTTCTTCTTCATCATACTTACCACCAGATAAAAACTGCTCTTCAATTGTGGCAACATTTTCTTTAGTAATTTGCCAAGAGTAGATCGCTTGTAAAGCGAATCGACGTGCATTACGACGTGCGGCTGGTTTCACACTGGCCCCCATTAGGAATCGATTTCAGAAAGAACGTTAATCATCTCAAGTGCGCTCAGTGCAGCCTCTGCACCTTTATTACCAGCCTTGGTTCCTGCGCGCTCAATTGCTTGATCAATAGTATCAACAGTTAAAACACCGAATGCGACTGGAAGTGAAAACTCCAGAGACACTTGTGCCAAACCTTTGTTGCATTCACTACAAACATAGTCAAAATGTGGCGTACCGCCACGGATAACGGTGCCTAAAGATACGATTGCATCGTATTTGCCCGTCTTTGCTACACGTTGAGCAACTAATGGTAATTCCACTGCACCAGGGCAACGAACTACGGTAATGTTGTCTTCGCTAACTTGTCCATGACGCTTTAAAGTATCGATGGCACCAGACAATAGACTTTCGTTAATAAAACTGTTGAAACGAGAAATAACGATAGCAATTTTTGCGTTTGGCGCTGGGAAGCCACCCTCGATCACTTTCATAAGCTTTCCTTTAACTATGTTCATCAAGTGAGAATCGCCGGATTCTAGCACAAAACTGTGAGCAATATCTAATAGGTTTTTACATTCCTAAAACGAAAAAGCGAGATACGTAATACATCTCGCTTAATCAGGAATAATCCCTTGTCTTAGTTACTCACAAATGTAGTCAACAACGTTCAAACCAAAACCACTCAGCGCATGGTAACGCTTGTTGGTTGAAGAAAGTAAACGCATGTCGTGGATACCAAGATCCGCAAGGATTTGCGAGCCAACACCGACTCGGCGTGACGTGCCTTGTTTCTTGGCGAGTGTTGGAGCGCTACCTTGGTCTTGTGCTTCAAACATCTTAACGCGATGAATCAGCAAGTCGCTTGGCTCTTCGTTACCTAAGATCACCAATACACCGCCTTCTTCACCAATGCGCTTCATCGCTTTATCGAGTGTCCAGCTGCGTTCTGCATTGCGATCGCTACGCAGTAAATCGGTAAACGTATCTTGCAGGTGCACTCGTACAAGCGGCGCTTTATCTGCTGAAGCCTCTTTACACATCGCATAGTGCACTTGGTTATCAATCGTGTCACGGTAAGTCACAAGGTTAAACTCACCAAATTCCGTTGGCAGTTTACACTCTGCCACACGTTCAATCGTGGTTTCAGTGTTATTGCGGTATTCAATCAAGTCCGCAATCGTACCCAATTTTAGACCGTGTTTTTCAGCAAACACTTCCAGATCTGGGCGACGAGCCATGGTGCCGTCATCATTTAATATTTCAACAATCACAGAGGCTGGCTCAAGACCAGCCAAGCGCGCCAAATCACAACCCGCTTCCGTATGACCAGCGCGGGTTAATACGCCACCTTCTTGCGCAGCCAATGGGAAAATATGACCAGGCTGGACCAAATCAGCCGCCTTTGCATCTGCCGCGACGGCAGCTTGCACGGTGCGAGAACGGTCGGCCGCTGAAATGCCCGTCGTTACGCCTTCAGCGGCTTCAATTGAAACGGTAAAATTGGTGGTGTATTGGGCGTTATTGTCTTGCACCATTGGTGGCAAACCCAGTTTCTCACAACGTGATTTCGTCATGGTCAAACAGATTAAGCCACGGCCAAAAGTTGCCATAAAGTTGATCGCCTCCGGAGTGACATGCTCCGCGGCCATGATCAAATCGCCTTCGTTTTCTCGGTCTTCGTCATCCATCAGAATGACCATTTTCCCTAAACGAATGTCTTCAATAATTTCTTTTGGCGTACTAATTGGCATCTTAAAATCCTATTTTTGCCGCACGTTATATAACGGCGATATAATGTTTAGCGTCTAATTATCGTGACTCGCCTCTTACCTCAACAAGCTAGGCAAATCCATTCTGCTGTAAAAATTCCATCGTAATGCGAGACTCTGGTTGTTGTGATTGCTGACTTGCCAGCAAACGCTCCATATAACGAGCCAATACATCCACTTCCAAGTTTACCTTACGACCGACATGGAAATCGGCAATGGTGGTTTCTTCACCGGTATGCGGCACGATCGTCAACTTGAATGCATTCTTACGTAAAGCATTCACGGTTAGGCTAATACCATCAACCGTAATCGACCCTTTTTCTGCGACATATTTGTTCAGTTCTTCTGGCATAGCGACCCAAAATTCAATTGAACGCCCAACTTGGTTGCGCTCAACGATTTCACCCACACCATCGACATGGCCAGAAACAATATGCCCACCAAAACGCGTCGTCGGTAGCATGGCTTTTTCTAGATTGACCTTATCGCCCGCTTGATAATGCGTAAAACCCGTTTTATTCAGAGTCTCTAAAGATAAATCAGCGGTGTAACTGTGGTCATTAAACGCCACCACGGTCAAGCAAACGCCATTGGTGGCAATACTATCGCCCAGTTTAACATCTGACATATCGAGCTTATTGCTGCTCACGGTAACGCTAATGTCTTCGCCTTTTGGCGTAATTGCAGCCAAAGTTCCGACTGCTTCTACAATTCCTGTAAACATAATGACTATTCTTTATAGATTGGCTTGGCAAGAATGCGAATATCGCGACCTACCTGCTTAAGCTCGGTAATATCCAAATCAATGACTTTCGACATATCATGCAAACCCAGCGCCCCGAATAAGCCACGACCGTCACTGCCCATCAATTTAGGGGCAAGATAGAGCACGATTTCATCCACCAGCTGATGCTTGAACAGTGAACTGGCCAGTGTGGCTCCCGCCTCGACCCAGAGATGATTAATATTGTGCTGGTTAGCTAAACGTTCCAATGTCGTACGCAGATCAATGCGATGATCCGCATCAAGTCGACATTCAACCTCACCATTAAGGCCAACAATAAGTCGCTCACCTTCGGTTTGAAATAGTTTCAAATCTGGGGAAAGTTGATTTTGGCGATCGAGGATAACACGAATGGGTTGGCGAACACTGTTAGCTGGGTAACGTGATTGCACAGAAGAAGGTAAATCATTCCAGCGGACATTCAATGAGGCATTATCTTCAATCACCGTTTGACTGGTAGAGAGAATCGCCCCCGCCTGCGCTCGCAACACTTGTACGTCTTGTCTTGCGGCCAGTGATGTAATCCACTGACTCTGACCATTCGCCAGTGCCGTTTGGCCATCTAAGCTCGCCGCCATTTTCAATTGGACGAACGGCATGCCGGTTTGCATGCGTTTGATGAACGCAGGATTTAGAGCGTGGGCATCGGCTTCTAACAGGCCAACTTGCACTTCAATGCCAGCATCACGCAACATAGCAATTCCGCGTCCTGAAACTTGAGGATTCGGATCTTGCATTGCGCAGATGACTTTGGCGACTTTGGCTTTAATCAAGCCTTCAGCGCAAGGGGGAGTGCGCCCGTAGTGAGAGCAAGGCTCTAACGTGACATAAGCGGTCGCACCTTCAGCTAACTCCCCTGCCATGCGCAGTGCGTGCACTTCCGCATGCGGTTCACCAGCACGATAGTGAAATCCTTCACCGACAATTTGGCCATCACGTGTGATGACACAACCAACGTTCGGGTTTGGTGCTGTGGTATAGATGCCACCTTGTGCCAATTTAATCGCACGTGACATCATTTGGTAATCTTGATGAGTGAATGTCATCACTAATGACCTATTTAATCTTCAAGTTTGGCAATTTCTTCGCCAAATTCACGGATATCTTCAAAACTACGATAAACAGAAGCAAAACGAATATAAGCGACTTTATCGAGATCTTTAAGCTGGTCCATGACGAGATTGCCAATCATATCGCTTGGCACTTCACGTTCACCGGTGGCGCGCAATTTGGATTTGATCATGCTAATCGCAAGTTCAACCGCATCAGCACTAACAGGGCGTTTTTCTAGCGCGCGCTGCAAGCCACCGGCCATCTTATCTTCATTAAAAGGTTCGCGATTGCCATTCGACTTGATCACACGTGGCATAACCAACTCAGCGGTTTCAAACGTCGTAAAACGTTCGCTACAAGCTAAGCATTGTCGACGACGACGAACTTGATGGCCATCAGCCACCAATCGAGAATCGATCACTTTTGTATCGGTCTCAGAGCAAAAAGGACAATGCATATCACCTCCATATCAATGCTCGTAGTGTAACGGAATTGATAAGTTGAAGAAAAGAAAAAGGGGCGACTTCGCCCCTTTTCACTATCTATATCGCATCATACGCTCAATAATTGTCGTTGCCGCCCTGCGACACGTCAAATATGGCGAATGTTTAACTGCTGACTAATTTAACTGCGAACTAAGTAGTTGGCTTTGCCCACCCACTTATAGCTGGTCAACTCTTCTAACCCCATTGGGCCACGTGCGTGTAGTTTCTGTGTCGATACCGCCACCTCAGCGCCTAAGCCAAACTGGGCACCATCGGTAAAGCGTGTCGAAGCGTTGACATACACCGCAGCAGAACCAACAGAATTAATGAAACGCTCTGCGTTTTCAAGGCTGTTCGTCATGATCGCATCAGAATGGCTCGCGTTGTGAATACGCATATGATCCACCGCTTCCGCAACATCCGCGACCACTTTGACCCCAAGCGTGTAGCTTAGCCATTCCGTATCGAAATCACCCTCGATCGCATCACGCATATCTTGTGCGTTACTCAGCAGTGCTTTCGCTTTCGGTTCGACGACGAACGTCACTTTGCCATTTAAGCGCTCAGCGAGCATGGGTAAAAACGCCGCCGCCACACTCTCATGAACCAACAAGGTATCAAGCGAGTTACATGCCGAAGGGCGTTGTACTTTTGAGTTTTCAACCACATTCAGTGACTTAGCAAGATCCGCGCTGTCATCGACAAAAATATGGCTAATACCAAAACCACCAATGATCACCGGAATTGTGCTGTTCTCTTTACACATTTTGTGTAGACCAGCACCACCACGAGGAATAATCATGTCCACGTAGTCATCCAATTTAAGCAGTTGCGACACTAACTCACGATCAGGCTTTTCAATGTACTGCACAGAAGCAGCAGGTAATCCCACTTTATCTAACGCAGACTGAATCACTTTCACAAGCTCCATATTAGAGAAGAAAGTTTCTTTACCGCCACGTAAGATGCTGGCATTACCGGTTTTCAAGCACAATGCGGCAATATCAATCGTCACGTTTGGGCGAGCTTCGTAAATCACGCCAACCACACCAAGTGGCACGCGGCGACGAGCCAATGACATGCCGTTTTCCAGCACTTTACTGTCAATTTCACTGCCCACCGGATCGTTTAGGCTAATCACGTTGCGAACATCATTCGCGATGCCCGTTAAACGCTCTTCGTTCAGCAATAGACGATCAAGTAACGCATCCGTTAAGCCTGCTTGGCGTCCTAACTCGATGTCTTTTTCATTCGCAGCGAGAATCGCTGCTGCGTTTGCTTCAAGTTCATCAGCAATCAGTGCCAATGCTTGGTTTTTTTGCGCAGTCGATGCTGTCGCAAGTACGAAAGCCGCCTCCTTGGCCGCTTTACCCATATTGGTTAAATCCACGTCTCTTCCTTTCTGATTGCTTTTATTCTTGAATAACGACCATGTCGTCACGGTGCACGACTTCTGAACCGTAGTCGTAACCTAATACTGAGTGAATATCTTTACTGTGCGTGCCGCGAATTTTGTCCATATCCATGCTTGAGTATGCCGAAATACCACGCGCAATCAGTTTACCTGATTGGTCGGTCACACGAACAACATCACCACGGGCAAACTCACCTTTGATAGCAACAACGCCTTTTGCCAATAAGCTACTGCCTTTCGCCAAAACGGCGTTAACCGCACCATCATCAATCACAAGATCGCCTGCGGCAGCAGGGCCAGCAAGAATCCAGCGTTTACGGTTTTCAAGCGCTTCTTCACATGGCAAGAAACGAGTACCCTGCGGCTCTTGGCCTAATGAATCAAAAATCACGTTAGGCGCGCTGCCAGCGGCGATAATCACTTCGATACCGGCACGGCGAGCAATCTCAGCGGCTTGCAGCTTCGTTGCCATACCACCAGTACCCAATGTTGTACCACTACCGCCCGCAATTTTACGCAATGTATCATCAATCGTGCTGACCTCTTTGATCAGCTCTGCGTTTGGATCTTTACGAGGGTCTGCCGTAAACAGACCTTTTTGGTCGGTCAGCAGTAACAGTTTATCTGCGCCACATAAAATACCAACCAGTGCAGATAAGTTGTCATTATCGCCAACTTTAATTTCCGCCGTCGCAACCGCGTCGTTCTCATTCACCACCGGAATGATGTCATGTTCGACCAACGCGTTAATGGTATTGCGTGCGTTTAGGAAGCGCTCACGATCATCAAGGTCAGCGCGGGTCAGCAGCATTTGCCCAATCTTAATGCCATAAATGGCAAATAACGCTTCCCAAGTTTGAATCAACTGGCTTTGACCGACGGCCGCGAGTAATTGCTTGCTGGCCATCGAGTTGGGCAGTGCGGGGTACCCAAGATGCTCTCGGCCTGCAGCGATTGCGCCAGACGATACAATAACCACTGAGTGGCCTAGTTTTTTGAGCTCTGCACACTGGCGCACAAGTTCCACCATATGAGCACGGTGAAGTTGTAGTGTTCCGCCAGTCAGTACACTGGTACCAAGTTTAACAACCACTGTTTGTGGCTGTGTCACCATTCCGCATTGTTGATTCGTTGTCATGATTGATATAGTTAATAAAAAACAAGATTTGCTGTTTTATCAATCAAAGCGGCATTTAACAAGCAGAAAAGGCGCTAAAAGCGCCTTTTTATTGGTTACGTTTTGTTAAGTGACCGTTTTACACAAATTCCACCGACTTATCATGCAACGTCACCAGCACGCCAAACTCTTTTTCCAACACCTCCACCAATTTTTGGTGAAAATTATTTTGGATGCGATTCACTTCTGCGACCGCCTCTTTAGGTAGCGGATCATTGACCCACTCACCGAGTTTGTCGTATTTACCCACGCGATAACGTGCGGCAAATTCTTGGCCTTGCATTTCCAATTCTAACCACCAGCCCCAAAACTCTCGTTCTTCCGGAGACTTCTTGTCATCTACGCAAACACCTAAGCAATCAAATAAATAAAACCCTTCTCTGCTCTGCGATTCTCTGAGATATGGCCCAATGGCACGTAAACTCGTCAGTAAGCGAAAATGAGTCGGGATTTTTGTCACTTTTGACATATAGACTCTCCATCTTTCTATTTTAATTATCAGCAGGTTATTAACCTAACCCATCATTACTGTTAACTAAATTAGCAAGAATGTCATCTCAATAACTCATCTTCTAACCATTTGATCGCTAAATCGAGGGATTGCTCATATCCTTGTGTAATTGTTTTGGAACTGATTTTCTTTGCTCTTCCGTAATCACTAAAAAGGGCCACCAATTGGTTATCGCTATACGGCGATACCGGGTCCCCTTCGAGACTCATGGCTAAAATTGGCACTTTGGTTTTACGGCTAGATAAAAAGCCCTGCGTCTTTAATGACCATGCCATCATCTGCCCTGACAAACTATTGATATCGACAACTTCTTTACCCAGTCGAGTGGCCAGTACATCAAGATACATCTTCGGCATTTTTTTCAGTTTAGCCGGTGATGACAGAACATCATGAATAGGCGCGCCAAGTGATACACACGCTTTAATTTTGGTGGGTTCCATAAACGATAAACGCACGAGCGCATTACCACCAAAGCGGAAACCAATTAAGCCGACTCGGAAATGATCGACCCACGGAATATTCGGCAGCTCATTTAAAACCGCCTGGTGCAGACACGAAGAGTCTTCCGATAACGGCCAATGACTCGAATGGCCAAGCGACGGCATATCTACCGTCAACATCGCAATATCTTTCGGCGCTAAATGATCACGGAACAAACGCCACATGTCGGTTTGTAAGCTATCTAACCCACCACTCACAATCACCACAGGTTTCGGCTTATCCGTTGAGGCCAGGTGCAGATGTGCGATGATTTTTTTGCCTTTATAAGGCACCTCAAGACGTTTGATCGTGTATTGGGTTTTTTCTGAGGCTTCTTGATACGCTTTTGCCGATAATACTTGCGCTTGAAGAGCCAGGTTGTCGTTCTTTAAGTGTGGATAACCCGCAATGCTGTAGCACAACGACGCGTTAAACAGTTCGTCAGCAGCCGACTCGCCTTGCATCTCGTTGGATCTTTTTTGATGCAACATCCCAAGCTTGGTCCACTCAAACGTCCAGTTACCGCCATGGTAGCCCATGACCGTATCCAACCACTCATCATGAGTACGCGAGTGTTTTGAACCTGCGATTTTCGCCAGTACGCTTTCCATTTCGATCGCGTCAATGCCTTGCCATACCCACTGTAAGCGGCGAAGGTTTCGATACCAACGCACACCGGAATTTTCGCGCATCTCATCGAGTAAAGCGCGATTGGTAGGCATATAGCGCGTAAGCTCTGATGTCTCCCTCGCTTGCTTGTGATTCACAAATAACGTTTCAGAAAGGTTTTGATTATCCAGCTCAGACATGACGGTATCTCACTAATGACGACCTCAACATAATATACTCAAATCAACCCAAGATACTATGCTGAATAGCACAACTCGCCTGCAGCGAGCTATAAACAAAAAATGACCCATGATGGGTCATTTTTTAAATAATGTTCAACGCTTACTTTTGCTTGCGATTGATAGGTTCCACAAATTGCACCGTGGTATCCCATGGTTGCTCAATCCAAGTATCTTGAGCAATATCAACCACGTAATCATCAAGCAGTGTAGCACCTGATGGTTTCGCGCAAACCGCAATCAATTTCGCTTTCGGGTACATTTCACGTAATTTACGCGCCGTGTCACCGCTATCCACTAGGTCTTCGACGATTAGGAAACCTTCGCCATCACCTTCTGGCGCTTTTAGCACGGTCATATCACGTTGGTGATCATGATCGTAGCTAGAAATACAAATGGTATCCACATGACGAATACCGAGTTCACGCGCAAGGATAGCGCCAGGAACTAGACCGCCGCGACTTACCGCCCAAATGCCTTTCCACTGTTCAGCTGGCATCTGTTTTTCAGCAAGCTGACGACAGTAATTTTGCATGGCGTCCCAAGTGATAATGAATTTTTTGCTCATTGTAATAACCTAATAATTTTAAAGTTTGCATCCCCGTATTAGGCAAATCAAACCAGTGATGGTTTACAGTGCAAGTAGCAACAGGCAAATAGGGGAAAAGCGACGCAAACGATTATTCTACCGAAAGCGCTGGGCAATACCAATGGAGAATTCACCATTTCAAAAAAATAAACGCCATAGCAGCGTAAACCACTATGGCGATGTGAATTTCATCACGATTGGGAGGTTAAGTGTTCTTTGTTACACCCACCCCCCCTTTAACCATGGATGATCAATCATCGAGTCATTAAGCAATCATGTACTTAATCGCAAACAGTGCAGCCAATGCCCATACACTCACTGACACTTCACGTCCTTTACCACTGAGCAGCTTAATTGCCGCATAAGAGATAAAGCCTAATGCGATACCTTCTGCAATTGAATAGGTCAACGGCATCAGTAAACAGGTAACGACAACAGGAGCTGCTTCCGTTAGGTCGCGCCAATCAACGCTCACCAGACCCGACATCATCAAGATAGCCACGTAGAATAGTGCACCTGTCGTGGCGTAAGCTGGGATCATGCCCGCCAAAGGCGAGAAGAAAATAGCCAATAGGAATAGCACACCAACCACAACCGCGGTTAAACCTGTACGACCACCCGCTGCAACCCCTGCCGTTGATTCAACAAATGACGTGGTGCTTGAAGTGCCTAATAGTGCACCAACTGACGTTGCTGTTGAGTCAGCTAGCAGTGCTTTATCTAAACGAGGCAACTTGCCGTCTTCTTTGATTAGGTTTGCTTTTGTCGCCACACCAACCAGCGTACCGGCAGTATCAAACAAGTCCACAAACAAGAAAGCAAACACAACAGAGATCATGCCAACTTCAAAAACGCCAGCGATATCCATTTGCATAAACGTAGGCGCAATGCTTGGTGGCGCCGACATCACACCGCCCCATTGCACATCACCTAAAACAATGCCGATCGCCGTCGTGATAAGAATCGCGATCATTACGCCACCGCGAACACCACGATACACTAGGCCAATCGTCAAGAAGAAGCCCAGTGCCGCCAATGCAGGCTTCAGGCTTGCTAGGTGGCCACCACTGACAAGCGTCGCTGGGTTATCAACCACAATACCCGCATTTTGTAAGCCAATGAAAGCCAGGAATAGACCGATACCGGCAGAAATACCCGTACGTAAAGACAGTGGAATCGAGTTAATGATCCATTCACGAACTTTGAAGATACTCAAAGCCATAAAAAGGATACCAGACACAAACACCGCGCCCAGAGCGACTTGCCACGTATGACCCATGCCAAGCACGACGCCATAGGTAAAGAAAGCGTTTAACCCCATACCAGGAGCAAGTGCAATTGGGTAGTTAGCGACAAAACCCATGATAAAACAGCCAATCGCAGCCGCTAGACAGGTCGCAACAAAAACGGCGCCCTTATCCATACCCGCATCAGCGAGCATCGCAGGGTTAACAAAAATGATGTAAGCCATTGTTAAAAAGGTGGTTATACCTGCGATAATTTCAGTTTTGACGTTCGTGTTGTTTTCAGTGAGTTTAAAAAGTTTCTCAAGCATGGTTATATTCCATCAAGATAAAGGTAAACGTTTGCGTAATCGATTGGCTGTGATTATAAAGTTATCAAATAACAAATTCCAGATAGAATTAATGCTCTAATCAATATTTTTGCTCACGCTCGAAAATTGAATGCCATAAATTACACCAAAAAATGAACAAAAAACCATATAATTCATAAGCTAACAATAAAAATGACGATATAAATCAAACGGTGTTTTTTCGTTCTATGTTGTAAACTTTCAGGTGATTTTATCTTGAGAATGACGACATTGTCATTGTTTATAGGCTCAGAAAGGCATTTTAAGGTAACAAGAGAGGAAACGAACGAGTGGTGTTTAAGAAATGAGCATAGTGGTAGATAAAAAAACGCCACTCAAATTGAGTGGCGGTCGAATCATGTCAGCTAAAAAAGAAAGCTGTAAATAAATTCCAATAATAGGGGTGAACAAAACTGTTCGATAACAAGCTAAAAACTAATAGCCAAAACTTGTTGGGTATACAAAGTTACTCGTATAAACAGAGCTGTTTATCCAGAACATTGCACTTGGTAAACCTTTCATAATATCACCTTTTAAATCAATTAATTAAACTACAACATTGATTTCTCGGTTCCTTGGAGGCGATGAATCGGACTCATCCTTTGAGCATTTACTCTTCGATTTCGAAGTTGGTTATAAATATACTCCAAAGAAAATAAATTACAAGAAGATCGGTGATAAAAGTCACAAAAAAATCATTTTTTGACCTCCCACCCCTTAATTCTGTAATTTTATTACAGAATTGAGGCCTAAAACGGCAGAAATATTGACCAGCAGTGCAAGCGATTGCTTAGCCCGTATTTAAAGGTTTTCGCCTGATCTTGTGAGGCAAGAAAAACCATTTTTTACCTCTACTCTCTCCTTCACGACAATGCTATGCTAGCCCGCACTAGTTAATGGGTCATTTACAGTGTTTCATCCTACACTGTCCGTTTTTTATTCAAAATCATATGGCCCAGTACCAATTAAGGAGTCATCCGTGTCTGAATTCCATTCTGAGATTAGCCATTTATCCCCTGCACCACTTTGGCAGTTCTTCGATAAGATTTGTTCTATTCCACACCCATCTAAGCACGAAGAAGCGCTTGCGCAATACATCGTTAGCTGGGCACAAGAGCAAGGTTTCGATGTTCGCCGAGATCCTACTGGTAATGTTTTTATTAAAAAACCAGCAACACCAGGCATGGAAAACAAAAAAGGCGTCGTTCTACAAGCACACATTGATATGGTGCCGCAGAAAAATGAAGACACTCAGCATGACTTCACCACTGATGCAATTCAGCCATACATTGATGGCGAATGGGTAACAGCGAAAGGCACCACATTAGGTGCAGATAATGGTATGGGCATGGCGTCTTGCTTAGCCGTACTGGCCTCTACCGATATCAAACACGGCCCAATCGAAGTTTTACTCACGATTGATGAAGAAGCCGGTATGACTGGTGCCTTTGGTTTAGAAGCGGGCTGGCTAGAAGGCGACATCCTACTGAACACCGATTCAGAGCAAGAAGGCGAAGTCTACATGGGTTGTGCGGGCGGCATTGATGGCGAAGTCACACTGCCACTCTCTCGAGAAGCGATCCCTGCTGGCTATATCACGCGCCAATTAGTCTTGAAAGGCTTGAAGGGCGGCCACTCTGGTTGTGATATCCACACTGGTCGTGGTAATGCGAACAAATTGTTAGGTCGCTTCCTTGCTGGCCACGCTCAAGAGCTCGATCTACGCCTGATCGAATTCCGTGGTGGTAGCCTACGTAACGCGATTCCTCGCGAAGCCTTTGTGACCGTTGCACTGCCGGAAGAAAATGAAGCGAAACTGGCTGAAACCTTTGATTTTTATGCGGATTTACTGCGTGCTGAGCTAGGTCGAGTAGAAACAGACATCACCACCTTTAATCAATCGATCAACAATGACACTCAAGCATTCACAGCGGTTGATCAGCAGCGTTTTATTGCCACTCTAAACGCACTGCCAAACGGCGTTGTTCGTATGAGTGACGATATTGCTGGTGTCGTGGAAACCTCACTAAACGTGGGTGTTATTGTGACAGAAGAAGACAAAATCACAGTACTTTGTCTTATCCGTTCTTTGATCGATTCAGGCCGCCAACAAGTTGAAAGCACATTGAAATCAGTGGCAGAACTTGCTGGTGCTAACGTCACATTTAGCGGTGCATACCCTGGTTGGAAACCCGATGCTGACTCTGAAATCATGGCGGTATTCCGTGACCTTTATGAAAATATCTATGGTCACAAACCAAATATCATGGTGATTCACGCAGGTCTTGAGTGTGGTCTATTTAAAGAACCGTACCCTGAAATGGATATGCTTTCTTTTGGTCCAACCATTAAATTCCCGCACTCTCCTGATGAAAAAGTAGAGATTAGCACTGTGGCACTATTCTGGGAGCAAATGGTTGCTCTACTAGAAAATATTCCTAACAAGGCATAGCCCAATCAAAGTGCATTAGTATAAGTTATCCGAAAAGCCGGCTTTGATTAGCTGGCTTTTTTAGTTAGCACGATAAATAAAATTTGTCGTCACGATCAATTGTTTTAGTTAGTCACCGTTATTTCAGGTTGTTAAAGTCCCCGTCCTTGAAGCGTCTTTGGGCAAACCATCTTGCCTTCTTCAAGCCATAACACCGTGTTGTTATGTTGGGAGCGCTCCTTCCTGGGGTGTCTTATTTCTCTCATATACTAATCTGTAGTAGGTAGTCGTAAATTGCGTTATGCATAGAGATGTTTATTGATATGCATTGCAAGCTATTGACTGTCATTTATTAACGACAATTCGATGAAATTTTTCATCTTTTTATCGTTGGTAAAACTACTCATTTTTTTATATCAACGAACTGAATAATTGTGATGAAGAAAGAAAAACTGCTCGTAGGCTGGTGTGAAACACTGTCCCTACCAAGTCTTGGTATTGATAAAATTAACGCTAAAATTGATACCGGCGCCAGAACCTCTTGCTTACACGCGTTCAAAGTAGAGAGCTTTTACAAGGAAGAGACACAATGGGTACGCTTTTGGCTGCACCCTATTCAACACAACACGGAAGTAGAAGTCGTTTGCGAAGCTAAAGTTATCGATGAACGCGTTGTTCGTGACTCTGGTGGTCATGAAGAAAAACGCTATGTGATTCAAGCCGACATGAGCCTCGGCGGCCAAACTTGGCCAATTGAAATCACATTAAACAACCGCGAGAACATGGCTTTTCGTATGTTATTAGGTCGTACTGCAATGCATCACCGCATCCAAGTCGATCCTGTAGAATCATTTTTAATCCCGTTTGAGGAAAACAAATAATGAAAATTGGTATTCTGTCACGCAACGCGAATCTTTACTCGACTCGTCGCCTAATCGAAGCGTGTGAAGTTCGAGGCCATGAAGTTAAAGTAGTTGATGCTCTTCGCTGTTACATGAATATCAATTCAGATAAACCAGAAATTCACTTTAAAGGTGAAGAACTTTCTGGTGTCGATGCCATTATTCCTCGCATCGGTGCATCTGTGACTTTTTACGGTACTGCAGTTCTACGCCAGTTTGAAATGATGGGTGTTTACCCAATTAACGAATCGGTAGCGATTACACGTTCTCGTGACAAACTGCGTTCAATGCAACTGCTGTCCCGCAAAGGCATTGGTATGCCTATCACCGGTTTCGCAAGTAAACCTGATGATGTAAAAGACCTATTAGAAATGGTTGGCGGTGCGCCAGTTGTGATCAAGCTCCTTGAAGGCACTCAAGGAATTGGTGTTGTGCTTGCAGAAACACGCAAAGCAGCGGAAAGTGTTGTTGAAGCTTTCATGGGCTTAAAAGCCAACATCATGGTTCAAGAATTTATTAAAGAAGCTGGTGGTGCAGACATTCGCTGTTTCGTCCTTGGCGATAAAGTAATTGCTGCAATGAAACGCCAAGGTGCAGAGGGTGAATTCCGCTCTAACCTACACCGCGGTGGTAGCGCTTCATTGATCAAAATCACGCCAGAAGAGCGCCGTACTGCGGTTGCTGCTGCGAAGATTATGGGTCTTAATGTGGCTGGGGTCGATCTACTGCGTTCTGACCGTGGTCCATTAGTCATGGAAGTAAACTCATCTCCAGGTCTTGAGGGTATTGAGGCCGCTACCGGTAAGGACATCGCTGGAATGATTGTCGAATTTATTGAAAAAAACGCGGCAAGTAAAAGGACTAAAACTCGTGGCAAAGGCTAAAAAGAATCGTGCTTTTGAATTTCTCGGTGAAACAGTTGCACCGGGAGAACGTAAGGTTATCGAGTTAGAAGCCGCAAAGCTTTATACTCATTCTCCTTTATCGATTCCAGTCGAAATCATCAATGGTAAATTGGCTGGTCCAATTTTGATGGTTAACGCTGCTATCCATGGCGATGAATTAAACGGCGTTGAAATTGTTCGTCAGTTAATCAACACCATTGATGTGAATAAACTGAGAGGCACCCTTATTGCGGTGCCTATCGTGAACGTATTTGGTTTTATCCATAAGTCTCGCTACTTGCCTGACCGTCGTGATTTAAACCGATGCTTCCCGGGCAGTGAAAAAGGCTCGCTAGCTTCACGCATGGCGCACACCTTTTTCTCTCAAGTGGCAAAACGCTGTGACTACATCTTAGATCTGCATACGGGTGCGATTCATCGTACCAACTTGCCTCAAATTCGTGCGGATTTGAGTAATCCTGAGACACTAAGAATTGCACAAGCATTTGCAACACCAGTAACCGTTGATGCTCCTTTACGTGATGGTTCACTTCGCAGTGAAGCTGAGCGTTTGGGCATTCCAGTACTGACGTATGAAGCGGGCGAAGCACTGCGCTTTGAGCCTATTTGTATTAATGCTGGCTTTATTGGTGTGCAACGCGTGATGCAAGCCATTGGCATGCTGCGTTCTAGTCGTAAAAAGCTACCTAACACGGTGATTGCAAAATCCACCAGTTGGTTGCGCGCTGAAAGCGACGGCATTCTACGCACCGTAGTAACACTTGGTGAGAAAGTAGAGAAAGATCAAGTTCTTGCTTACATTAGTGCACCATTAGGTCACAGTGAAATTGAACTAACCGCTCGCAAAGGCGGTATTGTGATCGGCCAGCAAACACTGCCTCTCGTGAACGAAGGCGATGCGATTTTCCACCTCGCCTACTTCGAAGAAGATGACGAAGACGTGGAACAAGTCGTTGAAGATTTTATTGAAGAGATCATTGATGCGGATCTAGAACCGCTAACAACCGGTCAAATCAACATAAACTCTTAAGTTGACGAAAAAAAGAAAGCCCGCGTATTAACGCGGGCTTTCTTATATCTTGGGTAAGCTCAATTAGCCGAACGAAGCCCAAATAACCGTTGCTACCAGCAATGGGCAAACAAATTTCACATATACAGGCCACAGTTTCCCAAACAGCCCTTGGCTAAATTCCGGACAACCTTGCTCCAATTCTTTAATTTTCGCGTTGCGATTCCAAACCCACCCGCCAAAGATACAGAACAGCAATGCGGCAATAGGCTGTAGGTATTGCGTCGCGATCATCGCCACCAAGCCAAACATTTCACCAAAATTGTAAACAATCACGATACTAAACAGAGCAATAATGCCACCAAGCACCCAACTGGTTGGCCCACGCTTAGTGTTAAAACGCTCACCAACCAACGAAACTGGGCATTCAAGCATCGAGATTGATGAGGTTAATGCGGCAATCGTTAATAGCAAAAAGAAAGCAATTGAGAAGATTTGACCAAGCAAACCTAAGCTGTCGAACATCAATGGCAGCACGGTAAATACCAGCGTATCTGAGCTCAATAGCGAACCGTCTTCTGCATAGATTTGTACGCCTTTTTGCATTGCCACATACATGGCAGGCATTACCACCAAACCGGCAATAAAGGCCACCGCAGTATCGACCAACGTTACGTTCATCGCCATCTTCGGTAGGTTCTCTTTCTTACTCAAATAAGAACCGTAAATCAGCATTGAACAGCCACCAATCGTAAGTGAAAAGAAGCCTTGCCCCATCGCCGCTAAGATAAGTTTGCGATCAAAGACTTTCTCAAAATCCGGCACTAAGTAGTGTTTTAAACCTTCCATTGCACCACTTTGCGTCATTATATAGACAAACAATAGGCCGAAGAGAATAAACAAAGCAGGCATCAAACGCGTTGACCATTTTTCAATACCTTGCTTTACACCACCTTGCACAATTAAGACCGTCAGAACATAAAAAACGAGGGTACCAAAAAGGTTACGTTCGACACTGAATCCTTTAAACCAAGCCGTTGCCGATTCCATGCCTAAAATGTCAGTCATCGCCCCCAACATAAAACAAATCAACCAACCACCAACGATGCTATAAAAAGCCAACACGGCGCACGGCACGCTTAGACCAATCCAACCGACTAAGGCGCCTGCTTTTTTGGCGACGGGGTTAGAGGTAAGCGAGCGCATACTATCGACTGGATTCGCTTGTCCAGCACGCCCAATCGCCATCTCGACCACCAGCATAGGAAAAGCCACCACAAGGATCATCACAAGATAAACCAGCAGAAAAGCCCCACCACCATTACTGGCCGCTTGAGTCGGGAAACCCCAAATGTTACCTAGGCCAACTGCAGCGCCAGCGGCGGCAAGTACAAAGCCAAGACGAGAGCCGAAATGCTCGCGATCAGAAGAATTTTGTTGTGTCATACAACCCACACAATATCAATGAACTAGTAGACTAGTACATTATAGGTAAACGGAATTATTCACAAGACACATTAGATAATTATTTCGATATAACCCTCAATTATCCGATGATCTCACTGTACTGTTTTTTATACGGTGAATAAAAAAGGGAGCCAAATAGGCTCCCTTCAAAAATCAGAATCACATTAAATACTAAAGACTTGATAATCTTTTAACTGTGGAATTTTCTTCAACACGTCTTGCTCTTGCTCTGCCATTTGGTCAAGAGACTCACAGAACTCCTGTGCTTTTACCTCTGATTCTTTAGCATGTTCTGCCATGCGCTTTTCTACCTTCGCTTTCAGTGCATACATGCTTTCTGATAGTTCAGTTAAATTTAAGCCACCATCCTGTTGCATCTTCTCCGACAGAACAACCATTGCGTCAGACAAAAACTCGCTGGTAAAAATCTCTCTTGCTTTCGCAAAATCTTCCGCCCAAGACAGGCTCATTTCATCAAAACTTTGCGCGGGTAAAATTAAGTCGCCATCTTTGTAGTAGCGAGCTTCAACATCAGCGTAGAAATCTTTAACGGCAATTTTGACATCATCAAATGCACCTGGTGCTTCAAGACTGGTCGCCACATCATCGATCAAATCGTTCGCCAAAGCGATACCGTCATCGGCCAACTTCTTCGCTTGAGGTAAGTAATTATTCATTTGCTGACGATATTTCTCTATAGCCGCCTGCTGAATAGCATCCAGTTCAACTTTCTCACCATGAATAAAGAGATTGTTATCGCCATCGACGACAACTTTGTCCCCACCAGAATGAGCGATTTCTAGCGTATCACCATCGAGTGTGACCTGGTTTTTAATATCAATACGACATTGCGCAGCTTGGCTGCTGACACTAAAGCCAGCAACGCTAAGAAATATAAGTGAAAGGCGAATGATGTTTCTTTTCATGGTGTCACTCAATCGTTATCTGAATCTATTATGACTATAACATTAATGCACAAAAGGCATGTTAACTTACTGTCACGACTTGGTAGACCTTAGAATGATCACCAATCTTGACGATCACTTCATCGCCTTCTTGCTTACCCTTCAAGGCTTTTCCTAACGGTGAGAGCACCGTTAATAAATACACTTGCTGCTGCTGGGATAAGACTTCTAGGCCACCAGAACATGGGGCAATAAAAAAGTGTTTACTGACTTCAAACTCATCTTCCACTTCAACATACGCACCAACCGCAATCGCACAGTCAGTAAAGCAACGTAATGTCAGATTTCTCATCACACTTAACTCATGTTCACACTCTTGAACACGCATCGCTTGACCATGAGCAAGATAAGCGGCCTCCAATGCTAAGGTGTCGTATTTATGTTCCGATACCGTTTGGTCATCTGTCGCTGCATCAATAGCCGTTTGCGTTGAGGAGTGAGCAATAACTAACTTTTGTTGTAATGCCGCGATGATATCAATGACGAGTTGCTGTTTATGCATGAGGATTTTAATCGAAAATAGACCAGAATAAGAAAGACTGACAGAGTAACACACTCCCCCTATAACCCAGAACCAAGAGTAAGATAAAACCCTTTTATCACCGCTAAAAAAAACTCAACTGTTGGCTATGCTCTTCGGGTTTAAGCATCACGCTGAGCCCCAATAAACGGATTTCACGACCATTTTGTCGCTTCAAAACCTCACTTAACAAATGCCTAAAATCATTCAGCTCGAGTTGAGGGTGTATATGTTCAATGGTTGTCTGTTGAAAATCGGCAAACTTGACTTTGATGCCCTGCTTCATAATCGACTTGTCCGGGCTGACCTTGGTTAAACGCATCTCAAGTTCTGGGTAAAGTTTATCTTCAATGACCTGCCAACACTCTTCAAAAGAGATGATATTCTGGCTAAAAGTGCGTTCAACCCCAACGGATTTTCGTTCACGCTCGGTCACGACTTCACGTTCATCAATCCCATGGCTTCGCTTCCATAAAGACTCCCCTTGTCGACCAAAGCGGCGCAACAACTCAAGATAATCCGTCGCTTTTATGTCTTCACATAAATAGAATCCAGCTTGATGCAATTTCTCTAAACTGACTTTGCCCACACCAGGAATTTTCTCCAGCGGCAACTTGTCGATCACCTCTTGCACCCGCTCTGGTGGAATCACACATTGCCCATTGGGTTTATTGATATCAGAAGCCACTTTGGCGAGAAACTTTATCGGAGCAACGCCCGCAGAGGCCGTAAGGTTCAATTCGTTCTCGATATCCTGACGAATTGCTTGTGCAATTAACGTCGCCGAACCTCGACATAAACTGGCGTCTGTCACATCCAAGTACGCTTCATCTAATGAGAGTGGTTCAATTAGTGGCGTGTAACGCTCGAAAATAGCTCGAATCTGGCGTGATACCTGTTTGTATACTTCCATACGACCTCGAACCACTAATAGGTCAGGACAAAGCTGCAAGGCCCTTGCCGTTGGCATTGCGCTGCGCACACCAAACTTACGCGCTTCATAATTGCACGTACTGATCACCCCACGTTGTTTTTCACTGCCTCCAACAGCCAGAGGCCGCCCTCGGTACTGTGGGTGATCGCGCATTTCGACAGCCGCAAAAAAACAATCCATATCCACATGAATTATTTTTCTTACTCGATCCGATCTCATACACGCCACATCACACTGTTCAAAAAAACAGTATAATTAATAAATGACAAGATGAAAAATCAATTTGTGTCACACCATTTGGCCTCTATTTCTATGGAGCGAGATTCAATAACACTTTATGATGACTATTAACAAATTAGATAGTATGGATACTGTGTGACCAACCAAGTCTTAGTCGTTGAAGACAGCCTAACCTTTCGCAATTACCTCGGACAATTGCTCACTCAAGCGGGATATCACGTTTTTACCGCTCAAAATATCGCTGAAGCGCAAAGCATATTGAACACGGAACCTCACTTACTCTGCGCCGTTATCGACTACTGCCTACCGGATGGACAAGACGGTGAAGTGATCGAGTTAGCACTTACTTACCAACATAAGGTGATTGTACTCACCGCACTCTTCAACCCTGAATTACGTCAGCGCATGCTCGCTAAAGGCGTTGTGGACTATTTATTAAAAGACAATACCGCCTCGGTATCCTATATCCTGCCGCTCATTCAGCGACTAGAAAAGAATAAGCGTCATAAGTGCTTAGTTGTTGATGATTCCGTCACGGTTCGTCACCACATATCTCAGTTGCTAGGGCATCAGTACATAGCAACCGTTCAAGCGGAAAATGGCCAAGAAGCGCTCGCCGCCTTGCAGGTAGACCCCGATATTACGTTTGTAATAAGCGATCACGACATGCCAGAGAAAGATGGCATATCGATGATTCGTGAAATACGGCAACACAGTAATGACACCATGATGCCCATCTTGGGACTCTCGGGGAGCGATGACCCCACGCTGACGGCGCAATTTCTTAAAGCCGGGGCCAATGATTTTCTGAACAAGCCTTTTAATCCTGAAGAGTTTTACTGTCGAGTTCATCAGATCCTCAATATGCAAGAAGCCACCAATGCACTCTATCGCATGGCCAACCAAGATTCGTTAACCGGCCTTTGGAATCGGCGCTATCTCTTCAATCAAGCATTAAGCGACTGTGAAGGACGCTGTATCGCGATGCTAGACATCGATTTCTTTAAGTCAGTGAACGACACTTATGGTCACGATGGCGGGGATGCGGTACTAGTTCGTGTCGCAAAAATACTGCAACTCTATTTTCCGGATGACCTTGTCGCACGATTTGGAGGAGAGGAGTTTTGTATCCAAGCGTGCGGTTCACTCAATGATTTCTCGACTCGCTTGGAACATTTTCGTCAACGTATTGAGAAAACAGCGATCCCTTATCAAAATTCAACCATTCACATCACGATGAGTATTGGGGTTGCCGCGAGCGACGATAGCTTAGAGAAACAAATCAAACTGGCTGATGATCGCCTCTATCTCGCCAAAGAGCATGGCCGTAATCGATTGGTTTGCCGCTAGCGCTACACTCAACAAATGTCCTGCGATAAAAAAACCGGCTCAAAAGCCGGTTTTTATTTTCATTAATCAGCGCTGCGATTAAGCAATGCGATCTTTTTCCCATGCCGCGAGCTTTTCAGCGCGCTCTGCTGCACGAGCTTCACGCTTCTTGCGTGCATCACAAGGTTCTGGGCAGTTGCAGACTTTATCAATCCCAACGGTTCCCAGACCACCACAGCTTCCTTTCACGACTTTCTTTTGGAAAATGTAGCCAACTGCCATTGCCGCAATCACTGCCATGAAAACGCCAAAAGTAATTAGAAATGTACTCATAATCACATACTCACTTAAATCATTATTTTTTCAAGAATGGCTTATACGCTTCAGAAGCCAACTCTTTAAAACCGTCATCTGTTTTCACTATCATGAAAGCAGCAATATTATTTTCGTTCGCGATTTGCATTCCTCGCTCTTCGCCTAACACCATCAACCCCGTCGCAAGGCCATCTGCGGTCATTGATGAAGCATCAAGAACGGTCACTGAAACCACTTTATGGTGAATTGGGTAGCCCGTTTTTGGGTCGATAATATGAGAGTATCGCACACCATCACTTTCAAAGTAATTACGGTAGTCACCGCTTGTTGCAATTGCCATGTCACCCGGCTCAATAATCTCTTGAATTGAGCGCTCATCCACACTTGGTTTTTCAATCGCAATACGCCAACCAACGCCTTCACGGTTCACACCTTTCAAACGCATTTCACCGCCAACCTCAACCATATAATTTTGAATGCCTTGAGATTGTAAGTAATTAGCCACTACATCAACCCCCCAACCTTTCGCAATGGTAGACAGATCAACATACAGGTTTGGGATATCTTTCGACAGCGCATTGCCTTCAAGAGACAAATGTTGAATGCCCGTATACGCTTTGCGCGCGGCCAACTCTTCTTCGGTTGGTACAACATCAGGACGCGCTTCAGGACCAAAGCCCCATAGATTCACTAATGGGCCCACAGTAACATCTAGTGCGCCAAGAGTAAGACCGTTCAAACGCATCGCTTCTTTCACTACCGTCGCCGTTTGTGGCGAAACGGTAAAAGGTTCACTGGTTTGATGCTGGTTAAAACGACTCAGCTCCGAATCTTTACGGTAAGTCGACATTTGATCGTTTACTTCTTCCAGCAAGCGATCAATCTCAGCTTGGAGCACATCTGCCGTTGCGAGGCCTTCTTGCTCAATATATTTAATATTATAAGTGGTTCCCATCGTTGGACCACTTAAATGAACTTGTTCGACCGATTTTTCACAACCCGCCAACACCAATAAAGAAGCAAAAACAACCAGCCATTTTTTCACTCGTTCACTCCTAACATACGTGAGAAAACATAGGGTAGCTGTTGATATTCATCAGCTATCTTATATTCACTAGTTCAAAAAAAAGAATGGCTAGCTCAAGAGCCAGCCATGTATCAATTTGTCGTGAAACTAAATTCATGTCATTGGCGCGATAATGCCCCAATGGCCAAGATTCAGAATTTCAAAGGATTTGTTGTTGTGGCTAGGCAGGAGTGCCGACTTATCGCTATGAGCATAGTTAACTATGTGATTAGCGGAAGTTGACACTACTAACAACGCCACGGCGTCAAATCAGAAGAAATTAGCCACCGAAGTCATCTAGAAGGATGTTTTCATCTTCTACACCTAGATCTTTCAGCATGCCGATAACAGCCGCGTTCATCATAGGTGGACCACACATGTAGTATTCACAATCTTCTGGCGCTTCATGATCACGTAGGTAGTTCTCGTAAAGAACGTTGTGAATGAAGCCTGTGTAACCATCCCAGTTATCTTCTGGCATCGGGTCAGACAGAGCACAGTGCCATACGAAGTTCTCGTTCGCTGCCGCTAGGCCATCGAAGTCTTCCACGTAGAACATTTCACGCTTAGAACGTGCACCATACCAGTAAGACATCTTACGCTTAGATTTAAGACGTAGAAGTTGGTCAAAGATATGAGAACGCATTGGCGCCATACCTGCACCACCACCGATGAAGACCATTTCATTGTCAGTATCTTTAGCGAAGAACTCACCAAATGGACCTGAAATAGTACACTTATCACCTTCTTTTAGTGACCAAATGTAAGACGACATCACACCTGGTGCTACGTCTGGATTATTTGGCGGCGGCGTTGCGATACGTACGTTAAGCTTGATGATGCCTTTCTCTTCTGGGTATGAAGCCATTGAGTAAGCACGAATCGAATGCTCTTTAACGATAGATTCGTAACGGAACAAGTTAAACTTATCCCAGTCACCACGGTATTCCTCAGGAATATCGTAATCTGCGTATTTCACATGGTGTGGTTCAGCTTCAATCTGAATGTAACCACCTGCACGGAATGGAACTTCTTCGCCATCAGGGATAGCCAGTGCCAATTCTTTGATGAAAGTCGCTTCGTTGTTATTCGAGATAACAGTACATTCCCACTTCTTAACACCAAAGATTTCTTCTGGAAGTTCGATTTCCATGTCTGTTTTCACAGCCACTTGGCAAGCTAGACGCTCACCTTCACGAGCTTCACCTTTTGAAATGTGATCGCGCTCTGTTGGCAGAATATCACCACCACCAGATTTCACTTTCACACGACATTGGCCACAAGAACCACCACCACCACACGCTGACGATACAAAGATGCCTTTGCTTGCCATTGCGCTAAGTAGTTTGTCACCAGGAGAAGTAATGAAGCTCTTCTCTGGATCGCCATTCACTGAAATAGTAACGTCACCTGTAGGTACTAGCTTAGATTTAGCGAATAAAATCACTAAAACCAAAGCAAGTAAAATAATGGTAAACATCGCTACACCAAGAATAATGCTTTGCATTTGTTATTCCTTATTTATGGGTGCTTACCCTACAGTTGAACACCAGAGAAAGACATAAAGCCTAACGCCATCAAACCAACAGTGATAAAGGTAATACCTAGACCACGTAAACCTGGAGGCACATCTGAGTACTTCATCTTCTCACGGATACCAGCAAGAGCAACAATCGCCAACATCCAACCTACACCAGAACCGAAGCCATACACGATAGATTCAACAAAGTTGTAGTCACGTTGCACCATGAAAGATACACCACCGAAGATTGCACAGTTCACTGTGATCAACGGTAGGAAGATACCCAGTGCGTTGTACAAAGGCGGGAAGAAGCGATCTAGGATCATTTCTAGAATCTGTACAAGTGCTGCGATAACACCGATGAAGGTAATGAAGTTAAGGAAGCTTAAGTCCACACCTGCAACCAGCGCATTCTCTTTCAATACGTAGGTATAGACTAGGTTGTTAACCGGTACTGCGATGGTTAGAACCACCACAACCGCAACACCTAGACCAAACGAAGTCTTAACTTTCTTAGATACCGCAAGAAACGTACACATACCTAGGAAGAAAGACAAAGCCATGTTTTCGATAAAAATCGATTTAACTAATAGGCTAATGTAATGTTCAATCATGCCTTTACTCCTTCGCTTCGACTTGTGCTGGTTTCAGAATACGGATAGCCCAAATCATAAAGCCGATCAGGAAGAACGCTGATGGAGCAAGTAGCATCAAACCGTTTGGTTGGTACCAACCGCCGTTGCTAACAAGTGGAAGAACTTCCATACCAAACAACTTACCTGAACCAAGTAGCTCGCGGAAAAACGCTACGGTGATCAGAACGAAACCGTAACCAAGACCGTTACCAATACCATCGATAAATGATGGCAGTGGCGCAGACTTCATTGCGAATGCTTCAGCACGACCCATTACGATACAGTTCGTAATGATCAAACCAACGAATACAGATAGCTGCTTAGAGATATCGTATAGGTAAGCTTTTAGTACTTGGTCTACCACAATTACTAGAGATGCGATGATCGCCATTTGAACGATGATACGCACGCTGTTAGGAATGTGGTTACGAATCACTGAAACAAAGAAGTTAGACAATGCAGTAACAAAAATTACAGCAAGTGTCATAACAAAAGCAGTTTCTAGCTTCGTGGTTACTGCTAGTGCAGAACACACACCAAGAACCTGTAGCGCAATTGGGTTGTTATCCAATACCGGCGCTAAAATGCTCTTTTTAATTTCTTTTGCGCTCGCCATTAGTTCAGACCTCCATCACGAACTTTAGCAAGGAAAGGACCGAAGCCATCTTTACCTAGCCAGAAGTCAAATGTACCTTGAACGCCGTTCGCAGTTAGTGTTGCGCCTGAAAGACCATCAACACCGTGCTCAGAACCTGCAGGAGCGCCACCTTTAACAATCTTGATTGCTGGCTGGTGGTTTTCATCAAACATTTTCTTGCCTACGAACTGTGCGCGCCAGCTTGGGTTTTCAATCTCACCACCAAGTCCAGGAGTTTCACCTTGCTCGTAGTAAGTAATACCCGCGATGGTGTTGCCGTCAGTTTCAACGGCAACAAACGCGTACATCATTGACCAAAGGCCAGTGCCGTGAACAGGGATGATAACTTTAGAAATGTCATCACCGCTTTTCACTAGGTAAACAATACCCGTGTCAGCGCGACGTAAGATCTTCGCTTTATCATCTTGAGCATCAAGTCGGATTGACTCAGATGGATCTTTTGACGCTTTACGTTGATCGTAAGTTGCAGCCGTTTGACCATCTTTTGCTTTCTCAACAAAATCGCCCGTTTCAAAATCAACAAGACGAGGTTCAATGTTCTGTGCAAATAATGCAGGAACATTTTGACCTTCAGTCTCAACACCAGCAACTTCCAAGATTTTTGTCTGCTTATCAAGAACCGCATTTTCTTGCTGTTTTGAACGCAGACCTACCGCCGCTGTTGATACGATGATTGAACACACTAGGCTCAACCCGACAACAACAGTCAGCGTTTTTTTAATGCTGTCGTTATTACTTGCCATAGCGTGCTAGTCTCCGTTTAATGTTCTTCTCAATAACCAAATGGTCAAACAGAGGTGCAAATAGGTTCGCGAATAGAATCGCCAGCATCATACCTTCTGGGTAAGCTGGGTTAGCTACACGAATCATTACACACATTGCACCGATTAAGATGCCGTACCACCACTTACCACCGTTGGTAAATGAAGCTGATACAGGGTCTGTTGCCATGAAGAACATACCAAACGCAAAACCACCTAGAACTAGGTGCCAGTGAGCAGGCATACCAAACATTGGGTTTGTATCAGAGCCGATGATGTTAAATAGTGTTGCCACTACCGTCATACCAATCATCGTACCTGCGATGATGCGCCAAGACGCAATTCGCATGTAAACGATCATTGCAGCACCAATCATAAGCGCTAGCGTAGATACTTCACCGATTGAACCCGGGATATTACCGATGAACGCGTCCATCCAAGTAATAGGATCGCCCGTAACCGTATTGATTAGAGCGCCTGAGCCACCGTGAGCCCATTGACTCAAAGCAGTTGCACCTGAGAAGCCGTCAGCCGCAGTCCAAACTGCATCACCAGAAATTTGCGCTGGGTATGCGAAGAACAAGAATGCACGGCCTGCCAATGCAGGGTTCAAGAAGTTACGGCCTGTGCCACCAAAGATTTCTTTCGCAACCACAACACCAAAGGTAATACCTAGGGCCGCTTGCCAAAGAGGCAGCGTTGGTGGAACGATAAGTGCAAACAAGATTGAAGTAACAAAGAAACCTTCGTTTACTTCGTGCTTACGCACCATACAGAAAAGCACTTCCCAGAAACCACCGACCAGGAATACGGTCGCGTAGATTGGTAAGAAGTAGGTCGCACCCAATAGCATCTTACTGCCGACGCCAGCATCAGAGCTTAGCGTTCCGCCAACCATTTCGGTTAGCCAGTAGTGCCAGTTGCCTGCGATGATGTTCACAAGCTCTTGGCCAGCATATTGGTAGTTAAGCGCTGCGATAGCTTGGCCACCCGCGTTGTACATACCCCAGAACATTGCTGGGAATACCGCGAACCAAACCATGATCATGATACGTTTTAAATCAACGCTATCACGAACGTGTGAGCTACGTTTTGTTACTGTGCCTGGGGTATAGAACAGAGTTGCAGTTGCTTCATATAGCGCAAACCACTTCTCATGTTTACCACCGGGCTCAAAATGATGCTCGATATCCTCAAGGAATTTTTTAAGCATGGGTTACCCTTCCTTTACAATGGTATCTAGGCATTCACGAAGCAGTTCACCGTATTCGTATTTGCCTGGACATACAAAGGTACACAATGCTAAATCTTCTTCATCCAGCTCAAGTGCACCCAACGCTTGCGCGCTATCAGTATCACCTGCACACAGATCACGAAGCAGCAATGTCGGTTCCATATCAAGTGGCATTACACGCTCGTAATTGCCAATTGGAACCATTGCACGGTCACTACCGTTCGTTGTCGTTGTCATATTAAACAACTGACCTTTGAAGACATGACCAAGGAATGATTTGGTTACTGAGAATTTGTTCTTACCTGGGACAGCCCAGCCGAACAGTTCTTTCTCACGACCTTCACGCAATACAGACACTTGCTGATGGTAACGACCAAGGTAAGCTAGAGGACCCGCAGCTTGTGTACCGTTAAGTACTGAACCAGAGATCAAGCGAACTTCGCCAGGCATTAGCTCGTTATCTGTCAATTCATCAAGATTTGCACCCATCACTGTGCGAACAAGACGAGGTTTGTTGACTACTGGACCTGCCAGAGACACAACGCGACCTGTGTAAAGTTCACCCGTTAGGAACAACTTGCCGAAAGCAATAACGTCTTGGTAGTTGATGCTCCACGCCACATTATCTGCATTTACCGGATATAGGTAATGCATGTGAGTACCTGCAAGACCTGCAGGGTGAGGGCCATCAAAAACGTGCTCTTCCACATTTGACTGTGGAGAACGAGGCAGGCTAGAGCCAGATTTACAAACGTAAACCTTGCCATTCGTTAGGGCTGAAAGAATATCTAGACCAGCAACAAATGCTTCTTGTTGTTCATTAATGATCAACTCAGGCTGAGCCGCTAATGGATTCGTATCCATTGCAGTTACAAAGATAGCCTTCGTAGAAGATTCGATTGCTGGAACCTTGCTAAACGGACGAGTACGTAAAGCTGTCCAAAGACCAGATTCAACCAGTTGAGTTTGGATCGTTGCACGATCTAACCCTTTAAGTTGAGCTGCTTCAAACTTATCGAAAGTCACCTGCTCTTCACCTGCCACTTCAATCACTACAGATTGAAGGACACGTTTAGCGCCACGGTTAACTTCGATCACTTTACCGCTTGCTGGTGAAGTAAACTTCACGCCAGGGTTCTTCTTGTCTTCAAAAAGAACTTGCGCTTTTTTCACTTCATCGCCTACGCGAACATGCATGGTAGGGCGCATGCCCACGTACTCTTCGCCAAGCAAGGCGACTGTTTTGATGGTTTTACCATCACTAATCACCTGGGCAGGAGTTCCCGCGATAGGAAGATCCAGACCCTTCTTTATTGTAATCATACGCACTTGCACTACTTTTATCGGGAAAAAGATTCTTGAGATTGCGTAACTTTTAGACACGACATCAGTGTCCGGTTTTGACGCATAGTCTGCAGTCAAAATCGCAACATCCTATTAATAAACTCGTCACATGCTAGATGTGAGATTTATCAGGTGCGATAGTCTATCATTATTTCCAAAGCCGATGCCATGACCAATCAGCGGTATAAGGCGAATAAATGTGAGGAATTGAGTTTAAAAGGCTAAAGAATAATCATAATTTTGAGCCATCGCACATCGAACTCATCCTATGAATACAAATATTATTATTGACAATTAACATAATGATATTTTTATCGTTATTTTTCTGTATTCTGTCATTTGTTTCGATGTTGTTAATAATTATACGCAGTATTAATGAACAAAAAGCAGTCCATGCTGCTTTTTTTCTTACTTTTTTCTTACCTTAAGTAAGGTTTGAACCACCCATGCACAATGGACTATCAGGCGCAGTTTGCAACTCACTCCATTCTGCCGGCGTATAGGTATGAATCGCTAATGCATGAATATGATTCGCCAATTCATCCGCTAAGATTTGATTAATAATACGATGACGTGCAATCAAACGGAGCCCGTCAAACTGATCGCTCACCACTATCACCTTAAAGTGGCTTTCTGAACCTGGTGCCACGTTATGCATATAACTTTCATTAATAACATCAAGGTGTTGTGGTGCCAATTGTTGATGAACTTTTGTATTTATCACTTCTTGTAACATAGCGTTTCACCACTTCCTATTAACAGTATGATTAATTATTATTAATGCATCATAGTCCGACGAACGGTAAATCAAAAGGTTTTGGTTTTCACTTTGCTCTTCATCTGCGACAATTTCCTCAATCCCAAACACTAAGCGTTCCATTTATGAAAACAGATCTGACTCTTTACGATCGTACTTTGACCCTCTTCCGTTATCCAAAACGTAACAACGAAACATTACAAGCATGGGACGCTGGTGATGAATACCTTATTCAACACGTTGAAGAGATGGGGTTACCTCAAGGGCAGCACATCGTTGTCCTTAACGATAACTTTGGCGCTTTAAGCTGCTGGTTGTCCGATAAACACCACGTAACGATGGTGAGTGACTCTTTTATTGTTCAACAAGCGACACAAACCAACCTCGCCGATAATGATTGCAACCCGGTATCCTTCGCCACCAGCTTGGAGGCGATTCCGGCAAATGTCGATTTGGTTATCATGCAAATCCCGCGCAACAACCGTTATTTAACTTGGCAACTTGCACAATTACGCAAAACATTGCCAAGCCACGTTCCTGTGATCGCGGTAAATAAAGCCAAAGAGATTCATTCTTCGACGTTAAAGTTGTTTGAAAAATACCTTGGTGAAACCAAAACCTCACTGGCGTGGAAAAAACATCGTCTCGTCTTGAGTCAAGCCAACAGCCCGCAAGCTATTGAGGTTGAGCCTTTTACCGTTTGGTCGGTCGACGAACATAATATGACATTAAAGAACCATGCGAATGTCTATTCTGGAGAAAGTCTCGATCAAGGGGCGCGATTTATACTGCAAAATTTACCCACTGGTGACACTTATAAGCACGCGATTGATTTAGGCTGTGGTAATGGTGTTTTATCGGTCAAACTGGCTCAGTTAAACCCGAAATTAAACATCACCAGTGTTGATGAGAGTTTTATGGCGGTTGAATCGGCTAAACAAAACTTATTGGATAATGTCGGTAACTCAGAGCGCTTTCATTGTATCGCTAACAATTGTTTAGATGGCATGCCTGCCGCGAGCTATGACCTCGTTGTATGTAACCCCCCTTTCCACCAGCAGCAAGCGGTCACTGACCATATTGCATGGCAGATGTTCTGTGATGCAAAGCATGTTCTTAGCACCGGTGGGCAATTATTAGTTATCGGTAACCGTCACCTCGGATACGATATAAAATTAAAACGACTGTTTGGTCAATCGAATGTCTCTGTCGTTTCGGTAAATAAAAAATTCGTGATTTTACAAGCGACTAAGTAGTCCACGATTATCGTTCAACATTTTGGCTTCTCTGTAAAAAAACAAAAAAGGAAATGACAATGAGAAAACTGGTTCTCGCCGCATCAATGGCATTACTCACTGCTTGTTCTGCGCCTCAACAAGAACAACTCAACTTTGCCCCTATGGCAGAATTGAGTAACAGCAACATT
This sequence comes from Vibrio renipiscarius, assembly GCF_000827885.1. Classification (GTDB taxonomy): domain Bacteria; phylum Pseudomonadota; class Gammaproteobacteria; order Enterobacterales; family Vibrionaceae; genus Vibrio; species Vibrio renipiscarius. The sequence continues at coordinate 20,726 of NZ_JTKH01000006.1, read as the reverse complement.
GTAAACGGCAGCACATTCTCACTAACCAGTAAAGATGTACGCTCAGCGCAATACGTCGCGCTTGTCGACAGTGGTCGTTCAAACATTGAACCGATTCATGCTAAACAGAATGTTCGCATTACGCTTGAAAATGCATTAGTAGAACAGTTCCAATCTCAAGGCTTCCGTAGCTCAGTCAGCAGCGACAATACGGTTGAATTGGAAGTACAAGAAGTCCTGGTTTCAGTGAAGCACTCTGTGATGGAAAATGAGATGAATGCTAAGCTCGTTATTGAACTCACCGCAGAAACCCCAAAAGGCAAGTTGGTGAAGCTTTACACGGCAACCGCAAATCGCAACGGTGCTCTTAGCGCATCAAATGAAGAAATTGAATTGGTTTTAAACGACGTGGCGAACCTTGCACTGCGTGAAGTCGCAAATGATCGTGAACTACAAAGCTACATGCAGGAGCGTTTCTAATGTGGAAATACGCCATTGCGTGTTTCGCGCTCTTTTCTCATTTCGCTTTTGCTGGACCAAAAGTTGAAATGGAGACAAACCTAGGGTCAGTCATCATCGAGCTAAATAGCGAGAAAGCACCCGTTTCTGTTGCCAACTTCCTCAAATATGTCGAGGATGGCAGCTATGTAGGCACTCAATTTCACCGCGTTATTCCTGGCTTTATGGCTCAAGGCGGTGGCTTTGACGCCAACATGAATCGTGCTGACACCTATGCGCCAATCAAGAATGAAGCGAATAATGGATTACCGAATAACGTCGCAACCATCGCTATGGCGCGCACCAATGATCCTAATTCTGCGACCCGTCAGTTCTTTATCAACTTAGCGGACAACGACTTCCTGAATGCCAGTTCTCGCCCACCGGGTTACGCCGTATTTGGCGAAGTGATCCAAGGGTTTGATGTTGTACAAGAAATGGCAAGAAAACCAACCCATTCCGTGGGGCGTTACGGCGATGTCCCTGTAGAAGCGATTGTGATTAAAAACGTCACTATTCTCGACTAATACAGCTAGGCTCTCATTCTCAGTGAGAGCCTTTTCTTTTCTCTCTTCGTTTCTAATATTGAATCACGCTTTTTCAAGGATTCGTTATGGCTAACGCTTCAATGTCATGGTCAGACACCGTTCGCAGTTATCTAGATAAACGCCTGTTGTGGGTTTTTATGCTCGGTTGTTCAAGCGGTTTTCCATGGGTACTTATCGGCTCAAATATGTCGGGCTGGTTAAAAGATGCCGGCCTAACGCGCACTGCTATCGGCTACTTCGGTAGTGTCTTTGCTGTGTATGCGATTAACTTCCTTTGGGCGCCATTGGTGGATCGCGTCAAGCTCCCCCTACTCCACTCCCTTGGTCAGCGACGCAGTTGGATATTTTTGTGCCAAAGCATTGTTCTGATATGCACGCTAATGATTGCTGGCGTTAACCCCGCTCAGAACTTAATGCTCACGTCAGTGCTTGCGCTGTGCATTGCGATTGCCTCTTCAACACAAGATATCGCCATTGATGCGTATCGAATTGATACCTTCCCTAAATCACAATCCGAGAAACTGCCTCAAGCCTCGGCCATGGCGGTAATAGGATGGTGGACAGGTTACTCACTACCGGGTTATTTAGCCTTTATGAACGCTGACAGTATCGGCTGGAATGGCGTATTTTATGGCATGGCGGTGATTGTGGGCTTACTAATGCTATTTACCCTATTGGTCGGCGAGCCCGTGACTAAACGTGATGCTTTACAAGCTCAAGCTCAAGCTCGCCACAATAAAGTCATTGGCAACCCTATACTTGCTTGGCTAACCGTGACGGTGTTTGAGCCGTTTATCGATTTCTTTGAACGCAATGGCTTTCGTGTCGCGCTAACCCTGTTGCTGTTTGTATTCTTGTTCAAAATCGGCGAAGCGTTTCTTGGCCGGATGTCGATTGCGTTTTACAAAGACATCGGTTTTAGTAATGAACAAATCGGTTACTACTCTAAGCTTATCGGCTGGGGATTAACCATGTTGTTCACCTTAATCGGCAGTATGGTCAATGTGAAATTTGGTATTGTTCGCGGCTTAATGATCGGCGGCATCGCAATGGCGGCGAGTAATCTGATGTTTGCATGGATTGCGAAAGTAGGACCAAATGAAACCTTATTCCTTGCAACACTGGTTGTGGACAACTTTACCTCCGCTTTCTCAACGGTCGCGTTTGTTTCATTCCTAACGGTGGTAACAGGACAAGCCTTCTCGGCAACTCAATACGCTTTACTGGCATCATTGGGGAATTTTGGCCGTACAACATTAGCTTCCTTTAGCGGTGAACTGGTTGATTACCTCAATGATTGGTCGATGTTCTTTATCATTACCGCCTTAATGGTGATACCAAGTCTTATCATGCTTTACACCATGCGAGACTACTTTAATGATATGTTGGATAAAGCACGTACACGTGACCAACAAGATATAGATTCGACACGACAGCAATAAAAGAAAAGGGTCGCAACGGCGACCCTTTTCTTTCTTCACGAACACATCAAACAAACATTTACACCACTACGGATACAACCCTTTACCAAACCGATTAAATATGCGCGCAACGCCTTGAGTAAATAACATCGGTTCAGTTAAAAAGGTAAGACACAAACAATCTTCTCCCTCGCGAGTAAAAGGGCTGTGCTTTGTCGAAGCATCTTTGAGTAAATAATCTCCGGCGTAATAGGTCCCTTCCTCGTCGCGAAAAGAACCGTGTAGTACAAGGGTCGATTCAAACCCTTTGTGGGTGTGCTGCGGAATTTTCACCCCAGCCGAGATATAAAGTAAATTAACACGAGCCCCATCAACCAATTCAATCGGCGCGCTGAATACTTTTCCACCATAGCTCTTCCACTCACCAATATGGTCACTAAAACGACTTAGCGTCAGCGGCAGAGTGAATTGTCGTTCATTCACCTCCACCGTTCTTGGGCTGCGCGCGATTCGTATTGGTTCATCGCAGGTGTCGAGAGCGACAATCTTATCAAAGAGATCGCTCATATCCATTGAGTCTTCAACAGGCAGGGCTTCAAGTTCGCGTCCCGCTTGGTCTTCCATTCTCACCACATGTTGCTGACAGAGCGGACAAGTTTCAATATGAGTCGCAAGTGCAAAGCCATCTACGGCATCTAGATCGCCTTGAACGTAGGCTTGCAACATTTCTAATTTGGGGTGATAACTCATCATTATTGCGTCGCCTCTATGGAATTTCTTAACTTTTCAACGGCCAGTCTTAGGCGAGATTTAACCGTGCCCAATGGAATATCAAACATGTCTGCCACTTGCTGGTGAGGCCTATCTTCAAGATAAACGGCTTGAACGACCTTCCTTTGTGCTTCAGGAAGCACCTCTAAAAATTTAATCACCTGCTTCTTCAACATTTCATGTTCAGGTGAGTAGTGCTCAATCAAATCGGGCGGAATATAATCAGAAGGCCAAATGTCATCGGCTAAAATGTGTGCATCTCGCCCTTTTTGCTTACGCAACAAATCAAAGCAAAGGTTACGCGCAATTGTGTATACCCAGGTGGAAAGGGAACTTTTCGTGCCATCAAACAGCGCTGCCTTCTGCCATACGGTTGCGAGTGCTTCTTGTACTAACTCGACCGCCACTTGTTCATTACCCATGTGTTTGAAAGCAAACTGCTTGAGTCGGGGTGAAAAGTGATTAAACACCAAGGCAAAGGCGTGTTTATCCCGCTGCTTTATCTTGTCCATGCACTCCGTCCAATCGGCTCGGGTATATGTGTTGGTGTCAGGTAAACTCATTCCAACTTCCTTGCGGTGTTTAGTTTTAACTGTATACGCTCCGCACAAAAAAATGATCACTCTTTATCAATTGTTAGCGATAAATAGTCCATTGCTTCTTGGCAATCCTTCCTGCGGGTCAAAAAATCAAATCGCTGTAAATCAACTGGCAACAATTCTAACCAGCGTTGAGCGACCCAAGAGGCATCGTCGAAATAGCACTGTTGATATAACGCGCTTATTTGAGGGAAACGCTGGTAAACATGCCGCAATTGCTGAGCTAAATATTGTTTCTCATCACTCAATTGATGAATATCCCAACTCGGCAGCCATTCCACCGTAGCAAAGCGAAGGCCATCAAAATCCACCCTTACTCGCCCAAGTTCAAATCGCTTTAAGCCGACGACCGTAATACCCAGTAAACCATCGTCGAGCGTCTCAAAATCAACAATTTTCACTAAGCAACCCGTGCGAGAGAGTGTTCCTCTGGGGTTATCTTCATTACGCTCAAAAAGGCAAATACCGAATGTACCATCACGCTTGCTCGCTTCCGTGACCAATCGTTGATATCGAGGCTCAAATATCCTTAGCCTCATCTTACCTTCAGGCAATACCACTGAACCCAGTGGAAAAAGCATCACTTCTGTCATCGAAAAACCCTGCAACATCTGTTTGAACACTTATACGCGACGGCTACCCAACACGATCATTCACCTTTCCTGTTGGTTATTTGATGAACAGCTAATTTTACGCGCTCGTTTGCGTAATCGATACCTTACGCACTTTTTATGCAATCAAATGAAAAGTTCAATCCTTAGCAAAAATTTTACAATAAATGTGATCAAGATCGGCTGTTTTATGATTTTTTACACGTTGAGCACTTTTTTTTAAGATACAGATCGCTATTATCCCACCCAACAAGTGAAAGCAGATTAGATTGTGCAACCACTTCCACATAAAGAATTAACACACATTATTTCCTGAGAGACTCTTTTATGCGTAAAACACTTTTAGCTCTTGGCGTTGTGGCAGCCGTGTCAGGCCAAACTTTTGCTGCTGATTACTCTGATGACATTCATAAAAATGATGGTAAATTCATCAACTTCAACTTGATGCACGCGATAGATGAAAAACCAGGTAACACTGAGCACACTTACCTAGAGATGGAGTTTGGTGGTCGTTCGGGTATGTTCGACCTGTATGGCTACGTTGATGTATTCAACCTAAGTGATGACGATGATAGTGAGAAGTCGGGTCAGGATCGTCTCTTTGCTAAATTTGCACCTCGTCTATCCCTTGATGCTTTAACTGGCTCTGACCTATCATTTGGTCCTGTTCAAGAATTGTACATCGCAAACTACACTGTTATCGATGGTGGCGCGAAATACTCGATCGAAACAAGCAAAAAAGATAGTGACGGTAATTACGTCATGGCAGAGAAAGATCCTGGTTTTCAATCGATGATTGGTTTAGGTTCTGATGTAATGGTGCCATGGTTTGGTAAAATGCAATTCAACCTTTACGCAAACTATGATGTAAAACAAAACGATTGGAACGGCTACCAATTTTCTACCAACTGGTTCAAACCTTTCTTTTTCTTTGAGAATGGCTCATTTATTACTTACCAGGGCTATTTAGATTACCAATTTGGTATGAAAGACGAATACAGCACATCAAGTACTGGCGGATCAATGTTCAATGGTATTTATTGGCATAATAAGCAATTCGCAGTCGGTTATGGTCTAAAGCTTTACGATAACGTTTACGGAATTAAAGACAGTGACGCATTTGAATCATCAGGTGTTGGCCACTATTTCGCTGTTACTTACAAGTTCTAATTATTGCTAATCTGGCATAAAAGGCACCTTCGGGTGCCTTTTTTATTTGCTTTCCTTGTACAGGCTATTATCCTTTTGCCATTAATCTAAATCGGTCATTTTCATGAACTTTGCCATTGTTGGCCCAGGCGCGATTGGCTCTCTATGGGCGAGTTATCTCATCCAAGCGGGTCACCACGTTTGCCTGTGGAGCCGCAACTCCTCCCCACACATTTCCATCCAACGCGATGAATGCCCAGCGATTCAATTTCATAATGGTCATACTGAGCAACTTGCGCAAGCAGATGTGGTTCTGGTCACTTTAAAAGCGCCACAGGTTCAGCATGTTCTTGAATCGATTGCACCTCATATAGATAAAGATGCCATTTTGCTATTAATGCACAATGGCATGGGTACGGCGAAAGCAACTCAAACATTATTCCCTAACAATCCTCTTTTACTCGCGACGACAACACACGGAGCCTACCGCCCATCAAGTACACAAGTACTTCATACCGGCCAAGGGCAAACGTTGATAGGCGCGGTCAATCAAAAAGGGACACAATGTGAATTTTTGGTCGAGGTTCTCAATCACGCTTTGCCTCAAGTACACTGGCAGCACCAAATCAACCAAGCGCTGTGGAATAAAGTGGCGATCAATTGCGCCATCAATCCATTGACTGCACTGCATCAAATCCGTAATGGCGAATTAGCCGCTGTGCACTACCGCTCACAATTAGATAGCATCACAACAGAAGTCGCTCTGGTGATGCAAGCCGAAGGCATTGACGCTGACGCGCAGCACCTGCGTAAAACCGTAAACGATGTCATTGAGGCGACGGCGAATAACTACTCTTCTATGGAGCAAGATATTGCGCATCAAAGACCAAGCGAGATAGACTTTATCACGGGGCATCTGATTAAAACGGCACGCACCCATGGTATTGATGTACCGGTAAATGAGCAGTTGTATCACGCCATCAAACAGATAGAGCAGAGTTGGTAATCCTATGAGTAAAAAAGTATTAGTTCCTATTGCCACTGGCAGTGAGGAAATGGAAGCGATCACCATCATCGATATTATGGTGCGAGCTGGTTACGAAGTGGTTGTTGCCAGTGCTGAGTCTTCCGGCCAGCTGACGATGAAAGCATCACGCGGAGTCACTCTTACCGCCGATTGTCGCTTAGTTGATATTGCTGATGAAGAATTCGATGCGGTGATCTTGCCAGGTGGCGTGGGTGGCAGTGAAGTGTTCCGTGATAGCACAGTATTGGTCGAAATCGTTCGCCAACAAATGTATGAAGGCAAACTGGTCGGCGCCATTTGTGCCGCGCCAGCTTTAGTACTGGCACACCATCAACTCTACCCAAAAGCTTTGATGACTTGTCATCCTCATTTCCAAAGCCATATTCCAGCCAATAATTGGCGAGTGAAGCGTGTTACCTACGATGTCACTCACAATCTCCTGACGAGCCAAGGACCAGGTAGTGCCTTGGAATTTGCGATGGAAATCGTCATTCAACTGTCCGGTAAAGCGCATGCTTGGTCTATCGCCGAGCCGATGGTTACGATGCCCGTATTGCACTATCACGAACTGGGTGAAAGCTAATGCTCGATATCACCTCTATTCGCGCACAATTTCCAGCGTTAAACCAAACCATCAACCACCAGCCATTGGTCTATCTCGACAGCGCGGCGACGACACAAAAGCCCCAAGTGGTGATCGATTCCATTAGCCGCTATTACAGTATCCAAAATGCCAATGTTCATCGTGGAAGCCATAGCTTAACGGCTCAAGCCACCAGTCAATTTGAAGCCGCACGCGCTTGCGTCGCACGCTTTATCCATGCGGCTAGCGAGAAGGAGATTATCTGGACACGCGGTGCGACCGAAGCGTTGAACCTGATCGCGCAAACTTACGCACGCAATACGCTGCAAGAGGGTGATGAGATTCTTATTGGCGAAATGGAACATCACGCCAATATCGTGCCATGGCAAATTGTAGCGGAACAAACCGGCGCGAAAATCGTTAAGGTCGCCATGAGCGATGGCTGTCATCTCGATTTGGATGTCTTTCAGCAAGCACTAAATGAGAAAACAAAAATTGTCGCGATCGCGCACACCACAAATGTCACGGGTACCCGTCAGCCTATTGAAGCGATGATTGAACTTGCGCATCAACAAGGCGCGGTTGTGGTGCTTGATGCCGCTCAAGGCATCGTTCATGAAGCGATCGACGTCCAATCTTTAAATGCCGACTTTTTGGTGTTCTCTGGCCATAAGATTTTTGCGCCTGCGGGCATCGGCGTGCTCTATGGCAAGCTTGATCTGCTAGAAGCCATGCCACCATGGCATGGGGGTGGAAAAATGGTAGAGAAAGTGTCTTTTTCTGGCACAACCTATAGCGAACTTCCCGGTAAATTTGAAGCGGGCACCCCAAATGTGGCTGGCGCAATTGCACTCGCGACCGCCATAAAATGGTATGAACAGTTTACTCGAGAAGAAGTCGAAGCGCATATTCACGCCTTAGTAGACCGCGTTTACCAGCAGCTTTGTCAGCATGACGATATCCGAGTCATCGGCTACCAGCCAAATGCATCGGTGCTCTCTTTTGTGGTCGATGGCGTTCATCATCAAGACATCGCCACATTACTCGACCAACAAGGTATTGCCGTACGTGCAGGTCACCATTGCGCACATCCATTGATGGATGCACTGGGCATCGCGGGGACTGTGCGAATCTCTTTTGCCATTTACAACGATCAAAACGATGCCGAACGAGTTATTGCGGCAATAGAGAAAGCTCTCGATATGTTGTAATACGACAAACAAAAAAAAGAGCCTCGATTGAGGCTCTTTTCATTCTAACTCTTGCTGATTGAAATTAGCGTGGGCAAATCTCTGACTCAGGGAAGAAGAACGCAATTTCACGCGCAGCAGATTCAGGGCTATCGGAACCATGAACAGAGTTATGACGCATACTCAATGCGTAATCCGCACGAATGGTGCCACATGCCGCTTCTTCAGGGTTGGTTTTACCCATCAACTCGCGATAGCGAGTGATCGCCTCTTCACCTTCAAGAACTTGAACCATCACTGGCCCCGACGTCATGAATGCTTTGAGGTCATTGAAAAATTCTTTACCTTCATGCTCTGCATAAAAGCCACTAGCTTGCTCATCATTGAGATGGAGCATTTTTGCCGCGACAACGCTTAAGCCTGCTTTTTCAAAACGATTGTAAATTTCACCAATCAAATTACGCTTTACCGCATCCGGCTTTACGATGGAAAACGTTCTTTCTAGAGCCATATGATCTCCCTCTACTTCTCTTCTATTTTTATTTGCAGTCTAAATGCTGCTCATATTGATCGTCTATTTATTGGACCAAAATGCGAGCTAATGAGCGTACCCCCATACCGGTTGCACCTGCGCCCCATTTGTCCGATGCCGCTTTACGATAGGTGCCCGCACAATCAAAGTGCAGCCAACCTTTTTGATAATCTTCAACAAAGTAAGACAGGAATGCCGCCGCCGTGCTAGCGCCTGGCGAGTAATCGCCGCTGCAGATATTCGATAAATCGGCAAAATTAGAAGGCAGCATTGAACGGTGGAACTCAGCAACAGGTAATGGCCATAAGCCTTCGTTTTCTTCACGGGCACAAGTTAGTGCTTGATGAGAAAGCGATTCATCAAAGCTCATCAGAGCGTGATAATCATTCCCCAATGCGTTTTTCGCCGCACCCGTTAAAGTGGCACAATCGATGATCAACTCTGGTTTTTGCTCACTGGCGTAGATCAAACCATCAGCCAGAACCAAACGACCTTCCGCATCGGTGTTCATGATTTCAACGGTTTTACCATTTTTATAAGTAATGATATCGCCTAGCTTGAGTGCGCGACCTGAGATCATATTCTCCGCACAACATAGGATCAGTTTTACGCGCTTATTCAAACCACGCATGATCGCAAGACCCAACCCACCCGTGATCGTACCAGCACCGCCCATATCGGATTTCATCGCGGTCATAAAGTTAGATGGCTTTAAGCTGTAACCGCCTGAATCAAAGGTAATCCCTTTACCGACCAAGCAGGCATACACGGGTGCGTTCTCATCCCCTGTTGGGTTGAAATCAAGTTGTAACATTGCAGAGGTGCGTTCTGAGCCGCGGCCAACGGCATAGATACCTTCCCAACCTTCCGTGAGGAGATCTTTATCTTTTACAATACGAACCGTGACCGAACCTTCAGGGGCAACGGATTTGATAAACTCCGCCGCCATCGTCGCCAATTGGCGAGGGGCAACTTCTTCCGCCGACTTGTTGATGATGTCACAAGTGAATGTCGTTGCTTGAATGCGAGCTTCTAACTCTGCCTGCTGAACCTCTTCCAGAGGTTTCCACGTCACATTGGTGTTTTTCTTTGGTTCTCGGAATCCTTGGAAAAATGCCCAAATCGCTTCCAAATCCCACCCCTGACCTTCGAGCGCGGTATTTGTAATACCTTGTGAGACAATTTTTCGTGCCGCTCTTTGAATAGCATCAAGATCGTGGCCTTCAGCCAAATGAACTGTCGCGCCTTGTTCAGTAAAAGAAACGAGCGCTTTATTACCCCAACTTGCCGCAGCTTCAGCTTGGCTTAAATATACCGACATCTGTGTAGACATGGTCTCTCCTTGTCTTAATTATGGCGCTGACTACGCCTTTTTCTCTATACCAAAATCCTCTCGAGTAAGCATTAAGGCAGACTTGGGTATTGAGGTTCGATGTTAGCATTATGTCACGCAAAAATGTCAATTGGATAAAAAAACGGGCCATAAGGCCCGTTTTTTTAATACTTTTTGACGATGCATAACATCGCGCTTTAATCCGCTTCATCCATCCAACAAAGAATCACCGCTTCAAGAATTTTTTCATTGGAATGATTCGGTTCATCTTCAAAATCATCTAACTCTAAAATCCATTGATGCAAATCGGTAAAACGCACGGTTTTTGGATCCGTGTCGGGGAATTTGTCACACAGCTCAATCGCAATATCGCGTGAATCGGTCCATTTCATTCGTCGTCTTCCTTAAAATCGAGTATTAATATTGTTCAAGATAGCTGAATTTATCGTAAATCATCAAATGCATGACAATAAACAAACGTTAAATTCAGCTCAAAGAACATTAATGGTCTTCTGAAGCGTGATTTAGAGTGTAACGTGGAATTTCAACCACTAAATCTTCTTTTGCTACTCGGGCCTGACAGCCTAGACGAGATTCCGGCTCTAAACCCCACGCTTTATCAAGCATGTCATCTTCTAGCTCATCACTTTCATCTAATGAGTCAAAGCCTTCGCGAACAATAATGTGGCAAGTAGTACAAGCACACGACTTTTCACACGCATGTTCAATTCCAATACCATTCTTTAGTGCCACATCCAATACTGTTTCGCCCGCTTGAGCTTCTAATACAGCACCTTCAGGACATAAGTCTTCATGAGGTAATACGATAATTTTAGGCATAACTTCTACTCTTAAATATCATTGACTGACTGACCTGATAGCGCAGCTCGAATCGATTTATCCATACGACGAGACGCAAACTCTTGGCTTGCCTTATCCGTCGCTTTAATTCCTAACTCAATCGCATCGGCATCATCACCGTTGCGCAGTTCAATAAGGGTCTCAATCACTTTCAGTAGCGCTTGTTCTTCTTCGCTTGTCAGTAATTCTTCACCGTCTGCTTGCATCGCAGCGATCAAACCTTCAATCACACGATCCGCTTCAACACGTTGCTCTGCGAGAGCACGAGCTTGCATGTCTTCTTTGGCATACGTCATCGAATCACGCAGCATATTAGCGACTTCATTGTCACTTAAACCGTAAGAAGGCTTCACTTGAATTTCTGATTGAATACCGGTGCTCTTTTCCATTGCCGTTACCGACAATAGGCCGTCAGCATCCACTTGATAAGTCACTCGAATATGCGCTGCACCCGCCGCCATTGGGGGAATGCCTTTTAATGAGAAGCGCGCTAATGAACGACAATCGTCGACCATTTCACGTTCACCCTGTACGGTATGAACGGTCATCGCAGTCTGACCATCTTTAAATGTGGTAAATTCTTGCGCTCGTGCAACCGGAATCGTGGTGTTACGTGGAATGATTTTTTCCACCAAACCACCCATGGTTTCAATACCCAACGAAAGCGGAATAACATCCAGCAATAACATCTCTGAATCCGGTTTGTTACCCACAAGGATATCGGCTTGAATGCCAGCGCCAATAGCGACCACTTCGTCCGGGTTGATACTGGTAAGTGGCGCGCGTTCAAAGAATTCGCCGACCATTTCACGTACCAACAATGTGCGAGTTGAACCACCCACCATAACGACTTCGTTGACTTCTTCTAGCTCAACTTCGGCATCTTTCAATGCGCGTCGGCATGACATCAATGTTTTCTTCACGAGTGGGCGAATTAAGTCTTCAAACTCTTCACGTGTAACCGAACCTTGCCAATCAAGAACATTCACATCCGCGACGTCTTGAGTAGAGAATGATTGCTTCACTTTTTGCGCAGCATTGAGCAGTGTACGGTTTTGCTCTGCTGATAATGGGGCTTCGATGCCCATTTGCGCCAATAAGTGCTCAGCCAATAGATGGTCGAAATCGTCACCACCAAGAGCCGAATCCCCACCGGTCGCTAACACTTCAAATACGCCTTTCGATAAACGTAAGATCGAGATGTCAAATGTGCCGCCACCAAGGTCGTAAACCGCAACCACGCCTTCTTGACCAGAATCTAAGCCATAAGCAATCGCAGCAGCGGTCGGCTCATTCAGCAAGCGTAAAACATGAAGACCCGCCAGTTTAGCCGCATCTTTTGTTCCTGCACGCTGAGCGTCATCGAAATAAGCCGGTACAGTGATCACCACCCCCGCTAACTCGCCACCCAGTGTGGTTTCAGCACGGACTTTCAACGCATTTAAAATGTCTGCAGATATTTCGATCGGATTCTTATTGCCACCCGCGGTTTGTAAGATAGGCAAACCATTATCACTGGCAATAAACTGGTAAGGCAGAGAAGAGTAGCGCTGGTTTATGTCCGTCAATGAACGGCCAATCAGACGCTTAACTGAAATGATGGTATTAGCAGCATCCTGTTCTGAATGCGCCAGTGCTTCATGTCCAACCAAAACCGAATCATTGGTGTAATGAACTACAGAAGGCAAAATACGACGGCCTTGGTCGTCTTCTAATGTCGCAGCATTACCGCTACGAACCGTCGAAACCAATGAATTAGTTGTGCCGAGATCAATACCGGCAGCTAATTTATGCTCATGAGGTGCCGAGCTCTGGCCCGGTTCTGCAATTTGAAGTAACGCCATTGTTAGTCCTTGCTCTGAGGTTAACCGAGTAGTTTTTCTTCTACTAACTCGATTTCATGTTTTAATTTGGCAATAAATTTAAGCTTACGTACACGATCAGCGGCAAGAATCCATTGAGCGGCATTAAGCTCTTTTTCGATCTCGACCAACTGCTGCTTGTACGTTTTAGTCACTTTTTCATCAAACTCAAACAATGCAGCTTCAGGATCCGTTCCACCAGGGATCTCTTCCAACTCTTCACGTAATTCCATTTGCTCCATGAGAAACAGAGGATCTTGTAGAGTCTGCTGTTCACCATGCAATTCGATGCCATTTTGGGCAATCAAATATTCTGCACGCGAAAGCGGCTTTTTCAAAATTTGATAAGCGTCGTTAATTTGCGCTGCTTTTTGCACTGCCATCAAGCGGTCACGCTCAGAAGCAGTCGCAAAATTGTCAGGATGAAAACGTTTTTGCAGTTCTCGGAACTGAGAAGAAAGAAGGCTACCATCCAGACTGAACTGAGTTGGTAGCCCAAATAATTCGAAGTGATTCATCTAAATCTAGCCTTTGGCAATCTCTCCCACTTTCGCAAGCAGGAGATCAATCATTAAACGTTGAAGCTTTCACCACAGCCACATTCACTTTTCGCGTTCGGGTTATTGAACTCAAAGCCTTCATTCAAGCCTTGTTTTACGTAGTCAAGCTCTGTGCCGTCAAGGTATGCGAGGCTTTTTTGATCGATGATGACTTTGACACCTTTGTGCTCAAAAACTTCATCTTCTTCATTTAGCTCATCGACAAACTCAAGTACATAAGCCATACCCGAACAACCTGTCGTTTTTACACCGAGACGCAAACCCACGCCCTTCCCACGATTTTCTAGGAAAGCACTGATACGGCTAACTGCTGCATCTGTTAATGTAATGGCCATACTGCACCTTGATTGTTTCTATTACCAATAAAATGGGAGGCCAGCTCCCATCATGACAAAGTCGAGTTTACTGATGTTTCTTCTTATAGTCAGCAACTGCTGCTTTAATTGCATCTTCCGCTAGGATTGAGCAGTGAACTTTTACTGGTGGCAGTTCTAGCTCTTCGGCAATTTCAGAGTTTTTGATTGCTGCGGCTTCATCGATTGATTTACCTTTTACCCATTCTGTTACCAATGAGCTTGAAGCAATCGCACTACCACAACCATAAGTTTTAAACTTCGCATCTTCGATAATACCTTCCGGTGTTACTTTAATTTGAAGTTTCATCACATCACCACATGCAGGAGCGCCAACCATGCCGCTGCCTACTGATGGATCTTCTTTATCGAAAGAACCAACGTTACGTGGGTTCTCATAATGATCAATTACTTTTTCGCTGTACGCCATAATATCTACCTCGAATCCTCTACATCTACATCAATTGGGACGCAAACTGATTAGTGGTGTGCCCACTCAACCGTGTTTAAGTCGATCCCTTCCTTGTACATATCCCATAGAGGAGACATGTCGCGTAGCTTATTAACCGCTACACGGATTTGTTCAATTGCATAGTCCACTTCTTCTTCCGTCGTAAAGCGACCAAATGAGAAACGAACTGAACTGTGTGCTAACTCATCGTTCAGGCCAAGAGCACGAAGAACATATGATGGCTCTAGGCTTGCCGATGTACATGCACTGCCTGAAGAAACAGCAAGGTCTTTCAGTGACATCAGTAGCGATTCACCTTCAACAAAAGCGAAACTGATGTTTAGGTTATGTGGTACACGTTGATCAAAGTCACCGTTTACCGTTACCGCTTCAAGATCCTTCACGCCATTAAATAGACGGTTACGAAGTGCTAAGGCATGATCGTAATCTTTTTGTAATTCTTCTTTTGCAATGCGGAAAGCTTCACCCATACCGACGATTTGGTGCGTTGCGAGTGTACCTGAACGGAAACCACGTTCATGGCCGCCACCGTGCATTTGCGCTTCTAGGCGAATGCGTGGTTTACGACGAACATACAGTGCACCGATGCCCTTCGGGCCGTAGGCTTTATGCGCTGATAGCGAGATAAGGTCTACTTTCATCGCTTGTACATCAATCACAACTTTACCCGCTGATTGCGCGGCATCCACATGGAAGATAATCTTGCGTTCGCGACATAATTCGCCAATCGCTGCGATATCTTGGATTACGCCAATTTCGTTGTTCACGTGCATGATAGAAACCAGTACGGTATCTTCACGCATTGCGGCTTGAAGTTTATCAAGATCAACCAGGCCATTTGCTTCAGGCGCTAAGTAAGTCACTTCAAAGCCTTCACGCTCAAGTTGGCGACAAGGATCCAGTACTGCTTTATGTTCAGTCTTGCAGGTAATGACGTGCTTACCTTTTTTCTCGTAGAAATGCGCAGCGCCTTTAATGGCTAAGTTGTCAGACTCAGTCGCGCCAGAAGTAAATACGATTTCACGAGGGTCTGCGTTCAGCAGCTCAGCGATTTGTTCGCGAGCATTATCGACTGCCTCTTCGGCTTGCCAACCGTAACGGTGTGATCGTGACGCTGGATTACCAAACGTACCATCCATCGTCATGCACTGAACCATCTTTTCAGCCACACGCGGGTCAACCGGACAAGTTGCTGAATAATCAAGATAAATCGGCAGTTTCATTCTTTACTCCAATGTAAACTTACTGGCCGCTTATGAGCGGACATTTATTCCCATAGCCGCACTCAAAGAGTCGCGATTGGTTAAGCTATGGTTTACCGCAAGATCGATATCTTGTCGGTCAGAAATTGAGATGACTTCATTGTCTTTCATCAACTCACCCAAGGTGATGTTGTTAAGAAAGTCACTGATACGCGAGCTTAAATCTCGCCACAATGTGTGCGTTAGACAGCGAGTGCCACCTTGGCAATCACCTTTACCGTTGCATTTTGTTGCATCAACGGATTCATCTACAGCGGCGATGACGGTTCCAATCGCAATAGTGTGCGCTTCTGCACCAAGGCGATATCCACCTCCTGGACCACGAACACTAGCAACCAAGCCGGCTTTACGTAGTTTTGAAAACAGTTGTTCTAAATACGACAGAGAAATACCTTGTCGTTCAGAAATATCGGCAAGCGGCACAGGGTTTTGCTGAGAATGTAACGCCACATCTAGCATAGCGGTAACTGCGTATCTTCCTTTCGATGTAAGTCTCATATAACACCATATCCACATTGTTCATGTGGTATGAATCTTTTCATACCTGACTAAAATGGTCAAGTATTAATTTGACCATTTTAGTCAGGTATTACGGGAAGATAGCGAAACGAACAAATCAACGACGAATGTTTTTTTCAACGGCGGTCAAAATTCCACGTAAGATATTAATCTCTTGTAATTCTGGACGTGCGCGACTGAATAAACGACGTAATTTATTCACAACCTTTCCAGGTTGCTCTTCAGAAATAAATTGGGTATCAACCATGACTTTTTCAAGGTGCTGATACAGCAATTCCAATTCTTTATGGCGAGGATATTCCGGAAGCGTACTTTCTGTAAAACCCAGCTTTTCTTCTGCAAGGTGCGCAACACGAATTTCATAGCTGATCGTTTGAACGGCCATTGCCAAGTTCAACGAGCTATATTCTGGATTCGCAGGGATACAAACGTGGTAATGACAAGTCTGTAACTCATCATTTGTCAGTCCAGTACGCTCGCGACCAAAGACGATAGCAACGTTTGCCGTACGTCCCTCGATGACACATTTTTCACCGCATTCACGTGGCTCAAGCATAGGCCAATCTAATGTACGTGAACGTGCGCTTGAGCCAACAACCAAAGCACAATCGGCCACCGCTTCTTCAAGCGTTGGATAAATTTGAGCATTGAGAGCGATATCACTCGCACCAGCCGCTAGAGCGGTTGCTTGGTCATCTACCTCGCATTGAGGGTCGACCAAAACCATGTTAGTTAGCCCCATCACTTTCATTGCTCGTGCAGCCGAGCCTATGTTACCTGAGTGAGAAGTACCAACTAAAACTACTTTGACATTGTTGAGCATGACCGATTACCTATCGCATTATAAAGCTGCGAGATATTATCACATTGCCGATCAAAATCATCGCAGGGATTTAATCCCATGACTCAACAGTACGAAATTTAACCACTTCCATTTGTTATTTATTCTGTTATACTTCCGGCCGTTTTTCTGTTCTTTAACATCCGTTGGGAAATTAGTATGCATCCAATGCTTAATATCGCTATTCGTGCTGCACGAAAAGCTGGCAACCACATTGCCAAATCACTTGAAAATGTTGAGAAGATTGAATCTTCTCTAAAAGGCACGAACGACTTTGTTACTAACGTAGACAAAGAAGCGGAAGCAATGATCATCGATACAATTAAAGCGTCTTACCCAGACCACTGTATCGTTGCTGAAGAAAACGGCGTTATCGACGGCCGTGATAAAGAAGTACAATGGATCATCGACCCACTGGATGGCACGTCTAACTTTGTTAAAGGTCTACCACACTTCTCAGTATCTATCGCAGTTCGCATTAAAGGCCGAACTGAAGTAGCGTGTGTATACGATCCAATGCTTAACGAGCTATTTACTGCTCAACGTGGTTCTGGCGCTCAGCTGAACAACGCTCGTATTCGCGTAAAACAAGTTAAAGACCTTCAAGGTACTATCCTTGCAACTGGTTTCCCATTCAAACAAAAGCAGCATTCTGAATCTTACTTCAAGATCCTATCTGCTCTATTTGTTGACTGCGCTGATTTCCGTCGCACTGGTTCTGCAGCTCTAGACCTATGTTACCTAGCGGCAAACCGCGTTGATGGTTACTTTGAACTAGGCCTAAAACCTTGGGATATGGCAGCAGGTGAGCTTATCGCTCGTGAAGCTGGCGCTATCGTTACAGACTTCGCTGGCGGCACTGACTACATGGCATCAGGCAACATCGTTGCTTCAAGTGCTCGTGGCGTTAAAGGCATCCTTAAGCATATCCGTGAAAACGGCAATGCTGCAATGCTAAAATAATCGCTCTTTGATTATACAAAAGCCCCGCTCTATGAGCGGGGCTTTTTTGTTTATGCCGCAAACTAACATGAGACGGCTTTAAGCCAAATTAACCCATTCTCGTAAAGCGATATGTTTGCAGTTTTTGCTCACGACCTTCAACATAGGCATAGCTATCAATGAGCCAAATCTGATGGCCAACGAAACTTAATTCAAGACGAATATCCGCCGTTTCAATATCCGCATAGATAACATCATCGACATTGGTGGGATAAAATAAAACCTTATTGCTGTTTGCGTCTGACTCTCCAGCAAAACGCACCGATACATTTTTGCCTAAATTATTAATCTCTAGCTGATGACCACTGCTGGCATCATAACTAAAAGACGCATTTAAATTGAGCCCCTGCGGGTTGGCAATGTTGACGTTAGCAGTCGAAAAGGAAGCGAGCCTTCCTTCTGCCGTGATCTTTTGATGATCAATCGTCACAATATGATTCTGAATGCCCACATTCCATTCACCCACAAAGTTTTCTAACTGTTGCCAGTTCTGTTGACGAACTGATGTATCATCGCTTCCCAGCGCGGCGATGGCACTATTGCGACTATCATGACGTATATTCTCTCTATTACTCTGCAGATCTTGACTTGAGCCTGCGACTCCTCCTGCAACGCCACCGGCAATCGCGCCTTTTACAGCCAAATCAGGTTCACCCATCAATGCGCCCATCGTTAGCCCTAGCAGCGCTCCCCCGACCGCTCCTTGCTTAGTAGCAGCATTAGGGTCATCTTCACCTGGCGAGGTACAACCCGCAAGCAAAGGGATAGAGATAAGTGATGTAATCACTAGCTTAGTGTTAAATTTCATAGGGCACCTTATTCCTTGAACTGGCTGTATAGTAAACAACCTGCGTCATTAGAACTTCAGTGAATGTCAGCGTAGTTTTAGAGCTTAAAAGAGAAGTGTTACGGGTTGTTGCACAACCGCAAGCTGAAATCTGAGAATGAGATTCGAGAAATAGCGAAGTGGATGAAATTCTAACACTCGACACGCGCTATTTGATATTCGGGGAATCCGCAGCTCTACCAATTGGAGCTAATGCAGATATTACAGACGTAAAAAAGCCCCAGCATTTCTGCTGAGGCTTAGTATATGGCTGGAGTGGAGAGATTTGAACGCCCGACACGCGCTATTCGATATTCGGGGGATCCGCTGCTCTGCCAATTGAAGTCGATGCAGATATTACAGACGTAAAAAAGCCCCAGCACTTCTGCTGAGGCTTAGTATATGGCAGGGTGGAGAGATTCGAACTCCCAACACGCGCTATTTGATATTCGGGGAATCCGCTGCTCTACCAATTGGAACCAATACAAATATTACAGACGTAAAAAAGCCCCAGCATTTCTGCTGAGGCTTAGTATATGGCAGGGGTGGAGAGATTCGAACTCCCAACACGCGGATTTGGAATCCGCTGCTCTGCCAATTGGAGCTACACCCCTATCTTCGTGTTTAAAGAGACGACTCTCAAAATAGTGGCGGAGTGGACGGGACTCGAACCCGCGACCCCCGGCGTGACAGGCCGGTATTCTAACCAACTGAACTACCACTCCGCAGTGGCAAACTTACCGTAGTAAGCGTCCATTTTGTTTCTAGATGGTCTATCTAAAAACGAAATTTAAAGCCTGGCGATGTCCTACTCTCACATGGGGAAACCCCACACTACCATCGGCGCTATTGCGTTTCACTTCTGAGTTCGGCATGGAATCAGGTGGGTCCGCAACGCTATGGTCGCCAAGCAAATTCTTCTTTTACCTTCAGCTTTTATAAAAAACTGAAAGCAAAATTAATCTGGAAAGCTGTCTTATGTTCTCACACACATTCAATCATGTTCTTGTATTGAGTCCTACAAAACCCCTTGGGTGTTGTATGGTTAAGCCTCACGGGCAATTAGTACAGGTTAGCTCAACGCCTCACAGCGCTTACACACCCTGCCTATCAACGTTCTAGTCTCGAACAACCCTTTAGGGCACTTAAAGTGCCAGGGAAAACTCATCTCAAGGCTCGCTTCGCGCTTAGATGCTTTCAGCGCTTATCGATTCCGAACTTAGCTACCGGGCAATGCCACTGGCGTGACAACCCGAACACCAGAGGTTCGTCCACTCCGGTCCTCTCGTACTAGGAGCAGCCCCTTTCAATTTTCCAACGCCCACGGCAGATAGGGACCGAACTGTCTCACGACGTTCTAAACCCAGCTCGCGTACCACTTTAAATGGCGAACAGCCATACCCTTGGGACCGACTTCAGCCCCAGGATGTGATGAGCCGACATCGAGGTGCCAAACACCGCCGTCGATATGAACTCTTGGGCGGTATCAGCCTGTTATCCCCGGAGTACCTTTTATCCGTTGAGCGATGGCCCTTCCATACAGAACCACCGGATCACTATGACCTACTTTCGTACCTGCTCGAACCGTCATTCTCGCAGTTAAGCGGGCTTATGCCATTGCACTAACCACACGATGTCCAACCGTGTTTAGCCCACCTTCGTGCTCCTCCGTTACTCTTTGGGAGGAGACCGCCCCAGTCAAACTACCCACCAGGCACTGTCCGTAACCCCGATAAGGGGCCAACGTTAGAACATCAAGCATACAAGGGTGGTATTTCAAGATTGCCTCCACAAATACTGGCGTACTTGCTTCAAAGGCTCCCACCTATCCTACACATGTAGGGTCAATGTTCAGTGCCAAGCTGTAGTAAAGGTTCACGGGGTCGTTCCGTCTAGCCGCGGGGAAACTGCAGGTTCAAGGCGATTT
>NZ_JTKH01000005.1 GCF_000827885.1 Vibrio renipiscarius | reverse complement strand
AAAAAAAAAGTATTTGTGGAGGCAATCTTGAAATACCACCCTTGTATGCTTGATGTTCTAACGTTGGCCCCTTATCGGGGTTACGGACAGTGCCTGGTGGGTAGTTTGACTGGGGCGGTCTCCTCCCAAAGAGTAACGGAGGAGCACGAAGGTGGGCTAAACACGGTTGGACATCGTGTGGTTAGTGCAATGGCATAAGCCCGCTTAACTGCGAGAATGACGGTTCGAGCAGGTACGAAAGTAGGTCATAGTGATCCGGTGGTTCTGTATGGAAGGGCCATCGCTCAACGGATAAAAGGTACTCCGGGGATAACAGGCTGATACCGCCCAAGAGTTCATATCGACGGCGGTGTTTGGCACCTCGATGTCGGCTCATCACATCCTGGGGCTGAAGTCGGTCCCAAGGGTATGGCTGTTCGCCATTTAAAGTGGTACGCGAGCTGGGTTTAGAACGTCGTGAGACAGTTCGGTCCCTATCTGCCGTGGGCGTTGGAAAATTGAAAGGGGCTGCTCCTAGTACGAGAGGACCGGAGTGGACGAACCTCTGGTGTTCGGGTTGTCACGCCAGTGGCATTGCCCGGTAGCTAAGTTCGGAATCGATAAGCGCTGAAAGCATCTAAGCGCGAAGCGAGCCTTGAGATGAGTTTTCCCTGGCACTTTAAGTGCCCTAAAGGGTTGTTCGAGACTAGAACGTTGATAGGCAGGGTGTGTAAGCGCTGTGAGGCGTTGAGCTAACCTGTACTAATTGCCCGTGAGGCTTAACCATACAACACCCAAGGGGTTTTGTAGGACTCAATGCAAGAACATGATTGAATGTGTGTGAGAACATAAGACAGCTTTCCGAATTAAAGAATTTGCTTGGCGACCATAGCGTTGCGGACCCACCTGATTCCATGCCGAACTCAGAAGTGAAACGCAATAGCGCCGATGGTAGTGTGGGGTTTCCCCATGTGAGAGTAGGACATCGCCAGGCTTTAATTTCGTTTTCATCTTTAGCCAAGTGAAGACAAGAAACACCGTTATTTGCATAGCAAATAACAACATCGTCAGTGTACTAATCTGATGATGAAAGAACGTGGAGAGATGGCTGAGTGGTTTAAAGCACCGGTCTTGAAAACCGGCGTGGGTTTATAGCCCACCTAGGGTTCAAATCCCTATCTCTCCGCCACATTCGAATAACCCCAGTCGAAAGACTGGGGTTTTTTCGTTTATAAGTCTTTAAAATATAGAGCATGCAATCGTCATCGATAGATTCAATGCGATAGCTTGACCGCCCTATCCCCTAAAGAGATACAATTTATCAACTCTCAACTCTCAACTCTCAACTCTCAACTCTCAACTCTCAACTCTCAACTCTCAACTCTCAACTCTCCTTTTGTTCAGGTATAAAAAAACCGACCCTAAGGCCGGCTATAAAACTTGATTGAGTTAATGGCTTAAACGCGCTTAGCTGCCATGTCGCGTAGGGCTTGTTTCTCTGCGTTAGACAAGAACGCCAACTCTAGACCGTTGATCTGTGCTTGACGAATTTGTGCTTGAGACAGGCCAGCTTGTGGTGCAGCAACTTCATATTCGTAAGGAAGCTCAATACCTTCAACTGCGGGATCATCGGTGTTTAGACAGGCTAATACACCATGCTCAAGAAACTGCTTGATTGGGTGAGTCGCGAGTGATTCAACCGTGCTGGTCTGGAAGTTTGAGGTTAGACATGACTCAATACCGATACGGTTAGCTGCTAGGTAATCCATAAGTTTCGGGTCTTGGATCGCTTTTACACCGTGACCGATACGCGTCGCACCTAGTTCATGTATCGCTTGCCACATACTTTCCGCGCCAGCGGCTTCTCCGGCATGCACGGTCACATTCAGTCCTGCATTTTTTACTTGAGCAAAATGTGTCACGAAACGATCACCCGGCTGACCTAATTCATCACCCGCGAGATCAACTGCAACGATGTGGTCTTTCTGTGAAAGAATCGCATCAAGCTCTTGCTGACAAGCGTCTGTACCGAATGTACGGCTCATAATGCCAATAAGGTTAGCCTTAACACCAAAGTCACGGACACCGGCTTGTACGCCATCGACAACCGCCTCTACTACGCCTGCAATAGGAAGATTATGCTTCATTGCCATGTAGTAAGGAGAGAAGCGAAGTTCGGCGTAATCGATTTGTGCATTAAGTGCGTCTTCCACGTTTTCATAAGCGACACGACGACAAGCATCGAGATCGCCCAAAACCGCGACACCCCAATCTAGCTTCGAGAGAAACGCGACAAGTGAAGGCTCTGCTTCAACAATCTGGACATGAGGTGTTAGGCCTACAATATCATTCGCAGGCAAAGCAATACCGAATTGTCGACCTAACTCAAGAATGGTTTGAGTTCGGATGTTGCCATCTAGATGGCGGTGCAAATCGGTGAGCGGTAAATTCTTCGTTATCATTATCATTTTCCAAACGGAGCAAGTTGAGCTAAGTATAAGAATCAAATCAGCAAGTGTCAGTAGGGGATGTGTTGAAATTCCCTCAATCTCGATGAAATTGACTTCATGTTAACGAAATTTGTTGAGTCATTATTTGAGGAAGGATTGATGCGGATAGAGTTCTCCGCATCAATGGTATTGAAGAGTTTGCGATGGATGAATCAATAGAGCTCTTTGAGCTTTCTGGTGAGCGTATTTCGACCCCAGCCCAATACTTTGGCTGCTTCTTGTTTATGACCATTGGTATGGTCGAGAGCGGCTTCAAGTAAAATACGTTCAAACTCAGGTTGTGCAACGTTCAGTATTTCAGCGTCGCCATTTTCGAGCGCAGTTTTCGCCCAAGTCGAGAGTTGCTGTTGCCAGTTATTACCCGTGGAGTTGGTCTGCATGGTTTTCACTTCAAGCAGCTCGGCTGGTAGGTCATTGGGCAGCACTTCACTGCCACTCGCCATCACGGTCAACCAGCGGCAAATGTTTTCTAACTGACGAACATTACCCGGCCAATCCAATTTAGCGAGGGTTTCAACCGTCGCTGGGTGAAGCGTTTTAGCATCAACACTGAGCTCTTCGGAAGCAAGTTGAAGAAAATGCAGTGCGAGTTTTTCGATATCTTGGCGACGCTCTCGTAGTGACGGAATTTGAATACGTATGACATTAAGACGATGAAATAAGTCTTCACGAAAATCGCTATCGGCCACTCGTTTTTCTAGGTTTTGATGGGTTGCGGCAACAATACGCACATCCACTTGTATCGGAGAAATGCCGCCAACGCGATAAAACTGACCATCGGCCAATACACGTAACAAGCGTGTTTGGATATCCAGTGGCATATCTCCAATTTCATCCAAAAATAATGTCCCGCCATTGGCTTGTTCAAATCGGCCTTGGCGAACACCATTGGCACCGGTGAACGCGCCTTTCTCATGACCAAATAGCTCTGACTCAATCAAATCTTTGGGAATTGCGGCCATATTGAGGGCAATAAACGGTTTTTTAGCGCGCGGGCTATGACGATGTAATGCATGTGCAACGAGCTCTTTGCCTGTTCCTGATTCACCATTAATGAGTACCGAGATGGAGGATCGAGATAGACGGCCAATAGCGCGAAACACTTCCTGCATAGCAGGTGCTTCACCAATAATTTCAGGTGTGGGCTCTATGTGATTACCGACTTTTGCTTGTTGCTGTCGTTGCTCTTGATTGTGTGCGATTGCTCGCTCGACTAAAGTCAGCGTTTCATCCACATCAAACGGTTTCGGTAGATACTCAAACGCGCCTTGTTGGTAAGCGTTGACGGCAGCATCAAGATCCGAGTGCGCGGTCATGATGATGACGGGTAAATCCGGTGAACGTTGCTGTACTTGATTCAGTAGCTCCATGCCGCTAATACCAGGCATGCGGATATCCGAAATCAGTACGTCGGGGGTTTCTCGCTCTAGGGCCAAGAGTACGCTTTCGGCGTCAGCGAAGGTTTCACATTTTATATTGGCGGATGACAGTGTTTTTTCGACTACCCAACGGATAGAACTGTCGTCATCGACAACCCAAACGTATCCTTTGCTCATTGTTTCTTCCTCGCAGCCGTGTGCTTAATAGTGCTCATTATGTGATGGGTAAAAATATGGTGAAGCAAGTACGGCCAGGCCAACTTTCAACATCAATTTTGCCTTTATGTTGGTCGATCAAATTCTGTGAGATGGATAAACCTAGCCCTGTTCCCCCTTCTCGACCGCTTACCATTGGGTAGAAGAGCGTATCTTGCAGGTCAACGGGAATGCCTCTGCCATTATCAATAACTTCAATTCGGGCCGCGAGTTTGTAACGCTGGCCATGAATGTTGGCCTGATGCACGGTTCGTGTGCGTAGCGTGATGGTTCCATGCGGTTGGCTTGATAAGATTTGTCCGGCATTACTAACGATGTTCAGCAGCGCTTGTTCTATTTGCTCAACGTCCATCAGTATGTCAGGTAAGCTCGGGTCATAGTCGCGTTCAATGTGGATCTGTTCGTGAGTGTCGAGCTCAACCAGTTGACGTACTTTCTCAAGAATCAGGTGCAAGTTTTCCGGTTTCTTTGTGCCTGGCTTTTGAGGGCCAAGTAAGCGATCGACAAGAGATCGCAGCCGATCGGCTTGCTCGATAATGATTTGAGTGTATTCCTTTAAGCTTTGATCCGGTAAACAGCGTTCAAGTAGCTGTGCTGCCCCTCTCAAGCCACCAAGAGGGTTCTTTATCTCATGAGCCAAGCCACGGACTAATAATTTGGCCGCTTGTTGTTGAGCGTGTTGATTAAGCTCTTGTGATAACCGGCGTTGCTGGTCAATTTTTCGCATTTCTACGAGCAGCAATATTTCTTTCTGCCATGAGATGGGGCTTGCGGTGACTTCGAGCATCAAGGGTTTGCCATCGACAATAAAGGTCACATCGCTATCGGTTATGCTTTGGCCACTTTGCAGTGGTTGGGAGAGTAGGTCTAAATCAAGCGAAGCATGTTGGATATGCTGGCTTAAAAGTGTCTTCACTAATCTTTTCGCGCTCTGCGAGAAAAGCTGTTCAGTGGCAGGATTGGCATAACGAATCTGTAGTGATTCATCCATGATCAAAATCGCCGTAACTTGGTGATTCAGTATTATTGTATTTAGCTCGTGATCCACTCGAGTCTCCCTGCTCGTCATGCTTGAAGCGATTGCACTATATTGGTGCAACAACTTCAAGTATGGCGCATTCCCTATAGAAGAGAAAGTAAAAGTGCAGCTCTAGAGGGCTTTGGGTTGAGGTTTTACTTTCTTAACCACAGCTCGCTGAAGATGTACCGTAATACTAGGAGAGGATGCAATTTGCTTGCCGCTTTGTTTCGCTTCAATACTAAGTTGATGTGTGCCGCGGTCAATATTACGTAGTGACCACGTTGGGGAGGTGGTTGGAGCGTGGTAAGGCTGATTATCAAGTAATAATTGTAGCTGTTCACCTGGGACAAGTTGGCGATTGAGCTCCGCACTCACGGTGAAGTTTCCATCATTGCTGCGGATTATTTCATCGTTATTTGGTTGTGTTATCTCGAGTGCCAGCGCAATTATTTTTTCTTTAGGCTCTGGATTTGAAGTGATGTCATCATCTTGGTTTAGATCGTCAATATCACCAAAATCTGGGGTTAATTCCTCTAATTCAACAGGAATAGGTTGGAAGTCTTGCAGTTTAACCGCAGATGCGTCTGTACTGTCGGGGGTATCGCTAAAATGTAAAACACCGTGCTCGTCGACCCAGGTAAACACAGTTTTCCCATTGTTAGCATAGATAGGTAAGCTAAAACTAAGGCATAGAAGGGACAATAAGATAGTTTTCAGCATCGCATTTCTCTCTTCTTTTTAGTCCGGTTGGTTGTTCACTAAATAGACTATAAACAAGAAGTTTTTTTGCTGCATATAAAAAAGGCCCGCCTGCGAGGCGAGCCTGATAATCATGTAATCTGATTACACTGAGTAGTAAAGTTCGAACTCAAGCGGGTGAGTTGCCATGTTCACTTTCTCAACATCTTGCATTTTAAGTTTGATGTAAGAGTCGATAAAGTCATCAGAGAACACACCGCCAGAAGTCAAGAATTCACGATCTTCGTTTAGTGCTTTTAGAGCCACTTCTAGTGATTCTGCTACTTTTGGAATCTCAGCTGCTTCTTCTGCTGGTAGGTCGTACAAGTCTTTATCCATTGCTTCGCCTGGATGGATCTTGTTCTTCACGCCATCAAGACCTGCCATTAATAGACAAGCAAACGCTAGGTATGGGTTCGCTGCTGGATCTGGGAAGCGAGCTTCGATACGACGCGCTTTCGGGCTTGGTACCACTGGGATACGGATAGAAGCTGAACGGTTACGTGCAGAGTATGCAAGCATAACTGGTGCTTCATAGCCTGGGACTAGACGCTTGTATGAGTTCGTTGATGGGTTAGCAAATGCGTTGATTGCACGAGCGTGTTTGATGATACCACCGATGAAGTTCAGTGCCATCTCAGATAGGCCGCCGTACTTATCACCCGCAAACAAGTTTTGACCATCTTTGTTTAGAGACATGTGTACGTGCATGCCGCTGCCGTTGTCACCAACAAGTGGTTTAGGCATGAATGTCGCTGTCTTGCCAAAAGCGTGTGCTACGTTATGTACAACGTACTTGTAGATTTGGATCTCATCGGCTTTCGCTGTTAGCGTGTTAAAGCGAGTCGCGATCTCATTTTGACCTGCCGTTGCTACTTCATGGTGGTGAGCTTCAACAACAAGGCCCATCTCTTCCATGATCAGACACATTGCAGAACGGATGTCTTGTGATGAGTCAACTGGAGCAACTGGGAAGTAACCGCCTTTCACGCCTGGACGGTGACCTTTGTTACCGCCTTCGAAATCTGCACCTGTGTTCCATGCCGCTTCCACGTCATCGATCTTGAAGAAAGAACCAGACATGTCGTTTGAGTATTTTACATCGTCAAACAAGAAGAATTCTGGCTCAGGACCAACAAGCACAGTGTCAGCTAGACCGGTTGCACGCATGTAATCTTCAGCGCGTTTCGCGATAGAGCGAGGGTCACGGTCGTAACCTTGCATTGTTGCAGGCTCAAGGATGTCACAACGGATGTTTAGCGTTGAATCTTCTGTGAATGGGTCAAGCACAGCTGATGTTGCGTCAGGCATCATCACCATGTCTGATTCGTTAATGCCTTTCCAGCCAGCAACTGAAGAACCATCAAACATCTTTCCGTCTTCAAAAAAGTCTGCATCGACTTGGTGAGAAGGGATAGAGATGTGTTGCTCTTTACCTTTTGTATCAGTAAAGCGTAGGTCAACAAACTTAACTTCGTTTTCTTGGATCAGCGATAGAACGTTTTCAACTGACATCTTGGATAACCTCCAGTGTTATTAAAGCGGTATTAGCTCGATTTGGGTAATCTAGCATTGATTAATCTTGAGTGAAGTTCATTAATCGATGCTGATTTTTACTAAGCCAAATTCGTGCCAAAAAAATTAATCCATTAATTTCAATGTATTATGTAAATTGTGGTGTATTTTCTTTATTTCCTTGCACCAAATTGGAATTGCCATGCACCGTAGTGGTGCAATAAATGCAAAGTGCACAATAATGAAGCAAAAAAAACGATTCCATTCAGCCGTCGTTTGAATGAGATGTCAACGACTTTACGATTAAACTGGAGAGCGATTTCCATTATTTCGTCGGTAATTTCGTTCAAGAAGGCGAGATTCTTGGCTATGCTTAAGCTGTAGAGGCGGGCTGAGCAAAAAGTTAGCTGCTTAAAACGCCTAATATTGTCGAAAACCTCAGGGATGGATCACATATTTCTAGGTTTTTCGCTAAAATCTGGTACATTACGGACGTTTTTTTAATCAAATAAGTGATGCTTGGCTGAATTCTATTCGCTGAGGGTCATTTCTTTTATAAGTGAATCAAAATCCATGGCTACTACACAGATTGATAAATTGAGAAATATCGCGATCATCGCGCACGTTGACCACGGTAAAACAACACTGGTTGATAAACTGCTACAACAATCAGGTACCTTGGAGTCTCGTGGCGAAGCTGAAGAGCGTGTCATGGACTCGAACGACATCGAAAAAGAACGTGGTATTACCATTCTTGCTAAGAACACAGCAATCAACTGGAACGACTACCGCATCAACATCGTAGATACTCCGGGACACGCGGACTTCGGTGGTGAAGTTGAGCGTATCATGTCAATGGTTGACTCTGTTTTGCTTATCGTTGACGCAGTTGATGGCCCAATGCCACAAACTCGTTTCGTAACGCAAAAAGCATTTGCTCACGGCCTTAAGCCAATCGTTGTAATCAACAAGATTGACCGCCCAGGCGCACGTCCTGAGTGGGTTATGGATCAAATCTTTGATTTGTTCGACAACCTAGGCGCGACTGATGAGCAGCTAGACTTCACTACTGTATACGCTTCAGCACTAAACGGCTGGGCAACAATGGAAGAAGGCGAAACTGGCGAGAACATGGAACCATTGTTCCAAGCAGTTGTAGACAACGTAGATGCTCCAAACGTTGACCGTGAAGGTTCACTACAAATGCAAATCTCTCAACTAGATTACAGCTCATACGTAGGTGTTATCGGTGTTGCTCGTGTTACTCGTGGTAGCGTTCGTGCTAACCAACAAGTAACTATCGTTGGCGCTGACGGCAAAAAACGTAACGGCAAAGTGGGCACAGTAATGGGCTACCTTGGTCTTGACCGTCATGAAGTTGAACAAGCTGACGCTGGCGACATCATTGCAATCACAGGTCTTGGTGAGCTGAAAATTTCAGACACTATCTGTGATCAAAACAATGTTGAAGCATTGCCACCACTATCTGTTGATGAACCAACAGTAACAATGACGTTCCAAGTAAACACTTCTCCGTTCGCGGGTAAAGAAGGTAAGTTCGTAACGTCACGTAACATCCTTGAGCGTCTACAAAAAGAACTTGTACACAACGTTGCACTACGTGTAGAAGAAACTGACAGTCCAGACCGTTTCCGCGTTTCAGGCCGTGGTGAGCTTCACCTATCTATCCTGATCGAAAACATGCGTCGTGAAGGTTTCGAGCTAGCAGTATCTCGTCCAGAAGTAATCATCAAAACAATCGATGGTGAGCTAATGGAACCGTTTGAAACGGTAACTATCGACGTAATGGAAGAGCACCAAGGTAGTGTTATGGAAAACATCGGCATCCGTAAGGGTGAGATGAAAGACATGGCACCAGATGGTAAAGGCCGTATCCGTATGGACTTCGTTATGCCTTCTCGTGGTCTGATCGGTTTCCAAACAGAATTCCTAACAATGACTTCTGGTTCTGGTCTTATCTACCACTCATTTGATCACTACGGTCCACACAAAGGTGGCGTAATTGGTCAACGTGCTAACGGCGTATTGATCTCTAACGGTATGGGTAAAGCGGTAACTTACTCACTGTTTAACCTTCAAGAGCGTGGCCGTTTGTTCGCAGAGCACGGTGATGAAGTATACGAAGGTCAGATCATCGGTATTCATAACCGTTCAAACGATCTAACAATCAACTGTCTACGTGGTAAGCAGCTAACGAACGTTCGTGCTTCTGGTACTGATGAAGCTCAAACGCTATCTCCAGCTATCAAGCACACGCTAGAGCAAGCTCTAGAATTTATCGATGATGATGAACTAGTTGAAGTAACACCTGTAAGCATCCGTATCCGTAAGAAACTACTTACTGAGAACGATCGTAAACGCGCAGGTCGTGCACCAAAATAATTAGTCGCTAGTCGATTAAATGAAAGGCTCTGATAATATCAGGGCCTTTTTTATGGGCGCGATTTAGCGAACAACAACGATCATAGAATGTTGAACACAAAAAAACAGGAATTGAGATGTTACCGATCATTATTACCGGTGGCCCAGGCGCGGGGAAAACTAGCTTAATTGATGCATTAGCGAATAAAGGGTATGCAACGTTTGCAGAGGTCTCTCGCACGCTCATTGAGCAGCAAGCTCAATTGGAGAATGGCATCTTACCTTGGCATGATTTACCGGGCTTTGCCGCATTATGTTTAGAAAGCATGAGCGAGCAAAAGCAACAAGCCGCTTTGCAGAGTGTGGCTTTTGTGGATCGCGCGATTCCCGATATTTGTGGTTATTTAGCCCAGGCAGGGCTAGAAATTGATGCGCATTATCGTGAGGCAAGTGCCGGCTACCATGGGCAGGTCTTTTTCTGTCGCCCACATCGAGACATCTATGTGCAAGATGAGGTGCGTCCATATCCGTTTGAAGGCGCGCTCGCGATCCACGATGCGTTAGTCGCGATTTATCAGCAGCTCGGTTATCAGGTCGTGGAAGTGCCTTGGGGAACCTTGGCTGAGAGGTGTGCTTTTATCGAGAGTGCCGCAGCACTCCCGATGACAATGGAAGCGTGATTATTGCGTTTGTAGTTTATTGAGAAACTTATCGGATTCGCTGATCGCTTGGTTCATTTGTTGAATCGCTTGTTCGATTTCTCTTTCTAGGCTAACAAATTCGCCTTGCAAAGAACCAATCGCACTGGCATTCAGGTTGTGTTTTAAGAACAACGTATTATCACGAAGTGCATTCAGAACCGGTGTCATGCGTTGCTCGGCGCGCTGCATCGCTTTAATCATGGTGTTGTAAGATGTTCGTGTCTCTCGTAGTTTTTGTTCACTAGAGCGACGTAGAGAGGCGTTGGTGTAGAGTTCTAGCTCTTGCTCCCATTCGGCAAATAACGCATCAGAGACGTCTTCAATGGCCGCAATTCGATCACTAACTTCTTGCGCCGCGCTCTCACTGGCTTCATATTTATCATTGATTTGGTTGTAAACGGTTTCGAGTTCACCACCGTCAAAATGGGTTAGAGCTGACACGGCATCGAGTGCGCTGGTAAACTCTTGCTGCGCTTCTTGTTGGGACACTTTAGCGTCTTCAACGCGATCGACCATGATGTCGCGCTTGTGCACACCGACTTGCTCCATCGCGGCATAATAGGTGGATTGGCATCCAGTCAGCGTCGTAAGAGCCATCAAAAAAGCGATAAAATAAGGCATCGTAAAGTCCCTTTAAGCGAATAATAACAGAATTAGGATGAATCAGATGATAGGGAGATACAAGTTGAAAATGGCCCCCTTCATGCAGCCGTGTATTCAATTTGCGCGCTACCTCTTAACGCGCATGTTGCACGATCGAATTAATGTTAACGCAGGCTATTTGGCCTACATCACCTTGCTTTCGATTGTGCCAATGTTGACGGTATTGCTTTCCGTATTGTCATCATTCTCTATTTTTGCCGATGTGGGCACCACGATTCAGGATTTTGTGATCACGCATTTTGTGCCTACTGCCGGCGATGCGGTGAAAAACGCCTTACTCGAATTTATCAGCAATACCGGAAAAATGACCGCGGTTGGCGGTGCTTTCTTATTTGTCGCGGCGGTGATGTTGATTTCTAACATCGACAACAACCTTAATTATATATGGCGAGTGACGAAAAAACGCCGGATGGTGTTTTCTTTTTCAATGTATTGGATGTTTCTCACGTTGGGGCCGATTCTCGTCGGTGCCAGTATTGCGGTGAGCTCATATGTCACCTCGCTGCGCCTATTAGACAGCCATGTATTGCTGACCGCTTATGATGAATTTTTGCGCTGGTTACCGTTGATTTTATCTTTCCTCGCGTTTGTTGGTCTCTATACGGTTGTGCCGAACAAAAAAGTGAAACTTTCTCATGCGATGATAGGCGCGCTGGTGGCGGCGCTGTTGTTTGAATTAAGTAAAAAAGGCTTTACCGTTTACATTACTCAATTCCCATCCTATCAAGTGATCTACGGAGCATTAGCCGCGAT
Organism: Vibrio renipiscarius; assembly: GCF_000827885.1. GTDB lineage: Bacteria > Pseudomonadota > Gammaproteobacteria > Enterobacterales > Vibrionaceae > Vibrio > Vibrio renipiscarius. The sequence goes on along the minus strand of NZ_JTKH01000005.1, from coordinate 104,215 downwards.
TCCAATACTGTTTATTTGGGTTTATTTATGTTGGCTGATCGTGCTGATCGGGGCGGAAGTCACGGCGGCATTGGGTGAGCAAGAATACTGGAGTGACGAGACAAGCGTGGTACACTCGAGCGGAAAATACCTAAGTAGTAAACAAGAAGGAAGTCGAAGTGATAGCTCTAATTCAACGAGTGAGTGAAGCAACGGTACGTGTTGATGGCGACGTTGTGGGTGAAATTGAACAAGGGTTATTGGTGCTGCTTGGTGTTGAAAAAGACGATGATGAAGCCAAAGCGAAACGTCTGATGGAGCGCGTTACCACTTACCGTGTGTTTGGTGATGAAGATGGCAAGATGAACCTCAACGTGAAGCAAGTGGAAGGTAAAGTCTTGGTGGTTTCTCAATTTACTCTGCCAGCAGACACCAACAAAGGGACTCGTGCAGGTTTCTCTCGTGGTGCACATCCGGTTGATGCCGAACGCTTATATGACTACTTCGCCGATCAGTGCGCAACCGTCTTGCCGACGGAACGTGGTCGCTTTGCTGCGGACATGAAAGTCTCGTTGGTCAATGATGGCCCAGTGACATTTTGGCTGCAGGTCTAGTCTGTTTTCTACTGCGGTAAAATCCGTATCAATCCATCGCCATAATAGCGCCAGATAAGCGCTTAATTGGCCGGCTCACCGGAGAGTGAGCGGCAATGAAAAAGGAATTTTATGTTTAAGCTGATTACGCCAAAAACAGACAATCAACTTAAAAAGTATTACCACTTTCGCTGGCAAATGCTGCGCGAACCTTGGCGTATGCCTGCGGGCTCTGAGCGTGATGAGTTTGATGCGATGAGTCATCATCGCATGATTGTCGATGGACGAGGGCGCCCAATGGCGATTGGTCGTTTGTATGTGACGCCCGATCACGAAGGGCAAATTCGCTACATGGCAGTGAAAAGCAATCGCCGCAGTAAAGGTATGGGGTCGTTGTTGCTGGTGGCGTTAGAGTCACTCGCTCGCCAAGATGGCGTGAAGCGCTTGGTATGTAATGCACGCGAAGAGGCGATCGACTTTTATGAGCGCAATGGCTTTGAGCGTCGCGGCGATCTTTCAGATGAACGCGGACCGACACGCCATTTACAAATGGTGAAGCCACTTGATCCAATGGCCAATGTGCTGCGCAAGCCGGAATGGTGCACTGAGTTGCAAGAGCGTTGGGCTCACCATATTCCAATTAGCGATAAAATGGGCATCAAAATAAACCAGTACACGGGTTATCAATTTGAATGCAGCGCGCAGCTTAATCCGAATCTCAATCCTCACAATACCCTGTTTGCCGGATCGGCATTTACTCTTGCGACATTAACCGGTTGGGGCATGGCGTGGTTGTTGCTCAAAGAGCGCGGCTTGCATGGTGACATCGTGCTAGCAGATAGCCGTATTCGCTATCGTCACCCAGTCGAGCAAAATCCTGTCGCACAAACCTCATTAGATGGCATCAGTGGTGATTTAGACCGTTTAGCGGGTGGCCGCAAAGCCCGCATCGTCATTCACGTGACGATTTACAGCGGTAAAACCGCAGCGGTTGAGTTCATTGGTACTTACATGTTGCTGCCCAACTATAAGTCAGTACTCGATTCTCGGTTGGATGTCTGAGCTTGCTCTCCAGAGCATGTGTCAAACAACTGATAGATTTTCGCGGTGATGTCCCACTGCAACGTTTGGCATTCACTTTGATTGCGAAGCAGTAGCGTTGCAAGTGAAGGTTGGGTGAGGTCGATGTGCCCAGCCATTTGCATACCTTGCTCTAGAGTTGGAGATTGAATGGTGATCCTACCTCGGTCAGCACTGATCGCGAGGTCATCCAATTCAAAAATCTGCTCAAGCTGACTTGGCTCGCCATGTTGACCGATACGGATGTGGCCCTGACGTAATGCCGCAGACACCGACCCATTCAGTGAATGGGCAAGCATCGAATAGTCACCCGCAAGCCCGGATAGCGCCATGTGTACTTCAGCCAGTGCGTTGAGGTGAACCGGCTGTTGGTATGTGTCTATTTGGCTATCGAGCGGTAGGCCATCTATCGTGGCATTGATCTGCCATGGCGCACTGAGCTTACTTCTGTCCCAGAAACCATCGGCTTCAATATAGCCTTGGTCAAGCGGCACAAACAAACGGGTAAGATGCCATTGTTTCTGATCGGCATTCATTTCAATCGTTGCTTGCGTGCTAAGGTGCTTATCAATACTGGCGCTATTGGCACTGGCGCTTAAATTGCCCTGCCATAATCCCAATTCCCCTTGCTGCTTAAGCACTAAATCCGTCGCATCGATATTAAGGCCTGAGATTTGCCAAAAGGGTTTTTGATTGAGTTGAATGATTTGCAGGTTATTCACGTCGAGCTGATCAATCGCCAAGTGCTGCAATGATTGCATCCACTGCCATGCATTCATGAGATCTTGCTGTGTTTCTTCAAGTAACTTGATACCAGAAAGCGACAACTGTTTTAGATGGACAGCTTGAGGGGATAGGTTTCCTTGCAGTTGCAGGCGACCTTGCAGCCAATCCGTATCAAGCTCAGAGACTTGAATGTCATTTGTTGATAAACGAATGGTAGCGCTGGGTTCTACCCATAGCTGATTTTTATGACGAATAGAGTCGGCATTAAACGAAATATAGCCGCCGTTTTGCTGCCACACGGATAGGCTTGGAGTGATTTTTTCTGCGGAGAGATCGAGATTAATCAAACGCATGCCCTGATAGGTGAGGTTACTCTTGAGGATATCTAGGCTATTAATATCGCGCACCCAGCCGGTCTGTCCGAGCTGTTGCAACCACGCTTCCAGCGGTTGTTCATCGGTTAAATTGAGCTGATCAATCGTAACATTGATCAGCGACCAACCTTGAGGGTACTGCTCTGCTTGGCCTGAAATTTGCGCACCATTCCAATCAAACGACGCCCCATACACCGTGCTGCTGTTTGCTTGGTATTGCGCATCGATCAGTAGGTTATCCAATGCGTGGCCTTTGACGTACAACTGTTCGGCAGAGAACTGTATATCGCCATAAGGCAAAACTTGCTGCTCATCTTGCCAAATAGGGTGATCGATTTGCAGGTTCACTCCTCGCGCTGACCAATCGGCAGCCGATAATTCACTTTGCTTAAAGGCGAGTTGACCAATATTGAATTGGCTCAGTACCGACCAAGCTTGCTGCGAGAGATTGAGTTTGGCTTGCTCAATGACAATGGCATCAAAGCGCCATGTCTTCTGTTGTGGCAATGACTGATGCAGCCACAATTCAACTTTAGGTAGGTAGAGTGGCGCATCATCACCGATGGTGAGCCCATGCAATGTGAGCTGTAAAGGTGGCGTAAATTGGGCTTGTTCAACCTGCATCGGCTGTGATGAGAATTGGGCTAAGGCTTCATTGACCACTTGCGTGGCATATTGGCTGCGCATCACGGCATAAAAACCCGCGATACAAAGGGAAATAAGCAGCAGCACCGCAAGCAACAAGTAGCGAAGTCTTTTTTTCACAAGGCCCAATCCATAATGAGGGTGAGTAATGATTCTGTCGGCAAATCAAACCATCTGCAACAAAAAAGCCCCTCATAGAGGGGCTGATAGTAGAGATTTAAGCAAGCGTCACTAATCTAGCTGTGGACCTGCGGCAACAAGCGATTTGCCTTCTGCATTGTCAGTGTATTTATCAAAGTTGTTGATAAAGCGCTGAGCAAGGTCGTGAGCTTTGCTTTCCCATTGTAGAGGGTCGACATAAGTATCACGTGGATCGAGAATCGCTGGATCAACACCTGGTAGCGCCGTTGGGACTTCAAGGTTGAAGATTGGAATGTGCGTTGTTTTCGCATTCTCAATCGAGCCATCTAAAATCGCATCAATGATTGCGCGTGTATCTTGGATAGAAATACGTTTACCTGAACCGTTCCAACCCGTATTCACAAGGTAAGCTTCTGCACCAGCTGCTTCCATACGTTTAACAAGTACTTCTGCATATTTGGTTGGGTGAAGCGTTAAGAACGCCGCGCCAAAACACGCTGAGAAGGTTGGTGTTGGCTCGGTAATTCCGCGCTCAGTACCGGCTAACTTGGCCGTAAAGCCTGATAGGAAGTGGTACTTGGTTTGCTCTGGTGTCAATTTAGACACAGGTGGTAGCACCCCAAACGCATCCGCAGATAGGAAGATCACCTTGTTTGCGTGACCGCCTTTCGATACCGGCTTAACGATGTTGTCGATATGATGAATTGGGTAAGAAACACGAGTGTTCTCGGTTTTTGAACCATCATCGAAGTTGATCGAGCCATCGTTACGTACCGTTACGTTTTCTAGTAGAGCATCACGACGAATGGCGTTGTAGATATCAGGCTCTGCCTCTTTCGACAGTTTGATGGTTTTCGCGTAGCAGCCGCCTTCAAAGTTGAAGACACCATCATCATCCCAGCCGTGCTCATCGTCGCCAATCAGCGCGCGTTTAGGGTCAGTTGATAGGGTGGTTTTACCTGTGCCAGATAGACCGAAGAAGACCGCAACATCACCGGATTCACCCATGTTGGCACTACAGTGCATTGATGCGATGTCTTTTAACGGCAAGAAGTAGTTCATCATGGCGAACATGCCTTTCTTCATCTCGCCGCCGTACCAAGTACCACCAATTAATTGGGTGCGCTCAGTTAGGTTGAATACGGTAAAGTTTTCTGAATTTAGACCTTGCTCTTCCCATTTCTGGTTCGTGCATTTTGCGCCATTCATTACCACAAAGTCAGGTTCGAATGTTGCCAATTCTTCTTCGCTTGGGCGAAGGAACATGTTTTTTACAAAGTGTGCTTGCCATGCCACTTCAGTGATGACTCGAATGCTCAAGCGAGTATCCGGGTTTGCCCCACAGTAGCCGTCAATCACAAATAGACGTTTGCCAGAAAGCTGATTGGTCACTAATTCTTTCAAATCGTTCCAAACGGCTTGGTTGATTGGTTTGTTATCGTTCTTAACTGCGTCCGATGTCCACCACATATGTTCTTCTGTTGTGGCATCTTTAACGATGTATTTATCTTTTGGGGAGCGACCGGTGAAAATACCAGTGTCGACAGCGATGGCGCCAAGTTCAGTGACTATTCCACGTTCGTAGCCTTCTAGATCAGCACGCGTTTCTTCTTCGAACAACATTTCGTAACTTGGGTTGCGTACAACCTCTTTTACATTATGAAGTCCGTGCTTGGTTAGATCAATTGTTGCAGCCTTTGTATGTTCCATAACGGTCATAGGTGCTCCTTGTGGGAAATTTTTGTAGGGATTTTGTAATAATGTTTTATTTTTCTCTGTTAACCATGCTAGCAACGAGGCTGGGATAAAACAGGGATGCAGTTCAAAAATTAACCATGATTTTTCTATGGTTTTAGGTAACTCGTCACATATTGCGACGGATATTTTATCGTGTAGGGAAAGGTATGCGCTAGATCAAATGGATTATTAATGAATAGAAATTAAGTATAGCGTTCGGTGCTCTAAACCTTGCAATTACTGGGCTTAGTTCACAAAAAAAGCCAGCATGATGCTGGCTTTTAAAGGAATTTACAGGCTTGTTAAGTTATGCAAATTAATGCACTACGTTGTCGCCGCCTAGTGCGTTGATAAACAGCTCAGAGACTTCAGGTTCATTGAATGAATATGTTGTGCCGCAGTAATCACAGTGTAAAGAAACTGAACCTTCCTCCGCTAAAATGTCATTTATTTCAGCACGATCAACGGTGATGATCGCCGCGCCGCTGCGCTCACGAGAGCAGCCGCAATGGAAGACAACCGGTTGTGGTTCAAATAGACGAACTTTATCTTGGTTGTACAGACGGTAAAGCAACTCTTCTGCTTCTAGGCCGAATAGCTCTTCATCTTTTACTGTGTTGGTCAGTTGCTCTAGGTGTTCAAAATCGTCAACTGAGCCTGTGCCATCTGGCATGATTTGAATCAGCATGCCCGCTGCGTGTGCTTTGCCGTTTAACTCACCAGTACGGATCCAAAGACGAGTTTTTAGCTGCTCAGAGTTCGCAAAGTAGTTTTCAATCACTTGAGTGAGGTTTTCACCTTCTAAGCCAACAATACCTTGGTAGCGTTCGCCTTTCTTCGGTTCAATTGTGATCACTAGGTAACCTTTGCCCATCATCTCATGCAAGGTTGCATTGTCTGCAATTTCACCATCCCAACGTGCAACACCACGGATTTTTTGATCGTGGTCGCCATTGATTACCGCAAGAGAAACAGGGCCGTCACCTTGCAGTTGAATGGTAATTGAACCTTCAAATTTTAACGTTGCCGTTAAAAGAGTGGTCGATACCAGTAGCTCACCCAGTAGCTTTTTCAGTGCAACAGGGTATTCCTTGCTCGCGATAATTTGTTGGTACGCTTCATCCAGTTGCACCATTTCGCCACGTACTGATAGGTCTTCAAATAGGTAGCGATTTAAAACATTGTTCTTGATTACAGTATCAGTCATTTGGACAGTCCGGCTTATTGATGTTTAAACTTAATGATATCGCGGCGCTGCTTTTTATCAGGGCGGCGTTCAGGGCTAGGGTTGTGAGCATTCAGCTTGCGTTGACGAGCGTATTCTTCACGTTTCGCAATGCTGTCAGCGGTTTCAGAATAAAGGGTTTGAGCTTCTGGTGCGCCACGACGATGGCCTGAGATTTGCTCAATAGTGACCGTTTTTTCTTCGTTGGCTTGACGTAAAGTCAGTACCGCGCCCACTTCGACAATTTTACTTGGCTTGCTGCGTTGCCCATTATAATGAACTTTGCCACCATCGACCATATTTCGTGCGATGGAGCGCGTTTTATAAAATCGTGCTGCCCAAAGCCATTTATCTAATCTTACCGCGTCTGTAGGGGAACCCATCTCACTTCTTACCCTCTAAATAGGTCAACTCTCGCCCTAACAATGGTGATGTAGTGCTCATTTTTCAAGGTAAGAGCTTAAAATATAGTTTTGACGGAGGCTGACGCCATCTTTTCCTATAGCACAATTATATAGTTTGTTAGAATTGATGATTGCTGGTCATATTTGTAGTGTTTTTATGCCTATATCGCAGTATTGAGTCGATGTGGGCACACCGTCATCAAGGAAATTCCGTGAAGCCGTTCAGCTTTAGTTCTCCCTATTTACAAAAGCTCATTGCTAATCAAACTCGCTTGAGTATTTTGGCCATGGTTATTTTGCTTTTGTCTGCCGCTTGGGTGGCCGGAAAGTTAGTTTGGTTTCCCTATCAACAAACTGATGTTACGCAATGGAAACCCACTCATCATGCCGCGGGCGCGGTGGCCTCTTCACGTCTCGATTTATCTTCTCTACACAACAGTCATTTGTTTGGTCAATACCAAGCCGAAATCGTGGCGCCCGTTGTGAAACCAAAATTGGAAGATGCACCAAAGAGTCGTTTGAATGTTGTCTTAGTCGGGGCGGTGACCAGTAGCGACCCATCGAAGAGTTTAGCGGTGGTTGCCAAAGGTGGTAAACAGGCCACTTATGGCGTCAATGAAGTGATAGAAGGGACGCGAGCTAAGTTAGTTCAAGTTCAACACGATCGCATTATTGTCGATAACTCGGGTCGTAATGAAACGGTGATGCTAGAAGGCCTAAAGTATTCAAAACCGGTAGTTCAAGAGCCACAACCGAGAACGTTAGATCAAAACACCAAAAACCAATTGGTTAAAATCCGCGCTGAAATCAGCCAAGATTCAAAGCAAATATTCCAATACATTGTCATGTCTCCGTCCAAGGTCGAGGGCGATTTGATGGGGTATCGTTTAAGTGCAGGTAAAAGCCGTCAATTGTTTGATGCTGTTGGCTTGAAAGATGGCGATGTTGCCACGCATTTAAACGGACAAGATTTACGTGACGATGGTGCGATGGCGTTGATTATTCGCCGACTGTCTGAATTAACAGAATTGAATTTGACGGTAGAACGTAATGGGCAACCTTACGATATCTATATCGAATTATAACACGCGCAGAGAGTTATCCTTTGAGGAGTAAAAAGTGAAGCATTGGCTTAAGAAAAGCGCATGGCTATTGGCCGCGACATTAGTGGTTTCTCCAGTAGCGATGGCCAGTGAATACAGCGCCAGCTTTAAGGGCACCGACATTCAAGAGTTTATCAATATTGTTGGTCGTAATTTAGAGAAGACCATTATCGTCGACCCATCTGTGCGAGGCAAAATTGATGTTCGTAGCTACGACACCTTGAGTGAAGAGCAGTACTACAGCTTTTTCCTTAATGTGCTGGAAGTGTATGGCTACGCTGTGATCGAAATGGACAACGGCATTCTTAAAGTCATCAAATCAAAAGACGCCAAAACGTCGGCCATTCCTGTGGTTGGCGATGGTGATGTAAAAGGTGATGAAGTCGTTACTCGCGTCGTGACGGTACGTAACGTTTCGGTTCGTGAGCTTTCTCCTTTGCTGCGTCAACTAAACGATAATGCGGGTGCAGGTAACGTTGTGCACTACGATCCTGCCAACATCATTTTGATTACCGGCCGTGCGGCTGTGGTGAACCGTCTAGCGGACATCATTAAGCGTGTTGACCAAGCGGGTGACAAAGAAATTGAAGTTGTGGATCTGAAAAACGCCTCTGCGGCTGAAATGGTGCGTATTGTTGATGCTCTGAATAAGAGTAGCGATAGCAAAAACACCCCAGGATTCTTACAGCCTAAGCTGGTGGCCGATGATCGCACCAACTCGGTACTGATTTCTGGTGATCCACAAGTCCGTAAACGCCTGCGTAAGTTAATTCAACAACTTGATGTAGAAATGGCCAGTCGTGGCAACAACCAAGTGGTTTACTTGAAGTACGCGAAAGCTGAAGATCTCGTTGATGTATTGAAAGGGGTATCAGACAACCTACAAGCAGAGAAATCTTCAGGCTCTAAAGGCTCGAATTCGAATTCAACGGACGTAATGATCGCGGCACATGCATCAACCAACGCATTGGTGATCACCGCGCCGCCGTCAATCATGACGGCGTTGCAAAATGTGATTGCTCAGCTGGATATTCGTCGTGCGCAAGTATTGATTGAAGCCTTGATTGTCGAAATGGCAGAAGGCGACGGCATCAACCTTGGCGTGCAATGGGGCTCGTTAGAAAGCGGTGCGGTGATTCAATACGGCAATACAGGTGCTCAGTTAGGCCAAGTGATGGTCGGCCTTGAAGAAGCCGAAGACCAAACGACCACAGAATACTATTATGATTCAGATGGCAATCGTCGACCAACCACCGTTACCGAATCGGGTGATTACAGTACGCTGGCTTCTGCGCTTGCGGGCGTAAATGGTGCCGCAGTGAGCATCATGATGGGTGATTGGACAGCGTTGCTGACCGCCGTTTCCACCGACTCTAACTCCAATATTCTCTCTTCTCCGAGTATCACGGTAATGGATAACGGTGAAGCGTCGTTTATTGTTGGTGAAGAAGTGCCGGTCCTTACGGGCTCGGCGGCGGGATCAAATAATGACAACCCGTTCCAAACTGTTGATCGTAAAGAAGTGGGCATCAAACTGAAAGTGGTGCCACAAATCAACGAAGGCAACTCGGTACAACTGAATATTGAGCAAGAAGTGTCAAATGTCTTGGGTGCCAATGGTGCCGTCGATGTGCGTTTTGCCAAGCGTCAGTTGAACACCTCGGTGATTGTTGAAGACGGTCAAATGATTGTCTTGGGTGGTCTGATTGATGAACGTGCGATGGAAAGTGAATCGAAAGTGCCAATCTTGGGTGATATTCCGGTATTGGGCCATTTATTCAAATCAACCAGCACTCAGGTAGAAAAGAAAAACCTGATGGTATTTATCAAGCCAACCATCATTCGCGATGGTGTGACGGCGGATGGCATTACCCAGCGTAAGTACAACTTTATTCGCGCTGAGCAGCTATTCAAAGCAGAAGAAGGTTTGAAGTTGATGGATGATAGCCATATTCCGGTATTGCCAGAGTTTGGTCATGAACGCCATCATCCGGCTGAAATACAAGCCTTTATCGACCAAATGGAAAGCGTGCAATGATGGAGTTAGATGCGGTGCATCTTCATCGCCGCTTACCGTTTAGTTTTGCTAAACGTTTTAACTTGGTGTTAGAGCAAGAGAGCGCGGGTTTGACGTTGTTTTACGTCGAACCGCTGTCGATTGAAGCACTGTTAGAAGTGAAGCGCACCACCTCGGTGAACTTTGTCTTACAAGCCGTGAGTAAAGAGAGCTTTGAGAAGAAGCTCACCATTGCGTATCAACGTGATTCGTCGGAAGCGCGTCAGCTGATGGAAGACATTGGTGCCGATAGTGATGATTTCTTCTCGCTCGCCGAAGATTTGCCGCACGACGAAGATTTATTAGAGTCTGAAGACGATGCGCCGATCATCAAACTGATCAACGCTATGTTGGGCGAAGCGATCAAAGAAGGCGCGTCGGATATTCATATCGAAACGTTCGAGAAGAGCTTGTCGATCCGCTTCCGTGTCGATGGTGTTCTACGTGATGTTTTATCGCCAAGTCGCAAGTTGGCACCGTTATTGGTGTCCCGCGTGAAGGTCATGGCGAAGCTGGATATAGCAGAGAAACGCGTTCCTCAAGATGGCCGTATTTCGTTGCGTATCGGTGGTCGAGCGGTGGATGTGCGTGTTTCGACGATGCCCTCATCGCATGGCGAGCGCGTGGTAATGCGTTTGTTGGATAAAAACGCCACCCGTCTTGATCTGCACAGCCTTGGTATGGAAGCGCAAACCCATCAGCGCTTCCAAGCAATGATTGCTCGTCCACATGGGATTATCCTGGTAACCGGTCCAACCGGTTCCGGTAAATCCACCACCTTGTATGCAGGCTTGCAAGAGATCAACAGTAATGAACGCAACATTCTTACCGTTGAAGACCCGATTGAATTTGATATCGATGGCATTGGCCAAACGCAAGTGAACCCTAAGGTGGACATGACGTTTGCTCGTGGCCTGCGCGCGATTTTGCGTCAAGACCCGGATGTGGTGATGGTCGGTGAAATTCGTGACTTAGAAACCGCACAAATTGCCGTGCAAGCCTCATTGACCGGTCACTTAGTGATGTCGACTCTGCACACCAATACCGCGGTGGGTGCGATTACGCGTTTGCGCGATATGGGGATTGAACCGTTTTTGATTTCCTCTTCTTTGCTGGGGGTGCTTGCCCAGCGCTTGGTGCGAACACTGTGTCCAAGTTGTAAGCAAAGCTATGAAGCGGATAGCGCGCAAAAAGCGTTGTTCGATCTCAGCGCGCAGGATTCTCTAACGCTATACAAACCGGCAGGTTGTGATCACTGTAATCACAAAGGTTATCGTGGTCGAACGGGTATCTATGAATTGCTGGTGGTGAATGAACAAGTTCAAGAACTGATTCATAACGAAGCGGGTGAGCAAGCGATGGAAAAAGTCGTTCGTCAGCATACCCCTTCGATTCGCAGTGATGGTTTAGAGAGAGTTCGCCAAGGCGTCACATCACTTGAAGAAGTGATGCGAGTAACCAAGGAAGGCTAATGGCGGCGTTCGAATATAAAGCGCTTAACGCGAAAGGCAAATCTCAAAAAGGGGTGATGGAGGGTGACAATGCTCGCCAAGTCCGTTCTCGTCTTAAAGAGCAAGGCTTAGTACCGGTCGATGTGGTTGCGACGCGTGCAAAACACCAAGCGAGTAAGCAAGACAGCGATGTTCTCACCTTTAAGCGTGGTATTAGTACGCCAGATTTGGCGTTGATTACTCGTCAACTGTCTACCTTAGTACAATCGGGCATGCCGTTGGAAGAGTGTTTACGCGCGGTGTCTGAGCAAGCGGAAAAACCCCGCATTCGCACCATGTTAATGGCGGTACGAGCCAAAGTGGTTGAAGGGCATACTTTGGCGGATGGCTTGGGTGATTACCCGCATATCTTTGATGAGCTGTTTCGTTCCATGGTCGCCGCGGGTGAAAAATCGGGTCACCTTGATGGCGTACTTGAGCGCTTGGCCGACTACGCCGAAAACCGCCAGAAAATGCGCAGTAAATTACAACAAGCACTCATATACCCAGTGGTATTGGTGGTGTTTGCGGTGGGTATCGTCGCATTCTTATTAGCGTCTGTGGTGCCAAAAATTGTGGGTCAGTTTGTGCAAATGGGGCAGGAGTTACCTCTTTCAACCCGTATTTTGATCAGCGCGAGTGATTTTGTGCAGCATTGGTGGATTTCAATTGCGATTGGTTCGGTTGTCTTAGTCTACTTGTGCCGCTATGCCTTATCGAAAGCATCGATACGCTTACGTTGGGACCAAAGAGTGATTGGGATGCCGGTTATCGGCAAGATCGCTCGTGGCCTAAATACGGCGCGTTTTGCGCGTACATTATCGATCTGTACCTCGAGTGCCATTCCTATTTTGGATGGTATGAAGGTCGCGGTGGATGTGATGTCGAATCAATACGTGAAACAACAAGTGCTGCTCGCATCGGATCGTGTTCGTGAAGGGGCGAGCCTGCGAAAATCGTTAGATCAAACCAAATTATTCCCACCCATGATGCTGCACATGATTGCCTCTGGTGAGCAAAGTGGTGAGTTAGAAAGTATGCTGACTCGAGCGGCCGATAACCAAGATGCGAACTTTGAATCGATGGTAAATATCTCATTAGGGATCTTTACCCCATTAATGATTGCGGTACTGGCCGGTTTGGTGCTGTTTATTGTGATGGCGACTATGATGCCAATTTTGGAAATGAACAACTTAATGAGCGGCTAATTGAGCTGGCAGAAAAGTGATCTTTTGGAGACAAAAATGAAAAAACAACAAAATAAAAAACAGTCTGGCTTTACCTTGTTAGAGTTGATGGTCGTGGTGGTAATTTTAGGTATTTTGGCCAGTGTTGTGGCGCCTAACTTGCTGGGTAGTAAAGACACGGCGGCACAGAAAAAGGCCACGGTTGATATCAAAGCACTAGAAACCGCTTTGGATACTTACAAGCTGAACCACAACGTGTACCCAACGACAGATCAAGGTTTGGAAGCATTGGTTACCGAGCCGAGCAATCCAACGCCACGTAACTACCCACAAGATGGTTACATCAAGCGTTTGCCACAAGACCCATGGGGCAATGATTACCAATACCTAAGCCCTGGTGATAACGGCAGTATTGATGTGTTCACCCTCGGAGCCGATGGTCAAGAAGGCGGTGATGGTGTGAATGCGGATGTGGGCAACTGGAATCTACAAGATTTCCAATAACCTCACGAGTAATAAGATTGGCGGCGTAGGCCGCCATTTCTCCCTTTAGGCCGTGAATGCGCGGATGTTGATAACTGTATTGAAGTAGTGCTGTTCATGCCGAAAAACAAAGGTTTTACCTTAATCGAAGTGTTGTTGGTGGTGGCATTGATTGCGATCATGGCTTCAACGGTGGTGTTTTCTTTACCGGATAACAACCGTGATGAAGCAGAACAACAAGCCAAATCGCTTTGGTTACGGCTGCAACTGCTAAATGAAGAAGCCATGCTCAGCGGTCGAGATTATGGATTGCGAATCGACTCGACAAAGAACCGCTATTTCTTACAACAACTTGAGAGTGAAGGTTGGCAACCGCTGCAACTGGATCGCTTACCTTATGAAACCGAACTGGTGAAATCACTTAAGTTTGAATTTAACTTAGGCGGTTCTGCTTGGCAGGACCAAGACCGTTTGTTTAACCCCACTTCATTGTTTGATGAAGAGATGTTTGCCGATCTTGAAGAAGAAAAAGAGTTACCGGCACCCCAAGTGTTTGTTATGTCGAGTGGTGAAGTCACCCCATTTTCTATTGCGATTTATCCTGAAGATGCCGATGCGGAAGAAACCGCGTGGCACGTAGTCGCAAAAGAAAATGGTCAAATCGTCTTGCTACAACCGGGAGAGCAAGAGGAGTTCGCCGATGTTCAGTAAATCGATGCATCCTCGGATGAGAAATAAACGTCACGGTTTTACCTTGCTTGAGGTGTTGGTCGCTTTGGCCATCTTTGCAATGTCAGCCATGGCTTTAGTCCGCTCGGTGGGGCAACACATCAATACATTAAGCCTAATGGAAGAAAAAGCCTTCTCTGCCATGGTTATTGACAACCAAATGGCCAAAGTGATGCTCAATCCACAAGGGCTTAAAAAACAATCGGGACAAGCGCAACTCGCCGATCGTACTTGGTATTGGACGGTATCGCCGGTCTCCACCCAAGACAGCTTAATTCGCGCGTTTGACGTTTCAGTCGCGACGTCACAAAAAGGAGCGCCGGTTCTCACGGTGAGAAGCTATGTTACCAAATAGCCGCGTTAAGCGTCGCTCGACACAAGTTGGCTTTACCCTCATTGAAGTGCTGGTCGCGATGTCGATCTTTGCGTTTCTGGCTGCGGGTGCTCAACAAGTGCTGAATCAGATTTATCGCAGTAACGCGATTTCGCAAGAGCGCAGTGAACGCTTGAAAACTTTACAGCGTGCATTGGTTTTTATGGATAACGATTTTCGCCAAATGGCGCTACGACCGATGCGAACCAATGGTGCTGAGCCCGAGGGGAAACTACTGGCGTGGAACGATTACCTACTCGACTCTGATAACAAAGGCGTGATGTTTGCACGTGCAGGTTGGCATAACCCCGCGCAGCAATTTCCGCGTGGTGAAGTGACCAAAGTCGGTTATCGCATTAAAGACAATGAATTGCAGCGAGTGTGGTGGCGTTATGTTGATACGCCAATCGGGCAAGATGGCATTGTCATGCCATTGATAGACCAAGTTGAAGATTTTGAAATGCGCTTTTATGACGGTAAAGAATGGCGTAATCAATGGGATAAACCAAGTACGTTACCGCTCGCGGTTGAGGTGTCCTTAACCTTTAGTGACTATGGCGAAATTGAACGCATCTATCTGACCGGTGGCGGAAGTGTCGCAACAGGGGGCGACGATGAAGAGTAATCAGCGTGGGGTTGCTCTGCTGGTGGTGTTGTTGATTTTAGCCTTGATGACGGCGGTGGCGGCGACCATGTCAGAGCGTCTCTTTAGTCAATTTAAGCGCTCGAGTAACCAACTTAACTATCAACAAGCGTACTGGTACAGCATTGGTGCTGAAGCCTTGGCCATTGAAGCCATTGAGCAAAGTTATAAAGACACTGACACGGTTAACCTGTCTCAGCCTTGGGCGTTAGAAGAACAAGTTTACCCGCTTGATTATGGTTCGTTGTCAGGACGCATTTTGGATCGTCAGGCGTGTTTTAATCTGAATGCTTTGGCGGATCTTGATGGCGCTTCAGGGACTGATACGGCGCCGTATCTTGTCTCTGTTTTACAAGATTTATTATTGTCGCTTGAAGTCGACAGCCATGTCGCTGAAGTGGTCGCGCATTCCAGTTGGGAGTTTATGGACAGCAACACCACGGTTAACTCAGTCGCAGGGGTGGAAGACAGTTACTACGAATCCATGGTGCCCGCTTATATGACGGCCAATGGCGTCATTGCGGATGAAAGTGAATTGCGCGCGGTGAATCAGGTGTCTGGTGAGGTGATGACCGAGCTGCAGCCGTATGTGTGCGCGCTTCCGACAACGGAATTTCGTCTTAACGTGAACACCTTATCCGCTGATCATGCGGCTTTGCTTGAGGCCATGTTTGATCAGACGTTGAGTGAGAGTGATGCGCAGAGTGTTTTAGAAAATCGCCCATTTGATGGGTGGAGCGATGTTGATCAATTTTTAGCGGAATCACAAATAGCAGCGCTCAGTGATGAAGTAAAAAAGCGGGCTAAAGGCTATCTCACGGTAGATAGTGCTTATTTTGAATTGGATGCACGGGTAATCGTGGGTGAGTCTCAAGTACGCATTCGCAGTTTATTATTCAGTGCAAATAGAGAAACCGCAACGGTGATAAGCCGTCGCTTTGGAGGAATCGGTGAGCGAGTACCTAATCGTTCGACTGAGCAATAATCGCCACGCCGAAACGCCGTGGTTGGTTTGGTCTGAGAGCCAGCAAGAAGTGATCGCCAGTGGTGAATTGACCGCAGAGCAAACGGTGGATGACATTGCGAGTTATGCGCAAGCACGTCAAACGATTGTGTTATTAAATAGTGCGGATGTGCTATTGAAACAGGTCAGTGTCCCTGCGGGTGGCGCACGTCAATTTGAATCTATGCTGCCTTATTTGGTGGAAGATGACGTGGCGCAAGATGTGGATGGCTTGCATTTTAGCATCCTCGCCAAGCAAGGTCAGACCGCTTATGTTGCGGGTGTTGATCGTGAGTGGCTAAGCGGTCAGTTAGACGCGCTAAAAGAAGTCGGTTTTAACGTGACAAAAGTGCTGCCTGACGCGCTGGCTTTGCCTGATGTTGAGGGCATCGCAGCGGTAGAATTGACCGGGCAATGGTTGCTAAAAAAACAGCCATACCAAGCGTTAAGTATCGATGCAGATTGGTTGCCGATGGTCGCGCAATCGGAATGGGTAAAAGAAGGTGACGCGTGGTTATCGCTGCAAGCCTATTCGCCTCTTCCAGAACTGGCACTTGCGCCAGAACAAGCGTGGCAGCAAGGTGATCCACAGTTGGTGATGCAGTTGCTTGGCCGCCAAGCTATTTTTGCGCCAATTAACTTATTAACCGGTCGCTTCAAGCCGAAATCAGGCATTGCTCGCCATTTGAAAGTCTGGCGTAAAACGGCGATTGCGGCGGGGATCTTCGCTGTGGTTTTAGTCGCACAAAACCTGATTGAAACGCATAACGCGGCGCAGCAGGCGGCGAAGTATCGTGCGGAAAGCGAGCGTATCTTCCGTACTGTGTTAGCCGGGAAAAATAAAATCCCAACCGTCAGCTACTTGAAACGTGAACTGGACAATGAATCGAAGCGTTTGTCTGGTGGCAGCGGTGACGAGTCGTTATTGGTGTGGATGGCTAAGCTCCCTCAAGCGCTAAAATCGGTACCGGATTTCACACTGACTGGGATGAAGTTTGATCGCCAACGTGGCGAGATTCAACTTGAAGCCAGCAGCCAGGGTTTTCAAGCGTTTGAACAGGCAAGAGTGAAGTTAGAAGGTCAGTTTTTAGTGGAGCAAGGTCAGCTCAATAAATCCGGATCGCAAGTGACCGGTAATCTGATTTTGAAAGCGCGATGAGGAATGAAGTAATGAATAGACTATTAGCCTCGTTGCAAGTTTGGTGGGTACGAATTACCCCTCGTGAACAGCGTTTAGTGGGTGTTGGCGCGCTCGCACTCGTCATTGGTATCGCCTTTTGGGGCATTTATCAGCCAATGGCTCAGCGTGCGGAAGTGGCACAAAATCAGCTGCGTAATGAAAAGCAGCTACTCAGCTGGGTTCAAAACAAAGCGGACGATATTGTGGCATTGCGTGGTAGTGGCGCAAAACCGCTTTCGCCATTGCCATTTAACCAAGCCGTGTCCTCATCGGCACGTCGCTTCAATATTGAATTAGTGCGTGTGCAACCTCGTGGCGATGAAATGCAAGTGTGGGTACAGCCGTTACCATTTAATCAATTGGTGACTTGGCTGGAGTACTTGCAACAAAACCATGGTATCGAGGCTGAATTTCTCGATTTAGACAAAAGTAATCGAGTGGGCGTGGTGGATGTAAAGCGTCTGCAATTGAGCAAAGGATAAGAGCCAGTGAAGCGTAAAATAGCCTTGGTCGCGTTATTGCTGCTGACGTTTATGGTCAGTGCTGTGGTGAATTTACCGATTCAAGTGGTGCTCAATTATGCCCCTCTGCCGACGGCATTGAGCATTCGCCAAGCCAGTGGTACGTTATGGCAAGGCCAAGCGCAACAAGTCAGTTGGCAGCGTAATCATCTTGGCCAAGTCTCTTGGCAATTTGAACCCAGTGCGTTGCTGGGCGGCAATGCTCAGGCGAAGGTTCGTTTTGGCCGCGGGAGTCAATGGCAGCTGCAAGGCCGTGGCACAGTGGGTTATGGCTTGAGTGGTGCTTATGCGGAGAACTTATTGGCGTCGATGCCCGTGACAGAAGCGCTGAAACTCGCACCGGCGTTACCGATCCCATTGACGCTGGATGGTCTTTTAGAATTGAACATCAAGCAACTAAGCTACGCGAAGCCTTATTGTTCGCAAGGCTCTGGCAGTTTGGTGTGGAACACCAATGTTGTCGGTACACCATTAGCCGATTTACAGCTTGGTCCTGTGATTGCTGAATTGAGCTGCCAAGACAGCCAGATTAGCGTGAAAGGGACCCAGCAAAGTGACCAAGTTCGCAGTGAGTTCTCGGTTGAGCTGATGGCGGATCACCGCTTTAACGCAAAGGCGTGGTTTGTGCCTCAAGCTGAAATGCCAAGCGCATTGACTGACGGATTAAAGTGGCTGCCGAGTCCTGATGCTCAAGGGCGTTACCAGTTCAGCCAGCAAGGGCGTTTATAACCGTGATTCACATTGATTTGAAAACAACAAACCCCAGCATTGCTGGGGTTTGTTTTATGGGGATAACGCTCAATAGCAGGTTAACGTGTCGGAAAACTCAACTGCACTTTTAAGCCGCCTTCACTGCGATTATTGACCACCACAGAGCCATTGTGTTGGCTGATGATACGTTTGACGATCGCAAGTCCAAGTCCAGTGCCTTCACTGCCTCGCGCGGTATCACCACGAGTAAAGGGTTCAAACAGTTTCGCTACTTGGTCTTTGGGAATGCCAGGGCCGTTATCTTCAATACACACCCAGCACAGCTTATTATCCGCGGTCATGCCCGTTGAAATCATCACCCAACCATTACCGTAACGTACCGCGTTCACCACTAAGTTACTCACTGCACGTTTCATCGCAATAGGGCTACCAAAGGCCGGTTTGAGTGTGTTAAGTGCCGTCTCAATCTCGATATGATGGCGGTTGCCTTCCGAATTCGCTAAGTCTTGTGAAATATCATTAAGGTCAACTTCGATGAATGATTCGCGATTGACGGGTTTGAGGTAGTCCATGAACTGGCTAATGATCTCATTACACTCCTCGGTATCACTGATGATGCCTTCGGCGAGGTAGCTGTCTTCGGGTGACATCATTTCCGTGGCAAGGCGAATACGCGTTAAGGGGGTGCGCAGATCGTGGCTGATCCCCGCCATTAATAACGCGCGGTCTTCTTCCAATGCTTGAATGCCTTTCGACATCTGGTTAAAGGCGCGGGTGACTGAACGGATTTCAGAGGTGCCTTTTTCGGCCAGTGGTGGCGGTATTTCACCGCGCCCCACGCCTTTTGCCGCGCGTTCAAGTGCCAGCAGCGGTCGGTTTTGTAAGCGAATAAACAGCCAGCCGCCTGCAATGATCAACAGCGCCATGACTAAGCTATTGCGAAACAGCGGTGCAAAATCTTCTTCTTGCAGTTCAGACAACGGAATGCGGATCAGCGAGTCGGGCAGTGATTCCAGACTCATCCATAGCACATAGCTTTCTTCGCCTTGCGCCATGCGGACATCGGCTTGAGTGCCGAGTGTTTGCGTCATCTCTTCGCTCATCAAATCAATGCTGATGGCATGACGAAACTCATTCGCAAGATCGCTTTCTTTAGCATGAATGGTGACGCCAAGCTGTTCGAGAATCTGGCGGCGCAGCGGCGCATCCATCACTAAACCATTTTCAAGACCGTCAGAGTTATCCAGCATCAAGTTGATTTCATAACTGAGGATTTTATTGAACTGCTGCAAGCTTGGCAGTAACGCATAGTTGAATACGGCGTAGTACGAGTAAACTTGGCTAGCAATCAGCAGTGTAATGAACAGAACAAGCGATTGAGTAAATGAGCTGCGAATACGCATAGTCAGAACCTATTTCTATATTGGTCGATAGGGTTTGATTACAACCTGTCGAGGTTCGGCAAGTTGCTATTGGGGGTTGATCGCAATCAACATAAGCCTACGATAAAAAAGTGCGAGCCTAAAGCTCGCACAAATTTGAATCTATGTTGGTTTATGCGTCTTTGCCATCTGGGACAAACACGTAACCTAAGCCCCAAACCGTTTGAATATAGCGGGGTTTGCTTGGGTCAACTTCGAGCATGCGACGCAGACGGGAGATTTGCACGTCGATTGAGCGCTCCATTGCTGAATACTCACGGCCACGAGCCATGTTCATCAACTTATCACGAGAAAGCGGTTCACGAGCGTTGGTCACAAGCGCTTTCAAAACCGCAAATTCACCTGAAGTCAGTGGCATGGATTCTTCACCGCGGTACATTTCACGCGTACCTAGGTTTAAGCGGAACTCACCAAATTCTACAATCGATTCTTCTGAGCTTGGTGCGCCAGGCAGTTCGGTGGTTTGACGACGCAAAACCGCTTTAATGCGTGCCAGCAGTTCGCGTGGATTGAACGGCTTTGGCAGGTAATCATCGGCACCCACTTCTAAACCGACGATGCGATCAATCTCATCACCTTTTGCCGTCAACATCAGAATAGGCAATTCGTTGTTGGCATTGCGTAGGCGGCGACAAATCGACAGGCCATCTTCGCCAGGTAACATAAGGTCAAGCACCATCAGGTGGAAGTTTTCACGCGTTAGCAGGCGATCCATTTGTTCGCCGTTGGCCACGCTGCGTACCTGAAAGCCTTGCTCAGATAGGTATCGCTCCAAAAGCGCACGTAAACGAGCATCGTCATCGACGACGAGTATTTTATGAATTTCTTGCATTGAAACACCTTAATCAAAAGCAAAGCAGTAAGCAAAAATGTATCACTGTTTGCCAAAGCGTGCTTGCCGAAATTGTTACTCTTTTTATCTCAAGCGCAGTTTTATACTGTTGCGCAGCAATATCTTGGAATAACCGCGCCATTATTTCGCCTGAATCTTATGGTGCGATAGAGAAGATCGGGGCGGTGAGATGGGCTTGGCAACACAATCTGAGCGACAATATGTCACTTTTCTATCAAGTCACACAACGCACACTGTTATAGGGCGCTTTTTTATGTCAATGTGTCTGCCATTCTCTGATGGTGGATGCCTTATTAGTTAAGTATGAAAACCAATTTGATAACTCGAGAAGGCGTCAATCGCCTAAAAACAGAACTCGATTTTTTATGGAAAGAAGAGCGACCGGAAGTGACGAAAAAAGTCACTTGGGCGGCCAGTCTTGGTGATCGCAGTGAAAATGCCGATTATCAATACAATAAAAAACGCCTACGCGAAATAGACCGCCGAGTGCGCTATTTACGCAAGCGCTTAGAGCAAGTCACCGTGGTTGATTACTCCCCACAGCAAGAAGGCAAAGTCTTTTTTGGTGCTTGGGTTGAGATTGAAAATGAACACGGCGACATAAAAACGTTTCGTATTGTCGGCCCTGATGAAATTTACGGCGACGCGAAAAACTACATTTCTATCGATTCACCTATGGCGCGCGCCTTACTGAAAAAAGAAGTCGATGACGAATTTTCGGTAAAAACCCCTGAAGGCTTCAAAGAGTGGTTTATTAATAGTATTCGCTATGCTCAATAGCGAATACGAATAATTGCGCCATTAACCTACTAATTTAAATAAAGAGATTCTGCGGATGAGCCAAGCTATCTGTAAATTGATCGCTCAGGAACTGAATGTTCGCTCTGAGCAAGTCATTGCGGCTGTGACCCTAATTGATGATGGTAACACCGTTCCATTTATTGCACGTTACCGTAAAGAAGTTACGGGCGGTCTAGACGATACACAATTGCGTAACTTAGACAGTCGTTTGTCTTATTTACGTGAGTTGGAAGATCGTCGCCAAACGATTTTGAAATCGATTCAAGATCAAGGCAAGTTAAGCACAGCGTTAGAGCAAGAAATCCTTCAGGCGGACAGCAAAACCCGCTTGGAAGATTTATACCTGCCATACAAACCAAAACGCCGCACCAAAGGCCAAATCGCGATTGAAGCGGGTCTTGAGCCTTTAGCGGATACGCTATGGCATCAACCACAAACTGATCCAGAAAGTGAAGCGGCGAAATACATCAGCGCCGACAAAGGCATTGCGGATAATAAAGCGGCATTAGATGGCGCGCGTGCCATTGTGATGGAACGCATTGCGGAAGATGCTAACTTACTGGAAAAAGTGCGTAGCTACTTAAACCGCCATGCGGAATTGGTGTCACGCGTCGTGACCGGCAAAGAGCAAGCGGGCGAAAAATTCAAAGATTACTTTGCGCATAATGAAGCGTTAAGCAAAGTACCTTCACACCGAGCGCTTGCGATGTTGCGTGGCCGTAATGAAGGCTTCCTGACTCTGGCCATGAATGCCGATCCTGCGCAAGAAGAAGGCGTACGCCAATCGTATTGTGAAGGCCTAATCGCCGATCACTACGGAATTTCGTTAAGCCAAGCACCTGCTGATGTGTGGCGCAAGCAGGTCATTAGCTGGGCGTGGCGCATCAAGGTGTCTATGCACATGGAAACCGAGTTGATGGGCGCGATGAAAGAGCGCGGTGAAATCGAAGCGATTGAAGTGTTTGCGACCAACTTGAAAGACTTGTTGATGGCGGCACCGGCGGGTCCTCGCGCAACGCTAGGCTTAGATCCGGGTTTACGTACGGGGTCTAAAATTGCCATTGTGGATGCAACCGGCAAAGTACTGACCACCGAGACTATTTACCCGCACCCACCTCAAAAACAGTATGACCAAGCAATGGCCGTCGTCGATAAGTTGGTGCGTAAGTTCAATGTCGATTTGATTGCAATTGGTAACGGTACGGCGTCGCGTGAAACCGATAGCTTTGTTGGCGATTTGATTGCTCGTGGCAATCTAAAAGTACAAAAAATCATGGTCAGTGAAGCGGGCGCGTCGGTTTATTCAGCATCGGAATTGGCGGCGAAAGAGTTCCCTAATATGGACGTGTCACTGCGTGGCGCTGTGTCGATTGCGCGTCGTTTGCAAGACCCATTGGCGGAATTGGTGAAAATCGACCCGAAATCGATCGGGGTGGGCCAATACCAACATGATGTTAGCCAATCTATGTTGGCCAAACGTCTTGATGCGGTGGTTGAAGACTGTGTGAACGCGGTGGGTGTGGATGTGAATACGGCATCGGCAGCGTTATTAACGCGCGTGGCGGGATTGTCTACAACCATGGCACAAAACATCGTGGATTACCGTGATGAGAATGGCCGCTTTGAAGCGCGCACAACCTTGAAGAAAGTGGCACGTTTAGGGCCAAAAGCCTTTGAACAGTGTGCGGGCTTCCTGCGTATTATGGATGGTAAAAACCCATTGGACGCATCGTCTGTTCACCCAGAAGCTTACCCAGTGGTGAAGGCCATTGCGGAGAAAAACAGTAAAGCGGTGAAGAGCTTAATTGGCGATACTGAGTTTTTACGTGGCTTGCACGCGGTTGATTACACCAATGACAGCTTTGGTTTGCCAACGGTGACCGACATCATCAAAGAGTTGGATAAACCGGGCCGCGATCCACGTCCTGAGTTTAAAACGGCTACTTTTGCGGAAGGGATTGAAAAAGTTTCTGATCTTGAAGTGGGCATGGTGTTGGAAGGTGTGGTGTCTAACGTGGCAAACTTCGGCGCCTTCGTTGATATTGGCGTTCACCAAGATGGCCTAGTGCACATTTCAGCGCTGACTGATCGTTATGTTGCGGACCCGCGTGAAGTGGTGAAAGCGGGTGACATCGTGAAAGTGAAAGTGATGGAAGTCGACGTGCAGCGCAAGCGTATTGCGCTTTCAATGCGTCTCAATGATGAGCCTGGGCAAGATAATCGCACTCAGCGCAGCTCTGAGCCGCGCAGCAACAATCAGAATCAAGCTCGTCCACAAGGTGGTCAGCAGCGTCGTCGTGAAGAGCCAGCAGGAGGCAATGCGATGGGTGGTGCGTTTGCGGCTGCCTTTGCAAAAGCGAAACGCTAAGCCTCACGATGAGTTCGTGTGATTGGTGATACAAAAAAAGCCCCGCTCAAATGAGAGGGGCTTTTTGTCTTTTGGTATTCACTGGGCATAGAAGGCATCACGAAGATTCAGCCCACGCACTCAGCAACTACAACACCGCAATGACCTCTGAAGGGGTATTGGGCGCAACAGCATGGCCGTAATGGTATCGAATAACGACTCGCCGCTTTGCCATTTTCCCTTCGGTTATCGCTGCATCGATTATGCGTTTAGGTAAACGAAACCGCATTGCGTAGCCTTTCCCTTGCTGATCGCTATAACTCGATAGAGCCAGTAGCTCAAACAGCCTTTCTAATGGAGTCTCCGGTCGGCGATGCTCATTTTTCTCAATGGCATGCTCCTCTTCGTCGTCATAGTTCGGATGCTCAGATGGGTCCCAAGCCGCATTGCGACGTCGTTTATCATCTGAATTGATTTTACGTTCAGCATTGCTTTTGGCTAGTGCAACGGTGGGGGTAATCGGTTCGCGAATTCGATTGTCGCGGGCCGCTTGCTCCGTTTGCACATTAACCGATGGGGCGATAAGTGACACACTCACATTGGTGGGTGACACGATCATAACTGAGACCTCTTCAGTTTCGCCCACTGACATGGCTATCGTTCTGTCAGTTAACTGAGTTATCGGCGGAAATGGTCAAAAATTTAACGTTTTATGCGATTAATTTATGATTTTGAAAGCCGATCACTTGTTCAATAAAGGCCTCAGGCTCAGTCATAAAAGGCGCGTGAGAGGATTGATTGAAGACGAAACTTTGGCTGTTTGGCATTAATTTATCGACTTCTTTGGCTATTTTTATCGGCACTAATCCGTCCAAGCGGCCGTAAAGACGCAAGGTGGGTACCTCGATGTTGGCTAGCTGCGCGCGGTAGTCGAGTTCTGCCAGCAAATGCAAACCAGAGAGCAATGATTGTTGATTTGGAGAAGGACGAGAGAGCACCGCTTTTTTGAGTGTTTTGACATCTTGGCGAGCCGATGGACTGCCGATGGCTTGCAACGCCATGAAGCGCTCAATGGTCAATTGAAAATCATCCATCAACTGGGCAGTAAAAGCGCTGAGCACGTTGGCTTGAATGCCTCGCCACGGCGCTTGGCCGATGATGTCATCGCTTGGTTTTGCGGCAAAGCAGGGAGAGCTTGCAACGCTGATGAATCCCAGCATCCGATCTGGGTGATGCAAAGCAATGTGTGAGGCGACCAACCCACCCAAAGACCAACCAAGCCAGATGGCTTGCGGTGGTGCGTCACGCAATACTTGTTCGGTTAAATCTTCGATCGTCGAAAAGTGGCAGTGGTGGCTGTGACCAAAGCCGGGTAAATCGACCACATGCACGCAATAGTGCTGACTAAGGGCATCAATACTTTGCTGCCAAACGGCACCATTCATTCCCCAACCATGCAGTAACACCAAATGTTCCCCTGCGCCGTAAGTGGACCAATGTAAGGCTGGGTTTGTTCTCTCAGTTTGTCGCACTTATTTCATCCTTCTTGTTGCGAGGGTCGCGGCACTATCACTCCACGATCAACGAAAATGATTCACTGAAGTCGCTTATGGTAACGCAATGGTGGCAGAAAAACAGACAGGCCTGGATCGCGCATTATTGCCAGTATTGTATGTTGCCTTTAGAGCCTCGTAATAATCAAGATCGGCTTCCTTGGTTATTGTGTCGAGCGTGCATTGATGCGATGAGCCGACAAGTTCGTTGCCAATGCTGTGGCTTAGCGGTCCCTCAGGTGATGGAGCGTTGTGGGGCGTGTCTCTCTGAGCCACCGCCTTGGCGTCGCTTGGTTTGCGTTGGCGACTATACGCCGCCACTGTCGGATTACGTGCAACAATTGAAATTTGCTCGCCAGCTTCGCTATGTTGAGGTGTTAGCGGATCTGCTTACTCAGCAAGTTGTCACCAATATTCAGGAGGTTACGGAGGTGCAAGTCATCAGTTATGTCCCGTTGCATTGGCGTCGTCAGCTATGGCGTGGATTCAATCAGAGTGAGTATTTAGCGCGGGCTTTAGCTAAGCGACTCGATCTGCCTTGTGTCTCCTTGTTTAAACGCACTCGCGTGACGGGCGCGCAGCGAGGAATGGATCGAACCCAGCGGCGGCGCAATTTGCGTGGGGCGTTCAGGTTAACGCAATCTGTCGGCGAGCTTCACTCGGTCGTGATTGTTGACGATGTGGTGACGACAGGGAGTACTGTGCAGCAATTATGTAAATTACTGCTTGATGAAGGTGTCAAAAATGTTGATATTTACTGTATCTGCCGCACTCCTGAATCATTCGGTTATAGCTAAGCATGATCAATTATGCGTAAAAGGCTAGATCTCAGAATTTTCAGGAGTAGAATGGTGAACAAATAGCCTACAAAATTACTCAGGTATTCGTCGTGTCAAATACAATTACTATTACTGAAAGCGCTCAAGAACACTTTGCCAAGTTGCTTGCACAGCAGCCTGAAGGCACTAATATTCGTGTGTTCGTGGTAAACCCAGGCACTCAAAATGCTGAGTGTGGTGTCTCTTATTGTCCGCCAGAAGCTGTAGAAGCTACTGATACTGAACTGACATTCCCAATGCTATCTGCGTATGTAGATGAGCTAAGTCTGCCATTTTTAGACGATGCAGAAATTGATTACGTTACGGATAAGATGGGTTCACAGTTAACATTGAAAGCACCGAACGCAAAAATGCGTAAAGTGTCGGACGATGCACCGCTTGTAGAGCGTGTTGAATACGCGATCCAAACTCAAGTTAACCCACAACTGGCGGGTCACGGTGGCCACGTGAGTCTGGTTGAAATCACTGAAGACGGTATCGCAATTGTTGCGTTTGGCGGCGGTTGTAACGGTTGTTCAATGGTCGATGTGACACTAAAAGATGGCATCGAAAAAGAGTTACTGCAACAGTTTGAAGGCGAACTAACCGCGGTTCGTGATGCGACTGAGCATGACCGTGGTGAGCACTCTTACTACTAATGCGTCACCAATCCCACGTGAGTGATGATTGAAGAATGGATAGATGGAGCTCTTAGAGCTCCATTTTTGTATCTGCCGTTTGAATGATGTGCATACCTACAGAATATACCCACACAACGTTAAGTCGGACGGAGATAGAGAAGGAAGATATAGTGCGATTGATTCGGTTTTCTCAAAATAAGACGGCTGAGAAACTGGTTTAACGTATTGTCTTCTCATATATTAAGAATCTATTGCTTAGAGAAGGAGAAACATTGTGGCCAAACGGACACCACCAGAAATTCTGGCTAAGCAGACGGTCGCGCAATCTCGACTGTTTACGATTGAAGCGATTGATTTACGTTTTAGCAATGGCGAAGAACGTGTGTATGAACGTATGCGTCCGAGTGATCGCCATGCGGTCATGGTTGTGCCGGTCACCGAACAAGGTGATTTATTGCTGGTGCGTGAATACGCGGCTGGCACCGAGCGCTACGAGTTAGGTTTTCCTAAAGGATTAATCGATCTTGGTGAAAGCGCCATCGAGGCAGCGAATCGAGAGCTAAAAGAAGAAATTGGTTTTGGTGCTCACAACTTGGTGCCATTAAAAGAGGTGATCCTCGCGCCATCGTATTTCTCAAGCAAGATGACGCTGTTTATTGGCCAAGAGCTCTACGCGGAACAATTGCTGGGGGATGAGCCTGAGCCATTAGAGATCGTGCGTTGGCCATTGGCACAAGCAGAAGAACTGCTGACCCATCTCGACTTTTGTGAAGCGCGCAGTATTACCGCATTGATGCTCGCTCTACGCTATCTAAAATCATAATAAGTGCGTCGCCCAAGGAACGATTATGCCAATAAGCCCTGACCTTTCTCACCATCTTCCCGCTGTGATTGACATTGCACGTACTGCAGGTCAACTGATCTTAGATATTTATCAGACCAAGCAGTACGAAGCGTACACCAAAAGTGACTCAACTCCGGTTACCAGTGCCGACCTTGCTGCGCATAAGTTCATCGTCGAGAAGTTGTCTGAACTCACGCCTGATATTCCCGTGTTATCGGAGGAAGCGGCGGATATTAGCTTGGAACAACGCTCACAGTGGGATCGTTATTGGCTGGTGGATCCGCTGGATGGTACGCAAGAGTTTATTGCCCGTAGTGGGGACTTTGCGACCATCATTGCCTTAATTGAAAATAACAAGCCGATCATGGGTGTGGTGTATGGGCCAGTTTCGGGGGTGACTTACTATGCCTACCAAGGCAAAGGCGCATGGAAGATTCCAGATATGAGCGAAAATGTGCGTATCACCACGCATAAGCATGAAGGTCCGCAGCAGCCGATTGCGATTGCCATCAGTCGTCGCCAAGACATCAATCGTATTACGGAGCGCATGAGTAGTGCGTGGAACTACGACTTGGTGCCATTGGGCTCTGCGGCGTTGAAGGCGTGCTTGGTGGCCGAAGGGGCGGTGGATTGTTACTTACGTTTAGGTCCGACTGGTGAGTGGGATACGGCGGCAACGCAGTGTATCGTTGAAGAGGCGGGTGGGCGTATTCTGAGTACTTTGCTTGAGCCGCTCTCTTACAATGAGCGTGACACGTTAGAGAACCCGAACTTTATCGTCTTGGGTGATGAGCAATTACCGTGGCATGACATCTTACTGGTGAAAGATTAGGTCATGAATTGCCTGTCTCTCTGCATAGGCATAGGCATAGGCCTCGATATCGGATAATGATGAATGAGCTCGCTTCGGCGGGCTTTTTTATGCCTGAATGTTATCGCCGATGGCCATCTTTATGACTTACTTTGGGCATTCAAAGGTTTAGCGACTTGTTATTACTCATGAGAAAAATTGTCAAAACAGCAATATTGACGAGCCTTGACGATGATGAAATGGCGATCTTATTCACGTTTTTGCTGAGAAAATTTAACGTGAGTTCATTTTGAGCGCTGGTAAATAGAGCGATGAACGACTTAAGTTATTGATTGATGTATCAACGGTAGTGATTTAGATCGCAGAAATATCGTCAAAAGATTTTTAATGATTTTGACGTGCCTCGTAACCTATTGAAAATAAACTTTTTATATTTTTCTGATTTCGGCCAATTTGAACTGGATCACCGAATCCTATCGATTAATTTTACTGCGAAAAATAACTCCCTATATTTTGACGTCATTGGATGTACTTTTTTTGGTAAGCGCAGCCGTTTTGGTTGCTTGTTTCGGTAAGTGTTCACAAGGTAAGTAAGATGTTGAAACCAACTATGATCGCAGTTTCAGTGTTAGCAACTTTGGCCGGTTGTTCTTCGCTGCAGAGCCCACAAAGCGTGGTAGATTCACTAGCAGATAACTTAGATATCAACTATCAAGTCATGACTAATCACGGTGCGAACGATGGTCTCGCATGTGAAAACCTCGGTGCGGAGTGGGCATCGTGCAATAAAGTTATCATGACTTTAGATAACCAAGGCGCAGCCGTTGACTCAAAAGAGTGGGCAATTTACTTCCACAGCATTCGTTTAATCTTAGACGTCGACAATGAGCAGTTTAAAGTCACTCGTATTACGGGGGATCTACATAAGCTGGAACCTACGGATAAGTTTGATGGCTTTGCGGCTGGCGAAAAAGTCGAGTTGGGTTTGATTGGTGAGTACTGGCAATTATTTGCGACCGACTTTATGCCGGGTGCATTTGTGACCGCTCCTGATGCTCAGCCAAAGATGATCGCATCACTGAATACGGAAGATGTTGCTAGTTTTGTTTCTGGCCTTGAAGGTGACAACCTAAAACGCACACCCGATGACAACAACGTTTTTGCTAATGCCGTAACGCGCTTTGAGAAGAACGCGGATCTTGCTCAGCAAGATGTCTCAACGACCTTACTGCCAACCCCACTGCATGTTGAAGCGGGTACCGGTTCAGTGAGCCTTGCTCAAGGTCTTGCGCTACCAAGCACCTTATTCAGCGCGGAACAATTCAAAGCATTACAAGCACGCGGCGCATTATTGGACATCAACCTAGCGGGTGAGCTTGCGGTTGAGACCAGCATTGTACCGAGTGAATTTCCAGAAGATTTAGCCAAAGCAGGTGCTTACGAACTCGTGATTGGCGAGCAAGGCATCAAGATTGTCGCGTTTGACCAAGCTGGCCTGTTCTACGGCGTGCAATCTATCTTCGGTTTGGCTGATGGCTTGATGGGCGAAGAAGCAACATTGCCACAAATCCGCATCATCGATGCGCCGCGCTTTGATTACCGTGGTGTCATGGTGGATGTGGCGCGTAACTTCCACAGTAAAGACGCGATTCTCGCCACGCTAGACCAAATGGCGGCTTACAAGATGAACAAGCTACACCTTCACTTAACCGATGATGAAGGTTGGCGTTTAGAAATTCCAGGCCTTCCTGAGTTAACGGATATCGGCGGCCAGCGTTGCTTTGACCTTGATGAGCAACAATGTCTGTTACCACAGTTAGGTTCTGGTCCTACTTCAGATAACTTCGGTTCAGGCTACTTTAGCAAAACCGATTATGTTGAAATTCTGAAATACGCCAAAGCACGTAACATTGAAGTGATCCCTGAAATCGACATGCCAGCGCACGCGCGTTCTGCAGTGGTTTCAATGGAAGCGCGTTACGATCGCTTAATGGCGGCAGGCCAAACAGAACAAGCGAACGAATACCGTTTGATGGACCCGCAAGATAGCTCGAACGTCACGACGGTTCAGTTCTACGATAAGCACAGCTTTATCAACCCGTGTCTTGATTCTTCAACCCGCTTTGTTGACAAAGTGATCTCTGAAGTGGCGGCAATGCACCAAGAAGCGGGCGCCCCTCTCACTACATGGCACTTTGGTGGCGATGAAGCGAAGAACATCAAATTGGGCGCAGGCTTCCAAGATGTAAACGCAGAAGAGAAAGTGAACTGGAAAGGCACGATTGACCTGTCTCAACAAGACAAGCCATTCGCGAAGTCACCACAATGTAAGACCCTAATTGAAAACGGTACGGTGAGCGATTACGGCCATCTACCAAGTTACTTTGCCGAAGAAGTGTCGAAGATTGTGGCAGCAAAAGGCATCCCTAACTTCCAAGCTTGGCAAGATGGTTTGAAATACAGTGAAGGTGGCGAGAAAGCCTTCGCAACTGAAAATACCCGCGTAAACTTCTGGGATGTTCTTTACTGGGGCGGTACGTCTTCAGTGTACGAATGGTCTGAAAAAGGCTATGACGTAATTGTCTCTAACCCAGATTACGTTTACATGGATATGCCTTACGAAGCGGATCCTCAAGAGCGCGGTTACTACTGGGCAACTCGTGCAACCGATACACGCAAGATGTTTGGTTTTGCACCGGAAAACATGCCACAAAACGCGGAAACCTCATTGGACCGTGATGGCAATGGTTTCACGGGTAAAGGCACCATTGAAGCGAAACCGTTCTACGGCTTGTCAGCGCAACTTTGGTCTGAAACGGTGCGTACTGATGAGCAGTACGAATACATGGTCTTCCCTCGCGTACTAGCTGCCGCTGAGCGTGCTTGGCATGAAGCTGAGTGGGAAAACGACTACCAAGTGGGCGTTGAATACTCGCAAAACACCAACCTAGTTGATAAAGAAGCACGTAATCAAGATTACAACCGCTTTGCGAACGTACTTGGTCAACGTGAATTGGCGAAGCTGGAAAAAGCGGGCATTGATTACCGTCTACCAGTACCGGGTGCGAAAATTGAAAACGGCAAGTTAGCCATGAACAGTGCGTTCCCAGGTATTGAGCTGCAATACTCAATCGATGGCGAAAATTGGCTAACTTACGCAGACAGTCAACGCCCAGCCGTGATGGGTGAAGTCTTCATTCGCTCGGTATCGGCCACCGGTGAGAAAGCCAGTCGTGTGACATCAGTGAAATAATTACTGAACCCAAGAATTTATGTTGTTGGTAAGCCAAGGCCCTGCGTGATGCAGGGTCTTTTTTTGGTTCAAGCCCAATAGAAAGGAAGGTTTTAACGCTGTGCTTTGATCGCGAGGGTTGTCGTTAAGCTTTGGCGTAAATATCACGCTCGCCCAACCAACGTTCGATGATCGCGCTGGCATTGTGCGGGTATTGGTCGTGAATGTGGCGCGCAATGCGTTGAACTTCTGGGATCAAGCGCTGATCGCGAACTAAGTCTGCAATCTTAAAATCGGCCATGCCCGTTTGTTTGGTGCCCAGTAATTCACCCGGACCACGGATTTCCAAATCACGCTGTGCAATCACAAAGCCGTCGTTACTTTCTCTTAGTACACCTAAGCGTTTCTGAGCCGTTTTCGACAGCGGTAAGTGATACAGCAGTACACAGTGACTCGCAACGGTTCCTCGGCCTACACGGCCGCGTAATTGGTGTAATTGCGCCAGACCTAAGCGCTCTGGGTTTTCTATGATCATCAAGCTGGCATTGGGGACGTCCACGCCGACTTCAATTACGGTTGTGGCCACGAGCAGGTGCAATTCGTTGTCTTTGAACGCCTTCATCACCGCTTGTTTCTCTGCCGCTTTCATGCGGCCATGCACTAAGCCGATTTTGACATCGGGCAGAATGCGTTGCAGCTCTTCGGCGGTATCGGCCGCGGCTTGCGCTTCGAGTACCTCCGATTCATCAATCAAGGTACATACCCAATAGGCTTGCTTGCCTTCGTTCAAACAGGCATTGCGTACCCGCTCGACGATGTCATCGCGCTTAGTATCGGGAATGGCGACGGTTTGGATTGGGGTGCGACCCGGTGGTAGCTCATCAATCACGGAGGTTTCTAGATCGGCGTAAGCCGTCATTGCTAAGGTGCGTGGGATTGGCGTCGCCGTCATGATCAACTGGTGCGGGAAGCTGCCTTGTTTCTCGCCTTTAGCTCGCAGTTCTAAACGCTGATGAACACCGAAGCGGTGCTGCTCATCAATGATGACTAAAGCCAGGTTATGGAAGGCAACATGTTCTTGGAATAAGGCATGAGTGCCAACGACCATTTTGGCTTCACCACTGGCAATGCTGGCTAATTGTGCTTCTTTGGCTTTGCCTTTTAGTTTTCCGGCCAGCCAACCTACTTTGATCCCCATCGATTCAAGCCAATGGCCAAAGTTGATCGCGTGTTGCTCGGCGAGCAGTTCGGTTGGTGCCATAAGAGCGACTTGATAGCCGTGTTCAATCGCGCGCACGGCCGCGAGTGCCGCGACTAAGGTTTTACCTGAGCCCACATCGCCTTGCACTAAGCGCATCATGGGATGTGGTTTCGCGAGATCTTGTTCAATTTCATTCACGACGCGTGCTTGAGCGTTGGTCGGAGAGAAGGGCAGTTGTGCCAGTAGCTGCTGTTTTAGTTGCTGGACTTCGGGCAGTGCAATGGCCACATCTTGTTGGCCTTTGCTGCGTACGGCCAGCATAGATAGGTTTTGTGCCAGTAGCTCTTCCATGATCAAGCGAACTTGAGCGGGGTGCTTACCTTCATCAAATAGGGCCAAATCGATATCTGGCGTTGGTCGATGGATGGTATGCAGTGCTTGAGCAAGGGTCGTTTGATGTGGATAAAGCCCGCTTGGTAGCAACTCTTGCACCGCGGCTTTATCTAATAACGCTAAGGCTTGATCGGTTAAGTTGCGTAAGGTCAGTTGACGCAAGCCTTCAGTGGTTGGGTAAACCGGTGTTAAGCTTTGCTCTATTTCGGCTGGCTGGTTAGGCGCATAGAATTTGTAATCTGGATGGACGATCTCCAAACCAAAATTGCCGCGCTTGATTTCCCCAAAGGCATGCACCGTTTTGCCTTCAGCAAAGTTGTTTTTCATCCCGGCGGTAAAGTTAAAAAACTTCAGCGCCACCGTGCCGTTGCCATCGCTGATTTTTACCGTCAGCATTTTGCGCTTACCAAACAGGGTATCGGCGCTCATCACTTTACCTTGCACCGCCGCCCACAGGCCGGCATGCAGTTTTATCATCGGATAAACTCGAGTGCGATCTTCGTAACGTAGCGGCAGGTGGAACAGCAAGTCTTGCACACTGTTGAGGCCAACTTTTTCGAGCTTCTCGGCCACCTTGGCACCAACGCCCGTCAGTGAAGTAAGAGGAATAGCAGAAAGAAGTTGAGACATAACACAAAGCTCGTTAACGAAGATAAAGATAGTTAACCATTTGGCTGTGTTTTTGTACAGGGGAAAGTGAGGGCGACAGGGGGTCAGTGAGGGATAGTCAGCCGAGAGACGCATCGCATGTTATCGAAGCATACTATCTACGATGCGTTCTCGAGCTCTATACGTGCTGTGGTTGACACGTGAATGTTCTATTTGGCTTGCATCTCTGCCCACCAAGCCTCATCCGCGACGATTTGCCCTTCGTCATCTAATGGTGGATAAGGCATCTTTTTGCGCTTCGCGACTTTGGCTAGGACGGGATGGCCACGTTCAAATAAGACGCGATGAATCACTTCTTCTGAGAGCGGGCTGGTTTCACGATTGTACATGCCTGCCGCTTCTCGTTGGCGCTGCGCTTCATACATGATCACCGCGCTCGCCACCGAGACATTGAGCGATTGCACCATACCCATCATCGGGATGATGATGTCTTGATCAGCCAGTTCTTTGGCACGCTTAGAAGCCCCAACTTTTTCGCTGCCTAAAATGATGGCCGTTGGTTTGGTGTAGTCAATCTCGCGAAAATCGACCGCAGTCTCCGACAAGTTGGTGACTAAGATCTGCATGCCTTGTGCTTTCAACTCATCAATTGCGTCATCAATGCTTGTATGCGTATCCACTTCAACCCAGTTACGCGCACCTGCGGAGGTGTGCGTAAGCGTGCGCATTTTGGCTGGCCAAACGGCGTGGATTTTATGAATGCCGGTTGCATCGGCGGTACGAATGACGGCAGATACGTTGTTCGGCTTATGCACTTCTTCTAAGCAGAAAGTCAGATCGGTTTGACGGGCTTTGAGGACTTGTTGAATACGGTTATAGCGTTCTAAATTCATAATTCACTCTAAAAGAAAGGCCCTTGAGAGGGTTGTCTCAAGGGCCTGTAAAGAGAATACAATCAGTTCTTACGACGGCGTACTTTGAGCGTATACGGCATCGATTTAATGCGGCGCATAATGCTCGCCAAGTGCACACGATCTTTGGTGGTCAGTAAGACCGTCACGGTATACAAACGGCCATCGCGCTCTTCGGTTGAAAGACCGTGAATGTTCGATCCCGTTTTGGATATCACATTGGTCAGCTCAGCCAATGCACCTTGACGGTTTTGTACATCGACGCGAAGTTCGGTGCTGAACTCTTGATCGTAATTATCTGACCATTCCACCGCCATGTATTTATCGGGTTCACGTTGGTAACCACGTACGTTTGGACAGGTTTCACGGTGCACCACAAGGCCACGACCCGGAGAAACGTGAGCAATGATGGAGTCATCGGGAATTGGATGACAACAATTGGCAAACGTCAGCAAAATACCTTCTGAACCACGAATTGGCATTTTCTTCTTCGGCGTGTCGCTGGTGGATTCCACTTCCGTTAATTCGTCAGCATCGCCCAATAGACGGCGAGCGACGACAATGCTCATCAGTTCGCCCAAACCAATATCAGCCAGCAGATCTTGTAAGGTACTGATTTTCAGATCTTTCAATACATGATTGATGTTTTCTTCGCTGATGTCAGAGACAGAAAGTTCACCCAAAGCATGATTGAGCAAGCGACGGCCAAGAGTGATCGACTCTTCACGACGCATGGTTTTCAATACTTGACGGATCTTGGTGCGAGCACGAGAGGTAACGACATAGTTGAGCCAAGCCGCATTTGGACGCGCGCCCGGAGCGGAGATGATCTCAATCGTTTGACCGTTTTTCAGTGATTTGCTTAGAGGGTAAGGCGTGCGATCGACACGTGCGCCTACACAGGTATTGCCCACATCGGTATGTACGGCATAAGCAAAATCCACCGCCGTTGCGCCCACAGGCAACTCAACGATACGGCCTTTCGGTGTGAAAACATAAATCTCATCTGGGAACAGATCCGATTTTACGTTCTCAATAAATTCAAATGAGTTGCCAGCGCTTTGTTGTAACTCAAGTAGGCTTTGCATCCAACGCTGAGCTTTCACTTGTGCGGTGGTGCCAGTGCGATCGCCATTGCCTTTGTAAGCCCAATGCGCGGCGACACCTTTGTCTGCCATTTGATCCATATCTTCGGTACGGATCTGCACTTCAACCGGTACGCCGTGAGGGCCAACCATTGAAGTATGAATAGATTGATAGCCATTGGCTTTCGGTACCGCGATGTAATCTTTTACGCGACCTGGACGTGGCTTATACAAGCTGTGTACTTGGCCAAGCACGCGATAACAAGTATCCGCGGCATCGACAATGACACGGAACGCGTAGATATCCATGATGGTATGGAAACGCTGTTCCTTGGTTTTCATCTTGTTGTAGATAGAAAACAGGTTTTTTTCTCGACCCACTACGCGAGCGCTCAGACCGACGTCATCCAAACGGCCTTCAATTTCGCTGTGAATACGCTGGATCATCTCTTTACGATTACCACGCGCTGCTTTGACCACTTCTTTTAAAACGCGGTAACGGTTGGGATACAAGGCTTCAAAGCCAAGTTCTTCCAGTTCGGTTTTAATATTGTGGATGCCAAGACGATGGGCAAGGGGAGAGTAGATTTCGAGCGTTTCACGGGCGATGCGACGTTTTTTATCTGGGCGGAGAGCCCCGAGTGTGCGCATGTTGTGAGTGCGGTCGGCAAGCTTGATCAGAATAACGCGAATGTCTTGCACCATGGCAAGGACCATTTTACGAAAGTTTTCTGCTTGTGCTTCTTTGCGATCACGAAATTTAAGCTTATCCAGCTTAGAGACACCATCCACCAGTTCTGCAACGGTTGTGCCAAATTGCGCTTCTAGATCTTCTTTGGTGACATCACAATCTTCGATGACATCATGAAGTAAGGCAGCTTGGAGAGTTTCGATATCAAGGCGCATTTCGGCCAAAATACGAGAAACCGCAACGGGGTGAATGATATAAGGCTCGCCGCTAGAGCGAGTTTGCCCTTCATGGGCATCTTTCGCTACCACATAAGATTGACGCAGAGCCTCAATTTGAGGCTCTGTTAGATATTCTTGGGCAACGTCTTTGAGGCTATCGAATAGATACAAACTTTAGGCCTAGAAAAGAGTTGTAGAGAAAGTCAGATTAGCGAGTGTGAGCGATGCTGCTTACTGCTGCTAGTTCTGCTGCTTCTTGCTCTTGTTGCTCTTGACGCTCACGCGCATCAAGAATGTCTTTCGTGATCAGGCCTTCTTCGATTTCGCGTAGAGCGATAACCGTAGGCTTATCGTTTTCTTCAGGCACTAGTGAATCTTTCATGCCAGTTTGCATTTGACGAGCGCGGCGAGCCGCAATCAGTACTAGGTCGAAACGGTTGCCAACTTTTTCAACAGCGTCTTGAACAGTTACGCGTGCCATGAGGACTCCAAATAGTTAACTAAAATTTTTAATGACGAGAAATTATACAGGCTTACGCGACTATATTCTAGCCACAGCGTTGTCTCATCTGTGAATGGCTTTTGGGAGATCCTTACTCAGCCAATAGAGCGTCAAGCATGCCTTTATATTTAGCCGCTTGCTTATCTTGCTTCAATCGTTCTGCACGGATGATCGCTTTAAAGTCCATCAGAGCAGTATCAAAGTCATCGTTCACAATAACGTAGTCATACTCGTTATAGTGAGAAATTTCTGCTTTTGCTTCTGCCATGCGTTTTGCAATGACAGCTTCGCTATCTTGACCGCGCGCATTTAGACGGCGTTCTAGCTCACCATTTGATGGCGGTAGAATAAAGATGCTTTGTGCAAGAGGCATTTGTTCGCGGATTTGACGAGCGCCTTGCCAGTCAATATCTAGGAAGACGTCGATGCCTTTTTCAAGGTTTTCTTCGATCCATACGCGAGACGTACCGTAGTAGTTACCGAAGACTTCGGCATACTCAAGGAATTCTGATTTTTCAATCAACTCTTCAAAATGTTCTTTTTGCACAAAGTGATAGTGCACGCCATCTTGCTCACCTGGGCGCATTCCGCGCGTCGTGTGAGATACAGATACTTTCATCGCGTATGTTGGATTGGTTTCCAGCATCGCTGAGATCAAGCTAGATTTACCAGCGCCGCTCGGTGCCGAGACGATATATAGAGTACCTTTGCCCATATGTAACGTTCCACATTTGGTTGGATGGTGCCGAAAAGAAGAGTCGACAGTTTAAAGATAGCACTGACCAAGAAAAATCACGTAAAGAGTGAAAAATAGGTCAGAAAAATGGAGGCGAAGAGTAGCACAATCACAAGGTTCATCACAAGGAAAAGAAATGTGCACAATGGTGCCTTTTATATGTGTTAAGTGGAATAAAAACACGGCGTTAAGGGCAACACACAAAGTAAACGTTTGCTTTATTTCGCATTCAGGCGGTAAAAAGCGTTGAACTTTAATGGTAAATCCTTACAATCCGCGCAAACGATTACGTGCTGTATATGTCTGGTAATTTGGACCGGATGTTTCTACCGCTGAGCCTAACTCGGTGACTACAGTAAGTTTGCTTTAATTAAGGCGAACTTTCTCTATATCAGCATGTGTACCCATCTTCTATTTTATTCAGTTGTAAGGTTACATTGTGAGTGTCGAATCTACCCTCAAAGCCCAGAAATCTTCTGGCATTCTAGAGTCGATCTTTAAGATCTCAGAACGAAAAACCACGGTTAGCACTGAGCTGTACGCTGGCTTTATTACTTTCCTTGCGATGAGCTACATTCTGGCGGTGAACCCTGCGATTTTGGGCGGCATTCCGGGCATGGATAAAGGTGCGGTGTTTACGGCAACGGCGGTATCTGCTGCGATCGCGACTCTCATTATGGGCATTTGGGGTAATTATCCGGTCATGCTTGCACCAGGCATGAGTATGAATGGCTTTTTCAAAGGCATGTTGCTGAGTGGCTCGGTTGCGGTGGTTTGGCATGAAGCGCTGTTTGGTATTTTCCTCTCTGGTGTGCTGTATCTGATTTTGTCGATGACCAATATCCGCAAAGCGATGATTGAATCTCTTCCGGAAGATCTCAAGTTATCGATTACGGTGTCATTGGGTTTGTTTATTGCGTTTCTGGGTTTAAAAAATGCCGGAATAATCGTCTCTAACCCAATTCTTCTCGTGAGCATGGGCGATATTGCCAACCCTCAAGTGTTGATTGCTTACATCAGTATCTTTATTGCGCTTGGGTGCATGGTGCGTGACATTAAGTTGGCGACCTTCATTTCGTTTGTTTCAGCGATTATTTTGACCGTGATGGCCGACTGGATGTTAGGCACGAATTTCGCGCCAATTCCGGATCAAATCGTCTCTATGCCGCCAAGTATGGACAGCACTTTTGGCGCTATTTTTGATTTGTCTGGCATTACGATGGATAAGTGGTTTGATTTACTGTTTATCGTGGTGATCTTCTTGATTGTCGATTTCTTTGATGGCTTGAGCACGATTATTGGTGTGGGCCGTGATGCGGGCATCATCGATGAAGATGGCAAAGTGCCGAATGCACGTTCAGCGCTGGTTGCGGATGCCGGCGGTACGGTGATTGGTTCTATTTTGGGTACAACGTCGATTACGGCCTTCTCTGAATCAGGTATTGCGTCTTCACAGGGCGCGAAAACTGGTCTTGCGGCGGTATTGGTGGCGGGCATGTTTATGCTGTCGTTGTTCTTGTACCCACTGTTTTCTATTTTCTCTGCCGCGATGGTTGCTCCGGCAATGGTCGTGGTCGGTATCTACATGATTGGTCGTTTGGGCCAAATCAATTGGGATCAAAAAGAGTCACGCATTTCTGCTTTCTTTACCATCATGTTTACCGTGTTGAGTTTCTCTCCTGCTAACGGTATGGCAATGGGCTTTATTAGCTACTGCTTTACCATGGTTGTGGCCGGTCGTGGCAAAGAAGTGCATCCGGCGATTTATGCGCTCTCGGTTGTTTTCCTCGCGTACCTGATTTTGCTGTAATTGAGTCGTCGAACACGATAAATAAATGGCCCTGTTTCACACAGGGTCATCCTTTCATCAAAAAGCCGTGATAAAATTATCAGTTAGAGATTAATTATTCGTGAGCTTAAAGCATGCCATCCCATCTTCCTAAGGCGTTTAGTCGTCCATTTTTGAAAGTGTTCCATATCTTGGAAGCGATTCTTTTGGTCGCGATTACCTTGGCGACTTTGTTTGCCATGGTGGAAGAGTTTATTCATGTGTTTGTGGAGAGACGAGTACAGCTGACCGACATTCTGCTGATGTTCATTTACCTTGAAGTGTTGGCCATGGTGCAGCAGTTTGTGATGAACGGTAAAATTCCGGTTCGTTACCCAATTTATATTGCGATGATGGCGATTGCTCGTTACATCACGCTGGGAATGAAAGAGCTCGATGCCATTTTAATTGTGTGGCTGTCAGTGGCGGCGTTTGTTTTAGCTGCCGCGACCTTGTTAATTCGAGTGGGGCACCACTATTGGCCGTATATCGATGGTCGAACAACGGAAAAAGACGAATAGCCGGCAGTAAACAGGTCAGCTATAAACGATGAGAGCCTCGCGATTGCGGGGCTTTTTAGTGAGTGAAACAGATTTATAATCAGAATAGTTGATGAAACGGCTGCACTAGGCGATGACGTCATCTCATTTTTGGTTCAAACTAATCACTTACAGTTAATTGGGTTACCCGCACGCATTTGAAGATAAGACGGGTATATCGTTGATGCGCATTTGAAACACAGCGTGAGTCATCTGTACTCTCGATACGTCAGTGTTAAGAGCGTTAAAGCTCGCTTTTGAGGTAGTTATGCAAGGTATTCTTTCCATCCAGTCTCACGTTGTTTATGGCTGTGCCGGTAACAGTTCAGCGGTATTCCCATTGCAGCGTTTGGGGCACATCGTTTGGCCTATTCACACGGTGCAGTTTTCTAACCACACCCAGTACACACAAGGTTGGACGGGTAAGGTGATGCAGCAAGGGGATATCACGGCATTGGCGGATGGCTTAATCAATATTGATGCCGCGCGTAAAGTGAAAACGGTGATTTCAGGCTACATGGGCAGCGGTGTGCAAGCGGATGAAATTCTGGCCACAGTTGAGCGCGTTAAGCAGCATAATCCACAAGCGTTGTATGTTTGTGATCCGGTGATGGGTGATCCAGAGAAAGGCTGCATTGTGAGCCCGGAAGTCACGGAAGCGCTGTGCGAAAGATTGATGAAAAAAGCCGATATTATCGTGCCAAATCAGTTTGAGTTAGCGCGCTTCACGGGAGTGGATATTCACGACCTAGACAGTGCGATTGAGGCTTGCCAATTGGCGCTGACGATGGGGCCGAAAATT
This sequence comes from Vibrio renipiscarius, assembly GCF_000827885.1. Taxonomy (GTDB): domain Bacteria; phylum Pseudomonadota; class Gammaproteobacteria; order Enterobacterales; family Vibrionaceae; genus Vibrio; species Vibrio renipiscarius. The sequence goes on along the minus strand of NZ_JTKH01000005.1, from coordinate 62,975 downwards.
GTGTTAGTGAAGCATCTTCATTGCGCATCAAAGCAAGACTTCACCATGTTGATGGCGTGTGAGCAGGGCTTGTTCTTGGTAACGCGTCCGTTGCTGGATTTTGTTCGCCAACCAGTGGGTGTGGGCGATTTGATTACCTCTATCTTTACGGGTCACTACTTGAATAATAACGATGCGGTCTTGTCGTTTGAGTTGTGTAATAACGCGGTGTACAGCGTGCTAAAAGAAACCGCAGAACGCAATGAATGGGAGCTGCAAATCGTTCCCGTTCAAGACGCAGTTGCCAGCACCGACGAGCCAGCGTTTAAGGCGCAAAAGATTGAGCGTTAGAGCCTCGTTTTAAAGCTTAGTTTACAGCTAACTTTTAAAGGTAAGCTATAAAGCTTCGTTTTTTAGTTTCGTCGTTCTAAAACGAAAAAAGCCCTGAACCGTTGTTTAAGACCAGTTCAGGGCTTTTTGCTATCGGAAATATCGCAAACGATTACTCGATGTTTTGAATTTGTTCGCGCATTTGTTCAATCAGCACTTTAAGCTCAACACCCGATGCGGTGATGTCTGTGCTGATGGATTTTGATGCTAGCGTGTTTGATTCACGGTTAAACTCTTGCATCATGAAGTCCAGCTTACGGCCACAAGCGCCGCCTTTCTTCATCACGACTAGAGTTTCTTTTACGTGAGAATCAAGACGATCAAGCTCTTCTGCCACGTCTGATTTTTGCGCCAGTAGGATCAGCTCTTGTTCAACACGAGAACCATCGAGGTCCACTTTCGCGTCTTCAAACTTGCTCATTAGGCGTTCACGTTGCCAAACCAAGATTTCAGGCATGCGAGCACGAACTTTCACTACTTCATCCGTAATCGCGTTTAGACGCTGCTCAATCAATGCCTTCATGTTGTCACCTTCACGACCACGAGCATCGATAAATTCGTTTACGGCTTCATCAAAGCCCGCAAGTAGGTCTTTGTTGACGCTGTCCATGTCTTGCTCTGGCGTTTCCATCACACCAGACCATTGCATTACTTGGAATGGGTTGATACGGCTATCATCACCGGTGAGCGCCATGACTTGCTTCGCCGCATTGATCACTTGTTTCGCCAGTGTTTCGTTGATAGTCAGATCGCCTTGCGCGGCTGGGTTCGCTTCAAAACGTAGGTGACACTCCACTTTACCGCGCGCTAGGCGTTTACGAAAACGGTCACGCAGGATTGGCTCTAGGCCACGAAACTGTTCTGGTAAGCGGAAGTAGGTTTCTAGGTAGCGTTGGTTTACGCTGCGAATTTCCCATACGGCTGTGCCCCAGTCGCCTTTCACTTCTTTACGGGCGTAAGCAGTCATGCTGTAGATCATCGAATTTTCCTGTCTTATATATGCTGAAAATTAACCTTGAGATAGTAGCACAGTTGTCACATCAATCTTGTCGACTATTACTGCTTTATGAGGATGTCACTGATTTGTCTGTGCGGCTTTGCTCGCCAGTTATATTCTTTTCCGCTATAATCTTGACCCAACCAAACGTTTCCCCTGCTAATTAAGGTACATGCCCATGCGTCCAAACGACCGCAAGGCGGATCAAGTTCGCCCAATCAAAATTACTCGTAACTATACTGCGTATGCAGAAGGCTCTGTACTGGTAGAGTTCGGTAACACCAAGGTTCTTTGTAACGCTTCTATTGAAGAAAACGTACCGCATTGGATGAAAGGCAAGGGTAAGGGCTGGGTAACGGCTGAATACGGCATGCTGCCACGTGCAACGCATACGCGTAACCGTCGTGAAGCGGCGAGCGGTAAGCAAGGCGGACGCACAATGGAAATCCAACGCCTTATCGCGCGCAGCCTACGCGCAGTGGTTGATCTAAAAGCAATGGGTGAGTTTATGATCACCGTTGACTGTGATGTTATCCAAGCAGATGGCGGTACTCGTACTGCGTCTATCTCTGGTGCAAGTGTTGCACTGGCAGATGCATTCCAACACCTGATCGAAAAAGGTAAGTTGAAGAAAAACCCGATGACTGGCCATGTAGCGGCAGTGTCAGTGGGTCTGCTTGGTGAAAACGTATTGTGTGACCTTGAGTATGTTGAAGATTCAGCAGCGGACACCGATATGAACGTCGTCATGACTGAAGATGGTCGCATGATTGAAGTGCAAGGCACGGCAGAAGGCGAACCGTTTACTCACCTACAATTGTTGGCGCTACTAGAGTCGGCGACCAAAGGTGTGGCCGATATTGTTGCGGCGCAGAAAGCGGCGTTGGCGGAATAATCTTTTATAGCTTCCCATTGGGAGGCTATTTTTTTATCTTTTTTGTAGATAACACCACAGCGTTGTTCACTGCAATTTTTCGACCTAATCACATACTTGAGTATGCTCATAGGTTCGAAAAATCTGGCTGCCTAGCTGTGATGCCATCTACTGCAAAGATTACCTCTTCATCGTAAAGGCGAGTCTATTTACTGCCAATGACGTTGAGGAGGGCTGTGTCAAAATATTTGAATTTTTGTAGACCATCTAGCAATGAGTGCTAGAGATTTATTTAGAGAGTAAGAGATGAAAGCATACCAGCGTGAATTTATTGAATTTGCATTAGAGAAGGAAGTTTTAAAGTTTGGTGAGTTTACTTTGAAATCAGGCCGTAAGAGTCCGTATTTCTTTAACGCTGGCCTGTTTAATACTGGCCGTGATTTGGCGCGTTTAGGTCGCTTCTACGCGGCGGCGCTAGCAGACTCTGGTATCGAGTTCGATGTGTTGTTTGGCCCTGCGTACAAAGGCATTCCAATTGCAACCACCACCGCGGTTGCGCTGGCGGATCACCACGATATGGATAAGCCTTACTGCTTTAACCGTAAAGAAGCCAAAGATCACGGTGAAGGTGGCAACCTAGTCGGTAGCGCACTGGAAGGTCGTATCATGCTGGTGGACGATGTGATTACCGCGGGCACGGCGATTCGTGAATCAATGGAAATCATTCAAGCGAACGGCGCAGATCTTGCGGGTGTATTGGTGGCGATTGATCGTCAAGAGAAAGGCAAGGGTGAGTTGTCGGCGATTCAAGAAGTGGAGCGTGACTTCAACTGTGAAATCATCTCTATCGTGAGCCTGACTGACCTTATCACTTACCTTGAAGAAAAAGGCACCAGCGTTGAACACCTAGAAGCGGTGAAAGCGTACCGTGCACAATACGGCATCTAATTTAACCAAGGCGAATGATTGGTTGAACGAAAGCGTATAAACATGAAAGCCCTGCATTTGATGCGGGGCTTTTTGTTTTCTAACGCGGTACCACTTTCTTTAGAAGGTGTGCGTTAGAAGGCCGTGATTGCGGGTTAGGTGCTAGCCTACAACGCTATTGATAACGGCAGGCTTTCTTCGCCTGAGGGTCTGCCATGGTTTTAAAGCGTTTGTGCAGCCACATCCACTGTGAAGGTGCGCGGAGAATCAGCATCTCAATATACTTGTTCATGTAGGCTGCGGCGGCCACTTCATCTTTTTGTGGGTAATCTTGCCCAATGGAGATATCAGCCATGATCTCATACTTGCCTTGGTCATTTCTAAAACCAGAGCCGGGTATGATCTTGCATTTACTGGTATAAGCAAGAATGCTGGTGCCGGTGGTGGTGCAAGCGTCTTCTACCGCGAAAAAGGGCACAAAGACCGACTTGTTGCGACCGTAATCATGATCGGCTAAGTAGAAAAGATGTTTACCTTGGCGCAATACGCGGATCATCTGTTTTATGTCTTTACGATCAATCAGTGTGTTGCCGTTATGAGTTCGGCCCCAGTATTGGATGAAGTTATACGCAGGATTATTGTGTGGACGAAATACACCGTATCCGCCAATGCCGAGTACACCTAATGCTCGTGCGGTGATTTCTAAATTAAGGGCGTGTACACAACAAAGCAGGACGCCTTGTTTTTCTTCGGTGTATTTACGCAGCATGTGCGTGTCTTTATCAACAATAATGCGTTTGAAGCGCCACGTTGGCCAAAACCAAGTGATCCCCGTTTCGATTAAAGCAAGGCCGGTATTTTTGAAGTTGTCTTCGACAATGGCTTGGCGTTCTTGCTCGCTCATATCGGGAAAGGCGAGTTCAAGGTTTCGATGCGTGACGTGAACTCGGCTTTTGCCATATTTCATGCCGATATGGCCGATAAATCGGCCCAAGCGATACAGCAGTGAATAGGGCAAGAGATTGACGATGATGGCTAGGAGCCCAAATCCTAACCAAACGCCCCAATTCTTAGGGTGTAAAAGGGAGAAAGAGAAAGTTGGCTTAGCGTATTTATTATTACTCATCGTCGTCACTATCCTAAACTGATTTCCATGTTCAGAGTTGTCTATTTGTAGGTTATAGGCGCCTGTTATTCAATTTGGTTTTTGAGCAGGGCCCAGTATTCATCGAAGTTCGCAGTCGGCTGATATTTGAAATCAGAACGCACGAAACGATTTAAGCTGCCTTCGACTTGGCCAAGCAATTGCGCAGCGAGGATGCGCTCATCCACCGGAAATGATTTGCCTTCACGCAGTTTACGTTCACGCAAAATTTGACGTAAAGAGGTTTCAATACGTTCAAATAATTGGTTGATACGCTCACGCAGACGTTCATTTTCAAACATCAACGCGTGCCCTGAGAGGATGCGAGTGAGGCCGGGATTGCGTTCAGCAAAGGCGAGTATCAATTGTAGCACTAAGCGAATGCGCGTTAAGGTGTCTTTTTCTTCATCTAAAATACGATTAATGCGCGACATCAAAGATTCTTCGATAAATTCGATGAGGCCTTCAAACATGCGTGCTTTGCTTGGGAAGTGTCGATAAAGCGCCGCTTCTGAAACACCAACTTGCTTCGCCAGTTTCGCGGTTGTAATACGAGAGGCACCATCTGTTGATTCCAACATTTGTGCCAGTGCTTGCAAGATTTCTTCTCGGCGATTGGTTTTTCTTGTTACAGCCATCAACGCTTCCTTTAATTACCACTTTTAGCAAAGAACGGCGCACCCCACTTGTCAGATAAGAATAAGCAGGGTGACTCGCTTCGTTATATGATTTCTTGATTACAGCTTGTCGGCAATGACTTGCAGGATCTGCTGTGCAATCTGTTGTTTGGGTGCAAGGGTAAGTGATTGCTCACCTTCTTTCCAGTATACGGTGATGGCATTATCGTTGCTATTGAACCCTTGGCCCGCAAGCGAGACATCATTCGCACAGATCATATCGAGATTTTTACGTTCCAGTTTACTGATGGCGTACTGCTTCACATTCTGTGTTTCAGCGGCAAAACCCACCGTAAATGGTCGGTTGTCGGCTAAGGCGGCAACACTGGCGACAATATCTGGGTTTTTGACCATGGTGACGGTCATCGCGTCATTATCAGTCGTCTTTTTGATTTTATTTTCAGCGACGTGCTCTGGTCGGTAATCGGCGACAGCGGCGCAGCTGATAAATACATCGCTCTGCTGTGCGTGATTCATCACGGCCTGATGCATTTCAAGAGCGCTCTCGACATTCACGCGTTCACAGCCTTGCGGTGTGGCCAGTGAGACAGGGCCGCTGACGAGAGTGACTGTAGCGCCCAGTTTTTTGGCCATGTCGGCTAATGCAAAGCCCATCTTGCCTGAGCTGTGGTTGCTGATATAACGCACCGGATCGAGCGCTTCACGGGTTGGACCAGCCGTGATTAATACCGATTTGCCTTTTAGTGGTTTATCGGCAAAAAACTGCTCACACAATCCGACCAATTGCATTGGCTCTAGCATACGGCCAGGGCCAACATCACCACACGCTTGCTCACCAGCGGCTGGGCCCCAGATGTGCATACCACGGCGTGCTAACGTCGCAATATTTTCTTGAGTTGCTAAATTGAGGTACATCTGCTGATTCATCGCAGGAGAAACGGCAATCGGCGCATCGCTAGCAAGTACTAACGTTGTTAGAAGGTCATTACCCATGCCAGCAGCCATGCGAGCAATCAAATCGGCCGTGGCTGGCGCCAATAAAACCAAATCTGCCCACTTAGCCAGTTCAATGTGACCCATTGACGCTTCCGCCGCGGGATCTAACAAGCTGTCCGATACGGGTCTGCCTGAGACCGCTTGCATCGTTAACGGAGTAATGAATTCTTTTGCGGCGTGTGTCATCACAACCTGAACTTGTGCGCCTCGTTCAATGAGACGACGAGTTAACTCTGCGCATTTATAAGCAGCAATACCGCCACTGATGCCAAGTAGGATTTTTTTTCCTGCGAGTGTTTGCATGTTTGAATCTCCAAATTTCTGTCGCAGATAATATCACAACCTTTCGTGGGATCCGGTGGGATTAAATGATGTGAAGTTCACGGAACGGAAGCCTCAGCCGTTATCTTCAAGTTTTATTTTTCTGCGTTTTTTATTCGGTTCAAAAAGACGTTGCCCATCATTGATAGGTTGCACAGTTACATGATGGCGACATCGCAGAAGCGAAACAGCAAAGACGATTTCGATTTTGCTGATGAGTTTTGTCCAATGGACTCTCAAATATCCTCCAAACAGTGAGAGAGTCATGGCGATAAAATGTTTGCCCGATCAATTAATGCCCCGAGAGAAGCTGCTTTCTCATGGCGCATCGGCATTAACGGATGCCGAGCTGCTCGCGATATTCCTTCGTACAGGCACGCAAGGTATGAACGTTTTGGAGCTTGCCGACACGCTATTGCAAAATTTTGGTTCGTTACGAAGTTTGTTTGCTGCCTCTGAATCTGAGTTTTGCGAGCATAAGGGGTTGGGTAAGGCGAAGTATGTACAACTGCAGGCGACGTTGGAGATGAGCCAGCGTTACTTGAGTGAGACGCTAAAGCGGGGTGACGCACTGACTAGCCCGCAACAAACTAAGCTATTTTTATCCAGCTTGTTGCGTGATCGCCAGCGAGAAGCCTTCTATGTTTTGTTTTTAGATACCCAGCATCGTGTGATTTGTGCCGAATTAATGTTTGAAGGCACGATTGATTCTGCCAGCGTTTACCCAAGGGAAGTGGTGAAAAGAACACTAGAACACAATGCGACGGCTTTGATTCTTGCGCATAATCATCCCTCAGGCGTCGCTGAGCCGAGTCGGGCTGATCGACACATTACCCGCCGTTTAAGCGATGCATTGGCATTGGTTGAAGTGAAAGTACTCGACCATTTTGTGGTAGGAGACGGTGAAGTCGTTTCTTTTGTGGAGCGAGGGTGGATATGAATCACAATTTTAGTTGTGAGTTTGAATAAATCTAAGTACAATCCCTCGACATTTTTTAGACTAAATTCAGCTCTGCTTAAAAAAAGATCACTGAAATCTGTAAAAAGGATCTGTTCGGGTATTGAGCAATGCTAACCAAGTTAGTATAATGCGCGACCTTTGATAGCCTTGTATAGATATTCTATAGCGGATCTAAACCTCTATCCTTCTGTTTAAGAAATAGAAGAGGTTCGGCCACCAAGGTTGATATCGAGCTGAAACGATTTTGGAGAAGACATTATATGTCACGAGTATGCCAAGTAACTGGTAAGCGTCCAGTAACGGGTAACAACCGTTCACACGCACGAAATGCTACTAAGCGTCGTTTTCTGCCGAACCTACAAACTCATCGTTTCTGGGTAGAGAGCGAAAAACGTTTTGTTAAACTACGCCTTACTGCAAAAGGTATGCGCATTATTGATAAGAAAGGCATCGATGCCGTTCTTGTTGACATTCGTGCACGTGGCGAAAACGTTTAAGAGGAATATAGGCAATGGCAAAGAAAGGCGTTCGTGAGAAAATTCGTCTAGTATCATCTGCTGGTACTGGTCACTTCTACACAACTGACAAGAACAAACGTAACATGCCTGGCAAATTTGAGATCAAGAAATTTGATCCAGTAGTTCGCCAACACGTTATGTACAAAGAAGGCAAGATCAAGTAATTGATTCTTCTTTGAAGCTTCTTATTAAGAAGTTTGAACGATAAAACCCAGCTCTCGAGCTGGGTTTTTTATTATCTAAAACTCCCATATACTTCGACTAGAGACTTAATCTAGGAAGAAAAGTATGCGGTCTACTCGTCATCGCCGTCGTTGGAACAATCTGCTCATCTTGGGTGTGCTTGCGTTTATGCTCGTACTTAACCTGCCTACCTTGATCCAAACTTACTTATTAGATGACGTCACTGAGAGTGAGCATCCCTTTCTACTCAATCCAAACCAAGATCTGCACGCGTTACATGCGACTCAATGGTCACTAACCAATGAGTACGGTGCATGGAAACTGAATGTTCAATCGACAATTTTGCCTCAAGATCTTGCACAGCGTTGGAATTCACTTGTCGGGACAGAAATTACCGATGAAAACTATCAGTCTCTGAAAGCCAATTTGACATCACCACAATCGATTGAAGTGTGGTATGAGGATCAAGAAGAGCCACAAAGGATCACTTATTACCAGTTACCTCAGTTTTGGCTATTAAAAAACTGGCAAGATAAGTGGATTGCGGTGACCGTTGAGCCAAGTTATTTGTTTCCTACTGAATTATCAGAGAAATAACGGAGATTATCGTGCCTGAGTTACCTGAAGTTGAAGTGAGCCGTATGGGGATTACCCCTCATCTTGTTGGACAAACGATTCGTCGTTTGACCTTTCGAACGCCTAAGCTACGTTGGGATATTCCAATGGAATTAAAGCAGTTAGAAGGGCATGTGATTCGAGATATTCGCCGCCGGGCTAAGTATTTGATTATTGAAACCGATGCGGGCTGCGCGATTGTGCATTTAGGTATGTCGGGCTCATTACGAGTATTGGACGCGGAGTTTTCACCGGCTAAACATGATCATGTCGATTTAGTGCTGACTAATGGCAAAGTGCTGCGCTACAACGATCCACGCCGATTTGGCGCTTGGTTATTTAGCCAAGATGGCGAACATGCTGTCCTTGGCCATATGGGACCTGAGCCTCTGACCGATGATTTTAATGCAGACTATATGCTGAAAAAAGCGGTGAATAAGCGCGTTGCGGTAAAGCAATTTATTATGGATAACAAAGTCGTAGTGGGTGTCGGCAACATTTACGCCAGTGAATCTTTGTTTAGCGCCAAGGTACACCCAACACGCGCTGCAGGCAGCTTAACGCTGGTGGAGTGGCAGACACTAGTCGCCGATATCAAACAAGTTTTGGCCCACTCAATTCAGCAAGGTGGCACCACGTTAAAAGACTTTGCTCAAGCCGATGGTAAACCGGGATACTTTGCACAAGAGCTGCAAGTGTATGGCAAAGCCGGTGAGCCTTGCCCAAGTTGCGGTGAAGAGATTAAAGCGCTTAAGATCGGCCAAAGAAACACATTTTTTTGTTCGTGCTGTCAGTTGTGAGAATTTCTTTATACCGTTATTACTGCATTTGCCCTGATTTTTGAAAGTATTTCTGTGCCACCAGAAGAGATATAAGACGCTCACGTTTCGCATCTTTGAATTGTGCTACCCACTGTTGAGCATTATGGATTATAGCCTCTGCTTTTTCAGGGTGAGAGAGGTAATAGTCCATCTTTTCATCCAGATCGGAAAAGTCATCTTTGATTTCCACAAAATGCGTACCCGCTTGTAGTCTGCCTTCCATAAACCATGTCTCAAAGCGCAGCTTTGGTGTAAAGCACAGTGAATTTGAGGACATGATCCATTTAAGGTTGGTAGCTACATCCATCCCTTCAAGACTGAGAATAAACTTGTACTCTAACTGTTCAGCAATGGTCATGGATTTTTTCACATAGTTGAGTTGCCTCGGATCGCTATCTTTGTTATCGACACGGCCTACATTACAACGTGGGTTTCCACAATGTGTGGCTAATAGAGCTCTTCGGTTCGGTCGAAAACCGGTGCCGCGCCATACCAACATATCTTTCTTTTCACTGTAGGGTTTATCACTATCGATAAAGACATAGTGTCGAACAGCATTCAGTTTTAATAATACTGAGTTTTGATTATCACCTTCAATCGGTCTGCTTTTTAAAAAGCTTGGCACATTAGGCACATCGACAACATCGCCATTAATATACTTAAAGGTGAATTTTTGTGGGAAGCCCTTAATCACTTTGAGTAAATCATAGTAGTAAGCACTTCCACCTGTCTGTTTGAAGTTTTTAACTTTGACTAAATCCACATCGCTTAACGTGAAGTTTATATTGTATTTGCAGTAATAGTTAACGCGGTCATTTAAGTAAGATTGATTGAAGTTACCGCGTTGAGCGATGACTTTTACTCTTACAAATCGAAATAAAGCGGCTGGTAGATGGGGCAGCAATCCATTTGATAAGTAGTATTTGAGTTTTTTCATACTGATTTTAGTTTAGCTAAAATGGCACTATTGACTGACGTTGGCACAAATTGGGCGACATCGCCACCATGGGTCGCGACTTCTCGGACAATGGTCGAAGACAAGAAGGCAAACTCTTCCGCCGGCGTTAAAAATATGCTCTCTAAACCGGGTAGTAATTTACGGTACATGCTGGTAAGGCCAAATTCGTACTCAAAATCCATTGTGGTGCGCAGCCCACGAATCAGCACGTCACTCTGTTGTTCTTTTGCAAAATCAACCAGTAGGCCACTAAAGCCAATGACAGATACATTGCTAAGATGGGCGCATGATCTTTTAACCAGTGTGACCCGTTCGTCTAACGTAAACATAGTTTTCTTAGAAGGGCTTGCCGCGACGCCAATCGTGACAGAATTAAACATGCTGGCGGTACGCTCTATTAAATTCAAATGGCCATTGGTAATGGGGTCGAACGTACCTGGATAGATGACACTTTTACTCATCGCATGATCCCACTGTAAACTGGTTAACACCGTTCTCACAACGAGTGAGTTTATTGTCGATGGTATTTTCTAAGATTGCATCATTCTCAGCTAACGAAGCGCGTGAGTTTTCATTATGATAAAGATGGTAGCCTACGCCAGAGAATTTAAGATATAAGCGTTCTTTTCCTGCATTTAACATACGGTGAACAAATTCACTGTCTTCTCTGCCCCAACCAACAAAATCCTGATTGAAACCATTCACCTCGATCACATCCGCTCGCCAAAATGCCATGTTGCATCCTCGAGTCGCTTTGTCATTATTGCGTACATATGAGAATACTTTACTGAGTAGACGGCTGGTAATGCAGTTTTTACGGTTGCGAATCCCCTTTGTGAAAATAGAGGGTACTAATCCGTGATGCATTATTTCCTGGCTGCAGGTTTCGTCTGTCAGAACTCTACCACCTTGAACAAAACGATTAGCTTGCGCGACTTGTTTGTGGGATTGAATGAAGGTTGGAGATAGCACCATATCGCCATCGACCATGATCAGATAATCACCACTCGCTTTTGCTATTGCTCTGTTACGACTCATGGCGAGCTGGAAGCCATTATCTTCGTGCCAACTGTGAATTAATGGAACGGGGAAGTCTGAGCTAAATTGGTCAATGAGCTGCTTTGTGTCATCGCGGGAACCATCATCAGCAACAATCACTTCATCAGGCATAACAGATTGGCGTTTTACACTCTCAAGTACCGCTTTAAGGGCTTCTTTCCAATTATAAGTGGTAATAATTAAAGTGGTTTTCATGACTTCTTAGCCTGTTCACGTAAGTAGAGATCGATGTATTTGACGAAGGTTGAGTGCATGCAAAGCCATGCGAGGATAAAGCCATGCTTACCATCTAAAAAACCACGCTTGATAATGTACATTTTAACAAAGCTTGCAAGGGCGTGAACAATCGCGGTCGTCAGGCCGGATTTTTTCTTTCCTTCGCGCTCATCTGTCCAAGCTTTTAGGTAGCCTGTGGTTTTATTGATGTAGTGGTGCAAATGCTCATACGTGTAATGATTTAAACGCCCATCCAGCTTAATGGTCTGGAAGCCATCATCTTCGACTTTCTCATGCACTAGTGCGTCATTGTAATGGGTATATTCGGCGCGATATAAACGTACGATCCAGTCAGGCGACCAACCAGAGTGATAAATGAATTTGCCAAATGCGGCGCTAAGGCGATTTACTTTGTAAAGTACATTGGGTTTGTTAGCTTCTACCGCCGCTAAGATACTGGCTTTTAATTCAGGAGTGACCTGTTCATCAGCATCAAGCCAAAGTACATAATCAGAAGTGACGTATTGCTGGGCGAGTTGACGTTGCTTGCCAAATCCTGGCCACTCTGAATGGGTGTAGAATTTATCGGTGTATTGGCGCGCAATTTCTTCTGTGGCGTCTGTGCTGCCAGAATCGAGCAGGACGATCTCGTCAACCCAACCTTTCACGGTATCTAGGCATGCTTGTAGGTGCTTTGCTTCATTTTTGACAATGAGAGCAACGGCTAAAGTTGGTTTAGACAAGAAAGTCTTCCTTTTGAGTCAATTTGAGAGCGTTAAGTTTACTGAGTTTGATGATGCAAATCTTCTACAACGCGATCAAACATTGTGATCACCTGAGCACTCGTGATGCGATTCATCGCTTTTTCATCTTTCGCTCTGGTACGCCAATCTAAATCCACGCTGTATTTTCCTGTTTCATCAAAGATGACCTCTTCATAAACGGAAACAGTGTAGTCTAAGTAGCGATAAGGGCCGACACGTTTAGGGTTGTGGTGAGCATATAGACCAATAATAGGTGTTTGCATGGCGTTTGCCATGTGAGCTGGTCCTGTATCTGGCGCGATAACCATATCAACGATATCGATTAAAGCCAGCATTTGCATGATGCTGCTTTCTCCCACTAAGTTAAGGCATGGCTCAGTAAGTAATGTTTGAATATCTTGCGCTAAATCGATTTCTACTTGAGCTGGACTACCCGCTAGAATAACATTCCAGCCGAGTTGGCGAGCATGCTGAATGACGTCGACATAACCTCGGGCGTTCCAGTTTTTGTAAGCTTTACTTGCTCCAGGTACAACCAATAGGTTTGGTTTTTCGAGGTTAATGTTTGACTCTGCCCACTGTTTGTCAGCATTAGCGTAATGCAGTGACCAATCAGGTTCATTAAGCTCTACACCAATTTGCGTCGCGAAGGCCATTAAGCCATCGACCACATGTAAGGATGAGGGAGAGGGTACTTTACAGTTGGTAAACAGCGTCTGAAAGTCTTGGCTACGCTGTTTATCAAAACCGAGCTTATATTTGGCCTTAATACCAAGGGTCGCAATGCTGGCACGAATCGCGTACTGCATGTGTAATAAGGCGTCGAACTCTCGGTCTTTCAGCTGTTGCCACAATGCTTTGTAGCCTTGCCAACCGGCTTTTTTATCAAACACAATGATTTCAATGTTTGCTACTGCTGCCAGCAATTGCGCTTCAAGCTTGCCTGTTATCCAGGTTATTTGGGTATTTGGCCATTGCTTTTGAATGGCTTGCACCGTTGTGATGGTATTACACACATCACCGATAGCAGATAGCCTTAAGATACAAAGAGATTGCGGGGCTGATTCGAACAACGGCATGAGAAAAACTCTATCAAAATGACCAACAAGAATTATGCAGTTGGGCTAAGGGAATGTAAAATAAAACTACGAAACGAAGTAGGTAGAGATAATGCAAACGCTCAAGTTTGATAACCAAGTCGTGTGGTTTGATGAATCACTGATTGCAGAAGAGCAAGTAAAACAGGCCTTTGATGCTAGCTATTGGCAAGATCAAGACAAAGTGGTTGGCAGCGCTACTGGGCGCGGTACCACTTGGTTTATCCAACTCGACTCGATGCAGGGGGCGTTGCGCCATTACCGACGTGGCGGATTATTTGGCAAACTTGTTAAAGACCATTATTGGTTTTCTGGCTGGGATAAAACGCGCAGCGCAGCAGAGTTTTCTTTGCTATTTAGTCTGAGAGAAGCTGGAGTTAATGTACCTAAGCCTATTGCCGCTCGTGCGGTTAAATCAGGGCTCACCTATCAAGCCGATCTTTTGAGCGAACGCATCCCTGAGGCAAGAGATCTTGTAAGTATTTTGCAGGAAAAACCATTACCAGCGGAAATCTACCAACGAATTGGCCTCGAAATCCGCAAAATGCATGACGCTGGCGTGAATCATACCGACCTAAATATCCATAATATCCTGCTAGATCAGCAAGATAATGTGTGGGTTATTGATTTTGATAAGTGTCACCAGCAAGAGGGTGACACTTGGAAGCAAGCTAATTGGGATAGATTAAAGCGCTCTTTTGAAAAGGAATTAAAGACAAAAGAAATCCATTGGAAACAATCTGATTGGCTCTGGCTTGCTTCCAAATAAGTGATGTTATATTTGTTTGGTAATCTCAATGATCTCAGTGGTTGAAATGGAAGGTGTTCGAGGGAAGTAAACTACTTCACATATGTCGTTGAACTCATCAAACTTACCTTTCCAATCATCACCCATTGCGAGTACGTCAGCTTTAAAAAACTCGATGTATTCTCGTTTTTTTTCAAGAGAATGCTCAACAAACACTTCGTCAACAAACTTTAGAGATTGAATGATCTTTACTCGACTTTCTTGATCATAAATAGGATTACGATTTTTTTTCGAAAAATTGAGTTGGTCACTTGATACTCCAACAATGAGAGTATCCCCAAGGCTGGCACAACGCTCAAGAATATTGACATGACCAATATGGAAAACATCGAAAGTTCCAAATGTGATAATGCGTTTAGACATGATTATTTCGCTCCTCTAAGTCAAAACATACTTCTATTGGATTATGGCAAATTTGGTCTTCTTTCTTAGGAATCACCATATAGTCACCATATTTATCCGTGAGATATTTCTCAATGTTCTTTGGGCATGCGATAGTAATGTCTTCAAAGGGAAGTTGCTGTAAAGGGTAGAGGTCTTCTACATGAATTGCATCTTTAAAAGGTGCATGACCAATAATTTTAGTCCCTTTACCATTATGTTGTCGATGTTTGTTATCTATATCTTTAAATAGCTCAGTAGAGGACTTGAATCCATAGATGGCTTTGTAGAATAGAGTTTTCGCTACTTTAGCTAAAGAGCTACGTTTTCGTTTTGAAAGTAATGTGCGGCGGAATTTACGGGCTGCATTATCAATAAGCTTTTTTTGATCCAATAAATCATCGGATACTTCATCCCATGGAAATATATCGATAAAAATACCGTGATTAATATCAAATGTACTCATTCTATTTTCAATAAATAAAGTATTAGTATCTCTTACTTTACTAAAATAAAGAGAGTACTCACTCTCAGTGCTAAAGTTCTGAATAAAAAGATTTGTTGGTAGCTTGCCTTGAAGCTTTAAAAAACGGTCATAATCATTCCTTGGCATCGCAATATCAATATCATCATCCCAAGGAATAAAGCCTTTATGTCTTACTGCACCTAGAGCGGTACCTCCGATGGCAAAATAAGTTAAGCTTTCCTCTTCAAATAGCTCGATCAATTGTTTGATTATTTTGACTTGATGTAGTTGAACTTGACGCGTTGTATTCATAATTTACTCGAGAAGTTTAAGCGTTTTTTCTATAGCACCGCCATACAGAGACATAAAACTCTCACAGCGTTGTTTCGTTTTAGTTGGGTTTTGCTGCCATAGTTGTTCTATTGACGTTGCAATTTTATTTGGTGCTGAAGCAATGGTAACTAAATTATGCTTTAGCAGTGATTCAGTAATATCTTGAAAGTTAAAGTAACTTGGCCCGGTTACAGAGGCAATACCTGCGGCTGTCGGCTCTAGTAGGTTGTGTCCGCCTACCTTATGGCCGAGTAAGCTCCCTCCCATAAAGCACGCGTCAGCAGTACTTAATAGCGTGAGCATTTCACCCATAGTATCTGCGAGATAGATCTGTGTATCAGGTTCTATATTTACCGCTTTAGTTCTTCTCTCGACTATAAAATCTTCTTTAGCGCATAGCTGTGCCACCTGATCAAAACGCTCGGGATGTCTAGGGACAATTATCAGAAGCGCATTTTTTCGGTGAGCTAAGATAATTTTATGGCTATCCAACATTATTTCATCTTCACCAGCGTGAGTACTTGTTGCGATCCAAACTGGACGAGTCGGGCCTATACTTTCCCTTAAGATCTTGCCTTGCTGTTGGATCTCCTTGGAGATTTTTATATCGAATTTAATCGAACCAGTAATTATAAGCTTGTCTTTATCTACTCCTAATTGAGCAAATCGTTCAGCATCCGCTTGGGTTTGGCAAAGGATTTTGCTGATCTTGCAATGCATATGACTAAATAGATGCTTAATCATTGCGTAATTATGGAATGATTTTTCAGACAGCCGTGCGTTGACAACTATAATAGGGATATTGTTTTTGTGGACTTGATTAAGCGTATTTGGCCAAAGTTCAGTCTCAATGATCAGTAGTTGCTTTGGATTAATCTTGTTGATGAAAGATTGCACGGCACAACTGAAGTCAATGGGCATATAGCGATGCTCTACCATTTCACCAAGTTTGGCTATTTGTGCCGCGCCAGTGCTGGTTGTTGTAGTGACTATAATTGCCTGTTGAGGTTGTTTCTCTTTGATTGCTTTGATTAGCGGGGTTGCCGCAATGCATTCACCGACAGAGACCGCATGAATCCAAATTGGCTTAGTGGGACCAGTATAGGCTGGGCACCACCCAAAGTGCTCTTTCCAGCGAGACCCAAAAGTTGGTTTATTGGGGCGTTTACGATATAAACCAAATAGTAATAATGGTGCTGCTAATATTAATAGTAGCGTGTACAAGGTTCGGGCTAACATGAGCTTATCGTCAATGACTCTAATTTATGAATACTAGAAATAACGGAGTTAGGTGAAAGTTCAGTCAAACATTTTAAATGCTGAAACTGACATTCACGCTTAAAACAAGGGCGACACTCGATATCAGTAGATAGAATTTCAACTCGATCTGTTAATGGTGGTGTATATTTGGGTGAAGTTGAACCATACACAGCCACGACGTTACATTCTACAGCGGCAGCGACGTGCATTAAGCCTGAGTCGTTAGCAACAACAGTTTTACACAGAGCGAGCAAGTCTACGGCTTCAATTAGACTCGTTTCCCCGGCCAAGATATGAATACTTTGCTGGTGCTCTTTCCCAGCTAGAGCGCGAATTTTTTCACAGGTTTCTTTATCTTTATTTGAGCCAAATAGCCAAATGTGTCGGCCTGCTTCGCTCATAGCTTTAGCGACATTAGCATAGTGTTCTTCAGGCCATTTTTTTGCCGGACCAAATTCTGCGCCAGGGCATAAACCAACAATCGATTTCGAAGTATCTAAGCCAAACTTATGGACCGTAGCGTCTTGTATAATCTTATCTATTTGCAGCTTTGGGCGTGGCAACGAATTTAGTCCACCAAGGGAAGAAGAATCGTTCATATGTTCTTTGGGATAAGCGAGTGCTACGTAGCGCTCAACCATATATTGAAATGATTTCATGTTGGGTCTTAGATCATTCAATAACCCGTAGCGAATTTCCCCTTTCCAACCGGTTCTCATTGGAATGTTTGCAAACCAAGGTATCAGCGCTGATTTGGCTGATTTAGGTAAAATATAAGCGTGATCATAGTGACTGTTACGTAACATTTTACCTATTCTACGTCTTGCAAAAAAGTTGAACTCACCGTGACCAATAGGCATATCAATTGCTTGATTTACTTCGGGCATTCTTTCAAGAATTGGCTTACACCAACTTGGTGCGATGACATCAATCAGACTGTTAGGGTTTTGTTGCTTTAAAACAGAGTATAAAGGTTGAGACATAACCATATCACCAACCCAAGACGGACCAATAATTAATATTTTCATGACGAATGAACTCGTGAATTATTATTACTAGAGAATACGGCGCCGGCAAAGATAGCGACGCCGACAGTAAAGAAAATGATACCGGAATGATGAGCAAGGTAGTGCTGGGTTAAACTAAAACCGATAACAGCAGTAACATGAACCGCCCCAGCAAGAGCCAGATAGTATCTATCATTGTACATGTTTAGAGTTCTAATTTTTTTTAAAAATAAAAATAACGGAACACCAAAAAAGGAAAGGATAACAGCAAGTCCAATTCCTCCTTTTGTTTGTAGTTCTTCAAAAAATTGATTGTGAGCGCGGTTATATTTTAAAGCGATAGGAGCAACAATGCCTTGCTTGATTTGTCTTTCTTTCGCAATTTTCACCCCATCAAACCCCTGTCCGAATATCGGATTTTCTTTTGCTGAATACAGAGCTGATTTCCACATTTCAATGCGAGCCCCCGAGGAGCTATTTGAATTTTCAGCTTTATATTTTTGCAAATCTGAAGCAAAGGAATCAATTCTGACTTTGACATTAGGGTATGCAAAAGTAAGGCAAATTAATGTGGAGAATAGCGCTACCCATCGCGATCTATTAGAAAATTGTTTTCTATGAACCCAGAGTAAGGCGATGAGAATGAATGGCAGCGGAACCCATGCTCCACGCACTCCTGAAAGTAGCGTTGTTGTTAATCCTAAAATAACACCAATAGCAGCAGAAATAGTTAAGGCTTGATCATTTATAGATTTTGCGTAGAAAAAAGCAACAATAGATAAAAGGCTTAAACTACAAGCAATGCCACCCGCCTGAATGATCATGTGTCCCACACCATTTAATGCTCTTCCCCCAAGTAGAAAATAATGATAAATAGCAACAAGACCTGCTAAGTTTGTACCGATTGCCACTCCCCAAAATAGCCATTTTGTTTTTGGAGGGTATTGCGTAACATAAAGTAAAATTACAACACCTAAGATAGAGCGGCTGGGCATGTCTAATTGACTTATGTCACCACCATAAATAAATAATGATAGAGCTGAAATTAAAAAATAGGCCACCATTGCCGTGGATATCATAACGATATTACTATTTTTCAATGCGGGCATGGTTTTATACAAAGCAACCATCGCTATTAGAGCTAATGGTATAAATGCATATTTATAACTCGAAGAACTTACCAGTATACAAGAAAAGAAAAAAGTACAGAGGAAAGTAGACAAGGTTGAGGTTATAGATTTTTTAGTCAACATGGTACGTGTTCTTGTTATTTCCAAGTTTTCCAATCATTCTCGTAGCGAGATTTGAAAAGATTATAATAGTTACTATCATCTTGTTGAGTCAGCAAAAGTTGCAAGATCCACATGTATTGCTCAGGCTTTGGTTCCACAAAATGTTCAATAGCGTTATTCATGGCGCGCGCATCTGCTTGATCTGATGATTGAAGTTCGAGCGCTGGTAACACTTCAATTGAAAACTGTCCCGTTTGCGGATCGATAGACGCAAATAGAGGTACAATATGTGCCTTAGAGAGCTTTGCTAACTTGCTTAAGCCAGGAAGTGTCGCTTTGGTTGTCGCAAAAAAATCGACAAATTCACTAAGGTCGGCGCCATGGTCTTGATCTGGCAGGTAGTACCCTAAGTAACCTTCTTTTATCGATTTTATGAATGGTTTGATTCCGCTAGAACGCTCGTAAACTCGACCTCCATATTGAACTCGCTGTCTATGCATTAACCAGTCAGTTACGGGGTTTTTTTGTTTTTTCGCCATGGCAGAAACGGGCATATCCATCGAGGCTAACATGACTGCGGGAATATCAATCGCCCAAGAGTGAGGGACAAGTAATATCACGTTTTCGCCCGCATCGGTTAGCTTAGTGAGGTTATCCTTGTTTACAAATTCACACTGTTGTTGCAACCAGGATTTGGAACGTAACGATAGCAATGAAAAGCGAAGAATGAATACGCCTGCCGTGTAGAGCATTTTATAAACGAGCTCCTCACGTTGCTCAAAACTCATCTCTGGAAAACAGAGCTGCAGGTTGACTCGCGTACGATGCGCGGGGCCCTTTTTTGATTTTGATAGTTTACTCGCTATCTTTTTTGCCAGCCATTGATGAAACGACAATGGGAGTAGTGCAATAGGCACTGAGATTATGGCACCTAGCCAAGTTGGCCAATATTTAGGGGCTAAAAAATGCCATTCAAATGTTGGGTTATAGGCTTTTTCATCAAAATCGTTGCGGGGAGCTGCAGACATAGATTGCTCAATAAGCGCTTAGCGCAATAGTTAGTCAAACGTATTATCAAAAAGTGTATCACGCAATGAAAGGCGATTCCTAGAGCATGGCTCATAAGGTGAGGAGAAAGGTTATCCCTCACCTATATTAGAGCGTTGCGATCTTAATCGCTGCCAAACAAATCGCGTGTGTACACCTTGTTTGCAAAAGGCTGTAATTCATCATTCATACGATTGGAGACAATGGTATCGGAAAGTTTAATGAATTCGTCAAAATCGGTGATAACTCTTGAGTTGAAGAAATGTTCCTCTTGAAGAGCGGGTTCGTAAACTACCACTTCCACGCCTTTGGCTTTGAGACGTTTCATGATGCCTTGAATAGAGGATGCCCTGAAATTATCGGATCCTGATTTCATCACCAATCGATAGATGCCTACAGTCTTCGGATTACGTTTGAGAATGCTCTCAGCAATAAAATCTTTACGCGTTCTATTGGCATCCACGATCGCACCAATAATGTTGTTCGGCACTTCTTGGTAGTTAGCCAATAGTTGCTTGGTATCTTTTGGTAGGCAGTAACCACCGTAACCAAACGATGGATTGTTATAGTGATTACCAATTCGAGGGTCTAACCCCACACCTTCAATGATTTGTCGTGAGTCTAAACTATGCGCTTCGGCGTAAGAATCTAGTTCATTAAAGTAGGCCACTCGCATGGCGAGGTAGGTATTGGAAAAAAGTTTTACCGCTTCTGCTTCCGTCGAGTTCGCTAGTAGAACCGGAATATCTTCTTTTTCAGCGCCTTCAACGAGTAGGTTCGCGAATACCTTTGCACGCTCACTTTGCTCACCCACAATGATGCGTGATGGATAAAGATTGTCATACAATGCTTTACCTTCGCGTAGAAACTCAGGCGAAAAGAGTATGTTCTGGCAATTTAATTCCTGCTTGATACGTTCAGTGTAGCCAACAGGCACCGTTGACTTAATAATCATAACTGCTGATGGATTAATTTGAATGACGTCTTTAATCACAGCTTCAACGGATGATGTATTGAAGTAGTTGGTTTGAGGATCGTAATCAGTGGGTGTGGCAATTACGACAAAGTCAGCCTCATTATAGGCTTCTGCTTTGTCGGTGGTTGCTTTGAAGTTGAGCACCTTTGA
This sequence comes from Vibrio renipiscarius, assembly GCF_000827885.1. Lineage (GTDB taxonomy): Bacteria > Pseudomonadota > Gammaproteobacteria > Enterobacterales > Vibrionaceae > Vibrio > Vibrio renipiscarius. The sequence continues at coordinate 41,857 of NZ_JTKH01000005.1, read as the reverse complement.
GGACAAAAAATGTTCAATTTCTGTATCCACAATTGGAGATTGTTTCAGATTAAGCATGGCTACTTTTTCTTGCACAATATCAATAGCGACAACATCATGCCGCTGTGCCAGTAGCATAGCATTTGATAGGCCAACATAACCTGTTCCTGCAACCGCAATTTTCACAGATTGATCCTCAATATTAATTTTGTATGACGCAGATTTTAAGTCGATTTAGTCGTTAATGAGCGCCATATATTCAGCAACACCTTCAGCGACCGTTTTAAATTTATGCTCGCAACCAGCAGCACGAAGTTTGGTTAAATCCGCTTGAGTGAATTCTTGGTACGCGCCTTTTAGGTGTTCTGGGAATGGGATGTTTTCCATTTCACCTTTACCATGGTGTTTGATGACCGCTTTCGCTACTTCTTCAAATGATTCCGCGTAGCCGGTGCCTAAGTTAAAGATACCCGACACGCCGTTTTCCATAAACCATAAGTTTACTGCCGCAACGTCACCTACATAAACGAAATCTCGCTGGAAGGTTGCGCTACCTGCAAATAGCTTGGGATTTTCGCCCGCATTCATCTGGTTGTTTAAGTGGAAAGCAACGGAGGCCATTGAGCCTTTGTGTTGCTCACGAGGGCCATAAACATTGAAATAACGGAAACCAGTGATTTGAGATAGTGTTTCACCATGTTGCTCAGCATCTTGCCAAACGCGGCGGACGTAGTTATCGAACTGCTGCTTCGAGTACCCATAAACGTTCAGTGCGCCTTCGTATTGCTTTTCTTCCTTGAAGGTATCGGTATCACCGTAGGTTGCCGCTGATGATGCGTATAAAAATGGAATCTCGCGCTCTAAACAGTAATGAAGCAATTCTTTCGAATATTCGTAGTTGTTGAGCATCATGTACTTACCGTCCCACTCAGTCGTGGCAGAGCAAGCACCTTCATGGAAAATAGCGTCGATAGGCCCGAAATTTTCACCCGACATGATTTGAACGAGGAAGTCATCACGATCCATGTAATCCGCGATATCCAGATCAACAAGATTCTGAAACTTTTTGCCATTCTTCAAGTTATCAACGACAAGAATATCATTGATGCCTTGTTCGTTGAGTGCCTTAATGATGTTACTGCCAATCATACCAGCGCCGCCAGTTACGATGATCATACGGTTTCCTATCAATTATATAAGTTCACTAAAGTATATCACTGCTGGTGTAATAGGCGCTATGAATGAAGCGATTCCAAATTAAAGTCTTTTATTAACAATCATTTGTGATGGCTATGCTTGGCAGATATAGGCGCTTTGCTTGAGCTTAAATCAAGCCCTAATTAACACAAAGTGTTTTCTGGAAGTCACGCTATCGGTAATGGTATTCCAATGCTCCTTTAGTAACGCAGGCTTGGTTATGTTAAGGCCAAAGCCCCGCATAGATTTTTTCGTTATCTAAATGACACTTTGATTTTTGGATGGTAGTAACCAGTAATCCAAACTCTGAAGCTGGGCGTCGATATAAGTGTGCCGTGGCGTATTTTTGCGGTGTGTTCATTGTGTCGTTGAGCATTGCGCCTCTTAGCGTTACCTTAAATTTTTGGTCTTAATTGTTGTTTTTATGATGTATTTTTATTAGATTGCAAAGGCTTATTTGGAGGTTTAATTTTGCCCTCTCCACGTACGCGTCCAAGTTAGTATCAATTGTGGTGTTCAATTTGCCGAAACCAAGTATTTCTATAGCTAGCATCGATGATAACGATGGCGATGCGCCTATCAAGAAAAACAGCTTTTAAGTCATTTATAAATCGATCATGGCTTGGTGGTGAGTTATAGTTTTTGTATTGAAGGTTTGTTAATAACGAATCATCGGGTGACAGTTAGTGGCGTGAAGTGCTTTGAAGCGCAATTGTTTACGTACATTAGCCCAATCTATCAATACGATAGGAAAGGGATTCGGACCATAGATGTCACCGATACACATTCAGCCTTTCTCGATGTAAGGCGTGATATCCAAACAATCTATTGATTCGTTTCATTGCGTTTGTTGGGGAGGAGCATTCTTCATAAATTGAATGATATAGAATTTTAATGTTGTTCATGTACTATTCTTTATATCGGGTGTGTTTTCGGTAATTTAATTAGTTCAAAAAGTAAGGTGCGTGTCCCCCCATTTTTTGTTAGATATTATAAACAGGGGGGCGTTAGGAGATTATAGCTAATCATGAAAAAAAAACTATTAATCATTGGCGCAGGTGGTTTTGCTAAATCGATAATCGATAATCGATAATCGATAATCGATAGTATCAACCATACTGAAGTAGAACTAGTCGGTTTTATAGATACTTATAAGCAAGGTTATCATCAAGGTTATCCGATTGTTGCTAACGACATTAATGAAATACTGAATCCTGACGATTATGTCTATTTTATAGGCGTTGGTGATTCACATTCTCGTTATAATTTTCACGAATTGCTAAAAGAAAATAAACTTAAAGTTATTAATATTATCGACTCAAGTGCGATGGTATCCCGTAATGTTGAGTTAGGTGAAGGTATTTATATTGGTAAAATGTGCGTCATTAATAGTGATTCAAAATTGCAAGATGGTGTAGTCGTTAATACCCGTTCATTGATTGAGCATGGCAATGAAATTGGTTGCTGTTCAAACATATCAACGAATGTTGTGCTTAACGGTGATGTCAAAGTCGGTGACCGCACTTTTGTGGGAAGTTGTACGGTGGTAAATGGACAAATAAAGATTGGGTCTCAAAGTATTATTGGTTCGGGCTCAGTTGTTATTCGTAATGTTGCTGATAGAGTTGTCGTTGCCGGATCTCCGACCCATTTGATTCGTAATCTCGTTTAATTATAAGAATCATTTAATTAGAGTGTAATGTAATGAATAAAATATATATTGTAGCAGAAATAGGATGCAATCATAATGGTGATTTCCATCTAGCAAAAAAGATGGTTGATGAAGCAAAAAAATCCGGTGTGGATGCGGTAAAATTTCAAACCTTTAAAGCCGATCAACTAATTTCTAAATTTGCCCCTAAAGCGGAATACCAAATAAAAGTAACAGGCAACGATGAGTCTCAATTAGAGATGACGCGTAAACTGGAGCTACCTTATGATGAATTCATTAAGCTAGAAGAATACGCGAAAGAGATCGGCCTTGATGTATTCTCAACGCCCTTTGATTTTGATTCGATCGATTTCTTAGCATCCCGTGAGCAAAAAACCTGGAAGATCCCATCGGGTGAGCTATTAAATCTGCCTTATTTAGAAAAAATTGCCCGTTTGCCAATTGCAGACAAAGAGATTGTCATTTCGACCGGTATGGCTACCGTGGAAGAGATTCAACTAGCACTGGATGTGCTTGCTAAAAATGGTATAAAGCCAGAGGATATCACTATCCTTCACTGTAATACCGAATACCCAACGCCATTTGAAGATGTAAACTTAAATTCCATTGCTGGTTTTAAAGAAAATTTTAAGAAATATAAAATTGGTTTTTCGGATCACTCGCCAGGTTATTTTGCTGGTATAGCATCAGTCCCTTACGGTATTACTTTTATTGAAAAGCATTTTACCTTAGATAAGAGTTTTCATGGGCCAGATCATAAAGCTTCGGTAACGCCTGAAGAATTAACACTGTTATGCCAAGGGATCCGTGCGATTGAGCAAGCATTGGGTAGCCATAATAAGCTGGTGACAAACTCAGAACGTAAAAATAAGATTGTGGCGCGCAAATCGATAGTGGCAAAGTTTGATATTAAGAAAGGTGATGTGTTTACGCTCGATAATATTACTACTAAAAGACCTGGTAATGGTATTAGTCCTATGTCTTGGTATGAGGTGTTAGGTAAAACGGCAGAACAAGACTTCAGTGAAGATCAATTAATTGCACATTCTGAATTTGTAGCACAAGAGGTATAGCAAATTGACTCTCAAGAAGATAGCGATTATTCCAGCGCGCTCGGGTTCGAAAGGACTAGCTAATAAAAATATTTTGATGCTATTAGATAAACCTTTGATAGCCTATACCATTGAGGCCGCAATAGATTCAGGTATCTTCGAGAGAGTCATAGTGTCTACTGACTCGCAAGAATACAAGAGTATTGCCGAGCAATATGGTGCAGAAGTGATGATGCGTAGCGACGCGTTAGCATCCGATACAGCAACCTCATTCATGGTCATTGAGGATATTCTGCAAAAAGTATCTGGTTTTGATTATTTTGTATTACTGCAGCCAACGTCCCCCTTTCGTCACGGCGCACACATTAAAGACGCTGCATTGCTTTATGAGCAGTCAGATTATGCGAATTTTTTGGTTTCGGTAGCAGAGAGTGGCAAAAATGCTGATTTAATTAAGCCGATAGATACAGATTTAAGCTTGCGGCATTTTGACTTAAATTTTAGTAATTATCGCCGCCAGAACAGTAAAGAATATAGCCCTAATGGTGCAATCTTTATTGGACGAAATCTAGAGTACTTAAATAAAAAACATTTCTTTGGTGCTGATAGTATCGCTTATATTATGAATAAAGCGGATTCAATCGATATTGATGATAAGTTAGACTTTGAATTAGCGATTAGTATTCAAACGCAAAAAAATAAGCAGCAGATATTATTAAAGACAATTCATCAGCGTATTGCCGAGAAGGAGTCTATAATGGATTCCGCGTTACCGATTACATTAATTGGCCACTCAATTTTTGATTACTGGGATATTGATGCTTTGAGTGGCCTACAGGTAAATAACCTGGGTATTGCTGGCATTAGCAGCAAAGAGTATTTAGATTTTATCTTGAAACCGAAATTACTTACTCAGTTAGGTGATAAAGTGGTGCTTTTTGCAGGCACTAATGACATCGTTATTGATGGTTGGACACCAGCGTTAACACTGAAATGGATCACTAAAATAATCAATATATTAACTGCTATCAATCCAAGTGTTGAGATTTATTTGCTTTCAGTACCACCGGTGCGGGGGCGGATAGATCGCAATAACTCTGTGATCAATGAATTAAATGATTATCTTCACGAACACCTAACCAATGTGACCTGGGTGGCATTAAGTTCGGCATTTTATGATAAATTTGGTAACTTGCCGACTGAATTTACGTATGATGGCTTACATTTTTCATCGCAAGCATACCAACAATTAGAACAGGAAATAACGGAAGTGTTGTCATGAAGAAGCTACTTTACGTAACGGGTTCGCGCGCTGAATATGGCATTATGAAGCGTTTATTACGGGCGCTAAAAGATGACAGTGAGATTGAACTAACCTTAGTTGCGACAGGGATGCATTGTGATCCTAAATATGGGTTAACTTACCAAGTTATCGAAAATGATGGTTTTACTGTCGATAAGTTAATTGATATTAAAATCGACACCTCGAGTAACGCTAAGATTTTACATTCGATGTCGATCTGCCAGAGTGAATTTGGGCAGTATTTTCAGAGCCATGACTTCGATGCCCTAATGATATTAGGTGATCGTTATGAGATTTTTTCAGTAGCAATCGCGGCAGCAATGCATAATTTACCTATTATTCATTTGCATGGTGGTGAGAAAACATTGGGTAATTATGATGAGTTTATTCGTCATGCTATTACAAAAATGAGCAAATTGCATCTAGCTTCAACAGAAGAATATCGTCAACGTATAATTCAGATGGGGGAGTTCCCTGATACGGTGTTTAACATTGGTGCTTTAGGAGCCGAAAATAGTTTATTGATGGTTCTTCCATCAAAAATTGAACTGTCAGAAAGTTTTGGTTGTTTAGATAAGCCTTATTTTATGGTTGCTTTTCATCCTGAAACATTAACGTCAGTTTCTGTTGAAGATCAAGTTAACGAACTATTAAGTGCTTTGCGGAGAGTTAGTAACAAATATGACTTTATATTTATTGGGTCTAACTCTGATACTGGATCAGATGAAATTACGGTAAAAGTTAAAGAATTCTGCAATCTAACTCAATCTCGTTATATGACATCAGTAAAACCAGAAGAATATTTAGCACTAAATAAATATTCTATTGGTTTAATTGGTAACTCCTCATCAGGTTTAATTGAAGTTCCATCGTTAAAGGTAGCAACGATTAATGTTGGTGATCGTCAAAAAGGTCGAGTTAGAGGCCAATCGGTGATTGATTGTCTTTGTATTGAAGAGCAGATTGTTAGGTCGATTGCTCTGAGTCAAACTGTTGAATTTAAAGAGCGTTTACGATTAGCGGTGAATCCATACTATCAACAACGAGTTCTTGAAACGGCGTTAATGCGTATCAAGGCATTTCTTAATACACCACTACTTGAGTATAAAGATTTTTATGATATCAATCACTAGTGTTCTCCGTTTGATTCAGTTTAAACGGAAGAACTCTAAATCGGAACGCATACACCTATTTTAGGTGATGTTTACAGTATTACGCCTTAAGTCCCTAAAATCGTGGTATCGCTTCTTGCCTTAAACTCGGCCCGTCCACTTTAACTTACCTTGAGATGCGGCAAATGGCTATGTTGATCAAAGCGTAGCACTAAGGCTGGCTAATATAAGAAGAGTTCGGCTGGTAGCTCGAATATGTTTCATAATTATCGTCATTTAGTTGTATTCATCTGCTCTTAAGTTTTCAAATTTAGCTTTTTTATAGTGAGCTTAAGAGCTTGTAATTTTGTGGGTACTTCGCTAATCACCTGTATGAAATACAAAAGAATGACGTGTAAAAATTAGAAATATTAACTATATTTTCACTATGTGACAGAGGATTAGCCTGTAAGCTTCATCACTCTTTTATAGAGAGCTTTCTATGCTATTTATCTATCGCGTTGATATAGATGGTATGGTATCATACAGCGATTTAAACTCATTATTTCAACCTCTTAAATTACGCGTAATGTATTTAAGAGATACTAAACGAATTCTAATTTGGTGATAGCAGTGAACAATGTATTAATATATTCATTTTATACGGATGATCAATATTATTCTAGAAAGAAAGATGAATTGGTGGCTAATTTAGATAGGCTTAATATTGAATATAAAGTTGACCTACTTAAAATACCCGAAGGTTTAGAGTGGAGTGATGTTTGTAGAAAGAAAATTGAAATGTTTCATCAAGCTTGTGTAGAAAATCCGGATAAAAAAGTATTTTGGATTGACGTTGATTGTCAAATTAATTACTTGCCTGAATACATCGCTAATTTTAGCTCAGATATTATAGGATTTGCCCGAGGATTCTCGTCACCAATGAGAACGGGGTACCACTTACGAAGCCGTTTCTGGGAACCGTGCTTTATCGGTGTAAATAATACACCCAATGCAAGACGTTTTATTAGCGATGCTCTAACTAAAGAAAAAGAGTTTGAAGGAAAAGCTACAGATGATTACTTCTTTGAGGAATCATGGCGCATGAACTGCGATTCTTTGAGTTATCAGATTATCCCTTCAAGAGAAAGAACAACTAGGGAAAATGTAGGATTCTTTAGTTTTGGCGCTTCTGGCAATGTAGAAAACTTTGTTGGTAAAGTTGCTCAACATGAAAAGATAGATAACAGCAAGAGTAAGAAACAAGCTCTGATCAAAACTTTGTCAAAGCTCGGGTTACTTAATTATACCCTGAAAGTTAAAAGGGCTATATCTGGTGGTGTTCAAGAGGCAGAAGTTCATGCTGAAAGGCTATCGGTAAAAAGTTTCAAGCATAAAGTCCTAGTTAGTGCTTTAAATAACAAAGTTGAGCAGATATCTGAACTGAAGAAAAAAAACATCATGGCTCAAGATTCGGTAAAGAACGAAATTCTTGCACAAGCAAGCTCGATTCTTGAGTATCAAAATTATGCTAATGAATCGAACCCTATCCCGCTATGTTGGTGGTTTGACCCGGCACCGGGTAATTTTGGTGATTGGCTAAGTCCTTATATTATAACTAGAATTTCTAAGCGCTCAGTAAAACTGATAACGCCAAATAAAATGAAATCGTTTGATAGCAAGAATATTGTATCGATTGGTTCAATAGCTAAATTTGCTAATAGCAGTTCTATTGTACTTGGTTCCGGTGTGAGTAGAAAAGAAACCGAGTTGAATAATGCTGCTGAGTATCTGATGCTTAGAGGGCCGATTACCCAAAAAGTGTTGGAGTCTAGTGAAGGAACGATGAAAAATGAAGTTTTTGGTGACCCAGCTATTGTTATGCCAAGAGTTTTCGAGTGTGAAAGAAGTTTTAATGGAAGGGTAGCATTAGTTCGTCACTTTTCTCACCTAGGTGTAAATATCACACTTTCTAACAATATGGATGAGCTTTCAATTTTAGCCTCTAGTTCAAGTGATATTGAGTCCTTTATATCTCAACTAAACAAATATGATTCGGTTATTACGAGTGCTATGCACTGTTATATTATATGCCAAGCTTATGGAATACCGGCTGCTTTAGTTAATTGGGAGTCTCATCGTGATGGTGTTGCTGGTGATGGGATGAAGTATATTGATTATGCACTAGGTGTTGGTGTTCAGGCTTTTGAACCAAAGATCATAGCTGAAGACTTTAATGTCATAGATGTTAATGCTTTGTTGAATCATGAGAGAGTATCTCAGGAAAAGATTAATGAGACATATTCATATTTGGTCACTGTACTTAACGAGATGAAAAATGATTTTTAAAGAAAATATTAGACTTAACAAGTCGGATTTTTTTTTCTTTATTAATAATATTAAAAACTACCTTGGTTTAGGTGGTGATAGCGTGTCTGTTTGGTATTTTACTAAAGTTAAAAATGTAGGGGACCTTGTTGGTCCCTATATAATTTCTAATATTTCAAAGAAGCCAATAAAGAAAAATATACTGGGTTTAAGAAAGCACTATTTATCTGTTGGTAGTATTTTAGAGCAAGCAACTAAAAATAGCACCATATGGGGGAGCGGTTTAATTAGCTCAAAGCAAAATGTTCAAGTTCAGATAAATAATGTATTGCTGGTTCGTGGTTATTTAACTAAAAATAAAATACTTAATGGTGAATTTGAGGATAAAATAGCCGTTGGTGATCCTGCCTTAGCCCTCCCTAGGTTTTATACCTCACCTTCTAAAAAGAAGTTTAAGATAGGTGTTATCCCTCATTATGTCGACTTTGATGATGTTACTAGATCAATTCAGTGTGATAGTACTATTGTTATCGATGTTCGTCAGGAGGTGGAAGATTTTATTGATGAACTGGTTTCTTGTGAATATATATTTTCTTCTTCTTTACACGGGTTGATTATAGCAGATGCTTACGGCGTTCCTAATAAGTGGATTAAGTTGTCAAACAAGTTAGATGGGGATGATTTTAAATTTTATGACTATTATTCTGTTTATCCTGGCAGGGTGGTATTACCCCTGGTTCTTAACTATGATAACTTGCACCATATAAATGATGCTTTTGATCTTTGTAGTTACCAGCAAGATGATTTATTAGTTGATAGTATATTAAGAAGCTTTGATTATGATTAGTGTGACAGTTGTTGTCCCTATTTACAATAAAGAAGCTTATATAAAGAGCCTTGTGGAAACGATAAATAGCCAATCCAAATTTCCTAGTGAGGTTATTTTTATAGATGATGCATCTACTGATAACTCATTGAAGATATTAAAATCTATGGATTTGGGGTGTAATTTTAGAATAATCGAAAATCGCGTGAATTTAGGTGTGTCGAAGAGCAGGAATATAGGCGTTTCTTTATCTAAAAATGAAATTATTTGCCTTCTTGATAGTGATGACTATTTTGAGGCTGATTACTTATGCTCTATGTATAAATCAATGTTAAAATTAAATTGTGACCTATTAGGTTCATCTTATGCTTTTGATGTTGATGGTGATGTGAAAACTGCAAAAACAATTGATTGCAATGTTAATGAGGTTAGACCTGTATCTTTAAAGGACTTTTATAAAGTCTCGCTGATATATAATCTACCTTTTACATGCTCTTCTGTTTTTTTAAATAGAGAAAAGTTTTTATCTCTAGGTGGATTCCCTTTAGGTATTGCGATGGGAGAAGACCAGGTCCTTTGGACCAAGTTTTTGACTGAAGGGAGGTGCTATTTTATGAATAAGTCCAAGGCATATTATAGATTGAATGTGGATAACTCTGCGTGTGACAAAAAACTTCCTGTTGGTTGGCTAGATTACCTTCCGCTGTTACAAAGAGAATCTTCAATATATTATGATTTATATATAATGAAGCTGGTTTTCTATCATGCAATATTTATTTTTGATAATAGGTTGAATGTAGATTACAAAGTTATAACTAAGTTAGTTAGTAGGTGGTATGTCCGTATACCTTTGATCCTGGGTGTTAAAGCACTAAGATTTTTTAAAAAAGGCTAGTTATTATGGATGCTATACTTGCAATGGTAAAATTGACTGCTTGTATTGTTCGGAGTATGAGTAATAGGTTTAAGTTGGTGTTTTCACTAATATTAATATATATGCTTGCTCTGCCAGTTTTTGAGTTGGCTATTTTTAATATTATTGCATCTATTCTTTCTGGTGGTGAAACAGAAAAATTATCTTCTTATTATTTGCTTTTTTTAATGGCTGCTATATATGCATTCAATGCTATTCTTAAATACTATACCAAGGTCGGGAAGGTTAAGTGTATAAATAGAATAGTCTCCTTAGCTGACAGTAATAGTGATTCTTTATTGAAGGGTAATATAAATTGGTTGAGAATGACATTTTTAGAGCTTTTCAATGCAATTAATTCACTTGGTCATATTGTTATAATATCTATATTGTCTTTTATGATAAACAATGCGTTCGGTGCTGTTCTTTTGCTTGGTGTTTTTTTGATATTCTATATTTTCAATCTAGAGTTGAAGAAGCAAATACATATTCAAAAAAAGATCAGATATAACGCGTCTCTTTTGAGTTATCAAAAGGGAGAGAATAATGTTTTGGCTCGGACTAAGGCTTCGGAAAAAATAACATTCATAATTAATTCACTTGTGGCTGTGCTTATTGCTGCTTTGTTCTTTTGTCATATCGAGGGATATGTAGACGCTAAAAACGGTTTGATATTGTTGTTTGTTATTCGTTTTATTAGCTCAAATTTATCTAATTTAGGGGCGTGCTTAATGAGATTTAGTCGGGGCTGGGTTAATGTTTTTGACAAGTATAACTTAGTTCTGGAGAAGCAGTTGTGAACCGTATTGTTTATGTTGCCAATGTTGATTGGTATTTCAAGCTCCATTGGCTAAATAGAGCTTTAGCAGCTAAGTCGAGTGGGTATGAGGTCATCTTAGTTACTAGCTTTACAAGTATTGAAAATCGAAATTATTTAGAAGGTCTAGGACTGAAGTGTATTCAATTGTCATTTTCTCGAAGTGGTATAAACCCCCTTTTTGAGTTGAATACCTTGTTAAAAACTTATAAAACTTTGAAAGCTTTGAAACCAAACTTAATACACTGCATTACAGTCAAACCTTCAATATATGGTGGATTGATTTCCAATGTTTTAAAGCTACCCTCGATTAAGAGCATCACAGGACTTGGTGCAGTTTTTTCGAGTCAATCGCCGTTATTTCGTTTATTACGTCCTTTGATTACTAGCCTTTATTATGCTGTGGGTCAATCAAATGCAGGGGCATTCATTTTTGAAAACAATTCCGATCGTAATGTTTTCAAAAACGCTGGGATAGGTAGGAAGCAGCCTTTAGTTCACATTGCTGGAGCTGGCGTAGATACATCCCATTTCTGCGGGCTATCTCTGCCTTTGGTTGGTGTGGGAAGTGACAGGCCCATGGTTGTTTTATTTGCTGCTCGGTTACTAAAAGATAAGGGACTCGATACTTTAATCTCTGCGGTCAGTACACTACGCAAGAGAGGTTTAACCATCGAACTTTGGGTTGCAGGTCTGTTTGATTTGGCGTCAAAAAACTCATACACAGAGAGTGATATCCAAAGTTTGGCGGCAAAAGGTGAGATAAAATGGCTAGGTGCAGTTTCCGGATCAGAAATGCCATCTATCTTAAATTCGGTAGATGTAGTTGCTCTGCCGACGCGTTATGGAGAAGGCATTCCAAGGATCTTAATTGAAGCCGGTGCGACAGCCAGGGTGGTAGTCGCGTCCGATGTTGCTGGATGTAATGAATTCATATCTGATAAGGTCAATGGACGGTTACTTAACCCTTCAATCATTGACGATTGGAGTCAATGTTTCATCGACATTGTTGAAGATCCGTTGAGTTACCAGGACTACGCCAAGTGTTTAGAGAGCGATGTTAAAGCTCAATATAGCGATAAAGTTGTGATCTCTAAGTTTCTCGATTTATACGATTTGCACTGTAGGAAATAGTTTTTTTAGCTTTGGACCCAATAAAATAGTGATAATGTTTTGAATTAGAGCTATATTTAGATTAACTTCATAAGTCTTTTACTTATTTGTTGAGTGTATAGCCTGTTGGAGCTTCTAATAGTATTCTTCGTATACAGTCGACATTAAAATCATGACAGCATTCGTCCAGTTCGTTCAATAGTATCTGCATTTCTGGCCAGCCAAGCTTGCTTTCCATCGCCGTCATGATTTTTTCGTGGCTAGTTCCTTCAACATTGTCACCAATTAGAAGCTCTTCATATAGCTTCTCTCCGGGCCTTAAACCTGTAAATTTGATTTCAACATCACCTTCATCCGAGCTTGAATTAAGGCTTTCCTTCATTCCCATTAAATGTACCATGCGTTTTGCAAGGTCTAGAATTTTAACGGGTTCGCCCATATCCAGTACGAAAACTTGGCCATTGTTTCCCATTGCGCCAGCCTGAATGACAAGCTGTGCAGCTTCTGGTATCAGCATAAAATAACGGATGATATCTGGATGAGTAACGGTAACAGGGCCGCCAGCTTTGATTTGCTTCTTAAAAAGTGGTACTACCGACCCGGAAGAGCCTAAAACATTACCAAACCTGACCATGGTAAAGACAGTATCTGTACCTTTATCTGCAAGTGCTTGAAGAACGAGTTCAGCCATCCGTTTGCTCGCACCCATTACATTCGTTGGTCTTACGGCTTTGTCGGTTGAAATTAGCGTGAAGTTCTTCACACCGCACTCGATAGCGGCTTGTGCGCAGGATAGTGTCCCAAATACATTATTACGAATCCCTTCAACAACATTATCCTCGACTAGGGGAACATGCTTGTATGCGGCAGCATGATACAGGGTCTCAATTTCATATGTATTAATGAGTTTTTCAAGACGGTTCTGTCTTTGGACTGAACCTAGAGCGGCAATTATCTGAGTTTGGCTCTTTAAGTTTTTCTTTGTAGAAAGTAGTTCTTGTTCAATTTTGTATAGGTTGTACTCATTGAGTTCGAATAGAACTAATATTTTAGGTTGCTGCGCCAAGATTTGACGACACAGCTCTGAACCAATGGAGCCACCGGCACCGGTCACCATGACACACTTGTTATGAATATTCTTTGCCAGCAATTCACTGTCAGGTGTGATAGGCGCTCTTCCCAAGAGATCAGCTACGTCGAGATCTTTGATTTCTGTCGCAGTCGCTTTACCTGCTGCTATGTCCTCTACCGATGGGACGGACTGAATAGCAATAGGCCAATCAGATAATTTTTCAACGAGTCTTAACCGTTTACCTTTATTAATATTATTAATAGCCAGTAATAGCTTTACTGGTTGATAAAGAGATTGAAGGTGCTCAAATTCATTGGGATGATGGACTTTTAACCCAAATAAAATGTTACCTCTTTTACTTGGGTCGTCGTCTAGTAGGATAACTGGGTTATATTCATCACCTTGTATTAGCGCATATACAAGTTCTCGGCCAGTAGCTCCTGCACCGTAGATAAATACATTTGGTTTTTTGCGCTTGATCATCTGATCATAGACAGAGCGGATCATGATTCTTGGTCCACCTAACGTAAGAATCGCTAATCCAGCGTAGATAAATGGAACGCTCCTTGGGATAAAAGTATGAAAAAAGAATCCGCTTATAACTAGTGTGAGAGATGAGATAAAGACAGCAAGAAATATGTTCCCGACAGCTGGAAACATCATGTAGCGCAGTACCGCTCGATACATGCCAAGTTTTGCGAACGTGAATACGGTGACTGAAATTGTCAGAAGTAATGTTACCCACTCATCTAAACCTAGCTCGAAAGTGTATGTACCTAACCTTAAAGCGATCGCTAAATAAATGGAGATAACTATTGCGAATATGTCGTAACCAATACTGATTAAGCGTTTGTTCTTTCGCTTGGTGTTGAGAATAGCTCGTATCGGCTTGATCATTATATTCCTTGTTAATTTCTAATTCAGTTTATTATCTGTAGCTAGATGATCGTATATTTAAGATATTTTAATGCTCTTAAGTTCGGTAAGCTAGTTGTAATTTATTGTTATGTGCCACTCGGTACCTTTACTGTCAATCTTGTTTGTTATTTGTTCTACATTTAGGCTTTTTGCATTATGAAAATTTTGGTCACAGGTAGCAATGGTTTTGTCGGCTCTAGAGTCGTTGATTTAGCTAGAGAGCGTTACTGGGAAGTCATTCCGGTTGTGCGTAAGCAAATAGAGCCACTAATTAATAGCTTGGTTGTTACTTCCATTGATGCTTCTACCGATTGGTCTGGTGCATTCGAGAATATGGATTGTATTGTTCATTGTGCTGCTCGAGTGCATCAAATGAATGAGAGTGAGCAAGATGCCTTAACTGCTTACCGAGAGACAAACACGCTTGGTACTTTGAACCTCGCGAGGCAAGCCGCTGAAGCGGGCGTTAAAAGGTTTGTATTTGTTAGCTCTATTAAAGTTAATGGTGAATTTAGTGAGCCCAATTTACCCTTTGAACCGAATTTAAAGAATACTCCGCAAGACCCTTATGGCTTGAGCAAGTATGACGCCGAAGTTGAGTTGGTTAAGCTTTCAAAAGAGACAGGGCTAGAAGTGGTCATCATCAGGCCACCATTAGTTTATGGGCCTGGCGTAAAAGCGAACTTCCTATCAATGATGCGTATGATTGAAAAAGGCATCCCGTTACCGTTTGGGGCTATAAAAAACCAAAGAAGTTTGGTTTATTTGGATAATTTATCTGATTTGATACTGACGTGTTGCGATCATCCTTTAGCTCCAGGGCATACATTCTTAGCTTCTGATGATCAGGATGTATCGACAACTCAATTAATGCGAACAATTGCTCTATCTATGGGTAAATCACCGCGATTAATTCCAATCCCAATGTCATTGATACAAGCCGGAGCGTTAGCTTTAAATAAAAAGCACATAGCGCAAAGAATATGCAGCAACCTCCAAGTGGAGATAGGTTTGACGAAAGAGATCTTGGGATGGAAACCTTCTGTAAGTTTTGAGCAAGGGATAAAAAGAACAGTAGAAGCTTACTTGAAGTCGCATTGATTGTGGTATAAATGCGTTTTAGGTAGCTTATGGTTTTCTTATCCATAAATTTTTCAGGTATCCTTTATTGACTCGTGGTGATTATAGCGCCCGCGTTTTCAATCTGAATTTGATAGGACACATATTTTGACCCGTTTATTGGACTTCTTTTTTGCTTTCTTTGGTCTGTTGTTCCTATGGCCAGTATTTCTCGTTATTTGTATCCTTGGTTACTTTGATACTGGGTCGCCTGTCTTTTTTCAAACGCGTGTAGGTCGTAACAAAAAACCTTTCACCTTGGTTAAGTTCCGCACAATGCCTGTGGAGACAAAGTCTGTAGCGACTCATTTAGTTGGAGCGAGTTCAGTGACTAAGCTCGGTGGATTCTTGCGTAAGACCAAGCTTGATGAACTGCCTCAACTATACAATGTTTTGACAGGTGACATGAGTTTGGTTGGCCCAAGACCTTGCCTGTTCAATCAGCAAGATTTGATTCAAGAGCGACAAATGCGAAATGTCTTTAATGTTCGCCCAGGGATCACTGGATTGGCGCAAATAAATGAGATTGATATGTCAACTCCTAAGTTATTAGCTGAGTGGGATGAACGAATGATTAAGACGATAACGATTAAGAGTTATTTTAGCTATATAGTACAAACAGTAGCCGGAAAGGGTGCGGGAGATAGAGTTTAGGATGCTAATTTAGATGGTTTATTGATAAAAATCAGCCTCAATATGTGAGGCTGAACCAGTATAGTTATTTTAAGTGTCTGTAATATTTACAAAATCTGCTTCAACACTCGATCCGCTTTTACTCGCGTGACCTTGCGCATTAACTTCTGTACTACCTCAGGGTAGTCTTCTAGCTTCTCCAGCTGCTTATAAGTACAAATTAGCTGGGTGTTTTGTAGAATGTTCTCTACTTCGTGCTCAAATTTTTCAGTCAAATGGTCGTAATGATCTTGCACCAGTAGGGCGTTTTCTAAATCTAACTTCCAAGCGCGGGGGTTGAGGTTATTGCCGGTGAGCAGCATATAACGCTTATCCACCCAAATACCTTTTAAGTGGAAGCTATTGGCATCGTGTTTCCACAAGTGGATCGAAAGTTGTCGGCTGGCGATGTGCGCCTCGTTCGCTTTGGCAAACTGGCGTAAGTTACGCTCGTACAGATACGGTAAGCCGCCAATGGTTTTGAACTCTTGCTCTGGCGCGATGTAAAAGTCATTCGCGGTTTTATCGCCCACCACAATAGTTACTTTTACGCCGCGTTTAATTGCGCGTTTGATCTCTTTCGCCACGCTGCGTGGGAAATTGAAGTAAGGGGTACAAATGAAAATTTCATCTTTCGCCAAAGCCACCAATTGATTGATACTTTGATTGAGGCGGTTACGCTTTTTACCTACCCCAACCAATGGCGTGACGGCGACCTGCTCAGTCGAGATCTCTTGGCTATCGAATTGATAAGCCGCCTTCGCCAGTGATGCACGCAGCTGGCGAATGCTGGTCTTAATCTCTTTGGTGTCTGGCTTTTTAGGGCAAGAAAGAACATTAACTGCTGGGTGAGCAATCATTTCTTCTTGCACAAAAGAGACCATGGTGTCCGCTAGGGTTGGGTTGGTCAGCATGTGGTAGCGGTCAAAACGGTACTTATCGTTATAATTGAGATAAATGTTGTTTAAGCTTGCGCCGCTGTAGATCACCGTATCATCGATGATAAAACCTTTCAGGTGCAGTACACCAAACACTTCTCGGCCTCGAACCGGTACACCATAAACGGGCACCTTGTGTTCGTATTGCTCGGAGAACGCTTTATACATACACGCGTTGGTTTTACTCGCTTCTGCACCAATTAAGCCGCGTTGAGCGCGATGCCAATCTACACAGACGTTAATATCTAAGCCCGGGTTTCTTTGCTTCGCTTGATAGAGTTCACTTAAGATCTCTCGTCCTGCTTCATCATCTTCCAGATACAGTGCGACCAAGTAAATACGCTTACTGGCTTCACGAATCGCTTGAATTAATCGGGTGCGAAAATCTTGCGCCGCGTAAAGAACCTCAAACTGAGCAGGATCCTGGGCGATAGTCGGGAGATGCTGCAAAGAATACCTATTAGCAATCATAGTGAACGAGTAACCTCAAAAATGGCGACAAAAGCGTCGGCCAAACAAGCTGAAGATGAATATTAGCAAATCTCACTAAGCAAGTACTAGTAATGACGCAGACTTCATAACAAAACCGTTTGATAATGCATCGGAATGAGCGCTTTGCCGCTTGCGCTGTAGCGTTCAAATAACTGCTTTAAACTTGCTGGCAACGCGGATGGTTCTACAGTGGCAAAGTCGTGCTGCTGATAGAATGCTTCAAGATGCGGATAGGCAAAGCAGTAGGTATTGTCATCACAGTTTGCGTGCTGGCAATGTAATAACAATGCATGGGCAATGTTTTTTCCGCGCTGTTCCGGAACCACGAGCATGCCGGTGAGAAGCTGATATTGCTCTATTGGCCTAAAGCGCACCACGCCAACCAGTTGTTGTTCATTATAAGCAACGATGGTTTGTTCGTTTTTTTTCGCTTTACCTGAAGGGTAGTGGGCTTTGTATAAACGCGACACCAGTGGCAGTTTTATTGGGTCAAGCGTTTCTATTCTTAGCGCATTCATTCTCTATCCACCGATATCTATGTAGAATGGCGGCAGTGTAAATGACTTAACTTACCTGATGCAAACGAATCCCATGCAAATACAAACGAATGCCAGTCTACGTCCACATCATACTTTTGCTATTGAACAATCGTGTGAGGTACTTGTTGAGGTCTCTTCTAGCAAAGATATTCAGCAGGTATACCAAAATCCATTATGGTCAACATTACCAAAGTTGATGTTAGGTAAGGGCAGTAACATGCTTTTTACGGAGCATTTTTCAGGTGTAGTCATGATCAACCGCTTACAAGGTATTGAAGTGGTGGAATCTGACACAGCTTGGCATTTGCATGTGGCTGGCGGTGAGGATTGGCCTAACTTTGTCAAATGGTCGGTTGAGCAGGGCTACGCAGGGTTAGAAAACCTAGCATTAATTCCCGGCTGTGTCGGCTCGGCACCGATTCAAAATATCGGCGCGTATGGTAAAGAGCTGAAAGATGTCTGTGAATATGTTGATGTACTGGATCTCGATGGCTTTACGACTCGCCGTTTAACCGCAGATGAATGCGAGTTCGGTTACCGAGATTCCATCTTCAAACGCCAACTGTTTGAAAAGGTCATCATCGTTGCGGTTGGGATCAAGCTTGATAAAGCGTGGCAACCGCAAATTGAATATGGGCCACTGAGAGCCTTTTCTGCTGAAACCGTCACCGCACAACAAATTTTTGACCAAGTCTGCGCGGTGCGTAATGAAAAACTGCCAAATCCTGCAGTGACGGGCAATGCCGGCAGTTTTTTCAAAAACCCAGTGATGAGTAAAGAGCAATATCAAACGCTACTGGAAGCCGTCCCAGATGTCGTCGCCTTTGAAGTTGATGAAGGGGTTAAGTTAGCGGCGGGCTGGCTAATCGATCAGTGTGGCTTAAAAGGGTTTGAGCAAGGTGGTGCTCAAGTGCATCCAAATCAAGCGTTGGTGCTAGTAAATAAGCATCAAGCGACGGCGCAAGATGTGATCCTGTTAGCGGACCATATTCGCCAAACGGTTTGGAAAAAATATGGGGTTGAACTGGAACATGAGGTGCGCTTTATGGGCTCGCGATGTGAAACCAATCTGGTTGAACTAAGGGGCTCGCTTGTACAAGGTGAAGCGTCATGAAAGAGCATGCAATCAAGCTCAATATTTTAAAGCAACTGGCTGACGGTAGTTTTCACTCAGGTGAAGCGCTGGGTGAAATGTTGGGGATCTCGCGCGCGGCGGTAAGTAAGCATGTCAAAGGCATTCAAGCGTGGGGCGTAGATGTTTTTAGTGTCCAAGGTAAGGGCTATAAACTCTCTGAGCCAATGCAATTGCTCAACCAAGCATGGCTTCAATCCCATGTTGAGTCGCCAATCGAATTAATGCCGGTGATTGATTCGACCAATCAGTATTTGTTAGATCGTATTCATACTCTTGAATCGGGCGCAGTGTGTCTTGCCGAATATCAATCCAAAGGGCGTGGACGTCGCGGCCGTGAGTGGGTATCGCCATTTGGTAGTAACCTCTATCTTTCGATGTATTGGCGTTTAGAGTCAGGTATGGCGGGTGCGATGGGGCTCAGTTTGGTGGTTGGTGTTGCCATTGTTGAAGCGCTAGAAAAGCTAGGTATTGAAGGCATCAAGCTAAAATGGCCGAATGACCTTTACCACCAAGACAAAAAGTTGGCCGGTATTTTGGTTGAAATGTCAGGCCAAGCAGGTGCAGCCGCGCACCTTGTAATTGGTATGGGCATGAATCTGATGATGGCTAATCAGTCTAGCGGTGCGACTCAAGATATCACCCAACCATGGACGTGTTTGTCTGATGTGACGCAAGGTGCCATCGACAGAAACCAATTGGCGGCGACATTAATCAATACGTTGCAAAATGCGCTAAGTGAATACGAAATCACCGGCATGCATGGCTTTGTTGAGCGCTGGAATCGACTTGATAACTTTTTAGATCGTGAAATTAAGCTCATTATGGGCAATCGAGAGGTCGTGGGTATCTCTCGTGGTATCAATGAGCAAGGCGCAGTGTTGATTGATACCGCACAAGGATTAGAAACGTACATTGGCGGTGAAATTTCACTGCGAGGTGTGTCATAGCGAGTTGAATATTTAATATTCTAGCATAAAAGTATGATCTAAAAAGAAGACGCCTTATTACATCTCAATCTCATTTATGAGCTAGGCTCAATAGTATATGAGTGATAGAAAGTAATGAGGTTGCGATGAATCGATCAGCGCAGAAGTTACCGTCGTTTGATGAGTTGGTAAAGCTAGCTTTAGAAGATGAAGCCGCGTTTGAGCAACTCAAACGAGAAAAATGCGAAGAGATGATCCAGTCCGCCTCAATCGATATGCAGCCAAGGCTTTGGGCTCAGCAAAGCCACATTGATCGCGTGGTCGGCCAGTGCAAAAATCCCAATCATGTCAATGTAGTGTTGATGCAAGAGTTAGTAAAACAAGTGCAAAAATTTCAAGCTGCTTTGCAAGGTGGTGACGCTTCACTGGTTTCTGCTCGCAATGACAATATTAACGGTGATAAAACAAACGTTGTTTCTATCTCGAAGCGCCATCCAGATTGGCGTTAATCGCAAGCAATTTGTTCTAAGGGCTCTTTCGAGCCCTTTTTGTTGTCTGCTTCACAAAAAAATACCCTCTCTGCCCTTGGTATTGCTGCACTTGCCCACATATCGTTATCACAAGGCTTTGAATCCTCTTCAAAGTAATTATCAAATCACATGAAAATTTCAGGAGAGACGACCGATGAACATTCGTCCATTACACGACCGAGTTATTGTAGAGCGCCAAGAAGTTGAATCTAAATCTGTTGGTGGCATTGTATTAACGGGTTCTGCTGCGGAAAAATCAACGCGCGGCGTTATTCTAGCTGTTGGCAAAGGCCGCATCTTAGAAAACGGCACAGTGTTACCGTTGGACGTAAAAGTGGGTGATGCGGTTATCTTCGCTGAAGGCTACGGTACGAAGACTGAAAAGATCGATGGCAAAGAAGTGTTGATCATGTCTGAAAACGACATCATGGCAATTGTTGAATAATAGCAATCGTTGAGTAATTAACTCAGATAAAAAATACCCTAATGATTTGGTTTGTCACGTCGACGAATACCATTCAATACCACTGAACATTCAAATCGGTCAGGGAAAAGAATTTAGAAAAGGAAACTAAAGATGGCTGCTAAAGACGTTAAATTTGGTAATGACGCACGTATTAAAATGCTAGAAGGTGTCAACATTCTAGCTGACGCAGTAAAAGTAACACTGGGCCCTAAAGGCCGTAACGTAGTACTAGACAAATCATTTGGTTCACCAGTGATCACCAAAGACGGTGTATCTGTTGCGCGTGAAATTGAATTGGAAGATAAATTCCAAAACATGGGCGCACAAATGGTGAAAGAAGTCGCTTCTAAAGCAAACGATGCGGCGGGTGACGGTACGACAACAGCAACGGTACTTGCTCAAGCGATCATCGCTGAAGGCCTAAAGGCGGTTGCTGCGGGCATGAACCCAATGGATCTTAAGCGCGGCATCGACAAAGCGGTTATCGCCGCGGTAGAGCAACTGAAAGAACTGTCAGTTGAATGTAACGATACTAAAGCGATCGCTCAAGTGGGTACCATCTCTGCAAACTCAGACTCAACCGTGGGCAACATCATTGCAGAAGCAATGGAAAAAGTAGGCCGTGATGGCGTAATCACAGTCGAAGAAGGCCAAGCACTGCAAGATGAGCTCGATGTAGTTGAAGGTATGCAGTTTGATCGTGGTTACCTATCGCCTTACTTCATCAACAACCAAGAAGCGGGTTCGGTTGATCTAGAAAGCCCATTCGTATTACTTGTTGATAAGAAAGTCTCAAACATTCGTGAACTCCTACCAACACTTGAAGCGGTAGCAAAAGCCTCTCGTCCACTGCTTATCATTGCAGAAGACGTTGAAGGCGAAGCGCTAGCAACATTGGTTGTGAACAACATGCGTGGCATCGTGAAAGTGGCAGCGGTTAAAGCGCCTGGTTTTGGTGACCGTCGTAAAGCAATGCTGCAAGATATCGCTATCCTAACCGGCGGTACGGTGATTTCAGAAGAAATCGGTCTAGATCTTGAAAAAGTAACGCTAGAAGATCTTGGTCAAGCGAAGCGCATTGCGATCACCAAAGAAAACACCACCATCATCGATGGCGCGGGTGAAGAAACAATGATCCAAGGTCGCGTAACGCAAATTCGTCAACAGATCGAAGATGCAACGTCTGACTACGACAAAGAAAAACTTCAAGAGCGTGTAGCGAAATTAGCTGGCGGTGTTGCGGTGATTAAAGTTGGCGCAGCAACTGAAGTTGAAATGAAAGAGAAGAAAGACCGCGTAGAAGATGCATTGCATGCAACTCGCGCTGCGGTTGAAGAAGGTGTGGTTGCAGGTGGTGGCGTAGCGCTAATTCGCGCGGCATCAAAAGTGGCGAACCTGACGGGTGACAACGAAGAACAAAACGTAGGTATCCGCGTTGCTCTACGTGCAATGGAAGCGCCGATTCGTCAAATCACCAAAAACGCAGGTGATGAAGAATCAGTGGTTGCGAACAATGTACGTGCAGGCGAAGGTAACTACGGTTACAACGCGGCAACGGGCGAGTACGGCGATATGATCGAAATGGGTATCTTAGACCCAACGAAAGTAACGCGTTCTGCGCTTCAGTTTGCAGCTTCGGTTGCAGGCTTGATGATCACCACAGAAGCGATGGTGACGGATAAGCCACAGAAAGAAAGCGCTGGCATGCCTGATATGGGTGGCATGGGCGGAATGGGTGGTATGGGCGGCATGATGTGATCATCGCCTTCACTACTTTATAGTGACTTTGATAAAACGGTTGAAGGTGATCGGAGATACGCATACACTCCACGCCTTCAACTGAAAGTGACTATTTCAGTGCAGATTTTCAAAAAAGCCGAAGCAATTGCTCCGGCTTTTTTAGTGCTTGTAGCACCCAAATAAGGTTTAAATTACGCCTTAAAGAGCAGTAACTCAGTGTAAACAACGAGTTATAAATTGATATTCCAATTCAGTCATACTGAGTGATAAATAAGTGAATGCGTACGGTGAATTAGGGATTAAACGACAGCTTGTAGGGATCACAATAGTATTTCTGTTGATATTCATGTTTCTGGTCTTAGATTCAGAAGATGAAGTCAGAGAAAGATACGGCAATGAACAACAACGCGTTGAGCGATTACTGGAAGATACAACCCAAGTTATCAACGCCTTAGAGTACAGTATTACAGCATTATATCCGCTGCAGAATGAGCGATACGTTCTACCGCACACCATTCAGTTAAATGGAATCACTTGTAACTTTGGTGGGCAATCTCACCAAGGGCAAGATTACGACTTCATGTTTTCTGGCCCAGCAGAGATGTGTGATACCAGCTCAGAGCTTTATTCGCTGGCGTATAAACGCATGTTTGTCGCTCCCTCAATGGCCTACTTTTCTAAAACCATCAGCCATATTTCGGCCATTTATTTTATATCAAAAGATAAATTCATTATTTCTTCGCCTAAAACATTCGCTGAATCGATCGAAGGGGATGCGTTTGATGTTGTTGTCAGAACTCGTCCATATTGGATTAATACCATGCAGCAATTGCAGGACGATAAAGTGGTTTATACCGGTGATTATCAAGATTACATGACGGGGCGTCGTGTGATTACGCTGACGCGTGCGATTTATGTTGATGGCGAGTTTAGAGGCGTACTAGCCATCGATAGTTATCTTGATGACTTAGTGGCAGATCGACATTCCAGTTACCGATTGACCTCAGAGCAGATGGAGAATGATCCTAAAGCCTTTGATTTTACGTGCTCAAGTCCCGTCATGGTGAATAACCAAGAGACAGGTCTCTACCTCACGGTGAAAGAATCGAAGCGAACACACTTAAAGCTCATCTTCCAAGCGGAGCAAAAACAGTTTCTGGCTCTACTGCTCGTGTACATCCTTTGCCTTTGCCTGATTTGGTTGCGCGATACACGTTCTACTCATACACGGTTAAGGTCATTGGCCATGTGTGACCCAATGACCGGAATGCTCAATCGACGAGGTTTTGAATTTTACTTAAAAGATATTGAGCTACGAGAGTTTATCGCTTTAGCGGTATTCGATATTGATGATTTTAAGACGATTAATGACAGCCTAGGCCATGATGCTGGGGATGAAGTGATTTGTGCGATATCAGTTTTGCTCGGCACCAGTTTAAGGCAGACCGATCTTATTGCGCGCTTTGGTGGTGAAGAGTTTGTGATTGCCATTACAGGGGAATCATATGAGAAAATCCAGTCTGTCGTTGAGCGAGTGCAACGTGAGATCAGTACCACCATTCGTTTGTCTGACGGTCAACAGGTCTCAGTCACGGCAACTGGCGGCGCGGCGATTTATGCTCGTGAAAATATTGAAAGCCTAGAGTGGTTATGGCAGGAGAAGGGGATTCGCCAAGCGGATGCGCTTTTGTACCAAGCGAAGGTCGCGGGAAAAAATCGCGTGTTTGTTGGCGTCGGTGGCTAATGCCAGCGGTTAGGCCCGGTGATTAGTTTTGCTGATTAGTTTCGGCGATTAGTGTCGCTGCGCTAGATTGTCGAGATAGGCTGCCTATCAAAAAGAACAAAAAAGGATGGCTCAAAGCCATCCTTTTTATTTTGTCATCGAGAGTCGATTATAAAATGATATCGCGTACTTCAGGATCTTTACGCTCTAGGTAGTGCGTCGATTTAATGCGACGAATCGTACGGCAGCGGCCGCGGATCAGCAGAGTTTCGGTGGTCGCGATGTTGCCTTGGCGAGAGATACCTTCAAGCAGATCGCCTTTAGTAATACCGGTCGCAGCAAAAATAACATTGTCGCTGCGCGCCATGTCTTCCATCTTCAATACGATGCCCGCTTCCACGCCCATCTCTTTACAGCGAGCAAGCTCTGCCGCGCCGTAAATACGGTTCTCTTCGGTATCGCCTTTCACGTCATGACGCGCCAGCAAACGGCCGTTCATGTCGCCGTCGAGTGCGCGAATAACGGCAGCAGACACCACGCCTTCTGGCGCGCCGCCAATGCAGTACATCGCATCCACTTCGCTATCGGGCATGCAAGTCAGGATAGAGGCAGCTACATCACCATCTGGCACGGCAAATACGCGCACGCCCATCGCTTGCATTTCAGCAATCACGCCATCGTGGCGAGGTTTGGCGAGTGTTGTCACCACTAGCGTATCAAGTGGTTTATTCAGGGCCTTAGCAATGTTCTCTAGGTTTTCCTTTAGTGGTTTGTTTAGGTCAATACAACCTTTCGCACCAGGGCCAACCACCAATTTTTCCATGTACATATCAGGGGCTTTTAGGAAGCTGCCTTTTTCGCCTGCGGCAAGCACTGCGAGTGCGTTAGACTGGCCCATCGCGGTCATACGAGTGCCTTCAATTGGGTCAACTGCGATGTCGACTGCATCGCCACCCACACCGACTTGCTCACCAATGTACAGCATTGGCGCATCATCAATCTCGCCTTCACCAATAACGATTTCACCACTAATCTCAGTTTTGTTGAGTAGGATGCGCATTACTTCTACAGCAGCACCGTCTGCGGCATTTTTATCGCCACGGCCAAGCCATTTGTAGCCAGCGAGTGCTGCGCCTTCAGTAACTCGGGAAAATGCCATTGCTAAATCGCGTTTCATGATGACTCCAATTAGTAGCAGGAAAGGAAGAAAAATTTTTCGCGATTTTATCACAACGAATAGTAAACGTTTGCTTTTTTGCTTTGTTGAGATTGAAGTTGATCAATAAAGCGCTGTAAAGTAGTGCTATAGCAGGGGAACTTGAGTGACTGGGCGGTTAACGTTAGGTAAATGTCAATAACTGGCTAACTTTTAAGCAAGTAACGCAAAATATCAAATATAGCGCGTGTTTATCCATCCAGTGCTGAGTAGAATGAAGGCAATACGTGAAGCAAGCTTCACCTCAATCGAACAAACAAAGGTAGGCTAAGATGTCTTTTGAAGTACTAGAACAACTAGAAGCAAAAATTCAAACTGCAGTAGATACAATTTCACTTCTTCAGATGGAAGTGGAAGAGCTTAAAGAAGAGAAAGAGCAGCTAGTTTCAGAAGCAAACGAGCAACGCGCGATCCGTGAAGATCTTGAGCAAAAAGCCGTTGCTATGAACCAAGAGCACTCTGCATGGCAAGACCGTATCCGTAACCTACTTGGCAAAATGGACGAAGTAGAGTAACGATTTCATTGAGTTTTAGCTCTTTGAATACCGAATTGAAAAAGCAGCCGAATGGCTGCTTTTTTTATCTCTCGTGTCCTCACTAGGCTTTTGGACGAACACCGAGCGTATGGCACATCGCATAGGTCATTTCTGCGCGATTGAGTGTATAAAAGTGGAAGTCTTTTACCCCTTCACGGCTCAAAATTCTTACCATGTCGAGCGCTTGGCTTGCCCCCACTAGTTGACGAGTGGTGGGATCATCATCCAAGCCTTGGAACTGTTTCGCCATCCATCCAGGCACTTTTACGTGGTTTTGCGCGGCAAATCGAGCGGCTTGATTGAAATTAGACACCGGTAAAATACCTGGAACGATTTCCACATCAATACCCGCCGCGACACAACGATCACGAAAGCGTAAGTAACTCTCCACATCAAAGAAAAACTGCGTGATCGCACGGCTTGCGCCTGCATCGACTTTTCGTTTTAGGTTAAGCAAATCCGCTTGAGCACTTTTCGCTTCAGGGTGCACTTCAGGGAAGGCGGCCACAGAGATATCAAAATCATGACGAGATTTTAGCAGCTCAACTAAATCAGAGGCGTACATATCTGGCGCGCCGCCACCCGGTGGAATATCCCCACGCAGAGCAACGATACTTTCGATACCGTTTGACCAGTAGTCATCGGCGATTTGAATTAATTCCTCACGAGAGGCATCAATACAAGTCAGGTGAGGCGCGGCGATAAGGCCCGTTTCTGATTTGATTTCTTTAATGATGGAGTGGGTACGATCGCGTTCACCTGAGTTTGCCCCGTAAGTGACGGAAACAAATTTAGGCTTGAGGGCTTTTAGTCGGTGTACAGAATTCCACAAGGTCTCTTCCATTTTTTCACTGCTAGGCGGAAAAAACTCAAAGGACACATTAATATCGTCAGACAACTCTGCAACATTCTGATTCAAAGCGTCGATATGACTGGCGTGCGTATATCCCATCTTGCTCTCCCTGTGACGATCATTGTCACTCTCTTAAATTATTCCATTACCGACGTTTGGCCGTCTATATGTCTACCACAATGAATTGTATAGAAGTTAATGTCAACAAACCGAACATGAATTTTTTTCAACTTAATAATGAGTCATATTCAAGTGGTTTGGACGAGCACGATAGAGCACTCGTCCATTGCTGCTGATTATTCTAAGGCTCATTTCAAGTGCCTTATTGGCACTACTGGCTGCGATTGACTACTAGAGCCGATAGGCGTGTGGCTCGTGTGAGATGGTCGTCGGTGAGCTAGAGCCAAATTATGACTACAGCTGACTCGACAACAAATTCAAATCCGATTGAATCGCCCCCGCAGTCACTTCTCGTCCTGCGCCCGGTCCACGGATAACCAATGGGTTGTCTTTGTACCATTTGCTCTCAATGGCAAAAATATTGTCACACGGCAGGAGGTTCGCCAAGGCGTGCTCTTTAGCCAGCGCTTCCACACTGACCGTGGCTTTGCCATTTTTTTCTAAGCGAGCGACATAACGCAGCACTTTGTCTTCTCGTTGTGCTTTCTGCAGGCGTTCAGCAAGACGCTCACTCAGTAATTGGCCATTATCCAGAAAGTCATCCAGCGGCAGATGGGCTAATTCCTCAGGCACCAAACTTTCGACTTTGACCGCTTCAGGTTCAATGCTTAAGCCGGATTCACGCGCCAGAATAACCAATTTTCGCATTACATCAGAGCCGTCGAGGTCATGACGAGGATCCGGCTCTGTTAAACCTTGTTGCCAGGCTAAATCAACCAAATCGGCAAAGGGAACTTGGCCATCGTATTGCTGAAATAACCACGAGAGCGTGCCAGAGAAGATGCCGGATAGGGCGACAATTTCATCCCCACTCTCACGTAAATCTCGAACGGTATGGTTAATCGGTAATCCTGCGCCCACCGTGGCATTGTATAGCCAGTGGCGATTGATTTTTGCGAAGGCATCTTGCACCTGATGGTAGTACTCGCTAGAGGATGAACCGGCGACTTTGTTGGCTGAGATAAGGTGCATGCCTTGCTCTGCGATATCGACATAACATTCTGCCAATTCTTGGCTGGCGGTGACATCCAATACCACCGCATCATCAAATCCTTGTATGGCACCAAGTTGCGTGATCCATTCATTGGCACGATAAGGAATCGCTTCCGTCTCGAAGTTTTGATTCACCAAGGACGCATCAATGCCTTGTGAGTTGAACCAATAGGTTTTGCTATCAATGACCGCGACGAGTTCGAAGTTCATACCGCGGCGTTTTTCGAGTTCACTTTTTTGCTCGGCAAACAAATCGAGCCAACGGCTACCAATGTTGCCTTTGCCACATAACGCAATCGCAACGCGTTTTTGCGCTTGGAAGAGTTGAGTATGAATGCCTTGTACGAGGATTTCGGTTTTTGTTTTGCGCAAAATGGCGACTAAACTGAGCCCTGATTGAGACTCGCTAATGAACTCGACAGGGGAATTTTTAAGTTGTTGATAGAAGCCGTAACAGTGATTGGCATTTTTGGTCACGCCCGCACCGACCGCCGCGACCATCGAAAAACCTTCTTTGAGTTTGATTTCCGCTTCGGTGGCAATATCTTGTAAGTGGCGTAGTGCGCCTCCGGCAATTTCGGCGGTGTACGCTAAATGTAAGCTGTGTTGATCGTCTTGAGCTTCAAACGCCAAAGGTTCGAGTTGAGCGCGCTTTAGATTGGCTAAGGTTTCTTGATATAAGCGCTTAAAATCGTGGCCAGAAGCAAAATTGAGTTGGATCAGCATGACTTCATCGAGCGAAGAGATGATCTTAGCCCCACGGCCTGAAGCGAGGACGCGTTCAATGCGTGTTGAACCGGATTCCGGTTGATAGCTGCAACGCAAATGGCAATCCATGGTACTTTGAGCGACCGGCTGTAAGGTTCTGCTGTGTAGAACGGGCGCGGCGAGGCGAGCTAATTCACTGGCTTCATCTAAACGCAATAGTGGCAGTAAGCAGGCATCGGCAACTAATCGTGGATCCGCACTGTATACCCCAGCGACATCGCTCCAAATGGTGACGCGAGAGACTTGCGCCAAAGCGCCAATCACGGTTGCCGAATAGTCAGAGCCATTACGACCAAGTAGGACGGTATCGCCTTTGTGGTCTTGCGCCATAAATCCGGTGATGACCACACGATGGTGAGCGTGTTGGGCCAGTACCTCTTTTAATAATGGATAGGAAGCGCCGCGATCCACTTCGGGTTGCGTTCCCGCTTCTGCCCGTAAAAAGGCGCGCGCATCTTGTGCTTTGGCTGGAATTTTGTGTTGATTGAGCAAAGCAGAAAGCAAACGCGATGACCAACTCTCGCCATGCCCCAATACCGCCGCTTGCTGCGCTTCGGTTAATGGCGCGACGAGTTCACCCAGCATGCTGATTTCGTGATTTAGGAGAGTGTGCAAACGAACCTGTTCATCACCTTCGATCAAAGCACTGATTAAATGCGCTTGAAATTGTTTTAGCTGTTGCAGTTCCTCATGCGCAAGACGGCCATCTTTGTTTAAGCCTTCTAAAAACGCAATGAGGTGGTTGGTGGTTTTCCCCGCGGCAGAGACGACGACTAAATCATCAGCACTGGAGTATTCTTTTAAGATATTCACCACACGTTGATAGCATTCGGGATCTGCTAGGCTACTGCCACCAAATTTATGTAATTGGCGTTCAACACTCATTAACGGCTCTCCAAAACAACATTAAAGGCGTGTACTAAATCTTCAATAAGATCTTGAGGGTCTTCTAAACCAACCGATAAACGCAGCAATTGTTGCGATACGCCCGCTTCGGCAAGCGCCACGTCTCCCATCGCACGATGCGTCATGGATGCAGGGTGGCAAATCAAACTTTCCACTCCGCCTAATGATTCGGCGAGAGAGAACAGCGTTAACGCCCCAACAAAGGTTTTTAGCTCGTCAAAGCTGCCGCCAAACTCAAAACTCAACATGGAGCCAAAGCCAGATTGCTGCTTCAAAGCAATGTCGTGGCCTGGGTGGTCGGGAAGGCTAGGGTGATAAATGCGCTCAACCAAAGCGTGACCGTTTAGATAATCGAGAATCGCGTTGGCCCCTTCTTCATGCGCTCTCATGCGAGCGCCCAAGGTGCGGATGCCTCGTAAGGTCATGTAGCTATCAAACGGTGTCCCCGTCGCGCCAATGCAGTTTCCCCACCACGCTAAATCTTCGGCGTGCTGCTCTGTTTTGGTAATGATGACGCCGCCAATCACATCCGAATGGCCATTAATAAATTTTGTCGTCGAGTGAATGACAAAATCCGCGCCGAGGTCTAAAGGCTTTTGGTACACGGGTGTCAAAAAGGTATTGTCGACGGCTACCAAGGTATCGACTTGATGCGCAAGTTGGCAGACATGTTGAATATCCACGACGCGCACTAATGGGTTGGAAGGGGTTTCGATAAGCAATAATTTCGGCTTTTGGGCAAGGGCCGCTTCAAGCGCTTGGGGATCGGATTGATCGACAAACAGAACGTTGAAGTCCCCTTTTTGAGCGCGAGTGTTAAAGAGGCGGTAAGTACCGCCATAACAATCATGCGGCGCCACGATAAGATCGTCTGGGCCAAGGAAAGTCGTCACCCACAAGTTGAGTGCGGAAGTACCACAGTTGGTCACTACCGCCCCTTTACCTGATTCAAGCTCGAATAAAGTTTGTTCTAATAAACCGCGATTTGGATTGCCAGAACGGGTATAATCGTATTTCGGAACTTCACCAAATGCGGGAAAGCCATAATTGGTTGACAGGTAAATAGGTGGAACGACGGCATAATGTTGAGTGTCGGACTCAATGCCTGTGCGAACAGCAATGGTAGCAGGCTTGCGGGTGCTCATAAGTGTTTCCTTCCGAACAATAGTAACTTGTCAGTACGAATGCGTTTTTACCTGTTTTCGACCTGATTGGCGGCCGAATGACGATTTGATACAACGTATTCACAATCCATTCACTCTACTTTACTTCTCATTTTTTGAGCCGTCAAGACATCTAGACGTCCAAATGTCTTTGCTTGTAGCCTTAAAAGCCGCTAAAATTACACTTTGTAAAACTTAAATCTAACCACAACATGAAGGTGCGTAATGGCAGACTGGAATGGCGAATACATAAGTCCATATGCTGAACATGGAAAGAAAAGCGAACAAGTAAAAAAAATTACCGTTTCAATTCCATTAAAAGTATTGAAGGTATTAACCGATGAGCGCACTCGCCGTCAGATTAATAACCTACGCCATGCGACGAACAGTGAACTACTTTGTGAAGCATTTTTACATGCTTACACTGGTCAGCCACTGCCAACGGATGAAGATTTGAGAAAAGATCGTCCGGATGATATTCCAACTGAAGCCAAACAGTTGATGACCAATATGGGCATCGAGTTTGAAGCGTTCGATGACTAACGATAGTGATATCGTTTTAGTTGGAGTTTGCACCAATCCAATGAGCAATTATTAAAAAGCCGCAGTTTGATACTGCGGTTTTTTTATGCGCGGTATTTTTCTTTTTTGTATGTGAGAAGAGAAGGTTTGGGAGGTGTTGGTGGGAAATCAAGACAATAAAAAAGGACGCCGTAGCGTCCTTTTAATTTTTTATCAAAGCAGAAATTACTTCTTGCTTGATAGAGCACCGAAACGCTTGTTGAAGCGATCAACACGGCCGCCAGTATCAACGATACGTTGCTTACCAGTGTAGAACGGGTGACATTTGTCACATACGTCTAGGTGGATTGAATCTTTAGCTAGAGTCGAGTTGAACTCAAAAGAGTTACCGCAAGAACAAGTAGCGCTTACTGCTTTGTATTCTGGGTGGATACCAGTTTTCATGGGAGAACCTCAAATAGGCCGTGTCGCTATCCGAATCTAAGCCGGACACCACACGTAGTTAATAAAAAATTTCGCGCTACCGCTTGATGAATGAATCATCGAGCCATAGTGCTAAGGCGCAGTATAGTAATGAATCCTCGTTTGAGGATCAACTGATTTACCCAAAAAGGCGCTACTTTTTTCACCAGCAGTGAGCGACGAAACGCTCTCGTTGGCATTTGCGCAGCGTCGGTGGTCCGTCGGCTTAAAATAGAATCGTTGCGGGTTTTGCTTTAGACTGTTTCCCGTGTCCTATTAACTCATACTGCCAAACTTATATGCGCCCAACTATTGCTCGAGTGGCCTTGCCTGTTCCACTGGATAAGCAATTCGATTACTTGATCCCAAATCACCTCTTTCCGATTATTGGTGGGCGAGTATCGGTACCTTTTGGCCGCCAATCTTTGATTGGCATTGTGACGGAACTGACCAATCATTCCTCTTTCAGTGAAAGCCAGTTAAAGCCAATCAAGCAAATCTTAGATCAGCAACCGGTTTGGCCTGAGCCTCTCTATCAGCTACTAAAATGGTGTAGCCAGTTTTATCAATACCCACTAGGCGAAACGCTCGCCAATGCGATGCCCTCGGCGTTACGCAAAGGGAAAGCGGCTGATTTTTCGTCGTTGGTTGAGTGGCAACTGACTGAGCAGGGTAAAAACCAGTTAATGCAAGGGTTTGGCCGAGCGGTTAAACAAGAGCAAGCGATGCGAGCCTTACAATATGGCGCGGTTTCTCATCAGCAGTTGCTTGAACAAGAGATTGGCGGCAGTGTGCTAAAAACATTGCACGAAAAAGGTTGGGTAGAATCGATCGAGAAAAAACCGACGATCAAGCCTTGGCCGCGTGATATTGAAGCGGAAGTGGATAAGCCGAAACTCAATCAAGAACAGGCGGTGGCGATCGCAACGGTGAACAGCGCCGATGGCTTTGGTTGTTATTTACTTGAAGGTGTTACTGGCTCGGGCAAAACCGAAGTTTATCTGAATTTGATTAAGCCAATATTGGAAGCGGGAAAACAAGCGCTCGTCTTGGTGCCTGAGATTGGGTTAACCCCACAAACCATCAACCGTTTTCGCAAGCGCTTTAATGTGCCTGTTGAAGTGGTGCATTCCGGTTTAAATGATACCGAACGTTTAAATGCGTGGTTGTCAGCACGAGATAAAGTGGCGGGTATCGTGATTGGTACGCGCTCGGCATTGCTCACGCCTTTTGCGGACTTAGGCATTATTATCGTTGATGAAGAGCATGATGCTTCGTACAAGCAACAAGATAGCCTACGCTACCATGCACGTGATGTGGCGGTGATGCGCGCTAATAAAGACCAAATTCCGATCGTCTTGGGCTCGGCGACACCGGCACTCGAAACGCTTCATAATGCACTGAGTGGCAAATACCATCACCTAGAACTCACCCAGCGCGCGGGTAATGCCAAACCCACCATCAATAAAGTATTGGATGTGAAAGGGCTGTATTTAGAGTGCGGGTTATCAGCGCCGTTGATTGCTGAGATGCGCAAGCATTTGTTGGCAGGCAACCAGGTGATGCTATTTTTAAACCGCCGTGGTTTTTCTCCCGCCTTAATGTGCCATGAGTGCGGCTGGATTGCGGAATGTAAACGCTGCGATGCTTACTATACCTACCACCAATACAGCAATGAAATTCGCTGCCATCACTGTGGTTCTCAACAGCCTATCATTCATCAATGCCAAGGTTGCGGCTCGACCAACTTAGTCACCGTCGGGGTGGGAACAGAACAGTTAGAAGCGCAACTCGGCCAGTTATTCCCTGATTACAAAACGATTCGCATTGATCGCGATAGCACGCGTCGTAAAGGCAGCTTAGAAAGTGCATTACTGGCGATACGAAAGGGGGAATACCAAATATTGATTGGTACGCAGATGCTGGCAAAAGGCCACCATTTCCCTGATGTCACCCTGGTTGCTTTACTGGATGTGGATGGTTCGCTGTACAGCAGCGACTTCCGAGCATCAGAACGTTTGGCGCAGTTGTTTATTCAGGTGGCAGGGCGTGCAGGGCGCGCAAGTAAGCAAGGCGAAGTGGTTTTACAGACTCACCATCCTGAGCATACTTTGCTGCAAGCATTGCTGAATCACAGTTATCATCATTTTGCCCAAACGGCGTTGCAAGAGCGTAAGATGGCCATGTTGCCTCCGTTTACTTATCTCACGCTGTTTCGTGCAGAAGCCAACAGCAGTGATTTGGTGGAAGATTTTTTACGCCAAGTACGCTACACGCTGGAAGCGCATCCGTTATTTGATGAATATTGCCAAGTACTAGGCCCGACACCGGCCCCATTGGCTAAAAAAGCCGGTAAGTATCGTTGGCACTTGTTATTGCAAACGCAAACGCGGCCGCTAATGCAACGATTACTGATGAGCGCAAAACCGGCGATTGATTTACTTCCTATTAGCAAAAAGGTGCGTTGGTCGCTAGACATAGAACCGCAAGATCTAAGCTAGCTGCCACTTTATAATGTTACGTCGGTTAGGTTGGAACGTCATTTTGTGATGCAAATCTCAACCTTGGGTTAGATTTTGTTAGATCTCCCGTAACTTTATGGTGTGAAACCAATACACTAGGGGGCAGCAGCTTACGCATCTCAATGAATAATTGTAAATACACGATGACAAGGCTCGTGACTGACGCATTATGTTGTTTAACATAATCAAGAGTGAACGTCAGTTCATCGGTATTTTCACTAGGTTTAGGTGGCAAGACGCTACCAGCAAAGGAACTAACTAAGAGGATTACACTTATGGCGACAATGAAGGATGTTGCCCAGCTCGCGGGGGTTTCAACAGCGACGGTATCGAGGGCGCTGATGAATCCAGAAAAAGTCTCTTCTGCTACACGTAAACGTGTTGAAGATGCTGTATTAGAAGCTGGCTATTCTCCAAATTCTTTAGCGCGAAACCTGCGCCGCAATGAATCAAAAACGATCATCGCGATCATTCCAGACATCTGTGATCCTTACTACACCGAAATTATTCGAGGGATTGAAGATGCCGCAATGGAGCACGGCTACATAGTATTGCTGGGTGACAGTGGGCAACAAAAAAGACGCGAAAACACATTTGTAAATATGGTCTTTACCAAACAAGCTGACGGGATGTTGCTGCTTGGTACCGATTTGCCATTTGATGTGAGCAAGCCTGAACAGAAAAATTTACCGCCGATGGTGATGGCGTGTGAATTTGCTCCTGAACTTGAGTTACCTACCGTTCATATCGATAACTTGACGTCGGCTTTTGAAGCGGTGAACTATCTTACCCAGCTAGGGCACAAGCGCATTGCTCAAATCTCTGGACCAGAACATGCCACCTTATGTCAGTTCCGTCGCCAAGGTTATCAGCAAGCACTGCGTCGTGCGGGCATCACGATGAATCCGACCTACAGTGCCTTTGGTGAAGTTCACCTTTGAGGCGGGCGCCAAAGCCATCCGTCAATTGCTGGCCTTGCCAGAGCCACCAACCGCGATCTTCTGTCACAACGATGCCATGGCGATTGGTGCCATACAAGAAGCGAAGCGTTTAGGTTTGCGCGTACCGCAAGATTTATCCGTAGTGGGCTTTGATGATATTCAATTCTCGCAATACTGCGATCCGCCGTTAACGACGATTTCTCAGCCTCGCTATGAGATCGGTCGTCAAGCCATGCTGATGATGCTCGAGCTACTTAGAGGGCATGATGTGCGGGCTGGCTCGCGTTTGCTGGAAACGCAATTGGTTGTGCGTAAGAGTGCCGCGCCACCAAGAAGTCTCTAGCGCAGAAAGAGAGAAATGGCCCAGTGAAAGCCATCGAAAGCGACGTATTTATCAGCGTCGCTTTTTTGTGGATTCGTGAGGTCATCATAATCGTCGCCCGTTATGTCAAGATTGTGTTTTTAACCCACATAACGTAAGGCAATAGATTGTGATCGGAGGGTAATCTGGATTACCATGTTGAAAGAAATGGCTGACTTGAAAAACGATCGTGGCGAATAGAGATTACGTAAAACGTGGGGCAAATAAAAAGCCTACCAAAAAGAAAGTAGCACCTAAGCGTAAACCATGGCGCAGTGGCATTTTGGCCATACTGTTGGTGGGCGTGTTTGGTTTTGGCATCTACTCATTAAGCCAAGATCCGGAGCCTCAACAACCAGTGTCGCAACCGCCAGTGAAAGCGAAACCTAAGCCTGAAAAAGTTTTACCACCGCCACCGGAAGAGCAGTGGGATTACGTTGAAACGTTACCAAGTCGCAAAGTGGAAGTGGAAGCGAAAGAGCAAGTCATTTCGGCGATTCCCTACATCATGCAGTGCGGCGCTTACAAAACAGAAGCGCAAGCTGAAGCTCGCAAGCTGGATGTGGCTTTCCAAGGGATTAAAAGTGAAATCCGCAAGAAAGACGGCAGTTCTTGGTATCGTGTCGTACTTGGCCCATATGTACAAAAACGCGATGCTGAGCGAGATAAGCACAAATTACAGCGTGCGAAAATTGAGCCATGCGCGATTTGGAAAGAATCGCAGTAAGGGCACAACGAATAAAAAAACCAGCTACGGTGACCGTCGCTGGTTTTTTTTGTCTCCGATTTGGTATCACAGCCAAGCACGCGGATTCAGACCGACGTGCATTGAAGGCTAAGCATCAAAATTGTGACTGTGATTATACCAGAGGCTACATAACATCTTACTGATTTATAAAACAATGCAATAGATCATTCCGCTAAGCTATTGTAGCCCTTACACTTATGAATATAAGATTTTATAACTGGTATAATTTGGTCAGTACGATTTATATTTGAGCTGAATACCCTAATGCATGTACAATCTGTGGAATAACGAGCGCATTAATCGAGTGCCAAAGCGATGTTTTATCAGTGTGCTGATCAATCCTTTAGTCTGCCAATAAAGATTAATAAAGATTAAGTGAAATCGAAGTTGCTCACCATGGCAGAGTCTACTCTCGCAGTACAAGCTGGAAACCGCGGTTCTTTGTTTGATACAAATCTAAACAAGAGCAATATGAGAACGTCACCGCGATCTTTTTAGAAGCAGAAAGTGAAAACGAAGCCTTTTGTTGATTGAAATACTCAATCAACCCGCGACGCTGCGTGTAGACAGTAACGCGATTAGGCTAGTGGCTAGTTAAGATGCGATATGAATAAAATACAATTTGGTAAAACCATCAGCTTTTAGGGGTTGCACACCTAAGGGCGGTAGCGCATCTGGAGATAAATAAAAAAGCCGATTGGATCTGGTTTGGCAAGATAGGTAAAAACGCAAAGTGTTACTGGCTGAGAAAGATCGTTTAAACGGACAAGTGCAAAAGCTACCAAAAACTCAACGTGAAGTGCTGCGCATGCAGCGTGATGTAGAGCTAAACCAAGAGGTCTACATTCAGTTACTGAACAAAACCCAAGAATTAAACATAGTGAAAGCCGGTACTGTAGGTAACGTGCGCATTTTAGATACCGCACAGGCTGATCCGCACCAGTAGTTTTGGACACTGAGTTAAGTGAGTAAAATCACTAACGAGGTGAAACATGACAAATCAAAAAAACAGAATCAGACACACGCCTGAATTTAAAGCCGAAACTCTGAAGCTAGCCGAGAAAGTGGGTGTGGCCGAAGCAGCAAGACAGTTATCGTTATATGAGTCTCAAATCTATGCATGGCGTAAAAGCTCGAACAAAAACACCGAGACCAGTCAACGAGAGCAAGAACTCGCGGCACAGGTAGCTAAACTCAAAAGGCAGTTGGCAGAGCAAGCAGAAGAGTTAGAAATCGTAAAAAAAGCCACCTACTTCGCGAAAAATCTAAAGTAAATTGCTATGAATTTATGCTCGAACATCTTTTAAGTTTCAGTGTTGTCCGTATGGCAAAGGTGTTCGACGTGTCACGAAGTGGGTTTTATTACTGGATTGAAAATCGCCACAAAGCGAGCCAGCGTGAGTCGGCTCGTCAACAGCTCGATATCATAGTCAAGAAAGCC
This sequence comes from Vibrio renipiscarius, assembly GCF_000827885.1. Classification (GTDB taxonomy): domain Bacteria; phylum Pseudomonadota; class Gammaproteobacteria; order Enterobacterales; family Vibrionaceae; genus Vibrio; species Vibrio renipiscarius. The sequence goes on along the minus strand of NZ_JTKH01000005.1, from coordinate 3,684 downwards.
TTTGACGACAGCAAAGAACGAGATGGCTCAAGACGCATTCAAAAAGAACTGGCCGATAACGGGGATAAGCTCAATATTAAAACCATAGCTGCTAGTATGAAGCGTCAAGGTTTAATAGCGAAAGCGGCTCGTAAGTTTAAGTGCACAACGGATAGCAAACATGAAATGCCAATTGCTCCTAACCTGCTTGCCCAGGATTTTAGAGCAGAAGTCCCCAATCAAAAGTGGGCGGGAGATATCACTTATCTTGTGACAAGCGAGGGTTGGTTGTATTTAGCCGTAATTATCGACCTTTACTCAAGGCAAGTAATTGGCTGGTCTATGGATACAAGAATGACAGCATCATTAGTTTGCGATGCTCTATCGATGGCATTGTTTCGCCGAGGATTTCCTGAGCAGGTTATTGTTCATAGCGATCGCGGTAGCCAGTATTGCTCAAAAGACTATCGAACGATGATAAGTGGCTATAATCTAAAGCAAAGTATGAGTAGGAAAGGGAATTGTTGGGATAACGCTTGTGTCGAAAGCTTCTTTCACTCAATGAAAGTTGAAGCGATTCAATATGAGCCAATGATGACAAGAGAAGAGATGCGCCAAACGGTTTTTGAATATATCGAGGTTGATTATAATAGAACAAGAAGGCACAGTGCTCTTGGGTATTTAAGCCCAGTTAACTTTGAAAATCAAAATGTCGCTTAATGAAGTGTCCAGTCTAGCTGGAGCAGATCAGAACATTAAAACGCCAACAATTGAAATGCGCGTTAAATACTGAGTTTCGAGAGAGAGTTTTGTTTGGCACTTAAGTGCTTTTAACAACTTTGAAACTCATGCGGGAACCCCGCTGGCAAGCCTTTATTGACGGGGAAGTTCATGATTTTTCCGTGCCGATTGAATAATAAGAAATGTACCAATGATGAAGACTAAAAATATCGCATTCATAATGAGTGTATATAAAAAAGATTGTCCAGAGAAACTTAGAGCTTCTTTGGAAAGTATGCTATCGCAAACGATTGAAAGCGATATACTGATTTATAGAGATGGCTTGGTTTCAAAAGAGCTGAGTATAGTGTTAGAAGACTATAAAACTTATCAAAATATATTTATTTACGAAGATGATGAAAATAAGGGCTTGGCATTCGCATTGAATTACTTAATCGATGTTTCAATTGGCCGGGGCTATGAATTTTTAGCTAGAATGGATAGTGATGATCTGTCACGCCCAGGAAGACTAGAAAAACAAGTTGAATTTTTATTTAATAATGACGATGTAGACGTTGTTGGAGCTTCTTGTCGAGAGTTCGGTGCTAGTTTTGCGTTAGCGGAAAAACATCTTCCTACAACACATAAAGAGCTAATGGAATTTAGTATTACACGCTGCCCATTCGTTCATCCTACCGTGATGTTTAGAACTAGTGTTTTTGAAAACGGTAGTAGATATCCGACAAACACGAAACTAACAGAAGATATGGCTTTGTGGTATGAATTATTAAAGAAAGGTGTTAAGTTTTCCAATTTAAATGAAGTGCTTTTAGACTATTATTTAGATGAAAATACAATATCAAGACGACAAGGAATTGGTAAAGCTATTAGCGAATTTACGATAAGAATTGAAAACATGCACGCTCTGAATAAAACCAGTTTTCGTAATTACTTACTAATTAGTTCAAGATTGATTTTTCATATATTGCCAAACTTTATGGTTAAGTATATGTATAAAAATAAGAGATAGCATGTTATATACGATAATGTTCTTTATTATGTTAATTAATGTGGTTCTTTCTTTTAGTAGCTGGGAAAGATATAAGTATTTTATTATATCAATGTCAACCATCTATTGTATATGGCTAATGTTGTACTCTGGCTTAAGAGAGCCCGGATCTTCCCCTGATGACATAAATTACATTTACAACCTTTATTATGGAAAATTAGACTTTGAATGGGCGTTTGCGTGTGTAACTGATTTTTTTAGATTTTATAGAGCAAATGAGTCTAATTATTTTTTATTTGTTTCGATGTTAACTCAAGTTAGCCTTTTTGTAGCAATATATATTTATTCGCCAAGATTTCTTGCGTTTGCATTATTGATTTATTCTTCACATGTTTATCTTTACAGAGATCTTGTACAAATTAGAGCAGGTGTAGCTTATAATATTTTACTGTTGTCAATGATACTATTGATTAATCGTAAGCATCTTTTATCTATGATTCTATATTTTTTTTCGATCGGGTTTCACAAGACATCATCACTTTCTTTAATTCCTATCATATTAAATAAAGTTCATGTAAAAACTAAATATGTCGTAATGATTGCACTACTTATTTACTTTAGTAGTTTTATTAACTTTGGAACTTATTTAATAAACCATTTCCCACTTTTAACTAGTATGTTATCGGAAAATGCGATTGCAACGTATTTGGAGGAGGGGAATGAATATGCAAAAGAGTTGTCTCCATTAAACCCGACAACGATAAAGCTATTAGTAGTGTTTATGTGCGTATCATATTTTCGAGATAGAATCCCTGAGATTAAAGAGAATAACCTACTGTATTATAGCTATGCTTTATCCCTGATTTTTATCAGTTTCTTCAATTCATTTAATGTGTTTGCTTCAAGAATGTCATCGATGTTTGCAATTGTCGAAATAATATTGATTCCGGCAATGGTTTTTTATTTGAGAAGTAAACTGTTATTGTTTGTTTTTATTTCTATCTACACATTACAGTTTTCAATTAATTATTACCTCAAGGGTATGTCATTTGGTGGGTTTTTATATTTATTATGAATGTATTATATATATGCTCTAGTTTAGAAAGAACTGGACCTTCAAATCAACTTCTAAACATCGCTAATAACATTAAGTCGGATTTTGATGTCACAATATTGACGCTTAAGCCAGAAAAAAGCAATAGTATGCGTAATGATTTTAGTGATTTTAATATAGTTTTTGGATATGAACTTTCTTTTTTTTATATGCTTCGCTTCATAAGAGGTTTCGATATCGTCCATAGTCAAGGCATTAAAGCAGATACACTCTCTGCGTTATTTTCTAGAAAAGGGATTTCTACTTTGAGAAACTATCCTTACGAAGACTACCCTGCTTTGTACGGAAAGTTGTTAGGTAGTTGCATGGCTTTTTTTCATTTTCAAATACTAAAAATGGTCAAAAAACGAGTAACTATATCAGCTTCGACTAGAGAGAAAAACCAAAACAAATCAGGTTTGAAGTTCGAGTTAATTTATAATGGAGTTGATACTGAACGATTTCATAAAAAAAACAGTGTTAAAAATAAAAACTTAATAGAATGTAAAGAAAAATACAAAAAGACTTTTATTTATACAGGCCCTCTTATTGAGCGGAAAAATGTCACTAAGTTAGTTAGTGTTATGAATAATTACCCAGACTACTTACTTGTCATTCTGGGAGGAGGACCTTGTTTAGATGATTTGAAATCGCATGCTAAGTCTAATATTTTATTTCTGGGGAATGTTGATAACGTCGTGGATTACTTGTCATTGGCTGATGTATTTATAATGTTTTCAAAATCTGAAGGGTTTCCCAATGCAGTTCTAGAAGCGTTATCTACTGGCCTTCCATGTATATTAAGTAATATTCCATCTCATGCTGATGTAAAGGAAATTATGGGCGATTGTATTACACTTATAGAAGAAGATGATAATAACTT
>NZ_JTKH01000004.1 GCF_000827885.1 Vibrio renipiscarius | reverse complement strand
CAAGGCATCCACCGCGTACGCTTAGTCACTTAACCATACAACCCGAAGGAGTTTCGTTAAACAACCAAGTTGTCTCTCTATTTTATGAGTGAGAGACGTTCGATTTTGCCGGACTCAATTTCGAATAATCATCATAAATGATGATATTGCCAAGAACACTTGAATGTGTTTTTTGGTGTTTACCATATAGGTAAACATTGAGAACTTTTTTTGATAACAACATTGTTGTTATCAGTCAGCTTTCCAAATTGTTAAAGAGCTAGATTTTTATATCTAAAAAAGATAATGAAACCATTTTTAAAAACACTCACTTTCTTACTGAACGTAAATGCACTTAAAAATGGTGGAGCTATGCGGGATCGAACCGCAGACCTCTTCGCTGCCAGCGAAGCGCTCTCCCAGCTGAGCTATAGCCCCATATCCTTATGAGGAGATGGTATCCCGTAGGGGAGTCGAACCCCTGTTACCGCCGTGAAAGGGCGGTGTCCTAGGCCTCTAGACGAACGGGACACTAGTAAAACACCTCAAAAGTGTTTCTATCTCTTAAACTTTATAAACATATCAATCTGTGTGGACACTCATCGTGAGTAATCATCGTATAAGGAGGTGATCCAGCGCCAGGTTCCCCTAGCGCTACCTTGTTACGACTTCACCCCAGTCATGAACCACAAAGTGGTGAGCGTCCTCCTCGAAAGGTTAAACTACCCACTTCTTTTGCAGCCCACTCCCATGGTGTGACGGGCGGTGTGTACAAGGCCCGGGAACGTATTCACCGTGACATTCTGATTCACGATTACTAGCGATTCCGACTTCATGGAGTCGAGTTGCAGACTCCAATCCGGACTACGACGCACTTTTTGGGATTCGCTCACCATCGCTGGTTGGCAGCCCTCTGTATGCGCCATTGTAGCACGTGTGTAGCCCTACTCGTAAGGGCCATGATGAC
>NZ_JTKH01000030.1 GCF_000827885.1 Vibrio renipiscarius | reverse complement strand
CGATAACCTCTGAACGTTTGAGTGTTGGACAAAGGCGACTAACATCGAATTGTTGGCCGATATCGATGCCAATTTTCCTTAAGCGGGCTTTGTGCTCGTAGAATTGCGATTGACTTAGCGTGTGACGTAAATCGGTGCCGTGCTGCCAAAGTGTGAAATAATTCATGGTGGTATTAGCTGCACGCACTGTTTCCACAACCCCTGCTTCTAGTAATTGCTCTGCGATTGATTGATGAATGTCTTTAGTAGCGTGTAGTGTCTTCATAGCGTCTTCCATCGTCGTTAGGTGCTTGTAAAAGTCTTGTTCCGTTACCATTCCGTAAAATTGCAAGTCGTGTCTTTTCAGTAGTTTTTGTCTGAGGCTGTTTTCTTCACGGACAACGCCGTGCTCTTCGCAGTAATCGATAAGAGTTTCTAAGTACTTAATATGATCTTGTGTTGTCTTGCTGCTGCGCTTGTATTTCTTAAGACGGAGTTGCATCTCAAATGCCTTGCAGTAGAGCTTGAGCATTTCCCATGCTGAGCCTTCACCCCAGTTACAAGTCATTCCATTAGGTTTGAGAATCGCTTCACGCCCTCGCCCCATAGCTACAGAAGACATGCCACGAATAAATGAAAGCTCATTTTCACGGTCAACCATGTGGTTACGTGTCCAGTCGATAAGAGTTATTTCCGCGCCATTGCCTATGAGTGACGATGACTTACCATCCGGAGTTTGACGGTGATAAGCACGAGTGTTTTTAGTGAATGGCGGCAGGTCGTATTTTGCGAGAATGTGGTTATAAATTGCGATGCAATCATCGAGAGAAGTTAAACCAAAAAGATTATCCATGCGTTGCCAGCGGGACGGATTGCCCTCGACGCGGATACGATTGCCATTACAGCGAATAGTGAGTTTGGTACTAAATGAACCTTCAAGAATTTTTTGGTTAACGCTGGGAGGAAGCTTTTCGCCAGTTTCCATATCAACACGCTCAATAACATGAGTGCCGACGAATGGAAGCCCACCGTCGGGATGATCTTGTTGAATGAAAAGTTGGTCAATAAAGAACACTGGGAAACCCTGTCAAATACATTTTCGTACACCTTAAAAGTACATGATAGTAAGTGTCAACAGTTTTGTGTATAAAGTAGGGGTTATAATTAAATAAAGGGATACCAAAGTGGATAATGACATGCTGCAAGATGTACTTAGAAAGGCGCGTACTGAGCTTGGTTTGAAACAGAATGAAGTCGCGGAAATGGTTGGAGTAACCCAACAAACGTATTTAAAATGGGAAAATGGGAAGTCTGAACCTAAGATAAGCCAAGCAGGAAAGCTAGCATCAGCTCTTAAGGTATCTGAAAAAGAACTATGCCAAGGTGAGTTTCACAAACAAAAAATGGATACGTTAGAATTTATTAGAAAAGTAGAAACCCTATTGCAACACGTACCGCAATCTGAGTTTTTAATTGGGATACAGGAATACATACATGATGAAGAGGGTTTTATCGACTTTCTACGTAATGCATCAGATTACCCTTTTGAGCTCTTCAATATTGAAAAAATCGACAATGCTAGGTACATGTTAGAAATGGTAGAAAGCGGAGCTTTTAAGTTTGAAGACCCACGTACTAAAGAAATGTTTATTGAACAACAACAGAAAATAATCGCAGAAAAATCGAAATAGAAAACTAGTTTAAATTCCGGTTGTCCGGAGTTAGTTCGGGTGTAACAGGAACCCGAACCGCTTCGCGGTGAAATCCGGCAGCCTAGGGCGTTCATTTTTGAGTGCCCTTTTCTTCGTTTAAGCTCGTTCTTTGTCGGCAAATCGTGGCTGCGGTGTGTGCACCGTTGCTCGGGACTCGCAGCATGCCCACACACCCCATCCATGCTAATGCCAAACAATGAATTGCGCTGACTAAAACAAAAAGCATCTTTGCAGGAAGGTGGTGTGTTTTTTCTTGAAGTGATTTGGACTACTGACCGCGCCAGTTTGGAATGTCGAGGAAATGGCCTTTTGTGGGTGGCTTGGTGCCTCGTTCGCGCACGCGCTCTCTTATCCCTACGGGTTTAGATACGACGCAATAGAAAGCAAATATGAGAACCATTCCAACAAGAAGCTGAACGCA
>NZ_JTKH01000003.1 GCF_000827885.1 Vibrio renipiscarius | reverse complement strand
CTCAATCTGTAAGAAAGCAGCAAAKAGATGGTGGAGGGGGACGGATTCGAACCATCGAAGGCGGAGCCGGCAGATTTACAGTCTGCTCCCTTTGGCCACTCGGGAACCCCTCCAGGGTGTTTTCTTACTCTTCGCAAAGTAAGCTTAAATGAGGTTTTCCCAACACATTCATTCAAGTTGTTCTCATACTTTAATAAAGCAGAGAAGATATGGTGGAGGGGGACGGATTCGAACCATCGAAGGCGGAGCCGGCAGATTTACAGTCTGCTCCCTTTGGCCACTCGGGAACCCCTCCAGGGTGTTTTCTTACTCTTCACAAAGTAAGCTTAAATGAGGTTTTCCCAACACATTCATTCAAGTTTGTTTCTTACAAGACTCTTTACGAGAATCACAAGAAAAAATATGGTGGAGGGGGACGGATTCGAACCATCGAAGGCGGAGCCGGCAGATTTACAGTCTGCTCCCTTTGGCCACTCGGGAACCCCTCCAGGGTATTTTTATACTTAAAAGAAGTTTTCCCAACGCATCTCTCAAGTTCGGAGCGCATCATAGCAAACTCCTAAATACTGTAAAGCGTTTTTCTTCTGATTTTGAGTTGAATGGTGTCTTTTTGGACAAAGATGCCTGTAATTGAACGTTTTACTACCAATTGAGGTGATTTTTAATTGCGATAGAGTGAGTAGGATTTACATTCCTTGACGTTTCTAGCACGAAATTACGAGTAAAATGAGGATAGATATTTCTGGATGAATACATAGTAATGAAAAATAAACTGATTCTAACGTTGCTTACTGCGTCAATTTTAAGCGCTTCTCCGGCTGCATTCGCTCGTGGTCCACAAGGTTCACAAGCCGTCACTGTTGTGACTGAGCAAGTCCAAACCCACCAAGTTTCCCAATCTCTGTCTTTAGTCGGTAAATTGGAAGCGGCGCAATCGGTGATGGTATCGCCAGAAACCACCGGAAAGGTGGAAATTATTGCTGTAAAAGCCAATCAAGAAGTTAATAAAGATCAACTGCTGATCCAACTTAATGATGATAAAGCGCGAGCTTCGGTAAAAGAAGCGCAGGCGTATTTAAAAGATGAGCAGCGTAAGCTGAAAGAATTTGAGCGTTTGGTGAAGCGTAATGCGATTACGCAAACAGAAATCGATGCGCAAAAGACCAATGTTGAGATCGCTCAAGCACGCCTTGATGCCGCCAATGCGAACTTAAAAGACTTGCACATTAGTGCGCCATTTGCAGGCACGATCGGTTTTATCGACTTTAGCCGCGGAAAAATGGTGTCTGCAGGGACAGAGTTACTGTCGCTTGATGATTTGTCAGTGATGCAATTGGATCTGCAAGTGCCAGAGCGTTACCTTGCCAAGATTGAAAAAGGCATGCAAGTTTCAGCCACCACTAGTGCTTGGGGTGAACAAGTCTTCCAAGGCGAAGTGGTGGGGATCGATTCGCGTATTAATCAAGAGACCCTCAACTTACGTGTGCGAATCAACTTCCAAAACAGCGAGTTAAAATTGAAGCCGGGTATGCTGGTGTCTGCTGATATGGATTTCCCTGCGATTAACGCACCGATTATTCCCGTTCAAGCATTGGAATACTCAGGGACAAAACGTTATGTCTACGTGATTGGTGATGATAACAAAGCGACGCGCACTCAAGTATTGCTGGGCGCACGTGTTGAAAACCAAGTTGTCATTACCGATGGGCTAACCATTGGCGATAAGATTGTTGTGCAAGGCATCGTTAACATGCGTGATGGCGCAAGTGTTAAAGAACAAGGCAGTGCAGACCAAAAGCCACAGCAAGCAAAAGGTGACAAGTAATGTGGTTATCTGATGTTTCAGTAAAAAGGCCAGTCTCGGCTCTGGTACTCAGCTTGCTGTTGTGTGTGTTTGGTATCGTTTCGTTCTCCAAACTCGCCGTGCGAGAAATGCCGGATATTGAGAGCCCAGTGGTGTCGATCAGTACGCGTTATGACGGCGCATCGGCCACCATCATTGAAAGCCAAATAACGTCGGCACTGGAAGATCAGTTGTCGGGGATCAGTGGCATTGATGAAATCTCCTCAACCACGCGTAATGGCATGTCACGCATTACGATTACCTTTGATCTAGGGTACGACTTGAATACCGGGGTGAGTGATGTGCGAGATGCGGTTGCACGTGCACAGCGCTCACTGCCTGAAGAAGCCGACGATCCAATTGTTTATAAAAACAATGGTTCAGGTGAAGCCTCGTTATACATCAACTTAAGCTCATCCAATCTCGACCGAACGCAATTGACAGATTACGTTGAACGCGTATTGATGGACCGTTTTAGTTTGATTTCAGGGGTGAGCTCGGTAGATATCTCGGGCGGCTTGTACAAGGTTATGTACGTCAAACTCAAGCCAGAATTAATGGCTGGGCGTGGCGTGACTACCGCGGATATTACTCAAGCATTGCGTAATGAAAACTTAGAAAGCCCAGGTGGTGAAGTTCGTAACGATCAAACCGTGATGTCGGTACGTACCGCCCGCACTTACAAAACCGCCCAGGATTTTGAGTACCTTGTGGTGCGCCGCGCGAGCGACAACACACCGATTTACCTCAAAGACATCGCAGATGTTTACATCGGTGCTGAGAACGAAAATTCGACCTTTAAGAGCGACGGTGTGGTCAACGTGAGCTTGGGCATTGTGCCGCAATCGGACGCTAACCCGCTTGAAGTTGCGACGGCAGTGCATAAAGAAGTCGAGACCGTTCAACAGTTTTTACCTGCTGGGACTCGCTTAGCGGTCGATTATGATTCAACCGTCTTTATCGAGCGCTCGATTGCCGAGGTGTATAGCACGCTATTCATCACTGGTGGTCTGGTTATTCTTGTACTGTACATCTTTATTGGTCAAGCTCGAGCGACCCTGATTCCTGCCGTTACCGTGCCGGTATCATTGATCTCTTCATTTATAGCCGCTTACTTCTTTGGCTTCTCGATTAACTTAATCACGTTAATGGCGTTGATTCTTTCCATCGGTTTGGTGGTGGATGATGCCATCGTGGTGGTTGAAAATATCTTCCATCACATTGAACGTGGTGAAAAACCACTGCTTGCGGCTTATAAAGGGACACGCGAAGTCGGTTTCGCCGTTATCGCAACCACCTTGGTATTAGTGATGGTGTTCCTGCCAATCTCCTTTATGGATGGCATGGTGGGCTTGCTGTTTACCGAGTTCTCCGTATTGCTGGCGATGTCGGTGATTTTCTCTTCATTGATCGCGTTAACACTCACGCCAGTGCTTGGTAGCAAGATTCTTAAATCGAATGTGAAACCAAGTCGTTTTAATCTCTTTATTGAACGCTTATTTAGCCGTTTAGAGAAAAGTTACCGCAATCTATTGATTGCCGCGTTGAAAGCGAAATGGGCTGCGCCTGTGGTGATTTTAGCGTGTATGGGTGGCAGCTATGGCTTGATGCAGCAAGTACCGTCACAGCTCACGCCAAGTGAAGATCGCGGCGTCATCTTTGCTTTTGTTCGTGGTGCTGACGCGACCAGTTACAACCGTATGTCGGCGAATATGGATATTGTTGAAGAGCGCTTAATGCCGCTACTTGGACAAGGTTTCCTAAAGTCATTCAGTATTCAAACGCCGGCGTTTGGCGGTATGGCGGGTGACCAAACTGGCTTTGTGATCATGATACTGGACGACTGGAATGATCGTTCTGTTACTGCGCAACAAGCGCTGGGTGAGGTTCGTAAAGCACTGTCTGGTATTGCTGATGTGCGTGCGTTCCCGTTCACACCGGGCTTTAGAGGTGGTTCAAGTGAGCCGGTACAATTTGTATTAGGCGGTGCGGATTATCAAGAGCTGAAAGATTGGTCTGAAAAACTGAAACTGTTGGCGGAAGAATCTCCCTTTATGGAAGGGGCGGAAATCAACTACTCAGAGAAAACGCCAGAGCTATTGGTAACGGTAGACAAACAACGTGCGGCTGAACTGGGCATTAGCGTTTCGGAGATCTCTGAAACCCTTGAAGTGATGCTTGGCGGTAAACGCGAAACAACCTTTGTCGAACGTGGCGAAGAGTACGATGTTTACTTGCGTGGTGATGAAAATAGCTTTGGTAATGCCGCGGATCTGACACAGATTTACATGCGTACAGCATCGGGCGATTTAGTGACGTTAGATGCGGTGACTAAGATTGAAGAAGTCGCATCATCGGTACGTTTATCTCACTACAATAAGCAAAAATCGGTGACGATTTCAGCCAACCTTTCTGATGGTTATACGCTGGGCGATGCATTGGATTATTTGGATCAGCAAGCGATTGAAATATTGCCAAATGACGTGAGCGTAAGCTATTCCGGTGAATCGAAAGATTATAAAGAGAACCAATCGAGTGTGATGGTGGTCTTTGCATTGGCATTGCTGGTGGCTTATCTCGTACTGGCCGCGCAGTTTGAAAGCTTTATTAACCCGTTGGTGGTGATGTTTACCGTCCCGATGGGGGTATTTGGTGGCTTCTTTGGTCTGTTTGTTATGGATCAAGGTTTCAATATCTACAGCCAAATTGGCATGATCATGCTGATCGGTATGGTGACTAAAAACGGCATCTTGATTGTTGAATTTGCCAACCAATTACGCGATCGCGGTTTGGAGTTTGAAAAAGCCATCATTGACGCTTCTGCACGTCGTTTACGTCCGATCTTGATGACGGCATTTACGACGCTGGCGGGTGCGATTCCTTTGATTCTTTCAACGGGAGCGGGTTACGAAAGCCGAGTGGCTGTGGGTACGGTGATCTTCTTTGGTATGGCGTTTGCGACCTTGATTACCTTGTTCGTGATTCCTGCGATGTATCGTTTGATTTCAGGCAGCACTCAAGCACCAGGTCATGTTGAAGCGGAGCTTAACAAAGAGCTTAACCATGATTTTAAAGGGCGAACTTCTCACGGTGAGCTTGGCGACATGGGTGAGCACTAATCCGTAATTAATTGACCTTCACGTTATGTCACACAAGGTGAAGACAATAAAAAACCGAAGCCATGGCTTCGGTTTTTTATTATTCAAGAACAGCGAGCGCAGACTCGTCTGATGAAGAGGGGCTCGCGAGCGTTAATTACGCTGCGTCTTCTTCTTGCTCGTCTTGCTCAATATCCGCGACAGCTTCAATCTTTTTCGCTTTCTTTGGTGCAGGACGACGCTTTGCGCCAATTGCGTAAAGCAATTCATCTTTGTTTTGAGCTAAGAACATCGCCAAGTCTTCTTGCTTCGCTTCGTCTTCTAAAATGTCGCTTTTACCGAGTAGTGCAAATAGCTCGTCTGCTGTATCCAGCATTTTGTCATAAGCATCCGCTTCCGCTTTAGAGGCAAAAGTCATTTTCTCTTCTCCGTTGCGTTCTACTACGTATTTTACGATTACAGCCATGGTGGTTCCTCTAGCTCTAATTAATGTTCAATTACTGGCTGTTTATACAGTTTTTAACCAAATAAGTCTAGATGACAGCTTAAAAGTGCGACTCAGATGCTCACCATTTGTGCCGTGCCTTTTCGGTTGCCCGGTTTTTGTTCGGCGGTTGCTTCTGTGGTTATTGAGTGGCTGGAGGTGTTGCTTGATCCCACTGATAACAAAATTCGATAAAATTTTTCAGTAACGGATTTTGGTACTTTTCTTTATGGACAAGCAGCCAAAAGCGACGCTTCATATCCAGTGGCAAATCAAGTGTGATCACTCGGCCATCTTTTAGTGCGGGCTCTGCCGCTAAACGAGAAAGACAGGCAAGGCCAAGACCTGCTGAGACACAATTGATGAGCGCTTCGGTGGTATTGAGCTGAAAGGCTTCTTGCCAATGCTCGATACGCGGGGCGATGGCACGTAAAAAGAACTCGCGTGAACCGGATCCCGGCTCACGTAAGATCCAAGCACTGTTTTCTAAGTCACTCACCGCGGGTATCGCCATTTTTGCGAGTGATGAGTGTGGGCTGCAAATGATGCACATTTCATCTTGGCTAAACGGCGTTGAGACAAGTTCTGGGTGCAACGTTTTTCCTTCAATCAGTGCAAGATCGAGCTCATAGTCGACCAGTTTCTCGCAAATCAATGCAGAGTTTGAAATAAAGAGGCTTTGAGCTTGATGCCCTGTTTGTTGACGAAAGGCGCTAAGGAGGTAAGGCGCAACTTGATTGCCAATCGTATCACTCGCGCCAATTCGCAGTTGGCCCGTTAACGTCGAATCATCTTCAAGTAATTGTTCAATGTCTTTTGCTCGGTGCAGTAATTCATCGACCAACGGCAGCAATTTTTGCCCTTCTTGATTGAGCACTAAGCGCTTATTGACCCGATCAAATAATGAATGGCCAAGCTGTTTTTCTAGCTCTGCCAGCGCCATACTTACCGCGGCTTTAGAGAGAAAGAGCGTTTGTGCGGCTTCGGTTAACGTGTCGCAGTGGTTGATGGTGGAAAAAACCTTGAGCTGCTTTAGCGAGATATTAACGGCCATAAATGATTCATTTTCCGGTTTAACTTTCTTGAAGAAGTGTCGAGTTAGTCTTTGTTTAGTTTAACTGAACATGAGTTTTAAATAATTAGATATATATTAACAAAGTGCAAGCGTAGAATGATGGCATAACAAAGAGATTGAGCGGAGTGTGAGCCATGATCACAGCAACAAAAGCAAAAGTATTCGGCGCGCCAACACCAATGGCAGGATTGGCGTTGGGTATTGCAAGTCTCGGCTGGTGTTGGGAGAACGCCGCTGACTTAAATGGTATTGGTCAATTGACGGGTGCTGCCATTGCCTCTTTATTGTTGGTGATTCTTGCCGTGAAGTTCTTCTTTCATCGTCATCTTTTAAGCGAAGATCTGGCTCACCCCGTTGTGGGCAGTGTGGTACCGACTTTTGCGATGGCGACCATGGTTGTGTCGAATGCACTTGGTCAATTCTCGCCATGGGCGGGTGACGCTTTATGGTTATTCGCGGTTGCGTTGCACATTGCGTTCTTAGCCAGCTTTATTTGCCACCGCTCGCAAGCGTTTGAACTGCATCATATGGTGCCAAGCTGGTTTGTACCACCGGTGGGTATTGTGGTGGCGGATGTTTCTTTTTCAGGTAACCCTCACCTGGCCTTTATCGCTCAAGGAACATTAATTTTCGGTCTTGTTGCTTATGCGGTCATGCTGCCTGCAATGATCTACCGTTTGATCTTTGCGCAAGAAATTCCAGACGCGGCGAAGCCAACATTAGCGATTTTGGCGGCGCCTGCCAGTCTTTCATTGGCCGGTTACCTCAGCGTGACGAGCGATCCATCGCCAGTAATTATTGGTGTGCTATTTGGTATTGCTGTCTTGATGACCGTCGTGATCTATTTAGCGTTTATTAAATTGCTTCGTTTACCTTTTAGTGCCGGTTTTGCCGCGTTTACCTTCCCAATGGTGATCGGTTCGACGGCGTTGTTTAAATTGAGCGCTTGGATGCATAATATCAATGTCGCGGATCACTATGTTGCACAAGTGCATGGTTTAGCGTTGGTTGAATTGTGGATTGCAACCTTAGTGGTGGGTTATGTGGCCGCGCGTTACTTCCATTTCTATCAGCCACACAAAGTGATCATGCGCCGCGGAAGTAAATAGAAACCGCAAACTTTTGTTCTCTGTGTGATGGTCTTTCTCTGTGTCATAAACCAAGAGTGGTACGTGTTGTACCCTCTTGGTTTATTGGTTTTTATCGTTTGAATAAATAAGCAGCAACACGACGCAAACACGAGTCAAATCGGCAGTAAATACAGGGCAGTTATGCTACGCTCAAGTCAGTTTTGCTAACCATTTTGAGCGTCTATTTTGTTTACTGTTTATCACTCCAATCAAGTTGATGTACTGAAATCCCTCCTGGTTGAGCTGGTTAGAATTGACCCGCTTGAGAACCCATTTGAAAAAGAACAAATATTGGTTCAAAGCCCGGGTATGTCGCAGTGGCTCAAAATGGCGTTAGCAAAAGAGTTTGGTGTTGCTGCCAACATCGATTTCCCGCTTCCTGCGACGTTTATCTGGAACATGTTCACGCAAGTATTGGCGGATGTACCTCAGCGCAGTGCCTTTAACAAGGAATCGATGGGTTGGAAGCTGATGCAGATTTTGCCGGGCTTACTCGACCAAACGGAATTTGCTCCCCTCCAGCGTTATTTAGAAGATGACAGCGACAGCTCAAAGCTCTATCAGTTAGCGGAAAAAATTGCCGATATCTTCGATGGCTATTTAGTGTATCGCCCAGAATGGATTGCCGCTTGGGAATCAGGCCAAGTTGTCGCGGAGATTGGTGATGAACATCCGTGGCAGCCGATTTTGTGGCAAGCGCTGTACGACCACACCCTAGCGCTTGGACAATCGCCGTATCACCGTGCGAATCTTTATGAGCATTTCATCGATAGCTTAGCGAGCTACCAAGGTCGCTTTGAAAATTTACCTAAGCGTTTGTTTGTGTTTGGTATTACCTCATTACCTCCGCGCTATATGGATGCGCTTAAAGCGCTCGGTGAGCATATCGATGTGCATTTAATGTTTACCAACCCTTGCCGTTATTACTGGGGCGATGTGCGAGACAGAAAATTCCTCGCTAAGCTCGCGGCGAAGCAGCGTAAACACTTGGTATGGCGCGACGAGCATTCGGAGATTGATGGGGAGAGCGATCAGCTCAAAGGCAGCATCGAAGATAATCTTGCTTTTGATGAGGCCGACTCTCATGTGCTTGATGGTGAAAATGCCGATCTGCATACCGATGTGGTCGGTAATAGCCTCTTAGCATCGATGGGGAAATTGGGCCGTGACAATATGTACTTGTTGTCACAATTGGAATCTCATGAGATTGAAGCCTTTGTCGATATGGGGCGTGACTCCTTATTGCAGCAATTGCAGGCCGACATCCTCAATCTTGAAGAACATCAAGATGATCAACAGTTAACCTCAAGCCACCACAAACAAGTGGTGCGTGGTGATGACCATTCGCTAACCCTGCACGCTTGTCACAGCCCAATGCGCGAAGTGGAAGTGCTGCACGATCAATTACTCAGCATGTTTGATGCCGACCCAAGCCTAAAACCGCGCGACATTATTGTGATGGTGGCGGATATCAACGCTTATAGCCCTGCGATTCAAGCGGTGTTTGGTAACGCGCCGGGCGAACGCTTTATCCCTTATTCGATTTCTGACCGCAGTGCTGATCAAGAAAGTCCAATCCTAGCCGCATTTATGCAGCTATTGAATTTAGCCAACACCCGCTGCTTAGCGTCTGAGTTATTAGAGTTATTGGAAATTCCGGCGATCCTAAACCGTTTTGATTTGAGTGAAGACGAGTTTTTACAAGCGAAGATTTGGGTTGAAGAGTCGGGTATTCGTTGGGGGTTAAATCCTGAGACAGGCGCAGAGTTTGATTTGCCTGCCACTGCGCAAAATACGTGGCAATTCGGTATCGAACGGATGCTATTGGGTTATGCGATGCCCGAATCGGCGGGGCTTTTTGATGATGGGCAACAATCGCTATCGCCATATAACGAAGTGCAAGGTATGGGGGCTGAACTGGCGGGCAAACTGGCACACTTTATTGATACGGTGAGTTGCTATCGCCACCAACTCGCCAATGCACACAGTATTGATGATTGGCGTCAGCTGCTGACCGCCATGTTGGATGATTTTTTCAAAGTCGAATTAGAGGGCGAAGTTGCTCTAAAATCGATTCGCGACACCCTCACTTCGCTAAGAGAACAGCTTGATGATGCCGCTTATCACGCGGATCTTGCCCCGAGTATTATTAGCCAGTATTTACAAAATAAACTGTCGGGTACTCGCGTGAGTCAGCGTTTCTTAGCCGGTCAAGTGAACTTCTGTACCTTGATGCCAATGCGCTCCATTCCTTTTAGAGCGGTGTGCTTGCTGGGCATGAATGACGGCGTTTATCCACGTTCAATGCCACCAGAAGGGTTTGATTTGATGAATGGTCGCACTCGAGCGGGCGATCGTTCTCGTCGTGACGATGACCGTTATCTGTTTTTAGAAGCCCTTTTGTCTGCGCAGCAAACGCTCTACATCAGTTATGTTGGCCGCTCGATTCAAGATAACACTGAGCGCGTACCGTCGGTTTTGGTCTCTGAGCTGCTGGAATATTGCCATCAGAACTACCGTTTGGCGGACGATGCCGATCTGAGTTGTGATGAATCCGGTGACAAATTGCTGGCTAATTTGCACCGACAGCATGCGATGGTGCCGTTTAGCCCAGCCTCGTTTAGCGATACTTCGACCTCGTTTACGAGCCACACCAGTTACGCGAAAGAGTGGCTACCTGCGGCGAATCGTCAAGGTCAACGCAGTGGTGAATTTAACCGCCAGCTGAGTGATTATCTGGCCGACGTCAGTTACCCAATTGATTTGGATTTGGTGGAACTGCAACGTTTTTGGCGCTTACCAGTGCAGTATTTCTTCAATCGCCGCTTAAAAGTGATGTTTGAACCTCCACTGCCGATCATGCCCGATGAAGAGCCGTTTATTCTCGACGGTTTAGAGAGTTATCAAATCCGCGACGCATTACTGGATCGTTTACTGACGGAGCCGTTGCAAACCAATGCTAATCCTGAACAAACGGTGCAAACCTTTGTCGATCAGCAGCGCGCTCAAGGCAAGTTGCCGGTCGGGGCGTTCGGGGATATCGAGTTTGAAACCAATCGCGTGCAAGCGGAGCAATTAGTAGAAGCGTTGCGTTTTGTGACCAGCGCGCCGGGCGATGATATTGAAATCAATCTTACGTTTGATGTGCTTGGAGAAGGCAAACCGATCTTATTGCAAGGTTGGCTGACTCAGTCTTATCAATCGGGACTCGTTCGCTATCGCAGCGGAAAAATTCGCCCACAAGATTATTTGTCGGCGTGGATTGATCATCTTGCGATGTCAGCCATGGGGATCGCCAAGCGCACGCATATGATGGGTTATGATCGCAAAGAAGGCGTCGTGCATCTGATTTATCCACCGATTGATGACCGTGATTACGCCAAAAACTTATTGGCGGAGCTGGTGCGTTTGTTCTATCAAGGCATGACGCAGCCACTGGCTTACTTCCCAAAAACCTCACTGGCGTCGATTGAAGCGGGCTTTAGTCGTGGTGGCGCTTGGGCGGATGACGAAGAAAAATCGCTGAAAAAAATGGCTGAGTCGTTTAACGATGGTTTTATGAGCAGTGGCGAAGGGAACAACGCTTACATAAGTCGTATTTGGCCACAATGGAATGAGACCTTAGCGCAAGACGTACGTTCATTAGCGGCATTGGTCATTCAAGCACCAAGACTATTGGTTAAAGACGCGCATGATGAATAACGACAGTCTGGTGGTCCAGCGGTTTAGGTGTGTGGCAATTAAGGTTGTGACATTGCAGATAAATTGTGCAGAGAAGTGGTTGGCCGCCAGTAAATCGTTATTAATGTGTAGGGCGTTCGCTGTGCGGCCAGTGGTCAGAGGGACCATTATTCGGTGGGTTGGCAAATTGATAACTTGCTCAACACGTGGCGCGGATATTAAAGCTTAACTGGGGGAGGTTCTGTGAGAGCGCTCCCATTAAATTTGCCGCTTTTGTTTTAGGCGCAGATAAACACTCAATATCAAGGCTAAGTCACATTTAAGAATGTGAATGATTTGATTCAGAAGTTACATAAAGGTTTGATTGTTATGACATCGAATTCAGTTGTCACCTCACTAGAGACGATGACGTTCCCATTGCATGGCGCTCGACTCATTGAAGCGTCGGCAGGCACCGGAAAAACCTTCACGATTGCTGGGCTCTATTTGCGTTTGTTGCTAGGGCATGGCAAGGGTGATACGCGCCACCAAACGCCATTAACGGTCGATCAAATTCTGGTGGTGACGTTTACCGAGGCGGCAACCGCGGAGCTGCGCGATCGTATTCGCGCGCGTATTCATGATGCGCGTTTGGCGTTTGCTCGGGGAGAAAGTACCGATCCTGTCATCAAACCTTTGCTTGCTGAAATCGACGATCACAAGCAAGCGGCGATGATTTTATTGCAAGCTGAACGACAAATGGATGAAGCGGCGGTCTACACCATTCATGGCTTCTGTCAGCGCATGCTCACGCAAAATGCCTTTGAATCAGGTAGTCGTTTTAATAATGAATTCGTTACCGATGAAAGCCATCTTAAAGCACAAGTGGTGGCCGATTATTGGCGTCGTAACTTTTACCCATTACCGCTCAAATTGGCCGGTGAAGTGCGCTCAATCTGGAACTCACCATCGGCATTATTAGGTGAAATTTCGCGTTACTTAACCGGCGCTCCTTTGCAGCTCTCCGTTGCTGCAATGCAAGGGGATTTGAGTGAGTTACATCAGCAGAATTTAGCGAAAATTGATCAGCTCAAAGCGCTGTGGCGTGAGAGCGCCGATGATTTTCTTGCGTTGATCAGCGACTCTGATATCAACAAACGCAGCTACACAAAAAAATCCCTCCCGACTTGGTTGGACGCGGTCGGCGCTTGGGCGAGCAGCGACACGACTGGCTATGAATTTCCTGAGCAATTAGAACGCTTTGCTCAAAATATACTCATTGAGAAAACGGCCAAAGGGAAAGCGCCTGAGCATGCTGTGTTTGCTCAAGTGGAAGCCTTCATCAGCCAGCCAATCAGTCTTAAAGCGCCGCTGCTGGCCCATGCGATTGAGCATTGTCGAGTGAGCTTAGCCAAAGCGAAACAACAAAAGCAGTGGCTGTCGTTTGATGATTTGCTTACCAACTTGTCGGCGGCGATGGATGCGGATGAACTTGGCGCATTGGCCGAGCGTATTCGCAGCTTGTATCCAGTGGCGATGATCGATGAATTCCAAGATACCGACCCGCTGCAATACAGTATTTTCAGTCGAATTTACTTAGATCATCCCGAGTGCGGCTTGTTTATGATTGGCGATCCGAAGCAGGCGATTTATGGCTTTCGTGGCGCGGATATTTTTACTTATATCAAAGCGCGTAATCAGGTTTCATCGCATTTCACACTGGGTACTAACTGGCGTTCAAGTGCCGATATGGTCGCGGCGGTTAACCAAGTGTTTGCTTTGCCTGACAGCGCGTTTATTTACGATCAAGACATTCCTTTTTTACCGGTTGCGGCGAGCCCAAGTGCTGATAAACGCGCTTGGTCACTCAATGGTAAAACACAGCCCGCACTGACCTATTGGTTGCAAGAAGCAGAAGACAAACCGCTGCCAAAGGGCGAATACCTCAAAGCGATGTCTCAAGCGACTGCGGATGAAATCCAAACTATTTTAACGGCGTCGCAGCAACAGCAAGCGCACTTTAGCAGTGATAAAGGCGATAAGGCGATTCAAGCGGGCGATATCGCCGTGTTGGTGCGCACCGGTAACGAAGGTCGAATGATCAAAGAAGCGCTGGCGAAGCAAGGCATTGCCAGTGTCTATTTATCTAACCGTGATAGCGTGTTTAGCTCGGCGGTTGCGCAAGATGTGCAACGTCTTCTGCAAGCGGTATTAACCCCTGAAAACGATCGTGCTTTGCGCGCCAGTTTAGCGTCAGAGTTATTCGCGTTAGATGCGGGCAGTTTGGATGCGCTCAATAACGATGAAACGGCGTGGGAAAACGCGGTTAACGAATACAAAGAATACCGTAAGTTGTGGCTACAACGGGGTGTGCTGCCGATGCTGCGCGCCGTTATGAGTAAACGCCATATCGCGGAACGCTTATTGGAAGAAGACAGCGGCGAACGAAACCTGACGGATTTGATGCACTTGGGCGAATTGTTGCAGCAAGCCAGTGGTGAACTTGATAGCGACCATGGTCTGTTACGCTGGCTCGCACAAGCGATCAGCGATGCACAAAATGGCTTTGGTGGCAGTGACGATCAGATCCAACGTTTGGAGTCTGAGCGCAATTTGGTGCAAATCGTCACCATCCATAAATCGAAAGGATTGGAATACGATTTGGTCTTTTTGCCTTTTGTCTTGAGTTACCGTGAAGCCAGTGAGGCGAAATATTATGACGCAGAAAGCGATCGCACTATTTTAGATATTAACCGTGATAAAGCCGCGTTAGCACAAGCCGACAAAGAGCGATTAGCAGAAGACCTGCGTTTGATTTACGTGGCGCTAACCCGTGCCGTTTATGGTTGTTTTATCGGTGCAGCACCATTGCGTAATGGTCGTTCAACCAAAGAGCCGACAGGTGTCCACCACAGTGCGATGGGCTATTTATTGCAAAATGGCCAAGCGGGTGGCGTGAGCGATTTGACCCAAGCAATAGAGTTACATACCAAAGGTCTGCCTTGTGTTGTGCTCGAAGGATTACCGGAATCACACCCGCATGGGTTTGTGACCCATGGGGAGGTTGAATGTACTTTGCATGCCAAAGAACTGACTCAAGCGATTGATCGCGGTTGGCGCATTACCAGTTATTCCGGCTTAGTGAAACAAGGTTCTCACCACCATGATAATGCGTCGAGTGAGCTATTAAGGCTCGATGTCGATTCATCTGGCGAGCAAGATGAACAAGAACTATTAGAGCCGGCTCGTTCGATTTTTACTTTCCCTCGCGGTGCGCGTCCAGGCACTTTTTTACACTCATTGTTTGAGGAAGTGGAATTTACCCAACCCGCCAGCAGTGAAGAGAATCAGGCCAAAATTATCGCGTTAATGGAAAGCGAACAGCTCGATATCGAGTGGTTGCCGATTCTCCAACAACTCGTTGATACCGTATTGGCGACACCATTGGACGGCAAAGATCTGCGTCTCAATCAAAAAGGGCCAGCACAACGTCTGGTGGAAATGGAATTTTTACTGCCGATTGAAGTGTTGGCGTCAGCGGAGCTCAACCGTGTGATTCAACGCAATGACCCGTTATCGGCGAAAGCGGGCGATCTCGGCTTCCAAACCGTGCAGGGGATGCTCAAAGGTTTTATCGATTTGGTGTTTGAACATCAGGGTAAATACTATGTGCTCGACTGGAAATCAAATCATTTAGGCGATGACATCGTGGATTATCATGGTGATGCTTTGCGTCAAGCGATGGCGGATCACCGCTACGATCTGCAATACCAAATTTATGCGCTAGCACTGCACCGTTTTTTGCGTAGTCGCGTGGCGGATTATGATTATCAACGCCACTTCGGTGGGGTGTATTACCTGTTCTTGCGGGGTATGGATGGTGCAGGCGAGCATGGTATTTTTTCCGCCAAACCGAGTTTTGAATTTTTAACTGAGTTAGATAAATTGATTGATGGCGAGTTGATTGAAAGACGCGATAACGCGGCAGGGCAAATGGAGTTGGGTCTATGAGTGTATTAATGACCACCCTTAAGCGTTTAGCGACAAAGGGCTCTCTTCGTCAGCTTGATTATCAGTTTGCGCGTTTTATTGAGGCAAAATCCCAACATCCAGAGCTGGCATTTATTACTGGCGTGCTGAGTAGCGAGTTAGGCAAAGGCCATATTTGTTTGCCTCTGAAGGATGTACAAGGCCAAGCGGTGGATCTCGCGACGAAGGTGGGCTTGTATGGCGAAGCCGCACTCGAACTCAACCAGTCTTTGTTGGCTGTGGATTGGGCCGCGTTACTACAACAATCGCCGTGGGTCAGTAAACCGAAAGAGCATGAGGCCGATCCATTGCCTTTGGTGTTTGATGGCGAAAGGCTTTATCTCCACCGCTATTGGCATTATGAAGTGACCTTAGCGGAAAAGTTAACCGGCTTTGGGGCTGCGATGATCTTAAAGCCTACAGAGGTGCAAAAGCTGTCCCAATTGCTCGATCATTTATTTGCTCGTAGCTATCACTTTCTTTTTTCCGCGTTGTCGCATTCACAGAGTCTGACGCAAGTACAGCGCCAACAGCTGGTGTGCGATCATCTGGATGTGGTGGATGACAGCCAACTCGATTGGAGCTCGATTGATCAAGTGCTTTTGCACGCCACGCGCGCAGAGCAGCTTTCTTCATTGGATCAGCTTGTGCCACAAGCGGCGTGCGTCAACTGGCAGAAAGTCGCGGCAGCGATTGCATTGACGAAACGTTTTGCGGTGATCTCCGGTGGCCCTGGGACCGGTAAAACCACAACGGTGACCAAATTGTTGGCGGCACTGATTGAGCAAGCACAACAAAGTGGCCACACACCGACCATTAAGTTAGTGGCTCCAACGGGTAAAGCGGCGGCACGTCTTACCGAATCGATTGGTAAAGCCGTGGATCAATTACCGGTTAGCCCTGAGTTAAAAGCGGCGATTCCGACCGAATCAAGCACATTACATCGCTTGTTAGGTGCGCTACCTAATAGCGCAGAGTTTCGCCACAACCAAGCGAATCCACTGCACCTAGATATTTTGGTTGTGGATGAAGCATCGATGGTCGATTTATCCATGATGTACAAAGTCGTTGAGGCTCTGCCCAAGCATGCTCGCTTGATTTTGCTGGGGGATAAAGATCAGCTGGCGTCGGTTGAAGCGGGGGCGGTATTAGGCGATATCTGTTCTTTTTATCATTATGGTTACAGCAGTGCGCAAGGGGAGTTAATTGCGCAATTGTCGGGGTTCACCACATTAGCCAATCAGCATGCGAACAATAAAGGCAGTCGTGTCGGCGATAGCTTGTGTATGCTGCAAAAGAGCTATCGCTTTGATGCGCGTTCCGGCATTGGCCAGTTAGCAAAAGCCGTCAATTCGGGGTCGGCTTATCAACTTGACGCGGTTTGGCAGCGTGGCTTTGAGGATATTGAGCAGTTTCCGCTTGATATGCAAAACTACAATCAGCTGATTCAGACCATGGTGGCGGAATACAGCCATTACCTCAAACGGATTGCGGTGCGCCAAACCCATTCAGAGAGCGGCGTTCAAGAAAGTATGACTCAGCTGGCAAAAGCAGGGCTTGATGCGTTTGCTCGTTGTCGCCTGCTGTGCGCCATGCGTGAAGGGGACTTTGGTGTCAGCGGTTTAAATCATCGTATTGAGCGAGCGTTGGTGGCGCGTAAACGCATTCAAACTCAAGATGAACTTTGGTATCACGGTCGTCCTGTGATGATTAGTCGTAACGATCATGCACTTGGTTTATACAATGGTGATATCGGCATCTGTATGTTGGATGATTCATTGGCAGAACCTCGTCTCAAAGTCTTTTTTGAATTACCCGATGGCAGTGTGAAATCAGTGCTGCCAAGCCGTGTGCCTGAACATCAAACCGCTTATGCCATGACGGTTCATAAATCACAAGGCAGTGAATTTGAATTTACCGTAATAATTTTGCCAAAAGACTTTAGTCCTATTTTGACGCGTGAATTGATTTATACCGGCATCACACGTGCGAAAAAACGTTTAGCGCTTTATGCGCAACCTGAGGTGGTCAAACGAGGCGTTAAAGTGATGACAGAACGAGCGAGTGGTTTAATGGTCCGACTGAAAGGTTAAGGTTTTAAACCGTCCTTGGCTTTTAGCGGGTTCTTCACAGCAAGCGAAAGTGGGTCAGCGCTTATAAAAATGCGCTGGTAAAAGAGATGCTGCGTATTTGGTACTTTTCCTGAGAATTGATAATAAATTTTTGTAAGTGCTCCGAAGTCGGAAATACGCAGTGCACATCGAGATTAATCAGCAGATCGTTTTCTGCCATATCCCAAAAGCTCTGTAGTGAATTACAAATTATCGTTTTCATAGTGTTGCTCTTAGTTGACGTTGATATCGACCAAAGCAATCCGTGCGGTCTAGCAATTTAGTTGAAGTTGAATCCAATCAACCATGTGAACTGGGTGAATATTAACCAACAAAATATATGAAATAAAGCTTATATTTGAGACAAACGTAAATAATGGCCATGTTAAGTGGCCATTATTGTTATTTTTTGAGTTGTTTTTGTTTGAATTTTAACAGGTTAGACCAGATTTTAAGCGCTAGGTTCTGGTGGCTAAAATTTTTGAGTTCCTTTGATAGTTATAGAGATTTTGCTTTTGTGAAGGCAATTGCTCAACCCCAACTTCATAAAACCCTTGCTCTCTAAACCAGTGAAGACTGTGAGTCGTTAAGACAAAAAGTTGCTTTATGCCTTCTTGGCGACATTGCTGCTTCATGTAGTTCAGCAAAATTAAGCCACGATTACCATCACGATAATCCTTGTGAATCGCAACGCAGGCCATTTCTGCCATGCTGTCATCTCGATAGGGGTAGAGCGCAGCACAACCAATAATCAGACCATCTTTTTCAATAATGGTGAATTGATGGATTTCTTGCTCTAACTGTTCGCGTGAACGACGCACAAGAATGCCTTGTTGTTCCAATGGGCGAATCAAATCCAAAATGCCCCCAATGTCATCGATGTCAGCGATCCGCACTCGTTCTGAACTGGCGTAAACCACTTGGGTACCAATCCCGTCGATAGAAAAGAGTTCTTGGATAAGAGCGCCATCTTCTTTGTAACTCACTAAGTGACTGCGCGGCACGCCGGCACGACACGCGGTGATCGCTGCGCGCAAAAATCGTAAAGTGCCAGAGGCGTTATCTTGAGAGCAATCCACGTCGGTTTCTAATTTCGCTAACACCAGTTCGGCTTCTCGCGGCACCAATTCTGCGACCACGCCGCCCTGTTCATCAATAATGCCTTGCGCTGAACAAAAACCAATTAACTTATCCGCGTTAAGGCGAATAGCCACTTGGGTTGCCACTTCTTCGGAGAGTAAGTTGAAAGACTCGCCGGTTACGGAGCTGGCGATGGGGCCGAGCAAAACAATCGAGCCCTGATCAAGCATGCGATTAATGCCTTGAATATCAATTCTACGGATGCGTCCGCTGTGGCAATAATCGACGCCATCATCCACACCAAGTGGTTGGGCGATCACAAAGTTACCACTGACGACATTCAGTTGAGTCCCCGCCATAGGGGTATTGCTTAAGCTCATTGAAAGCTGTGCAGTAATGGCCAGTTGCAGTTGACCTGCGGCCTGCATGACAAGCGATAAACTGGTTTCATCCGTGACTCTAACGCCTTTATGACAGTCATTGATGACTTGATTTTGTTGCAACATCGCGTTGATTTGGGGACGAGCACCATGCACCAGTACGATTTTCACGCCTAGGCTATGAAGGAGCGCCAAATCGCTGATGATATTTTTAAAGTTCTCATCGGCAACCGCTTCGCCCCCTAACATGACCACCATGGTCTTTCCTCGGTGGGCATTGACGTAAGGTGTTGACTGACGAAATCCTTTAACTAATGCGGTGCTACGTATTTTCACATTACAATCCATGGGTGAATTTATATGTGATTATAGTGCAAATTTATTCTAAAGTTGGCAAGCGATTTTTTTGGAATAAAGACCCAATAAACGCTTTAGTGAGATTGTGAGGGAAAAAATAGCATGTTATAGATTGATTTTTCCCATCAGGTCATCAGCTTATGAGCATTATCGCGAAAAAAAATGCTGCCGATAAAACCGTTCAAAGTGCAGGTTTATGGAAGGCGAATGGGCTGAAACGTCGAGGGGGAACATTCTTCTTTTTGATCGGTGCGGGGGCCAGCCTGTTTCTTTCGATAACATTGGGTACGGCGCTTTACTCGAAATACCAGCAGGTTGCTTACCCACCATCATTGATTTATGGCACTTGGGTTGAATACGATGTTGCGCCTTATCTGGCGGAGCAGATTGTCATCAATCAAACAGGCGTCGCGGTGAATGGCGGCGTTGTGGATACTCAAATCAGCTTTGATGGTGAGACGCTGCGTTATCAGCATGGTGCCCAAGAGCGAGTTTTTCACTTCTATTATCACAATTGGAATGAAATGAAATTGGCGTCTGAGGCGCTTTATCAACCGGTTTATGTCAAATCTCGTTAAAATTCACATTCATTAACCATCGTAACGTTGACTCTGGCATAGAGAGTTTGTCATGCTCGCAACTCGGTGTTCATGGACTCTTATTCGCAATGAAAAAATACCTTCCTTTGGCAGTCGCGTCGCTGCTTTTTGGCTGTGCTCAGCCAACCGAACGCGCACAACAGTATAAAGATGTTGAGTTTAACAAAACGCTCAACGCTGTTGAAAATGTGCAATCAGACAGTAGCCGAGATTTCACTGAATTTCATAAACAAGCCGAGCAGGTGGTGATGAAGTCGCCTTCAATGGCGAAGGTGTATCAACCTCTGTATGAAAAACTCAATGAATGGGTACTTGAAAGCGGTGATCCGAGTGATCTCGCCAAATTTGATATCCAAACCGCACAACTAGGCGGTGGAGACAGCAAAGGTAACGTGCTATTCACCGGCTATTTCTCACCAGTCATGGAGCTGCGCCATCAGGCGAATGAACAGTATAAATACCCAGTCTATGCAAAACCCGATTGCAGCGATAATTGCCCAACACGAGCGGAGATTAATGCCGGAGCGCTAGAAGGGAAAGGACTAGAGCTTGGCTATGCGGCGAACATGATCGACCCATTTTTAATGGAAGTACAAGGCAGTGGTTTTGTGCATTTTGAAGATGATGACTCGCTTGAATATTTCGCTTACGGTGGTAAAAACAATAAAGCTTACGTGAGTATTGGCCGAGTATTGATTGAGCGTGGCGAAGTCTCACGTGAAAAAATGTCAATGAAAGCGATCAAAGAGTGGGTGCTGGCGAACGATGAAGCCAAAGTTCGTGAACTGCTAGAGCAGAATCCTTCATATGTCTTTTTTGCTCCCCGCGCTGATGCGCCCGTCACGGGCTCTGCGGGTATTCCGTTATTGCCAATGGCGTCTGTCGCCGGTGATCGCTCAATCTTCCCGATGGGAACCCCAATTTTAGCCGAAGTACCGCTACTTAAACCGGATGGTACCTGGAGTGGTGTGCATCAACTGCGCTTATTGATCGTGCTTGATACCGGTGGTGCTGTGAAACAAAATCACCTCGATCTGTACCATGGTATGGGGCCTCGAGCGGGCACAGAAGCCGGCCATTACAAACATTTTGGTCGAGTTTGGAAGTTAGGCTTAGACGGTTCGGCCACACAAGCGCCTTGGGCGATGCCGCCAGAGAAGCAAAAATAATCATTCACGCGGAGCCGCATTGGCCGGCGCACCGCGAGTCTAGACTTTTCAATAAAGAGTGCGTATAAAACGCACTCTTTGTTTTTGTAACCGATTTACAGGGTTTACGTCATGCGTGAATTAGACACTCCAGCTTCAGATAATTACAACCAACGCTTTGGTGGTACTCGCCGTCTTTATGGCAACAGCGAAGTCGAAATCCTCCGAGCGGCACACGTGTGCGTAATTGGTATTGGCGGTGTTGGTTCATGGGCGGTTGAAGCTCTGGCTCGCAGCGGTGTGGGTGAATTGACATTGATTGATATGGATGACGTGTGCGTGACCAATATCAACCGTCAAATCCATGCGATGAGCGGCACCGTTGGGCAAAGCAAAATTGAAGTCATGGCCGATCGTGTAAAACTGATTAACCCAGAATGTAAGGTTAATTTGATTGATGATTTTATTACGCCTGATAATCAGCACGAGTACTTAACCAAAGAATACGATTATGTGCTGGATGCGATTGATAGTGTGCGTGCGAAAGCATCCTTACTTGCCTATTGCCGCAGCAATAAAATTAAAGTGATCACAACCGGTGGTGCGGGTGGTCAAACCGATCCTACGCAAATCAAGATTGCGGATTTAACCAAAACGATTCAGGATCCGCTGGCGAAGAAAATTAAAGACACCTTGCGTCGTCACCATAATTTCCCAACCAATCCACAGCGTAAATTCAATATAGACTGCGTATTTTCAACGGAACAGCTGAAATACCCACAGGCCGACGGTTCTGTGTGCGGTGTAAAAGCAACTGCGGAAGGGCCAAAACGTATGGATTGTGCCAGCGGTTTTGGTGCAGCAACGGTCGTAACGGCGACGTTTGGCTTTGTCGCGGTTGCACGTATTCTTGAAAAACTGATCCAGAAACACGCAAAGTAGGAGAGAGGCTATGTCATCGTTTCCAGTATGCCTTTTCGGCTATGCCGCAGGTTCTGACAACATTACCGCGGAACATATCGTTGAGGTAATGCAGAATTTTCAAGGGTGGGAAGATCGCTATCGTCAGGTGATCCAATGGGGTAAAAAACTGCCCGTGATGCCTGAAGAATTCAAATCGAATCAAGTGATGGTTTCGGGCTGTGAAAGCCAAGTCTGGTTAGTCAGCGAGCAAGTTGATGGGCTTTGGTACTTCAGTGCGGACTCTGATGCCCGTATTGTACGTGGCTTAATTGCGCTTGTGATGGCGGCATACCACGGTAAAACTAGCGCGCAAATTCAAACGTTTGATATCGACGCATACTTTGATCAATTAGGGCTGGTTACTCACCTTAGCCCATCGCGTGGTAATGGTTTAAAAGCCATTGTTGAACAGATCAAACAATTAACGAGTAAATGACCACAGTTCTCGTTGTGTGCAAAATTTAATCACTGCAATTTGAATGTCTTAGCAAAACAGGCTGTTGTCACACTTGTTGTCATTGGCTAAAGACTGTAAAATCCGCGCCCTTAATAATGTTCCGTTGCTTGAGAGACACCATGACCACTGAAAAAATCAACCTGCTCGATTTCGATCGCCAAGGATTGCGTACATTCTTTGCTGAAGAATTAAATGAGAAAGCATTCCGCGCCGAACAGGTGATGAAGTGGATCTACCATTTTGGTGTGGATAACTTCGACGATATGAACAACATCAACAAAGTATTGCGTGAGAAGCTGAAAGAGCGCTGCGAAATTAAAGCGCCAGTGGTTTCTGCGGCTCAGCATTCAACGGATGGCACCATTAAATGGGCGATGCGTGTTGGTGATCAAGATGTTGAAACGGTGTACATCCCAGAAGAAGATCGCGCGACGCTGTGTGTGTCTTCACAAGTTGGTTGTGCGCTGGAGTGTAAATTCTGCTCAACGGCACAGCAAGGCTTTAACCGTAACCTAAAAGTGTCTGAAATTATTGGTCAAGTATGGCGTGCTGCGCGTGAAATTGGCCTACAAAAAGAAACGGGCCGCCGTCCAATTACCAACGTGGTAATGATGGGCATGGGTGAGCCACTGCTGAACATGAAAAACCTGATTCCTGCGTTAGAAATCATGCTGGATGACCTTGGTTTTGGTCTGTCTAAGCGCCGTGTTACGGTATCAACGTCAGGTGTCGTGTCTGGTCTTGACCAAATGACCGGTAAAATTGACGTTGCGCTGGCGATCTCTTTGCATGCGCCAAACGATAAGTTGCGCAGCGAAATCATGCCAATTAACGATCGTTGGGACATCCAAGAGTTCCTTGCGTCAGTACGTCGTTACATCGCTTCATCAAATGCAAACCGTGGCCGTGTGACCGTCGAATATGTATTGCTTGATCATGTGAATGATGGCACTGAGCACGCACATGAACTGGCTGCGTTGATGAAAGACACGCCGTGTAAGATTAACCTGATTCCATTTAACCCATACCCAGGTTCGCCGTACAAAAAGCCAAGCAACTCACGTATCGATCGCTTCCAGAAAGCACTGATGCAATATGAGCACACAGTGACGACTCGTAAAACGCGTGGTGATGATATTGATGCCGCGTGTGGTCAATTAGTGGGTGACGTGATTGACCGTACGAAACGTACGGCCGTTGCGAAAGCCGCCAAGGGCGAAAGCATCGACATTAAAGCGCTATAAATTAGCAAAATTTCAAAAAGCCAGAGCATTTGCTCTGGCTTTTTATTTGATTGAGAAAACAGCGCTCATCGTATTTTTAAGTCATTTGTCGACGTTTGTTGGCTTTTTATCCACTTAGAATGTCAGTTTTTAGAAAAACCTTGAGCTTGCTGTAATTTATCTCTCTTAGTTGTGTTGTTTCGTGCTTGATATCTATTAGAATTAACAGTTATACCTATAACCGTACCCTCTGTTGCATTGCACAGAAAACGGTTCGGTAATAAGGAGAGGCGATCTACTGATGATTGAATTGCATATCTTGCTCGCAAGACGTCTTTAAATCAGTAGATTGATTAGCGCATTGAATGACATTGAGCAAATCCAACGACGAACAAAAAATAATAAAAATGGATGTTTCAATGTAAACCAGAGAAAGAGAACTATGAACGCGGATCAACCAACTCCAGCAACAGAAGACAATGTAAACGCTATCCGAGTTGAAGCGGGTACAATACTAAAACAGAAACGTGAAGAACTTGGCCTATCGCAAAAGCAGATTGCTGATCGCTTACGTTTGCGTGTTGCTTTGATTGAACAAATTGAAAATAATCATTTTGAAGCGGATCAAGTTGCCACATTCACTCGCGGCTATTTGCGTTCTTACGCCAAAGTCGTTGGGGTAGATGAAGACTTAGTTCTTTCTGCCTTAGATGAGTGTTTGGGCTCTCAACCTCAAGAGCAACCAATGAAGAGCTTCTCACGAAAAACCAATCGTGAAAGGCACGACAGTCGCATCATGGCACTGACCTGGGGGATTGTGGCGGTCATCGTCGCGATTTCATCTGTGTGGTGGTGGCAAAATCAGCAAAAAGATGTTGTCGAAGTTGTGATTGCGGATGAACCTGCGCTGGTGGCATCGGCCTCAGAAAACGCACCGGATATCCAAACCGAATCAGTGGCAGATGCAGAAAATGCGTTAGCGACAGAAGAGCCCGTTGGCGAAGTTGATTCGTTATCGCCGGCAGAGCCAGTAACGACAGACGCGGTTGACACAGAAATCAACAATGAATCTGACGCGGTTCAAGCCGATAATGCGACGATTACAGAAGAGATCACCCCACCGGCTGCTGAAATTGTCAGTACCAATTTAATGACCATGGCATTCAGCGATGATTGCTGGATACAAGTCAAAGATGCGACCGGAAAAACGTTAGAGACTGGCATTAAGAAAGCCGGACAAACATTACAAGTTGAAGGTAAAAAGCCTTATAAAGTTATTTTAGGCGCACCTGAAAACGTTTCTATTACATTAGCGAGTGAACCTGTCGACCTTTCTGGGTATACTTCAGGCAAAGTAGCACGATTCACCTTACCTTAGATACGATTATGCAATACGAATCTCCTATCAAACGTCGCCCATCGACTCGAATTTACGTGGGCGATGTGCCTATTGGTGACGGCGCACCGATTGCGGTGCAATCAATGACGAACACCAGAACAACAGACGTGGAAGCGACTGTTGCCCAAATTCGAGCGTTAGAAAAAGTGGGTGCAGATATCGTACGCGTATCCGTTCCTACTATGGATGCTGCTGAAGCATTTAAATTGATCAAACAACAAGTGAATGTGCCCCTCGTGGCAGACATTCACTTTGACTACCGTATCGCACTAAAAGTCGCAGAATACGGGGTGGACTGTTTACGCATTAACCCGGGCAATATCGGTAACGAAGAGCGTATTCGTGCGGTTGTTGACTGTGCGCGTGACAAAAACATTCCTATTCGCATTGGTGTAAACGGTGGTTCTCTGGAAAAAGAAATCCAGATGAAATACCGCGAGCCAACCCCTGCGGCGTTAGTTGAATCGGCAATGCGTCACGTCGATATTCTTGATCGTCTTAACTTTGATCAATTCAAAGTGAGCGTGAAAGCCTCAGATGTGTTCCTTGCGGTGGATTCATACCGCTTGCTCGCGAAGCAGATCGATCAACCACTGCATTTAGGTATTACTGAAGCTGGCGGTGCCCGAGCGGGTGCGGTGAAGTCATCGGTAGGCTTGGGCATGTTGTTGGCGGAAGGCATCGGCGATACATTGCGTATTTCTTTGGCGGCAGACCCAGTTGAAGAAATTAAAGTGGGCTTCGATATTTTGAAGTCACTGCGTATTCGCTCACGTGGCATCAACTTTATTGCTTGTCCAAGCTGTTCACGTCAAGAATTTGATGTGATTAATACAGTGAACGCGCTTGAAGAGCGCTTAGAAGACATTATTACGCCAATGGACGTATCGATCATTGGTTGTGTGGTGAACGGTCCTGGTGAAGCAGAAGTTTCTCACCTTGGTCTCGCAGGCAGCAGCAACAAAAGTGCTTTCTACGAAGATGGCAAGCGTCAAAAAGAGCGTCTTGATAACCAAGACCTTGTGGCAACTTTGGAAGCGAAAATTCGCGCCAAAGCGGCACTGATGGACGAAAGCAACCGCATCGACATTAAAGTTCAAGACTAAATTTCAACGAAGTAATACAAATTACGGTAATTATTGTGGCAAAAACTATTCAAGCAATCCGAGGCATGAACGACTGTCTCCCAACTCAATCACCACTGTGGCAAAAACTTGAAAACACAGTGAAAAACGTAGTTAGCGCATACGGTTATAACGAAGTGCGCATGCCAATCGTTGAAGAAACAAACCTATTCAGCCGCGCGGTTGGTGAAGAGACCGACGTCGTTTCAAAAGAAATGTACACCTTTGATGATCGTAACGGCGATAGCCTAACGCTTCGCCCTGAAGGTACAGCGGGTTGTGTACGTGCATGTATTGAAAACAGCCTGATCAACCGTGACGAACAGCGTCTGTGGTACATGGGGCCTATGTTCCGCCATGAGCGTCCGCAGAAAGGTCGTTACCGTCAATTCCACCAGTGTGGTGTTGAAGTATTTGGTCTAAATGGTCCAGATGTTGATGCTGAACTTATTATGATGACAGCACGCCTATGGCGTGAGTTAGGCATCGATAAGCACGTTCGTCTTGAGCTTAACTCTATCGGTTCTCAAGAAGATCGCGGAGAGTACCGCACGGCATTGGTTGCATTCCTTGAGCAACATATCGACGTGCTAGATGAAGATTGTAAGCGTCGCATGCACACTAACCCACTGCGTGTTCTGGATACGAAGAATCCTGACGTTCAGGCTATTTTAGGTGATGCTCCTCGTCTTTCTGAGTACTTAGGCGAAGAATCTAAGCAACATTTTGCCGGTTTGTGTGAACTTCTTGATGCTGCAGGTATCGAATACAACGTTAACGAACGCCTAGTTCGTGGCCTTGATTATTACAACCGCACGGTCTTTGAATGGGTCACTGAGAGCCTTGGTTCTCAAGGTACGGTTTGTGGTGGTGGTCGTTACGACGGTCTAGTTGAACAACTAGGTGGTAAGTCAACACCTGCAGTGGGTTTTGCAATGGGTCTAGAGCGTCTGGTATTGATGCTTGAAACACTAGAACTGACTGACGTACGCCGCAGTGTTGATGTTTACATGGTGACCGCTGGCGAAGGTACGATGATGGCGGGCATGAAGCTGTCTGAACAGCTACGCGAACAAGTACCAGGTCTACGTGTTATGAACCACTTTGGTGGTGGCAACTTTAAAAAGCAATTCAAACGTGCTGATAAAGTGGGCGCAGTGGTTGCACTTGTATTGGGTGAAAACGAAGTTGCAGACAACACCGTGGTACTAAAAGACTTAGTTGGCGGTACGCAAGAAACGTATACCCAAGCTGAAGTTATCGCAAAATTGGCTGAATTTATCTAATCGAATTTAAATTTTGAAAGTGGCGATCTGAATCGCCACTTTTCTGATATTAAGAGGACAGGAAGTGGAACTCTACGATACCGAAGAACAACAAGTTGAAGCGATCAAAGATTGGTGGAAAGAAAACGGCAAAGCCGTGATCTTTGGTGCAGTGATCGGCCTAGGTGGTTTATTTGGCTGGCGTTACTACCAAGATACAACGATCGCGGCTCAAGAAGCAGCTTCGGCTAGCTACACCAAAGCGATTGAAAGTTTAGCGGCGACAGGTGCGCAAGCTGAAACGCAAGTACAGTCTTTTATTGAAGCGAATGGTGATTCAGAGTACAGCGTATTAGCAGCACTTCAGTTAGCGAAAGTACAAGTTGAAGCAAACAAATTGGATGATGCAATCAGCCAACTTCAATGGGCAAAAGACGCAACTCAAGATCAGGCGCTACTGGCGGTGATCAATTTCCGTCTTGCACGTCTTCAAGCTGAGCAAGGTAATTTTGATAGCGCAATCGCACAGCTAGCAAACATCACTGACTCGGGTTGGACGGGTCGTGTTGAAGAGCTAAAAGGCGATATCTTACTGCGTAAAGGCGATGCAGAAGGTGCTTATGCCGCATATACCGAAGCACAACAAGCCGGTGATGCGACAGAAGTACTGAAAATGAAATTGGATGATCTCGCCAAGTAAGGATCTTTTGGATGAAGAAAATGCTGAACAAGGCCTTAACCGCCGCTGCCATTTTAGGCGTTTTAGCCGGTTGTGCGAGTGAAGAAGACACCATCATCATGGCGCCCGTGCCTCAAGTTGAAAGTGAATTCACACCAACATCAGTGTGGAGCACTTCAGTAGGAGACGGGGTTGACCAGTACTTCTCAAAACTCTCGCCTGAATTTGCTTATGGAAAAGTGTTCGTTGCGAGCCGTGATGGCGTTGTGAAAGCACTCAGCCCAGAAAGTGGTGAAACACTTTGGGAAGCCGAATTGGAGCAAGATGTTCCAGCGCGTCTTTCGGGCGGCATTAGTGCAGCATACGATAAGTTATACATCGGCAGTGAAAATGGTGAAGTGATTGCGCTTGACCAAGACACGGGCGAGCTTATTTGGCGTGTTAAAGTACAAGGTGAAGTGCTAGCGGCACCTGCTACAGACGATAACCTGGTTATTGTGCATACCAGCGAAGGCTTTTTGCTGGCACTTGATCAAGTTACCGGCGAGCAAAAATGGGCGATTGGTACTGAAGTTCCGAACCTAACTTTGCGTGGTAACAGTGCGCCGGTTGCTGTCTCTGGCGGTATCTTCTGGGGAACGGCGAATGGTCGTCTTGCAGCCGCAGTTGTTCAGCATGGTCAACTGATTTGGCAGCAGCCAATCGGGACACCAAAAGGGGCAACGGAAATTGACCGCATTGTCGATGTTGATGCTTCTCCGGTGGTGATTGGCGGAACGCTGTACATTGTGGGTTATAACGGTCAGCTAACCGCGATCGAATTGCGCTCAGGTCAACCGGCTTGGAAACGCAGCTATTCTTCAGCGACGGATCTAGCGAGTGACGGCAGCCGTTTGTTTGTCGTTACAGATAAAGATCATCTCGTGGCCGTTGATGCACGAAGTGGCACCGAGTTGTGGAAGAACAAGCAACTTGAGCACCGCTTAGTCACGGCGCCAAAAGTGATTGATAACTACCTCGTCGTGGGTGACAGTGAAGGTTATCTTTACTGGATCGAGCGCGCGACAGGGGAGTTTGTTGCACAACAAGAAGTGGATAGCAGTGGTTTTGCGGTCCCGCCAGTGCAGCTGGATGATGGTTATGTGGTTGTTACTCGCGATGGCGATGTAAAGAAACTAACGATCAGTCAATAATTTCGTGATATAATTCACATTCGGCTCCTTTCTGGTGACAGATTGGGGCCGTTTTGTTCATATAAAACAAGTGTTTAATCCTAAAGTTGTGGTTATAGGTAACTATTTGGTGATGAGCTTGGCAACAAGCAAAGTTGTCAGTCGTTACCTATAACTACATAAGAAAAGAATATTGTAGAGGTTGTTATGGTTCCTGTTGTTGCTCTGGTAGGGCGTCCAAACGTAGGTAAGTCTACGTTGTTTAACCGTTTAACTCGTACGCGTGATGCGCTTGTTGCGGACTTCCCTGGCTTAACTCGTGACCGTAAATATGGCCAAGCGAAGCTTGGTGAGCATGATTTTATCGTCATCGATACCGGTGGTATTGATGGTTCGGAAGAAGGTGTAGAAACCAAAATGGCTCAACAATCGCTAGCGGCGATTGATGAAGCGGATGTGGTGCTATTCCTTGTAGATGGTCGCGCAGGTTTAACGCCAGCAGACCAATCAATTGCTGCACATTTACGTAAAATTGAAAAGCCAGCTATGCTGGTCGTAAACAAAGTTGATGGTATTGACCCTGATGCGGCAAGTGCTGATTTCTGGCAACTTGGTATGGGTGATATGTACCAAATTGCTGCGGCTCACGGTCGTGGTGTTGGTCAACTTATCGATCTTGCTCTAAACCCATTTGCAGAAAAAATGATTGCAGATGCACAAGGCGAAATCGAAGATCTAACCGACTTCATCGATGAAGATGAAGAAAAGCTAGATTACACCGAAGAAGAAGCAGAAGAAGAATTCAAGCGTCTTCAAGATCAGCCAATCAAAATGGCAATCATTGGTCGTCCAAACGTAGGCAAATCAACACTGACTAACCGTATTCTTGGTGAAGAACGTGTGGTTGTGTATGACATGCCAGGAACGACTCGCGACTCTATCTACATTCCAATGGAACGTGATGGCCGTGAATATGTATTGATCGACACTGCGGGTATTCGTCGTCGTAAAAACATCAATGAAACCGTTGAGAAATTCTCAGTGGTTAAAACATTGAAAGCGATTGAAGATGCGAACGTGGTGCTATTGGTTATCGACGCGCGTGAAAACATCTCAGATCAAGATCTCAGCCTATTAGGCTTTGCTTTGAACTCTGGTCGTTCAATCGTACTGGCGGTAAACAAGTGGGATGGTCTAAACAACGATGTTAAAGAGCAAGTGAAGAAAGAACTTGATCGCCGTTTAGGTTTCGTTGACTTTGCACGTATCCACTTCATCTCTGCACTGCACGGTACAGGCGTGGGTCACTTGTTTGAATCAGTACAAGAAGCATACAACTCGGCAACGACGCGTGTAGGTACTTCTGTTCTGACGCGTATCATGAAAAATGCAACCGATGATCACCAGCCGCCAATGGTACGTGGCCGTCGTGTTAAATTGAAATACGCGCACGCAGGTGGCTACAACCCACCAATCATCGTTATTCACGGTAACCAAGTTAAAGAACTGCCTGATTCGTACAAGCGTTTCTTGATGAACTACTACCGTAAAGCGCTAGAGATCATGGGTACACCTATTCGCATTCAGTTCCAGAATAGTGAAAACCCGTTTGAAGGCAAAACAACGAAGATGACACTGTCTCAAGAGCGTAACCGTAAACGCATGATGAGCATGGTTAAAAATCGTAAAAAATAACGGTAGTTTGATCGTTTAAATAGAAAAGCGCCTACAATAAAGGCGCTTTTTTTGTATCTGAACCTTTTGATTTTTATTTTTATTCTTAGTAATGGCACCGATTATCATGACCGAATCCGTAACGACTTCTATCAATCCAACGATTACTCAATTTTGTCACCAAACATGGCAACTAGACGCCAATGTTCAGCTTATAGAGCGTAATGACCAATGGCTTTATCTTGTGACCGATCAAACGCCGTTTCATCCAGTCAGCCATATTTGGCCTGATCATCCGGCGGATAAGGGAACAGTGACCATTGGCGGAGAGACGATCGTTGTAGAGGATTGTTTTGTGGGTGCGGTCAATTTGACGAACGGTCAGTTATTTGTGGATAAAGCAATCCCCGTAAAACGCAATGAGCCGGGCTGGGTCTTTGTCGTGGTGCATTGTTTGAGCAATACCACGGCTATTTCACCGGCAGAGGGTGAAAAAGTAACCTTGACGGTTGATAAGGCCTATCAGCAATCGCTGAGTCGCGGGCACAGTGCTGGTCATCTGGCGTTTTTGGCTCTTAACAAAGTTCTGAGTACGGAAGGCTATTGGCGTAAAGAAGCCGACCGTAAAGATCCGCACGGCTACAACGATTTTAATAGCTATGCGCAAGAGACCAGTTTTGTGACACCAGATCAATGCCTTGATAGCTATCGCCTAGGTAAGACATTACGCAAGCGTGGTTTGAATAGTGTGGAGATGGTAGAAAAATTAACTGAAATAGAAATCCTTGTTAATCAACAAGTTAAAGTCTGGCTTGCGTTGCAATCGAAAGTTGACATGGTGTGTGACGGTGATCACCTTACTGACTCTCGCTACTGGCGTTGCGATCTCGGTGAGTCTATTCCAGTGACGATGCCATGCGGTGGTAGTCACATTGATGGCCTATCGGATCTAGGAAGCATGCAAGTTACGCTGAAAGAAACAGCGCTAAATTACATAGAAATGCAGACCAATGTCATCGTTGCGGGTTAAAAGCCCATATT
This sequence comes from Vibrio renipiscarius, assembly GCF_000827885.1. Lineage (GTDB taxonomy): Bacteria > Pseudomonadota > Gammaproteobacteria > Enterobacterales > Vibrionaceae > Vibrio > Vibrio renipiscarius. The sequence goes on along the minus strand of NZ_JTKH01000003.1, from coordinate 483,951 downwards.
TTTTATCAAATGCTGAAATATCGATTTAAAACCCACTTATTGGAATATTAATCTGTCTTAAATCCAAATGCAGGATATGTAACTTATGCTTTCGGCGTGTGGTGATATAAATATTCTTTTTAGGGGTGATCGCTGATCAACTTGGATTTAGCCGATGATCTTATAAAGATCATCTTGGGTGAAGGTGTGCTCTTTGGTCAACAATAAGCAAGAGATAGTGTGATGTGACGAAGATCAAAGCCTATGTCTATTGGTCGATCCACAATACGATCAATCTGAATAAGGAAGTAGAAAAATGAGCGAGAATCATTGCCCGCAGTGCCATAACGAGTTGGACTGGCAAGGACGTTACCATTGCCAACACTGTGCTGCCGATTTTAATAAAATCGCATTTTGTCCTGATTGTGAGGCAAAGTTAGAGAAATTACAGGCTTGTGGGGCAGCGAACTATTTTTGTCATAGCAGTCGCTGTAACGAGCTCAAATCGAAATCTCGGGTTCGATTTGAATTTCAAAAGTCAGAATAGAGAAACAAAGAGCAGCGAAAGAATTCGTTATGGAACCTAAAAATAATGCCGCTTATAGAAGCGGCATTATTTATTGTAAAGAGCTTGTCGTAGAAAGAGCATCGTCAATACGGTGAGCAGAATTAATTGACGGTTGAGCGGACTTCACCATCGGCTAAACGGGTGATGAGTGTGTCGCCTGTTTTCACATTCTCTGCTGATTGCACGACTTGGCCATGGGCATCTTGCGTAATAGAGTAACCACGTTTGAGCGTCGCCAGCGGGCTGACGGCATCGAGCTTCTCTGCGGCTAAGGCCAATTGATGACGGTGATTAAGCAGCTTTCTATCCATAGCATCCAACAACTTCTGTTCGACACGTGCGAGCGAGGCTTGTTGAGCACTCAAACGCTTAGCGGGTGAATTGAGTTGAAGGCGATGTAACTGTCGCTCTAACTTTTGCTGACGTTGGGCGACGAATTTTTGCATAGCACGCTGCAAGCGACCATCTAGCTCATCGAGTTGCTGGCTTTGACGCTGCAATTGCTGGCTAGGGTGCTGTCTTTCAAGGCGGTGCTGTAAGCGATTGAGTTGCTGTTTTTGCTGTGATAGGTAGTAGCGCCATGCGCCAAACAACTTCTGCTCGCGCCCAGCAATACCTTGCGCTTTATGGCTGTTATCACGACTGACTAACTCAGCCGCGGCGGAAGGGGTCGGAGCACGCATATCCGCGACAAAGTCAGCGATCGTCACATCGATCTCATGACCGACAGCACTGATGATCGGGATCTGGCTGGCTGCGATCGTACGCGCGACAATCTCGTTGTTAAAACACCATAGATCTTCTAACGAACCGCCTCCGCGACCTACGATCAACACGTCACACTCGTTACGAGTATTGGCGCGACCAATGGCTTGAGCAATCTGAATCGCAGCGTCTTCCCCTTGCACCATGGTAGGGTAAATCACCACCGGAAGGGAAGGGTCACGGCGCTTTAATACATCCAAAATGTCAAACAAGGCTGCGCCTGTTTTTGAGGTGATAACCCCGACGCATTTAGGATGTTCAGGTAAAATTTGCTTACTGGTTTGGGCAAACAATCCTTCACTGGCCAACTTCATCTTCAGTTCTTCAAACTGCTGCTGTAAACGACCGTCACCTTCAGGCTGCATGCTTTCGATGATCAATTGATAGTCACCACGCGGTTCATAAAGTGAGAGGCGTGCTTTGACTAAAACTTGGTTGCCGTTAGTGGGTTTGAAGCTGACATGACGATTGTTGCCACGAAACATGGCGCATTTAACTTGAGCGCGAGAGTCTTTGAGCGTGAGGTACCAGTGACCTGAGACGGGTGCAGAGAAGTTAGAGATTTCACCCACTAACCACACAATCCCCATTTCATTTTCGAGTAATAAGCGCACTTCGGCATTAAGACGAGAAACAGTGAAGATGTTTTGATTGGTCAGAGATGACACAGCTAAGTTCCGTGGGCGTGAGTATGGAAGTTAGCGGCAAGATAATACATAGCAAAGGGGTAAATGCAAGAAAAAAATTAAAAAAACTAGTGGTCAAGCGTATGCGTTAACCGTATAATCCCACCGCAATATCTAATCCAAATGTAACGAGTCACCCTGACTTATTGCCCTCATTATGCGAAACGATGGGACCTGGATTGTTTTTTTTACTCCTTTAATTGTGAGATATTGCAAATGCTAAGAATTGCCAAAGAAGCGCTGACATTCGATGACGTACTACTCGTGCCAGCTCACTCCACTGTTCTCCCAAACACAGCTGATCTTCGCACTCAGCTAACGAAAAACATTTCTCTGAACATCCCAATGATTTCTGCGTCTATGGACACAGTTACTGAAGCTCGTCTAGCGATTGCCCTTGCGCAAGAAGGCGGTATTGGTTTCATTCATAAGAACATGTCTATCGAACAACAAGCTGAAATGGTTCACCAAGTGAAGATTTTCGAAGCGGGCGTTGTTACTCATCCTGTCACTGTTCACCCTGATGCGACAATCGCGGATGTGGTTGAATTGACAAGAAAACACGGCTTTGCGGGCTTCCCTGTTGTGACTGAAAGCAACGAGCTTGTTGGTATCATCACTGGTCGTGATGTGCGCTTTGTTACTGATTTAAGTAAGAAAGTGAATATTGTAATGACACCGAAAGAGCGTCTAGCTTCTGTTAAAGAAGGTGCATCTCGTGAAGAAGTTCAAGAGAAAATGCACAGTGCTCGTGTTGAAAAAGTACTGGTTGTAAACGACGAGTTCCAACTAACCGGTATGATTACCGCAAAAGACTTCCACAAAGCAGAAACCAAACCTAACGCATGTAAAGATGCGCAAGGTCGTCTACGTGTAGGCGCAGCAGTTGGCGCAGGCGCTGGTAACGAAGAGCGTGTTAAAGCGCTGGTTGAAGCCGGTGTTGACGTTCTACTTATCGACTCTTCTCATGGTCATTCTGAAGGTGTTCTAAATCGTATCCGCGAAACTCGCGCAGCATTCCCAGATCTAGACATCATCGGCGGTAACGTAGCAACAGGCGCAGGCGCTAAAGCCCTTATCGAAGCGGGTGTAAGCGCAGTGAAAGTGGGCATTGGCCCAGGTTCAATCTGTACAACTCGTATCGTAACGGGTGTGGGTGTTCCTCAAGTAACGGCTATTGCAGATGCAGCAGAAGTGGCAAACGAATACGGCATTCCAGTTATCGCTGATGGCGGCATCCGTTTCTCTGGCGACATCTGTAAAGCAATCGCAGCCGGCGCATCATGTGTGATGGTTGGTTCAATGTTCGCAGGTACAGAAGAAGCACCGGGTGAAGTGATTCTTTACAACGGTCGTTCATACAAATCTTACCGCGGCATGGGCTCACTAGGCGCGATGTCACAAGGTTCTTCAGACCGTTACTTCCAATCTGATAACGCAGCAGACAAGCTAGTTCCAGAAGGTATCGAAGGTCGTATCGCATACAAAGGTCACTTGAAAGAGATCGTTCACCAACAAATGGGTGGTCTACGTTCAAGCATGGGTCTAACTGGCTCAGCAACGATTGAAGCAATGCGTACTACAGCAGAATTTGTTCGTATCTCAGGTGCAGGTATGGCGGAATCTCACGTGCACGACGTTCAGATCACTAAGGAAGCGCCAAACTACCGTAGAGGCTAATTCTTCCGATAGAATTAATCGTACGTAAACGTTTGCTTTTTCCTTGAAGCATTAATGTGAGGCGGGTAAACTCGCCTCCGTTGTAATAACTTAGCTTATAAGACTGCCCAAAATGACAAAAAATATCCATGACCAACGTATTCTGATTCTGGACTTCGGTTCTCAGTACACTCAGCTAGTAGCGCGCCGTGTTCGTGAGATCGGTGTTTACTGTGAGCTTTGGAGCTGGGATGTAGAAGAAGCGGATATTCGTGAATTCAACCCAGATGGCATCATCCTATCGGGTGGCCCTGAGAGTGTAACGGAAGCAAACTCTCCACGAGCTCCTCAATATGTCTTTGACTCAGGTGTTCCTGTCTTTGGTGTATGTTACGGCATGCAGACCATGGCAGAACAGCTTGGTGGTAAAGTTGCAGGTTCTGATGAGCGTGAATTTGGTTACGCAGCAGTACAAGTGACTGGCGAATCAGCACTGTTCGCAGGCCTTGAAGCAACGCAAGATGTTTGGATGAGTCACGGTGACAAAGTTGTCGAAATTCCATCTGACTTCACTAAAATTGCACAAACGGATACATGTCCTTACGCTGCAATGGCGAACGAAGAGAAGAAATACTACGGTGTTCAGTTCCACCCAGAAGTAACGCACACTAAAAACGGCCTTAAGATGCTGGAAAACTTCGTACTGAACGTATGTGGTTGTGAGCGTCTATGGACTTCTGAATCAATCATCGAAGACGCGGTTGCTCGTATTAAAGAGCAAGTCGGCGATGATGAAGTGATTCTTGGCCTATCTGGCGGTGTGGATTCTTCTGTTGTGGCAATGCTTGCGCACCGCGCAATCGGCGACAAGCTAACGTGTGTATTCGTTGATAACGGTCTACTTCGTTTAAACGAAGGGCAACAAGTAATGGATATGTTTGGTGATCAATTTGGTCTAAACATCATTAAAGTTGACGCGGAAGAGCGCTTCCTGAACGCGCTTGAAGGCGAATCAGATCCAGAAACGAAACGTAAGATCATTGGTCACGTTTTCGTTGATATCTTTGATGAAGAGTCGAAGAAACTGACGAACGCTAAATGGCTAGCACAAGGTACGATTTACCCAGATGTAATCGAATCTGCAGCGTCTAAAACAGGCAAAGCGCACGTGATCAAATCTCACCATAACGTTGGCGGTTTGCCAGACGATATGGAGATGGGTTTGGTTGAGCCACTGCGTGAGCTATTTAAAGATGAAGTACGTAAGATTGGCCTAGAGCTAGGTCTTCCTTACAACATGCTTTACCGCCACCCATTCCCAGGACCAGGCCTTGGTGTTCGTGTTCTTGGTGAAGTGAAGAAAGAGTACTGTGATTTGCTACGTCGTGCAGACGCTATCTTTATTGAAGAGTTGCACGCGGCGGATCTTTACAACAAAGTTTCTCAAGCATTCACCGTGTTCCTACCAGTACGCTCTGTAGGCGTAATGGGCGATGGCCGTAAATACGATTGGGTTGTATCGCTACGTGCAGTAGAAACCATCGACTTCATGACCGCTCATTGGGCACACCTACCATACGACTTCTTAGGTAAGGTTTCTAACCGTATCATTAACGAAGTAAACGGTATTTCTCGCGTGGTTTACGATATTTCAGGTAAGCCACCAGCAACGATTGAGTGGGAATAATTTCCACTTAAAACGTTGTGATAAGAACCAGCCTTAGGGCTGGTTTTTTTATATCTGTCGCGTGTGAGTTTTGCAAAGTGGTAAAGGTTATTTAATTGTACAAAAAGGCCGCATAAAGATTAAATAATCGACAGGACGCGGCCTGTTCCATTGATTTCTCCTTTAACGCGTTGAAGTGTGGGATATTCGTCTTATTGCGTATTTGTGTAATCTAAGTTTTCATAACCCGCTCCTTGTGTTTAACTGGCTGTGGCTTAAAATTCGCGCGTAATTTTTATAAACATTTTTGAAAGGTACGCGCCAATGTCAACAAAACTGGCTAACCCAGCCCCACTAGGCCTAATGGGTTTCGGTATGACAACTATCCTGCTTAACATCCATAACGCAGGCTTTTTTCCAATCGATTCAATGATCCTAGCAATGGGTATCTTCTACGGTGGCCTTGGCCAAGTGCTTGTTGGTATGATGTGCTTTAAGCGTGGCGACACCTTTGGTACCACTGCTTTCACTTCTTACGGTCTTTTCTGGCTGACGCTAGTGGGTATTCTTGTAATGCCTAACATGGGTCTTGCACCAAGCCCAGCAAGCTTCATGGGTTGGTACCTAGCACTTTGGGGTATCTTCACAGGCTTCATGTTTATCGGTTCTCTTTGCTACCCAGTTGCGAAACAAGTGGTCTTTGGTTCCCTGACTATCCTGTTCTTCCTACTGGCAGCACGTGATTTCACGGGTAGCTCAGTTATCGGCACTATTGCGGGTATCGAAGGTATTTTCTGTGGCGCAAGCGCAATCTACTTCGCAATGGCTCAAGTGCTAAACAACGAATTCGGCCGCGTAGTGCTGCCAGTTGGCGAAAAGCGTATCAAGCCAATCGTTGCTGCTGAGCAAGTCGCGGCATAATTGTTTGTTTGAACAACACTGTATTTCTAAGGGTTAGCCATTTGGCTAACCCTTTTTTTATGTTTATTTTCCGGCGATAGGTTTTATTGGATCCGTTTGTGATTGAGAGCGGTTTGATTAGATGCGGCTCAAATTGCCTGATTTTGGTGCTTTATTCACCACTCAGAAAAGCGCATTATCACTTATCTAATACCCACATCACGGATGAGTTATGAAAGACGAAACACTAGCGATTCATTTTGGTTATGAAACAGAACCGACGACGAAATCTGTCGCGCCCCCGATTTATCAAACGGTCGCGTATGAGTTTGATAGCGCTCAGCATGGCGCCGATCTATTTAACCTCGAGGTTCCCGGAAATATTTATACACGCATCATGAACCCAACCAATGACGTGTTGGAAAAGCGCATGGCTGCATTGGAAGGTGGGATTGCGGGTTTGGTGGTGAGTGCAGGCAGTGCGGCGATCAACTATGCCATTTTAACCTTAGCGGAAGCGGGCGATAACATTGTCTCGACACCGCAGCTGTATGGCGGAACTTATACGTTATTTGCTCACATGCTGCCGAAGCAGGGGATTGAAGTTCGTTTTGCCAAAGATGACAACCCAGAAAGTCTCGCTGAGCTGATTGATGAGAACACCAAGGCGGTGTATTGCGAGAGTATCGGCAACCCTGCTGGCAACATCATTGATCTTGAGCGCGTCGCCGAAGTCGCACACGCTCAAGGTGTGCCGGTGATTGTTGATAATACGGTCGCGACGCCAGCATTATGTAAACCGATTGAATTTGGCGCGGATATTGTGGTTCATTCACTGACCAAATATGTAGGCGGTCATGGCACCACCTTGGGTGGGGCGATCATTGATGCCGGCACATTCCCATGGGCCGAACATAAAGAGCGCTTCCCGGTGATGAATCAACCTGAGCCGTCGTATCACGGCGTGGTCTATACCGACACTTTCGGTCCGGCCGCCTTTATTGGTCGTGCCCGCACAGTGCCGCTACGCAACACGGGTGCTGCGTTATCGCCAATGAATGCATTCATGTTAATGCAGGGGTTAGAAACGTTATCGCTGCGTATGGAGCGTCACACAGAGAATGCCCTTAAGGTGGCAGAGTTCTTACAGCAGCATGATAAAGTCAGTTGGGTGAGTTACGCAGGTCTTGCGGATTCGCCATTTTATCCATTGGCAGAAAAATACATGAAAGGTAAGCCCTCTGCTATTTTGTCATTTGGTCTTAAGGATGGCTATGATGCGGGCGTACGATTCTATGACGCGTTGCAGATATTCAAACGCTTAGTCAATATTGGTGATGCGAAGTCATTAGCTTGTCATCCAGCGTCAACCACGCATCGTCAAATGAGTACAGAAGAGCAGGCGAACGCAGGGGTCTACCCTGAAATGATTCGCTTATCGGTGGGTATTGAGCACATCGATGACATTCTTGATGATCTGACGCAGGCGTTGCAAGCGTAACGTTGTGGAAGACTGAACCAATGAACATCAAAGGCGCCGATTCGGCGCTTTTTTTGTATTGGCAGTAAGACGTTGTGTTTTTAGCCTATGATGATCTAAACGCTAAAAAAAGTGATCAGTCACGAGTGAGTGCTATTCCAAGATAAGGAAACGAAAATGGCAGGCTTAAGTTTATTAACCCTTCTTGATGATATTGCGACGGTATTAGATGACGTGGCTTTGATGTCGAAAGTCGCAGCAAAGAAAACCGCTGGGGTACTAGGGGATGATTTGGCGCTTAATGCCCAGCAAGTTTCCGGTGTGCGTGCTGAGCGAGAAATTCCGGTGGTCTGGAGTGTTGCCAAAGGTTCGTTTAAAAATAAGCTGATATTGGTTCCAGCGGCACTGCTGATTAGTTCTATCGCACCGTGGTTGATCACGCCTTTACTGCTGGTGGGCGGTTTGTTTTTGTGTTTTGAAGGTGCCGAAAAAGTGCATGAGAAACTTTTTCACCCTCACTCTGATGCGGAACCGACGGATAACTCTGATTTATCGGCAGACAATCTCGCCGACTATGAACAGCAGAAAATCAAAGGGGCGATTCGTACCGATTTTATTTTATCCGCAGAAATCATTGTCATTGCGTTAGGAACAGTACAAGGCCATCCATTCATTACACAAGTGCTGGTGATGAGTTTAATTGCCGTCCTCATGACGATAGGCGTTTATGGCTTGGTGGCTGGCATTGTAAAAATGGACGATCTAGGTTTTTACTTACAACGCAAAAGCCAAGGTGAAGGGGCGCTAAGTTTGCTGGGTGATGGTTTGGTGTCTATGGCGCCAAAACTGATGAAATTTTTGACGGTTGTTGGCACGATCGCGATGTTTCTTGTCGGTGGTGGCATTATCGTGCATAGCTTGTCATTCATACACCATGGACTGGAAAGCGTCGTTAGTGTGTTGCCGCAGATCCCTTATCTCTCTGCGACGTACTCGACGATCGGAAACGGAATCATCGGCCTCATGAGTGGTCTTCTTATGCTTGCTTTGCTGTCGGGCTATCGCCGTTTACGCGCCACTCATTAAGGGCTGTGTGCTATCTTCGTGAGCAAGCCTGCATGCGATATCAATGCGGTATCAATGAGATATCGGTGTATGAAAGGCGATTAACGGATAACGCAGTGATGGCCTTTTGAGTTGAGCTCCTTTGCCCATTCCTTTTTGTTATCGGATTCGCCATGAATTAAGTGAATTTCTTTGGGGGGAAGAGAAATGCCGTGAATGAAATCGAACAGATCGGCTTTATCAGCATGAGCTGAATACCCTGACATGGTGTGGACTTGCGCCTTTACCTCAATCTCTTTCCCATCGATGCTAACCTGTTTATCGCCATTTTGAATCGCACGGCCTAACGTCCCTTGAGCCTGATAGCCAGCCAGTAACACATCGGTGCGATCGTCGGGCAACAGCGCTTGCAAGTAGTTCATAATGCGCCCGCCTTGGCACATGCCCGAAGCGGCGACGACAATCGCAGCTTCTCCCGTCGACGCTAATCGATTGACTAAACGTTTGTGATTACGATGATCATCAATGGTGATGCACTGCTCAAAAGCCAATGGGTGACGATGTTCGGCAAGGCGCGCTTTTGCTTCTTGTCCCCAAAGTGTTTTAAATCGACGATAAGATTGGGTGACCTGCTGCGCCATTGGGGAATCTAAAATAATGGGGAGGTTGGTTGAAATTTTATTCTGATGGATCAGTTGTTCAATATCAAAGAGCAGCTCTTGGGTTCGTCCCACACTAAACGCAGGTATTAAAATCGCACCACCATCGGCGAGTGAGCGTTCAATGATCGCGAGCAATCGCTGCGATCGGGTGTGAATGTCGTCATGATGTTTACGGCAATACGTTGATTCGATGAAGAGATAGTCGGCACGTTTTGGTGGAATCGGGTCGGGCAATAACGGCGTGTTTTTGGGCCCAAGATCGCCTGAAAAAACGACCACTTCTTGATTGGGTAGGAGAATTTCAATATAGGCCGAACCAAGAATATGCCCAGCATGTTGAAAGCGTGCTTTGAGAGTTGATTTTCCATTCGAAGGCAAGGAGAACCATTGAGCATAGGATTGAGGTCTCAATTGTGCTTTTAAACGACTCATGACTTGTTGGGTTTGCTTTGTCGATAAGCCCAATTGCAGCTTTAGCCCGTCTTCTAGCATAAGCGGAACCAGCTCTGCGGTGGCTTCTGTGCAATAGATGGGTTGTGTAAACCCGCTCGCCAGCAACCACGGTATTCTGCCAACATGATCAATATGTGAATGGGTCAGTAGCAACGCATTGAGGTGCTCAGTGGCAAACTCAATTTCAAGCGCCCGTTCATCCGCTCCCTGAAATAGCCCGCAATCAATCAAAATGGATGTCTCATCAGCACGTAGTTCATGACAAGACCCGGTGATGGTGTCCTTACCGCCGTGATGGATGATTTTCATCTTTGGCTCTCCTTTTTGTCTATGCCAATGAACTTGCCCGCAGAGTTAACTTTACACAACTGCGTGTGCCGTAATTGTGAGGCACAGAAGGATCTGACCAAAAATTGATGCAACCATTATGTTATGAACTGTGCTTTGAACGGTGTTGTGAATTGTGTTGTGAATTGTGCGATGCAGGGTCGAAGCGATTGCCGAGATACGGATATGAATACTGAGCGAGGGATATAAAAAAGCCGTCATTCCAGAGGCGCCTCTTCGAGTATTTGAGGCGGATAGATGACGGCGATAGGAAAGAACGTTGCTATTTTTTCGCTTGGGTAAAACCACCGTAGAGATCAAGGCGACGATGACGTAAGTTCGTCACAGAGCCTTCCGTATTCAGTTGCTTTAGCTTGGTTAAATCCACATCAGCGAAAATGATCATTTCAGTATTTGCGCTGGCTTCAGTTAAGGTCGCATCGTGCGGAAAGTAAATATCCGAAGGTGAGAAAACGGCGGATTGCGCGTATTGAATATCCACATTGTCGACGCGAGGCAAATTGCCGACGCTGCCACCGATTGCCACATAACATTCGTTTTCAATCGCGCGTGCTTGTGAACAGATGCGTACACGTTGGTAGCCATTTTTTGTGTCGGTCCAAAATGGGACAAAGATGATTTGGACATCTTCTTCGGCCATCATTCTTCCCAACTCAGGGAACTCGCTGTCGTAACAAATTAGAATACCGACTCGGCCGGCATCGGTCTCAAAGACGTTAATTTTATTGCCACCATCAATCACCCAATCTTTTTCTTCATGCGGTGTTATGTGTACTTTATATTGCGCATCAATTTGGCCATCTCGCTGCAGTAAGTAAGCGACGTTATACAGCTTGTTGTCTTCAATGACGGGCATGCTACCTGCGATGATATTGATGTTGTACGTGACCGCCATTTGGGAGAAGCGGTATTTGATCTCTTCACTAAAGCTGGCCAGAAAGCGAATGGCTTCGACCGAGTTTTGATCTTTTTGTAAGCCCATGAGTGGCGCATTGAAAAACTCAGGGAAGAGGGCGAAATCGGCTTTGTAATTGGCCAATGATGAGATGAAAAATTCGGCTTGATCGAGCAGGTCTTCCAAATCATTCATGGCGCGCATCTGCCACTGAACGACCCCAATTCGAACTAGTGTTTTTTCGACATCATGGACCGATTGCACGTCGTCTTCGTAGAAAAAATTATCCCACTCTAAGAGCGTTGCATACCCTTTTGAGGCATCGTCTTCAGGCAAATAGTTGCGCATGATGCGTTTTACATCAAAGCCATTGGCCAATTGAAATGAAAGGATCGGGTCGTGTAATTCGCGGCGTTTTACTTTATCAATATAGTCTGCCACGCTCATTTCGCTTGCGTGTTGGTGATAATGCGGAATGCGCCCCCCAGCCAGAATGGCTTTAAAGTTCATACTACGACACAGCTCTTTACGGGCATCATAGAGTCGACGACCTAAACGTAATCCGCGGTAATCGGGATGAACAAAGACATCTAGACCATACATAGCGTCACCCGTAACTTGGTTTTGAATGACGTTATTTTCAGTAATGATGTCGGTGTACAGATGAGGAAGAGAGAAGCGGTTGTAGTCGACTTTGATTGTCAGCGCGGCCCCAATGATTTTGCCGTTATCTTCAATGCATATTTGACCATCTGGAAATTGATGAATGAGATCCATAATGGTCATTCGCGGCCAAGAGCCGCCGACATCATGAAAAACAAGATCCATCAATTGTGCCAATTCGGGATAATCGGTTGATTCGATTGTACGTAAAGAAAGCTTTGGCGTATTGCTGTCCATATTAGGCCATCCATTTAAGCGTTTTATTCAGTATGTTGAGAATGCCATAAATAGAATAGGTCAGATATATCAATAACTCACAGTTTCGACTACCGCTATAAGCTTTCTTTGTGTAAACCGTCGTGATGAATTACATCAAGTCACGCATTAACGTTTCGTATTCTTCATTGGCTTTATCGATCAGTAATGAAAGCTCTCGCCCATCACCATTGGTTAAACTCAATTGCCAGGCAGAAAGTTGGTCTTTTCCACATACACAAATTGCGCTGCCTTTTGATTCAAATGACAAATGATCAAATTCAGAGCTGTGCTTCTCACAGAGTTCAACGATTTCTATATCAAGCTGTCCGATTGGATTGACTTCAACACGAGCATGCAAGTTAGGATGGTTAGAAAGAGGGTATTCCCGATAAACAGTGATCATGGTTAACTCCTTATCTATGTGATGTTAATCACTCCCAAGTGTAGACAATGGAAGATGAACGATGGATTAAATTTGTAAGACAATTGATCGAGATTAAATTTAGCGGATTAAAAACGGCGCGGATGGGATTATCGGAGTACCGAGAGCAAGGGAGGGCGAGCGGCGACAGAGGATTTATTGAAACTGTGAATCTCGTCGCTAAGTCGTGCTTAATTTATCTACAGAATTCCCAGTAGTGTCGTTAATATCAGCGCCATATTTTGTCGTTCATCTGTTCGTGTTTATATAGGTAAATACATGAAAAAGTTCACGAAAACAATGGTTGCTGCTACGGTCGCGTTAGCCTGTGTTCACTTGCCTTCTTTTGCTAGCGAGCCTGCGGATCTTATGATCAAAAATGCTCAGATTCTCCCGATGGATGGTCAGCAAAGAATCATTGATGATGGCGTGATTGTGGTTAAGGGCAATCGCATTATCGCCATTGGCTCGATGGCACTTGAGCAGCAATATCAAGCCGCACGCACGATTGATGCTGGTGGAGACATTGTGATGCCAGGAATGATCAACACCCACAACCATATCCCAATGGTGGCGTTTCGTGGCTTGGGCGAAAATGGTGTTGAAAATCGTTTGATCAACTTTATGTTTCCTCTTGAAAAAGAAATGTTGTCTCGAGAGTTGATCCGCACCGCTTCTCGCCATGCGGCGATGGAGTTGGCATTGTCGGGTGTGACTTTGATTACCGATATGTATTACCACGAAGACGAAGTCGCAAAATCGGTCGCAGAGGTTGGTATTCGTGGCGTACTCGGTGAGACCGTGATTGGTTTTCCTGTCGTGGATGCAAAGCAACCCTACGGCGGTTTGGAATACGCTGAAAAATTCATTGATGAATGGCAAGGCCATCCGCTTATCACGCCGGCTGTTGCCCCCCACGCTCCTTATACCGTATCGGCAGAATGGTTGATCAAAGCCAAAGACCTCGCGGTTGAAAAACAGGTGCCGCTACTGACTCACCTTGCCGAATTTACGTGGGAAGACGCTAAGACGGACGCTTTTTCAGATCAAATGAGCAAAGACCAATCGGTCGTTGAGTATTTAGATTCCATTGGTTTTCTGGTTGATAACTTAGTCGCGGCGCATGTTAACCATCTTGATGAACAAGACATGGATCTGCTTAAGAAGCATGGTGTGGGTATTGCTCATAACCCTAAAGCGAATACCAAAGGCAACAATGGCTATTCGCCCTCATGGGATATGGTTAATAAAGGTTTAGATGTGGGCTTAGGCACTGATGGGCCAATGTCATCCAATCAAATGGATATCATCAATGTCATGGGTTATGCCGCGGTTGTTGCGCGCACGAACCATGGCGACAACGCCAAATTTACGCCCTACGAGTTAGTGGAATTGGCAACAATTGGTGGGGCTCGCGTACTTGATATGGACGATGAGATTGGCTCATTAGAGGTGGGCAAAAAGGCGGATATCGTTATCGTGGATACTGATGCGCCAAACACCCAACCAAACTACGATCCGTTCGCCACCTTGGCATTTTCTGCTTATCCACAAAACGTCACTCATACTATTGTTGATGGCCAAGTGATCGTTGCCGATGGGAAGTTGACCACCGTATCGCAGCAAGCACACGATAAAGAGTGGCTGCCGGTGACGAAAAAAGTGGGAGACTTTGCTAAGACGCTAAATTAGCGATCGGTTTTAGCCTTAAGCAAAGAAAAAACGTCGATGATTAGTGAGCATTTCTCTAATCATCGACGCGATTTAGTGTTGACGTCCTGCCCCTATTGTCAGCGCGTCATTGCTGCTAATCGCTTGATAAGGACGCAAGCCAAATAGTGGCATCATGGCGTAGATATGGTCGAAGAGATCCGCCTGCACCCCTTCATAAACCACCCAATCAACGTTGTTACAGAATGCATAAACCTGCAAAGGAATCCCTTCGGGTGTCGGTTGCAATTGGCGCACCATAATGAGCATGTACTGATGAATGTCCTTATTGGCGCGCAGATAAGCGTTGAGATAAGCACGGAACAAACCTAGATTCGTCATCTTACGAATATTGCCGATGCCATCAGCATCGTCACCAAGTTCTTCATTGTACGCATTAATATCGCGCATGGTTTCGTAAATATATTGGCGCAGCAGACGGATCTTCTTCATCGATTCGATTTCATCATCATCCATAAAGCGAATGGATGTGACATCAATGTTGACTGAGCGTTCGATGCGTCGACCGCCTGAATCGGACATTCCCTGCCAGTTGATAAAAGCATTTTGCACTAAGGCATAAGCAGGCAACATGCTGACCGTATTATCAAAGTTTCTGACCTTGACGGTGGTCAGCGAGATCTCTTCAACCGTCCCGTTCGCCCCATAAGCGTTCATCTGAATCCAATCATTTAAGCTGATCATACGGTTAGCAGAAAGCTGAATCCCGGCAACAAACCCTAATATGGTGTCTTTGAACACCAGCATCACAAACCCCGTCGCAACCCCCAAACCAGATAAGAAAATAATGGGGGATTCATTGGCTAGAATAGAAACAAAAACGACTAAGCCGACAAAGAATGTGAACAGCTTTATTAACTGAACAAAGCTTTTGATCGGCATCTTACGTGTGATGCCTTTAAAGGTCGCAATGTCATTGAAAGCATCGAGTAGGGCAAAAATGAGCCAAATAATCATAAACAGCAGCAATATGCTGAGTACCCGATCAAGAATGCCAGCGAGTAATGCGTAGTGCCCAACCGCAATTGGTAACAACACATCTAAGATCATCAGTGGCACGAGTAGCGATATTTTTCCCAATAAATCGAATTTGGCTAAGCTCTCGGCGAGCGGCTTATTGGTTTTTTGCAGTACATTTTTAACCGATCGAACAATGACGTGATGAACAATTAAGTAACTAAATACCGCGATCGCGAGTGATACCAAGGCGAATACACTCGTTAACTCAATACCATAAGGATCGCTGCTAATGCCAGCGTTCGCTAATTTGGTGGCAATGTAATTGCGAACATGGTGTTCGAGCAAAGTCTTATCCTCTTTTGTTGTTATTTGTCTGGGAGGGAAAGAACGAGTAGTGATGCAACTCGTTCATTTTTATAGTGTAGCGTGATAATAACAGCTTGAACGGAAGTTTGTGTTAGAGGAGAGGCGGGGCGCTTTTAGCCACGAGTATTGATACTTGATAATGACGTAAAAGCCGCTCAATAGAGCGGCTATGTCTAGGAAAGGACGTTAGTTACCAGCAAATGCTTTGAAGGTTTGACCATTTTCAATGCCTAACGTACTACGTAGGTAAGATTTCGCGACATCTTTTGCAGCCATAGAATGAAAACCAGGGAAGTAGTCACCATAAGTAGCCAGTGATTCACTCACAACTGTTGGGCTAACCGCATTGATACGAATTCCACGTGGTAGTTCGTGTGATACGGCCATTACAAAGTGCTCAAGTGCGCCATTGAGCGTCGCGGCGCTGACACCATAGGCAATCGGATAATCAGCAACGATACCGCTGGTCAGTGTGATGCTGCCATTATCGTTCAGGTAGCTGAGGGCAATTTGTGCCAAATTAACTTGTCCCATTAAACGGCTATTAATGCCGACATCCCACTCTTCACGGCTAATTTTTTCAAAGGTATTAAAGACCACATCGCCAGCAGCACAAATGATGCCATCAAGTTTACCAATTTTATCTAGTGCAGCATGAATTGAATTGGGATCGGTAATATCAATTTGTACATCACCACTTGATTTACCAGCCATTACCACCTCGTGCTGCTCTTGAAGTGCTTGAGTGACTTCTGAACCAATGGTACCTGCTGCCCCGATTACTAAAATTTTCATTGTTTTTCTCCGCTGTGTTTATGTTTTGTATCTTATGGTGTTGAGAGTTACAGAAAAACCACACAAAATGAGCGCACTGTTTACTAAATGGTGTTAATGATGAATTTGACCTATCTACAGACTTTTTTGACGGTGGCGCAAGAGGGCAGCTTTACTAAAGCGGCGGATGTATTGGATGTATCGAAAGGGCTGGTTTCTCGGCATATTCAGCGTTTAGAAATGTCACTAAATAGTAAGCTCTTCCATCGCACCACTCGTTCGATTAGCTTGACCGAATCTGGCCGTGACTTATTAACGCGGGCAAAACAGATTCAATTGTTGGCAACAGAAGCTGAAATGCGGGTGCGAGACATGGCGCAAGAGATTAGTGGTGAGTTGAGAATCACCGCACCATTAGAGTTTGGGCGCTCACTGTGCCAGAGCGTTATCCCGACATATTGCCAACAAAACCCAAAAGTTGAGGTGATCTGTGATTTTGGCCCAGAAAAAAAGCGTATCGAGCTAGGTGAGTTTGATGTGGCGATTCGTGCCTTTGATACATTGCCAGAGGATGTGGTAGCAAAAGAATTGGGTGATATGCGTAACGTATTAGTTGCCGCGCCGGATTTTTTCACCACTTTAGAGACGGTTACCATAGACAATATTGAACAGCTACCATTTGTGCTGAATAGTCAAAATGAGCGTTGGAACCACCTGCAATTGGTGCGAGGAGATGAGATTGTCTTTAAGCAAGTGACGGGGCATATTCGAGCCAACACCTACACGGCTATTCTGTCTTTGGCACAACAAGGTATGGGGCTGGCTTGTGTTCCGTTTATGCATGTGGAAGCAATGATTGAGCGAGGAGAGTTGTTGCAAGTATTACCGCAATGGTCGGCCAAGTCTCATAAGCTGAGTTTGATTTACGCGCAGCGCAGGATCACACCGTCAAAGTTGGTTAAATTTAATCAAGCAGTAGTGGACTGGCTGCGAGCGAATCCAAGGTATCTTATTTAGAACTGTACTCTTGGACCGCAACGAATAACAACAGGCTCAAGCCTTGTCTTTTACCGGGTTCATTATGGTTTTATAGGCAGTTGAGTGGGAAGGGATCAGCTGGTTTACTTATATCCAGTTTTGAAAATGTTATTGCGCTAAATACAAAAAGGGCCAACTCTTGCGAGTTGGCCCTTTCCAAACGTTTGGTGGGCTGGCGTAAGTTGAATTTAACGTTTAATTCATTGAAAGTTATCAATTTATGTCGATTTGATTTTTTTACAGGTTCCTAAGGTGGTTCCTAAAAGTAATTGCTTCGCGTAATCTCAGTGATTTTCTATCACTTTTTGTGGCGCTATTTAACGTAAGTAGAAGGAGAGTATGTGGCAGATAACGTCATTCGTTTGCCTCATTTTCATGTCATTACATTATTCTTTCTGTGGATTCTAATAGTAAATCAATCTGGTCGTCGTCTCTGACCTAGTGCACGTTCAGGCTTGGGAGTAACATTTTGATTGCTCACTAGTGATTCCTGTAAGACTGCATTCTCTGCTTTCAAGTCTGCAATTTCCTTTTTTAGTTCATCAATATCCAATAGTTCTTCTAGAAGTGAATCAAGTACGTGCTCTTCTCGGTCCAATTGTGGAAGTAAAAGGTTGGCTTCGAATTTCTTGTTTTTGTTGTTCTTGATGAGTTTAACTGCTGCAACAAGCGTTTCATTCACTACATATGTTTTAGATACATTCAGTCGTTTCGATAGGTAGTCGAGAGATTTTTGCGCATTTTTAGACAACGAAAATGTTGATGTTTTGGTTCGGTTTGAATAGCTACGCCAAGCACTTCTTAACAAATTTACCTGATATTTATCATCGTTGCTGACTGACTCCGTGTTAGTCCAGTTGTTGATGAAATTCTGAGCAAAGCTAATGTCGAGTTGGGATCTATCGGGCGTATCCTTACTCGCCAAATCTTCTATCCATGTATGCCTTTTAGCATAGCTTCTTAACCAGATTGCCATCTCTCGGTCATCTGCTTTGAACCAACTCATTCTGCTTTCGAGTGATTTTTCTGTCATGAACTTCTATCCCATTCGTTTATGCTCAACTGATGGTATACGTAAAAATATAACTTTAAAATAATAATTTAAACATGTTTTAATTTTGTGATTAATGTAGTTTTAAATCTTGTGTTGTTTTCTTATTATTGATTATTAAATAGGGTATATATGGTTGTATCTAGTGCGTGTTATTGAGTTTTTATCTGAGATTGGTCCACTTTCTCCTGAAGGACGATACTTATTTTTAGCGATAATATTCGAGCGAATGAATGGCAGGGAAAAGAGGATCGATGTATCCGTTTCACGTCTTCGTGATAGCTTTGGAGTATCCCATAAGGTCGTTTCAGAATTACTTGAATATCTTCAATCTCACCGTGTAGGTGAGGTTATAAAGGTAAGGCATGGGAAGCACGAGTTCACTTTTGATTCTGTCTATATCGACTCATTGACGGAGGAGGGGGAGCTATCCGTTCATGAGGCATTTGTGGAGGTGTTTTCACCAGAAGTTAAGACTGCCCTAAAAGCAAAAGAGCTAAAACTTAGGCCCTCAAACCTTCTTTTGATCGGGATATTTATCCTTCATGCAAATGAATTGGGTTTTATTCAGTCATCCGCAACTGGAAGTGAAGAGCTATTGAGTGAAGGGAAAATACGCCGCTTAATGGGGGGGGATTAATCAAAGCCGTCTGAAATCTCAACTAGCAACACTACGCAGCATTGGATTTATCAGATGTGAGGCTGGTGGTGGAGTATGTCCGATCTACTTCGGCAAGTTTGGAAAGCGTTATCAGATTGATTTAGGCTTTCTGTCGCCGAGGAAAAACACAAGGAATGCCCTATTTGTTGATGAAATATTAAAAAACGTCAGCGACTTTATTTATGAGACCCCCGAGTGCTACCTAGTCTATAGAGTTGGTAAAGAGTGTTCTTTGAAGTATGAGTTTGACTTCGAACTGCCATTCAAACTCTCTTTTTTAATCGGGAAGAAATTATGGTTGAAACCTAGGCATAAGATGTTAGGTGCTAACCAATCGCAGAAAGAATGTGTCGATAATTTTAACCTTCGGCAGCTCGAATTAGACCCATTTTTAAGGTTGCATAGACTCACTTTGGGTATCTTGGCTAAGTTAGAACTCTTGACGGCTTTGATACTGGTAAAGTATTGGCAATCCCTAACTATGGATAAGTTTGAAAAACTGGAACAGTTGCTTGAGTCAGATTCTGAACTTCAGCAGCGTGTTCAGAAAGGCTCGATATTTACTCAGAAATACCTCCATGCACAAAACGACCTTGAGTGGTTAGAAGATACGCATTGTTTTTGGAAGAGTTGTTTGATTTCTCTTTCTTTGGGACTTGCCATGTCATTAGCAAAAGTGATTCGAGGACATTGTGGGCACGATGCTAAGCTGAAAACGATCAGTCTATTGATTCATGACTTTCAACATTATTCACCTACAAAGGGGAAGTATCCTTCTTGTGATATTTCGGCGTCATATAGCACTGATGACACCGTTTACGATCTGAATATCGTCGGCTCAAAATATTATATCAGTGAGTCCCTCGCTAGAAGGCGTGTCATTGGCGTGGATTTGGATAACATAATGATAAAAGAACACACCACTTATTCGATTTGGATTAAAAGCAGTACTTGATGACTGAGGGGAGGACTTTATTTCAGAGTTGTTTCAATACGTTGAATCTAGGGTTTGTCACCGAAAGTAGATAGAGCAGATGTGATTTTCTGATCAGCTTTAGATAAAAACTAGGATGGATTACCTAGTTGAGGACCCATTGACTATGTAGCTGCTGCGGTATGGTAATATTATTACTCCATAGTTCATGGATTAACCACGAAACATCATCACTCATTAGATTGAGGTTTCAACCTCATTAAATAACCATGCCTACCCATCCTATGCCATTAAATTGACTAACAGGTATAGCGATGAGCTTCAGAACCAAAAAACTTAAAACGACGACAAGTGATACATTTAACGGATTACCAATCCTGACACCCAAAGGTGGTTTAGTTCTTAACTATCTCGATAGGTTATACGACACGATTGATAAAGCTGTTACACAATACCCTCGAACGACAGCGATTAGAGTGGACTTACGTTTAGCGAAGTCCTTATTGTTTGATGACTCTAGTGTAATAAAGAACCTAATTGCTTCGTTGGATGCTCAGATTCAAGCTGATCTCAGTCGAAAAAAAAGGAGAGGTCAAACTGCTCGTAGTTGTAAGGTTCGATATGCTTGGTGTAAAGAAAGAAGCACGTCATTGAGCCACCATTACCACCTTGTCTTGTTATTGAACAAAGACGTCTACCATTCTCTTGGTAGGTTCGAGCAAAAAGGTAACTTATCAGACATGATAAAGAGGGCGTGGTGTCGAGCGTTGGATATAAAAGCCGATGAAGGTGATACCTTGGTCCACTTCCCCGAGAACCCGACCTATTGGTTAGAATTTAATTCAGATAGGTTTGACCAGCAGTTAGATGATCTATTTAAACGAGTCAGCTACTTAGCCAAAGTTGAGACAAAACACTACGGCGATAGATATCGAAGTTTTGGGTGTTCTCGAACTTAGATAAGAGGGGAGCGATCCCCTCTCGACTCGTTATGATTAGTTAGAAGGCACTATGGGCAGTTCTTCACACATCCCCATATGAGCCACGTCCACTAAAGTATCTAGAGAGTCACCACACTGCGTTTGGTGAGTGCCGTTAGGGTAAGTGGTACGTACAATCCAGATACCCTTGCTGTTCACGTCTGTGATGACATTTTTCTCAGCTGTACTTACAACTGATGTACGTGTCCAACGTGATGCATCGTAAGATTCAGTTGAGTCCAGTGAGTAGTTCCAAGTTGAGAACTGGTCCAGCACTGTTGGGTCTGTGATGTTAGAGTACAAACCATCGTTGATTAGGTCATCGATAACAGCATCGTTACCAAAGTCAAAACCCCACATACCAGCTTGTAGTAACACATTGCCGTCTTTCAATTCACGAATGACGTTAGCGTAAGGTACGCTAGAAGAGTACACGAGTGGATCTGCACATGCAGTATGGTCGTCAACTAGAACAGAAGCTGATACAGAGAATGTAACTGTGTCGTTGCCGTAGTCTTTTGAGTTCTGTACGTAATCATTAGTTAAACCACAACCGTATTTGCTGATTTCTGGCAGGTAGTCGATTAGGTCATCAGTGTATTTTTGCACCGCGCCTTCTTCGGCTTTGATTTTGTTACGGTAAACGATGAGACGGCCTACAGTTTCTAAGTCAGCAGATACTTCAAATACACGTAGAGAATGTGTGTCGGCATCGAACACGCGTTCTTCGCGATACCACTTAGTGAAATTGCCTGCGTCGTCTTTCTCAACGTAGTACTCAACTGTAGCTTTCCAAGCGTTAGGGTTCGCATCGACTAGAGCTGAAGTTTCAGCGTAGCCTTTTGCTAGACCGCTGGTTAGAAGCTGGGCTAGTTGATGCTGCTCGGTGTTACCAGAAGCGATGAAGTCTGCGTATAGCTCGTTAGCAGGAATGTTGTAGCGGTTACCCAACTCGTATTCCTTCTCGGCGACTAGACGTGAAACTTTGTTTTGCGCTTCAGTATTAGCAGCTAACTCTTTGCAGTTGCTTACACCACTTTGCAATAGATCCGTTTCAACAGCTGACCAAATCACTGTAGTGAATGGAGTCGTAGCAAATACATCTTCGCCGACGTTGTCAGATGAGAATGAGGGTGGAAAGGTTAAGCGATAAGGTTTATTAACTAACCCATAATCGCTGTCGTACGCACCAGCAGGTACATCAACGATAATTGGCGAGTACTCTTTACAGATTAAGTCATCTTCTTCAATAGCAAAATCGAAGCGCCCGTTTTGATCAGTGATGTCACGAGGTTCATCCTCATCCATCACACCATTGAAGTTGTAGTCGAGGAATGCGGTAGCACCTTCAACATAACCATCAATCGCCAGTCCGCCAACTTTGGCAGACGTACTTGGATTAGTACTACCTCCATTACTATCGCTACCACCGCCACATGCGGCGAGTAGTAATAACCCAGATATGCTCAAGGTCGTTTTTATCGTTGTGTGTTTCATGGTGTGAGTTCCTTCTTGGAAAGGGGAATGTTGTTAAGTGAAAAATTGTTGGGGTAGTGATAAGCAAAAGTGGTTAGATACGCAGACAAAACCTTATTGATGAGGACTACGTGAAAGCTGTCTCGATATTGGTATGCAAGGTAAAAATGGTCTTGCTCCACGATAAATCCCAATGGGTTGACATACAGGCTCTTAGGTAGGTTTATGAGTGATAACCTAACTTCACGTTGGTAAAACACGGCAGTACATAAGGTTTCAAAAACCATACTGCTTGTTTCGTTGGAGTAAGTAGTGACTGGCGGCCGAATATCGATCAGTTTGCGCTTGGTACTTAGAGTGCTAAAAGGTGCGAAAGCACTATCCACCATGAGATGGTAAGAACGTGGTAAAAGCGTTTTTAAGTAGGCTTCTGCCCACAAAAACACCATGTGTTCACGAGGACCTAAAGCCAGTTTTGAATTCGCTGTACGGCGGTAACCATAAGGCTTGCTTGTCGCATCCTGTTCAACATCAAAGTAAGCCAATAAGCAATCAAGGCCGCGCTGGATAGTGCGTTTACTTCGGGTGATCCCTTTATCGCTAAGAGCAAGGTGCAGTTCACGTGCTGTTATTTTCCGTATTGTGGGGATTAATGAATAAATCTCGAATATCAATTCGAGGTGCTCGGCACTTCGTCGATTTGTACTAGTAGACATAGGACCACCAAATTTTAAGCACACTTATCTGGCCCCAAGACATGAATGTTTTGGAGAGAACGCGGGAAAAATGGGAGGACTGGTGGCCACACAGCCCTAGTAAGGGTTACTTCTTAAAGTTCACTACAAGCTTTTCAGCCAGTGGATACTTAGCGATTTCATAGTCAGGGTTTAACGTCGCTATTTTGTGTGTCGCAATAGCTGCGGCAGAAGCTAAGCCAAAGATGACTGCGGGTCCTGAGGCCAGAGCTGCTGCCATAGTGGCAGAGCGTCCTGCGGTATATATACGGCACGAAAGACCTTGTTTTTCTATTAGTCGCTCTACCTTCTTCACCGTTTGGTTGAAATTTTTCACATTCGTTAAAGTGAATGATTCATGGCGGCGAATAAGGTCATTTAGAGACTGTTCATTAACGTGATGTAATACGTTGCTTTTACTCATTTGCTTTATCCTCGACCTGCACGTAGAGCACGTTGCTGTTAATTGGTGAAAGAATACGGACGAGTGAGACAGATAATGTCTCACTCAATTTTATTGGTATGGTTTTGTGAATTGACACGCAGATTACTTGTGGCATGAAGTTAAAGGTCATTCCTCACGTCACGAATATCGCTGAGATAGTAGCCACGCTGGATGAGCTCAAAGCTTGCCAAGAGGCTGCGTAAGTGCAGGGTGGGGTGATGCTTTGTTTCTTCAAATAAATCGTGGTCACTGAGTTCTGTCATTTCAGCTTTGACCTTTTGAAAGTGGGCACTGAGATGGTGATAGCCTGCGAGGGCGGCTTTCAGTAGGGCCTTTAAGATCTTCTCGCGTAGCGGAGAAAAGGTGGTCATAACGTGTCCTTATGGTTCAGGGCACGGTGATGCGAGCGTACTTCATTTTTCACATCACATCCTTATCTGATGAGAGACAAGCACGTTGCGTTGTCAAAATAGAAAAGGAACAAACAATGAAAAATGAATCATGCGCATTGTATATTGCAGTCACGGCGTCCAGTGTCGATGGTGGAATTGGTTTGGTGGTGTACGACAAAGCTGGTGAGTTAATGGACCAGCAATGTTTACCGATGCAGGGATACACCAGTAATACAGAGCTAGAGCTGATTGCGCTGGTGGAGTGCATGCAGTATGCGCGTGATGGCGATGTCATCTACACCAGCAGTGATTTTTGTGTTCGTGGGTTTAACGAGTGGATTGATACCTGGAAGCAAAAAGGTTGGCGAAAGTCAGACAAAAAGCCAGTAGCGAATCGCGACTTATGGCAACAGGTAGATGCACTCCGAGGCGAGAAATACGTCGAGGTAATCAGAGCAACCCCAAGTATGCATCAAGCGTTGAACGAAGCGTATAACATGGCAAAACAAGCGCTTAGCAAGTTGTAAGTCCAGTTTGCCTATGCTCGGTTCTTAGATGGCACTCAGCCCTTGTACCACAAGGGTTTGTTGCTCTCTCAAAGGCGAGCGTTTGTAATAAAATATGCCGATATAGAGCCTCAAATGGCACACTATATTGGCATTTTATTTTGGCTTTTTATCACGGCCAAACACTGGGTTTTACCTTCAATCTAACGTGCTCAGTGAGCACATCAATCCACGGTGTGAATGCGTTGTTGCTATTGGCAAAGTAACTCAGAGAAGTTCATTGCGGCGTAACAGAAACCTGGTCATACACCTCCATATCGGCGTAAGTAAGAAAGTTACTTTCCCATAACTGATAAAGCTCGATGGCTGAGATATTTCCTTTCATTGGCGCCCACCCACTGTACTGAGCATAAAACGACTGATCTCGAAAGTCGAAGTCGAGACAACGTTCCAGCTCAGGATAAGCACTACCCACGTACGCAAAATCTGTCGCGTATTCAATATTCCATCGCCCATCACTTGATTGAGCAATAGCAATTTCAACAGGATGAAAACCGCCCGCTTCAGCGCTGTAGGAACTATCACGAAAGTTAAATACGAGATAAGTGCTGGTGGCAATATGCTCCTCTTCAGCGAGCTTCTCGATAAGACTTTTACTCAGAAGGGAATGGAGTGATTTTGAAACAGGCAAGCTTGAAGCATTAAACAAAATATCAGACATGGTGATGCCTCCTACAAAGGTAAGATTAAAGTGAACAGAAAAGGGTTTAACTGATTTGGCTTAACTGGATATCGCTGAATGCTCGGCGATTTATGTGTCGCTCTAGTGCTGTGCACCAGGTGTTGAAAAGATCTAAAACAGCAGGCTGTGAGAGATCAGCAGTGCCAGCATCGGGCTGATAACACCAATGGTTACGTAAATGAAAATACAACTCGACATCAAGGGAATGGGTACTATTGCTTTGATAAGAAAAGCTGGCGAGAAACGCGAATGACCAAGGCGCCCGATCATTGTCTCTGCTTAATTGTATTTCGACAGGATGTAGTCCCATTCTGGATTGATAGTATGTCGGATCTCTAAAGTTGAATACTAGGCGTTTTGCATCATCAGGAACCTCGAAACGTGCCAATAGGTTATCTATCGTTTCACAAAAGCTGATTGGCAACCGGATACCTCGGTAATCATCGATGATCATAGCAACCCCCTCTCAGCAAATGAGATGCAACTGTCACCTACCACGAAATGGTCAAGCACTCGAATGTCCACCAGCGAGAGCGCTTCTTTTAAACGCCCAGTGATCCGTTTGTCCGATTGTGATGGTTCAGGATCGCCGGAAGGATGGTTATGGGCGAAGATCACCGCAGCGGCGTTAACGAGCAGTGCTTCTTTCACTACTTCGCGAGGATAAACGCTTGCGGAATCAACCGTGCCACGAAACAGCTCTTTAAACTCAATCAAGCGGTGCTGATTGTCTAAGAACATGACCGCGAAAACTTCATGTTCATACCCTGCCAGTTTAAAACGTAAGTAATCAGAGGTTGCCGCGGGACTTGAAAAAGCATCACCACGAACATAACGATCTTTGAGTATTTCAGCGGCTTCTTCGAGCACACGGTGCTCATATTCTTTTTGAGGTAACAAACTACCGTAACGGGGAAAATGGGACATATTCAGGCTTCCTGTATCAGTCATGGAATAGATTCACAGAGATGACATATACCTGAAGAATTTTTGATTGTGTGCACCATGTGCCGATGCTACTTTTTTTTACCGAACTTGCTTATCCCATGAGGACCACAGCCATAGGAGGACGTCCCATGAGATTTCTAAAACTAAAAGAAGTAATGGAAAAAACAGCATTAAGCCGTTCAGCGATTTACCGAAAAATGAATGATGGTGAGTTTCCAAAATCCATCAGTTTGGGGGATAGGGCCGTGGCCTGGGTGGAAGGTGAAGTGGATGAGTGGATGGAGGAGTGTCTAGCTTTAAGGTAATTCAATGCCGCTTTGTATTTAAGGGAGCCGTCACACTCTATCAGTCTTTTGTCATTCTTCATCGCCTTATGCAATCAGGCTGTATATTATCGTAACTTAATGATATTTGATGGTATTGATAGGCGTTAATTCGTGGATAGTAGAAAAGAAGACTCGATAAATATATTGAAATCCTGGCATTTAGTGGAGTTTTTTCAAGCCTACTCAGTACCAGATAAAGACGACAGTAAAATTGCACCAGTAAATGTGTCGTGTCACGAGTTGAAGTCTCGTGGTAACCATCTACTTCCGTGGCTAGATCCAGCGGCTCGTGATTTACTTGGCCTTACCCCAGGCAAAAAGTGTACTTATACACTATATCTGGGATTATTCGATAAATCGGCGATAGATAAAAAAGTTGCGGAGTACTTTTCTACCCGCAGCCAGGAGGATTGTGCCTCTGAAGAAATAGAGCAAAGAAGAGATAATGAGGGTGCGTCTTGCTTTGCTAAATTGATGTTGGATGAGTTTGGTACCCCTCGGTTGGATACCTTTTCGGTAAGCACGCTACCGTGGGCTTTGGCAGAGTTACTAAGGGGAAGGGCTGGGAGTATATCTCAGGAACGATTTGATAGTCGGTGTGACGATCTTAACGAGTTTGTGGATCGCTGGGAAGCCACCTTGCCTAACCATCCTAGCTCAGAGGGAAGGCATACTCTTTGTGTGAAAAGTCTAATGGGCTTGGTTGAGGGGCTTTACCAATGGGCTGGTATTTCTAATCAAGATTTGTTGCTTTCAGAGCACTCAAAGGTTTACCCGTTTCAAATGGCTTTTTATGAGTATGAGGCGAAGTCAGACAATCTTTTGGAGAACAAAAAGGCTCCAGGAAAAATTGAAGACGATAATGATGATTCATCGAAAGAAGACGAATCTCAGTTACCTATTCTAAACAGCTTTTATATTCGAGATATAGAGCGGGCCATTAATGCGATTTCTACTGGCAAGGCCAGCCAGCCCCTTCAAACCTACTTGGGACAATCCAGTCATAAGCATGTTGATCTGTATACCAACGATTCGATACCGTTGATTCATAATCACTTGAACCCCAAAGAAACACCAGAAGGAAGGTGGCTGACAGAGCCCGCGCATAACATGTCTTTAATGCAGCAGTTTGCCATCAATACGGTATTCAAGGAGCTGAAAGCAGGTGGAGTGATCTCGGTTAATGGTCCTCCAGGCACAGGTAAAACGACGTTATTGCGGGATATAATTGCACAAAATATTGTTGAGAGAGCGAAAGTATTAGCTTCCTTTTCGAAAGCTAGCGATGGGTTAAGTCCAGAAGGGTTCCTTGTTAAAGAACTTACTGATTTTGAAATGGTCGTGGCGTCATCGAACAATGCCGCCGTTGAAAATATCTCAAAAGAGCTTCCTCAAGCAAAGTCGATAGCTGATAGATATGTTAATACCAGTTTTTTTCGTTCTGTAGCAAATCAAGTTAGTGCTGATGAAAAGAAAGGTCGTTTACAACCTTTGGACGATAAAAAGCAGAGCTGGGGAAATATCTCAGCTGCTATGGGAGCTTATAAAAAGAGGCAAAGGTTTCTCGATCGCTTTTTCTTTAAATATCACTATGAAAAAGGCAATGAACCAGCGGTTAGAGAGCCCTCTTTAGACTTCTTGAATTTTTGGCAATATCGCTCAACTTATACCGGGCCCTCTTTTCACATTGCCAAAAAGACCTTTAACGAGAAATTATCTCGTTTCCATGAGTTGAATGACAAGTTAGCCTATTTTGATAGCCTGCAAAAGACTTTCGATGGACATCAATTTGATGCTGATTTGCATCAAATGAACCTAGTTCTAGATGAGCTAGAAAACCATGTTCATACGCTCTCTGTAGAGCTAGATGTCCTTCGCTCAACAAGAAATGCTGAAGTGAGAAGGGAAGAAGAAATTTCAATTTCCCTTGAGCTATTGAAGGTTAACTCGCCTGGTTGGTTTAGTCGGTTCTTTAATACTAAGAAAAATAAACAATATAAGGCTTCACTATCTCAAAAACTCGGTGAGTACGAAAATGTCAAAAAATCTATTCGCTTGATTATTGGTAATGTTGATTCCAAAGAAATCGAGAGAAAAGGATGTACAAAGAAAATTTTACAGCAGCAGGTTGATATTCAATCTAAAGAGCTTAAAAAGCAGAAGTTTTTAGATGAGTTAGATGCCTATAGAACGGAGTTTAAAGGATATCACTTACCGGAAGTGACTGATGATATCGAGGGACATGATAGGCAGAGGCACGCATGCTGGCAACACGTGACTATTAATGAATTGCGGTCTGACATCTACTCGGCTGCGTTACAACTGCACGAGGCTTGGCTGATAGAAGCCAGCAAACAGAGTACTTTTCTATCACAGATAAGAAAAATCAATGATGTTGTATTAGGGAAGAGTCGCGAGAATGCTCTGGAGATTTGGCAGATACTATTTATGTTTGTCCCCGTGGTCTCGACGACTTTTGCTTCATTGGGAAATATGTTTTCTAAGCTGCCGCCAGAATCTCTAGGTTGGCTCATGATTGATGAGGCAGGGCAAGCTGTACCACAATCTGCGGTAGGTGGTTTGCTTCGTGCTAAGCGAGCGGTGGTTGTTGGAGACCCTCTGCAAATTGAACCTGTGTTTACATCGCCACCAGAGCTGATTGACTACTTAATGAAATCTAAGTTGCAAGAAAAATCAGAGAAGTGGGACCCTTGTATGTGGTCAGTTCAGACGTTAGCTGATCGCGTTAATCCGTATGGCTGTATGATAGATATGGATGGTGAAGAACAATGGATAGGCATCCCGTTATGGGTACATCGCCGATGTATCGAGCCAATGTTTAGCATTTCGAATGAAATAGCTTATAACAATCGAATGATACATGGTTCTGACAACGATAAAGACGTTGAGCCAAGAATTCATAAGGCTTTAGGACATAATAGCTGGAATGATTCACAAGGAGACTGTGTACACAAACAGTATAAACGTGAGTTGGGTGAAGATGTTAAAGCCCTTTTACTCGAATTAGCAGCGCACAATGGCGACTTAAGCAGCATCTATTTAATAACACCATTTAAAGCGGTAAGAAAAGAGTTGAAAGAAGATCTGAGGCGTAGCAAGTCAGAGCTGCTTAGTAGCTCGAGTTGGAATGAAAAGGAGTTTAATAACTTTCTGAAATACAACGTAGGGACTGTGCACACCTTTCAAGGCAAGGAGAATGATACCGTTATTTTGGTTCTCGGTTGCGACATTAAAAACAGTGGCGGGGCATCTTGGGCTTCTTCAAAACCAAATTTGTTGAACGTAGCTGTTACCCGAGCCAAAAAACACTTGTTTGTCATCGGCGATATTCAGGTTTGGTCCGACAAGCGCTATTTTGACAAAACATACAGAAAGTTGAATCACTTTAGTACGAATGACTATCCACTATGCGAGAGTCCCATACAATGCAAAGAGACATTGCTAACTCCCTAGGTGAGTGCTTGTCTTAAACTCTGTAGTCACTGAATTGTCAACATCGCGGTGAGGCTATCGTTCAAGCAATCACCGTATTGATAGTTATGAAATGCTACTAATAGAATGAATACCCACCAGCGAAAGCTGGTGGGCATTTGTATTTTTTCTATGCACTCAGTCTTGTATTGAGTTATCTCACATTGCCGATTCCCCAATTTTCCCATATTCTCTCACCATTAATTCTGATGAATAAAACCAACATGAGATAACACTCTGAATGGTAGACCAAATTTTAACCTTGAAAGAGGTGGCTGCTTATCTAAAGTTGGCCGAAAAAACAGCATATAGATTAGCAAGCGAAGGAAAGCTTCCTGGTTTTAAAGTCGGCGGTTCTTGGCGCTTCAAACGTGAAGACCTTGAAGCGTGGATAGAAGAGAATAAGAGTAAGCAATGACATTAATAAATCTCAAAGACTTAGAAGCGCACCTTTGGCATGCGGCCCACATAATCACGGGTCCAATCGACGCTTCAGACTACAAAACCTACATCTTCCCAATCCTATTCTTTAAGCGTATCTGTGATGTTTACGATGAAGAGTTCGAAGAGGCGTTGGAGCAGGTGGGTGATGAAGAGCTTGCGAAAGGCGATATGTTTCACCGCATCCAAATTCCAGCTAACTGTCATTGGAAAGATGTGTTTGCAGAAACCAAGGATATCGGTCAAGCCCTAAAAGATTCGTTCCGTGGCATTGAGCTAGAAAACCCACAGCTCCATGGTATTTTTGGTGATGCGAGCTGGACCAACAAAGAGCGCCTATCAGACGAACTGCTATCGACATTACTCAATCACTTCAACAAGGTTAACCTTGGCGTATCGAGTGTGCGTAATGATGATATGGGTCGTGCTTACGAATACCTCATCAAGCGCTTTGCTGATAAAGCAAACAAGAAAGCAGGTGAGTTCTATACGCCACGTACCATTGTTCGTCTTATGGTCAATATTCTAGACCCACAAGCTAATGAAAGTGTATATGACCCGGCTTGTGGTACAGGCGGTATGCTGCTTGAAACCATCCACCATGTTAAAGAGAACGGTGGTGATCCACGTCTTCTTAAAATCAAAGGTCAAGAGAAGAACCTGACTACCGAAGCTATTGCTCGAATGAACTTGTTCCTACACGGACAAGAAGACTTTGAAATCATTCGTGGTGATACACTTCGTGACCCTAAATTCTTGAAAAATGACCAACTAGAAAACTTTGACTGCGTAATCGCAAACCCACCATTTAGCTTAAAAGAGTGGGGTTACGACTATTGGACAAGTGATCCTTATGGCCGAGCAAGCTTTGGCTTAGCACCAAAAACCAACGGGGATTTCGCTTGGGTGCAGCATATGTTTGCTTCATTGAATGATAAAGGGCGCATGGCGGTCGTGCTGCCACATGGCGTACTTTTCCGTAGTGGAGCAGAGGGTAAAATCAGAACCAAGTTACTAAAAGAAAACCGCATCGTGGCGGTAATCGGTGTAGCATCAAACCTATTCTACGGTACGGGCATTCCTGCTTGTATTCTTGTGTTGCGTAAAGCAAGACCAGAAGAGCACAAAGACCATGTGTTGATTGTAAATGCGGAAGAAATCTTCACCAAAGGTCGCGCGCAAAATACACTGTCAGAAACACAAGCAGACGACATATACGATATCTATCAGCAGATGCGCACCAAAGGCCCTAAAGCTGACGACATTGAAGGTGTCGCACGTTGGGTGCCACATAGCGAGATTGAAGAGAACGATTTCAACTTGAACATCGCTCGTTATGTACAAAAGCCGCTAGAAGAAGAAACCATTACCGTTGAAGAAGTATTGAAAGATTTCCAGCAAAAATTAGCGGCATTAGAAGTGGCTGAACAAGAGTTAGAAGCCTTGTTAATCAAAGAGGGCTTTGAGCTATGAATAAAAACAAACTAGAAGAGCTACTTTGGGGGGCAGCCGAGTTCCTGCGTGGCCAAATTGATGCGTCTGATTACAAGCAGTACGTATTCCCACTGCTGTTCTTTAAGCGACTATCGGATGTATATCTAGAAGAGTATAACGAAGCACTCGAGCTGCACGAAGGTGATGCCGAATATGCAGCGATGTCGATGTATCACCGTTTCGATATCCCAGAGGAAGCAAGCTGGGAGAAAGTTCGCAACACTAGCAAAGATATTGGTGAAGCGATTCAAAATGCGCTGCGTTTGATTGAAGCAAAGAATGAGCGTTTGCACGGTGTATTTGGGGATGCGCAGTGGACCAACAAAGAGCGTTTGCCTGATCATTTGCTATCGGATCTTATTCAACATTTCAGTAAAATCCCGCTAGGTATTAAGTCTGTCGCTCAAGATGACTTGGGTGAGGCTTACGAGTACTTGATCAAAAAGTTTGCGGATGACTCAGGCCATACCGCAGCCGAGTTCTACACCAATCGTACTGTTGTTCATTTGATGACTCGTATTATGAAGCTCAAGCCGGGTGAGAGTGCGTATGACCCAACCTGTGGTACGGGCGGTATGCTGCTTAATGCTGTGATGGACCTACGTTCTCAGGGTGAAGAGTGGCGTGGCGTTCATTTGTATGGCCAAGAAGTAAACCTGCTAACCTCTGCAATCGCACGTATGAACATGTTCCTACACGACATTGAAGAGTTCGATGTTATGCGTGGCGATACCCTAGGCGACCCTAAGTTTATTGAGAACGACCAGCTCAAACAGTTTGATGTCATCTTTGCTAACCCGCCTTACTCCATCAAAAAGTGGAACCGTGAAAAGTTTGCAGCGGACCCGTATGGTCGCAATATGTACGGCGTACCACCGCAAGGTTGTGCGGATTATGGCTTCTATACCCATATCATCAAAAGCTTAAAGCCGGATACGGGCCGTGCGGCTATGCTGTGGCCTCACGGTGTTCTGTTCCGTGACTCAGAGCTAGCGATCCGTAAACAGGTGATAGAGTCTGACATTATCGAAGCGGTAATAGGACTTGGGCCAAATCTGTTCTATAACTCGCCAATGGAATCGTGCGTTGTAGTACTTAACTGCAATAAGCCAGTTGAGCGTAAAAACAAGATCCTGTTTATCAACGGTGTAGAACATGTAACCCGCGAGCGTGCTCACAGCCGTTTATCGGATGCTGATTTAGATGTGCTATGTGAAGCTTATTTCCAACCAGATAACCAAAGCGATATTGCTGCGCTGGTTGATTTAAACACTATCAGTGAAAACCAATACAACTTATCTATTCCACTTTACGTGAAAGCGAAGGTTAGTGAGGAAGTACATGATATCGAACATGCTATTGAGTCATGGAAAATGAGCCGAGTACAACTTAAGAAGCAAACTAATAAGCTATTTAATAGCCTCGAGCAGTTAGGTTACGAGGTAAAAAATAATGACTGATAAACAAACTGTAAAATTCGGTGATATCTGTAAAGAAGTAAAGCTAACGACTAAAGATCCTATTGGCGATGGCTATGAGCGTTACATTGGCCTTGAACACCTGGATTCTGGTTCGTTAAAGATAAAGCGTTGGGGAATGATTGCTGATGACTCACCTAGCTTTACGCGTGTATTCAAAAAAGGGCAGATACTCTTTGGAAAGCGTCGTCCATACTTGAAAAAGGCAGCAATCGCTGAATTTGACGGCATTTGCTCAGGGGATATTATCGTCCTGGAGCCATTAGGAAAAGCCAAAGGTTCAAGCATTTTGCCACTAATCTTACAGACTGAGCAGTTTTGGAGTTGGGCAGTAAAAACATCAACAGGTTCTTTGTCGCCTAGAACAAAATTTAAGGAATTGGCAGGTTTCGATATTCCTTCTCAAGAGTCTACGGAGGCTAAGCGACTGCTAAGCGTTTTTGATGCGGCACAGCATTCTCTTAATTTAACGAATGAAACTCTAGATAGTTTCAAAACCCTGTTCCATAGCTTTTTGCTTAGTTCGTTATCACCAAAGAATCATTGGACAAAAGTAAGACTTACTGATTTAGGTGAAGTAAAGGGTGGGCGTCAGAGAGCTCCTCAACATATGGATGGGGAGGATATGTTTCGGTATTTAAGGCCCGCAAACATTAAACGTGGGAAAATAAACCTAGAAGATGTCTTAGAAATGAACTTTACGGCTGCTGAGCAAGATGTATATAAGCTTAAGTTTGGAGACACTCTTCTTGTAGAGGGAGGAGAAGCAGAAGATGTGGGCGATTCTGCATACTTCGATATTGATGGGAAATACTGTTTTCAAAATACTCTAATTAGAGTAAGGGCTTACTCAGAAAAAATTAGCGCACGTCATCTTTATTGGTTATTGACATTTAAGCATCGAAGTGGAGGATTTCTAGGTATTGCTGCTGGGACAAAGATTAAGCATATTGGAACAAAAAATACTGGTAATTTAATCATATCTGTCCCTCCCAAATGCGAACTTAATCAAATATGTTCAGCATTAGATGCTTTTGAGAATACGCAGATGGCGTTGGAGTTAAAGAAAAAGCAAGTTGCTCTAGTCGGCAGAAATCTGTCTCATAATATTTTTAACTGAGAAGTTTATGTTTAACGAACAAACCGTCACAGAAAATGGAATTATTGACCGTTTAAAAGGCTTAAGCGGAGTGAAGTGGAATTACTGCCATGGTGAGAGCTTACCCAAGCAAACTCACGATATTTTCGTTGATACTTGGCTTAAAGATGCGCTTTGTTCGTTAAACCCTGATATTGACAACAATCCAGATTATGCCGATGAAGTGATCTACAAACTTCGTGGCTTGATGTTGGAAGCCAAGCACACAGGTTTAGTCAAAGCTAACGAGAATTTTCATGAATGGTTGATGGCAGAAAAGAGCCTACCGTTTGGTGAAAATGGTGATCATATCACTATCAAGCTGATTGACTTTGATACCCCTGAAAACAACCACTTTGTTGTCGTGCAGCAGGTTCATTTCATTGCCGCGACAGAGGTGTTCTTTGATATCGTTCTCTACGTGAACGGTATCCCACTGGTGGTTGGGGAAGTGAAATCAGCCACCCGACCAAGTGTGACTTGGCAAGATGGCGCTGCTGATTTTATGGGTGGTCAAAAGCATTATTGGAAAAATGTTGAGCCGTTCTTCGTGCCAAACCTTCTGTGTTTTGCTTCTGAAGGTCGCACTTTTGCTTATGGTGCGATTAATGCCCGAGTCAAAGATTGGGGACCTTGGCATAAAACCGACCAGCGAGATGAAATTCCAGCAAGTTTAGCTAATGTACTTGATAGCAGTGAAGGATTGCTGAATCCAGAAACCTTGCTTCAAATGTTAGAGTCATTTGCACTCTTTTCAACGGTGAAGACAGGTAAAGACACGCCACCTAAACGCATTAAAATATTGCCGCGTTATCCGCAATTTGAAGCCGCAAAGCAAATTGTTGAGCGTGTAAAAAAAGGCTATCCGAAAAAAGGGCTTATCTGGCATTTCCAAGGTTCTGGTAAGTCCTTGCTTATGCTCTATGCCGCTCGTATGCTCCGTGCGGATAACAAATTGAAAAATCCAACCGTGTTAATTGTGGTTGACCGTAGAGATCTTGATAGCCAAATTAATGAAACCTTCGGTGGGGCCGATGTTAAAAACCTCATCAAAGTACAAAGCTGTAGAAAGCTTGGTGAGCACATAGAACAAGATAGTCGCGGCATTTTGATCACCACAGTCTTCAAGTTTAAAGATGTCGAAATCGATGAGAGCAATGAAAACGGCCTAAACAGTCGTGACAACATTATTGTGCTGGTGGATGAAGCGCACCGTACTCAAGAAGGCTCTCTTGGCGACAAAATGCGCTGGGCGCTACCTCATGCTCACTTCTATGGTTTAACAGGTACGCCGATTTCCGGTATCGACCGTAACACCTTCAAACTCTTTGGTGCTGAAGAGGATGAGGGGCGTTATATGAACCGCTACAGCTATAAGCAATCCATACGAGATAAAGCGACCAATGCGGTGAAGTTCGAGCCTCGTTTGGCTGAGCTTCGTGTAGATCGTGCAGCGATTGATGAAGCTTTTGAACAAATGGTCAAAGACAACGACCTGGACGATGATGAGAAAATGGCATTGTCTAAACGTGCTGGCCGCTTAGCTATTATGTTGAAGGCGCCAAAACGCATGGCGGCAGTAAGCGAAGATATTTCCAATCACTTTGTAAGCCATGTAAAGCCGAAGCAGATGAAAGGCATGGTTGTGGTCTATGACCGAGATGCCTGTGTTCAGATGTATTATTTACTCGGTAAGAAACTAGGCTTTGATGCGGTAGAAGTGGTCATGAACGTCGACCAAGCACCAATCAAAGATGAAGACGCAAGTAAGAAAGGCAAGGTTAACAAGGACTGGCGTAAATGGAAGCAAGATCTTGAGCTGCCTATCAAAGAGTCCGACTTTGAACGTTGGCAAGAGATTGATGGTAATGACCAAAAGCAGAAGAGCCTGATTGAGGATTACAAAGATCCAAAACAACCACTTCAATTGCTGATTGTAACCGCAAAACTGTTGACTGGCTTTGATGCGCCTATCTGCTACTGCATGTACTTAGATAAGCCATTACGTGACCATACCTTGTTGCAGGCAATGTGTCGTACTAACCGTTTGTACGAGACAGATAATGTTAGTAAGAAAATGGGCCTCATCATTGATTACCTTGGCGTGTTTGAGAACCTGCGTACCGCACTCGCATACGATCCTGAAGAGATAGACGGTGTTGTAGAAGGCATCGAGGCCTTTAAGGAGCTACTGCCAGCTCAACTAGACAAGTGTTTAAGCTTCTTCCCTAACGTCGACAGAACCATCGACGGCTTTGACGGGATTATGGCAGCACAAGCTTGCTTGCCGACTAACGTGAAGCGTGATGAGTTTGCAGCCTCTTTCGGTGTATTAGCTAAGTTATGGACTGCGATTAACCCAGATGCGTTCTTAACCCCCTATCGTGCGGATTATAAGTGGTTGGTACAAATCTATGAATCAGTTCGCCCTGTAGGGCAAACAGGTTCTCTTGTTTGGGCAGCGCTAGGCCCAGAAACCATCAAGATGATTCATGAGTATACTGATATCAATCGCATTCGTGATGATATTGATGAATTGGTTATGGATGAGCACGCTATCTTCACGTTGACTGAGAAAGAACAAGAGAAGCGAGCAAGTCAGCTTGAAATTGATCTGATGGGCCGTCTGCGAGGCAGCGGTAATCCGAAGTTTATCGCTCTCGGCGAGCGCTTAGAGAAATTGCGCCAGGATTATGAAGCAGGTGTTATTAAAGCAATCGACTGGTTGAAAGGGCTACTTGATACGGCCAAAGACACAGTGCAAGCCGAACGTGAAACGGGCGACTCGCCCGTAACTAAGGAAGATAACAAACAAGCACTGACGGAGTTATTTTTAGAGACGCGCCCTGAGAGCACACCCAAGGTAATTGGTGACGTCGTTGAACAGATAGACAAGATTGTAAAAGCCAAACGCTTTAAAGGCTGGCAAAGCTCGAACAGTGGCCCAAGAGAGATTCAAAAGGCACTGCTACTAACATTAGCGCAGTTTGGTTTAGGAAAAGACAAAGAGCTGTTCGCCAAGGCGTACGGTTATATTGAGGAGCATTATTAATGAAAAAAATAACATTTGAAAACTATAAAGCTTTCAAGAATAAACAAGAATTAGAGCTCAAACCTATTACCATACTCTTGGGAAAAAATAGTGCTGGAAAAAGTGCAATTGCAAAACTGCCGAGCATGATAGAGAACTCTCTAAAAGGCGATTTTCCAGAACCGCTCCAGTTTGTAAATAATGGGGTTGAGTTAGGTGCTGAGTTTAGAGACCTAATGCATGGTAGAAAAGCGACAGGTGCAAATGCATTGAAGATAGGTGTTTTTGACATTGAAGAGTCTTTAGAAGTATCAGTATTTCAAACGGACCCTGTTAAGGACCAGTTTGCGGTTCTTGAATGGCGCCATCTGAAAAATGGGCGTGAGTACTTGGCAGACGACAGCAATGAGTACAGGGGGTTTACTCGCCTCGATGAGGAAGAGCAAGATGATTTGTCATTGAAGTTAAACGTTGACTACATTGGCCCATTTAGAAAGCTACCAGAAAGAAGTTATAACCGACATACTTCAAGTTCAAATGACAAGTTTGGAACTCACGGTGAGAATGCTTACCCGATTCTGATTCATAAATCTCAAGAAGGGAGTGGTAGCTTCGTCGAGAAGGTTAGTGATTGGTATAAAAAACATTTCAACGGTTGGAAAGTTAGAATAAATCCGGATAAGTCGCCATTTTACCAAGTAGAACTAGTTCAGGAAGAATCTTCAACTTACGTCAATATTAAGGATGTGGGCCAAGGTATGAGCCAAGCTCTTCCTATTGTTACAAGGGCTTTCCTACCAGCAGACCAAGAAACTTTAATTGTTTTAGAACAGCCAGAACTACATTTACATCCTGCTGCTCATGGTGAACTGGGGGAGCTGTTCGCAAAATCGGTCGTTGATGATCCAAATAAGAAATATCTTATCGAAACACATTCTCAGAATATGGTTTTGAGGTTAAGAAGCCTTGTAGCTTCGGGGGTGTTAACACCTGAAAAGATAAAGATCTATTTTGTAGACGCCGATGAAGAAACGGGAGTTAGCGAGTTGACTCCCATTAATGTTGATGCCAAGGGGAATGTCAGTTTCTGGCCTGATGATATCTTCAATGAAAGTTTTGTTGAAGCCAAAAGATTGGCGAAGGCTCAAAGAGGTAACTAACGTGTTTTTTACTATCCATCGCGATTTGTTTACCCAAGGACAAGTAGATGTGCAAAATCTCAACAAGGTTTGGAATGTCTGTACTGATCAGCATACTTTTTATCAAAGTGATATAGATGATGTGGAAGCTACTGAAAACTCGGAGTGGTATGGAAGCCTGAGCGATATAGATAAAATGTTATGGGAAGAAAGCGTTGCTAAATCCGTTCAAATGGGCAATAAATACGATAAAGTAAAAGTAGCAATAGGCTCTAGCTATTCCCCTTTTGAAGCATTTAATTTCCTTAGCGCGCCTCTTCAAATTATACTAGAAAATAGTCGTAACGACGCATACTTCCTAAAAGCGATATTCAAGTGTTTTAGGCAAGACTCTAAAGCTATTGAAAAGCACATCGACAATAGGTGGATTAAATTTGTTATGGGTGGAGGAAGTACCGTCCAACAAGTTATTGAGACAGAGTTAGAGAGTTTTGGCTCGGGACGCTTCACTAGAGAAAAGAAAGATTATCTGAGGTGTTTTGTCTTACTTGATAGTGATAAGGAGTACTCTGGCGCACCATTAAAACAGGGTACAAGAAATCTGGTTCAGTTTTTGAGTGAAAACCAAGTCCCACACCACATTCTAGAAAAGCGAGAAATGGAAAATTATATTCCCGCTATAGCGTTTGATCGCGTTACAGAGAATCGCCTTTTTGTTGAAGCTTACTTAAGGCTTTCTCCTGAACAAAAAGATTACTTTGACTTAGAAAAAGGCTTTCGTGATGTTAACTTTAACTCTCTGCCCGAAGAGTTCCAGACTTTTTTCTCAAGTGTGAATGAGCAAGATAGGGTGGTTTTTAGAGCAAATGATTTGAAAAGATTTACCGGAGAAGGACGGGATGACTTTAAATCTGAGTGTCCAAAGCTGTTCCAGCTAGAGTGTGTAGATAAAGCCTCTTTACTCGAGCGTACTTTACATCAACAAAATCCGAATGAACTTAAAGACATCATCCAAAAAATTCGAGAGCAATTATGAGTAAAAAGTTAACGATAGAAACTAAAGTAAGGCGCTTGGTTAACTGGATGGACAGTGTTCGTTCCGGAGATATACAGATACCTAAATTTCAACGAGATTTTGTCTGGGATGTTAATGCAATTAAGGATTTATTTGATAGCATAAAAAATGGTTATCCAATCGGATCTATTCTAATGTGGAAACCTGAATCTGAGTCTTTTGAGAGAGCAGAAGAAATGGGCGGATTTGAACTTTCTGAGCCTAACTCTCCAGATTATTGGTTTATTCTTGATGGTTTTCAAAGATTATCTGCATTATTTGGGTGTTTGAACAACCCGGATAGTGGTGCCCGCATTACGGATAAGCAGCTAAGAGAGAAAAAATTTAACGTCTATTATGACTTGTCTACTGAAGAATTTTTAGTTCCTCGCTCTCATAGTATGATTACTGCGTGGCAAGTTCCACTGCATATTTTAATAGATACTAAAGCTGCCTTTAGATTTCAATCTAGTTTATTGACCTCAAATGTGCCCCCTGAAGACGTTGAACTGTTCATGGAGCGCTATGCTGACTTAGGTTCCGCGATCATTGACTATGAAATTCCATCAATAACTATCAATGGGGGGAGTGTTGACCAAGCTGTGGAGATTTTTTCCCGAGTTAACTCGAAAGGTACAGATATATCTCCAGACTGGATGATTTCGGCTTTGACGTATAATCGAGATCGTGATTTCAGATTAGGGACTCTCATTGACGGCTTATTGATTCGTTTAGAAGACTACAACTTCCATAACTTACCAAATCCAAGAGATGTTATTTTAAAATGTATCACGCACTCATTCGGAAAAGCATATTTCGACCAATCCAATAACCTAGCAGATTTGGCTAAAAGAAATGATTTTATTGAGGTGACAAAGAAAACGGTTGCTTCTATCGAAAAGGCCGCTCAGTTTCTTTACGAAGAACTATTAGTTTTAGATGGAAAACAATTACCTTACATCCCTCAAATTATTTTTATTACTGATTTTTTTAATACATTAGAAAACCCTTCAGATAAGCAGTTAAGTGATTTAAAAACGTGGTTCTGGGTGACCACTTATTCAAATTATTTCACTATTTACACGATAAGTAAGCAACGTGAGGCGTATAATCAGTTTAGGTCTTATCTTGTAGGAGAAAATGTAGATATCTTGTATAGTGATAAGCCCAATATAGCTTTTAAAACTGTTGAGTTTCCAAAGAAAATAAATGCAGGAAGCGTACGTTCAAATGCTTTGATTCTCTTCATGCTGAACCGACAGAAAGATCATAAACTTCAACCTTATCTGTCTGATAAAAAATTGGATGGAATGTATCTATCCTACCTATTTAAGGATGTAAAGAGTGAAGGTAACGCATTCTTTCCAGAAAGTGTTGTTCCTAGATTGAAAGGATATGGTGATAGGTTTAGTAAGTTTATTGACGCAGATGAACTGAGAGATGATGATCTTGCGGATATGTTTCTTACAAAAGAAATGTTGGACGCCCTAAGTCCAGCCTCAAGTGAACATGAGAAGCGAAAAGTTTTGACTGAACGGAAAAGTATGATTATCGAAGCTGAGAAGAAGTTTGTGGAAGCTTTGGGAATAGAGTACGAAGTTTAATGAGCAAAGATAACCTATGATGATACTTTGCACAAAGTAATACTTGAGGTAATACCAAAAGAGAGTTGCTCAATGTTATCTTCTCAATATCAATGAGTTATGGTTTTAAGTCTGACGTCTCACTCCCGCCACATTCTAAGCCCCAGCAGAAATGCTGAGGCTTTTTCGTTTCTGCTTTTCAATACCACATCTAGCCAGCTAATCTGTGTGGTTAACTCGATATGATCTAGCGCACATATTTTAATGCTTTTCTACGACCTTATCGCCATCAAGGTTTAAGCCTTATATCATCAGGTTAGTTTTTTATCTGGTATGGCATATGCGCATAACATCCTCTTTTTACGACAAAAATGCAGCTGAATTGGCGAAGCAATATGACGGCCTAGATTTTGAGTCTGTGCATCAATCATGGAAGCGCTATTGGCCACCATCTGGCGCCAGTGTATTAGATGTTGGCGCAGGGTCGGGGCGAGATGCCAAATGGTTCGATTTACTCGGTTGCGACGTAATTGCTGTTGAACCAGCGAAAGCATTGCGTGAATTGGGTATACGCAATACGGGTTCTTCAGTTACTTGGTTTGATGATAGTCTGCCATTACTCAATGAAGTCACATCTCTCTCACTCCAGTTTCAACTTATCGTGGTGTCAGCAGTATGGATGCATATTCCAATCAATCAACGCCAGCCTGCCCTATGGGCGCTAAATGAATTGCTGTCGCAAGAGGGAAAGCTGGTGGTTACATTGCGCCATGGTGAGTTCTTGGATGGACGAGAGAGTTATGGTGTGTCTTTAGAAGAGCTAGAGGCAATGGCAGCAGCTGTAGGGCTTGTGGTTTGCCATATCAGTGAATCGATGGACGTATTAGCGCGAGATGCGGTGCATTGGCAAACCGTCGTGTTGAAGAAAGCTTGTATCGAGAGGAAATAAGCGGTGTCTCTTGAATATTATTTAGATCGTTTTCAGAACTTAAAAATGAATAGTTCTGGTGGTAAGAAAAGCCCACATAAAGTGTGCATGTTGCTTGCAGTAATGGATTTAATTCAAGCGGGTAATTTGGCAACGAATCGGGTCGACTTTAACCCAACTCTTAAAGATCGGTTTACCTATCATTTCGACAATTTAGCTCAAGGAAATGATAAGAATACCCCAGAGAATCCCTTCTTCCATTTGAGAAGTGAAGGCTTTTGGCACCTATCTTACTTTGAGGGTTACGATTACTCATCAACGAACCGTTATTCTGCTAAGTCGATAGCTTACGCTTATCTTGATGATGAGCTGTTTGACTATATGAAAAGCTACATTATTGCCAATGAACTTAAGGAAGCGCTCGTTGCCAATTTGTCGGATTTAGCCACTTTATATCATCAATGGTTGGTCGATATTGGTAAGTCAGAAAAAACAGCCAGTAATTATCTTGGTGCAATAAAAGGTTCTATTTCCAACTGGTTGATTGAGGTTGGTGCGATAGACGTTCGTTTAACGGATATCAATTCATATCGAAAGTTTGTTGTTCTTGGAGAAAAAGCTCGGCAGCTTGAGGTATTCAAAGATCGCGATGCGAAAGGTAAGGGCATGTACAGTGCGGCTCTTTCTCATTACAGCAAATTTTTGGCCGATCTCGCGCAGTTCGATGTGAACGCCGATATTAAGCAAGTGATGACGGATAAGACGCTGTCCGAAACCGAAAAGACCATTTTAGTTAAAACACGGATGGGGCAGGGTTACTTTAGATCTAAGTTGATCCATATGTGGGGTGGATGCGCTCTAACAGGGTACCGCAATACCCAGCTATTGTTGGCTTCACACATCAAACCTTGGCGTGACTCTAATAATAAAGAACGATTGGATGAGTTCAATGGCTTACTTTTACTCGCAAACCTTGATAAAGCCTTTGATCTTGGTTTTATCTCGTTCGCAGATAACGGCAAGGTATTGATATCTGATCATCTTGAAACGCCAGAAGTCATTGGCCTAAGAGAAAATATGTCTATCCGAATCAAGAAAGAGCACAAGTTATATTTGGGGTATCACAGAGAAACGTTGTTTAAAGGGAATGCCCATACTTAGCGTTCTCCCATCTCCCAACCTACGTTTACTGGTTCTGTACTATCTTCCCATAGGTATAAGCGAGCTCAGCGACGGTTTTTGCGGAAAATTTCTTCAGCAAATTCGCGCGGTGAACTTCGACGGTGCGCATGGCGATACACAGTTCATCGGCGATGCGAATGTTGCGCTTGCCAACAATAATCAGACGAAGAATATCCTTCTCTCTCGTGGTGAGTGACTCATAAGCTCTTTTGGCTAATGCGGTGTCCAAATTGGTGGCTGATAGCGCTTGCCCTTTAAGGATCGCCTGAGCCAATTCGTCGCCTTTCACTGGTTTTTGAAAAAAGTGAAGCGCCCCGGCTTGCATGGCATCAACGGCCATCGGGACATCGCCATGCCCGGTAAGATAAATCACCGTCAGCGGGCTTCCGGCATCATTCATGATTTGGTGTACTTGCTGGCCACGTAAGTTCGGCATTCGACTATCGAGGATCACACAGCCTGCTTTTTGTATGTCCACACTATCAAGAAACACTTGGCCATCTACAAATGTACTCACCGTGAAATCATATTCCTCTAGCATAAATGCAAGCGAGTCGCGCATTGATTCATCATCGTCAACCACAAAGACGGGAAGTTGTTTATCACTCATCTAGATTTCCTTTTTGCACCAACGCGTTGTGCTTGGTTAATGATTTTACCGCACGGTAGGGGAAAGTGAGCTCCACGATACAACCGTGCGGCTCGATGGATTGAATCATAAATTCACCACCATGCATTTCGACCACATCACGGCAGATCGGCAAGCCTAAGCCAAGTCCTTCCTGTTTAGAGCTAACAAAAGCGTCTGCGGGGTTGTCTTGCGTTAAACCAGTGCCATTATCGATAAGGCGAATCGACACTTGGTGGGCTTGATAATCAAGGTGCAGCGCAGTCTTACCCTGATAATGGGCGGGGTGATGTTTTTCCTGTGACATACAGGCATCGATGGCGTTGTTGATCACATTGACCAAGGCTTGTTGCAACCCAACGGCATCGGCATCAATGGGCTGTTTTTTGCCTTCCGAGCTGCGAACTATCACAATCGCGTGCTTGTGTAATCGGAAGTTCATTAGCTCAAGAGTATCTGAAATTAAAGGCTCCAAATCAAAGGTCGTTACCGTCACACTGCGTTTTTTAATTAGGGTGCGCAGGCGGCGAACAATGGCATCGGCACGTTCAACTTGGGTCTGTATTTTTTCCAGTACCGGTACAATGTCTTCATGGGGGCACTTTTTCGCCAATCTTAACAGACCGCCTTCACTGTAGTTGCGAATGGCCGCCAGTGGTTGGTTTATCTCATGCGCCAAACTGCTGCCTAATTCCCCCACAATGGCCACACGCTGCGAGTGCTCGAGCATCTCACTTTTTTCTTTTAGTCGCAGTAGGGTCGCTTCTAAATCTTGTTTACTTTTACTGAATCGATATTCAAGCCAGAAGTGATAAGCATTCAGAAATATCACCAACAGAAAAAG
Organism: Vibrio renipiscarius; assembly: GCF_000827885.1. GTDB lineage: Bacteria > Pseudomonadota > Gammaproteobacteria > Enterobacterales > Vibrionaceae > Vibrio > Vibrio renipiscarius. The sequence goes on along the minus strand of NZ_JTKH01000003.1, from coordinate 438,987 downwards.
AGCCCATGCCCACTCTTGATGAACACGTAACCAACGCAAGGCGTCTTTCCACCAAGGTTGTTGCAGTGGATGTAAATCCATGGCTTGGTAGAGTTTATCAATCGATAACAAACTGACAGGAGATGTCCAACCGGAGGCTTTCGCGGCCATGGCGGCGGGCGCATTCTCGGGCATTGCAAGCAGTGACCGGCTGATTTGCTTGGCCAGTTGAGATGAGCCGCGCTCGGTTTTTGCAAATGACCAATTGGGGTAGAGTGGTGTTGACACTAAACATTCGGTATTTTGCAAGTCGAGTGGGTTAAGAATGCGTAATTCTCCCTTAGCGATCAAGCCTTCACTTTCCATTTGTTCTTTGAGGCATGCGGGCACGACCGCAGCGGCGATGTTTTTGTCACGGAGTTGGTAGAGACTGGCGTCGATAGGGAAGCCCAAGTAACGCACGTCAGAAAAGAAATGGTTAGGGTCAATGCCTTGTTCTATCACTTGGTAGCGCAACGTGAGGTAACCACCAAAAGCGTTCTCAGAGACTGCTGCAATGGGTAAGCCAGCCACGTCATCAAGGGTTAAGTAGGGAGAGTCAGCGCGAACCACTAAAGCCGAACCAATGCCATAGTTAGAATGTTCGGGAGCGGAGCTGGTGAGTGTTGCAATCCAAGACAGTGCGTATTGACGCCCCAAGCGTACGGCTTGCCCCGGATTCGTTAGAACAAAATCCATGCTTTGCTGTTCAACGGCTTGAGTCATGCCATCTAAATTAAGAGGATGAAGGACAAAGTGAGCGTCAGGTATGTGTTGATTGAGCCAGTCAATGGTGGGCTGCCAGCGCTGATGTGCATACAGGTGGCCCCGAGTGGCCAATACACCCACGTCGATTTTCGGCTTGAGTTCCGTGTGTGAATCTAAGGTATTCTTTTGCGTCTGGGCGTAAGCAATGCCAGAGATAAGAGAGACAAATGCAATCCATAATCGAACGAAGTTTACGATGTTTGTCTTCATGAATGGCTTCTTTATCCTCTTACTTTGGAATAGCAGAATAACAGCAACATGAGGGTTTCTATATTTGTTTTAGATCAACATTGATGGCGGTATGTGGAAATCCACAATATCAGCCAAGAGGGGGGAGGGAAGACAATGCCAGCAAGCTTTAATCAGTCTTAGCAGGTGAGGTATGGATTCCAGTAAACGTCGTTTTCTCAGTGCGGTGACTGCGGGCGCGGCACTTATTCCAATCGCAGGGATAGGGACAGCAACCGCAGGTACGGTGATCAGAAATAATAACGAGCCAGACAGAAAAGGTCACGCAGGTAAGCGCTATGCCATGGTGGTGGATCTGCGTAAATGCGTTGGCTGTCAGGCATGCACTGTGGGCTGTAGTATTGAAAACCAAGCGCCCATTGGTCAGTTCCGCACCACAGTGAAACAGTATGAAGTCACGCTTGACGATGGTTCATCGGTTACCGAGGAAGTGAAGTCTTTTATGCTGCCGCGTTTATGTAACCATTGTGACAACCCGCCTTGTGTTGCGGTCTGTCCAGTGCAAGCCACTTACCAACGTGAAGACGGTATCGTGATGGTGGATAACAGCCGCTGTGTGGCTTGTGCTTACTGCGTGCAAGCTTGCCCATACGATGCGCGCTTTATCAACGAAGAAACGTTGACTGCCGACAAATGCACCTTCTGTGCTCACCGTCTTGAAGAAGGCTTGTTGCCGGCTTGTGTGGAAACCTGTGTGGGTGGCGCTCGCGTGATTGGCGACATCAATGATCCTCGTAGCGAAGTGAGCCGTTTGATGAATGAGCACCGAGACGATCTTAAAGTGCTTAAGCCCAATGAAGAGACCAAACCGCATGTGTTCTACATCGGCATGAATGAACGTTTTGCTCAGCATATCGAAGGCCAACCTGCGATTTATGATCCGCAAGGAGCGCGCGCATGAACATTACCGAAGTCTTAGTTCAACCTCAGGCCATTGCTTGGCTACCGTGGGCGGTGCAGTATTTTTTCTACATCGGTTCGGCTTATGCCGCGGCCATCCTATTTTTAATCGCCTTATTGTGTGAATCTCATACTAGCCATCGCTTGCGCGCTGCATTGGTGTTAACGCTCGCCATCGGTGCGATTGTTGGGCCACTTGCGCTAACGGGGGATCTGCATCAACCGGGGCGTGCTTGGCATTTTTACCCATACCTCTCATCTTGGTCGTGGATGTCTTTAGGCGCTATCTTCTTGCCGATCTTTTCCGCTTTAGCGGTGGCCACAGCGTGGTTGTATCTGCGTAGTGATTTGATCAACCTCGCCAATCAATCGGGCAAAGTGCTGCCACTGCTGTCTAAATTGTCACTCGGTCAATGGCAAACCAGTCGCAAATTGATGGTGTCGGTAGCCGTCACTACCGTGCTCTCTGGTTTGAGCATTGCGCTGTACACCGGGGCTGAGATCGCAGTGCTGAAATCGCGTGAATTATGGCATCAGCCAGCATCGCCGCTACTTTGGTTTGTGACCGCTTTTATTGGTGCGGTGGGTTTTGCTTTAGTGATTTGGCTACTGATCCCATCAAAAACCAAAATGCTCACAATGGGCGATACGCGCTTGCTAAAACAAACCACGATGATGAGTGGGCTGTTGGCTCTATTACTGCTGCCGATTTGGGCTTCAAATAGCACAATACTATCCCTGTATGAATCACCTGAATGGTTAAAGCATATCGCCGTTCTTGCATCGCTATTGAACTTGAGTGTGGTGCTCTCTTTGCTGGTGTTTCGGGGCGTAACGATTCATTACTTACGCGTGTTGAGCCTGTCTGTGATGGCACTGATCACCGCTTGGTCTGTTCGCTGGGTCACCTTGATGGAAGTGCAAACTATCGCTCGTTACGATGTAGGGCCTTACCCTTATGAATTACCACTCGGTAGTAATGGTTTGTTGGGTATTGTCGGCATGTTTGGACTTTGGATTGCGCTGGCGTTACTGGGTACTGAACTTATTCAACCAAAACGTGAAACTGCATCTTCTGCAGCCACGCAACACTGATTTAAGAGGATTTCATTATGGATAATAAACGCCGTCAGTTATTGAAATCAGGGCTTGCTGTTGGAGGGCTTGGTGCCTTTGCTGCTGGGTATGCAACCACCACCAAACACATGGTTGATGGGGCTGTTTATGGCACCGCAGGCGAAAAGACACGTGATATTCACCATGGCAACTCGTTAGAACCAGAATACAAAGTGAATCAACAAGGCAACCTGATTCCAAACCCGAATCAACGTGTTGCGCCATCAATGTGTTTTGGTTGTTGGAGTCTGTGTGGCTTGCGTGTGCGTATTGATAATCGTAACGATGAGATTTTGCGGATTGTCGGTAACCCGTATCATCCACTTTCCCATCAGCAGCACATTCCGTTCGAAACGCCGGTTAAAGAGGCGTATTTGGGCATGGCTGGGGAAGCGGGTTTAGAAGGGCGTTCTACCGCCTGTGCTCGTGGTAATGGCATGCTGGAAATTCGCAATAGCCCTTATCGGATCACTCAGCCGCTTAAGCGTGTCGGCAAGCGTGGTGAAGGACGATGGGTGCCGATCAGCTACGAACAGCTGGTTGATGAAGTGGTGAATGGCGGCGATTTATTTGGCGAAGGCTATGTTGAAGGCCTCAAAGACATTCGTGATTTGACGACCCCAGTCGATCCGCAAAACCCAGAATATGGCCCAAAAGCCAACCAACTGTTGATGACCAATGCTGGTAACGAAGGACGTGACGATATCTTTAAGCGTTTCGCGTTCAATAGCTTTGGTACTCGCAACTTTGGTCACCATGGTTCTTATTGTGGTTATGCCTTCCGCGCCGGTAGCGGCGCGTTCATGAATGATTTGGATAAGAACGCGCACTTAAAGCCAGATTTCGACAACGCGGAATACATCATCTTTATCGGCATGTCGCCAGCGCAAGCGGGGAATCCGTTTAAGCGTCAATCTCGTCAGCTCGCCAAGGCGCGTACGGAAGGCAAGTTAGAATACACCATCATCACGCCAAGCTTACCGGCGGGTTCATCAAGTCTCGCTGCGGGTGACACGAACCACTGGATGCCAATCAAACCTGGCAGCGATTCAGCTTTGGTGTTGGGCATGATCCAGTGGATCATCGAAAACGAGCGCTACAACAAAACATTCCTCGCGCAGCCGGGGGCCAATGCGATGCAACGAGCGGGCACGGCGCATTGGTGTAACGCGACCCATCTGGTGATCAGCGATGAATCTCATCCTCGTCATGGTGCATTCTTACGCGCTTCGGATATGGCAATGCCTTTTGATGGCGAAGTGCTATCGGAAAGCGATCCGTACGTGATTGTTGATGCGCAAAGTGGTGAGTTCGGTGTGCATAGCCAAACGGGCGCCGCCGAATTGTTCGTAGACCGATACGTGCAACTCGCATCGGGTGCTGTGCGCGTGAAGTCGTCGCTGCTGTGTCTAAAAGAAGAAGCGTTTAAGTACGACTTGAATTTTTACAGTGAGCAATGTGAAATCCCAGTCGATCAAATCATTGCGCTGGCAAAGCGTTTCACCAGCCATGGCACTAAAGCGGTCGTCGACACCCATGGTGGCAATATGCACACCAACGGTTTCTACAATGCTTTTACCATCATGATGCTCAATGCTTTGATTGGTAATATCAACATGAAAGGCGGCGCGATGGCGAAAGCGGGGGGATACCCAACCTCAGCTGCGGGCCCGCGTTATGACTTCACCAAATTTGCAGGCAAAGTGGCACCGAAAGGCGTATTTCTTTCCCGCAGTAAATTCCCGTATCAAAAGACCAGTGAATATAAACGTCGTGTGGCTGCGGGTGAATCCCCTTATCCAACTCGCGCACCTTGGTATCCGTTTGCCGCGCCGTTGTTAACAGAACATCTATCTGCGGCCATTGATGGCTATCCATACCGTGTGAAGGCGTGGGTGAACCATATGGCGAACCCAATTTATGGGGTTCCAGGTTTAAAAACGTTGTTGGAAGACAAGCTTAAAGATCCGAAACAGCTCGGTTTGATTGTCTCTATCGACGCATTCATTAATGAAACCACAGCACTGTCAGATTACATCGTGCCGGATACGGTGACCTATGAGAGCTGGGGGATGGCAACACCTTGGCATGATGTTCCGGTGAAAACTGTCACGGCTCGCTGGCCGATTGTTGAAGCGCGCACTGATAAGACCGCTGATGGTCGCAGTATTTGCTTAGAAAACTTCTTAATTGATGTCGCAAAGAAGATGCAACTTGGCGGCTTTGGTGACCAAGCGATTAAAGATGCTCAAGGGCAATGGCATGGCATTCATAGCGCAGAGGATTTCTATCTTCGTTCGGCGGCCAACTTGGCTTACATCAAAGGTGGCGTGCCGGAAGTCAGCGCAGAAGACATTGCGTGGTCGGGTCTGGAGCGCTTGTTACCGAGTATGCAAAAAGTGCTGATGCCTGATGAAATGAAGCGTGTGGCGTACATTTTTGCTCGTGGTGGTCGTTTTGAAAACGCGACTGAGGCTTACCAAGGTGAGCAAATGAAGTACAAATGGACGCGACCGGTCGCAATTTGGAACGAGCGTGTCGGTAGTGCAAAAAACACCATGACCGGCGAGTTTTATAGCGGTTGCCCAACCTGGTATCCACAAAAGCTCTCCGACGGAACACCGCTTGATGCGCAATATCCTAAAGCGGAGTGGCCGTTCAGTTTGACGAACTTTAAATCGAATATTCATAGCGCGGTATCCAATTTGTCGCCACGTTTGAATTCGATTAAAGGGGTGAATCCGGTTTACATTCATCCAAGTGACGCTGAGGGCGCGGGCATTCAAACCGGCGATCAGTTTGTGATTGAAACGCCAACCGCAAGTACGACGGCACTGGCGATGGTGGTCTCTGGGATCCGACCTGGCACTCTGGGTTTTGAGCATGGTTTTGGTCACACTGAACTTGGTGAACGCGCCCACTGGATTGGCGACAAGCAACAACCAGTGAAAGCAAACGGTCAAGATGGCGTGAACATCAACGATATCGGTTTGATAGACCCAACTCGTGAAGGGAAAGGTGTCGTACTTGATTGGGTGGTGGGGGCCGCCGTGCGGCAATCTCTCCCAGCTAAAATAAGGAAAGTGTAGTTCAGCGCTTTTTAATATTGCGATAACTTAAGTGAACCGGCCTCTTTGCATTGTCTATAAAGGATGAACGCATTAAAGAGGCCGTTTTGTTTTCTGCTTTTTATGCCTCCCTATTATGCCTCCTTATTATGCAATGACAGGGCTATCCCACCCGTTTACATTTTATCTAAACCGTTATTTTTGCTCTATAACGGCTCGAACGATATTGCAGCATCGTTCGTCTGTCGGTTGCTTTTTGATCTTTTTATTCTTTGACATATGGTTTTTCATATATATACTTTTCCATATATGTTGTCTTTGTCGGATGCCAAATGTCGTCTAATTCTGTTTTTTTATATAAAGCGCTGTCTGAGGAAACTCGGCTTAAATCTTTATTGCTCATGCAAAGCGAAGGGGAGTTGTGTGTCTGTAGTTTGATGGATGCGCTAGCGTTGAGCCAACCGAAGGTTTCTCGTCATCTTGCGGAGTTACGAAAACAAAATCTCGTGCTGGGTGAGCGTCGTGGTAAGTGGGTTTACTATCGTCTCCATCCCGATCTTGCGCCCTGGATAAAGCAAATCCTAGAAATAACGCTAATCAATAATCGCTCACTGATCGAATCAGAGTTGAAGGTGATGAATGGTCAATCATGCACAGATAATGGTGCGTAGTTCGGTCAACTTACCAAGCGGTATGCCATGTATTTATTCAAGATTATATAGAGACGAAACAAATCTCTAAAAATCGAACAAACTAAAACGTAAGAGGTTTCTATGAGTAATGCCAAAAGTTGCGCGCAGGCCGATGCTTCTCAAAAAATGAGTTTTCTTGACCGTTATTTAACGGTGTGGATTTTCCTCGCGATGGCAGTTGGTGTGGGGATCGGGGTCTTCTTTCCACAAGTCGCTGAGTGGAATGAAAGCATGTCTGTGGGCTCAACAAACATTCCGCTCGCGATTGGCTTGATTTTAATGATGTACCCACCATTAGCAAAAGTAGATTACAGCCTACTAGGTCAAGTCACTCGAGATAAAAGAGCGGTGACGCTTTCGCTGGTGATGAACTGGATTGTCGGTCCTATTTTGATGTTTGCGTTGGCGATTATTTTCTTGCGCGATCAACCGGGATACATGGTGGGGTTGATTCTAATCGGCCTTGCGCGTTGTATTGCGATGGTGCTGGTTTGGAATGATATCAGTGGCGGCAACAAAGAATATGGTGCAGCACTCGTTGCCCTCAATAGTGGATTCCAAATCATCACTTACAGCTTTATGGCGTGGTTGTTTATTACTGTATTACCGCCGTATTTTGGGCTTGAAGGTCTGGTGGTTGACATTACCATGCTTGATATTGCTGAAAGTGTCTTTATCTACCTCGGTATCCCTTTCTTGGCTGGGTTCTTAAGTCGTAAATGGTTGGTCGCAGCAAAAGGAGCGCAATGGTATAACGAGGTGTTTATTCCAAGAATATCGCCAATCACTCTGATTGCCTTGTTAGCGACGATTGTTCTGATGTTTAGCTTGAAAGGTGAAATGATCATTGAGCTACCGATGGATGTCGTGCGAGTTGCGATTCCATTGGTGATCTACTTCATGGTGATGTTTTTCGCGAGTTTCTATATCGGGAAACGATTAGGTATTCCGTATGACCAAAATGCGTCGATTGCGTTTACATCGTCAGGGAACAACTTTGAGTTGGCGATCGCGGTCTCTATCGCGGTATTTGGTTTGAATTCGGACCAAGCGTTTGTGGGGGTGATTGGGCCTCTGGTTGAAGTCCCAGTTTTGATTGCTTTGGTCAACGTTGCGTTAAGAATGAAACGCAAATATTACGCGTAAATAATTGAAATAACGGGCACCAATGCCGTGCTGCGTAGAGTAAAAAGCCCGCAATAAATCGCGGGCTTTTTTATGCATGTTGTTCGCCTTTTTGAGGCTTATCGGCTGCGTTTGCTGCCGTTACGCACAAGATCTTGACCGTTTTTAAATACGTCTTCACTCACCCAACGGCCTAGCAACAGTTGGTTTTGGTCATCGAGTATTGCAACAAAACGACGGCCGCTGCCATTGTGTGTTGCCAATGCCACACCTGCTACGTTTTGTAGGCCCAATACACCACTTTCTGCCGTAAGTAGAAAGGCATCTAGCTCGTCTAAGGTTTCAATAATTCTTTCGTCGTTAATCATGGCATCGTCTCGTTTTACTGATTTCTCTTAATAACGCTCAGCGGGAAATCAGTACTAAAAATTAGGTGCGATATTTTATCTATCATGGCTTATGAAATCTATACAATTCTATCGTGACGCTCAACACCATTGATGAAAGTAACATCGGTATCAGAGCATTAATGCATGACTGAAAAGTTGGTGGTCATGCATTAAGATCAAAACAATGCGATAGCCCATTTTGTTGTATCGAGGCTGTGTGTTGTATTGGAATAGTTGAACTGTATCGAAGGAATAACGTTGAGATGCTCGCCTATTGAAGAGTCTCGCGGTCTGCTCTTGTTACCCTTACCTGAGTTAAGGATAATTCTAGCCTTATAAATCAATGGCTAACAAAATTAGTCATTTTTTTGGGTTAGATCTTCAGGGAAGCGGATATGGGATTTTGGAATAAAATTGTCGGTGAGTTTGTCGATATCGTCGAATGGATTGATGATACACACAACACCTTGGTGTGGCGTTTTGAGCGCTACCAAAACGAAATTAAAAATGGTGCTCAGCTGACCGTTCGTCAGGGACAGGTGGCCATTTTTGTCAATGAAGGGCAGATTGCTGATGTCTTTGAACCGGGCATGTATTCTCTCACCACCGCCAATCTCCCGATTCTGAGTACGCTTAAAGGTTGGAAACACGGCTTTAACTCTCCGTTTAAAGCGGAAGTTTACTTCATCAGCATGCGTCTTTTTACGGACAATAAATGGGGAACGAGAAATCCCATTCTTCTCAGAGACCCAGAATTTGGTCCTATTCGTATCCGAGCGTTCGGTAATTATGATATTCGAGTCGATGAACCTTTAAAGCTTCTTGAGCAAGTCGTGGGTACTGATGGCTGTTTCCAGATAGAGAATATCCAAGGGCAACTGCGCACAATGGCGGTGTCTCGCTTTACCGATGCTGTCGCAGAAAGCGGCTTGCCTGTGTTGGATATGGCCGCAAATTACGATGAATTTGCCCTGCTAATGCAACAAAAGATGAACCTCGATTTCGCCACCTATGGCCTGACGTTGGAGAAATTCCTTGTTGAAAACATCTCATTGCCAGCAGAAGTCGAAGAAGCGTTAGATAAGCGCTCTTCGATGGGCATTATTGGTAATCTAAATCAGTACACCCAATACCAAGCGGCCGAAGCTCTTGAGGCCGCGGCAAGTAATGGTGACGGCACTGCGAATGCGGGAATGGAAATGGGAATGGGATTTGCGATGGCGCAGCAAATGGCGCAATCGATGAATCCGGTAAACACACACGCTCAACCCGCTTCGCAACACGCCGCTCCGCCGCCGCTCCCACAATCGGTCTACTTTGTTGCTATTGATGGCAAGCAAACGGGCCCTTTCTCTATCGATGCGATTCAGCAGCAAGCGATGGATGGTCGTATTCAGCCACACTCATTAGTTTGGAAGCAAGGCATGGCAAGCTGGACAAAAGTATCTGAAGTCAGTGAGTTACAGGGCTTTTTCCAGGCGACTCCGCCGCCAATTCCAGGAGCGTAGATCATGTTAGTTGATGTTAAATGTTTAAACTGTTCGTCAGATTTGTCTTATGAGCCGGGAACCACAACACTGATTTGTGCCCATTGCGAACACGAGATGGAGATAGAACACGCTTCGGTGAAAAGAGCGGCGAATGAAGAATTGGATCTTGACGCCTACTTGGATAACTTTAGCGAGTGCCATGAGCAAATAGAAGCATTAACCGTGCAATGTGATAGCTGTGGTGCGGCCACCGAGTTTGGCAGTGAAGTGAAAGCGACACATTGTGCCTTTTGTGATACGCCATTGGTTCTCTCTCGAATGGAAAACCACAAGCGAGTAAAACCACAAGGTATTATTCCTTTTCAGATTAAGCGTGATGAGGCCATTCGCCATTTTGGTGTTTGGGTTAAAAAACTCAGTTTGGCCCCGAATGATTTGAAAAAACACGCGGGCAAGGCAGAGCGATTCCAAGGTATTTATATTCCGTATTGGACTTACGATTGCGATACCGTCACCGATTATCTCGGCCAAAAAGGCACGAACTATCAAGAGTCGGTTACCGTAACGAAGGCTGATGGTTCAACAGAGACCAAATCGGAGCATAAAACCCGTTGGGTCTACGTGTCTGGTTCTGTGGCGCAAAATTTTGATGATGTTTTGATCCCTGCCACGCGCTCGGTAGAGAAAGAACTACTGCACAAGTTAGAACCATGGAACCTCGCAAGGATTGTCGATTACAACGACCACTATTTGCAAGGTTATCAAGCGGAAACGTATCAAGTGAATATCAAAGAAGGTTATGTCGACGCCAAAATACGCATGCAAGAGAGAATTAAAGAGACGATTGAGCGTGAAATTGGCGGGGATAAGCAGATCATTAGCGAGTCACAGTCGGTCTATTCAAATGCGACGTTCAAGCATTTGATTTTGCCTATTTGGGTTTCATCTTATCGCTATAAAAATAAAGTCTACCAAGTGTTGGTGAATGCCCAGACCGGTGAGGTGAATGGCGAATATCCGAAAAGCCCATTTAAAGTCGCTTTTGCTGCTTTGATGGTTCTAGGTATGGCGGCCGCCATCGTATATTGCTATGAACAAATTGGTAAGTAACCGCGCTGTTAAACGATAAATAGCCGCTGGTGGACGGCTATTTATCGTCGCGGAACGGTTTTCAGCGGTTAGCCATTCTGAGCATCCACATCCGGAGTGGTTTCAATGACTCTTTTACCTTGGTGAACGTTGACACTGAGTCGATTGATCAGTTTTTGGAAGTTCTCAATACTCGGTATTTTATTGGCGCGGACTTGTTGTTCAATTTCTATGGTCAGCGTCGCCAAGTGATCTAACTGTAAATTAAGCGCGATCCCTTTTAAGCAATGCAGAGTTTGCCCCAACTGTTCGATGTCTGCGGCGTCAAAGCCTTCAATTAACTCATCAATGTTCTTTTCAAAGTCTTCAACGAGAGAGTGGACCAAGCTGTGGTAGACATCGGTATCTTCTTTGACCTCTCGCAATAATGCGCTTTTGGAAAGCTCTTCTTCCGTTAGCCTTAAGTCTCGAACGTTTTCTCTGTGTAAGTACACCACGTTAGAATCGACTGGATTGACGTCTTTTTCTTGTTCAATGCGATGGCTAAAATTATTGATCGCATCATAAAAGCTCTCTTTTTGCAGCGGCTTAGTAAGAACGTGATCGGCTCCGGCAGTAATAAAATTGTCATGGGCTTCACGAAAAACATCGGCAGTGTAGGCAAAAATTAAGGTCTTTAAACCGAGGGTATGGCGTAAATAATGTGTTGCTTCTATGCCATTCATCTCTGGCATATGATTGTCCATCAGTATCAAATCATAGTGATTGTTCGCCGCTTTTTGAGTGGCGATTTTTCCATTTTCTGCAATTTCAACGTGATGGCCGAGTTTGCTGCAAAAGCCTTTGGCGACGATTGCGTTAACTCGGTTATCTTCCGCGAGCAATATTTTTAGCGGGCGCAAACGGGCTTGAGGGGCGGGCACTTGAGTCTGCGTCGCCATGATTTCTTTTTCTCCAATCGGGAGAGGTAACGTCAGCGTAAATGTGCTCCCCACATGCTCAGTACTGGTTAAGGTGATTTTCCCTTGCATAAGTTCGGTCAATTTTTTCACGATAGCCAAGCCCAGTCCACTTCCGCCAAATTCACGGGTAGTTGAGGCGTCTGCTTGCTCAAATGAGGAAAAAATCGCGTCATGCTTGTGCTCTGGTATGCCTATTCCGGTATCGGCGACGCTGAGGACTAGATTGGCGGGTGTTTGATTATCCACGCTAGCCTTAATGGTGATTGTCCCACTGGAAGTAAACTTGATGGCATTGCCTGCAAGGTTAAACATAATTTGGCGCAGTCTTGCGCTGTCACCAATAAAAAACATATGGCTGGGTGTTGCATTATCGACGTTGAGTTGCAGATTCTTTTCTTCGGCGAGCGGAGTAATGGCACTAATGACAGGATCGAGTACCTGATTAAGATGAAAGTTCACGGCCTCTAGCTCTAATTTGTTTTCCTCTATCTTTGAAAAATCGAGAATATCATTTAGCACCGTCATGAGGTGTTGCCCAGAATTGAGGATGATGTTGATGTTTTTTTGTGTCGCGTTTTCTTTGGTTTCCCCGGCAATAATTTGGGCTATCCCTAAAACGCCGTTCATTGGCGTTCGCAACTCATGGCTCATTGTGGCAAGAAATTGTGATTTGGCTTTCGCTGCATTCACTGCTTTTTCAGAGATGCTCGCCATTTCTTGGTTGAGCGCTTTTAAATGGACAAAGCGTAAATACCCTTGTATCGCGAACATGAAAATTAATAGAGAACCCGCTACCAAACAATAGCTTAAAGCGTTATTGAGTTCTCGGTGGCTGAGATCTCGAATTTGCATTTCTGTCTGTTCAATGAATTCATAATTGTGTTCATCAAGCAATTCTTTGCGCAATGGAATTCTACGTTTATCAATGAGACGTAATTGAACAGCAAATTGTTTTATTTGCGGGTGGGCAATGTTCTCATTGAGTAAATGTTGATTCATGAAATCGATAAAATGCCATTCAAGATCAGATGATCCTCGGTTAGTTAGGGTTTCTTGAAAAAGGGATTCTAGTGTGAGGTAGGCGTACTTTCGTGCCACTTGAATGCCCACGAGCATATCGAGCATGCTGGTACTCTGGCGTAATTTTTCATCAAATTGTGTCAGTTCACTATTGGCTTTTTTGATGTTTTGGCTAATGGAGGGCCAAGGGCTTTTCTGCCCATCAAGGAGCATTTGTTTTGCTTCTTTTTCAATGTCGGTGATTTGTTGGGTGAACTTGAAATGCTGTCGGGATTCTTGATATTGGTAATTTAAAATGGAATCTCGATGCCCAAGTAATTTATGCCCCACATGAGTGACTTCGGTGAGAATGCCCTCAATGTGACGACTATTTTTGTAGCTCATATATGCCAGTGTAAACAATGCGATAATGACAGAGGAGAAAAATAAGATTGTGACCTTTTGGCTATTCATTTTCGAACTCCTCTAAAATGGCGGGCCTTGGTGCACTTAAGGTGCGAAGAAAAGCCTCTATATCCGCGACGGTGTCATTCTCCATTGCGATTCCTAACTGACCTTTTGCCATGATTCTGATCGCAGCTTCGAGTGTTGGGGTTCGACCATCATGAAAATAAGGTGCGGTTTGAGCCACATTACGAAGGCTAGCCACACGGAAGTAAAATTTATCCTGGTCTTCCTCGGTAACAAGGTGTTTGCCAGTGTCTTGCAATATATTGATTTCACTAAAGTAACCAAATTTTTGCATCATGTTTCCGCCAATGTTTGGGCCTTGATGGCACTGCACACAACCAATAGATTGGAAGGTGTCCCACCCTCGTTTTTCTTGCTCAGATAGTGCGAACTCATCCCCCTGTAAGAAAAGATCAAACGTGGAATTAGGGGTTTGCAAGCTGCGCATAAATTCCGCCAGAGCCAAGCGAATATTGTCACTCGAGATAGTCAGATCGTTTGCTGACAGGAAGAGTTGTTGGTATTGCGCTGAGCGTGAAACATAGCGCTCTACCTGCGGCCAATCAGAATCCATCTCAAGGGGATTGGTAATGGGGCCGTTGATTTGATCTTCTAATGTGTTCGATCGGCCGTCCCAAAAAAAACGATAATTCAGTGAGGAATTGAAGACGGTGAGGGAATTGCGCAGGCCAATCCCGTTGACGCCTGTGGATACACGGGTCGTTTCTGCACCATTGGTGGTGAGGTCGTGGCAGGATTGACAGCTGATTGCTTGATTGGAGGAGAGGTTAGGGTCGTTAAATAGTACCCAGCCTAGTTTTGCAATATCACGATTGATCTCGACATATTGCGGTATCGGCTCTACCAGTAAAAGACTGTCGAACTGAGGTGTATCAGAGGCGTGTTGCTCTTGCGCCATCGTTAAGGGAGAACAAATAAAGAGCGCGACTATCCATGTTTCGAATCTCATCTTTGCCTACTAAACCGTCATGTTTTTATTATGCGTTTAGTTGCATTTCTGTGAGTTTCAATTCTAACGGCTCGCCCCTGGAAGGTAACAGGCAAACAAAAAATACTTCTTACGATGGATCCTGATGTTTATCCTTACGTTGATGGGGCGTTGCGGGCAGCGTTACCCATTTCAAGTGCCCATTGGTTTCAAACTCGTTCGCTTCCCCACAACGTATTATGGTGTTGCCCACTTCGATAACAGCTCCGAGCGAATAGGCATGATCTTGATAGTAGCAAACGCGTTGGTTTAATGCCGAGCCATCAACGATGACGGCAGCTTTACTGGGTGTTGAATAACGTTTTATTTCGCTGCTTGCGCTCGCCTGGGCAATCGAAAACGTATACAACACGAAGAAAAAGCATAGCGGCAATCGTGCCCGAAAATTGTGCTGTTTAGGGATGTGCGCCATTAGACTATCGGTCATTGAGCTGTCGGTCATTGGATTCTCCATATTTTCGTTTATAGCGAGGCAGCATACTTTCATTACCCAACAGGCCACCTTGATGGATGTAAATCAGCGTCTTGTCAGAATGATGGGGGGACCAGTTTAATAGACACTGCCACATCATCGGATCGTAGAGTAAATCAAACGTCACTTCTGTCTCAGCTTGTAACTGCTGCCATACCTCATAGTCACGCGGATACAACTTGCCAAAATGATGCTTGCTTTCAAGTTCTAAAATCGTCGGATGGCTCGTTTCACCCAATTGATGGAATTGCTCTGTCAGGTAGTCTTTTCCACCCACACAAGCACAAGTCAGCACTTCAATGCCATGCTTTGCGAGCGTTTTATGCAGAAACAAAGCGGTGGTTCCCGTTCCTGAGGGGAGGGCAACAACCCATTGCTTGTTCGCTTGCTGCTGGGTCCAATCTAAAATTTCTAACGCGAGTTGTTGAACGCCATACTCTGCTAATGAACAACGGCCACCTTCAGGAACAACCAAGCAGCGTTCATCGGGTTGTCGAATTTGTGCGATGTAATCATTCGGGTGCAAGTCGCTTTGGGCGGTGGGAATGACATGAGCGCCCAGCGCTAAAGCACCGCGATAGTTGCCAATAGGGCAATCTGATAACCAAGTTGGAATACGGTCAACATAAAATTCCAACTGCCAGCCTTTTATCTCCGCTAATGCTGCCATCGAATAAAGAGAATTGGCTTGCGCGCTGCCATAGCCAATCAAAGTATCGATCTGAGGGTAATCTTGTTCTAATAACGCCATGAATTTGCGGGCTTTGTTGCCGCTAAACTGGGGATGCAATTGGTCATCGCGTTTGAGGTAGAAATCGATATTGGCGAATTGATGTTGCGTGATTGGCGTGTCGGAAAGCTTCATTTGTCGTTCTATGAGCAAGGTCTAAGGCATGCATAATCATACCCTAGCCACGCTCAAAACGCTGTAAATGATCAGTGTGGATTGTGCTCGTTATCGCATCACTACCAGAAGGGAGCACGCTAGTTGCAGGCTCGCAAGGTGCAGGTACGGAAGGTCGAGAGTCACGTGCCAGGATCAGAATGTAATGCTGGCCACACAACCTCGCGTGGCGTGATTATACAATCGAAAACGCCATTGATAGCGACGACTCAAGTCATCGACAATCAATAAACCCAAGCCATGACCATCTTGATTTGGCTGGTTGTTTAAACCAGGGCCATCGTCTGTAATTTCGATCATCTTGTCTGTGACGTGAATGGAGATTTCACCCTCAGCAGAGGCTGCGATCGCATTGCGGATTAAATTACCAATAATCATATTCATCACCGGCTGTGTGGCTTGCACGTGTGGCAATGCGTCAATAACCAGATGGATGTTGAGATCTTTCTCCATGGCTTGTGAGGAATTATCAATCACGATGCTTTGCAGTTCATTTTCGGTGATGATACGCAGTGGCGTATCCTCAGTATTGCGTTCATAGCGAACTAAGCCGAGCAGGGCATCCACCATCGTACTCATTTGATTGGTGGCATTTTTTATTCGGGTAATTTGGCGCTGATTAAACTCAGGTTGCTCTGTCCGTGCCAGCAGTGTTCCAGCACCTTTCAAAACGGTCAAAGGCGTTCTTAATTCGTGGCTGGCATAACGCGCAAAAGCTTGCTCGCGTTTGAGTGCGAGATTGAGATCAGTACGGTATTGGTTAAGTCGTTGCGTCAGTACTTGAAATTCTTCCGCAGCTTCATTGCTGATGGTAAAGGCGCTTTCGCTATTGCCAGTTTGATGTGCGAGTTGATCGGCAATACCATTGAGTGGCTCAATCAACCGTATTGATAAGCGGTATAGTAACGTGCCAAATAAAAACATCAGTAGCGAGACAATAAAAACCACAATAATGCCTGAGTAAACAACCTCTTCTAAACTGAACTCTACGTTGTCGATGGTTGAGAGCAATACCACGTCTTTGACTTGGCCATTAAGGGTGTAATAGCCTTTGTAAACCATGCGGGAGTCAGGGTAATGATCGAATTCAATTTCCCCGAGAAAACGGTCCTCATTCTCTAAATAGCGGCGATAGGATTCAGGTAACAATAAGACGTCGTTATAGGCAGTCGTCAAAACATCGATTTTAATTTTTCCCTCTTCACCAGCGATAAATCGATCGATCGCAATGTCTTTATCCAGCAAGATGCGACGCTCGCCCACACGATCTTCTGACCAGTGTAACGCCACCGAAAATACGATAAATGTGACGAATCCCATGGCGACTGAAATACCAACAAAGAAATACGCTAATCGGCTTGTCAGTGATCGGGTACTGCTCAATCGACGGATCATTGAGGGAGCTCTAAACGGAAGCCAATTTTTGGTACGGTCACTAACATCGCCTGATTGAAGGGTTTATCAAGTTGAGCACGCAATTGATAGATGTGACTGCGTAGCACATCGTTATTGGGTTCTTCGTCTTGCCACAATTGTTGGGTAATTTCCTGGCGAGTGACCACCTCTGGGGCTTTCAGTGCCAGAATTTCTAAGAGCGCGTAAGTGGTTGGATTCAACGCGAGTCGCTTTTGTTCTCGGTAGGCTTGACGTATTTTCTGATCAATAGTCAACGGGCCAAATACGATGTTACATGAAGCCACTTTGCCTCGGTAACGTTTCATTAAAGCCTGCATTCGCGCTTCAAGTATCTCAAGATCGAATGGCTTGGTTAAATAGTCATCCGCGCCATGGCTAAATCCATTTAGCATATCCTCACGGTTATCTAATGCAGTCAGCATCAGGATAGGCGTCGTATTGCCCGCATCACGTAATTTGTTACAAACGGTGAGGCCATCCATGCGGGGTAGCATCAAATCGAGAATAATGATGTCAAAATTGCCAGCCAACGCCAATTGCAAACCAAGCTCGCCGTTGTCGGCGTAGTCGAGTTCCATACCGAGGCATTCAAAGTAATCAAACAAAATGCCGGCAACTTCGCGATTATCTTCAACTAACAAAACTTTATTCATTTATCACCTAAATGCCCGGCAAAAAGTCGAGCTTGTAAACATCATAGATAGCGCCATGTTATCAAACACTATAGCAACACAAATGATGTGAAAAAAACGTCAATAACATTCTTTCGACAACCACGATCATAAAATTTCCGCATTGCATTTTAAAGCGCACAACTCAAACGAGTTGCAGCATGAATAATTCAAGCGAGGATCGTTTATGGATCTGATTACGTCCACTCCCCAGTCTACCGAATCTTCAATCACCTTATCGGTTATTGTGCCGTATTTTAATGAAGCGGAGGTATTGCCAAAACTTCATGAACGCCTTGTGGCGGTATTAGACAACATGGAGGAACGCTGTGAAATTGTTTACGTAGACGATGGCAGTCGTGATAACAGCCTGCACATTGTCGAGAACTTCCAATCAACCAGTAGCATTGTCCGTAGTCTCTCGTTAAGTCGAAATTTTGGTAAAGAGTCGGCCATGAGCGCGGGCTTGGAATACAGTCGTGGTGAAGCGATGGTGCTGATTGATGCAGACTTACAAGATCCGCCGGAGCTGATTCCACAAATGGTGGCGTTGTGGCGAGAGGGCTTTGATGTCGTCAATATGCAACGCGCACATCGTCACGGAGAAAGTTGGTTTAAGCGCTTGTCCGCCGCCGCGTTTTATCGCTTGCTCAATACCTTAGTGAAATCGACTATTCCGGAAAATGTCGGTGATTTTCGTTTGTTGAGTCGCCGGGTGGTGGATCATATTAATCGCCTTCCTGAACGTAATCGGTACATGAAAGGGATTTTCTCATGGCCGGGCTTTAATCAAACCACCTTAACGTTTGACCGTGATGCGCGCTTTTGTGGGGAAACCAAATGGAACTACCTCAAACTATTGGGGTTGGCAATGGATGGGATCACCTCATTCTCTATTCGTCCTCTGCGTTTGGCGACGTTTGCGGGCGCCTTGATTGCAGCCAGCGCGTTTTTTTATGGTGTGGTCATTGTGCTGAAAACCATGCTGTGGGGCGATCTTACGGCGGGCTACCCATCATTAATGGTGGTACAGCTGGCATTGGGCGGCATCCAGTTATTGAGTATTGGCCTGTTGGGCGAATACATCGGGCGGATATTCATCGAAACCAAACAAAGGCCGTTGTACTTAGTTCAATCAATCAAAGAAAAGCCCGCAGTAATGGTGTTTAGAGCGATGGAGAAGCGCGCGTGAGTTTTAATCGAGTACATTTATGGGCAATCTTGGGCGCGGCATTAGTCGTTCGTCTTATTTCTCTTGGGGCTTATCCATTGATGGATACGACCGAGGCCCGCTATGGCGAGATGGCTCGCTTAATGATTGATACGGGCAATTGGTTAACGCCTCAATTTGATTATGGCGTGCCGTTTTGGGGGAAGCCGCCGCTGTTTACTTGGATGAGCGCAGTGGGCATAGAAGTGTTTGGCGTGAATGAATTTGCGGTTCGTTTTCCCCACTGGCTTGCGGGCGTATTCGTGATGGTATTGATTGCCTACTATGCTAAGCGTTTGAATCTCAATGCGTTGGTTGCGTCGGTGGTGTTAGCCAGTTGTGGTGTGTTTTCCATTGCGGCAGGCGCCGTGATGACCGATATGGCGCTGACTCTCGGCATGACTCTTGCGATGGTCGGTTTCTATTTTTGCTGGCAGGGACAACGCGGTTGGGGGTATCTCGGTTTTATTGGCTTGGCGATCGGTTTGCTGGCCAAAGGGCCTTTAGTGATTGTATTGGTCGGTTTAGCGGTGGTGCCATGGCTGATCATGCAGCATGGTTTAAAAGGCGCATTGATGACGCTTTGGCGTCGCTTCCCGCTCGTCACGGGCACCTTATTGATGCTTATTATTGCGCTGCCTTGGTATGTATTAGCAGAACGCGCGACCCCAGGATTTATCGACTATTTCATTGTCGGTGAGCACTTTAAGCGCTTTGTTGTCAGCGGGTGGGAAGGGGATCTTTACGGATCGGCTCATGATGAGCCAAGAGGGATGATTTGGCTCTTTTGGCTTTATTCTGCCGCACCGTGGTCCTTGGTTTTGCCGATTTTAGTCGGTTGGAAAATAAAAAACAGACGAAACAACGAAAACCAAACCGCGTTTAATCAATACCGTCGCGTACTCAGTTTTGCCACGTGTTGGATGCTATCACCTTTGGTTCTGTTTACATTTTCGGGCAATATTTTACCTGCTTATGTGCTGCCTGGCGTGCCGGCATTGGCGATCATTATCGCTATTTTATTGCAAGATGTTGAGCATGATCCCAAGTGGTTTAAAGGATTGGCCGGTCTTACGCCGTTATTGCTCATTATCGCGCTTGGCGTGATTCATTATGGGGTTGGCAACAAGCGAAGTGATAAGGTGATTCTGACACGGGCTGATTTATCTATCGAGACCTACTATGTGGGGAAACGTCCATTCTCAGGGCAGTTTTACAGTGCAGGGAAAGCAATGAAATGGGATGGTGAGACCGATTTAATGGCGATGAAGCAGTTTCAATTGATCGGAAAGCAGCGAGATATCAAGCCTTTGGTTGAAGATCTGAAACTCAACTGCGTGATTGAATATACTGCCAAGAGCAAACGGAGCCTCTATCGCTGTCGGCCGCCCGTGTAATGGCCTTCTTTCATCACCGGATGGTGAAATTTGCGCTGGTCGGCGGTATTGGGTTTATCGTCGATGCAAGTCTGTTTACCCTTTGTGTTTATGGTTTTTCGATGCCGCTGTTAGTGGCGAGAAGTGTGGCCTTTTTTTGCGCAGCTTCCGCCACTTGGTTGGGTAATCGTTGTTTTACTTTTCAAATATTGGCCAGCCAAGGAGAAGCGGCTGGCCACCTTAAGCAGTGGATGAAATTTTTAGGGTGCGCTTTGATATCGGCGATGCCTAATTTTGCTGTTTTTCAAACCGTGCTTTTTATTTTTGGTGATCAGGGGGCTTTCCCTTTTTTGGCTCTGGTGAGTGGCATTGGCGCTGGAATGGTGAGTAATTACTTATTGAGTTCTCGTTTCGTGTTTACTTCGTCTCGAGCTTAATACTCAGCAATATTCGTCTTCAGTATCAATCTTACCTATTGATTCTAGGGCATTACTTTTAGGGCTTTGTCGCGGAAAGCTTTGGATAAGGGCTTATCTTGATTGCGGCTATTCAGATTGCGATTCAAGATAGGATGCTTTTGAGCGATGTTCAGACATAAAAAAAACCCAGAGCAATAAGGCTCTGGGCGGATACATATAATATGAATTAGGAGTTAATAAGGAAAAGCAGCGTAAAAATCTTTCAGCAATAAATACTTCAGTAACCAATACTTCAGTAAAAAGGTGAGCTCGACGGCCAGTTAAACTCATACTCTTTGCTCTCTACACTTATTCAGACCGACCGTTTTCGATTCAGTTCCAAAAAATTTTAAAAATATTTCAATTTTTCTTTCTATCTGTTTTCAGAGAGTTAGTTTCGCTCGCATTCTTTCTGGTCTAACCAGTATTATAAAATGTGATGTTAACCACTTGTTAAGGTTGTTTTTGGTGTGTATATTTTCAAACAGGCGTTTAATACGGATGATTGAAATGACCGCAAAGCAAAACACCAAAGAGAAAATTCTGGATGTCGCAGAAGCTCTGTTTGCAGAGCAAGGTTTCAATGACACTTCTTTGCGCACCATTACCTCAAAAGCTGGCGTTAACCTTGCGGCGGTCAACTATCATTTTGGTGACAAAAAAACCTTGGTTAGAGCAGTACTTGGTCGATATTTAGAAGCGTTCATGCCTGCAGTCTCGGACGCACTGCTGACCTTAAATCTCAACCCAAATTATTCGATGAATCAGGTGTTTGAAGCGCTAAGAGGGCCATTGATGTCACTCAATCATGTACGCCCTAATGGCACCAATCGCTTTATGTTATTGATAGGACGTGGGTATACCGATGTTCAAGGTCATTTGCGCTGGTTTATCAGCACGCGTTACCAAGAAACGTTGGTTCTCTTTACCCAATCGGTACTGACCGCGAACCCTCAGTTGAGCCGCGAAACCTTATTTTGGCGTCTACATTTTACCTTGGGCGCGTGCGTTTTTACCATGGCATCAAGTCAGGCGCTTGCGGAGATCGCGCGTAATGATTACCAACAAGAGGTTGACGCCCAAACCGTGTTGGACGAGCTTATTCCTTATCTCGCGGCGGGTGTTGCGGCGGATTAATAGGGCAAATCAAAGGGGCTTTCGCGAAGCTTGTGCTGCGTTCTTTTGATTAACGGTATGAATGAATATTTTTATGAATTAATACGTATAACTTGATATGTACAAACGGATACAAAGCGGCGAATCAGGGTGTGGAATCCCGCTAGTGCTCAGCATGGAATAACAGACGCAAGATGAAGCAACAGAGATATGTGAAATAACAATAACAACAGGCCTGCAAAGGCAACAACGTGAACAAAAGGAATGGATTATGAGCTCTCTACGAAGAAAATGGATCAGCGATCCCGCATTCAAATTGTTTAAACAAGTTTTGCCGCCGCTTTCTGAAACGGAAAAAGAAGCGATGGAAGCGGGCAGTGTGTGGTGGGATGGCGAATTGTTTTCTGGCCATCCTGACTTTAATAAACTGCACCAATATCCTAAACCGACGCTTACCGAGGAAGAGCAATCGTTCATGGATAATGAACTGGCCACGCTCATGGCGATGCTTGATGATCATAAGATCATTAAACAAGACCGTGATTTGCCAGAAGAGGTGTGGCAATACCTTCGTAAAGAGCGTTTTTTCTCACTCATTATTTCCAAACAATATGGCGGAAGAGCCTTTTCATCATTGGCTAATTCCACCATCGTGTCACGTATCGCTACGCGCAGTATCAGTGCGGCTGTGACGGTCATGGTGCCAAACTCTTTGGGGCCAGGCGAGCTACTCACACATTATGGTACACAAGAACAAAAAGATTATTGGCTGCCAAGATTGGCGGACGGCACTGACATTCCGTGCTTTGCTCTTACTGGCCCTGAAGCGGGGTCAGATGCAGGGGGCATTCCTGATAAAGGCGTCGTGTGTTATGGCGAGCATAACGGCGAGCAAGTGCTTGGTGTTCAAATCAGTTGGAACAAACGCTACATCACGTTAGCGCCGGTCGCGACAGTTTTGGGTCTTGCTTTCAAAATGTATGATCCAGACAACCTGATTGGTGATGAACAAGATTTTGGCATTACTTGTGCGCTAATTCCGGCGGATCACCCCGGCGTAGAAATTGGTGAGCGTCATGATCCACTGGGCTTGGCATTTATGAATGGCCCAACTCGTGGCGAAGATGTCTTTATTCCGATGGACTGGTTGATCGGTGGACAAGAATACGCCGGAAAAGGTTGGCGGATGCTGGTGGAGTGTTTATCGGCAGGGCGTGGTATTTCGTTGCCAGCGTTGGGCACGGCCATTGGGCATCTTACGGCAAGAACCACTGGCGCTTATGCATATGTGCGTAAACAATTTGGCATGTCGATTGGTAAGTTTGAAGGGGTGGCCGAAGCGCTTGGCCGAATTGGTGGTTTAACGTATCTGTTGGAAGCAACGCGTACATTGACCACTACCTCACTGGATATGGATGAAAAGCCCGGCATTGTTACCGCTATAGCCAAATACCATATGACAGAAATGGCACGTACCGTGCTGAACGATTCGATGGATATTCACTCTGGTCGCGCCATTCAAGATGGGCCAATGAATTACCTTGCCACGCATTATCTTGGTATTCCTGTGGCCATCACCGTAGAAGGCGCGAATATTTTAACGCGTAATCTGATGATCTTTGGTCAAGGGGCGACGCGTTGTCATCCTTATGTTTTGCAAGAGATGGCCGCGGCAGCCAACCCAGACCATAAGCAAGCGGCGGAAGAATTTGATGCACTGTTGTTCAAGCATATTGCTCATGCCAGCAAAAATACCTTTGGTGCTTTTGGTGCGGCATTAACAGGCTCGCGTTTTATTAAGTCAGACATGAGTGGCGCAACTCAAGTTTATTACCGTGATTTAACACGATTGAGCCGTGCACTCGCTGTGAGTGCGGATTTTGCGATGTTGACACTCGGTGGTGATCTCAAGCGTAAAGAGCTTATTTCAGCGCGCTTGGGTGATGCCCTCGCGTATCTCTATATGGCATCAGCGGTATTGAAAAAATACGAAGACGATGGTCGCCAACAGCAAGACCTCAATTATGTGCATTATGCGGTTCAACACTGTCTTTACCAAGGGGCGCAATCGTTGCAGAACGCGTTCAGTAATTACCCGCACAAAGGCGTGGGTCGCTTACTCAAAGTGGTCATTTTCCCGTTGGGCAATCGCTTTAAACAGCCAAGTGATGATTTAACCGTGAATATCGCAGAAAGTTTGATGACCCCAGGCGCACACCGTGATCGCTTGACGCACCTTTGTTATATCGGTGCTGATGAGGATGACAGCGTTGGCTTAATGGAAAATGCGTTTCTAGCGATGTACAGCGTGAAGAGCCAAGAGCGTAAGCTTAATCGTGCTGCCAAAGAGGGCATCGTGGCTCGCAAAGGGGATTTGAAAATGCGTTTAGAGCAAGCACAGCAAGCGGGTGTCTTAAGCGCGCAAGAAGTCGAGCAAGTATTGCAGGCGGATAAGCTACGATATAAAGCCATTCAGGTCGACCATTTTAGCCATGATCTTAGCCAAGTGCGTACGCACGATAAACCGCAGCGAGCGAAGCGAACAAGTAAGCGGACAACGAAGCTCAATAGTGTCGCCTAGTCTTGTTTAGTGCCTGCTTAGTGGCACCTAGTATAGTCGCTTGGTGGCGAAATGAGACAGGGTCACGTTTAAACCAATAAACTGAACCGTAAAGACGAAGGGCACCGAAAGGGTGCCCTTATTGTCTCTATTCTCGCGCTACTTGTCCCGTGCGACTTGATGTTGCCGCGGTGTTGACCGGCACTCTCAAACCCCATCAAATAACATCGCGGAGCTTAGAAGCTTTGTGCGCTTGTCGCCTACCTACATCGTCAAGATGTTTGGGCATAGAGCCGCCATTTTGCTGCAAAGTGCTCCAACCACTTATCTTTTCCCGGCAATTTTTAAGAAATTAGATGCGATCTCCCGACGAACCTTTTATCCTAGCGGAGATTTTTAAAGGAAGTTGAATATGATCATCAAACCTAGAATTCGTGGATTTATCTGTACCACTACACATCCAATCGGTTGTGAAGCTAACGTAAAAGAACAAATTGCTTACACTCAAGCACAAGGCCCTATCAAAAACGCACCTAAACGTGTGCTTGTGATTGGTTCTTCAAGTGGCTACGGTCTTTCTTCTCGTATCACGGCTGCATTTGGCGGTGGCGCATCAACAATTGGTGTGTTCTTCGAAAAAGAAGGTTCTGAGAAAAAACCAGGTACAGCAGGCTTTTATAACTCCGCTGCATTTGAAAAACTAGCAGGCGAAGCTGGCCTATATGCGAAAAGCCTAAATGGTGATGCTTTCTCTAATGAAGCGAAACAAAAAACCATCGATTTGATCAAACAAGATCTTGGTCAGATTGATATGGTGGTTTACTCACTGGCTTCTCCAGTGCGTAAAATGCCTGAAACGGGTGAAGTTATCCGTTCTACTCTTAAACCAATCGGTCAAATTTATACTTCAACTGCGGTTGATACGAATAAAGATATGATCATTGAAGCAAGCGTAGAGCCTGCAACAGAGCAAGAAATCCAAGACACCGTAACGGTCATGGGCGGCGAAGATTGGGAATTGTGGATCAATTCTCTAGCAGACGCTGGCGTATTGGCGGACGGCTGTAAAACCGTCGCTTACAGCTATATTGGTACTGAGCTTACTTGGCCTATCTACTGGGATGGCGCGTTAGGTAAAGCGAAGATGGATCTTGACCGCGCGGCGGCAGAGTTGAATGCAAAACTGGGCGCAACGGGCGGCAGCGCAAACGTGGCTGTGCTGAAGTCAGTTGTGACTCAAGCAAGTTCTGCGATTCCGGTTATGCCGTTGTACATTGCAATGGTCTTCAAGAAAATGCGTGAGCAAGGCGTGCACGAAGGTTGTATTGAACAAATCTCGCGTATGTTTAACCAACGTCTTTACAAAGAAGATGGCAGCGCGGCAGAAGTCGATGATACGAATCGTCTGCGTTTGGATGACTTAGAGCTACGCGATGACATTCAACAGCACTGCAGTGCACTGTGGCCACAAATTACCACTGAGAACCTAAAAGAACTGACTGACTACGTTGAGTACAAAGAAGAGTTCTTGAAGCTGTTTGGTTTTGGTATTGAAGGCGTTGATTACGAAGCGGATGTGAATCCAATGGTTGAAGCAAACTTTATTGCTATCTAACCTTCTTATGCTTTAAAAGAAACCGGAGCTTGCGCTCCGGTTTTTTATTGTCGGCATATACCGATAGTGGTTGATTACGCCGGTAGGTTGAAGTCTGCCTGATCCCACTCGACATCACTGTAGACCGAGAGGGTTTCCGAGCCATTGGCGAATGTGTAGCTGTAAACGGTCCCTTCCATACCAAGCTGGTCTAAGTGCGCTTGTAGAGCGCCATCTAAAGCGCTAGCGTCGGTCGTTTCCGCATGCATCAGCGTAAAATCCTCATTAGCGATTTCCAAGTGCTCGATATTTGAGGCAAAGAAAGCATCGGATGATTGACCATTCAATGATTGTGTTGATTCGGCCACCACATTGAGATCCAGCAACAAGGTGTCATTTTGGCTGCTGCCAACCACCGCCTCAATATTTTGCAATTTTGAGCTTTGTGTGACCTCAAAATCCACTGCATGTTTAACTTCTTGGGCAACATCGATGAGCTCACCGTTGAATTGAGTGCTCACTTCACCCGCGGTAACAACGTCAAAACCGTCACCACCATTAACATAATCATTACCGTTGCTATGGATAAGGTCATGGCCGGCACCGCCATCAACAATATCAAAGCCTTGACCGGCAGCAATAATATCGTGGCCTTCACCACCTAATAGCACGTCATCTTTTTGGTACGTGGTGATTGAGGATAGGTAGTAATCGCTTGAATCTGTCGCACCATAACCGCTCTTATCAAAGGTTCCTTTTGCGGCAGAAAGTTGAATTTCATCAAACGTCGCGTTGCCGGTATCAGAAGGGGAGATAGTGAACTCGCCATGGCAGCAATCGTCGCCGTTTTCGAGCACCTTAATATTGTCAGTTTTTGGGTCAAAACCATAAGTGGCAAGGGTTTCATCATCGATTTCACTGCTGGTGAAATACCCAGTAGCCACCTCAATACCTTGTTCAAACACTGTCCAAACACCCACTTCGTTCGCCCCATTGAATGCCTCGTCAGCAAACAAGTTGTCCACGGAAATTGCGGCCGCCGCGGTTTTTTCATCGATTGAAATGCACAGTGTCTCTGATTCACCGGTGATGTCGCCAGTCTCTGGGTTTTCAACAAAACTGAAGCCAATTTGGTTTGAGACACCACTCTCGCTATTGCCCTCAACACCAAAGCCATTTTTGTCTTCGGTTAGCGTTGTTTGGCTGCCGTCAGGGCTTAACGCGACCGATTGGTTGAGGTCTTCGTTTTCACCCGCTGTTATCGCGGTGGCTTGTGTGTAATCGCCAATCAGAATGTCGTTGCCTGTTCCGCCAATCAGGACATCTTGGCCATAGCCGCCTTCTAAAAGATCATTGCCAGCGCCGCCATCTAGCCAGTCGTTGCCTTCTGGATTACTGCCATCAAGAGAATCGGTATTGAGTACCGTGATGTCTTTGATGAAGTAATCACTAGAGTCCCATGTACCGAGGCCATTTTTATCGAAAACTCCATCGGCTGCTGCAAACTGAATTTGGTCAAAATATTGGCCGTTTGTATCTTGAGGTGTGATATCAAAGAAGCCGTCGTCTATTGAGCCGGTGCCATTGTCGAGCACTTTAATATTGTCGGTGAGCGCGATCCCAAAGCTGTCCATCGTGGCTTGGTCGATGTCTTTAGAGGTAAAATAGCCCGATGCCACAAGTTGGCCGTCATTAAACACACGCCATACACCCACTTCGTTACTGCCATCAAGCGCTTCGTCAGCAAACAAGCGATCTATTTGCACGCGAGCGGCGTATTGGTCTTCACCCAAATCGTAAGTTAGCGTTTCTGATGTCCCCTCTAAAGTATCAGGGTCAAACGTGTGGCCTAACTGGTCAGCAACGCCAGATTCTTGGTTGCCTTCAACGCCAACACCATCGATATCTTGGCTCACAACGCCTGATCCGGAAACGGGGTTTGTCGCTCTCGCCGCGGATAAATCAAGGCTAACGCCATCTGTGAAGTTGTGGCTTTCATCACCCACTAAGTGATCTTTGCCGTGTCCACCGATAAGGACATCGTCATCATTGCCGCCATTTAACTCATCACCTTGCGGCTTGTTAGGAGCGGCGTCTAGCCCGACCGTTTTGACGTCACGAACAAAGAAGTCGCTTGAATCTAAGTATCCATAACCACTTTTATCGAAGTGGCCAATGGCGGCAGAAAATTGAATTTCATCAAACGCGACAAAGCCAGTATCTTCTGGTTCGATAGTAAAAATGCCATTTGATTTGCCGTTACCATCGCTCAGCACTTTTAAATTGTCTTTTGCTGGGTCAAGGCCATAAGCCTCTAATGTGGCTTGATCAAACTCGCCCGCAGTGAAGTAACCATGAGCGACGACAATCCCTTCACGTAATACCGTCCAAACGCCGACTTCATCGATATCGCGAACTTTAGAACCGTCGGATTTACCTTCATCTTTAAACAGTTTATCAATCGATACTTGTGCAGCATAAGAATGCTCATCAACAGAAATAGACAGTACTTCGGATGCGCCTGTGCGATCGCCTTCTTGGTCTTCGTCTACAAAGCTGTAGCCTATTTGACCCGCGCGACCACTTTCACCGTTGCCTAAAACGCCAAATTTACCATTGTTCTCAAAGAGCTGAGCTTCAGAACCGTCTGGGTTGAAGGCGGTCGCTTGGCTTAAATCTACCGTCGTGGCATCACAAAAATTAACGGCGATTTTGCCGCTCAACGGATCGATAGAAAGTGCTTTTTCAACGTTGTCACCAATGAGCACATCGTTGCCATTCTCTCCAATTAAACGGTCATGGCCATTGCCCCCTGCAACAAAATCCTCACCACTGCCAGCGGCGATCACATCGTTACCGTTACCCCCGTCAATGACATCCTGACCGCCATTGGAATGAATCTCATCATTGCCCCCTAAGCCAATAATGATGT
Organism: Vibrio renipiscarius; assembly: GCF_000827885.1. Taxonomy (GTDB): domain Bacteria; phylum Pseudomonadota; class Gammaproteobacteria; order Enterobacterales; family Vibrionaceae; genus Vibrio; species Vibrio renipiscarius. Next base: position 409,933 of record NZ_JTKH01000003.1, on the reverse strand, counting down.
CATTGCCATCTTGGGTATCGATGTCATTAATTCGGTCAATATCCACGATGATTTGGTCAATCGGTGAGTCGATAGAAAGCGGTGTTGCATCTTGGGCAATTGCACGGTTTTCTAGGTGATCAGGGTGTCCCTGTTTTACTGTCATGACATTTCCTCTATCAATCTTATGATTAATTGGAGGCAGTTCAGCCATCTCAACGCGTGAGATCTGTAACTTTCCGTCCCCACCTCACGATAGGTTTGGCGTTTCTCTTGTTTTATATTGAAGGCATACTGACTTAAGAATCTAAGTCGAGCACTCCGGCGGTATACTAAGCTAAATTTCTCGCATGGCTTTATAAGCACTCACAGACAGCGGGCTTAGTAAATAATCCAAGGGGGTTTGCTCGCTCAGTAAAATCATTACTTCGGCGGGCATTCCTGGATAGAGTGTTACCCCTTGCAATGCGGCGAGATCCTCTTGATTAAGAGCCACTTGAGCAAGGTAGGCGGATGACCCTGATGCTTGGTCGGTAATTCTGTCGGCTGAAATATGGATCAGCTTGCCTCGCACCGGCGGTGTGCGGCGAAAATTGTAAGCGCTGAGGCGAACTTCGGTATCTAAGCCGAGTGATACCACATCGATATCTTCTGGCTTAAGTAACGCTTCTACGATGAGCTGGTCATGCTGTGGGACAATCTCCATGATTTTTTCACCCGGAGCGATCACCGATTGCTGAGCAAAGACCGACAAACCCACCACGATCCCCGATTGGGGAGCGCGAATTTCAATTCGCTTTAGGACTTGTCTGGCATTATTCATCGCCTGATTGGTTTCGTTTATAGAACGCTCTAGTTGCTGAATTTCTTCGCCAAGCTGCTTGGCGTAGTTAAAATCCGCATTGGTGTCTTGCAGTCTGGCTTCGGAAACTTCGCGTTGTGCGCGATTAATTTTAATATCCAGTTCCGCAAGGTTACCGTTGAGGTCGGTATATTCTCGCTTCAAATCCAATAGGCGGGATTTAGAGGTATTGCCTGTTTTAAGCAGTTCTACATGCATGGCTAACTGTTGGTTCAGATACAAGAGACTCTGTTCGTCGGCTTGATAGCGTTTACGTAATGCCTCCAAATCAAGATTCGCTTGGGCAATTTTCTCATTCAGAATTTTGTCTTCGCCATTGTGGAGTGAGCGGCGTTTTTCAAATAATTGTCGCTGCGTGTTGAGAATGGTGTTCACATAGGTTTCATCAGCCTGTTGCAACAGCTGTGGATCAAAAGTGATCATGCTCTTATCCCCCAACTCCGCTTGCAATCGATTAATACGGGCCAATTCGCTTTGCCATTGTGCGCGTAACCCATAAAGCTCGGCATAGGCTTTTGAATCGTCTAATGTGATCAGTAAGTCGCCTTGCTCGACGGATTGACCATCCGCAACATGGATGGCTTTAACAATGCCACCTTCAAAATGTTGAATGGGTTTGCGCTTGGTTTCGACAATGATCACGCCAGGGGCGATTGCGGCGCTACTTAATTTAGCCAACGCAGCCCAAACGACAAAAACCACGAGCATTGTCAGCACTATCATCAACGCAATTTTGCTTGTGGTTGACGTTGTAAAGCTTAAGCGACGGGCATCTTTGTACTCAATTCCATGGTGGTTTATTTGATGAAAATCTGAATTAGCCATTCGATACCGCCTGTTTTATATCGCGCACTTTACTGAGTTGTTCCGCTTTATGGGCGGTCGCTATTTCGCCGTTGTCCAGTTTGACCACCCAATCGACGTGGGCGATCAATTCTGCGTTGTGAGAAATCATGATGACGGCTGAGCCGTTATCTTTGAGCGTTTTCAATAATTGCTTAAGTGCGTTGAGCCGCGTGTTGTCGAGATGCGCATTGGCCTCATCAAGAATCAAGAGTTTTGGTTGATAATACAGTGCACGTGCAATGGCGATGGCTTGCAGTAAACCAGCAGAAATAGGCAAACCTGTCGGGCCAAGCAGCGTGCTGTAGCCTTGAGGTAGTTTAATGATGTCGCCATGAACCCCGATGGCTTTTGCCGCAGAGATGACCTTTTCATCGCTCATGTCTATATCAAAGTGGGCGATGTTTTGTTTGATGGAGCCGGGGAAGAAGTCGAATTTTTGTGGTACATACCCAATGGTGTGTTTCAGCTGTTCTGCACGCCATTGTGAGAGATCCGCTCCGTCGAGTCGAACCGATCCCGAGCTCGGTTGATACAACCCGACAAGCAATTGGCACAGCGCCGTTTTCCCTGAGCCGCTGTCGCCCATGATCATCACACGATTACCCGCTTCCAGTTTCAAGCGAATATTCTTTAGTAGCGGTAGCGTCGCTTTTGGTGGGAACCAAGAAAGATTGTCAATGTGCAGTGCCCCTCTTATATCGGGAAAGGTGGTTTCTGGGCGGGTATCACTTTGAAGGGCGAAGTAGTGCGCCACGCGTTTATTTGCAGACAGCGCGCTTTGCCATGCTTGTAAGGTACTTGCTAATTGTTCAAACGGCTGCAATACGCGAGACATCAGAATTGATCCCGCAATGATCCCGCCAGCGGATAACATATTGGCCATGACCAACCAGGCCCCAACGGCCATGATGCCCATCTGTAGACTAAAACGAAGACATTTTGCGATTGAACTCAATGCTGATGACGTTAATCCCAACTGTTGCTCATTCCAGACTCTTTCTGCGGTCATGTGTTGAAATTGCTGGCTAAGACCGACAGACAGATATTGAGCTTTTAAGTGATCGCGATGAATGACGGCTTGTTCTGCCGCAAAGCGACAGGCTGAACTTGCGGTTTGAGCGTCGGTATTTTGTTTGTGTTTGCTTCGAAAGATATAAATCGAGAAACCGCCGACAACGATAACCGCAGAAAGCCCAACCAAGCCAATAATGGGGTGGAGGAAGAACATCACCATTAAAAACAACGGCGCCCAGATCATATCGAAAGCGGATGCAAAGGCAGGTGAAACCATGAAGGTTTTTATTTCACGGATATCTTGCTGTGATGCCTGATCGCTAGGCATAACGTGAATTAAGTTTTGATAGAGATAACTCGAAGCCAGCGCATCCAATTGTGCCGATTTTTTATATAAATATTTATTTTTTATAATATCCAGTGCGGATTGAATAATAAGCAAAAAGAGCACGATGGCACTGATCAAAAATAAGGTATCAAGACTTCGGCTGGTTAATACGCGATCAAAAACCTGCAAGCTATAGATGGGTACAACCAATATTAGAGAATTGAGAAAAAACCCTGCAATAATTAGGGTATAAAACGTCGTCTTGTTAAATGGCGAAAGAGTACGCCAGTCGACTTTTTTGATTTCCATATCAAACCGTATTATTTCACTAGGAGTTGACGACATCCTAACATTGGTTTAATTGATGGTGCGATAGCACTAAATTGCTAATATGGTTCTGATGGGGGTGGTGTGGTTTAAATCTTATTTAAAACAGTTGTTTAAAAAGGTTTCCTATATTTAAGAAACCTTTTAATTAGTGGTTGTTATTCGAATGACGACCAAATAGGGGCGTGATCAGACGGTTTATCAATACCACGCAATGGGTAGTCAATGTCGGATTCAACACATCGCGCAGCCAGTGATGATGTTGCTAGAATAACATCGATGCGTAGGCCACGGTTGTCATCAAAGCCACGTGAGCGATAATCAAACCATGAATATTTGTCGGTCACGTCAGGATGAATTTGACGGAAGGTATCAATGAATCCCCAATCTAATAAAGACTGTAACCATTCACGTTCTTCCAGTTGGAAAGAACATTTTCCGGTTTTTAACCAACGTTTACGGTTAACTTCACCAATGCCAATATCTAAGTCGAGTGGGCTGATATTAATATCGCCCATGACAATGATATTTTCATCATTAGTATGATGATCGTTTAAATAGGTCATCAGGTCTGTATAAAACTGGCGTTTATATGGATACTTAGTTTCATGGCTAATATTATCGCCTTGAGGGAAGTAGCCGTTAAGCACCGTGATTTTTTCACCATTCGCGTCTTCAAATGTCGCCATTATCATGCGTTTTTGATGATCGTCATTATCGGTTGGGAAACCTTTTTGAACCGAAATCGGTGTTTGTTTACACAGCATTGCCACACCATAATGGGCTTTTTGGCCGTGGTAATACACCTTGTAACCCATCGCTTCCACCGCGTCTAACGGGAACGCTTCATCATGCACTTTGATTTCTTGTAGGCCAATCACATCCGGTTGATGTTTTTCTATCAACGCTTCTAATTGATGCAATCTGGCACGGAGGCCATTGATGTTAAATGAAACGACTTTCATTTTAGATTCCTTTTCAGTGAATACGATGATTAAGCGATGTACCAATAGCCGCTGTTAATCAGTGTGAGTAACGTTTCGCGCGTTTCAAGCTGGGGCGACATAATGATATCGTCGCTGTTGAACGCGTTTTGGTCGCAAAGCAGGCTCAGTAGCGCTTTATCGTCACTATGAATCGTGAAGCATTCGCCATTCACGAATAACTGCTCTGTTGCATCTTCTAAGTACAAGGCTTTTAAGCCAGGCACTTTTTCGATGGAGACACTTTGTTGTAAAAGGTCGTTAAGTTCGTCCAAGCGATATTCTGGATCCGGTTCAATCAGATTCATCTGATGACGCGATTGGCTCAACTGAGTCCCGATAAAGGTATTTAAAACATCATCGGCATTCATCGCATTGTGCAGCATTTGTTTGAGCATCGTCAGGCTTTGATTTCCGATTTGACCATAATGGCTTTGCGCCGGTAAATCCGGATCATGCATGTGATGGTTACCGAGATCATTGGCGATAGTGTGATCGGCAAAGTGGCTCAATAACTCTTGCTCGGTTGGTGAACGATAACCCAACGAATAGCTTAAGCTGGCTTCAAGCGTTGTCCCTTCATGAGGGAAACCTGGCGGGATATAAAGCATGTCACCAGGCAGCAAAATATCGTCAATTATGGCATCAAAGCCTTCAATTTGTCTTAAAGCACCACCTTGAATCACTTCCGTGTATTGGCCGACATCTTTCGCGCCTACTTTCCACTCACGCTTACCTTGGCCTTGGATAATGAATACATCATATTGGTCAATATGAGGACCAACACCACCATGCGGCGCTGAGTAACACACCATCACATCATCAAATAACCAGTGTGGTAGCGCTTTGAACGGCTCAATAAGTTGCGCAGTTTCACTGTGCCAATGGTTACACGCTTGAACGATCAGCTGGCAATGGGTCTCTGGCAGCGTATCAAAAAACGATTCCTCAAATGGGCCGTGTTGCGCGGTCCATTGGGCGTCTTTGTTGGTGACAAAACGTGAGTCGACCATCTCTTCCAGTGATAATCCAGCGATTTCATCTGCTGAGATAGGATCAGCAAAATGGCTGAAGGCGTTTTTGATGATGACAGGTTTCTTCTGCCAATAGGTGTTTAAAAAATCAGGGATATCGAGGTTTAGCTTGAACATCTATGCTTCCGGTGCCAATTTGGCTTGTAGATCTGATTGGACGATTTTAATCGCTTCTAGGGCAGTTTGTGGATCAACGTTATTGCTTTCTAATAGATAGATGAGGTCGACCGCCAGTTTGATTTCATCTGGGGCGCTATCAAGGCCAGTTGCAGGCATCGTCATATTATTGATGTCTCTCACGGTAAGAAATTTGTTTTTCAATTTTCAGTTTTGAAACTCGGCATCGCTCTAGGCGTTGCTCAGTCGACAACAACGCTTGTTGTGCATTTTGTTGGGCAAAGGGTGGGGCGCACTCTAGCTCTGCGAGTTTGTCGCGCGCCATTTCCATCAAACGTCGTTCCCAATCTTGGTGCTGGGCCAGCTCTTGATAAAGCACATTAATCGGTTTTTGATAATGGCTATAGTGCTTAGGCTCATTTTTTCGGATCGGTTGTGTGGCGATCTCACGTTGCAACGCAGAGAGCTGAGCAAAGAGTCGCTCGGTTAAATATTCTGCCCGTAATGTGGTCAAGCGACCGCTGTCTTGCTCTCGCACAATGGTGTTGAGAGTCGATTGTGTTTCTTTGACACAAGGCACGAGTAAGCGCGCTTTGCAATGAAATAGCGTTTCATCAAATAAAGGTTGATGATGCTCGCTGCGCTTGCGATCAATTTGCGCCGCTTGAACCGCGAGATGTTCTAAGGTGCTAACCAGTGGTTTTAAGTGATTCATACAGCAACAAACCATGCGTCATAGGCAAGTTTTATCGCCAGAATACTGACGACAGTAACAAAGACCGGTCGGATAAATTTTGCGCCAAATCGAATGGCAGAATGCGCGCCAACGAAGGCTCCTGCCATTAAGCATACACCCATGGTCAGGCCAAGTACCCAGTCAATATGCCCCAAAATAGCAAAAGTCACCAGTGAGGTGAAGTTGCTGGTAAAGTTCATCGCTTTCGCGACGCCAGACGCCACCAAAATATTGAGCCGATACAAGGCCATGGTACTTACGGTCCAAAAGGCCCCAGTGCCGGGTCCGGCAATGCCATCGTAAAAGCCCAATATACCGCCTTGAACGACCTGCTTTTTACGAAAGACTGGACAAGGTGGAGGCGGCTCATTGCTGCTGTTTTCCGGCGTTTTGTGCCAAATGGTGTAGACCGCGGCCGCCAGAATGATCAAGGGTAGAGTTTTCTCTAACCATTGAGTACTGATGGCGTCAACCACAAGCGTGCCCACGATCGCGCCAATAAAGGTGGCAATAAAGGAACGGTTCCAACATTGAGGCTTGAATAAACGCTTTTTATAATAAGTAAACGCCGCCGTTGAAGAGGCAAACGATGCCGCCAGTTTATTGGTGCCCAGTGCCATGTGTGGGGGCAACCCCAAAGAAAGAAGCGTCGGGACAGTTAGCATTCCGCCCCCTCCCGCGACTGCATCAATAAATCCAGCAAAAAATGCGACCAGCGCCAATACCAACAGCATCGTTGGTTCTAACATTTCCATTCAGTCTTCTTCTTATTATGTGGCTTTTAAAAGCGTGCCACTTATTTATTCGATGATTCGTTTAAAAGGCGGTAGGGAATCAAGCAATGATTGACCATAACGTTTGGTCACAATGCGTCTATCCAAGATGATCACCTTGCCGCAATCTCGCTCTTTGCGTAGCAAACGACCCACCGATTGAATCAATTTCTTGCTCGCTTCCGGTACGGTGATTTGCATAAACGGATTACCGCCTCTTTGCTCAATGTACTCGGCATGCGCTTGCTCAACCGGTGAAGTCGGCACCCCAAATGGAATCTTGGTAATGATCAAATTCTCAAGTAACTCGCCAGGAAGATCCAAACCTTCTGAAAAACTGCCAGTACCAAATAAAATGCTTGTTTTTTGACATTGCACGAGCGTTTTATGTTTATTGAGAATTTCAGTGCGAGACTCTTTACCTTGAATTTGTAACGCCCAACCTTTTTTGATAAATGAACTTTCCAGTGCTTGAGCCACTTGGTTCATCTGCCAATAAGAAGAGAATAAAACTAAGTTGGCCTGTTTGTCTGCAATTAGGTTAGGCAGAATTTCAATAAGATATTCCGTAAACTCACTTGCTTGCGGCTCGTATTTCATCTTAGGGATGTAGAGCTCTGCTTGATTTTGATAATCAAAAGGCGATGCTAAGGCCAGAAAACGAGTACCATCTTCTGGCTTTTCACTGATCCCCGCTTGGCGACAATAAAAGCTAAAAGAGTTGAGCGCGCGCATGGTTGCCGAGACTAAAACCGCCCCAAGGCAACGGCTCCAAATTTGTTGATCTAGCTGCCAGCCAACCTCTAATGGCGATACGTTCACCACAAAGTCGCCTTCTCGTTCGTTACTGTTTTCAAGCCAACGAGCCAGTGGTGCACCTTTATCGCGTTGTGGTTCCGCCATTAAGCGCCAAACTTGGGCAAGATTATCCATTCTTTGAATATAAAAACCGAGTTCAGCCAATGCGGGTTCGGCAAGTCGTGTGGCAATTTCGCCTTCTTTGACTCGCTCTGCAATTAAGTCGGCAATTTTCGCCGTCGCTTGAGCGCCTTTGTGCGAAAGGATCTTTAATTGTTTAGACTCTTCTTCGAGCCAAGTTGGTAACTCACCATGCTCAAAACGGTAGAGGCCATCCACAAAGTGCGCGGGGTCAAAACGACTGGCTAATTGCGTAAGTGATGGAATCAATTGTTGTATGGAATCTTGGAGTTCATTGCGAAAGCGGCTAACGCGTTTGGCATCGGCTAAATCGGCAAATTTGGTCACGGACTGGTTAAGTCTTTCTAGCCAGGTTACCGCACCTTTCAGGCTTGCCGCCGCTGAAGAGTGATCGCGAGCGACATGCGGAAGGTGATGCGCTTCGTCAAAAACGTAAATGGTATTTTCAGGCTCAGGAAGAATAACGCCGCCGCCAAGGTCAGCATCTGCCATCACCAAACTGTGGTTGGCGATGATGACGTCCGCCTTATCTAACTCAGAACGTGCTTTTTGGAATGGGCAACCTCGGTGCGATGGCATGCTGTTGTTACAGCTGTGTTTATCGCTCACGATATGACGCCAAACGTCATCATGAATGGTTTTCGGCCAAGAGTCTTTGTCGCCATCCCATTTGCCTTGTTGTAAGGCTTTATGCAAACGCTCTAACAGTTCGATGTCTTTCTTCTTGGGTTTTGATTCAAACATCGCCAGTTGGCCACCATCGGCACCGCAAGCTGAGGCGAGTTTTTCGCCACAACAATAACGTTGACGGCCTTTCGCTAAAATAAAAGAGAACGATTGATCGGTGATGCGACGAAACAGAGGCAAATCTTTATCAATTAACTGCTCTTGCAGTGCGACGGTCGCGGTCGAAATCACCACTTTACGATTACTCTGAACCGCGACTGGAATGGTTGCCATAAGATAAGAAAGCGACTTACCGATACCGGTTCCCGCCTCAGCAACGATGATTCGATTGGTTTTGTGATAATCACCACAAAGTGTTTTTGCGATTTCCGCGACAAGGTAATTCTGAGCTCGGCGGGGAACAAAGTTCTCAAGTTGAGCTTGGAGGTTTTGATAACTTTTGCGGATCGATTCTTGTATTTTACTGTTTGACATACGGGCGCCTTTCTCGGGGAAATCGAGTGTAGCACACTTCTCTAAGCGTTAAGTAGTTCACGAAATACAATCCTTTTCAATCAAATCTCGATCTCCTTCACAAAAAAAGATTGAACCTTCATGAACTTAGAATTAATTCTAAATGTGAAAAATATAGAGCTGCAATATCCGGCTTTGAGTGAGATAAAAAACTGCTATTGATGTTCTTATAAGTGAATTTTAGCATAAAACACTAACTAACCGGTGTTGTTAGGGTAGTTATAAATGCATCATTATGGTTAGAAGTTGGTCGTAAAACGGACTGTAAAAAGTGTAAGTAACTAATAATTAACGTTTTTATGTTTTTTTATATTTTGTTTTTATAAGATTTGACACGCAGAATAATCTTTTGCAATCTAGGCCTCGAAATTTGAGAGCGGTGATATCGAACCATTAAAGAGTTTGAGTCACCACTGAAAAACAAAAAGGGAACCGGATAAGGATTTCCCAAATCTAGAAAAGGCAGTGGATTATTATGAAAAAGACTCTTGTAGCTCTTTCAGTACTTCTTGCAGCAACATCTGCGCAAGCGATCGAACTTTACAACCAAGACGGCGTGACTGTAGACATTCACGGTGATATCGAAGTTACTTACCAAAACTCTTTTGATCACAGCTCAATGAAGCAACAAATCGAAGATGCAGATTTCGGTTTTGATGTTCGTTACGCGCTAAACGATGACCTACAATTCGGCGGTTACTGGGAATTCGATGGTTCTAACAGCAACAACGCTAAAGACACTAAAAACGGCGATACCTACGTAGCGCTATACTCAAAAACTTACGGTTCTATCAAGTTCGGTCGTCTATGTACTGCTGTCGATGACCTAGGTGGCATCACAACAGATTACCAATTCGACGTAAACAAGCTTTACGAAGGTGCTTCAGGCGATTACGCATGTCGCGATGAAGGTATCCGTTACGACTACGACAACGGCGCTTTCTACACTACGCTTGGCTTCGTTCAAAACAAAATGGATGATGCAGACCACGTTGGAACTGATGCAGACTACTTCGATGGTCGTTTTGGTTACCGTGTAGCTGACCTTGACATGTCTGTATTCTACGCAAACCTAAACACTGCAAACGTACGTGATACAGAAGGCAACCTAGTCGATGAAGATGCATTCGGTTTCGAAGCTAACTACACTGGTTTTGAAAGCTTCCGTGTAGGTCTAGGTTACTACGCAACTAACAAAGACTTTGACGGTGCAGACACTAACGTTTACACGCTAGGTGCTGACTACTACCTAGGTAAGTGGACATTCGGTTCTGCTGTATCTGTTGCTGACCACGATGAAGATGCATTTGATGCAACTAACTGGTTCGTGAACGCAGGTTACGCACTAGCTCCAAACACTACAGCTTATGCTGAAGTAGCTGGTCAAGACATCGACGGCAACGACGATTCTGACACTGCTCTAGCTATCGGTGTTAAAGCATCATTCTAATGATTGCTTAATCAGATATACTAAAGCCACCTTCGGGTGGCTTTTTACTTTTACATTACATTGCTGTTTAAGGGGAACTCCTTTGAAAATTAAAAGTTTATTCGCTGTGATGGTGGGGGTGTTGGCTTTTCCACTGCAGGCCGCGGTTCTTTCTGCGCAAGATGGAGTTTCAATTCTCTATATTAATGGCCAAAAGGCAGAGCAAAAAATTGGTCAGAACCAAGTAGAGGAAGGCTTTGTTCAAACGGTTGTTCGTTTTGATGATAAGCTTGGTTCGCGCGTATTCACTTCTAAGCCTTATGTTATAAGTTTTGATTCCCAGGGTGAAAACTTCAAAGTTGTCGCTCCTGATGTGAATAGCGAGATGGCGGCAGAACAAGAGTTCTCAAAGGCAGCCCCTAGTTGGAAAGTGCTGGTTGATGGTCAAGAGATTGTATTTGAACAAGCCGTGCTTGAGGGTAAAGGTGGTTTTATGCCTTACGCTGGTATGGAAAACCTAGTTGCTGAGCACAACAAACAGCGTGGTGTTTACTTCAAAGACGGCGTATTGATTGATGCCCCTGTAGCGATTGAAACGGCAGCGGTTGCGACGTCATCTGTTGTCGCAAATGGCTCAAGCAGCACAGTAGCCGCGCCAGCACCTGTAATGGCAACGAAGACCGTTGATCAATTGAAAGCATGGTACTTGCAAGCAAATAAAGAAGAACGTAAAGAATTCCGTCGTTGGATGATTGATCAAGAATAATCATCCGATGATCTGAAAAGGGTTGGCATTGCCAACCCTTTTTTGTGTTTATTGCTCGGACGTTTATTGAAAACACTCAGGCTTGTTTAGCGCCGTTTCGATTGCCTTAACCAATTTTTCGATATGTTCTGGTTGGCTAATAAACGGTGGCATCAGATAGATGAGCTTGCCAAATGGGCGTATCCACACGCCTTGCTCAACGAAATGGGCTTGAATGTTCTCCATATTAACGGGGTGAGCTGTTTCAACCACGCCAATTGCCCCTAGCCAACGCACGTCGGTCACGTATGGATGTTCGGCCAATTGCGGTAGCCGTTTGGCGAACTGTGCTTCAATCGCTTGTGCTTGATCTTGCCATTCCCCTTTCGCGAGAATCTCCATGCTGGCATTCGCGACGGCGCAGGCGAGGGGGTTGCCCATAAATGTGGGGCCATGCATAAAGCAACCCGCTTCTCCCCCACATACGGTATTGGCAACATGAGAGGTAGTTAATGTGGCCGAGAGAGTCATATAGCCTCCGGTCAACGCCTTACCCAAACATAAAATATCGGGCTCGATGTGCGCATGTTCATAAGCAAATAACTTGCCTGTGCGGCCAAATCCCGTCGCGATTTCATCTAAGATCAGCAACACACCAAACTCATCACACAAACGACGTACACCTTGTAAAAATGCCGGGTGATACATACGCATTCCACCTGCGCCTTGCACGATCGGCTCTAAGATCACCGCGGCGATGTCTTGATGATGAAGGGTGAGTTTTGCGGTGAAATCATCCAAATCCCTTTCGTCCCATTCTTGCCAAAAACCAGATTTAGGCGAGTCGGCGAAGAGATGTTGAGGCAAAAATCCTTTGTAGAGCGAGTGCATTGAGTTGTCAGGATCGGTGACTGACATGGCGGCAAAGGTGTCACCATGATAGCCATCACGCAGGGTCAAAAACTGGCTGCGCGATTCCCCCTTGGCGTGCCAATACTGCAACGCCATTTTCAGGCTCACTTCGACCGCCACTGAACCCGAATCAGCCAAGAAGACGTGCTGTAGCGGTTCTGCCGTCATCGCGATGAGATGTTTGCACAAATCAATCGCGGGTTGATGCGTAATGCCGCCAAACATGACATGGGCGACTTGATCGATTTGTTGGTGCGCAGCTTGATTAAGGTGTGGATGGTTGTAGCCATGTATGGCGGCCCACCAAGATGACATACCATCAATGAGTGCACGACCATCGTCCAAATATAAACAAACGCCTTCCGCTCGTTCGATTGGGTAGCAGGTCAGAGGTGTTAATGTTGAGGTGTAGGGATGCCAGATATGACGGCGGTCAAAAGCGAGATCCATCAGAATACCCATTACTGAAGTGATTAATTGTTAACCATTGGTCAACTTGTTGTTTTCGTTTGTGTTGACAGCTTAGCAAGTGTCAGTAGACTAGCCAAGAGCAAAATTCTAATGATCACTCTCGTTTAGTGACCCGCTAGCAAGGATATAAAAAGGAAAACACGTGGAAGTTCGTCATAACTGGACGGTTGCTGAAGTACAGCAGCTGATGGAAAAACCGTTTATGGATCTATTGTTTGAAGCGCAATGCGTCCATCGTCAATATCAACAAAGCAACTACGTTCAAGTCAGCACGCTGCTTTCGATCAAAACGGGGGCTTGCCCAGAAGATTGCAAATATTGTCCGCAAAGTGCGCGTTATACCACGGATGTCGAAAAAGAACGGTTGATGGAAGTCGACCGCGTATTGGATGCGGCCCAAAAGGCTAAAAATGCTGGTTCAACACGGTTTTGTATGGGCGCTGCGTGGAAGAACCCGAAAGCGCGCGACATGCCACATTTGACGGAGATGATCAAAGGCGTGAAAGGCATGGGGCTAGAGACCTGTATGACGCTTGGAATGCTCACGCCAGATCAAGCCGATGAATTAGCGGGTGCAGGGCTTGATTACTACAACCACAACTTAGACACCTCACCAGAATTTTACGGCAACATTATCACCACGCGAACTTACCAAGACCGCCTTGACACCCTTTCTCACGTTCGTGATGCAGGTATGAAAATCTGCTCAGGTGGCATTATTGGTATGGGCGAGAGCGCCAGTGACCGCGCAGGCTTGTTTGTTGAGTTAGCGAACCTACCGACTCATCCTGAAAGCGTGCCTGTTAACATGTTGGTGAAGGTCAAAGGGACACCGCTTGAAGCGGTTGATGATGTAGACCCATTTGATTTTATCCGCTTAATCGCGATTGCCCGAATTATGATGCCTCTTTCTGCGGTGCGTTTGTCGGCTGGTCGTGAGGACATGAATGAGCAGATGCAAACCCTGTGCTTTATGGCGGGGGCAAACTCGGTCTTTTATGGATGCAAACTCTTAACCACACCGAATCCATCGGAAGATAAAGATATGCAGCTGTTCGATAAGCTTGGGATTAATAGCCAGCAGGTATCCCAGCGCCCAGACGAAATTGAAGAGAATGATTTGTTGGATCGCGTTGTAGAGCGTGTAGCGGCAAGACCTTCGCAAGATGATTTGTTTTATGAAGCCAGCGTTTGATCAGCGTATCGCTCTTGCCCTTGAAGAGCGCAGACAACAAGGTCTTAATCGCCAGCTAACCGGGTTGTGTGGCGGCAATGGAAGTCGCTTTTCGGCTGGTGAACACGCCTATCTTAATTTTTCGAGTAATGACTATTTGGGGCTCGCCACCGACGCTGAACTCGCCAACGCGTGGAAGAAAGGCATTGATTTGTTGGGGAATGGCAGTGCCGCATCTCCCTTAGTGACCGGGTTTAGCTCGGCTCATCAAGCATTGGAATCACGTTTGTGTCAGTGGCTGGGTTACTCACGTGCGATTTTGTTTAGCTCGGGCTTTTCCGCCAATCAAGCGATGCTGTTCGCGCTGCTACAAAAAGGCGACTTGCTGCTGCAAGATAAATTGAATCACGCTTCGCTTATCGAAGCGGGGATGTTATCGCCCGCCACGATGAAACGCTTTAAACACAACGATGTTACCCATTTAAAAGCGCTGATTGAGCCAAACGCTTTAGTGGTAACAGAAGGGGTGTTTAGCATGGATGGTGATAGCGCGCCTTTACAGGCCATAGAGCAGTGCTTACCAAACAGCGCTTGGTTAGCGGTGGATGACGCCCACGGAATCGGTGTGTTGGGCGAGCAAGGTCGAGGCAGTTGCAACCAAGCGGGGGTCAAGCCTCAAATATTAGTCGTGACGTTTGGCAAAGCATTTGGCCTGTCTGGTGCGGCTATTTTATGTGATGAATCCACCGGTGATTACCTCACGCAGTTCGCGCGTCATCATGTGTATTCGACGGCGATGCCACCAAGTTTGGCGTATGCCTTAACTCACGCGATTGATCTGATAGATACTCAGCAGTGGCGTCGAGATAAATTGCAAGAGTTGCAAGCCTGCTATCACGATCAATGTGCTTCTCTGGAGGGCTATGTAGAGACGGACTCGCCGATTAAGCCTGTGTTAATGGGGTCGAGTGCGCGTGCATTGTCGGTTGCGAATGCGTTAAGAGAGCAAGGGTTTTGGTTGACCGCGATTCGTTCACCGACGGTGCCTGTTGATGGCGCAAGGCTAAGAATCACATTAACCGCCAATCATACCGTGGAACACGTGACGCAATTAGCCTCCGCGTTAAAACGTGTACTAGAGGATTAAACGATGCAGGCAATCAATATTGACGAAGCGGCCATTAGGCTCGCAATAGCAGATAAAGAGGCGATTGCGGCTTCATTTGGTAAAGCGGCTGCCACTTATGATCAGCACGCGGCTTTTCAGCGAGATGTGGGACAGCGTTTACTCGCCCAACTCCCTGATGATTTAACCGGCAGCCGAGTACTTGATCTCGGTTGCGGCACAGGATTTTTTAGCCAGCAATTAAACGCTCGGGGGGCTGAAGTAGTGTGCCTTGATCTTTCGCAACCGATGCTAGAGCAAGCGCGGAAACGTTGCGGTGAAAGCGGGATGCGCTATCAGCAAGGTGATGCGGAATGTTTGCCTTTTGCCGATAATCAATTTGATTATGTGTTTTCGAGTTTGGCGTTGCAGTGGTGTGATGATTTAGCGATACCACTTGGAGAAATGCGCCGAGTCACTAAGCCAGGTGGTCAGGCATTATTTTCAACCTTATTAGAAGGCTCGTTGAATGAGCTTAAATTGGCATGGCGAAAAATTGACACACATCAACACGTGAATGATTTTGTCCCTCTCAATCAGGTAAACATTGCGTTAGCGCAATCTCATTGCAATAACCATCACTTAGACTTGGCGTCTATTGTGGTTTGGTACGACTCTGCATTTTCTTTGATGCGCGATCTTAAAGGCATTGGAGCAAATCATGTTGCAGGGCGTTCTCATGGGTTAACGAGCCGTAAAATGCTCATTCAACTCGAGCATGAGTATCAAGCCTTTCGGAAAAAACATCAGGGTCTTCTACCCGCAACATATCAGGTTTGTTTGGGGATTATTAATCTATGATTGATGCATTTTTTATTGCAGGTACGGATACCGATGTTGGCAAAACCGTGGCTTCAAAAGCGATTTTGAACGCACTAGCGGAAAAAGGATTAAAGACGATTGGCTATAAGCCGGTCGCCGCAGGTTGTGAGACCATAGAGGGAGGCTTACGCCACTCTGACGCTTTATATCTGCAAAGTGCGGCAACGGTTGACGTGGCGTATGAGGACGTGAATCCTTATGCATTGGAGTTACCCGCGTCACCACACATCGCGGCAAAGCATGACAACGTGGTTATTGATTACTCGGTACTGAGTGACAAATTGGCACAACACAAAGCGAATTCAGACATTGTTCTTGTTGAAGGCGCAGGCGGTTGGCGTGTTCCCGTGTCTGATGAAGATTGCCTGTCTACTTGGGTTCAGCAAGAAAAACTGCCAGTTGTTTTGGTGGTGGGCATTAAGTTAGGTTGTTTAAGCCATGCATTACTGACGCTTGATGCGATCAAAGCGGATGGCTTAGAGCTTGCTGGTTGGGTGGCGAACCGTATTAATCCGGGCACGGAAAATTACGCTGAAATCATTGCGATGCTAGAGCAAAAAATTGCTGCACCGAAGATCGGTGAGATCCCGTATGTTCCAAGTGTTAAGCGCAAAGATCTTGCTAAATACATTGATGTATCACCGTTACTGGGTTAACGAGAACGGTTTAATGCAATAACGAAAAGGCTGCCATTTTAACGGGCAGCCTTTTTTGATCATGATGTCTATTTTATGAGTTTATGCCGATCTTATTGTGTCGGTTACAGGTCGCTTTGTAGACTTAACCATGCCGATTGCGTTTCGGAAAGGTGTTGCTGTGGTGCGTCTGTCATTAAGCCCAATTGTTGTTTTGCTTCATCCTCTGTAATGCCTAGGTGGCAGCGCAAAAGATCAATAGCCATTTGATAGTTTTTGGTCTCAGCCATGGGTGCATTCCTTTGACGTTGATTACGTGATTTCTGGTACAAGCGAAAGTGTCGTTGTGAGAAATTTAGCATCTTTTCGTGACTCCACAATAAGACCAAAGTCTAAGGCGTGGCATGGGCGAGGACCATTTGCGGCTGGCGAGACGGGTTTTTTCTCTGTCGGCTTGGCAAATAAGGGCAAAAACAAATGTATCAAATTGCTTCTAACGCTTGTGTTTAAAGCGATTAGGCTATATCTATAGGCTAACCGGATGAGTTGAATCAGATGGTAGACTAAAGGCTGCGATAAGTTTTATCTTGAATTCGATAACCTGTATACGTAAGCCACTAATAAATAGCTTTCTGTTTCGGAGAAAAGTAATGAAACGAATTATGTTATTCCTTGCAACCAACTTGGCCGTTGTATTGGTTTTAAGTGTTGTTTTGAATATTGTTTATGCTGTGACGGGGATGCAGCCTGGTAGTCTGTCAGGTCTTCTGTTGATGGCAGCCGTATTTGGTTTTGGCGGTTCAATTATTTCGCTAATGATGTCGAAAGGCATGGCATTGCGTTCTGTTGGCGGCATGGTGATTGAAAGCCCTCGCAATGAAACCGAGCACTGGCTGATTGAAACGGTTCGTCGTCAATCGCAGCAAGTAGGTATTGGTATGCCAACGGTCGCGATTTATGAATCAGGTGATATTAACGCATTTGCTACAGGCGCAAAGCGTGACGATTCATTGGTCGCGGTATCGACTGGCCTATTACACAACATGACCCGTGATGAAGCGGAAGCCGTTTTGGCGCATGAAGTGAGCCATATCGCGAACGGTGACATGGTGACCATGACTTTAATGCAAGGTGTTGTGAATACCTTCGTTATTTTCCTTTCTCGCTTTATTGCGAACATTGTTTCGTCAAATGATGACGAAGAAGGGGAAGGCGGCAGCAACATGATGGTTTACTTCGGTGTCTCAATGGTGCTGGAGTTGGTGTTTGGTTTCCTAGCAAGCTTTATCACCATGTGGTACAGCCGTCATCGTGAATTTTATGCCGATGCCGGTGCTGCGCAGTTGGTTGGCAAAGAGAAGATGATTGCCGCGCTAGAGCGTTTGAAAGTCAGCCATGAGCCTCAACTAGAAGGTTCTATGATGGCGTTTGGTATCAACGGTAAAGCGTCAATGACAGAATTGCTGATGAGCCACCCGCCGCTAGACAAACGTATTGCAGCGCTTCGCAATAGCTTGTAATTAGACGCTCATCTATTTACTTACAGCAAAATATAATACAGCGAAACATCGCATCGAAAGGCTTGGATAATCTCCAAGCCTTTTTTGATCCATCGTGTTTTCATTTCGTAAATGTGAATAAGTTATACAAAAAAAAATTTGTACAACTATTGATAGTGTCCTAAGTTAATTATACAAAAACAAAAACTGTACAATAAAAACGTTCGGAGGGTTTGGTTCATGGATGTCACCAAAGTCAGTTTGATCTATCAGCAATTGAATAAAGATAACTTGCATCTTCTTGAAGAGGTTTATCACCAAGACGTGGTGTTTGAAGATGCGGCTCATCGCTTAGAGGGATGGGATGAGTTAAAACGGTATTTTGATTCGCTCTATCTCAATGTCGAGCTTTGTCAGTTCGATATTAAAAGTCAGCTGCAACAGGACGATGTGGGTTTCATTACTTGGACGATGAGCCTCAAACACCCAAAACTCCAACACGGTCACACAATCTACGTCAATGGTGTTAGCCACCTCAAATTTTCTCACCAAAAAGTCATTTATCACCGCGATTACTTCGATTTAGGTGAAATGTTGTACGAAAATATACCAGTACTCGGTTCGGTTATTCGCACCATTAAACGGAGATTAGGTGAATGAAAACGGTATTTATAACCGGTGCAACATCAGGTATTGGTTTCCAGTTGGCGAAAGACTATCTCAAGGCAGGGGAGAAAGTGGTGGCGTGTGGGCGTAATCCTCAGGCGCTGGCTGAGCTCACACGGTTTTCTGAAACGTCACCTGAAATGATAGAAACCTTGTGTTTTGACTTAACCGACTGCCAAGCCACTCAGCAGATGGTCGATAGCATGCAAAGCAAACCCGACGTGTGGATTTTCAACGCAGGGGATTGTGAATACATCGAAAAAGGTGAGTTGGACAGTCAGCTTATCAGGCGTGTATTTGAAGTGAATGTTATGGGGCTTGTGCACGCGATAGAAGCGGCACAAACCCGCTTTGTGCGAGGCTCACATTTAGTGATTGTCGGTTCAATATCCAGCGAGCTTGCGCTCCCTCGTGCTGAGGCGTATGGCGCATCGAAATCGGCCGTGAGTTACCTGGCTCGAACGTTGCAACAAACGTTAAAACCAAAAGGTATTCAGGTCACCGTGGTTTACCCCGGATTTGTTCGTACACCATTAACGGAAAAAAATACGTTTGCAATGCCACTCATGGTCGATGTTGACGAGGCTTCTCGTGCAATCAGGAAAGGCATTGAAAAAGGCAGCGCTTACCTTTATTTCCCGACACGATTTACCCTCATTTTACGTCTTATCGCCTTGTTACCTTATCGCTGGCAAAACGCGTTAACCGCAAAACTTACCCAAGATTAAAGGAAGTAGAGAATGAAAATTGCAATTATTGGAACGGGTATTTCTGGGTTAACGTGTGGTTATCATCTTCACAAAAAACATGACGTGACCGTTTATGAAGCGAACGACTATATCGGCGGGCACACCGCGACTGTCGAAGTAGAACTGGATGATAAGCAATACGCGGTAGATACCGGCTTTATTGTCTATAACGATAGAACCTATCCCAATTTTATCCGCTTGATGAATGAGATTGGGGTAGAGGGCCTGGCTACTGAGATGAGCTTTAGCGTTTCCAATCAATCAAACGGTTTAGAATATAATGGTCACACGTTAGGGACATTATTTGCTCAAAAGCGCAATTGGTTCAATCCGCGTTTTTATGGCTTTATTTTTGATATTTTGCGGTTTAATCGATTAGTGAAAGCGCAGGCCGCGCAGCCGAAGAGCAGCCAAGCCGAAGATGAGCACACGCTTGGTGATTTCCTAACGGCGAATAACTTTAACGACTATTTCTGTGAAAACTATATTTTGCCTATGGGGGCGGCCATTTGGTCTTCGACATTGGCTGATATGCGCGCTTTTCCATTAAACTTTTTTGCACGCTTCTTCTTAAATCACGGCTTATTGGATGTTGTAAACCGACCGCAATGGTATGTCGTCAAAGGGGGCTCGAAGCAATATATTCCGGCGCTCATTGCGGGCTTCAAAGACCGCATTCATCTTTCTTCTCCTGTGCAATCCGTTTGGCGTGATTTTAATGGTGTTCATCTGCATGTGAACGGTGTGGTTAACACGTTTGACCATGTCATTTTTGCCTGTCACAGCGACCAAGCATTATCACTATTGAATGATGTCACTTCTGACGAACAAGAGGTGTTGTCAGGCTTAGAATACCAAAACAATGACGTGACGTTGCACACCGATACATGCCTATTGCCGCAACGCAAAGCGGCCTGGGCGGCATGGAATTACCAATTAAGCGGTAATGGAAAAGCGCAAACCGCCCCGCCAACACTGACTTATAACATGAACATCTTGCAACACATCGATTGCGAGCACACATTTTGTGTTTCGCTCAACAGCGACGCTTACATCAACCCGAGTAAAGTGCTGCGGACGTTCACATACAGCCATCCAGTGTTCAGTATTGAGTCGATGAAGGCGCAAGCACAGAGACATCGCATTAACGGTAAGACACACACTTGGTTTTGTGGTGCTTATTGGTACAACGGATTCCATGAAGACGGTGTGAGAAGTGCGCTGGATGTGGTTGCAGAACTGAACGCTCAACATGACGGCTCCGATCATGCCGACAATAAAAACGGTGAGATTAAGGGAGCGGCTTAGTATGAAAAGTGCGCTATTGGTTGGCACGGTGCGGCACAGAAGGCTCTCACCGGTCACTCATTCACTGAACTACCCACTCTTTATGCCTTGTTTGGACTTGGATGAAACCGACGTGGTATTTGGTCAGGTGTGGGGGATGGGAAAGCGCTGGTGGCATTGGGCTCGCTTTCGTCGTGCTGATTACCTTGGTGAAGGTAACTTAAAGCAAGCGGTACAAGATAAAGTCTGCGAATTGACGGGAGAGGCGTTAACTGGTCGCGTGGAGGCCGTTATTCATCTGCGTTATTTGGGGGTCTATTTCAGTCCGGTTAATTTCTACTATCTCTATGATGAGAACGACCAGTGGTGCTATCTGTTGGCAGAGGTCAGTAATACGCCCTGGAATGAGCGTCATTATTACGCAATACCCGCGACAGAAAGCGGTCGCTGGCAACATGAGAAGGCGTTTCATGTTTCCCCCTTCAATCCGATTGAGCAGCAGTACCATTGGCGTATAAAACCACTGAATGACAGACTTAATGTCCATTTGGAATGCCATCGAGATCGCAAAGAATTTGATGCGACATTGCTAATGGAAAAAACACCACTCTGTTCAAAAAGCCTGCTCAAGCACTTAATTTCAACCCCGATAATGGCCGTTAAAGTCACCATCGGTATTTATTGGCATGCCTTTAAGTTATGGCGGAAAGGCGCGCCGATTTACGACCATTCTTCCGTTTCTGTGCCACCGCCGTCTCAGCACCTGTCTAAAAGTGCGGTACAAGAATCACATCACGAGAATAATAATGATAAGCAAGGAGCATAGGATTATGACCACTCAAACTTTAGACTTTCCTAAGCAGCTGAGTACGTTAGATAAAACCTCGCGCAGTATCGCGTTTAGTTGCCTAAATAAATTGTCTGTAGGCACATTGAGCATTGTTGAAGAATTTGCAGTGGGGGATGTGGTGCAGCGTGAGCGATTTGGCGAGCCACAATCTGGTCAGCCTGCTGCGGTCATTATTGTCAGAAATCCAGCCTTCTACAGTCGCTTATTGAAGGGCGGCAGTATTGCCGCGGCGGAAAGTTATATGGATGGATGGTGGGAGACACCTGACTTGACGGCTCTTATGGAACTCATGGCGTTGAACATGGGCGCGTTAGATACCATTGAGAATCGCAGCAGCTTTCTTTCTACTTTATTAAATAAATTTAATCATTGGTTAAACCGAAATACGGTGGAGAATTCGGAGAAAAATATTTCGGCGCATTACGATTTGAGTAACGAGTTATACCAGACCTTTCTTGATGAAAATATGCTGTATTCGTCGGCTCTGTTTCAGTCTCCGAGTGACTCTCTCGCGCAAGCACAAATAAATAAAATGGAACGTTTGTGTCAACAATTGCAATTAAAAGCGACGGATCATGTGATTGAAATTGGGACCGGTTGGGGCGCAATGGCGATTTACATGGCGCAAACTTACGGCTGTAAAGTCACCACGACGACGATATCAGATGCTCAATTTGATTACGCAAAAGACAAAATAGAGCAGTTGGGTTTGTCGTCGCAAATTACGTTATTAAAACAAGACTACCGCTTGTTAACCGGTGAGTTTGATAAATTGGTCTCGATAGAAATGATTGAAGCCGTTGGTAAAGCGTTTTTGCCTTCGTATATTCGTCAATGTCAGTCTTTGCTCAAACCTCAAGGTTTGATGGCAATACAAGCGATTACCATTGCGGATCAACGCTACAAAAGTTACAGCAATAGTGTCGACTTTATTCAGAAATATATTTTCCCCGGAGGCTTTTTGCCGTCGATCACCGCGTTAACCCAAGCAGCAACAACTAACAGTGACTTGGTTGTGCGTGATTTGTTCGACATTGGTGAAGATTATGGGCAAACCCTTCACTGTTGGCGTCAGGCGTTTAACCAGCACTTGGATACCGTTAAGACGCTTGGTTTTGATGAGCGCTTTATCAGAATGTGGAACTACTATTTCTGCTATTGCGAGGGGGGCTTTCGCGCGAAAACCATCAGTACCGTGCACATGACCTTTCAAAGGCCCTAGGTGCCACGCGTGAGCGAGTTTAAACGGTTTCTGCTGGTATCGACCTGGTTTCAAGTTACGTGGTTTCTCGCGGTAGTGGGAGCGGATAAATGGCAATGGTTGACCGTTGCCGCTGTGCTCTTAACCCTCGGTGTGAGCGCGAAATATCGATGGCTCCAATGGCGTAAGTGGGGGCTACTTTGCTTAATTGGTATTAGCTTCGATGTGTTGAATCAGCAAATCGGTGTCTTCGTTTTCGAGAGTGGTGTCGAGAATGACTTAGGGAGTGATTTCAAGAGGAGTGTTCTTCCCCTCTGGCTCATGGCGTTATGGGCCATTTTCATGTGGTATGTGCAGTTTTTAGTCCCCATAGTGAGTCGTTATCCTTTAGCGCTCGTATCTATGATGGGGGGCATATCGGGCAGCTTGAGCTATTGGGCGGGATCGAAACTCGATGCGGTGACGTTTGGCTACGCCTTACTCCCAACGCTCGGCTGGCTTTTTATTGGTTGGACCGCGGTGACGATGTTGTGCGTAAGGATGTTAAAAGATGAAAAGACAAGCAGGGCTTAGGGTCCGATTCAGCCTATCCAAAATCGGCCTGTATTGGTTACGTTTATTAACCGGCACTTTTTTGTTTTTTCACTGCGTTACTGCATCCGCGACAGGGATCGCTGGAGTGATTAGCCAAGATGATTGGAAAGCATGGAAACCCGTAGGCCAAGCTCAATTAAGTGTGTTTTTTTTTGATGTCTATACCTCAACGTTACTCACTCCGAGCGGACAATATGAAATAAGCCAAGATCTCAGCCCGCATCCCTTAGCGCTCAATATTGAATATCAACGCAGTATCAGCCAGGCGCAGTTACTGGATGCGACGTACGATCAGTGGCTCAAACTTGGCTATGACCAAGCGCAAGCGAAAGATTGGATAAATCGGCTGGGCACTATTTTTCCGAGTGTGAAAAAAGGGCAGCAGCTGACTTACGTTACGAATGGGCAGATCGGCCAATTCTACTATTCTGTGGGGTTGCCAAATGATCGGTTACTTGGGCGCATTGATGATGAACAATTGAATGACGCCTTCTTGGCAATTTGGTTGTCTCCGGAGACAGAATACGCGGATTTAAGGCGTGAACTCATAGGGATAAAATAATGAAAACAAAATTCGCTATCACCATTCTATTTTGCAGCCTTTTATTTGGATGTGGTGCTCAGCTTGAGGATTATGATGACAGTGAGCGTCGTTTTGACTTATTCGAATACTTTTCAGGTTCTGTTATCGCATGGGGCATGGTACAAGATTTTAGTGGCAAACAGACTCGACGTTTTGAAGTCGTGATTGTTGGTAAGGTGGTTGAAAACCGTCTCACACTGGAAGAAGATTTTGTTTTTGATGATGGTGAGACGCAGCGTCGGGTGTGGCAAATCGATAAGCTGTCTGAAAAGAAATATCAAGGCACCGCAGGGGACGTGGTCGGCATTGCATTGGGTGAAGAGCGTGGCAATGCGATGCAATGGCAATATGACTTAATCCTGCCTTATGGCGATTCTTCTACTGTGGTATCAATGGATGATTGGCTATACCGTCAAGATGATAATCATCTTTTTAACATCACCAAAATCAGCAAGTTTGGTGTCGAGGTGGGTCAAGTAACGATTTTCTTCCAAAAATCCCCAACCCCCACCAAAATCCAAATAACGCATAAGCAAGATAAGATCAGCAAATGACACCCAACAAAAAGGCTTTCCGAAGAAAGCCTTTTTTTACATTCGCGTAAGCCTAAATGGCGTACAAAGAGTGCTTACAGTTTGTCCGTCAGCTCAATTGCTTGGCCGATGTAGTTTGCTGGTGTCATCTCTTTCAAACGTGCTTTTTCATGCTCAGGCAATTCAAGGCCATCAATGAAAGCACGCATTGCTTCACCGTCAACGCGCTTACCACGAGTCAGCTCTTTTAGCTTCTCGTATGGTTTTTCGATGCCGTAACGACGCATAACCGTTTGTACAGGCTCAGCCAATACTTCCCAGTTACGGTCTAGTTCAGCAAGCAGCGCTTCACGGTTTACTTCTAGTTTGCTAATGCCTTTTAGCGTAGAAGTGTAAGCGATGATCGCATAACCCACACCCACACCCAGGTTACGAAGAACCGTTGAGTCAGTTAGGTCACGCTGCCAGCGAGAAATCGGCAGTTTTTGCGCAAGATGGCCAAACACGGCGTTCGCAAGACCTAGGTTGCCTTCTGAGTTTTCAAAATCGATAGGGTTTACTTTGTGCGGCATGGTTGAAGAACCGATTTCGCCAGCAATCGTTTTTTGCTTAAAGTGACCCAGTGCGATGTAGCCCCAAACGTCACGATCGAAATCGATTAGAATGGTGTTGAAACGTGCAACCGCATCAAATAGCTCAGCGATGTAATCGTGAGGTTCGATTTGAGTTGTGTATGGGTTCCAAGTCACGCCAAGTGATTCAGTGATGAATTCTTCGCTAAATTTGTGCCAATCAAGCTCTGGGTAAGCTGAAAGGTGAGCGTTGTAGTTACCAACTGCGCCGTTTGTTTTCGCCAGAATCTCAACGTTTTCGATTTGCTTGTATTGACGTTCCATACGGTACGCAACGTTCGCCATTTCTTTACCCATGGTAGAAGGCGAAGCAGGTTGACCGTGGGTACGTGATAGGAAAGGAATATCACGGTACTCAACAGCAAGTTTGCTGATGGCATCAATCAAATTGCGGATTTCAGGAAGAATAATCGTTTCACGAGCTTCTTTAAGCATAAGAGCGTGTGACGTGTTATTGATGTCTTCAGAAGTACAAGCAAAGTGGATAAATTCATTCACTGCGTGCAGTTCAGGTACGCCTGCTACTTTCTCTTTAAGGAAGTATTCTACCGCTTTTACATCGTGGTTGGTCGTACGTTCAATGTCTTTGATTCGTAGCGCGTCTTCTTCAGAGAAGTTCGCCGCTAGATCATCAAGGTATTGATTCGCTTGTGCGCTGAATGCTGGAACTTCTGCAATTTCAGCAGTGGCGGCAAGCTTTTGTAGCCAGCGGATTTCAACGATCGTACGGTACTTTAATAGGCCGTATTCACTGAAAATTTCGCGTAACGCAATCGTCTTACTTCCGTAACGGCCGTCTACTGGTGAAACAGCAGTCAGTGCTGACAACTCCATGATGTTCTCCTGAATTGATTTTCTAAATTTCGTGAGCTTTATACCAATAACTGACGTTATTGTCACGAACATTGCGCAAACGTTTGCGCAAGGGGTGTGTTAGTCAAAAAAAACCGCCCGCAATGAACGCGAGCGATAGATTTATTCGTATTTACATTCGAGCGAGTAGAATTTGAGCCTGCTCAACCATTTTTTTACGACCAAAAACGAGATGACGACGCTTGCCACCCACTTGGCGCCACAATACGGCACAGCGGATCCCTGAAAGCAGCAAGGCGCGTACTTTGTGTTGGTTTCCTGATTGTTGCAATATTGATGGGGTGCCCGTTACTTGGATTCGAGGCCCGATTGGGCTTACTACATCAAGATAAACGCTGGCAAGGTTGCTCATCATTTGATCGTCGGTTAACGAAAAATGATCGGTTTGGCGTTCAAGCATTTTTAAGCGATCACCGAGCTGAGACATTGCATCGTTACGGGCGCTTAGTTTGCGCTCAAGCGCCATAAGACTGATGATGTAACGTGTAATTTCACTGCCGTTTGGTGTGCTGTCAATGCCTTGAACTAGGCACTCAAGCCCAAGTTTTAAATTGGCTTCTTGGCCAAATACCGCAAGGGTATTGCTTGGGCTGATATTCAGAATCGCTTTTAATGAAGTTTCAAACGCGTCTGAGTCACACTGACCGTCCTTTGCTGCTTGCTGAACCAAAGCCACTGCTTGGCAAATGCCGGCAAATGCAATTGTGCGGTCGTAAAGAGTGTTCGCCACGTAGAGTTACTCCTAAATTATACGTCTGTTAAATGCGTTGTTCGATGATACCACCACCAAGACAGACATCACCTTGGTAGAATACAGCGGATTGCCCTGGGGTTACCGCGACTTGTGGTTCGTCAAAAATCACTTTGATGGTGTTATCATCAACGGGAATGATGGTGCACGGAATGTCACTTTGACGATAACGTGTTTTCACTGAACATTTTAGCGCTTCTTTGATTGGCGTACGATCGACCCAGTGTAATTGTGATGCAACCAGACCATTAGATTTCAAAAGTGGGTGGTCTGCACCTTGTACAGCGATCAATACGTTACGTTTCAGATCTTTTTCTGCCACGTACCATGGGTCTTCATTACCACCGCCGCCTTTTTGGCCGCCAATATGCAGGCCTTTACGCTGACCCAGTGTGTGGTACATCAAACCTTGGTGTTCACCAATGATTTGACCTTCAGGCGTTTCGATTTTACCTGGCTGTGCGGGTAAATAACGGCCTAGGAAGTCGGTAAACTTACGTTCGCCGATAAAGCAGATGCCCGTTGAGTCTTTCTTCTTCGCAGTAATGAGGCCTTGCTCTTCCGCAATGCGGCGAACTTCTGGTTTCTCAATGTGACCCACTGGGAATAGACTACGTGCAACTTGCTCATGGCTTAGTGTGTACAAGAAGTAGCTTTGGTCTTTGTTGCTGTCTTTACCACGTAGCATTTGCGGTTTTTCACCGTTTTGTGGGAAAGAGCGATCAACATAGTGACCCATTGCGATGTAATCAGCATCAAGCACTTCGTCAGCGTATTCTAAAAACGCTTTAAACTTGATTTCTTTATTACAAAGAATATCTGGGTTTGGAGTACGGCCCGCTTTGTATTCTTCAAGGAAGTACTCGAACACGTTGTCCCAATATTCTGCCGCAAAGTTAATTTTGTGCAGATGGATGCCAAGCTTGTCACAAACTTCCTGTGCATCGGCGAGATCTTGGGCCGCGGTACAGTATTCTTCGTTGTCGTCTTCTTCCCAGTTCTTCATGAAAAGGCCTTCAACTTGATAGCCTTGCTCTTTTAGAAGATACGCAGAAACCGATGAATCAACACCGCCAGACATACCAACGATGACTTTCTTTTGACTGTTGTCAATACAGTTCTCAGACATTGCTTAACACCACAAAAATTTACTGGAGGCAGATTCTAACAGAAAGCATTTCGCGGTGACAGATCCGAGATCGAAATCACACTTCGAATTTGAGGGTTTTTAACCACTTTGTGTAAATAATCTGCGTCAATTATTAACGTTATCCCCGTCCTATTTATCGTTGTGTCCCTGTTGGTTACGTCGATTGAGTCAATGAGCAAGTGCCACTCGGCATTTCAAGTACTGACTCGCCGTAGAGCGGTATCGGTAACCTGGGCGCATTGATAACTAGTAGGGGTATTCACTTTCTATATATGGCATAGTGGCGAAAATTCAAGTGCAAAGTTTAAGGTACAACCCTGTGACAGATGAAAACCAAGTATTACAAGAAGCGGATCTGATTGAAGTGATTGAGAATCAACTTGAAGATCGCAATCCAGTGAAGGTCACTGAAACGCTAATGCGCTTACGAATGAGTGGTACAAGCCGTGATGATGCGGTCGCGATGATGGCTTGCGCCGTTTCGATTGAGATTTTTGACGTGATGAAAAATGGCGGAGAATTTAATTTGAAGCGTTATTCTGAGCATTTAGATAGCCTTCCTGACCTTTACTTTATGGAAGGCGAGTAACGCAACCGTTTGCTATAATCCCAGTTATTGCCGCGCTTTCCATGGCGCGGTAGAATCCGCCCTCCTGTCATCCCTTAATCAGAATCATAGTTATGAAATTTCCTGGTCAACGTAAATCGAAGCACTATTTTCCCGTCCATGCTCGCGACCCATTGGTAAGCCAAGCGCAAGAGAGCAAGAAGATGTCTCGCACCCATATCATTGGTATCGACCAAACATTGGTGGACATTGAAGCAAAGGTGGGTTCTGAGCTGATTGAAAAATACGGACTGAGTAAGGGACACTCACTGGTTATTGATGACCAAACGGCAGAAACACTCTATAACGAGTTAAAAGACCAAGCGCTTATTACCAACGAATACGCGGGTGGTACGATTGGCAATACGCTACATAACTACTCAGTGTTAGCGGATGACCGTTCAACGCTATTGGGCGTTATGAGCCAAGATATTAAAATTGGTAGCTATGGCTATCGTTATTTGTGCAATACCTCGAGCCGTATGGATCTGAACTACCTACAAGGTGTTGATGGTGCGATTGGCCGTTGTTTTGCTCTGATTACTGAAGATGGCGAACGCACGTTTGCAATCAGCGAAGGTCAGATGAATCAACTTCATCCAGATAATATTCCTGAAAAAATCTTCAAAAATGCCTCTGCGCTTGTATTAACGGCTTATCTTGTTCGCTGTAAACCAGGCGACCCGATGCCAGAAGCAACAATGCGCGCCATTGAATACGCGAAGAAGCACGATGTACCGGTGGTATTAACACTGGGCACTAAGTTCGTTATTCAAGACGATCCTAAATTCTGGCAAGACTTCTTGCGTGATCATGTCTCTGTGGTTGCGATGAACGAAGATGAAGCAGAAGCGCTAACGGGTGAGGCAGATCCACTGGCGGCATCAGATAAAGCGCTGGATTGGGTTGATTTGGTATTGTGTACTGCAGGTCCAGTTGGTCTTTATATGGCTGGCTATACGGAAGAGAACGCGAAGCGTGAAACCTCACTGCCGTTGCTACCAGGTTGCATTGCTGAATTTAACCGATATGAATTCAGTCGCCCAGCAGTAAAAGCGTTGTGTGAAGATCCTATTAAAGTGTATTCACATATTTCGCCTTATATGGGTGGCCCAGAAAAGATCAAAAATACCAATGGTGCAGGGGATGCGGCGTTATCAGCATTATTGCATGATATGGCGGCAAATAAATACCACAGAGAAAATGTACCTAACTCAAGCAAGCATGCACACGCATATTTGACTTATTCGTCATTCTCTCAAGTGTGTAAATATTCGAACCGTGCAAGCTACGAAGTATTAGTACAGCACTCTCCGCGTTTATCTCGTGGTTTACCTGAGCGAGAAGACAGCTTAGAAGAAGCGTACTGGGAAAGATAAAAGAATAATGCCTACTACTTTGTGGGTATTGTTAGCATAAAAAAAGGCGCCTAAATAAGGCGCCTTTTTTACAATCTAATGACTAGATTAAAAACTCTTCAAGCTTACGGCCTGAATCAAGCAGAGCTTGGATAGCTGAAGGTGTGCGGCCTTGACCTGTCCACGTTTTTTCTTCGCCGTTAGTATCTTCATACTTATATTTAGCAGGGCGTGGTGCGCGCTTAGCTTTTGCTTTCGTTTTTGTTTCGCCAGCAAGAGCACTAATTAGAGCTTCAACATCAATGCCGTCTTTTGCAATTTGTTCTGCAATAGCGGCCAATTTTGCTTCTTGTTCTGCGCGTTCTGCTGATTCCGCTTCTTCTGCTTCTTTACGCTCAGATACAACAAGTGATAGTTTTTCTAGTGCTTCTTCTAATTGCTCTAGAGTAAGCTCACGAGAGAAGGCACGTAGGCTACGGATGTTTAAAAGTGTTTTTGTTAATTCCGACATAAAATTATACCAATATAATTAAGCGATAAATGGATGTTAATCCGATCATGTAGATATTACAATTCAAAAATATAAAATCAGATAAAATTTAATTTAAAAAAGGCTGATAACAAAATATTTTAAGCTCACTTCACATTCTGTCCTAGCATCCCCTTTGAGCATTATAGATTTACAATCACTCTAAGTTTAGTGCGTGGTTTCATATATGCTAGTAAAGAATGGAAATAGTATTCTATTTATAGAACGTTTTATAAATTATACCAATGTATACGCGGCGAATATTCACCAGGAAATGACAATAGACGATTAAATACGATGCAGTTCATGCGCGTGTTTTACTCTTTCTTTTGCTAAAAAATGCGGTACGCGTTTTAGTGGAATGATAAAAATACCAATAAAAGTTTAGATTGATGTATTGAAATGATGTTTAAGTTAAGTACAATGACCGTCACCTGATGCGTTAGCTTGGTTAATACTATGTTAAGAGTAATCTTACTTAGTACTATCTTTTGCTAATGCGGTAGAGGAGCGGAATGAATGAGTCGCGTTTATTGGGGTGATGCCAATGAATAAACGTAAAAGGTCTTTTCCGCCGAAGTGAGCTTGTAAATCAAAACAGCTTGCTGGGGTTGCACTCGAATAGGGGCAACACTGCCATAGTCTATTATTTGTATAACTATGGAGCGCTACTGTAGGCTAGGGACAAGTATTCACTTTCCTATCGCTAACTTTTGAATGTATGGGCTATCTTTTTAGTCTATGCGTCTGCAGTAGATCTCTAACCAATTATTACTGGTTTTTGAAGATCATGAATTTAATCGATTTTGCTACATCCCCTTTATCACTGCTACCTCCGGTAGTGGCTTTAAGTCTTGCCATTCTAACCCGTCGCGTGTTGCTGTCGTTGGGCGCTGGTATCGTATTGGGTGCGGTTTTATTGGCTGATTATTCAGTCGGTGGCGCGGCAGGTTACGTGAAAAATACGGTATTCGGTGTTTTCATTGAAGATGGCGCGTTAAACGCAGGCAACATGAGTATTATTGGCTTCTTGTTGTTGCTGGGCATGATGACGGCGCTGCTGACATTGTCTGGTGGTACGCGTGCATTTGCCGATTGGGCTCAATCGCGCATCAAAAGCAAACGTGGCGCGAAGCTACTGGCTGCATTTTTAGGTATTTTCATCTTTATTGATGACTATTTTAACAGCCTTGCAGTAGGTGCCATTTCTCGCCCTGTGACTGATCGTTTCTATGTATCCCGCGCTAAATTGGCTTATATCCTAGATTCGACTGCTGCACCAATGTGTGTGGTGATGCCAGCATCAAGCTGGGGTGCGTATATTATGACCATCATCAGCGGTATTTTGGTTTCGCACGGTATTACTGAATATTCAGCGCTTGGTGCTTACATGCGTCTTGTGCCAATGAACTTCTACGCCATCTTCGCGCTATTAATGGTTTTTGCGGTGTCATGGTTTGGTTTGAATGTGGGTAAAATGCGTGAGCATGAAATTGCCGCTTCTCAAGGCCGTGGCTTTGATGATGAAAAGCAAACCGATGAATTAGAAGAAGCTCGTTCGCTTGATGAAGAATTGGATATTCGCGAAAGCGACAAAGGTCGTGTGCTTGACCTGATTTTACCGATTGTTCTCCTTATTGTCGCGACGGTAGCGTCAATGCTTTATACCGGTGGCCAAGTATTGGCTGAAAGTGGTAAGCCATTTGCGTTGTTAGGTGCGTTTGAAAATACCAACGTCGGCATTTCACTTATCTATGGTGGCTCAGTGGGTCTGATCGTGGCATTGATTACGGTTATTCGCCAACGTCTTCCTGCCGCTGAAGTGTTGCGTACACTCGTGATTGGTGCAAAATCGATGTTTGGTGCAATCTTGATCTTGGTGTTTGCTTGGTCAATTGGTACCGTTATCGGTGACATGAAAACGGGTAGCTACCTGTCTACAATGGCACAAGGTAACGTGGATCCACATTGGTTGCCTGTTATTCTGTTCTTGTTATCTGGTGTGATGGCATTTGCGACCGGCAGTTCATGGGGTACGTTTGGCATTATGCTTCCAATTGCGGGCGACATGGCTGGCAGTACTGATATTGCTTTGATGCTACCAATGTTGAGCGCGGTACTGGCGGGATCGGTATTTGGTGATCACTGTTCACCAATCTCAGACACGACGATTTTGTCATCGACCGGTGCGCGTTGTTGTCATATTGATCACGTTACCACTCAGCTTCCTTATGCGCTATCGGTGGCGTTAATCTCATGCATCGGCTTTATTGTGTTGGGCATGACAGATTCACTGCTATTCTCTTTAGCGGCATGTAGTGCTGCGTTCGTTATTGTTTGCTTTATCTTGAATAGTTTATCGAAAGCAAAAATGACCACGAACTAATTAAATTCGTCCATTGCCTAAAAAAGGAGAGCTCATGCTCTCCTTTTTTGTATCTTTGATAAGTCATTGATAATGATAAATAGAAAAGCTGTGTGCGGAGCGTTGCAAAAAACTTAAATTAAAGGTTGAAAAAAGTTAATGGCTTAGTTAGTGTGGTTATCAACCAAGCGGAATTGAAGAGCTTAATCAGTATGCGAAATAGTGTTATGAACAACCATCATCACCATCACCCAATGTAGTCTTTCGGGAGATGAACGCATACCCGGGGGACAGGAAATTCCCGGAGGCTAAGATCAAAAGATTTTTA
The DNA here is from genome assembly GCF_000827885.1 of Vibrio renipiscarius. GTDB lineage: Bacteria > Pseudomonadota > Gammaproteobacteria > Enterobacterales > Vibrionaceae > Vibrio > Vibrio renipiscarius. The sequence continues at coordinate 376,887 of NZ_JTKH01000003.1, read as the reverse complement.
GAATTAACCCTCGGGAGACTCACATCTTCCGAGGGTTTTTCAATTTTAGTGGCTTGAAACCAAAAATTATCAAAATTTGCACAGGGATATCGCAATGCAGACACAACGCCTAAGAATCGCAATACAGAAGAAAGGTCGCCTAAGCAAAGAGTGTCAGTTATTACTGAAACAGTGTGGCGTTAAATTTACCATTATGGGTGAACGCTTAGTGGTTCATTCGCAAAATATGCCGATTGATTTGTTACTGGTTCGTGACGATGATATTCCAGGCCTGATTATGGATGGTGTGGTTGATTTGGGTTTTATCGGCGAAAATGAACTTGAAGAAGTGCGTTTAGACCGTAAAGCATTGGGTGAACCGAACGAGTTTCTGCAACTGCGTCGCCTCGATTTTGGCGGCTGTCGCTTATCGATTGCCATCAATAAAGACCAACAATACACCGGCCCTCAAGATCTCGCGGGCAAGCGTATCGCCACGACCTACCCACACCTGCTGAAAGCCTATATGGATGAGCAAGGTATTCCATTCTCAACCTGTATGCTAACGGGCTCTGTTGAAGTCGCACCTCGTGCGGGTTTAGCGGATGCGATTGCTGATCTTGTTTCAACCGGTGCAACCCTTGAAGCGAATGGCCTAAAAGAAGCGGAAGTTATTTTCCGCTCGAAAGCGACCTTGATTCAACGTACGGGTGAATTTGCGGCTGATAAACAAGCGCTGATCGAAAAACTGCTGACGCGCATGCAAGGCGTACAGCAAGCCAAAGAATCAAAGTACATCATGCTGCACGCACCCGTTGATCGTTTAGAGCAAGTAAAAGCGCTATTGCCTGGTGCGGAAGACCCAACGGTATTACCGCTGTCTGCGGATAAGCAAAAAGTGGCTGTTCACCTAGTGAGTACCGAAAATCTCTTCTGGGAAACCATGGAACAGCTTAAAGAGTTAGGCGCGAGTTCTATTCTAGTGCTGCCGATTGAAAAAATGATGGAGTAAGCCAATGAGAACAGTGGTATGGCAATCTCTAAGTGAAACGCAGCAAGATGCGGTATTAGAGCGCCCAGCGATTGCGGAAGGGGCGAATATTACGGCGGCAGCCTCGCAAGTGATTGCTCAAGTTCGTCAACAGGGCGATGCGGCGATACGAGAATTGACGGAAAAGTTTGATCGTGTGACGCCAAACTCGATTCGTGTTTCTCAGCAAGAAATTGATGACGCCTCCGCGCGTTTGACGGACAACATGAAGCAAGCGCTTGAGCAAGCGTATAGCAACATTGCCAAGTTCCATAAAGCGCAAAAGCCGCAGCCTCTTAAAGTGGAAACCCAGCCGGGAGTTGTGTGTGAGCTAGTGACGCGTCCCATTCAAAATGTGGGTTTGTATATTCCTGGCGGCAGCGCGCCTTTGCCTTCAACGGTATTGATGCTGGGCGTGCCATCGCAAATAGCGGGTTGTCAAAAAGTGGTGTTGTGTTCACCTCCGCCGATTGCCGATGAAATCCTTTATGTCGCTAAGCTATGTAATATTGACGAGGTTTATAACATTGGTGGTGGCCAAGCGATTGCGGCCATGGCTTATGGCACAGAATCGGTCAGCAAAGTGGATAAGATTTTTGGCCCTGGGAATGCGTATGTCACCGAAGCTAAGCGCCAAGTGAGTAATGATTTCCGTGGCGCGGCGATTGATATGCCAGCCGGCCCTTCGGAAGTCTTGGTAATTGCCGATGAGACGGCTGATCCTGACTTTATTGCTTCCGACTTGCTGAGCCAAGCGGAACATGGCCCTGATTCTCAAGTAGTTTTGGTCACGCCTTCACCGGTGATTGCGGATCAAGTGGCTGACGCTGTTTTGCGTCAATTGAAAGATCTCTCTCGCGCGGATATTGCCGAGAAAGCACTCGCATCAAGTTTGATTATTATCTCTGAGTCTCTCACTCAAGCGGTATCCATTTCAAACTTTTATGGCCCAGAGCACTTGATTGTGCAAACCAAAAATCCACGTGAGTTGTTGCCATTACTGGATAACGCCGGTTCGATATTCCTAGGCGATTGGTCACCTGAGTCTGCGGGGGATTATGCATCAGGTACTAATCACGTATTGCCAACTTACGGTTATACCCGTACCTATTCAAGCCTCGGTTTAGCTGACTTCTCTAAGCGTATGACGGTGCAAGAATTGTCAGCGGAAGGCTTAAAAGCATTGGCGCCAACGGTGGTAACCATGGCAGAGGCAGAAGGTCTCGATGCACATAAACGTGCGGTGACTATTCGTGTTGAAAAATTGCTTCAACGAGGAGAAGCATAATGGAAAAGTTAGCCCGTAAGCAGGTCCAACAGCTAACGCCATATTTATCAGCGCGCCGTATTGGTGGCTGCGGTGATGTATGGCTTAACGCAAATGAATCGCCATTTAATAATGAATATAAGACCGATTTTGCCCGTCTTAACCGCTACAGCGAATGCCAGCCGAAAGAGCTGATTCAGGCTTACGCTTCTTATGCTGGCGTGAAGCCAGAACAAACGCTCACTTCTCGTGGCGCAGATGAAGGGATTGAGCTGCTCATTCGTGCTTTCTGTGAACCCAATGAAGATGCGATTCTGTTTTGTCCACCAACCTATGGCATGTACGGCATCAGTGCCGAAACCATGGGCGTGACGCGTAAAGTCGTGCCTTTAACAGCGGAGTGGCAATTAGATTTAGCCACTATCGAGCAAAACCTAGATAACGTGAAACTGGTCTTTGTGTGTAGCCCAAACAACCCAACCGGTAATTTGGTTAAACGTGAAGACATTATCTCACTGCTTGAAATGACCAAAGAGCGCGCCATTGTGGTGATGGATGAAGCGTACATCGACTTTTGTCCTGAGGCGTCGACGGTTGATTTGCTCGAACAATATCCAAATCTGGCCATCTTACGGACCTTATCGAAAGCATTTGCACTGGCAGGCTTACGTTGTGGTTTCACTCTGGCAAGCGAAGAGATTATTAATGTCTTACTCAAAGTGATTGCTCCGTATCCAGTACCAGTACCGGTTGCTGATATTGCCATTCAAGCACTCTCTGAAGCGGGCCTTGCACGCGCCAAATATCAAATGCTCGATCTCAATGCCAACCGTGCTTACTTACAAGTGGGTCTATCGATGATTGCGGGCGTCGAAGTATTTGAAGGCTGGGGTAATTACTTATTAGTTAAGTTTAGTGATGGTGATGCGCTGTTTAAAGGAGCATGGGATACCGGCATTATTCTGCGTAATTCACCGATAGAAAATTGCGTGCGCATTAGTGTTGGTAACCGCGATGAGTGTGAAAAAACGGTCGGGTTTATCCGTAATTTTTACGCTTAATCTCCCCGCCCAAAAAGTGTTAGGCGTGTGGATAGCAATAATAATGGAAACCCTCTTGCACAGCTAAGAGGGTAAAAATAGAAATAAGGATGTTCGAGTGAGCAAGCAGCAAAAAATACTCTTTATTGACCGTGATGGCACCTTAATTGTTGAGCCGCCGGTGGATTTTCAAGTTGATCGTTTAGACAAGTTAAAACTAGAACCGTTTGTGATCCCAAGTTTACTTGCGCTGCAAGATGCGGGTTATCGTTTAGTGATGGTTACTAACCAAGATGGTTTAGGAACAGAGAGCTACCCACAAGCCGATTTCGATGCGCCCCATGACATGATGATGGAAATTTTTGCATCACAAGGCGTGACGTTTGATGACGTGCTGATTTGCCCACACTTTGAAGAGCAAAACTGTTCTTGCCGTAAACCAAAGCTTGGTATGGTGAAAGAGTATCTGCAAAACGGCAAAGTTGATTTTCAACACTCGGTTGTGATTGGTGATCGCCAGACAGACCTTCAGTTAGCGGAGAATATGGCGATTCAAGGTATCCAGTACCACCCGCAAACGATGAATTGGCCGCAAATTCTCAAAGATCTGACGGTTAAAGCCCGTGTGGCAGAAGTGATTCGCACCACCAAAGAAACCGACATTAAAGTGTTCGTTAATTTGGACGAGCAGGGCGGCAATGAGATCTCTACGGGGTTAGGCTTTTTTGACCACATGCTGGATCAAATCGCCACTCACGGTGGCTTCCAAATGAAGTGTACCGTGGAAGGTGATTTACACATTGATGATCACCACACGATTGAAGATACCGCATTAGCGCTTGGACAAGCATTAAAAGATGCACTAGGCGATAAGCGCGGTATTGGCCGCTTTGGTTTTAGCCTGCCGATGGATGAATGTTTGGCGCAATGCGCGCTTGACCTTTCTGGCCGTCCGTACCTGAAATTTGATGCGAAGTTTAGCCGCGACCAAGTGGGCGATTTGTCGACAGAAATGGTGGTGCACTTCTTCCGTTCATTAACCGACACGCTAGCGTGTACCTTACACCTATCATCAACAGGTGATAACGACCACCACATTATCGAGAGCTTGTTTAAAGCGTTTGGGCGTACGCTGCGTCAAGCGATTAAAGTGGAAGGTAACGAGCTACCAAGTAGCAAAGGCGTATTGTAAGGAGTGGTTATGAACGAGCAAAAAATCGTCATTATCGATACCGGTTGCGCTAATGTGTCTTCGGTTAGATTCGCCATTGAGCGTTTGGGCTTCTCGGTAGACATTTCCAAAGATCCCCAAGTTGTGCTGGCGGCAGATAAGTTATTTCTTCCGGGTGTTGGCACGGCGAGTGAGGCGATGAAAAACCTGCAAGAGCGCGATTTGATCAACTTGGTTAAGCAAGTTGAGAAACCGCTGCTGGGTATTTGCCTTGGCATGCAGCTTCTTGGTAAATCGTCACAAGAGAAAGGCCAAAAAGCCGACCAACAGGTGGAGTGTTTGGGCCTGTGTGATGGAGAAGTCAAACGGATGGAAACAGGCGCGTTACCCCTTCCTCATATGGGTTGGAATACCGTTAAGTCTCTACCGGAACATCCGCTATTTAAAGGCATCGAAGAGGGAGAATACTTCTACTTCGTGCACAGTTTTGCGATGCCTGTGGGCGAGTACACGATTGCGGAATGCGATTATGGTCAGCCGTTCACGGCGGCGGTGCAAAGTGGTAATTACTACGGTGTGCAGTTCCACCCAGAGCGTTCGAGCAAAGCGGGCTCAAAACTTATTGAGAACTTCTTAAACTTATAAAGGGAATTATTTGTGATCATTCCAGCGCTAGATCTAATTGAGGGACAGGTAGTTCGCCTTTATCAAGGGGACTACGGTCAAGTAACCGAATACAAAGTCGATCCGGCTGAGCAGTTCAACCTTTATCACCAAGCGGGCGCTAACTGGTTGCACTTGGTGGATTTAACCGGAGCGAAAGACACCACGGCACGTCAACTTGATTTGATTGCCAAACTGCTGGCCAGCACACCCGCCTCGATCCAAATTGGCGGTGGCGTACGCAGCGAACAAGATGTGGTTGATTTGCTAGAAGCGGGGGCGCAACGCGTTGTCGTAGGCTCAACGGCGGTTAAACAACCAGATCGAGTCAAAGGCTGGATGGAAAAATACGGTGCAGAAAAAATCGTTTTAGCATTGGATATTAATATCGATGCCGAGGGTACGCGTAAAGTGGCGATTTCAGGCTGGCAAGAAGACTCCGGCGTGACGATTGAAGCCTTGATTAATGATTATCTTACCGTGGGCCTTAAGCACGTGTTGTGTACCGATATTTCACGCGATGGCACATTAGAAGGCTCTAACGTTGAGTTGTATGTCGACCTTTGCCAGCAATACCCGCAAGTGCAATTTCAGTCATCGGGCGGCATTGGCTCGCTTGATGATATCGCCGCCTTAAAAGGTTCAGGTGTGGCGGGTGTGATAGTGGGGCGAGCATTACTCGATGGTAAATTCACCGCAGAGGAGGCGTTTGCATGTTGGCAAAGCGAATAATTCCATGTCTCGATGTCCGTGATGGTCAAGTGGTGAAGGGCGTTCAGTTCCGCAATCACGAAATCATTGGTGATATTGTGCCATTGGCTCAGCGTTATGCGCAAGAAGGTGCGGATGAGCTGGTGTTTTATGACATTACCGCTTCTAGCGATGGTCGCGTGGTCGATAAAAGCTGGGTGAAACGTGTTGCGGAAGTGATTGATATTCCATTCTGTGTCGCTGGTGGTATTAAATCGGCGGAAGATGCGGCGCGCATTTTAGAGTTTGGTGCGGATAAAGTGTCGATTAATTCTCCAGCGCTGGCTAACCCACAGTTGATTACGGATTTAGCCGATAAGTTTGGCGTCCAGTGTATCGTGGTGGGCATTGACTCTTATTACGATAAAGAGACGGGCCAGTATCAGGTTTATCAATTTACCGGTGATGAGGCGCGCACCAAAGCAACCCAGTGGCAAACTCGTGATTGGGTACAGGAAGTACAGAAACGTGGTGCGGGCGAAATCGTATTGAATATGATGAACCAAGATGGCGTGCGCAACGGCTATGATATTGAGCAACTTAATATGGTGCGCGAAGTGTGTCATGTACCACTGATTGCGTCGGGCGGCGCTGGTGCAATGGAGCACTTTGCTGAAGCGTTTGATAAAGCCAATGTCGATGGCGCGCTTGCCGCATCGGTGTTCCATAAACAAGTGATTAATATTGGCGAGCTAAAGCAGTATTTAATCCGCCAAGGTGTTGAAGCTAGGCCAGTAGAGGTGAAGTTATGAGTTTTCAAACAAGCGATGTGAACGCCCTAATTGAGCGTATTGATTGGCAAAAAGTCGATGGCTTAGTCCCGGTTATCGTACAAGATTTTCTCTCTAGCCAAGTCTTGATGATGGGTTACATGAATGAAGATGCTCTCGCAACCACGGGAGAAACGGGCCAAGTCACGTTTTTCTCACGCACTAAACAGCGCCTATGGACCAAAGGTGAAAGTTCGGGTCATGTGCTGAAATTGGTCAATGCGGCACTAGATTGTGATAACGATACGTTGTTGGTGAAAGTGACACCCGCCGGGCCGACTTGCCACACAGGCACAACAACCTGTTGGGATGCGGATAAGCAAGAAGAGTCGCAAATGGTGTGGCTTCATCAGCTTGAACAGCTCTTGGCTGATCGTAAAAATGCCGATCCTGATTCATCCTACACCGCCAGCCTCTACGCTCGTGGTACCAAACGTATTTCGCAAAAAGTGGGCGAAGAGGGCGTTGAAGTCGCGCTTGCGGCAACGTCGGGTGACAGGGCGGAATTAGTGTGTGAATCTGCGGACTTGATTTACCACTTACTGGTGTTACTTCAAGATCAAGGTTTGTCGCTGAACGATGTCATCAACAAGCTGAAAGAACGCCATCAATAATTCGTTGTTGAAAACCGCTGTTTAGAATGTTTAAAAAGGGTTGCTGTGATTGGCAACCCTTTTCGTTTTTTGTTTTTCGGTTCTTACACGTACTGTTTATTCTCTTCTCTCTTCTCTCTTCTCTCTTCTATCTCTCAAAGAGAAAATAGAAACCGTAGCCAACGATTAAGGCTGGAATTGCCGAGTAGAAGGTCGCGACTAAGGCGGCTTTTGGGGCCAATGCAATGGCTGGAAACAAAGCATCCCCGTCATTAGAGATTGAATTGGCCAATTGTGCGGAAAGTGGTGCTGCGCCAGAAATATACAAGCTAGTGACCAAGATTTGTGGTCCACAACCAGGCAGTAACCCAACCGCGAGCCCCATTAGCGGCATATACGCCCCCCAGCCAGAAAAAAATGTCGGTAAATCGATCTGGGCAAAGAAAGTGGTTAACTCAAAGGCCATAAAAGCGACGATAACCCAAGCGGTGACGAAGTTGGTATCTTGCGCGGCTTTTTGTAACGGATGAGAGGCGATACATTTGGTGTCTTCCGCAACGGTTGACTCATAGTCTTTGATCTCTTTAGTCATCGCCCATAACAGCATACTGATGATAATAAGCGCAGTTCCTATCCACTCAATACCCATGTCAGGCAGATGGAATAGTGCGTTAATATCGACTTGAAATGAGCCTAATCCGGCAATGATCGTAGCGGGTATCAGCAATCCTTTCCAAAAGGTACCTTGTAGGTTGATGGCTTTTGATTCTAATGGCGTTTGCTGAGATTCATTGTTACGGCGATGGGGTTGAAGTGGCTCTTTGAGCTCCGGTCTTAAAAAGTCATCGCGATGAATGGCGTTAACCGCCCACCCAGAAAGGCAACCCACCACGACGCCAAGCGCGACGACGGCAAAGCCAATCTCGGGCTTACTGGCAAGCAATAAGAAGGCGGCATCTCCCATGGTGGCGGTCAACACGGCAACCACCGATCCAAAGCCTACGCGGCCACTGACGTACTGTGTGGTCACAATAATCGCGCCGCCACAGCCTGGCAGGGCACCAAGAATCGCGGCAAACGCGACTTGATGGTGACGAGATCGGTTATAGAGTGCCATGAGCTTGTTTTCTTTGCTCATCAATATGGATGCGTAATGGTAAATCGCTAAAGTAAATGCCACATAGCTGGAGACTGCCCAAAACGCATCGGACAGCGTATTGACGGTGACATTTCGCGTTATATCCGTCATCACAAGAGCAATAAGAACGACGGGCAATAACAAACGTTTGTAAGCCAATTTAAATTGGCCTAGCGATAGCCACTCGGGACGTTGTGAGATAGAAATGGGATTCATACATGGCACTCAATAAAAATGATTCTCATTATCAATATATGCAAATGATAATTATTTGCAACAGATAATTAAATTGAACTCTCTTTTTGATGGCGATTGGCTGAAACCGATGACAAATGACAAAAATCAGGTAAAGTATCGACTTTCGTGAGTAAAGTGCCTAAATCACACTAAATGCGTGAAAACCACGATGTAAAACGTGGCGGTACGAAACAAGACTTAATAGGAAGAGCAATGATTTTAGTTGTAGGTCACAAGAACCCTGACAGTGATAGTATCTGTAGTGCAATCGTAGCCACTGAGCTGCTAACAGCGCGTGGCGTTGAAGCTATGCCAATTCGCCAAGGCGAAATTAACCGCGAAACTCAACACATCCTAGATGTGGCGGGTGCCGTTTCTCCAGAACTACGCACAAGCGTTGCTGGTGAGCAAATTTGGCTAGTAGATTACTCAGATCTTGCACAAGCACCAGATGACGTGGCTGACGCTGAAATTCTTGGTATTGTCGATCACCACCGTCTAGGTGATGTGATGACAGTAAACCCAATGGAAGCTTGGATCTGGCCTGTAGGCTGTACTAACACAGTACTGTTCAACATGTTCAAGATTGAAGGCCATGAGATCAAACCTCAAATTGCTAAATTGATGATGTCAGCGATTCTATCTGACACAGTAGGCTTCGCTTCTCCAACTTGTACTCAAAAAGACAAAGACGCGGTTGCTGAGCTTGCTCAAATCGCGGATGTGCAAGATGTTGATACCTTCATTAAAGAGCTATTGATTGCAAAAACGGACATCGACGGTCTTTCTGCTGCTGAGCTAGTAGAGAAAGATCTGAAAGGTTACCCTTTCAATGGTCGTGATGTTGTTGTTGGTCAAGTTGAGCTTGCGACTCTAGAGCAAGTTGATGGCATGATTGAAGCGCTAGAAGCGGATCTTGAGCGTCGTTGTACTGAAGAATCACTAGCGTTTGCTGCCGTAATGCTAACCGATATTACAACCGCACAAACTCGTCTACTTTACAAAGGCGAATGGGCTGAGAAGCTTGTTAAGCACGAAGTTGACGGCATGCTAATGATGGAAAATACGCTAAGCCGCAAGAAGCAAGGCTGGCCTTGGCTGCAAAACGAATTGGTTTAATCCGTTCGTTAACGAGTCCTAAATAGTAAAAAACCATCCGATTGGATGGTTTTTTTTCGTCAGTCTCACCGTGTGTACTGGTAAAGAGCCCTTATTTGAAGCAAGGCGCTTTATTAAAGTGGCTTTCCACCAGTCGTTGAGTGATTGGATGCTCAGGGCAGGTCAATATTTGCTGAGTATCGCCGGCTTCCACCACCTCACCTTGATGCATCACCATGACTTTGTCTGTAATGTGCTTCACGACGCCAATGTGCTGTGACACGTAGACAAACGAAACGCCCATCTCTTCTTGCAGTTCTAAGAACAAGTTGATGATCTGCGAGCGCATCGCCATATCCAAACCATTTAGGGCTTCATCGGCCACAATAATCGATGGTTGCAGAATCAGGGCACGAGCAAGACAGACACGTTGTTTTTGACCGGTTGCCAGCATCTGCGGATAGAAGTAAGCATGTTCAGGTAGCAGGCCAACACGTAACAAGGTGTCTTTGACTCGTTTCATGCGCGCTTCTGGAGGCATGCTGGTGTTTCGCTTAAGCGGGCCTTCAAGGATGCGGCCAATCTGAATTCGAGGATTCAAAGAGGTATTTGGATCTTGGAAAATCATACGGATCAGCTTACAGCGTGTGGAATAATCTTTGTGTTCCAACAAATCGCCATTGACGCGAATTTCACCCGAGCTCGGTTCCACCATACCCGCAAGCATGCGAGCAAGCGTTGACTTTCCTGACCCATTTTGACCAATAAAACCAATCGTTTGACCGGCTTCAAGAGTAAAGCTAACCGGTTTAACCGCGTGTTGCTCTTTACGACCAAATAAACCCGAACGAGTGGTAAAGGTTTTAGATAGGTCAGTGACTTCGAGCAGAGCGCTCATGATTTCTTCTCCATATTCAGAGGGAAGTGACATGCAAACTTATGGTTTTTCACGCGTTTTGCCATTGGAATTTCGACACATTGTCGCTGCGCGTATGGGCATCGAGGCCCTAAACGACAACCGATCGGCAGGTGCTGTAGTGGGGGAATACTTCCTGGCAGTGACTGTAATTTCTCTTTATGCGGAATCCATTCAGAAAAATCAGGCATCGCCTTTAGCAGCGCATCGGTATACGGGTGTTTAGGTTTCGCGAGAATCTTATCTGTATCAGCCGATTCTACCGATTGGCCGCAGTACATCACCGTGATACGTGTCGCCCACTGGGTAATGGTGGTTAAGTCATGACCTATCAGCATGATACTGGTGTTGTGCACCTGATTCATACGGCTAAGTAAGCGTAGGATTTGTGACTGAGTAATCGGGTCTAAATCGTTCGTCGGTTCATCTGCAATTAAAAGCTTCGGTTTTGCTGCAATTGCCATGGCAATCATGACTTTTTGGCACTCACCATCCGTCAATTCATATGGGTAGCTGGCCAAGATTTTTTTATGGTCTTTAATACCCACTTTATGCAGTAGAGCGATAGCTTGTTTTTTACGCCAAGTCAGTCGTTGCCACCAACGCCCTTCAAACGCACGGCGCGGGATCGACTCAAGCAGTTGTTTGCCCACTTCTTCAGAGGGATCGAGACAGGTAGATGGTTCTTGGAAAATCATGGCAATATCACGTGCGATCACGCGACGGCGCTCACTGGGTGTGAGTTGCAACAAATCGATGTTGCCCAACCGCATTCGGTCAGCGGTGACAATCCAGTTGTCTTTACACACGCCGACGATGGCTTTCGCGACCAAGCTTTTACCTGAGCCAGATTCACCCACTAAACCGCGGATCTCACCTTCATTCATCGTCAGGCTCATGCGGTCAACCGCTTTGACTAAGCCCTGAGGTGTTTCGATTTCAATGGTTAAATGTCGAATATCTAATAAAGGCATTATTCGATTCCCGCGTTGAGTGCTTGTCGTACCCCTTCACCGACTAAGTTGACGGTAATCACTGTAAACATAATCGCTAATCCAGGAAGGGTTACGGTCCACGGAGCTAAGTAAATTAATTCAACGGAGTCGCCCAAAATTGCGCCCCATTCTACACTCGGCGCTTGAGCGCCAAGGCCAAGAAAGCCCAGTGCTGTAATATCGAGAATGGCGATTGAGAGCGCTAATGTTGCTTCGCTGGCAATGACGACCAATATGTTGGGTAAAATTGAGTTCCACAGTATATAGAAATCGTTGGCCCCATCTAAGCGTGCAGCCATGACATAGTCTTTCTCTACCTCGGTGTGAACGGCGATGTACACGGAACGAACAAATCGAGGAATAAGCGCCAAGCAGATCGCGAGTAAAATATTGAATTCGCCGAACCCTAAAAAGGCGACAAAAATAATCGCATCGACATGACGGTATCGAGGAGATGGTTCAAGGTACTTGAGAGTAGACCTTTGGTCATGCCGGCCATAATGCCAATAAAGCAACCAATCACTGCTGAAATAACCGTAATCAATACCGCAGCACCAAAAGAGAGCTGCGAGCCGGCAATCAGTCGTGAAAGGATGTCACGGCCAAGATCATCGGTGCCTAGAAAATATTCGACAGTTCCCGCTGGGCTCCAAGAGGGTGGCAATAGCAGTTCACCCGATTGAGCTTGTGGATCATGGGGGGCTAGCCAGGGTGCAATTAGCGTAATGAGAATAATTAAGCCTAAACACCACAGACCAAACATCGCCAAGCTGTTCGCTTTATAGCTACGCCAGAAACGCTCAAACTGAGTTGGGATGCGTTCTTCTTGATAAATGTTATCGGTTAGCATACCACTCTTTCCTTATCAGCGGATTGATCATCGCGCCAATCAAATCCGATAAAATATTCGCGGTTAATACCAGCGTTGCCACCACAATTACCCCAGCTTGAATCGCGACATAATCTTGGTTCGATAACGCATCTAATAACCAGCGGCCAATACCAGGCCAGTTGAAAATCGATTCCGTCACAATCGTTAATGTCAGCATACTGGATAGCTGAACGCCAATTTTCGGGATGATCGGAGGAATCGCGTTACGAAAAACGTGTTGCGTCACGATTTCGTAGGTGGTTAAACCTTTGATTCGTGCCGCTCGAATGTAGTTTTTACTCATGACTTCAGAAACCGAAGTGCGCATGAGTCCAATCACTTGAGTCGTGGGCGCGAGCGCTAACACGAGACACGGTAAAATAAGGTGGTCGATAACACTCTGTAGCGCTTGTGTGCGGTACTCGCCAGTGGTCAGAAAGGCATCGATGACAGCAAACCCAGTGACATGCTCAATTTGGTAGAGTAAGTCATAACGGCCGGCAACAGGGAAGTACTCGTAGTTGAGAGAGAACACCATGATCATCATCAGCGCGACCCAAAATAGCGGCGCAGAATAGCCAGACATCGAGGTAAACGAAATGAGTGTATCAATCCATTTACCTTGCTTCATGCCCGCGATGGTTCCGATAGGGATCCCAATAAATAGTGAAAGAACAAAGGCAATCAGACACAGTTCAAGCGTGGCAGGAAAGACGACGCGAAGTTCATCTAAAATAGGCGCACCCGCTTTATTTACCCCAAAATTGAGTTGCATTAACTCGCCAAGGTAAGTGGTCCAACCGCTCCAGTATTCTTGCATTGCCCAATGTGAATTGGGATCTAACCGCAGCAAGCTATAACCGATAATGGTCAAAATGAGCAGCGTGATAAAGAATAAATTCAGCCGACGAATCGTATAAAGCAGCATTATTTAACCCTCTCTACTTCATCATAAGGTCTGGCGTGAAATGGGCTCTCTTTAAACCCGCTCAATGACGTGTCGTGAGCCTGAAATTGCATACCATGGTTAAGCGGAATCACAGGGAACTCTTCATTCAAAATGTTTTGTGCTTGTTTGTATAAATTTAGGCGATAACGCGGCTTATCGACTTCAAGTGCGAGATCAAGAAGGAAGTCGAAGTCAGGGTTACACCAACTCGCCACATTTAGGCCTGCTCGCTTTGAGTCACAGCTTAATAGTGGGCGAAGAAAGTTGTCTGGATCGCCGGTATCAGCAATCCAGCCGGTGAGGTGCAAATCGGTGTTCAGTTTTGAATTGATGTCTGAGCGATCGAAGCGATCATCTGTCACCAAGTTTAACGTGATGCCAATATCGGCAAAATTGGCTTGGATTAACTCTGCGGTTTTACGCGGGCTCGGATTGTACGAGCGCGGCTCTAGCGTGACCGACATATCGAGGGTGAGCCCGTTGCCATAGCCCGCTTCACGTAGGAGTGCGATGGCATAATTGCGGTCATATCGGATTTGAATGTTGTCGCCGTTATAGGCCCACGAGTTCGGTGGTAACACGGAATAGGCTTGGCTACCCGTACCGTAATAAACAGAATCCAAGATATTTTGGCGATTGATGGCATAGTTCAGCGCTTTACGCACTTGCGGATCTTTCAACGCCGGATGCGTGGTATTGACGGCCACAAATGAAATGTTCATTGCTGGCTTGGCAATGAGATCAATGGAGTCATGGCTTTCAATGGTTGGAATTTGGCTCGAGCGTGGCGAACTGAGTACATCACATTCGTTACGCAGTAACTTCGCCAATGTACCGGTGCCACGGTGTGAAATATCAAAGACAACTTGTTCCATTTTGGCGGCACCCGCCCAATAGAGTGGGTGGCGCTTTAATCGAACCAAATCATTGATTTGATGTTCATCTAAGTAAAAAGGTCCGGTTCCAATTGGGTGGCTATCAATCAAATTCAATTCGTCGGCAAGCATCAGTTGATTGGCGTATTCTTTTGAATGAATAACGGCATGGCTGGTGGCAATGTTGGACAGAAAAGTATTATTTGGATATGCCAGTGTGAATTTTACCTGATGGCTATTTAGCGCCTCAACATCCACTAACAAATTATGAAAATCGATACCAGTAAACCATGGGTAAAGCCCACCACCTACAGAGTGAAAAGGGTGATTGGTATCAATGATTCGACGGAAACTGAAGACGACGTCATCGGCGGTTAAAGTGCGAGAAGGGGTAAACCAATCGGTCGTTTGAAAAGGCACATCCGTTTTGAGAGTGAAAACGTACTCAGTGCCGGCATCATTCACTTGCCAGCTTTCGGCCAAACTAGGAATTGGCTGATAGGTATTGGGATCGAGCGTCAGCAACGTATCAAACAGTTGCGCACTGAGTGTTTCAGATGTGATACCACTGTCGACCAATTGCGGATTGAACGTCGCAGGACCAGCTTGACCACAAAAAACAAACCCGCTTTGACGGACTTTCTCGTGACTAATTTCTTCCCCACATCCCGCGAGAATGCCTACGGCAAAAAAGCTAAGAGTGAGTTGTATGAATGCTTTCATATAAATTTGGCTTTTAAAGCACAACGGAACTCCCCATTATGCCTGAACCCAGACTCCATTGACTACTGTTTGTTTTCAAAGTGATTTGTTATCGTCAAGGTGTAGTGATTATTTATAACGATATAGACCCTTTCAGCCTGACATTGCGGCGGTGTTGGCGGTGCTTATGCACCCTAATCATCAAGTTTATCGAGGTTTAGGGGGATTCATCGCTGCGTTCTACCGGCAAAGCCAAGCTGTTTGTCTATAGTCAATATAGATGCTCAGGGGTGCAAACTCATGAGGAATTGTAAAAACACCACTAATCTTCACGCGTGAGATCGTATTTTCTCACCATTCCCCGCAACTGATGGTAACTAAGACCGAGTAAATTGGCCGCTTTGCGTTGATTGAATTTACTCTGTTCAAGCGCCGCATTAAGAATGATTTGGTCTTGTTGTTCTTGCCATGCTTTGAAATCAAGTGGGAACTCGAAATGCGTCGCTGGCACCTCTTCGCTTATCTTATCGTCGGTAACCGCGTGAGGTGCGCGTTGGAAGGGGTCAAAAATCAACGTGTCGATCATCAATTCAGATTCACCATGTTGATAAACTGCGCGCTCAACAACATTCTTAAGTTCACGAACGTTACCCGGCCAAGAATAACTGAGCAGGCTTTTTTGAGCGAGTTCACTGAAACCGACGAAATAGTCAAAGCCTAGTTCTCGACACATCTTGATGGCGTAGTATTGCGCCAATAATAGAATGTCTTCTTGGCGTTCGCGTAAAGAAGGAAGGTGGATAACATCGAACGCAAGGCGGTCGAGTAAGTCAGGGCGAAACGCGCCTTGATTGGCCATTGCAGGGAGATCGGCGTTGGTGGCGCACACCAAGCGAACATTGGCATTCAATAATTCATGGCCACCCACACGCTCATACTGCCCGTATTCAATCACGCGAAGTAACTTCTCTTGAACCAATAAAGGGGCCGTGGCCAGTTCATCTAAGAATAGAGTGCCATTTTCAGCGCGTTCAAAGCGGCCTTTATGTCGACCTTTCGATCCCGTAAATGAGCCAGATTCATGGCCAAATAACTCAGAATCAATCAGCCCTTCGCTCAATGTCGAGCAGTTAATTGAAATTAAGGGCTGGTCCCATCGCTTGGATAGGTAATGCAGGCGCTGCGCGATTAATTCTTTACCCGTACCACGTTCGCCAATAATCAGAACCGGGCGTTCTATCGCGGCCAGTTTTGACACTTTATCAAGCACGGCAAGAAAAGCAGGAGATTCTCCAATAAGGTTCTTATTCATAGGCCACCAAAAGCGAACGTAAGTGATTGAGTAAATTTTACCTATAGTTGGTCAAAATCATCACACATACAAGCCTGTTTTTATGCGCCTATTGATAAGGTGTTGTTTTTATTGGCTTTAAAAGTTGGCACGCGATTTGATTACTCTATTAGTGTGTAATGCAGATATGAAAGTTAATAAGGAGTCATTCATGGGTATTTTTTCTCGTTTCGCCGACATCGTAAATTCAAATATCAGTGCGCTTTTAGATAAAGCGGAAGATCCTGAAAAAATGATTCGTCTCATTATTCAAGAGATGGAAGACACGTTAGTTGAGGTGCGTACGAACTCAGCCAAAGCAATAGCAGATAAAAAAGAGCTGGCACGCAAAGTTGAGGCCATTGACGACCAAGTACAAGATTGGCAGCAAAAGGCGACATTAGCGCTGACAAAGCAACGTGATGATTTGGCGCGCGCAGCTTTGATTGAAAAACAAAAGTTGCAAGATGTGCTGAAAGGGCTCCACACTGAGCAAACTTTAGTAGAAGAAACCATTAATAAACTCACGGGCGAAATTGGTAAGTTAGAAAGCAAAATTACGGAGACACGAGCGAAGCAACAAGCGTTAGCCATTCGCAGTCAAACCGCTTCTAATCGTCGTGACGTGCAGCGTCATCTTCATACTGCTCGTACACACGAAGCAATGGCAAAATTTGATCAATACTCACGAAAAATTGATGAATTAGAAGCTGAAGCCGATCTCTATGCGAAGACTGGACAAGGTAAATCACTCGATCAAGAATTTGCAGAGCTGCAAGCACAAGACGAAATTGAACAAGAGCTGGCTAAACTCAAGCAGCAAATGGAAGATAAAAAATAATCGGCTTACCTTGCCGTTTTAGCAAGTGAAAATGGCAGGTAGAAACCTGCCTCATGACTAATTTAGGAGTGACTTATGTCATCGTTTTGGATTGCTATCCCATTAATTGCCTTTATGATTTTTGTGGCTCCGCTGTGGCTTATTCTGCACTATCGTAGTAAACGGAAAACCAGCGGTGGCTTGTCCCAAGAAGACTTTCAGCGTTTGGATGCATTGTCTGGGAAATCAGAACAATTACAAAAACGTGTGGAAACCCTAGAGCGAATTCTCGATGCGGAATCGCCAAGTTGGAGGCGTCGTTATGAGTAAAGAGCTATATCGCGATACGATTAATAGCAAATTAACAGGTGTGTGTGCGGGCCTTGCTCATTATATTGGGGCCGAAGTATGGCTGGTTCGCATTCTATTTATCTCAGCGGCATTGCTTGGTGGTTCATTCTTAGTCTTACTTGCGTATATCGCTTTATCGCTAATGTTAGAGAAGCAACCCGCTAACTATGTAGAAAGTCTCAAAAACCAGCAAGAACACAAGTTAAAAAGTAAGCCTTGGCAAGCCGGCCAGTCTCCGGAGCAATTGCTTAATACGCTAGAAAAAGATTTTGAACAGTTAGAGCATCAAGTGCGTGGAATCGAGGCTTATGTGACCTCAGACACTTTTAAAGTGAATCGCGAATTCAGCAAGCTCTAGTCGAACCTTTCAATGAGGGAGCGAGCCTCCCTCAAGTTATTCATTTTATTAATGAAGATTCCTTCGTAAAGTCGTCATCAAACTGGCGGACTCCAAGCCAGTCATCTATCTTTTGTTAAAGGCTTTGTCTGCCAGCAGCAATATGGATGATTGATTATGCACAAGACCCCCCTTTTACTCGCCTTAGCCACATTGGTACTTTATGGCTGCGGGAAGGATCTCCCCCCCATACCTGAACCGGAATCAAGACCAGCGAAATTATTTTCAGTCACGGTCGGTAACTCGGCTTTTATTCGTAGCTTTCCTGCAAGCTCAGAAGCCGGTGACAGAGCGGTTCTTGCGTTTCGAGTGCCCGGACAGTTGCAAACCATTGATGTGGTTGCGGGTCAGAGTGTGGTGAAAGGCGAAGTGCTGGCAACCTTAAACCCCGATGAATATCAATTACTTGCTCAGCAAGCTCAGGCTCAGTATCGCCTTGCGGATGTGCAATATCAGCGCTACAGAAAGTTGCGCCAAGATAAGGTGGTGTCAGAGCAAGATTTTGATCAAGCCAAAGCAAACCGAAATTCGGCGCGTGCGACCTTAGATCAAGCGAATGCCAATTTAAGGTATACCCAGCTTAGAGCACCTTATGAGGGAACGATTTCGATTATTCCCGCTGAAAATCATGAGTACATTGCCGCTAAGCAAGGGGTCATGAATATTCAAACGAATCAGTTGATCAAAGTATTCTTTCAGCTCCCAGATCATTTATTGAACCGTTTTTCTTCCGGTGTGGATCCTCAAGCCTCCATGATTTTTGACGCCTTCCCAGAGAGTCAGTACCCCTTAACATTTCAAGAAATAGATACAGAAGCGGACCCTAAAACGGGCTCGTATAAAGTGACCATGATTATGGAACGTCCGAACAACGTCGGTATTTTACCGGGAATGTCAGGCAGCGTCCGTGTGATTGCAGCGTCTTCGAGTGCCACTAGAATCCCCGCGTCAGCGTTGTTTAATGAAAACGGCAAGACCTGTGTTTGGCGTGTTAACGCACAAGGCATTGTTGAAAAAGCGGCGGTTGAGCTCAATGATTTACGCCAAGTGCTTTCTGGTTTAGAGGATGGTGACCAAGTTGTTATTTCAGGCGTTACGGGCATTCAAGCGGGCATCAAAGTGCGTGAATGGGTTAAGGAACGGGGGTTATAGCATGAAGATCACAACCTATTTTACTTGGTTACTGCCAGCATTTGCCCTTATCGGCTGTGGTGGAGAAGTGGAATATGCCGATTTTGGTTTGCCGAAAGTGTCTGTCGTGACACTCGATAGCCAAGCGAAAGGCGATAACCTGTATTTTCCTGCCGTGGCGAACGCCGCGGAGCGTTCACATTTGAGTTTTCGCGTGTCGGGTGAAATCAACAAGGTGTATGTCAAAGAGGGGGATAAAGTGGAAAAAGGGGCAATGATTGCCCAGCTTGATCCCACCGATTTTCAACTCGATTTGGACAATGCCTCTGCGCGTTATTCGGTCATTAATAGTCAATATCGCCGTTCAAAGCCGCTGGTTGATAAAGGGCTATTGGCAAAGTCTCAATTTGATGAAATTGCCGCCCAGCGCCAAATTGCTTGGGCAGAAATGCAATTAGCCAAATTACGTTTGTCGTTTACACAACTAAAAGCCCCGGTGGATGGCATTATTTCGCGGGTATCGGTGGACCAATTTGAAAATATTCAAGTAGGCCAGCAAGTGGTGAATATTCACAGTATAGAAAGTGTCGAGATATTGATTCAACTGCCTGACCGAATCTTTGTTAAACAGCCGCAACAAGACGCACTGTCACGAATTGATGCCATAGTCAAAGTGCAAAGTGGTAATGAATACCATGCCACCATTAAAGAATTTACCACGGAGCCCGATCCTAAATCCGGTACGTTTAATGTCACGCTTTCTCTTCCAATGCCAGATGATGAGTACATTTTAGATGGCATGGCCGTTGAAGTGACCTCGAAAAACAAGGAGGTCGGGTTGGAACTCAAGCAGGGTGTGCAGATTCCCATCGAGGCGATTTTTAACGGGGATGGTGATGAGCTTGATCGTGAAAACAAATTTGTATGGTTACTGAACGATGACAATACGGTAACGAAGCAAAAAATTACGGCCGGTAAAGCGAGCCAAAATACCATTCAGGTATTGAGCGGCTTGGAAGCGCAACAACAAATCGTGATTGCAGGCGTCGCAAAACTGCGAGATGGCATGAAAGTCGAGGTTATTGGCAAGGAGGCTAATGATGAGTAACGAAAAAGTAACGCCTCAAGACGATAGTGAGATCACTGGGGTCGCCGCGTATTTTATTCGCAACCGTGTGATCAGTTGGATGATCGCCCTGATCTTTTTGATTGGTGGGATAAGCGCATTCTTTGGCTTGGGTCGATTGGAAGATCCTGCCTTTACGATTAAAGATGCCATGGTTATCACAAGTTACCCTGGTGCAACCCCACAGCAAGTGGAAGAGGAAGTGACGTATCCGCTGGAAAAAGCCATCCAGCAACTGACGTACGTGGATGAAGTAAATTCCATTTCAAGCCGCGGCTTATCTCAGATCACCGTGACGATGAAAAACAATTATGGCCCTGACGATCTGCCGCAAATCTGGGATGAGTTGCGACGCAAGGTGACGGATTTACAAGGTTCGCTTCCGCCCGGGGTTAATGAACCGCAGGTCATTGATGATTTTGGTGATGTGTACGGCATTTTGCTGGCGGTGACTGGCGAAGGATACAGTTACAAAGAACTGCTCGATTATGTTGATTATCTGCGCCGAGAGCTTGAGCTTATTGATGGCGTGAGCAAAATTTCGGTGAGTGGCGAACAGCAAGAAGAAGTGTTCATTGAAATTTCCATGAAAAGAATGAGCAGCTTAGGCTTATCTCCAACCACCGTATTTAATTTATTGTCGACCCAAAATGTGGTTTCGTCCGCTGGCGCTGTGAGGATCAGCGATGAATATATTCGTATTCATCCAACCGGTGAATTTGAAAATGTCGATCAACTGGGTGATTTGATCATCACCGATACCGGTGCCCAAGGGTTGATTTATTTGCGCGACGTGGCAGACATTACGCGTGGGTATGTTGAAGTACCAAGCAATATTATTACGTTTAACGGGCGCTTGGCATTGAATGTGGGGGTGTCGTTCCAGCAAGGTGTCAATGTCGTTGAAGTCGGCGAACGCTTCGATAGACGATTAGCGGAACTGAAATACCAGCAACCAGTTGGTGTCGCGATTTCTGAAATATACAGCCAACCAAAAGAAGTTGATAAATCGGTGCGTGGCTTTGTCGTCAGTCTTGGTCAGGCCGTCGCGATCGTGATTATTGTTCTGCTGTTCTTTATGGGCTTGCGTTCCGGTTTACTGATTGGTTTGATCTTGCTGTTGACCGTTTTTGGTACCTTCATCTTTATGAAGTACTTCCAAATTGACTTACAACGTATCTCGTTAGGCGCATTGGTTATTGCGTTGGGGATGCTGGTGGACAATGCCATTGTCGTGGTGGAAGGGATATTAATTGGTACCCAGCGAGGGAGGACACGGCTGCAAGCCGCAACCGACATTGTTACACAGACGAAATGGCCGCTACTTGGCGCAACGGTGATTGCGGTGACGGCTTTCGCGCCGATCGGTTTGTCAGAAGATTCGACGGGA
Organism: Vibrio renipiscarius; assembly: GCF_000827885.1. Classification (GTDB taxonomy): domain Bacteria; phylum Pseudomonadota; class Gammaproteobacteria; order Enterobacterales; family Vibrionaceae; genus Vibrio; species Vibrio renipiscarius. The sequence continues at coordinate 355,298 of NZ_JTKH01000003.1, read as the reverse complement.
GAATACTGTGGCACCTTGTTTACCGTGCTGCTGATCTCTTTGATGCTGAGTTGGTTTACCGCGATTTCGCTAACGCCCTTTTTTGCCGACTTGTTTTTCCGAGGAATGAAAAAACCAGAAGCGGGTGAAGACAGCGACCCTTATAACGGTATGATTTTTGTCATTTACAAAAATTTCCTTGAATTTTGCATGAAACGAGCATGGTTGACGATAGTGATTCTATTGGTCGGGCTTGTGGGCAGCATGTACGGATTCACGCACGTTAAGCAATCCTTCTTTCCGTCATCCACCACGCCGATATTTCAAACCGATGTTTGGTTACCAGAAGGGACCGACATCCGAGCGACCAATACCAAATTGAAAGCGCTTGAGCAGTGGTTGGTGAAACAGGATGGGGTGAGCCATGTGACCACGACGGCAGGCAAGGGTTTACAGCGCTTTATGTTGACCTATGCACCAGAAAAGAGCTACGCCGCTTATGGCGAAATCACCACTCGAGTGGACAGTTATGAAACATTAGCCGCTTTGATGGAAAGTTTCAGAACGCACTTAGAAACCACGTTCCCAGACGTGAATTACAAGCTAAAACAAATCGAACTTGGGCCTGGTGGCGGCGCCAAAATCGAGGCGAGAATCATTGGTTCAGACCCAACGATATTGCGTACTATTGGCGCTCAAGTTGAAGACATCATGCGCGCGGATGCGGGCGCAACCAATATTCGACATGATTGGCGCGAACGTACCAAAATACTCGAGCCGCAATTTAATGAAAGCCAAGCTCGTCGTTACGGCATCACTAAATCCGATGTTGATGACTTTCTGGCGATGTCGTTTTCTGGTAAATCGGTCGGTATTTATCGTGATGGCACAACCTTGATGCCTATTGTTGCACGTCTTCCAGAAGAGGAGCGGGTGGATATACGCAATATTGAAGGCATGAAAATTTGGAGCCCGGCACTGAGTGAATATATCCCGCTACAGCAAGTGACATTGGGATACGACCTACGTTGGGAAGACCCGATTATCGTGCGTAAGAATCGCAAGCGCATGCTCACCATTATGGCTGATCCTGATATCTTAGGAGAAGAAACGGCAGCCACGCTTCAGAAGCGTATTCAACCGCTCGTTGAAGCGATCGAATTACCGCCAGGATACAGTTTTGAATGGGGAGGAGAATATGAATCCTCAGGCGAGGCTCAGGCTTCACTCTTTACCACGATGCCGATGGGCTACCTATTCATGTTCTTGATCACGGTGTTTCTGTTTAATACGGTGAAAGAACCGCTCATCGTGTGGTGTACCGTACCGTTGGCGATCATTGGTGTCACGGTGGGGTTATTGGCGCTGAATACTCCGTTTGGCTTTATGGCGTTACTTGGTTTTTTGAGTTTATCGGGTATGGTGCTGAAAAATGGTATTGTGCTGTTGGACCAAATTAATATCGAGATCCAATCAGGTAAAGAGCCCTATATAGCGGTCGTTGATGCAGCGTTGAGCCGGGTTAGACCGGTGTGTATGGCGGCTATCACCACGATTTTAGGCATGGTGCCGCTATTGCCGGATATTTTCTTTAAACCGATGGCGGTAACGATCATGTTTGGTTTGGGCTTTGCGACGGTGCTGACATTAATTGTGGTGCCTGTGTTGTATCGTTTGTTTCATCGCGTGCCAGTGCCGCAAGAAACATCGTCGGCAATAGCAGAGCAACAGCCTAATTAATAAGAGCTAGAACAAGAACGCAAATGAATGAAAAGATGACTTGTGCATGGGCACTAAAACACCCGCTTGAGCGAGAGTATCATGATAACGAATGGGGGATCCCTGTTCATGATGATACGACGTTGTTTGAGTTTATTACCTTAGAAGGGGCTCAAGCGGGATTAAGCTGGTTAACCATTTTGAAAAAGAGGGAAGGGTATCGCAGTGCATTTGAATCGTATGATTTAGACACGCTTAGCCAATACGATGAAAATCATGTCGCAGCGATTATTGAGCAATTTGATGTCGTTAAGCATAAGGCGAAAATCGCTTCGGTATTTTCAAATGCACGAGCGGCACTGTTGTTAATCGAAGAATACGGCAGCCTGTCGAATGCGTTATGGCAGTTTGTTGATCACAAGACCATCATCAATCACTGGCAGAGCATGGACCAAGTGCCGACCGCGACAGACGCATCGAAAGCAATGAGCCAATTCCTTAAGAAGCGAGGGTTCAAGTTTGTAGGCGAGACGATCTGTTACGCGTTTATGCAAGCGACCGGTATGGTGGATGATCATTTAGAGGGATGTTGTAAAAAGCGGCAGCAAGAGACATAGCGCCAGATATAGTAGCTAAACATAGCGGCAGACATGGCCGCTTAGCTCGTCACCATGCTGCAATCGGAACAAAGCCCGCATTAATGCGGGCTTTGTTCGTTTACGTAACACATCAATATAAAAGCGATGCTCAACGCTGGTTTAGTAAGACGCTTCTTTTTCAAGAATCAGCGCGTTATAACGAGCGAGACCTTGTTCGAGATCGGCAATAAGGTCGTTCACGTCCTCAAGCCCGATATGCAGACGAATTAACGTTCCTTCAAAGTGAGGATGAGCCACCGTGCGCAAATGATTGAAGCTCGCCGGTTCATTCGCCAGAATAAGGCTTTCGAAACCGCCCCATGAGTAACCCATACTAAAATGTTTCATGCCATCTAATAGCGCCGTGGTCGCTTTCGGGTAGCTGCTTTTTAACACGACAGAGAACAGGCCGTTCCCGCCAGTGAAATCTCTTAGGAAAAACTCATGGCCAGGACAAGTTTCAAGTGCCGGATGACGAACATGGTCAACCTCTGGGCGAGATTGTAGCCACTGAGCCACTTTTAAGCTGTTTTCGGCGTGTTGGCGCAAACGAACATCCAAAGTGCGTATGCCGCGTAGGCCAAGATACGCATCATCGGCGGAGACGCATTGCCCCATTAAGTAGCTTTGTTCACGCAGTTGAGGCCAGTGTTTTTCATTGGCAACGGCAGTGCCAAGCATCACATCGGAGTGGCCAACAATATATTTGGTTGCAGCTTGAATCGATATATCCACACCAAAGTCAAAAGGTGAAAAGTTCACGCCTGCAGCCCATGTATTGTCCAGCATCACCACGATATCTTGCTCATGAGCAATGCGTGCTAACGTCGGTACGTCTTGCACTTCCATCGTGATTGAACCAGGGGATTCTAGAAACAGTACCTTAGTATTGGGTTGAATCAGGTCGCGAATTTCAGCGCCAATCGTTGGATCGAAATACGTCGTTTCGACCCCCATCTTCGCCATGATCTTATTGCAGAAATCACGGGTTGGCTCATAACAGGTATCGACCATCAAGATATGATCGCCGGTTTCGACAAAAGAAAGGATCGCGTTAGAAATGGCAGCCGTACCACAAGGATAAAGTGCACAACCCGCTCCGCCTTCTACTTCGACCATGGCGTCTTGGAGAGCAAAATGTGTATTGGTCCCGCGACGGCCATAAAAAAGTGTTTTATTGGCTCGATTCACAATGGCGTTTTGCTGTTCTGCTACCGTATTAAAAACCACGGTTGATGCACGTTGAACGGGGGGGTTAACCACGCCATTTGTCCATTTTTTATCACGACCTGCGGTGACAAATTTGGTTTGTTTTCCTTCTGACATAAGAAGTCCTTGTCTTCAAGCTTGAACTTATTTGGTATGGGTCTATTTAAACCATGCTCATTGTCACAAAGCAAGGCGAGTTGAAAGGGATTCAACCGAAATGACAAAAAAGAGACCGAGGCTAAGCTCGGTCTAAGATCACAATAAGGGATTAAATAAGTAGAATATGCGCTCTAAAAAGCGGTAATAGATTGAGCGCTGTTGCCATGTTTGCAGCGATACGCAATGAGACTGGGCCATATATCCCGCTTGTAATTGATGCATTTTCTGTGTGAACTCTTCGTCATCAATGGCAAGGGTGACTTCAAAGTTCAGCCATAAGCTGCGCATGTCCATGTTCACAGTGCCCACTAAGCAAAATTGCTCATCAATCACGACAGATTTGGTATGCAGCAAGCCGCCATAAAATTCGTAGATTTTGACACCTGCTTGCATCAATTCACTGTAGAAGGCTCGCGATGCCCATTGCACCATCATGGAGTCATTCTTGTGAGGGATGATCAGCTCGACGGTTACACCTCTTTGAGCGGTCATTTTTAAGGTTTCTAACAAATCCGTGCTAGGTACGAAATAAGGCGTGGTAATTCTGACTGACTCATTGGCTTGATTAATCGCTAACGTGAGCACTTGATAAATCAGATACTCAGGCATGCCCGGCCCTGAAGGGACGACTTGAATCGGGTGCTCAGAGCGGAGCGCTTCTGTTGTGCATTCGGGAATCAAAGGAAAGCTGCGTTCGCCCGTTTCGACTTCCCAGTCCCAACTGTGAATGGCAGACAATACATTAACGGTAGGCCCCGTTACACGCACCATGATATCAATCCATTGACCCACCCCAGAGTCTTGTTTAAAGAAGGCGGGATCAACCATGTTCATCGAACCGGTGTAAGCCACTTTTTCATCAATGACAATGATTTTTCGATGCTGACGCAAATCCAAGCGACGTAGAAAAATACGCCAAGGGCTGACTTCGAGGGCTTGCACCACATGGATACCCGCTTGCTGCATCTTTGTGAGCCAATCACTGCGGAAAAATCGAGGGCTGCCGGCGGAATCGAGCAGTATCTTTATATCAACACCGCGGTTCGCTGCCGCAATCAGAGCATAACCGACATCGTCAGCCATGCCGCCAGGATGCCAAATATAAAACACCATCCGAATACTGGTATTGGCTTGATTTATGTCTTCGACAATCGACTGCATGATCGCTTGAGGCGAGCTCTGCAACGACAATTCATTCCCACTTAAGGCGGGCAACCCTAATCGGTTGTTACATAGTTCATCAATACGCGAGATATGGCGGCCAAAATTTTCTGGCGAGTGCGCTTGGCAATTACTCAATTTAGAGAACCACTCGACGAAGGGAGCCAGCATTTCACGGGCTCGGTCTGCGCGCTTGCGGCCTAGATTTAGCTCACCAAAAAGGAAGTAACACGCCACGCCAACAACCGGAATAATGTAGATCACCATTAGCCACGCGAGGGAAACGCTGACAGCGCGACGTTTTAGTACCACACGAAGCGTGACACCCGCGACTAAGATCCAGTACAACGCAATGCCAGCGATAGTGACAAAGTGATAAAACTTTTCCATCAAGATTCCTATAAGAAAGCTGTTGATTTAATAGTCGCTGATTTTGCGAGGTATAACAATAAAAGCCGAACAAAATGAGGGGATTACTGCAAAAAAATGAAAATTCATCCAGAAAGTGATGGAGCAGTCAATTTGAGTATTTTGTGAGGGGAATATGCGACGAAATGTTTAAATTGATTAATAAATCACCATTTAAGTGCTAATAGTTGTGCGCTCGATGGTAATTTTGACTAACCGGATTCCAATTTTATTCCTAAACTGTTTTACTTACCATACGCGAGTCGTCAGTAAAATTATTATGAAGTGTAAATAAAATATTACACCACCAACTTTTGACACTCACAATGCAAATACAACTAAGCGGTAAATAACTATGGCGAGTAATTCAAGAGGTCAATTTTCTTCAAAATTGGGGTTTATCATGGCAGCAGCAGGGTCTGCGGTTGGCCTTGGTAATGTATGGGGATTTCCTACAAAGGCAGCCAGCAATGGTGGGGCTGCGTTCCTGATTATCTATTTAGTGATGGTCTTTCTGCTCGCATTTCCGATGCTCGTCGCGGAACTGACGATTGGTCGTTATGGTCAATCGAATCCGATTGCGTCTTTACGCAGCATTTGGACAAAGAATCGCGCTGCTGCGGGATTTTTCGGCCTGATTGCAATGGTCGCGGCCTCGATGATCCTCAGTTTTTATTCGATTCTCGCCGGTTGGCTAATGGGTTTTGCCGCGGCTCCCGCATTAGAAGTGGTGGGACTGCAAAGCGCCGCCGATTGGTTGGTGAATTTTGGTGACGCACGCAATGTCATTCTGGCGTTATTGTTCTCGCTATTGACTATTTACGTGGTGCAGAAAGGCGTTGCAGACGGTATCGAAAAGTGGTCAACCCGTTTGATGCCAATGCTATTCGTTCTATTTGGGGTGATGATCGTTTATATCTTTACCCAAGATGGCGCGATGGACGGTCTAAAAATGTACCTCATTCCTGATGTGTCACATGTCACTCCTGCGCTGCTGGTCGACTCAATGGGGCAGGCATTCTTCTCGCTATCTCTGGGCGTTGGTTCGATGATGGTGTATGGCTCGTACTTGAAGAAAGATGTCAACATTCCTAAAACCGCCGCTCAGGTTGCGGCGATTGATACCGCTGTGGCGTTTAGTGCAGGCCTTTTGATTCTTCCTGCAATGTTTGTCGCCAAAAACAATGGCGTAGAGATCTTTAATGCGGCCGGCGACCTGATGAGCTCGGGCGATCTGGTGTTTGCGGTGCTACCTGCAATGTTCGATACCATGGGCAGTATGGGTATGATTGTCGGTACTGGATTTTTTGTTTTGATGGTGATCGCTGCGCTGACCTCGTCTATTTCACTGTTAGAAGTGCCGGTTTCTTGCGCACAAGACGAACTGAATATGACGCGTCGCAAAGCTACATGGGTGATTGGCAGTGCGATTTTAGTGCTTAGTATTGTGATTGCGCTGAATTTTGGATCGCTATTTGGTCTCGTCGCTGACATCTCAACGGTTTATATGCAGCCACTATTGGGCGTGGTTTGGGCGATCGTTGTTGGTTGGATTTGGAATAGAAATAAACTGCTAAATGAACTGAAAGAAGGTAATCCTGAAATTGAGCAAGGGCTATTTTGGAAAATTTGGCCATGGTATGTGCGCATTGTTTGTCCGGTTGCGATACTCGCGGTATTTATGTTCTCTGTTCTTTAGGTGATATTGAGCGCAAAAAACCTCCTTTATTGGAGGTTTTTTCATTTTAACTCATTAAAAATTAAAGAAGTTTAGGTGTTGGGCGATAACGGGATGATAATCGGTATAAAGCAGGGATATATGACCAAGCTTAATTATTTCAACCGGGAAGGTGAAGCGTGACGTTGTCTGTAAGAAAAAAATTGTATCTGGGATTTGGCACCATTCTGGCCATTTTGATTTTAATGGTGAGTTTGATATGGCAAGAGGTTTTGTCATCCCATGAGGCGGCGGATAAGATCCGTATCGATGATGTGCCAGAGGTGGTGAACTATCTGATTATTATTGATGAAAGCGGGGATGTTTTCCGTGATGCGACAGGTGCAATCACTGGGGCTAAAGGCGGGCTTGATGGCTATTATTCCAGCAAGCAACAATTTGCGGATATTGTAACCAAATTAAAGCAATTAGAATCGAATAATGCGTCAGATTTTCAACGTGTTGAAGAGATCGAACGTTTGATGGCAAACTTTGCTGAGCAATTTGAATCTATGATTGTACCGATGCTTCAACAGAATGCTCCCCTAGAGGCGATGTTGCCTTTACTCCATCAGTATTATGAGCATTATTTGATTCCGATTGAGCGCATTCTCGATAACGTTGCGACGGCAGAAATTGATGGTACTAACGCCGCACTGCTCGGATTAAATGAATCATTCAATCAGATTGAATATACGATCTTAATTTTGTCATCGGTGGCATTCATCGTGACTTGCGCGATTGCTTATCTATTATCCAACTCGATTACGACGAGATTAAGTCGCTTAGATCACGTAGCAAAATTGGTTGCAGATGGCGACTTAACGACCGAGGCCATTATTGATAAATCTGGCGATGAGTTGGCCAATCTCGCGGTATCAATCAATAGAATGCAGGGCTCGCTTGTGAGTCTAATCGGTTCGATTTCTTCGGTTTCAAATGAAGTTAAAGGCGTGACTAAAGAGTTGGATACGATCAGTCAAGATGCTTTACGTGGCGCGTCTGCCCAAGCCGATAAAGCGGGGCTTATCGCGACCGCGGCGGAAGAGTTAAGCTTAACTATCGCTGAGGTTGCGCAGCAGGGCAATGCGACCTTTGAGGAGTCAAAACGATCAGAGACTTCGGCAGAAGATGGACGAAGCGTGATCAAAACGATGGTGGCGAGCATTCAACAAGTGAGCCAACAAATGACCGATATGTCGACGCAAATGAATCAACTCGGTAGTCACAGTGAGAAGATTGGCTCAGTCATTAAAGTGATTGAAGATATCGCTGGGCAAACCAATTTATTAGCGCTGAATGCGGCGATTGAAGCGGCACGTGCCGGCGAGTTTGGTCGTGGATTTGCTGTGGTCGCCGATGAGGTTCGTGCACTAGCCGAGCGTACAACCAATGCAACCAAAGAAGTCTCGGTAATCATCCAGTCAATTCAAACCGGAACGCACGAAGCCGTTACTTTTACAGAAGATAACTGCCGTCTGGTTGAGATTGGCGTTAATCAGAGCGAAGGTGCCGTCAATGCGTTAGAAGAGATCGTATCCGGAGCGAGTCATGTACAAAGTATGATTAACTCAATTGCCACGGCGGCCGAGCAACAAGCGGCAGTGACTCGTGAAATTGCAGCGGACATTACCTCCATCAGTGACATTTCGGCGAATTCATTAGAGTTGGCGAACAACACGTCAATCAATGTGGCTAGCCTTAACCAAAAAGTATCGCAGTTAGAATCGCTGGTGGGCACATTCCGTATCGCGTGATAACGCAATTGAGTGACCATTGTGCGGCTACTGGTTGAGCGGTCTAAATGCGATGAAACAACATTGCATAAGTTTTGTTCTAATCGTAACGTCGGTTGAAGGAAACTCGGTTCTGTTCTCCTCAATGTCTTTATAAGGCATTGGGGAGTGTATATACTCAGGGCTCCCAAATGGAGCCTTTTTCATGTTTGATATCCTCTTTAACCACCCCGATTTCCTCATCATAAATAAACATCCTGATGTTTCCGTGCATAAAGATGATGGTGATACCATGTTATTGCAGGAAGTGGCAAAGCAGTCTGGAGATAAGCATCTCTTTCTTGTCCATCGCTTGGATAAAATGACGTCAGGACTTTTGATCCTTGCAAAACATAGCCAAGCGGCGAGTGTTTTATCGTCACTGTTTGCTCAACGTCAAGTGGGTAAATTTTACTTGGCCATTGGCAGTAAAAAACCGAAAAAGAAACAAGGTTTAGTGCGCGGTGATATGGCGCGTTCACGTCGTTCGTCTTGGATGTTGCTCAATAGCCAAGAAAACCCTGCGGTGACACAGTTTTTCTCTTTGGCGGGTGAAGAGGGGGAGCGATTCTTTTTATGTAAACCCCATACCGGTAAAACACACCAAATTCGAGTTGCGTTGAAATCTGTTGGCTCAGCGATTGTTGGCGATCCGATCTACAATGTTGCAAGCCAAGCCGATAGGGGATATTTGCATGCCTTTGCTCTGCGTTTTGAGTATTTAGGCGAGCAATTCGACTTTATGTGTGATCCACGCGACTACCCTCAATTGGGCACAAAATGGCAACAGCCAGCGGCACAAGCGGCGATTGGACAGTGGTTAACTCCTTGGCAACTCAATTGGCCAGTAATTAAGAAATAAGAGCGGTTATGCAATTAAATCAATTAGCGACATTTTTTTCGCACGTAGAAACACAGCTTGAAGTGGCACCAGATGAAGTGCGTCGTTTATTTCACGGACGTGGCCAGTGCTGGCCAGGGCTTGAACAGTTAACGTGTGATTGGTTACAAGGCCAGTTGATTGTGAACGTGTTTAAACCGGTAGACGATGAGTTTTTGAGCCAATTAAAGCAAGGGCTAACGACACTCAGCCAATCTGATGTTTGGCGTCAAAAGCAAGGTCGCACCATCTTGCTTCAACACCGCTATAGTGATGGCGCGCCATCAGAAGTTCTGTTGGGTGAATTTGACCCTCGCCCAGTTGTGGTTGAGTCGGGCCTGAAATACCAACTGGATATTGGTCGCAACCAAAATTTTGGTTTATTCCTTGATATGCGCCTAGGCCGTGATTGGGTGAAAGCCAATGCAAAACAAGCGAATGTATTGAACCTATTTGCTTACACTTGTGGTTTTTCAGTTTCGGCGATTGCGGGCGGAGCCGATCAAGTCGTCAATGTGGATATGGCACGTTCGTCACTCAATAAAGGACGTGAGAACCATCAATTGAATGGTCATAACATCAACCAAGTTCGCTTTCTTGGCCATGATATCTTTAAATCGTGGGGAAAAATCAAGAAATCAGGTCCGTACGATATGATCATTATCGATCCGCCCTCGTTTCAGAAAGGCAGCTTTGCTCTAACGAAAGACTACCAGAAGATATTACGCCGTTTACCGGATTTGCTGACGGACAATGGTCAAGTGCTGGCGTGTGTTAACTCTCCAGCGGTAGATTGCAGCTTCCTGATTGATGGTATGGCGCAAGAAGCACCAGAGTTAACCTATGTTGAAAGACTTGAGAATCCGCCAGAGTTTGCTGATATCAACGAGCAAGCTTCTCTAAAGTGCTTGGTGTTTAAAAACTAACGCTATTCTCTCTTCATAAAAGAAACCCAGAGTCGATATACCCGTCCTACTTGAAGTTGCAGCGGTGTTGACAGGCACTCTCAAACCTCATCACATAGTACACCTATGCTCAGAGGCTTTGTTCGCTTGTTACCTACCTGCATCTTCAAGTTGTTTGGGTTGAATACCGCTCTGGGTTTCTTTTTATGGTCAATCTAGTGGCGCTGAGAGAGCGTGTTATACCCCGCGTAGATGCGGGTGGCGGTTGTGAACCAGCATGCTGCACCATAGATATAGGCAATGGTGGCAAAGTGGTGGGGTAATAAACAGAATAAAATGAAACACGCAATGGTTTCGGTTCCTTCGGTTAATCCACTCATGTAGTAAAGCGATTTATGTTGGTAGACGGGATTTTCAATGCCTCGTTTTCCCGCCATCACCGCAAAGGCAAGAAAGCTGCTACCCGTGCCGATAAAGGCAAAGATCAGAAAGGCACCAGGCACGGCATTGTGCTCAGGGTTGGCCAATACAAAGCCGAAGGGAATCAGTGAGTAAAATAGAAAATCGAGACTGATGTCGAGAAACCCTCCCGCGTCGGTGATGCCTTGAATCCGTGCGAGCGCGCCATCTAACCCATCACAAACACGGTTTACCACAATCAAAATCAAAGCAAGCAAGTAGGATTGCTCAATCAGGGCTGGCAACGCGAGGCAACCTATTGCAAAGCCAAAGAGCGTCACTTGATTGGCTTTGATCTTCCTTTTATCCAAAGCTGAAGCGGCACAATGCAACGGTTGGCGAATCAATTGAATACTAAATCTATCAAGCATATTTTACCTTAGAGGCTCACATCATGTGGTTGGTTGGCGAGTGGGGACGAGCTGGTATGATTCGGCCACTGAAGTATGGTTGCTTTGGAAGGCACATCATCAACATCATGAGTGACCAGCAATGTTGGAATATTGGCCATGGCCAGTTGTTCTACGACCCAATCTCTAAATTGATAACGTAAATCCTTATCTAATTTACTAAACGGTTCATCCAATAGCGCTAACTTGGGTTTGGCAAGGATCATCCGCAACAGACTGATTCGCGCACGTTGCCCACCGGAAATTTGGTCGGGGTATGAGTGTGCTAAATGCACTAAGTCAACAGAATGTAAGCAAGCCAATGCTTGCTCTTGGCGTTGTCTTTTTTTAATTGAATTTGGCAGCGCAAAGGCGAGATTTTGCCAGACGTTCAAATGTGGAAACAGTAAATCATCTTGGAAAAGTATCCCCACTTCTCGGTGGTGGGCGGCGAGTAGGTCAATGCGCTGATGATTGAGTATGACTTGCCCTTGGTAGTCAAAAGCGTCGTCTAGATGACCGGCAATGAGATTAAATAAGGTGGATTTACCGCACCCACTTGGCCCCATTAATGCCGTCATTTCACCATTGTTAATCGTGAAATTCATCGGTTCGCAAAGTGGCGTGCCGTTTCGCTTAGAAATGGTGAGGTTTTCAAGTGAGAGCGTCATGGAGATTATTGTCCTTGAATGACATCGAATGCTTACGTTGAGTTAAGCGATTAACGAACAGAGCGGCAGAGAAAAAGAGAAACGGTAAGATCGCTTGTAAAATGGCATAAATGGCCGTCACTCGTCGGTCAAAGCCACTTGAAAGGGCGACCGCTTCGGTGGTCATTGTCGCAATGCGACCGCCCCCAAGCATTAACGTCGGTAAGTATTGAGCAAGACTCACACTGGCGCCAACAGCCCAAGCATAGAGTAACGCGGGTAGCAGTATGCGTATTTTGACGGTAACGAAAGTTGCGACCGGTGATTTGCCCAAACTGAGCGATGTGTTGGTGAAGTTTTGATTGTAGCTTTGCCACGGACCGTCGAGAGCCAAATAGACAAATGGGAAGGCAAAAAAGACATGCGCCCACAGCACCCACACGAGATAACCATCCGACGATAAATATAAGCTGGCGATTTGCAATCCAAACAGCAGGGACAACTGTGGGATCAGCATTGGCAGCGCAATGAGGTAATCAGGAATCACATGTTTACGTTGTGCTTTGTATTCTTGTGCGATCAAGCCTAATCCTAATGAAATGCTGGCGGTGATGAGCGCTAAACAGAGGCTATTAAAGAGTGTTGGGGCCATGTTGGCCCACTCAAATTGCCAAAAATTCAGGCTCAATTTACTTGGCAATAAATCAGGGAAGCGCCAACGCTGAGCGACGCTCCAAAGAATAAACAATGGCACCATTAGCCCGGCGAGTAATGCCGAGCATGAGAAAATCAACGAGCCGGGCAGTTTCCAGCCAAATCGACCGGAAAATTGCCACGTTGGCCACCAGCGAGTTAGCGATTTTTCAATACTTATCACGAGCAGCATCAGTCCACTCGCGAGTAAGAACAACACTACCGCGCCTGCGGAGGCGCGAGGAATGAGATTTAAATCAGGGTCGTTATACCATTGCCATACAAGCACGGCCAATGTTGGAGGGTTATTAGGGCCAAGAATGAGGGCGACATCGACGACAGAGACGCCATAAGCGATGACGGCAAATAACGCGAAACGCATTTTTTTGAGCCATTGAGGAAAAACGATTTTTAGCCACGCTTCTTGAGGTGAGTACCCCAGCGAAGCGGCGATTTGTTGGCTTCGTTTTAAATTAAGTTGCTGCAGTATGGGCAGGCTCATAAGGAGCAAAAAGGGTGTTTCCTTCAGGGCAAGTGCGAGCGTCAGTCCGATGGCGTATGGGTCATGCACTAACCAAGCGCTTGATTGGGTGTCAACTTCAATCCCAAACCATTGAAACGCCAACCGAGCGATGATGCCTGTCGGAGCAAATAGGAAAGCAAACCCAATCGCAAATGCGACGTGAGGCATGGCCAATAAAGGAGACAGCAATCCTTCTACTTTGGCCCAATGCTGACTCGTCCAAAGTTGCTGCAAAATTGAAAAACAAAAAATCGCAGCAAGATAGGTACTCGTCAGAGCACTGAAAAAACTCAAAGCCAGTGATTCTATCCAACCGGTCCATGCCCAAAGCTGTGTGTAACCGAGCCAAGACACATTATGCATGTCTAAAGGAGGCACATAACTCAACGACGAGAGTATGACCCCACCAAAACCTGGAATGATAGGGACAATGACAATCAAAATGAACAGCAGGTACGAAAATCTAAACATGAGTTGCTCGTCGTTGATGACTTAAGCTAGTTGCCATAACGCTTTTGCCACTCTTTTTCCAGTGCCGCTTGCCAGCTAGGATGCGGTTCTGCCAGTGAAGGGAATAGGGTGGTCTTTTTAGCGGATCCTGTGAGGTATTGGTTGTTCAGCACCGCTGGATCGCCCCAGACATTCAAATCGCCTTTACGTGATTGTGCTTCAGCGCTAAGCAAGAAGTTGATCACCACTTGAGCCCCTTGCGGGGAGTTCGCATTCCAAGGAATCGCTAGAAAATGGATATTAGAAAGGGCGCCCGCTTCCATGGCATACGCTGTTGTGGTGTCTTCTAGTTTTCCGGCTGCTTGCGCGGAAAAAACAGCGTTTGGATTAAAGGTGATCGCAAGATCAATTTGGCCATCATCAAGCAGCTGAATCATCTCGGCACTTCCCGCAGGAAATTGCTTTCCTTGACGCCAGGCGACAGCATGTAATTGATCCAAATATTGCCATAAGGACTTAGTCACTGAGGCAAAATTGGATTGCGTGACTGGGAGGCTAAGAGCGCTGCTATTGTCGGTGAGTTCGATAAGTAACGCTTTCAAAAAGCTGGTGCCATGAAATTCAGGTGGACGCGGATAGGTAATTCTATTTGGGAATGCGTGTGCGTAGCTGAGTAATTCATTGAAGGAGACGGGTGGATTGCTCACTTGCTGACGATCATGGATGAACACAAGCTGCCCAACGCCCCATGGTGCTTCTAGCCCTTGTGTGGGTTCTGAAAAATCTTTATCAACGGGTAACGACTTATCAACCAATGCCCAATTAGGCAATGTGTCAACGAAAGGGCCAAAGAGTAAATTATGGCTTTTCATTGATTTGAAATTTTCACCGTTGATCCACACCAGATCAACACTTCCGCCTTGATTTTGATTCGCTGCTTTTTCGGCGATTAAGCGGGAGGTGGTTTCGGCAATATCCGTCACTTTGACATGTTTTAATGTCACCCCGTACTGTTGTTGCACTTGCTCTGCGGCCCAGCGAAGGTAGTTATTGATCTCTTGGCTACCACCCCAAGCATGAAAATAGACCGTCTGACCTTTCGCTTGTTCTGTTGTCGTTTGCCATTGTTCTGCCCCTGCACTTGAGAAGCTAACAATAAGAGTGAAAATGAGTGTGAACAGCCTTGTCATAGTGGTCCCTATCTTCGTGAATAATCCGGTTTGAGTACGTGCAATAACGGCGTTGATATTCTAGACCGGATAAGATGTCTATTTTATTCATTATGACGGAAAAAAATGAAATTATTTAAGTATTTGGCGTGATTGTTAGTCAATTGTTTGAAAAGTGTGCGAGTGATGAGGGCTTTGCATCATGGCGTTTAAACCAAGAAAAATTAAAGGGTGGGGAAATAAAAAAGAGCAACCAATGGGCTGCTCTCTTGTTTGAATCAGAATTGATTTGATGGATTATTTCCAATCGCTCAATTTAAATGTCAGCGTATGAACATCATTGGTCAACACTAGGCTGTCTTTTGTCAGAGCCATATCGCTCCAATCTGAAAGCGTTTGAGAGAATGCTTGTTCTACATTCATTGACTCGCCCATACACATCTTCATGGTCAGTGCCATTTTTTCAATGCGGAATTGGTTGTTTTTCAGTTCAGCTTGGCCAAAGAAATTGTTACAGCCAGCGTTACCATTTGCTGTCATCTTTTCACCAACTTCCAGATTTGGCGCTGCTTGACCTTCTTCAGTTACGATGGCTTTGCCATCCACACTGACTAAAGACCAGTTGTGGTGCTGCAGGTCTGCTGCTGTGATTTGTTTCACTTCATCACCGTTGCTTGCACACGCGGTCATCAACACTGGAAGAGAAAGTGCTGCAAGTAGTGTTTGTGAACTAAGCTTCATAGATATAAACTCCAAAAAACAATAAGGTATACGTCTGTACACCATGATAAACGCCAACGGCACAATTATAGGTTAAGCCGTGTCGTTTGTGTTAGCTTTTGGTCATAGTTTGGCTTTTTATTTTTGTGTTTCACTGACTTATGGCGGGATGCATGTGGAGCAATTAGAGTTTTTCGCGGTTCAAAATCCATGCGTTGGCGTGTGCTCTGTGGATGACAGAGGGTACTGCACGGGATGTATGCGCAAGCGGGAAGAGCGATTTAATTGGTTATCGATGACGCCAGCACAGCAATTACACGTGATCAAACTTTGTCGGCAGCGTTATTTGCGTAAAAAGCGTCTATCTAATAGTAAAAAATGTCTTAGTGAACCTTCTGAGTCACAGAATGTGCCTGACAGCCCAACCAAACAAAAGCGTTTGTTTGATTAAGGCCGCCATGTTTACCTTCTGATTTAGCGAGAACGGGCCACTAATGGCCGAGGTAATGCTATTTCATTCCCCACTTATCACTGACCCAACCTCCGGCACTATCATCAAAATGACATCCAGAAAAACGCTGGTTCGCTTCCATAGGGTTGTCGCAATGAGGATCATCATCGATCAAGTGCTGTACGTAAGCTGCCATAGGGTCACCGCCTTTCAGTCGTTGCTGCCTCGTCGCGACTTCTTTGATGAGTTGAAGACGATAAGTCGTACTAGCACGTTTCATAGCGGAACCCTCAGTTAATTAGCCTTTAAAAAAGTTAGAACTCCGATGCGCTACCGTCAATATAGTATTAGAATGATTTTCTAATTTTTAGGCTAATACCGGGCAGTTTATGGTGTGTATGACTCGTTTAAAGTCTTGTTTGCCATATATTTAACGCTTTTGTCGGTAACGATAAAGTGAAATAAAATATTCACATTAATATTCATCAAAATGTAAAAGTCTTCTGTGAACGGCATTATTTATGGAAGGTCGCTAGGCGGATGGGGGGCAATATGCGGCTGCTAGGGCGCTCGTTTGTGATGATTTTGATTTGAGTTAAGTGATGGGCAGTAAAGTGAGTCAAAACCAGCAGTTTTGATAAAGCAGGAAGGATTTTCAGGAAAATCGATGCCTATCGAGATATCACATAGGCACCGACATAGATAACATTGAGAATTAGCACAGACGCCGAGCACTCAAACTTAGTTATCTTGGGAGCACGTTTCTTTCGATACAAATTGGTCGGCCATGAGTTGCCCACGGCTATTACGCATTTTAATTCGGTAGCTTAAACCCGCATCGAGATTCGCTTTTGTGTCGTTATGTGTACAGTAACGGTTAATGCTGGTATTAAGCACTTGCTGTAATGGCTTTGCACCTTGCTGCTCTTGGTTATACACCATCATGATTTCAATGGTGGTTCCTTTCGCTGAAGCTCGCATAATGGATAATGGACCGGCCTCTAAAGGCAGTTCTGCCGAGAGTAGGCTGGCTCGGTTAGACGCGAGAAGTTCAAGCTGGCGTTGTTGATTACCATCTGAGGCACAGCCGAGTAAACCAGAGCCAAGCAACAGAGCCAGAGCCAAACGAATGTTCATGATTAAAATACTTTCTTAAATGGTTTTACGATGACCGATTGATAAACACCCGCGGCGATATAAGGATCCGCGTCTGCCCATTGTTGTGCTTCTGGTAATGAGTCGAATTGAGCGATAACGGTAGAACCAGTAAAACCAGCTTCACCTGGGTTATCTGAATCAATGGCTGGCATCGGGCCTGCCGTTAACAAGCGACCTTCATCTTGCAGTTGTTGTAAACGCTCTAAATGAGCTGCGCGAACACTCAATCTTTTTTCGAGTGAATTCTCAACATCTTGAGAAAAAATGATGTACAACATATTGCTATCCTTGTGGGTGGTTTACGGGCAACTCTACGCGATGAACTTGCAATCCGCAGGTACGCATCGCGAAAATGAGCATTCATTCGCCATGTTTGTGATTAAGATTAGACATTGATCGTACGTGGTCGACCATTTGTATCAATGGCGACATAGTTGAACGTCGCGTCACAAACCATAAAACGATCTTCAATACAGTGCTCTTTGACAGGCTTTACCCATACTTCGAGATCGATACTCATCGAGCTGTTGCCAATTTTTGTGCATTCGCCGTAACAGCACACGACATCACCCACTTTGACGGGCTTTTTAAACGTAATACTGGAGACGGAAACGGTCACAATGCGGCCGCCTGAAATTTCTTTCGCTAGAATGCCACCGGCAAGATCGATCTGTGACATGATCCAGCCTCCGAAGATATCGCCATTGGCATTAGTATCCGCAGGCATCGCGAGAGTACGGAGGAGGAGTTGCCCCCTCGGTGAAGTAATTTCCTGGTTCATTTTGACATCCACAACATAATGACGTCAGCTCAAAAAAGAACTGAAATGGAATTTTGGCACTAAAAAAGCGGCCGTAAAAGACCGCTTGCTTATATTATACGTTTTTTTGAATGAAGATCATCCGATAAGCGAAGAGGAGCATCAATCGGCTTATTCGCCTTGCTCTTTGCTTTTGTCTTTTGGCAGATGCTTATAAATATACACGCCGGTGAGAAGTGTAAACCCGAATGTCGCCGTTAATAAGCCAAAAACTTTAAAGTTAACCCACACATCTAACGGTAATTCGAAGGCAACATAAATGTTGATGCCAGAGCATGCGAGGAAAAAAATCACCCACGCCCACGTTACTTTTGCCCATACGGGTTCGGGTAATGAAATTTCTTTGCCAAGCATGCCTTTTATCGCCGATTTACCGAGAAAATGGCTGATCGTTAAACCGAGAGCAAACACCGCATAAACGATGGTCACTTTCCATTTTATGAAATTGTCGTCATGCAAGAAGATGGTCATCCCGCCAAAAATTGCGACCATCAGAAAGGTAATCATCTGCATCTTTTCAACTTTTTTGTACAACGCCAAAGTTAAGGCGATCTGAATAGCCGACGCAATAATCAGCGCACCGGTGGCAATGTAAATGTCATACATTTTATATAAGACAAAAAAGACGATCAGTGGGACAAAATCAATCAGTTGCTTCATTTAATCGGTCTATCGCGACAGGGGAGAAAGTTAGTCTACCCAATTCGGTGTATTAACACCAACTCGTCATCGGCAAAATGGCTCAAAGAGGCTGTGCGTGAATGCGTGCCATGATGACGGAATAATCTTTTGTTGAATCACGCTTCATGGGGAATTGAGGATTTTAAATCTTCAAGGTAACCCTCTTCACGTAGCGAGTTGACGGCGTTGACCAATTCATCATTGCTCATTGAGAAGCAAGTTGATTTCCCGGTCATCATATTGAGGTATTGATGGTATTCAAGCTCAGTAAAGTGACCAATTCTATCCACTAATAGCGTCTTAATGCCGTGGTGAATCAAGTGATAGTAGCTATGGCGCTTCATTTCCATCACATTTCTCCTTTCTTATTTGATTAGGGGGTGTTCTCGTTCTGTTTGACTATGTATAAGCATATTGAATGCCAAATATGAAAAAAGAGTGAATAGGGTTGTTATAAAAGAACAATCACAAGGAAAAGGCCGAGTTTGCTCGGGGAAGGCGATTGCAAAAAAAGAATCAAAAAGAGAAAAGAGTGGGCGTGTCCTGAAAGGTATTTTGATCGAGAATGGCAGCGCAATGATGCCATTTCATAAGCACAACGTAGATTATGCTCCATGTTGCTTATTTGTGTTAAATCAGGGGAATAGGGTGGCCGTTTTGGGATTAATGATTATTTTTCCTCATAAAATGAGCGGATTTTTCTTTTTTATAATAAATAGCCCATTAAGTTAATGATTTATATGACATTACTCGTATTGTAAAAAAAGCCGATAAGAATTCGTTTTAGCGATAAATTCTAAAATTTATGTTCGTGGTGGTTTAATTGTCTGCACTTGAAGCTAAAAATATGATTTAGTGATGAGTTATAGGGTGAGTTGGTAGATATATCTAGCTGATAATTATGAAAAAAGTGTTAACTTACTATAAAAATGTTGGCGAAAATCAGAAGCTTGGCATACACTTTCCAAGTAATGTCTCTATGTTATTGATTGACGAGGCGAAATGCTTTGGCGCTGTCTAACGACAGTGATGTTTAACACAGCTTTTGAGGAAAATTCTATGGCGCTCACTAAAGCCGATTTGGCAGAGAACCTGTTTGAAAAGCTTGGATACAGTAAACGAGATGCCAAGGAAACGGTTGAGGCATTTTTTGAAGAGGTTCGCAAAGCACTCGAAAACGGAGAGCAAGTGAAACTATCAGGATTTGGTAACTTTGACCTACGCGAAAAGAATGAACGTCCAGGACGTAACCCAAAGACGGGTGAAGACATTCCTATTAGCGCGCGCCGTGTAGTCACCTTCCGCCCTGGGCAAAAGCTTAAAGCCCGCGTTGAAACCATTAAAGGTGACAGCTAACACGCTATCGATGGATTGAAGTCGTTTTATTGCCGAGAGAACGTATTTTGTTTTCAGGTTGGCGATAAAAAAACACCCAAGTGCAAACTTGGGTGTTTTTGTTTGTGGTGGCGGAGATTAATCACACAGTGTGATTAGTCTCGCTTCCACAGAATATGGCAAAATTTGTGCTCAGGATCTCGGCTTACAAGTAAGCGAGCAAACACATCATCTAACACATCATTTTCTTCGTTGACCAAACCAATACGAACTTCTGCATAGATTTCTTTATCAACGTCAAAGCCGACGTGTTGGCCCCAGTCATCACCAGTCTCAACCAATTCGGCTGCACCGCGATCGTCGAACTGAGCGGTGAAAAGAATCACGTCTACTGGTTCTAGATTATCGGGTGCCATCTCAAGGAAAATGTCGTAAGCCGCATCGATAGCATCATCGTAAGAAATGAGTTCAGCCATAATTATGCGCGGCTCATGTACTTGCGTTCAGCAGTGTTGATGATCAGGCGATCACCATTTGCGATGTACTCTGGAACTTGCACAGTTAGGCCAGTTGCAAAACGTGCAGGCTTAGTACGAGACGCAGCAGAAGCACCTTTGATTGAAGGGTCTGTTTCTTCGATAACAAGCTCAACCGTTGCAGGAAGCTCTAACGCTACCGCAGTACCGTTAATTAGAACAACCTGAAGGCCTTTGATTTCTTCAGTAATGAAAAGAAGTTCGTCTTCGATCTCTTCTTTCTTAAAAGTAAATTGAGTGTAATCTTCATTGTCCATGAAAATGTACTCATTACCGTCAACGTACGAGAAAGCAACTTGACGCTTGAACATGTCAACCGTTTCTACCACGTCGTCAGACTTATAACGCTCGTCAGCACGTGCACCAGTGTTTAGATCAACACAACGCAGTTTGTAAATTTTTGCGCCGCCACGACCGCCAGGAGTCGTCACTTCGATGTCTTTAATTAGTAGGATTTTGCCGTTTGATTCAATAGCAAAACCTTTCTTTAGCTCACTCGCCTTAGGCATGAACAATTTCCTTCATATGAGTTGTAAGGGCGGCATTATATACCCAACTAATTGGAAGATGCTATTTGAACTCGCACTGATATTGCTAGTTTTCAACGATTCTTAGCTTGATTATCTTGATCAAAAAGCGCCACTAAGAGATCATGCAGTTCAATCCGTTAGATTTCATGATTTTTTGATGATATTAACCACAATCGATCCCGCACAACCCTTCCAACCTCAGTATAGTAAAGCGATTGATGATCTTGTCACTTTCTTACGTTCTGGCTTGGGGGCAAACCTGCACAGTGTGTATATTTTTGGCAGTGTAGCTAAAAAAACGGCAACGCCTCATCGTTCAAACCTTGATGTTATCGTTGTGACACAGCAAAGTTTTGCGCAAAACCGCACGGCGTTAATTAATTCTATTCGTTGGCGCTTTCAGAGCTCACATGCGCATATCACAGAATTATCGTTTAAGACGGCGTTGGTGAGTGATATCGCTTCTCTAGACAGTATCTTCTCTTGGGGATTTTTGCTGCGTCACTGCGCGGTGTGCGTGTATGGGGAAAATTTATCGGAATGTTTTGGGGATTACGAACCCAGTTGGGAGATCGCAAAACATTGGAATATGGATGTGGAAGATTGGCTGGCGGTGTATCGCCATCGAATTGTTCGCGCTAAAAATGACGACGAACATCTTAAAGCTCAACAAATCATCGCTAAAAAATTGCTCAGAGCAAGCTATTCATTGGTGATCCCTCGAACAAAAGGATGGCATGACGATCCTCAAATATGCGGACAAGAGTTCCTTCGATACTACCCAATGATGCAGTTGGAAATCGAGCGACTTAGTATATTGCTCTCTAATCGAGTCGTAGCAAAGCGTTCGGTGATTGGTCTTCTTGATTCTTACGGTGATTGGTTAGTGAAACAATTTAAAAAGACAGAGTTTAGAATTGGCTAGTGGCAGCGTTCGTATGAAAGGTTTGTATAAAAGGATAGTATGAAAAATCCGTACGATAAGCTGTAAACATCACAAAATTAAAAGTAACAAATGAATCATGGGCGCAGTGCAATTTCACACGCGTCTTAAGTGATATGGCTCACATCGATAAGAAACAGAATGGCTTACTATCTTTCAGATAATGACCATTTTGTTTCAATGATGGAGCACCCAAAATCATTGCTAGTTATTTAAAACAAGCTCAGAAATCATTAGCGGTGCAGTTGCAAGCGATCAGAGAAGGGTTGCTGTGGATACTGCCGTGTCTCATGATTATCTCTTCCATTTTATTCATTGCTTCACTTGGCGAATTTATATTCGGAAAGGATCAGCCGTGGGTACAAACGCTCTTTTCTCTTTACGAAGTCACCAATAGCCTACTGCCCGTACTGTTAACTGGCGCGCTCGCTTATATTTTGGCGATGCGTTGGCGGTTACCCAGACCCCCGATTGCGCTGGTCCTAATTGTCTACTTGGTCGTTTTTGAACAATTATTTCGTTTTTCAGACAGTACGATCGTATTTGAATTGATGATTGCAGTGATGACGCCGCTTTATGCCGTGCCGTTAATCGCATCATTCTACAAAATACGTTGGATGAAATTTGTTTCAAATAACCATCTTGGTCGCATAGTAAAAGAGTCGCTCAACCTAATTCTTCCCTGCATTCTTGCCGGGATCGGCGTGATGATCATCAATGCCTTCGTCATCCATCTCGTTGAATCAAGCAGCTTAACCGCGCTCTTTAATATTCAATACGATGATTCACCGCTAGAGTTTGGTGCCATTTTTGCCATGGTGAATTCTTTCCTGTGGTTTCTTGGTATTCATGGCTACTACGGTTTATTGCCTTGGGTTGATGTGCTGCAAGGTGCCGTTGAGGTTGCGCACAGCGAGATGCTAACAGTTGGGAATACGCAGCATTTTGTTAATCACTCCTTTCTGGCGGTATTTACTTTTGTTGGGGGCGCTGGGGCAACATTAGGGTTTGTCGTGGTGTTATTACTGTTCAGCAATAATCGCGCTTATCGTTTGATTGCACTTGCCAGTTTACCGCTTGGTTTGTTGAATATTAACGAAGTGCTGCTGTTTGGCTTACCGATCATTTTTAATCCCAGGTTGTTCTTTCCTTTTTTGATTGCTCCGGTGGCCAATACGATCGTGGCGTATTTTGCGGTCAGTCTGGGGTTCGTCGATGTGCCTGTGACTGGGATGCCATTTAGCAGTCCTGTTTTCGTCAATGCTTACATTGTCACTCAAGGCGACATTAATGCCAGCCTCTTACAGTTAGTGAACATTGTGGTTTCTGGTTTGATATACCTGCCTTTTGTCCTGTGGCTGAATAAATCGACGGCCAATAAAACAATACAGTTTTCTTCGTTAGATACGACGTATTCGCGAAGAGAAGAAGAGGCGCGCACGTTAAGTGACGATCGAGTCGGTCAGCTGGTTTTTGCGCATAAACGTCAGCAAGTTTTGGAGCAAAAACTGCACGCCTTTACGGATAAAGAATTTTGCATTGAATATCAGCCTCAAATATGTCGAGTGACAGGGCAGGTTATCGGCGCAGAAGCGCTTATTCGTTCGGTGGATAAACAGGGAAATATTGAATATCCAGGCGCGTTTTTGTCGACGTTTGAACAGGCCGGTCTCATGAAAGACATTGACCGCTGGGTGGTGATTCAAGTCGTGCATGATCTTAAAATTGCTATCCGGGAAGGATGGGCGGTGCCAACCAGCGTTAACCTGACACCAGAAACGCTACTTGATGCCAGTCTCATGGAGCAATTGGTTGGTTATATCAGCCGGGTTGGTGAGTATGTGCATGTTGAAATCACGGAAGAGTCATTGTTGCTTGATAAGGCGCTGGTGGCCGCTTCGCTAGAGGCGCTCCATCGTGTCGGCGCAAAAGTCTCTATTGATGATTTTGGCTCGGGTTTTTCGTCACTCAGTTATTTAACGATGTTTGACGTCGACGCAATTAAGATTGACCGAAGCTTTATCCAAGCCATAGAGAACAGCAAAGGACAAAAAGTCTTTAATGGTTTGATCAGTATTGCACAAGATCTTAATTTGGCGGTGGTGGTGGAAGGGGTTGAAACGGAAAGTCAGCTTGAGCGCATTCCATTGCGCTATAACTTGTCCATCCAAGGTTGGTACTACAGTAAATCGATCTCTTTATTGGCATTGCGTTGCTATATTGCAGATTGCAACACCGTTCCGAGTGAACTAAAAGAGCCCTAACTGAGGCTCGCTCAGCGTTTTAAAATCCAGACCGATAAAAGGCAAAATGGCTTCGGCCACGGGTTTTAACTGTTTGTCGATATAATGCTGATAGTCGATAGCGCTGCTGAGATAGTCTTTCGGCTCGGGACCATTGAGTGTGATCAAATACTCTATTTGGCCACGATTTTGATACTGCAACGCTCGGCCCAATTGTTCATTAATTTTATCGGCCATGCGCGCCGCTCTGACTTGAGGCGGTACGTTCTTTTGATAGTCACTCAGTTTACGACGCAAGCGCTTTTGATAAACCAAGCGGTCATCGTAGCGTCCAGACAATGTGTCTTCGACAAACTGACGAATGTACGTAGATGGATCATCACCATGAAACACCATCTGATAGAGGTGCTGCTGGAAAGATTGTGCCAGTGGAGT
This sequence comes from Vibrio renipiscarius, assembly GCF_000827885.1. GTDB lineage: Bacteria > Pseudomonadota > Gammaproteobacteria > Enterobacterales > Vibrionaceae > Vibrio > Vibrio renipiscarius. The sequence goes on along the minus strand of NZ_JTKH01000003.1, from coordinate 330,563 downwards.
CCAATCGGTTCTGGCGCTTTCTAACCCTTTAAAAATGATCTTTTCTTGCTCACCTTCACCAATTAATCCTGCGTAGCGTTTTTTCGAACCCGTCTCTTGGCCGCGGATGGTCGGCATCAAAAACTTTTTATAATGGGTTTCGTATTCGATCTCCAAGATAGAAACGAGGTTGTACTCTTGCTTGAGATGCGTCGTCCACCATTGATTGATGTGCGCCACCAGTGATTGGCCAATCGCATCGGCTTGCGGCTGCGAAACTTGACCATTCAAAGAGACGAAAGTGGAATCGGTATCGCCGTAAATGACTTGATACCCTTGTGCTTCAATCAACTTTTTCGTCTGCTTCATGATCTCGTGCCCGCGCATGGTGATGCTCGACGCGAGGCGAGTATCAAAAAATCGACAGCCTGATGAGCCTAATACACCGTAAAACGAGTTCATGATGATTTTAATGGCTTGAGAAAACGCCTTTTCATTATTGCGCTTAGCGACATCACGTGCGGCCCACAAGTTTTCAATCATCTTTGGCAAAAAGTGTTCATGACGGTGGAATTGGCCGCCGCGAAATCCAGGAACGGCCTGTTCGTCGTTTACGCCAATCTCGAGCTTTAGACCTTCAATGAGGCCTAAAGGGTCAATCAAAAATGAACGAATAATCGAGGGATAAAGGCTTTTAAAATCCAGAACCAGTACCGAATCATAAAGATTGGGCAGTGAATCCATGACATAGCCACCGGGACTGGCGATCCAGTTTTCTGGCTGAAGGTTTGGCGCAACGTAACCTGCACGGTGAAGTTGTGGCAAATAGAGATTAGTGAAGGCGGCGACTGAGCCGCCAATGCGATCCAGTTCGACCCCAGTTAACTTACTGCGCTCAATGGCAAAATCGAGTAGGTGAGTGTGTAAGAATATCTTATTCACCAATACGCAATCTTGCAGGTTATAACGAGCGAGGGAAGGCTTGTCATAACGGTACATGTGGTTGATTTCCGCCATGCGGTCATGCACGTTGTGAATTTGTTTGCCTTCGCCAAGTAGCTCTTGAGCGACAGACTCTAATGACCAGCGACGAAAATGGTAAGTGGCGGTTTTTAGGGTATCGATGCCATCCATCACGACCCGACCTGGAATGGAAATAAACCCTTGTTGCGTGGTGTTGGAGATTCGGAAGAAGCTTGCTTGACGCGCGCGTCCTATGGCCAGTTTTAACTTGTGCCATTCCGCTCGCTTATGCAGTAAGCGGAAATCAAAATCAATCACGTTCCAACCAATGATGACATCGGGGTCAAAGCGGTCAAACCAATCAATCATGGCTTCTAACAGCGCTTTTTCGTTATTAACCCACTGAACCGGAGTCTCACATTCTTGCGGTTCACCAATCATGATTACGCGGTTATCCATCGGGCTTGCGAGTCCAATGGAGTACAGAATGCCTTTTTCTGAACATTCAATATCAAGCGATACCACGTTTAACTGCGTTGAGTAGGCTGACTTGCGGCACTTTACCTGAGTGACCTTGGTGTGACCTTTTAGAGGTGTGTCCACCCCCGTAAATTCGATGCCACCTTGAATGAAGCGTTCCATCAGGTATCGATCTGCGAGTCGGATATCGTCTTCGTAGACGGTGATGTCCTGCTGCTGCAGCGCATCAGCCAGTTGTCGAGAGCCTTTGATCGTATCGCAGTAGCAAGCACAAAGTGCCGCTTGGTTAAAATGCTTGAGCGGTAAAGGTTTTATATCGCAGGTAAGATTCAATGAGACGGCAATTTGAGTTGCGTCTGTGAGTGCGCTTTGTTCGATAAAAAAGACCGGACGCTCACCGTCGATCAGCAATTGGTATGGCCCTTGTTCTGTCGCCAACCACAACTCAATTTGAGTGCTGTTATTGAGATCGCGCGCTTGGCGTGTAAGCAAAAAGCCTTGTTGAATCGTCAACGATGTCTTCCTATCAATAGCGACCGACTGTCTGGGGCGCAGTATCGGCGTGATAGTGGATTGTATTACGACTTTGTGATGTGAAGCAAAAATTAAGGGGCGTAAATACGCCCCTTAGAATGGAGGACTCATCATCTGCTCGCATTATCCGTCGGTATTATTCGCCGGAATTGATGAGTCGCTTGGTTGATACCCATTGGGCTAGAAGTAGAGGTAGGCCGTGAGTTTTCCGCTTAACTCTTCTTCTCCCCAATTGAGGTAGCTTACTTGGCTGCGCAGAGCGGTATTGCGGCTCAATTGCCAATGCCAACTGGCGTTCGCTTTGGCATTTTGATCCGCCTGGCTGTCAACCAGCGCAAGGTATTGGCCCGTTAGACCAATGCGGTGGTGGTCAGCGACTTGATAAATCAATCCTGCTTCAATACCGGCACCCAAAGTCGCGTCGTAATCGGTGAGTTCTCCGCCACTGATTTCGGCAGACAGCAGACCATAAAGATGCAATGCTTTTGCGTCGCCCCACGCTTTACCGTAGCCGCCTTGGCCAAACCAACGACTTTCTAATTTGCCTTCGTTTGGCATGCGGTCATAACCCACGCGTGCATTCCAAGCTAAGCTATCGAAAATGCGATTGCTTGGTGCGAGGGCCATCGCGTCAATCAAATAGAATCGGTCAAAGCGAGAAGTGCCTTGCTCATCCACGCTCACTTGCGTGTCAAGGAAGCTGATTTTGGCTCCGGGAATAAAGCCTTGCTGTGAATCCAAGAGATCGTGGTACGCCACGCGCCATTCTAAAGTCGCTTGGTGACCATAATGATCGCTGTGTTGATAACTCAAACCGGTGCGCGCGGATGCGTGGCCTTGTTCTGGCGAGACATCTGGAGGTGGGGCTTGTGTAAAGGGAGAGTCGACTTTAATGCGGCTACGTTGGTAGAGCAGTTCAGTCAAACGTTTCGCGGTTGGGTCACGATCTAGACCGACATCGTACAATTCAAAATTGAGCCATTCATAGGCAAATTCTAAAATCGCTGCGCGTTCCGCCTCGCTGTACTCCTCAGCGCTAGGGAAGTCTCCCTGTTTCGCGGCTACCGCAGCATCGAAAAGTTCAGGGTCAATTTCGTCGGCTTGGTGTAGCAAGCGTGTGCCAAATGATTCACGGTACTTGGGCTTGGCAAGTAATCCCGCATTATTGAGCGCTTCAACGGTATCTGACGGAATCGCATGTAATGGAAATTGTTCAACAAGATACAAATCATCGCGGGCCAGCTCTAGGAGGGCAAGCAGCTGATAAGAACAGTTTTCATCGGCAAAATAGTAGTCAAATTCTGCTCTTTGCATTTCCCACAGGTGCAGTAATACACGCTCAACTTCAACTTCATTTAACTTCAGTTGATATTCCCAAATGTCGCGCGATTCAATGTCATTGTATTCACGAACTTTGCGGTAATAAGGCATGACCGTAAAGCGACCAGGATAACTGCCGACTAATCCTTTCAGTGCATAGAGTGCCGCGTTGTCATCGGTTTCGGGTTCTGCTGCGAAATTAATCGCAAAAGCGACCAATTCTTTATGACGCGTTTGATCTTTGGCATCGATTCTTAACAGAGTATGACCAAACATCGACGATGGGTTGTTCATAAAGGCGGTCGGGAAGACCAAAGTGAGCCCTTCAGGATCGAGAACTTCACGCCAAGTATTGAGCTCTGGGCAGTTCAGTTCAGCCGATTGACCTTGCTGAGTTTGCAGCCAAGTATAACGCGCTGGGTACTCACAGCGTTTTTGTTCAGCAATCGTGGTATCAACGTTATATAGCGCATCGACAGTGGCTTGTAGTTCGCTCTGTGGTGAACGCGCGCCATCTTCAGCCAGATAAAATGTATCGCTGTCTACTGTCCCTTTATGGCCTGAGATCATGCTCGGTAAATAGTGGCCTAATTTTAGCCAATATGGATCTTTTGCGAGTTGTTCAATATTGAGGGTGTCAGCAGAAAATGCGAACGAAGGAGTACATAACCCACATCCGATGAGTAGTGCTTTAGATAATGCGGAATAGTTCATTCAAATCCGTGGAAAGGCTATTGAGTTTATGGGTAAGGACGCTGGCAGCGAACGTGCTTATCGATAGACACAACAAATAAGATGAGAGATATAAAAAAGCGCCCAGAAAAGGGCACTTTAATCACGAAGCAGAGTTCGGAATTAGATTGCGTAACCCGCTAGAGTTGCGTCAGCAGCAACTAGCGTGTTTAGGTTAGCAAATACTTCTTCAGAAGTTACGTTTTCAGATTTGAACACTTCTGCGAAGTTTTCTTGAGCTAGCTCGTTGAACGCTTCTTTGTCAGATGCTTGAACGCCCCAAACTTCAGAAAGAGTTGCTAGAGTTTCGCCTTCACCTTTAGCGATATCACGAGCAAGGTTGTCCATGTTACCGTCAATGAATAGAGCAAGTTTTTGAGCAGAGTTGATTGTGCCGTTACCGTCACAACCTAGTGTACCAAAAGAGATACCAAAAGTTTGGTTACCAGATGTGCCGTTTGTTGTCGCACCTAGAATTTTGAATACTTTGCCTGACTTACCGTCAAATACCATAGTACCTAGACCACAACCGATATCGGCATCAGCCATTGCAACATTAGAAAGAGGAAGTGTTGCAGCTAGAGCCGCCACTGCTAGTAGCTTTTTCATAAAATATCCTTAATCATTATCATTTGCCGACGTTACTCGTCAGCTTGTTTGTGATAATTCACCATTACCAACCGCAGGAAAATAAATGAAATTGGTTTCATTTTCAATCCATGTAACTAAATAAAAAGGCGCATAATTGAGAATTGCTAGCGAACCTAAACTATTAGTGCTAATTCGTTGATAAAAATGATCTTTGCTACTACGTCATCAGAACTAAAAATTAGTACTTGCTAAACTTAGTGTTTCGGCACATATTCATCAAAGTAGTGAAAATTTCATTTTTTACGTTAAACTAGGCGACTCGATTTGTTTCTGCTGCCCGTGTCAGCCGATACAAAATTAAGTCACATAGCAAGTAACATAGTGTGGAGATACAAGTTTGATAAGTGTTTTCCTTGTAGATGATCACGAGCTGGTTCGCACAGGGATACGACGTATTATTGAAGACGTCCGTGGCATGAACGTAGCAGGGGAAGCTCAAAGCGGTGAAGAGGCGGTAAAATGGTGTCGTAACAACCATTCTGACGTCGTACTAATGGATATGAATATGCCTGGCATTGGTGGCTTAGAAGCAACCAAGAAAATATTACGTTTCAATCCAGATGTGAAAATTATCGTTTTAACTGTTCATACGGAGAATCCGTTTCCAACGAAAGTGATGCAAGCTGGCGCTGCTGGTTATTTAACCAAAGGTGCTGCCCCAGATGAAATGGTCAATGCCATTCGAGTGGTGAATAGCGGCCAACGCTATATATCGCCAGAGATTGCTCAGCAGATGGCGTTAAGCCAATTCTCTCCAGCATCGGAAAATCCATTTGCCGATCTGTCTGAGCGCGAGTTGCAAATCATGATGATGATTACGAAAGGGCAGAAAGTAACTGATATTTCAGAGCAATTAAGCCTGAGCCCAAAAACGGTTAATAGTTATCGTTATCGATTGTTTGCCAAGCTGAATATCAGTGGTGATGTTGAGTTAACGCACCTTGCCATTCGACATGGGATGCTCGATACAGAGACATTGTAGTGAGCCCTATTTTCGATTCTGTCTCTTTCTTAAAGACAGTGACTAACCAACCCGGCGTTTATCGAATGTATAACGCCGAGTTGGTGGTTATTTATGTCGGTAAAGCAAAAGATCTCAAAAAACGCCTTTCTAGTTATTTTCGCAAAACGATAGACAGTGAGAAGACGCGTGCGCTTGTCAGTCATATCGCAAAAATAGATGTCACGGTGACCCACACCGAGACAGAAGCTCTGATCCTCGAACACAATTACATCAAGCAGTATTTGCCTAAATACAACGTGCTGCTGCGTGATGATAAATCCTACCCTTATATTTTCATTAGTGGCCACAAGCATCCTCGATTGTCGATGCACCGTGGCGCAAAAAAGAAAAAAGGCGAGTATTTCGGCCCGTATCCTGATTCAGGAGCGGTGCGTGAAACGTTACACCTCATTCAAAAAATATTTCCTGTCCGTCAGTGTGAAGATACGGTTTATAGCAACCGGACTCGGCCTTGCTTGATGTACCAAATTGGCCGCTGCGCTGGACCGTGCGTAAGCACGATTATTTCGGATGAGGATTATGCGGAGTTGGTGGGGTATGTTCGGTTGTTTCTTCAGGGCAAAGATAAGCAAGTGCTTGAAACCTTGATTGGGAAAATGGAGGAGGCCAGTCACGCACTAAAATTTGAGCAGGCCGCCAAATTTCGTGATCAAATTCAAGCGATTCGCCGTGTTCAAGAACAACAATTTGTCTCCGATGATACGATGGATGACATGGACGTACTTGGCTTTGCGCAAGAAAATGGCATCGCTTGCATCCATATACTGATGATTCGTCAGGGTAAGGTGTTGGGGAGCCGTAGCTATTTTCCTAAAATTCCGCGCAACACCAGTCAGCAGGAAGTGTTCTACAGTTTTTTGAGCCAGTATTATTTGAGTCATAATGAAGCTCGTACGATGCCAACGCGTATTATCCTAAATCAAGGGTTGCTGGATGATGTCGCACCATTACAAGAGGCGTTATCGAGTATCGCAGGTCGCAAAGTCCAGTTTCATGTTAATCCAACGGGCATCCGGGCTCGTTATTTAAAACTGTCGAATACGAACGCACTGACGGCGATGACCAGTAAAATTAACCATAAGATGACGATTTCACAGCGCTTCAAAGAGCTGAGGGAGTTATTGGGGTTAGATTCTATCCAGCGTATGGAGTGTTTTGATATATCGCATACGATGGGTGAAAGCACGATTGCTTCATGCGTGGTGTTTAACCAAGAAGGACCGGTGAAGCAAGAGTATCGACGTTACAACATCACTGGCATTACCGGTGGTGATGATTACGCGGCGATGGGGCAAGCGTTGGAACGACGTTACTCTAAGCAATTAGAGATAGAAAAAATACCCGATATCGTGTTTATTGATGGGGGTAAAGGGCAACTTAATCGTGCCCATGACATCATTGCTCAACATTGGCAAGATTGGCCAAAGCGACCGCGTTTGATTGGTATCGCGAAAGGCGTCACTCGTAAACCGGGTTTGGAAACGTTGATTACAACCGACGGAGACGAATTTCATTTACCAAGTGATGCGCCAGCGCTCCACCTAATGCAGCATATCCGCGATGAAAGCCACAATCATGCGATTGCAGGCCACCGAGCAAAACGCGGTAAAACAAGACGCACAAGTCCTCTTGAAGGCATTGAAGGGGTAGGGCCTAAACGACGTCAAGCGCTACTGAAATATATGGGTGGATTACAGGAGTTGAAACGAGCCAGTGTTGAAGAAATCGCCAAAGTACCGGGGATAAGTCATTCTTTAGCAGAAAATATTTATCAAGCATTGAAACAATAACGAAAATCCAGCAACATGTGAGCCTGTTTTTAGGCAGTAAACAGCACTATACGCAAACGATAAGAGTCAATATATATGCGTTTCAACATCCCTAACATTCTTTCTTTACTACGACTTTTCTTAATACCAGTTTTTGTCGTCGTGTTTTATCTTCCTTATAGCTGGGCACCTTTTGCTGCAGCCATGGTATTTTGGGTTGCCGGTTTTACCGATTGGTTAGACGGCATGTTGGCGCGAAAATTGGGTCAAACCTCTCGTTTTGGTGCGTTTATTGATCCCGTCGCGGATAAAGTATTAGTGGCTACGGCGCTTATCTTAATCACGGATCATTACCATAGTATTTGGGTAACGATTCCTGCAGTGACCATGATTGGTCGTGAAATTATCATCTCTGCACTGCGTGAGTGGATGGCAGAAATTGGTAAGCGTGCTAGCGTTGCGGTTTCGTGGGTCGGTAAATTTAAGACCGTAGCGCAAATGTTTGCTTTATGGGTACTTATCTGGCGTTACGACGATTGGATGGTTTGGCTAGGCTACATAGCGCTGTATATTGCCACTGTTCTGACGTACTGGTCGATGGCGCAGTATTTGATGGCGGCGAAAGACGACTTATTGAGTGAAGAACATCAATAGTGATTTTAGAGAAACGGGCTTAGGCCCGTTTTTTTTGTCTGGAGCAATAGGCTTTTTCCAATAAAGTCATTGGATTACCATTCAATATAGATATAAAAACAATCAAATTAGCCACTTTTGGTGGTAATTTAGCCAAACGAATTAAAATTCAAAAAATAGTGTTGACTCATTGGGGCGAATCCGTAGAATGCATCCCGTACCCAAGAGGAACGCAGCAATGTGAAGCTCGAAGGAACAACGAAGGCGCCTTGGCAGAGTGGCTATGCAGCGGATTGCAAATCCGTGGACCTCGGTTCGACTCCGGGAGGCGCCTCCATTCTCTATTAGAATTTATTTCTATGAAGAAAATGGCAATGTGATAAAAATGCGACACTAGCTCAGTTGGTAGAGCGCAACCTTGCCAAGGTTGAGGTCATCGGTTCGAACCCGATGTGTCGCTCCAAATTAAATGATAGCGATTAACCAACAATCGATATCACGATGGTGTCTTACTTTACAGTAGAGCCTCACAAATTTAGATTTGTGTGCCCTGGTGGTGGAATTGGTAGACACAAGGGATTTAAAATCCCTCGACGTTCGCGTTGTGCCGGTTCAAGTCCGGCCCGGGGCACCATCTAAACCTTTTATGCGACACTAGCTCAGTTGGTAGAGCGCAACCTTGCCAAGGTTGAGGTCATCGGTTCGAACCCGATGTGTCGCTCCAAAATTAAACCTCGATATTATATCGAGGTTTTTTTTCGTCTGTCGCTTTTGATAGTGGACTGTTTTTCGATCTTGGGTTTAGCATGATTGCTCTTTGCTTAGCGAGCAGCTAAACAATCTAACAGCCACACCATCTAACAGTGAAAATGTGGCTAAAGTCAGTGATTCTCCGCAAGGGTGGGTCTATGACAAGTTTTTGAGCATCCAGACGTCACAGCCGCCATGTACGGTCCCTGCGATCGGTTGAGTTAAGTGCTCGAACCCCAATTTTTCATACAAACGAATGGCTGACTGCATAGACGCCAGCGTGTCGAGATAACAGTGTGTAAAGCCTTGCTGTTTAGCAAACGTCAAACATTGCTCACTGAGCATTTTACCTAACCCCAATCCTCGCCCTTGAGGTAATAAAAACAGTTTTTTTAGCTCGCATGTCTGATCTGAATCGTTAAACGGCGCTAAACCACAACCACCAACCACATGGCCGTTTACGGTGGCGACTAAATACAGGCTGCGCTTGTCGAGGGTGTAATAACGACTCATCGCTGACACTTCGGCATCCGCTGGGCCAAAACCTTCACCAATAGCACCAAATTCAGCACCAACCCTTTTGATTATTTGCGATATCTCTTCATCTTGCTCGGTCGTAATAGGTAAGACAGTTACCGTCATGATGGTGTCCTTTATCGGGGGAATTATTGCCATGATATGGGCATGAATTTCCTCACATTCAATCATAAAGATGAAAATTTACGCAAAGGCAGTGAGAATAGTGATTTGCGATTGGATTTAGACTTGGCATTCGTTACTATGTAGGGCTATTTAAAGACCCAAGATCCCTGTCGGGACGCTTATGGACACTACCGCTTATGTGGTTTGTTTCGAAGCTAGACTCGGACAAAGACATAGGTAGATGAGGAAACGATGCAACATCTAGAAGAGATCATTGCTAATGCGAGTGCCGCTATTGAAGCTGCGCAGTCGCTAGTCGCACTTGATGAAGTGCGTGTTCAGTATCTAGGTAAAAAAGGTGAGTTAACCACTCAACTTCAAAGCCTAGGCAAACTGCCACCAGAAGAACGCCGCGAAGCTGGTCAAGAGATCAACAAAGCGAAAGGCGTCGTTCAACAAGCTATCGTTGCGCGCAAAGATGCACTACAACGTGCAGAGCTTGAAGCGAAACTGGCTGAAGAAACGATCGACGTAACCCTACCAGGTCGTCGCATCGAGAACGGTGGTCTACACCCAGTTACTCGTACTGTTGAGCGTATCGAGCAATTCTTTGGCGAACTTGGTTTTACCACTGAGTCTGGCCCTGAGATCGAAGATGCATTCCACAACTTCGATGCACTGAACATCGCCGCTGATCACCCAGCGCGTACTGATCATGATACTTTCTTCTTTAACCCAGACTTGATGCTTCGTACTCATACCTCTGGCGTACAGATCCGTACCATGGAAAGTGGCAAACCACCATTCCGTTTCATCGCTCCTGGCCGTGTTTACCGTAACGATTACGACCAAACACACACGCCAATGTTCCACCAAGTGGAAGGTATGCTGGTTGATGAAAACGTGAACTTTGCACAGCTGAAAGGCACGCTGCATGACTTCCTATGTAACTTCTTCGAAGAAGAAGTGGAAGTGCGTTTCCGTCCATCTTACTTCCCATTCACAGAGCCTTCTGCTGAAGTGGACGTGAAAGGCAAAAACGGCAAATGGCTAGAAGTTCTAGGTTGCGGTATGGTTCACCCGAACGTACTACGCAGCGTAGGCATCGACCCTGAAAAATACTCTGGTTTCGCATTCGGCATGGGCGTTGAGCGTCTCACTATGCTGCGTTACGGCGTAAACGATCTACGTTCGTTCTTCGAGAACGATCTTCGTTTCCTAAAACAGTTCAAGTAATCCAGAGGGTTCATCACTATGAAATTCAGCGAATCATGGCTTCGTGAGTGGGTAAACCCTGCGGTTACCACTGACGAACTAACACACCAAATTACAATGGCGGGCCTTGAGGTAGACGACGTACTACCAGTAGCAGGCACGTTCAACGGCGTTAAAGTCGGTCTTGTTGTAGAATGTGGTCAGCACCCAGATGCTGACAAACTGCGCGTAACGAAAGTTGACGTAGGCGCAGAAGAGCTTCTAGACATCGTTTGTGGCGCATCTAACTGCCGCCAAGGCATCAAAGTTGCTGTGGCAACGGTAGGTGCTGTTCTTCCAGGCGATTTCAAAATCAAAAAAGCGAAACTACGTGGTCAACCTTCACACGGCATGCTTTGTTCATTTACTGAACTGGGTATCGACGTGGAATCAGAAGGCATCATGGAGCTTGCAGAAGACGCGGTTATCGGTACTGATTTCCGTGAATTCCTAAGCCTAGACGACGTCACCGTAGACGTAGACCTAACCGCTAACCGCGCTGACTGTTTCAGCATTCGTGGTATGGCGCGTGAAGTTGGCGTACTAAACCGTGCAGACGTAACTGAGCCTTCAGTTGAAGCGGTTGCAGCGTCTATCGAAGACACGATTGCTATCGAAGTAACAGCACCAGCGGCGTGTCCACGTTACCTAGGTCGTATCGTTAAGAACGTTAACGTTCAAGCGGAAACACCACTTTGGATGCAAGAAAAACTGCGTCGTTGTGGTATTCGTTCTATCGATCCTGTTGTTGATATCACTAACTTTGTTCTGCTAGAGCAAGGCCAACCTATGCACGCATTCGATCTTGCTAAGATTGAAGGCGGTATCGTGGTTCGTATGGCAGAGCAAGGCGAAAAGCTGACGCTTCTAGATGGTAACGAAGCAGAGCTAAATGCAGACACTCTAGTGGTTGCAGACCAAAACAAAGCGCTAGCGATTGCGGGTATCTTTGGTGGTGAGCAATCAGGTGTGACGTCAGAAACAAAAGACGTACTGCTTGAGTGTGCATTCTTTGCCCCTGACCACATCCGTGGTCGTGCTCGTGCATACGGTCTACACACAGATTCTTCTATGCGTTTTGAACGTGGTGTGGATTACGCACTGCAAGTTAACGCAATGGAGCGTGCAACCGCACTGCTTGTTGAAATCTGTGGTGGTGAAGTTGCACCAGTGGTTGCGGTTGAATCTGAAGCCGATCTACCAAAAGCAAACCAAGTTGCACTACGCCGCACTAAACTAGACAACCTACTAGGTCACCACATTGCAGATGCAGACGTGGTTGAGATCTTAGAGCGTCTAGGCATGGCTGTAGAAGCGAATGCAGAAGGTTGGGTTGCGACAGCACCAACATGGCGTTTTGATATTGCGATTGAGCAAGACTTGATTGAAGAAGTGGGTCGTATCTACGGTTACGACAACATTCCTAACCAATCACCTGTTGCTGCGCTTAGCATGAACGATCATAAAGAAGCAAACCTACCGCTTAAGCGTGTACGTAACCTTCTTGTTGACCGTGGTTACCACGAAGCGATCACTTACAGCTTCGTTGAACCTGAGCAGCAAAAACTGGTTGTTCCAGGTATCGAAGCGCTAATTCTGCCATTCCCAATTTCTGCGGATATGTCAGCGATGCGTCTTGGCCTAATCCAAGGTCTACTAAACACGGTTGTTCACAACCAAAAACGTCAGCAACCACGTGTTCGTTTGTTCGAATACGGTCTGCGTTTCATCCCTTGTGAATCAGCTGAAAACGGCATGCGCCAAGAGCCAATGCTTGCAGGTGTTATCGCAGGTACTCGTGGTGAAGAGCACTGGAACGTAGAAACCAACACGGTTGATTTCTTCGATCTTAAAGGTGATCTAGAAGCGGTTCTTGAGCTAACAGCAAACGACAAAGCGTACTCTTTTGCTGCGCTTTCTGCAGAAGCAAAAGCGGCGAACCCAGCACTTCACCCAGGTCAATCAGCAGCAATCGTTGTTGATGGCAAAGAAATCGGTGTTATTGGTACGGTTCACCCAGAGCTTGAGCGTAAGTTTGGCCTAAACGGTCGTACTATCGTGTTTGAAATCGAATGGTCTGCGATCAACACTAAAGTGATCCCAGAAGCGGTTGCGCTTTCTAAGTTCCCATCAAACCGTCGTGACATCGCAGTGGTTGTTGACGAAGCTGTGGCTTCTGGCGACATCGTAGCCGCGTGTCTAGAGCAAGGTGGTGAGTTCCTAAAAGACGCGAAACTGTTCGACGTTTACGTAGGTAAAGGCGTGGAAGAAGGCAAGAAGAGCCTAGCGATTGCCCTTACTCTACAATCTGTTGAGCGTACGCTTGAAGATGCAGATATCGCTGGTGCGGTAGAAGCGATCGTCGCGCATGTATCAGACAAATTTGGCGCAGCACTACGCGACTAATTTTTCCAACAGTTTGATGCTACAGCAATGCAAAAACCCGCTTATTAAGCGGGTTTTTTTATATCGGTATTATTTTATATCGTGACGAGATGGGGTGAGTACCTTGATAGAATCACCGTCGCAGAATATGAATGTTGAGTAATTTCTGGCGTGGTTTTGGACAGAAATGTGTTGAGGACTCATATGTCAGAACTTTAAATGCGGTAAAATACGTCTTATTTCTAAATTACGCATAATACAAACGACAAATAAGGTAGAAAAATTTGCAAATAAGTTTACCCAAACACCTACAGATTAAGAAAGAGCATCATTATGTTTGGGCTCATTACCTAAGAAACTGGTCAAATACTAAAAAAGTATGGTTTGTAACTGCAAAAGGCAAAGTAATATACGAAAGCACCAAATTAGTAGCCAAAGAGAAGTTTTTTTATAAAGTACAGTATTTAAACAACGCGCACATAGCTTGTATTAAAGCGCTAGCAGCACTTAGTCCATCAGAAATAGAGCGGGAACATCAACAATTACTGGAAGAACTTCTAATTCTCCAGCATCTTGAGGAACTTGCAGAGATAAACGGAACAGCCTCAATCGAAATTAAGCAAGAGATAAAAGCTGCAAAAGAGAATTGGCTTGAGAACAAGTATACCGAACACGAGGAAAAAGCTAGATTCGTAATATCAAAATTAGCTAAAGGTCGATTATCAGTATTAAACAATGAAGCAAACTTTATCCATTTTTGTCACTTTATTGGGCATCAATTTGCTAGAACCAAGTCGTTTAAATCTACAGCAAACGTAATGACTAACCGCATGCCAGAGAAATTAGAAAACCAACAATATCTAGCAAAGATATCAATGGAATGCCGATGGTTTAGTAACTATTTAATTGGTGAAAATTTTGGAGCATCCCTTTATCAAACGAATCATTTTGACAATTACTGCATGTTAATAAACCATACAGAAGAACCATTTATTACCAGTGATCAGCCTGTTGTAAATGTACATGAGTCTATTACTGATGAAATAAAACAAATTTCAGTCAATGAATGTGACCTGTATTATCCACTATCACCTAAATATGCATTGATAATCAGCAGCTCAAACAATTATCCCAAAGGAGTACTTAAAGCAAACTTAAGCATGGTCCAAAAACTCAATACAAAGTTAGCTGAGAAAGCTCATATGCATATTTTTGGTTCTCAAGAATCTGTAGTTAAGAAATACACTAAGCTTGTGGGGTATAGAGACAAGCAACTCAAAACTCAAGAGCTGCCAGTTTTTTTGTCAGAATAGGAGCTAACCAATAATGAAGCAGAATAAGCCTGATAAGTGCTCTCTATCTGCTCAATTTAAATTCAAAATGATCAAACGATATTGTGATGAAAAAACGATATGGTTCCTTTGGCGGGATCGACTTTACCGTGAAAAAATGCCCCGCAATGGTTGCGGGGCATTTTTGTTTCTAGCCGATATATTCCATAAGCGAAGCTTGAGTGGGTAGGGCGGTCATTGCCCCTTTTTGTGTCGTGGCAAGAGCGCCACACGCATTGGCCCAATTGACCGCCTGGCGGATAGTGCTGTCCGATGCCCAATCAACCTGCTGTGACAGTTTTGCAAGCAAACCACCGACAAAAGCATCCCCTGCGCCAGTGGTATCAACCGGTTGAACGGCTTGACCTGAAATCAGATTTTGGCTGCCATTAAATACCACAAGTGCGCCTTTCGCGCCTTGAGTCACCAGCACTAAGGTATTGTTGAGCGGTGCAATCGCGTTTAAGCCCGCTTCTAACGTGTCCGTGTCGGTTAAAAACAGCAGCTCATCATCAGAAAATTTCACAACGTCTGCTAGCGCTACCGCTTGAAGCACAACCGGAATCATCTCATTGGGATTCGCCCATACTTCATCACGCAAATTCGGATCAAAACTGACAAAGCCACCGGCTTGCTTAATTTGTGTCATCGCCTCTAGCGTCGTGCTGCGGCTTGGCTCATTCGCCAAGGCGATAGAGCAAACATGCAGCCACTCACCGCTGGCAAAGGCTGGCACATCCGATGGCACTAAAAATTGGTCAGCACTTGGCTTCACCATAAAAGTGAAACTGCGTTCGCCACTGGCGTCGAGATCGACAATCACCGTTGAAGTGCGTTGTGCTTCATCCAGTACCAGCGCATCGGTGTTTACATTTTCGTCATTGAGCGTTTGCTTCATGAATCGACCTAAAGGGTCGTGACCCACGCGCCCAAAAAAGGCCGTCTCTCCGCCTAAGCGGGCGATCGCAACAGCAACGTTGGCAGGTGCGCCGCCTGGGCATTTTAAATAGGTGTGTTCAGTGTCAGGGATAAGGTCGACGACAGCGTCACCGGTGAGCCAAACTTTATTCATGTTGCTTGCCTTTATGCAGAGTCAGTAAGTATGCGTATATGATTGCTAAAACGGTTTAGCAAATCAATCTTTGTTGCTCAACGCCCCCTCATTTTTGGGTGAAAATGTGATCGTGGCCGATCTCTAGTGAACGGGTGAGCAGCGCGCCGCTTTTCTTACGCTGACAGCGTTAATGACAAGCGTTATGATTGCGGCAGTTTGACGACCAGTGGAAAGGGAATGAGTAACTCAAAAATTAAGCTCGCGGATATTGCACTCTTGGCTGGGGTATCAAAATCAACCGTCAGTTTTGTGCTTAACGGACACGCAGAAAAGCACCGAATTACTGCGGAGACGGTTGAAAAAGTGCAACGCATCGTACGTGAGCACAATTATGCGCCCAGTCTGTATGCTCGCGCTCTTAAATCGAAGAAGACATTTACGGTTGGTTTGATTATTCCCGATCTCACCAACATGGGTTTTGCCTCTATCGCGAAGAGTCTCGAATTCATGCTGGGTGAAGCGGGCTACCAATTGTTGATCGCTTCGTCTAACGACGACATCGAGACGGAAAAGAAAGCGGTACACAACCTGATTGAGCGCCAAGTGGACATTTTGCTGGTGGCGTCCGCCATGAGTGACGATCACTTTTATCGACAGCTTAATCGTGCCTTACCGATTATTTTGTTTGATCGCGTGTTTACAGACAGTGCATTTATCAATATTAAAACCGATGCTCAATCCGCGACCGAGGAAGTTGTGAGCCATTTAATCAAACAGAATGCAGAATGCATTTTTATTGGTGGGCAACTTGCGCTTTCCCCAAGCCAAGATCGCTTAGCGGGCTATCAGGCTGCTTTTAAAAGCGCGCACATGGAATGCAATCCTCAGTGGTTGTTCTGCCAAGATTATCAAGCCGATTCGGGTTACGCGATGATGGCGCAGGCTGTCGATCAATTGGGTCGAGTACCGAAAGCGGTATTTACCGCGTCATACAGTCTGCTGGAAGGGGTGTTACGTTATTTAAGCGAGCATCAACTATTGAATGATTCCGTACGGTTAGCGACCTTTGATCACTATGCGATCCTCGACTGTTTACCCATCAAGATTGATTCGATTGAACAAGACAGCCAAGCGCTCGCCCAAGCCTTGTTTGATAACGCGCTCGCTCAGCTTGATTGTGCAACGACGAGTCACCATTCTGAGGTGATCGCCGCCAAAGTTCATTACCGTACAAAACCTACCATTGACGAGGCAGAATCGTTAAGGAACTAGATGGATGTCTGCCCGCTCAAATCGAGCATAAGGATTTTTCTCTTGCGAGTGATACCAAGAGGCGGGCATCGCCTGTTTTAGACCCAGTTGGTGCAGTTGCTGTTTTTCTTGTTGAGTGATGACGGCATAGTGAAGCAAGCCGTCAATGATACGTCGTGTAGTACGGGGTGTGAGTTCCCCATCCCGATGGTAACGCTTCAATTCACCGACGATGGTATCGATCGGTACTAGGGGCTCCAGTTCGGCATGGCGGGTTGAACTCACGCGAGTTGAACGTGGGCATCGCTCACGAGCTTGCTGCCAATCGGGTTTCCCTGATTTTGTTACGTAGCCGTGAGCGAAACAAAAATAGCTCAGTATAAAGCGCTCAACCATGGGCCAGCGCAACGCTTGGATTTCAAGCATGATATGCTCAAATTCAATATCGGTATCGTTCATATTGATCTCTTTGCGCCCACGTTAATGCTCAAGTTGCGCATTTTCGCTGCATTTCTCATGTTGACGTATCGCCACAATCAATTGCACTAACAGCAACACGCCAGTGACCGCAAGGCCAATCCCAATGCCAGCCCAAATACCCGTCAATTGATAAGGTTTGAGTAGCCACCATGCGGCCGGTAAGCCAAATAGCCAATAACCCACGGCGGTAATAATGGTTGGCCCAATGACGATCTTCATTCCTCGCAACAAATTGATCGCCAGCAGTTGCCATGCATCGACCATAAAAGACAAGGCAACCACCCACAATACCGACGAAAGCAGAGCGGTTAATGGCTCATCGAGATTAAACAGGTGGGCGATAAACTCAGGCCATAGTAAAAAACCGCCGCATAAGACGACACTGATCACCGTCGTTAACAGAAAACTGCGCACGGCAATATGCTTGATCGCACGGTAGTTTTGCGCCCCGTATTGTTGACCCACCAAGATGGCAGAGGCTTGCGCGAAGCCGAAATTGATATTCCACGTAAAGCTCAAACATTGCAGTAATATTTGGTGTAAGGCGAGGGCGGCGACGGCAATAGTGCCTGCCATCAGTGTTCCACCATAAATGAGGCCGTGCTCAAGTAATGCTGCGAGAGCGATGGGCAAGCCCATTGCCAACAACGGTTTGAGCAGTGAGAAAGAATATTCATGCACATTCTTCCACGGTGAAAATGCCTTAAATTCGTCGCGTTGAAATACCCAAAAAGCGTAACCCACCATGACGAAACTCGCCGCTAATACGGTACCTGCGCCTAAACCAGCAAGACCAAAATCAAACGTAAATGCCAGCAAATAGCTTAATGGCACATTGAGGAAAATAGTGAGCGACGACATCACCATGATCGAACGGACATTGCCAAATGCACTGGTGAGCCCTCGCAGCACCAATAATAGTAGGGAAGGTAACATCGCCCACTTAAGAGCGTTCACATATTGCATGGCTGGGTCGATGACCGATTCTGGCTGTTGCGCGAAGCGCAGTAATTCCGGAGCCCAGTTAAAGCAAGTAATCAGCACGGCGGACAACATGACGGAAAGCAATACTGCCCCTTTAATGGCAAAGCGAATTTGTTGATTACCATGATCTGGTCGCGCGACGCGCTGACCATACGCGATGGCAATAAGGTTCGCTACGCACCCAATCGTACTACTGGCCACAATAAAGACAAAAGAGTAGATAGACGCGCCAAGTCCGCCCGCCGCTAAGGCCGAAATACTCAAGCGTGACATCATCCAAACATCGGTGAGTACCAATGCCATAGAGATGAGCTGAGAGATGATAAGAGGGAATGCTAAAGTGAGGATGTTTCTCATCGAATGCTCGTAAATAAAAAAGAGGATATAGCGTTAGTCGCTATTTGATTGCTGTTAATGCGACATATTTAACGTTTTATCGGCGTGGCCTTCAAATGAGATTTGTGTCAATCTAGCATGACTATAGGTAATGTGAGTGAATGGATGAAATCTTACCCAAACCTGCCTTACAGCCACAACAGCTTAAAAGTGTTTGAATCGGTTGCCCGTCTGATGAGTTTTACGCAAGCCGCACAAGAACTGCATGTGACGCAAAGTGCCGTGAGCCGTCAGGTTAAACAGTTAGAGATCGAATTGGATACCGCTTTGATCCGTCGCAAACATCGTTCGATCGAATTGACCGAGCGAGGTCGTGATCTTTTTCATGTTTTACGCGCTAACTATCAAGATCTGCAAACGTTGCTTGAACAGTGGCAAAGACCCGTTAAAAAACGCCTAGTCATCAAAAGTGCCTTGAGCTTTGCGACGCGCGTATTGATCCCAAAAGTGATGGAATTGAATGCTCGTTATCCTGACCATGAAATTGTCATCATCCCTTCCATAGATGAAGACCCTGATTTGCAGCAGGAACAATGCGATGTCTTGATCTTAAATACTCGCCAACCAGAACGGTACCGTGGGCAGCCCAAAGTCACTTTCTTGCGAGAGGAGTTCATGGCGCCTGTGTACGCCACCGGAACACATTCTGAGATGCAAGGACTGAGCGAGGTATTACAAATGCCAAGATTGCACGCGACAGAAGATCATTATGATTGGCAAGTGTGGCTTTCGCGCTTAACGGAGCAATACCCAACGCCATCGAGAGATACGTCGTTTTTGAGTCTCGATCTCGCGTTGAGCGCTTGCCTTGCGGGGCAGGGGGCGACGGTGACGGATTTAATGTTGGTTTTACCTGAGCTTAAGCGAGGCTTTCTTTGCACGCCCATTGGTAGCCCAATTCGCTCGAGCGCTTGGCAATATTTCGCCTATTGCCCCCACAGTTCCGCAATTGCCAACGACTTATTGATGTGGTTAAAAGCGATCAACCAACAAGAAGAGCAAAACCTGAGAGCGCTCGCCGAGTTGTACCAATGGCAGATTGAATAAAAGCACTTCACGCGCTGTTGTCATCTTTTGATGGAAGAGAAAAAGGGCAATAAAGACTTTAGTATTAGTGTGGTTATATTTTGTGACTAATAAATCAGCTGACAGATAGCAGTGCCTGTCAGGATTTAGTTTATTTGTCATGATGTAAGGATGAACATTAACAACGCCCATTTATGTGTTGAATGTCGATTTTCTTCAACAAAGTTAACCTAATACATCCTGTCTCATGTGTGAAAATGATATAGTGCTATCAAATCAGTTTCATTTAGAAGCTGCACTTTTCATTTAGATATTTCGAAAACCCGATAGGCCAAAAGATAAATGCTCGAAACGAAAAGATTAGTACTTCGTCAATGGGAAAATGAGGATTATCCTCACTTCGCACGTATGTGCGCAGACCCAGAGGTTATGAAATACTTTCCCAGCACCTTGAGTGAATCTGAAAGCGCTCAGCTTGCCGATGAAATTCGCGCGGACATTGATAAAAATGGTTGGGGATTTTGGGCTGTAGAGTTAAAAGCGACGGGGGAATTTATCGGATTTGTGGGGCTTAACCTTCAAGACGGTGAGAGTGGTATCCCACGAGTGCCACTGATTGAAATCAGCTGGCGCATTGATCGCCAATTTTGGCATAACGGTTACGCAACAGAAGCGGCTGAGCAGGCATTACGTTATGCGTTTTATGTGCTCGGGGTGGATGAAGTGTATTCATTTAGTGCGAATATCAATATCCCGTCCCAAAATGTCATGAAACGACTTGGCATGCTGAATACGCGGTTGGATTTTAATCATCCTAAACTCAGTGATGGGCATGAATTACAATCGCATTGCTTGTTTAGAATTGAACCGACACAAGTGGGTCATCTTTTTTAAATCGTATCTTATTTTTTTTTTCGCGCGCGTGAACGTGCCTTTTGCTTATCCCTCTCTAGTGTTTTATTCTCAGTGACTTATGCTGTAGGCCCCGTTGTTTACGGATAGTTGTGTATGGGTAGTTATTTAGGGATAAGTGACACACGTGAAAATCGAAGACTTAAAACTGTTTGTTAGAGTGGTTGAACTGGGCAGTTTTACCGCGGCTGCCAACGCATCGGATTTACCGAGAGCGAACGTAAGTCGGCGGATTAATGATTTAGAAAACGATCTCTCCATCCCGCTTTTTCATCGTACCACTCGTAGCCTTTCTCTCACCAATCAAGGTGAGATTTACTATCACGAAATCTTGCAGGCTTTGGCGTTGTTCGATAAAGCCAATCAATCGCTTACGCAGTGTGATCATATTATCCAAGGTAAGATCAAACTGGGTATTTTGCCTGAAACCCACGACATCATTCAGCCCATCTTGTTTGAGTTTTTGGACCAACACCCGCAAATCGAACTTGATATTCGTGTGATCAGTAACGGATTCATCGATATGTATCAGCAAGGGCTAGACATTGCCTTTCATGGCGGAAATCTCATTGATTCCGATCTGATTGCTCGCAATGTACTCACGCTGGATCGCCATTTAGTGGCTTCACCTGATTACCTTAAGCGCTGTGGTGAGCCGAAAACGCTAGAAGAATTACGTCAACACCGTGTGCTTTGCTTTCGCTGGCCCACTGGCGAAGTTGATCGAAAATGGCGCTTTATAGAAGGTGAAGTGACGATTGAATCAAAGCTGATCTCCAACAGTACGGCGTTTTTGAAAGATTCCGCGATCGCTGGTAGAGGCATTGCTTCGTTACCGAAAATCTTGGTGACGAGAGAATTGCAGGCTGGCACGTTGGTGCCCGTATTAGCACGCCATACTTCGATTAATGAGCATGGATATTTACTCTATCCCAAGCCAAGAACGCTGAACCAAGCCAGTCGAAAATTGATTCAATATTTATTACAAGAGATGCCTAAGCTGATCTAATTGTCATGAAATACGTGACAGTAAGTCATGCAGTTCGCTAGTTATTCGAACACTGTTCAATATTATTATAGCTCTAACATTATGGAGTTATAGACTATGAATAGAATCAATAAACTCATTATTTCGACAGTATGCGCAGCCGTGACAGTTAGTCTTTCTGGCTGCAATCAAGCCAAAAAAGTGGAACCGACGGTCCGTCTTAATCCGCAAGCGCTGCAAGTTGTGCAACTTTCAGATACCCAAAATAATGCGAGCAAACATTTCAGCGGCGTTGTGCGTTCAAAAGAGCAAACCTCATTGGCATTTCGAGTGCCGGGTACAATCGAACACATTTATGTGACAAAAGGTCAATCAGTCACACAAGGGCAAGTGATCGCTCGGCTTGATCCGCATGACTATCAAGTCGCGCTCGAAGAGCTTGAAGCCAAAATGCTCGAAGCGCAATCGGTACACAAACTCGCAAAATCAGAATTAGCGCGTGTTAAACAAGCGACCGCCGATGACGCCATTGCTCCGGTTAATCTTGACCGAGCGATAAGTGGCTATGAGCGCAGTTTGTCGGCCGTAAAGGTGGTGGAAAAAAACATCCAGCGTGCGCACGATACGTTAGCTTACACCGAAATCAAAGCCCCATTTGATGGTGTTATTGGACGTGTGGATTATGAGGTGCATGAGCAGATTTTACCGGGCATTGCTCTTGCGACATTACAAGATAATGCGCAACTCGAGGTCGAAGTTGATGTACCTGAAACCTTGATTGATTCTCTTGAGCTTGGCCAAATCGGCCAGGTTTCGTGGTATCGCTCTGAGCAGTCACTCACGGCGTACGTCACTGAAATTTCGCCGCTTCCCCATCTTATTAAGCAAACTTACACCGTGACTTATCGCATTGAGCAAGGTGAAACCGCGCTCTTCCCAGGTAAGTCCGTCTCTTTGAGTACCAAAATTGGTCCAAGTAATCCTGGCTTTTGCCTTCCTTATTCTGCCCTTATTGGTCAGAAGGACGAGATGCATGTCAATGTCGTGCGCGACAGCGCAGTGGTGCGAACAGAAGTGAATCTCAACTCGTTAGACGCGTATCAGGCGTGTGTTGTCGGTGAGTTGAACGCCAACGATTACGTTGTCGTGAGTGGCAGCCATTATTTGTCGGATGGCGATAAAGCTGACCACATTATTGTTCGACAACAGTAAGGATGAATCATGTTTAAGTTAGCTGAATTCGCGATTCGTCAGAGAACCTTTGTCCTCTTTTTTACCGCGCTCAGTATTATTGCGGGTATCTATTCTTATTTTGATCTGGGCAAGTTGGAAGACCCCAGCTTTACGGTGAAAACCGCGGTTGTTGTGACCTTATACCCTGGCGCGTCGGCCGAAGAGGTTGAATTGCAAGTCACCGATACGATTGAAACTAAGCTGCAAGAAATGGGGGCGCTAAATCGCTTGCGTTCGTTGTCTACACCGGGGATGTCGATGGTGTTTGTGGACATCAAAGAAAGCTTAAAATCGACCGAGTTGCCGCAACAGTGGGATTTACTTCGCCGCAAGGTGGATGATGTGAAACTGCAACTGCCGAGTACCGCTCAAATCAGTATTGTGCAAGATGAATTCTCGGAAGTGTACGGCATGCTGTTTGCAGTTCACAGTGACGATGCAAAACCGGAAGAATTGCGCCGATATTCTGAAGAGTTACAGCGCCGTTTAAAAACCATTGATGGGATTAAGAAAGTCGAACTGCATGGTGTACAACCTCGTGCGGTGCACATTGATATGCCCGATGAACGTCTTGCCCAATACGGGGTGTCGTTTGGGCAAGTGTGGAGTCAACTGAACAGTCAGAACATGACATATGAAGCCGGACAGTTTGATGTTGGCCGCGAGCGCATCCGCATTCATCAAGGGAGTGAGTTTCAATCGCTCGATGATATTCGCAACCTAGTGATCAAAGGGGGCGTGAGTGAATTAGGGACGGGTTTGGTGCGTTTGGGCGATGTTGCCGACGTTTCTATGGGTTATAAAACGCCAGCGCTAACCGAGAACCGATATAACGGCGTGCCGTCGGTCACGTTAGCCGTGAGTCCTGTTGCAGGCGTCAACGTGGTGTCATTGGGGGATACGATCCGTGCCATTATCGACGAATATCAGGCGAGTTTGCCACTGGGCGTCGATATTTCTGCCGTTGCGTATCAACCGGATGAAGTGCAGAAGTCGATAGATAACTTTGTCGGCAATTTGCTTGAAAGTGTTGCGATTGTGTTTGTGGTGCTGCTTATTTTTATGGGCTTTAAAAGTGCCAGCATTGTCGGTGGCAGCTTGTTGTTAACGATTCTATTGACGTTAACTTACATGAACATCAACAGCATCGATTTGCATCGCGTATCATTAGGCACCTTCATTCTGGCGCTCGGAATGTTGGTGGATAATGCCATCGTGATCACGGACATGATGATCGTCAAAATCAATAAAGGGATTGACCGCACGCACGCCGCGATTGAGTCTGTCAAAGAGACAGGATTGCCGTTACTCGCCGCGACGGTTATCGCGATTATGGGTGCCAGCCCAGTGCTATTTTCAAAAACCGATGCGGCGGAATTTGCCGGTTCCGTTTTCTATATCATCGCGTCATCACTTTTGTTGTCGTGGCTGGTGGCAATGACCTTTACCATTTTAATGTGCTGGTTGTTTATTAAGCCCAATCTCGCCAAAGGCCAAGATAAATTCAAGGGTTACAAGCGTTTGGTGGGTTGGACGGTGGATAATCCGAAAAAAGCCCTTTCTGCACTTATTCCTTTGGTGGTTGTGACGGTGTTTGCAATCCCTTCGGTTGCGGTCAACTTTATTCCTCAATCGGATCGTTCCATCGTTTTCTTTGATTATTGGCTGCCGAATGGCGGCAAAATTGAACAAACGTCGGCAGATATGCAGCGCATAGAGCAATGGCTTATGGAGCAACCAGAAGTGGTGAGTATTTCAAGCTCTGTTGGAGCGAGTGTGCCGCGCTTTTCGGTGACTGTTGAGCCGGAGCCGCTTGATTCTGCTTACGGCCAAATACTGATTAATACTCGTGATTATCAGGGCATTTCGGATCTGGTTTTACGAGGCGATCAATGGGTCTCTCAGCAATTTCCAGATGCTGAACCTCGTTTTAGAGCATTGAAGTTAGCCACTGCGGATAAGTACGCCGTGGAGGCGCGATTCTCAGGGCCCGACGCGCAGGTGTTGCATCATTTAGCCAATCAAGCGAAAGCGATAATGGAAAGCCACCCTGATGCAAAATACGTTAGAGACGATTGGCGACAGCAAAGCAAAGTGCTTGAGCCGATGATCAATCAAGACCGCGCTCGCCGCGCTGGGATCAATCGAACCGACATCGCTTTTGCGATGAAACGGGCGTCGGACGGCATGCCATTGGGGCAAATGAAGCTTAATGATGAGTTGATTCCAATTCAATTGCGTAGCCCAGATCAAAGTATGGCATCGTTAGAAACGATCCCTGTGAAATCATTGCTGGGTTTGCATTCGGTACCTTTAGGGCAAGTGGTTGATGGCTTTGAGCTGAATATGGAAGAGAGCATGATCTGGCGAAGAGATCGGGTGAAAACCATTACTGCCCAAGCCGGTGTTGATCGCTCAAGCACGCCAGCGAACGTACGCAATGACATTCAGTCACAAATTGAAGCGATCGCGTTACCTCCAGGCTACAGCATGGAGTGGGGCGGTGAGTATTACGATGAGCACAAAGCGGTGTCGGACATTATTCAACAGTTACCGAAGGCGCTGGTCATTATGGTGATCATTTTGGTGGCGATGTTTAATGGCTTCAAACAGCCAGTCATTATTTTCTCCATCATCCCTCTTGCCGCAACGGGAGCCACCTTCGCTTTGCTGGCGTTTGATAAGCCTTTTGGGTTTATGGCGTTGATCGGGGCGATTACCTTGATGGGGATGATCATCAAAAATGGCATCGTGCTAATGGACCAAATTGAGCTTGAAAGATCCAATGGTCGCTCGTTATCCGATGCAATTAAAGAGGCGACGATTAACCGTACAATGGCCATTTCAATGGGGGCATTAACCACGGCGTTGGGGATGATTCCACTTCTTAGCGATTTATTGTTCGATCAAATGGCCGCCACGATTATTGGTGGGTTAGCCGCGGCCACCGTGTTGTCTTTGTTCGTGATGCCTGCGCTTTATCGCTTGGCTTACAAAGACGAGGCACCACAGCCAAGCGAAGGTACACAAATGCTGCCTTCTGCCGATACATCGAATTAATGGGAGTAAGAATCATGACACACTTACCGCTTAGCAAGACGTTAAGGCTTGCCCCACTGGCATTGTCTCTTTTTTTAACCGGATGCGCCGTTGGTCCGGACTATCAGCAACCTTATCAGCAACCGATGGTGACAATGGCTGAAAGTTATCTGTATGCGGATCTCTCTAAGGAAGAGAAGAGCATGAACGATCTTGATCATCAAAAACAGGGGATCGGACAAGCTGGCGAGCGTTGGTGGTATCAGTTTGGCGATACGACATTAAATACGATGATCGAGGATGTTCAACACCAAAACATCCCGTTGAAAATGGCCGCTGAGCGGATCAAGATGGCCAATAGTTACAAGTCGGTGGTCGCCTCTTTTAAAGTGCCGACCGTCAATGTTGGTGCCGGTTATGTGAATTATCAATTGAGTCAAAATGATTCGTTGTTAGGGCCGGCGTTAAATCCTATTGGCGATAGCGCCCCCATGCTTCCTCCTGAATTGGGCAGTGCGACATTGCTCGATAATCAGCATGATGGTGGGTTTGTTGGCGCTTCAATCGCTTGGGAGTTGGATCTGTTCGGCCGTATTGATCACCAAACGAACGCGGCGCAAATTCGAGTTGAACAAGCGCAGATTTATCAAAGTGGCTTAACGACATTGCTAACCGCAGACGTGATCCATAACTACTTGCAATACCTTGGTGCACAAGAGCGCATGCAGTTACTAGAAGCCAATATTGCCGATCAAGAAGAAACCACTGAACTGGTGAAAAAAGTGGTTCGTAGTGGGTATGGTTCGGATTTGGATCTTGCTCAGGCGCAAGCGATGATGGCCGCAACACGTTCATTGATGCCTCAGTTAGAGATCGCGCAGCAAGTCCATAAACAAAGGTTGGCGACACTATTGGGAGAGTCACTGACTCAAATTGATATCCGTCTCGCCAAGAGTGACCGCTTACCCACGATAAAAGGGGTTGTACCTGTCGGACTGCCTTCTGATTTGTTAACACGCAGACCCGACATTCAAATGGCGGAGCGAGAAGTGGCGGCAATTAATGAAGACGTCGCGGTCGCGGTGGCGAATCGTTATCCCAAGTTTTTCTTAACCGGCGCGCCAGGTGTCTCCGCGAGTAGCTTTGACGACTTATTCAGCAGTGATTCATTTGGCTGGGTTGGTTCGGCAGGGATAAGTTGGAACGTATTTGATGGTGGGCGAGGAGAGGCAATGGTTGAGTTGAATGAAGCTCGGCTTAATAATGCGGTGATGGGCTATCAACACGCTGTCGATTCGGCGATGACAGAGGTGGATTCACTCTTGTTTGCTTATGGCCGTAGCCAAGAAAATGAGCAGTCGATTGCTCAAGCAGTGGCCTCTTCCAACCTCGCTTTGAAAAAAGCGCGTTCGCTGTACAACGCGGGTTTGATTGATTACTTGTCGGTACTTGATGCCCAACGACAACAACGCGCGATGGAAGACAGGCAACTTGCGGCGCGTTTGCAGGCGGCGCAAGTCACGGTTGGCGTGTATAAATCGTTAGGCGGGGATTGGCAAACGCAATAGGTCTGTTTTGAGGCAAGATGATCGCTTTCGGCACGGCAGTAGTTCGTAAGCGATTGTTTTATTTGAGGTGAATTCTCCCATCGATAACATTGTTTGTTTCTTGGATAGTCATATATCGACAGGCGTTTTTGCGGTAATATTCCGAGTGATTAATGCGTTAAGCGGTTAGGTGGCAGAAACCATGAATGCTGTCGTTAACGTGAACAATGATAGGGATGGCTCGTGCAATACGTAAAAATTAAAGATGCGATCGTAGAACAAATTGAATCAGGCATGCTCTCTGCGAGGCAGAAATTGCCTTCTGAACGCAAACTCGCGGAGTCGTTTTCTACTACTCGTGTCACGTTACGTGAGGCTTTGTCACTATTGGAAGCCGAAGGACGCCTCTATCGTGAAGATCGCCGAGGTTGGTTTATTGCGCCTAACCCGCTGCGCTATAACCCATCCCAACCATTGGGCTTTTATGATCTCGCTTTAGCGCAAAATAGAGTACCCAGCAACGTCGTGCTCAGCGCAAAAGCGATGCTGGCCAACAAAGACTCTTCGCGTCTCCTAAATTTAGCGCCGTTTTCAGATGTTTTTTGTATTGAACGCGTGCGCTGTCTAGAGTCTCGCCCAGTCGCTCACGTAACCAACTACGTTCATCCAGAACGCTGTCCTAACTTGTTACAATTGGATCTCACCACTTCGTTGACGCAAGCGTACAGAGCGCATTATTCGATGGAGTACCATCAAGTTCATTATCACGTTTCGATCAGCATTTTATCGGGGGAGATTGCTCAGGCATTACGAGCAACGGTGGGTACACCCGCGATGAAGATTGAGCGTACGCACAAAGATGCGCAAGGAAACACCATCGATTGCCAAGTCGAATATTGGCGTCATGATGGCATCAGCATTGAGTCAGTTTCAGAGCTTTGTCGCGAGAATTAACACCAGTTGCGCTTACAATTCACATTGCTTACAGCGAGACTGTCCTGTGAGTAATTTTGACAATTGGTATCGATAACGAGCAAAGAACCAGTAACCAGCATTGGCTATTGGGCGGATAATTGGCCATCTCAGAACGCGCAACCAAGGTTTTTTACCCGTTAACGCCCAAAGGTAGACGTTGGCATCCACGCCTAACCGCAACTGTCCCGTATTATCGAGAACATGCAAAATTCGTAGGCTTTCGGTTATTTCGATATCGGGGTAATCCGCCATGCTTTGGTTGTTGAGCGCATTAACAAAGGTGACCTTGTCACCAAGAAGTGAGCGTAAGGCGGTCATTTCTTTCACACAGAGTGGGCAAGCCCCGTCATAAAAAATGATGGTTTTGCTTGGTGAAATGCGATTTCCTTCCATTTTCCCCCCCATTACAACGAATAAATGATAAATGCGAAAGCAAGGTGCGAACTGATCACCACTGTCGTCAAAATAGTACGCAGTTTCAGGTAACTTGTTTTGTCATCTTGAAGTCTCTTATCCTCTTGAGGAGAACAAAAAGGCTCGAATAACAAGTTCATACAGTGCGCCAAAATCAAGCCAGCGATTAATAGCAGCGCCGAATCCGTGACGAATAAGGCGAGAAATAGAACAAAAAGTGCGAGTACGTTGGAAAATAGCAGCGGTACCCACCTCGGCGAAGGTTGTTCAACGGTTCGCCCCCAGATGGCCCCAGCCATAAACACCGCGATAATGGCACTGTAGATAAGAAATACGTACATCAAATGAATGGCGACCAACGCGTGATACCCGGCAAAAGGCGGGCTGCTGTCTTGGGCAAGGTAAGCCATGATGGGGAGCGCGATGAAGGGAATTAACCCCATAAATCCGAGAATTTTTATCATATCAATGATACGTATCATCAAGCGATTCGATCAACGAGTGGGTGAGATTGTCGGTTTTTTGTGTGGTTTTTGTACAAGGCATGCAAATGGCGAGGGGAAAAAGTAGCCACGAAGTTTATTCGTGGCTAGGCAGACGAGTTTTCATTTAGCCATGAGTTAGAGGCTGTTCGCGGCTTTGCGCATTTGTAGACCAAGGAAGATAAAACTAACGCCTTCTATCAACAACGAGACACCAACAAAGATCCCCAGTAGCGACATGGAAAAAGCAGGGTCGCCAAGTAGAGAAAAGAAGTACCCACCGATAATTAGAGAGATAAGACCGCTTAGAATGATCCAATTTCTGCCCGGTAATGCGGTACTACGAAATCCAAAAATCATGCGCGTTGCGCCGTTAAACATCATCACAACCACCATCAGCATGGTCATTGTCACGAGGCCTGCAAGTGGTTTAAATAAGATAAATAGACCACCCACGATGTACAAAACGGCGCTGAGTACATACCAAAGCTTGTCTTTCCAAGCGGGAATGCTAAAGGTGTGGTAAGCCTGAACTAAGCCACTGAATAAGAAAATTCCCCCAATGATGGTCGTAATGGTCACCCCCGTCATAACCGGAAGATTGATGGCAATTAAACCGGCGATCGCGATCAACACGCCCACAATGGCAAACCATTTCCAACCTTTAGAAAGTAATGTTTGACCTGTCATTTGATTTTGTTGCATATCACTCATCATGAATTCCTTTATATTTATTCAATCCAGCAGGTAGGTTCAATCTACGCCTTTTGTTCCATTACATGATCGTTTTGTTGCACAAACTAAGATCTCATTTTTTCCTTTGAAACTATTTTTCCTCTTTGAAACCATTTCCCTATCTGAAAGAGAAGGCTTTGTTTGTACTTTTGACGCCATTTTGGAGCCACGACCCGTGCGTCGTTGCGCTGTGTAAATCGACGAGCGGTGGTGAAGTAAAAGACATCAAACGCCTCTAAGTACAGCAAGCACGATCATGTACATTGTTGTTTTCTATACCAGTCTAGTGGAGGAATGGAGAGTGCGCACAAAATGATTGGGGTTTACG
Organism: Vibrio renipiscarius; assembly: GCF_000827885.1. Classification (GTDB taxonomy): domain Bacteria; phylum Pseudomonadota; class Gammaproteobacteria; order Enterobacterales; family Vibrionaceae; genus Vibrio; species Vibrio renipiscarius. The sequence continues at coordinate 300,272 of NZ_JTKH01000003.1, read as the reverse complement.
CTTAATCGCAAAATATGGACACGGCCATTACGGATGGCCGTGTGAGTGTCACTCAGTGTCATCGGAGGATTTAATTGAGGGTTTAATCAAATGGTCGAGGGGCTAGTTGCGGGCTTGGTTCATTTCGACATAGCCGCCAGCGTTGTGTACCTGAATAAAACCTTGCGACTGTAAATAGTCATACGCACGACCAGAACGGGCACCACTGCGGCAGTAGACAACGATAGGTTGCGTTTTGTCGAGTTGGGTGATGTATTGAGCAATATCGGAGAGTGGGTAGTTCACGGCGTTTTCAAGATGGCCGGAGCGAAATTCTTGCGGAGTTCGAACATCCACAATCACAGCGCCTTGATCGATCCACTGCCAGCCTTTTTCTGCGCGCTCTGAGGCGAAAGCCGAAAGGGAAGAAAAGCTCAGAACAGCCAGCAGTAAAGCGTGTATTAATTTCATCATCATTCCTTGAAATAAGCGGGGAGGCAATTCTCTCGAGTAGCGCTTGCCAAACGAGACAAACCAGAGTGATTTTATACGAACACCTTCGCCAAATAAACCAACGCTGTTCTCTACTGTTTTGGTGTAATTGAGCGCTCGGGGGAGGCAAGGCCATTTGGTTTTTGTAAGCATTGGGTCAGAGCTACGTCATATTTGCCGATTGGGATAAAATATTATTAACGCAAAATAGAATTTAACCCTAAAATGCGCGCACTTTGTTTATTGACAGACAATCCATGAAAACTAAATTGATGCTAATTGGCTCGCTTGTTGCGGCCGCATTGTTAACTTCGCAAGCACACGCGGATGATAAATTTACCCTAGGCCGTACCATTTTACTGGAGCACGGCAGTGCTGCAGCAAAGATTCCAATGGTTATTTGCCGTCGCACCAATGCCATTCAGATCCGCGCGGAAAAAGATTTGACGCTTCGCAAAGCCGTGGTGAAATTCCAGAACGGTGAAAGCAAAACGTTCAGCTTCTACCGTGATTTCAAAGAAGATGATAAAAGTGATTGGCGCTACTTTGGCTATCGCCGCTGCGTAAAAAGTATTGATGTATACGGCAACTCAGAAGGCTCTAAAGCGGGCGTACGAGTTTACGGAAAAGAAAAAAAATAAACGCTTAAAAACCACTGAATAAGTGGTTTTTTTATATCTACGATTTATGCGTTAATTTTTTTGAACGCAGATCACAATCAATCGTGAACACTGGCGATTTAATAAACCATCAAGAGGACGCGTTGCCTTCTTCGGAAGCGCAAATTGTGGATAACAACTAACGCTAATCGTCACGATTACCATTCTGTAGCCGCATGTATTGGTAAATCTCGCTATCGTATAAAAAAACGTAGTCTTGGCGGGCTAAGTTCTGCACTTCTCCTCGGTTTTTCTTGGGATATCTTTATTTGTTAAGACATTACATCCTGTCTGGTGGGCTTTGTTATACAAAAAGCCATGCCGATGGTTCGCGTTGTGAACAATTAATGTGATGCAAAGTACGCAAGAGTATTAGGATTTTTCCTACAAAGCGCATGAAAAACGAATCAAAGGGTTGAGTGAAAAATATGCAGTTTGGGTGGTTTTATAAAAACCATCACCAATGGATTGGCATAAAACGTAATGGATTGCAGTAGATAGTGGCGTTTAACGATTAGGCGGAAAAAGTGAACCTAAAAGTATTAATGGTTTTAACTCTGTTGGTAGTGGGCATCGTGTCATCTACCCATTACGCGGTATCAACGTTTGATGTTGATGTGATCCAAAACTTAGCATTGCTGCTCTCGTTGGGCATTGGAATCTTGTTTTCGTTATTGGTGAAGTCTCAGCTTAAGCTGAAGGAAACCAATGTGGATATTGCTAACTTTTTGAATGATTTGCATGCTTCGTATCAATCCTCTTACGACAGTTTAAATCAGAACGTGAAAGAGACAGAAGAGTGCTTTTTGAACCTGGAACTGATTTCAGCGTCCACGGTGGAGTTGTCAGCGACTTCTGAAAGTGTGACAAATGAAGCGACGATGGCGAATAATGCCACTGAAATGGTGCTGCAACATTTGCACAATGGTCGCCGTTTGATGGAATACGACAATCAAATTGCTATGCAGGTGTTTAAATCTATTGAAGACTCCGCTGAGATTTTTTCCAAGCTATTTGAATGCTCGACTAACATCAACTTGGTCGTTGATACCATTAATCAAGTCTCAAGCCAAACGGCGTTACTGGCTCTGAATGCGTCGATTGAAGCCGCGCGAGCGGGGGAGCATGGCAAGGGATTTTCGGTTGTGGCCAGCGAAGTGCGTAAGCTCTCAATGCAAACTCAAAACAGCACATTAGTCATCAAAGATGCGGTCGAAAAACTGAATGCGTTTAGCACGAAAGCTCAAGATCACATCAACCAAAATCAGTCGGTAATTAAGAAGTCATTTCTGCTCTCAAAACAATTGAGTGAGGCATTTAAGAGTATTAACGCAAGCACCAACACATTGGCTTCGATTAATACGATTGTGCAAGAAACATCAAACAGTCAAACGGTTGTTGCATCGGATCTCTCCTCTAAAATTGAAGAGGTTTACAGCCAATTGGAAAAGAGTGTTAACAATGCCAAAATGGTCCAAGAAAAACACGCTTACATCAACGCGAGCATCATTAATATGAAGCAATTTTCGCAACAAAGAGCCCAAGATGTTTAATCGAAAACTTACTCGTATTTGGGCTCAGTCCGGTACGATGCTAATGCTGTGCTTTGTGGTTCCGTCACTTGAGGCGGCGATTACGTGTAAAGATTTTACCGAACAATTTAAACAGCAAGATTTTACCAAAATTGAAAGTATGTTTAAGCGAGCGGTACAGGAATTAGGGTACCCAGAATCGTCTATTTATCTGAATCAACTCTATGCGAAATCAGCGTCTGAGCAAATCAAAGAGATAAGGCGGGTATATCGCGGTTGCTACGCACTAAAAAAAGAAAACGAGTTGTTAGTTAACCTGATATAACGGGATCTCGTTTATCGCGTCAATCAAGAGAGCAATCGTCAGATTGACGCTGATCCGAGGCTAGTTTTCGCTTTATTTTTACTCTGTTTTGTCGCCAGAGTGGCCGGTGTCGACAATTCAGCGTTATTCGTCAGCCCCAATTTGCGGCCTTTGGCGCTAAATTAGGCAATATTCGGCCTTAATCTCAGGGCAAACGATGATTAATTTCAGTGATTGTTTAAAATAGGTCCCCAATGTGCAGGTTCTGCTCTATAATCTGCCACCGTATTTTTGGTTATGCTTATGTTTGGTATTAGCCGTTAGTTTTAGGAACAAGATATGTCATTTGCATCACAAAATTTTTCTACAGAAATCGTAAAAGCGCTCGCTGAATGTGGTTACGAGAAGTTAACTCCAGTTCAGCAGCAAGCGATTCCTATGGCCCGTCGTGGCCACGACATTCTTGCTAATGCTCAAACGGGTACCGGCAAAACGGCCGCGTTTGCATTGCCTATTATTCAAAACATTCTAGATAAACCAAAATCACGTAACCGCCATCAAGCCCGTGCCGTTATCTTGGCACCAACGCGTGAGTTGGTGGCACAGATTGCTCAAAACGTTCGCGATTATACCAAATACACTGAGCTGAAAAGCGTGGCGATTTATGGTGGCGAGAAAATGGCTTCTCAACAGAAAGCACTTGAGCAGGGTGTTGATATTTTGGTTGCTACGCCAGGTCGCCTAATTGAGCACCTTGAGCTAAATAACGTATCACTTGTGAATTTAGAATTCCTTGTGTTTGATGAAGCGGACCGTATGTTGGATATGGGCTTTATCTCTGCAATTGAAAAAATTATGCAAGGCGTTGCGACGAAGCCGCAAACCATGCTGTTCTCTGCGACGTTCTCTGCGCAAATGAACAAACTTGCTGGTGAGATCCTGCGTTCTCCAAAACGCATTTCAGTGGCTCGTGAAAACACAACGGCAGAAACCATCGCGCACGTTGTTTACCCAGTTGAGCAAGAGCGCAAGCGTGAGCTGTTGTCTGAGTTGATTGGTCGCAAAAACTGGAAACAAGTGTTGGTTTTTGTGAACTACAAAGAAACCGCGAATGAACTGGTTAAAGAACTGAAACTTGATGGCATCAAAGCAGTACTTTGCCATGGTGATAAAGCGCAAAGCGCTCGTCGTCGTGCATTAGATGAGTTTAAAGAAGGTAAAGCACGCGTGATGATTGCAACGGATGTTGCGGCTCGTGGTCTTGATATTCAAAACCTACCTCACGTAGTGAACTTTGATATGCCATTCCTAGCGGAAGATTATGTACACCGTATCGGTCGTACTGGTCGTGCAGGACAAAAAGGCAACGCGATTTCTTTTGTAAACCGCGAAGAAGAGCTAACGCTACAACAAGTTGAAACCTTGATTGGTCAACGTATCTACCGTAAAGAGTTAGAAGGTTACGAGCCTAAAAACCGTGATGCATTGATTGAAAAAATGCACACGAAACCGGCATTTAAAAACCGCCGTACTCGTACTAATAACCCAAGTGATTCAAACCAAGGTGATGCTGAGCGTCGCAGCCGTTTGATGCGTATGATTCGCGCAAAAAACAAGTAATCTGACGAACACAGATATTGAAGGCGATGCTTATGCATCGCCTTTTTTCGTTTTAGCTCCCTGCTAAAACCGCGCATTGCAAACGAGAGTCGGCGAATCGTAGAGATGAACGTTGGCGGTATTGTGATGCGAGAAGAGAGTGATCGAGACATTGAAAAAAGCCAGTCATGCTATGAGGTACGTGACTGGCTGAAATGCCGAATGAAAATTAGTTACATTGGCCGCTAATTTTATGGGCAAAAATCGTGATGAATGAGCAAGGCTCTTTGGCTAGAACGGTTTGAATCTTCCTTTTCTTATCCTTACATGTAATTCATTTAATGTTTTTATCTTATTTTCCACTGACAAGCGGCGGAAAGTGGCATGCATGGCACCGCCAAGTTTTACGTATTCTCTATTGAGAGAGGGATGCTGCTTCATTCAGAAATTCATCAACCATATGCATTAAGCGTAATATGTAGCGCGCGGATTATAGGGCGAGCGAGACGTAATGTTTGTAATGAAATCTTACATTTCAAGTTTCGTATGGACGTGTTTTTGGGCGTACTACAAAGAGGTGTGTCGATTTTTATTCTTTTAAAACAATAATATAGTGTTATTTTTTGGTTTGATTTTTAATTTGTAACAAAGAATGACGCATCAATCATTAGCCGATGGCATTCTGATAATGCGACGCGGTTAATATAAGAGAGGAAGTTGCTTGAGCGCCTCGATATATCCGGTTATTGAGGCGCGAATTTATGCTTATGACGTGATGATCAGTGATTCGCTTGCTCATGATGAGCAACCAGCTGTTGGTACAAGATGTCTTTGAGTTGTGCGCGTTGAACTTTCAACTGGTGCATATGTTCATCTCCAACTGGGCTATCGGCGAGCTCCAATTGACGAATGTCATAGTCGAGTACGTGGTATTTTTGCATTGTTTCTTTGAAGGTGGGGTCGTCGTGATTGAGCTGAACAATGTCTAATTTGAGTTCTGGGAAGTCTAAGATAAAAGCGTGATTTTCATTTAGCATTGAATGTCCTCATCCGTAGTCTTGTAATGAGTATAGATGGGATCAACTGGAATAAATGAGGTTGCTGGCACAAAATCGCAGACCTATTTGCTTTGTTTGTGAGCATTGAATTGAGTTGTGAGCGGCCGCTTATGACCGTGTCTCTGTGCTTTCGATGATTCAGGCTTTCGACGATTAAGGATTTCGATGCTTAAGGCTCGCGATGCTTAAGGCTGGCTATGAGCAAGGCTAGTTATGATCAAGGCTAGCGATGATTAAGCTCAGTCATTTTGCTTTCTCAGCGGTTGTTTGCATTGAGATTGTCAGCATTGTTCAGGCTTTTCTTCTCGTTAGTCCATCATTTCCACGCTGATGATGATAATATTCCACTCATGATGAATGATACCGACGAAGTCGCTTCCAACCGTTAGATTTTGGCGTGTTTGAATCGCGATTGCATAGCATGCTTTGTGTGTGTTTTGTCGGTTGATGAAAAAGAGATAAAAACAGTGGCAACAAAATATTATGTCGTCTGGAAAGGACGTGAACCGGGTATCTTTACCACATGGGCACAATGCCAAGCACAGGTCGATAAGTTTGCCGGAGCTCGGTTTAAGTCTTATCCAACCTTGGCAGAAGCCGAGGCCGCTTTTGGCGGCAAAAGTAATATAAGCGCAAGCAGTTCGCCAGCAAAAGGCGCGAAATCGGCAGCATCGAAATGGACGAAAAAACCGAAAGCGGCCGCTTTAAGTCAGCAGCAAATTATTGAGATGGCATTTGATATTAAGATCTTTACTGATGGTGCATGTGAGCCGAATCCAGGCGAAGCTGGCACGGGTTTAGCGCTGTATCATAATAATCAACTCTCTGAGCTTTGGTATGGTTTATATCAAGCAATGGGCACCAATAACACGGCTGAGCTTAATGGCTTGCATCAAGCGTTTCTGATCGCGCAAGAGAAGAGTGCTCAGGGGCTAAGTGTCGCTATTTATTGCGACTCGATGTATTCGATTCAGTGTATTACCCAGTGGGCGTCTGGTTGGGAAAAGAAAGGCTGGGTAAGAGCGGGCGGTGAAATTAAAAACTTAGAACTGATCCAGCAGATGTATGCATTGTATCAGCAGATAAAATCTAAAATCACGATTCATCATGTCAATGGTCACGTTGGCATCGAGGGCAACGAACTCGCGGATCGCATGTCGATCATTGCGATTGAATCTCAAGAAACGTCGCTAAGTTTGTACCGTGAATCGTCGAATATTGAAGAGATTTTGGCATCCCGTCGCGGCTAATCGCGCCCAAGCCTAATTGAGCCCAAGACTAATTGCGCGCAAGGCTTATCGTGATTGATCACATCGCGACGAATAACGCTTAAGTCACATGGCGCAGGCCAGTCATGGGCGAATCGGGCAAGATAGAGCGATCATCTTGCCCATTTTTATCAAATGCGTGAATTGAGGCGGTTGCGGTCAGTTACTCGCGCCATAGATCCTTGTTCGGATCATTGGCGTCTATCCATGCCTGGTCTTCTCGTGCTTTCAAATAGAGTTGCAGGCCGTTGTATGAAGCGAAAGCCGCCGCGCCACCTAAGTGTTCAAAATCATCAAAATACTCATCTTCCAGAGGGCAGAGTTCAAAGAGCGACTTTGCGCCTCTTTCCATTGCCCACTGAATCGCAAATGCGGGCGCGATCGTGCCAGAAACCTCAACATCGATAATCGCATCATTAATCGTACTCTGCGCTAAGCGTTCAAATTCAGCCTCACGTTTTTCATCTTCTTGCGCGGTTATTTCTTCGATGATTTGATTGCGTCGAGTCGGAGAGACTCGCTTGTTCAGTTTGGCGATTTTCAACGCATAATCAAAGCGGTTGGGTGTGACAATATCGATTAACTGGGTCAGTAGATCGTGATCAACGCCGGTTGCTGCGACGAAGAAATCGATGCAGGTGCTCAGCGATGAAAAGCGTGTCTCGTTATACTCAAAACCGCTGGTATCATCGATCGTATAGAAAGGCAGATCGTCAATGCTCAGGGGCCATCCCTCAAATGCGATGCGTTGTTTGGCTATTTCATACATCTGCCATGCGCTGTCGCCAAAGCCACCCAGAAGCGCGCCTGAGAAGCCACTCTCTAATAACTCTTGTTCTGTCCAGTTTTCCCCGATGGCGAGATGCTTGGTGTATTTCGTGATTAAGGCTTGTTTTAAATAAGCACGCAATACCCAAATTGAGTTGACCTTGCTTGGGTACTTGATTGCGTCACATTCACGACACGCTGGCAGGGTGAGTGCTGTGTGCTGTGACGTTTTACTTGCCTGGCGGGGAAAGTGCAGGCTTTTTGATGACGGCTCACCACAAAACCAACAGGTATGGCGAAAATTAAACGGAATATCGATTGGCGTGTGATTTAGCATGATAGGTTTAAACGAGTTTGGATCCGATCAGTTTACTTGGTTAATCCTTGAAAGTATCTAGTGATGTGATGCTCATCGTCAGCAAGCGGTGAAATGCCAATTGCTCCTTGCTAATTGCTCATTGCTAATTGCGGGCGAGTAGGGATAATGACGCCTCCTTGCTGCAACACCCTACGAGCTACCCATGCGCCTTGATAAATTCATTTGTAAAAGTACGTCACTCTCAAAACCCCAAGCGCTTGCCGCGATACACGACGGTGAAGTGTGCGTTAATGGCGAAATTGCGCAAAATGAAGCGATGCAAGTGCATGAAAATAATCTAGTGACGCTGAATGGTTCGCGATTAAAGGCGCGCCCGTTTCGTTACCTTCTTATGCATAAGCCAGCGGACACTATTTGCTCGAACATCGATGAACGTTACCCGTCGGTGTTTAATTATGTGGCAGTGGAAAACGTCTCAGAATTGCATATTGTTGGACGTTTAGATGCCGACACCACCGGGCTGGTGTTGATGACAGATGATGGCCGCTGGTCTTACAATATTACGGTGCCAAGTAAGCAGTGCGAGAAATGTTATCGAGTCGGGCTATCTCGTCCTATAGCGGAAAACGTGGCGGCGCTTTTTAAGCGAGGCGTGCAATTGCAAGGTGAGGACACGCTGACAAGACCTGCTAGGCTAGAAGTGATTAACCCGCAAGAGGTTTTACTGACAATCACCGAAGGCAAATTTCATCAGGTCAAACGCATGTTTTCGGCGGTGGGCAATCGCGTGGTGTCTCTCCATCGAGAGAAGATTGGTGCGATCCAGTTGGATGTTCCCCAAGGACAATGGCGTTATCTCACCGATGATGAAGTCGCGTCATTTGGTGATGCTCAATAATCGTCATTTATGTCGAGTATTGTCTCCCTTGAGGCATTGGTTTAGAAATAACCGCCCACATTTAGATCATGCAATGTCGACTCTCGACGTTGTTTTCTCCGCTTAATAAAATAGAAAAGCATCAAGCGTTATTAACGTATTGTAATTTAATGATTTGATGTGTTTTTTAGCTACAGATCCCAACGTGTTGTTTTTTACTCGTGATAACTATCACAAATAGCGGCGACATAAATTGTCGAGTTTCGATATTTGTATATATTGCTCGTGTCGAAACTCAACGGAGAACGGTATGGACGATCTGTCTATCACCATCAGCAAAGAGCAAAATTTAGAGACTCAAATGCTCTCTGAATTACCACTGATTGAAGTGCTTTCATTACTCAATCATCACGATATGCAAGTCGCGACTGAAATACGCAAAACCTTACTGCAAATTAGTACTGTCGTGACTTTGATTGCCAAACAAATGAAAAAGGGCGGTCGACTGTTTTATGTTGGAGCGGGCACGAGTGGCCGGCTTGGTGTATTGGATTCAGCAGAATGCCCCCCTACATTTGGAACCGATCCAAATTTAGTGCAGTCAGTGATCGCGGGTGGCGCGCAAGCTATGCTCCAAGCCGTTGAAAATATAGAAGACTGCACAGAGTCTGCGCCAGAAGAACTGCGTGCTCGAGAGGTGAATGAGCTCGATGTGGTACTTGGGATTGCTGCGAGTGGCAGAACACCTTTTGTCATCGCGGGCTTGAAGTATGCGCGCTCAATTGGGGCTAAAACGGTGGCGTTAACGACTCGTGGTCCCGGTTTGATTTGTGATTACGCGGATTTGTCTATTGCGCCAGATGTGGGGCCGGAAGTGTTGGCTGGTTCGACAAGAATGAAGAGCGGTTCGGCACAGAAAATGTTGCTTGGGATGATCAGCACCGCGGTGATGATTGAGCTGGGTAAAGTGCATGGCAACCTCATGGTGGATGTGAAAGCCAGTAATGAAAAACTGCGCATTCGCGCCAAGCATATGGTCGCTCAAATCTGTGACGTGAATGAACAAATTGCTCAAGAGTTACTCATTGCCGTTGGTTACAACGTTCGAGCAGCGGTTTTGTATCATTCACTAGACATTCCTGCGCAAGAAGCCCTAGCGCTTGCCGCGCAACCTTTTCGTTCTCTAAAGCAGCAGTTACAGCAAGGATAGTCGTATGGCGGATAAGATAGAACACTTGGAAGTGATCGCGGATGGGATTGAAAAATACATCGGCGGTTTTGAAAACGTGGCAACGTTAACCAACTGCATGACTCGTGTGCGCATTGTGCTAAAAGATCGTTCGCTATTTAATGGTGAAGAATTGCGCCGTGTGGAAGGCATTAAAGGCATTGTTGATGCTGGCGAACAATTTCAGATCATCGCGGGTATGGGAACGGCGGCGAAAGTGGTGAGCGTGCTCAACAAGCGAATGAACAAGAGTGGCGTATCACCAACGAGCGACAGCGTTGAGACGCAACCGATGACGATTCGTAAGGCGCTGAATACCTTAGCGGCTATTTTTGTGCCGACTATCCCAGCATTGATTGGCTGTGGTTTGGTGCTTGGTTTAGTCAACATATTCAAGCTGGTCGCTCCCGAATTTGTTGCGCTGCATGCGGATATTTTCGACCTGTTCAACATTGTCGGTAGAGCGGTGTTTGCGGTGCTATCGGTGATGATCGGTATGAATACCGCGAAAGAGTTGCAAGCATCACCGGCAATTGGTGCGGTCATGGCGGCGATTCTCGCTAGCCCAGGTTTGTCTAATATTGAGCTGTTTGGCAACGCCTTAGTACCTGGTGGCGGCGGTATGTTCGCTGTTCTTCTTGTGTGTGTCTTTTCATCTAAGTTTGAACTGTGGTTTAGAAGCCATTGCAAAGAAAGCCTGGATCTCATCTTTACCCCAACGGTTACGATCTTAGTTTCATCAGCCGTTGCGCTCATCATCCTTCAACCGATAGCGCACTCGGTCAATATGTGGCTAGGCAACTTAGTGTCTGCTGCGCTATTGAATGACTCTGCCGGTTCTGTTGCGGTTGGTGGTGTGCTGGGTGGTGGTTTCCTCTTCTTATTGTTGACCGGTTTACACCAAGGTTTGATCCCAATTCATGCCCAAATTCTAGAAACGTTTGGCTTGAACTATCTATTCCCAATTCTCGCCATGGGTGGAATGGGGCAGGTTGGTGCAGCGGCTTACGTTTACATTAAAACCAAGAACCAACGTTTGAAGAAAACGATCGCGGGTGCTCTGCCAGTTGGGGTGCTTGGTGTTGGTGAACCGTTACTGTTCGGCGTCTCTCTTCCACTGGGCAAAACATTTATAGCGGGTTGTATCGGTGGTTTTGCGGGTGGCGCGGTGATGGCTGCCTTTAAAGTTGGGATTATCATTCCGTTTGGCACCGCCGGGTTGTCGCTGATCCCATTGGTTGGCGAAGGGCAAATTATTCACTTTTTGCTCGCGGTACTCAGCGCGTGTGTGGTCGGTTTTATCGCATCACTGATACTGGGTTTTACGGAACCTAAAGAATAGCACTCTGGGGCGCGGTTTCGTTGAAGCGGCGTCCCAATTAATTATATAATTTCATAACGTTACGCTTTGATAAAAAGTTAGACTTTGTGAATAAGGGAATGAATGAACATCCTGATCAATAAGGTTAAGGCACTCGCCCATTCAATGAATGTGAATGAGCAAAAAATCGCGCAATTCATTATTGAGCAGAATTTTGATTTAGCTCGCCAAAGCGCCACTAAGATGGGGGCGACATTAGGCATCAGTGACTCTTCGATCATTCGTTTTGCTAAAAGTATCGGCTGTTCCGGTTTTCCGGATCTCAAGCTTCAGCTAGCCGGTGCGGCACAACAAATTGCATTGCAGCAATCGCCTCAAGTGTACCAAGAGATATCGTTGTCAGATTCGACGCAAGATATTGTCGAAAAATCAAAGCGCTTATTTACGGAAAAAATTGAACAATCGCTCTGTTTGATTGAGCCAGACATGATTGATCAGTGTGCGGAATTATTGATGGGCAGTGGCAAAATTGTCCTGACCGGAATCGGTACTTCTGCTTTGGTTGCGGCAGACATTAACCATAAATTGATTCGTACGGGTTTAAATGTGCATTTTAATCCGGATTACCATACTCAAATCGTGCAAGCGTCTTTGCTGACTGAGCACGATGTTTTACTCGTCATCTCAGCTCGTGGTAATAGCCAAGAAGTGATTACGGCGATTGAAAAGGCGCGAGAGGGCGGTGCAAAAGTCATCGCATTAACACGTTATGGTCGTGGAAAAGTTGCCCAACTTTCGGATCATGTTATTCCTTATAGCTACAGTGAAACCCACGAACAATTGGGAATGGTCACATCACAGCTATTGCAAATGATTGCGTTTGATGTGCTGTATTTCAAACTCAATACTTTGATTGACCAAGGCAGTATGAACACTGCACTGACAACAATTCGTAATATTCAGCAGGATAAATAAACGATGAAAATGGGCGAAGATCCAGACTTCCGTTTTTCACTGGCTAACGAGCGTACGTTCCTCGCGTGGATTCGTACGGCGTTAGCCTTTTTGGCCACCGCCATTGGGCTCGATATACTTGCGGGCCATACATTAGCCACCGTGCCGAGTTATGTTGACTGGCTATCGCCCTTGCTCGCAATCATCGCATTGTTCTGCGCTATTTGGGCATTTTTACGGTGGTATCAAAATGAGAAAGCGATGCGACTTGCGGGCAATTTTCACTACAGTAAAAGCTTATTATTACTCACCAGTGTGGTGGTTGTAGTGAGTGGCGTGCTGGGTGGGATCGCCCTTATATGAGCGAACGCATAAGCGCAGGGATTGTGCGAGACATCGGTCTACAGCGTGAACGAAGCCAATTGGCCTGGACGAGAAGCAGTCTCGTGTTTACGTCGGTGTGTTTGCTCATTGTGAAGCTGGGCGGGCTCTCGATGACCGGGGTGTTAGCCATCTTTTTGGGCTGGTGGTTCTGCCTGAGTCAATGCATTAAGCGGCGAGTGTTGATTGCTCAAGTTGTAGAGGTTGTCGGGCGAAAGGAATTATTGCGTAAGGCATGGCTGGCGGGTTGTGTCGTGATCTTAGCGATAACGTTTTTACTGATACGTCTTTAGATTTTGCGCTTGTTTTACGATAACCCCTACCCAGAATGCGAATGGAAGGCAAACTGGGCAGGGTAAAAAATTAGTCTTCGTTTGGACCAACCATAAACGATTCTTCAATTCTTTTTAGCTCTTCCTGCTCTTTGAGTTTGATTTCTTCTTGCAGAGCGGCTTTACGTTCGTTCAGTGTTTTCTTTTCTGATTTAGTCAAAAACTTCACTGCTTTTTTATTCGTCAGCGCATACGCAACGATATCTTCACCTTTTTCGCGGCGCTCGTTCACTCGTTGTGAAAAACGCTCGTTGTCACGCGCTTTGCGCTCAGCTGAACTTAATTTGCTCATGTTTTTATAACCTTATAAAATAATCAGGGTAGGACAAATTCACTACCGTCAGGTAAACAAATGAGATCTCATTCATTACTGATGGGACTATTTTAGCATAAGAGTTGCTGTGAGGGCTTATGCTATCGTGCGCCGAGCCATTTTAGCCGAATTATTGACTATCTTTGGGGGCCTCAATCTAAGTGTAGGGGCGGAAGGCGTGAATTTAGTGCGAATCATTTTGCATATGATGATGCAAGTCAAGTATTGGTATCATGGATGTTAATTTGGTGTGCGATGGCGTTCATTCTCAGGTACATTCTTTCGTCTTGAATGATTGGATAACGCAGTGTGGTGCGTCGATTAACATTGATTGTGAATCGATCTGCTCGCTTTTCACCTATGAAATTAAAAAACAGTGTTGGAGCATGGATAGCTATTTTGGCTATATCGCTCACTCTATTTGGCTGTAAGAGCTCATACGAACTCACGGAAGAAGATGTCACTTTTGAGCGGCATACCGGCACGATAACGCATTATCACGCAGAATTTAAAAATATTACTATACCTGATGAGTTGATGGGTGTTGCTGTCACGAGTATTGGCGCTGAAGCATTTTACAACCATGAATTAACTCACGTTAATATCCCAAGTTCGGTTGTCCATATCGGTCCGCAGGCGTTTCGTCAGAATCGACTAACGGCAATCGCAATACCAGAATCTATTTCGCGAATTGAAGAGAATGCGTTTTCGAAAAACTTACTTACGCACGTCACTATCCCATCATCACTCTCGATTATCGAAAAGAAAACCTTTGCTTATAATCAGTTAACCAGTGTAACCATCCCAAATTCAGTGACGATTATCGGTCCTCTGGCGTTTGTCGAAAACAAATTGATTCACGTTGTGATTCCGCCGTCAGTAGAAAGTATTGAGCAAAAAGCATTTGCTTATAATAATCTGACCAGTTTAGTCGTGCCTGACACGGTACGGAATATTGGACTGGGTGCTTTTCTCGATAACAAAATAACCAGTTTGACCTTATCTCAATCACTCCTAACGTTACCAAGTCGAGTCTTCGCTGCCAATAAATTAACGTATGTTGCGATTCCAAACTCCGTGACCAGAATTAGAGAGGAAGCCTTTTTCGGCAACCAATTAAAAGCGATGGTTATTCCTGATGGGGTGGTTCGTATTGGTCCAAAGGCTTTCGCCAATAATAAATTGACGAGTGTGGAATTACCGGAAGATCTTGAGGTTATTGCCAAATCGGCATTTTCGAATAATCAACTGACGCATGTGACGATACCTAATTCAGTCGCTCGTATTGAAACCGGAGCATTTTCCTGTAATCAACTCACGAAAGTGGTATTGCCGAGTGCATTTAACGGCTTAGAAAGGTTAGCATTTGATCAGCGCACTTTGCTTGAACAGCAGGAGAAGGTAACCAGAGCGATTCAGTAGTGACTCTTGCTAATCAAGCTTAATTAAGGTCGAGCTTAATCAAGATTGACGACGAAAGAGAACTTAAGACGCTGTTACCCGTGTCATTGCTGAGTAATATTGTTGATTAACATTGTTGAGTAACATTGTTGAGTAACATTCGAGACTGGTGAGTGTTATCGATTGCTCTATTACAATAGGTCGTTTTTATTGCTTTTAGATCAACGCCAATTGACCGCGAGAAACGGATTAATAAAGGCAACCGATCGACATATTATGAACGGTTTTCTTAAACGGATTTAGGAAAATTAGCGTGCAATGCTCATCGAGAGCAAAGTAACGATGAAGACTGCTTTGAGGCGTCATTTCTTCGTTGAAAAGCATGTTTCCATTTGGAGCTTGTAGCTCGAAGCGGTAATTGAAAAATTTGGTATCATAGTCTTCAGCGTTAAAATTATTAGTGTAATTAGTCCATTCGATATCGAGTGAATCTTTAAATTGAACGGTGTGCATGACGGCCAATTTGTCATTGGTTTTTACTGTTCCAACCCATATTGAATTTTGCATGTAAGTTGCAGATAGCATGATCCCGTTGGCGATGAATGCCCACGCCAAAAATATGTAGAACTTATAAACAGTAAATGATTTCATTATTTTTTTCATAAATACATTCGATATTATCAATAGTGACTTTGAGTTTATTACTGTCGTTAGTTTTCTCAATATTTGTGCATGGCGTTGCAAACCGTGTTTTTATGAAGGCTTGCTTGTCTAAATACGCACTGCACAAGTTCCATGCATTAAATACGCTGAGCCCTATTATTAGCGCTACAATCGCAAATCTAATTTTTTTCTTTTCCAAGAATAACCGAGGTTTTTGAGCGGTGCTACGGACGACATTGATCGGCTGAGCATCATCAGTATTCTCGATGACTTGTATGCTGTCAGCCTGAGTCAAGTCTGCCTGAGGGTGTTCGGTTATACAGTTAAGAGAGTAACCAATGCCTGGCGTATTGATAATAATGGACTTGTCATTATCTTCTAACGTACGACGGGTACGGTTGATTAACTGAGGTAAACTTTCTTGTGAGATATGCTCAGATTGCCAAATGCTTAGCGTTAGTTCTTCACGAGTTAGCGTGTTTGGCGCAGCGTCATATAAGCACTGAAGAAGCGCTTGCTGTTTGTTCGTTAAACTCTTGCCGTTATTAGCGCTGTCATCTCCGCCGTCCGTATTCGGGTAGAGATATTTGCTGAGTTTATCCCAACGATATTGGCCAATAATGATTTTTTCGGGTGTGTGCATGCATATCAAACCTACAAAATGAGGCGGGATTATAGTGATGTGGCGCACATTTTTCAACCGTAACTTTTGCGTGTAAGTCGGTAATCGGTAGGGAAGACCACATTAATTAATGTGGTCTGCATTTAAAGCGGTAAGCGAGCGGTTTCTTGCTATTTTTTCATCATCTTAGCAAGATCTGCAAACGGATTATGTGTTGCGCTAACGTGGTCATCAAGACGAGCGGTTGCCGCGACACCATAACGGTCGTGATCAAGATATTTTGAGTGTTCATGGTCATGGCAATATAGGCAAAGAAGCTCCCAGTTACTGCCATCTTCTGGGTTATTGGTGTGGTTGTGATCAACGTGGTGAACGGTAAGTTCACGTAAGTTTGAGTAAACAAATTCACGGGCACATTTGCCACATACCCAAGGGTAAAGTTTCAGTGCTTTTTCGCGGTAGCCATGCTCTTGACGAGCATAAGCGGCGCTAGAACCGTTGTAATCAGACGACATAATTTAACCTAGATTATTTTTTTAATGGAATTAAAAAGACTTTACCACAAACCGCGTTTTTGGCATCCCTTCCAGACAATGAAAAGTCTTTTTTGATAGAAAAAATGTGATGGGCTCAGACGTGTGACTAGGCGTTGTTTTAAATGTTGCTCACGCTTAATCCGTCATGGCGATTCTCTCTCTACCGGAGGTAACTTGTGTTACGATTCGTGCCAAATAAACCTCGGAGTCTCCATGGCTTCAGATGAAGTAAGTGGTGATGACGTTAGGTAATAATGAGACGTTTCTAAATGGACAATAATCGATGAATTTGATGAGCTTGCAGTTAGACAAAGAAGCACAGGTGATCGCCGCGCAATGGCTTGAAGAGCTGGAACACGAGGATGGTTGGTTTACCATGACCGTGCGTATTGCTGCGCAAATTGATGCTGCTTTGCGTGAGCATCACTATGAGGGTGTCGTGATGTGGTACAGCGAAGAGGATTATATTGAAGAGCGCATCGAATACCGCGGTAGCGCGCAGTAAGTGTGATTGTTTGTTTGAGTTATCACCATGAGAGCGAGGGTGGTGGTATGCCACTTTGCGACTCTCATGGTACTCATAGTCAAGTGAATGCAGCCAACGATTATTCGTCGTCAAATAAATCCATCGCGGCTTGCGACAAGACAAAGTAATTGGCGCCTGATTTCGCATCCACAAAATCCAATAAGCGGTCATAATCGCCGTTTTCATCGGCGTACATCATTTGTCTCAGCGAGGTTTCAATCACATTCGAGTCTGCGGCAAAACCAATAAACATGGTGCCATGCTCGAGAGCGTTACCAAAAGGACGATTCTGACGCAACATTTTGATTTCTTGATCGTCGATGATCACTTTACTCTTGTTGTTATGTGCCCAAGCGGGTTTTACGTCGTCATCCAGTTCAATGTTGTCAAACTTGGTTCGGCCAATGACTTGCTCTTGGTAGTGTTGTGGCTGTTCATGCCAAGACATTTCTCGGTCTACGTAGCGCTGTACGGTAAGGTAGCTACCCCCCAGATGGATTTCGGCTTCATCTTGCACCAAAACAGCATTCACGCGGGCTTGGTGTTTTGGATTCTCTGTCCCGTCGACAAAATCAATTAAATCTCGATTATCCAAATATTTGAACCCTTGAATATCTTCGACCAAATCGGCAGCGTTTTTAAAGGCCGCGAAGAGGTATTTGGCCGCTTGGTAATTCAGGTCGATACGTTCTGATTTGATCATCACAAAGATATCCCCAGCGGTACTTGGGAAGTGACGCTGTCCGTCTTCCATTTCGGTAAAGGTCGTAAGGTGTTTGGGCAAGACGATATCAGGTAACACCAAAGGCCATGCTACTTTTGATACACCAACCGTAATGGTTAAATTGGCGCTGGGATCTTTTTGAGCAATGGATTTTTCAATACCTGCAATTTGAGAAAGTGCATCTTGAACCGATTCAGTGTCAGTATCGCTGTTGAGTACAAACGTTAGGTACTCAGCAAATGTAGAAGGATCGGATAGCACGCCCACTTGTGCGCATTCTGCAATGTTATTCGTCATCATAAAAAGCCCTTATAATCATCCATTACCTAAACTTCGTTCAATCACAATTGAACGCCTAGAAGAACTATATACCTATTTGAGGAGTTGCGTATTCCTGCATGCTAATATTGCACTATACAAGCGATAAGCAAGCGCTATACCAAAAGCCGAGCTAACCTGATGTACGAATCGGTCCTCTAATAAGTTCATTCCTACAATGCAAGGCATGCCGTAAAGGGCTTGATAATAAAGGTGTCTTGGTGGAAGGCGGTAAAAATCAGGCAGGGGAGTTTGAGCGTGGCGTTAACCTCATTGTGACGTCAATGAGGTATTCGCGGGATCTTGGCTATGACTTGAGTTTATTCTATCGCGGTGATGGGAATGATAGGGTGAAGCGTGTAGCTGATTGCTCCCATTGGGCAGGCCGTACGACACTGGCCACAACCATTGCATTTATCACTGAGTGCGCTAGGGCGCTTTTCTTCAAGGCTGATCGCCTGTTGTGGGCATTCTTCTGCGCACATATCGCAGTAGCCATAAAGTAGGCGGCGGCAAGCGCTACTAAATTCCGGGATAACGCCAGTTGAAGCGCAATTGTTGGACAGCGCTAATGTCGGACAAGCACGCTGGCATTCACCGCAGTGAGTACAAAAATTACAGTCTAAATGCAATTCAGGTTTGCCCGCAATCATGCTGATCACATGCTGCGGACAGGCTTGTTCACATAGCCCACACCCATCACATAACTTACTCAGCGAAGATTCATCGACCGCGCTAGGTGGCCTTGCGACCAGGCGAGTAAAAGACTCAATCACCGCCTGTTGGTGCGTTTTCTGTGCGCCAGATAAGAGCCCACGGAAGAGCCCACGGCGGCTTATCTGTTTGTGTTCCATTACGGCTTGGTAATACTTTTCGCTTTTTTCCGCCATGACCTTCGCTTTTTTTCAGTAATCGTATCGGTGATCGAGCATGCTCTGTGATCTCACGATTGTGCGCGCTTATCGGTATAAGCGCACAATGCGGTAATCCGCTTTGGTTAGTTGTGCGAACTGACGTAACGTTCCTTCTGCAGCCAAGCTTATCCCTTTATAGAAATCAGTCGAGGCTTCGTCGCGCATAATATGCAGCATACGCGGTGCCCATGTTAGAACATGCTCGGACAGAAACTTCTCTAGTGCACATAAAAGAGGGGATGATTGGTCGTCAGCGATATCTTGCTGTAATGCCATTTCACACAAATGAGCAATAAAGCTGAAGATAAGGCCAATATGATCGTCTGGTTCATGCTCTCCGGTGTCAATCTCAACACCAAATTGCAAATAAAATTGTTTAATCGCCGCGGTGGGTGCGCCAAACAGCGTTTGCTCTTCTGTTAGGTAAACGGATGCCCATGGTGCTGCTTTTAATGCGTTAGGACCGATGAATAAATCAGCAAAATCATGGTTAATTGCGGCCATGTCCGGTTGTTGTTTTAGAAGCGTTAAACCTTGTTCTAATGTGTCGTTGTTCGCTTCTAGTGGCCATTGTTGAATTAAATCATCTTGATAGATAGATTGAATAAACTCAGCGCTTGGCGCTTGGTGGAAAGCCTGATAGAAGAAACGGCTTACCAAGGATAAACCCGCGATCGTGTGAAATTGTTGTTCTGTCATAATTTACCTAGAAACAGGTTATCCAAAAAAGGGAAGGCTGATTACTCAGCCTTCCAATGATGTGAGTGCATCATATTATTACAATGGGTGATTACATGCCTGCGCTTGCGCTGATGTAAACATCGTAGAAAAAGGCACGGCCCATAAATTCTGATGCCAGCACAAGAATGAAGGCAATCAGCGCGGCAAACATGGCTTTCTCACAACGCTTAAGCGCGCTGACAAGGATCAGAAGCAGACCGATCAGCAATGCACCTACGCGCAACATAGCAAGCTCGAATGAGTAGCCAACCACTTCAAATGGATTGTGTTGAATATCCAGTTGACCTAGCCAAACTAGGTAAGCGGCGTAGCCCATTAGCGTGATGATGCTAAACAGTGCAGCGCCCGCAGCCAATGCATTGTCAACGTTTTCCATTTCACCCATCTCTGCTTTTTGAGCACGAAGCATCAACGCTGCAGCGATAGGGCCAACCACACCCGCGGTCATTAGGAACTGGAATGCCGTGAACGATGTGTTCCAAGTGGGTACGGTTGTTAGCGTGTAAACGTTGGCAATCGCTAAGATGAAGACCACGCCTAATATCATCGCCGCTGGTAGCACAAGCTTGCGCATCGCAGGCATGATGTTAAACAGACGCATGCCCGTGTATGCAGCACCCGCACCACCAAACAAGCTCAGGCCGACAATCTCAAGGCTCAGTGCGCTGCCGTGTGCCAAGCCAAACATGACGTTGAACATACGGAAAGGTTGGCCAAGGTGCGTAACCGAGGCAATCGCACCCACACCCAGTAGGACAAATACGGCCATGAAGCTGCGCGTCATGGCTTTTTCGTTTGGCTTGAATAGCATTTCAATCAAACCAAGCGCAATGAACATGCCGACAGCGCTTTGTGCAAGTACTGTAAAGAAGACGAGTGATAACTGGCTCATTCTCCCACCTCCGTTGGGTTTTGAATGCTACCGGTCTTATCGCCAGTTAACTTGCTGTTTGAACAAGTGCTGATGATAAGGTTCGGGCTGGTTAGGCGTGGATCGGGTAGTGGTGCGATATCTGCACGGTCACCAAATTTCGCACGTAGCTCTTCGATCGGACCGAAGTCAATCGCACGCAGTGGGCAAGATTCCACACAAACTGGATCTTGGCCTGTGCCAATGCGCTCGTAACAACCGTCACACTTGGTCATGTGCTTTTTCTCTGGGTTGTACTGCGGTGCGCCGTAAGGACACGCCATTTCACAGTAACGACAACCCACACACACGTCTTCGTTCACGACCACAAGGCCGTCTTCTTCACGCTTGTGCATTGCACCCGTTGGGCAGGCTTTGGTACACGCTGGATTGCTACAGTGGTTACAACTGATCGACATGTAGTAAGCAAATACATCGTTTGAGTAAGTGCCGTCTTCATGCTGTAGCCAGTCACCGCCTGCGTATTCGTATACACGACGCCAGTTTACGCCAACAGGCAGATCGCCTTTATCTTTACAAGAAACCTGACACGTTTTGCAACCAGTACACTTGCTGGTATCAACGTGGAAACCGTATTGAGTCATTTGTTATTTTCCTTACGCTTTAGCAACTTCAACAAGAATGGTGTGCTGTGCGTTACCTTTTGATAACGGGGTCGCACGTTGTGACGTTAGCGAGTTGATACAACCGCCTTGGTCAACGCCTTTCTTGTCAGGGCTATACCAAGCACCTTGGCCCATTGCTGTTACGCCCGGCATGATGCGCGGAGTCACTTTGATTGCAACACGGATTTCACCACGGTCGTTGAAGACCTTAACAAAATCGCCGCTCTTCAGGTTGCGTTTTGCCGCATCCATCGGGTTCATCCAAATACCATCGAACACGACTTCACGTAGCCATGGGATATTGTGGTAAGTCGAGTGTGTACGGCCTTTGGTGTGGTAACCGAACAGTTGCAGCGGGAACTGCTCTGTTTTCGGGTCCAAATGGCTTTCCCATGTTGTCACGTACTGTGGCAGTGGAGAAATGACATCACCGTCTTCGATATCCCATTCTTTGGTAATCGTTTCTAGCTTGGTCGAGTAAATTTCGATTAGGCCAGATGGGGTACCGACTGGATTTGCCTTTGGATCTTTACGGAAATCTTCCAGCGCGATACGGCCTTCTTTTGGTGCCACCACGGTGTAAGGACCGTCTTTACGCAGATCTTCCAGTGAAGGAATGTTTGGATCTTGCTTCATGCGCTCGCTATACAAGTATTCCAACCACTGTTCACGGTCGCGACCTTCGGTGTACTGGTCGTATAGGCCAAAGCGCTTAGATAGCTCTGCACACATTTGGTATGCACTGCGTGTTTCATACAGTGGCTCAATCGCACGCACTAGTGGGAATAGTCCGCCCAGTGAACCTGACGAGTAACCATCAGAACTGACTTCGTTGTTCTCAATGGTGGTAACGTCTGGCAATAGCAAATCTGCATAACGTGCCGATGCCGTCATATGGTTATCACACACCACTATGAACTCTGCTAGCGACTCGTCTTTGACGATTTCGGCTTGGCGGTTTAAGTCAGCGTGTTGATTCATCAATACGTTACCAGAGTAAGCAAGGATGAATTTAATTGGCGTGCGCATGCGCTCGTCGCCCTGAATACCGTCCGTTTTGTTCGTCATTTCTTCGTGACGCCAAATCGCATCGCTCCATTTGAAGAATGGAACTTTAACTTGTACAGGGTTTGTACCCACTGGGATACGTGGTGCTGGGTAGCTGTAGTTTGCTGGCATATCACCCGTGTTGGTGCCTGGCAGACCAATGTTACCCGTCAAGATTGGCAGCATAACGATCGCACGAGAAGCTTGTTCGCCGTTTGCTTGACGTTGAATACCCGTACCTTGGGTGATGAAACATGGTTTTGCGGTACCAATTTCACGCGCAAGTTGTTGGATTTTCTTCGCTGGAATGCCCGTGATGTCAGCCGCCCATGCAGGGGTCTTCTCAATGCCATCTGGGCCTTGGCCTAGGATGTGCGCTTTATAGTGACCATTTTTCGGTGCGCTTGCTGGCAGAGATTTTTCATCGTAGCCTTGGCAGTATTTATCAAGGAAGTCTTGGTCTACCAAGTTTTCAGTGATCAATACGTGTGCAATACCTTCAACCAATGCCGCGTCAGTGCCTGGGCGGATCGGTAGCCATTCGTCTTCTTTACCCAACATGGTATCAGTGTAACGAGGATCAATGATGATAGTGCGTACATTGTTTTTACGTTGTGCATTAATGTGTTCGTGGATCTCACCGCCGCCACTCATACGAGTTTCTGCAGGGTTGTAACCAAACATCACCAATAGTTCAGCGTTTTCGATTTCAGTCGTGTACGAACCATAAGCTGCGGCCTTTTTGTCACCATAGGTGAAAGGTAGGGCAAACATGATTTGACCCCAGCTGTAGTTACCGTAGTAATCGAGGAAGCCACCCATCATGTTGAACAGGCGCTTAAAGCAGTCTTTACCGTCGGTGCGGTAGCCTTGCGTACCTGAACCATAAGTAATGAAGATCGAATCATTACCGTATTCTTTGATGGTGTACTTGAGTTTATCTGCCATAAGGTCCATGGCTTCATCCCAACTGATGCGCTCGAAGCGGCCTTCGCCACGTTCACCCACACGCTTCATTGGGTACTTCAGACGATCAGGGTTGTAAACGCGGTGTTTGATTGAACGGCCACGTAGACACGCACGGATTTGGTGGGTGCCAAATTCGCCGTTGTCATCACCACGGTTGTCGGTTTCGATTTGTGTGATCACACCGTCTTTAGTGTGTACACGCAGCGCACAACGACTACCACAGTTCACCATACAGGCAGACCAAACCGTTTTCGTTTCGCCATCTTGTTGCGTTGTTGCCTCTGCGGCGGCGGCTTTTAATGGTAAACCCATACCAACAGCAGCTGTTGTTCCACCGACAGCTGCTCCCCACTTCATAAACGTGCGGCGCTTCATAGGCGACAAAATTGCTTCATTAATCCAGTTCTTCATATGAGTTCCATAATGAATGAATATTTATATTTTTGATTATTTATGCTCACGAAAAGCTTTGTTTAAATTTCATTAAATGACGTTTTTTAACAAACTTTTGCTAACAGAGAATGTAATGAGCTCAGCGAACCTTTTATTTGATTGAAATCACGTTAACGCTCGACGGAGGGATTTCTTTGAGGTGCTTCTATTAATATTCTGACTCTTATTGATGTATTTATTCATAAGTGTTTCATGTTCTGTTTATTTGTTGCTGTGATGTTGTGTTGCTCTTTCTTTTAAAATGTGAACAAAATTCAGAAGATAAACATAACTCGACACAATTAATGAATGTTTATTGCATAAAATAGACTGGAAACTACCACTTAATTACTAGATAAAAGTCATGAGGCATCACTTTGTTAGTGTCTTTCGTCGTGGTCGTTATGCATGCGAATGATCAGCAATGAAAGGCAACAAATGTGTCGTTCTGTTAACAATAAAGAACCGCTGAGTGATGCTAAAGAGGTTCTAGATCGGCCAGAAGTGACGTTACGAGGCGACTTTTACTGCAAATAGAAGGCGAGCGGTAGCTGATAGAGAGAAATTATGACGATTTATTACACAAACCAACGGGGATTGATGCTGATATTTTAGTCAGAAGTCATTCATTCATCACAGAGGCGGAGGAATGCACAATTAACGAGTGATGGATACAAAAATGACGCTAGCCAAGAGCAGGTAGCGTCATTGATATTTCGTCTTATTTAGTTCTTATCGCAGAGAACTACCCAACGTTAATTGTATTTGATGTTCACCATCGCCATGACGGCGAGATCATCAATATCCTTATCTGCCCAACTCATTTGCACCACAAAGTCAGTAAACTTGCTCCATTGATATTGTGTGCTGAGATCTAAGAAGGTGGCTTCTAAATCGGTATCACTACCAAGGTTGTGATCAATATTCATTTGCCCGCCCGCAAATTTGATGTTCCATTGGTCAGAGGCTTGCCAATCGATACGCGCCGCATACAGTTGACCATCGTTATTCTCATGACCTAAACCACCAAAGAATTGACGCGAAATTGGACTTGGGTCATTACGATCGCTGTTATTAATTAGGCCAGAGTAAGTATCAAAACCACGGCCAACCAAACCACCATCAATAAAACCAATGGCTTGCGCTTGCAGCTTCACGGCTGGGGTTAATTGATAGCTTGTTTCAAAAAAACCGGCTAAGCCATCTTTACCCCAAGTAGTGTGGTAGCCATTTTTGTCGGTTGAGTCTGACAAAATAACGTTTGCGGCGGCTTTTACCGAAAAGTCATTCACTGCGACATTGATGAAAGGTGAAATGTTGTGGAAGTAATCAATGCCGTAGCCCGCTTGTGGAATGCCTGACGCTGCGTCGCCAATATTACCTTCACCCCCGTCGAAGTAGGCCCAAAGCATGCCCCAATCGACTACGCCATGGCTGCCAACGGCCGCGAGTGCGTACATGTGAACATCGTCATAAACATCTAAACTTGACTCATATTCACTTTCGGCAAAACGGAGATCGTAAATGCCGAGTAGGCTGATTTGGTCGTTATTACCATATTGATAGGATTTCATGGCCAATAAGCGATCACGGCGATCATTTTCAATATTGAAACCGTACGCCCAATCGGCACGTTGGCGGCCGGCTCTGAGCACCAAGCCTTGATCAGCATATTGTACAAAACCTAAGTCCATCGATAGGCCATCGGCATTGCTGCCATCAGTATAGTTACTGCCAGCGCCCCCGCTATGACGTCGGTCACCAGACCAATCGTAGTAGCCTTGCCAGCGTGTATTGATTGACCAGCCATCAGAAAAAATGAGGTTGGTTTTTACGCGAACTCTGCTGGTGTAGCCATTGCTGCTTTCTTCATCGCTAGCATCGATGGCATGGCCGCGAATATAAGCATCCATTCCCCAGTCTAATTTGATGTCATCATTGAGTTCCACAATGGCGGCCTGGTTAGCAAAAGACGAACAAAGCCCCGCTACCGTTAAAAATAACGTATGCGCTTTCATATTAATTTCCGTGTAATAGGGTGCTTACTTCAGGGAGTTACCCATATGAGGGTCAGAAGTAAGCACCAAGTTTAAGAGGGTACTTATTTAGGCGTGTGCTGAGTTTAGGAATGCACTGATTTTTTGGTAAACGGTATCGCACTCTTCTTTGACCAGATCTTCCATATTAAGGAAGGTATGGATCATGTCATTGAAGTGGTAGTGCTCAACATGCGCTCCTGCACTTTGCGCCATTTCTGCATAGGCAATACCCTCGTCACGCAGTGGGCAAAACTCTGCAGTCATCATCAATGTAGCTGGCAGTTGCGCCGTCATTGGTTGATACAGTGGCGATGCTTCGCGACGATCTTCATTGTTATGGAAGTAGTTATCGAAGTACCAAGCAATCTTCCCTTTTTGTAGTAGATAGCCTGTCGCATTTTCTTCCATTGAAGCACTGTCCATCGTGTAATCGAGACTTGGATAAAGCATCACTTGCTTGGTAATAGAAACGTTTTCATCAAACTGCGCTTGGGCACTGACACTCGCGACCAGAGCGCCGCCACCAGAATCTCCGGCAATAGAAAGCGTTGGTAAGTATTTCAGCTCACGGCCATCTAGTGTTGCCCATAGGTTGCTGACCACTGTGTATGCATCCACAATACCCGCAGGGTAAGGACACTCAGGCGCAAGGCGGTAATCAACGGCGACCACAATGTGTTTCGTCGCGAGTGCTAACTTACGGCAGATAGGATCGTAAACCGTAACGCTACCAGCCATGTGGCCACCGCCGTGGTAATAAACCAGTACAGGCAATGCCGTTTCAGGACCTGGATGGTAGATACGCACTGGAACGTTGTACGCTTCACCTGCGACTAAATCATCTTGTACCCAAGCAACGGCCGGAATATCGGTGACTAACCCTTTGGTTAAATTCGCTAAACCTTCACGAGCGTTTGTTGCTGTTGGTTTAAAACCGTTTTCAATCAGTTGGCCTACCGCGATGTTAAAGTTCTCTAACCATGTTTGTAATTTTGGACTAACTTGACGCATAACGCCTCCTTAAGCTGTCTTGGCTGTAGTATTAGTAAGCTCTGGCTTTTTACCGGTCTCTGGTAAGAAGAAGCTTGCAAGGAAAAAGGTAGAAGAACAGATCACGGCGAAGGTTGCCGCATAAGCAATATTACCCGTTGTATCGGCAAGCACACCCGCTAAGAACATTAAAACGGTTTCGATCATGTAAGATATTGACCAGAACATGCCGAAGATCACCGTGATGCGGGCAGGGGTCATATTTGGCAGTTCTTGTGGCAGTGTCACCAGTGCCGTCATCGGCATGAACATGAAGAAGCCAGCCATAAACGCAGCAGCGTAAGCAATAGTCGCGTTGCTGGTGGTGATCATCACCGCGGCAAAAAGTGTCATCGCCAAGCCACAACCACGGATAACAGGGACACGTAGAGGGTAGCGTTTAACAATCATAATCCCTGCGATAGTTCCCACCATTCCAGCGCCAATCATGATAGAAGACAGGTATTTAGCTTCGGCAGCGAATGTAGGGACTAATGGGAAAAGCGCAAAAACAGAGATGTAGCAGAAAAGAAGACCAGAGTAAGCAATGGGTAACCACCAGTTTACAGACTCTTTTACCCCATCTTTTAGTGTGTAAGTGACTTGTGGTTTGTCGCCTGAAGCGCTAGCAGACAGAGAAAAATCATCACTAACGAACCACCAGACAACCAATACGGCCAAGCTGATCGCTGAAATGGCGAGAATAACATTTTGCCAGTTGCCCAAAGTTGAAAGCAGTGAACCGGTGAATAGCAAGGCAAGTAGGTTACCCATGTTGAACGCTGCCGCATTGATACCATTGATCATTGGGCGCTCTTCGGCATTGAAATAGTTAATGACGATAGGGTTGAAGTAAACAATGGCAAATGCGCCACCAAAACCCATCACTAAGCGTGATACGACATACAGTGAGTAACTGCCAGCAAAGACCCCAGCCGCGCCTGCTGCGATGAGCAAGGAAGCAATAGCAAAGGCTTTTTTAGGCCCCATTTTAACCAATAACCATGCTGCTGCAAGGTTGCCAATGATCTTAGCAATGGTGATGGCATTGTTCATCCAGGTGGCTGCCGCCATACCTTCGATGTTGTAAAAAGCCATGATGTTTGGTGTCATCATAGAGCCAGCAACCCAGGACATAGCAAAGAGGGCGTAGGTGAGAAATATCGTTATTTCGATAAGATGTTTCTTATTCATATTATGTACCTTGTAGGGTGATACTTGGATTATTTTTCATATTTATAATACCCCATAAAAACTGTGGCATTATGCTGATTTTGCAAGAATGAATTGTGTGAACTCAATCAAGAATAGAATTAAAGTTATTATAAATCAGTAATATAGAGTTATAACCCGACTTGGGTAGTCGAGCTATAACGATTGGTTAGCGAGCCATTATGGGGTTAATAATGCCAATTCTTGTATATTGACTGGAGCGGAATAGTCCACCTCTGCGAAACCAAAACCATTCAACTGCATGAAGTCGAGTTTGTAGCCCTGATAATCGCCAATTTGTTGGAAGTTAGCGTTGGTCATTTGGGCCATCATGGCTTTCACTTCCGCTTGTGTTTGTGGCGCAAGTTCCCAGTCATCAATACGAATTAAACGAGCGTTATCGACCGGCACACCCGCTTGGTTACTGTACAAACGTTGTGCAAACAGTCTTTGCATTTGCTCAATACAACCCTCGTGCGTGCCTTTTTCTTTCATAACTTTAAACAGTGAAAGGATGTAAGGCGAAAAGGCAGGAATGAAGACACTTGCTTTAGTGACGAGCGCTTTACAAACGGATACATAAGCTTCGCCGCCAATGGCACCGAGTTGCTCGTTAATCGTATCGGCAGTGGCGTGCAGATGCGCTTTCGCACGGCCCAGCGTGCCTTGATGATAAATAGGGTAGGTGACTTCTGGGCCAACGTAAGAGTAAGCAACGGTTTTACAACCTTGGGCTAATACGCCCCCTTCAGAAAGCATGGTGATCCAACTCTGCCAGTCTTCACCGCCCATCACTTTAATCGTCGCCTCTAGTTCTGATTCAGAAGCCGTTCCAATTTCCATGGTTTCGAATGAATCCATCTCAATGTTGATGGTGGGTCCAGAGATAGCCTCGCCAACTGTCTTGATGGATGAGCGCCATAGCTCACCCGTTTCAGGATTCGGACGAACACCGGTTGCAAGGCTGTAAACAACCAGATCTACGGTGCCGCCGAATTCATTCTTGATGAAGTCTAAAACGTCTTGGCGTGTTTGCGCTGAAAAGGCATCACCGACGAAGTTCTTGGCAATCAAACCTTGTTTTTCTGCTTCTTGGCGGAAATAAATGTTGTTGTACCAACCCGCGGTACCCACGCCTTTATCACTTGGACCACGTTCAAATGATACGCCGATGGTATCGGCATTTGACCCACCAAAAGCAAGGCTAATTCGTGAAGCCAAGCCAAAACCAGATGACGCACCAAGTACGAGTACTTTTTTAGGGCCTTGTTGGATCGTTTGAGCGTTTTGTACATAGTTAATTTGGTTCAATACCGCTTGGCGGCAACCGATAGGGTGAGCTGAACGTGCAACCACGCCCTGAACAATAGGTTCAATAATCATAATAATACCTTTGTAATCATTAGTGTTTTGGGGGCATAACCGTGGCGACACCTTGAATCACAATTTTGTTATGTTGATTCACGCTGCGAGTCGCCAATTTAGCGATGTTTTTTTCAGGATTAATTTCGATAACTTCCACCTCGGCGCGAATCGTATCGCCAATAAAAACCGGCGCCGTAAACTTGAGCTCTTGGCCAAGATAGATGGTTCCTGGCCCTGGTAACTGCATGCCAAGGACGGCAGACGTTAGCCCTGAAACCATGATGCCGTGGGCAACACGATTACCGAAAATACTGTTTTGACCAGCGATTTGGCTGACATGCACGGGGTTAATATCGCCGCTGATGCCACAAAACAGTTGAATGTCTGATTCACTGATGGTTTTTTCAAAATGCGCTCGTTGGCCAACAACGAGCTGTTCTATGGAGTAACTCATGGTTTTGATCTCTAAAATAACTTTGCGATAAAGTGGCGTAGCGAAAACAGCACTGCCGTTGTATGGCAAAATTATTTCCCTCTCACAAAAGCGGACTCTTATGAGAGGGAGGTGGTTATGCGATCATTGCTTGTTTGGTTGCTTTTTGTACCGGGGCGTCGAGCGTCTCTGGCAGGGTGAGGCCCATTGGTTCATCACGGAAAATACGCGCGTCCATGGTTTTTAGGTTGTGGCTTATCACGGGCGTAAAGTTCATCTTGGCGAGAATGTCATTCTCAAGATCCATACCCGGTGCAATTTCAATCAATTCAAGTGTGGTTTCTCCCAAACGAAATACGGCACGTTCAGTGATATAAAGCACGGGTTTGTGATTACGTCTGGCGATATCCGCAGAGAAGGTGATCTGTTGTACTTCATTGATTAGTTTGCTGATGTGACCATCATTCACGATCGACAACTCACCATTTCCAGTTTCGATTTCAAGCTTACCGGCAGTAAACGTACCGCAGAAAAATACCTGCTTCGCATTTTGAGTGATGTTAATGAAGCCACCACAACCGGCGATCTTGGTGCCAAATTTTGACACGTTTAGGTTGCCGTATTGGTCGCACTCAGCAAGCCCTAAGAAGGCTTGATCGATACCGCCACCATCATAGAAGTCAAACATTTGGTCTTGAGTGATCACCGCTTCAGGGAACGCAGAGGCGCCAAAGCTAAGACCGCCTGCTGGCGTACCTCCAATTGCACCGGGCTCAACCGTCGCGATCATTTGATCGGTGATACCTTCTTCGTCGGTTATTTGTGCAATCACCTCTGGCACGCCAATACCATAGTTAAGAATGGCCCCACGTTGCAGCTCCATGGCAGCACGACGAGCGATAATTTTCTTCGCATCTAATGGACGAGGTTTAACGGCTTTTTGCGCTTTTTCTCCTCGGCCACAATAAGCGGGGTTCATTGGCTCCGCGAACGTTTGCATGTGTAAGGATTCTTCTGCGATAACGACCGCGTTAACAAAGATGCCAGGAATACGCACTTGTTGGGGATCAAGCTCGCCGTTTTTCACCACGCGCTTTACTTGTACGATCACTGTACCACCCATGTTTGTGACCAGTTGCGCCGCCGCTAGGTTTTCTAGAAATAGGCATTCATCTTCCATGGTGATATTGCCATTTTCATCGGCCGTTGTGCCTCTGATCAAAGCGACCGTTGGGTTGAGTCGCTTATAAAATAGGTATTCTTCGCCTTCGATTTCCATCAACGAGACGCGATTTTCTTCTGTGCAGGCGTTGATTTTTCCGCCGCCTAAACGTGGGTCAACAAATGTACCTAGGCCAACATGAGAAAGAGTGCCGGGCTTGCCTGCGGCAGAGTCTCTTAGCAGTTGGGCAATAACACCTTGAGGGAAGTTATAGCCTTGAATTTTATTTTCGTTTGCCAGTTTTTGAAGGCGCGGAATTAATCCCCAGTGGCCGCCACAAGCCATACTCACCATACCCGGATGAGCGAGGTGGTTCGTGGCTTTATCAACACCATCACCTTGGCCTGCCGTAAAATAGAGTTCTAATGAGTGGGGTTGACCGGTGTTAATGAAGCGCTCGCCAATGGCGCGCTCAATGGCTTCGGGCACAACTGCGCCAATAAAGCCGCCTAAGATCACCTTGTCGCCATTTTTTATCAAAGCTGCTGCTTGTAGGGCAGTTAACACTTTTGTTTTCATTCTACTTTCCTTCTGGAAATTTATTGTGGCCTGGGCATTGATATCCAGAGCGAATGAAAAAAGTGTAAGCATTTCTGATTAATGAAAAAATAGACAATAAAAGGAAAGATAATTGCGAATTTGGGATAATAAAAAGAGCAGCGTGGTGCTGCTCTAGAAAGGTGGTGGTGTGGTCAGTCTTGCCCTGAAATTTCTCGTACGCGACGGATCAGGTAGTCTTTAAAGTTCACACAACGCATTGGCATTTGGCGACGAGGGCGATAGTAGAGGCTGAACTCAAACTCGCTGTTGGTGTATTGCTGTAAAACTTGCACCAATTGCTTATCTTCCAGTTCATTTTGAATCAGTCTAACCGGCAGATAGCTAATACCGCCGCCATTTAACGCGACTGTTTTGATGAATTGGCTATCTTCCACTTCTACCGTTTGTGAAATGTTTACCGTGGTCATTTCACCATCGCGTTCAAATACCCATTTGTTTCCACCGACGAGAGTCGAGGCATAGAGGCAATTGTGGCGACGAAGATCTTCGGGGTATTCGGGTTGGCCGTACTTGTTGATATATTCGGGGGAGCAACACGCCATCAGCGGATATTTAAGCAAAGAGCGTTTGACCAACAAGCTGTCTTTCTCTTGGAAGCCTTGGTAGACAGCACTGGCTCGAATGGCAAAGTCGATTTCGTCTAAATGGTCCATATCGAAAGCGGTTTCGAGGATGCGAAAAGTGACGTGAGGGTATTGCTGTAAATATTCTCCGACAATTTGGCCAAGGAAATCGCGTGCAAATAGTGGCGTAGAGGCGATACGAATAATACCGCGATCATCATTCCCTAAGTTTTGAATCTCAGTGAAAATGTCATCGATTTCACTGTTTACCTGATTAAAGCGTTCGAACAATCTCAAACCCGCTTGGGTTGGGACGACTTTTCGCGTTGAACGTTTTAATAGGCTGATGCCCATACTCTCTTCGAGTTCAATGATCCAGCGGCTGCCTGCAGAAGCCGAAATGCCATATTGTTTTGCGGCGAGGCTGAATGAACCCGTACGTACAACATGTAGAAAGTAAACGATTTTATCTAACATGATGCATCCTTAATTATTGCAAAATTCGTTTAATCAACGTTATAGCGGAACGGAAATGTTGAGGAAACCGAAAAAGGTTCATTTGTTAATGTAGGTCAAAATTAAAGCAGAATATCGTGCAGGTAAGGCTCGAACAGAGAAATAACCAAAAATAGCAAGCGGGTATTTGCCATATATTGTCCCATATTTGCAATAGTGTTTTGATCGTAATTTAGTCCACAAAGCGAATGTTAATCCATAGAATTATTTCACCTACTGCGAACAACTGAACTATGCCAAGACATAGTTTCGCATCCCTCCTGATTAAGGTGAAAACTATGCTTACTGACAAAATCTGTATCGTTACTGGTGGCGCTCAAGGAATTGGCCGCTGCATCGTGGAAACATTTGCCAAGCAAAATGCAGCAATGGTTTATGCGTGTGATATGAATGCTCAAGCTGCTGAAGAACTACAAGCGACTTACAGCAATGTTCGCGTTAAACAGCTGAACGTATGTGAACGTGGTGATATTCACTCATTAGTCGAAGCAATCAAGCAAGAGCATGGCAGGGTTGATGTGTTGGTGAATAACGCTGGTATTACACGCGATAACCTTCTTGATCGTATGAGTGAAGATGACTGGGATATGGTCATCAATGTGAACCTTAAAGGCGTTTTCAATATGACCCAGGCGGTGGCGCCAATTATGATTGAAAATGGCGTCGGTTCGATCATTACCATGTCTTCTGTCGTGGGGACTGATGGCAACGTCGGCCAAAGTAACTACGGTGCAACCAAAGGCGGTGTCATTTCAATGACGAAAGGTTGGGCGAAAGAGTTTTCTCGTAAAGGCGCCCAAGTGCGTGCGAACTGTGTTGCCCCAGGCTTTATTGAAACGCCAATGACGATCGACTTGCCAGAAAAAGTCTTAGATTACATGAAAACCAAAACGCCGCTCGGCCGCATGGGTAAGCCAGAAGATATTGCCAACGGTGTAGTGTTCTTAGCCAGTGACAGCGCGAGCTTCATTACTGGGCAAACACTAAAAATCGACGGCGGCTTGGTGATTTAAGGAGTAACTGATGAGTAAAGTTTATATTGTTGGTGCAAAGCGCACCGCTTTAGGCGCATTTGGTGGATCTTTATCACTGGTTCCTGCATTTGAGTTGGGGGGGCATGCAATCAAGGCGGCACTAGAGCAAGCGAGCGTCTCTCCTGATTTACTTGATGAAGTGATTGTCGGTAATGTGTTAACTGCAGGCCAAGGCATGGGCCCAGGTCGTCAAGCGGCTAAATTTGCCGATGTACCCGATTCGGTTCCTGCTTACACACTCAATATGATCTGTGGCAGCGGCATGAAAACAGTGATGGAAGCGGCGACGAAGATCAAAGCGGGCGATGCCGATTTAGTGGTCGCAGCGGGTATGGAAAACATGTCGAGCACGCCTTACTTAATGAGTGCGCAAAACCGATTCGGCAGCAAAATGGGTAATCAGCAATTGGTTGATACCATGATCCACGATGGTTTAACGGATGCGTTCAATCGTTACCACATGGGTATGACAGCAGAAAACATCGCTGAAAAGTACCAGATTGACCGTGAAACTCAGGATGCGTTTGCGTTACGTAGTCAGCAACGAGCAATGACTGCGATTGAGCAAGGCCGTTTTGTTGATGAAATTGTACCAGTTGAAGTGCATCAACGTCGTTCAACGGTCACGTTTGCGCAAGATGAGTACCCACGAGCAGATGCGTCACTTGAAAGTTTAGGAAAGCTAAGACCAGCATTTAAAAAAGACGGTTCAGTCACTGCGGGCAATGCTTCGGGTATTAACGATGGTGGGGTCGCTTTTGTCGTGGCTTCTGAAAAAGCAGTCAAAGAGCACGGCTTAACCCCACTGGCTGAAATCGTCAGTTACGGTCAAGGTGGTTTGGACCCAGCATTCATGGGTTTAGGGCCTGTACCGGCAATCAAACAAGCACTTAGTAGAGCCAATATGACACTTGCCGATGTTCAGCTTCTTGAACTGAATGAAGCATTTGCCGCACAGGCGTTAGGTGTGATGCATGGGTTAAGTGATCACTACGACTTACCAATGAATTGGTTCGATGATAAAACTAACGTGAATGGTGGCGCGATTGCTCTAGGGCACCCTCTGGGCGCATCAGGTGGGCGTGTACTGACCACTCTGCTTTATGAAATGGAGAAGAGAGAAGTTAAATTTGGCCTTGCTTCACTCTGTATTGGCGGAGGAATGGGGACCGCAATCCTAATTAAAAAGATCTGGTTTTCCCGTTAAATAGAGCCCCCAATAGAAAAAACTGAAAACGATCTGTTAGAGAAAAACAAAGCCACCGTAATGGTGGCTTTGTTATATCAGAACGGAGAATCGCAAGATCAAAGCGTTGCTTGGAATTGCGTTAGAATTGCTTTCTGTTCATCGGTCAGATTCGTTGGTGTATCCACTTGAATCACCACCAACAAGTCGCCGGTCACGCCTTTACGGTTAGTCACACCTTTGCCGGTGATTTTAAACTTACGGCCACTTTGTGTGCCCGCTGGGATTTTCAGTTTAAAACGGCTATCTAATACGTTAACTTCTGTTTCGCCGCCTAATGCTGCGGTGATCATGTCAACATGGTTAGTGCAGATAAGGTTGTCTTCATCGCGTTTTAGGAAAGCGTGTGAACGAGTCGCAATGATCAACAATAAGTCGCCCGCTGGGCCGCCATTGACACCAGGGCCACCTTTACCGCCAAAGCGAATCTTCTCACCGTCTTTGATACCCGCAGGGATCTTGACGTTGATTTTTTTCTGTTCACCGTTGATTGGTAGCTCAACGACTTTTTCTGCGCCTTGTACCGCATCAACAAAATCGACCGTAAAGGTAAATTCACGATCTTGCCCTTTTTGCGGGCGTGCTTGTCGGCCACGACCTTGATTGAAGATGTCTTCAAAGCCACCAAAACCACCGCCAAAGCCGCCTTGCTGTCTGAAGCCACCGCCACCAAACATATCTTCAAAACCGCCATGGCCGTGATGAGAGCGACCACCAAAACCGCCTTGACTGCCGTCAAATGCACTATGGCCAAATTGGTCATATTGGCGACGTTTATCGGTGTCGGTCAGAATCTCGTAGGCTTCTTTAATTTCTTTGAATTTGTCTTCAGCCGTTGCATCACCTGGGTTTTTGTCTGGGTGATATTTCATCGCGAGCTTTTTGTACGCTTTCTTAATATCTTTAACGTCGTCTCCTTTAGAGACGCCTAGCACGCTGTAATAATCTCGTTTGGACATGTCAGCCTCTTGCTTTATTCCTGACTAAAACTGGAAAAGGGCGTACGAGAAATCTCTTACGCCCTTAATGCCATTGCTAATATGATATCGCTCAACCACCTAAGATGGTACAGATAGTTGAGCTAAAGCGTTATTTCACTTCTTCAAATTCAGCATCAACCACATCATCGTCTTTCGATTGGGTATCATTGCCTTGAGATTGCTGTGCTTGTGCTTGTTGCTGAGCAATCTCCATCAGTTTCTGAGCCGCTGCTGCGAGAGCTTGAACTTTGGTGTCAATCGCTTCTTTGTCATCGCCCTTACGAGCCACTTCAACGTCGCTGATTGCCGCTTCAATTTTCGCTTTCTCTTCAGCAGGCAGCGCTTCACCCACTTCTTCGATTTGTTTACGCGTACCGTGAATCATCTGATCCGCTTGGTTGCGTGCCGCTGCGAGTTCTTCGAACTTTTTGTCCGCGTCTTTGTTTGCTTCCGCTTCTTGAACCATTTTTTCAATCTCAGCATCGCTCAAACCGCCTGACGCTTGGATAGTGATTTTCTGCTCTTTGCCGGTGGTTTTATCCTTCGCAGAGACATTCAAGATACCATCAGCATCGAGGTCGAAAGTCACTTCAATTTGCGCCATACCGCGTGGTGCAGGCTGAATGCCTTCAAGGTTGAACTGGCCAAGAGACTTGTTGAAGGTCGCTTGCTTACGCTCACCTTGCAGAACGTGAATCGTTACTGCACTTTGGTTATCTTCCGCGGTTGAGAACGTTTGGTTCGCTTTGGTTGGGATGGTGGTGTTCTTCTCAACCAACTTGGTCATTACGCCGCCCATTGTCTCGATACCGAGAGAGAGTGGGGTAACATCCAATAGCAACACATCTTTTACTTCGCCAGCCAGTACACCACCTTGAACGGCCGCACCCATTGCAACGGCTTCATCAGGGTTAACATCACGGCGTGCTTCTTTGCCAAAGAACTCCGCCACTTTTGCTTGAACCATTGGCATACGGGTTTGACCGCCCACCAAAATTACATCGGTGATGTCGTTTACAGACAGTTTTGCGTCTGCCAGTGCCACTTTCAGTGGTTCAATCGAACGTTGTACAAGATCTTCAACGAGCGATTCTAACTTGGCACGGGTCACTTTCACGTTTAGGTGTTTAGGACCGGTTGCATCAGCTGTCACGTATGGCAAGTTCACGTCAGTTTGTGTGGTAGAAGAAAGCTCGATTTTCGCTTTTTCAGCCGCTTCTTTCACACGTTGCATCGCCAGCGGATCCGCTTTTAGGTTGATCCCTTGTTCTTTTTTAAACTCATCCACCAAGTAGTTGATTAAACGAGTATCAAAGTCTTCACCGCCAAGGTGTGTATCACCGTTAGTTGCAAGCACTTCAAAGGTCTGCTCGCCTTCCACTTGATCGATTTCGATGATCGAGATATCAAACGTACCACCCCCTAAGTCGTAAACCGCGATAGTGCGATCGCCGCCTTTTTTATCGAGACCGTATGCCAACGCTGCTGCTGTTGGTTCGTTGATGATGCGTTTTACTTCTAGACCGGCGATACGGCCAGCGTCTTTGGTTGCTTGACGTTGAGCGTCGTTAAAGTAAGCCGGAACCGTAATAACCGCGCCAGTGACTTCTTCACCTAGGAAATCTTCCG
The DNA here is from genome assembly GCF_000827885.1 of Vibrio renipiscarius. Lineage (GTDB taxonomy): Bacteria > Pseudomonadota > Gammaproteobacteria > Enterobacterales > Vibrionaceae > Vibrio > Vibrio renipiscarius. The sequence goes on along the minus strand of NZ_JTKH01000003.1, from coordinate 262,630 downwards.
CCGTTTTCTTCATTTTTTTCAGAATTTCAGCTGAAACTTGAGGCGCTGCCATTTTTTGGCCTTTTGCTTCTACCCAAGCATCACCATTGTCCGCCTTAACGATTTTGTAAGGCATGATTTCGATGTCACGCTGAACTTCTTTGTCTTCAAATCGACGACCAATCAAACGCTTGATTGCAAATAGCGTGTTGGTTGGGTTAGTGACGGCTTGGCGTTTTGCCGGTTGACCGACCAACGTTTCCCCATCTGTGTAGGCCACAACAGAAGCGGTGGTGCGCTCACCTTCCGCGTTTTCAATGACGCGTGGTTTGTCGCCATCTAAAACAGAAACACAAGAGTTCGTTGTACCTAAGTCGATACCAATGATTTTACCCATAATAATTACCTCTGTAATTTGCATTAGTTATATTAATGCAAATTAGCTAAATTCGAATGTTGATTTTATAAGAACATAGAATGCATTTTTGCTATCACTATGCTCATTCTCAATGAAATATACTGTTATCAGTCTTGCCACTAAACCGGTGGTAACGCAATGTTGGCCACCTGTTTGACTAGGGTGTAAACCCATCTTAGCCAGGGTTAAAGCGATCTCTTTCTACGCTTTGTCTCATGGTGTTTAACGGCAATACTGAGTTATGTTCTACCAGTGTTCACTTATAAAGAACTACTTGTTGATAGCGATCTTACGTGGTTGCATTGCTTCTGGTACTTCGCGTACGAGATCAATATGTAGCAAACCGTTTTCCATACTTGCTGCCGATACAGTAACGTAATCAGCCAGTTGGAATTTTCTTTCAAAGTTGCGTTCAGCAATCCCTTGATAGACGTAAGTGGTTTTTGTTTCTTCGGCCTTGATTTCGCCAGAAACAATCAGCATATTTTCGTTTTGAGTCAGTGTTAACGCATCTTCAGAGAAACCTGCAACGGCCATCGTAATACGATAGTTGTGCTCATCTTTCTGTTCGATGTTGTAGGGTGGGTAACCCGTTTGAGGTGTTTTTTTCGCGTTGTTCTCTACAAGATTAAACAAGCGATCAAAACCAATGGCATGGCGGTATAGGGGAGAAATATCTACATTACGCATAATACTATCCTTCAATAATAAGCAATAGTTCTCGACGCGATAGCGAAGAGATCGAACTCGTATTCTTAAGCCTTGTTTAGGCTTATTGAGACATACCGTTCTACAGTGAATAATTAGAAGTTATGCCCACTAACCAACCTGTGGTCGATTAGGTCATCGCTTCTAAACCGATAACTTTTGCATTCCCTTAATAAGGCGAATCAAGCTATCAACAAACTCCATATGGCAGTTCGTGTAATCAATATATGCTTCCGTAATTCAGCTGTCAAGTCAGTGATTAGAAAAATTAACTCGAAATGCAAAAAAAATACAATTCACGACGCCAGAGCGATTCGTTGGTGGCCTCCTTGCGTTTGGAGGTCGATAAGGGCGTTATGCGGGGGATGTGGGCGTGAGACTCGAACGACTCGAGGGTGGGGCGATAGGGTGAACGCGATTTAAATCGACACCAATCGTGATAATAGAAGAATTTCTTGCGAAATCAGATATGGATTTACTCGCTTACTTTTGCTTCCTAGGGTATAACGACGCCATGAAAATACCGAAAAGAATACAACCCTTAGTTGACGATGGTTTAGTCGATGAAGTGACAAGCCAGTTAATGAGTGGAAAAGAGGCCTCAGTGTACATCGTGCGCTGTGGTGAAACGATCCGTTGTGCCAAAGTGTACAAGGAGGCAACTCAGCGCAGCTTTAAAAAAGCCGTTGCTTATCGAGAAGGCCGAAAGGTACGCAACAGCCGTCGCGCTCGTGCGATGGAAAAAGGTTCCGGCTTTGGTCGTGAGCAGCAAGAGCAAGCCTGGCAAAGTGCAGAAGTCGATGCTTTGTACAAACTTGCCGCGGCAGGCGTGCGTGTTCCAGTCCCTTATGGATGCTTTGATGGCGTTCTATTAATGGAGTTGGTGACCGATGAAGAAGGCTATGTTGCGCCAAGATTAAACGATGTCGAGATGTCGGCAGAACAAGCGCGTGAAGATCATTTAACGATGATGGGTTACGTGGTGAAAATGCTGTGTGAAGGCATTATTCATGGTGACTTGTCAGAGTTTAACGTGTTAGTAGATGAAAATGGTCCAGTGATCATCGATTTACCACAGGCGGTTGATGCTTCAGCAAACAATAACGCGGAATGGATGTTGGCACGTGATGTGAACAATATCCGTGAATATTACGGCCAGTTCGCCCCAGAATTGCGTGATACCGAATACGCAAAAGAAATGTGGGCGCTGTATGAGAAAGGCGAGTTAACACCAGATACCGTGCTGACGGGTCAATTCGCTGAAATCGAAACAGAAGCGGATATTGCGACGATCATGCAAGAAATTGACGCTGCTCGCGATGAAGAACGTTTCAGAAAAGAGCGGCAGAAAGAAGCGAAGCATGGTGTCGATGAAAGTAAGTTCAACTGGAGCGAAGATTAATTCGATGGTTTGTTTTACGCGAAAGAGTGGAAAACAAACCAACATCGCTCGATAACGTCTCTGTCTGCTTTTTTAAATAACCAGCAATGTCATGATATAACGCGTGCTTGCTGGTTAGTCCCTTATATCCCCCTCCCTATTTTAGTTTTATTTCTGCCTTACCCTTACCCGCTAACTTGACGTTATTTGGGTATAGCGCGTTGTCTCAACCCCATGAAAGATTGAAAATTGTTCGATGAACCAACGAATTTTTGGAGCACTTTGGCGCGTTTGTGCCAATACAGTGTGAGTCGTTATTTGGGTGTCGATAGTTGGGTAATGTCACTTTGTGCCTGATTCATTGTCGGTTGAATAAAATGCATTATTTTCATGTGGTTTTTAAGAGTACACTACGATGATGAAGAGCTAATATGATCTGGATTAGAACAAAGGCGCTTGCCTATTGGGTTCTTGTCGTAAAAGGAAAATGTAAAAATGCCGACTTTTATTCAGGCGAATGCCGACGAAATTCTACGAATCTCTGAAATTGAAAATGTCTGCTTTCCCGCGGAAGAGGCGGCGAGCTTATCGTCATTCAAACAACGCTTTGCGGTCTTTCCAGAGTGCTTCTTTGTATTGAAAGTTGACGGTGAAATTGTCGGCCATATCAATGGGTGCATTAATGATACGCCCACATTGCCCGATGCGCTTTATGCGGACGCGTCACTTCATCGCCCAAAGGGTAAATACCAAACGGTCTTTGGTTTAGCGGTGGATCCTGCTCATCAGCGCAAAGGTTACGCCTCGTTACTGACTCAGCAGTTTATTGCGGTGAGTAAAAGTCGTGGCCATCACGGCATCGTTTTAACCTGCAAAGATTACTTGGTTGATTTCTACCAACAGCAAGGTTTTCAGCGCTTAGGCCAATCGGCTTCCAGTCATGGTGGTTCAAGCTGGAACGATATGCTGCTGACCTTTTAATCGGCAGTGACAGTCATGCCTCTTCGGCGAGCTTCGGCGACAATCGACGAAAGTGGCAGAGGCTAACTCAATCCCTACATCGAATAAGAAGACTAAAAATGAAAGAATTTGATGCGATCCCTCGCACGGTGATTAGCCATACTCCGACACCATTAGAATACCTGCCAAGACTTTCCAATGATCTTGGTTGCGAGTTATTTATTAAGCGTGATGATTGTACAGGGTTAGCCGGTGGTGGTAACAAAGCCCGTAAGTTGGAATATTTGATTGCCGATGCGCAGCAAAAAGGCGCAGATACGTTAGTGACCGTCGGAGGTTATCAGTCAAATCATGCAAGACAAACCGCGGCGGCGGCGGCAAAGTTTGGTTTTGATTGTGAATTGGTGCTTGAAGATGTGCAAGGTACGCCAAAGACCGATTATTACAACAATGGCAATATGTTACTCGATCATCTGTTGGGTGCGAACATTCATGCGGTTGAAGAGGGGGACGATTGCAGTGTGGTCGCTCACTCTTTAATGGCCACGTTAGAAGCCGAAGGCCGTCATCCTTATTTTGTACCTATGGGTGGCTCAAATGTGATTGGGAGCATGGGTTATGTTCGCTGTGCTCATGAAATACTGGCGCAATTGGCAGAGCAAGATCTTCATATTGATCAGATTGTGTTGGCAACAGGCAGCGCGGGCACTCAAGCGGGGTTGCTTGCCGGTCTCATTGCGGCCAACTCTCACATTCCAGTGTTGGGAATCACGGTGAGTCGCTCAACCGAAGATCAACAAGCCTTAGTGGAAGGATTACTCCGCGAAATTTTGGTTTTTCTGGGTCTTGATCCGAACCTTGCCGAAGGCCGTGTGGTGGCGGATGGTCGTTACTATGGCGAAGGCTATGGCATGACCACTCCGACAATGATCACGGCGGTAAAACGTTGCGCTCAGCAAGAAGGGTTACTGCTTGATCCTGTTTATACCGGTAAAGCGATGTCTGGCTTTATGGACTTGTGTGAACAAGGCGTGATTAAAGCAGGCAGTAAACAACTCTTTTTACATACTGGTGGCAGCCAAGGATTGTTTGGTTACCGCGAAGCTTTCTAGTTTGATCCTCAACTTTTAAGTACGATTCTTGCCACGAGCCAGACATACCGGTGCTGACTCGTGGTTTTTATTGACGAATACCTCAAATAAAACATCATAGATTCAACGGGTTAATGCTTGTTGGAATTTATTCTCAATTTAGTTCTCTATTGTTCTATAAAGCAAGCGCATAACAGCGTAGGATCGACGGTAATTATCGATAAAAACGCAGGTCGCACACGAGTGCGCAAACACAAAAAATTATGCAGCTAACCGCAAAACCATTACAGAATAACGCCTTACTTATTTCCATCTGCACACCGCAATTTAAAGGGGCAGAGGCGACCGAATCTCTTGCTGAATTAGCACGTCTTGTGACGACGCTAGGCTTTAACGTTGTTGGTACTCAATCGCAAAACCTTGCTTCGACTCAGAAGCAGAGTGTTCTGGGTGTGGGTAAAATGGCAGAAATTGCCCGTTTAACGGGTAATCAAGGAGAGATGGAAGAAGATCTCGATACCGAAGATCTGTTCGATGATGAATCGTTCGGCGATATGGCATTTGATGCGCCTATCTACGACGAGATGCGTTTTGAAGATCTCCCTTCAGAAAACCTGCCTCTGCATTGTGCTGATGTGGTTGTGTTTGACTGTGATCTTAGCCCATCGCAACTGCGCAATGTTGAGAACCAACTTGGCGTGGAAGTGTTTGACCGCACCGGCATCATTATTGAAATCTTTAGCCGTCATGCTCGTACACGTACCGCACGTCTGCAGGTAGAGATTGCACGCCTAAACTACTTAGCGCCACGTCTACGTGAATCAACCAGCGGTAACAAAGAGCGCCAAATGGGTAAAGGGGCCGGTGAAACGACCCTTGAGCTCGATCGCCGTAAAGTGCGTGACCAATTGGCTGAACTAAGACGTGAACTGGTTAGCGTACAACATGAATTAAAAGGTCGTCGTACCCAACGTTCAGAACTTTTCAGTGTTGCTCTGGTTGGTTATACCAACGCCGGCAAGTCGTCGATGATGCGCGCCTTAACGGGCAGCGAAGTGCTGGTGGAAAACAAACTGTTTGCCACGCTTGATACAACGGTTCGTGCACTTTACCCAGCGACTCAACCGCGTATTCTGGTATCCGATACCGTGGGCTTTATTAAAAAGCTACCTCATGATCTTGTTGCTTCATTCCACTCGACACTTGCAGAAGCACATGATGCCTCTTTGCTGTTGTATGTGGTTGACGCCTCCGATGCCACTTTCCGTACTCAATTGGACGTGGTCCATGAAGTGTTGGGCGAAGTGGGCGTAGAAGATATTAAGAAACTGCTGGTACTGAACAAATCGGACCAACTGAGTATTGAGCAGCAAGAAGCGCTGATGGAAGAATTTCCTGATGCGATGATGACCTCGACGCGCAACCCACTTGATGTGGCTAAGCTGCACCAATATATCGTGAATGCATCGCAGCAGGATATGATTGAAGAAGAGTTCATTATTCAATATGACGCGCAAGGCATCATCGGTGAAATTCGCAGCAGCATGAGCGTGATCAAAGAAGAATATGAATACGACCACATCAAACTTACGGTGCGTTCAAATGCCATTGAACTGGCAAGATTGAAAAAGCGCATGAAATAAGCGGTCAGGGGATCTCAATCAGCGCTTTGGCCGATTGAGATCCTCCAATCTTCCCTCCACTTCAACCCCATTATCGATATCGTCACTTCTGATGAAATCCCCCTCCCGCACCTCGTTAAATCTGCATTTATAGATTGAGTTTTCGACAAGACACAAAGCTTTGTGATAGGCGTACTATGCTTAGAGAGCATTTAATCGTCCTAAAACAAAGGGGTCACTTATGCAAAGTGATGGCGGTAATCTTCTTTTCCATATTGTCTCAGTGTTTAGCAATATGGTGTGGCAAATCTTTTGGCCGTTGGCGTTTGGCTTGATCTTATCCTCTCTGATTCGTCACTTTTTGCCCGTTGAAACGGTGGTCAAACACTTGGGCAAAACCAACGTAAAAAGTCTTTCATATTCGACGGTTCTCGGCATGGTTTCGTCTTCTTGCTCCTATGCCGCAGCATCGCTCTCACATACCTTACTGAGTAAAAAATCGACCGTAGCGAATGCGGTGGCATTTTTGGTGGCCAGTACCAATTTAATTGTTGAAATGTTTATCGTGCTGGTGGCCTTATTGGGTTGGACATTCCTGTGGGGGGAAGTGCTCGGTGGGCTCATTTTGATCGTCACTGTGGCCGTGCTCTTCCAGCGTTTTTATCCTAAAGAAGTCGAAGCGGAATTACGTCAACATATCGCCGCAGAGCAAGAAAACAAACCGAGCATGAGTGACAGTGATCGTGATAGTGACAGCGATTGCGGTATGGATATGGCTTCGATGGCGCATGACGATAGCGACTGCGGTATGGATATGTCATCGACGCCAGACAAAACCATGCACATGGCATCCCAAACGGCGGTGTCACTGTTGATGGAAAAAGTGACCAAATCAGCCGGTTTCTTCCAAATGGATTTATCGATGATCGGCAAAGAGATCCTTATCGGTGTGGTGGTGTCATCGGTGTTGATTGCGGTGGTGCCCATTGAAGGGTGGCGCATGCTATTTATTAGCAACGACGTCCATTTGCCGGTTTGGTTACACTCCTTTCTTGATGTGATTATTGGTATTTTTGTTGCGGTCATCGCCTATGTTTGTTCTGTCGGTAATTTACTTTTGGCGGCGGCGCTGTGGCATGGCGGCATCTCATTTGGCGGTGTGATTGGTTTCATTCTGGCCGATGTTTTAACCATTCCTATGATGCGTGTTTATCAAAAATACTATGGTAAACGCCCGGCGAAATGGATGGTGGGCTTGCTGTTTGTCGCGATTCTATTTACCGGTTTGTGCGTTGATGTCATCTTTAATGGGCTCAACCTTGATGCAACGGCACAAGGTTTGCGAACCATCAATCAAGATGGGTTTGGTTGGAATTTGACCACCATCATGAACCTGATTTTTATCCCTCTTTCTATTTGGTACTACCGTTTGGGTAAAAGCGCCAATGCGGCTACGGGAATGAACATGTGATTATTGTTTAGACGATCGCGTATCGATGACGCGATGAAACTGAGTAAGGAATTGATATGTCATTAGTGACGAATAACCATCCAGTGAATAATGATTTTGAGACGAAAATTGCCTTGGTTCTAGCGGGCGCACAGGGCATTGGCCGCGCATGCAGTATGCTGTTGGCAGCAAAAGGGGCCAAGGTGTATATCGCTGATTGGGATTTCGATCTGGCCAGTGCAACGGCGGGTGAAATCAATGCCAATAGCATCTGTCTAGGCAGTGCGGTCGGGGTGTTCTTTAACGCGTTTGATAATGAAACGTACGCCACTTTAATTGATTCGATTCTTGAAAAAGAAGGCAGAATTGATGTGTTGATCAATAATTTTGGGGGTGTCGATTTACGCCAAGATAGAGATTTAGCCCATACGGAAGTGACCAGTTGGGAGAAGAACATTCTCGCCAATATCAACAGTGTCTTTATTCCATCAAAAGCGGTTATTCCGACGATGGTGAAGCAGGGTGGGGGCGCGATCGTCAACATTTCCTCTTTGTCATCATTAAGCGCGGAAATGTCGAGTATTGCTTACGGCACGTCGAAAAATGCCATCAACCACATGACTCGCCAAATCGCGATTCAATACGCGAATTTTGGTATTCGCTGCAATGCGGTTTTGCCGGGTATGATCGCCACGGATGCGGTGAAAAAAAATCTGACACAAGAGTACATTGATCATTTTCTAGCCACTCAGCCGATCAAACGCATGGGTGAACCGGATGATATTGCCAATGCGGTGAGCTTTTTAGCCAGTGACAAAGCGAGTTTTATTACCGGTGTCTGTTTGCCGGTGACGGGAGGGATGGATATTGCCACGTCTCGTTATTATTTTGATGTCGATAAGGTGCAGTTTGAGTAAGCAAGTCGGTTTAGCGTCAGCTGCTGTGTGACGACCAACTCTTGCAAAGTGAAGATCGCGTTATGACCCTATCTTCACTTTTGATTCTCACCAAATGAGATTTTACTCGCAAGCAAACGTTTGCCATTTGTCTTTTACACGGTATTGTTCGCGGCGTATCGCAAAGGGGTGATGCGTTAATTCAGTGAAAGTGACCATGTTTAAAAAATCAGTTGTAACAATGCTTACTCTTTGTGCTTTTCCTTCTTTGGCTTCAACGATTGGTATCGTCGGTGCAATGGATGTAGAAGTTGAAGCGCTCTTGCCAAAAATTGAAAACCAACAAGTGACAAAGGTCGGTAGCCATACTTTTTATACCGGTACGATCGAAGGTAAAGAAGTGGTCGTCACTCAATCTGGCGTGGGTAAAGTAAACGCGGCTGTCGCGACAACATTACTGATTCAATCATTCGGTGTTGATCAACTGATTTTCACTGGCATTGCGGGTGCGAGTGAACCAAAACTTGAGCCATTAGATGTGGTCGTTTCGACTAGCCTCGTTCAACACGATGTTGACTTAACCATGTTTGGCAAGCCAAAAGGTGAATTGTCCGGCTATGAAGACCGTCACTTTTACGCGGATAAAAATTTACAAAAATACGCCTTTGATGCGTCCGTTGCCGTGTTAGGGAAAGAGCGTGTTTACCAAGGTATCATTGCATCAGGCGATCAATTTATTGCCAATAAAGAGATCGTGACGGGTATCTACAAAGAATTTAATGCGATGGCGGTTGAAATGGAAGGCGCAGCCCTTGGGCAGGTGGCGGATGCGTTTCACGTGCCTTACGTTGTGATTCGTACCATTTCAGATAAAGCGGATGGTTCTGCGGAGATGGTGTACAGCGAGTTGAAAAAAGCCACGGCAGACAACTCTGCGAATATCACGCTGAATATGCTTAAACGTATGTAATAACCACAGACTTATGTTGGCTTAAGTGCGATTGCAGCACGAGTGAAGAATCGGGAAGTAAAGGGCGAGAATCGGTAGGAGATTCATCGCCCTTTTTCCATTTTTGCCAACGCGTTTTATGGCAAGCGGCTTAAACGAATACTCTCCGTTTAAGCGTGTTGGGCATCGAAGATTTCAACCCGCACGGCCGCTACTTTAAACTCTGGAATTTTCGCGTGCGGATCGGTCGCAGTCGAGGTTAAGCGGTTGACTGGCGATTCAACAAAGTGGAATGGAATGAACACCACACCTTTTTGAATTCGCTTGGTCACGAACGCATCAATTTCGATGCTGCCTCGGCGTGTGGACACTTTTAAGCGTTGCCCGTTGCCAATCCCTAATGCTTCGGCATCTTCAACGCTGATCATTGCTCGAGGGCCGGCAAGGTTATCCAGTCCTTTTGTTTTGCGCGTCATCGTGCCGGTGTGGAACTGCTCTAATACACGACCGGTGGTGAGCACTAAAGGATACTCTTCATCAGGCAGTTCGGCTGCATAACGGAACGGAATGCCCACCATTTGCCCTTTGCCGCGAGTAAATTGCGTTTGGTGCATGATGCGTGTGCCTTGCGGATTGTTCTTGTTACTTGGCCACTGTACCCCGTTAGGTGGGATGTTTTTCCACTGCAAACCGACGTATTGTGGCGTAACACGAGCAATCTCATTGGTAATGTCTGCCACGGTTTGGTAATGCCAATCACTGCCCATCGCCTTAGCGATTTCTTGGATAATCCACCAATCTTCTTTGGCCTCACCCGGCGGATTTACCACCTTATTGATGCGTTGCACACGACGCTCAGTATTGGTGAAATGCCCTGTTTTTTCAGCAAACGAACAAGAGGGAAGTACAACATCAGCGTACTGCGCGGTTTCGGTTAAGAAGATATCTTGCACCACCAAGAAATCGAGCGCTTCTAAACCTTCAATCACATGCGATTGGTTAGGATCGCTCAATACTGGGTTTTCCCCCATGATGTACAAACCACGCACATCACGATGACAAGCGCCGTCGATGATTTCGGTGAGCGTTAAGCCATGCTCTTCGGGTAGGTTTGGTGCATTCCACTCAATTGCAAACTTTTGGCGCACCATTGGGTTATACACTTTTTGATAACCCGGGTAGCTGTTTGGTAGAGCGCCCATATCACAAGCCCCTTGCACGTTCGATTGGCCGCGTAATGGGTTAATACCACCGCCTTCGATGCCAATGTTGCCACACAACAATTGCAGGTTAGCAATAGAGCGGACGTTATCGTGTCCGGTGGTGTGCTGGGTAATGCCCATCGAGTAATAAACGGCAGTGCGCTTAGCTGTGCCGATCATTCGCGCCATGGCGAACACATCTTGCGCTTTGATTCCGGTCACTAACTCGACTTTCTCTAGGCTATAAGCCGGAGACATCACTTCTTGCAGTAAGGTATCGAAACCGTCCACACGCTCTTCGATGTACTCTTGATCGTACCACCCGTTTTTGATGATTTGCTGCATGACGCCATTCAACAGCATGACGTCAGTGCCAGGACGGTGAGCCAGATAGAGCTCAGCGTGATCAACCATATCTATGCGTTTCGGATCCGCAACAATCAAACGAGCCCCGTGATGACGAATCGCTTGTTTAATGTGAGAGGCAATAATTGGGTGTGCTGAAGTGGTATCAGAGCCAATAATAAAAATCACATCTGAGTGCTGAATGCTTGGGATATCGTTGGTCATTGCGCCACTGCCTAACGAGGCTTCAAGGCCCGTTACGGTTGAAGCGTGACACAAGCGTGCGCAGTGATCGACGTTGTTGGTGCCCAATTCACGACGGATAAACTTCTGGAAGGCGTAATTGTCTTCATTGGTGGTTTTCGCCGATGAGAAACCCGCCAGCGCATTGCTGCCAAAGTCTTGCTTGATGTCGCGGAATTTATTGGCAATTAGTCCGATCGCTTCTTCCCAACTGGCCGGTTGTAGCCAGCCATCTTTACGAATGAGGGGCGTGGTTAAACGTTCATCACTGCGAATAAAATCAAAGCCAAAACGGCCTTTCACGCACAACATGCCTTGGTTGACGGGGGAGTCGCCGCCTTTGACATAGCGAATGGTATTGCTTGCTTCTTCGACCATCATTGTGAGCTTGCAACCGACGCCGCAATAGGTACAAATGGTGTCAACGGCTTTGAGTTGCTCGTCGCGGCCTTGAGAGCGATCTCGGCTGTCCACCATCGCCCCGGTAGGGCAGGCTTGAACACACGCACCGCATTGTACGCAGTTAGAATCGCCCATTAGGGTGAAGCTGTCGCAGTTTGTGTTTGCCGCAGAGCGGTTATTTGCGCCCCGTGTCTCTTTGCTGTTCATCGTAAAGCGCGGGCGATCGTCTGGTCGTAGGGCTGGGCGACCATTTTTGTCACACAGAAAACTTAAGACGCCATGCACGGCCGTTTCACGACACGCTTGAATACACTGGCCACAGCTAATGCAACGGTTAGCATCAAACTCGATAAATTCAGAACTCCGGTCCACGCTGTATTTGTGGCGACGATCGGTTGCGCGCAGATCAAGCCAATCATGATGATCGACGACGGTTGCAGGAGAAGGCTTGGCAGCAGAGACGTTTAGCGATTGGTCGAAATGCTGCTCAGCTTGGTATTCGGTGGAATAGTCGCGTAGGGCGCAATCGGTGTTTGCTTGACAGCCACACTCTAAGCAGCGCGCCGCTTCTCTCATGGCTTCTTCATTATCAAAGCCCAATTCTACTTCCGCAAAGCTCTGTTCACGCTGTGCTGGAGTCAACTCTGGCATAATTGAACGCGAGACTTTTACGATATTCTCAAAATGCAGTGGATCGACTTGCGCCAGTTTCTTCTCTTTGCGTGAATTAAAGGCTGGCGTTGGCATGTCTGTCATATCGCCATTGAGGAATAAGTCGATCGCTTTGGCGGCGATGCGGCCATCTCCCACCGCTTCTACGGCAGTGGCAGGACCACGACGAAAATCACCAATACTGAAGATGTTGCCCGTGCCGGTATGCATGGTTAAGTCATCGGCATCGGCGGTATTCCAACGAGTCAGTGGGATCTTCAGTGAGTCGTTGTCTAAGAAGCTTAAATCCGGTTTTTGGGATACCGCGGCAATCACGGTATCAAAGGCTTCGGTAAAGAATTCACCGGTGGCTTTTGGGCTGCGACGGCCTGAAGCATCCGCCTCACCAAGTGCCATACGTTCAAGACGAATGGCACTCACACGACCAGTATCATCGGCAATATTTTCCGCAGGGTTGGTCAAAAAGTGGAACTTCACACCTTCGTGTTCCGCTTCAACGATTTCGTAATCTTCTGCCGGCATTTCATCGCGAGTACGACGGTAAATCAAGGTGGTATCGGCCCCAGCGCGGCGGGCGGTACGTGCGCAGTCGATGGCGGTATTACCACCGCCAATGACGGCGACTTTTTGCCCCGTAATGTAGTGCTGATCCGTGACATAATCTTTGAGGTAGTCGACACCGAGATAGCAGCCATCCAAATCACTGCCGGTATAATTCATCTCAACCGCTTGTGACGCGCCGACCGCAAGGCAGACCGCGTCGTAATCTTGGCTCAACTGCGAAAGGGTAAAATGCTCACCGAGCTTTTGGTGGGTTTGAATTTGCATGCCGTTACGACACATCAACTCGATTTCTTTATCAAGAATGTCTTTTGGCAAGCGGTATTCAGGAATACCGTAACGCAGCCAGCCACCGGCTTTGGGCATCGATTCAAAGACCGTGACGTTGTAGCCTTCGTTTGATAAATAATAACCCGCGGTCAATCCACCTGGACCACCGCCAACGATCGCAATGTTACGTTCTTTGTCGGCTTTCTTTTCCGGTGTATAGGCTTCGTGCGCGGCCAGATCGGCATCGGCGGCATGGCGCTTAAGCTGACGAATCGCAATGGGTTCATCGACTAAGGCGCGGCGACATTCACTTTCACAGAATGCTGGGCAGACGCGGCCAATGGAAAGAGGCATTGGTAGAGTGCGTTTAATCACTTCAATCGCTTTTTGATGATCGTTCTGCGCGATGTGATAAAGGTAAGATTGAATATCGACACCGGCAGGGCAGGCGGTTTTGCATGGCGCTTCACAATCGGCGTAGTGATCCGTCATGATGCGGTTAAGCGCTTGCTTGCGGTGGGCGCTGAGTTGCTCTGATTGCGTCACGACGTTGAGGCCATGATAAACTTCCAGTTCACACGCACGTTTTAGCTCATACGAGGTTAACTCATTACTTTTTTGCGTTGAGCTTTGTCGTGCTGAGCTCTGTAGTGATGAAGTGGGTTTTGATGCGATGGATTCTGACGCGTTAGGTTGCGCACTTTGGCGATCGACTTCGACCACACACAAATCACAAGGCACTTTCTCATTGCTTCTGTTCATGCCGCACAATGATGGGATTTCAACACCACACACTTTCGCGACTTCTAGAAGGGTGCGCCCCTTTTCTACGATTCGATATTTTCCATCAATAACGATTTCTATCATGCAACCCTCGGAGTACTGCAAGCTAAGCCAAAGCGGCTTACGTAATCCGTACATTCTATAAGGATAATTGAGGGTAAAACAAATCCGACCTAGCAGAAAGTCACATTTTGAAGTAATTTTTGAGCGAAAAATAAGTGGTATGTTCTAAATTTGCTCACTTTTAGCTGAGATTGAGTACATGAATGGCGAAAATCAACGTGCGAGTCATCACTCAGTTTTCTGTATTGTTACGGATACACAAAAGCCATCAATGAGAGATTGATGGCTTTTTCTTGGTTTGATTGATGATTTAGGCGATAGCTTTGTGCGTTGAGATTATTTGGCAAGGCTGTTCGGTAAGGCTATGCGTCTAGGCTAAGCGCATTGTATTGCTTGGCCGTGATGCCGTAATAAACCTTATCGTCAAAACCGAGTTCCGTTTTGAAGTAATCAAGCTGTCGACCTTCAAGCACATAGCCACATTTTTCCATGGTTTTGTATGACCCGATATTGGATGCGTAACAATCGGCACTAATTTTATGCGCGTTGAGTTCAGTAAAACCAATGTCCGTCATCATTTGGCAAGCGCGAGTGGCAATGCCTTGTCCCCAAGCGTGGAATGGCAGTTGATACCCAACTTCATAATTACCAGCTAGAAACATCACTGGCGTTACCGCCGTCATTCCCATGTATTGGCCTTGTTTGTCTCGCAGAACGAACGTAGGGGCGTCAGGCCAAACACCGTCTTGAATGGCTTGCTGAGTGCCTTCAATGATTGGGCCAAAGAAACCTTCGTACAAACTGTTGTCCGCAGGGGCAAAGAACAAATACTGATTTACTTTGTCATCATTGAGCATCTCAATGATATCGGCCAAGTCATTGGGTTGGACAAGTGCAATATGTAGCGTTTCGCCAAATGGGATCGCGTGCCCTTTTTTAAGAGTGTTATATAGGTTTTGTTTTGAATTAGTCATTAGTTACCTCGTTATCTACGGCGCATAGTAGCTTAGCGCTGCCGATAACAATTGTATTTTTGCGACAAGTTTTCAGTGATGTTTTTTGTGGTTGAGTCTATTGCTCAAAATCACCGTAGATATCGATCGTGAGGTCGCGTCTTTTTAGGTATTTTGAAGGTGTTTGTTTAAGTTGCTGCTTCAAAGTACGAATCAAATGCGATTGGTCGCTAAAACCGAATTGTTGCGAAAAAGCACTCCAGTCCACATCGTCTTCTTGTTCATACAAAGCGAGGATCATCAACTCAAGGCGAGCCATCTGCAAATATTGTTTCACGCTCAATCCCACTACTTGTTTGAAGCTGCGCTCTAACGTACGACGTGAACAGGCGCAGGCGACGGCTAATGCGTCGATATCGATAGGATGATTGGCGAAGTCGGTATTATGTAGACTGGCATCTGAGGCTGCGATGGCTTTTTGTGAAACCACAAAAGCTTTGTCTGTACTGGGGGTAAGATTGAGCGTGTCGAGGTGCTGCTTGATAAACGATATCAGTTGCTCTTGGCTTGCAGTGTTTTGCCACAAGCCTTGCTGAAAATCATGGTTAAATAAGGAGGTTAGCCAATCAAACCACTGGCATTGATTTATCTCCACGACAGAGGCAGTGCTGTTTGCTGCGCTATTAAGAAGGTATAAACATTCAGGGCGAAAGGTGATGCCGATACGCTTTAACGGGGCGTGATCTTCGAGTAGCAGTAGATGCTCGTTGGCGGTCAGTAGGTGGCTACCTTTGCCCGATAATACGTTCTCACCATTGTCATAGCGATAGGGCTGATCGTGAGGGGTAAACAATAAGTGGGCACGAGGGTTTGGAATCAAATGTGGTTTTGGACTGATTTCCACGCCAGCCTCCACCTCTAAGTACCAGACTTGATGGATCAGCCATTCGTATCCTGCTAATGCGTGTTTCCAAGCGACCATTGGTATGCCTTTACCCAACTATTTAAAATTCAGAGTCCTATAGAGTTTAACTCAGTTTACGCTGGTTAAATCAATCTATCTGTCGCTTCTGGTCGTATTGCGCTTGGAGCAAAATCAGAGTGGCGATAAATTCACCATCTGCGCTGTAATCCCTATCTAGATCAACAGTTACAAGGCGCATATTGAGGACAGCGCAGAAGAAAGGCGTTATTCTTTTTTAATCAGATTAAAGAATTGGCGAGCAAGAATATGAAAATTTCTGTTGATGGTGGCTCATTTAAAGTCGCAATTGAGACTGAGTTCGAAGGGTTAGTGGCTGAAGCGACGGATATCTTCCACGCGACGCGCGTACAGGCTCAAACGAATGACCGTGCTATCCTGCGCTTTCTTCAAATCATCCTCGATCACAGTGAAGACGATGATGCGATTGGCTATGCGGTGCTTGGTTTGCTCGGGTGGTATAACGAAGTGATTAATCCAGTGATAGATAACGACATTGAGCTTAATTTACCAAAAATATTGCCGCACCTGCTTAACCCTGCGGGCGATATTACCGCGAGTGGCCCCAATGATGCCAATACGTTTAAGCATTAACGTTTTGAAATCTGCCGTTTAAAACCTACCGTTTAAAGCCTACCTTGTGTAGGTTTTTTTGTTTTTGGGCTGAGCAGAAACGTAGTGCATTTGGTCAAGTTGGCGTAAAGGGCTCATAAGCTGTCGCTATATGTCGAGTGGCAATACAACGTTTTTCGTAATCTATGTGCATCGGTTGGGCTTACCTAGAGCGAAAAATGATGAACAATAACGTAAAGCGTCGTGACTTCTTTAAAGCAATGGGCAAGGGTGCCGTCTCAGCTGCGGCTTTGACGATTCCCGCTTCGTTCACCGCAGCGGCGACTTCGACGACAGCCATCAACCAAGGTGTGCCGGCTGATTTTAGAAGCCCTGAAATGCCGCTGGATGCGACGGCAATGGCCGAATTAGTTAGGCATAAAAAAGCCACGCCAAAAGAGCTAGTCCAAGAAGCTATCTACAAAATTAAGCAAACGAACGATCAAGTCAATGCTGTTGTCGCAGAATGCTACGACATCGCTTTGCAACGTGCCGATAAAATTAATCCAAATTCGCCGTTTGCTGGCGTGCCATTTTTAGCGAAAGATTGCGTCGATATTGAGGGGCTGGATTGCACTTTGGGATCGATTTTGAATAAAGGCCGCAAACCGGACAATACCGCGTGGTTTATCCAAGCTGCGCACAATGCTGGCTTAAATACCATTGGCATGACCAACATTCCAGAGATGATGACGCTGGGTTGTACGCAAAACCCGCTTTATGGTGCGACGCGCAACCCGTGGGATTTACGCAAAGGCGTCCACTCTTCAACCGGTGGTGGTGCGGCGGCGGTGGCGGCGGGTTATACGCCCATCATTCACTCGACCGACGGCGGTGGGTCATCAAGAATGCCGGCCTCTGCGACAGGCATTTTTGGTTATAAGCCGAGTCGCGAACAATTGATTACTGGGCTCAATAACGGGTCAACGATGGAAGATTTTACCCACCAATCGTTTATGTCGCGAACCGTGCGAGACACCGCTTTGGCTATCTCAGTCACTGAAAATCACACGAAAGACCGTTTTGATACCGCATTTCCAAGAACGCCAATTGGCATGATTCATACGCCGTTAAATCGCCCGATCCGCATCGGTGTCACAATGCGTGATATTTATGGCCGATTACCCGATGAGTCAACTCAAGCTGCGATTCAATCGACAGTAACGCTACTAGAGCAATTGGGCCACATCGTATTAGAGGTGGATATGCCAGTGAAAGATGGCGAATCGTTCATGAAGAGTTACATGGGTGTATTTGGCAACAAGATGGCGCAGTTTGCCGCTCAGTTTGATGCGTTGGGCGCCCCGTTAGAGTCTATGCCAGATAAAGTCAGTGAGAATGTCACTTATCTAGCGCGCACCATGCAATCGCGATTGCAGCAGAATCCGAATCTGTACCAAGAATCAAAAGGGCAGTGTGACATCTTTGCGGCAAAACATAATCGAGAGTTCTTCAATACGATCGATGTGTGGTTAACCCCTTGCGCGCAGCATTCACCAAAAGAGATCCGTTATTTTGATCAGAAAACACACTCGGGAGAAGAGATCTGGAAGCGGTCAGAAAAATTGATGTCTTACACGCCAATAGAAAATGTTGCGGGTAACCCTGCGATGTCGGTTCCTCTCTATTGGACTGCCGATAACATGCCAGTTGGTAGCCATTTCTCCGCCGCTCGTGGTAATGACCGCTTGTTATTTGAATTGGCGTATCAGCTTGAAGTGGCACGCCCATGGGCGAACAAGAGATCGCCAATCTTTGTCTAGTCATCCTTGTCTAGTCATCCTTGTCTAGTTTGGCATCGCGAGCGCGCGGCCCAGTCAACGTTTTACCACCCAGCGCTAAGAGCTAAGTATTAAGAGTTAAGAGTTAATGATTATGAAAACGATTTATCCCATCCTTTTGTGTTCCGCATTCGCCGCAGCGCCAGGTTTGGCCGCTTTGGAACCAGAGCAAGGTTTTAGTGGCAATGTGTCAGTGCTCACTGTTGTGACATCCAACACCAGTAATTTGCATGTCGATCAAGACAAAAGGCAAAGCATCAGTGACTTGAACTCAAAAGGCAGTGGTGAGGTAAGCGTGATGCCGGGCGTGCTAGGAACACTACAATATACTTTTGGCGATTCGCTTAATAAGCAATTGTTTATGGGGACATCGCGAGACGACATTGTGACCGGCTCATTAGCGTTTGAAGTCGGCTACCGTCAGCAGTTTTCCAGCGGCATGGTATTTGACATTTCAGCGCTACCCACGTTGATTTCAGGTGAAGTGTGGGATGACCCATACGCTATTGATGAAACCCGTAACAAAACCGACTTAAGCGGTAATGTTATTCGTATGCAGTTATCTCAAATCGCGGGATCCAATTTTAGTGTCGATATGGCGGCAGGAGAATCGAAGGTGGATGAAGAGCGATCAGGCACAAAAGGTTTAGATCTTACGCCTGAAGAACAATCGCGTTTAACGCGAGAGCGAAACTATTTCTATCTAAAAGCCGGCTATCGTCACTTCCTAGTCGAGCATCAAGCCTTGCTACAACCTTCACTTTATGTCACGAGTTCAAGACCAAAAGGGGATGCGTTCTCTTTTGTTAGCTACGGTGGGGAGTTGAGTTATGCGCGCAAAATAGACAAACACGGCTTTGCGCTAACGGCAAGTGCTGCTCTGCGAGATTACGACACGCAAAATCCAGTGTTTAGCCAAACACGTAAAGACAAAGATTACGGCTTGTTCCTCGCTTACGAATATACCGATATCTTAGGCTACCAAGATTGGGCACTGGTTTGGTTTGTTGGGGCAAAAACCACGCAATCGAATATTGATTACTACACATCCGAACAATACATCGCCTCTATCGGTTTAGATTATAAATTCTAGCGCCGTTGCCGTTGGTCGGGCAGAAATGATGCCATTGCTGGTCATGGCCGCCAACGGGCCAGATCCCAAATAACGGACAAGATAATGGTTTTTATTCTGCCCTTAGATACAATTTCTCGCTAGCTATCCCGTCACCAATATCAGTACGTATAGGCTTAACGAAGGCTGTACTGGCTAACGAGTATTTATGACCACTGATTTTAGTACCCAATTACCCATTTTCTGGTTTCACTGCCTTGATAGCGCGATTAAGCAACGCAGTCAGGAGAGTGCCGATATTTGGGGAGGGTCAACACAATATGCGCAATTGTGTCAGGCGGAAACGGTCTCTGCTTATCAACTTGAATTTGCCGTTAATCAGTTATATCTGCGCTATGGTGACGAGCTAATTGAATTGTTTAGTCAAACAGCCCAGCATTTCGATGAGCTTGAGCAGGGCGCCCCTGTTCTCGCCATGCTTACTGCGCCTACCTTGCACGCTTTTTGCGATTTACTGTGCCGTTACTCTTTTCATCTCCACCCGCTGTTAAAAATTATTTGCCGTGAGACTGAGCATGGGGAATTGGAACTGTGGACGATAACTCAAGAATACGTTGATGAAATAACCTTAATGTCTCATCTCAGTTTGGGGCTGTATTTGAGTGTGATCTTAAAATTGATCCGTCGTTATCTTAAAGCGCCCAATTTGCGTCTGCCAATTTACATTAATCGCATTACCGTGGCGGGGGATGTCATGCCACTATTGGAACGTGTGTTCAATATTGAGGTCAAGCCCGGTTATGCGGCGCGCTATTTTCTGTTTCATCCCCAGTTGGTTGAGCAAGCCCATCGCCGTTACGATCCTGAGTTACACGAGCACCTTAAAGTGTTGGCGGAGCAGCAAGCGACGCATAGCCTAGAACGCAGTATCATTTTTAAAGTGAATGAGGTGTTTAAGAGTAAAGCCGTCGTCGACATCACGCTTGATAGCATTGCGCAAGAGCTGCATATGAGTGGAAGAACACTGAACCGTAAGCTGCAACAAGAAGGTGTGAGCTTTCGTCGTTTGTATGATAAATACCGCTTAGAGCAGAGCCTGAACATGCTTAACCAGCACAACGTTAATATTACGCATGTCGCTCTAGAGTTAGGGTTTTCAGATTCCAGTGCCTTTACCCGCGCGTTTAAACGATGGACGGGCGAAACGCCAACACAGCGTCGTTAACCAAGAGGCGTTAACCAAGAGGCGTTTAACCCAGCATAAAAAAACACCCGCCAGTTTTCACCAGCGGGTGTTTCTATTTAGGGTTGCCAATGACAACCGCAGCTAAATCGTTTCTCGCAAATTGCCCTGTGGCTTATCGCCTGAGCGATTATTGCGGGTTAAGACCTAGTTGCTCAAGCACTAGCTTAAAGTTAGCGCGACGTTCTTTAACGTTGTGTACATCGCCCGTTGAACACGTTAGGTCAGGACAACCACGGTTAACGATACCAGAAACGTCATCAATGAACTGAGAACCTTGTAGGCCACTGTCCACGTACTTTTTCAGTTCGTTGTGGTAGTTCCAGTCACCGTATTGGCCGCCTTCATCGTTGTACGCTTGTACTGATGTTACCCAGTAGAACAGACCTGCGATCCACTTGATTTCACGGTTCTCTTCAGAGCTACAAATTAGACCTGGGTTTGAACAGAAATCAAGTTCAGCGTATAGCGGGTTCGCTGGTGGCGCTTCAACGGTTACACCATCGATCGTTTGACCAATCGTTGATGGATCAACGTGTGAACGACCTAGGTAGTGGTTAAGCGTACCGAAGTTTTGGCGACCCGTTGTTTGGATTACACCACGACCCCACCAACCACAACCTTCAACGCTTTCTTGGCTGCTGCCATCCCAAATGAAGCTACCTGCTTTTTGGCCAACGTACGTTTTACAATCGTCACGTTCCCAAACTTGCTTAGAGGTATCTACTTTTTCTGGAACATCGTTACAGTGACCGTTGTTTGTCCAACGACCAACCGCACCGTTAACCAGTAGACCTTTCTCTTCTAGTACCGCGTCAGGTGCTGCAAATACAGGAGCTGGTGCGCCGTACCATTTCGCGTGGGTCAGAGCGCTGACTTCCATCTTGTTATCACGAGGACAAGAGTAAGCGTAGTCTAGGCCTGAAACTGGGTTTACACCGTAATCCGCGTATTTCTGACCAAGCTGACCACAGCTTGCTGTCATTGGGTAATCCGCTGGAGCACCGTATTTCACTTCAGACCAGTTGTTCTCATCACAAGCGTTGTAACGGATGGTCTCTTGCATACTTTGCGCAAGGAAAGCGGCGATCGCGACTTTTGCGTAAGTGATGTTCGTTTGATCATCCGCTTCATCGGTGAGTAGCCAGAACTTGTTACCCGCCACACCAATGTTGTGCATTGCATTTAGGCCATCTAGGAAGTCAGCCCATTTGTATACCGTTGAAGGTTCCCACTGTGATTGCGGCGTTTCGTAAAGGAACGCTTTATTGTTCATAACATCTTCAGCATTGGTCAGCTCAATGTTCAGTGCTTCAATACGCGTTAGAGAACCTTTTTCAAGCTCTTCACCCACGTAGTACAGTGGCACTTTTACATCTTGGTAACGTTCAATTTTGCTGGTTAGCTCTGCCGTATCGTTATCGAACACAATAGCAAATACGTTGCTAAATGCCGCTTTGCGAAGTTGCTGCTCACTCGTGGTGTTACCCATGAAGTAGGTCGCCGCTTGCTCTGTTGGCAGATTTGCCAGTATTGCAGGTGTCTTCACATAATCAGAAACTTGCTTCACGTACTCAAGCGCGTTGTGCCATTGCTCTGAAGACAATGCTTCTGTTGCGTCTGATTTAGTGAACGCAATGAAATCCGCTTTAGTTGCAGAATCTGCTTTGTATAACTCAAACTTGTCGAGTAGATCAGCCGAGTGGTTAGACGCAGCATCCCAAACAGACTGACGGCCTGAATGCGTATCAAAAGCAAACTCACCAATGCTTAGAGACCAGCCGAAGCTTGCTTCTGGTGCAACGGTAGTGATGATTAGGTTATGTGCTTGTGCCCAACCTTTTGTATCGTTCGTTAGCGCGTTGATCGCATCAACATCAATACGGCTACCCGTGATGTCAACCGCGTTGATTAGCGCTTCTTTCACTGCGATAGAACCAAGATCTTGAGTCGCGTTATCAAGCACGTCGCTGCTAATGATGATAGAAGCTGAGCCTGCTTGTGTTGCCGCCTCGATAACAGAAACAAATGCGTTGGTTAGCGCATCGAAATCAGCCAAATCAGCACTGTTGATCGCTTCGATGGTTACGTTTGCTGGAGCGTCTGTTGAAATCATGGTTGCAGGGCTTGCAACAACCAATGTATTTGGCCAACCTGCAACTTCCAGACGAACTGGGTCCATCGGGTTTGGCAGTGATAGCAGTGGCGCAGTACCTGGCTCTGAACCATCACAGTTTAGGTGTAGAGACCATGAAGCATCACTACCTGGTACTGATTGAGTCCAGTAAATCGCAGAGTAGGCGATGTTGTCATGTACCATGATGTCGCCGCCAGTCGC
Organism: Vibrio renipiscarius; assembly: GCF_000827885.1. Taxonomy (GTDB): domain Bacteria; phylum Pseudomonadota; class Gammaproteobacteria; order Enterobacterales; family Vibrionaceae; genus Vibrio; species Vibrio renipiscarius. The sequence goes on along the minus strand of NZ_JTKH01000003.1, from coordinate 239,654 downwards.
ATGTGTACCTTGCGTCCAGTCTGGGTAAACATTGAAATCCGCACACAAACCACCTGGTGGTGTTACTGGTGGCGGCTCAACCGCTTCTTCTTCCACGGTGATTTTCACGCTTGCCGTAGACGTCAGATTTTGAGCGTCAGTTGCGATGGCTTTAAGCGTTACGTTACCCGCTTGAGTCGCTTGCCAGTTACACGCAAATGCCTCAGTAGTCGTTGCATCAAAGCGACAGATTTCCTGATTGTTTGCTTTAACAACCAGTTTAGCCAGATCGTTGTCCGCATCGGTCGCGTTTACTGAAATCGCAACTGACTCTGTTTCTTTAATGGTTGTACCGTTTGCTGGTGTAATGAAAGAAACAACAGGCGCAACGAAATCGTCTTCCACATCGGCTTCGACAGTCACATTCACTGATTGCTGTTTTAGCTTCTGGTTTTTGCTATCGAATACAAAAACGTTAACCGCTCTGTTACCCGCATCTTTTGGTGTCCAAGTGTGCGAGTAAAGCGTTTGATTTTGATCAACCGTTTTTTCAGCCAGTTTGGTGCTGTTCACCCAAAACTCTACTTTTGCCGCAAGTTCACCGTCAACATTTGCTTTGATTGCAACCGGTTGATCGATTTTTAGCACTTGGCCAGAAACAGGAGAAAGTACTGATAGCTCAGTTGGCTCAGGTTCACCTGTACCAGGTTCGTCAGAACACTCAGTCAGCTTCCAGAACCATGAACTTGCGTTTGGCGTTTCCCATACACCTGGGTTGTTTTGGGCAATAAAACATTGGCCGTCAAAAGAAACCACATCGCCGTTGCTTACTTGGGTTTTGCCCGGAACGAACGGGATGACATCGCCTAGATCTGGGTCAGGCGTTGGATCTGGATCTGGTGTAGGGTCTGGGTCCGGTGTTGGATCAGGATCTGGGGTTGGATCCGGGTCAGGCGTTGGATCAGGATCTGGCTCTGGTTCACCAGAACATACAGCGACTTCCCAAAACCATGAGCTAGCATTCGGCGTTTCCCATACTCCAGGGTTGTTTTTAGCGATGAAACAGTCGCCGTTATAAGCAACCATATCGCCATTTTGGACTTTCGTTTCGCCTGGAACAAAAGTGATGACGCCGGATGTTAGGCTTGCGTCAGCGGCGTATAAATAGCCACTGAACATAACGCTGGTAATAACAGCAGTTATTTTATTTATTTTTCTCACGGTTTATATCTTCTTTGTTTTTATTTATCCATGCAGATAAATGTATTAGTGATTAGAGGTGAGTGATGGTGTTACCGAAACCTCTGAACCGAAATATAGGCGACATTGCGGGGGGCTATCTGCCTACGATGTTGAGTATAAATGAACGGTTGAATTTATTTCCACACCTTCGTTTGTCAGTTATTTCCGACATGAAAGGCAAATACTAAAATTTAGAAGGTACTGTTATTGTTGGTTTTTAAGCCCCAAAACATCAGGGAGTATGGGTTGAAACCTCAAGGTGCATGGGCTTGAGGTGCGCGCTTATGTCAGATTTTTTATCACAACTAAAGCGTTAAATAATTCATGATCCTTACGAGGTTTGAATATATCCATAGGCTACAAAACAGGCGATCTAAATAATAATAAATATAGAGTCATTAATTTATATATCAGGAAATATATTTAAACATGTTGTGTTTGTATATTAGCAAACAAAGAGATTTTTCAGTGTGAAGGTTTTTATGAATTTATGACGTTAATTCCAATTATTTATTGGTTTGGAATAAAAGTCACACAAGGAAGAATGAATACTGAGCAGCAAATATGAAGCTGATTATTCCATGAGTTGATTATGCATCGCTGATTTCAGGCCGGAAATAAAGAGGGCACAAAAAGAGGGCGGGGGAATAATTTTTCTTCGTAAATTGGTGTAATTGATATAGGATGCGCCACCGAATTTTATTTGAGCATCTGACATTGGGTACTACTTCTTCAAACGCCCTTTATACCGACCTTTCTGGTTACTACGATTTGATGTGTGCCGACATCGATTACCAAGCACAAAGTGGCTATGTACGTCGATTGCACCAACTGTTTGGTAACGAAGGTAAACAACATCTCGATTTAGCGTGTGGCACTGGCCCACATATTCGACATTTTCTAGATTTTGGTTACCAAAGTAGCGGTTTAGATTTGAACCAGCCGATGCTCGATTTAGCAAAAATTCGCTGCCCTGAAGCGGACTTTATACTGCACAATATGTGTAATTTCACCGTAGAACAACCGCTTGATTTGATCACTTGCTTCTTATACTCGATTCACTACAGCGATGGTATCGAGAACCTTAAGCAGTGCATTGTGCATGCGCACGCTGCATTGGCAGAAGGGGGCATGTTCTGCTTTAACTCGGTGAACCGCAACAAGATCGACAACCGTTCATTTGTTCGCCACAGCGCGATGCATAGTGACGGCGAGTTTATTTTTAGCTCTGGCTGGAAATACAGTGGTGAAGGTGAACAACAGTTCTTAACCTTGAGCATCGAAAAGCACACCGATCTTGAAAAGCAATTGTGGAACGATGAGCACCCAATGGTCGCCGTCAACTACGAAGAGCTCAGTGCTTTGCTCGAACCGTACTTTGAAGTGCATATCTTCGAGCATGACTACGAAAAAATCTTACCGTGGGATGGTCAATCTGGTAATGCGTTCTTTGCTTGTGTAAAACGCTAATTTAGATGTGCCCATAATGACATTAAGAAGCCAGCCTTAACCCGCTGGCTTTTGTTCTTTTTGAGCCTAGCGCCCCGTATGAACTTTGAAATCGATGTCGTCCGCAATGTGAAAAGACGTAACGAAAGCATGGCAATCAAAATAGTGCCTCTCATAACGGCCAACGAAAATCGGTAAAACCTCGTCTTACTATTCTCCTCAAATGCGCTTTTGCCCACTATAAAACCCACAAGGTAAATAAATAGGGAAGCAACATGCCTACGTTTGAGACTAAATCATCGGAACCCTCAACGAAGCGTTCACACGAACAGCACCACATCGTCAGCAATAAAGCCGTCGCACCATACACCACGGGTTTACATGCCGGGAATGCCTATTGGATGGCGCGATTATCAAAAGAAGTCTACCTCAGCGATTCCACGCCTAACCCGAAACCCGATGAAGAGCGCATACTGGCTAATTTGTTGGAAGACGACAAACGCTTTGTCAGTGTGCTTGGTGTGAGTTGTAATAGCGCACAAGCGGCCGTAATCGAACACCAAGATTACTTATGCATTACTTTTCGTGGGACAGATGAATTAGCCGATTGGCTTGATAACCTTAACGCCTTTGCAACTAACGATTTGTTTGGTGCGTTTCATCGTGGTTTTTGGCAATCGCTAGAGGATGTTTGGCGACCGCTTAATGCGCGATTTCGCCAACTACAGCAGCAAAAGCCTCGACCGCTATTTATCACTGGCCACAGTTTAGGCGGGGCTATGGCGACCATTGCCGCGGCCAAATTGTTACACGAAGATAAACCCTTCACGAGCGTTTACACTTTTGGCCAGCCGCGCGCCGTGACTCGAGATACCGCTCGTCTCTTTAATGCCGAATGTAAATCGCGCTACTTTCGTTTTCATAACAATAATGACATTGTCACCCGAGCCCCCGCTCGTATGATGGGGTATAGCCACATTGGCCGTTATTTGTACATTTCATCGGAGCAGCAAATTCATCAAGAAGTCGGGTTATGGTTTAAGTTTGTTGATTATGTCGATGGCGCGGTTTCCGCTTTATTGGAAGAGGGCATCGATTTGGTTGAAGACCACGATATTGATAAGTACTTAGCGGCCGTGACGAAGTGGGATCTTATGGCGTAGAACAGACTCAAGAAAGGTGAAGAATCACGTCTTTCTCGCCCGAGCGGTTTGCACTGTTATTTGTATCGTTTTGTCTAAACCAATGCATCAGTGAGCGGTGTGTTCTCAATATGGCAATGTGCGCTTATTGATCAATAAGTTGAAGTCACGTATAAAAAACACGTGGTATGACGGGCACTGCTCTGAGCCATACAGGAACCGTTTGGAGGTCTATTGAATCAACCTATTTTGTACATATTTTCGGGGCTTCCCGCTTCAGGTAAATCGACACTGGCGAAATTGTTAGCGACCAAAACGGGCGCGATGTATGTTCGTATTGATACGGTAGAGCAAGGGCTGAGAGACCTTTGCCGTTTCAAGGTTGAAGGTGAGGGCTATCGTTTAAGTTACCGTATTATCCGAGACAATCTGGCGCTTGGGATTAGTTGTATTTCGGACTCTTGTAATCCTATTGAGTTAACGCGTAACGAGTGGCAAGACGTCGCGGAAAGTGTTGGCGCTCGGTTCGTTAATATTGAAGTGAGTTGCTCAGATCGCGCTGAACATGAGCTGCGGGTTAACACGCGGCAATGTGAAGTCGTTAATCTGACGCTTCCCAATTGGCAGCAAGTACAAAGCCGCCACTATGAGTCATGGAAAACGGAGGTTATTAAAATCGACACATCAGGCAAAAATGTCGACCAATCGTTTGCAGAACTCACCGAAAAATTAGCGGTTTAGCAAGCTCATCAATGGTGACCCCAGCCGTTACTCACATCGAGTTATCAAAAGTGGGGCTCTCTGGATAATGTGAAATATTCTCGGATCATCGTTGCGTTAGTATTGTTCGGTTTCAGTGTTTATATCACAATGGTTTTGATTGGTTGGCGTTGCTGACTAACTTAACGCGACTAGGCACAATGTATGAAACGTTAGATGCCAGGCAAGGAGAGTAATGATGGTTTGGCTTGTGACTAAATATCTACTGACGGCTGCAATCGTCGTGCTTATCTCTGAGGTCGCGAAGAGAAGCGACAAGTTTGGCGCGATGGTTGCTGCGCTGCCTACGGTGACTATCTTGGCTTTGATCTGGATGTATATCGAAGGGCAAGGCACTGAAAAGCTTTCAAATCATGCCTACTATACATTTTGGTTTGTCGTTCCAACGTTGCCAATGTTTCTGCTGTTTCCATATCTACTGAGTAAATACTCATTTTGGTTAACTTTGCTGATAAGTTGTTTAATCTCAATTCTTTGCTTTGCCATTATAAGTGTGGTCGCGAAGTTTTTTGGCGTGAATTTGTTATCTTGAGCTTTGAACCTTGCTCCTTGCCTCTTACATATATCGATAGCGTCAATCGCACGTTTGACCGCTGTTGTTATCCCGCATAGCGCCATATCTTGACGTCATAGTGAGCGTTATTGCCATCGTCCTAAAGCAAGCAAAAGCGGTTTTCTGGTTACTTGGTGGCAAGACAAAGGGTGGCTGGCCCGCGCACGCCAGGCGAAAGAAAAGGGTTCAGTAGAACACCGAACAAATCAACGAAACCTTGCTTGAAAAACAGCGATAATGACCGTTCCCAAGCGACGAAACTGGCCATGCGGTCAGTCCTCAACGAGCGCTTCTTCTTTCCCGATCGTCGTTTAAACACTCGATAATATGTCAATAATCGGAGAGTTAAGTCGATTCCACGCCAAATTATTAAGGTTAAGTGTCTGTTTTTAAATATATTGTAAATAGGTTTAGAAATAGCTATCTATTCTGTAGGTCAGGTGTATAGTGGCCACAGCTAACGTAGCCTAATTATTGATGAAATGTTGAGTTTGATAACGTCTCCATTTGATCTCTAAGTCATCCACCCTGTTTGTCCTGAGATAATTTTTCTTCATTCCCGATCGAGTCGTTTCTATCTTAGATTTCCATGTTATCGAGGTGTTCGCCAAGTAAGGCAATAGACTCCGCTAAATGGTTACGAAACAAAAATTGTGGCTGTACTCCAGTAAAGAGTCGAGCCGTTGTTTTTTGTCTATTTCAATATTATTGCTACAGACAGTCTTAAATGTTGGCAGAAGGTCAGGGCGGTGAAAGCTCGTCGCGTCAGATGTTACTCTCGCTTAATCGATAGTCGAGATGGTTTTTTTCAGTGTGACAACGTGTTAACGATTGTAGCCGCTAGTACGAAAAATCATCTTCGATGAACCGGAAAGTAAACTTTATCTAAAACAATGCATTGACTCACGAGCGATGTATTGGAGCGTCATCTCTTATCCACCGTGGATGCCAGTGTTTAAGCAAATTATTTATTTGCCATCATGGTGTGTACCACATTGGTTTAAGGCTGAGGGTTCTCATATTGAAACAGAAATGGAAGTAAAACTTTGAAAATGAAAAACCCTACCGATAAGCCGAAAAAAGATAAGAGTGAAGCGAAAGATGACAAGTCAAATAATATCCATCAAGTAAGGCGAAGAATCGAAGATATTCTGTTGGAAAAAGAACGGAAAGAACGATTAGATCTTTGATGGTAAGAGGAAGTTATGAAAAAACCGGTAAGAAAGAACGTTAAAAAAATGCGCAAAAATGATTTCGAAGAGCGATTCGCAAATATGGTTGGCGAATACAACAAAGCGAAGGAAATCCTTGAGTCGCTAACGGTAGGCACTGCTGAGCACAGCAAACAACAAAAGCAGTGTGACATTCTCTTTGCTAGCGCCGAACGTTTCATCAATTCCGTTAAGAATTAATATAACGTGTATATAAAGACAGCCCGCATAATCTGCGGGCTGTCTTTTTTTATGCGCTTTTTACGCGTTCAAGCGGTACGAAATATCTGCTTGTAAACGCATGAATGCGCAAAAAAGGTGAGGGTAGCTACTTGAACGAGTATTGGTTCTTGCCATTGTTTTTTGATTCATAGAGTGCGAGATCGGCTCGTTGATAGATGGCCTCTATGTCGTCATCGTGTTTTTCAAAATGGGTAATGCCAATACTTAACGAGAGCGGGTACTCGGGTACACTCTCATTAATGTAAAGCGTGGCCACAGCCTCATTGAGCTTACGTGCTAATTCAGTGCAAGAGAGCGCTTCGCTACACTGATGAATGATCCCTAATTCATCCCCGCCCAGGCGCCCGATAATATCGTTATTTCCCAGCATCGATTGGCATGTTTTGGTCGCTTGACGTATCGCATCATCTCCCGTCTGGTGGCCGTAGATGTCATTAATTTTCTTAAATTCGTCGATGTCGATGAGTAAGAAGCAGTAGTGCTGTTGAGACTGCTGAAAATGCGTTAACGCGTCAGAAAAATGTTCGTAGAGCTTTCGACGATTATAGACACCGGTGAGATAATCCATTTCAGCGTAATAGGTGAGTTGTTGTGCCAGTTCATGGCGAAAAGTGATGTTACGCGCGACCCAAACAACGGCTCTTTCACCGTTATAGCGTGATCTTAGTGGGTTAACTCGGCCTTCAAATCGCAAGGTTCCTGGAGGGCCTGAATGAACGTCTAAGCAAGCTACATCAGTGCCAGCAAGCGAATATTCAAAACACATCAGTTTATTTTGGTCGAGCGTTTCGTGTATTTTCCCTAAAAACCAGTTGGCATGTTCTGGTGATAAAACATCGTGTAAATTTTTACCGACGAGTGACAAGCCATTGTGATACATCTCCGAACTGTTACCACCTAAAATATCGGCATACAGGCCAGATTCAGTCAAAATAAAAACCAAATCAGGCAGCGCAGCGATGATCGCTGCATATTCCTCATTTCGATACTGACTATGAGTTGTCATTTCCTATCCCTGTTAAGCAAATCCATTTTGCGTTTCCAATCCTCGCTCTTTTGCTGGGTTCTGCTTATACCTAGTATTGTGATGTCGAGTATTCAGGCATTCTATCTTGTTAATGTCTCTTCTTAGAGTATAGGTTCAAAAATTTAGTCTGCGTGATAAGTTGCTAATATTTATCTGAAAAATCCTTGTTAACAAGTCGCAATTTTCATACACATAAGACCGAAAATACACGCGACAACCGCTAAATAATCACCGCGGTTACCCATTCATCGGCTCAACCGCCGCTTGCGATTTAATCGCGATACCTCAATGCGACAACGCCTATAAATCTTCACACGACAATGAATTTTCCGTCATCCGAACGGTTTTGCGATAAAAAATGAATTTTTTATCGGGTGATTTCAATGCGCACTCTCTCCAGAGTTAACTGATCTTGTAGTGCTTTATTTTTATTAAATTCAATGTCTTGCGATTGTTCTTTCTGCTTTTTTCGCTTCATTGTTATGAATGGTTGTTAGTGCAAATATCAATATATTGCAAAATATATTGAAACTTGTGATGTGCATCATATTTTGTCAAAGATAGATCTGTATACTGCCGATTGTCGAACAATAGACAGTTAACTGTTAATCGCTAAACAGAGAATCGAACAATGAAAGCAATAAAACTTTCTCCTACAGACAATGTAGCGACGCTACTAGGTGACGTGGAAAAAAATCAACTAGTAGAAATTATTTCGGCTGAAAACGAAGTGATCGCAGAAGTGAATGCACTGCAAAAAATCACCTTCGGCAATAAGATCGCGCTTTGCGGCATTGCACACGGCGAGCACATTTTGAAATGTGGCCATTCAATTGGTAAGTCGATTGTTGAAATTCCATTAGGCCAACTTGTTCATGTACAAAACGTTCGTAGTGAGCGTTTAGACATTCCAGAATCAATCATTGAAGAAATCATCAAGCAAATGGGGATCGAGCAATAATGACGACATTTAAAGGTTACCCTCGTCCAAACGGTACATTTGGTGTGCGCAACAGTGTACTAATTATTGCGATTGATGAATGCTGCGAAGGTATTGCACGCAATATCAGCAAAGAAATTGATGATTCAGTTGTTGTGACTAACCACTACACCTGTATGTACGGCGGCAATGAAGAGATGATCGATACCATCATCCACACTGCAACCAACCCGAACATTGCGGGTGTTCTTGTTATCGCAATGGGTTGTGGCTCAATTGACCCACAAATGATTGCTGAACCAGTACGCAAAGAAGGTTTACCTGTTCACGCTCTGACTGTGATCAAAAACAAAGGTACCATCGAAACAATTAAAGATGGTGTTGAGCTAGCAAAAGAGCTAAAAGCATACGCAGATAGCGTTGAGCGTGTTGACGCTCCGGTTTCTGCATTGCGTATCGGCATCAAATGTGGCGGTTCTGATACTTCGAGCGGTCTTGCTTCTAACCCTTCAGTCGGCGCAGCGTCAGACAAACTGGTTGATATGGGCGCGACGACAATGGCGGGCGAACTGCTTGAGCTACTGGGTTGTGAAGATATCCTGAAAGAGCGCTCAGTTACGCCGGAAGTCGGTGAGAAAATTGAGCGTCTTATCGCGGAAGATTTGAAGCGCTGGCACGTAATCGAAGGCACAGAAACCATGTCTATCGGTAACAGTGTGGGCGGCTTAACAACCATCGATGAAAAATCTCAAGGTGCAATGCACAAAACAGGCACTCGTCCAATCCAAGACTGTCTGCGCATTAGCCACGTTCACCGTGAGAAACCAACCACACCAGGTTTCTACCTAACGGAAACCACCATGCTATGTGGTGGCGCAGCGATGCACTTTGCGTCACTTGGCTGCCAACTGATCCTATGGACAGCGGGCGCTGCGGGCTTTAACAACTCAATCGTTCCGGTAATTCGAGTGTCTGGCAACAGCTCTCTTATTACGGCTGATATGGATATCAACGCTTGTGGAATCATGGATGCAACAGACACGATCGATAATGTTTCTAACCAGATCATTGCGCGCGTGTTTGATGTTGCAAACGGTGAGCCGACCAACCTAGAAGGTGTTGGCTTTGCTTATGCTTCTCTGTACCAAAAAGATCAACGCTTAGAACACGTTATCGGTATTTGCCCACAATAATATTTACCCACAATGTAATTGTATGCCCAAGTAAATACTGAATCCTACGTCTTTGCGTTACTTGGGAATATCCCAAAGGCGTTATTGCAACGCCTTTATATGAGAATAAAAAAAATGAGTAAACCTGCACCAAATAAATCACTTGGTTTAACTATTGCCCTTGTCTGTGCAGCCCTTTGGGGTGCGTCGTTCCCACTGGGTGGTGTACTGGCTGGTAAGCTAGATCCTGTTGTACTGGCGATTGCGCGTTACGCGATTGCAACGCTAGGTTTTGTTGTTCTATTCATGTTTTCTAAAAAGCATACTCTAAAGAAAATTCAAAACAAAAAAGATGGCTTTTTGTTGGCGGCGGCAGGTGTTTCTGCTCAAGCGGTCTTCTTCTATTTCACTATCCTAGCGTACGAATACACGTCATCGGGTGAGATCGGCGTTATCAATGGTATGGCTCCATTCCTTACCATGCTTGCGGTATTTGTGATCGATAAAATTAAGCCAACAGCACCTAAAGTGTTTGCGGTTGTGCTTTCTCTAATTGGCGCGGGCGTTATCGCTTACGATCCATCGAACAAAATCCAAGGTCTAAACCTAGGTCACTTGTTTGCATTGTTCGGCGTACTAGGCTTTGTGACTTATAACTACATCCTGGGTAAGTTTGGTTCTGATCTGAACTCTCGTTACGACACGTTCTCAAGCTGTTTCTACCAATTCGCAGCTGCGACAGGTGCACTGCTTATTGTTGGTCTAGTGACGGGTGCTGATTTCACTTCAGCGGCAGTACTGGTTGAAAACGGTAAACACATCGGCAGTATCCTAGCGCTTGGCTTGCTATGTTCAGGTATCGCATACGCTTTATGGGAAGTGGCAACACTGAAAACTCAAGATGCGGTTATCACGACAATGGCACTGAACGTTTTACCGCTATTCGCAATGATCGTGGCTTACTTCCTATTAGGTGAGTTGATGACAATGCAAAAGCTGGCGGGTGTTGTGACGGTAGTTATCGCGCTATGTATCTACACCGTTGGCGACCGCTTTACGAAGAAAGCGGTTATGGAACCGGTTGTTGACGAAAAAGCAGCGGCGTAATTTATTCCTACAAATTTACTGTCAGTCTCGGCACTGACAGTCTCTTTCCTGCTTGCTAAATAGCTCCACGATTTATCCAGCAGGAAAGAACTTTACCAATATTAGAGAAAGAAAATGCTATTTAACGAATTGAAAATCACTGAAGTAGAAGTTATCCACCTGCGTGTTCCTGCGGTTGATGAAGCGTGTGAATGGGGTGAGGACGGTGTTCTTATTCGCGTTCATACTAACGCAGGCATTACGGGTGTGGGTGAATCGGATAGCTCACCAATGATGATTGAAGCGTGCATTAAAGCGACTCAAAGCCACGGTTCTTCTCAAGGTCTTGAGCGTCTTCTTATCGGTGAAAACCCACTAGAGATCGAACGTCTTTACACAAAAATGTACAACGGCACTCACTATGCAGGTCGTCGTTCAACCATGATTCACGCTATCTCAGCGATTGACATGGCACTGTGGGACATCGCGGGTCAATTCTACAAAGTGCCAGTATGGCAGCTTCTTGGCGGTAAATTCCGTGAGAAAATCCGTGCATACGGTACGTTTATCCCAACCGCAATCAAAGAAGAAAACATTGCTCGTACCACTGAGCTATTGGCTCAAGGCTTTACTTCACTGAAGTTTGGTGGCGGTCCTCTAGGTAAAAATGCAGAGACTGACTACGAGATCATTAAGACCGTATGTGAAACTGCTCGTGGCATCAATAAAGACGTTGAAATCGCAATCGACTTAGCAAGCGCATGGCGCACCGCTGGCCACACGATTGAAATGGCTAAGAAGCTAGAGCAATTCAACCTGCTATGGATTGAAGAGCCGATTACCGATGACGTGCTTGCTGGTTACCGCAAGATCTCTCAATCAACGTCACAAAAGTTGGCAGGTGGTGAAACACTGACAACGCGTTACGAGTTCGCTAACTTCATTGAAAAATCAGGCGCTGACTTTGTACAACCAGACGTAACACGTTGTGGTGGTATCACTGAAATGGTGAAGATCTACGACATGGCGCACATGGCGGGTATGAAGCTAGTACCACACGGTTTCTCAACCGGTATTCTGATTGCGGCAACGGTACACTTCCTTGCGTCTCGTGAACACGGCGACCTGATTGAGTACTCTCAAAGCACCAGCCCACTGTTTACGTCACTAGTGAAAAACCAAATCGCATTTGAAGATGGTTACGTCGCGGTGCCAAACACCCCAGGATTGGGCATTGAGCTTGATGAAGAGATCATCGCGAAATACCGTGTTAACTAATTAGCACCCGTTTGAAATGAGGTGCTTTAGTCATCTCAGATTCAAAAATACTCACGCCAAGTTATTGGGAACAAGGTCTGCTATTTGGTCTCCAATGAGATTAAATAGTGGTGAGTAACAACGAAAGAGATAAACTTCGGTTTGTCTCTTTTTTTTGCTTGAAGCCCCTTAAGTTGGGAGCTTAACTTGTAGCTAAGCCGCTAAGCCGCTAAGCCGCTAAGCCGCTAAGCCGCTAAGCCGCTAAGCCGCTAAGCCGCTAAGCCGCTAAGCCGCTAAGCCGCTAAGCCGCTAAGCCGCTAAGCCGCTAAGCCGCTAAGCCGCTAAGCCGCTAAGCCGTATAGAAACTCAGCCGCAAAGAACTCAGCCATTAGGGCGACGTATTAGCGCAACGGATTTCGCCTCACGACCATTAGTTGCCCTCTAATATTGCCCTCTAATATTGCCCTCAAATATGGCCCTCAAATATGGCCTTCTGATATTGCCGTCCAATACGATTATTACCTGAGTGTAATAGTGATTCCCATTGCTAGTGGATTATCAATAGAGGCGAGATACTGGATAATGCCCTCCGAGTCATTCATTACATTTGGAGATCATTATGGCTAATGGATTCACCAGAGATGGTGGCGTTCAAGATCAAATCGATGCCACGGTGAACGATGCGATTCACCGTGCGCGAGCAAACCTTCATAAAGAGTACAACGAGACCGACGATTGTTTGGAGTGTGGTGAGCTTATTCCCGCCGCTCGTCGCCAGATCATCCCGGGTGTCGAGTTGTGTGTTGAGTGTCAGCAAAAGCAAGATGCGCTTTTTAAAGCAAGCAGCTTATTTAACCGTCGAGCAAGTAAAGACAGTCAGTTACGTTAATCGATAGCAAAAGCCTTGTTCGTCGAGATGGCGAGATGGAAAACACGGGCTACACTGATTCTATATTGTAACAGGCAGTAACGCAGTCAATGGTGGGCGCTCGCTGGGGCGCTCTTGTTGCCCGTAGCGCGTTGTATTTCCTAAGCTGGTGGTTCTTTCAGTGATTCACTCTGTCTGATTTTGTTATCAGTGTGCTATGTAACTATTAACTAGACGAATTTACTACTGCGGGAATATACTGTGCTTCTTATTATTACTTAGGATTAATTTGTGGACCCCAACTCTAGTCGATTGTGTAACCCCTTACTGACATTATGTTTCAAGGGAGGACACAGCAATGATTGAGCCTCTTCTTTCCCTTCTATTCGGTATTCTATTCATCTTGGCAATTATAGCGATAAACGGCTATTTTGTTGCCCAAGAATTCGCCTATATGGCCGTGGATAGAGCCAAACTTGCCACCTTAGCTGCCAATGGTGATGAAGCCGCAAAACGCGCTCTCGCGGTAACGAAACGAACCAGCTTTATGTTGTCTGGTGCGCAGCTTGGTATCACAGTGACAGGTCTAGTATTAGGTTTTGTTGCCGAGCCTCTTGTCGGTCAATCGATGGGTGTACTACTGCAAGGTTTTGGATTATCACTTGAGTCAGGCATTGCGATTGGTACTGTGGTTACCCTTGGTATTGCGATGGTTGTGCAAATGATCATGGGTGAGCTTTATCCGAAGAACCTAGCGATTGCTAACGCAGAACCCATGTCTCGCATGATGTCTCGCTCGACATTGATTTACATGTCTGCGTTTGGTTGGATCATCAGCTTTTTCGATAAATCGGCTAACTTACTGCTGCGTGCCGTTCGTATCGAACCGGTACATGACCTTGATGTCAGCGCATCAGAAGAAGATTTACACCACATTATCGCCAACTCACGCGAAAGCGGTGACTTGCCAGTGGAATTGTCACTGATGATGGATCGTATCCTCGATTTCCCTGAGCGTGATGTGGAACATGCGATGGTGCCTCGTTCGCAAGTGGATTGGGTTGAACCTGAAACCACATTGACTGAATTGGTGTCGCTGATGGCGCAAGCCCACACTCGTTACCCAGTGATCAATGACGATGACGCGCCAGTGGGTGTGGTACACCTGTCTGATGTGCTTGCACACATTGATGCGGGTAACGCGGATGACACCGTTTCCGAGGTGATGCGACCGGCAACGGTATTGCCAACCTTGATGCGCTTACCTGATGCTCTCGAGCACCTAGTCACGTCAACCAACCAATTGGCGTGTGTCATCGATGAATACGGCGGCTTTGCCGGTGTGTTGACGATCGAAGATTTGGCGATGGAGATCGTGGGTGAAATCACCGACGAGCATGATGAAGACAACGGCGATGCGGTGGTGTCTGAAAGTGGCAACGTGTGGTTGATGGAAGGCGATGTTCATATCGATGAAGTTGAACGTGCGATTGGTTACGACTTGCCACGCGGCGATGTAGAAACCATCGCGGGTATGTTGATTGCGGCACGCGGTGCATTGCCTGCGGAAGGTGACACAGTCACTATTGCGCTGCCAATTGATCCGTCAGAGCTGGCTTCTGGCGAGCCGATTTCACGCCACCTAGAGGTGGACGTGTTACGTATTGAGCGACATGTACCAACGGCGGTACGTGTAAAACTGGTAGAGCAACCAATCGTGGAGGATGAAGCATGACCGATCCTTTGATTGTCACCCTAGTGACGACCGCTCTGATTATATTGAGTGGCTTTTTCGTTATCATCGAATTTGCTTTGATGGGCGCTCGTCGTCACCGTTTAGAAGAAATCGCGGTTGAAAGCGCTTCTGCGCGCGCAGCACTACGCGGTATGAATGACCTAACGCTGATGTTGGCCGGTGCTCAATTGGGTATCACCTTCTGTACATTTGCGTTAGGTGCGGTTACCAAACCTGCGGTTGATCAATGGGTTGGTCCGGTATTTCTTGCAATGGGGCTGCCTTATTGGGCCGCCGATGCTGCCGCTTTTGGTTTTGCCTTGTTCGTTGTGACGTTCTTGCACCTAGTTGTGGGTGAGATGGCGCCAAAGTCATGGTCTATCGCGCACCCTGAAAAATCAGCATTAGCCATCGGTATTGTGGCAAGAGCCTACGTTTGGCCGCTACGTCCGTTGCTAAACTGGATCAACAGTATTGCCAACCGCTTGGTAAAAGCCTCTGGTGTTGAGCCAGTCGAAAGCGCAGCGGTGGGTGGACAAGATGTCGATACGATTCGCCAACTGGTAGAGCACTCAGGCAAAGTGGGTACGCTGAAACCAAACATTCAAAAGCAGCTGTCGGGCTTGATTGATCTCAGCTCAATCCCGGTTGAAACTTTGGTCACCGAAGGGCAGGTGATGGCGCATGTTGATAAGAATGCAACCGTTGCTGAAGTGCGCGCTGCGGCGATGGCATCGGGTCACTTGCGTATTCTTGTTTGCGGCAAGTCAGGTCTAAAACCGTTAGTGGTTCACGTGCGTGATACGCTACTAGAGCCGGCGGAAAAACCGGCGCGCGAAGTGGCACGTAATGCGTATGTGCTTGATTCAAAAACACCTGTTTACGAAGCGCTAGCGCGTATGCGTAAAGCGAGTGTGCAGTTAGCGGTGGTAAGTAAAGACGGAAAAATGGTTGGCGTAGTGACATTGGCTGACATTTTGAAACGTGTTCTACCCACGACAGCGGCAAACTAATCGCATTGTGGATAAGCGTTACTATTGATTGACGTTTAATCCCATAACCGATAGCGACGAAGCCAATCAGCCCAATGTGGTGTGACGGGCACAAAAAGGACCGAGCATGAAAATGTTCGGTCCTTTTTTATATCCATTTTTTATATCCATTTTTTATATCCATTTTTTATATCCATTTTTTATATCCATTTTTTATATCCATTTATTATGGGCAGTTATTATGGGCCGTTTATTATGGACAGTTTACTATCGAGTATTGTTTACTTGTTTGGCATTGGCAGAATTTCAAACATGCCATCAAACTTATCTAAAGTGCCAGCAAGCTGCTCTAGTAATGCGGCATCGCCTTTCACACCCGCTTGGCCTGATTTCAATAACCCTTCGAGTGTCGTTTCACCAAGCACTACTTTAGTGAAGTCGGCTTTGTTGATGATAAGTTCAAAGTCAACGCTTGGTAGCTTATCGACCTCAATGTTTGCCATGTTCGCATTAGACACTTCACCGTAGTAACGCTCGTCAAGATCTGGATGGTAAACACCGAAGTTGAAGTTTAGATCCGCCGCTTCTGCTTTTGGTGCGTTTAGGCTCACGGCAATAAAGTCTAAGAACATGCCTGTTGGTGTGTTGGCAATGACATCTGGTGAAGCAAGTTTGATTGACTCTTGGATCTCACCAGTACGCAACTCGACCGCACCTTGCAGATAGCTGTTACGCCACGCCATGGTTTCAGACTGATAACCTTGTTGTTCAAAACTGTCCGCGAGTGCAAAACGGTAATCAATGTTGTTCGGCAAACATTGCACTAGGTCATTAAACAGCTGCGATGCTTCTTGATATTCTCCGGCATTAAAATGCGTCATACCGGCTTTATACATGACGTCTGCGCCTGCGGCATTGACATACACACATGACTGATCTTTCGTTTGTAACGGGTTCGTGTTTACTGGGTTCATATCGTGGTAGCCAAGGTAGAGGTTGACCACTGCGCGAGCGTTATGGCTGTATGAGCCGTGGTAACCGTTGGTGTGCCAGGTGTCGATTTGAGATTGTGGAATGATCTCTTCTATTTGACGACCCACATCGTGGATAGTGACACCGTGATTTGCAAGGCGCATGGCTTGGTTATGAATGAAACCATAGTTATCGCGTTGCAGTGCCATGTACTCCGCAATTTCATTGACGTCAGTATCGGCCTTATCCCATACCGGCGCTGAGTGCGCGGCGTGAATATTGTCCACTAAACCAGAATCGACAAAGCGCATTTTTAGTTCAGTGAGGTATTTCGTCCAAACCAAGGCATCACGAACTTTAGCACCACGGAACGTGTAAATATTGTGCATACCGTCGTAGGTGAGTTCCGCGGTATTGAGCGAGCGGTATTGCGGCACGTAGAGAATGATCTCTGCAGGTGCTTCTGCTCCAGGCATGTTGATGGCGTGGAAATCGAGTCCATCAATATTGATGACTTTTTCACGTTCTTGGATCTCTTTCGTTGGTGCCACTAGCGTCACTTCACCGCGTGATGTACCAAGGCCAAGTGCGTTGTCCACAATCCCTTTAGTGTTGGTATCGAGGGTGGTCCCGTACTGGTAATTTGCACGGCGTCCCATTGCGGAGCCCGCGATAACATTCTCGTCTGCAAGCTCTTTAATAAAGTCTTTTGGCGCATAGATTTCGGCGTCTTTTGCGAAATCGCCAGATTCATACACTCCGCGAGAGCCACCAAAATGGTCAGCATGCATGTGTGAGTAGATCATGCCGGTAATTTTGTGTTCACCATTAATCGCCGGTAAGTGCTGCTTGGCAAATTCCCAAGAGGCGGCCGCCGCTTCACGAGACAATAGAGGGTCGTGAATCACATAGCCGTTGTCAGTGCGGTAGATGGTCATGTTGGATAAGTCAGCACCGCGAATTTGATAGACGCCATCAGTGACTTCATACAAACCGCCAGCCGCGTAATTCAGCATACCTTGACGCCAAATTGATGGGTTAACGGTGGCGGGTAAATCGTTAACAGACATATCGGCCATGTAGACGAAACGGTTTTTTAGCTCACCGGCTTCGTGAGTGCCAAACTCAGCAATCAGCCCGCGGGTCGTTCGTTCAAACGCAGAGGTATCGTCCCAAGGAAGACTTTTCGCTAAATCGGTATTGGCATTTTCCGTGAACTTAGAAGCGGGTTTTCCCTCGTAAGTATCAATAGAGGCATAGTCATTGGCGGCAGCGCCAAATGAAACGATGACGGCAAGCGAAAGAACGGAAGGAGTAAAACGAGTTTTCATAGGGAACCTCTTTGGGATGCGTATCGGGTATGGGGTTAATCTACCGGATTGACACATCGCAATACATCCATGAAACTGTATTTAACACATCATGAATTGTTATGTTTGGAGAAGGGATGCTGACGAACATAGATCTAAACTTGCTCAAAGTGTTTGTGGTGGTGTATCGCCATCAATCGATTACCTTAGCGGCGGAAGAGATGGGATTAACACAACCGGGAGTCAGTGGTTTACTAAAGCGTTTGCAACAGCAGGTGGGCAGTCAGTTATTTGTTCGCTCAGGTAGGGGGATTGCACCAACACAGCATGCACAAGAGTTAATGCGCCATGTTGAGCCTGCATTGGTTCAAATTAGCAATGCGCTGGAAGGGTTAGAGGGCTTTTCAACCCAGAATCCACGTAAGTTTGTGCTTTATACATCAGAACCTGTGATGCTAATGCTGCTGCCTAAACTAGAAGCCGATGATAGTTTGGGGAATGTCACTATTGAATTGCTACCGACTCATTCTAATGAGGAAGCGCTGATCCAAGCGCTTAATCAATATCAAGCCGATCTTGCGATTGAATTATCCAACTACTCGACAGGTTCATTTTTTATCGAAGAGCTGTTTGAAGACCGAGTGCTTGTTATTGCCAGGAAAGGGCACCCTAGAGTGGAAGGTACGATTACTCGCGAGCAGTTTTATGCCGAGAAGCACATCACGTTGAAATTGCGTCGGGAAGATACCTATATGGCGGACTATTTCACGGAGGAGAGCTTAAGCGAACGACGAGTGGCGGCGGAATGCACTTCTCTTGTGTCGCTAATGACGTTGGTTTCGACGAGTGATTGTATTGCGATTGTGACGGAAAGCATCGCCACGGCATTTGCCGATAAGCTCGGCATCCAAGTGTTGGATTGCCCATTTACGCTCAAGCCGGTCAAATATCGCTTATTAGCTCATAATCGCGAGAGGCGAAGCCCAGCCAACATGTGGTTACGAGAAAAGATTAAGTCCTATTTTTAACGCCTGTTCTCCCGTCATTCCCGATTGCGCGAGAATGACGGTTTGAATCTACAGCGGTATTCGTGAGTCTTTACCGCTTACGCTTTGGCAAATTGATAGGTACGGAAACCGCCAATCAGATTACGTGCTTTATAGCCGTTATTGACCAATTGTCGGTAAGCGACGTTACCGCGTAACCCAACTTGGCAGTAGATGACGATTTCCTTATCCTTTGGTAATTCATCCATACGGTGACGAAGTTGGTCTACCGGAATGTTGATATCACCTGCGAGATGGTTGCCGTTCGCGCGTTCGCCAGGGTTACGTACATCGAGTAGCAATTGATTGTCAGTGAGCGACTCTATTTCATCAAAATGAATCGGCGTCGCGTCGCCTTTAATGATGTTGTTGGCAACAAAGGCTGCTTGGTTAATCACATCTTTCGCGCTGCCGTAAGGGGGCGCGTAGGTCAGCTCTAAATGCTGCAGTTGATCGACCGTCATGCCAGCACGTTGTGCGACCGCCATAATATCAATACGCTTATCAACGCCATCTTTCCCCGCCGCTTGCGCGCCGAAGATTTTGCCGGTTGTTGGATCGAACAGCAGCTTAAATGAAACGGTTTCGGCTCCCGGATAGTAGCTGGCGTGGCTAGCGGTATGAACGAAGACTTTCTCGTAAGCGATCCCTTCACGCTTCAGTTGCTTCTCATTTTTGCCGGTGGATGCCACGGCTAAATCGAAGATCTTACAAATCGCGGTGCCTTGCGTGCCTTGGTAGGTTTCATTGCGGCCGAGCATGTTGTCGGCAGCCATGCGGCCTTGACGGTTAGCCGGGCCGGCTAGCGGCACCAGAGTTGCTGCGCCAGTAACAAAATCTTGCTCTTCGATCGCATCACCCACAGCGTAAATCGATGGATCGCTGGTTTGCATGCTTGGGTTGGTCCAAATACCGCCCAGCTCGCCAATTTTTAGACCGGCTTCTTGTGCTAATTTGGTTTCAGGACGCACCCCGATCGCCATGATCAGGATGTCAGTATTCAGCTGCTCGCCGTTACTGAGGGTAAGGCTTAATTCACGAGTATCATCGGTCTCGATATATTCCACCGCGCTTAATGCGGTGTTCAGCCGTAAGTCGATGCCGTGTGCGCGGATCTCCGCATGCGCAAAACCGGCCATCTCTTTATCCATTGGCGTCATCACTTGGTTAGCCATCTCAATCACGCTGGTTTTGATACCAAGCTGGTGGAAGGCTTCCATCATTTCTAAACCAATAAAGCCGCCACCCACGACAGTGGCATGTTTGGTTTGCTTGCTTTGCAGCGTGTTAATGATGCGGTCCATGTCAGGGATGTTACGCAAAGAATGGGTCAGTGGATTATCAATGCCCGGAATTGCGGGTACGATAGGGCCTGCGCCTGGACTCAGCAGAAGATAATCATAGCTTTCTTGGTATTCGGATCCATCAAGTAAGTTCTTAACCGTGATTGTTTTTGCTTGGCGGTTGATGGAATGCACTTCATTCATCACGCGCACATCAACATTGAAGCGAGCAAGGAAACTTTCAGGGGTTTGGAGAAGCAACTTGCTGCGCTCTTGTATGTCGCCACCGATGTGATAAGGCAAACCACAATTGGCAAACGAGACAAACGGCCCACGTTCAAACATGATGATTTGTGCGTCTTCACTTAAACGTCGCGCACGCGCTGCGGCGGATGCGCCACCGGCAACACCACCGACGATTACAATCTTAGTCATTTGCTTCTCCAATACACGTTAGCCCAGTTGCGAGGAAATCATTTTCCTTTGCCGCTTAACACTATAGAGACATACATTAGCTTTGTCTAATGTTAGTTATGAAACCGATTAGGGGCTCGATTTTCGCTCGATAGATGGCAGTATGACGCAAAAAGTGAGAGTGAACGCAGAGGGAAGTAGGGTGGTTTTCAAGCGTTCGCTGTTCACAGCATTGCCCTTGAAATATGGTGTTTGAAATATAGCGCTTACAATACAGGGCGTAAACAAATGCGGCGGTGTAAAAAAGCTCTGACTGCGTGCCAGAGCTTTGATTTTTTTGGGGGGTGTTTAAGCCTTATTTCATGGCTTAATTGAGTGACATCGGAGACCAAGGTGAGCCTGATGCGCTCGGTATATCACCCTTTGTCCACCATTTGGCTTTGTATTGGGTTCCTTGGTAGGTCACGATATCGCCGCCATTGTAGGCTTTGGATGAATTCCATTCTTTTACCGAGCCGTCGTCTTTTTCTTGCCAAACATCGGATTTGCCCGGTTCGTCACCTTTTGTCCACCATTTGGCGGTGTATTCAACGCCGTTGTAAATCACGCTGTCACCGCCGACGTAAACTTGGTCTTTGTTCCACGTATTTCCACCGGTGTCGTCATTGCCTTTGACTGAAAGCTCAATCGAAGCGTGATCACTCTCCACGGCGTCGGAGACAGAGACGCGCACGATGAGAGTGCGGTCTTGCGTTGAGGCCTCTGTTGGTATCGTGAGTGTGGCTCGGTTGCCATTTTGCACGATGCTGCCTAACGATGTGGTAAAGGTTAGCGCATCATTGTCTGCATCGCTGGCCGATAGCGAAATCGTGGCGGTATCACCCGCATTCACATTCGCTCGGGCAGGGGCGTTGAGCACTGGCGCTTGGTTAATGACTTCGCCTGTCCCTTCTATCGCGATCTCTACCGTTTCAACATCAGACTTTTTTCCATCTGTAACGGTGATGGTGATCTGTTTGACGATGTCTTTGGCGGTGTCAGGTGCTTGAAAGCTCACGGTGGCACGGTTATTCGCTTGTTCAATGATATCTGCGCCCTGAGCGCTAAAGGTGAGTGCATCACCATCCGCATCTGTGGCTGATACGGAGAAGCTCAGAGCCTGACCTGACGAAGTATTGAGCGCGCTTGGCACGCTGAGTACAGGCGCGGTATTTGGCGTGACATTTTGGCTAAACACCTGATCAATTTGTTCTGCAAGTGGTGAGCTGAGCTCGCTACATTGCTTGAGTTTGCTGCCAAAACTAGTGAAGCTGCCTTTACACTCGATGTCGCCATGCACTTGCCAAACGATGATGCCGCCAAGATCGTTATCAACGATGTACTCGGCTTTTTCTCTGATCGATTGCGGATCGTCGTAGCTTAGGAAGTATTTTCCATTCACGGCGTAAGGTACGCGAGCATTTTCATCCCAAAAGTGTTGCCAGTTTGATTGCTTGGTTAGGTAGTTATAGCTTGGCTGGCCTTCAAAGTTGGCCCAATTGGTAATATCAACGGATGAGTTTGTCGGCCCATCGACTTCAAAGTTAACCATACGCTTATCGGTGGGGGCACCTAGATAAGCCGTCCCCTCGGTTGTTTGTACGCCGCGGCCATAGAAGGCAGCACCGAAGTTGATCTTTTCAGCAGGGATGCCGCGTTGATTGATCATCCAATCACGCAAGGTATCAATGGTTAAGCCTACAAACTCTTCTTCAGGGTAAGGGTAAAGCGGCGAGTTGTGCCCAGTCACATCAGACCATCCACCATTGAGATCGTACGTCATCATGTTGAAGTAATCCATTGAGCGAGTCAGTCGATCCCAATCAAATCCTTCTAGTGCGGCGGGCACGGCTTTGAATGCTGCGGTGATGAGTTTATCGTGACCAATGCGATCGCGAATATCTTCCATCAATTGCTCGAAATTGTCGTAATCGGCCTCACTACCGCTAAAGTTCATGCCGCCGGTGCCAGGGTATTCCCAATCAATATCAATACCGTGGAAGCCCAGCGCCATAAGCTTGTCGATATCCGCGAGAAAACGCGCCTTTTTCACCGGATCAGCCGCCATTTCTGGGAAGTGTTTTGACATACTCCAACCGCCAAGAGATGCCATGACTTTCACGCCTTTCTCGTTCGCCAAGTCGATCAGTCCAGGTGCGCCACCTTCTTTTTTTAGTGGCAGTGGCATTTCACCAGTAATCCCCGATGGCTTGTGCTTCCAGCCGTTGCCGTTTTTGACAAAGCCTTGCTCTTTGACTTTGGCAAGATTCTCGGCTTCCCATGCTTCGTTGCCTGGGTACGACCAAAGATACTCAAGCTCTCCCCAAAGAATGTGTAGATCCCAGCTTGAATACACGTCGGTATACAGCAATGAACCGGGTTCTTGTACGGCGTCCGGTTGATAAATTTGTTTGTTTCTCAAATCGCCGCTGTGAAGAGAGCCGTCTTTCGCGACACCAAAAAATGAATAGTTAAGGATCGAATAGATATCCATATCAACGTTAAGATGTGTTGCTTCACCGGCCACACTAAAACCATGCTGTGGACCTTTCCATGCTTCCCACTGTGTGAGATAGCCAATCACGTTTTTGTTGTGAGACGGGGCAGCATGCAGCGGTGCACTTAACAGCAATGTACCAACAATTGAGGTCGCAATTGCGCTCAGTTTAATATTCTTTTTCATGGGGTTACGTCACTCTCTGTCTGTAGAGTTTATTGAATGGCGTTACTTTTCCATTTCTTATTTTTCGACGCGAACGAATATTTCTGAGATTGGCAGCATGATTTTAATATAATTGTGCAATCTATCATTTGTTGCTTGAATCTTTGCAGCAGTTCGACATTTTAGAATGACCCTAACGACTTTAAACGACGCTTGGAGGTTCCATTTTGGTCGGGGAGTATTTGGGGAATTTGCGTGTTGAGGTGAATTTTTTCGCCATTTTTCTCAGCAGTGATTAATGATTAAGGCATACTAACAACATCCATAAAAAGGAGTTTTATGATGCTAGTGAAAGCCCAATCCTTGATTATTATCGGCTTACTTTCGGGGTGTGCGGGGCAAGAAATGCTGTTTCCTGCACCTTATAAAATCATGATCACAGGGAATACCTTAGTGTTTGATGGTGTGATCGCTGGGGATGCGGTGCTGGATGCGATCAGAATGGTGCGTACAAGCGACAGCAAAATAGAGACCCTCAGAATCACGAGCCCAGGTGGCGAGATCGCCTCTGGTATTGAGTTTGGTTATTTTGTTAAAGAGAAAGGATTAGAGGTCGAAGTAAGCCAATTGTGTTTCTCTGCATGCGCAAATTATATTCTTACCGCCGCCAGCCATATCACCATTAAAAAAGATGCGTTAATTGGGTGGCATGGTGGTGCTAATCAATCGGATGCGCTTTGGAAGCAATCGGTTCTTCCCAAAGATCACGCGAATTTGATCGTCTATATTAATCGGTTAAGGATCAAGGAAGCGGCCTTTTTTGATGCGATGCAAGTCGATCAAAAGATCACCACCTATGGTCAAGTGAACCGTAATCGATGCCAAGCCGGTAAAACGACCGATGGGTGGTATTACTCGCAAGAAGATCTGAAAAAAATGGGGGTGGATTCGGTTGAAATTCAAGGCGGGACATTACTGAATTCGCTGGAGTATAACGGCACGAAAATCAGTGCGTGTTTAATGCCAAGTCTGTTTTCATAATCATGCCTCAAGAGCAGCGATTGCCAGACTAGGAGCAAAGCAAGATGGTGTGCTTCGTAACCACCAAAAATTGGCTAATGGCGGCTACAGAGATACGGTGGTTTTTTCCATCATCAACCTTGAGTGGCCAGCGGTGAAGGAAAACTTACGCTATAAGTTGTCTGTGCCTCGTTCTCATTGAGGTTTTTCCAGCGTCAATACATGCGCTAGAGCCATGTAATACAATACCCCCAACATTAAAGTTATGTAAATGAGTCCCGCATACCCTATGTTGATTCAGAGTGGGCCTCTATAATAACGGCATTCTAATTTGACCGTCTTAAGATATGCGAATAATACTGGCGTTGTTTTTTCCTTTTATCATTGTCGCTTGTGCGTCGAGTGAAACCCACCCGTTATATACCCCTTCAAATATTGAACCAGTCACGGATTACGACTCATTCAGTGAGTATGCTCTGCAGACCAAACAGCAATTAGTCAAAAACCGCTATTTTCTAACCGAAGATAAGGATGCGGAATTACAGGCTAATTTGCCAACAGAGTTAAAACCGGATGGCAAAACGCATCCCCTAAAAGGGGTGTTACTGATTCATGGTTTAGGCGATTCCCCTTATTCATTTGTTGATATTGCGAAATCTCTGCAAGAGAAGGGCTTTTTAGTTCGCACTGTTCTTTTGCCCGGGCACGGCTCAAGACCGGCAGACATGCTCAACGTCGATTATCAACAATGGAATGATTTGGTTGAGAAACAAGTCGATTTGCTGAAACAAGAAGTGGATGAAGTCTATCTAGGCGGTTTTTCTACGGGCGGCAATCTTGCGTATTCTTATGCGGCGCAAGATGAGGAGATCGAAGGTTTAATGCTCTTCTCTCCTGGGTTTGTCTCTAATGAACCATTCGCTTTTGCTACACCATGGATAAGTTGGATCAAACCGTGGTTAATCAATGTTGAGCCGAGTAATGTGACGAATTACACCCGTTACTTTATGGTGCCAACCAATGGTTTCGCGCAATATCACAATACCACCACACAAGTGACCGATAATCTAGCCGCGCAGACGTACAACAAACCTGTTTTTATGGTGTTGACTGAGCATGACAGCGTACTCGATACCAAAGCGATTCAAGACCTCTTTAATACGCGATTTACTCACCCAAGCAATCAACTGATTTGGTTTGGATCGCAGCCAACGTCGATTAACGGGAATACACGTTATATCCACAGCTACAACCCAGAACTGCGCATTAGTAACATGTCACACATGGGCATTCTTTTTTCACCTGATAATACTTATTACGGTATGAATGGCAGTGAACGGATTTGCCGAAACGGTTCAGAGATGACAGACGATGAAATGGCGCGCTGTCAGGCAGGTGAAGAGGTTTGGTACAGCGCGTGGGATGGCCGAGCAAATGAGCATATTCATGCCAGACTGACGTTTAATCCTTGGTATGATCAAATGGTGCAAGACTTAAGTGCAACGTTTTCGCTATCGCCTTCTTTGTAATTTCGTTTAAATCGGCGATGGATATGATTTTATTCAGCCAAATGCTGCCTAAAGAAAGCGGTCGTCCAATCGGCATCAAGGCGCTCTGAGGGCGTGTGTTTTTGATGGTGTCGTTCAAATTGATGCAGCGCGTAAAGAATGTTGTGCGCTGTTATCGCTTCACTGCGCAACAAGAAGAAATAATACGCGGTTGGTGTGCGAGGAGAGCCGGTGCTTCCCGGTTGTATCACCAACTGAAGCGCCGTTTCCTTTATCGCTGGATTGGCTTGCGCTGAGTACAAATAGACGTTGGAGCCAATGCGCAAGTCATCAATGCATGCGTTCAATACTTGGTGTAATGGCTGCTGAATATCTTTATATGGTGCCCCCACTTTATTGGCTAAATGCAATGAGGCGAACTCCGCCACGTCGGCTAAGTTGGCTTGTGAGTTAATCCAATGGATGTCTGTTGCGTTGAACCAATTGGCCTTTAAATAATAGGGCTGTGTGTCGTCAGAAAGCAGAGCAGGGTATTGGTTTAACAACGCTTGTTTTAATGGCTCGTAGGCGATGTCTTTCGCATGTTGTTGTAGCGTATTAAGCAGCGCATCGAGAGATAACTTATGCGATTCGTCTTGTTGGGATGCTTGCGCGACAAACTGACTGATCTGCTGTAATTCTTCTTCTCTCAGCGGTTCGAGTAACCAGTGCTGGCAAGACGCCATCGCAGAGACCGTGGCTTGATAACGAGTGATTTCTTCAGCGTTTTTAAGCGATAAAAGCGATTCTTCCGGATTCGTTGTGTCGTGGTTTTGCAAGCAAATGTGGTTTTTTATCCGATAAATGGCCGAAGGCAAATATAAGCAAAGTTGTTGATGCAGCTGTGTCATTTGCTGGTTGGATAAAGGGATGGATTGCGAAAGTTCACGTAAAAACAGCATGGCACACATCTTCACTCGCAAGCGGTTCTCATGAAAATTGTCTTCCGCACAGCCGCTAAAAAAGTACTCCGCTAAGTGTAAATGTTCAAATTCTAACTGTTCGTTGATCAATAGACGCAGTTGGTCATGCACCAACTTGAACTTGGCCGTTTGTCTCAAATAGTCGGCGTTGTCCTTTTGTAAAATGACAAACTGCTGGTTGATGCGGTAAAGAGACACACTGAGGTAGATGAAGATCATCTTAATAAAATTCGGCGGAAACACATGGCCAATCGCCTGAGAAATATTGGTGATAATCACATAGGTTTCTTTTAGCGGGAGAGTCGCCAGTTGTTGAGCAATGAGCGTTTGCGTATGGTATTGGAGTGGGGTCGTCGCGGTACAATATTCGATTTGAGGGTGAATATGGCTAACTTGTCTGTTGATGCGTTCCATCATGAGGTGACGAAGCTTTTTCTCCGTCCCAATAATTGAAAACCCACCATCAGCATTATGCAATGATAAGCCACTCAGTTGCAGCGTTGCCGCCAGTTCACTCAAATCTTTTTTTAGGGTAGGGCGAGAAATACCCAACTGCTTTTCGATGTCTAGATATTTATATTGATTCAATAATAAGTAGTTATCGAGCAGATAATCCTGTCGCTCACTCGACGTTGGGCGATAGTGAGTTAAAGGAATCGCTTTTATTCTTTGCGCCCACTGCTGGGCACTGATCTCTAGGGTCGCGATGCCTTTCTGCACACTGATCGCTTGGTCAATGTAGTAGTTGATATTCGCGATGTAGTTGTGAATATGGCGACGACTCACCGCCATCTCTTCTGCCAAAACTGTGACTGCGCAAGCCTTTTGCAACAAGGCACCAATCAACTTAACTTCGTTAGAATTTATACTCACGCTATCCCTAGACTCTGTTTACTATAGAAAATATGCTCTAAATCACACAATGCAGTGAGATTATGCTGTTTTGTTATACCTACTTGTTGATGGATGTGATTATAAGCCGAATTTAGGTATAAACCATTCAATAATATGAAAATTTTCTTCCACTTTTCCAGAAACACATTTCGATTTTGTTTCCGTAGGTTCTTTCGTACTGTACCCGTGAAAACCACATCGGTTTCCCTACAAAAATAATGATGTGAATCTAAATGGAGTGGCCAGTATGAGTCATAAAACAAAGCTTTGGGGTTTTATCCAAGGTTTAGGTAAGACATTTGTTCTGCCTATCGCACTGCTCGGTATTTCGGGTATTCTTTTAGGGCTAGGTAGCTCTCTAACGGGCGCACAGCTGCAAAAGTTGTGGCCTTTCCTTTCTTATGAACCGGTCAATATTTTCTTCCAATACATAACCATGATTGGTGTGTTTACCTTTAAAAACATGCCGGTTCTTTTTGCGATTGCGATTCCTTTAGGACTGGCGAAAGAAGAGAAAGGCGTTGCTGCATTCTCGGGCTTTGTGGGTTACTTGATCATGACGATGGGGACAAACTTTGCTCTGAAACATACCGGTATGTTGGTTGGCCCTGATGAAATGCGCGATGCAGGCCAAACCATGATCCTTGGTGTGCAAACGATCGGAACGGGGGTACTTGGTGGTATCTTCTCGGGTGTGATTGTTTCTCGCCTACACGAGCGTTACAAAGACACCAAATTACCGGATGCTTTCGCGTTCTTTGGTGGCCCACATGCAGTGCCAATCGTGTCGCTGGTGGTATTGTCTGTTTTCGGTATGCTGATCCCTTACATCTGGCCACTGTTCGATTCGTTGATCAAAGGACTGGGTTACATCATTCAGCAATCGGACGTTTTTGGCCCAATGATCTTTGGTGCGAGTGAGCGCCTGCTTATTCCTCTTGGTTTACACCACATCCTGACTGCGATGATCCGTTTTACCCCTGTCGGTGGCGAAGCGATTATTGATGGCCAGCAAGTGATTGGTGCATTGAACATTTTCTACACCAACCTAGCGGCGGGTCATGAAACCCCAATGGAAACCACGGCGTTGCTCTCTCAAGGTCGTATGTTGAGCTTCTTCTTTGGTTTGCCAGCGGCAGCCTTTGCGATGTATCGCACCGCGAAATTGAAAAATCGCCCATTGATCAAAGGTCTACTGATCTCGGGTGCGGTGACCGCTATTGTGAGTGGGATTACCGAACCGATTGAATTTATCTTCCTGTTCATTTCTCCAATGCTGTATCTATTCCATGCCTTTATGACGGGCTTGGGTTACCTGACGTTATCAATCTTTAACGTAAACATTGGCCCAGCGGGTGATGTGATTGGTTTCTTCGTTTTCGGTGTACTGCAAGGCTTTAAAACTAACTGGTTCTTTGTACCACTATTGGGCGCGGTGTGGTTTGCGGCTTACTACTTTGTGTTCACTTACGTCATCATTAAGAAAGATCTGAAAACGCCAGGGCGTGAAGACGACACCGATTCAGTGGTGAACAAATTAGGCGCTGACGGTTTAGCGGCTCATATGCTTGAAGCATTGGGCGGCAAAGAGAACATCGTGACGATTGATAACTGTGCCACTCGTTTACGTCTTGTTTTGCATTCAACTGAAATTGTGAATGACAAACAGCTTAAGAGTGCGGGTGCGATTGGTGTTGTGCATCTTGATGCGACAAACTTGCAGGTGGTTATTGGCCCGCAAGTCCACACAATGCGCAAGAAAATAGAGTTGGCAATGGCATGAAAATAGATTTCGACGGCGTAATCGATAGAACCAATACCTATTGTACTCAGTGGGATTATGTAGAAGACCGTTTTGGTAAAGCTGGGTTATTGCCTTTCACCATTTCTGATATGGACTTTGCCTCACCAGTCGAAATTCAGGACACATTAAAGGCGCGAATAGAACACCCGGTCTATGGTTACAGCCGTTGGAATCATGATGATTATAAACAGGCGATCTGCCACTGGTATGAAAGCCGATTTTATAGCCCGATTTCAGAGGAGTGGATTGCGTATAGCCCTAGTGTTATCTACTCAATCGCGACTCTGATTTCGCTAACCAGTGAACCGGGCGAGGGCGTATTGCTGTTTACGCCTGCTTACGATGGTTTCTTTGGTTGTGTTGAACATTCTGGTCGCCAAATGGTGACCAGTGAGTTGATTGATGATAACGGCTACTTTGAAATCGATAAGCAAGACTTTGAGGCGAAAATCGCCGATTGTCGTGTACTTCTGTTATGCAATCCTCACAATCCTGTGGGCCGAGTATGGCAAAAGGAAGAGCTGACGTATTTGCTCGACGTCTGTCAGCGACATGATGTGTTTGTTATTTCGGATGACATTCACATGGATATTTGTTTCGGCGTGCCTTATTACCCAGTGACCGCATTGAGTACACAGAAAGTGGCGATTTGCACGTCGGCATCAAAAGCGTTTAATACGCCCGCTCTTGGGGGCTCTTATGCATTAATTCCGGAAGCGGATTTGCATGCGCGCTTTATGCAGGTGTTGAAGTTACAACAAGGGTTATCATCCCCCCCGATTTTTGGTGTGCTCGCAACGATAACCGCTTACCAGCAATGCGCTTATTGGATTGATGAGCTGAAAACCTATCTGCAAGACAACTTACATTTTGTGCAGATTTACTTACACCGAGAACTACCACAGCTCAAGATGCAGTTTCCCGAGGGCTTGTACTTTGCGTGGATTGACTACTCTGCACTCAATGTGAGTGCCGAACAGCTAAAAGCGCAAATGGTGGAGGCGGGTGTTGCGATCATGACTGGGGATGTGTACGGCAATGGTGGAAAGCACTATCTACGACTCAATGTTGCTTGCCCTAGAGAGAAGCTTGAGGAAGGGTTAGAGCGGTTACAACAAGCGATTGATGCGCTAAGGAGCGACAATGAATAAGGTGATTGACCATTTTTTAGCGATGGCGGCAATCAGTTCACCCTCTTATAAAGAGGCGCAAGTCAGCGCATACATTCAAGCGCAACTGAGCCAACATGGTATCGAGTTTTACCAAGACGACGCGCACTTAGAGTATCAGTCTGAAGGGGCTCAATGCGGCAATTTGATTGCGCTGTTACCCGGCACGCTTCCAGGCACAGTGGCATTGTCTGCCCATATGGATACCGTCACTCCGTGTGAAGCGATCACGATTGTCGAAGACGGCGATTGGATCAAAACGGATGGTCGCAGCGTCTTAGGTGGGGATGATAAAGCCGGTATTGCCGTCATTCTTGATGCCCTTATAACGTTGGCGACAAATACGTCACCACATCCGACGGTGGTGGCGATTTTTACGATAGGTGAAGAAGTGGGACTCAAAGGGGCAAAAATGCTCGATTTTGATCGTCTGCCTTCGATAGATCTCGCGTATGTGATTGATGCTGGTGGCGAGATCGGAACCGCTTATGTTTCCGCGCCGTATTCAGCGAAGGGTGTCGTGACGATCACAGGAAAGGCGGGTCATGCGAGTGAACCGGAAACGGGCTGTAATGCGATGGTTGCAGCCGCACAATTGATTACGCAGCTTCCGATTGGCCGTGTGGATGAAGAAACCACCAGTAATATTGGGATTATTCACGGTGGGAACGCGACCAATATTATAATGGAGAGTGTGGACATTACCTTTGAGGTGCGTTCCCGCACACAAAGCAAGGTCGATGCGTTTATCAATCAAGTGACGCATCAATTGGAAGCACTTCAAGCCAGCATGCCTATTCAGTTTGAAAATCGCATAGCCCAAGGTACCCCGGGTTTTCGTTTAGACGCTAGCTCTGAATTGTTCAGTGCTTTTGCCTCGAGCTGTGCACATCAAGGTTTAGAAGTGCAATTTAATGAGGGGATGGGCGGTTCTGATGCCAATATTTTCAATAAAAATGGCATTCCGTGCATGGATATTAGCGTGGGTATGACGCACATCCACAGCGTGAATGAATGCATTAAAAAATCAGACATTATTGCTTGCCGACAATTAGTGATGAATTTGCTGTCACGTTCTTTTTCACGTCGCTAAACCCAAGTCATTATTGGCCGTTTTCGACGGCCAATATTTTTCTTCCTATCGAACCCACGCTACGGATACCACGCAGTCGGCGCTCATTTCTTATCAAACAGGCCATGACCTGAATTGAGTAACATAGAGATAAGTCGGTCATTGTCTAAAGGTTCACCCGACATCACGCTCGCCAGTATTTCACTGCCAAAGAGTAAAGGGGATAAGACCACATCGGCTTTTACCTGCTGCACTTTATTCATGTTTTTCGCGTCATTGACCGCTAATACCGTTTTTGCTTGCGGGAAAAGCTCCCGTGCCGACAGCACGATAAAGGCATTATTTGCATCGTCATCGGTTAGGGCGAGTATGGCTCGGCAGTGCTCAATCCCCGCCATTTCTAAAACGGAATTATCGGTACTATCGCCTGAGACGATGTCGATTTTACTGCCCACTCTTTGCTGGATTTTCGGAAAATTATCCTCAGGTTCAATGGTGACAATCGTGACGTTGAGCCCGCGATTAAGCAGTTGGTTTGTGGTTGCGATGGCTAACACTGAGGTTCCGCAAACAATATAGTGATCTCTTCTATCCATTTGTGTTTGATTACCTTTAACGAGTTTGTTTAGACCGCCTCTGATCAGAGGGCCAAATACGGTGGTGACTGAGGTGGCAAATACGGTAATGCCCGCGATAATGACAGACACGGTAAATAAGCGAGCGGGCTCTGATATTGGCACAATGTCGCCATAACCTACGGTGGTCATCGTGACGATCGCGAAATAAAATGAGGTCGTTAAATCTTTGATTTCAGGCTTAAAATCTGGGCCAAAATAGAGTGCTCCGTAGGTAGAATAAAAGAGTAAGACCGTGAAGCTGATAAAAGCGAATATCCCACCGGCAGTCGCACTTGAGTGATGAAAGTCTTTTCCGAGTAGAAACAAACAAATCAAAGTCACGAGACACAAGGTAAGGTTATGGGTAAATTCAGGGAAGAAGTGCCAAGTGAACACTAGAGTGATCAACAAGAGCACAATACTGACCGCCCAAGCGATTCGGGCTCGATAGAGCAAACCAAATGCATTGAGCATTAAAAAAATGCCGAGCAAAAACCAGGGGCCGTTCGCGATGCTCGCCCAGTCGACGGACGAAAAGCTATCGATACGAAACAGGTCAATTAGGTTAAGCGATGATCCCCATACGCTAATTAGAATCAACAAGCCGTTTATAAAGACAGCGCAAGCGACGAGTGTGTGGCGCATTTTCAACCAAAGCGTCGCCCATTTTTGCCAAAGCAGAGAAGGAAGATTCAAGGTAATTATCCGCTAATAATGGGTTATCTAACCCGTTTTTATCGCGATGAAAGCGATACCCTATACTGCTAGTATATAAGATAGAAGGGTTTAGCCTCAATTGTAATACTGCATTGGTGCCGGTAAAAGAGCGACTCAGCTTGCTCAATCCTCGGTACTTGTCGCGCTTAACGGAATGCCTATCAAGGATATTCAGCATGCTCTGATGGCAACTAAGGATGAAAATGCCAATAATCACATCGTTAAAAAATCGTGTCTCTGACCGTCATAATAACAAAGAAGAAACCTGCTGGATTGATGTTGATCTTTCCAAGCCAGAGGACAGCGATTGGTTGACTTCTGATAGTGGGCTCTCAGACGATCTGGTGGCGTTTTTGCTAAGGGAAAACTTCGTCAATCACCGAAATCTCCATGATGGCAGTGTGTTAATTGCTCTAAAAGTGAGTGGTGATAAACCAACCATCAACCCTATAGGTTTGGTGGACTTAAAAATATTCATCGATGCGAATCGTATTATTACCATTCGTTACCACCCGGTAATGGCCATTGATAAAACTTACGCTTATCTCGACAATCTTCAATCCGAGTCCTTAACCGGCGAAAACGCAGAGTCTAAAAAATCTGCTCACAAGGCCGATCAACAGGGCGCTAAAGTGATGGATGTTTTTTGCCAAATCGTCACAAACTTGATTGTTCATATCGAAAAAGTGACGTTTGCGATTTCCGACCAAATTGCCGTTCTCGAAGACCAGTACTTTGACCGAGGCCAGACTTTTGATGCGCGGTTATTACTCAAATTACGCGGAGAGATTTGCAAGACTCGACGTATTTTAGCGGTGTTGCACAACACGTTATCCATCCGAATTATCGATCCCACCTTGTTGTTTGATGGCGAAGATAAAGGGGCATTGGTGAGAGTGTCTCGCCATGTTGATCTTCATTTAGAGAATTTGGATGATCTGCTAACACGCATCGATATGTTGCAAAGCTTAGATGATTCCAAGCTCTCTGAAGCCATGTCTCAATCAAGCTTTAACTTAACCATCGTGGCCACAGTGTTCTTGCCGTTAACGTTTGTTTCCGGCTTGCTTGGGATGAATGTTGGGGGGATTCCTGATACGCATAATCCGTGGGGGTTTTGGGGGATCACCGCGGCAATGTTATGCCTAGCGGTGGGGCTGTGGGTCTACCTTTATCGCCACTTGCAATCAATACGCCTCAAGCGGTGAGCGATGTTGTTACGCAAATCAGAGCGCTAATTCAGAACTGCAAATCAGAACGGCAAATGAGAGGCGTTGCCTGGTAAACAACGATGCCATGCCTAAGCCACACAATCCATCCCTAAGTGTGGCTCGGCGTTCGCTATTTTTTGTCGCGTTGGAACGACATTGACGTGATTTAAGCGTTCTGCTTAGGGTGCAAAACCAATCCTTTTTTACTGCAAATGATGATCAGTGCCGGAATGGTGAGCCACAGTTGCAATGAAATGAGATCTGGCGACATTAAGCCTAAACTCTGGATGGCGATAGCAATGATGCCGCTGCCACTTAATTGGATAAGTCCCAGCATCGCCGCTGCGGTTCCCGCTTGTTCAGGAAAAGGGGCGAGCGCCTTGGTTGCTGATGCGCCAAGGATGAAGGCAAAGCCAATCGAGGATAGGAAGATAGGCAACATAAAGCCCCACGCCGTGTGAGTGTAGCCAAGGACCTGCATTAAACCGCCTGCGGCAACGAGTATCAATAAGCCAAATTGGAGAATGCGGCGACTGCTGAATGTGGTCATTAATTTCGGTGCGATGATACAAGCCAAAATATTGATGACGGCGTTTGCTGCAAACCAAAGTGTAAATTCAGACGTTTCTATTTGCAGTGTCGAGATCAACCAAATTGGCGCTGAAGTAATGTAAGCAAGAATCGCGCTAATCGTCAGTGCACAAAGTGTGGCATGGAAAAGAAAACTCGGCACTTTCAAAATAGACATGTAACGTTCAACGCTGAATAACGCTTGGTTTTTGTCGTTCTTTGTTTCCGCGCTTCCGGTTTCAGTGATAAATAACCATATCGCAATCCCTACGACACAAGAGAACAACGCCAAAAAGCCAAAGTTGGCGCGCCATCCATAATGTATCGTTAACCAATGCCCTAATGTAGGAGCTAACGCCGGAACGCACGCAATCGCGCCATTGAGGTAGCTGATCATCTTGTTGCCGTGTTCGCCACTAAAGTTATCTTTTACTAATGCAAAAGCGATCACCGTGGTGGCGCTTGTACCAAAGCCTTGCATTAAACGGGCGGCGAGCAGCGCCTCAATGCTAGTCGAAAAATACGCAGCAATGGCACTCACGAAGTAGATGGCGATACCCATATAGGCGACTAACTTGCGGCCGTATTTGTCTGCCATTGGGCCCGCAACAAGTTGGCCGATGCCGAGGGAAACCATAAAGAGTGTGATTGAATCTTGTAGCCGAGCCACATCAACCGCAAATGAGGTTGAGATCTCACTGAAGGCCGGTAAGTAGATGTCGATGGCTAAGGGGCTCAGTACGATTAATGACATCGCAATAATGGCGATGATTTTTGATGGAGGTTGGTTCGTGTTCATGTTTACCTAGCTGCGAGTTGCGCTTCGTTCTCACTCAGTGGTTATGGTGACTCGCCGAGCGATATCGTTATCACCTATACTGCGGCGGAGTGAGGGAAGCCGTTGTTTTGATTGAGGTGGGCAAATATATCGAATCGTGTTAGGGCAATAACATGACAATTGTCTGGTCACAAAATACCAAGGTGTCATGGCCATTTAGGGGCAAAGGATCAAGATGGATAAAACACGACTTTTACAACAAGGTTATGAGATTGTTCGCGCATTTATCGCGCAAGAGAACTTTCGCCGCGTGAGTGTCAATAAAGGCGATTACATCGTGAAACAGCACCAAGAGGTGAATGAAATCTACTGGGCGAGTCCGGCGCATTTTGCCATTGTACATACGGCAAAAAATGGTAAGCGCCTTAGTCTAGGGGATTATTCGTTAGCCGATAATTTGTTTGGTGAGTTTGAGTTTTTCTCCGGTGAGTTAAGCCCCTTTGACATGATTGCGACCGCTAAAACGGATCTGATTGCGATCCCGACGCAGACGTTTACCGAGCTCTTACTAAGAGAAACTAAAGTGGCTTTTTGGTTGAACCATCGCATTTCAAGCATCTACCAACATACGATGAATATTGCGCTCGAACGATCGTTATACCCGCTAAAGTTTAATATCATCAAAGATATGGTCACGCGGCATGTTTCACCCACCCAGTCGATTCATCACTCTTACATGTATCAAGAAGCGGAGCGCTTTGGTTGTACTGAACGCGCTTACGCCCGCATCATTCGTGAATTGATAGATGAGGGGCTTATCATTAAATCTCACGATAAATCGACATTGAGACCGCTTGATATCGAGCGCCTACAGGACTATCTCGATAAATACCAAGGCTAAAATATGGCCGAGGTTATCGCGCCTTGAAAGGGGCCAGTAATTGTTTGCCAAACACGTTAATCAGCGCGCCGGTAATGATCAATCCCCCGCCTAAATAGGTCCAGACAGACGGTATTTCGTTAAATACCCACACGCCAAGTAGCGTAGAGAAAAGGATTTGCACATAAGAGTACGCAGAAGCTTTGCCTGCCGCTTGGGTTTGCATCGCTTTGGTTAAACCGTACTGGCCTATTTGAGTAAATATGCCCACAAACACCAACATGATCGTCAAGAACAAGTCTGGCCACACAAAGCCATCCCACATCAGCACTGTAGAGATTGGAAGAGCCACCAGTGGGAAATAGAAAATGATCACTGAGCTATCTTCGGTTTGACTGAGTTTTCTTACAATGACATACGCGATAGAACTCCCAAATGCTCCCCCGAGCGCAATCATAATACTGAATAACGGCAGTTCATTGACGATAGCACTGTTCATATTGGGTTGAACCATCACAAGCAGACCTGCGAGACAGAAGGCGATACAAATCAATGTCGATTTTTGAATGCGTTCTTTAAGAAACAAGACACCCAGCAAAGCTGTAAACACGGGATGAACGTATTGCAAGATCGTCGCCTCAGCCAAAGGCAAGGTCGTGACGGCGTAATAGACACACATGAGGGAGGCGGTGCCCACCATGCCGCGCAATAGTAACAATGGCTTATTGTTGCCCCATATTGAAATCTTCTTTCGTTTAACGTCAAAGTAACTAATCACCAGTGACACCAACGCCCTCGCGGCAACGATCTCAAAGACCGGTAAACCATAGTTGCTGACATATTTAACGCATGCCGACATTAACGCAAAGCCAAACGCAGAAAGGATCATAAATCTAACCCCGACAGGGATCAGAGAAACAGAGAAGGCAGCCATAAGGTATCAATCTAGTCGAGGGATAAGGAATCATAGCTTACTTTGGTGGGGGAGCTAAGTGTTTAATTGTGCACAATTAGTGGTTTATTTATGACCAAAGCCAATCCGTCGTAACTGGTTTTTCAATTTTTGTTATGCGCTGCGCACGTGTAATGAGAGAAGTTTGCCCTCGATTTGGTATTGCGGTACTTATTCTTTTTCAGGGTGATATAAGTCTCAATCGTTCTCGGGCTGGGTAAACATGAAGATTCAAAAAGTAATACCGATAGAGGGGGGGGAACTCGTTATCAGATTCGATAATGGTGAATTTCGCGTCTTTCCTAATCAAGGGTTAAGTGACACTGAAATTTGGTTTCTTCACTTTCCTCATAAGCTGCAGTCGTATGTGGAACATGCCGATGGACTACGTTGGAATGCGGTGAACAAAAGTCAGATTTGGAATGGCAAAAACGTTTGGGATGGCGAAGTATCATTATCCGCTTCTCAATTGTGGGATATGTCTGATGAAATATCGCTAGAAAAGCGCCAGTCCAAATTGCTGCCGATCGCGATGAAGAACCAAGCTCCGACAAAGCAGCATTCAACGCATCACGTTTACTTTGTTTATATTAATCCCTTTAATGCAGAGAAACTGCTGACTTTCGGTGAAAGCATCGCGGGAGGGCACGGTGAGCGTGGCGGCGCTATTTCTCTATCAAGAAGTGGGCTGAACGAGTTTGAACAATGGCAGAATCACTCTTTATTGGCGGGCTGTGATTGGCTTATCCCAATACTAAAAGAAGACAATCAAACAGACGACCAAACCATTGATCGTATTATTGCTCAGTTCAGACAGGCTAAACCCCAATAAAGGTTTTCAATGTAAAATAAGCGGTCACTTTAAAATAAAAAGGCTTTGCGGAAGATGAGTGATACTCGCGGTACTGGTATTGATATTGATATTGATATTGATATTGTGTCGATTTTTGTGAGTCTAGCACCTCAATAAATGCGCGCTAAACTCACAAATTGCTTATTTAAGCTTCGCCTATTCTCAATTCGACTTTGACCCGTTTTTTATCATTAGGACACTCGAATACATGAGTTTCTGAAGGGGAGGCGGTTTGACTGAATTGAAGCCCCATAATTGATTTATGAATGCTGCTATAGAAAAATCCACAGAAATCACCGCATTTACGGAAACCTAAATCAAACTCATCGCCTGGCTTCATGCCGATCGTACAAGGAACTTCGCTTGAAACGATTGTCGCCGTGATTTTATTCCCAACCGATGGAAAACGAATGTGTGGTTTATCCGTTTGTTTTCCTGCGGACTCTTTCGCGAGGAGATGTGACGAGGTCATTGCAACCCCAACGCCGATAAGTCCATTTTTTACGAAGTTACGTCTATTCATTTATAAATATCTCTGTGCTTGTAGAATAATATCCAAAGTGATGTTCGAGCCATGAATGTGATGGTTTTCATGGGGGCATACTTAATTAGACTTTCGAGAAAAAAAACTGTGACACAAAAAAGAGACTTTTTTATTTTATTTTTTGTGTGTGGTGTTTAGGTGGAGAAGGCTATCGGCAAGACTTCGCTTAAAGC
Source organism: Vibrio renipiscarius (assembly GCF_000827885.1). Classification (GTDB taxonomy): domain Bacteria; phylum Pseudomonadota; class Gammaproteobacteria; order Enterobacterales; family Vibrionaceae; genus Vibrio; species Vibrio renipiscarius. The sequence continues at coordinate 200,528 of NZ_JTKH01000003.1, read as the reverse complement.
GCCACAAAAAATGAGCTGTTTGCACGTATTCATCTTCTTCTGTTTAGTGACGCTCTGTTGCCAATCTGGACACGACCGCTCAATTAAAATTGCGGTCGTACTTGAGTATTAGGCGAAACACCTTAGTTAAAAACGCTGTATGCACCAGAGCTGATTAAAGTAGAAACAATCGTTAGAAATGAATCGGGCGTTTGGTATTCAGGATAGCGACGAAACATTGCGATGGTGCGATCTATCTCTGACAGTTCATCTAACTTTGCCAATAATGCAGCTCTACCATGAGTGGCAATCTCTCTAATGACAAACGTATCGGTGTCGGCTTGATTATTTTGGCTTAAGCGAATCGCGGCTGGCTGGTGGCACTGGCAAGCATTGTCTTTGCGCACCAGACCACAGTGTTGAGTCATAAACACTTGCAGTGATTTTTTGCTGCGAGATAGGCGGGCTCGATATGCTTCTGGGGTAATGCCTAATATAAACGCGCCTTCCTTACTGGTTACGCCATATGACTCGGTGAGAATCATAGCAATTCGGACTTCTTTATCTAAACAGGATAGTGCGGCTTGCATACAACCAAGCCTTGTCTCTTCCAATAGCACAGTTCGTTCTGGGTTTGACGCCTCAAGAGTAGGCGCGTGCTCGGTCATGGACCCGATGATTTCCCCAAAGGACTCAAAAGTAAGCTCAGGCCTGGCATTGAACTGTTTTTGTTTAGTCAGAAGGTGGTTGCTGGCAATTTTATATACCCATGTTTTAAAAGCGCTCTCTTCACGAAAGTTAGAAAGGTTGGTGATGACCTTGATTAAAATTTCCTGAGTTTGATCTTCGGCATCTTCAGGATGCCCCAACATTCTTAGTGAAAGGCCATACACGCTGCTTTTAATGCTGTTAACAATCGCCTCTAATGCGGCTTTATTTCCTTCTTTGGCAAGCTTGACCTGTTGCTCTAGATTTAAACTCATGTGTTCGTTCCGTGATGATTAATATTTCTATTTAATCCGTTGGTTGCAAGGGATGTTTGGCATGGCGCTGGTGAGGAGTAGCAGAACACATCTATTTTGTGAACGAAGTTTAAGCTCGATGATGGCTAAACAAACCTCAGTTCGCGATAGATATATGGTCTTGGAGTGAGTAAATCATATTTTTCTCATTTCGCGAACGGTGCAGATCAAATATCTAAAAATTAATGAGTTAGATGTGTTTTATTATCCGGTCGCGAACGGTAATCCGCTTGTCATTTGCCCCTTTTATGCCCATACAACGTGAAAATGCGGGTAGGCGACAAGTGAACAAAGCCTCTGAGTATAGATGCGCAATGTGATGAGGTTTGAAAGTGCCAGTTAACGCTGCTGCAACGTCAAGTAGGGAGGCGATATCAATCGCCAAGCAACTCTCCTTTTAGTGACAAATGCCTACGCGAGTTACGTACGTAAAACTAGGCTGAATAATCCTGCATTTTTGATTCGACCACCTGATTCGTGATCATAGCCCTCTGTTTATAAAAGGAAATTTACTTTAGAATTGTAGTGGCAAAGAACTAGAGAGAAAAATTCTGCATTTAAATATAGAATTTTTCTGTCTAATAACTGTTATATGGTGACGAAGATATCAAGGCAGGGTGTAACTGATGTGTCTAGAGTATTACTGAGCATCGAGTGCGTTGTTTAGAGGCGAAAATATAGAAGAGTGCAGGTCATTCTCATGCTACCCTCAAAGCAAATCTCGTCTGCTTAATACGCTGGCGATTAAATGCAGAACGAGCTTTGACTTTGAGGTAGTGCATTTCCCTTCACCTCAGCTTCGATTTTGTGCCTTTTGACGTAATTTATGTGCGTGTGATAGGCATTTCCGTGATGTCATGAGCTTTAGTCACCAATATAACAAGACGTTTAAATGCGACTCACAACACGTGGCATTTTCACTGTGCGTTGATTTTAGTGATTAAGGTGTTTGCAGTTGCATCGTTATTGCGTTGTTCACGCTTTAACTTTTCGTTAGTTGCATCAAGTGAGCATTGCATTCTGTTGAGTATTGTTATAGATTCTGCGGCAAGAGGCGAGAGTTTAACTTTCTGCTGTTAATCTGCGGCGGTCATAAGCATGTTTCTTTTTACCGGTCCTCAGCTAGCCTGATGATGCCGTTACGCTGTACAAGAGAAAACAAAATCGCCTCGTTCTTTAAGGGTTTGTTACTTTGGTAGACATTTCACTAATTTCCCAAATAGCAGCTAAAGCTGCATTCTCATCTAGTATTCAAGTACCTCTACCTAATAACTTGAAAGATTGTTCATGTGTCGAAGGGCTGGCTCAATATCTGGGTTTTACAAATTATGATGATCTGAAAACACTGATATACCCGTCCGTTGATCACCTTTACAAAGGCTTTAGCATTCCTAAAAAAAATGGCGAGTTTCGATTAATTGATGCGCCCAAAAAGGAGCTAAAAAAAATACAAAGATTCCTAGCGAACGAATTGGCTCAAGTATACACCCCACGTAATGCGACCCATGGTTTTGTAAAAGAACGAAGTATAGTTACAAATGCGTCGAAGCATGTTGATAAAAAATACGTACTCAATCTAGACCTTGAGGATTTCTTTGGCTCTATTCATTTCGGTCGTGTTAGAAACCTTTTCCAATCTCATCCTTTGAACTTACATCACTCGGTTGCAACGGTTTTGTCTCACTTGTGCTGCCACAATGGCAAGTTGCCTCAAGGTGCTCCAACATCGCCAATTATCTCCAATATGATCGCGTATCGTTTAGACAAGCAACTGCAGACATTAGCTTCCAAAAATAGGTGTACATATACACGGTATGCTGACGATATAACATTCTCGTTCACACAAACTCGTGGGCGCTTACCCAAGCCTATTGCTGTGTTAACTCGTGATCTACAGCTCTCTTTGGGCAATGAGCTAAAGGAGCTTATTACTGAGAATGGTTTTGTTATCAATTCGGATAAAACCAGAATTGCTGCGCGAAGCAATAGACAAGAAGTCACCGGTGTGATTGTCAATGAGCGTATGAATGTATCGAGAAAGTACATAAAACAAACTCGTTCCATGCTATATGCATGGAAAAAGTTTGGTCTCGAAGACACTGAAGAAACCTACTTAAGACAGTTTCACGGAAAAACTGTATTTGAAAAACACCAGCGGCGAATTGACGAAAAGAAAGGGCAATTTTTCAAGAAAATCGTAAAAGGCAGAATTAACTTTATTAAAATGGTTCGTGGCGCTGATGATTTAATATATAGAAAAGTAGCTTATGAATTTTCTGTACTAATCGGTAAACCTAAACCAGAACTTGTGCAAACCCCTTTAGATAAAGCCTGTGATTCGATCTTTGTCGTTGAGAACTTGCTAGACGATAGCCAAGGCACCGCGTTTTTGCTGAAGGGAATAGGTATCGTTACAAATGAACATGTTGTGCGCGGCATTGATGAGGATCTATCAGAGCTTTTGGAGCTATTTAGGCATCATGAGCAGGAAACTAAGCGTCCGGTTAAATTTCAAAAATCATGCAGATCTAGAGATTTGGCTATTTTAAAGCCAACTACAAGCTTTAACGGTATTAAGCGCCTGCAAGTAGGTGATGATAGTCAGATAGGCATTGGTTCGGTTGTAACCGTATTAGGTTTTCCCCAGTATTCTCCTGGTGAAACTCCATATATCAATACAGGTAAAATTATCCAATCTAAAGTATTGTTTGGTGAGCGCGTTTGGTTATTAGATATACCTGTAATACATGGAAATAGTGGTGGTCCCGTTCTTAATGACCGTCAAGAAGTTATTGGCGTAGCAGCAATAGGCTCACCAACGCATGACCTGTCAACTAAACTCCATGGCTTCATACCAATTTCCACGTTATTAGCGTATGTGGAAGAATGCAACTAACAATCTGTTTAAGGTGGTTTGCGGCGGCATCGGTATCGCGGTGCTCACACCTTAACAGGGCTACATGGATTCCCCCGGTTGTCAAACATCCGCTAAACTTATGTTGATGGGTTTTGGACTGCCGCTCTACATTCGGCCTATTTATCGATGATTCATTTACATCGTGGCCCTGATGACTTTGCGCGACTGCGGTGCCTTATTCGTTAGATGACATCTAATGTGTCCGCCGCATTAACAGGCTCTCCGCAAGTGGCCTTAACCTATCTCCATCATTAGCGTCTGCAATGACCCGGTGGGTTTAACTCTTTATGCTGCTTATATTTTTACTTAAGCGGCATAGTTTTCATATTCGGTTTGGTAGTTCATTCTCAGCATCTTTAAGCATTAACGGCACTTGCTTCATTAATGATGAACGACCAACAGGGATGATGAGTCCAAATTCAAATAGTAGGGCTCGCATCCGATTCATTAGCGCGGTGCGTTCGCGAACCCAATGTTCTCTCATTCGATGCACAGATAAGATGGCTTGTTGTTCAGGGGATTTTATAGGTACAAAGCGAGTTATGGACGCTGAACAGCTTCACAGATAGCAACGGCATCATTAAGGTCGTTTTTTCCTTTGGTTCGATAAGGGATGACGTATTTAACGGCCATAATGCGCGCATCATGCCCGAGTTTGTTGAGTGTTCTTGCCCAATAATGTGCACCACCACACGCTTCAACGCCTATACGCATGAGCGGCATATTTGCTATTGTAGTCAGCAGTTTAGAGCGAGTAACCGACTTATGAAGTAGGACTTTGCCATTTTGGTCGACAGCATGAAGACTAAAATGGTTTTTAGCCAGGTCGATACCGCAAAAATAAGAATAATCAGTCATGGTGCCTCCGGTGCAAATGTATTCCACTTAAGTGTGGCAGATCCTCGGGAGGGGGAATCCATGTCATTCGTTATATTAATTCAATAAATTCGGAGCAATTGTATGACTAAAGTGACACTTGGTTCGGCTATGTCGAATACAGTGAAATCTGAAAGGTCGTTAGATTTATCTGCTGATATCTCAGACATCGTTTTGTCAGAGTTAGCTGATAGTTTGGAGACGTTACCAATATTCGGCCTTCTATTTAAAGGCTACAATGTCTTGAATACGATTCAGGGCGAAATTTCCGCACGAAAAATCTACAATTTTTTCTATGAGATTCAAAACCTTTCTTTAGACGAGAAAGCAAAAGTAATGGATGCTATTTCTCAGAGCAAAGGAGGTGTTGATCAAGCAGGGCTTTTACTTTTGGATCTGGTTGATAAGTCTGATGACAACATGAAGCCAAGGCTAATTGGAAAATTGTTTGTAGCTTGTGCGTTTTGCGAAATTACAACCCAGCAGTTTTTACGATTATCGACTGTTATCAATAATCTGTTCGTTGACGACCTATTGAAGTTGAAAGAAGTATATGAGCACAACGCAATTTCTGATCAACTCAAGTCTATATACACAGCAAATGGTCTGATGGAAATATCTATTAAGAAGCCAGAGAAATTCTCTCAAGGCTACAGTATGTCAGAGCTTGGACAGGCTATATTTGATCGTGGTCTTGCGCTCGAATACTCTCTGACGGGTGATGGTAAGCTTTTAGCCGAAATTTGCTTTGATACCAAAGAAGACGTAGGTAATACATTAGAAAAGTTTCTTGAGTGAACCATTAATATAACAAAGCATTTAAGAGTGATTCCCAACGCTTGGCATTTTTCATTCCATCGTTGGGTTTTGTGTTTACGGTGGTAGGGTTAAGTTTCGTGATAGCGTTGCTCACACCTTAATGCGCTACATGGATTCCCCCGGTTGTCAAACATCCGCTAAACTTATGTTGATGGGTTTTGGACTGCCGCTCTACATTCGGCCTATTTATCGATGATTCATATACATCGTGGCCCTGATGACTTTGCGCGACTGCGGTGCCTTATTCGTTAGATGACATCTAATGTGTCCGCCGCATTAACAGGCTCTCCGCAAGTGGTCTTAACCTATCTCCATCATTAGCGTCTGCAATGACCCGGTGGGTTTAACTCTTTATGCTGCCTATGTTTTTACTTAAGCGGCATAGTTTTCATATTCGGTTTGATTGTGTAAAAGTGACCATATAATTCGTGCGTTTTTCGCCGCGAGTGCCACGATGGCTCGATTCATCCCTCTCCGCTCTAGAACGCCTCTGCACCATTGGCTCAACCTATCTTGCTTGTCACCAAGGTTTGCAATGACCGTTCTTGCGCCATGAACCAATAACGTTCGGAGATATTTATCACCGTGTTTGGTTATTCGGCCTAACCGAGGCTTACCGCCTGTGGAATATTGCTTTGGTACTAAGCCGAGCCAAGCAGAGAAGTCGCGGCTTTTATCAAATTGTGACCCATTGCCTATCGAAGCCAGTATTGCCGCGGCGGTTTGAGGCCCAATCCCTCTAACCGTCATGACTCGGCGAACATTGTCACTGACTTTCGCGCAAGCATCGAAGACTTGTTCTGTATCTGCGATACGTTGATTTAACTCGTCGAGGTGGTGATACGCATCGGAAATAACGGTCCTTGCGAGGCATGGTAGTGCATTCTCAGCATCTTCAAGCATTAACGGCACTTGCTTCATTAATGATGAACGACCAACAGGGATGATGAGTCCAAACTCAGACAATAGGGCTCGCATCCGATTCATTAGCGCGGTGCGTTCGCGAACCCAATGTTCTCGCATTCGATGCACAGATAAGATGGCTTGTTGTTCAGGGGATTTTATAGGTACAAAGCGAGTTGATGGACGCTGAACAGTTTCACAGATAGCAACGGCATCATTAAGGTCATCTTTTCCTTTGGTTCGATAAGGGATGACGTATTTAACGGCCATAATGCGCGCATCATGCCCGAGTTTATTGAGTGTTCTTGCCCAATAATGTGCACCACCACACGCTTCAACGCCTATACGCATGAGCGACATATTTGCTATTGTAGTCAGCAGTTTAGAGCGAGTAACCGACTTATGAAGTAGGACTTTGCCATTGTGGTCGACAGCATGAAGACTAAAATGGTTTTTAGCCAGGTCGATACCGCAAAAATAAGAATAATCAGACATGGTGCCTCCGGTGCAAATGTATTCCACTTAAGTGTGGCAGATCCTCGGGAGGGGGAATCCATGTCATTCGTTAACTTATATAGGAGTGTTTGGGTGGATATTGTCCCAAAATTTTCAGATGTAAAGCATTTAAGCGATTTAGCTAAAATCTTTGCATTGCCGATGCTAGCTGTGGCTTACATGATTCAAACAGGCTTCACGATTGGCTGGGATGGTTATTTTTCATTTGAAATCCATGACGAACTAACAGGTTCTCAAGCATTGGCTCGACTTGGATTAATCGTCGTAGGTAAATCTATATGGATAGCATTTTGGGGAGCTTGCTTGTATGCACTAATAGCGATGGTTCATATTTTCATCGGTGGTGGCATCGTACCACTTTGTGCGACTATCTTCTTTGTATTTGCTTTACTAGGTTTATTTGAAGTTGAGTTACCGAACATAGTGCCAGATATAAGTAAATTCTGGTCATATTGTTTTTTAGTCTGGGGGTTCTTCCTACTAAATATCAAGGATCAGCTTGATGAAAATATAAGTTAACAAACAATTTAAGAGGGATTCTCAACGCTTGGCGTTTTTGCTTCTACTTCAAGCTTAGTGTTTATGGCACAATGCTTTAGGTTAAGTGGTAGCGTTGTTCACACCTTAATTGGGCGTTATGAGTATCCGCTAGTTTTCAATATGGAGGTTGTTTTGTTTAAGCTATATTACTACCCAAACAATGCGAGTTTAGCTCCGCATTTTCTACTTCATCATGTTGGCGCTGAATACGATCTCTTACTGGTTGATAAGAAGTCAAATTCGCAAAAATCAGCTGAGTATTTAAAGCTGAATCCAGCTGGTCGTATTCCTACTCTCGTGTATAACGAACAGGCTATTTTTGAGAGCCCAGCAATCTGTATTCATATTTGTGAATTACACCCTGAACAAGGGCTAATTCCGGTTATTGGTGACTCTGCGCGTCCGCTGTTCTTTCAATGGTTAGCTTTTCTAAACAACACGCTTCAAGCTGAGTTAATGGTTCGTTATTATCCACATCGTCATACAAATGATGAGTCAACGATCCCAAATGTCGTAGCGGCTCAAGATGAGCGTATAGCTGAAGCTTTGTCGATCATAAATGATCAGCTAGAGCATAATGATTACCTACTAGGTGACACTCTGTCTGCGTGTGACTACTTCTTGTTCATGTTGGCTGAGTGGTCGTTACCAATTCAGAGATCGCCTTTGACATTCAAACACTTGGCTAGCTATCTTAATCGCTTGTCGGATCATCCAACAGTGAAAGCTGTTTGTGACATTGAAGGTATAGATCTCACACCATTTAAGTGATACTCATAACAAAGCGTTCAAGACGGATTCGCAACGCGTGGCATTTTCATTATGCGTTGAATTTAGTGATTAAGGGGTGAGCAACATCGGTATTGCGTTGCTCACCACTTAAGCGAGCGTTATGTGAATGGAGCTCATGTTGAAAATATCAGTCTTCGAAAATGGTGAAATTGAGGCGCATGAAGCTGCACTTAATACACATCTAAACTCGGTTTTTGGCCAAAATTCTATGGTCAATTTTAATCACGAGTTCGTTTGTACAGTTATAATTGAAGACGAAAATCAGATTATTGCTACTGGTTTTGCTTACAGCCGTTTAATGTCACAAGGCTCAACAATCTTCAAAGCGGGCATAGTTGGTGGCATTGCTGTTGCACCAAATAAGCGCGGTCTTGGGTTAGCCAAAGTCATCGTAAAAGAACTGGATAAATACTTGGTTTCTTTTGGTGTAACTCATTCTTTTCTATTCGCTTATGAGCCAGATGTATATCGAAGTTCAGGGTATTCAGAATTACTTTTTCCTATTCATTACTTCGACATACAGCAGGAAAATTGGAATGAGTTTGTCTACCGCGGAGGCATGATTAAGACTTACAAAGGCAGTCATGTTCTAAGTAATCAAGTCATTGAGTTTAATGGTTGTGTGTATTGATATCGCTGGAAAAATTCACATAACAAATGAGGATTAAGCGCTGCGTAGCCAGCGTTAAATCCCGAGTGTTGAACAAGCCCGAAGCCTCTTTATTGGTAAATTGTGCGATGGCGTTAGCTGCTTTGAGGTTAATCATTAGTAAGGTGTCGTAATGAGAATTTTGGTAACAGGCTCTGCAGGTAGGGTTGGTCGTGCAATCTATATTAAATTAATGCGAACACATGACGTAGTAGGCATTGATAAAACACCTTGCTCAACAGCTGATTACATTGGTGATATCCGTGATAGCGCTTTGATTGATGGGATTCTTGAAAATATTGATGTTATCGTTCATACAGCGGCTGTTCATGCTCCTCATGTTGGTTTAGTTTCTGATTCAGAATTTCAATCAATCAACGTAGATGCGACTGAGAAATTGGCTTTAGCTGGTATAAAAGCAGGTATTAAGCACTTTGTTTTTACCAGTACAACTGCGTTGTACGGCTATGCTTCGACGCCAAAAAGTATTGCTGGTTGGATTGATGAGGAAGTTACCCCTCAACCCAAGTCGATTTATCATAAAAGTAAAATAGCGGCTGAAACTAAGCTAGAAGAAATTTCAAATCTGTTTCAGCTCCCAGTGACTGTGCTGCAAATGTCGAGATGCTTTCCTGAGCCTGCGGATTTAATGGCTGTATTTCGCCTGACTCGTGGTATTGATGCTCGCGATGTAGCAAATGCTCATTTATGTGCTGTGGAAAAACGCTTAAGCGGTTTTAATCGTTTTATAATATCAGGTGCAACACCTTTTCATTTTTCTGATTGTGAAGCTCTATATATTGAAGCTGGGGCTGTTATCAAACGCAAGTGCCCAGAAATCGCGCTAGCGTTTCAACAAAGAAGTTGGCAATTACCTCAAAGCTTAGATCGAGTATATGATTCGTCGTCCGCACGTGAGAAATTAGGTTGGTGGCCTATACATGGTTTTGAAAGTGTTTTAGACATGCTAGATACTGAAACCGCAGAAGTATTACCAGTTTTGAAACGCAGCCATACAAGCGTTTAAGACGGATGCCCAACGCTCGGCATTTTTGGCTTATTTTGTATTCAGTGTTTATGTCCCAATGGTTTAGCTCATATGTTTGTCTATTTTGGCCGCGTAAGAAGCCGTAATCTCGTACCCGTTGTAATCCTTTCGGCAACACATGTTGCAAAATCAAAAGCAAGAATTTAAGTAGTGGCAGACAGCGTGTTTTCCACATTTGAGTGCGACTGTCTTTATAGCGAAAAGTCACTGCGTCATCGCAAATATGGAGAATGTCGCGGTCAGGCAACACGCCGCGATAAAGGTAGCGAGACAGATATTCTAATGCAGGTTCTCCATTGCCAACTTGACGACAATCGACCACCCATTGTTTGGGTATGTCCTGAGGTAACCACAAATCAGGGTGCTGTTTTATCGCCGTCATCATTCTTGCGCGCCACATGGTGGCCAGCGCGAATGCGTTGAATAAGTACGACGAACCGCACGAGAATAAGCATCCATGGTGGCGGGTCGTTTCCCTTGCAGAGTTAAGTTGGTAAGGTATTGTTCATAAAGCGCATGGTAGCGTTGTTGTTCGTTTGAGTTCATCGGGTTATCTCCAGTAATCGTCTTAACATAAAGGCGCGACTGAAAGTATGGATGATAGTATCTTTCACTCTGCCGCAGAGCGGCTTCGTTCAACAAGAAATTTAAATCTGATTCGTAAACGCGTGCCGAACTCGCTAACGCTCAAACATGGCACACGCTCACTCACAGTTTAAACAGGCGTTACATAGCAGGAGCTATCAATGAGAAATATTGAAGATGTTGTGAAGGATATCGACAGTTTTTTCCCAATGAATGACGAATGGGAGGCTCTAGACGAATTAGTCGAAGAAGCTTTTGATTTTAATGATATTCGAGTCGTTAAAAGTTTGCTGTTTGTTTTGGAGCGTAATCCTGAGCATGACGGTTACGGTACTTTTTGGTCGATAGTTCACGCTCTAGAGAATATTGGGAACTATGAGAAAGAGCTTGTAAAATCTGTCCTAAACAAACCTCACGCAATGAGCTTGTTGATGCTCCATAGACTTCTAAATAGCAATGTTCATTTAATCGCCGGTAAACCTATTGTTGAAATTTTTAGGGAAGTATCTAACAACTCAAAATTTACAAAAGGTCATAGAGAAACCGCAAAACATTACTTGTCTCGGCATGCTATGTAATAAACTGTTTAAGAGTGATTCGCAACGCATGGCATTTTTGCTATGCGCTGCGCTTAGTGATTAAGGTAGTATGCCCGTGTTTATTGAGTGTTCTTACCCAATAATGTGCACCACTACACGCTTCAACGCCTATACACATGAGCGGCATATTTACTATTGTAGTCAGCAGTTTAGAGCGAGTAACCGACTTATGAAGTAGGACTTTGCCATTTTGGTCGACAGCATGAAGACTAAAATGGTTTTTAGCCAGGTCGATACCGCAAAAATAAGAATAATCAGACATGGTGCCTCCGGTGCAAATGTATTCCACTTAAGTGTGGCAGATCCTCGGGAGGGGGAATCCATGTCATTCGTTATATGCCTTATCGCTTTCGGAGAATATATGGATATATTAGTTGAACAAGAAGTTGAGCTTCATAAGTACGAAATCCGACAAAACAAGGCCGATAGAGAGCGTTTGATTCACCCGCACTTTTCAGAAGTTGGTAAATCAGGGAATAGCTATGACTATTCTTCTATCGTTGAAATGATGGAAACTGAAAAACCTTCAAGTGCTCGTGTTCATTCGCAAAACTATGAATGTATTCAACTTGAACCATCTGTCCAACTGTTAAAGTATAAGTCAGCCATTGTCGACGAAGCAGGCGAAGTCAGTGGCTACGCAAAACGTTGTTCTATTTGGGTTTTTACAGGTACATCTTGGCAACTAAAATACCACCAAGGCACGCCGTGTTCGCCTTTCAAATTAGAACAGGTCTAGGCTACGGGGAACTGGCCTATAACAAATTACTTAACAGGGACTCCTAACGCTTGGCGAACTCAACTCACAGTTTAAGCGCCGTGTTTAGGGCACAATATTCAAGTTAGGTGGTAACGCGTTATCGCCCGCTAGTAAGGCGTTATCTTTTTTTTGAGCAAAGGAGTGTTCAATGAATTTAGATACTTGGTTGATGTTTTTTCTTGCGTATTTAGTCGTTACATTATCGCCGGGCCCTAATGTACTGTTGGTTGTGAAAAATAGTGTTCAATACGGTATTGGGTCTGCTTTTGTTACCATTCTAGGTAACCTATTTTGTCAATTTCTCATTGTTGGTTTGGTTGCCGTAGGTGTTGGGGAAATTCTTACTCGTCTACCAACATGGTTTTTTGTCATGAAGTGTGTGGGTGGTTTGTATTTAATTTACCTTGGAATTAAAAGTTTCAAACAAATAAGGAAAGATAGCCTTGAACTATCAAAACTCGGCTTTGAGCTAAAGAAAAGGAATTCAAAATCTCTGTTCCGAGAGGCATTCTTTGTTTCAGTAAGTAATCCTAAAACTATGATTTTTCTATCGGCATTCTTGCCTCAATTTTTAGATACAACTCATTCTCATATGGCGCAATTTGTCATAATGTATCTATCGATTTGCGTTATTGTAGCGAGCGTCCATTTGAACTATGCACTAGCCATTTGCCGAATAGGGAAAAAGCTGAGTACAAAAAAATTCGAGGGTAGGCTCGCAAAAGTTTCAGGCAGCTTATTTATAGGAATGGGTAGTGGGATCCTTTTGAGTTCAAAGCCTTAAATATAACAAGGCTACCGTAATCGAACGTAGTTAACTAAAATCCGTGAATTAGCGTGCTAATCTAGCCTTCTTTATCATTTTTAGTAAGTAGTGATTCGATGTCAGAACATTTTGAAGGTAAGTTTGAAGTAGAATTGAAATATAGGCTGAAGTCTAAATCTCAGTTTTTAACTATATTGAATTCAATGACGTATGAAGTCATGCTTGAAGATAACTTAGAATCTGATTGTTACTTTGATACTCCTGAACAAGTACTTTTGGCTGAAAATAAAAGTCTTTGCATTCGTGAAATGGAACCGTCTGGAATTAAACTTTGGATAGTTAAAGGGCCAGAGGCTGACCGTTGTGAAGCAACGAATATCACCGATGCCAATAAAGCGAAAAATATGCTTAATACAATGGGCTATGATGTTGTTTTAGCCATGAAGAAAACGCGTAGTATTTACTTTGTTGGTGAATTTCATATTACTGTCGATACTCTTAATGGGTTAGGTGATTTTGCTGAATTTGCGATTATGACTGACGATGAGAGCTTACTTGAAAGTTATCGGTCTGAACTGATTATTTTAGCAAGTAAGTTTGGTCTGAGTTCTACGGACTTAGAACATCGTTCATACCGAAAAATGTACTCAGAAAGTCTTACGGTATAACAAATGTATCAACACGATTTGCTACACTCGGCGTTGTCAGTTTGCCCTTAGTTTCAGTGATTAAGGCGTTAAAATTCAGCTAGGTCTGTATTGTAGTAACCGTGGTATGTAGGCGTTAGTTCCCCAGAGCGAGCAATCAATCCATAGGAAATTTTTGTTTCTGGTGGAGCACGCGCATGATTCGGATAATGTCGCCTTCGATCCAATAGGAGACGATCATCGAAATCTCAGGGATAATGAGTAATCTCCCACGAATACCGTCTCGACCCATAAGTGGCTGTTCAAGTAAATTTTCTACTTTAGTTTCGATGATTTCGTCAGTTTTTTCTGCTGCGTTAGGGTTGAAGTCATAAAGAAACTCAAAGATCTTCTCACGATCATTTAGCGATTCTTCTTCCCATAAAATCATTGTTGACCTCGGCTGCGAATCTTAGCTTTTCGTTCAGCCATTCGTGCTTTTGCTGAGTCATGGTCAACAAACGAAGCTTTTGCTGAGTCAAACTTCTCAAATGCTAGGTTTATTTGTTCAGTTAACCAAGCGTCGTGAGATAATGCTTTGCGTTGTTGTTCAGCCATTTGCTCAGTTAGTTCACGGCAAGCGTCACTCAAAGTGCGACCTTGGCTCTCAGCCATTTGTTGAGCTAGGCGTTTTGTTTCTTCATCAACACGAAATTGAATTCTAGTGTCCATGATGTATTCCTTTGTTGGTGTGTGTACAAATGTTAGCACTAGCCTTTGAGATGGGCAACTAGCAAACAATTTAAGAGTGATTCGTAACGCTTGGCATTAAGTATAGCCAAGCGCTGCTCACCTTAATGCGGTTATAAAGCAAAAGGAGTTCAAATTGGAAATGGATATATTCGTAGTTGATGCGTTCACAAATCAACAGTTTAAAGGTAATTCAGCGGCAGTCATTCCTGTTACGATATGGCCTGAAGCCGAATTGATGCAAAATATTGCAGCTGAAAATAATTTGTCAGAAACAGCCTTTATTAAGCTAATAAAAGAAAATCAATATGAGATTCGTTGGTTTTCACCACTGACTGAAATTGATTTTTGTGGTCATGCTACATTAGCATCAGCACATGTATTATTTCATGAATTGGGTGTTAAAACGGAAATAGAGTTTCATACTGTCAAAGTTGGTATGTTGAAGGTCACTTTAAACACCGATAACGATATTGAAATGGTTTTTCCTGTCCAAACACCTGAAGTAATTACTCAGCCTCCACAATCTCTAATTTCTGGCCTTTCCAAAGAGCCTACAACGATCCTAAAAAATAGACAGGCCTATTTTGCCATTTTCAATAATGAGCAGGACGTACGAAAAGTTACGTATAAAACAGAACACTTAAAAGAGTTAGCTCCGTTTGATGTTGTAGTGACATCATTGTCTGAATCTGCTGATTATGATTTTGTTTCTAGGTATTTTTGGCCAGCAAACGGTGGCGATGAAGATCCGGTAACAGGATCAATTCATTGTGGTTTAGCTCCTTATTGGGGGGGGATTTTAAACAAAAGTGAATTAATCGCATATCAAGCGTCTAAGAGAGGTGGAGTTTTAAAATGCGTGGTTAAAGCTGATAATGTCGTTATATCAGGAAAGGCTGTTTTATATTTAAAAGGTAAAATTACGGTGTCGTAAAATTGCTTTATAAAAAATAAGGATTAAGCGCTGCGTAGCCAGTGTTAAATGGGCCTTGAGTCTTTTCTCAAGGTGAACCTAAGCGTGATAGGGTTATTAATTCTAATATTGTCAATGGGTTAAGCAGGTGTATTCTCGTCAAGTCTCACTGGATATAGAAATTCCCTTTGGGGATTCAACGGTATTTACTATTGCGTGGGGTTCCAAGATTAACAACTGGCATTGCATGTGGGAAACGTGCTAACAGGCAATACAATCTGACTCCGCAACCTGGCGCTCGTTTTGCTATCGTTCTGTTAGAAACGGCTTGGGGTTCGACATACAAGGCGTTATAAGCACGGATTTTCATGAAAAGGGATTATGATGGAAGAACTTCAAGGTGGGCGTGAAGGGGTCGTTTTTCGCTCAGAATAATTGGCTGTTAATGTGTACATGGTTAAGATCCAAGCACGGCAAGTACGCAATTATTATAGAGTATTGATCTAAATGCCATTTCGCTCATACCGTGGCTAGCCCATTTCACAGCATCAAAATTTCTGCTAACTCAAGTCATGCTTTTGTGTCGGTTGGTTTGTATCTCGAATGTATTCGAGTATGTCGTTAACATCTTTTTCGGTGAGTATAGTGTTAAAAGCAGGCATCGAGCCTTCTTGTCCATTATCGCCCTCTAAGACCGAGTTGATTAGTTCATATTTAAAGCCAAGCGGGTTGATAATTTCTTCGTAGATATTATCAGGGCTGACAGCAAGAGAGCTTGCAGCGACGCCATCACCAAGTCCTCTCGTTCCATGACAAATAGAGCAGTTGGTATCATATAGGCTTTTACCAGATACGAGGTTTGGTTTTCCGTGCATGTTATCGGTATAGGTTTTAGCCCCGAAAAAGGCAGCCGCGGAGAAGAAGACCAAGCCAATGAGATAAGTTAACGTTTTTTTCATAGTAGTACCTCCAGAAATTGTGCTTAGGAAAAGTTATATAACGTGGGCTGTGAAAAAATAGTGAAGTGAACGAACATATGCCGAGCAAGTGACTAAAGTGGGTGTTGTCACATCAGGCAGTTTCACTGTGAAGTTGCATGCGCTTGGTGACGTTCGTCACTCGCGCTACTCAGTAGAGCGTTATGTGCTCAGGCCCAATATCTCATGGAGGAGATAATGAAAGACCCAGATATCGAATTTTCGAAGTGGAAGCTAGAGAGGCGAAAGGGAAGCCTTAGTTTTGCTGTCCGTACATCTTTTCCTGCGGTTATCGGTATGATGATAGGCCGAACTATTGAACCGTTGTTTATGTCAGAAACGGCTTGGGGTTGGGCTCAAACTACCGATGTATTAATGAGTGGTGTTTGGGGCTCGATTGGTGCTATTTCTGTCAGTTTTGTCATTTGGTGCTGGCGTGAAGAAAAGTATAAGCGCCACATAGCAAGATTTTAGACACGGCACAAAAAGCGTTTAAGACGGATTTTTTATTTCCCCCGATCTAGTCGATACCTACAATCTTAATTCAATATCCTCGCCCAATAATGCGTCCCACCGCACGCTTCCACGCCTATACGTATGAGTGGCATCTTTGTTATCGTAGACAGCAGTTTAGAGCGAGTTGCCGACTTATGGAGCCGGATGTTGCCATTTTGGTCCACGGCATCAAGGCTAAAATGGTTTTTAGCCAGGTCGAGACCGCAGCAGGAGTAATCAGACACGGCGCCTTCGGTGAACATGTATTTCACCTAAATGCGGCAGATCCACGGGAAGTGGAATCTATGTCATTCGTTAAGTATAAGGAAATAATTTTGAGATTTATTGTCATTCTTACATCATTAATCGCAACTTTTGGGGCTAATGCCAATGAGCTTGAAAATGTAGTCGAACAATATGTTGGCGCTATTTTTAGTTACAATTGTGAGCAGATTGCAGAGCTAGTGCATCCCGATGACTTAAGCTTGTTTCAAGAGAAAGTAGATAACGCACTTCAGAGCCCAAATAAAGACTTGGTCAATGAAGAGTTGCTTCCATTGCTGGGCGTTGACTCTCGACAACAAGCAGCCAAGTTAACGGCAAAAGAATCATATAGTAATCTTTGCACAAATCTTACGGCAAAGCTCCCGACTCAAGAATTAAAAATAGCCAACGCTGAGATTGAACATCTTAAGAAGACAACTCATGGTGATATTGTTGTTGTCACATACAAAGTAACCTACGAGCTCGGCGGGAAATCGACTTACAATATTTCCCAGTATAGTTTCAAAAAGTACCAAGATAGCTGGCGCATCTTACTTACGCCTGAGTCTTTAGCGTACTTTGAGCAATATACCTAACAAATAGAGATTAAGCGCTGCGCAGCCAACGTTAAATCGCGAGTGCCGAACACAAATTCCTCATCACCTTGTTAAGGGATGTTATGAATATAAGGATATATAGCGGACTTTTGATGGTTATTTGTTTTGGCGTCAACGCTGCAAATGAAAAGAATGATGAATTTCATCATTATCTACATCAAAATGTGACGAATCAGACTCTTAAAAAAGTTGCTTTTGAAGCTGACATTATTTGGGATGAAATGTTCAGTATTTACAGGGGTAAGAAAATAAACGAACTTGACGCCCGTAATTTTATGGTTGAGTTAGTGAGCACAGAAATGTGTTTAAGGCGTTTACAATCGAAGTTGCTGAGTGAGCCCTCTATTAAAGCTGAGTACTTGGATACGGTGGATCTCTCATTCGAGTATGTAAAGGCACAAAATTATATTTATCAAACGATGGGTGCTGACTATCAAGACAGTATTATATCTTTACTTCCCAATAAAACGTGTGGTGATCATTTAACCCAAGACGAAATTGAAAATATAATAAATAAAAACTAAGCGATGCGCTGTCATTGTTATTTCAAGATGTTAATTAGCTCTGGTCATTTCGCGAGCAAGGATAGTCAGACATGGAGCCTCCGGTGAACCTCTATTTCAATTAAGTGTGGTAGAATATCGGGAGGGGCCCCATGTCATACGGCAGACGAATAAAGATCTAACTTTTAGGTAGGCCTTTATGACTTATTTGAATCGGTAATTAAGCCCAATGCTCATGCTATCTTCATCAATATTATCTTGACTAGATGTCATTCCAAATGAATGGTTGTAGTTACTTATTAATTGAAAGTTAGTGTTAATGTTGTATCCAACGGATGCGCCTAACATCGGCCCAAAGTCTGATTCTTTGTAGTGGTTATCTTTATATTTAGAGTAGGTTGCACCGACTTCTGGCGCAACAAAGAAGTTTGATTCTTGTATATTAAATGGCTTTTCAATGGCCAGAGTATAATTATCATAATCAGCATCATGATTGGAAAGTGTGGCAGCGGTTCCTTTAATATTCCCCCAGTCTTGTTCAGCAGCGCCTTGGAATTTGATGCCATCCATATTCGTATGATGGTTACCTATTTTGACATTGCCATGCTCATAGCTTCCCCCTAGATAGGCCTGTGTGCTTTGAGCAATGGATAATCCGGGGGCCAAAGAAAATACGCAGAAGGTTAGTAATGTCATCTTTTTCATGCGGTGCTCCTTATTTAATGTCTACTTATATCTTATAAAAAACACCGTTCACTCGTAGTTTTTTTTTCGTAATGTTAGTTTTTATAATTAATTGGAACATTGTACGATTTGAGGAGCAATGACATCCGCTATATAGCGGCTCAATCTGTGCGATTGAATAAGTGGAAAACGTTTCCTCTTGCCCCTGTTCTCGAAAATGCTTAAACGACGATGGCGTCAATCGCTCGTTTTTAGCTGTGTTTGTATTCCCTATACCGCCATCTATTGAGCCGACTACAGATTACGTTTTGAGTAATCGAATCGTTCTGCTGTTTTCAAAGTCAGCTGACCAATGTTCCCGATTTCGTATTTTTGAACTGGCTCACTGTTGTTGCGGAGAATTTTCTAGGTCACTGATTTCACGTGTGTAAAATCGAGTTGAAGATGTTCGAGCGAGGTGAGTAGCCATATTCCGTCGTTGTTCTCGGCATCACTTTCCCCAGGAGATTCACCAACACCAGCCCATGTCATTTTATGATAACGACGAACCTTCGAAAGCTCTGCGTTGTGTTCTCCGCTAGGCTGATTTGCGTGTGGTTTTCTCCGAAAAGTTGTAATAGGAAAAAGAATGAAACAAAGAATAGGAATTATCGGCGGCTTAGGCAATGAAGCGATGGTCGATCTCGTGAACAAAATCTCTCGTGATCCAAAACATATTGAGCACGAATACTTGGTATTTGGCAACTCTCGCCTTGCCTACAAACCAGAAGAGGTGGCGCAAAAATGGTTACCAACCGATCTCCCAGAGCTGCGTAAATACGATACTGCACTATACACGCTGCGCTTGATGCAGCACCTGGGTTCTACCGCTATAGGCTTGGCCTGCAACAGCGCGCACGAATTGTTCCGTGGAATCATGGCCGATATTCCGGTTCCTTTTGTCGACATGTTGAAAGAAACCGCTGCGACAGAAGCGGGGCAAACGAAAGACATTCTGGTAATGGGCGTGACGAGCTTGATGGAATCGGGCTTGTACCAACAAGCATTAGCGGAATGCGGAGTATCGTCTTTCTCGCCAAGTGGCGAAAACCAGCTAAAAGTGATGGACGCTATCTACAACACTGAGTTTGGTATCAAAACGGCACAAATTACTCCGCAAGCGGAGCAACTGCTGTGCGACGCGATCAGTGATGAAGCGTCGCGTTCGTCGTTCAACAAAGTGGTATTGGGGTGTACCGAGCTGCCATTGGTTCTGACACCTGAAAATGTCGCGCGTTTTAAAGCAAATGATATGCTCCCTGATTATGTTGAAGTGATTGATGCATCTATGGTCTTGGCCGCGAGGTTGGCGAACGCGAAAGGTCAGGCGTATGAGTTGGAAGTGCCCATGGCATCATTCCGCCGTGAGAATCTGGACTGGTTCTTGCCGTTTGCCGTTGAAGTAACGTCGCTGACTTCTCTTGCCGACGTTCAAAATCGTATTTTCGATCTGACCACGCAGTATGCGAAGTCACAAAACAAAGCCATCACAGGGAGTTACGCGCATTTGCCAACACTATTCTTTTCCAGAGATGCCGCAGACGTGAAAGAGAAGCTTATCCAGTTGGATATCGAGCCCGTAGCAGAAGACGATCTGACCGATGAGCGTGTGTTGGCCGCATTGACGCAGCACTTTTCGTAATAAGTAGAACGTCATTCTTGTCCAGAAACGAGCCAGCAGCTTATAGCTTTAACGTCTGCTGGCTTCTTTATTATTTAGCCTTTCAAATAACGATTGATCAAATGCTGCTTAAAGTGCGCCGCATTGAGTGTTTCGCCCGTTGCCTGTTTTACTAACTCGTCAGTTGTCAGCAAACTGCCTTTGCTCCAAATGTTATCCGATAGCCAAGTAAAGATAGGGCTTAGATCACCACTGCGAATCGCACCATCCACATCAACCGTGTTCTTCATCACCGCCATGTATTGCGCTGCGTACATCGCACCGAGTGTGTACGATGGGAAGTAACCAAAGGCACCGTCGGTCCAGTGAATATCTTGCATACAGCCATTTTTGTAATTACCTTCGGTTGATAAGCCAAGGTATTGCTGCATTTTTACGTTCCATAACTCTGGTACGTCGGTGTGCTTGATATTGCCATTGATCAGGTCTCGTTCGATTTCGTAACGCAAAATGACATGGGCAGGGTAGGTGAGCTCATCCGCATCGACACGGATAAAGTCTTTCTTCACTCGAGTGTAGAGTTTCTGGAAATTGTGCTGTGAGAACAGCTCTGGGTTTGCGTTGTTAAAATGTTTACCGGCAAGACTCGCCAGATGTGAAATAAAGGCATCACTGCGGCCTACTTGCATTTCAAAAAACAGCGATTGAGATTCATGAATCCCCATCGATCGCGCTTCACCTGCGGGTGTGCCCGCTAACGATTTTGGTAATCCTTGCTCATAACGTGCATGACCGGTTTCATGCACAATCCCCATCAATGATTGAACGAACTCGTTTTCATCGTAGCGAGTCGTGATGCGTACATCGCTTGGCACGCCGCCACAAAAAGGATGAACGCTTTCATCTAAGCGACCGTGCTCAAAGTCAAACTGCAGAAGTTTCATGACCTCTAAGCCAAGGGCTTTTTGTTTTTCAGTGGCAAATTGTCCCGTGGGCTCAATGACGTTTTCTTTTGATTGTTTATCAATGACTTGGTCGATAAGGTTCGGCAGCCAAGATTTTACGTCGTTAAACGTCGCATCTAGCGAGGCAGAGGTTGTTCCGGGTTCATAGATGTCGAGCATCGCATCATAAGGCGTGGTGTTATTCGCTTCAGCGCGGATTTGTGCTTCTTCTTGAGAAAGTGCGACCACCGCCGCCCAGTTTTTTTCAAATCCCTGCCAATCATTTTCTTTGCGCTGTGTACGCCATGCGTGCTCGCACTTCGACCCAGCGAGTGATTTTGCTTGCACGAGTTTTTCAGGCAATAGGTTAGCTTGTTGCCACTGGCGCTTAAGTTCACGCAAGCTGGCCGTTTGGTCGTGCGAGAGCGATTCTTGCTCCGCCTCTGCAAACCAATCTGCTAATTGAGGTTGAGTATGAAGTGAGTGCACATGCACCGAGAGTTCAGCCATTGCTTCTGAACGCGCTTGATTACCGCCTGATGGCATCATCGAGGCTTGGTCCCAGCCACAAATCGCAGCAAGGTGGTTAAAATGGGCAATTTTCTGTGAGTGAGAAACCAGTTTTTCGAATGCGCTCATAGGGATATCTTCTTCAGTTATCGGAATCTTCAGTCTAGCAATGACAATGAATAAGATAAATCGTTTGTGATGAGGAATTTATAGGGTATAACGGAATTTCTTCATTGAGGGATATAACAGGGATGTCATCGTTATGATTGTTAATTTTGAGGCGTTTTTAATTGCCATTACCATTCTCACATTAACGCCAGGGTTAGATACCGCATTGGTATTGCGTAATTCTTCACGTGGCGGCTTTTCTGATGGAGCAACAACGAGTCTCGGCATTTGCTTGGGGTTGTTCGTTCACGCGACGTTTTCTGCGATTGGTATTTCTGCGCTTTTAGCGCAATCGGCTCAGTTGTTTGCGGGCGTAAAAATGGTGGGCGCCGCTTATCTGATTTGGCTGGGCTTGAGCAGTTTAAGAGCCATTATGAAAGGGCAGACCGCACCAGCAGAGCTCACATTGCAAAGCCAACGTTTGAATCTAAAACGCTCTCTGCGAGAAGGCTTTCTGTCTAATGTTTTGAATCCGAAAACCGCCGTCTTCTATCTGGCTTTTTTGCCGCAATTTATTGATCCCGCAGGTTCTGCTTTTATTCAATCGCTAGTGATGGCAGCGATTCATTTTGTGATTGCGATGATTTGGCAGTGTGGTTTGGCTGGGGCACTTGATAAAGCAAAAGGTTTAATTCGCAATAGTCGTTTTATGCTGTGGATGGAAGGCACGACAGGGGTTGTTTTGGTCGCGCTTGGCGTTAAGCTGATGGCAGAGGATTAACCAGGTGCATTTTGTTGTGCCGTTTTGATGGCGGTACTAACGACATTATTGAATAAAAAAACGCGGCTGATGAGGCCGCGTTTTTGTTTTTGATGTGCTTAGCGTCGGTTTGCCGAAGGCGATGTCATTATGCTTTCGCTGAACCTAGCTCATCGTTGCTCTGGACCGAAGCGAAATACAGTTTCGTCTCTTCTACGACCACTTGGCGTAATGCAATCAAACCAATCAGGTTAGGAATCGCCATTAGGCCGTTAACGATGTCGGCAATAATCCAAATCATATCGAGATGCAGGAATGCGCCAGAGGCAACCAAACAAACGAAGATGATTTTGTACGGTAATACGGCTTTGGTCCCCATAAGGAAAACAACACAGCGCTCACCATAATAGTTCCAGCCAAGGATGGTCGTAAACGCAAAGAAGATCAGACCAATTGATACCAGCATTGGGCCAAAGGTATCCATGTTCAAACCAACCGCGAAGGCGTGGGTTGTCATCGCGGCACCGGCGAGATCACCTTGCCATGCGCCGGTAAGGATTAATGCTAAACCTGTCATGGTACAAATAATGATGGTATCGATGAAGGTACCCGTCATTGAGATCAGACCTTGCTTTACGCATGAATCGGTTTTTGCGGCGGCAGCGGCCATTGGCGCGCTACCCAGCCCAGATTCATTCGAGAATACGCCGCGCGCAATACCCGATTGAATGGCCAGCATAATGCTTGCACCTAAGAAACCACCGGTTGCAGCCGTTGATGTGAAGGCAGACACCAGTACCAGTTCTACGGCATCCAGCAACTTATCGGCATTCATGATGATCACGCTTAAACATGCGAGCACATAAAACAGCGCCATGGTTGGTACCACTTTACCGGCGACTTTCGCGATAGATTGAATACCGCCAAGCGTCACAAATGCCACTAATAGAGTCAGAATGCTGGCTGAGATTTCACGTGATACGCCAAATGAAATTTCTGTCGCATCAAGAATCGCATTAACTTGTGGAAAAGTACCGATACCAAAGCACGCAACACCGAGTGCAAAAACGGCAAACATGATCGCAAGTGGTTTAGACCCAACGCCATATTGCAGGTAGTACATAGGGCCGCCAACCATTTGACCTTTATCATCAACACGACGATATTTTACGGCCAAAAGACATTCTGCATACTTGGTTGCCATACCGAATATTGCTGCGAGCCACATCCAAAAAAGCGCGCCAGGGCCGCCGAGTTTGATGGCGGTTGCAACGCCAACAATATTACCGGTGCCGATGGTGGCTGAAAGGGCTGTACAAAGTGCGGCAAAGCTTGATACATCGCCTTGCTTATCAGAATCATCTTTACTAAAGATCATCTTAAATGCAGTGGGTAAATACCGAAACTGCAAGAGACCTAAACGGAAAGTGAAGTAGATGCCTGTGCCCACCAATAAGATAAGTAGCGGCGGTCCCCAGACAAAGTTGTCGATTGTTTTTAGTAAAGATTGGATGTTATCCATGGTTTCCCCTTAATTAAAATAACGTTAAGGAGAAGAGGGAAAGGCATGACGACATGAAGCATATCATCAAAAAATGAGTAGTATACTCGGCATACAGGTACGCCAAGTTACGGATACAGTCTTTCCACTCCTCTGTCCTTTTGCCTGAGAGTTTCACCCTGCATTACATTTGTAATGTAGGGCTTGCTCCTTCGGCGACCGATTTAACGGTTCTCTCCAGAGGTTCCTCCAACTACAGTCCTCGCTACCCTAAGGTGGCACCTGAAAGATTTACTTCTTCGGTAGGTTATTACGCTCAAATGTTACCATTTGGTTAATAACCGCTCTCCTGCAGCCTTCATCGGAACAATTACTCAATTGTTGAGTAAATGTAAGTCAATAGTGCTGGTCACTTTTGACCAAAGAACTTTATCACTTTTTTTGACCAATTCAACAAGTTTTTAAAGCGAAATGAAAAAAGATTTGACAGTGGAGCAAATGATAGGCGGGAAATTGAAATTAAGCGGAAGAATATAGGGAGAAATGGAGAGGATAGATAACAAAAAACGCCCCAGAAGGAGCGTTTTATAATAACTGACTGCTACGAGCGATTAGTAGAAGTAGTTTGCGTCAACAAGTTCGCTTGCGATCAGTTCGCTTACTTCTTCACGCGCTTCTAGCCAAGCCATAACTTGTGCTTTCTGCTCTTCAGTTACGCTTAGGTAACGTTCCGCCGTGCAAATAAAACCTTCGAACAGTTCAAGACCGCCGCCACCAAAGCATAGGCCTAGGCTGTCGATATGGTCGATGAATTCGTCTACAAATACGTCATAACGGTCAAAATCTGCAATGTTTGTTTTGCAGCTAACTTCAAAACCCATCATAGCGAATTCGCCAAGGTAAAGTTTTTTCAGGATGCGACGTTTTTTGTTTTGTTGGTTTAATGGTTTCATTTCTTTGCCTCGAATAAAAGGAACGCTTCTTTATACCCTAAATATTGCGTGAGCCCAAATTTAATCCCTGCTTTATTGTGTAATAGTATGGTTATTCACCAACTCATCAAATGAGTATGGGGATGATCTATATTTAAAGTAATAAAACGACGTGCGCCTGACCTTTTAGGGCAAAAAAATGGTATAAATGAGAGGGTTAAACGGGTGAAATTCACCAAGGAGAAGGTATGACAAGACTGATAGCAATTGTGTTCTTAATCGCGTTGGCCTACGTGCTAGTGCGGTATCGTACCAACGAGAAACTGCAAAAATACGTAGTTGTTACCTTGTTATCTGGGTTTCTTGTCTACGTCACCACGTTAATGATTACTGAACTGATGCGCTAAAGCTGTAGGAGCGAAGAGTGAATAAACAGACCCATGTTGAGAGCAACGAAGACGATGTCGTGGTGATTGAAGAGCGCGATAAGCGCACTTATCTTTATATCGTCGTTGCCGGTGTGTTTGGTTTAGCAATTGGTGGCTTGATCGGGTCGTCGTTTACGGCCAATCAGTGGCAAAGCACGTATGTTGAGCTGCAGCAACAATACAAAAAATTAGAACAAGATAAGCAAGCGGTTGTTGTTGATGCCAAACAACGTGTTGCAAAAGTCGATGTTGAAGTCGACAAGAAATTAAAACTCGCGATCGTGGCTCAGCAAGAAAAGTTTGATAAGCAACTGCAAGAAATGAGCACACAGGTAGCCGCTTTAGAGAAGGTAAACTTGTCTCTCGAAGAGCGTATCGAAGGGCAGAAAACGCAGATCGCACAAGCGGAGAAGACGAATAATAAGTTGAATTATCAAGCCGATATGCAAGTGACTTTGTTAGAGCGATCGCGCGAGTTGTTTCAGCGAGAGCTTAAGGTAAAAGATGAACTTAAGGCGCTATTAGAAGAGCGTGAAACGTTAGAGCCTAAATTAAAAACCTTGAAAGAGGCGTGTGATACTTATCTTGATGGTACGTCTTGGGATGCGAAATCCGATTCTTGTGATAAGCAAGATGAAGCGACGTCGCGTATTAGCCAGATTGATCAGATGATTCGAGTTCATCAAATGGACCTAGAACAAATCAACGCGATTTCGGAGAAAATGGGTTTAGAGTAACCTTTTCTCGGTGGTATCACGGACGATTTCAATCATCGCTTAAATAAAAAAATCCCGATAAAGACGGGATTTTTTTGTGATCATTTTTTGCTCTCGCGAGAAGCGAGTGTTTACCGTGTGCTTAGAACTTAAAGCGCGTGGTAAACATCACTTGGTCACCGTAGAACTCGTTGATACGAGCTTCAGCGCCAAGAGAGAACAGCTCTGTTGCGTGGAAACGAATGTAACCCGCACCTGTCCAATCGTCGTTTTCGTCAAAAGAAACGTAGCCCACTTTACCGCCCACTTCTAGTTGTGGACCAAGCCATTGGCGCACGCCAAGGTTCAGTTCCATACCCGTGTCAGTGCTGATTGCATCAGTATCAACCATGCGGAACAGGATTTCACCCGTAAGGTCCGCCCAGTTATTGATTGGCGCGTGGAAACCCAAGCCCGCCGCTGAATCGTAATCGCCTGAAAATTCAGAATCAACACGTACAACTGCGTGTGCGTTAGGGTGGATCGATTTGCTCATGCCCGCACCCAAAGTGCCAGGGCTTGCACCGATGCGTGCTTCAACGTAATCGTAGCTAAAGTTGCTCATAACCATAGAGCTATTCGTATCAGACATTGCAAGCGACTGACCTGAAACCAGTACTAGCGCTGCAGCTAAGATTGTTTTGCGCATAAGGAAGTAAACCTATAATGTAATTAAATCTATGTTAGGGCGACAGAGTGCCCGCAATGCAACGTGCATGATACTGGTTCCGCTATTGGTGCGACAAGGCAAATGTCATTGTTTTATACGATATTTTGCCGTTATTCACACCCCAGGCCGTTTTTAGGCCGAGTGTGCGTGTGAAATAGCGCTACTCTCCGAAGCTCACTCGATTGTCAGCGATCGCGTTAAAGATCTTTTCTGTGTTGAGTACCGGAGCCCACGGCATCAGTTCGGGTTCATGTTCAATCATATATTGAGTCAGTTGGTCTTTTATGACAGAACGGATTTGTTCACCTTCCCAAGGCTTGCTGAGATAGAAGTCAAGACTGGCATGATTGATGGCTTCAACGGTGTCTTCCAATCCGGCTTGACCGGTCAGCAACAGTTTTTTCGCTTTATTGGTTTCGCTGTTTTCACTCAACTCAATTAAAAAGCTGATCCCGGTCTGCTCTGGCATGATGTGGTCACATAAGATCAAAGCCAAGTGCGTGTCTTCACGTAAGGCGTCTTCGATGATGTCTTTTGCTTCCGACACCGACTGTGCTCCTTCAAGCTGAAAGTGCTCCTCGAAACAGTCGAGATCTTGAATGACGCTATCCAATACTTCGCGTTCGTCATCGACACATAAGATGAGATATTTGTTCATGGTGCATTCCTCGCAGTTTAAGCGTGAGCTTCAATCGGTAGCCATACCGACATTTTGGTGTATTGTTCCACAATTGATTCCACTTCAATTGTGCCACCGTGTTGTTGAATGATCTGCTGGCAGACCGATAAACCAATGCCTAAACCGAAGTTGCCTTCACGTTTAGTCGTAAAATTGAGTGCAAATATTTGTTGCTGTAACGCTTTTGAAATGCCACAGCCATTGTCTTTGATTTCAACCACTGCCCAGTGTTTACCTTCGCGAATGGCGATGCGCGTTGTGATGGTTAGGCATCCGTTATCTGGAAAAGCATCGATCGCGTTTGAAATTAGATTGGTCCAAACCTGTTGCAGTGCAATGGGAAGGCAGCGTATCGACGGTAAATCTGAGTAGTGTTTAACCACTTTATGTAACTTGAGTTTGTTTTCAAAGATCACCAGTGTGTCTTCAATACCCTCATGAATATCCACAGAGTGGAAGGTTTCGTCATCTGCTCTAGCGTAACCTTTTAAACTTTTCACCATGTCGGCAATCCGCTGCGCGCAGACATTAATTGAACGCAATGTTGCGCCTGTTAAATGAAAGTTTTCCAGTTCAATCAAATCGGCGGTTGCTTGGTCTTTGTCTCTCTTAATGCGTTCAATCCAAAGGCGATCGTTTTCGAGTCCGAGCTTGACCAATTTTTTGGCCAAACGGCGATCGCCCATTTTTTGCTCCGCTTCTTTGGTTCTCAAACGTTCATCTGCGGTCGAACTTGGGCGAGAGGAAAGGGCACGCGTTAATATCTCATCGCCTTGATACTCGCTCGAGTTATTTTGGCGGACGACTAATTGATGAATGTTCTCGGTGAGAGTATCGGTGCCACGAAGTATGGCTGCGATAGGGTTATTTAACTCATGAGCAACCCCTGCGACGAGTTGGCCAAGCATGGCCATTTTTTCGCGCTCAATCAGTTGCTGGTGGGCCGACTCAAGAGATTCTAATGTCTTTTGTAATGTCAGTTTGGTGTTGATGCTGCGTTGTAAGCGACGGTTAAAGTGACGCAATAATAAGTTGGTGAAAAGTGGCAATAGGGCGGTGTTTGATTGCATGACTTGACTGAATTCATCGCGGTCAAGTTTAATCACTTGAGTGTCGGTTAAGGTGATGGCCGTTGAAAAGGAAGGTTCACCGGTCACGAACGACATCCCGCCAACCAGATTCCCTTTGCTGTGGCGCACAACTTCGCGCTGCATGCCCAACTCATCTTTTTTATACAGCGCCACTTCACCACTGGTGATAAACCAAAGAAAGCGGTTTTCATCGCCTTCAATCGTGAGCAAATGATCACTGGAATATTGGCGAATGGCGTGATTTTCATCGTTGTCGGCAAAGAATTGGGAGAGTGCATCAATCACTTGTTCGGCGAGTTGTGCATCGGATAAGCGATGATGATCGGAAATAAACCCCGCTTGGTAGCTCGCCATTTTTTGGTCAATATGCGCGCGTAGTAATCGCTGTTGTTCGAGGATTAGGCTATAACTGAGTAAGTTTTCTTTGTCGTGTTCCACCACAAAGGTCGTGAGCTCTTTTTGTACGGTTTTATAGACTAAGTTGTCTTGCAAAGGCTTTGTTAAACAATGATCGAGCCGACCTTCGTTGACGGCAGACAAGATTGCTTGAATGTCTTGGCCACAGCTTACGAGAATCTTACGCGCACTTTTTGTGAGTGGCGATTTATCAAGTTGAATAAGAAAGCTCGCGCCATCAAAGCTCTCATGGTGGCTAGCGATAACGAGCGCAACGGGCTGGTTGTTATCTAAACAGTATTGTAATGCGCAATGTGCATCTTCTATGCTGTCGGCGCAATGCACATCAAATTTGGACGTAAACACACTCAACTCACTACGAAGTTGTTCAATACTGATAGGGTTATTATCTAGGCAGAGCAGGGCATATTGGTTCAATGTTTTCGCAACCTGTTAGTACGTAACGTCGAGAGTTACCCTAGCAAGAAAGTGCACTGGGTGCTGAGAGGTAAGTTGTAGAATTATCGGCTGGTTGTTAATTCAGCCAATACTCTGATTTATCTCAATGTTTTTTGGTGTAAACTGTATGAACCATTCGTGATGTTTGACCATGCTAAGCAAGCAAGAGCAAACCCGCTATCTTTTGAATTTACGGAAATCTGAAATCATGAGCTACATGCTGCAACTTAGAAAATATGCCGCGGTCGGCGGCGGTATCGCTATCGTACTTTGTTGGCCTTTAGCGGTAGGCCAAATTGGTCAAAATGTCATTCAAGATGGTGTGGCTCAGTTGAATAGTGACACCGTGACCGCTGAGATTGTTCATTACGATCGCGGTTATTTGTCATCAGAGGTACAGACGCGTTACACCATCAGTGATGCGGCGTTAGTGGCGCAATTTGAAGCTGACGGGATGCCGACTCAGATTGTGGTGGATAGCCATATCAGCCACGGTTTACTGAGTGTGAGTGCCGATTCAAAGATGACGAATATGCCTGATTTCCCGTTGACGCTACATACGGTCACGCAACTGAACGGCAACAGTGATTTCGAGTTTAAGCTCGCTAACTGGCATCAAGTGAATGAAAGTAATAATGGCGCGATGGTGTCGGTGACGCCTTCAACGCTGAAAGGCCATGTGACGGTATTGGGTGAAGTCAGCTATCAATTGGATATCCCATCGGTTGAATTGGACTTTGAAAACGGCGATAAAATGCTGATTTCAGGCATCACAGGCAACGGTGATGGCAAACAAGTGAACAGTTTTTGGATTGGCGACCAGCTGATCTCTGTTGCTGATATGGCCATTCTAGACGGTCAAAAAACACCGTTATTTGCATTGAAAAATGCCAATTACACCTATGACTCTTTATTGGATGAGCAAACTAGCCGCGTGACGACAAAGCACAATGTCAGCCTTGATGATTTATTGATGCAAGATGAAAAAGTGAATCATTTTGAAGTTGATTTTGCATTGGGCGATCTTGATGCGGTTTCTTTTGAGCAAGTGGTTTTAGCGTATCAAAATGCCCCTATGATGGATGCAGAAGCGCTACAGCAGGTAATTCCTCATGTAGACAGCTTATTTTCTAAAGGTTTCTTCTTGTCGATGGATAAATTGAACATGAAGATCGGCGATGGCGAGTTTAACTCTGATTGGAAACTGACGGTACCGGAAGGGACGAATAACGTCTCTCAAAACCCGATGAGCATCATGCCTGCGCTACAAGGTCATATGAACACGTTTATTTCTAATGGCTTAGTCGAGCAGTATCCAGCGCTTCAGCAAGGCATTGATGAAGGCTTAGTGATGGAATTTGTGAAACAAGCCGACGATGGTTTCCACATTAAAGCTGAGTTGAAAGAGGGCAGCTTTGTCTTTGAAAATGGTCAACAAGTGCCATTGATGAGTTTGCTGTTGCCTTTATTAATGTAGATTTTCTTTATTGCCCGTCTTAGCTTGATGCTGCGCTCAATCATCGCACGTCATCGTTACGTTTTTCGGGTAAAGAAAAGAACATGAGAAAAAACAAAGAGGTCTTAAGACCTCTTTGTCACTTTTTTAACAATCAAAAAAGTGGTATTAATGTGAACAGTCTTACATAAAGCATGAGCAAGGAAAGAATCCGTGGACAACGTATTTAATTTTAGCGCCGGACCAGCGGCTTTACCGAAACCGGTAATGGAGCAAGCCCAGTCTGAATTGGTGAATTGGAATAATCTTGGCACGTCGGTGATGGAAATCAGCCACCGTAGTAAAGAGTTCATCCAAGTGGCTGAAGAAGCAGAACAAGATCTGCGCGATCTATTAAACATTCCAGATAATTACAAAGTGCTATTTTGCCAAGGTGGTGCGCGTGCGCAGTTTGCGGCGGTACCTCT
Source organism: Vibrio renipiscarius (assembly GCF_000827885.1). Taxonomy (GTDB): domain Bacteria; phylum Pseudomonadota; class Gammaproteobacteria; order Enterobacterales; family Vibrionaceae; genus Vibrio; species Vibrio renipiscarius. Next base: position 169,109 of record NZ_JTKH01000003.1, on the reverse strand, counting down.
AAACCTTTTAGGCGAGCAGACAAAAGCGACGTACATCGACGCGGGTTTCTGGGCGGAAAGCGCGATTGATGAAGCGCAAAAATATTGTGACGTTGATTCGTATGTCGCAAAGACGGAAATTGATGGCAAAGTGGCCGTAACACCAGCGAGTGATTGGGCGATTGCCGAAGACGCTGCGTATGTGCATTTCTGTCCTAATGAAACCATTGATGGTATCGAGATTTATGATCTACCACAAACGGATAAACCGATCGTGGCGGACATGTCTTCAAACATTTTGTCGCAACGTATCGACGTATCGAAATATGGTGTGATTTACGCAGGCGCGCAGAAAAACATTGGCCCATCGGGTTTGTGTATTGCGATCGTGCGTGATGACTTACTGGATCTCGCAAGCCAAGTTGTGCCAAGTTTTTTGAACTACAAAGTATTGGCTGAAAAAGAGTCAATGTTCAACACGCCACCAACATTTGCATGGTACTTATCTGGCCTTGTCTTTAAATGGCTGAAAGCGCAAGGCGGTGTGGACGTTATGGAGCAAATCAACCGTGAAAAAGCGGCGTTGCTTTATAACTTCATTGATAGCTCTGAGTTTTATCGTAACTCGGTTCACTCTGCAAACCGTTCACGCATGAATGTGCCTTTCCAACTGGCTAAGCCTGAGCTAGATGAGGCATTCCTCGCTCAAGCAAAAGCGCGTGGTTTAGTGGCGCTAAAAGGCCACCGTGCGGTAGGGGGGATGCGCGCTTCAATCTACAATGCGATGCCGCTAGAAGGCGTGCAAGCTCTGGTAGACTTTATGCGTGAGTTTGAAGCTGCGAACGCTTGAACAGCTCCTCTTAGTTTCTTTTAGGCAATCATTTTAACGGATCGGTTTAACTGATTGTTTTAACTGTTTTTTAAGTAATGGTTTTAAGCTAACAGCGCGCTTATTGCGATAAAATAAAAAGCCGACGTATAAACGTCGGCTTTTTTGATCTTGCTAGTTAATGAGTATGACTTAGCGGTGTTTCGGTTTACGGTTGCCTGAGGTTGTCGGGCGTTTGCCTTGCGAATTCCCCGCTTGTGCACCTGCGCCTTTGCCTTGTGAACCTTTACCTTGCGACGGGTTACCATTAGTGCCGCGGTTTTGGCTATTGCCGCCTCGGTTTGCTGGTGTTGAACCGTTAGAATTGCCGTTGCCTTGACCACCTTGGCTATTCTTACCGCCTTGGTTATGGCTACCGCGTTGAGCAGGCTTGCCGAAACCGCCTTTTGCTGGTCCTTGACCTGCACCTTGGCCATTGCCTTGTGGTTTTTGGCCTGGGCGTTGTGATTGGCCTTCACCGCGCTTGTTCCCTTGGCCTTGCTTGCTGTCACCTTGCTTACCATCACCACGTAAGCTGCCAAAGCCAGGTTGGCTCTTGGTGTGTTTTGTCGCGAAGCGTTGTGAACCATGACGACCTGATTTACGACGTTGAGCCGGTGTCAGTACGTCATCATTGGTTTCAGGAACGAGACAGTTTGGTCGATCGCCAATCAGGTGCTTCTTGCCCATGTTGGTCAGTGCTTCACGAATTAATGGCCAGTTGTCTGGATCGTGGTAGCGAAGCAGCGCTTTATGTAAACGACGTTGGCGTTCGCCTTTGGCAACCGGAACCTCTTCACGTTTTTTGTATTTCACACGTTTCAGTGGGTTGGTTTCTGAGTAGTACATTGACGTTGCGTTACACATCGGCGATGGGTAGAAGTTCTGTACTTGGTCAGTTTCAAAGTTGTTCTTTTTCAGCCACAGAGCAAGGTTAACCATGTCTTCATCTTCTGTCCCTGGGTGAGCAGAGATGAAGTAAGGGATCAAGTACTGCTTTTTACCCGCTTCTTGGCTGTATTTTTCAAACATTTCTTTAAAGCGATCATACGAGCCCATGCCCGGCTTCATCATCAGATCAAGCGGACCTTTCTCAGTATGTTCTGGTGCGATTTTTAGGTAACCACCAACGTGGTGTGTCACCAATTCGCGCACGTATTCTGGCGATTCAATCGCGAGATCGTAACGAACCCCTGACGCGATCATGACTTTTTTCACGCCGTTGACCTTACGCGCAGCGCGGTAAAGATCAATGGTGTGTTGATGGTCGGTATTCAGCTTGTTACAGATACCTGGGAATACACACGAAGGGCGACGGCAGTTCGCTTCTGCTTTCGGATCGCTACAACCAAGGCGATACATGTTCGCTGTTGGGCCACCCAAGTCAGAAATAGTGCCGGTAAAGCCTGGTACTTTATCGCGGATTTCTTCAAGCTCACCGATGATCGACTCTTGCGAACGGTTTTGGATGATGCGGCCTTCGTGCTCGGTGATTGAGCAGAAAGAACAGCCACCAAAACAGCCACGCATGATGTTCACCGAGGTTTTGATCATGTCGTAAGCTGGGATTTTCGCTTTGCCATACATCGGGTGCGGCACGCGTGCGAAGGTTAAACCGAACACGTAATCCATCTCTTCCGTTGAAAGAGGAATTGGCGCTTGGTTTACCCACAGTTCGCGATCGCCATGGCGTTGGATCAACGCTCGGCCTGAATATGGGTTCGTCTCTAAATGCATTACGCGGCTGGCGTGTGCATACAAGATACGGTCATTGTTTAATTTTTCAAACGGCGGTAAGCGCACGGCTGTGGTTGCCGCATCGTGGCGAGAAGGGCGAATGGTGATCGCTTTTGCTTCTGGCTCTGCCTGTTTGGTCTCACATTGCTCTTCTACTGCGTAAGGGTTTAGCGGTACAAACGCTTCTTTACGCGGTTTTTCGATACGTGAAGAGTCAATAATGGTGAAATTTTCAGGTTCTGCTGCGATGTTGATGGCAGTACCGCGAATGTTGGTCAGCGTTGAGATGTCTTCACCATCCGCAAGGCGATGCGCAACTTCTACTAGGGCGCGCTCCGCGTTACCAAACAGCAAGATGTCTGCCTTTGCATCAAACAGTACTGAGCGACGAACTTTGTCTGACCAATAATCATAGTGGGCAAGGCGACGTAGGCTCGCTTCAATACCACCTAATACAATTGGTGTGCCTTTGTAGGCTTCACGACAGCGTTGAGAATAGACTAATGTCGCGCGGTCAGGACGTTTGCCGCCTTCGTTATTTGGCGTGTAAGCGTCATCGTGACGTAGCTTTTTATCCGCCGTATAACGGTTGATCATCGAATCCATGTTACCTGCGGTAATACCAAAAAATAGATTGGGTTTACCAAGCGTCATGAAGGCGTCTTTATTGTTCCATTCTGGCTGAGCAATAATACCGACGCGGAAACCTTGCGCTTCAAGCAAGCGCCCAATGATGGCCATGCCAAAACTTGGGTGATCCACGTACGCATCACCGGTTACGATGATGATGTCACAACTATCCCATCCTAGGGCGTCCATTTCCTTACGGCTAGTCGGTAAAAAAGGAGCCGTACCAAAGCATTCTGCCCAGTATTTTTTGTGCTCGTGAATTGGAGTGATGTCGTTGTACATATTTTGCTCTTAGTTCCAGTGAGCGCGAATTATAGCGACTATTCGGAACGGTATCTAGCCCTCTATATCAGGATCCCCTAATTGCGTGAAAGCCTTATTTATATTGGGGTTTATTCCTTTCCCGCATGGATGAGGAATGTGAGCGGATAGACGTCTAAACGGTTCAACAATCTGGCAAAAAACGGTCAATTTGGTATTATCCGCGCAAATTATTATTCTCATGAGCTTTTCTCTTATGATTCAGCAATTGTTAGCAACGTTTGCCCCTATGCTATTAGGTGCGCAACTCATTTTAACCATGGTGTTAGTCAAGGGTGAGATTTGCCCCGGCCAGCGAGGCCGCGTACACAAAATGTTAACCCCTCTGGTCGTATTGTGGCTTGCAGTGGCGTCATTGAAAATTGAAGCGTTTATGATTGCGGCGGCGATAGGCTACTTTTATTCACAAGTGCAAACCGGAAAAACCCGCGAGAAAGGTCCACTTTGGCTATTGTACTTAGCGAATGGTTTAGCATTGGCTTATGTGGGTATCATGATGGGAGAACAAGACAGTGTTGCCTCGGCGGCAAACATCTTGGTCCAAGTATTGTTGCTGGGTGGCTGTTTCGGACAGTTGCTATTGGTGGTGGCCCGTTCACGCCTGCAAGCCTTCCAACGCATTTTGCCGGTTGTTGGCGTACTTGCTGCCATGCTGACGGCGATGACATTGGTATTCCAAGCATTTAGTTTGAGTGAAGAAGCGTTGTTGGCGATCAGTTTACCGACGATTTTGGGGATGATTTTACTGATCTCAGCCGTGGTTGTATGGTGCTTCCATCTCTTTACCACCAAGGCTGTCAGCAAAGGTCAATTGGGCTTTGCGTTAGTGATCTTAGTGGTGGTGACCGTGGTGAATCAGCCTTTATTCCAGCAAGTATTCAGCCAACAAATCGTAAGCTAATCGGTGCTCATCACGAAATTAGCGCCGCTTCACTTTTAATTTTCCCAATCAGAGCTAGGCTTTTATTGAAGAGCCGGGCTATGAGCTCGTTGGCAAGATTATGCCTTTGAATTATAGGGAGTGGAGTTATGGATTTAAGCGACGTTCGTGGTTTTGATAGCATTATCCTTCTCGGTATCGTCAATGAGAAGCTGCGCTTAGAGTGCGATAGCTTTGACGACTTGGTGAGCATGTATGAGATGGATGTTGAACAGGTAGTCGGTAAACTGGATGTACTCGGATATCAATATGATCCTTTAACTAACCAGTTCAAAGCGTATGCCCGTTAAAGCGGAAATGAATAGAATCGTAGAGAGGCGCATTGATTGCGCCTCTTTTTTTTTGCTGCCAATGTCTGCTTTTTGTCTACGCCAGTGTAATGCCATCAAGATGGCTTTTACATTGCTGTTTCGCGGTGGCAAAGAAGGCTTGTAGGTAACGCTTGTCTTTATCGGCATTTCGCGTGGCGGCAAAAAGGCGGCGAGAAAGTCCATCCCCTAATGCAATACTGCTGATCAGGCCTTGACGTGAAAATTCGCTAATCGCCCAGTTCGGCAATGCTGCCACGCCTAGTCCCGCAGAGACCATTTGTACCAGCATCAAGGTGTTGTCACACTGCTTCCATTTGGCGGGTTCAATACCTGCGGGCTGTAAAAAGTGCTTCACCACATCCAAGCGTTGTTTCTGCACCGGATAAGAGATCATGGTTTGATCGGCTAGGTCAATAGGCTCAATGCTTTCGTTGATGGCGAGCGGGTGATTGACGGCGGTAATCAAACGCATCTCAAAATCAAACAAGGGTTCAAAGTGAATTTCCGAACGAGGTTGAATATCGGAGGTGATCACCAAATCCAACTCGCCGCTCATCAACGCGGGAAGAGGTTCAAAACCAAAGCCCGATGAAAAATCTAACGTCACGCTTGGCCAAGTGATCTGATACTCCTTCAATGCAGGCATCAACCATTGAAAGCAAGAGTGGCATTCAATCGCCATATGCAGACGACCGTTCACATCTTCTTTTAGGCTGGCCAATTCATTTTCAGCTTTTGCGAGTCTAGGTAACATGTCATCAGCCAGCCGCAATAGTATCTCGCCTTCAGACGTGAATTTTACAGGGCGCGTTTTGCGCAGAAAGAGCTGCCCGCCAATTCGAGACTCTAATTCTTTAAGTTGATGTGAGAGTGCTGATTGGGTTAAATGCAACGCCGTAGCGGTGGCGGTAAGTGACCCCGTGTCTCGCAATGAGTTCAGTGTTCTTAAGTGTTTTAACTCAATCATGAATTTCCTTCAGTTGCATTTCCTTTGCATGAATGTTTCCAAACTAACGCGTTAACAAACAAAAGTAAACGTCTAGACGTCTATTTGCGATTGTTAATGTGTCATTTCTGTTGCCATTATGAATTTTCCTAATAAACAAGTTGAATAATTGGATGTTGTTCATCCAAGCGATAAACGGGATAGTTTAGACATCCAGACATCTTATGTGCTTTGAGCGAAAAGAAGATGGCTGATAAAGAATTTGAAAATGAATCGGGATAAGGAAGTAGGGACATGACAACGACAACGCATATATTAGGTTACCCACGAATCGGCGAAAAACGTGAGTTGAAATTCGCATTAGAGAAATACTGGCGTGGTGAAATCCAACAAGCTGAACTGAAACAAGTGGGATCAGAACTGCGAGCAAAAAACTGGCAAACACAGGCGGATGCTGACCTTAGTTTTGTCGCTGCGGGTGATTTTGCATGGTATGACCATGTATTGACCACGACACTGCTACTGGGCCATACGCCAAAGCGTCATCGTAATGGTTTTCCTGATCTTGATACGCTTTTCCGTGTCGGTCGCGGTCAATCTCAGGCAAGTTGTGGCTGCTCGGGAAGCGCGGCATCGGACATGACTAAGTGGTTTAACACAAACTATCACTACATCGTACCTGAGTTCAGTAAAGACGACAGTTTTGAAGTGAGTTGGCCGCAACTCTTTGAAGAGGTCAACGAGGCAGTGAAAGCGGGGCACAATGTAAAACCCGTTCTGCTTGGCCCTTTGAGTTATCTTTATTTAGGCAAAGAAGTGGAAGAGGGCTTTGATCGCCTTACTTTGCTTCCTCGTCTTCTCAGTGCTTACCAAGCTATTCTTGCGAAATTGGCTAAGTTAGGTGTCGAGTGGGTACAAATCGATGAGCCTATTTTGTCACTAGAACTTGAAAAGTCGTGGCTAGGTTCGTTTAAGCTGGCTTATCAAGTACTTCGTAGCGATGTAAAAGTGCTTCTCACCACGTATTTTGATTCCGTCGAAGATACGCTTGATCGCATCGTTGAGCTTGAGGTGGATGGCTTACATATTGATGCGTCAGCCGCGCCACAACAATTGACAGCAGTGGCAGAGAGATTGCCACAAGGTTGGGTACTTTCAGCCGGGGTGGTTAACGGGCGTAACGTTTGGCGTGCGGATCTTGCAAGCCAACTTGAGATTCTGAAACCGCTTAAAGAGACGCTGGGGGACAAATTGTGGGTGGCAAGCTCATGTTCATTACTTCACAGTCCTGTTGATCTTGAACTCGAACCGAATCTCTCTGAAGAAGTCCGCAGTTGGTTTGCGTTCGCCAAACAAAAAGTAACGGAAGTGTCATTACTTGGCAAAGCGTTGGATGGCGACCAAGAGGCGATTACCGCCTGTGAGGAATACAGCGCTCCGATTAAGGCGCGTAAGATTGCGGCACACGTCAATAAACCGCAGGTTCAACAGCGTCTTAATAGTATTAGCAAAACCTTAGCAGAGCGAAGCGCACCCTATAAAGAACGCGCGGCGCATCAAGCCGAGGTACTTGGTTTACCACTGTTCCCAACTACGACGATCGGCTCATTCCCGCAAACTAGCGAGATTCGTCTTCAGCGCAGCGCCTTCAGAACGGGCAAACTTTCACAGACGGAATACGATATTGCGCTTAAAGGGCACATCGAAGATGCGGTTAAACGCCAAGAAGCGCTCGATTTAGATGTTCTGGTGCACGGTGAAGCAGAACGTAATGACATGGTTGAGTACTTTGCAGAAAACCTAGCGGGTTTCCAAACCACGAAATTTGGTTGGGTGCAGAGTTATGGCTCTCGTTGTGTGAAACCGGCGATTGTCGTTGCCGATATTGAACGCGAACAACCGATGACGGTAGGTTGGTCTACTTACGCGCAGTCTCTGACCAGTAAGCAGATGAAAGGTATGCTTACCGGACCGGTGACGATTCTTTGTTGGACATTCCCACGTGAAGACATCACACGTGAAGCGATCGCGAATCAATTGGCGCTTGCTCTGCGTGATGAAGTGTCGGATCTGCAAGATGCGGGCATCAATATTATTCAGATTGATGAGCCAGCGATTCGTGAGGGCTTACCGCTTAAGAAGCGCGATCACAAAGCTTACTTGGAGTGGGCGGTGGATGCATTTAAGATTTCAGCCGCCAGTGCGAAGCCAGAAACACAAATCCATACCCATATGTGTTATTCCGAGTTCAATGAAATCATTGATTCGGTTGCAGCGCTCGATGCGGATGTGATTACTATCGAAACCTCGCGCTCAAATATGGAATTGCTGAAAGCGTTTGAAGAGTTTAACTATCCCAACGAAATCGGCCCGGGCGTTTACGATATTCACTCGCCAAACATCCCGTCAGAAGATTGGATCAAGGGGTTGATCAGCAAAGCGGCAGAACAGATTCCTGCACAGCGTTTATGGGTTAACCCAGACTGTGGTTTGAAAACGCGTAATTGGGCTGAAACGGAAGAGTCCTTGGCAAACATGGTGTCGGCCGCGAAGGCTTTGCGTAAAGAGTTTGCCGACGCCGAGTAAATAGCAGCCCAGAGTGCAGCAATAACACCAGAATGAAAACGCCCCGCGATAAAGCAGGGCGTTTTGTTTTTTTGTTATGACAAAGAAAGGCTAGCTGAGAATAATCAGCACAGTGCCGCCCAAGGTCATCAAGATATTCGCGATGGCGTAAGTGCCAGCATAGCCAAGTGCCGGAATGGTCGATTTAGCGTATTCGTTCACGATATCCATTGCTGGACCACACGTTCGAGCGCCAATGATGGCACCAAACAATAACGCGCGATTCATTTTCAGCACATAAGCGCCCACCAAGTAAGCCAATACCACCGGTACAACACTCACCAAGAAAGCCAGGCCAATCACTTGAGGTCCTGTGTGCGCGAGGTGATCGAACATTTTGCCCCCCGCACTTAAACCGATACCGACCATAAAGATCATTAAGCCAAGATCTTTCACCATATTCAGAGCCCCTTGTGGGACGTAACCAAAAGTAGGGTGGTTAGCACGCAAGAAGCCGAGCGTGATGCCTGAAAGCAACAAGCCAACCGCATTACCAAGACCGAATGACACTTGGCCGAACGTCATCGTGATAAGGCCAAATAGAATGCCTAAAATGAAGAAACTACAGAAAGCCAGCAAGTCTGCCATTTGGCTGTGAATCGAGATGAAACCGATTTTTTCTGCAAGGCCATGTACGCGACTTTTCTCACCACTAACCTGTAATACGTCACCTTTGGCGAGCACGATATCCAGATCCATCGGCATTTCGATTTGTGCGCGAACCACGCGGTTAAGGAAACAGCCGTATTCAGACAAATTCAAATCAGACAAACGCTTGCCAGCAATCGAATCGCTCTTTACCACGATTTCTTCTTCGGCAATACGCAGGTCAAGTAGGTTACGGTCAAAAACCTCTTTGCCGTTACGGAAACTTGGATCGAGGCGGGCGTGGCTATCTGGGAATCCCACCAACGCGATTTCATCGCCTTCTTGTAAAATCGCATCACCATCTGGGTGAGCCAAAATGCCCCCACGGCGGATTCGTTCAATGTAGCAACCGGTTTGGCGATAAATACCCAATTCACGTAGGTTTTTACCATCAATCCAGTCAATCAGCTCAGGGCCAACACGGTAAGCTCGAATGATCGGTAAGTACACTTTGCGTTGGCTTGAACCGCCAAGGCCACGTTCTTGTGCGATTTGCTGGGCAGAATCGGATAAGTTTTCTTTTTGCAGTTTCGGCAGCAATTTAGCAAACATGATCATACTGATCAGGCCAATCAGGTATGCCATGGCATAACCCACCGATAAATTCTCAAGGACTAAGCCAAAATCCATATTGCGCGGAATGGTCGCTAAGCCTGAATTGAGTGCATCTTGAGCGCCAACCAGCACTGGGGTAGAGGTGAGGGCGCCCGCCATCATACCGGCGGCTAAGCCAAAATCGAGCCCCAGATAGTTGCTGCAAAAATAAGTAATAAATAGTGCCGTCGAGAGCACCACCATACTCAAAATAAAGTAATGCTTCCCATCACGGAAAAAGATACCGAAGAAGTTTGGGCCAGCTTCAATACCGACACAGTAGATAAACAGCATGAAACCAATGGTGAGAGCATCAGCATTAAAGGTGAAGCCAAGATGGCCCATGATTAATGCGGTGATAAGCACGCCGATGGAGTTGCCAAGTTGGAGAGTACCAAAGCGAATTTTGCCAATAGCTAGGCCAATCGCAAGTACGACGAAAATCAGTAGGATGGGGTTTTGTTCAAGCAAGAGTACGACGTCAATGTTCACAGGGGCAATTCTTGTTCTGTGCCAGTAAAAAACTCACTTACGTGAGCGAAGAATGATCGGGGAAATTGTAGCGGAATAAATAAAAAAGATAAGTAAAACTACGATTATTTTTATTAGGGTTTAAGGATTATAAAGACTAATGTCAGTAATTTGCGAGATATGAAAAAACCGCTGCAAGCAGCGGTTTTAAAAATAGGTTCGGCGTTGAATTACTCGTCGAATAGGCCTAGGTGTTCTTTCGCGTATGCTTCAAACTCAGTACAACCACCGATGTGGTCTTGATCGATGAAGATTTGAGGAACCGTTTCAACAGGTTTACCAACGGTTTTCTCTAGGTCAGCTTTTGAAATGCCTTCAGCTTGAATATCAACGTAACGGTAATTAAAGTCGTCACGTTTTGCTTTTAAAGTTTCTGCGTGTTCTTTTGCACGAACACAAAAAGGGCATGCTGGGCGACCAAAGATAACAACGAACATAGATTCTTTCTCCTGTATTTTCTTACGTGTCACTATGCCTCAATCATTGGGGAAAATAAAGTTCGATTTACCTCTTGATTCAATAGGTAAAATCTATTGCTTTAAAAATATGCACAACACACGATTCAAGTCGCGAAAGTCTTAAAAAAAGTAAGGTTAATTGTTACAAAGAGCGCTGCGTCAATGTATTTGTTTTCGACACAGGGCACTCTGAATCTAGTTTAATTTAGCCTAAGGAGTGTACTTGGCATGTTCCAATTCATGACCTCGACACGCATCATATTTGGTGAAGGTGCGTTGCAATCCTCTCTTTCCGTTCTCAATCAATTTGGCTACAGCGTACTATTGGTTACCGGGCAGAAAATCGAGCGGGCTTCTCCGCTTATTCATTATCTTAAAATGCAGGGGATGCGGTATCAGCATGTCGCCATTCGTGGTGAGCCGAATATCACCATGGTTGAGGAAACCGCCCTTGCGGGAAGAAAGTTTCAGCCGGATATGGTGGTGGCGATCGGTGGTGGCAGCGTAATTGATATGGGCAAGGCGTTGGCCGCGATCATTCCAAACCAAGGCGATGTGTATGATTACGTCGAGGTGGTGGGCCGAAATGTACCGTTAAAAACCAAACCATTGCCGTTTATCGCTATCCCGACCACTGCAAGTACAGGCTCGGAGGTGACGCGCAATGCGGTACTTCGTTCTGGGCAAGATCAAGTGAAAGTAAGCTTGCGTAGTCCAGACATGCTGGCGGATGTGGCGATTGTTGACCCAACACTCACTTATGGCACCGATGCGTATACTTCAGGCAGAGGCGCGATGGATGCGTTTACTCATCTAATGGAAGCGTACGTGTGCGGAGAGCCTAATCCATTAACGGATATGGTGTGTGAAGAGGGTTTGCGTCGGCTAAGTGATTCGATTGTGGCGGGGTGCTTACAAGACGATTTTAAAGCGCGATCTGATCTTTCGTTCGCCGCCATGCTAGGTGGAATGGCGATAACCAACGCGAAACTGGGGGCGGCGCATGGTTTGGCGTCGGCCTTAGGGGGCAAATTAGCCGCTCCTCACAGTGTGATTACCGCGCGTCTCGCGCCGTATGTGATGAAAGAGAATATTAATGCCGCGCAAAATGCCGGTCGAGCTGATGTGTTAATGCGCTATCGCAAAATGGCGCAAATACTCACCGGACGGATGAATGCGCATCGTGAAGACGGCGTGCTTTGGGTGAATATGATGCTCGATAAACTGGCATTGCCGAAGCTGAGTGAGTTTGGCGTCTGCAGCACATCGTTTGAAAAAGTGGCAGAAGATGCGATGAAGTCGATGGCAATCAAAGGCAACCCGCTTCCGCTCACGCAAGAAAGGCTGCTGTATATCTTACAACAAGTATGCCAATGCGACGGCCATTGCGGAGATGACGAGGTGAGCTTTGACCAACAAGCAAAAGCAGAATTGATGTCCGAATCTGGGCGCAGTGGGGGCGTTTCTCCGATTCATGAAAACTCATAGTTAGACATGTTTCAGGACAATAAAAAAACGGAGCCAATCGGCTCCGTTTCTCTGTATTCAATTAATCCAGTCAATCGATAGATTAAAAGTGCGATAGCTTGTCGTAGCGTGAATCTTTCAAAGCGTCTTTAACGCGCTTAAGATTTTCACGGAAACCAGATCCACGGCGTAAAGTGAATCCAGTTGCCAACACGTCAATCACGGTCATTTGAACAACGCGACTTGCCATTGGCATGTACACATCCGTATCTTCTGGTACATCCAAGCAGATAGAGAGCGAGCTAGCTTTATCCAGTGGTGAGTCTTTCGCCGTAATTGAAATAACGGTAGCACCATTTTCACGAGCAAGGTTTGCAATCTCAACTTGGCTTTTTGTACGACCGGTGTGTGAGATAAGAACGATCACATCGTTATCGGTACAGTTAATACAACTCATACGCTGCATCACAATGTCTTCAAAACAAGTGATTGGAATATTGAATCGAATAAATTTGTTTTGAGCGTCTTTTGCCACAGCAGAAGAGGCGCCTAAACCAAAGAACGAAATGCGTTTTGCTTGGGTAAGTAGATCGACAGCACGGTTAACCTGCACAGGTTCGAGACTGTTTTTTGCTACATCCAAACACGCCATTGTCGATTCAAAAATCTTATGTGTGTAAGCATCTGGGCCGTCATCTTCCTCGACATTACGATTCACATAAGGTGTACCGTTTGCCAGGCTTTGTGCCAAATGCAATTTGAAATCTGGAAAACCTTTCGTGTCCAAGCGACGACAAAAACGGTTTACAGTAGGCTCACTAACATCGGCCATTTTGGCCAGCGTGGCAATGCTAGAGTGGATAGCAGTTTGAGGCGACGCCATGATCACTTCAGCGACCTTGCGTTCAGACTTACTGAAATTCTCTAGATTTTTCTGGACTTTTTCTAATGTATTCATAGTGTTCACAAGGGTATAGAGAACAACTCGCTGGGCGAATTATTGATTGTTCGTTGAATGAAGTTGTTTTTCAATCAACATAAATTATCGCCAGCGCCATTGAGCCAGTATAAACCTAACCTTTCGTATTACAGTAATTTTTATACAGGTCAATTCCCTAGAATATGACCGGCCTCAAACAATATTTTATGAAAACTACACAAAATAGATTGAATAAGGCTCAAATTGGTCGCTAATTGCTCTGTGATGATGCCTAGTTACAATAAATCAGAAATAAAATTTCAGTTTGCTAATACTTCATTGGCAAGTGAATCGATTTTTTCCAATAGTGTAGGCGCACCATTTAAGGCTATTTCACGCTGTTCTTCCAATACGCCTTGTAAGATGTCACAGGTCGTTAATGGGTTGGCTAACACCACTCGAAATACAATGGTGTGTAACTCGCTCCAAAGTGCAGGATTTAAGCGTGTACGTGAAACAAACGACAGACCATTCTCACGTTGGCGTTTTTGAACGAACTTAGTCAATTCATTCATCAAAGCATTGAGCTCTGATCGCTTGCTTTCACTCGCAACCGTTAATGCTTGGCGAACATGCACAGGTAAGTAACGGTAGGTGAGTAGACAAAGTTCAGGTTCAGAAACCAGTTCGAAATCGTCTTGCTGTTCGATTAAATCGGCAAAGTAGCGGGCTTTCTCAATACTTTGATTGATCAGCAACTCATAGCCTGGTCGGCTGATAATGTGCATTGCAGCGTACACCAACATTGCCATTCCAGAACGAGAGCCCTCGAGCGTGTGACTGCCAAGGTCTTTTGAGCCTTTACGCAAAATATATTGTGCGTGATGCTCTATGGATTTCATCGAGCTAGGGTCTTTGAATAGCACCATGCCTGCACCCATTGGGATGTAGAGCTGCTTATGGGCATCAATGGTGACAGAGTCAGCCAGTTCAATACCATCAAGAAGGTGACGATAGCTGTTTGACATCAACGTTGCACCACCCCAAGCCGCATCGACATGGAAGTGACAATCTTCTTCTTGGCAAATGGTTGCCATTGCTTTTAGCGGATCGATACTACCGGTCTCGGTTGTTCCGGCAACGCCGATCACCGCAAACGGTTTGATGTTCTTTTCTTTTAGCTCTTTTATTTTGAGCTTCAGATGTTCTGGACAAATGCGATTATTCACATCGGTCTTAACGGCCACTAAGCCATCTTGACCTAAGCCTAAAACATCGGCCGCTTTTTTGAGCGAGTAGTGACCGCGTTCTGAAACAAGAATCGCTAAACCTTCGTAGCCATAATGTTTCATCGCTTTAAATAGGCCTTCTTTCTCTACGCCGCGAAAATGGCCTTGGGCACGTAGCGCATTATTACGGGCAACCCAAAGGGCCGTAATATTGGCGATGGTGCCACCCGAACAGAAAGCACCCAGTGAGTGATTCGCACTGTGCATCCATTGTTGGTAGAAATGGCTATCTTGGGCGTAAATGAGGCGATGCAGCATACCCAACACTTGACGCTCAAGTGGGGTGAATGCTTTGGAGGTTTCAATTTTAACCAGATTTTGGTTCAGCGCGATCATGATTTTTGACAGCGGCATTAAGAAATAAGGCAATGCTGATGTCATATGGCCGATAAAGCTTGGCGCAGAGGTGTGAACCGAATGCGAGACCAGAGTATCGAGTAGATGCTGGGTGTGATCGGAGACAAACTCGGGTTGTTCAGGAATGACAGCGCACGAGAAATCTTTTTCAATTTCTCTTAATGGCTTTTCTTCCGCCACAATATGCTCTCGTAAAAACTTATTTAAGTTACGAGACAGTTCTTCTTCGATTTGAGTAAGTGTTGAGTCTGGGCCTTCAGGGACGGTAAAGATTCGAAGTAAACTTTCGAAACTTACGTCAGCCGTTTTTTGTTCCGATACCATGCAATTACGTTGCTCTTATCTTTTTATTGCAGCGGCACAATCTAAACGAAAACGAGGATAATGTCCCGCCTTAATTAAAGAAACTTAGGTTACAGAATCGATTGCGTTCAGAGTTGTGGTGCGATTTGTTGACTAAATAGCCAAGTTGCTTTGCAAATTATTCATCGCAACTTAGCTAAGGGGTTTTGCAGTATTCAGCGCTGATGTAGCACGCTGAGCGATGACAGTGATGATACGCTAATCACAACGCATTTTCTCAACATTAGCAATAGTGGCGTTGTAACGTTCTAACGCGGCGTCAATTTTGGTTGGGTGGCTCAGTAAATCCGCAAACGCCGCACGCAGTTCATAGTTTTGCTTATGAGGGACGGCCTGGCGGTCGGCAAATGTTTTCGCCGCAATGACACCAAGTTCATCGCTGCGTTGGGCCAGTTGCTTTATTTCTGACTGCTCTAACTGTAACCAAGCTTCAACGGGTTTTTGAGTCGCCACTTTGGCGGGTTCATTCTCTAAATAGTAGGTGACTGCGGTCGCGTTGAGGTTGAAGTGATTACGACGACCTTCTAAATACCATTGGCTCACTTCTGTTAGTTCTGGGTATTGCTCTGCCGTCAGGTTAGAAAGGTCTTCATACCAATGCATTGATGCTTCAATATAAGCATCGTACTTCTGAGATAAGCAAGTGTTGTCGGCAGCGAAAGCCGCACTAGAGCCTGTACTCAGTAAGAGAGCAATGATCACTCGTTTCATAGTTAACATCCTAATTGTTATTAACGGTAAGCGTAAACTTATCTTATTGAAGTCTGCGTATCTGTTTTTGTCGCGGTAATGGTCCTGTACGCCGCCAATTGCAACGCATTTGACTGTGTGTGGCTACATTTTAGAGCAGTTCATGGGGTATTCCCGAGATCTATCCCGCAAGTGACACAAAGAACAACATCAACACGGGCACCAATAAACTTAAGATAAAGCCACTCACGATGGCAACGGGTACGCAGCGAACACCGCCTGTGGTTTGAATCACGGGCAGGGTAAAATCCATCGCGGTTGCGCCCGCATAGCCAATCGCGGTACAAGGGCGAGTGCGAATCAACAGTGGAATTAATACCAATGCCACTAATTCGCGCAATAATTCAATCATGAATGAAACGCCGCCATAGATTGGACCGAAGGCATCACCCATTAAAATACCCGCTAAGGAATACCAGCCAAATCCGGACGCGATAGCAAAACCTCGGTAGATATCGATGCCTAAGATAGTCGCCGCGATCGCTCCGCCAATCAGTGAACTGCCGACAACCAGCGCCGCAATACACATACCTTGTTTATTGATCAGTATTTGTCTGAGCGTCAGGCCACTGTTGCGCAATTGAATGCCAATAAAGAACAGCAGAATAAATAGGATCCACTCACTGGCGGTATCGACCCATGAAAGGTCAATCGGCAATAATAAGCCTATCGCTAAACCACCGCCGACCACAAAGATGAGTTTCACCGATTCCAGCGCCATGCTGGATAACGGTAAATGAGTTTGTTTGGTATCGGATTCGATGGGTAAGAACTTATCAACCAACGGCAGAACGGCGATATTGCATAAACCTAAACAAATAAAGAAGGTAGCGGTGTAGCTGAGAATGGTTTGTAGGTTTTCGCTTAAGTTATCGAGTGCAGCCAGACTCAATCCCATCAACGCTAAGATAACGAAGACAAGTCGAGCTGTCGTTACGTTGATTTGATCAAGCACACGTTGATTTGAAATGGCAATAAGGTACCCCACAACGAGTGGGGCAAAGATGAAAAGCATCCCTGTAAACATACTAAATCCTGAAGCGTTAAAAGCCGCTAGCGCTAATGAGTTCGTTGATTTTAATCTGGAAGTCACTATCACTTAAATTGGTCAATTTGTACAGTATATCCGCGCCGGTAACATCCACCTCAACGTCATGATCTTCAAGGCGTTCATCGTCATGGCGGAACATCAAAATATGATTCGCAATACGTGCAACATCGAGATAGCTGACATCCAAATTAAGGTCTTGATGGTCTTTATTGGCGGCAATATCAATAAAGTCAGCGTCAAAGCCCCATTTGGCGAGTACAAGCTGGCTGGCGGCTGGGCACAAAGAGTTAAAAATACGCAGTGCTAGTGCTTCTTCCAAGTAATTGCCACGCTCTAAATACAAGTAGTATTCGTTAACGAGGCAAAATAAACCGATGTCGGCAATAAGACCGGTTAACAGAGCTTTATCAGCGTCGAGATATTGATATCTAGTCGGGTGGGCGAGTTTGAATTCTTTGACCACCATAACCATGGTGGCGGACAGTTCTTTAGACGTCGCGGCACTGTTACGCAATATACGATTACAGCCCTCGCTGAGATTGACAGAATTTTTCATCTGCTCAATCGATTGTGCGGTGACGATATCGCGAACGCGCAATATCCCCAAACGCGCAACCGCGGTCACTATGTCAGTACATTCAATATTGCGTCGATTAAAAATGACCGAATTGGCAACACGAATCACAACGGCGGCTAAACCAGGATCTTCCACTAAGCAATCGGCGATATCAAAAATCGTAGTGTCATCAAATTGACACTGCTTCTGAATTTTTAGGACGACTTCTGGAATGGGAGGTAAGGTGATTTTTCCTGAATCGATGGAGTTTTCGAGGAACTGAGCAAATTCACTTTCGATTCCTTTCTCAATCATTTCGCGGTTTTCGGGCAGCCAGTAAAAAGATAGATGAGTCATAATTATTGTTATGTGTAATTTTTTTTTTGATTTTACCGTTTATATCAGTCGACAAGCAAATGGTGAATCTTATGGATTGATATTTAGTGCCATATTGAATTTGAGAGTAAAAAGTTATTTTTTTGACGCTCAATGATTACAGAATTATGACACTGTGATACTAGTCTCATAATTATTGAAATCTGGGGTTGTTGATGTGAAGTATGACCAGACTTAATTTGTTTCGTTAACTATGATTTAAACATCAGTAAAAAGGGTCACGCTTCAACAATAATATAACTATCTGACCTGAATTTTTCGCTTTAACGCTGCTATCTGGTGATCACTAATAATCGGGGTTTTTTGAGATTTGAGGATCAATGGATATGACAGAACAATCTTTTATTCAGTATGTGGGAAAATTTGGTGATTTCCAGAAACGTTCAATGTTTGGAGGTACCGGTCTATTCAAAGATGATGCAATGTTTGCGCTCATCAGTGGCGACCACATTTTTATTCGCGGTGGCGAAACCTTAGATGACGAACTGCTTGCATTAGGTTGCGAAAAGTACCGCCACATCAAAAAACAAACCACGGCGACGGTTAATTATTATGATATTACCGATCATTTTAATTCGCGCAGTGCCGAACTTGATAAGGTAGTAGAGCAATCCATCAATCACTCTGTTACGCAGCGTAAATTTAAGCGCTCATCAGCAAATCGTCGCTTGAGAGATTTACCAAATATGCAATTAACGTTAGAGCGTATGGTGAAAAAAGCAGGGATTGATGATGTTGAAGAGTTCATCGAGCTTGGCGCTCCACAGGTCTTTTCGCGCGTTAAACAAACATACGGAAGTGATGTCGATGTGAAGTTGCTATGGAAATTTGCCGGTGCTATCGAAGGTATTCATTGGAAATTAATCCAAGAGCCACGTAAGCGTCAGCTGCTTGCAAGTTGTGCATAACGCCTAGCCTAATACCCGTCACCAATACATCCAATAAAAAAACACTGAGTTTTGCTCGGTGTTTTTTTATTGGATTTCGATTAAAGTACCGGCACAGTCATTTTGAATATTATTGACGATTTACTTATGTCGGATGTTTTGATCACCGTAGCATTACCTTCACTTATCCATCGTATTGGTCGTACTCATACGCAATGGGCACGAGAGGCTGCATTATCCCATCGATGTGAATTAAAGCGGGTTCGTCGTTCGCGTCATTGGCAGCTTGTGGGCGAGCATGCGTCGTTGCAACAATACAAACAATGCCTTATTGAGCAAGATGCGATTATCTATCAGTTTGTTATAACGAAAATTACCCAAGCCTTGGCTAAGGTTGAGCCACCTTTAACGATTGAACAACAGCTAGCGCGATTGATTGAGGGGAATCCCGCGATCACCTTGGCTGAATTGATTCTGGCCACTCATTGTACCGAGGTGCAAGCGCGTCGTGCACGCTTTGAACACGAGCCATGGTGATGCCTTTTAGTCTGTTTATTGGATTCGATTTCATTTCTCTCATGAGCCCCGTCTAACCATTTCCCTTTAGCAAAAACCTCGAATAAAAGTCTTTACCTCATGTTAACTTGAGGTATTAAGGTGTTCATCATGGACAGCAATAATGATGAATACACTTAAAGGATTAAGATGATGAAAAGCTATTTAGAACACGCCAACATTTCAGTGGCAGATCCAAAACTAACGATTGAGTTTCTACTGACCGCCATACCTGAGTGGCGTGTGAGAGGGCAAGGAACGTATCTCAATGATCTTGACGAAGAAGTGGAGTGGTTCCATATCGGCGATGATGCTTTCTATATCGCAGTGGATAATTTAGCGAAAGGCTCAGCCTTACATTGGACGCAACGTTTTACCGGTTTAAATCATTTAGGTTTCGCCGTCCCTAATGTCGAGGAATTGGTTCAACGTTTAAAGCAGGGTGGGTATGAAATGGATCACTGGGGGGCAGAGCACCCGCATCGAAAGAATGTCTATTATCAAGACGCCCATGCAATGCAGTTTGAATTCGTTGAGTACTACTCGCCGCGTAGTGAAGAGCGTAACGACTATTTACTATAGACTTTTTACTGTGGATTTTTGGCGGCAGAAGCGGGCTTAAACTCGTTCGCGCACGATCTTTGGTAGGCGATCACTCGGCAGTAAAAAAATCCCGGAAAATAGGGGTTATTTTCCGGGAACAACACTTAGTGTGTTAGGTAGTGCTGAACAAATTCAGTTACTTTCACCATGTCATCAATGGCGATAAATTCTTCAGTTGTGTGCACTTTTGCCATGCCAGTAGAAATGTTCACTGTCGCAAGACCGAGTTTGTTGAAATTGTTGGCATCGCTGCCACCGCCCGTTGCTTTCGTGATTGGGTCTGCACCAATCGCACGGAAAGACGCTTTGATTTGATCGATATGCGGATGATTGTCAGGCAGTACAAAGCCATCATAAGAACGTGTCGATTCAATTTCTACCACTGCACCATGTTTGTCTGCTGCGGCTTGGAAAGTCTCAACCATATGAGAAACTTGTTTGGCTAATTTGTCATTATTCAATGAACGCGCTTCAGCGATAATGGTCAATTCAGGCATGACGATATTGGTCGCCTGACCACCTTGAACGATACCGATGTTTGCTGTGGTTTCAGAATCAATGCGCAATAGGTTCATTTGCGTGATGGCATCTGCTGCAACGCTAATCGCACTAATACCTTCTTCTGGTGCAAGACCCGCGTGAGCTGGGCGACCAATGATTTTGGCAACAATTCGTTGTTGTCCAGGCGCAGCGTTAACAATGCTACCAATCGGGCCGCCAGTATCTAAAACGATCGCTTTATCAGATTGGATAAACGACATATCGAAATGCTCAGAGCCGCGTAGGCCGCCTTCTTCATGAACGGTAAACGCGATTTCTAAGGTCTTGTGCTCAAGGTTATCGGCTTGGATGCAACGTACCGCTTCCATGATCGCGGCAATCCCTGATTTGTCATCACCACCTAAAATGGTATTGCCTTTCGAGCGGATGATGCCGTCTTCAATTACAGGCTCAATACCTTTACCTGGCGATACGGTATCCATATGGCAGCTCATAACAACGCTGTCTTCTAGCTTGCCTTCTAAGCGCGCATAAACGTTAAAACCATTGGTGTATTGCTCAGGTACTGGCAGTTTGTGGACCGTAAAACCCAGTTCGCCCAATTGTTCGGTTAGGGTTTCAGCGATTTCTTTTTCAAAACCACTTTCACTATCAATTTTGATTAATTGGCAGAAATGCTCGACCAAACGGTCACGATTAATTGTCGTCATTTTTATATCTTATTCGGGGGACAGAGGCAGATAACATAGCCCCGAAGCAGGAGGTCATACCCTGATATAAATCAAACTTTCACTGTGTCTAAGTGCAACAATTACAGCTTGTAAAAGTGGTGTTACGTCATTTGATGAGTAATGAACAATAAATCAATAAGTTGTAATGTCGAGAGGGGGTGTTAATTCAAACGTACAGCAAAAATGACGGATTATGCTTCGTAAAATTTTTTGAATAGTTGCCCTTGTTTGTCGTGATCATCCAAAGTTAACCGAATGATAAAGCGTCCATCGACGAACGAGAGTGGGGTGACAAATGGACAAGAAATACAATCCGTTAGGGACTGATGGCTTCGAGTTTGTTGAATACACAGCGGCCGACACCCAAGGTATTGAAAAGCTCAAAGCGTTGTTTATTTCGCTTGGGTTCGCTGAAGTGGCGAAGCACCGATCGAAAGCGGCATGGTTATTCCGCCAAGGTGATATTCATTTTATCGTAAATGGTCAACCAAACAGTCAAGCGCACGCTTGTGCTGAGCGGCACGGTCCTTCCGTGTGTGGGATGGCATTTCGGGTTGAAGATTGCGCTAAAGCGATGGCGTATGCTTTAGAAAATGGCGCGACGGCTTACATAAACGAAATTGGACCCATGGAGTTGTCTATTCCGGCGATTAACGGAATCGACGGCAGCTTGATTTATTTTGTCGATCGTTACGGCGATCATACGATTTATGACATTGATTTTTGTTTCTATCCCGATGCGGATGAGCGCTGCCAAACGCACAACGTTGGTTTGTTTGAAGTGGACCACCTTACGCACAATGTAAAGCAAGGGCATATGGATCTATGGTCCGGATTTTATGAGCGAATCGGCAATTTCCGTGAGATACGCTATTTTGATATAGAGGGGAAACTAACGGGGTTAGTGAGCCGGGCGATGACCGCCCCGTGTGGCAAAATTCGAATTCCTATCAATGAGTCTTCGGATGATAAATCGCAAATTGAGGAATTTATCCGTGAGTATAACGGCGAAGGTATCCAACATATTGCGCTGAGTACCGAGGATATATTTGCAACGGTCCGCTTACTTCGCTCGCGAGGTGTGCAATTTATGGTGACGCCAGAGAGCTATTATCGGAAGGTTAACGAGCGTGTTGAGGGACACCAAGAAGATCTCGATGAACTGAAACAGTTAAGTATTTTGATTGATGGCGCGCCAATGGATGAAGGGATTTTATTGCAAATATTTACCCAAACAGTCATTGGTCCGGTCTTTTTTGAAATCATACAACGTAAAGGCAATCAAGGTTTTGGCGAAGGGAACTTCAAAGCGTTGTTTGAATCCATCGAAGAGGATCAAATTCAACGAGGGGTATTAAAGGATGCGTAAAGGGATTACCTATCCGCACCGAGAAGGTACGTGTTCGCGACAAGCGCATGCGGATTTTCCTCAGCAAGCAATCTATGAAAGAGAAGCTGGGCGCAGTGGCTTTTTTGGCCCCGCCAGTCATTTTCATCATCAACATCCCCCCACCAATTGGCGGGAATGGCAAGGGGATTTCAAACCTCGTGCGTTTAATCTCAATCATATTGAGGCAAGCCAACAAGTCTCACCATGGCATGTACTGCCAGTTTTGCATAATCAACAGTGCAAAATACGCGTTTGGAAGCTCAATCAATCCATGCCTTCTCTCGCGCGCAATGCGGATGGCGATGAGTTACTTTTTATCCACCAAGGCTCCGCTGAATTGTATTGCGATTATGGCCATTTAAGCGTGGTGATGGGCGACTATGTTTTGATCCCTCGGTCAACGAATTGGCGTTTAGAACCCAATGAAGCAATGTTTATTTTGATGATTGAGTGCACGGACTCTGGATTCGGATTACCCGAGAAAGGCATCGTTGGGCAGCACGCTGTCTTTGATCCCGCGGTGCTTGATGTTCCCAAAATCGATGACGCATTCAAAGCCCAGTATAGTGAGTCCACCACGCAGGTCTCCGTCAAACGTCACGATCAAATTAACACCATTACTTATCCCTTTAATCCATTAGATGCGATTGGTTGGCATGGCGATTTGTCGGTTGTTCGGCTTAATTGGCGCGATATCCGACCGCTCATGTCGCATCGATACCATCTTCCTCCGTCTGCACACACCACCTTTGTTGGTGATGGTTTTGTGGTGTGTACTTTTGTGCCTCGTCCGATGGAAAGTGATCCTGGGGCATTGAAAGTGCCGTTTTATCACAATAATGATGATTATGATGAAGTGTTATTTTATCACGAAGGCGATTTCTTTAGCCGTGACAATATTGAAGCCGGCATGATGACATTTCATCCGGCAGGATTGACGCATGGCCCGCACCCTAAAGCCTTTGCAAATGGTCAAAAACAAACGAAAAAGCATACGGATGAAGTGGCCGTAATGATTGATACGCGACATGCACTGACCTTTTCGCCCGCGGCACAATCGGTTGAATTACCCGATTATGTCTACAGTTGGCGTGAATCGGAAGACTAGCTTGATTCGCGGTATTGGCTCACTGGACTGAGTCACTTGCTTGCGCCTCAACAAGTAGAAACACCGCTTTGGGCACTAAGACAGACAAACGGAACGTTAAACAAGAAAGGGAGTGATTCACAATGAAGCTAGCAACATTAAAAAATGGGTCGCGAGATGGCCAGTTAGTGGTGGTGAATCGCGCAATGACCCAATGCATTGCCGTTCCTCATATTGCTTGCACCATGCAACAATTGCTCGATCATTGGCACGATAAGGCCGCGGCGCTACAAGGCATTTATGAAGCATTAAATCTGGGCGAGTTAGATGCCATAGTCTTTGACCCTTATGATTGTGAGTCGCCATTTCCGCGGGCTTACCATTGGGCCGATGGTAGTGCCTACGTCAATCATGTTGAGTTGGTTCGTCGAGCGCGCGGCGCAGAAATCCCGGACAGCTTTTGGCATGATCCACTGATGTATCAAGGTGGATCAGATACCTTTATTGGTCCGTGCGACAATATTGTTTTTCCTACCCAAGAATGGGGCATTGATTTCGAGGCGGAAGTGGCCATTGTGACTGATGATGTCCCAATGGGGTGCAGTTTAGAACAGAGTAAAGAGGCGATTCGACTGTTGATGTTGGTTAATGATGTGTCGTTGAGAGCCTTAATCCCAACCGAACTGGCGAAGGGGTTTGGATTTTATCAGTCTAAGCCTTCGTCTGCTTTTTCCCCGGTGGCGATCACACCCGATGAGCTCGGTGAATCTTGGCGTGATGGCAAGGTGCATTTACCCATGCGCAGCTATTATAACGATACCCTCTTTGGCTGCCCGAATGCGGGCTTAGATATGACGTTTAACTTCTATCAACTGATCAGCCATGCAGCAAAATCAAGAGCGTTGGGCGCGGGGACCATCATTGGTTCTGGTACGGTCTCCAACAAACAAGGCACGGACTATGGAACCTCGATTGAAGAGGGGGGCGTCGGGTATTCCTGCATTG
Source organism: Vibrio renipiscarius (assembly GCF_000827885.1). Lineage (GTDB taxonomy): Bacteria > Pseudomonadota > Gammaproteobacteria > Enterobacterales > Vibrionaceae > Vibrio > Vibrio renipiscarius. The sequence continues at coordinate 144,614 of NZ_JTKH01000003.1, read as the reverse complement.
CAGAGATGAGAATGATTGAAACCATTCGTGATGGCTCACCCTCGACGTCATTTATGCAGTTTGGTGACCGGATCAAAATAGAGATGTTGGATTCTCAAGGAAACAGTGTATTTGGTGCCATTGAACAAAAAATAGTGAGTGAATAATGCAACTCTATGGATACTGGCGATCGTCGGCAACGTATCGAGTGCGTATTGCACTCAGTTTAAAAAATATTTCTTATCAATCGATTGAGATCAATTTAATTGAAAAGGGAGGCGAGCAACACTCGGACTATTTCCATGCGCTCAATCCTACAGAATTGGTTCCAGTGCTGGTCGATGGCGGGCTTCGGATCAATCAATCAATGGTGATTCTTGACTACTTAGATGAGCATTATCCTCAGCCATTATTGGTGCCGATAACAGGTGAGCAGCGTTATCTCATTCGCAGTTTAGCGCAAGACATCGCCGTGGATATTCATCCGCTCAACAACTTGCGTGTGCAGCAATTTCTGACTCATCAAATGAAAGTGAAAGAATGCGATAAACAGAAGTGGTTGAAGTATTGGATTATGGAAGGTTTTGAGAGTTTGGATGAAAAACTAAAGCCACTCGCAGGTAAGTTTTGTGTCGGGGCGGATGTCACGCTAGTGGATGTCTGTTTAGCCCCGCAAGTGTATAACGCACTGAGGGTCGGTGTGGACATGACCAAATACCCAACGCTCAATCGAGTGTATCAAACACTTATGCAACACCCAGCGTTCATTGCCGCCCAACCGGAAAATCAAACGGGAGCACCGACGAATTAAAAAAGCACTGATTGACATCGCGATAACGCGTTGTGTATCGACGGGCAATAAAAAACCACCTTTTCAGAAGGTGGTTTCTCAGGTTTGATCACAAGCGTTGCGGTTACTCATTTTTGTGGGTAACGAATGCTTTTCTGTCGCGATTTAGCGTAATTGATTTTGACGTTCTCTTTGCTGTAATTCAGCAAGGTTAAACTGACGTACATCCAAAGCGGCCAAGTCGAAACACTCTTCACAAGAGTAATGGCATAAACCGTCAATATATTCATGTTTAGCGAGTAAGCTTGGCTTTTTGCACCAGTCACAAATGCCTTCAATAGTGTACATAATTGGCTCCACCCTTATCACTACGGGTTATTTTCGGCGCTTATTATGACACAAAGAGTTATTACCGGTTAACTATTTGTTACGTCAACTGAGAGCGAGATCGTTTGCGAATCCCTTATACACAGTGATTGAGTGGTCGTCCTAGAGCATTGAATAATATATGTAACTACTTATTAACATGCTTGAGGATGATACTTAGCGCGCTATTGAGTCTCATCATTTCTTCATGGCTGCCTTGTTTGTCCGGATGATAAATTTTACACAGCTGCTTGTAGCGCTGTTTAATCTGTTTTTCATCGGGTAGACGTTCATCGCCATAGCCAAACATTGATCGTGCCAAGTGTAACGGGTGCAACTGAGGTTCTGTTTTCGCTTGAGTGCGGAGGCTTGCCGCTTGCTGCGCTTTTAGCTGACTCAAGAGTTGCTCTAACTGCTGTTTTTGTTTACGTAACGCTTGGTCTTGTCGTGCTATTTTCTGGCGAAGATCACTATCGGCCTGATTCGGCGTGCTGGTTGAGGCCGCGGGCGGCAAAGAGTCACGTGCTTGCTGTTTACGACGCCAAAACAGCGCCATCGCAGTAACGATGATGATGACCAAAAAGAGCAAAACGTATAACCACGATGGCATGGGGTTTGTGATGGCCTTGTCATCATCCAGCGATGCGTTGTCGCTGTCATTCAAATCCGACATTGCGGCCAATTGCTTCGCCCGCTGGTCGTTAAATTCTTGTTCTAGCAGGCCGGTTAATGCCGTTTCTGCTTTCGGGTTGGTTTGAGCGGCGATTTGATACCATAATTTTGCCTGCATCAACGGCTCAGTGTGTTTCGCTTGCAGTTCGTAGAATTGACCTAATTCAAATTGAGCTTGATCGTCGCCAGACATCGCCAATTTGGTGAGCCAAAAAAGCGCTTCATTTAGATTCTGTTCGGTTAAATCACCTTGCTGATAATGCTGTATTAACTCGCGCTGCGCAGGTTTATAGCGGTTACTTGCTGCTTGTCTAAGCCAGTAAATCGCTTCTTTATTTGATTGCGTGACGCTGTCACCTGCTTGATAGGCGTGGGCTATCTGATATTGCGCCCGAGGGTTATTCAGTTCAGCCTGTTGTAGAATTTGTGTTGCCTCATTTTCGGTGAGTGCATGAGCCGCTGAAGTGGCGAATAGGAAGAGAAACCCAGCTAATACGTAGAACAATGGTTTTAATTTTTTAATTTGCACTAGCATGTTGTGAGAGCGTCCTATTGCAGCTCGAAAACGAGAGTCACTTAAATGGATGACTAGATTGAGAATAAATGCATGAAGGGTCGTTCAAAGGAACAACCATGCCGATGAGAATAAACCCATTGGCATGGTAAACAAAGCGAATAACCGTTATTTCAGCGGTAGGATCTGAATTTCTACACGGCGGTTACACGCACGGCCAGCCGTGGTGTCATTTGAACATAGCGGGAAGCGTTCGCCATAGCCACGAGCAATGGCACGACCCGGAGCAACACCTTGTTGAACAAGGTAGCTACGAACAGACTCTGCACGTCGCTCAGAAAGCGTTTGGTTCATTTGATCGTTACCCGTGCTATCGGTGTAGCCATTCACGACTAAACTGGTGTTTGGGTATTCAACCAATATGGTCGCCACGCCCGCGAGAGTGCGGTGAATGGTTGGATCCAATTGGTATGAACTTGAAGCAAAGCCAATGCCGTTTTCTAGGCGTAAAACCAGTTGGTTTTCACCAATACGTTCAACTTGTACACCTGAATCCAGCAGTTGCTTGCGTAGCGCCGCTTCTTGTTGGTCAAAGTAGTAACCCGCACCACCACCAATTGCCGCGCCGCCTGCTGCGCCAATAAGTGCATTTTTACGACGTTCTTTCGCGTCATCACCTGTCGCAAGGCCAATCGCAACACCCGCAATCGCACCAAGTAGTGCGCCAGAAGTGGCAGAGTTCGTTTCGCTCTCACCCGTGGTGGCATTTTGACGTTGAGTAGCTTGGCAGCCGGTCAGTGCAATAGTCAGCGCTAAAGCTAAAGTGAGTTTTTTCACAGATCGCATCTCCATGTGAAGTATTCATACAACAAATTAATGGGATGCAATTAACCTTATGATGTTCGTTATGTCAAATGTACGCACGATATTTGACATAAGATTAACGTGGCAGCAAGAAGTTGTTTGTTTTGCCGCCACTTATGAGGTGTGCTTTACATAAATTAACGCAGCAGTTTACGCTCAGGAGCGCCGTCGATAGGGCGATTAACCGATAAAGTACGCCCTTTTTTGAGTCCTACTTCATAGTCAGCAGTGAGGTTTTTCATCGCTTCACGCAATTGCTGTTTGAAGGTTTCACGATCGATATTCTTAAATTCTTTATCGATATAATCTTCGATTTTATTGGCAGATTCTTCGTCTGGTGAAATGATAGGCAACTTCTCTAATGCGCCCTCAACCCAACCAGATAGGTAAGAGTTCACTCGGCGAGTGACTTCTAGGCTTGATGTGCCTGTTCCTGCGAAACTGTTGCGGAATTTTCCGGTGTGTTCATTCATTTCACGGTAAACAATATCAAAGGCAAACGCGGCAAAAATAGCGCGATCGGCTTCACCAATGAATTCGACGCGCTTTAAACCTTTGTGGTTTAGTAGAACGGCTTCGACACCAAACTTGGTATTGATACCTCGAATGACGCGCAGCAGTGTCGAGCTTACGTTGGCTGGCAATAGATGGGTCGATTGCGTTTTGCCCATCTTGATAAACTCAATATCGTCCTTATCCAAGCCATACTTGAGCATAAGGCTATGCGCCATTCTGATCGCATTCGCAGCTTCATTGACGTTGGCAGAGTTACCAAGCTCTAGACACTTGGCAATCTTTTTTAAGGCTTTTTGTTTATGCATAGATCGCGACAAAACTCGTAAAATGAACAAAGTCGGTTATTTTAACGCGTTCTTGCGGTCGCTCGCAACTATCGAGCGCGAGTAAAGGTCGAAAGGTAAGGGAAAAAAAGATGAATGGCGGGGGATTGGGGAGAGGTTCAATGAAATAGATAGGGTGCAAGCGATGCCGCCATCCGCTCATGCTTGAACTTGATTTGTTGTACGTCCTTGCGCGCAAGACAGAGATCAAAAAAGGCAATACGTTTTGGTGGGTAAGCCAGCATCGAGAAGATAAAAAGAGGGGACAAATCTCTTTGATTCGTCGATACAAAAAATGCATTGGGGCATTGTAATTCTGATTTGATCACGCTTTTAAATGTTGTAAAGTGACACAACACAAATAAAAGTAACCCAATGCTGAATGGATCAGCGTAGTAGGGGCAGGAAGCAATGTTACCAAGACTTCATTCTCAACCCGATGTTGATCATGTTGTGCTCAGTTTTTTAGATGAACTGAAATCAGCAGGATTTACCGGTGATATCGAAACACAATACTCAAGCCGCTTAGCCGTTGCCACTGACAACAGTGTCTATCAAATGCTGCCACAAGCGATTGTTCATCCCAAATCAACAGAAGACGTCGCACTGATTGGTCAAATCAGCGTGAAGCCTGTCTATGAGCGCGTAAAATTTTCTCCACGCGGGGGCGGTACGGGCACCAATGGCCAGTCATTGACACAAGGTGTGGTGGTGGATCTATCCCGCCATATGAATAAAGTCCTTGAAATCAATGAAAAAGAAGGCTGGGTGCGTGTACAAACTGGGGTGGTGAAAGACCAACTGAATGACGCGATTCGTTCTTATGGTTACTTTTTTTCGCCAGACCTTTCCACCAGTAACCGCGCCACGTTAGGCGGGATGATCAATACGGATGCTTCGGGTCAAGGTTCCTTGAAATACGGTAAAACATCGGATCATGTTTTGTCTCTGCAAGCGGTGTTTGCTGACGGCTCGGTGATGGAGACGGATTTATCCCATGGCCAGCCAGAACCACAGAGTTATGCGGCAATTGCGTTGGAGGCAACAGAACAAATTTGCCGCCAACACCGAGACCAAATCCTAGCTAAATTCCCGCCGTTAAACCGATTTCTTACGGGTTACGATTTAAAAAATGCCATCGATGAGCACAGTGGCGAGTTCGATTTAACTCGTGTGTTGTGTGGCGCGGAAGGCTCATTAGCCTTCATTACTGAAGCGAAATTGAACCTGACTAAGATCCCTAAAGCTCGTAGCTTGGTCAACGTTAAATACAACAGTTTTGATTCGGCACTGCGTAATGCTCCGTTTATGGTAGACGCACACGCGCTCTCGGTTGAAACCATTGATTCAAAAGTATTGAATCTCGCGAAAGAAGATATTGTTTGGCACACCGTGAGTGACTTGATCACTGATGTCCCTAATAGAGACATGTTAGGCATCAACATGGTGGAATTTGCCGGACAAGATTGTGATGAAGTGCAACAACAACTCGATACGTTAATCGCACGCCTAGATGAGATGCTGATCAGCGAAGAGGCGGGCATTATTGGCTATCAAGTCGTGGATGATGTTGCCAGTATCAACAAGATTTACAACATGCGTAAAAAAGCGGTGGGCTTGCTAGGCGCGGCGAAAGGCCGAGCTAAACCCGTCGCATTTGCTGAAGATACCTGTGTTCCCCCTGAAAACCTAGCCGACTTTATCGATGAATTCCGTCAGTTGCTCGATGCAAAGCAACTGAACTACGGCATGTTTGGCCATGTGGATGCGGGCGTATTGCATGTTCGTCCTGCGTTGGATATGTGCGACCCTCATCAGGAGAAACTCATGCATGAGATTTCTGATGAAGTGGTGAAGCTGGTGGCCAAATACGGCGGCTTAATGTGGGGAGAGCATGGCAAAGGATTCCGTTCTGAATATGGGCCAGAATTTTTTGGTGAAGCGTTATTCACGGAATTGCGCCGTGTAAAATCGGCCTTTGATCCCCAAAATAAAATGAACCCTGGGAAAATTTGTACACCGCTTGAAAGCCAAGAAGCTCTGGTCAAAGTGTCTGACACGAAGCGCGGTTTTTATGATCGTCAAATCGATGTCAAAGTGCGTGATAGTTTTAAACAGGCGATGGAGTGTAACGGTAACGGCTTATGCTTTAACTATGATACCGCATCACCAATGTGCCCATCGATGAAGGTTTCCGCCGATCGCAGACACTCACCGAAAGGCCGGGCTGGATTGGTACGAGAATGGCTACGTCAGCTAACAGAACAAGGCGTTGATATTCTCGATCTTGAAAAACAAGCGCTGCAATCGGCGAGTGTAAAAACCTTGCTTGATCGTGTGCGCCACACATTTAATAAGCGTCATCAATACGACTTCTCTCATGAAGTTTATGAAGCAATGAATGGGTGTTTAGCGTGTAAAGCGTGTGCGAGTCAGTGTCCTATTAAAGTGGATGTACCGAGCTTCCGTTCGCGCTTTTTAAACATTTACTACAGCCGCTATCAACGCCCTGCAAAAGACTATTTAGTGGCGAATATTGAAACCATGTTGCCGCTGATGGCAAAGGCGCCGACACTCATCAATGGTGTGTTAAAGCAGAAGTGGGTGCAAGATCTCACCGCAGCGACAGTCGGGTATGTGGATGCACCGTTGTTATCAGTGCCGACCTTGGAAAAACGTGTGGCGGCCGTTAAAGCGTTTGATATGCAAGCGTTAGCCGGCATGTCGAGTGAAGAAAAAGCCAATCATGTATTGATCGTTCAAGATCCTTTCACGAGCTATTATGATGCCGACGTGGTTGAGGACTTTGTTCAATTGCTGATTAAATTGGGTAAAACCCCGGTGTTATTGCCATTCAAACCAAACGGTAAAGCGCAGCATATTAAGGGCTTTTTGGCGCAGTTTGCGCGCAATGCGAAAAGCACCGCTATGTTCTTAGAGCAAGTCGCTGATTTAGCTATCCCAATGGTTGGCGTTGACCCTGCGCTGGTGCTTTGTTATCGCGATGAATACAACGAAATCCTTGGTGATAAACGCGGAGAGTTTGACGTTTTAACTGTCCATGAATGGCTAGAGCCACGCTTAGCCGAGTTTTCGTTGCAAGCCTCAACAGATGAACCATGGTATTTGTTGGCGCATTGCACAGAAAAAACCAAACTGCCGAATGCGGAAAAAGAATGGGGCGCGATTTTTAGTCATTTTGGTGCCAAACTGAATACAGTTCCTGTCGGTTGTTGTGGTATGGCAGGTACCTTTGGTCATGAAGTCGACAAGCTGCAAATGTCGAAAGACATTTATGCGCTAAGTTGGAAGCCTCGCTTGGAAGAGCTCCCTAAAGAACGTTGCTTGGTGACGGGTTACTCTTGCCGAAGCCAGGTAAAACGTTTTGAACATGTGAAGACGAAACACCCGTTACAGGCGCTATTAGAGATCATTTAATGGATAAGCTAGAAAGAAAAATACCCCCAGTGGCACTCTTTGTCATCTTTGTCATTCTCATGACGGTTATCGATAAAGTTTGGGTGGTTTTTCGTTTCGAGTTTCCGCTAAATCTATTTGTCGCGGTTGCTGCGGTAGGGCTTTCTGGTGTGATTGGGTTGGCGGGCGTGTATGAGTTTCGTAAAGCGAAAACGACGGTCAATCCAATCAACGTCGAGGCCGCGAGTACGGTGGTGGACAGTGGCATTTTTGCTTATACGCGTAATCCAATGTATTTAGCGCTAATGATTCTATTGGTCGGTTTGGGTTATTGGCAGCAGAACATGCTGTGCCTATTGTTGCCTTACGGTTTTGTTATGTACTTAAATCGTTTTCAGATTCGGCCTGAAGAGAAAGCGTTAGAAAATAATTTTGGCCCAGAGTATTTGGACTATAAGCAACGTGTCAGGCGCTGGATTTAAAGACTTATAATGAGGAAAGGGCGATAAATTATGATTTATCGCCCTTTTTTGTGGGGGGTGCAGAGCCAATGAATGCCCCCGCGAATGCGAGTCAAATGCGTAAGGCAGATTCATAACTCAAATTACGCAGCTTCAAATGCCAGTGCTTTTTTCTCTAGTTGACGGAAAAGCAGGGTAAGCAAGCCGTTCACTACTAAGTAGAACGCGCCAGCGATGCCAAATACGGTTAATGTGTCGTAGGTTTGTGCATTGATACGTTGCGCATAACCCATCAAATCCATGATGGTAATCGTGCTCGCCAGTGATGTCCCTTTAAAAACCAGAATGACTTCATTTGAATAAGCCGGAACCGCGCGACGCAACGCGTAAGGGAGCAAGACTCTTAAACTGGCGGCTTTGCTCATTCCTAGTGCACGACAGGCTTGCCATTGGCCTTCAGGAATCGTATTAAACGCCCCTTTAAACAATTGCGCACTATAAGCGGCCGTATTGAGTGCCAATGCCAGCATTGCACAGAACCAAGGTTGGCTTAGCCAAACCCACAGAATGCTTTCACGAATCCATTCAAACTGACCTGGGCCGTAATAAACTAAGAATATTTGAACCAGCAAGGGCGTGCCGGTAAAGACCGTAATCAATGCGCGGCTGAACCAATGAATGATCGGTGTGCGCATGATCAGCGTTACGGTCATTAAGAGCGATAAAATACACCCAACAAGCAAGGATGAGACGGTCAGTTGGAAGCTGGTCATTAAGCCTTCAAAGAGTTGTTCCAGATATTCAGCTTTCATGCTTGTGCTCCTTGAATACTGCTCATGCCTTTAATTGCAAACTTACGGTCTAGTCTTTTCACAAGATGTTGTGTGATTAATGTAATCACTAAATAAATGGCGGCGGCGGTGGCATACCATGTAAAAGCTTCATGAGTAGACGCTGACGTTAGCTGCGCTTGTTTCAATAAATCCGTCACACCAATCAGTGAAACCAACGCGGTGTCTTTGAGTAACACGAGCCACTGGTTGGTCAGCCCAGGTAATGCGTGACGGACCGCTTGTGGTAATACAATTCTAAAAAATGAATGGAAACGAGTCATGCCTAAGGCATGCGCGGCTTCTCTTTGTCCGCGATTCACCGCTTTTAATGCGCCACGAATGGTTTGTGCAGCATAAGAAGAAAAAATAAGCGATAACGCGATGACGCCTGAAATGAAAGGGCTAATCTCAATAAATTCGCCCGTGATGATGAACAATACTTGGGTTGATCCAAAGTAGATAAACAGCACCACTAACAACTCAGGTAAACCACGGATGAGGGTAACAAAGGCGGTTGTTGGCCATCTCAACGCAGCATGACGCGACATCTCACCACTTGCAAACAATACGGCCAATACAAGACCAACAACAAGGCTAGTACAAGCCAATTGGACTGTCATCCAACTGGCTTGAACGAGCGACAGAGTGTAACCCGTCAATACCATATTACTTACCGAAGTATTTAGTGTGAATTTGGTCATAAACGCCGTTTGCGCTGACCACTTTCAATGCGCTGTTTAATTGCTCAACCAACGCTTGGTTATCTTTGTTGACCGCGATGCCGAATCCGTTACCAAAGTATTTCGCGTTCGTAATCGCTTCGCCTACGTAAGCAAGGTTGTTATCACGCTTGAACCACTCAGCCACCACGGCATTGTCACCAAATACTGAGTCGATACGGCCATTTTTCATGTCGATGAAAGCATCTTGATAGCTTGAATAAGGCACTGCAGTCACACCTGGCATCTGCTCAATTAAGAAGCTTTGGTGAGTTGAGCCATTTTGCACGCCGACACGTTTGCCTTCTAATGCTGCTTGATCAGCCACTTTGCCATCTAAAGAAATAAACGCAGCGGAGTTATCGTAATACGCATTTGAAAAAGCCACTTGCTCAAGACGGGCGTCGGTAATGTCCATTGCTGAAATCGCTGCATCATAACGTTTAAACTTAAGTGCAGGGATTAAGCTGTCAAAACCTTGATTATGGAACGTACACTTTGCTTCCATTTCATTACAAAGCGCGTTGGCTAAATCTACGTCAAATCCTTGAATTTGATTGTTCTCATCCATAAATTCAAACGGAGGGTAAGTTGCCTCCATTACGAATTTAATTTCTTGTTGTGCAAGAGCGTGAGTAGAAACAAGACCGATTAACGAAGCAAGAATAATTTTTTTCATTTTGTATAACTCCTAGATTACAAAAGCGGGTTCCTTCAATGGACCGCCGTTATGAATAATTAGTGTTTTAAATAGTCCGCAAACTGAGTGGTTTGTGGATGAGTAAAGGCGTTGTTGGTGCCGTGTTCTACGATACGGCCTTGCTCTAAATAGAGAACGTGTGACGCAATTTTTTTCGCGAAATCGACTTCATGGGTGACAACAATTTGCGTAATGCCCGTCGAACTCAATTCTTTGATGATTTCGACCACTTGGTTGGTGATTTCTGGATCAAGTGCTGCCGTTGGTTCATCGAACAACAACACGTCCGGTTTCATCATTAATGCTCTTGCGATGGCGACACGTTGTTGCTGACCACCGGAAAGCTGCATTGGCCATGTGTTGGCTTTATCTTCCAGCTTTAAAGTCTTAAGTACTTCTAAAGCGAGATCTTTTGCTTCTTCTTTCGATAAGCCGTTCACTTTTGTTGGTGCTTCAATCAAGTTCTGCATCACCGTCATGTGGGGCCACAGATTGTATTGTTGGAACACCATGCCGACTTTACGACGTAACTGACGCTCGTCACTTTCTTCTATCTTTTGGTCGAAATCAAATGAGTATTCTGCAATATCTAACTGACCATTATCAGCCGTCTCAAGCAAGTTGAGCACTCGTAAAAGTGAGCTTTTTCCTGCGCCACTTGGACCAAGCAACACCAGCGTTTCACCGTTGTGACAGTTGAAGCTAATGTCGTGTAAAACTTGGGTGTCACCGTAAGATTTGTTGATCTGTTTTACTTGAATACTCATGCTTAAATACTGCATTAATTACCATATGTCATTCATGCTACTATAAGTGAGGGATTATGCAATAAAAATGTATAAAAATTTAAAATGTTATTTTTTTGTATAATTTTTACCCATATGAGCGATAGATATCACTGATGGTCTTTCATCTGAGGTCAAGCGAGTGGGGTTGTAAGGTTGAGCAAACCAAGAGCAAGGAAAGGGGCAAGATTTGCGGAGGATATATTAGGGTATGACAGGCATAAAAAAGCCCCCGCAAAAGGCGGGGGCGATGTAAGCTAATTCATTTAAATCGCGCTGACGTTAGGCAACGTGGTTAAACTCTGCAAGAAAGCTGGCTTTACATTCGTTAAAGCGATTAACCAAGTCGTCGATATCGTGCTGAGTGTACGGCTTTAAACCACTGGCAACCATGCGCTTCACGCCTTTACCAACGATGTTGTCATCTTGTTTAAAATCGAAGTTAAGTGTCACGATACCGCGCTTGCCCTGGACATCAAACGTTGCACCAGTGAAGGTGACTTCAGGTGCAGTGATATCTAGGCGTGTAAATTCAACTTCCATACTTTCATAGATGACGAGTGGACGCTGGCAGTTGATCATCATCTGCTTTTCTTCCATTAACGGAACCATGATATGTGGAAAGTTCATGCCCGAGAATTGGACATAGTTCGTCACGACATGCTCGATAAACGTGGCATCGTGATTCACATTACCTTCGCGTGACATACGAAGGTATTCTTTACCATTCGCATCTACGACAACCGCTTCTTTATCACATTTATGCTCAATATGCAGTGCGACACCGTCGTTGACCATACCGGCAAACTCAAAGCGCATTTTTTCGCTTACGCCTTCTTGGCTAAGAAGGACGGCAAACAATAAGTCACCGGGTACGCAGAAACGTTTGTTGTCTTCATCGTGAAGAGGATTAAAGTCGCCCGCGACTTTTTTGGCAAAATGGCTTGCTTGCTGACGAGTGAATTGGAACTGACGATCTTGTGAAGAAAAATACGGTGTTAGAAACATATCTTACGCTTAATGGCAAAAACTGTGGGGGATTATATATGAGTAATTGATTTCACTGGTCAATCCAGTCATTGAATCCATAATTTGGTTAAACAAATATCGACATAATACGTTGTTTAAATGGGAGAAATTGCGCTGGTTCGCCAATTGTTTTCATCGTTTTATACCCAGACAAAGTGATGATGCAGGTAGGGTGGCAAGCGAACAAAGCCTCTAAACGACTAAATCTATAAACGACTAAGCCTCTTGGCATTGCAGGGTATGAGTTAAGCTATGCGATAAGGTTTGAGAGTACCAGTCAACACCGCAGTCACTTCATGAAGCACGGGTAGATAGATTCACGGTAAAATGCTTGCAATAAATGTGTGAGGTATGAGATACCCTTGTGAGGTTAACTGATTATCTTAATAATTATACGGTTAACGTTCAGTCATAAGAAAAGTTTAAAGGAAAGCTCATGTTTGGAAAGTTGAAGGCATCGTTAGGTATTGGTGCTGCCAAAGTGGATACCGTATTAAGTAGTATGGCCATTTATCAAGGCGATACGCTGCAAGGGACGGTCAATATTCAAGGCGGTGATGTTGATCAGCAGATTGATGCGATCAATTTAAAATTGTGCACGGAGATGAAGGTAGAATCTGAGGACAGTGTCAGTTACCAAGATTTTACGTTGGGCAGTCTACAAGCCGTGCAGCCGTTTGTGATTGGGAAAAATGAGCAAAAGCAAATTCCCTTTCAATTAAAATTGAATGACGAAACGCCAATCACCGTATTGAATGCCGCGAAAAACCAATCTCATGTTTGGCTTGAAACGACGTTAGATATTGAATTCGCGCTCGATCCTAAAGATCGTGATTATGTTGACGTCCTTCCTCTGCCTGTTGTTGCAAAAATGATCGCAGCGATTGAGCAGGGTGGTTTTTCAATGGTCAAAGCGGATGTTGAAAAAGGCTTTCTTAACGGACACAATTTCAGCTCTAAGTCTGGTTGTTACCAAGAAATTGAATTCAGAAATAATGCTTTTATCAACAAAAAAGAAATTGAATTGTCGTTTGTGCTCGATGGCGCTTGGGTACATTGCTTAGCCGAAGTGGATCGCTCCATTGGCATGCGTGGTGACCAATACTTGTCATTTAGCTTTGGCAAAAATGCCTCAGACAGTGAAGTGCACGCCGCAGCCTCGCGGATTTTGTCTGTTTAGTTTTGATGATTGAAGCGGTACCGGTATGCCAGCGTAAATGCAATATCGGTACTGTTGTCGGCATTCACAACATTTTCAATGACCGAAAACTCAATCGCCGATTTTTCCATTTGGTAGCGATAACCCAGCGTAAACTCAGTGGCGATTTCAGATAATTCGGTGCCATCGTCTGCAATGCCCTCATACAACGCGACTTGCGTGACGAGGTAATGATTATCCAACCATTGATAGCGGTAACTCATTCCTGCAGACCAGTTGTTTGCGCGATAAGGCATGTGGGCTAAGTTTGTTGGTGTTTGACGAAATGTTTGGCTTAATAGGGCATCGACGCCATGCTTACCGTTGCGATAGCCATAATTTAATTGTAGCGATTGTTCCCAATCACTGTGGTTAAAAATGGAGTGGCCAATATCACTGTAATACACACTCATACCCGCAGAAAGGCCATGATTTTGATGTTGGTAGAGCTGGTATTGTAGGTAGCCATAGATCCCTTGGCTCATCAACTCGCCTTTAAAATCCCTTTCTTCAATACCATACCCCGGCATATCGATGACATAGCGATGATTCGCGACCTGATCTCGACCGTTTTGATCAATTGAAAACCAATCGTGGAAGTTTGTCACAAGTGTGTCTAAATGGTTATCAGCGGCATAGTTCCAACGATATCCCAGCTCAATCTGCCATTGTGATGTTAACTGCCATTTCCCCCCAAGTTGCAATTGATTTTGGTAGTAGTCGAGCTCGTAGTCACTGTTCACCGCCCAAATGCTGGCGATCGTCGCCGCTGCATATAGCTCGCTCTCGTTCGTCGGCATTGAAAACCCTGAGCGCAGCTGCGGGGCTAAACCGTTAGTGATGAAAGGGGATTGCGCGTAGGTTTGAAGCGGACCGTAATCGTTAGGTAATCCCGCTCGCCCGGCTTGAGCAAGCGAACTGGTGATCGATAAGACGATCAGTCCCCACTTTTTCATGTTCACCTCACACCTTTTTAAGTGTCTTCTTGATAAAACTGTAGTTTAAAAATCAAGGAGTGGTGAATTGATAACAAGAGAACAGGTTGATTGTTCAACCTGTTCATGGGGAAAGGAGAGGGCTAAGCTGCGCTTAAATGTGTGGTGATATAAGGCTGCCAAGCGTTTTGATAAAGTTGGCGAGATTGGCTTCTCATGGTCTCAATCTGCGCGGTTTCAAATTGGCTTATTATGCGTTTTTCAATATCAGCGCGACGCTCAATTTTTTGAATCTGTTGATATAAGTCGTGTTCTGGGCCTGATTTAACATCGGCGATGGCTTTGAGATGAAGCTGTACTTCTGCAATCAGGTTTGTTTTTGGTAATTGTACTAAAACATTTAAATCACGGTAGCCTGATGCTGCTGGTTGTTTGAAACGGTTTTTGACTTTTACTATCGTGGTTTCACGATCGAGAACTTCATAAGCCTCCATCAAGCTGGCGACATCATCAGCGACGATCGTGGCGCGGGCTAAATCGGTGATGCGATTGACTTGATTGTCGAGTTCGAGTGCGATTTTCTCTTTGGCGCGCTCAGAAGACTTGATGCCCGAAAAATACGCATCGGTATTGGTGAGCAGAGCGGTCCCTTTACAGATGGTTTCGAGTTCGTATTGTGCTTGATGCGCTTTGCTATAAAGCACGTCAAAGTCGGTGTATGGTTGAGTTGGAGTTTGGTGGGTCGATTTAATACCATACAAACCACTTAAATTGTGTTTGAAGGCTTTTGAACATACTTGGTTTTGATTCGCGCTCCGGCTACCGTCATTACTTGGCGCTGCCACTGGCATCGCGGCAAAAGCTGGGGAACGGCTCAACATCAAAAGCATTAATGCCGTCGTGCGCAAGAATAAGCTCATTCACTCTCCTCAGGATTGTCGTTACTTAGAAAAAAGGGCAAATAAAAGCATCACTACTAAGTAAAACAGTCTGTATATCCAAACAAAACTGCTTGGTATATACCCTTAATGGGGGCAAGAGTTTATAACTCAATACTAGCAGAGTTTGTTCATGCAAAAGTATTAACTTGCTCCCACTTCTGATTCTTTTGAGTCGCGATTGAACGGTTAGTTCACCGAAACAATGTAACGAATTATATCGCTTTAAGATGAACTGATTCTGAAGGGAATGTTTATATTTGGTCAGGTTTTGGTTAGGCTTAGTGACTAAAAGTCAGCTGAGAAAAATTATAATGAAAGATCCAGAATTTTGGCACAACAAATGGGCCGCGAATCAGATTGGTTTTCACCTTGAAGACGTCAATCCACTGCTTATCGAGTATTGGCCAAAAACTCGCCCAGAACGCAATGAATCCGTTTTTGTGCCATTGTGCGGTAAGTCGGAAGATTTGGTTTGGCTCGCCACTCAACATCAAGATGTGCAAGGTGTGGAGCTAAGTAATATCGCTGTGCGAGCGTTTTTTGCCGAACATTTTTATACCCCAACGGTGATGCCGATTGGTGGGCAACACGAGTTGTTTCAGTTTGATGAGCTGTCTCTTTACACTGGCGACTATTTTACCGCGCCGATTAAGCCGGTTGACTTGATTTATGACCGTGCCGCATTGATTGCCTTGCCAGACGAAATGCGTGATGAGTATGTTGCCTGTCTAAAAACGCGTCTTAAATCGGGGGGGCGTATCTTATTGGTGACATTGGATTACCCGCAAGATGAAATGACCGGGCCTCCATTTTGCGTTGCTGAACAAGAAGTCCTCCGCCACTTTGCGGAATGGAAAGTAACGAAGCTTTACCGCGATGATGCGGGCGACGATCATCCTAAAATTGCCAAAGTGGGTCTATCTCGTTTTGCAGAAGAGGTGTATTTGATTGAGAGCTAACGGCGCATACCCATCACGATAAGTGACCATGCCCCTAACGATGAGTGATTAGCCATACTCACACGAATAAAAAAACGCTTGATTCTATCAAGCGTTTTTTCTTATCTCATCACTGCGCATAATTTAATGGTCATGGCAGACCAGAAATGATGAGGCGAGTTAGTAAATGATTTTCACTTTATTTGCCGCTTCAATGGCATCTTCAATCGCTTGCTCGGTATTATTACGGCGAGTAATTGCTACACCCAAACGGCGACGTCCATCAATATCGGGTTTACCAAATAAACGGATTTGTGTTTGAGGTGATGAAAGCGCTTCTCCAAGTCCATCAAAACGTAGATTCTGCGAAGTCCCTTGGCCAAGAATAACCGCCGATGCGGTGGGCCCAAATTGCGTAATTGAGGCGATAGGCAAACCGGTAAATGCGCGAACGTGCAGCGCAAATTCTGACATATCTTGCGACATCAAGGTCACTAAGCCAGTGTCATGCGGGCGTGGAGAGACTTCATTAAAGATAACCGTATCGCCTTTAATAAACAGCTCAACACCAAAAAGACCATACCCGCCAAGAGCCTCTACGACTTTACCTGCCGCATGTTGCGCCGCTTTTAGCGCTTGGATCGACATCAACTGTGGTTGCCAAGACTCACGATAGTCGCCGTCCTCTTGGCGATGGCCAATAGGCGCGCAGTAATGAATGCCATCGACTGCTCGAACGGTTAATAATGTAATTTCATAATCAAAATCAATAAAGCCTTCAACGATCACTCGTCCGGCACCAGTGCGGCCACCTTCTTGTGCGTAATCCCACGCTTTATCGACATCCTCCGCCGTTTTTAAGACGCTTTGTCCTTTACCGGATGAGCTCATAACGGGTTTGCATACGCAAGGAAGACCAATGGTTTCAACGGCGGCAATAAAATCTTCGTAAGTATCCGCAAAACGGTATGGAGAGGTCGTTAATTGCAGTTCTTCGGCCGCGAGACGACGAATACCTTCACGGTTCATCGTTAGTTTGGTCGCGTTTGCCGTCGGTACCACTTTTAAGCCTTGCGCTTCTAATTCCACGAGCTTGTCAGTGGCAATCGCTTCAATTTCGGGCACAACATAGTGAGGCTTCTCTTTTGCAATTACGTGTGCAAGGGCATCACTGTCTAACATATCCAATACATAATGACGATGAGCAACCTGCATAGCGGGTGCATTTTCGTAACGATCACAAGCAATCACTTCAAAGCCTAATCGCTGGCATTCAAGGGCGACTTCTTTACCCAGTTCACCGGAACCAAGCAGAAGGACACGAGTAGCGTTTTCACAAGTAGCGGTACCAAACATACTTTACCTTTCATCTAGATATAACGACAACTGCGAGGAATAATACTGCAATTATCGCAAAAAGCAAACGTTTGCCTTTTGCGATTTATTCTCCATTAAATGAATAAAAATTAGACTCAAAGCACATTTTGTTAACGTGAATATTGATGAATGTAAATTCATTGATCTAACGCCAGATTTAGGGGCTTAAAGGGGAGGATGATGACGGCCCACTGTTTAAATCTCAGGAAGAGTTGTGACGTCATGCGTTCTTATTTAAAATATATAATCCCAGTGTTGATCCCACTGTTGATTCTTTTAATGCCGTTAAGTGCGTTCCCATTTGAAGGGACTACCGTTCTCCAGCAGCGAGTGATTGCGATCTTTTTACTTGCGGCTTTATGTTGGGTGCTTGAACCCATTCCAATCTACGCCACATCAGTGGTGATCATTGTTCTCGAACTCTTGATGTTGTCAGACAAAGGTTTGATTTTCTTCCGCCTTGACCAAGGCGAAGCGCATTTTGGTGAGTTGCTGAAATACAACGAAATCATGGCGACGTTCGCCAGTCCAATCATTATGCTGTTTTTGGGTGGTTTCTTTTTGGCGATGGCGGCCACTAAGTACCGCTTAGACGTCAACTTAGCCCGCGTGCTCTTGAAACCATTTGGTCGTGATCCAAAATACGTGATGTTAGGTTTGATGCTTATCACGGCAATTTTCTCTATGTTCATGTCCAACACGGCCACGACAGCGATGATGCTGTCGATCTTAACGCCAGTTATTGCGGTGTTTGGCCCCAAAGACCCTGGCCGTATTGCCTTTGCGTTATGTATTCCTGTTGCGGCGAACATTGGTGGTATTGGTACCCCGATCGGTACGCCACCGAATGCGATTGCGTTAAAATATCTGGTTGGCGAAAACTACATTTCATTTGGTGAATGGATGGCCTTTGGTGTGCCATTTGTTGTTGTGATGATGGCACTCGCTTGGTTTCTTATTAACCATTTGTATGGTGCAGAACAGAAAACCATTGATTTGGATATCAAAGGAAAATTTCTTAAAACGCCAAAAGCGATTTTGGTTTACATCACGTTTGGTCTTACCATCCTGTTATGGTTGATGGGCTCAAGCCACGGCATGAACTCTTACACCGTCGCTCTGATTCCTGTCGCGGTATTCTCACTCACGGGCATCATCAATAAAGAAGACTTAAAGAAAATATCGTGGGATGTTTTGTGGTTAGTCTCTGGTGGTATCGCGCTGGGACTTGCACTCGATAAGACCGGCCTTGCGCGTTCTGTAGTACACAGCATTCCGTTTGATGAATATTCGCCTTACGTGGTGTTATTTGGCGCGGCGTTCCTGTGTTTATTGATGGCTAACTTCATGTCGCATACCGCGACGGCTAACTTGCTGATGCCAATTATGGCTGCGCTAGGCGCTTCAATGACCACACTTGCGCCATTAGGCGGAGAAGTGACGCTTATTCTGGTTGTCACCTTTGCAGCATCATTGGGTATGTCTCTACCCATCAGTACGCCACCGAATGCGCTTGCTCATGCCACTGGAAATGTCCAAAGCCACCAAATGGCGCGTGTAGGCGTGGTATTAGGTGTGGTGGGTGTTGCAATGAGTTTTGTGTTGGTTTGGGTTCTTCATTCCGTTGGGCATATTGGTTAATTAATGTATCAAGCAGACTTAAATACATTAATACAGCGCTACTTTAGCCAGCATGAACGGATTGTGCTGGTGGAAGCAGGTTGCACGGTGATCGAGCAAAATGGCCGCAATGAACGTTTGTACTATGTACTCGACGGTGAACTCGAAGGATTCTACACCGAAGATGGACAAGTCTTGACCCAAGTGTTTAGCGCCGCTCAAGGTGCTTTTATCGGCGTGCACAGTTTTTTCTCGGGAAGTTGGATCGCCTCCTCAACGGTTGTCGCCAAAACCGATGTGGAGCTGGCGTGGATTGATCGTCATTCTCAAGCGATAGACGAGGACATGTATGGGCCATTAACGGCGCAGTTTATGCCCGTCATCGTCAATGAACTGGCACGTCGCCAGCGTCGAGCAACGCAAGAATCGCTAGAGAAAGAAAAGGCGCTGCAAAAACTGAATCTGGCAGAGCAAATGACAACGCTTGGGCAGCTCGCCGCAGGCATTGCTCATGAGCTCAATAATGCGATTGGCGTGGTCAGCAGTAAATCTGAACGGCTAGAAAGCATGATTATGTCGTTGTTAGAGGAGGTGCACCCAGAAGCTAGCCAGTTTTTTGATCATGGTTTGATGCAGGGACAAAAGGCATCGTCTAGTGAGGTGCGCGCTCGAACGAAAGAAATCGAGCGGCAATATGGCCTTGATAGACCGTTAGCCAAAGAGTTGGCTCGTGCATTGCCGGATGAATCCATTTCTCATCATTGGCTCAAAAGCCCTAAAGAAGCGATCCACTATTGGCAAATGGGACGCGATTTACACGATTTAAGAATTGCATCCAAACATACGGTTGGGATTGTTAAATCGGTTAAGCAGTTGGGCAGGGCGGATGTTGAAACCGTGGAGGCCATCGACATTAATGAAACGATTCATCAAGCGGTCGCGTTACTGCAAAGCGATTTACGCCGTGTCGCGGTAAGAATTCGCCCAGCATGTTTACCCATATTTAGAGGCTCTCAAACCGAGCTTGTTCAAGTCTGGGTCAACATTATTAAAAATGCTTGTGATGCGATGAATTTGACCGATGAACCAGAAATTGAAATACAGACAAGACTGCATAAAAACCGAATTTTAATTACTATCGCGAATAATGGCAGTGAAATAGACCCTATTACGCGAAGAAAAATATTTGATCCAAACTTTACCACTAAGAAAGGTGGGTTATCGTTTGGTTTAGGGTTAGGGCTTTCCATTGTGAGAAGAATCGTTTCTGGCTATGGGGGCAGTATTGCGGTGAAAAGTGATGCAGACCTAACCATATTTCGAATTAAATTACCGATTGAGGATTAATATGGACAAGCTTAATGTGATATGTGTCGATGACCAAAGGGAAGTTCTCAGTGCAGTATTACAAGATCTTGAGCCATTGACGGCTTGGTTAAATATTGAAGATTGTGAGTCGGCCGACGAAGTGTTGGCGTTGATGGACGAGTTGGATGCGGAAGGTGAACATATTGCCTTAGTGATTTCTGACCATGTAATGCCAGGAAAGACGGGCGTAGAACTGTTGACGGAAGTTAACCGTGACCGTCGTTTTATGCTGACCAAGAAGATATTGCTGACAGGGCAAGCAACACATTCAGATACCATTAATGCGATCAATGTGGCGGGCATTAACCAATATTTTGAAAAGCCGTGGCAAGCGGAGATTTTGATTGATTCAATCAAAAGGTTGGTAACAGAATATATTTTTGATGCGGGATTAGATTATACCGAGTGGCATAGCGAACTAGACCAACAAGTGGTTCTAGAACGTTTGCGCTAGAATCGTGAACGCATAGAGCGTCATTTAAACACAAGAAGGTTCATGTTATTCCCCGAAAGAGTGAATAAATGGACCTTTTTTTACATTAGACATACCTACTTACATTTGCAGCTCAAATGGAAGATCTGCTTACATAAATACAGTGTATTAAATTTTATAATTCGCTATATCAATTTTCGATCTAATTTTAACGCTGATCCGATAGAATGAACTAAAGGACATGTTTTATCGAATAAAATGACTAAATATTGAATGAATTAAGGACATTATATAGTAAGCGTAATATAATTTTTGCGGTTTACAGTGAATCGAAGATTGTTGTCTTGATGCAGTATGATATCCATAACTCAATTAAAATCCCCATTGAAATGCTCGCAATTGGGATGTTTGTCACCGCGATAGAGCGCACGAAACGCGTTAATCTCACGAATGCAGGTCGAGTGTCTAATGATCACTCCATTGCACAACTTGTCACTAATGGTGTGACATTTGTTTGGGTTGATGTTGCGTTATCCGCGGAAGGCTCCGTTAGCGGTGAAATAGACGCTTTTCTGCGTCAGAATGAAACATCAAATGAAACATCAAATGAAACATCAAATGAAACATCGAGTGAGGGTGACGTGTCGATCACGGCATCTGAGGCGCTAGCAAAGAGTAAAAAACAAAGTCGTTTTGCGCAGCATAAACGTGCGTCAAAAATAATCCGTGAGGCAAAAGGATTAGCGCAAAAACTGATCAACCAAACGTTTGAAGGCAAGACGATTGATGTCGTCAACATTGATCAATGGGCTGACGATTTGATTGAATTGGTTGCGATTAATTCAGACGCATTACAATGTATATCGGCACTGCGTAATAAAGATAAGTATCTGTTAGAGCATTCGGTCAATGTGGCTTTCTTGCTCGTGAATTTTGGCAAATACCTTCAGTTACCCCAAGACACGCTTAAGCAATTGGCTATCGGCGGAATTATCCATGATATTGGTAAAATTAAAGTCGATGATAAAGTGCTGCTTAAACCGTCTCGATTAACCCCGGAAGAATTTGATCAAATCAAACTTCATCAAGTGTACGCGAAACAAATGATTACCAACGTACGAGGGTTAAGTCATGTCGCGCGTGATGTGTGCCTTATGCATCATGAAAAACTGGACGGTAAAGGCTACCCCTTAGGGCTGAAAGGCGAGCAAATTCCGCTCCATGGCCGAATGACGAGTATTGTGGATATTTACGATGCGCTAACGTCAGACCGCTGTTACAAAAAGGGCATGAGCTCTGCTGAAGCCTTCAAAATTTTATTGGGGCTTGCTCCTCATCACCTTGACCAAACATTAGTTTATAAATTTATTAATTGCATTGGGGTGTATCCAGTGGGGGCCATTGTTGAGCTAAGCGATGGTCGGGTCGGCATTGTCTGGTCATCCAACCAATTGAAACCTTTGAAACCAGAGGTGAAGTGTTTTTATTCGCGTAAATATAAACGCTATTTAGACGTTACGTATGTCGATCTTAAACACACATCGGTCAACATAGAGCGGGCCATTGCGCCATACAATCTTGAAATAAACGCAACGCCATTTTTTGACTTGAAATAGCGTGTTATTGGCATTGCTCTGTGAACATTTTTGCTCATCAAAAAAGGCGCTAAAAGCGCCTTTTTTATGCATCGTTGAGGTGACAAGCGGTGCTTATACTGCCAGATAGGTCAGAGTAATATCGGGATCGACGCTATCGAGTGTGGCTTGCGTATAGGCGAGGTGGCTAATCGTACCATCCACCATTTCGGCTAATGCTGCGGTTTCAATATCGGCGAGCTGTTGCTTATCCAATAGCAATTGAACCATCGCGACTTGCAGCGGCGGAAGGCTAGGGTTGAACGCGGCATTCTCAGCGTAGGCGCCAACATACTCTTTGCCGTTTTTCATGCGCAGAGCAACACCACTCAAGTTTTGGCTGTAAGGTGCGTGAGAACGATTCAACGCCGCTAAAGCACGGACCGTAAGCGCATCCGTTTCTAGACTGGTTTTACCATGATCAATCGTTGTCATTAAGCCTGATTCAATACCCAAATCACCAGGACCGAAAGACTCAGGCAAGTATTCTTGCAGTGTCTTTTCATCGCGTTGCGGAAGTTGCACGACGAGTTCTTTCGCGGTACTTAGCTCATTCATAAATTGACGGCAATGACCGCATGGGCTGAAGTTGATGGTGATATCAGAGATGCCTTGCTCGCCTTTCATCCAAGCATGGCTGATCGCCGATTGCTCCGCGTGCACGGTTTGACCCAATTGCGCGCCAAGAATTTCCATGTTCGCACCGAAATACAATTTGCCAGACAGGCCACGCACGATCGCGCCAACATAAAAATTGGAAATAGGCGCATAAGAATAGGCGGCTGCGAATGGCAGAAGGGCAACACGTAACTCAGCGTCTGCTAAGCCTGATAGTTCGAGTAGGCGGTCAAATTGCTCACGGCTTAGCGTCGCGTCATAGTCGTCCGCGAAAAGAATAGGAGCGAGGTATTCGGCAACATTCGAAGGAATATCAGCCAGCGCTTTTTCGATACGGCTTCTCATAATGAATCCTTGTTAGATCAGTCATTCGCACTTAGTTATTCATCTAAGGCGTCGGCTATCTATTTTATGATCGAAAAGAGATATTTCCGAGCGTTAGATCACATTTGTCGATGTAATGATTCATTAGCATACACATTTAGAGTGAGGTCACACTATGTGACCCCATTCGCATCATAACAAACGTACCATTAGAGCCGCGATTCGTGCCGATTAGCTATGCAACCACATCGCGAAGGCAAAAAATGCCGGCGCGAGAATTGAAGTGAACACACCGCACAATACGAGCGCAAGTGAGCTAAATGCGGCGTCTTCACTGTTCTTTTCTGCGCACGTCGCGGTGCCAAGCGCATGTGACACCGTCCCCATGGTTAAGCCTCGGGCGATAGGGTGAGTAATGTTAAGTAGATTATAGATTGGGTAAGCGAGAATCGCGCCAAATAGACCCACGATAAGGACTAAAATCGCCGCAATCGCGGGCTCGCCACCTAAATTACTCGACACTTCCATTGCGATAGGCGTTGTGACCGATTTACCTAATAAACTGGCAATCAAGCCGATGTCAGCTTGCATGTAGATAGCAATGACACTGGCCGTAAACATCGACATCACTGAGCCTACGCCGCATGCGAGCATGATAATGCGCCAATTTGCTCGTATTTGTGGTATTTGTTCATACAGCGGAAAAGCCAAGGCCACAACCGCAGGTTGAAGTAAAAAACTTATCCAAGTGTTATCTGCGTAATAGGTGTCATACGGAACTTTGCATACGATCAGAACCGGAATCAAAATCCCCATACTAATCAGTAGAGGGTTCATGATCGGCGTGTTGCATTTTCGGCTAACCCAACGGGCGAAAAAAAAGACGACTACGGTAACGAGTAACCACATTATTTATTGCCCTTTTTAAGCAAGCGATCAAGAAAAAGACCCAATGTGACGATAACGATTAACGTCCCACCCACCGCACTGGCGAGAATAGGCAGCGCATTATCAACCAATGTATCGAAGTGTTCCATCAAGCCAACACTGATTGGAACGAAGAGTAAAATCATATAGCGAATAAATAGATTCGCGCTCGGTTTTACCCATTCAGAAGGCACGAGACCACTCGCCATTAAACTGAATAGAATGAGCATGCCGATGATACTGCCGGGGATAGACGTGCCAACAAACTGTTGAATACTTGAGCCGGCAAGTAAACAAAGGAAGATTAATCCCATTGATACAACGTATTTTAAAATCGTGTTAGCCATATATTTTTAGTCGATCGAGAAGAACGGTTGAGAGAAAGAAGGCTTGTCTTTAACAGACAAGCTTTTCAACGTATTGATACACCGATTTTAATAGGGTGATTTTCTTTGTGTCACTTTCGTGTTCGTGAACTAAGTTTTCAAAATTTAGCATGTAATCTTCAATACGATCTTGGAAGTAGTCGCGACAGTGGTTACTCCAACGCACTTGTTCTTGTTCAGTGAGCGTCCATGGGAAATGACGAGCGCGGTAACGGAACAAAAGTGGTTCAATACGTGCGTCGCTAAACGTGATGTCGAGATCCGCTAAATTTTCTGGCTTAGTCTGGCGAATGATGTCCATGGCTGCGCGATCGGCAGGCGAGAAAAAGCCGTCGTATAATTGGGTGTCCACATCCGCATTTTTGCTGTACTCGCGTTCATTGGCAAATAAACCAATCAACTTCTCCCGTACCTCAGGATGTTGGCGAATGATCTGTAGGTTTTTCAAACACTGTTCACGATCAATGCCGATCTTTTCTGCGTTTTCAGCGGTCAGTGTTTTGGCTGGGGCCAAAATCGGGCATTTATTCAAATGCACCAACTTAACCGGAACGGGTAATTCATCCTCGGCTAATTCGCTGTGTTTTGTGTATAAGCGTTCTGTTAGCGCTTCAAGATCCAAATCGAGGAGCACTTGAGGATCTTTCGCTAAATCAACCACAATGACAGCATTTTGGTTGGTCGGATGCCAAGCAACAGGCACAATCCAGCTGGTATAGTGGCATTCACGCCCCAACATGCCAGAGACATGCATAAGCGGAGTCATATTAACGATATCGACTAACTCATTAAGTTTACGCTTATGGCGCATACTCAAAAAGTACTCAAATAGTTTTGGTTGTGCGGCTTTGATTTTTTTTGCTAACTCGATCGTGGCAATAACATCGGCCATTGCGTCATGGGCATTAGCGTGTTCAATGCCATTTGCCACAGAGAGATTTTCGAGTTTAAAGCTGATAAAACCTTCGTCGTTAACCGGCCATTCAATACCTTCAGGGCGCAGTGCATAACAAGCTCGCATCATATCCAGTAAATCCCAGCGTGAGTTACCATTTTGCCAGCTCCACGCATAAGGGTCGAAGAAGTTCCTATAACAAGTATAGCGGGTGACTTCATCATCAAAACGGATGCTGTTGTAGCCTAAGTTGATGGTGTTTGGTGTGGCCAATTGCTCATGAATTTGGCGGATAAATTCAGGTTCAATAAACCCTTTACTCGCGGCAAGTTGCGGTGATATGCCCGTAATCAGCGCCGCTTCAACGCCCGGTAAATAATCCGCAGGCGGTTGGCAATAGATGACAAGAGGCTCGCCAATAATATTGAAATCCATGTCAGTGCGAACCCCCGCAAATTGACTTGGACGGTCTTTGGCTGGACTGGTTCCCCACGTTTCATAATCGAAGAAGAAAAACGTCGGTTGGTGCTCTTGTTGCATGCTATTTACCAAGTGTTTAAAGGCTTTTCGAGTATTAGACCACTGTGCGATGCGCTTAGCAATGGAGCAAATAGGATTAGCACATTTTCCTCTTTAATCGTGTGTCTTTGCATCGATGTTGTTGTGATAAACAATCGATTAATGGCGTATTTTAGAGGGTTGTTGGTTATTTAATCAGTTTTGATGTGAAGTCTGCTTAATAAGCAAAACAAAGTTATTGATGGAGAGCATTATTAAGTAAGAAAATTATTCATATTGCATTTAAGTTGTTGGTGAATATGTAAATAATTTTATTTTCGCCAATCATGAGTGTGTCTTTTTTTCAGCAGAGTATGCTTTTACATGGATAAGGAAATCGAATGAAAAATAGGGTTATGACTTGTGTTTTGCTATTGCTGTCATTTTCCGCAACAGCCGAACAAGTGAATACAAAAGAGGTGAGAGCGCTGATTGCCGAAATGCAGCAGCAAAATGCCAGCCAAGCAAATAAACATGAAGTTGGGCGTATACACACTCTCGATACGGAAACAGAAGTGTTTACCGATGACATGTGGATCGCGCCTGAAAACTTGATGGAATATGAAGCGACGTGGGCGCCATATATTGCGATGGATCTAAACCGTTCGTTGATTTGGCGAGCGTTTGTTGGGTTTATTGCGGTTGATATGACGGTTGATAACGACAAGGTATTTTTTGAGCACAAATCAGGGCGTTCCAATAAAGAATACGTCGTGGAATTGACGAATAAAAACTCAGGGTCAGTGGCCCTTACATCGAAAGGTGAAACGGAAATCATACCGGTGCTAAGAAGCACTCGATTATCTCAACAGCAGTTCAAAGAAATCGCGGGAAATAGCGTATGGACAGAAGGGCCTCAAGCATCTTGCGAAGTGCGAAATTTCAAGTTTGATTTTGAATCCAATGCAAGACGATTTGAAATGAAAGATGCCTCGTTCTTTCGTAAGTTCACTTATGATGATGCCATCTATCATGAATACATAAAAACGGATGAATTTGAAATCGAAATTCGCTCTAGTTTCTTCTACATCCATACTTTGGATCAATTTATTCAATACATCCATGAGTACAAACAAAACGGAGAGATCTACACGTACAACCATAAATGGTTA
The DNA here is from genome assembly GCF_000827885.1 of Vibrio renipiscarius. Classification (GTDB taxonomy): domain Bacteria; phylum Pseudomonadota; class Gammaproteobacteria; order Enterobacterales; family Vibrionaceae; genus Vibrio; species Vibrio renipiscarius. The sequence continues at coordinate 117,382 of NZ_JTKH01000003.1, read as the reverse complement.
AGTCGTTGCTCTTGATAGGCGATTGATTGATAGGCGATTGATAGTTTGACGCGTTCAGGCGAGGGAGAGTCGATAGCGCAGGACGCAGAATAACGAATAACCCCAACATCTTGGTTGGGGTTATCATGGATTAAGATTGCAATGCAATCGTCGCTTCAATTTCGATGAGAAGATCCGAATCAAATAAATGTGACACTTCAACCAATGAACAAGCGGGTAAATAGCCTTGATGAAAATCAGCAAGGAGATCGCGTACGCTGCGTTGTTTGCTGATGTCTCGAACAAAAATCGTGAGCTTGATTAAATCACTGCGAGATCGTTTTTCGTGCATCAAGATGGTATTAAGCTGCGCTAACACCTCTTGGCTCTGTTCTAACAATGTTCCGCTTTGTGCTGGTGTACCAAATGCCGTCAAGCCTGAGACATAAAGCGTGTCATTGTGCTTTGCTGCGTGAACATAAGGGCCAGGCACTTCTGGCAAGCTTTCATAATTAATCCGTTGTACCACTGTATTTTCCTTACCTTAGAAAGTTGCTTAACGTTGCTCAATACGCGCGATGAAAACGGCGAATGCTTCATCCTGTTTTCGTATGTAAAAAAGCAACAAAAGCCAAATATGCGCTTGATTGTGTCATAGGTGAGATTAAATAAATTTGAGAGCCGTCATGATAACGCGATGAAAAATAGCGACTTTCATACCAGAGTTATGCAAAAACTCCGCAGGAGCGTGCAGAGTCATCTTGATCTGTATCCAAAATATGCGCGTTGCAGCGTAATCATGGGTGTTTGCGAATATGATAGCCGAAGTCGTTTCTACAAGGAGCTATCATGCAACGGGTCAGCGGCATACTTTCAGTCTTGGTGTTGTCTTTTGTCATCCTATCGGGTGACGCAGCAGCAAGAGAGTTCAATAAAAGCAAGTTAGACGATTACCTTTCCTCACTGAATGACGCGAGTAAGGTGATGCTCAGCATCGAAATTACTGAGAAAGGCGCTGTTACGTATCGTCATCAAACTGGTTACGTTGATATAAAAGAGCATTTTTTCACACAAGATGAATACATTCCCGCGAGCCCAAATACACGTTATAAAATCGCCTCAATAACCAAAACCTTTACCGCGACACTCATCTTTCAATTGATTGAGCAGGGAAAACTGCAACTATCCACGCCTTTATCGCAGTTCTATCCTCAAGTCCCTAATGCTGAAAACATTACTGTGGATGACTTACTCTCTCATCACAGCGGAATCGTCAATTTTCTTGATCAGGAATCGTTTTATAGCAATATCAAAAGTGACTATACGCTGGCTGGATTGGTTGAGTTAATTGCCAGCTATCCGGCCCGTCCTTACGCGATGAGAGATTTTCGCTATTCCAATTCAAATTACATTTTGCTGACGGGGATTATTGAACAGGTCACAGGCAACACGTACGAACACGCGCTATACCAGCAGATTATCGACCCACTTGATTTAAGTGATACTCAGTATTGCTCGGGAGCGAAAGGGTGTGAAGGCTACGCACAATCGTATATTCACTATGAACAAGGCATTGTGACAGCTGATGAATGGCCGAAAACAACGTTAATGGGCGCCGGTGGGATGACATCGACCCCGAAAGATCTCAACCGTTTTAATCATGCTCTATATCAAGGTAAGTTGGTTTCTGAAGCGTCACTTAAATATATGAAAGGGGAGATGGATTATCGCGGTAAAGGTTTAGAAGAGATCTATTTCCATTCCCGAACACTTGTTGGGCACGGTGGTTTGCTCGAAGGTTTCAGGACACTGCTTGCTTATCTTGAAGACGACGCGTTGAGTATCGCGATTGCGTGTAATTTGAATGACATGGAGCTGCGGATTTTACTGATTGAGATACTTGATATCTACTATGAATCAGAGTGAATGTGTACTGGCGTGTTGCAGCCGATGCGAAATACATATAAAAGACCAATATTATGGCGCTTAGTTGCGTGAATATAAGACTCTTCCGCGCTGGGTAAACCATCACATTTATACTTGCCTGATAAAGGGAAAGAGTGTGCTCATATTGAGAATAGTGGTACTGTACTGAACAGTATTGTAGAGCGGATTTTGTCATGCGAGCCTCCACCGAGAAAAAAAGAACCCGAATCATTGAAGTTGCGACAGCGCTATTTATAGAACAGGGATATAAAGAGACGTCTTTGGATCAAATTGTGGCCGTTTGTGGTGGGTCAAAACAGACGTTATATCGTTACTTCAGCAATAAAGAAGGCTTATTTGTAGCGGTGCTCGGCTACAACACGAAAACCAGTTTAGAGTCAGTATTTAGGTTATCGGAATCCCATCAGCAATCTCTGCAAAGTACGTTAGAGCAGTTTGCATTACAGTACCTTACGGGTATTTGTTCTAACCCGATGCTGGGCCTATATCGAATTATTGCCTCCGATTTTAATAAGCACGATTCGGTTGCATGGCAGTTTTGGCAAACCGGTCCGTTACGAATCCATCAGTATATGATTGATTTTCTGCAAACGGCAGACGTTTCAGCGCAGTTAGATATCGATGATGCAAAACTCGCTTGCAGCCAATTACTCGCGCTAGTGAAGGCCGACTTTCAAAATATGGCGTTGCTGGGGATTGAATTACCCGATCAAACACAACGTATCGTCCATACACAAAAAGCCGTGGCTGCTTTTCTGACCTTATATCAGAAGTAAACGCAGAAGGGATCATTGATGTGATCCCTTATCTCTTATCTCTTATCTCTTATCTCTTATCTCGGACGCTGGGCATCGATAGCCTGTTTCGCAACCAGTTTTTTACCAATAATTAATACTGGGGCCAAGGCGAATATAGAGAGAATAAACACCAACAAAGCATTACTAAGGCCGAGAGTCGTTGCTTGCAGTTTAACGACGCTGCTGATTTGGCTCATACCAAGTGACGAGTTAGGTAGGTGGCCTTGTGTGAGTAAAACCTGATTCAATAGCTGTTCATAGTGAGCAAAGTTGGTACTCGCACCATTTAGAGTCGTCCCCACCTCTCCGGAAGCTTGCGCGCTATGAGTCTGCATAACCCGCGAGAAATATGCCCCTCCAACCAAACCGCCTAATGTTCGAAATAAATAGAAGTTACTGATCCCTTCAATACGTTCATCACGATGAAAATAGAGTAAAACGGCGATCGTTACCGAAACGTTGAGTAAACCAACGCCAAAGCCACGTAAAAGCATCGGAATCAGTAACGACCCCGGCCCCACATTGCTTGGTAATTGACTAAAAAGATACACCGAGATGAGTATCATCAACACGCCAATTGGCACAATTGCATCACTAAGCGGGCGGCGAAAATAATAGACGGCTACGCTTAATGCCATCCCGATCAACATGCCATAAAAGGCGGGCAACTGAGCAAAGCCGCTATTTAGTGCATTGTATTGCAGCACCATTTTCAAAGCGCTATTAAATAATGCGGTGCTGGCTATCACGGCAAAGCCGGCTAAGAAAGCATTGTACATAAACACATTGGCTTTCAATTGACGATGCAGTTGCATTGACGCGGTTGGTTGACGAGTCAATTTCATCAAAAGAAAGACCGTGAGAAGCGTTAAGCTAGCTGCGATGAGGGTTAAATTCACAAAAAAGTCTGAATCTAGCCAGTTATAATAACTCCCACGCATCAGTAAATAGATCACCAATGCGCTGGTGATCAGCATCGCGCTATAAAACCACAGCGAAGACTTTTCCTGCGGCTTAATCGAAATACGGCCGAGCGGAAAAGCCAAACCGATCGTTAAAGAACAAAAGAACAGCCACGCCAACGCGACATAAAATGCGCTCAAATCGAATGACTCTAATACCTGTGCCATAAGCCATGGATAAGCGCCCATTGGAAGTAAGGTTGAGAAAATTAAAGTACCGGAGATGACGGCTGGCAGCCATTTATTGGCCAGCTTATCGAGTAAATATAAGTTGATCACCACAAGTAATGTGCTGACAACCAAACCATTCAGTAGCCATATTGCAGCGAATAACGCGTAGTTCTCGACGCCTATCGCCAAAGCAATACTCGAGCACAAACCGAAACCGAGTGCGGCCATCAAGATTGAATCGGTACCGACTCTGCGAAGGGTGAGCGGTATGAGGATAAATCCCCAAACTTGGCTGATCGTGAATCCGGTTTTGACGCGATCTAATTCATCCATCGAAAGACCAGCCCGCGCCGCCATTTCATAGCCAAGTTCGTTGAACATGGCAGAGTACAATCCAAAGGCCGTCAATGAGAACACCGCTAATAAACACAGTGCCACTATTGGAAAAGGCTTACGTGCGTTCATGCCATTAACCTTGATGTGTTGTATTGATGGTCACTTCAGCAGAGAGGCCAGGGTAAATTTTCTGTTTTAGGGTACTAGGCACCTGCAATTCAATCCGCACTGGGATGCGTTGTACCACTTTAACGAAATTACCCGTCGCGTTTTGTGGTGGTAACAAACTAAATTGCGCCCCGGTTGCCGGTGTAATGGAACTGACTGTGCCTTGCAGCGGAGTATCAGGGAACATGTCTAATACGACTTCTACCGATTGACCTTTTGAAACCTTCTCTAGTTGTGTTTCTTTAAAGTTGGCTTCGACCCAAATGTAGTCAGGTACCATCACGATCAATCCCATTCCCGGTTGCACAAGTTTGCCTACTTGAACTTGTCTATCCGCAATAAAACCGTCAACAGGGGCGGTGACCACGGTGCGTTTTAAGGCAATGTTGGCGAGCTGCAATGCGGCCTCGGCTTGTTTTTTTTGCGCAATCAACTGTTGCTTATCCGTCAGCAATGCCGCGTATTGTTTATTCTCTACCGCGAGAGTGAGTTTCGCGTTTTCAAGTTCGCTGCTCGCTTCGATTGAACGGGTGCGCTGAGCTTCATACTGGTTTTTACTGATCGACTGTTTTTCGACTAGGCGAGTTAGGCGTTTTAATTCCGCTGATTGATGGTCTGCGCCAGCTTGGGCACGGCGAATCAATTGTTTAGCTTGCGCAATTTTGACGGATTGCATGTCAGTTTTTGTTTGGTTGGCGCTCAGCGCGGCATTACTCACATCGAGTGCCGCAGCCGCAATAGCTTGATTGGCGATAAAGTCCTGATCATCAATAGAAAATAAACGATCGCCTTTTTTTACCCATTGATTGTCTTTGACAAAGATCGAACTCACTTGCCCCGCAACTTGAGGTGAGACGGCTGTGACATCGGAGTGCACATAGGCATTATCGGTAGTGACTTGGTTTGGATGGTAGAGCGACAGCCCTGCAACGACAAAAGAGGTTACGATTAGGGTCGCGATGGTCAGTTTCTTTTTCATTTACTTGTCTCGATGCGTTTCTTTTATCAAACTGTACCGTACAGTACGATATTAATAAAGCGAATATTGATCTTCGAGCGGAAAAAGGATCAAACGGGCATTTAAATCGAACTGGATTTCGTGAGAGTCAATATCACATGATCAACGCTTTTCTGGCGAGTGAGCGAGTGTTGGTGATTGAATTAGTGAGTGAGTTGGTGGGTGTCGAGACGCTAGTGAACGACTGATGAGAACGATGACGAGATCCACAATGACTAAGTCGGCGAAAAATTATAGTAGAGAGGGCATTGCGGTGACGCGCTCTAGGTTGATTGGATTTTATAAGAAGTGATTTACGGGCAACGATTTACGGACAACGAGTGACGCATAATGACGTGAAGCAAAAAGAGGTTGTCGCTTTCGACAACCTCTTCATCCAGTGTGCGATTAATGTTTTATTTTGTCGTGACGGCTTGCTCGTCATTCGCATGTTCGGCACGGTTGTCTAAGAGGCGACTGGTGATCGTACCTGCGGCCATTGAGCCTGACACGTTCAGCGCCGTGCGCGCCATATCGATTAAGGGTTCAATGGAAATCAGTAGCGCAGCGATCGTCACGGGCAATCCCATGGCCGGTAGCACGATAAGCGCAGCAAAGGTTGCACCACCACCAACACCTGCAATGCCAAATGAACTAATGGTAATGATACCAATCAACGACAAGATAAAGTTTATCTCAGTTGGGTCGATGCCGACTGTTGGCGCAACCATAACCGCAAGCATGGCAGGGTAGATACCGGCACAGCCGTTTTGGCCGATAGTCGCACCAAACGAAGCCGACAAATTAGCAATGGCTGGTGACACATTAAGCTTAGTAATTTGTGCTTCCACATTGAGTGGAATCGTTGCCGCCGAGCTACGAGACGTAAAAGCAAAGGTTAAGACTGGCCAAATCTTCTTAAAGTACTCTTTAGCGCTCACGCCAACCAAAGAAACCAGCAGTCCGTGAACGACAAACATAATGAAGATCGCGACATAAGACGCCACAATAAAGCCGAGTAGTTTAACGATATCTGCCGCATTTGAGGTGGCAACAACTTTCGCCATGAGCGCCGCAATGCCATACGGTGTCAGCGCCATAATCATCTTCACTAAACGCATCACAATGGATTGAATCGCTTCCACAAAGGTGCGAATAGGCGCTTCAAGTTCTTGCTTTTCGCTCATCACTTTACGGGCAGCAATGCCAGTGAGTACCCCAAAGATCACCACCGCAATAATGGACGTTGATCGGGCGCCAGTCAGGTCAGCAAACGGGTTGGTTGGAATAAAGCTCAACAGCATTTGCGGGATGGATAAGTCACTGACGTTCGTCGCGCTATTTTCAAGAATCGAAATACGAGCGGTTTCACGCGCTCCTTCGATTAATCCTTCAGCCGAAAGGCCAAAACCATAAGCCACTGAGATGCCGACTAATGCCGACAGTGCGGTTGTGGAAAGCAAAATACTGATGGTGACGCCGGAAATCTTGCCCAGTGAACCGCCTTTTTCTAGCTTGACTACCGCAGCAATCATTGAGACGAGAACAAGTGGCATAATCACCATTTTAAGCAGGCTCACGTAACCTTGTCCGGCGATGTTTACCCACTCAAGGATTTGGCCGATTTCTTGGCTACCTTCGCCAAACACTAATTGCGTTGCTAAGCCAAAACAGCTGCCCATAACCAGACCTAAAAGGACTAAGCGAGAAAGGGTATGCTGCTTTTGCTGTTGGGAATAGAGAACAAAAAGCAAGCCAATAAAAATCGCAAGCGATGCGAGAACCGCAACTGACATGTTGATATACCTTATTGGATTTAGATCTGGCGCCGGATACCGCTTTTCAGTATCGACCAGAAATGGAGACAGGCGTCACAAGGTAATGATTTAGTGGGTAAGAATGAAATGACAAAAACGTATGAATTATAAGGTTTTGTTATTAAAAGGTATGCGTGCCGATAAATTAAGCAGAATCACTTGGATTCCACGAAATTATTTGTATTTATTGAGCAGCTCACGCATCGCGACACTATCAAAAACTTCGATAGGACGTGGGTTAGAGGCGAACGAGGCATACAACATGGCTCTGGCGACTAATTCCGCTTTGATAGGAATAAAGCGCGCTAAGCGACCAATCATAATAGGACGAAGGATTTTAAGTAGGCCTTGTAAGATGGTTTCGTCGCTTCTCGGGGTATCGCGCAATCCGACTAAAGGCCCTGGCTGAACAAAGGTGACATGCTCAAACCCAAGGTTTTCCAACGCTAATTCCATTTTGCCTTTGCAACGCAGATAGTGAGAAGAGGAGCGAGGATTCGCGCCATAACTTGAAACGACGGTGAGGTGCTTCACGCCAAGCAAAGCCATGTTTTTCGCTACATCACAAACAAGATGGTAATCCACCGCTTCGAGCGCGGATTTAGAACCGGCTTGTTTTCGTGTTGTTCCAAGGCAGATATAGCCTTTTTCAGGCGTTGGAAGGGTCTCGTCCCAATCGAGAATACGTAATTCAGAATCGCGTATTTCTTCTAATTTCGGATGAGTAAACGCCAATCCTTTGCGAGTCAGCGCGTAGATGTGGTCAATCGCGCGCTCTGCGAGCATGAGTTTTAATAATTCCGTACCTATCAGCCCGGTTGCGCCGGCAATGATGACGACTTGTTCTTTACTCATGCGTTTATTCCATTTGATTTTTTCCTAAGCATCGATGATCCGCATGGATAAGTCTATGATGAAGTATAAAAAAACCAACCTTTCGGCTGGTTTTGTGATTGTATTTTAAACTCACTAAGTCAGTGAAAGTGGCACCGTGCGTTTTTTATTGTTTTTTTGAGGCGCGGGTTTTGCCGGTCTGCGGCTTTGGTTCGCTAACATTTGTTCCTCCACGTCATTATTGCTTCGTCGCTTCTCTCCATGTCAATGGATGAGATTAGCGATCAAAGGGTTGCGTACAGAGTAAAACAATCATAAAACGGGCCAACTTTTATTCTCGATAAAACAGCAACCTAGAGAGAGCGTGTGGCGTTTCTTCTTTTGCATTGCAATTTGACCATTCAAACCGCCTGACATCGGGTGATTAAACTCGCGTGTACTACCAACAATATCAAATGGCCGAGTCCGACTTGCCGTCGTCGCAATGTTGATCGGCACCTTCATGCTTCATTCTATCGCGCCTCAACGCTTCGGTATGCTCAGAGGTTTTGTTTGCTTGTCGGCTACCCGCATCTTTAAGTTGTTTGGGGATAGTAAAAGAGAATGAACATCAATAATGACAAAAAGAGTGATAATTGATGGATTTATTGATGGGTAAATCAGGATTCACTAGAGAATAAAGCGTTTCAACGGTTACACTTAAGCAATGTTATGTGCTGAATTGATGCGGCGCTGACTTGTTATATACCCGTTCTGCTTGAAGTCGTCGTGGTGTTGGCAACGCTTATTTCAATCATCGAGTTAATCTATGCTCATGGGGATTCATCCGTTTGCCACCTACCTGAAACGCCAAGTGACTTGTGTATAGTCATTCAATGAAGTCAAGGACGTCTATGAATATTGAAATGAGCACCCTTGCACCTTCGCAGGTGTACCATTTGTTGACTCAAGCGATAATTCCACGCCCCGTGGCATGGGTATTAACCGAATCGGGGAGTGACAATTATAACCTCGCGCCTTTTTCTTATTTTGCGCCAGTGTCGAGCCAACCGGCTTTATTGATGTTTTCCGTTGGGCATAAGCCGGACGGTGAAATGAAAGACACGGTGCGTAATGTGCTGGAAACGGGAAGATTGGTTATCCATATTGCGAGCGCTGATCTTGCCAACACAGTGACTCAAACCGCAGCCTCCTTGCCACATGGCGAATCTGAAGTGGAGGAGTGCGAACTTGAATTGTGCGAATTTGAAGGCTTTGAACTCCCGCGAGTAAAAGCGTGCTCGATTGCATTTGCATGCAAACTTTACGAAATCAAAGAACTGGGTGATGCCCCTCAATATCTTGTTTTTGCAGAAATTGAGCAGGCTTATCTTGATCCACGCATTATTGACCACCAAACCGATCGTCTGAGAATTGACGCAATGGATGTCAACCCTTTGTGCCGTCTTGGTGGCGGCGATTATGCAGTTTTAGAAAAGACCTTTTCAGTGTCTAGGCCGAAATAAGTAGAACAAACGATGTTAGATAAATCCCATTCTGATGCCATTTGGCATCGCATAAACCAAAAAACCAAACCACTGGGTTCTTTAGGCAAGTTAGAGCGTGTTGCTCACCAGTTGGCATTGATTCAAAGTCAGAATAAACGTGACGCCGTCACGAACATCACAATCAATAAACCGACCGTAATTGTGTTCGCCGGCGACCATGGTATTGCGCGTGAAGGGGTGAGTATTGCACCTCAAGAAGTGACCCAACAAATGGTGAAAAACTTCCTTGCGGGTGGTGCTGCCGTTAACTGCTTTTGCCGCGCAAATGATGTTGAGATGTTGGTGGTGGACGCAGGGATCGTTGAGCCAGTAAAGAGCGATTCTGCGCAGCTGATCTCGCAACGCTTGGGTAAGTCGACAGAGAACTTCGCCCAGCAACCGGCCATGACAAAAGAGCAAGTGGACCAAGGCTTAGAGTTTGGCGAAAAAATCGTTAAGCGAGTGATTGATTCGGGTTCAAACCTCATTATGTTCGGTGAAATGGGGATTGGTAATACAAGCAGTGCCGCCGCGATACTGGCAGCGTTATCTCGTCGCAGCGTGGAAAAATGCGTTGGCTATGGGACGGGGATTAATGATCAACAGATACGCTTAAAACGCCGACTTGTGCAACACGGCGTGAATCGTTGTCGCGGGCAGAAACCTCTGGAAATACTGCGTCAGGTAGGCGGGTTTGAGATCACTCAAATGGTCGGGGCTTTTCTCGCGGCCGAAAAACATCAAACGCCTGTGATCGTCGATGGTTTTATCGCGACGGCGGCCGCGTATGTAGCGGCGAAAATACAGCCAAGTTGCCGAGAGTATATGCTGTTTGCTCACCAGTCCCATGAATCAGGCCATAAATTCATGTTGCAAGAGTTAGCGGCAACGCCGTTGTTTGATTTGTCTCTTCGTCTCGGAGAAGGCACGGGAGCGGTATTGGCGGTACCGATGATTAAAGCCACGGTTGAGTTTTACAATCATATGGCCAGTTTTGAACAAGCTGGGGTAGAAATGTAATGCGACAATCCGCGTTATATCAGCTTCAATTGTTTTGGCTTGCTTTGGGCTTTTTCTCTCGCTTGCCGATTCCAAGTTCTACCCCGTATTCAGAGTCACGCATGAACCAAGCGGGCCGTTATTTTGGCGTGGTTGGTGTACTGCTTGGCGCTATTTGTGGCGGGCTTTATTGCCTTTTTAACCTGCTTTGGCCTGCGAATGTGGCGGTCTTACTCACAATGGCCAGCAGTTTATTGCTGACAGGTGCCTTTCATGAAGATGGCCTGACCGATATGGCGGATGGCATTGGTGGTGGCATGACGTTAGAGCGTCGTCTGACCATAATGAAAGACAGCCGCATTGGCACCTACGGCGCGGCAACGCTTGTGATGGCGTTATTGGCGAAATATGTGTTATTAACGGAAGTTGCGTCTATCACGTCCATGTTTTTGACGATTCTGGTTACTTACACCCTGAGCCGTTGTGTCGCCGCTTCATTGATTTTTGATATGCCTTATGTGGCGGATTTAGACAGCAGCAAAAGTAAGCCATTAGCGAACCGACAAAGTAAAACGGATTTAGCCGTTCTTATCGCCACCGCGGTCTTGAGTGCTTTACTGCTCCCTGTCGCGCTCGCGGCTTTGTTATTGATTGCCGCTGTCATCTTTAGAGCGTTGTTTAAAACGTGGCTAATCCGGCGCATTGGCGGTTTTACGGGCGATTGTTTAGGGGCGGCGCAGCAGTTAATGGAACTGCTAAGCTATTTAATAATACTGGCGTGGTTTACACATATCCTATGAGTCTTCATTTAGTACTCGGTGGTGCGCGTTCTGGAAAATCGAGTTTTGCGGAATCTTGCGTACTCCAATTCCCTCAAGAGCATCGTCACTATGTGGCGACGGCCACCAAAAGCGATGATGAAATGTCACATCGCATTGCGCATCATCAAGCAAGACGAGACGAGTCATGGCAATTACATGAATGTGCGCTGGAAGTCGCCACATTAATCGAATCCTTTCACCAACACGATGTGATCTTGATTGATTGTCTTACGCTTTGGATGAGCAATGTGATTTTTGAGGGAGGCGAAACGGCCGATGAAGCCGCTATCACACAACATGTCGATCGACTTGTCGCCGCATTAGCCTCTAGTCCTGCGACTATTATTGTTGTCTCGAATGAAGTGGGGCTCGGAATTATTCCGATGGGGGAAGTCACTCGTTTATTTGTTGATCACGCGGGGTGGATGAACCAAGCGATCGCGAAAGTGGCTGATAAAGTCACATTTGTCGCCGCGGGTTTACCCATGACGCTGAAAGGATAATACCGATGAAAACGGTGAACATTTATCTTCTACGTCATGGGAAGACGCTCGGTGAACCCGCTCTAAATGGTCATACGGATGTCGAGGTTGCCCCTCTAACGCAACAATCGATTTGTCGCGATATACGGTCACGTTTTCCTTCGGTAGAAAACGTGGTGACGTCACCATTGAAACGTTGTTTAGAGGTGGGACAGGGCTTAACAAATAATAATTCCGCGTTGACGCTGAGCATTGACGCGGCATTTAAGGAAATGAACTTTGGCCAGTTTGACGGGGTACCGTTTGACCATTTGACTCAGCATTGGGATGTCTTAGAGCGGTTTTGGCAAGATCCTGCTCATCATCCATTGCCTGGGGCTGAGCCTTTAGATGCGTTTTATTCCCGCGTTTCAGACGGTTGGGATGCGCTAACCTCGCAATTAACGCAAGATACCTTATTGATTGCTCATGGCGGTACGATACGCATGATTTTGGCCAGAGTGCTGGGTCTAGATTGGCGAAATCCGGCGTTATTCTCCATTCTGCAAATCGGCAATCAATCAATATCACATATAAAAATAACCCATTCAGAGCAAATATATACTCAAGTATGCTCGATAGGATCGCCGCTCTCCATTGAGTGAGCCAGCATGAGAAAGGAAAAATAATGACCACACCGAGTTGGAACTTATCTATTGCTTATCAAGATATTCATGATGCAAAAATTGCCCAAGATATTCTCTTAATTGAGCAGTGTATTGACGTGCTTGAGCAACATGTTGAGCGTCGTGAGGCGATCAGTGTGATGCAAAATGCGATTCAGACGAAAGAGGCGGCCGGTAAACTGCTCTCCACAATCAACACCTTTGCTCAGTGCCATGCTTCTATTGATGCGGTTAACCAAGAGGCGAAAGGGTTAGTGGGGCAAATTGCGAAACTCAGTTCGCAATTGTCGCAAGCGTACACACCTTATCAAGAGACACTGGCCAACGCGCCGCTGGCCACAATTCAACAAGTCTTGGATCACGATAGCGGTGATGTTTATGGACAAGCTTTTTTGATTGCATGCGATCGTCAGATCGCCGATACCAAGCTCAGTGTCGGGCAGGAGCAATTGTTGACCGCAATGGGGGTTGATGGACGCGATGCCTGGGGGCGATTGTACAATAACCTGACTGGCGCGTTGCAGATCGACCTCGAAGACGGTACTCAATTAGGTTTTTCACAAGCGGCTAGCTTGCTTTACGGCACTGATTTTGAAAAGCAAGAGCCTGCGTGGCGTGGCATTCAAAAAGCGATGCAAACTCATCAAGAGAGTTTTGCCGCGATTCTAAATGCGCTATCGGGTTGGCGTTTGAGTGAATATCAAAAACGTTCTTATGCCACTGACGTCCACTTCCTTGACCCAAGTTTACATCAAAGCCGCATTCAACCAGAGACGCTTAACGCGCTGATTGAAACCACGAAAGCACAACGAGAGATCGGTCAAAAGGCCGGTCAACTGATGGCAAAAGTACATGGTTTAGAACAAATGAAACCATGGAATCACCTAGCGGGTATGCCAAGTTTATCCGGTGATGCGCCAGAGACGTATTCATTTGATCAAGCCATCACCGTCATCAAACAAGCGTTTGCGGAAGTCGATCAAGAAATGGCAGACTTTGTCGACTTGATGGTTGAAAATGGTTGGATTGATGCAAAACCGACACCGAATCGACGCTTAGGCGCTTATTGCACCAAGTTTGCGGCCACACGCACTCCGCTTGTCTTTATGACATGGGGTGGGAGCCGTTCAGATCTTATGACGCTCGCCCATGAATTGGGGCATGCATTCCACAACTGGGTGATGCGTGATATGCCATTGTGTCAAACTCGCTACCCAATGACGCTGGCGGAAACCGCGTCTATTTTTGCTGAAAATATTGTTCGTGATTTCTTGCTAGCGAAAGCACAAACGCGCCAAGAAAAACTGGAAATGCTGTGGGAGGAGTTATCTTCTGCGTATGCGCTTATTGTGAACATTCCGGTTCGTTTTGAATTTGAAAAGCGTTTCTATGAACGTCGCCAAACCGGAGAGTTAAGTGCTGAGCAACTTTGTGAACTCATGGATGAAACATGGCGTGATTGGTACGGCGATTCAATGAGCGAAAGCGACCCGTATTTTTGGGCGAGCAAGCTGCATTTCTCTATTTCAGAGGTCAGCTTTTATAATTATCCGTATCTGTTTGGTTACTTATTCAGTAAAGGCGTGTATGCGCAACGCGAGCAGAAAGGTGAGCACTTTTATCGAGATTATGTGCAGCTATTACGAGATACCGGCTCGATGATGGCGGAAGAGGTGGTGGAGCGACATTTGGGGATGGATCTGACTCAGCCCGCATTTTGGCAGCAGAGCCTTCAAATGGTGAATGAAAAAGTCACTCAATTTGAGGCATTACTCGCGCAGCAAGACGAAACTCGATAAGGAATCCGTTTTAGATCAACAAATTTTCATTTTATCTTATGGTACAATCATTTAGCCGAGTCATTACTCGGCTATTTAGTACCGTATTTGCTTTCTTCTCTATATGAATCTGAGATTTATGTAGTGTGGTAATATTTGTTTTTTGGATGAAGCACGTGATCCCTATTCATAAGTGCGATCGCCGCAACAAAATTGGTTGAAACATTTTATTAACATATCGCTGTGCAATAGAGGAGTAACGCATGACGAAGAAATTATTTCGACAATCTTTTCTTTTTGACAGCTTAGACCTAACCAACGACATGCCTGCGGGCGAAGCGGTTGTTGCGTCAGGTACGCGTTTTAAACTTCACAAGCGCGGTGTTTTGGAAGTGATCCCCGCGCATCTTGATACAAACAGTAAACACGTGGTGATTTCGTGTGGCATCCATGGTGACGAAACCGCGCCGATGGAACTGATTGACAAGATTATTGATGATATCGAAACTGGTTTTCAGCCTGTCAAAGAGCGATTGCTCTTTATCATTGCCTATCCTGAGGCAACGAATGCTCACACGCGTTGCATCGAAACGAATCTTAATCGACTCTTTGATAACAAGCCGCATGCGCCTAGTAAAGAATTGCCGATTGCCGAGCAATTAAAGGAATCGGTGAGCGCGTTCTATATCGGAACGGAAGAAAGCCAGCGTTGGCATTTTGATTTACATTGTGCCATTCGCCCATCGAAACACTACTCATTTGCGGTAAGCCCGAAGACTCGCCATCCGGTTCGTAGCCGAGCGTTAATGACGTTCGTGTGCAGCGCCCATTTAGAAGCCTTACTATTCTCTAATGCGCCATCGAGCACATTCAGTTGGTTCAGTGCCGATATGTTTGCCGCGCAAGCCTTGACGGTGGAGTTAGGCAGTGTTGCGAGAATAGGGGATAACGATTTACGCAAAATCGTAGCGTTTGATTTGGCGTTGAGAGACCTAATAAGCGCGAGTGAAGCGGAGCATTTTCCTCGTAAGCCAATCATGTATCGAGTCAGTCGGACCATTGTGCGCATTCACGAAGATTTTGGTTTCTTATTTGATGACAATGTTGAAAATTTCACGAGCTTTAAACACGGTGAAGTGTTTGGTCACGATGGCGATAAACCGTTGATGGCCAAAAATGAGGAGGAAGCGATTGTCTTTCCGAATCATGATGTTGAAATTGGTCAGCGTGCGGCATTAATGATTTGCCCCGTACAAGTGCGCTTTGAAGATGACCAAATCGTCTACGATTAAACACGGCATACCAGTTTTGTCTTTCTATTCTAATGGCCTAACGGTATCGTTGGGCCATTATTTTTTGCTCTAAGTATCGTACGTGATACGGATTTAACACCGCTTATTATGGAATTTACTCAACTGCTTGTACGCAAGCATAAACGATGGCAACAAACAATTGCATGGGTAGCGGTATCGCTAGTCATCATCAGCGGCATTTATCTCATGGTGGGTGAGTTATTTATCAATCCATTCGAGACGCTTTCTTCTCTAGAGCAACAATTAATTCATCAATTACGTCTCCCTCGTTTGCTATCAGCGGTTGCAATTGGCGCTTCATTGGCGGTGTCTGGCGCGGTATTGCAGGTATTACTGGGTAATGTCTTGGCTGAGCCGGGCGTGCTGGGTATTTCAGGTGGCGCAAGCGTGATGATGGTTCTGCTGCTCTTTTTCTTGCCTGCGTACGCAACGCCAATTGGTTTTATGGTCTCCGCGGTTTTTGGCGCAATGGTGTTCACCTTATTGCTGGTGGTCATGACACGTGCTCTTCGATTAACCACGACCCGTTTGTTACTGGTTGGGGTCGCCTTGGGGATTCTATCGGGCGCAGTGGTCACATGGGCCTTCTATTTTAGCGATGATCTGAGCTTGCGCATTTTAACTTATTGGCTGATGGGCAGTATTGGCGGCGCAAGTTGGTATCAGCACGTTCTGACGCTTGTGATGATCCCTGTGATTATTTGGTTGTGTTGCCAAGGTGCGCTACTCGATAAAATGATGATGGGAGAAACGCACGCAAAACAACTGGGTATTGATGTTGAATCGGTACGTTGGAAGCTTATTTTGGGCATCTCCATTTTAGTAGGCGGGGCCGTCGCGCTTGGGGGGGTGATTAGCTTCGTTGGGTTAGTCGTGCCGCATTTGCTCCGTTTGGCATTGGGCAGTGAAAACCGCTACTTGTTGCCAATTTCGGCGTTGTCTGGTGCAGTGCTTGTGGTGTTTGCCGATTTGATTGCGCGTACCGCGCTTGATGCGGCTGAATTACCGCTGGGAGTCGTAACGACGACCATTGGTGCGCCGATTTTTATTTGGATGTTGGTCAAAAATCATGATGCACATTAATTCAATCCATGTTGGCTCGCGATTGTTGCCGTTGTCGTTTGAGGCAAAGCCGGGCGAAATTATCCATGTTATTGGTCCGAATGGCAGCGGAAAAAGTACCTTATTGAGTGCTGTTTCGGGTTTATTAGAATCGCAAGGTTCAGTGAGAATGGGGGATATGAATATCAAGCAACTTTCTCTTTCTCAACTGGCGGATTATCGAGCATTTTTAACCCAGTCGGATCGTCCGGTGTTTAATTTGGAGGTGGCGCATTATCTCGCCTTGTCCATCCCTGCACCGGCAAAGCACAACACGAAGGCAATAGAAGAGGCGATAAATGAACTTGCAGATTGTTTGCAACTTCACGATAAGCTACACCGAAGCATCCACCAATTGTCTGGTGGTGAATGGCAGCGAGTACGATTGTGTGCGATTTGTTTGCAAATTTGGCCAACACTCAATCCCGTCGCAAAATGGTTGATTTTGGATGAACCCGCAGCCCCTCTCGATATTGGTCAAGAAGCATTGCTTTACCGTTTAATTGATAAAGTCGCTGCGATGGGTCTGACTGTTTTGATGTCGAATCACGATTTAAATCGAACACTAAAACATGCGGATAAAGCCCTCTTACTGGATAAAGGCGTACTGCAAGGGTTTGGCTGTGTCGATGAAGTACTGGCTCCGAGTTTATTGTCGCGCGTGTTTAACACTCAAGTAGAACGTGTTGAACTGGCCGATAAGAGTATTCTTGTTTTTGACTAGTGTTGATTGGGCTGGCGCCGCTTTGAGACAGCGATTGTAGCGAGTATGGCTATTTTCGTTCGCAGATTGCAGAGAGTAAAAAACCGCCATGAAGGCGGTTTTTTGTTTTTCAGCTCGATTAACGCGTCAGAGGGACAAGATCCGCTGGACGGTAATGAACAGATTTTAATACTTTGCCTTGGCGAATCGTTTTGCCTTCTGAAACAAAATCTTCAGCACACTTAGCAATGATGTAATCGCCTTTGGTCACCGCCATCAGTTTGATGCCTTGCTCAGCGTAAAACGCTTCAGTTTCAGCGTATTCCGTTTCGTTGCGGCACACCTTGCTCATGTTGCTTGAGTGTACTTCGTCCCAACAAGGCAGGAACTCGATGCCGCGGTTAACCGCAACATTCAGCAGCAAGTCAATCAGGTAGCTAATAGCAACGTTGTCTTCCACTTTCTCGTGGCCAAGGTGCACAAGGCGACCCATTAAAACGTAAACACTATCAATAATGGCATCCGCTTGCTCTGTTTTAGAGTCAGCTTCAGCAAGCTCAGTAAGCTCTTCAATTGCCAGTGAAGTGTGCAGGGTATCGGCTTTGTCGTCTAAGCTTTCTGGCGCCGCAACCGGTAGGTCGAAGGTGCTACGGAATTCGTTAATATCACGGTATAGGTGATCGAAAATTTCTTGAGTCAGTTTTGATAAATACATGCGCTTAATCCGGCAAAAACAATATCGCGCAATTTTAGCAAAGGAGCGCTCGCCTCGCTATGTCTTGGGGCGAATTAGTCGTTCGTTCGAGTAAGAAAGCACACCAAGCGCATCCACTTATCGGTATTGGATGGTTTTCACGCTGAGTGAAATGAGTCAGTCTGCTTTTCAAATGGGAGAGGGCATAAACTTGGGAGCGATTTGGCTGGCAGGGAGCTTACCGCTAACACGTTTGTGATCCGAAGTATGTTCCGCTTGTTACTTATGTGCCTCTTATTAGCCTACTCATCAGCGGCCCAATTACTCTTTGCCTTGCCAAAGAGTAATCAGAAAGGCGCTTTGGTTCGGTAGTCGTTGTTCGGTCGGTTTTAGGCGTTCCCGACGCCGAAAACCTAAAAATGCGTCCTGCATTTTTGCCTAGAGTAGTATTTATCTTGGGCGCATTGAAATCCCCTTCAAATGGGGAAGTTCTGCCCAGAACCTTCACAGTTGGCACTTCATAACACAGAATTGTCCCATTGTGAGTTACGCCTCCAAGTAAAACAATGATGATACCTAGTCAACTTTGATATACAAAAAGTAACGAGAGACGAAAAGGCGAGACCTGATCCCATGAGTTTGTAACAGGTAAGCCGTGCGGAAAGTAAGGTTTTTTGAACCATAATCAACTAGATGCTGTTATGCTTCCTAACTAATTGATATATTGTCACTACTTTGTTTGCCATGTTGTCATTAGGAGTACAAGAGGATGGCTCAAGATTTTGATTTTTACCAGAAAAGAGAAGGGTGTCGCAATCTTGTGTTGTTCGTACACGGGTTTACAGGAGACTCAAAGAAAACTTGGACGAATGCAAATGGTACTGCGTTTCCGGAGCTCTTGTTAGCTGATGAAACGATTTCAGATAACTTCGATGTTGCTTCATATAATTACTTCACTGAGCTACTAAATCTTTTTGCTGACACTAAAGAAAAAGCAAGACGCATTCGAGATTTGATTAGGAGAAGGACCCACAAAAAAGAAAGAAATCTTGATATAGACGAGCTTTCCAAAAATCTATCTAGCCATTTGAGGTTTTCTCTAGAGCAGTACGATAATATTTATGTGATTGCCCATAGTATGGGAGGGTTGATTACTAAAAGCTTGATTAAAAACGATCTCAACCTCAACAGTCACACCAAGGTAAAACTCTTCATTTCATTGGCTGTTCCGCATCAAGGTGCTTCAAGCGCAGTTTTGGGAAGTATTATTAGTAGCAACTTACAAATTTCAAACCTAAACCCTGTGGAACAGTTTATTACCGAGCTCAATCAAAGTTGGGTATATCTAGATTCCAAGCCAATCACAAAGTACTTTTACGGAGGTTACGATAATATCGTTACTAAGTATAGTGCAGTTGCTATCGACAAAATTGAAAAAGACATTGTTTCAGTTGCTGAAGATCATACTACAATTTGTAAACCTGAAAATAATCAGGCTATTGTATATCTCAGTGTACTTAAATTTATTAAAGAACAATTTAAGAATGAAGAGTTGAGTGACATAGGATTTCAAAAGTTAAATGATTCAGATGGTTCTGATTTGGATAACGAACTTTTTGTCTTAAAGTTAATTGTTGCTAATATAGAAGAAGATACTCAAGATAACGCTAAAGAGTTATATTATAATGCAGAGTTTGTAAGAAAGCTGTTTAACTCAAGGCATGATAAAGAAAAGTTGGAAAGATTATTTGTAAATATTCGACAGCTATATAAAGATAGTTACGATAAATATCTTGCAGATAATAGTGTTAATTCGGGGATCTTACTTTCTGAAGTACATACGAAGATAACCGAGCAGGATTCACTTCTACTCAAGTCGTTAATCCCTTCACTTCAGAATTTTCATAAAAAAGGAATGCTACACCAAATGGCTAATGATAGTACATGTGATATTTGGTGGTGTAAAGATAAGTCGATAGACAAGGTGAAATGATGAAACTACCGTTCGTTGAGCCAGATGACGATATTTATCTAAACATAAGTGTAGTTCTGATAATTATATATTACCTAAGCTCTACTAAACGTGGAGTATTGAAGATGAATAATGAACGAATTCATTTATATGAATACCTAGTTAGAAATCCACAGAAACTTAGTTATGTCTTACGTCAGTTAGGTAAAGGAAATCTAATTGTAAATAGAGACGACTACTCTGTATCTGCAATATCATATAATTTAGATCCATTGTTTGACAGAGATAGAATGAAGTATATTCTGACAATTTTGTCCCAGAAAAAACTTGTATGTGTTAGCTATAAAAGTAAAGAGGGATTTATGTACTCATTAACGGAGTCTGGGATAAAGATCGTTGAGGAACTAGAAGGGGAGTACTTTTCGGAAATTAAACTGTACGCTAAACAGCTAGTGTCGACGCTCAGTATAAATGTTTCTCAGTTAAATTCTATTTTAAATAAGTTAATTACAATAGGTGTTTTTTAATGGCAAGTAGTATTTTAATTAATGAGCTAATTGTTGTTGGCCATGAGAAAAACTATAGAGTTAAATTTTTTAAAGGCGTAAATATTATCTATGGGGATTCTGCAACCGGTAAATCAAGTATACTAAATCTGATTGATTACCTGCTTGGTTCCAAGAAGTTTGATCTCTACCCAGAAATTGAAGCTTCCGGTAAATATGCTGCTTTAGACGTCGAGCTAAATGGTACTAGATATACAATAAAAAGAGATATATTCAAGCCTAACCAACCAATTGAAGTCTATCCTTGCAATTTTGATTCTGTAGATAATCACGCTTGTAAAAAATACCTTCCTAGCTTTGCTAAGACCTCCGCTCATGGTGAGCTTGATTTTTATTCTGATTTTCTGTTAGATTCATTAGATTTGCCGAAAATTAAGCTGAAGGAGTCACCAACAAAAGATGACTCAAAACTCGTTAGACTTAGCTTTAGAGATATTTTTAAATTTTGTTATGTAGATCAAGATACACTGGGTAATAAATCATTTCTTAAACCAGATAACTACGTAGTACAAACTAAGAATAAAGAAGTTTTTAAATATATTTTTAATGCACTTGATAACAACCTAAGTACTTTGGAGGGCTTTCTTTCTGATAGGATTAGAGAACGAAAGGCTATTGAGAATAAATTCAATATGGTAGCAGAGTTTCTTAGAGAATCAGAATTTGAAACGCTTAGTACTCTAGACGATGGCGTGACCAAAATTGACCAAAAGATTATAGAAGTTGAGACGGCTTTAACAGAGCTAAATAAATCAAATGTCAGCGATAATGAAATATACAAAATAATAAAATCCGAGTTGGAAAAGATCTCTCTGGAGAGGAAAAGCTTTTTTCAGAAATCACAAGAAACAAAATTAAAAATTGAAAAATTCACTAGGCTTAAAAATGATTATGTAAATGATGTTAATAAGTTTAAAGCTTCTATTTCTGCCAGAAGTACAATTGGGGCGATAAATGAAGAAGTAGAGCTATGTCCCATTTGTGATAGTACATTAGATGTAAGTGTTGTTAAAGAACGGTTCACGATTGATGAGAAAGATAAGATTTCTCACGAGATAAACTTGTTAAAGCGGAGAATAAGGGATACTGAATCCATTGTTTCGCAGGCTAGACAAGAGTTGGATAATACTAACTCTGAACTAAAGAAACTTGATGATGTTGAAAGTGAAGCATTGAGATTGCAAGAAAAGAACACAAAGGAGCTAACAAGTCCATATTTGGCTGAGAGAGATATGTATACTCTACAGCTAGGCGAACTGAAGCAAAAAAGAAAGGATATAGTTAACAGGCTTAAAGTTAGAAATCAGCACAAGCACCTTTCAACAAATATTAAGTCTTTAGAAATTAGAATCGGTAAGTTACAAGAAGAAATTGATAACTTGAAGAAAACAGCACCTTCCATGGTTGAGGTGTTGAGTGATCTTGGAGATTATCTCGACAATTATCTGAAGTTTGTAAAAATCAAATCACCAAGTGATATTTCCTTTGACCCAGTTAGCTTTTCTGCAAAGGTCAGAGGTATCGAATATTCAAATCTCACGTCAGGTGGCTTGAGGACTATCGTAAGTATAGGGTATTTGTGCTCGCTATTAGAGGCGTCTTTGGAGTCGAATATAAATTACCCTTCTTTTCTCATGATAGATACTGTAGGTAAGTACCTTGGCAAAACGAAGGAGCAGAATTATGAAATCAGCTCTGATGAGAAAGTGGAAGACGAGATAGAGGCAGTGTCTGATCCAATGAAGTATAAGAATATCTATGAATTCATCATTGGGCTAACGGAAAAATTTGAGAACAGAGATAAAGTTAGTCAGGTTATTCTGGTAGATAATGATGTCCCCGATCATATAGTCAGTGATTTGTCAGGTTTTATCGTTGCACAATATAGTTCAGAAAGAGCAAATGGCCTGCCGGTCGGTTTTATTGACAATTTATAAAAGCAACTAGAGCCGTCAATCACTTTTAGTAAGTTTGGTTAGCGGCTGTCTGGTTTCAAGTTCAGAAAGGAAGAGTTAAACTTCTTTCGAATCTCAGGGTCCTCAAGTGTTTTAATTTTATAGTCCGGACAAGGGGTGCCGATGTTTTTTGATGTGAACTGAAAAATTTCTGGTGACGTCTTTCTTTTTACCAAAGCAAAATCTATCCGAAAGTCCGATATCAACTAGCAGTCGTAACACGGAACTGTCCAAAGGTGTGCTGACAAGGGGGTGAAACACCAAATGCCCCGTTATATACCACAGCAAAAATCTGGTTAAACCCAGCACTTGAGTCTGGGCTATTCCAACTAATGCAATCACATAAAATTTAGTCTTGTTTTTCTCTAGATAGGGCTAAATGAAATATTTTAATTAGTGGCTCTAAATTAAATGATACGCCAGCTATATTTGCATCAACCCATTCTTGTCGCGTGATGGTAGGCCACTCGATAGTGTAGCCAAGGATAAAGATGAGTTTGACTTCTTCTTTATAATCATACCTTCATAACCCAAGCTGGTTGTGAAGTTCTTTAAGCTAGGGGTAAACGTGGCTTTTTGGCGCTTTGAATTTGAGGTATTGGCCATATCAATGCTCCTCTTGTTAGTTGCATTAATTGTACATGACTAATCAGATAATGTCATGACGTAGCGATCTTCGCAAAGGAATGAGGCGCATCAGCACCATTGTGATTTAGTCATGTGAGCGATTAAATAGATTGTTAGCGCAGCGTGTCGGCGCTAACAATCATGATGATTGGCTTAACTGAATAGGTAAGGGAACAGTTGTTTACGTTCTTCGTCAGTGAGCGCGCCAACACGTGCAATGTTGATCTCTGGAATCGCTTCTGGATCAGGGTAGTGTTTTAAAATCTTCGCCATGCTCTCTTCGCGAATCAAGTGGAAAACCGGCACGGGTGAGCGATTGGTTAGGTTCGAGTCATCATCGGGTTCGCAATCAGCAAAACAATAATCCGGATGGAAAGTCGCGACTTGGAATTGACCATCCCAGTTTTGTTGGTGAATTAGTCCTTCAACCCAATCAATAAACAGATTGTAATCCCAAAAATCAGCCAGCATATTAGGAATAGCGACCAATACGGTTTCAAGTTCTTCCGCGGGTGTTTGCTCAAGTCTGAGAAACTGGTTAAAAATATCTTCTAACAACGCCTCTTCTTTGCTCGCTGAGCTGACGAAAATATCAATTTGTTTGTTGCGTTGTGGCTTTGCGGCAAAAGGGCAAAGGTTCAATCCAATAACAACATCGTTAAGCCATTGATTCACTTGTGCAGCGACGTCGGTGCTCTCATTCGATGGTTGAGCTGAGGCTTGGCTTGAGTGTGGACAATTCATTGTGTTTCCTGATGTTTGCATGCCGATTGAATTTTTATAATGGCATGAGGCTAGTTTTACCGGGCCATGATACCAGATTTCGTCATTTGGTTTTTAGGTTTTGCTTGTAGGCGTAAGCACAATCCGAAGAGGGCCAAGTAAAGGATACTTCCCGCCATCATCACTCCAATCCAGCCACTATGTTGCCAGCTATAGATAAGATAGAACCCACCTAAACTACCGCCAATGTAATAGTGAACGAGATAGAGGGCGGTCGCCGTGGCTTTAGCTCGTTTGGCTTTTTGGCTAACCCAGGCGTAAGCCAGAGTGTGGGTGAAAAACGCGCCAAAGCTGATCAACAGTAACCCTGCAACCATCCATATTAGGTGATCAAAGTAGGCCACGACCATGCCCAATAAGCTGATAGTCGTGCCAAGCAGCATGCCATTAACGGCGCTATAACGACGATTCCATGTTGCGGTGAGTTGGGCGCTTAATGTCCCCGCGAGATAGCACAAAAAAATCATCGAGGCGATGCCAATGGATAAATGATGAGGCGGTGCAACTAAGCGAAACGCCATCACAGAATAGAGATTTACAAATAGCGCGAAGTTCAATCCGCCAATTACCATCGCCAACCAAATCGTACGATTTTTCAAATGAGATAATAGGGCTCGATGGTGGTAACGCCACCGACCTTTTTGCGCTTTAAAATGACGTTGATGCGGCAGTAGCCATACGACGAGCAGTGTGCCGATAATGGTAACGATGGCCATTGTCAGTACGGCTGATTGCCAGCCTAAATGTTCAGTCAGCACGCCGCCAAGGATACGGCCACAAATCCCACCCAATGAGTTAGCGGCGATATACGTGCCAATCGCTTGGCTAAAGGCTTTTCCGCTCAGCTCTTCAACCATATAAGCCACCGCCACAGAAGCGAAAGCGGCCAGCGCAATGCCCATTGCTGCTCGTAACAACACTAAGCCGATTAACGAATCGGTGAATAACATCGCGCCGCTGATGAAGGGCAATGCCAGCAGCCCAAATAACATGACATTTCTACGGCCAAAGCGCTCAGAACTGACCGCCCAAGGGATCAGTGAGAGTGAAAGGGCCAGGGTACTGGCTGCGAAAATCCAATTGATTTGCGTTTCTGACACGGCAAAGTGCCCCGCCATATAAGGCAACATGGGCTGAAATAGGTATAAGTTACAGAAAACCAGAAACGAGCCAAGGGCGAGGCTTAACGTGACTTTATGATATTGAGGAGAGCGATATTCAATCATGACATCATCTGATTGTTGAGAGCAATTGTGATCAAATTATCAGTGTAACAGGGATAAATAAAATATATTAAAAATATGCACTCAATATAATTTTTATATCATGAACTCAAAACAGCTCCGCCATTTTGTTACGGTCGCCGAATTTGGACACTTTACGCAAGCCGCCAAAGCGCTGCACATCGCTCAGCCTGCGCTGAGTATTTCAATCAAGAAATTTGAACAAACACTGGGTATGGTGTTGTTTCACCGAAATGAAAAACGCGTCGAATTGACTGACGAAGGGCGGGTGTTGTTTGAACACGCTAAACGGGTCTTGCAACAAATTGAAGATGCGAAACTGGCGATGGATGAATTGAAAGGGTTAGAGAAAGGTGAAGTGCGACTGGGTGCGCCCAGCATGATGGGCTCGTACTTTTTTCCGCAGGTTTTAATGGCATTTAAAAGTCACTATCCGAACTTAAAGCTAGTTTTGATTGATGCGGGCACCAGTTCCATTCGTCAAATGTTGCTTGATGGCGAACTCGATATTGGTGTGATCAATCAAGATAACGTACCGGAAGATTTAGAAACCGATCACTTGATCAGCTCTGAAATGGTGGCGGTTGTCGGGCGTGAACATCCTTTCGCCGATCGCTCATCATTGAGCTTTGATGATTTTTTCCAACAAGAGTTGGTGATGTTTAAAGATGGCTATTTTCATCGAGATTATATTGAAGCAAAAGCGAAGCAGCATAACCATCAATTGCAATGTGGCTTTGAAACCAACTTGTTGCCACTTATCTTAAGCATTGTTCGCCGCGAATTTGCCATAACCGCCTTGCTGGAATTGGTGACTCACTATGAATCTGATCTGGTCGGGATTCCATTTGAACAACCGGTTAAGCTGGATTTGGCATTGGCTTGGCGTAAAGACGGTTATCTTTCTATTGCTGACCGCACATTCATTGAATTTGTGAAAAGCTTTACGCTAAATGGCTAAATGGCTAAATGGCTAGGGGGCTTGTCGCTCATCAATAGCAAAAAGAGCCGCGAACGACTCTTTTTAGATTGGACAGTGTAGGGTGTCGGGGATGAGATTAACCGATAAACTTACTCACGAAGTTACCAATGTTGGTCACACTTGATGCTGCCATTACCACCACAATTGTTGCACCGATTGCCGTTAGGTATACAGGGTGCTTGTATTCACCAATGATGTCTTTGCGACGGGTTGCAGCAAGTACGATACCCAACACGATTGGTAGGATGATGCTGTTCACTAGGCCAGCTAGCATCAACAGTAGAATTGGCATGTTCATGGTCACGGTGCCAAGGCTCGTCACTAGGATGAACGCCACACACCATGCTTTTTCGTTACGCGCTACGGTAGGGAATAGGGTTTTGATTAGTGAGATAGCCATGTAAGAGTTACCCACTACCGAAGTAATCGATGCGACAAACAGAACCAAACCAAAGATGAAGTAACCTGTTTCACCTGCGCCTTGACGGAAAGCATCGGCCGCTGGGTTTGAGCTATCAAGTACAGCACCGGCAGAGATAACACCGAATACCGCTAAGAACAGAAGAATACGAATCACAACCGCGATAGAGATACCTGCCCAAGCCGCTGTTTTGATTGATGGGATGTTTTCTTTGCCTTGTAGGCCAATATCAACCAAACGCTGTGCGCCTGTGTAGTAACCACCAACCGCACCACCTACGATGGTCAGAGTCGGAAGAAGTAGGCTACCAAAGTCAGACGGCATTACCGCTGCGCTCATGGTTTCGCCCATTGGCGGTAGGCTCGTCATCGCCACGTAGGCAATGAGAATAATCATGAACAAACCAAGGTAACGCGCCATTTGGTCCATACGCTTTGACGCGTTGTGGACGACAAACAGTAAACTACCGATTAAGCCAGTAAATAGCGCTCCCCAAGTTGTATCAACGCCGGTAAGAACATTAATACCTAGTGCAGCACCACTGACGTTACCAAAGTTAAAGGCGACGGCGCCAAGCGCAAGCAGAATACCGACTGCGTAGCCCATACCCGGTGCGACTTTGTTTGCAATATCTTGAATGCGTAAGCCAGATACGCCAACAATGCGCCACAAGTTCATCACGATACCGAAGGTGATAAACATCGAAGCGAAAACAGGGAAGGCCATGTCGACTTTGTAGATGTTGGTAAATACTGCAGTTTGCGTAAGGAAACCAGGACCAACAGAAGTGGTCGCCATTAAGAATGGCTACGCTAAGAATTGCTTTAGATTGCCAAGTCGTTTGGCTTTGGATTGAAGCTGGAGCTGAGGTAGTTTGTGTGTTCATGCCGAATCTCAAATTTGTTGTCTCTCTACTTTTAAAAAAATAGAAAGACAACTGACCGAGATCAGCTGAACTTGCGCTGGTAATGCGTTGTAAAACAAGTAATTTTTGAAATCCTTTACTTGCTGGCGGCGGATATTAAAGACCTAGCTCACACTTGTCAACAGTTGTTTTGTATTTAGCGAATATAAATTCAAATTCGCGGTTTTGATCTTGTTTGGCGGTGGCATCAATATGGTGAATCGATAAGCCGATGGTAATAATGAGTTCTCGCTTAGCTCCATCTATAGAACGCCTCAAAACGTGAAGCGAGTCGCTAACGTATCGCTCTTTACTGGCTGAATAACACTGAGCGCGTTATCAAGATTGAAGTAGTCAAAACGACGTACTCAAAAAGCGACACTCAATTCATTCCATTCAGGAGAGCGATTATGGCAAGAGCCTTCGATATTGTCGGTGCCCCCTTTAATCAACTCGGTTGTTATCCAACCAAGAAAAATACCGTTGAGGGATTGCGACGATTAAGCGAAAAATCATCGATGGGTCTGACCGAATGGATGGCAGTGCGAAATCAGCGTTGGGGGGCCGATATTAAAGACCTTGGTGATGTACAACCGACGGAGAAAGTCTTTGATTTGATAGCACAAGAGCAAAAAGAGTCAGCGCTTAAGCACTATTGTGATGAGCTCAAAAGTAAAGTGCTTGAGTCGTATCAAAGTCAACGCATCCCTATCACTATTGGTGGGGATCATTCAATCGCGGTGGGAACGGTTCAAGCGACATTAGATTACTACCAAAAGCAGCAAGGTAAGCGAGTTGCGGTGATTTGGGTTGATGCCCATGCCGATTGTAATAGTAGTCTTGCCAGTAATTTGCATGGTAAGCCACTGGCGTTATTGATGGATAAATATCGGCAAAATGTTTGGCAAGTCGAGCCAGAACTGGTGTTGAAGCCTGACGATATCTACTACGTGGCAGTGCGTGATTTGATGCCTAATGAGCACCAAATGATACAGCGTTATAACATGGTTAATTTCGATATGGCGATGATTGAATCACAGGGCATTGATGGGGTATTACAACAATTACTCAACATAGTTGAACAAAAGTATGACGGCGTTTACTTATCGTTTGATTACGATGCGCTAGACGGTAGTTTATTCCGCGCATGTGCCACGCCGAATGTGGGCGGTTTGACCGCGCGCGAAGCGTTGCATTTGGTTTATGGTATTGCTCAACACTCTAAGTTTGTTGGTGCCGATTTTGTTGAATACCTACCAGAAAAGGACAGTGAAGCGATCTCGAAAGATCTGATGATTAAGCTGATTGATGCCGTGTGGGGGTTCAAATATTAAGCCAGTATAATCATATACCGTCGTACTTTAGCTTATTTAGCTTTTAAATAAACAGCCCACATTAAGTGGGCTTTTGTTAATTCTTACTATTGTACATAGTATCGAAAGTCTTCTGATTCCAGCCAACCATTACTTGATCGCCAATCTTTAGAACAGGGATTGAACGTGCGCCCATGGCTTGGAGTTCCTTACGGCCTCGCTCCATTTTTGCGTTCGTTAACCGGTACATGATTTTTTTAGAATCAAGGTAGCGTTGAGCGTCTTTGCAATGCGGACACTTATCAGCGACGTATAAAACAACTCTTTTCATACTGAGCCTTTTTAAATCAGGGAGGAAGAAATTGGCTGGAGTATAGGCGAATCGCGCGCAAGCGACAATGATTCGAGTGATGCGCGCGAGCAATTGGGGTAAACTTGGCCGGTAATTGATTACGTTGTCGAGTCTCTATGAATCCTGTGTTGCGCTATATCCAAGGTTATCCTGAACATATTCTCACGCCAGTGTCACAAATGCTGGAATCTGGCCGTTTTTGTGCTTGGTTTGAAAAACGTTATCCAGAGCGCCACGCGATTCAAAGTGAAAAAGCGCTGTATGAATACACTATGGCGCTAAAAAACCAATACATGAAGAAAACCTCGCCGCTGAGCAAGGTGGTGTATGACAGCAAGATCCACCTGATCAATAACGCCCTTGGTTTACACACGTATACTGCCAAGGTGCACGGTGGCAAGATCAAATCGAAAAATGAAATTCGCATTGCGAGTATGTTTAAAAATGCCCCAGAGCCATTATTGCGTATGCTGGTGGTGCATGAACTCGCTCATCTAAAAGAGAAAGATCATAACAAGTCTTTTTATCAACTTTGCTGCCATATGGAACCGGAATATCATCAATTAGAGCTGGATGCTCGTTTGTTTATGATCTATCGAGAACTAAAATAACGAATTCGCTATGAGTAAAAATGATACGCCGCGCGCGAAGCGCACCCCAAGAGCCGTTAAGAAATCACCCGCGTCGCCACGTCCGCCAAAAAAAGGCGCAGACAAGGGCATAAAAGGCTTCAAGGGTGAAAAATCCCCGTCGAACATCGTCACCAATATTACCCAATTGAAAGGGCAATCAGGGTTACACAAGCGCAATGTCCATCAAGGTCGTTATGATTTTGAACGCTTGGTGAAAGCCTTGCCAGCATTGTCTAAGCACGTGGTTAAAAATCCAATCGGTGAAGCGACCATCCGCTTTGATGATCCTATTGCGGTGAAGTTACTGAACAAGGCGCTATTGGCTGAACATTACAGTGTCACGCAGTGGGATATTCCTGAAGGGTATTTGTGTCCACCGATCCCAGGTCGAGCGGATTACATACACCGTTTAGCGGATCTGGTGGCATCCGAAGCGCCTAAACTCAATCATAAGCTGATCCGAGCGCTTGATGTGGGGGTTGGAGCGAACTGTATTTACCCGATTGTTGGCGCGACGCAATATGGCTGGCAATGCATTGGTAGTGATGTTGATGCGGTATCGGTTGAAAATTCAAACCGCATTGCCACGGAGAATGCCGTTTTGGCCGGTAAGGTCGAATGTCGTCTACAAAGTGACAGTCGTCATTTCTTCCAAGGCATTATTCAGCCGGGCGAATATTACGACGTCACGACGTGCAATCCGCCGTTTCATAGCTCGTTAGAAGAAGCGCAAAAAGGCACGGAGCGAAAAATCGCCAATCTGAATGCTCACAAAGCGAAGCGGGGGAACGTGAAGCCAACCAAACCACAGGCTTCATCTACGAAATCCGCCACGCTTAACTTTGGTGGTCAAAAAGCAGAATTATGGTGCCCAGGTGGTGAAGCGACGTTTGTTAAAAACCTAGCATTAGAGAGCGCGCAATTCGCCGCGCAAGTCTTGTGGTTTTCAACGCTAATTTCGAAAAAAGACAACGTGAGCTGGCTGTGTAAACAGTTGGAAATCGCGGGGGCCAAACAAGTGACGATCGTTGAAATGAGCCAAGGGCAAAAAATCAGCCGCTTTGTCGCTTGGAGCTTTAAAGACAAAGCTCAGCGTCAAGCTTGGTTAGCATTAAAATCACGATAACGGCTGCGCCTAAAGCCACGCTTAGAGTGGTGGTGGAATAAAAAATGCCTGCAAATTTGCAGGCATTTTTATGTGTGTTTGGTCAGGGTATCGAAACGGTTAGCCTAACGCGGCGAGTTGGTTTAGGTATTTTTCAACCAAACTTTGATTGCCTGCCTTCGCTTCTAAAGCAACCATGAGTTGCAGCGCTTCTCTTTTAACGCCATACATTTGGCTAAACTTCATCAGGCGGATACGAGCGTCGAGCAACTTGTCATGTTCAATTTCGAGTTTGGCTAAATTAAGCGTAGAACGATAGCGTGCAGGCTCATAGTCGATGGCTCTGGCAAAGTAATCCATCGCTTTGAGTTCATCACCAGATTTTAAGGCACAAAACGCGGCGTTTTCATAACTACCGGAGATTTGGTAATAATAAGGCTGTGCGATGGCTTTGTTGAACAGCTCATCGGCTTCTTTATATTCGCCCTGTTTACACAAAAAAGTACCGTAGTTATTCAACACGTTACCATTACTAGGGTGATCGCTTTTCGCCTTTTTATACAATTTCCGTGCTTTGTCGTCTTCACCAACTTGCTCGTAGTAGTGCGCTAGTGATATTTGAGTACGATAGAAGTCGGGCGCATGCTGCATCGCTTTTTCTAAATTCTCGCGGGCTTTACCCATGTTTCCCTGTTGAAGGTAGCCCATCCCCAACGCCAATCGAGCTTCTGCTTTCTCTTGTGGGTTGCTATAGATTTCGGGTTCACTGCTCGTTTCAACCGTAACACAGCCTGATAGCGCTGTGATTGCTAGGGAGGTCAAAAACCACGTTTTCATTTGTTTGTGCATGGGTAATATCCTTTCGTGACACAACAAATTATATGCTGGTGGCCGCAACGATGGTGATTGTCATGAGTTAGATGCGAGCGAAGCGGCATCTAGACAGAAAAAAAGGCCAAATAATATGGCCTTAGTCAGAGTGTTTACCGGTTAGCGGATGATGAATTTAGTCATCTTTAGTAAAGTTAGCTTCACTAAAATGCTCGAGATCGAATGGCGTTTGTTGGTAGACACAGTAATTGAGCCAGTTGGCGAACAATAAGTGCCCATGGCTTCGCCAACTTGCGGGCGCGGGAGTCTCAGGGTCATTATTTGGGTAATAGTTTACGGGAATGACCGGTTCCATCCCTTCATTAAGATCGCGCATGTATTCATTATGCAAAGTATGCGCATCGTATTCAGGATGCCCAGTGACGAAGACGTTACGCTTGTCTTTCGTTGAGGCTAAGTAAACGCCGGCCACGTCGGACGTTGCGAGAATATCGAGATCGGTGTGCTCAGAAAGATATTGAGAAGAAAAATCAGCATATCGAGAGTGGGGCGCTAAAAACTCGTCATCAAACCCACGCAGCAACGGATGAAAAGGCTGCTGCACTTGGTGTCGATAAACACCCGATAGTTTCTCTTTGCGAGTGCGCTTGGGTAAATCATACAGTAACTTTAAACCCGCTTGGGCTGCCCAACACACATACAGCGTTGATGTCACATGCTCTTTCGCCCAACTCATGATGCTTTTTAGATGATCCCAGTAAATCACATCTTCAAATTGGACCAGACCCAGAGGGGCTCCGGTGATGATCATGCCATCAAAATTGCGTTGTTTGACCATTTCAAATTGACGATAGAAGGTATCAAGATGCTGAGTTGGTGTGTTTTTACTTGGGCGATTATCAATGCGCAACAACTCGATATCGACTTGTAGTGGGCTATTCGACAACAGGCGTAAAAATTGCGTTTCCGTCTCGATTTTTTTCGGCATGAGATTGAGGATGAGCACCCTCAACGGACGAATGTTCTGTGTGGCAGCACGCGTTTCCGGCATCACGAAGATGTTTTCTTGTCGTAACACATCTGACGCGGGTAATTGATCGGGGATCCTAATCGGCACAGCTTTCTCCCTAAAGCAGCTTTAGACGTCTATACATCCAAACTTACCTGAATCAATTTGAGATGTCGATAACAAATTTAAGTCTCCCCGTCCTGCTTGCTGTTGCAGCATTGTTGACTGACACTCTCAAACCTCATCACATAGCGCATCTATGCTCAGAGGCTTTGCTCGCTTGTCGCCTATCTGCCTCTCTAAGTGGTTTGAGTGTATAATTGCCGGCAATGCCCCTCTAAATCACAAGTTTAAATCACGACATGCCTAAATTAACGCTTATTCGGGGTTTACCCGGTTCGGGAAAGAGCACTTTGGCGAGTACTTATCATGCTGCGCATTTTGAAGCCGACATGTACTTTGCTTTGGCGACAGGCCAGTATCAATTTGACCCTCTGCAATTAGAACAAGCGCATAAATGGTGCCAAGAGCAAACGGAGCATGCCTTGCGAAAAGGGCAAGATGTGGTGGTCTCAAATACTTTTGTTCGTCGCTGGGAGATCAAGCCGTATTTTGAGATGGCGAAAAAACTCAAAGCGACGTTTGAAGTCATTGAATGCACAGGCGGATTTCAGAATATCCATGGGGTGTCACCTGCGGTCATCGATAAGATGCGCAGCCGCTGGCAATCGTGGAAATAGCTGCGCGAAAACATGAAAGAGCGGCTTATTCACCTCGCTTTCATGTCTTCACGGTTTGAGTTGATACTGCTCTAGCTTATGGTTTTTCGGGTTGCTGATTTAGCGAACTTTTTTGTTTGCTCTGTGCATCGACCAAACGGCCAAACCAAACCAAGCAACGGCTTGCAACCAAAGCTGAGTAAAGTGCGGTGCGACTTGTTGCCAATCCGCCCCCATTTGGTTAAGCGCCAAGAAGCCTTGTATCGCGGGTGTGCTTGGAAAGAGATTTGCCAACCAAAGCACAAGGGCAGGGATAGATTGAGTCGGCCAAATGAAACCGGCGCTAAATATCAATGGCATTGAGCTGATGAGCACCACGAGTGTGACTAATTCACGACGCGGTAATAGCTGCCCCAACCAAATTCCGATAGCCGTGGTGGCAATCAAAAACGGCAGTAGCATTGCGAGTAGTTGGCCGATAGAGGCGAGCTGATTGACGCCGTACAGACTAAAGCTGGAACCGAAGTAGTACATGCTAAGTAGGTAATAAATCATCACCAAGATAGCGGTGCGAACACTGATCAGCTTAAGTGCTGTCGTGCGGCTCCAATACCCTTTCCCGTGTTTTTGTGTGCCCCCGAGCAAGCCTGTAGCCATCGCGAGTGTTTGCTGTAGGATCAGAACAAAAACCGCTGGTACAACATAGTCGATATAACCCATACGCGGGTTAAACGTTGGTTTCATGTTGAGTTGACTCGGTGCGTATTGGTTCATCGCTTCTTCAATCGGCGTCCCTTCAAGAACCAACTTACTGACGGTTGATTTGGCCGCCAGCGTGCCGCCAGCTTGAGCTAACCCTTCAACGATTGTGCCGTAGACCAAGAAATAGGAAGCATCGCCAGCATAAGCGAGTGTTGGGCTTTTACCCATCAACAGATCTTTGTAGAAGTGCTCTGGGATCACTAAAATACCGCTGACATCCCCGTTTAAGAACGCTTGTTTGGCGCCGATGATAGAGCTGTCTCTACGCACAATGTTGACTTGAGGTGTGGCATCAACCATGCGTTCCAGCTGATAGCTGGTTTGACTGAGGTCTAAATTTACCACCGTGATTTTTTGCTCAAGTGGGGTCTGATGGCTATAGGGTAATGGGTATAAGAAGGAGTAGAAAACGACACCCCCAAATACGGTTAACATCACCACAGGGTTGGTTAGCAGCGCTTTTAGCTCCGCCTGAATTAATGACCAAAGATTCATACCGTTTGCTCCTGCTTTAAATGCTTTTTCACCAGTACAAGCGTGAGCATTAGTGGCAGGGCATAGCCAAGCATCGGTAAAAGTTCGTGGATCGCGACAGGCCACGGTTCTCCGTAGCTGACTTGGTTGACTTGCAATTCAATGTAGTGGCTGATGGGCAACAAACTCCGCCAGAATTGCGCCAAGCTGTTCATGTCAGTGACTGGAAAGGTTATCCCCATAAAGGCAAAACTCGGTGCCGTAAATGCCCCCGCGAAACTCATTGCGCGAGCCGGATCGAGTGTCATAAAAAAGAAGAAACTTCCCATGATCATGCACGCTATCGCGGTGACGAGTTGACCGACCACGAGCAGCACTAAGCTACCGTTCATGGGCCATTTCAAGCCGATATAAAACCAGCATAAAAAGGCAAAGCCTTGCAGAACGAAAACCGGCAAGTAGGGCGCTAACGTGCTTAAGATTTGTTTCGCCGGATGGTCACTTAGCCAAGGTTGTAAACCGCGCATGCGGTGATTGGCGGTCAGAATCAAAATCGTGCTCACGACCACAACGATTTGCCACAGTGCGGGCACTACCGCGGACACTAAA
Organism: Vibrio renipiscarius; assembly: GCF_000827885.1. Classification (GTDB taxonomy): domain Bacteria; phylum Pseudomonadota; class Gammaproteobacteria; order Enterobacterales; family Vibrionaceae; genus Vibrio; species Vibrio renipiscarius. The sequence continues at coordinate 82,032 of NZ_JTKH01000003.1, read as the reverse complement.
AACTGCGCATAATTACTGTTTTTATTAAACAGTGGCGTAATTTGCGTACGAATAGGCACGGCGCTCGCCATCGCGCTGGTAATGGTTTGATTACCCTGCGCCAGGTTTTGCATGGTGGTGACTTGAGCGTTAAATGTGCCTTGTGCTTGTAAAAAGGCCGAATTCATTAACTTACCAATCAGGATGGTTTGGCTGTTATAAAATACCGACACACGTGGCATTAGGCCTTTGTATACGTCGCGATCAAAGTGGCTAGGGATCACCGCATAAGCGTAGATTTCGCCTTGCACCAACGCTTGTTTGGCCTGTTCAACACTTTGCAGCTGCTGAGTGACGGCCATACTTGAGGTGGCATCGTAGTAGCGCGTTAAGGTTTGAGACATCTCGCTATGAGAAAGGTCCACCACGGCAATCGGCAAGTCGCGAGCGATCCCATGCGAGAAAACGGCCCAAATTGACAGCGCAAGAGCGATCGGCAGCCATGTTAGGCAGGAGAGCAGCCAGCCGTCCCGCCGAACAATTTGCCATTGGCTGATAGAATGTGAATCAGTTGTCATTACAATTCAACCGCTACGCTCATGCCCATACGCAGTTCTGGTTCCGCCTTTGTTGGGCGAGCTTCAACTTCAAAGGTTCTTAAATCAAACCCTTGAGAAGCATCGGTAGAACGCCATGTCGCAAAATCACCCATGACCGCAATGTGGGTAACAGTAAACTCGATATTTTTATCTAAAGCGGGTAGGTATGCGTTAAAGGTTGCGCCTTTTTTGAAGTGTTTGAGCCAATCTTCACGAACGTTCAACACCGCCCATGAGTCTTGTCTATCCACCACGGTGACAACAGGGAAGCCCTGTGGTGCTAATTCACCACTTTGGAGTAATACTTGTGATACTTCACCATCAAACCAGCTGTTTACTTGAGTGTCTGCGGCAAAGGCTTCAACTTCAGCAACCGCACCTGCTGCCATGCGTGCTTTTTGCGCGGCAGCAACCTTGGTTTCATCGCGAACGCCTTCTTGTGCCATCTGGTACATTTGGAAAGCGGCACTTTGGGTGTATTTCGCGGCTTGCCATTGAGTGTGTGCTTCATCGCGCTTTTGCTCTGCGACAACACCATCGTTATACAGGTTATTGACGCGAAGGTAGGTTTTTTCAGCAAGATCTTCGGCTGCGCTGGCTTTTTTCCATTGATCTTTTGCGGCTTGAATTTGCTGGCTACGAGCGCCTTTTTCGGCTTCTTTCGCCAGAGCATCCGCCGCTTTTTCACCGGCTTTCGCTTGTGCTAATTTCGCTTCTATTTCAGGGCTGTGAATGGTGAAAATTAGCTGATCTTTAGTGACGGCGTCACCTTTGCGGACCAGTACTTGGTCTATACGCCCAGCCACTTTGGAAGAGATACTGTATTGCTGAGATTCGATCTGACCTTGCAGATGAATCGGTTTTGGTTGGTAGGCTTGATAGAAGCTGTAACCAACCCAAGAAGCCAGAGCAATTGCCGCTGCGGAAAGTACGAGAGTTTTTTTATTGTTCATGTCTGTTCCTTACAGGCTTTGAGTCGCGATGGCAGTATGCTGATATTGAGGAAAACTGTTCATTTGATTGGATAAGGCCAATAGTTTCGCAAGGGAAATGAGATAATTAAAGCTGGCCGCCGCGCGCTGTGTCTGAATGCTAGCAAGGTAAAGCTGTGCATCGACTACGTCGGTTGAGGTAGACAGACCTTGAGAGAAACCTTTGTCGCGTAATTTAAGATTTTCTTGAGCTAAATCGAGGCTAGAGGCAAGGCCGAGCACTTCTTCTTGTGCCTGTTGGGCTTCGAGATAGGTCTTTTTCACCAGAACGGAGAGATCTTGTTTGGCTTGTGCTTTGAGATATTTGACCTGATTGACGGCGCTGTGTGCCGCTTTGACTTGTTCGCTACGGCCGCTGTTATCAATAAGGGGAACACTCACGCCAACGCCCACTAACCAATCGGGTTTCATTTGGCTTGCCAGTGAATCATCTTCATGCAGGCTATAGTCACCATATAGGTAAACTTCTGGGTAGTATTTACCTTGTTCCGCTTTGATCAAACTGTCGGCTTGTTTTTCTTTTGCATCGAGTAAATCGAGACCAGGATAGGTGGCAAGGGTTTGATCAACAAACGCACTCAGTGGCGGTAAGTTAGGGTTTATAAACAGACGATCGCGTGGTTCTACTTGCGTCGTTTGATTGAGTATTTCGCTCAATGCTGATTGAGCAATGATGAGCGTTTTTTGCGCCTTTTTACGCTCAACGGTGGCTTTGTCTAACGCGGCTTCCGCTTGCAAACGTTCAACACGGGCAATTTGGCCTTGCTGCTCAAGTTTGAGGGCGTTATTACGATGCTTCGTTAACCCATTTTCAACTAATAGGCGCGTGTTAACCACTTCTTCGGCCAATAAAACACTGAAATAGTATTTGCTGAGATCTTCGTAACGAGCCTGAGTTTCCATCGCCAACTGGCTGATCGCTTCATCCGTTTTTCCTTCCGCAGCGCTTTGAGCGGCGCTGATACGCCCGCCGGTAAATATAGGCCAAATAGCACGAATAGAAGAGGTGAACACATCACGTTCAGAAATGGTGGATGTGACGGCACCTAGTTGAGATGCAATCTGCCCTGCGATAGGTGGAAGAGCGGGTAGGTGCGCTCCGGTGCTATCAAACAGCTGTTTTCCTGACACGGTAACATCTTGATCGAGACGGGTGTAATTCGCCCCAATGGTTACGTTAGGCAAGTTAAGGCTATCACTGGCATCTTGCAGATGTTGGTATCGTTCAAGATTGGCACGCTGGGCGGCAATGGAGTTGTTGTCTTTTTGGAGTAATAGCCATGCTTCATCAAAACTGATTTCGGCACTATGTGCCAGTGGTGCCAAGGCGATACAGCTAATTAGCATTGAAAGGGAACGCAATTTCATGGCAAATGCTCGGGAAAATAATTTAGAGTATATACTCTAAATTGGTAGGCATCAATGTGTATAGTGCGACATGTTTGCATAAATGTGAGGCTTTTGTTGCACTTATGGATGAATGATACCGGCTGGAATACTAAACTTTTGTCGACAAGTTGAATACTAGCTTAGTGTTATATGTTGAAGGCCATTCTAACTAGGATGATCAAACCCGTTCTACTTGAAGTTGCAGCGGTGTTGACTGGCGCTCTCAAACCTCAACGCATACGCATCTATGCTCAGAGGTTTTGTTCGCTTGTCGCTTACCTGCCTCTTCACGTTGTTTGGGTATAGAGGGGCGCAACAGGCTTAACATTATAAAAATAAAGATAAGATCAATAAAAATGACTTACCGGATTGATGCCAAAGGAGGGCAAAAATCACGATGAAGAGTTCGTCAAAAAAAGCTAGAAAATTTTCTATTCGCTTCACTGTCGGTAGTATGTTTCTTTTTGCTACTGTGTTTACCGCTATATTCGCCATTAGCTTGCAATACTACTTTAGTCGGCAGATGACGGAAGAACATGTGTTGTCTAAATTGACCATCGCCAGTTCTGAAATCAGTGACTATATTCAGCAAATTGATGTCAATGCCACCAGCAGTGCGCAGATACTCCGCACGGTTTCGACGGCGGCAGAAAAGCAGTTTAGTGAGAAAGAAATACGCGATATTTTTATTCAAGTACTGACAGATAACCCTCTGTTTTATAGCCTTTACTACGGTAATGATGAAGAATATTTTTATCAAATCATTAATTTAGAATCCTCGCCGATTGTTCGAGAGCGAATCGACGCCATTGAGCACGATCGCTGGGCTATTATTAAGATCAAGGGGTCAGGCGCAGAGCGCATTCGCACCACTGAGTATTACAGCGATACGCTCAAACGCACTCGAATCAAGTCGGAACAAAGCAATTATTTCCCATCTCAACGCCCTTGGTATGGTTCTGCAACCAAGGATAACGTCTTTAAAACTGATCCATACTTGTTTAAGCATCTCAAAATCACCGGCCAGACGTATTCTATCCGCAGTAAACATTCTGTGATTGGTGTCGACATCGTTTTGTCATCGCTCAGTTCAAAGATCAGCGCGGATGCCAAAGGGATATATGGTGGAGACGGCATCGAAGCCTTTCTGTTTAATCATAACGGTGAGGTAATCGCTACAAATCTAGAGCAGCAGGCAACCGCGAGCGTTCCTGCCGGTGTTCGGATGGCATTAAGCGATGAACAAATTCGCGACGTACAACATGCGGCACCAATCAAAGTCTCTAATCAAAACAATTGGGGACCGTATGATTTTGCACAAGCTGGCGAGCCGAAAGGGTATTCAATTGATCAACTCAATATTGTGTCGCAAATGACCGGCTTACGATTTGAGTTCGTGAATGGCTTCACCACTCAAGATCTCGTCAATAAATTCAATCAAGGCGATTTGGGTATTATTCATTCGCTTGCCGCCGAACATCCACTGAATCATTCAGGAAAGGGGGTGAAAATGTATTCGGCGCCCCTTGGTGTAGCCGCCCTAAAAGGGACAAGCATACCCAACACGATGATTGAGTTACAGCAAGGTACGATTGCGGTGATTGAGGGGCGTGGTGTTGAGCAAGTGATTAAAAACCTCATGCCCACAGTGAAGATTCAACCGGTAGTGCGTTTTGAGCAGGCGAAATCCCTGTTGTTAGAAGGCAAGGTTGATTTTGTTGTTGATAGCTATTTCGCGCTGAATGAAATGAAAAGTGCCGCCACTTCGGATGCGATTCATGTCGGCACACTCAGCGAGCTGAATCAGGTCCCTTTCCATCTCTATACGTCACAAGACCACGCGCATTTATTGCCGATGATAGAGCAGGCGATCAATCAATTTACCCCGGCGCAGAATAACGCCCTGACGGTTAAATGGCTGGATGAAAGCGTCTCGAAAGCCGGGTTCTTGCCTTATCCTGAACTCTACAATTTGTCGCTTCGCCCAACACAGCATCACCAAATGATTCCCTCAGAGAGTGGCAAGCACTTTCTGTATGTGACGCCGGTGTCCAATAGTGGGGCGCAAGAATATTTTGCAGTTGTCGTCCCCACACATGTGATTACTAAGCAAGTGGTTGAGCGCTTAATGACCTCAATCAGTATTACGATTTGCGTGATGTTACTATTGCTCCCAATCGCGTGGGTATTTGGTTCGCCGATAGTGCGACCAATCAGCCAATTAAGACGAGAAACTTTGCGCATCAAACAACGCAAGTTCAATCAAGTGCGCTTGGTGGATACTCGCATTAAAGAAGTGCATGAACTGTCCTTGTCGATGATCGAAATGGCGAGTGAGATAGAACGCCATCAAAATGAACGAGAGGCATTCATTGACGCATTTATTTGCCTTATCGCCCAAGCCATCGATGATAAATCCCCTTATACGGCTGGCCACTGTAACCGTGTGCCTGAGCTGGGAATGATGTTGGCTAAAATTGCCGAAGACACGAACTCGGGTCAATACAAAGATTTTCGTTTTAAAAACGAAGATGAGCGTCGAGAATTTAGAATCGCTGCGTGGTTGCATGATTGCGGTAAGATCACCACGCCGGAACACGTGGTGGATAAGGGCACCAAACTTGAGGCGAACTATAACCGTATCCATGAGGTGCGCACACGCTTTGAAGTGTTGTGGCGCGATGCGGAAATTGAGTATTTACGGTCATTATTGGATGGCAGTAGCGATAAAGCGACGGCGTTTGAAAGATTGCACAGTCGTCAATCAGAGCTTAAACAGGACTTTGAATTTATCGCCAAAGCCAATGTGGGTGGCGAATTTATGAGTGACGATAAGATCGAACGTGTGAAGCTCATCGCCAAGCAAACTTGGTTACGCCATTTTGATAATCGACTTGGCTTGTCGCCTTTTGAAGAGTTGAGATCATCGCCTGAGCATAATGCGTTGCCAGTGCAAGAAATGTTATTGGCCGACAAGGAAGAGCACATTACACATCGCGTGCGCGAAATCGAGTTTGATGAAAAATACGGTATTCAAATGGATGTTCCTGAGTATCAATATAATTATGGTGAAGTGTATAATTTGACCATTTCGCGGGGAACGTTGACGGCGGAAGATCGATTCAAGATCAATGAGCACATGATCAGTGGCATTAAGATGCTAGAAGCGTTGCCATTTCCACCTGAGTTATCAAACGTGCCTCGTTTCGCGTCCACTCACCATGAAACGATGGATGGAAAAGGGTATCCGAGAAAGCTGAGCGCCGTTGATTTGTCGATTCCGGAGAGAATTTTGGTTATTGCCGACATATTTGAAGCGCTAACCGCGGCTGACCGACCGTACAAGAAGGCGAAGCCGCTGAGTGTTGCGATAGACATCATGCATAAGATGGCACTGGATAAACATATCGATGAAGATCTCTTTTTGTTGTTCTTAACCAGCGGTGGCTTTCAGCAATATGCGGAGCAGTATTTACCGCCAAAACAAATCGATCATGTCGATATTGCTCAATATATAAATCGTCCAGAGTTTGCTTAGCATTACTGTGAACGAGGGAGTAAAAGGAGTGCTTGTCACTCCTTTTTTATGTCGCTAGATGTCAGTCAATCGCGGTAAATCCGTAAGACGGCGGGGTATTAACCTTGATGGCTCTGTTCGTATCGCTTTGTTTGTCTTCGTTCTCATGTGTTCGTTCGTATGTCTTCGTTCGCATAGTCAGATTCGATTGTAAGATTTGGCGTCAATATTCGCTGTTTTGATTGATTGTCCTGCGCCTTCCGAGCAAACTGTGGGCATCTTTTCTCTTATTGTTAGATAGTCTTGTGTTCAATATCCTTTCTGCGCGTGATAGCGACCTTCCAGAGCTCGACGTATTGATGTATGAATTGCATCATGAGCACCATTTACAAGCCCCAGACAGTTTTAAAACAGCCGAAGAAATTGAACAAGAAAAGAGCATTGCTCGCTATCTTGATGATCCGGAATGCTTGGTCTTTGTGGCCAAAAAAAACGAGAAAATCGTTGGGTTTATTACGGGGCATTTCTGTGAACTCGTTTCAACCGTCAGTAAGCCTATTCAGATGGGCAGTATTGATGAGTTATACGTTGCGCCTGAATATCGAAAACAGCGCATCGCTCAGCAACTCTATTCCACGCTTGAGCAGCGTTTTCAGGAGTATGGTGTAAAAGAAGTCTTTGTTGAGGTGTGGCATTTTAACCAAAGCGCAAGCCAGTTTTATACCAACTCTGGTTTTGGCCATCACATTCATTGGTTAAGAAAGGTGATTCGATGAACGCTCGTATTGCCCTCAAGTTCGCCTGTTTATGGGCGCTTTTTATTGCTGTGGTATTCAGTAGTTTTTCTTCTTTCGCCCAACCGAAAGGGGCGGTTTGTATTATCAATGCCGATAATCAAATTGTCGTGGTGGATGAAATTCTGACGGGGAAAGTCTCGCTGCCGGCGGGCACTATTGCGGATGATGAGCCTCCTCAAGATGCCGCACAACGTGAAGCGTGGGAAGAGACAGGGCTGGTCGTCTCCGTTGAACGTGAATTAGGCCGCAGTGAAAAGGCGATCTATTATCAGTGTGTGTCTAATTCCGACATCATCGTATTTGCTCAGCAGGATAACCAGGGCAGTCGCACATTGCCTAACTGGTTTGCTCCGCATTATGGAATCGAAGTTTCGGGCGCTCGCCTGATTGACCCTGCGCGACTCGATGCGGCTGAGTATCGTTATCCACAACAGTGGTCTTATGTTGAGGAACTGTTTAAACAAACATCGGCTCAGCCGGTAAGCTATGTGAATAATCTTTTTGATGCGACTTCTCGCTACCATCAAGTAGAGCTGAATAGCCTGTTGGCACTGCAACTATGGGTGAATAATCTCCCAAGTAGCGTCAGCCGTTTTGTCGATAGTTTCCTTTTAACGGGTTTGGTCTTTACCTCTAGTTGGTGGCTCATTTTCCTTTTGCCCGTCTGTTACCGTTACTTGGATCGAGATTTCACGCTTAAGCTCCTTTTTACTTTAATGATGACGACTCTGCTTGTTCAAATTGGTCAACAAGGCTTTGCACAACCAAGACCTTATGCTTTCTTACCGCTCTTAAATCGAGCGAGTGAAGTCGGATTTGGATTACCCAATTTGGCGTTAGCTCTGTGGGTGGCATCGGCGACAATGTTGATGAAAAAGAGCCATTTTCTGGGCTGGAATAAAGTGTCGTTGGTCGTGATCGTGGTACTGGTGTGGATGACTCTAGGCCTGTATTACAGCGGTAGTGCCTTTATTCTTGATGGTGTCTCTGGCGGTATCGTGGGCTTATTGACTGCTTGGCATATGATGCGTTTAGATCAAAAGCTTGGCCAAGACAGTGATGGACTATTTCATCGCAAGGGCGTTTGGTGGTTGCTGGTCGTTGGTTATGTTGTGGTGTTACTTTGGTGGCAAACCCCAACGTTGTTAAGCCTTGTGCTATCGCTGGTGGTCATTGCTTTGTTACAAGGCAACCTTCCACAGAAGATGGATACACGTTCAATGATGACGGTGATGTTGGGATTGCTGGTCACGAGCGGTGTGATGTTTGCCCTTCATGGGCAGGTGAGTGATAGCAACGGTTCTGCATTGGTGGTGAAGAGTTTACAGTGGCCAGTCATGATTTTGGTATCGGCGATGTCTTTGATACTGAATAAAACCAAAGCCAAAACCAACCCATAAAACCAAGACTAAGCCAAAGCCTAACATCGTTAGGCTGTGGCATGTTTCATCAGTAAAAGGCCATTATGCTTTTACTTGTCTATCTCATCTTATCTCATCTCATTTTGTCGATTAGATGAGATAGACCGTTAACACTTAAACTGAGACACCAGGTGGTCGAGTTGCTCGCTCTGTTGGTTGAGCGTCTCAATGTTACGTTCAGCTTGCTGCACGACAGAGACGACGGCTGAGCTGTTGGTCGCAATACGGACAATGTTTTCAGTCACTTGTTCGCTGACTTCACTTTGTTGTACTGCCGCTGCCGCGATGTGAGTATTCATATCACTCATGCTCGCAATTGCCGTGAGAATGGCTTGCAATGATTGGCTTGCTTGACCGGCTGATTCGATAGTACTCGCGCTGCTATGACGACTTGATTCCATCACGTTTACCGCTTTTTGTGCGCCAAGTTGTAGCTTCTCAATCATAGCGTGGATCTCTCCAGTGCTTTGCTGTGTGCGGCTAGCGAGAGATCGCACTTCATCGGCCACAACGGCAAATCCACGACCTTGCTCTCCGGCACGAGCCGCTTCGATTGCGGCATTCAACGCCAATAAATTGGTTTGATCGGCGATGCCTCTAATGACATCAAGAACAGAGGCAATGTTGCCTACATCAGAGTCTAAGTTGTGGATGACGCTGCTGGCTTCTTCAATATCGGTCGCGAGCGTACGAATTGAGTTTACGGTTTGATCAAGAGTGTGATTGGCTGATTGAACTTCTAGATTTGCATTTTGACTTGCGTTGGCCGCCTCACTTGCGTTGTTGCTGACGACCGCACTGGTTACTTGCATTTCATTCACAGCGGTCGACACCATTTCACTTTCTTGTTGCTGTAAAATTGTTTGTGAACCAATCGTTTGGGAAACGCTGTTTAGACTGGTGAGCTCGGCTCTAACGGATTGGTTAGTGGTAATCACTTGTTGAATCGTGGTTCTAATTTTACTCACAAACTGGTTGAAGCTGTTCGCGAGTTGCCCAATTTCATCGTTAGATTTTGATTCAATCGTTTGATTCAAGTTACCTTCGCCTGATGCAATCTCACTCATCGCCAGTTGGATATCTTCAATGGGCTTAACAATGACGCGAATCAAAATAAAACCGGTGGCAATGGCGAGCAAAATAACGGCAAGTGTCCCTAACTCGATAACCAACTCCGCTTTTACCGTGGCTTCCTTGATCTCATCTTGTATTTGTAGCTTTCTTGCTTCAACAAGATCTTTTACGGTATTTAATTGCTGACGCGTGGCGACAAATTGCTTTTCATACAATGCCTTGTTCGCTTGATAGATAGGTAGCCACTGAGATTCAGGGTTGGACAATAATTGTTCATAGCTATTAAGCCATTGATTTCCTTTATCCACTAACGCTGTGATGGCATTGGATGCGGTTGGAGGTAATTGGCCTGTGTCGACAACATTATGTATTTTTCCCATCCTCGGAATGGCTTTGTAGGCATTGTCTTCGTACTCGAAAAGATGGTAATCAGTATCTTTTTGATTGCCATCGGCAAGTGCGATGCCTTGTATTGCCGATGTGGCTTGGTAAAGATCACGGTAAGCGTCTTCCATCGTCAAAAGTGCAGGCATAATGATTTCGTTTAACTCACTGGTGAGTCGAGTCTGTTGTTTCGAGATTACGACGTTAATAATCGAGCTAACAGAAAAGAGCACGATGATGCCAATGAGAGGGAAAGTGATCTTTTGTTTTACTGTAAGGTTGCGCAACATTTTGTTTCCTAAAATAAAAATAGCTTGAGCAACATAATTGTAACGCGTTTAAATAATAGAATCTCGTAGGGTAAAACCCCTTTCTTGCAACTAATATTGATGGTAACAATTAATATTCATTATTGGTGATAATTATTTTGAAATGCATCATGTTGCACTGTTGTTTTTCTTGAATAATATGCAAACTCATGAAGTGTTTTTCGTTCATTTCTCTAATTGTTGGAAAAATGACGCCGAGGAAGCGGCTTGAGTTTGACCTCGACAATTGAGTGCTATAAGGTCTCGAACCGAGTAATTCATCAGTAATGGTTAGCGATAGTGTACAAATTAAACGAAATGTTTGAAACCATCCAAGGGGAAGGGGCATTTACTGGCGTTCCTTCAGTGTTTATTCGGCTGCAGCAATGCGATGTTGGTTGTTCTTGGTGTGATACAAAACAGACTTGGAGTGCAGATCCAGAAGATGAGGTAAAACTTGTCGATGTGATGGCAAAGCAGCAAGATTCTGCTCATTGGTGTAACGTCAGTGTGGAAGATATCGTATCGCTGTATCAGGCCACCTATACTGCACGGCACATCGTTATCACCGGTGGCGAGCCTTGTCTGTATGACTTGACGCCATTAACGAGTGCATTTGAAACGCTGGGGTGTGTCTGCCAAATTGAAACCAGTGGTACCTCTGAGATTCGGACAACGCCAAATACTTGGGTTACGGTGTCACCTAAAGTCGCCATGAAAGGGCGCTTGCCGATACTTAACAGCGCATTAGTAAGAGCGAATGAAATAAAGCATCCGGTCGCGACGCAAAAAGATATCGATATTCTAGACGATTTATTGGCTTCTGTTTGTTTCGATCCTCAACGCATTATTGCATTGCAGCCAATCAGTCAGAAAGAACGTGCGACTCAACTTTGTATTGAAACGTGTATTAAACGTAATTGGCGTCTTTCTATTCAAACGCACAAATATCTACAAATCGCTTAAGCCGTTTTAATCAGAAATTTAGGTGAATAGGCGAGTCGGTTGCCTATTGAGTGAATCGCTAGGATTTGCATGCGGTGGATGTTGATTGTCAACGAGCGCTCTCGTTGACAATCAATGTTATCGGCTGAAACCTTACTTACTCGCGAAGTATTCGTCCAATCCATTTTGTCTTAGCAGGCAAGCAGGGCATTCGCCGCAACCCTTGCCCAAAATGCCGTTGTAGCAGGTCAATGTCTTATTCTGAACATACTCGAGCATGTTGTGCTTATCCGCCAGTCCCCATGTTTCAGCTTTGTTTAGCCACATCAAAGGCGTCTTGATATTCACGTTGTTATCCATACCTAGATTACACGCTAGGTTTAATGCACGGATGAAATTATCACGGCAATCAGGATAACCAGAGAAGTCGGTTTCACACACGCCCGTAATAATATCCTTTATGCCCAGTTGGTAAGCGTGAATGCAGGCGTAAGTGAGAAAGACGATGTTGCGCCCAGGCACGAAGGTGTTCGGCAGGTCATTGTCATTCAATTCATTTGAAACAGGAATGTTATCTCGAGTAAGAGAACTTATCGCAAGTTCATTTATCGCGGTAACGTCAAGCACCTTGTGACTTTTCACGTTAAGTTCTTTGCCAATTTCAAGAGCGACTTCGATTTCATTAGAGTGACGTTGACCATAATCAAACGTTATTGCATGGACCTCATCGTATGTATTCAAAGCATCGATTAAACAAGTGGTTGAATCTTGCCCGCCAGAAAACACGACAAGTGCCTTTGTTGTAGTCATAAGTCATCCTTTAATGTGTACAGCACTATGATCTGAGCGGTAGTGTATCGAGCAAGCAAACTTTCCGTCAATCACTTTGGTTTTATCTATTGCAGGGGTTTTATCTCTTGCAGTGGCTTTTTTGTATCCGAAGACTAACGTTGAACGCAAACACTCAATTAACAGCGCAGATACTCAAGACACAGCTGATGGAAAGCATGCGCTTGCGGTGAAATGGTTCTATCCATTAAACGGAAGATGCCGATCTGGCGCTCTAATGGCGGATCGATAAGCGGTATCCACACTAAGCGTGTTTCGCTGGTTGGAAAGGCCATTTTCGGTAGTGTTGTCACGCCAATACCAAGCTCAAGCACTGAAAATAGCGAAGTGATGTTTTCGACGGAATAGAGCGCTTGCTCGCTTAATACCCGTGCGGGCGTTGGGTCAAGTAGGGTACAAGTACCATTGCGAATAAAAGGTTGCTTGAGTAACGTTTGCCAGCCAATACCCTGTGGATGGGCCGCGATGGGATGGTCACGCAGGCAGACGACGCCAATAGGGTCGGAAAAGAGCGGCGTGAAGTCAATGGCACGGTCATTCATATAGGTAAAATTACCTACTGCTAGGTCGACTTCACCAGACAACAAACGGTTCGCGACACCAGCCGCGTTGTCGTCGATCAAACTCACTTCAACCTCAGGGTATTGCCGACAAAATGTGGCGAGTACGCTCGGGATCAATTTGGCGGCGACAGACGGTACACTCGCAATTCGAACTTTCCCTTGTTGGCCGGCGGCAGCAGCCCGTAGATCGTTGTCGAGTGCACTGTACACATTCAAAAACTGCACGATCTTCGGTACGCAGATCTCACCAAAGGGGGTTAACTTAGCCTTATTCCCCGCTTCAAACAGTGGTTGGCCGAGCAGTTTTTCCAACTCTTTTATCGAAGTTGAGAGTGCGGCTTGTGAACGATTCGCTCGATTCGACGCCGCGCGAAATCCTCCTTCTTCTACCACCATCACAAAATGCTTTAATTGTTGCAGCTTAATACTCATCAGTACGACTCCTGCCAGCCCTTTGTTCACCTTACTTTGTTTAAGGCGATAAATAAAACTAATCAAATGAAAAAAATTTACCGTTAGATTTATCGAATGTCAAAGTGCAATATTTAACTATCGAGAAACATATTGATTACATCTTTTGTTGCAAGGGTGAAGATTGATGAATAAACACAATAAAAAGACGCCAGTTAAAACCGCATTGTTTGCTTCTAAAGCGCCGTTAGAGTGGGCGATTGTTAATAATGGCACCCTCTATACTGCGCAGATCCCAATCGATGACACTGGTGCTGTCGTCGCTGGCGGTATTGAAGCACAAACGCGTCAAACCTTTAACAACCTCGTTCACACTTTGGAATGTGCAGGGGAGTCGTTAGATTCGGTGCTGCAAGTGCTGATTTATGTGACTGACCGAGAATACCTAAAAACGGTCAATGAAGTTTATGCCGAGTATTTTTCAGCGCCATACCCAAATCGCGCAGCGATGGTGGCTGCAGGGCTTGCTCGTGAGGAAATGCTGGTGGAGTTTGTTGTCTATGCGAGTGCCTCACAGCCGCAATAACGACCACGCCATACCCAACTAAGTCTGTCATTTAATCGTTTATGAACTGGTTAGGAAGATCGGTATCCGCCAGAGCGAACAAGGAAAGCATCATGACTCAACATCAATACACACAAAAAACGTTTACTCAGATCACCAATGTCGCGGCGGAAAAGTCGCTATACATCGCGGGTGAATGGCAATCTGGCGTGAGTACCGTAAGCAATATTAACCCATCTGACATCACTGAGAATTTAGGCGAGTTTGCGCAAGCGAGTGAAGATCACGTTCAGCAAGCCATTTCTGCGGCAAAGCAGGCGCAACCTGAGTGGGAACGAACGCCGATTGAGCGCAAGCAAGCAGTATTACAAGCGATCGGTGATGAACTGATTGGGCGTTGTGATGAGCTTGGTGCGCTGCTGGCGCGTGAAGAGGGCAAGCCTTTTGCCGAAGGTCGTGGCGAAATTTATCGTGCCGGTCAGTTCTTCCAATACTTTGCCGCAGAAGTGCTGCGTCAAATTGGTGATAACGCTGCGTCAGTTCGCCCGGGCGTGTCGGTCGAGGTCACTCGTGAAGCGGTGGGGGTGATTGGCATTATTTCCCCATGGAACTTCCCAACCGCAACGGCTGCTTGGAAAATCGCCCCTGCGCTGGCTTTTGGTAACAGTGTGATTTGGAAACCTGCCAATTTGACGCCAGCGAGTGCGGTTGCCTTAACCGAAATTATTCATCGCCAAGGTTTACCAGCAGGCACGTTTAACCTGGTTTTAGGTGGTGGTTCAACCGTTGGTAATGCACTGATTCACTCTAAACAGATCAACGGCGTCAGCTTTACTGGATCGGTAGATACAGGCCGTAAAGTCGCCGCGGCAACCGCGCCAAACTTTATTCGTTGCCAGTTAGAGATGGGCAGTAAAAACGCCTTGGTGATTGCTGATGATGCCGATATTCAAATTGCAGTTGAAGCAACGATTGCAGGTTCATTCTCTGGCGCAGGGCAGAAATGTACCGCCTCCTCGCGATTGGTGGTGATGGACAGCATTCACGATGCTTACGTCGACGCGTTGATTAAACGCATGAGCGAGCTGAAAGTCGGGCATGCGCTTGACGACGGGATCTTTATGGGGCCTGTCGTAGATGGTAAGCAACTGGATGCCAACTTAACGTGGATTGAAAAAGCCAAAGGTAGCGGGGCGGAATTGGCGTTTGGCGGTGAGCGATTAACTATGCCACACGAAGGCTACTACATGTCACCAACGCTATTTTTGAATACGAAAAATAGCTGGGAAGTAAACCAAGAAGAGGTGTTTGCACCGATGGCAAGCGTGATTCGCGTAGCGGATCTGGATGAAGCTATCGCGACCGTTAACGACACCCGCTTTGGCCTGACAGGCGGCATCATAACGCAAAGTTTGCGTAGCAGCGCCATCTTCAAACAACAAGCTCAAACGGGCTGTGTGATGGTGAACCTACCGACAGCAGGAACCGATTACCACGTGCCATTTGGTGGCCGTAAAGAGTCAAGCTTTGGCCCGCGTGAGCAAGGCCAATACGCCAAAGAGTTCTACACCGTGGTGAAAACCGCTTATCAACGTCCTTATTAGTCGATTAAAACTGCGGTTAAGGCACTGCCACTAGGAATGGCGTAGAGAATGGATGAGTGAGAAATAGGCGCGTTAGGAATGGATGCGTTAGAAATGGATAGGATAGAGGGGTAGCTATGTACCAGCAACGGATCGTGATAGATGGATTGCAATACTGCAATTGGGATCGAGAGTATTTCCAAACGCTGAAAGCGAGTGGCATTACCGCCGTGCATGCGACGATTGTCTATCACGAAAATGCACGTGAAACCTTAACGCGTTTTACCGAATGGAATCGACGTTTTGAACAAAACGCCGATCTGATCATGCCGATACATTCCATGGCTGACGTAGAAAGGGCCAAGCAGCTAGGCAAAGTGGGTGTGTTATTTGGTGCCCAAAACTGCTCTCCGATTGATGATGAGATTGGCTTGATTGAAGTAATGCGCCGCCAAGGTTTGCTCATCATGCAATTAACCTATAATAACCAAAGCTTATTGGCGACGGGGTGTTATGAGCAGCACGACACGGGCATAACACGCTTTGGCAAACAAGCCATTGCAGAGATGAACCGAGTTGGCATGATCATCGATATGTCCCACAGCGCTGAGCGCTCAACGCTTGAAGCGATCGATCTTTCCTCTCGTCCAATCTGCATCAGCCATGCAAATCCTACCTTTGCTCATGAAGCCTTACGCAATAAATCCAATGCGGTGATCAAAGCGCTGACTGAGCGTGGCGGCTTGATTGGCTTTAGTTTGTACCCATTCCACTTGCCGAATGGCAGCCAATGTAGCTTAAACGACTTCTGCCAAATGGTGGCGAAAACAGCCGACATGGTTGGTGTTGAGCATTTAGGTATTGGCAGTGATTTGTGCTTGAACCAACCACAGCAAGTGCTGGAGTGGATGCGCAATGGCCGCTGGTCAAAAGCGATGGATTACGGTGAAGGTTCTGCGAGTAATTCGGGATGGCCTGATGCCTTGCCATGGTTTAGTGGCAGTCAGGGGATGGAGAATATTTACCACGGCTTGATGCAACATGGATTCAATGAATCTGAAGCTGGCCAAGTGATAGGAGATAACTGGTTCCGCTTTTTACAACAAGGGCTAGAGCCGAGCTAAAAGCCATTAATGCACGCTGCCACAATCATAATTATACCCGTCCTACTTGAAGTGACAGCGGTGTTGACTGGCACTCTCAAACCTCATCACATAGTGTATCTATGCTCAGAGGCTTTGTTCGCTTGTCGCCGACCTGTATCTTCAAGTTGTTTGGGTATATAGAGCAGGTGTGAAATACACTTTTTGTTGCCAGCCAATGCTTCTTCACGGCATTGGCGCTGCATAAAACCTCTGGAGTCAGAGTATGTCTGATTTATCTGATAGCATGAAAAGCGTTTCAACGAAGTCATCTTCACAGAAGCAATCTTCAAATACGCAAGGAACACCCGCGCAAAGCAGCGCAAGCTCGATAGAAAAACTAGGGTTGGATAATCCTGCCTTTTGGTACAGCGGCGGGTTTATCGCCCTGTTTGTTAGCCTCGCTTTGTATGATGGCGAGCTTCTTTCCTCACTGGTAAATTCTGGATTTGGTTGGGCGGTAAAAGTCTTCGGTCCCTATTGGCAATTGCTCCTTCTTCTTACTTTTCTTATTGGCCTTGGATTAGCGGCAGGACGAACAGGCAAAGTGATCTTAGGCGGCATTGCCAAGCCTGAAATGGACGGGTTTCGTTGGATGGCGATCCTCTTCTGTACGCTGCTCGCCGGCGGTGGTGTTTTTTGGGCGGCGGCAGAGCCTATTGCGCACTATGTGAACCCGCCACCGTTATACGGTGTGCAAGAAAACCCACAGCAAGGCGCAGTGAATGCACTTTCTCAATCTTTTATGCACTGGGGTTTCTTGGCGTGGTCTATCGTGGGTAGCTTAACCTCGATTGTGGTGATGCATCTGCACTATGAAAAAGGATTACCGCTCAAGCCGCGTACGTTGCTTTATCCATTATTGGGTGAACGCGCGCTAAAAGGGCATACCGGCGCCTTGATTGATGCGTGTTGTATTGTTGCCGTGGCGGCAGGCACGATTGGACCGATCGGCTTTTTAGGCCTGCAGGTGAGCTACGCGTTGAATGCTTTATTTGAAATTCCGGATGGCTTTACCACTCAGCTGATCATTATTTTATTTGCTATTGCCCTTTATACCTTATCGGCATTGAGTGGATTGAATCGTGGCATGCAAATGCTTAGCCGCTACAACGTGATCCTGGCGGTTGCGTTGATGGCTTATATCCTCATTTTTGGCCCAACCAGCTTTATTTTTAATGGCTACATTCAAGGCGTCGGCAGCATGCTCGACAACTTCATCCCAATGGCCACCTATCGTGGTGATGAAGGCTGGCTAAGCTGGTGGACGGTTTTCTTCTGGGGCTGGTTCTTAGGTTATGGACCTATGATGGCGATTTTCATCGCGCGTATTTCTCGTGGCCGAACCATTCGCCAACTTATCGTCACCATCAGCATTATTGCGCCATTGGCGACCTGTTTTTGGTTCACCATTGTTGGTGGGTCAGGTCTCGCCTTTGAAATTACGAATCCGGGCAGTGTCAGCGCCGCTTTTGAAGGCTTTAATCTGCCGGGGGCGCTATTAGCAGTCACACAACAACTGCCAATGCCGATGGTGATTTCAATTCTGTTTTTGATTCTCACCACCATCTTCATTGTTACCACGGGTGACTCAATGACCTACACCATTAGTGTGGTGATCAGTGGTGAAACTGAACCGAATGCCATCATTCGTACCTTTTGGGGCGTCATGATGGGGGTAACGGCGTTGATTTTGATTTCGCTCGGATCCGGGGGGATCTCTGCCTTGCAATCATTCATCGTCATTACGGCGGTACCGGTGTCGCTTATCTTGCTGCCTTCGTTGTGGAACGCGCCGAAAATTGCGGTCAAGATGGCGAAAGAACAAGGCTTATAGCCTGCGCTAAAGGCAACCCAATAACGTGAAACGCGGGCGAGTTTCTTCCGCATAAAACCTAATACCGGCCTGATGAATCAATAATGCCATCAGCCGGTATCACAATACTTATAATGAATTAGGTGGTGAGCAAAATGGATGCACATCGTTCAACAGATTCTCAGGCAGTTCTGCGTAAAGCAGAGATTGTTATGGCCCCTGAAAGGCTAGGCGCTATGCATCAAAGTCGAATCAGTTTTGTACGCAGTTTGATTCGAAAAATGGCGCAGCAACAATGGCGAGTGACCAAGCATGAATGGCAGCTATGCCCACAAGGTTTTGGCCATGTGATTTATAAGCTGGTTACGCCCGAGCACGTCTACCATTTGGTGGTGTTTTGTGACCAAATTGCGGACCGTGAACGTAATGATCGCGTGATTGCGGAAAAGTGGGATGTGACGTTTGCGCTGGTCTATGGTGATGTTGATATTCCTTTGCTAGAACAACTACGAGCGAATGTGCCGCTACAAGAAGCGGGGCGTAACCCTAACAAGGTACTCGTGCTCGCACGTGCTAACAAAAGTGTGCGAGTGTTTGAGCACATCGTCTCTCGCTTGGCGCAAGGTATTCAGCCTGAGCCACAAGAGCTGGCCGAAGTCGGTTACATACTGCGTACCACGGCCGTGTATGGCAACGGCAAGTTCGGTATTGCCGATTTCAAATTGCTTGAGAACAACGCTGATTTCAGCCAATCCTTTAGCGCGCAAATGTGCGCCGTCTACTTGATTCGAGAGTTCAGCTTAGACTGGGTTCATTATTTGGCAGAACAACAAGGTGGCGCCCAAGCGGCAACCCTACACCGCGGGCTACAACGTTATTTAGGTGTAGGTAACGCAACAGGCCTTGGTATGGCGCCGTATTTGATCAATCACCCTTGTGTGGTGGATCAATGGATGACGACCCGTGAACGCGCGCTTGCCCTCGTCTTATCGATGCCATGCGAAATGGGATATTACGCGCCGTTGTATGATCTATTGGCCAAAGCACAGTCTCATTTGCAACAAGTGATCACCATTAATCCTGCGCAAAATCAGCTTAACCTACAAGCGATCGATGAGCTTGCCCAGTTAAATCGGCAGCTCGACAACCATATCCAACAATGCGCGACGTGGTGTGAGTTGGTGAAACAAACCGAGATATTGAGTTTAGAAACACAGGAGATGCTTCTGTCTTGCCTTATTGAACTTTACCCTGAATGGGTTGATGTCTTCGCTGAGCAAATGAATTGTGATGAAAGTTTATCTCTTGCGAACGGAAAAAAAGTAGCGGACTTGCTGGTATTGATGGAAGAGAAGTATCGCTGGGCGATTGAGGCTGATTTTACACTGGCTGAGAATAACTACTGGTTCTGGTATCGATCGCAAGACAAAGAAGAGCCGCGTATGGGCGTGCGAGGTGAAGAAATTGGAGAAGATCGCGAGTTGCCACTTGATATCGGTCGCCAAGTGAATCGTTTATACCTGGCACTAGGCGCGCATCCAACAGAGACGACGTTGGCTGAGTTTCTTCTGCGCGAGCCAAAATACCGCGCCATTGCACGCCGTGTCTGGACGCTTGGCAATAAAGAGATGGGCGATATTCAGATGAACGTGTTACGCGAAGATGCACTGCCTATGCACCTATTGCGTTGTAAGTTGGCCATGTTTGGCGCCACAAAGTTTGACCCGCGATCTGATCGTTGGGTGCGAGTCACTTTCTTCCAGGGCTCGCCGTTGCTCGACGAAATTCAAGATCCGAGTTACCAAGACAACTGGATATTCCCGTTGTTGCCAAATGATGTCTATTTCAACGACGCCTATTTTGATAATCAGAATGCGGCTAACGGTGATGTGGCACAAGGCGAGGGAGGAGCAACACGATGATCGTTTCGCACAATGAATTGGTGGCGGCAGTCAACAAGGCGTTTATGGGCATGCGTCGTAGTTGTGGTGAAGGTGACGTGATCGCCACCATGGTTGCAGACCTACAAATGGTTGGTCTGAATGGTGTCTATCATTTTAATAACGCCAGTCGTTATCTTGGTCTTGAAGATGATAGTCCGGTTGATATTGAGAGCCTCGCCGATGGCAAAATGAATATCGATTTGCATGGCGGCAGCATTGCGTGTCACTTACCCGTGGTGATTGATTATGTGCTGGAGCAGATGGTTGGCGCTAAATCGGTGAGTGTTACTTTAAGTCGCTGTCATAATCGTTGGTTAGCCTACAGTGAATTAGTCAAGTTGGCGGCTAAAGGGATAGCTTGCCGTGCAAGTTGGGACAATGGTTCTTCGCCAAAGCGTATATTGTATGTCCTGAATCGTGGCTGTATTGCTCCGGAGCTCTATTTCTCCGAACTTGCCACGCAGGAGGAAGCGAGCTTACATTCACTGACGATTGAACTGTCCGTTGAGGACTTTACTTTACCGCTCAGCGTAAATGAGTATTCAACGCATATTGAAGCGCAAGAGCTGCAAAAAGCCCTGCAAGGAGCGTGGCAAGATGGCATATTTGTTGATGATGCGGAATGGGCAACCTTGAAACAGAACGCAACCGTGTTTTTGGTTGAAAATAGCCAGCGTTCAATACAAGGTGCAGGAGAAGGAGAGCTCGTTTAGATCTATTCTTCTACATCTATGCAGAAAAAGAATAGAAATCGGACTGAACGGCACTATAAGCAGTGCCGTTATCGTTTCTGAAACTATTTAATGAAGCGCATGCCTGGGTTTAAACGCACGCAGGCGTCGCTAAGTCGTTAAATAAATAGGATCGTTGTACGCGTCCACAATGCAATTTTTGCTATTACGCTTTGCCTGATAAAGCGCTTGGTCAAGGATGGAATAGAGCTCATCAAAGTCGTGTAAAGCCTTAGAGGTTGCTAAGTAGGCGAGGCTGGCTGTCACGGAAAGTGACTGCTGAGTCTCTGAAACAAACGGTGTATTGGCAATCGCTTGATGAAGCTGTTTTACTCTTTCGTTCACATCAAGCTCATCCACATCATTGAGCAAGATTAAAAACTCTTCTCCGCCCAATCGACCAACAATATCATTGGTTTCCATTTTGGATTTAATGACTTCAATCACGTGGTGTAAGACGCGATCCCCTGTCGGGTGACCAAACTGATCGTTGATCGATTTGAAATCATCTAAATCAATCAGCATCATGACGTAATTTGTCTCATCAGCACTTTGTGTCGTCTTACTTCTTACTTCGCGTATCATGGCCGAGCGGGTTAATGCGCCGGTTAAGAGGTCCATATCGTAACGTGCCGATATTTTTCGACAATAATAAATGTAACCGACAAAGGTACAGGCGAGTATTAACATTGCTATAAACGCGTACTGTAGGTTGCTCTCTAAAAGCTGAATCTTTTCGCGTAACGATTGATTGGACTCAGAGAGAGAGTCGATCTTAATTTGATTTGCATAATCTCGACTGGCTAAGTCAAGTGCGACAAATGCAGAGCGGTTATCGCTATCTCGCTTGCTTAGCTCTGATTGCG
This sequence comes from Vibrio renipiscarius, assembly GCF_000827885.1. Classification (GTDB taxonomy): domain Bacteria; phylum Pseudomonadota; class Gammaproteobacteria; order Enterobacterales; family Vibrionaceae; genus Vibrio; species Vibrio renipiscarius. The sequence goes on along the minus strand of NZ_JTKH01000003.1, from coordinate 60,158 downwards.
AATAGCTTCGGTAATAGGCAAGCGCCAGGCTAAAGTTGTCCTGAGCTTCCGCTATTTCAGCCAGTAATCTTAATGATTGGCTTCGCAAGCGTTCACTGCCGATTGATTCTGCTAAATTTAACGCGTCTTGCGCGAAATCCAGTGCCCCTAATAAGTTATCTTGTTCTTTATAGGCTTGAGAAAGAGCGAGGAAAATTTCGCCGCGGATCTGGTTGTTGTCCTGTTCGTCTGCGCTGGCTAACGCATTCAGTAAATAACGTGTACCGCGCTGATAATCCGCTTGAGCAATATACGCTTGGCCTAATCCGAGTTGTGCGAAGGAAAGGCCAATAAGATGGTCGTATTTCTTAACCAGCGCTTTGGACGCCACAAAATGCTCGATAGACGCTTGATAATTCCCTTGTTTTAAAAGCGTTTTCCCCATGCTGTGATGGGATTGGGCTAACTCTAATGGTGATTGACCGCCGCCGCGCATATCGAGGGCGATATTGATGTATTCTTTTGCTTTTTCAAAATGGCCTAATGTGGCGAGAAGTAATCCGGCATCATTGTAAATACCAGAAGAGTCGACGTACGGTGGAATATTGGATAGAAGCGTTTCGTAAGTATCCAAAGCTGCATGGTAATTACCAAGAAACTCTTGGTTGTTGGCGATCACGCGATAGGCCATATGCGGGGGGATAACAGACGTTGAACTATCCAGTAAATGAGTTTTGAGTGATGAGCAATAGATTGCCGCCTGATGGTATTTTGCTTGACGATTAAACACTCGACATAAATGGTATTCAAACAGAATTCGACCATCCATGGAGTTTTGTTTATTCGCGTGATCAAGTAGCGATAGGTAGCCTTCGTTCGCCGATAAAAAATCCAGCTTTTCCTCTCTATTTAACGCCTCAATGAACCGTGCTTCTAATTCACCAAAGACAGGATCAAAAGAGTTAGGGTTGCCATGATATGGCTGGCCATGAAGTAGCATGAAACCATGCAATTTACTGCTGATGTATAGCTTTTCGATGCCAGGTTTTAGCGCGTTGTAGCGATCTTGTAATAAAGAAAGTGCGCGTAATTTGTCTTCTTTAAGCGCACTGGCGTAGATGCCTTCCCACTGATTCAGATCATTGAGAGCATAGACTGGGGTCGTGATTAAAAAAGAGAAGACGCAAAGCAGTTTAAGTAGGCGTTGTTTCATGGTGACAATAAACTAAATAAGGCGATTCACACGGCGCTATACTAGGCGAGCGAAGCCAATAGAACAATCAATAGCAAACGATTCATGGTTGATTGAAATAGAAGTGTGATTTGAATCGCAGGCTTTATTCATGAATAAATGATAAAAACAAAAAAAGCGCCACAAAGGGCGCTTTTGACGGTAATTGATTACAGAATTATAGGTACAATTTTGCTAGGTCAGAAGGTTCCATTTCTTTGCCTTCTAACGTTGCATTCCAGTTTGTGCCTACTAAAACACCATCTTCAGCAAGAGTGAGAAGCCAGTCTTCAACAAAAATATCTAGCGGGATTTCAAGTACTTCAAAATCTGCCCATTCTTCAACATTGTGTGTTTGAGCATCTTCTTTAGATGACCAAAATGGCATAACTTCACTTTGTTCAAACTCAGTTGAATCGCAAGACAACCAACCTTCTTCGTTGCGTAAGCCCCATACCAATTGAGATGCAGTGGTTTCTTCAATAAAAAGTGCCAGGTTCGCTTCGATATCAGCCGTTAATTTGCTCATAGTGTTACTCTCATAGGTGGAATTGCCGTAAGGTTAGCACCGGGTTTGCTTTGATACCAATAAAAAAGGGAGCGATTGCTCCCTTAAGTGAAAAAATGAACATTATTTAGGAAGACGGGAGAAAATCGTCCATTCTTTCTTTATATCTCCTTGATAACCGACGACACTGGCAGTCACTTTTCGGTTTCTAGCATGGCTCATTTCATCATCGCCATCATACTCTAGATGGGTTTCACCGTAGCCAACGACCGTGACACGATCCGCCGCAATACCCATAGACTCAATTCTACGATCAACGGCTTCCGCCCGACGTTTGGATAAGGCTAAGTTGTACTCCTCATTGCCCACTTTGCTGGCATAGCCTTGAATTTCAATGGATGTTTCTGGGTATAACTCTAAAAACTCGACCATTTGTCGAATTTGGCTACTGAATATAGGCTGAATATCAGCGGAATCATTGCTAAAGAGTATATGTAGATGTCGCTCATTGGATGAGGTGATAATGATCCCGCATCCCTCGTTGTTGATTTCTGACTCATCCGGTGTGGCAACGCATAAATCGCGCGCATTAATCACGCCATCGGTATCATCATCTTGTAAGTCGGCGACTTGATTAGGCTGCGGCGTTTCAATATAGTCGTATTGATTGTCACGGTTCACGCAAGCGGTGAGACTTAACGTGACCAAGGATAGGGTGAGGATGTTTTTCATAGTATTAATACTCCACCGCGTCGTGCCATTCTTTCGGTGTATCGACTCTTAGTGCCGCCAATAGACTGCCCGTTGCATTGAGCACTCGATATTTAGCAAATTGCTCTTGATATTTAGCGTCTAGATAACCTTTTCGTGCTTCAAAGAGCTCGTTTTCTGTATTCAAGACATCGAGTAATGTGCGTTGACCAATTTTGTATTGCTTCTCATAGGCAATGACCGTTTCAGAGGCTGAGTCAACGTGGTCGGCTAAAAATTCTTTTTGTTGTACAGTAAGATCAAGTGCACTCCAAGACAGTTTCAATCCTTCCTCTACGGCACGATAAGTACGGTCTCGTAGATCTTTGGATTTATTTAATTGATACGCTGCACTTTGTGTCCGGTCGGCATCCGACCCCCCGTTAAATAGGTTGTAGCGCAATCTAAGCATGGCTGAAAACTCATCGCTTTCACCGACAATTCCACCCGCGTCATCACGCCAAATTTGCGCCGCTTCTACCGATAGGGTTGGGTAGTTGACGCCTTTACTTTGGTCATATTGAAAACGCGCCGCATCGACATCAACCAGTGAAATCTTAATCACCGGATGTTGTGTTTGCGCGAGATCGAGTGCTTCTTCAAGTGTGTAAGGTAGGGCGACTTGATCCGCTCTTGGAAACACAAGGCCTTGAGGGGCTTGGCCAACGATGCGTTTAAATTGAGTGTGCGAATCAAAAAGGTTGTTTTGAGCAGCAATCAAATTACCGTGAGCTTTCGCGATACGAGCTTCTACTTGTGATAGATCCGCCGTTGAACCAATACCGGATGTGACGCGTTTTTTGATATCCTTATGAATCTCTTTATGCACGGCTAAGTTCGCTTCAGAAAGCTTTAATACGTCGTAGGCTTTGGTCGCATCTAAATAGATTTTGGAAACATCAAGAGCAAGGTCGGATGCATCCGCGAGCAGTTGATAACGAACGGATTCGGCGTCCGCGGCCGTCCTATCGATGTCATTCAGTGTCGCATTTCCATCCCATAGCAATTGGGTCAAACTCAGCGTTGCTTCTTTACGAGTCAGTTCGTCTTCTATACCTGAGGCTAAATCAACAGCTTCGTAACCAATACCTGCATCCAGGTCTAGTTTTGGTAGATAAGCGCCAACTGAGGCTTCTGCATCATAGTATTTACTTTTAAATTCATTAAATGATGCTTTTATTTCTGGATTACTTATTAAAGTAATTGAAACGGCTTGCTCTAAAGTTTGACCATGAGCATTTAAGCTCGCAGCGACAAGTAAACTGAGCGTGCTGAGTTGTTTTATATTCACCCTTATTCTCCTAGAAATGCTCCTGCTGAAGGATACTACTCAAAAATACATCTCATTATTGAGAACTAACAATCTAATCTAAAGGTTGATGAAATACTAGATGGTTAAATTAGGTGCTATTCAAAGTGATCGTGAAATGGACTAAGTAATAAATCGTTACGGCTGGGATACGTTGTAATTTACACCTTGTTAAGGTGATAATTGCGAGTTGCGTAGGGTTTTTATTTGGTGTTAATGCTTGTTTTTTATATTCACGGAATGAGATTTCTCAATAATGCTACAGCGGGGTGATTAGATGTAAAATAACTTTTGTGTGTCACTTCGCACTGTTACTTTGTGTTTATTCAATGGCCAAGTTTAATTGAATTCGTTGTTTGGTTTTCTTGCCAATATTATGCGCGAAAGTTGAGGTTTTATTTATGGGTTTAGGTGGTGTTTTATCGTTTGCAAATTTGGCGGCAGGGCAAGTGGTCGTCATCGATATTAACGGAAAAATAAGAATGCTTAATCCCGGAGAACAAGCGCTACCTGGTGAATTAGTTATTCAACTGCCTCAACAACTACCTCAAGCCGCCGCAGATGATATTTTGGCACAGCAAGTCTCACCGGACGGTCAAATTATTGATGTGTCAGAGCAGATTACAGAGATTATTTCAGCGATTGAACAAGGACAAGATCCGACACAAGTTGACCCCGAATTAGCCCCAGCCGCGGGTGGCCTTGAAGGCTCAAGTCTTGGGCTGTCGGGTAGTGTGGCGCGTGATGCATTAGAAACCATCGCTCAAACGCAATTTATTACCCAAGGGGGTACTCCACTTATTTTGTCTCGAACCCAAAGCCAAGGGTTTGAAGACTTTATTCTTCGAACGGTATCCACTGATTCTATTGCCCCCGTTGACCCTCTCGAGCCCACCGATCCCGTTGAAGAAGTCTCTAATACGCCTATTGCGCTAGATGACCCGATCGGCTTTTCTCTCACTCAAGGGAACATGTCAGAAGGAACGACAGTAAACGTAGGATGGGACGATGTAACGCTAAGCAGTCAGTTTAATGGCTTGGCTGCTGAGGTAGGGATTCTTGATGATGGAAGAGTGGGAGTGACAAATGGAGCTCCGGCCCAAGGCCCTTCAGAGCAGTTGCAATATGACCGAGAATCGGGTCAATCAGAAAAATTGAGTATCACTTTTCCTCATCCGGTTACTGAGGGACGATTTGCGGTGACAAACTTGTACACCAATGAGGGCAAAGGGGCTGAGAACCATGAAGTAGGTACTTGGATTGCCTATCTTAATGGTGTAGCGGTGACCAGCGGGGTTATTGATGCGAGTAACCGAGGTAGTAAGGCATTTGTCGACATAGAGACTGGCGGTTTTGCATTTGACGAAGTGGTCTTTCAAGCGAATGAGTATGGTAATGGTCTTGTTGGCGATACGGAAAATGATTCGTCTGATTTTTATATTGCCGGTATCGAGGTGAGTTCCGCAACGACGTATGCGACGAATCAGAACGAAGAATTAAGAATTTCAATATCTGAAGTATTGGCAAATGACAGCGATATTGATGGTGATACGTTATCTATCACATTGGTTAATGTGGATGCATCAATCGGCCAAGTGCGCATTGAGGGCAATGAGATTGTCTTTGTGCCGAATGGAAACCATTCGGGGCCGACACAGCTTGAATACCAGATTACGGATGGCAATGGTGGTTTTGCGAACGCCAATATTAATGTCATCGTCAATCCCGCGCCAACAGATGCACTTGTTGAGGGCGTTTTTCTTCGAAATGCCCAAGGCGGAGAACAAGAAGGTATTGAGGTGTCTGAGAGTGAAACCTTTATCTATACCACGGTACTGAATAAGCCAACGCTGGGTCTCACATTCTATGATTTTTTCTTTTCCGGCACGGCGGGAAGTGGCGATGTGACATTCGGTCAAGACTATTCTGCGCTAGTGTTTACGAATGGTGTGACTGTGCGAGAAGACCCAGATAACCCCGGGAGTTATCAATTTGTGGTGCCCGATGGTGTGAAGGAGTTTGATACCTATGTCACAACGGTGCTGGATGGCGTGGATGAAAGCGTAGAAGCGTTGATACTGACGGTTGGGTCAGAAAGTGACACTGGTGATACCGTTGACGCTTCGGCGACCGGTACGATTTTAAACAATACTGCTCCTGAAATAAAAGAGAACGCTTTTGCCTATGAATTGGTGCAGGGTGATGTGACACTCGATGGAACGGGTCATTCTAGACCTAATTTTGAGAGTGAATCTAAATGGCAAGATGTCACTCTAAATGCACAGTTTGGCGGACAATCCTCAAACGCCAATATTGAAGATGGGACCGGCCTCGTCGGTATTGATGATGGTGCGAACACCGCAGGACCGGCAGGCCAGATCCAATATGACCGTGAAACGGGCATGTCTGAAACGCTCAGTATAAAGCTAGGCTCTCCCGCAACATCCGGAACATTTACTATTTCACGCCTATTTGAAAATGAAGGCGCGGGATTAAATAACCATGAAGCGGGCACTTGGGTTGCTTACTTGAATGGTGTTGCCGTCGCCAGTGGCAGCTTTGACGGGGAAGGGCTAGGGCGAGGCAATCGAGGAACATTTGAGATTGATACGGATGGTTACGCCTTTGATGAAATAGTATTCTCGGCGACGGAATACAGCCAAGGGATTCAAGGGGATCATATGAATGATTCGTCCGATTACTACCTAGCTGGCATAGAAGTCAAAGCAGAAGACAGTTTTAATATTGTTCGAGGCACGACTCTGCGTATTTCCACGGCGTTACTATTGGAAAATGTTTCAGATCGGGAGGGCGACCAACTTCGTATTGGCGATATTTCAGTGCCTTATGAAGCCGGTAAAGTAAAAATAGTCGACGGTTACATCGAGTTTTATTCTCGCACTTCTTATAAAGGCGAAACCACCATTACGTTTGAGGTTGTGGATGAGCATGGCGCGATTAGCGTCGGCGAAATTCCGGTGAATTTGGCGGGAGCACCAAGTGAAGCGGTGATCGCCTCGATGGCCCTGTCTCCAAGCTACGTTGACGGCGATGATGATTTTCCAATCACGGTATCACTCGATAAAGTCGCCTTAGAAACCATGCAATACGATTTTAAGCTATCTCAATTAGACGGCGGCGCGGAACTGCCTATTGACGCGATGGCGGATTTGTCTTTTACCAATGGTGTTAACGTTATCGGCGATAACCCAATGGTGATTGAGGTACCTGTCGGAGTTGGGGAGTTTGAACTGTATATCGATGGCGATAAGGTCGCGGTTGATGGCGGTATTAATATTGCCATTGGTGAGGCGTCGCTTCATCGTATTCCCAGCGATGCAGAGGCCACAAAATACGATGATGTTGTGATCGGTACAGACGCTGGGGATATCCTTAATGGTAGTGAGGGTAATGATATATTAATTGGCTCGCTAGGGGATGACGTTTTAACGGGAGGCAAAGGCGAGGATATCTTTAAGTGGCTAGAGTTTGATACAAATATGGCCCATGAAGATACAGTGACTGATTTTGAGATAGGTAAGGATAAATTGGATATTTCAGATCTTATTGCTCACGATGACACTATGGAGAGCATATTGTCCAATATTGTGGTTGAAAATGGCGCGCAAATGAATATTAATTTTTCGGATGGTTCAACTCAGTCACTGAACATTGCGCTTGATAACTCAAATGGTCAATTTGACTCTATTACTCAAGGTTCCGTAGCCGGTGATAATTTAAAAAACCTGGTTGATACGATGTTTGTCAATCTCCCAGAATAATAAATCTAATGTGTTCATTATATTTTCAAAGGCCGTAAGGCCTTTTTTATAACATTATTCATTGCTGTGCTAATGATGCTTGGTATTAATGCTAATTTGATGGGTGATTTTATTTGTCTGTCTTAATTTTGAGATGACAAAATGGTTAATAATGGCAAGGTAATAAGTTAAGTAAGCCGCAGTATAACGCACTTAGTTAAAGGCTTTAATCATTCGCATAGGCAGAGTCTTCATTTATCTCCATTAAGAAGAGATGAATAACAATATTGTAGACGTGCTTTTAGCAATCAAAGGATGGAAATGTGATGAATCAATCAGCTCAAAATGGCAATCAAGTAAGTTCAGTAAATAAAGCGCCAATCGCAGTGAATGATCCGGTTGAATATACCTTAGTTCAAGGCGACATGTCTGTTGATTCGAGTGTTAACGGCGTGGGCTGGGATGACGTAACACTATCAAGCTCTTATAAGGATAACGCCGTCAATGTTGATATTGACGAGACCGACCGCTTAGGTGTGACAGATGGAGCCCCTTATGCTGGCCCATCGGATCAGCTTCAATACGATAGAGTCGAAGGTGAATCAGAAAAGCTCAGTATTAAATTTGATAAACCGGCAACAAGCGGAAAATTTGCAACAACGAACCTGATTGCTGACGAAGGAGAAGGCTCGAATAATAATGAAGTCGGCGTTTGGATTGCTTATCTGGATGGAAATCCCGTTGCGAGTGGCGTGTTTGAGGGGTCGTATAAAGGTGAGAAAACCATCTTTAGTATTGATACTGATGGTAAAGCATTTAATGAAATCGTTTTTCAAGCCTCGGAATACAGTAACGGTATTCAAGGCGATACCACCAATGACTCTTCTGACTATTTCTTAGCGGGTATTGAAGTCTCTTCAGATGGTTCGTATGCCGTGAATCAAGGGGATGTGTTACGCATTCCTCTTAGTGAGCTATTGGCGAACGATTATGACTTTGATGGCGACACATTGACGATCACTTATGTGAATGGCGAGCAACATGGCGTCGCGACCATTGTTGGAGATATGGTTGAGTTTGATCTGAACGATAGTTTTGTCGGCAAGACGCAATTTACTTACCAAATTGATGATGGCAATGGCGGTGTTGATTCTGCCAAAGTGAATGTGATTGTGAACCCTCTGCCTGCCCCTGCTGAAATTGAGAGCATTACTGGCAGTGCAGTCGACGAAGGACAAACACTAGTCTACACGGTGGCGTTGGACCAAGCGACATTGGAAACCTCTATCTTTAATTATTCATTCACACCGGAAAACGGTGCGAACATTTACGATGTCGATTTAAATAACGTCACTTTTTCTCATGGTGTCACCGTTAATGATTTAGGGCAGCTCGTTGTGCCTTCAGGCGTGGTGCAATTTGAGGTCTTTCTCCCAACGGTGAATGATATTGAATTTGAGCCAACGGAAAGCTATAGACTGACGATAGACAATGAATCGGCTTTGGGAGACATCTTAAATGATGGCGACACCGCAATTATTGATGTGGTTTCTCCTGGCGATTATGTTGACACGGTCCATTACATGCAAGGTCATGGCAAGTATGTGTGGTCTGCGTCTGCTGCAGCAATCAATCAAGCACAGATCTACCAACTAGGCGATTACAATCAACAAGATGGCTTGATGATTGATGTGGGTGATGCCGGTGATGATGTTTTCATGGGGAATGGCGACGACTATATCAAACTCGGAGATAGCCACGCGAAATTGGATGAAAACGCTTATTCAGTTGAAAATCAGCAGAATGCTCAAGCCAAAATCGCGGATTTTATGTCGGGTTCGGATGGCGATCAATTGTTGTCGGCTGCTTGGGGTGAAGACAGTGCATTAAACACTTCGACCGTCAGTAACGCTTATATTGATGTTGCCCATGCTGGCGGCGGCGATGACCGTGTTTTTGGCGAAAATGGTGCAGATGCGATTTTTGGCGGTTCAGGCGATGACATCCTTAAAGGTGGTGAGGGCGTGGATGGCTTAAGAGGCGGTTCGGGTAACGACGTTCTTGATGGTGGAACGGGTAACGACATCCTAATTGGCGGTTTAGGCAATGATATTTTAACCGGCGGTTTAGGTGCCGATATATTTAAGTGGGTCGACCAAGGCGATTCTGCTCGTAGTGACAACGATGTGATCAAGGATTTTGAAGTTGGTGTCGATAAGCTAGACATTTCAGAATTGCTGGGCGACATCGATTCGATGCAGGATCTTCTAGACAATATTTCGATTGAAAAAGTGACTCGTCAAGATGTTGAAGTGGTCATTCGAGATGGTGATACAGATATCGCGATTATGTTAGAAGGCACGGGGTCGGAATTTGGCGGTTATAACAAAGGCCCTCAAACCGGCGATGTGATTGCTCCTCTCGTCGAAAACTTGTTCATCAATTTGCCAGAATAGTCGCGACTTGAGCAGTGAATGAGTTTGCAACTTAAACATGAGCAGTAGACAAACAAAAAGGGCCGAAAGGCCCTTTTTGTTTGATAAAGACGACGCGATTAAATCAACATCAAGTCTATATATCGCTTTTATTAAAGTACTATATTACAGCACTTTACACGCGAAACCTTTAAGGTAAAAACCTTCTGGGTAGGCGGTATCTGTTGGGTGATCGGCTGCTTGCTCAAAACGCTCAACAAATTTAACCTGACGATTCGCATCGACTGCCGCATCCGCAATGATTTTTTGGAACAGCACTTGGTCCATTAGACCAGAACACGAGTAAGTCAGCAGCGTGCCGCCTGGGTTAAGGATCTGCATTGCAAGCATGTTGATGTCTTTGTAGCCACGACATGCACCATTCAACTGAGCTTTACTCTCAGCAAATTTAGGTGGGTCCATAATCACGACATCAAATTTGGTCCCTTGATCTCGGTATTCACGTAGTAGCTTGAACACATCTGCGTTTAGGAATACGCCACGTTTCTTTGAAATATCAAATTCGTTTAATTCTGCATTGAATTTCGCCGTATCAAGTGCAGGTTGAGACACATCCGCATTGATGACGCGCTTTGCACCACCTTTAAGTGCATAAAGACCAAAGCCACCGGTGTAAGAGAAGCAGTTAAGTACGTCTTTATTTTTCACGTATTTCATTGATTGCAAACGGCTATCACGCTGATCCAAGTAGAAACCCGTTTTATGGCCACCCACAATATCAACGCTGATCTTTACGCCATTTTCTTCAATAACAACGGACTTAGGTGGCATTTCTCCGTGTAAAACGCCGGTAGATTCTGGCAGGCCTTCTTTTTTACGCACCGCGACATCTGAACGTTCGTAAATATTGGCTTCAGGGAAAACCTCTAGCAACGCTTCAACAAGCGTTTGCTTATTAAATTCTGCACCAGCACTTAGCAGTTGGCATACCAAAAAGTTCTGGTACTTATCGATGGTGATACCTGGTAAGCCATCAGATTCAGCAGCAATTAGGCGGTAACCGGTTAGGCCATCACGTTCGATGATCTCTTCGCGCATCAGTTGTGCGTCGCGGATACGTTTTACAAAAAACGCTTTATCGATATTGGTTTTTTCAAAACTCCATACACGAGCACGAATTTGAGAATTTGGTGAATACGCCGCTTTTGCTAACCACTGACCGTTGTCAGCAAACACATCTACCGTTTGGCCTAATTCTGGCTCGCCTTCTACTTTGCTGATACCACGGGAGAATACCCATGGGTGTCTACGGCGAAGTGATTTGTCGCGGCCTTTAACGAGGTAAATTGCTGGGGTCATTGGGTTACTCAATTGGTTGTTCTGAAAGGAGAGGTATTGTCGAGCAAGCGCCCATGAAAAGCAAATAAAAGAGCCATCCGTAGATGGCTCTTTATGATGGATACGCAGAGTAGGGTTAGGCTTTTATACCCGTGAGCATCTCTTCCATGCTGGCGCTTTGATTTCGCAGCTGTTCAATATGCAATTGAGTGTCATTAAGCATTGAGCACACGGTATCAGATTGGTGTCTGATCTCTTCGACGCTCGCCGCAATGTTATCTGCGACCACACCTTGCTCTTCCGCCGCGGTTGCGATTTGCGTCGAGCTGTCAGAAATACTCTGATTCTTATCGGCCAACTCACCGATTTCATGATTCACTTCCGACATCAAAGTTTGTCCGCTATTGGCGTTAGCAACGGTGGTTTCCATCAAACGAGTCAGAGATTGGCTATTGCGTTGCAGTGCTTCAATCATAGACTGAATTTCGACGGTGGCTTGCTGCGTTCTGCCAGCAAGTGCGCGCACCTCATCAGCCACCACGGCAAAGCCACGACCTTGTTCACCGGCGCGGGCCGCTTCGATCGCTGCATTCAGTGCCAGTAGGTTTGTTTGCTCAGAAATACCATTAATCGCGGTGACGACTTCGTCAATTTTTGCCGCGTTGGCATCGAGTTCTGCGACAGCCTCTGAAGCGGATTGAATTTCGGAGGATAGGCTGGAAATTGAGCTGAGCGTATGGCGGACTTTGACTTGACCTTGCTGAGTAACACTACGAGCTTCATCAGTTTGTGAGCTTGATTCGTGGGCTAATGTCGCCACTTCTCGAATTGTTGAGGCCATCTGCTCTGTCGCGCTGGCGAGAGAATTGAGATGTTCTTGCTGCTGACCTGATACTTGTGCACTTTCTTGGGTAGATTGATTGAGTTCAGAGCTGATCTGCTGCATTAAGGCGATTGAAGCTTGAATCGAGAGCACCATGTTTTGCTCACGTTGTGCCAGACTATCAATGGTGATTGCGATTTCGCTAAACTCATCACGAACTTTGAAGAAATTCATCCGGCTTGTTAGATCGCCATCGGCAAGCGTACTCAGGGCTTTATTCATGGTAAACATGGCACCGCCAATGAATGTCATGATGTAGTAAACAGAAAGAGCCATGAACAATAGCGTTGCCACAATAATCGTGATCTGGATGGTCGATAAGCTAGACCAAATGTTCTGGTCGTGTGTTGCGATAAGACTAAATTCACCACCATTAATGGCAATCGAACCTTCACCTTGGCCAAAGGTGATAGTGTGTGAACCACGAATCATGTCAGCGACTTGTGCTTGACTCAGTTGACCCGTTTCAATGAGTTGGCTTAATAGGCGTAATTCATCTTGATAGAGGTGATTGAGCATGGCGTTTGAAGCGCTATCAAACACGAGTGTCAAAATAACTAAGGCCAAAATAGGCAGCAAGAAGAGTAGATAGAATTTTTCTTGTAGCTTTAAATGAATGAGATATTTGTCAATCCAGCGAAACGGTATTTCTTTCATAATGATAATTCCATAAAGGTAACCCACTGAATCCAATGGTGGGTAATAAACTAAAGTACTATATCACTGAGCCAAAAGAGGCGGTATAAAAATGATGCCTAAAGGTATGAAATTTAAGATATGTGGCAAGGTTCAAGGGGTAGGGTTTCGATACCATACTGCGTATTTTGCGCTGTCGATTGGCCTGACAGGTTATGCCAAAAATCTTGTAGAGGGTGATGTTGAAGTTGTCGCGTTCGGGACGGATACGCAGTTAGTCCAGATGGCGGAATTTTTAGTAAAAGGTCCACGAGGATCAAGAGTTGATGGCGTGGTGAAAGAAGAGATAGTCGATACGGCTAAGCGCTATAATGGATTTAATATCCTGTAGCAAGCTACAGGATTGAGTGTTACAAGCATTTTGCTGGTTTAGGCAAACCGGCTAGCTTGGTCGCTTGTTTTGCTGGGCCTTCTTTGAACAGTTTGAATAGGTATTTGCTATTCCCTTTTTCTGGTCCGTGCGCTTTTTCCATTGCTTTTACCAGCATTCTTACCGCGGGAGAGGTATTAAACTCTAGATAGAATGCACGAACAAAGTGAACGACTTCTAAGTGCGCTTCAGTAAGTGAAATGCCTTCTTGTTCCGCGAGCACTTCAATCATACCTTCTTCCCATTGTTTTGAATCTAATAGGTAGCCTTGAGCATCCGTTTCAATGGTTTTGCCGTTGTATTCGAACATTATAAAATTCCAATCGATTAGTTCAGAAATAGGGTAGCTCAGCTCTACACTTTGCTCAATAAAAAAGCCCGATAGCATTACACCATCGGGCTTTTTTTAAACAGTAATGACTAATTAGTCGTCATTCATAATGCCAAGAATAGCCAGTAAGCTTGTGAACAGGTTAAGGATATTCAGATACATTGAAATCGTTGCGCTCACGTAGTTCGTTTCTTCACCGCGTACAATACGGCTCGTGTCGAAAAGAATAAAGCCAGAAAACACCAATGCAGACATGCTGCTGATAGCGAGTTGACCAATCGTAGAGCCGACAAAGATATTAATGATTGCAGCAACGATAACAATGATCAGACCGGCAATCAGGAAATTACGCATGAAAGAGAAGTCTTTCTTGCTGCTGATGGTATAAGCAGACAAACCAAGGAATACCATACCGGTTAAACCAAGCGCTTGTGCGATGATTGAAGGGCCATTGGTCATCGATGCGTAGTAAGTCAGCATTGGACCTAATGCGCCACCCATTAGAGCGGTAAACACAAACGTCCAAACAATACCCATTGATGAGTTAATGCTCTTAGGCAAGGCAAAAAATAGAATACCAATCGCGGCTAGTTGCATGACTAGAGCCATCATTGACGAGATACCGACGGCCATTGTTACGACAGACGCAATAGCACTGGTGACGAGTGTCATCGATAGTAAGAAATAGGTATTTCTAAGTGTTTTGTTGATCTCAAGAGTGCGGTTCGCACTGGTTGAGCGGGTAAACATAGGGCTGTTCATAATCTTCCTCATTGGGTTTTTATGCTTATAACTACATTTATGAGGGTGTTCATGAAAAAGATCAAGCCTCATGTTTGTATCGTTCAAAAATAATAATAGAAATAGGCGCTTATGTAACGTTCAAGATGTAACACAATTTAACCGATTCTGGCATAAAATCGTCAAACGCAGTTAGTTTAACACGTGTGTATGTTGAGAAAAGAGACAATGGCGAGAATAAGTTAATAAAAAATAAGGAGATTATTTGGGTGATGAAAACGAAAGCACCTAAAAGAAAGGGGCAGATGACTGCCCCTTAACGATCAATGGTGTAAGATTTGGGCGAGGAAATTTTGCGTACGATCGGATTGCGGGTTTTCAAAGAAATCGATGGGATTATTCTCCTCAATGATTTCACCAGCATCCATAAAGATAACGCGATCGGCGACTTCTTTCGCAAACCCCATTTCGTGGGTGACACAAAGCATGGTCATCCCTTCATCGGCCAACTCAACCATAACATCAAGCACTTCTCTTACCATTTCAGGGTCGAGCGCTGACGTTGGTTCATCAAATAGCATGACTTGCGGGTTCATACACAGCGATCGTGCGATGGCAACACGTTGCTGCTGGCCGCCAGAAAGCTGCCCTGGATATTTATCCGCTTGGTCAGGGATCTTAACTCGTTCTAAATATTGCATCGCAATCTTTTCCGCTTCGGCTTTTGGCATTTTCTTAACCCAAATCGGAGCGAGAGTACAATTTTCGAGCACCGTCAAATGAGGGAAGAGGTTAAAGTGCTGGAAACACATGCCGACTTCACGACGCACCGCCTCGATATTTTTGAGATCCTCAGTCAACTCATTACCAGAAACGAAAATATGACCGCGTTGGTGTTCCTCTAACCGGTTGATGCAACGAATCATGGTGGATTTACCTGAACCTGAAGGTCCACAGATGACGATTTTCTCCCCTTTTTTTACGGAAAGATTGATGTTCTTTAGAACGTGGAATTCGCCATACCATTTGTTCATGTTATCAATTTCAATCATGTAATCTTTCTGAGTCATATCATACTTCCTTATATGCATTCATTATCGTTTGTGGCCGGTATGGAGTTTATTTTCAAGCCAGATTGAATAGCGCGACATGCCGAAACAAAATACCCAAAACACAAGGGCGACAAACACATAACTTTCGGTGGCGAACCCTAACCACTGAGGGTCAGTATTCGCGGCTTGTCCGATACCGAGGACATCAAACATACCGATAATGAGCACTAAACTGGTGTCTTTGAATAGGCCAATAAACGTATTAACGATCGATGGGATACTGATTTTCAGTGCTTGGGGGAGAATAATGAGGCCCATCTTTTTCCAGTAACTCAATCCCAGAGCATCGGCGGCTTCATATTGCCCTTTAGGTATGGCCTGCAAACCGCCTCTAACTACTTCGGCCATATACGCCGAACTAAACAAGACTACCCCAATAAGTGCACGAATTAGCTTGTTAGTCTCTGAGCCTTCAGAGAGAAACAGAGGTAACATGACCGAAGCCATAAACAAGACGGTGATCAGTGGAACGCCACGCCACACTTCGATATAAACCGTACAAATACTGCGAATGATGGGCATATCCGATCGACGACCCAAAGCGAGCGCGACACCAATCGGTAACGACACCACAATACCAACCAACGCGATAATTAGAGTGACGAGTAAGCCGCCCCATTTGTGCGTTTCTACGACGTCTAGACCAAAAACACCGCCGTAAAGTAAGCCTGCAGCAAGGAATGGATAGACATTAACAAAAAACAGCCAAATCCAGGTGCGTTTAGGCGTATTTTCATAGGCTAATAGCACCGTAAAAATCGCTAGTGTGGCATAGAATAATTGTGGTCTCCAAAGCTCTGCTTGAGGATAAAAGCCAAACATGAACTGATCCCAGCGAACGCTAATAAAGACCCAGCATGCACCAACGCGTGAGCAGTCGTCGCGAGTACTGCCGACCCAATCTGCATCAAGTACGGCCCATTGGAGTGCGCCCCAAAGGCCAATAAAGGCGAAGTAACCAAGAATAAGAGTGACGATAGAGTTGGCAACGTTATTGAATAAGTTACGTCGTAACCAGCCGATCACACCCACGGTATTCGCTGGTGGCGGTAGGTCAGGTTGAAACTGATGTGTACTCATATTATCTCTCCACCAAAGCGACTTTACGATTGTAGATATTCATCAAGGCTGAAGTGATGAGACTTAAGCTGAGATAAACGGCCATCGTCATAGCAATGATTTCGATTGCTTGACCGGTCTGATTGAGTGTTGTGCCCGCAAACACTGACACTAAATCGGGATAACCAATCGCCATTGCTAGTGAGGAGTTTTTGGTTAAATTCAAATACTGACTGGTTAAGGGCGGAATGATGATCCGCAGCGCCTGAGGGATCACGACTAACTTAAGCGTTTTTGAACGCGATAATCCCAGTGACATTGCGGCTTCGGTTTGCCCGTGACTTACCGCATTAATGCCAGAGCGAACGATTTCAGCAATAAAAGAGGCGGTATAGATACTTAACGCCAGTAGCAGTGCGGCAAGTTCAGGAATAATGCTCAAACCCCCTCTGAAATTGAAGCCTTTAAGCGCCGGATATTCGGCTGAAATAGGTGAACCAGTGAGAAAGTAAGCAGCCACTGGAAGCGCGACACATAGGGCCAATACGATGCGAAGCATTGGGGTTTGTTGGCCAGTTATCTTTTGGCGATTTTTCGCCCATGTATTAATGGCGATCGAAACGACAATGCCAATCGCAAGCGCAAGGAAGATATAGCTCGAACCGGCTTCAAATACCGGAGAGGGGAAATACAGTCCACGAACATTTAAGAACACGGCTTCGCCAATGTTTAAACTTTGTCTCGGCAAAGGCAGTGCTTGGAGCACGGCAAAGTACCAGAAAAAGATTTGCAGCAGCAGTGGGATGTTACGGAAAACTTCGATATAAACGGCAGCGAGTCGACTCACAAGCCAGTTGGACGACAGTCGGGCGATACCGATGGTAAAACCAAGAACGGTCGCTAAGATAACACCTAAAAAAGAGACCATTGCGGTGTTTAATAGACCGATGATAAAGGTACGGCCGTATGAGTAGGTTTCGTCGTATTCAATCAGTGTTAGGCCAATCCCAAAGCCAGCTTCTTGATTGAGGAAATCAAATCCCGTAGCAATACCCCGCGATTCGAGATTGGAAAGTGCATTGTTAACAATGGTGTAAAAGAAAAAGCCAAGTGCGCTGACCGCGATGATCTGGAAAACGACTGAGCGAAAAGTGGGATTATAAACAAGGCTGGCCACAGAATTTTTTTCTTTTGGCGCCCCAGTCTGGGTAGGTTTCATACTGCATTAACCTCTAATCCATCAA
Source organism: Vibrio renipiscarius (assembly GCF_000827885.1). Classification (GTDB taxonomy): domain Bacteria; phylum Pseudomonadota; class Gammaproteobacteria; order Enterobacterales; family Vibrionaceae; genus Vibrio; species Vibrio renipiscarius. Next base: position 42,411 of record NZ_JTKH01000003.1, on the reverse strand, counting down.
AGGTAATAAAAGGGCGGAAGAACCGCCCTGTATCATTATCGTTATAGTGACTATCGGATTGGTGGGGCGTACATGAAACCACCCGCATTCCATAGTGCATTCACACCACGAGAAATTTGTAGTGGAGAACCTTCACCGACTGAACGGTCAAAACTTTCGCCGTAATTACCCACTTGTTTGATAATTTGGTAGCCCCAATCATCATTTAGCCCCAGTCCTTTACCTTTAGGGCCGTCGACACCAAGGATACGTTTGATGTTAGGATCGGAAGATTTCAGCATTTCATCCGCGTTTTCTGATGTAATACCGTACTCTTCGGCATTGACCATCGTATTTAACGTCCATTTAGCAACGTTAAACCATTTGTCATCACCTTGGCGCACGACTGGTCCAAGAGGTTCTTTAGAAATGATGTCAGGCAGTACGATGGCTGAACTTGGATCCGCCAGATTCAAACGTAGAGCATAAAGACCAGATTGGTCTGTCGTGAGTACATCACAGCGCCCTGCATCAAAACCTTTTGATGTTTGAGCCGCGGTATCAAAGACGACAGGATTATAGCTCATACCATTGTTGCGGAAGTAATCGGCGAGGTTCAGCTCGGTCGTGGTGCCGGATTGAACACAAACTGCGGCGCCATCAAGTTCTTTTGCGCCAGTAACACCAAGATCTTTTTTCACCATGAAACCTTGTCCGTCGTAGTAGTTTACGCCGACAAAGTTAAGACCAAGAGAAGTGTCACGGTGGAGAGTCCACGTTGTATTACGTGATAGAACATCGATCTCGCCAGATTGAAGGGCGGTAAAACGCTCTTTTGCGGTTAATGGTACATATTTAACTTTGGTTTTGTCGCCTAATACGGCGGCTGCGAGTGCTTGGCAGTACTCAACATCGATACCTTCCCATTCACCTTTAGAGTTAGGGTTAGAAAATCCCGGCAAGCCAGTGCTTACGCCACAAGTGATAAATCCTTGTTTCTTTACTTTATCGAGCGTGCTATCTGCTGCAAGCGTTTGAGCTGACATTAAAGCGGTAGATGCAACTGCGACTGAAGCAAGAAGTGTTAGTTTTTTAGCCATGTGTCTACTTCCTGTATGTTCCATGTTAATCAGGACTGCGCCTGAAACAACGCAAAAAACGTTACGTACTTTGTTATTGGTTTATTGATAGTTGTAAAATTTCACAACATACTAACTGAACCAGTTGTAAGCCTAGGTAAGGAATTGTTGTTTCTCAAATGTATAATTTAAATAGTATTTTGAGCGAAATCACAAACCTAGACATCTATCATCATGCTTAGTTGTTAATTTTATGTAAATAATACTTAAGTCGTAATTGAAGGGTTGTCCGATTCTCTCGCAGTTAAGAAGTAAAATCAGTATCATAGGGTTTGCTTTACATTGCTTGTGTCGCGAATGAACTGATAAGGTTCTTTTTAGGCGTATGAGAGCGCAACATCGAAGTATCAGGGAGTCCGATGCAGTATTTTCCAATATTTTTAGATCTGAAAGCCAAGTCCGTTTTAGTTGTCGGCGGAGGAGAGGTTGCGTGTCGAAAAGTGGATAGCTTAGTTCGCGCAGGGGCGATAGTCACCATTGTATCGCCAACAATTGATCGCTACTTAAAAACGTTAGTTGAGCAAAATGAATGCCAGTGGATTCAAAACTTTTACTCAAAAGATCAGCTAAGCATGCGCTATGTGCAAGTTTGGGCGACGACGGATAACCCAGAACTTAATCACCAAGTTCATCACGACGCAAAGCAATTGGGTTTGTTAGTGAATGTGGTCGACGATCAGCCGTATTGTGACTTTATCACGCCTTCTATGATCAATCGTGGCCGTATTCAAGTTGCGATCTCGAGTGGCGGCGCATCACCGGTCTTGGTGCGTAATATTCGACAAAGACTCGAAGCTCAATTACCACAGAACTTAAATATTCAAGCGGATTTTGCAGCGTCGAAACGCAACGATATTAAACAAGCACTGCCTGATGTTGAATCGAGAAGAAAGTTTTGGGAACGCTTTTTTGACTTGCCCGAAGTCGAGGTGGCGACTTCACACCAGGTGCTTGAGTCATGTTATCGACACTTAATTGATCAGCCGAATACCGAGGTAGGGCAAATTACTTGGATTGAATTTGGTGATGATGTTGAACTGTTATCGCTAAAAGCTCTTCGGTTGATGCAACAAGCGGAGTTAGTGCTTTATGCGCAAGATTGCCCGTTTGTATTCATCGATTCTGTACGCCGCGATGCGGAGCGTCTTGCTTTCGCTGATGAAGTGGCGCTATCAACGATGCTCGCACAGGCGCAGAAAGCACAATTACGTGTTGTGGTGCTTATTCCGCAAACCTCGACCAAGTTCAGTTTGCTGATCAAACAAGCGATGCATTTAAAGCTAGCAAGTCAATGACACTCATCAGCGTCAGGCATTGTCATACTGACATAAAATTGCGCTTCAGTACGTGTCCTGATGGATATAAAACAAAACCCGCCGAGTGGCGGGTTTTTTAATCGGCTCAATATTGATTGAGCTTAATCTTGTTTGAACTTAATCGCGGAAGTTTTCAAACTGGAATGGTTGACCCAACTCTGCGCCACGGATGTGTGCAATCGCCGTTTGAAGATCGTCGCGTTTTTTGCCCGTTACACGTACTTTTTCGCCTTGGATTGACGCTTGTACTTTTAACTTGGCATCTTTCAATGACTTAACAACTTTTTTCGCCATTGGTGTATCGATGCCTTGCTTAAACACAATCACTTGGTGCCAGCTACGACCCGTCGCTTCTGGTTCTTTTGATTCAAGAGAACCAGCGTCAATGCCGCGTTTTGCAAGGTGGCCACGAAGAATTTCGCGCATTTGTTTAAGCTGGAAGTCTCCTTCCGCTGTGAGTTTTACTGTTTCATCTTTTTGTAGCTCAAATTCAGCGGTCGCATTACGGAAGTCAAAACGAGTAGAAAGTTCACGAGACGCGTTTTCTACTGAGTTGCGCAGTTCAACGCTATCAATTTCAGAAACAATATCAAAAGATGGCATGTAGATATCCTCTAAGTAAATTTATGGGCGAGCTTTAACAGCGTTCGCCAATAGTTCCAACATGTTCGCAGTGTCTTCCCAGCTCAAGCAAGGATCGGTAATCGACTTGCCGTAGGTTAGGGAAGTGAGATCGTCCATTGGCTGGTTGCCTTCAATAATGAAGCTTTCAGCCATAATGCCGGCGATGAAAGTGCTGCCGCTTTTTATTTGCTCACAGATGTCTTTTGCCACATCCATTTGCTTGCGGTGATCTTTCTGGCAATTTGCATGACTGAAATCAACAACCAAGCGTTGCGGTAAATCAAATTCGGCTAATTGTTTGCAAGCAGCTTCAATTGATTGAGCGTCGAAATTAGGACCTTGTTCGCCACCACGTAAAATAACGTGGCCGAAAGGATTACCACTCGTGCGATAAACGGTCATACGGCCATTCTTATCTGGAGAGTAGAAATAGTGCGACGCTTTTGAAGCTCGAATAGCATCAATGGCAATTTTAATATTACCGTTGGTGCCATTTTTGAAACCCACAGGACAAGACAGTGCCGACGCCATCTCGCGGTGAATTTGTGATTCAGTTGTACGCGCGCCAATCGCACCCCAAGTAATGAGGTCTGCGATGTATTGTCCCGTAACCATATCTAGAAACTCAGTGGCGGTTGCCAAGCCAAGCATATTGATATCAAGCAGCAATTTGCGCGCTTTATGCAGGCCGGTTTCTAATGCATACGAACCATCTAAATTTGGATCCGTAATTAATCCTTTCCAACCTATGACAGTGCGAGGTTTTTCGAAGTAAGTACGCATAACAACAAAAAGTTGATCTTTGTACTGTTCTTGGATTGCTGATAGGCGGGTTGCGTAATCTAGCGCTGCTTCAGTATCGTGTACTGAGCAAGGCCCAACAATTACGAGTAAGCGTTGATCTTGGCCGCTAAGAATACGTTCAATTTGGCGACGAGAATGAGCTATGCGTTCTGCAACGTCGTCCGTAATTGGGTAAGCGTTACTCAACTCAAGAGGAGCTGGCATTGGGCCCAATGGTTGGGTTCTTAATTCGTCGGTTTTAAGTGGCATACCACAGCCTATTCTTTTTATTGCGAAGCAGTAAAGATAACGGAAACGCCATAAGGAATAAACCAATTATACAAATTCTTAAGATTTAACTTATAACCGAGTAAATAAACAGCTTAAATAAGGTGACAATGTAACTCATGGGGCGGTGGTAAGTCTCATAAGTGTTAACGGTATGTTGACAGTTGGTTTAATTCAGCTTTAATGAAAATTCAATAAACACATCAGACCAGTTCGTTATGAAGTCAAATTTGCTTTCGCCATTACAAAAAGCCAACTTGTACCTTAAATTGTTTGGCATGTTTAAGGTGCCACTTATTTGGTATTGCCGACCAAAAATTATTCATCTCGATAATGATAAAGTAGAGGTGTTAATTCCGTTAAAGCGGCGTAACAAAAACCATCTCAACAGTCTTTATTTTGGTGTGCTGGCTATTGGGGCGGATGTCGCTGGGGGTTTTATGGCGATGAGCAAAAGCCAAATGCGGGGAGAACGTATTAGCTTAGCGTTTAAAGCCGTACAAGCTGACTTTTTAAAACGTCCTGAAGCGGATGTGGTCTTTACTTGTCAAGATGGCCGATTAATTGATGAAATGCTGGATCAAACCATTGCCACTGGGCAACGTGTCAATCAAGCCGTCACGATTACCGCCACATGCCCAACATTGCATGGTGATGAGCCTATGGCGGTATTTCAATTAACGTTATCGATTAAAAAAACGTTACGTAAGTAATGTTCCCAAGTCATGCTCTATGGCAGTGGAATATTTGGGTCGACATCGATTTTTTCTATCGCGACAATCTTTGAACGGTTCATGATGATTTTCCAGCGATGGTAGCGTGGTTTTCCATCATAACGGTTTTCTTGGGCGATTAAGTTTATCAAATGGCGTTTCTCTACCGATTCTCGACTGACTTGACCATTGTTTAGTAGATAGACTTTATTGGATCCTTTATCCATCAAACGTGTAATTGAACGCAGGTTGATCATCATAGATTCGCGAGTTTCTTCGTAACCGCTCATGAATTTAGATGTTGCCATCTCAATGTGTGAACGGTAATGCAGGATCTGTTCTTCACGTTGTGCGGTGCGTTTTTTTCGTACAAATTGTATGCGGTCAGGCAGTTTATTTAACTGCGTATAGTCGAGCCATTCCGTTTTTTGACCAACCGTTTTATTGGTTGTTGGGTCAATATAACGTCGACGCCATTTTGGTTTGCCTTTTCGGAACCAGCGCCATAACACATCACGCAAGTCATCTTTAAATATCTCACGCAGCGCGTAAACAAACGACATCGCAATAATAAATGAGGCGGTGATTTCACCCCAGTAATCACGAGCAAGAATCGCGGTCGTGGTCACGAAGACCATCACAAAACCAGTCGCAATCCCTTTTACTGCACGTTTCATGTTTTTACCAAGCGAGGTCGTACGCTCTTTAAGAACGATAGGGTGCTCGATTAAACGGCGCAGTAAACGCATTTTGTTACTCATACGCGTGACGTCGTCACGTGTTGTTGCTGAGTTGTAGTTGTTCAGTTTGCGGTGCGCTTTTTCTTTTTCAACAATCGTGATCAAACGTTCTTTTAAGGTTTTGTATTCACCTTCACGCGGCATGTGCGCGACTAAAGAAAGAAACTTTTGCTCGGTATACCAAGAGAGATAGTTATCAATATTGGCATAGTAACGCTTTAGATTTTCTTCATAAGGAATGGCACGGCGCAGTTTTTTTAGAATGTCGATGGCAAGCTCGATCACCGCATCGATTTCTTCATCGGTGACTAATTCACGATCGTGTTTATTCAGTTCACTCACGGCCTTGTCTAAGGCAATAACATATTGATAGGCGAACAAACTCAAACTAACACGATATTGAGTTGAAGACAGGCGGCCACGTTTTGCTAGGCGACTGTGCACGAGAGGCAACAGCGTTTTATCACTGTAGTAAGCGCGTTTTTGGACAATCGACTCGTAATAGAATTCGGTTTCTTTTAATACATCAGGACAAAGTCCTAACTCACCCGGCACGAAAAAATAGAGGTCAAGATCGGCTTTCTTGCTGGACGCCATAGAGTGAGAAATCTTGAGGGTGATGCCGTCTAGCTTATCAACGGTAATCAAGAGAAAGCTCCAAGAGGAAAAAAGTTCTAATTATCTGGCGCAAGCATATCAGAGTTTCGCTATAATCGCGCTAAATTAAGTGTTACTGAGAAAAAATACGATGATAAATGTTGGTCAAATAAACCACCTAGAAGTTGTTAAAAAAGCAGAGTTTGGTGTCTTTCTTGATGCAGGCGAATACGGCACCACTATGTTACCTAATCGCTTGGCTCCAGAAGGGATTGAAGTAGGTCAGTTTATTGATGCATTTTTGTATTTTGATTCTGACAATCACATTGCTGCGACGACGGAAACACCTATCGCGCAAGTGGGCGAATGGGGTTTGATGGAAATCGGTGGTGTTAACAGCACTGGTGCTTTTGCAAGCTGGGGCGTGAAAGATAAAGATCTACTGATCCCATTCAGTGAGCAACGCGGTCGCCTAGCCGTTGGTCAATCTATCTTGGTGTATGTGTACACCGATAAAGCGTCTGGTCGTATCGTGGGCACGACGAAGTTCAATAAATGGTTAGACAAAACCCCGGCGAGTTACGAGAGCAACCAACAAGTGGATCTGCTTATTGCAGAACGCAGTGAGCTTGGTTATAAAGCCATCGTTAATGGTGAGCACTGGGGCATGATTTTCAGCTCTGACGTGTTTGGTAAGTTGTTTGTAGGCAAGAAACTGAAAGGCTACGTGAAAGCCGTGCGTGCGGATGGCAAGGTTGATCTATCGCTGCAAAAAATTGGCGTAGCAAAAATGGACGAGCTAAGCACTCGTGTGATTGAGCTACTAGAGAAAAAAGGTGGTTTCTTACCGCTAAACGACAAGTCAACGCCAGAAGCCATTTTCTCTGCGTTCCGTACCAGTAAAGGCACGTTTAAGAAAACGATTGGTGGTCTTTACAAGCAGGGCAAAATTACTATCGAACAAGATGGCATTCGCTTGAGCTAACGTTTAGGTCTCTTTAAGTTCAGGTGCGTTTCTAACCAGAGCGCGCCTGATAAAAAGAAGGCCCAGATCTTATCCTGATCCAGGCCTAGGGGAATGGCTCTCTTAGAGCCTAATCTAATCTATGCGGCGTGAGACAATATCTATCTACTTATAAGACTAACTATAGTGCAATATTTTGGATGTGCGAGATATTGTAGTAATTTGCAACTAACCTCATACCTACTAAAATAAGTTCTTATCACGAACCAATTCTCTTGGTAGACCGTTTTTAACTCGATTTCCCACCCATTTTCCAAGCCCAATCACATCGTTAGCATAAGTCACGATGACTTCGCCTTTACCTGGTTGAACATCTGGACGAACATCTCGGCCCATAAACCATTCACGAGCATCTTCAATCGAAAGTGCTACGTTATTTGTACCATTACCTGTTGCAAGCGTGGTAGCCACTTGGTGCTGCCAGCGATAACCCTTTTTGTGGGCTTCCGCAATCTTAATTCCCATGCGTGAAAATTTAAACTCACTGAGCATCGGTTCAAGAGACGCGGGGAACAGCCAGACATCGTTATCGCGTAACCAAACCTGACTTTGCTCAGGCAGTTCGATGTTTAATGCCGCAAGTAATTGTTGAGCAATGTCTTGTTGGGTTTTGTCGTTAGCTTTAGTAAATGGGAATTTCCCTAAGCGCTTTTTCACTTCAGGCGCGGTAGCTGAGCCAGTTTTACGGATGCGTGCGACAAAAAAGCCCTCACAATCATAAACTTGAGGGAAGATATGTAAGAAGCCTTCTTCTGTAAGCGCTTTTTCTGCCTCAGGGAATAGATCTTTTAAGCTATCAAACTCAACCAGATCACCAAAGGTTTCTTTTAGGTGATGGCAAACTTGTTGGTTTTCCTCAATGCTTAAGGTGCAGGTTGAGTAAACCATGACGCCGCCGGGTTTTAACGCGTGGAAGGCGCTTTCAATTAAGTCTTTTTGCGTTTCAGAGATAGAAAGTACGGAGCTCTTGCTCCAGTTTTTCATGGCATCGGCATCTTTACGGACGGTGCCCTCACCAGAACAAGGCGCATCGATAAGTACGGCGTCAAAATGTTCAGGTAGCCACGCGCCAAACACACGGCCATCATAATTACTGAGTGCGGCATTACGAACACCACAGCGCTCGATATTGGCGTGAAGCACTTTTACGCGGCTCGCTGAAAACTCATTGGCCACTAACACGCCGTTATTTTGCATACAGGCGGCGACTTGCGTGGTTTTTGAACCCGGTGCGGCCGCCATATCTAATACGGCGTCATAGTTAGGGTTATTCATAAACAATGCAGAAACTGGCATCATTGAGCTGGCTTCTTGAATGTAAAATAAGCCGGCCATATGTTCAGCGGTATTTCCGAGCGGTACAACTGACTCATCAGCCTCAATCCAAAAACCGTCTTGACACCAAGGCACTGGCGTCAGTTGCCAGCCTTTTTCTTTTGCTCGCAGTAAAAATGCGTCGACAGATAGCTTTAAGGTATTAACACGAACGCTTTTACGCAGGGGACGTTGGCATGCCGAAATAAAGTCTTCCATGTTTAATGATTTAGGAAGAATAGCGGCCATTTCAGTAAGAAAATTTTCAGGTAAGTACACGTTCTGATGCAAGGTTCTGTCTCGACGAAATAATTTATACTCAATTATAACCTTTACGATAACGGCGTGCGAGCATCGACGTAGAAGAGAAGGAAATTCTCCCTTTGTATGGTTAGAAAAAACGCAGCGAATGCTGCGTTTAATCGAGAGAGGAGGTGATTATGGTTTCGGTATGGCTGTTCGCCATTTCGTCCATGCCTCTTCTGGCGCTGGGTATAAATAAAAGGACTGGTTTGATTTTGCTATTGGCTGCAGTTGTGCCTGCTCTGGCGTAGCAAACGTAATCCCGCCTCGTAGTAAACTCTCTAAAGTACCGGATTTAATATTCGCGCCCGTTAAACCGATTGAGACATCTACGCCGGAGGTATTCCAAAATACGCTATTTTGACGCACTAAGTAGGCATATTGCGCATCGATTGAAAGGGTGGTGATAACGCGATCAGCAAATTCACCTAACTCAACAGAAGTCACATGTCCTACCTCCATTTGGCGATAAAGAACGGGCGTTCCTTCAACGAGTGAACCGCGAGTTTCACTTTGCATAGTAAAGATGACACCATCCGTCGATTTCGGTTTTTCATGCAGAGTAAAGTTGTTGTGCAGCTCCCCCTTGCCAACCCGCACACTAATAGATTGGCTTAGCAGGTTGTTGATGTTTTTAATGCCACTCAATCCCACTTCAGCTTGTGGTAGCCAGAAGTAAGCGCCTTGACGAGCGATTTGCAATGCATATTCGGGTAGAATTTGTGCTTTGATTTCCACGTTGTCATGCTGAAAGTCGGGTATCACATCCGTGACTTCACCTACTTTTATATTGTTGTATTTGATCGCAGTACCAATGGTTACATTGCTGCTTCCCGGTGCGGTTAATGTGACCGCGTAACCTGACTTTCGAGCGCTCTTAAAGTCTTTGTATAACAACCACTGGTCGTTGTGACGATTAACCACACCAGGCAAAGAATCAAAGGCGATACCACCTTTAATTAATGTCTTTATTGGGTCGGCCTTGACGGTGACGCCCGCTAAGCTCGCATCAACCTCAATCCCAGAGCGATTCCAAAACACAGTCTGTGAATCAAGAAGATGTTTGTATTGGTTTTCGATGCTCAAAGTAACCAAGACGCTGTCTTGGTTCAGTTTGAAGTCAGAGACACTGCCGACCTGTAGATTACGGTAGAGTAGTGGACTGCCTTTGGATATCGGCGGTAGTTCATCGGTAACCAGTGTGATTTTTTGTGAGCCGGACAAACGATACTTAGCCAGTTCTGCTAATGAGCGACTCTGATAGAGTTGGTATTCGCGATTGGTTTTACCGCTTCCTTCACTAACGAAGCTGATCGATCCTGCCAGTAACTGTTTCGCTGGCGGAATGGTGATGTTGACGCCAGTGTCGGTTAACTCAGCGCTCGCACTGCCCGTGACAAAGAAACGGTTTTGCGAACGAATCAGATGCTGATAACGCACATCAATGAGCGCGTCAAAACGAACTTGTTCTTGGTCGAGTTGCACTCGAGTCACTTCGCCCACGGTAATGCCGCGGTATAGAATGTTTGTGCCTTGCTCCAAACCAAACGAGTTATCGGCGGTCAGTTGCAGAGAAATCGATTTAGCTTGTTGTTTGTTGAATTCCGCTTTACGAATGGCGGTGAAGCTGCGCGAGCGTAAGCCATCACCAGGAACAATCGTCAAGAAGTTACCTTTGACAAGATTCCCCAAATTTTCGACGCCAGAGAGCGATAGCTCGGCTTCTTCAAGAATGAAACGGCTGCCATCGGTCAACATGTCACTAAAGGCAGGCTGAACGGCTGCGGCTGCAATAATTTGTTTGCGTTCTTGGTCTAGATGTAAATCGGTGATCTGACCAATTTCCAAACCACGATAAATAATGGGAGCGCCCGATGGGCTGATTTTATTGTCGTCCGGCAACACAATGTTAATCGGAATGCCGCGACCGGCCGTTTTAAGATCAGGATACAGTTTAAATTGCTGGCTATCTTGCACGGGTTCGCCGCGGTCTGGTGAATCGACCGCTATGGAACCACCAATTAATGCCGCTAAACTTTCCAAACGAACATCGACACCAGAGAACCCGATACTTGCGCCAATGCCACTGACGTTCCAGAAACGACTCTCATCGGTGATGATTGAACGGTATTCGTCTTTAATCGACGCTTGGATAATAACGTCTTTGTTGTCTTTATCTAATTGGTAGGCATAAACCTCACCAATAGGAATCTTACGGTAAAGAATTTTTGAACCGATAGAAATGCCGCCTAAATCACGAGATTTAAGACTAATGTTCAACCCTTCGCTGGCGAACAGATCAACAGGGGCGCTCTCTAGAGCGACAAAATCGGTCTCTGGCTTGCCTTTTTGCTCGCCAGGTTGAATCGCAATATAGTTACCAGACACAAGGGCATCTAACCCCGAAATGCCAGACAGCGTCGCGGTCGGCTTGACCATCCAAAAACGGGTTTTGTCGGATAATAGCTTGGTGGCATCTGGGTAGATATCCGCTTCAACATAGATACTTTGTAAATCTTCACTCAAATTAATAGAGCGGACCATACCCACTTCCAAGCCTTGGTAGCGAACCGTGGTTCGGCCGGCGATAAGACCTTGCGCATCAGAGAAGTGAATTTGCACTTTTTGACCAGAATCGTGGATGGCTTTAAACACCAGCCAGCCAGCCAGCAACATCGTGATGATGGGCAAAATCCAAAGTGGGGAGATCCCCTTATTGCGCTTCACATCGGGAGAATAAGAAGGTTGCGAAGACGTAGAATTACTCATTCAAAGACTCTTTTTGTTTAGACACATTGTCGGGGCAGTTTTCGAGCGTACTATTATCGATAGGGGCATCGATAGGGGTATCTCGATAATTATCCCATATAAATCTTGGATCGAAACTTTCGACGGCCAACATGGTTAATACCACAACGCAACCAAAAGCAACAGCACCATAACCCGGGGTAAAATCAAGGATTTGACCCCGGTCAACTAAGGTCATCATGATGGAGATAACAAACAGATCCATCATTGACCATTTACCAATCCATTTAACAAAGAAATAGATCATCATCCGTTGTCGATGAAATATTTGGCGTTTGAATTTAATCGCCAAAAGAATATATGTCAGGCCAATGATCTTAGCGACGGGCACCACAATACTGGCGACAAAGATAATGATGGCAATACCGGTCATACCATTTTTAATCAATGCGGCAACACCCGAAAAAATGGTGTCTTCTAAGCGTTTACCGTTGGTCAGTAACACCGAAATGGGCATTAAGTTGGCAGGAAATATCGCGATAGAAGCGGCAATTAAATACGCCCAAGTCTTTTGAATTGAGTTAGGCCGGCGATGGCTAATCGTGCTTTGGCAACGGACGCAGTGTGAGGCTTCAGGTTGAGAAAGATGGCAGCATAAACAATGCACCTGTTTTCTTTCAAACGCATAATGGCTTTCTTGACGATACGCCTCCCAGTAACGACGAGTACTCACTCGACTGATCAGCAGGACGGTGAAAATCTGCAATAAGATAAGTCCGTAGAGGCCTGGGCCAACAAAAATGTCCGAGTAGTCTTGCAGCTTAAAGCAGGAAATCGCCACACTAATGAGAAACACATCAATCATCACCCAATGTTTTAAGTGCTGAATAACCCACAAAGTGCATTTGAGTAATTTAAAATGACTCGTTTTGAGCGCGACATGCGCCAACATCACAGAGCTGCACACCATCAAGGGTGCAATAGAGCTGCAAAAAAAGATCAGCAATGCCAGGAAAATAAAACCTTCACCAAATAAAGAAAACACACCAGAGGGCAGTGTCGCAGGGATCATTTGGCCAAATAGGCGAATGCTCAGGTAATTGAAAAAATGTGATGGAATAAAAAGCAGCAAACAGGTGACAGCAATAGCAAGATTGCCGGAAAGGGAAGGCTGGCCTCCACGGTAGAGTTGCGAACGGCAGCGAGGGCAGTAGGCACTTTTGCCCAACTTGATTTCGACAACGTCAACGGGAAGCTCACAGCCTTGGCAGAGGCGGACCTTGCTGGTTTTACAACGATGCGCAAGAGGGCTCATTTGAGCCCTCGCGTCAATAAAGTCGATAGTTTAACCGTTTGATTGTGCTGCGCCATAAAGGGTTTGATATAAGCCTTGTTGTTCAACTAACTCTCCGTGAGTTCCAAACTGTGTAACTTGACCATCTTCCAGTACGTAGATTAGGTCAGCTTGTTTAACTGCCGATAGGCGATGCGCGACAATCAGTGTTGTCCGCCCACATAAAAATTCAGTTAGCGCACGGTGTAATGCTGCTTCAGTTGCGGTGTCGAGTGCTGAGGTGGCTTCATCAAGAATCACAAACTTCGGATCGCTTAATACCATGCGTGCAATAGCAAGGCGTTGACGTTGCCCGCCAGAAAGACGAATACCATTTCGACCAATTTGCGAATCTAAGCCATCACTCAGCTGTAAAATGACATCTTGCATCTGCGCGACTTCAAGCGCATGCCAAAGTTGTTCATCACTGCACACACTGCCAAGGGTGAGATTATGCCTCAAGCTGTCGTTAAATAGTATAGGTTGCTGTAAAACCACGGCTATTTGTTCACGGATTACATTGAAACTTATGTCATCCGTCGTTTCTTGGTTAAATCGAATGTTGCCAGAGTCTTGTCGATAGACACCAATAAGCAGCTGGATCAACGTTGACTTGCCGCCACCGCTTGCGCCAACGAGCGCCACTTTCTTGCCCGCGGGGATATGAAGACTCAGATCATTGAGCACCTTAGTTTCTTCATTATAGGAGAAGTGTACATTTTCGATCGATACATCGACTTCTTGCCCAGCCACAAAAGGATTGACCTTGCTCACGGGGCGATATTCTTCTTCGAGCTGTAATAAGGTGTTGATTCGGCCAAGTGCGGCTTTGGCGCTGTACCATGAAAACTGGATGCCCAACAATTCTTGCACTGGGCCAAGCATAAACCAAAGGTAGCCAAAGACCGCGAATATCTGGCCAATGGTTAAATCACTGAATAGCACCATTAACATAGCTACCGCGCGAAACAGCTCAAAACCAAGTAAGAAAAGAAGGAACGACACTCGGCCTGCCGCTTCTGACTGCCATGCGTATTTGTCGGAATCTAAGCGCACCTGGTTGGCTTGGATCTTTAATTCTGTCAGAAACTCGCGCTCGCGATTCGCCGCGCGCAACTGATAAATGCCATCAAGTGTTTCGACCAAGCGATTCTGGAAGCGCTCGAAAGATTGGTTTTCTCTTTTTTTGAGATGCTTCACTTTGCTGCCCAATTTGCGAGAAAAATAAATCACAATCGGGTTTACCAGTAAAATAAAGAGACCAAGTCGCCAATCGAGCCACAATAAAATGCCGGCCGTGCCAAGCACTGTGAGCAAGCTGATGATGAATTTACTCAGGGTTGATCCAATAAATTGGTCAATAGTCTCGATATCCGTGACTAAGTGCGCGTTAATCCCACCGCTCCCTTGTGTTTCATACTGGCGAATACTGATACGACCCAGTTTATCGATCATTTTACTGCGCATCTGATAGGTGATCAGTTTTGACACCAAGGTAAATTGGCGGCTTTGTAAAATGTTGAGGGCTTGCCCAACACTGCGCATGACAATGATTAAAAAGAGCGTAAAGAAGATGTAACCGGTCGGTGTTTGAATCGAATCAGGCATAACGTGATTCATCAACGCTAAACCTTCTCCTGGCTTATTGAGCAACACTTCATCGACCATCAAGGGCATAAGGAGTGGAATAGGAACGCTAATCAACGTGGCAAGAACGGCAATAAGGTTGGCCACAAGCAACTTTGACTTGTTCTTTTTTACTTGAGTTATAAGCCAAGAACGGCTAATAGTGGTAGCTTCTGCAATCATTAAGTGATAATGCTTATTATTAAGAGTTAGAATAATTGTACGTAGAATCTCAGCAGAAGTCTCATGTTTTCAAGCAGAAAAATCCACACGGAAGATAATATGAAAATAGAACATTACCAGCGACTCACCAAGCAAGCGTTGTCATTATTAGAAGCGGAAACCAATTTTATCGCTAATTTGTCGAACTTGAGTGCGTTACTCAACCTAGAATTAGAACACTTAAACTGGGTTGGCTTTTATCTGATGGACAACGACGAACTCGTTTTGGGGCCATTTCAAGGAAAACCTGCTTGCGTGCGAATTCCTTTAGGGCGAGGTGTATGTGGCACTGCTGCCGCGACGAACACCGTTCAGCGCGTTTATGATGTGCATCAGTTTGAAGGACACATCGCTTGTGATGCGGCAAGTAACTCAGAGATTGTGATTCCATTCTCAATTAATGGTAAAATAGCCGGAGTTTTAGATATCGATAGTCCAAATGTTGGTCGTTTCAGCGAAGAAGACGAGCAAGGTTTGACATTTTTGATGGCTGAAGTAGAAAACCTGCTCAATTCACACGCTATCAAGGCATAAATTCGCGTTTGAGTGTGGTTTTTCGCTTTCAGGTCACTATAATACCTGAAATATTTATCTTAATGATACTCGCGGAACGTCCGCACGAACCAGGAACCCACATGGAAAACACTGAAAAGTTAAAAAACAGCAAAGAAATCATTGCATACGTTGCTGAATGTTTCCCTAAGTGCTTTACTTTAGAAGGTGAAGCCAAACCACTCAAAATTGGTATTTTTCAAGATCTTGCGGATCGTCTATCAGATGATCCGAAAGTAAGTAAGACTCAGCTTCGTGCAGCGTTAAGACAGTACACTTCATCATGGCGCTACCTACACGGTGTTAAACCAGGTGCAGTACGTGTCGATCTAGACGGTAACCCATGTGGCGAACTAGAAGAAGAGCACGTTGAACACGCTAAAACAGCACTAGCTGAAAGCAAGGCAAAAGTGCAAGCTCGTAAGAAAGAGCAAGCGCAAAAAGCTCGTGAAGAAGGTAAAGCAAAAGCGAAACCTGCAGGCAAGAAGCCTCAGCAAGCTCGTCGCCCACAGGCGAATAAAGCACCTAAAGCCCAAGCGCCAGTAGAAACACGCGCATTGACTGCTGACGAAGTACGTGTTGGCAACGATGTAAACGTGAACATGGGCAAAGGCAACATGGCAGCGACTATCGTTGAAATCAATAAGGAAGATGTGCGAGTTCAACTGTCTAACGGCCTACAAATGGTTGTGAAAGCGGAGCACCTTCGCGCATAAAGGAGAGCCTCCTACGCATGAAATGCCGTTTAAACTTTTCTCTGATTGCTGCTAGCTTATTGCTAGCAGCAAATCCAGCTCAAGCTCTCGAAGCAAACGTCGAGTTAACCGATTTACCCGTTCTTGCGCCAGAAGCACAGCACAAGACCGCAAGTAAACGCGTTGCCTCTCGATTTACTCGATCTCATTACAAACACTTCACTCTTAACGATGAATTGTCTCAAGCAATTTTTGATCGTTATCTTGAACTGCTCGATTACAACAAGAACATCTTCACTCAGGCGGATATCAACACATTCGACACCTGGGGAGAATCTCTTGATGATCAATTAAAGTCAGGTGACAACCAAGTCGCTTTTGATATTTATAATCAGTCAATCAAGCGTCGCTATGAGCGTTTTGAATACGCATTGTCTTTATTAGACAAAGAAATGAATTTCGATTTGGAAGAATCGATTGAACTTGATCGTAGTGAAGCGTCTTGGCCGAAAGATAAAGCAGAACTAGATGAGCTTTGGCGTAAGCGCGTTAAATACGATGCGTTAAATCTTAAGCTCACGGGTAAAGATTGGGATGAAATCAAAGAGGTGCTTGGTAAGCGTTACAACAATGCGTTGAAACGTCTCACTCAAACTCACAATGAAGATGCATTCCAGCTATACATGAATGCGTTTGCTCGTGAAGTGGATCCTCATACCAGCTACTTATCACCACGCAGTGCGGATCAATTCCAACAAGAGATGAATTTATCACTTGAAGGTATTGGTGCGGTTCTTCAAATGACGGATGACTATACGATTATTCGTTCATTGGTTGCGGGCGGTCCTGCCGCGAAAAGTAAGCAAATCACCGAAGGCGATCGCATTGTCAGCGTTGGCCAAGAAGGTGAAGATATGGTGGATGTTATCGGCTGGAGACTGGATGACGTCGTTCAACTAATCAAAGGGCCAAAAGGCACAACGGTTAAATTAGAAATCTTACCGGAAGGTAAAGATGCTAAGAGCGAAATCATTTCCATTACCCGAGATAAAGTTCGCTTAGAAGATCGAGCAGTAAAATCAGAAATCATTGAACAAGATGGCAAAAAAATTGGTGTACTAGAAGTCCCAAGTTTTTATGTTGGCCTTGCTAAAGATACTGACAAATTACTTGTGGATCTAAAAGCACAAAATGTTGACGGCATTATTGTGGATTTGCGTAATAACGGCGGTGGCGCATTAACAGAAGCGACAGCATTGTCGGGTTTGTTTATTACCAGCGGTCCCGTGGTTCAAGTGCGTGATAGTTATGGTCGAGTCAGTGTGAACTCTGATACTGATGACGTGATCAGTTACCAAGGCCCATTAATGGTTTTGGTTAACCGATACAGTGCTTCAGCGTCAGAAATTTTCGCGGCAGCGATGCAAGATTATGGTCGTGGTATTGTTGTGGGTGAAAACTCTTTTGGTAAAGGGACCGTTCAACAACACCGCTCACTCAATCATATCTACGATTTGTTTGATAAAGAACTGGGTTATGTACAATACACCATTCAGAAATTTTACCGAATTGATGGTGGCAGTACACAAAACAGAGGCGTCGTGCCGGACATTGCTTATCCAACGCCGATTGATCCTGCTGAAACAGGAGAGAGCGTAGAAGATAATGCGTTGCCTTGGGATAGTATCGACCGAGCTAATTATAAAGAGTTACAACGTAACGACAAATTGATTGCGAAGTTAGATGCCGATCATAAAGCGCGAATTGCCAATGATTTGGAATTCAGTTTCATCGCTGAAGATATTGAACGCTATAAAGCGGAAAAAGAAGATAACGCGATTTCACTAAACAAGAAAGAACGTCAACGTATCAGTGATGAAGCCGACGAATTGCGATTAACTCGTGTGAATGAACGTCAAGCCGCGGCAGGGTTAAAACCTTATAAAACGTTGGATGATATTCCTAAAGACTATGAAGCACCAGACGCCTATTTAGACGAATCTGTTGCCATTATGGTTAAGATGATCAATTAATCAGCACATAATATTTAAGGCGAGCTTTATAGCTCGCTTTTTTTTTGCCAATAAATAACGTGATCTAGATCAATATATTTAGCTTTCTCTGAGAGTTGCACCTAAGCTTAATTGAAAAGCAAGGGGAAGCGATATGAAGATATTAGGGATATTACTGGCGTGTTTTAGTTTGGCGGCATGGAGTTCAACGACAAAAGAATCGGATGCGTTAAGCTATTTCGATCATCCTTTCTTACTCGGGGACTGGTACTTGGTTAACCCTAACCCAGAAGAGTCACCAGAAAACTTCCTCGCAATTAAATTGACGTTGGACTCAAATTATAATTTCACCATCGATATTCAAAAACGAGATTACACCGTTGATCATTGGGAAGGTCTTTATACGGCGAATGAAGAAACCATTATTTTGGGACTTCAGACCGATCAACCTCAAGTCTATGAATACTCGGGTAATCACAATTTATTGAATTTGAATGGCGTGATGTTTACGAAAGCACTCTCGAATTCTTTAGCGGGCATGTGGTCAAGTGCGCACTTGTCTGGTCACGATATCGATGAAAGTGATGTAAACCGAATGGATCTCGTTCTACAACCTGATTTTATATTCCAGTTTAAAGTGAGTAATAAAGAAGGTGATGAGGCCATTCACCAAGGGGTTTACTATACGGAAGGCGATCATTTGGTCTTGCTATATGAAAACGGCGAGCACAACACTCGTTATAAATTGAACCAAGATACGTTGACGATTGAAACGGAAGAAGGCGAAATGTTTGCCGTACTCAACCGCATCCGATAACACTAGAGAACGGCTAACGAATAGACATTCTGCTGGCATGACAATCAAATACTAGTAAAAAAACGAGGCAAACATAGAGAATGCCTCGTTTTTTTGTTTTCAGAGTTGTAAGCTAACTGAACAAAAATATCTATTAGAAGGATTTAGTCATGGCTCATACACCTCAAGCCAAATACCGTAAAGACTATCAGTCACCATCTCATACCATCACCGATATTGATTTAACGTTTGATTTGCACGATACCGCAACGATTGTGACGGCAATATCGCAAGTAAAACAATTAAAAGAGAGCACGACATTAGTATTAGATGGTGAGGGCTTTGTTTTAAAGAGCGTTCAAATTAATGGCCAAGTTTGGGAACATTATGAACAAGCTGAAGATGGGCTACACATCCACCAGCTGCCAGATTCTTTTTCTTTAGCAATCGTGACGGAAGTGAATCCTGAAGGAAATACTTCATTAGAAGGTCTCTACAAATCAGGGGGTGCTTATTGCACTCAATGTGAAGCCGAAGGTTTCCGCCGCATTACCTATTCACTTGATCGTCCAGACGTTCTGGCGAAATACACCACCAAAGTAATTGCCGATAAAAGCCATTACCCATTTTTGCTTAGCAACGGTAACCGCGTTGACCAAGGTGAGTTAGACAATGGTCGTCACTGGGTGCAGTGGCAAGATCCTCATCCAAAACCTTCTTACTTGTTTGCCTTAGTCGCAGGCGATTTTGATGTACTGCGTGATCAATACACCACCACCTCTGGCCGTTTGGTCGACCTTGAAATTTTTGTCGATAAAGGCAATTTAGATCGCGCGAATCATGCGATGGTGTCACTGATCAATTCAATGAAGTGGGATGAAGACCGATTTAACCTTGAATACGATCTTGATATCTACATGATTGTTGCCGTTGATTTTTTCAATATGGGCGCCATGGAGAACAAAGGTCTTAACGTCTTTAACTCTAAATTCGTTTTGGCAAACGACCAAACGGCAACCGATATCGATTACTTAGGTATTGAAGCAGTCATTGGGCATGAATATTTTCATAACTGGACCGGTAACCGAGTCACTTGCCGTGATTGGTTCCAGTTGAGTTTAAAAGAAGGATTGACGGTTTTCCGTGATCAAGAATTCTCATCCGATCTGGGTTCACGTGCGGTGAATCGTATTGGTAACGTTCGTATTATTCGTGGTCCACAATTTGCGGAAGATGCGAGCCCAATGTCGCATCCTATTCGTCCTGACAAAGTAATAGAAATGAATAATTTCTATACCTTGACCGTATACGAAAAGGGCAGTGAAGTTATCCGCATGTACCACACGCTATTGGGTGAAGACGGTTTCCAGAAAGGCATGAAACTGTACTTTGAGCGCCATGATGGTACCGCGGCAACCTGTGAAGATTTCGTTTCGGCAATGGAAGATGCGACAGGCGTTGACCTAACTCAATTCCGTTTATGGTACAGCCAATCAGGCACACCAACCGTTCGCGTTTCAAGTGCATTTGATTCAGCGCAAAACACTTATGCTTTAACGATAGAGCAATCAACAGAACCAACGCAAGATCAAAAAGAGAAGCAAGCATTGCACATTCCTTTTGATATTGAGCTCTATACGCCACAAGGTGAGGTTGTTGAGTTACGCTGTAACGGAGGAAAAGTACATCATGTTTTGAACGTGACTCAAGACAAGCAAACCTTTGTCTTTGAAAATGTTCAGGAACAACCAATCCCATCATTACTGCGTGAGTTCTCTGCGCCAGTGAAGTTAGAGTATGACTACACTGATGAAGAGCTAACTTTCCTTATGGTTCATGCGCGTAATGAATTTGCTCGTTGGGATGCCGGTCAAATGTTGTTGGCGAAATACATTCGTCATAACGTACAAGTGATGCAGCAAGGCGGCAGTGTGGAACTTCCGGATGCGGTGGTTGATGCTTTCCGCGGCGTGTTGCTGAGTCAAGAACTCGAGCCCGCATTCATTGCTGAAGTGTTGCTATTACCAAGTCACAATGAAGTCTCGGGTTGGTATAAAGTTGTCGATGTTGATGCGATTGCTCAAGTGCTTAAAGCGATTAAGCAGCAATTGGCGTTTGCGCTTCAAGATGAGTTTAGTGCGATTTACTTTAGCTTGGCTCAAGATCAATACACCATCGATCATGACGCAATTGGTAAACGTTCATTACGCAATACGGCATTGTCTTACTTGGCGATGACTGACCAAGGTAACTCCTTAGTCGAGCAGCAATATGCCAACGCGAACAATATGACCGATACAATGGCGGCGATGAGTGCAGCGAACTCTGCACAACTTGCCTGTCGTGAAACGTTAATGGCTGATTACAGTGCTAAATGGAAGCATGATGGTTTAGTGATGGATAAATGGTTTGCTTTACAAGGCACCAATCCTGCTGACAATGTGCTGACGGTGATCAAGCAGACGATGGAACATGAAGCGTTTAGTTTGAAAAACCCGAATCGCACCCGTAGCTTAATCGGATCATTTTTGAATATGAACCCGGTTCATTTCCACGCTAAAGATGGTTCAGGCTATCAATTTGCGGGTGAAATCCTACGTGAGTTGAACAGCAGCAATCCACAAGTGGCTTCTCGTCTCATTGACCCATTATTAAAATTGGGTAAGTACGATGAGCAAAGACAGAGCCTAATTCGTGCCGAGTTAGAGCAGCTAAAAGCGATGGATAACCTTGCGAAAGATTTGTTTGAGAAGGTGAGTAAAGCACTCGACGCTTAAACGTTGTTCAATAGGCTGGATATTGAATAAAAAATCGCGGATTTGCGCATTAATAGAACAGCCCATAACCAAACAGTGCCACTTTTACGTGGTACTGTTTATTTATACAGTATATGAATTATTATCACTTCAGACTCAATATTTCCTATCAAGCGTATCTCGCACACTACAGTGGCGTGGCAACAACCATATTGGTTGTCACTGAAACCGGTTTGCGGTTACAGCTGCCTGCTGCACGTTTTCGACCTTTCCTTACACAGCTTGGGCTAAAGGGACGATTTAGATTAACAACTGACCAAAATAACAAATTTGTTAAGTTAGAAGTTCTGTGAGAGGCTGATTTAGTAGAAATTTAAACAGGTTTGTAATCACATTATTAGACATTTTAACAAACAATACCGCCAAAGCATTAACCGCCCATCAACAATCCCGATACAATAAGACAGCTATATTTGGCTTACACGCTATGCTTAAGACAAATATAGCCTCATAAGACATTAGAACAATGGTGCTCTTCGACATCCCTACAAAATAAAATTCTAATAGTGGAGTGTGATTATGACTGTGCGCGATACTTTGATACCGGTTCTGCTCGAAAAAGTGTATCAGCTGATCCAGGATAAACTGGAACTCGCTCAACAACCTTTAGTCAACCAGCTTGCTCAACATCTCTTTAGTAATATTGCCCATGACGATTTAATTGAACGCAACGAATCCGATCTTTATGGAGCCGTCGTCAGCCTTTGGCACCATATCAATGACAAACCCCCTCATGAATTTTCCGTGCGCGTATTCAACCCAACGGTCAGCCGACAGGGATGGAAATCGACCCATACGATTGTAGAGATCGTGGTTATCGATAGTCCGTTTTTAGTTGATTCAGTCAAAATGGCACTAAATCGTCTCGATTTAACTTCCCATCTCATGCTCCACGGTCCTACTCAAATTCATCATTCAACGTCAGGCGAGATCGCGGGGATTAACAGTG
This sequence comes from Vibrio renipiscarius, assembly GCF_000827885.1. Taxonomy (GTDB): domain Bacteria; phylum Pseudomonadota; class Gammaproteobacteria; order Enterobacterales; family Vibrionaceae; genus Vibrio; species Vibrio renipiscarius. Next base: position 19,842 of record NZ_JTKH01000003.1, on the reverse strand, counting down.
GTGAAGGGGAATTGTTTTCTTTATTTCATATAGAGGTCGACCGCCTTAGCGATAAAGACGCAATGGGGAATCTGAAGCGAGAATTAGTCAAGATACTGACGGATACGCAAATGGTTGTGGCCGACTGGAAGTTGATGGTCGATCAGCTCAAGCTCGTCACCGATCAAGTGGAACAGCAGCAAGGATCGATAGCGATCGAGCGCGATCATTATGATGAGACCATTAAGTTTCTCCGCTGGCTCGGGGATCATAACTTTACCTTTATGGGATATAAAGAATATGACCTTATTCGGAGTGATGGCGAACTTGAATTGTGTCCAACCAAAGAGAAAGGTTTAGGTCTATTTTCGGATCAGCGCAGAGTAAGAAGCGTTAAACTGTCCGATTTCCCGGATTCAGCTCGCTTAGAAGCACAAAAGCCCTTTTTGCTGATTATCACTAAGGGCAACACGCCATCACGGATTCATCGTCCAGCGTATACCGATTACATTGGGATTAAGAAATTTGATAAAGATGGCAAGGTGATTGGGGAGCATCGCTTTACCGGTCTGTATACCTCAGCGGTATATAACCAAAGCGTCGGGGGCATTCCTCTTATACGTGAAAAAGTGGAACGTATTCTAACCGCCAGTCGCTATCGTCATGGATCATACTCCTACAAAGCCCTACATAACATTTTAGAGAACTACCCACGCGACGAATTGCTTCAAGCTCGAGAAGAGGAATTACTGGAGGTTGGGATGGGGGTTGTACAAATGCAAGATAGAGATATGTTGCGCTTGTTTGTGCGCCGCGATCCTTTTGGTCGTTTCTTTAGCTGTATGGTGTATATCACCAAGGAGCGCTATAACACCGAATTACGTCGTCAAACCCAACGGATCTTTAAACAGTATTTTGGCTGTGAGCAAGAAGTGGAGTTCACCACGTATTTCTCCGAAAGCCCGCTAGCCAGAACGCACTATATTGTTCGTGTCGAGAACAATAATATGGATATAGATGTTAAAACAATCGAGCAAAACCTAATGGAAGCCTCTTCAACGTGGGATGACCGTTTATCTCAAGCGATTATTGCCAATTTTGGCGAGAGTAAGGGATTGCCGGTTGCCAAAGAATACATGCGCGCATTCCCTCGCTCTTATAAAGAAGACGTGATGCCTGGTTCGTCCGTTGCGGATATTGAACGTTTAGAATCACTCAGCGATGATCATAAATTAGGTATGTTGTTTTATCGGCCTCAAGAGCTCGGTAAGCAATCGAAAGCGGTGCGTTTAAAGCTCTATCATCGTGATGAACCGATTCATTTGTCGGATGTCATGCCAATGCTCGAAAATTTAGGGTTACGCGTGATCGGTGAATCACCTTATGAAGTGAGAAAAGCCAATGGGCAGATCTATTGGATCTTAGATTTCTCGATGCTTCATAAGAGCGAAAAGATCGTTGACCTTAGTGAGGCTCGAGATCGTTTCCAACAAGCATTCTCGGCCGTATGGCATGGTAACTTAGAAAGCGATGGTTTTAACCATTTGGTCTTAGGCGCATCGCTAACGGGACGTGAAATTTCAATTCTGCGCGCTTACGCTCGTTACATGCGTCAAGTCGGCTTTCCTTTTAGCCAGCAATATATAGAAGATACCTTAACTCACCATCCCGATCTTGCCAGTGAACTCGTTAAATTATTCGTAAAACGTTTTGATCCGAAAGCGAAAAATAGGGAGAAAGGACAAGCTGACATTAGAGATAAGATCATGAAGAAGCTCGATGCCGTTGAGAGCTTGGATGATGATCGTATTATTCGCCGTTATATGGAGATGATTTCGGCAACCCTACGAACGAACTATTATCAGCTTGATGAGAATAAACAGCCTAAGCCATGGCTGGCTCTCAAACTGAAACCGCGCGAGATTCCAGAGATCCCACAACCCGTCCCGGTTTATGAAATCTTCGTCTATGCCCCTGATATTGAAGGCGTGCACCTACGTGGCGGCAAAGTCGCTCGTGGTGGTTTACGTTGGTCGGATCGACAAGAAGATTTTCGTACGGAAATATTGGGCTTAGTGAAAGCACAGCAAGTTAAGAACACTGTGATTGTGCCCGTCGGCGCAAAAGGCGGTTTTGTTTGTAAACGTCAACCGAGCTTAACGTCACGTGATGAAATCTTTGCCGAAGGGCAGCGTTGCTATAAACGTTTCATTCGAGCGCTACTCGATGTCTCTGATAACATTATTGAAGGCGAAGTGATTCCGCCACCTCACGTTGTGCGACACGATGAAGATGATCCGTATTTAGTTGTGGCTGCCGATAAAGGGACGGCGACATTCTCCGATTTAGCGAATTCTGTATCCGAAGAGTATAACTTCTGGTTAGGGGATGCGTTTGCGTCAGGTGGTTCTAATGGTTATGACCATAAAGCCATGGGGATTACCGCTAAGGGCGGATGGGAATCCGTTAAGCGACATTTTCGTGAAATGGGCATAGATTGCCAATCAACAGACTTTACTGCGATAGGTATTGGGGATATGGCCGGAGATGTCTTTGGTAACGGCATGCTGTTATCGAAACATACCCAAATGGTGGCCGCGTTTAACCACATGCATATCTTTATCGACCCAACCCCCGATGCCGCTACAAGTTGGCAAGAGCGTGAACGGCTATTTAACTTGCCGCGCTCAAGCTGGGAGGATTATAACTCGGCGTTGATTTCTAAAGGAGGCGGTATCTTCTTGCGTCGAGCAAAATCGATCAGCTTAACGCCTGAGATTCAAAAGCTACTGGGAACGAAGAAAGCCTCATTACCCCCTAATGATCTTATTAAAATGATCTTAACCATGAAGGTGGATCTGCTATGGAACGGCGGGATCGGCACGTATGTCAAAGCAAACAGTGAAACACATACCGATGTCGGTGATCGTGCCAATGATATGCTGCGAGTGAACGGACGAGATCTGCAAGCAAAAATTATTGGGGAGGGCGGTAACTTAGGCATGACTCAACTAGGGCGAATCGAGTTTGCCCTCGCTGGTGGACGAGTGAATACCGATTTCGTGGACAATGTTGGCGGTGTAGATTGTTCGGATAATGAAGTCAATATAAAGATCTTCTTGAACAGTCTCGTTGCAAGCGGCGATATGACGATCAAACAGCGCAACACGATCTTGGAATCGATGGAAGATGAAGTTGGTGAGATTGTTCTCGATGATGCTTACTGCCAAGCGGAGACGATATCGGTTACTGAGTATCAAGGCGTCTCTTTAGTTAAAGAGCAGATACGTTTTATCCATACTTTGGAAAAAGCGGGACATTTGGATCGTGCGCTTGAGTATATTCCAGATGATGAAACGTTATTAGAGCGTGAGAAGCAGGGCTTTGCCCTTACTCGACCAGAGCTGTCTGTTCTGATTGCCTACGGAAAAATGGTATTGAAAGAAGAGTTGGTGCATGAAGATATTGCCAATGATGTGTATCACGCTCAGCAATTAGTCCAATACTTCCCAACGAAGTTACGACGTCACTACCAAAATGCAATGAATAACCACCCTCTACGACGAGAAATCATCGCGACTTGTCTGGCTAATGAAATGGTTAACGAAATGGGCTGTAATTTCGTGACTCGTCTGCAAGAAGAAACCGGAGCGCATGTGGTGGATATTGCCAATGCTTATGCCGCCGCGAGAGAAATCTTTGGACTAGGGGATGTACTGAAACAACTAAGGGAGTTAGACAATACCGCATCGACCTCTGCTCAATATGAAATGATGTTTACGGTAAGACGAACACTACGTCGTTTGTCTCGTTGGTTAATCCGAAATCGCAGTGCCAAACAGTCGGTAACAGCCCTTATTGAACTGTATCAAGCCGATGTCGCTAAAGTAAAAGCATCTTTAGATACTCTCTTAGTCGAGCATGAAGTGAAAGAACATGATGATTTAGCGAATGTTTGGATTAAACAAGGAATTGATGCTGCACTTGCAAATTATGTCGCTCGTTTGACAAGTTTATACTCAGTACTGGATATATCCACAGTGTCTCGTGAAAAGGGCATTACGGTTGAACAAACGGCGAAACTTTACTTCAATCTGGGGGATCGATTGTCTTTGCATTGGTTCTTAAAGCAAATTAACGGACAAGCGGTTGATAATCATTGGCAAGCATTGGCTCGTGCTGCATTTAGAGAAGATCTGGATTGGCAACAAAGACAGCTAACCGGTCAGGTTTTAGGTTGCGCTTGCCACCCTCAAGGATTGGATGAAATTCAAGCACTCAATGATTGGATCGCGTCGAATGAAATCTCTTTACATCGTTGGGAAAACATTTTGAACGAGTTTAAAGTGGGCGCAGTGCATGAATTTGCAAAATTCTCGGTCGCATTGCGGGAATTAATGCTTTTAAATTTGAATTGTTCCTCAAATGAGTAAATAATAAGTCCCCGTTTATACGGGGCTTTTTTCTTTCGGAGGCACAATGCTTTACCGTCTAGCCAGGACTGGCTTTTTTCAACTTGATGCCGAAAAGGCACATGATCTTGCAATCGAAAACTTCAAACGTTTCAACGGCACTCCTCTCGATCTTTTTTATCGTCAACAACTTCCACACCGACCAGTAGAATGCATGGGGCTGACTTTTCGCAACCCTGTGGGTCTTGCTGCGGGTCTGGATAAGAATGGCGAATGTATTGAAGCATTCGATGCAATGGGCTTTGGCTTCATTGAAGTCGGCACGGTAACTCCGCGTCCACAATCAGGTAATGATAAACCTCGTCTTTTCCGTCTGCTTGATGCAGAAGGTATTATTAACCGTATGGGCTTTAATAACCTAGGTGTTGATAATCTGATTGAAAATGTTAAGAAAGCAAAATTCAATTGCGTACTTGGCATTAATATCGGTAAAAATAAAGACACACCAATTGAAAAGGGCACAGAAGACTACCTTATCTGTATGGATAAGGTGTATCAATATGCGGGTTATATTGCTGTGAATATTTCCTCACCCAATACGCCGGGACTTCGTTCTCTGCAATACGGTGAAGCATTAGATGAATTGCTTTCTTCGTTAAAAGAGAAACAATCGGAACTTGCGGAAAAACACGGTAAGTATGTTCCTATAGCATTAAAGATTGCACCGGATCTGAGCGATGATGAAATTGTTCAAATTTGTCAGTCTTTGATTGCGAATAATATTGATGGTGTGATTGCAACGAACACGACATTGGATCGTTCGATCGTTGAAGGCATGAAACACGCAACAGAGATGGGGGGCTTAAGTGGTCGTCCTGTTCAATTGCGTAGCACAGAAGTCGTTCGTCGTCTCCATGAAGAGTTGGGTGATAAACTCCCAATCATCGGAGTAGGTGGTATCGACTCTTATGTTTCAGCGAAAGAAAAAATGATGGCGGGTGCAAAGTTAGTGCAGGTTTATACGGGCTTTATTTATCATGGCCCAGGCCTTGTTAAAGAGATCGTAAAAAACATCTAGCTTTGGTGACGGCGTCACACTAAATTATTGAATTGCATAAACTCTATCAAAGAGGAAGTGAAAGCTCATTTCCTCTTTTTTTTTTCCTCTCTCAGCATACACTTTTGTTAAATGTAGGAAGGTAATTAAGCGTTTTGCCTATATTAACCCATACATAGAGATTGGAATGATGCTCAAACCTAGCGACAAATGGACTTGGTACTATGACGATACGGATCAGCACTTGATGCTTGATCTGGGTAACGACATGGTATTTAAAACAAACCTTTCTCGTAAACTCATGGTCGAGTGCGCGATTGGGGTCAACGAGTTTTCTGTTGATGATGCATCGGCCTACCAAACGTATAAAGAGCAAATTGCTCATCTTGACCTATCTGAACCGAGACAAGCCCAACTTGCACTTTACTGCGTAGCGGCTAAGCGTTTCCATAAACCGGTTCAACCGAAAAGTTGGTTCTTCGATTGCTTATCTGATGGTTCATGCGTTCCAGAAGAAGGGGACTTTGTTCGATTAGAAAATAGCTACGGTGACGGCGTGTTTATTGTTTTAGAAGCAGGGCCGTGTGCCAGCCTTTGTGCGTCAATTAATTTGAACGAGTTTAATTTGAATGGGTCAAAATCCATTCAATACGGCGAAGCCATTAAAGTCATGCACGACCGTATGCAAATTATGTCTAACCAGGCACTCATTCAACCAATGAGGCTGGTGGGCTAAGCTAGGCGGCTAACTCTAAATCGCCTCAGTCTTGAACCTCTCTCATTCCTACAGATGCTTAGCGCTGCGATAACATATCGATATTGCTCGTCGCATCATTTACCCCTTTATTAAGCCCCCAATAAAACACCATTTCAGTGTCACGCTTTTCTATCGCCTCGCTTTACGGTTACAACACCACTCATTGGTATTAGACAGGGCAGTCTCTTAACGAGATTTGGCCTTTTCAGCTATTCGTTAGGCCATGCATTTACTTGATTTTATCGGTTATATTTCTTCGGACATATCTCATTGGGTATAGCCGTGTCGAATTTTTATGCCTTTTCTTTGCCATCGACCGGCATAAATAGCATTGACTAACCCAATGAAAAGGAGGGGGGCTCATTATAACGACCGTGATAACACTCCCAAAAATTAACAAAACACACGCCTTTTGCTCAATGTTTATCCCACACATATGAATCCATAATCATTTAAATTCCCCAATTAAGCCCTTTTGGTTGCTAAATTACAGCTAAATAAAGGCACTGGTGTAGACCAATTTAGTGGTGAATGAGTATTCACTTCGGTTTTAAGCGTCATTCTTGTGTGATTTTGTCTTATGGGCTTTGGAAGATTGAGTGGAGACGAGCCGGAAATGCACGGATGATGGTTTTGCTGGTGGATTGATGAGCGTATAGGGGATTTTGAGTGAGAAAAATGCGAATCAATTAACGAAATGTGCGTTGTGTCGGGTATAATGCGAGGTCATTTCAAACAAACAATAGAACACTATGCATCAATATCTTGCGGTAACTTCAAACGGGTTAGAGAACCTGTTGGTAGAAGAACTAACAAAACTAGGCATAACCAATGCAAAACCAGTGCAGGCTGGGGTGAGATTCAAAGCAACCAACGAACAGATTTACCGTTGTTGCTTGTGGAGTCGCCTTGCATCTCGTTTTGTCCGTATTTTGTCTGAATTTACCTGTCAGGATGACATGGATTTGTACCTAGCAGCGTCTGCTGTGAACTGGGTAAACCATTTCCATAGCTCCAAAAAATTGGTTGTTGATTTCAACGGTACCAACAATGAAATCCGCAACAGCCAATATGGCGCAATGAAAGTAAAAGATGCGATAGTGGATTGCTTTACTAAGAAGAGCCTTCCAAGACCGTCGATCAGTAAAGATTTTGCTGATCTTCGTATTCACGTACGTCTTCATAAAGATAAAGCGATTCTTGGTATCGATATGGTTGGTCGCGGTCTACATCAACGTGGTTACCGTGAAGAAGCAGGTCGCGCACCATTGCGTGAAACACTGGCTGCCGCGGTTATTCTGCGTAGTGGCTGGGATGCAAGCAAAAACTTCCTAGACCCAATGTGTGGTTCAGGTACGCTTGTGATTGAAGCTGCGATGATGGCAGCGAACATGGCGCCTGGTGTGAACCGTAAAACATGGGGTTTTGAGTCATTAGAAGACTTCAATGCGGACACTTGGATTGAAATCAAATCTGAAGCCAGTGTACAAGCTCGCCGTGGCGTCAACAAAATTGACACTAAATTCTTCGGTTTCGATAACGATGAACGCGTATTGAAAACGGCTCGTGACAACGCGCGTCGTGCGGGTGTTGCAGACCTAATCAATTTTGAATTAGGCGATGCAGCGTTGCTTAAAAAGCCACAAGAGTTTGGTGAAGGCGTTATCGTCTGTAACCCTCCATACGGTGAGCGTTTAGGCACGCATCCTGGTCTTATCGCGCTTTACACTGCGTTTGGTGCGCAACTTAAATCTGAATTTGGTGGATGCCAAGCGTCAATCTTCTCTGGTTCAGATGAGTTGCTGAGCTGTTTGCGTATGCGTGCAGATAAACAGTTCAAACTGAATAATGGTGCGTTACCGTGTCACCAGAAGAACTATCAGATCTCAGCGCGTGTGGTGGAAGCGGGAAGTGACAATGTCACTGAGACGGTCATTGCACCTGATTTTGCAAACCGCCTTAAGAAGAACATCAGCAAGATTGCTAAATGGGCTCGCAAAGAAAAATTAGATTGCTACCGAATCTACGACGCCGATTTGCCGGAATACAACGTAGCGATTGATGTTTATCTTGATCAGTTGGTTATTCAAGAGTACGCAGCACCGAAAGACGTGCCTGAAGAAAAAGCGAAACGTCGCCTGACGGATATCATTCGTGCATCAATCCAAGTGACCGGTACCAACGCGAACAAAGTGGTATTGAAAACACGTGAGAAGCAAAAAGGCCGCTCGCAATACCAGAAACTGTCTCAGCAGTCTGAAAAACTTGAAGTTAACGAGTATGGTGCGAAGCTGATTGTTAACTTGCATGATTACCTAGATACCGGTTTGTTCTTGGATCACAAGCTGACTCGTCGACGTCTAGGCGAAATGGCGGCAGGTAAAGATTTCCTAAACCTATTTGCTTACACTGGCTCAGCGACGGTTCATGCAGCAAACGGTGGCGCTCGCTCAACCACAACGGTTGATATGTCGAACACTTATTTAGAGTGGGCGAAAGAGAACATGCAGCTGAATGGCCAAGGCGGTCGTCAGCATCAATATGTTCAAGCAGACTGTCTACAGTGGTTAGAGAAAGCGACGACAAGTTATGATCTTATCTTCATCGATCCACCAACGTTTTCTAACTCAAAACGTATGGAACAATCGTTTGATGTTCAACGTGATCACATTCAGTTGATGAAAAACCTTAAGCGCTTACTAAAAGCTCAAGGTACGATCGTATTCTCAAACAACAAGCGTCAGTTCAAAATGGATCTTGAACAACTTGAAGAGCTAGGCCTAGAAGCGAAGAACATCTCATCGCAAACGTTGCCTTTAGATTTCTCTCGTAATAAACACATCCACAACTGCTGGCTTGTGACGCACAAAAACGCTTAACACTATAAGGGCAAGGGATTGATTACGCTTTATAGTACAGAAGGATGCCATCTCTGCGAGATGGCATTTGCGTTAACACAGCAACTTCAGGTCGAGGTTGCTGTGGTTGATATCGCATTCGACGATGAGCTATTCTCACGTTACGGGGTCACTATTCCCGTCCTCAATTATCAAGGCAATGAACTCAATTGGCCTTTCGATTTACCACAATTACAGATTTGGTTAGACAACAATGGCATTACTTACAATTAATAATGGTTCGCTAGCATTTGGCGACCACCCATTACTCGACAAAACAGATTTTGCCCTACAAGAAAATGAGCGAGTGTGTCTTGTGGGTCGAAATGGCGCTGGTAAATCCACCCTAATGAAGGTGATTGCCGGTGATGTATTGATGGATGACGGTAAGCTCACCATTACGCAAGATGTGGTTGTTTCTCGCTTAGAACAAGATCCACCGCGCAATGAAGAAGGCACCGTATTTGACTATGTGTCTGGCGGATTGGCTGAAGTGGGTGGGTATTTAAAAGAGTACCACGACATTTTGGATTTGATTGGTATCGATCCAAGTGAAAAGAACATCAACAAGCTTTCTCGTGTCCAAGAAAAATTGGACCATTTGAATGCGTGGCGTTTTGAAGATCGTATTAATAACGTGTTGGAGTCTCTTAAGCTTGATGCACACACGAAACTGACCGATTTATCCGGTGGTTGGCAGCGTAAAGCAGCACTTGCTCGCGCGCTTGTTCGTGATCCAGATGTATTGCTACTCGACGAACCAACGAACCACTTGGATGTTACGACCATTGAGTGGCTTGAAAACTTCCTTAAAGATTTCCGCGGTTCGATTATTTTCATCTCGCACGACCGTGCATTCATCAAGTCGATGGCGACACGCATAATCGATCTAGACCGTGGTCAGCTTTCTTCATTCCCTGGTAACTATGAACAGTACCTTGTTGATAAAGAAGAGATGCTTCGCGTTCAAGAAATGCAAAATGCTGAGTTTGATAAGAAACTTGCTCAAGAAGAAGTGTGGATTCGCCAAGGTATCAAAGCGCGTCGTACCCGTAATGAAGGTCGTGTTCGTGCGTTAAAAGCCTTACGTGAAGAGCGCTCAGACCGCCGTGAAGTACAGGGCAAAGCAAACATTCAAATTGATGACGCGAGCCGTTCAGGCAAGATCGTTTTCGAAGCTGAAAATATTAATTACTCAATTGAAGGGAAGACAATCGTTTCTGATTTCTCTTTCAATATTATGCGCGGCGATCGTATTGCCCTTATCGGTGCTAACGGTTGCGGTAAGAGTACGTTGTTAAATCTTCTGCTGGGTAATCTTGAAGTTAACTCTGGTCGTTTACATTGCGGTACTAAATTGGAAGTCGCTTACTTCGACCAATACCGCGAGATTCTTGATCCTGAAAAATCCGTGATCGACAACCTGGCTGATGGCAAGCAGGAAGTGACCGTCAATGGTAAACCTCGTCACGCATTAAGCTACTTACAAGACTTCTTGTTCGCACCGCACCGTGCTCGTACGCCAGTGAAAGCGTTGTCAGGTGGTGAGAAAAACCGTCTATTATTGGCTCGTATTTTCCTAAAACCTAACAACTTGCTGATCCTCGATGAACCAACCAACGATTTGGATATCGAAACGTTGGAACTTTTAGAAGATTTACTTGCCAACTATCAGGGTACATTATTGTTAGTGAGCCACGATCGTCAGTTCGTGGATAACACAGTAATGAGCAGCTGGATTTTTGAAGGTAACGGTAAAATTGAGGAATTTGTTGGTGGCTACCATGATGCTCAGCAACAACGTTCACAAGTTTTAAAATCTCGTGCGCCTGAAAAACCAGCAAAAGCGAAGCCAGTAGTTGAGGCAAGTCTCAAATCCGCGCCTGTAACGGCTAAGCCTAAGAAGTTATCCTATAAACTACAGCGCGAACTTGAAACTCTGCCATTAAAACTTGAGCAGTTGGAAGAAGAGATTGAGGTAATGCAACAGACGGTGAACAGTGCTGATTTCTTCGCACAACCCGTTGAGCAAACTCAAACCATTTTAGATAAGCTAACTGCTTTAGAGCAGGAGCTTGAAATCGCCTTCGAGCGATGGGAAGAGCTCGAAGCGATGCAACAGGAAAGTTAAGGTTTAAATGAGAAGTAACGTATTTAAATTATCAGCAGTTGCCGCGACTATCGCGGCATCCTTCGGGGCACAAGCGGCAGTTTATAAGGTTTATTCTTATGAGCCGGTAGCCTCTAGCTCGCAAACATTTGGCGTCGCAATGGAAACGTCAAATGATAATTGCTGGGCTGGAACGGATTGCCAATTGACTCAAAGCTCCGCCCATAAGATGGGCATCGAAGAGCAACGCTTTGCGCAAGGTTTTAGTTATCGTGATGAAGCGCCATTTTTCTATGAGTTTGGTTATGAATTATTAGAAGATGACATCGATGGTTTCGAACGTTACTGCAGTAGTTTTCTAGGTTATGTTGACGCCGAATGTGATAATTGGGTGTTACGTGAGTATACCAATGGTTACATTAATGAGGTTAACGGTGACGTTGAAAATGTAACTGCTTATGTTGAAAGCACTAAAATCGAATCAGGGCAAGATAACGTCGTTATCAATAGTGTTACGCCTCAAATTGGTACATATTATGGCGGCAGTTTGTCTAAGCGCACCATCGCATTTTCTGATACCCCTTTAGATATAGCGGGGACAGCCTTTACGCAAAGTAAAGCATGGGAAAAAGCAGGGGCGATTACTGTTGGCAGCGTATCTCAACCGTCGAGTTATTCACCAGAGAGATATTTCAAGTCACAAGCCGCAATATGGAATGGCAGCGTCCTTACAGCTATCCCTACTGAAGGTAGAGAAGATAAAGAGTCAATGCCGCAAGGCAGTGCACGTGCGATTACACCAGATGGTCGTTATGCGGTTGGTTATAACTCGACTTCAGACGAGGTTCCTTTAGCTGCGGTGTTTAACCTCACAGATCTCACAAATATAGCCACTAAATTTGTGAATACTTATAGTGATGATGATGTTTATCTCAATTCTGTATTGACTTCAGTAAACGAAAACAATATCGCGATTGGCACCGCTAAGAACCGCCAAAATCCAGATGGAGTATACGCTAATATTCTTTTTTACGTTTCTGACATAACGGCATCGTCATTAACGGGCAATAGTTTTAGTGGTGATATTTTCTTCAGTAATGCAAACGGCAAAGCTGGCGCTATCAACAATAACAACGAAGTTGTAGGTCAGGTCGATTTTCAGCGCCACCGTGAAAGTGACGGTGTGCCAAGATCTAAACGTGCATTCATTACCGTTATTGGAGATAAGAGCGAGTCATTGGCACCATTTAAAAATAGCGCCTATTACTTAGATGATCTCACGGCGGGAGATACGGAGAATAACCGTTTCCGCGTTATAGATGCGACGGATATCAATGACGCTAGCGTTATTTCGGGTACCGCTTTATATTGTGCTAATGGCTACGATAGTGAAGCGAGTAATGCGCTTTGTGATGGCGGAACACCAGGAGCAGAAAAAATTGTCGCTGTTAAGCTTGTTCCTATTGAAGGAAGCGTAGCGAGTGATATTCAACCTCGAGCAACAGAAAGCTCTAAAGTTGAACGCGAAGGTGGTTCACTAGGTTGGTTTGCTCTGGGTCTGTTAGCTCTGTTGGGTTTCAGAAGAAAATAACTAACGAAATTGTAAATGAGAGCACAGGTTCACAAATTTGAACCTGTGCTTTTTTTATACCTTGAGAAACTGAGCATTTTGGTCGATTCTTTAATGGTGGTGAAAATAAAATGCCACACAGTTTTAATAGTAGTACGTTAAGAACACCATTATTGTATGAGGACGACACTATGAAGAGACAAAAGCGTGACCGCCTAGAACGAGCGCAATCTCAAGGATACAAGGCTGGCCTTAATGGCCGTTCAACCGAAAATTGCCCATATCAACAGATGGATGCACGTTCATACTGGCTTGGCGGTTGGCGTGATGCCAGAGATGACAAAATGTCTGGACTATATAAATAACACTCTCTCTTCAAATCCGATTCAAGGACTCTAGCCCCGAAAGGGGCTTTATACAGCACAGCTAACGCACTATAACTAGTATTGGCCATAACAAAAAAGCGACTCTAGTGAGCCGCTCTTCATTATCATCATCTCTAGAATGCAGAGGTATCTTGGAAAAGACCCACTTTTAAATCTTTTGCTACGTAAATCTCTTTACCATCAACAAGTACGCGACCATCCGCGAGTCCCATGACTAAGCGACGATTTACGACACGTTTCATGTGGATTTCATAAGTCACTTTTTTTGCTGTTGGTAATATTTGGCCTGTGAATTTAACTTCACCAACACCCAGTGCACGTCCTTTACCTTTTCCGCCAACCCAACCAAGGTAAAAGCCCACTAATTGCCACATCGCATCCAATCCTAAACAACCTGGCATGACTGGGTCACCAGGGAAGTGGCAATCAAAAAACCACAAGTCCGGAGTAATATCCAGTTCAGCTAAGATCAAGCCTTTACCAAAATCGCCTTCTGTTTCAGACATTTTGGTGATGCGATCCATCATTAACATATTTGGTGCTGGCAGTTGAGGGTAGCCCTCACCAAATAGTTCACCTTGGCTCGATGCGATAAGATCTTCGCGATTGTAGGATTCACGTCTATTTTGCATTATCAATTACTCCAATTTTTGATACATGCATATTAGAGAACACGTGTACGCTAAACAAGTCCGATCAGTCCTAAACGAAGCAGTTTTTGATGCGTTCGAGTATAGAAAGCGGTCGCACATCTCTTTCAAAGTTTTCAATACGTTGAGCTATTTTGCTGATCACGCTATCTTCATCATCACCACGGAAAGGTTGACCCATGATAATCGGAATCGCTTGATCGACGGTTTCAACAGACCAAATATGAAATTCATTGTTTTTGATGCTTTCTACTACGTCTTTATGCAGTGCTAAATGCTTCAGGTTTGACTTAGGTAAAATGACACCCTGGCTTCCAGTGAAACCTTGGTGCTTACATACATGGTAGAAGCCTTCAATTTTTTCATTCAAGCCACCGACCGCTTGCACTTTACCAAATTGGTCAACAGCACCGGTTACCGCAATTTGTTGATTGATTGGATATTCTGATAGGGCGCTGACGAATGAGCAAAGCTCGGCAAGCGTGGCGCTATCGCCATCCACTTCACAGTACGATTGCTCAAACACAACAGAAGCAGAATAGGGTAACGGCTCTTCAAGATTCAAGGCGCTAGCGACAAATGCCTGCATAATCATCATGCCTTTGGCATGAAGGTTACCACCCAGTTCCGCTTTGCGTTCAACATCCGAAATGTCGCCATCACCAAAATGAATCACACATGAAATACGCGCAGGTTCGCCATATGAGAGAGGATGGCCAGACACTTCAATGACCGTTAGTCCATTCACTTGGCCAACACATTCGCCTTGTGTTTCAATAATCACTTGACCATCAAGAATGTCGGAACGAGCACGCTCAGGTAAGTAAGCTTCACGGTAATATTTAGCTTCGAACGCACCATCAATATCGGGTTCAGTTAACGCCTGTTGATTCGAGTTCAACGCGGCTTCGTTAAAAATACTCAAATACCACATGACATCTAAAGGCATGTAACGTTGGTCTTCAGAATAACGTGCACCGGCGGTCATTAAACGGTGAATGGCTTCAGGCGTTAAAGGTGGCAACTCGAAATGGTTCAATATCCAACTGATGTGGCCTAGGTAGCGTTGAACCGTGTCTTCGGTTAACACCATTTCAAGTTCCAACTCACTGTACAGGGCTAATCCCATATACAAGTCTGGCTCAAGATATTCTAAGTCCGCAATTTGAGAACGATCGCCAACAAGAATAATTTTGCATGCTACCGGGTATGCAGGTTCGATGTTCGCCGGTTTCGTCGGATTTGAATTGATAGCTTGCGCAGTATGGGTAAGCACAGCAGCCTTTAGAGCAGGCCAACTGGCTGGATTCGCTAAAAGGACATTGATCGGTAAGATGATAAAACCATTGTCGGCGATTTCTAGTAAACCTGGTTTACGAACAGTGAGATTCCCGTCGTGATCTGCACTGTAAGTTCCAAACAAGGTTTTGGTATCAAGTGATTCTGTCAGTAGAACTTTACTTTCCGTTTTTTCAATGACGACTTGTTCTAGCAGAGAACGATAAAATGCATTGTCGGGAACATTGAGCACTAAAAATTTATTTAGGCCGGCGAGTTGAGTAAATGTTTCTACTGTTTTTGAAAGTCTAGGCTGTGCTTCACCAAAGTTGATAAGAGGAAGAGAAGCAACGTTATCGATATAATCGTTGTATTCGTTATATTGTGGCGTGACGGCTTGCCATTTTTCTTGGATCATTAGCTACTTTCAGTTACTAGAAAAGGGTAGAAAGTATATAGAAAAAGTCGCGACTGTTATAGCGGTTACTGCGACTATTCGACATGGACGATAATAGATCTGAGTCGATAATTGTAGAGTTCTCAATTGAGAAATCATCGAGTATGGGTTACGCTGTCACCCAAGTATGTATTGGATGATTAAAAATGAAATATCAACAACTTGAAAATCTAGAGTGTGGATGGAAGTGGAAATATCTCATTAAAAAGTGGAAAGATGGCGACAAAATAACGCGCCATATTGACAGCAGTGAAGAGAAAACGGCAGTAGAAGAGCTGCGCCTACTTGAACATGAACCAAATAAGGTTTTAGAGTGGATCGAAGAGAACATGGCGTTCGATCTCGATAACAAATTAAAGCAAGCAATTCGCGCTAAGCGTAAGCGCCATTTCAATGCTGAACAAATACATACTAAGAAGAAATCGATCGATTTAGATTATCGCGTATGGGAAAAACTGTCTTATCGCGCGGGTGAATTAGGTTGTACATTGTCTGATGCGATCGAATATTTATTGTCGGAAGCATCACGCAGTGAAAAGGCTTCACAAACGGTTTCAACCTTAAAAGAAGATTTAAGTAAACTGCTTGCTGATTAAAGGAGTGTAGTGAATGATATATGTCGTCATAATTGCCGCGATTCTTATTTTTTGGCTTGTTGCCATTGATAGACCCACGCTCAAAGTGTCGTTTAAAGCAGGGCATATTGAAAGCTGTAAGGGGCATTTTCCGGCAAAGTTTAAGCACAATGTGCTTGAGATTGCTGAAAATCAACCGTTTGATGGTGAGTTTAAAGTTTATCGCCAAAGAACAGGACACAAATTGTCATTCTCTAAATCAGTTCCTAAAAAAGTACAGCAGAGAATTAGAAACGTATTTCCTCATCAAGGATTTGCGTCGAAAGGAAACAAAAAAGCGTAGTTAGCTATCGCTCAATTACATTGAAAGAATCCTGCATTCAAAGATCAGCGCACCAAACTTTTCATCCATAAACATATTGATTATGTTAAATGAGGAGGTGCGCATGAGACTATCAATTCTAATTTCGTTATTACTCTTTCATGCATCTAGCGTTGCCATGGATGATAGTGAACGAAATCCCATCGCGAAAAAGCTCAAACATTCAGTGATGAAAAAAGTCACCAAAGCTCATGATGTAGAGGGATTTTGCGATCTCTTTATTACCATGAAGCATAAAGGTAAAACAGCAGTCGTTAAGTCAGTAAGAACAAATGGAAATCATCAACTTTGTAAGCTCAGCAAAAGCGGCATAAAAATCGGCCGTAAGTTTCGTTATGATTCACCGGCAAATCTAATACGCCTGCACATTCGACCATAGCGTGCATTCATGCAGGCGGACCAATAAATCGCGACACAATGATGCCTTGAATAAGAAGAACACCTTCGTTTGGTTAGCTTAGAAAAGTGTGACAGCGTCACTAGCAGGTGGGGATTCTCAATGAATGCGTCCATACAGCTCAATTTTTAAGTAAAACTGAGTCGTTTAGGCTGATTCACCAAGATAACCCAGTTTACAAAACTATAGAGATAGCCGTTAAAGCGAGAAATATCATAGATTGAAGACCTAAAAAATCAGTTCAACATCAGTAAACGACATAGTGGATTCAAACTTAAATTGAACGACAAGGCACAGCGAAAATTCTACGCAAGACATTGGTTATGTGTGAACAATGCCTTGCGAGAACGATGAATCAACAATCAGCATCGTAGTTAGATAGTTAGATAGTTAGATAGTTAGATAGTTAGATAGTTAGATAGTTAGATAGTTAGATAGTTAGATAGAAAATTGGCGTTTTCGATATGACCAAAATAACTAAGCATATTCTTGTGTAAATCAAATCGGCTTAACGAGTCGAGACAACGCAAGAACAGCGAGCAGGCTGAACTTGTCGAGTCATGAGAAAAGAAAAGCATTGTGCAAACCGTAATCGGATGATCATGACAAGCACTTTGATAGCATTAAGCTAAACAACGACTGAATAGTTAAACCAAGAAAAATCAATGAAAAGATAAGAAATGTGACCTTTCAAAGCACCATATTTAAGTGCGCATTATGGTTATGAGTTTATGTTGAATGTTTAGTGGTCAGTACCATTGCGCTAGCACTGGCGACCGCCCAAAGGGCGCATTTACACATAAACTGCACAATGCGCCACTAAGAGGACGATATTGACTCTAACGTCATTGGGTGTATAATCAAAACATAACTATAAAGGTCAAATTTCTAGTTATATGGGAAATTTTTAAACAGTTGAATGATAAACTGTTTAATTGCGAACTTTGCAAGATCGCGCAAAAACGGGTATTTCATAAGAAAACCTCTGTAAATGTTGTGAATTTACTCAAACTGAGATTGCTTGCCGGCGTACAGTTTGAAAACGATTGAGAGTATCTCGTAACTCTCAGACGATATGATATATATATTACAAGGGCGAAATTCTCCTTTGTGATGCTAATAAATGCACTATGTCTAGCGACATGGTGTTTTTTGCGTTTCTAGTGTCATATTACCATGTTCAATTTTGAGATGTATGATTTTTTTCTTTTGCGTTCAGCTTCTTGTTGGAATGGTTCTCATATTTGCTTTCTATTGCGTCGTATCTAAACCCGTAGGGATAAGAGAGCGCGTGCGCGAACGAGGCACCAAGCCACCCACAAAAGGCCATTTCCTCGACATTCCAAACTGGCGCGGTCAGTAGTCCAAATCACTTCAAGAAAAAACACACCACCTTCCTGCAAAGATGCTTTTTGTTTTAGTCAGCGCAATTCATTGTTTGGCATTAGCATGGATGGGGTGTGTGGGCATGCTGCGAGTCCCGAGCAACGGTGCACACACCGCAGCCACGATTTGCCGACAAAGAACGAGCTTAAACGAAGAAAAGGGCACTCAAAAATGAACGCCCTAGGCTGCCGGATTTCACCGCGAAGCGGTTCGGGTTCCTGTTACACCCGAACTAACTCCGGACAACCGGAATTTAAACTAGTTTTCTATTTCGATTTTTCTGCGATTATTTTCTGTTGTTGTTCAATAAACATTTCTTTAGTACGTGGGTCTTCAAACTTAAAAGCTCCGCTTTCTACCATTTCTAACATGTACCTAGCATTGTCGATTTTTTCAATATTGAAGAGCTCAAAAGGGTAATCTGATGCATTACGTAGAAAGTCGATAAAACCCTCTTCATCATGTATGTATTCCTGTATCCCAATTAAAAACTCAGATTGCGGTACGTGTTGCAATAGGGTTTCTACTTTTCTAATAAATTCTAACGTATCCATTTTTTGTTTGTGAAACTCACCTTGGCATAGTTCTTTTTCAGATACCTTAAGAGCTGATGCTAGCTTTCCTGCTTGGCTTATCTTAGGTTCAGACTTCCCATTTTCCCATTTTAAATACGTTTGTTGGGTTACTCCAACCATTTCCGCGACTTCATTCTGTTTCAAACCAAGCTCAGTACGCGCCTTTCTAAGTACATCTTGCAGCATGTCATTATCCACTTTGGTATCCCTTTATTTAATTATAACCCCTACTTTATACACAAAACTGTTGACACTTACTATCATGTACTTTTAAGGTGTACGAAAATGTATTTGACAGGGTTTCCCAGTGTTCTTTATTGACCAACTTTTCATTCAACAAGATCATCCCGACGGTGGGCTTCCATTCGTCGGCACTCATGTTATTGAGCGTGTTGATATGGAAACTGGCGAAAAGCTTCCTCCCAGCGTTAACCAAAAAATTCTTGAAGGTTCATTTAGTACCAAACTCACTATTCGCTGTAATGGCAATCGTATCCGCGTCGAGGGCAATCCGTCCCGCTGGCAACGCATGGATAATCTTTTTGGTTTAACTTCTCTCGATGATTGCATCGCAATTTATAACCACATTCTCGCAAAATACGACCTGCCGCCATTCACTAAAAACACTCGTGCTTATCACCGTCAAACTCCGGATGGTAAGTCATCGTCACTCATAGGCAATGGCGCGGAAATAACTCTTATCGACTGGACACGTAACCACATGGTTGACCGTGAAAATGAGCTTTCATTTATTCGTGGCATGTCTTCTGTAGCTATGGGGCGAGGGCGTGAAGCGATTCTCAAACCTAATGGAATGACTTGTAACTGGGGTGAAGGCTCAGCATGGGAAATGCTCAAGCTCTACTGCAAGGCATTTGAGATGCAACTCCGTCTTAAGAAATACAAGCGCAGCAGCAAGACAACACAAGATCATATTAAGTACTTAGAAACTCTTATCGATTACTGCGAAGAGC
>NZ_JTKH01000029.1 GCF_000827885.1 Vibrio renipiscarius | reverse complement strand
GTAGCGGCTTAAGCTCGATAACCTCTGAACGTTTGAGTGTTGGACAAAGGCGACTAACATCGAATTGTTGGCCGATATCGATGCCAATTTTCCTTAAGCGGGCTTTGTGCTCGTAGAATTGCGATTGACTTAGCGTGTGACGTAAATCGGTGCCGTGCTGCCAAAGTGTGAAATAATTCATGGTGGTATTAGCTGCACGCACTGTTTCCACAACCCCTGCTTCTAGTAATTGCTCTGCGATTGATTGATGAATGTCTTTAGTAGCGTGTAGTGTCTTCATAGCGTCTTCCATCGTCGTTAGGTGCTTGTAAAAGTCTTGTTCCGTTACCATTCCGTAAAATTGCAAGTCGTGTCTTTTCAGTAGTTTTTGTCTGAGGCTGTTTTCTTCACGGACAACGCCGTGCTCTTCGCAGTAATCGATAAGAGTTTCTAAGTACTTAATATGATCTTGTGTTGTCTTGCTGCTGCGCTTGTATTTCTTAAGACGGAGTTGCATCTCAAATGCCTTGCAGTAGAGCTTGAGCATTTCCCATGCTGAGCCTTCACCCCAGTTACAAGTCATTCCATTAGGTTTGAGAATCGCTTCACGCCCTCGCCCCATAGCTACAGAAGACATGCCACGAATAAATGAAAGCTCATTTTCACGGTCAACCATGTGGTTACGTGTCCAGTCGATAAGAGTTATTTCCGCGCCATTGCCTATGAGTGACGATGACTTACCATCCGGAGTTTGACGGTGATAAGCACGAGTGTTTTTAGTGAATGGCGGCAGGTCGTATTTTGCGAGAATGTGGTTATAAATTGCGATGCAATCATCGAGAGAAGTTAAACCAAAAAGATTATCCATGCGTTGCCAGCGGGACGGATTGCCCTCGACGCGGATACGATTGCCATTACAGCGAATAGTGAGTTTGGTACTAAATGAACCTTCAAGAATTTTTTGGTTAACGCTGGGAGGAAGCTTTTCGCCAGTTTCCATATCAACACGCTCAATAACATGAGTGCCGACGAATGGAAGCCCACCGTCGGGATGATCTTGTTGAATGAAAAGTTGGTCAATAAAGAACACTGGGAAACCCTGTCAAATACATTTTCGTACACCTTAAAAGTACATGATAGTAAGTGTCAACAGTTTTGTGTATAAAGTAGGGGTTATAATTAAATAAAGGGATACCAAAGTGGATAATGACATGCTGCAAGATGTACTTAGAAAGGCGCGTACTGAGCTTGGTTTGAAACAGAATGAAGTCGCGGAAATGGTTGGAGTAACCCAACAAACGTATTTAAAATGGGAAAATGGGAAGTCTGAACCTAAGATAAGCCAAGCAGGAAAGCTAGCATCAGCTCTTAAGGTATCTGAAAAAGAACTATGCCAAGGTGAGTTTCACAAACAAAAAATGGATACGTTAGAATTTATTAGAAAAGTAGAAACCCTATTGCAACACGTACCGCAATCTGAGTTTTTAATTGGGATACAGGAATACATACATGATGAAGAGGGTTTTATCGACTTTCTACGTAATGCATCAGATTACCCTTTTGAGCTCTTCAATATTGAAAAAATCGACAATGCTAGGTACATGTTAGAAATGGTAGAAAGCGGAGCTTTTAAGTTTGAAGACCCACGTACTAAAGAAATGTTTATTGAACAACAACAGAAAATAATCGCAGAAAAATCGAAATAGAAAACTAGTTTAAATTCCGGTTGTCCG
>NZ_JTKH01000028.1 GCF_000827885.1 Vibrio renipiscarius | reverse complement strand
GGACCGTGTCTCAGTTCCAGTGTGGCTGATCATCCTCTCAGACCAGCTAGGGATCGTCGCCTTGGTGAGCCATTACCTCACCAACTAGCTAATCCCACCTGGGCTAATCTTAACGCGAGAGGCCCGAAGGTCCCCCTCTTTGGCCCGTAGGCATCATGCGGTATTAGCTATCGTTTCCAATAGTTATCCCCCACGTTAAGGCATATTCCCAGGCATTACTCACCCGTCCGCCGCTCGTCAGCAAAGAAAGCAAGCTTTCTTCCTGTTACCGCTCGACTTGCATGTGTTAGGCCTGCCGCCAGCGTTCAATCTGAGCCATGATCAAACTCTTCAATTTAAGATTTTGTCGGCTCAATGAATACTGACTTCAAAACTGTTCTTACCCGAAAGTAAGAAGTAATTTTAAAGCTATTACCATTCCAACAGAATGGTAATGAATTGACTGTGCCAAATAACTACAAGTAGCTATTTGTATTGGTCACTCAGTTCATTGAACCCAATGGTGTTTCCGAAGAAACAGTCATTGCCTAAGCAATAACTTATTGGATTATCATCAACGAGTGCCCACACAGATTGATAGGTTTATATTGTTAAAGAGCTTTGCTTTCAGTGCCTTAGCACGTCAGCGAGGTGCGTATAATACGCTTCCCACTTTGAAAGTCAACATAAAACTCTAAGAAAACTTAAAACTTTATGGTGACTTGCTTATTAAATAAGCAAGTGCGAATTTAAAGCCTGGCGATGTCCTACTCTCACATGGGGAAACCCCACACTACCATCGGCGCTATTGCGTTTCACTTCTGAGTTCGGCATGGAATCAGGTGGGTCCGCAACGCTATGGTCGCCAAGCAAATTCTTTAATTCGGAAAGCTGTCTTATGTTCTCACACACATTCAATCATGTTCTTGCATTGAGTCCTACAAAACCCCTTGGGTGTTGTATGGTTAAGCCTCACGGGCAATTAGTACAGGTTAGCTCAACGCCTCACAGCGCTTACACACCCTGCCTATCAACGTTCTAGTCTCGAACAACCCTTTAGGGCACTTAAAGTGCCAGGGAAAACTCATCTCAAGGCTCGCTTCGCGCTTAGATGCTTTCAGCGCTTATCGATTCCGAACTTAGCTACCGGGCAATGCCACTGGCGTGACAACCCGAACACCAGAGGTTCGTCCACTCCGGTCCTCTCGTACTAGGAGCAGCCCCTTTCAATTTTCCAACGCCCACGGCAGATAGGGACCGAACTGTCTCACGACGTTCTAAACCCAGCTCGCGTACCACTTTAAATGGCGAACAGCCATACCCTTGGGACCGACTTCAGCCCCAGGATGTGATGAGCCGACATCGAGGTGCCAAACACCGCCGTCGATATGAACTCTTGGGCGGTATCAGCCTGTTATCCCCGGAGTACCTTTTATCCGTTGAGCGATGGCCCTTCCATACAGAACCACCGGATCACTATGACCTACTTTCGTACCTGCTCGAACCGTCATTCTCGCAGTTAAGCGGGCTTATGCCATTGCACTAACCACACGATGTCCAACCGTGTTTAGCCCACCTTCGTGCTCCTCCGTTACTCTTTGGGAGGAGACCGCCCCAGTCAAACTACCCACCAGGCACTGTCCGTAACCCCGATAAGGGGCCAACGTTAGAACATCAAGCATACAAGGGTGGTATTTCAAGATTGCCTCCACAAATACTGGCGTACTTGCTTCAAAGGCTCCCACCTATCCTACACATGTAGGGTCAATGTTCAGTGCCAAGCTGTAGTAAAGGTTCACGGGGTCTTTCCGTCTAGCCGCGGGTACACTGCATCTTCACAGCGATTTCAATTTCACTGAGTCTCGGGTGGAGACAGCGTGGCCATCATTACGCCATTCGTGCAGGTCGGAACTTACCCGACAAGGAATTTCGCTACCTTAGGACCGTTATAGTTACGGCCGCCGTTTACCGGGGCTTCGATCAAGAGCTTCGACCGAAGTCTAACCCCATCAATTAACCTTCCGGCACCGGGCAGGCGTCACACCGTATACGTCATCTTACGATTTTGCACAGTGCTGTGTTTTTAATAAACAGTTGCAGCCACCTGGTATCTGCGACTCCCAATAGCTCCATCCGCGAGGGACTTCACCGTCGAGAGCGTACCTTCTCCCGAAGTTACGGTACCATTTTGCCTAGTTCCTTCACCCGAGTTCTCTCAAGCGCCTTGGTATTCTCTACCCGACCACCTGTGTCGGTTTGGGGTACGATTTCTTATAATCTGAAGCTTAGAGGCTTTTCCTGGAAGCATGGCATCAATGACTTCACTACCGTAGTAGCTCGACATCGTATCTCAGCGTTAGATAGCGGTCCGGATTTACCTAAACCACCCGCCTACGTACTTGAACCTGGACAACCGTCGCCAGGCCCACCTAGCCTTCTCCGTCCCCCCATCGCAATTATAAGAAGTACGGGAATATTAACCCGTTTCCCATCGACTACGCCTTTCGGCCTCGCCTTAGGGGTCGACTTACCCTGCCCCGATTAACGTTGGACAGGAACCCTTGGTCTTCCGGCGAGGAGGTTTTTCACCCCCTTTATCGTTACTCATGTCAGCATTCGCACTTCTGATACGTCCAGCATGCTTTACAACACACCTTCAACCGCTTACAGAACGCTCCCCTACCCAATGAAGTAAACTTCATTGCCGCAGCTTCGGTTTATTACTTAGCCCCGTTACATCTTCCGCGCAGGCCGACTCGACTAGTGAGCTATTACGCTTTCTTTAAATGATGGCTGCTTCTAAGCCAACATCCTAGCTGTCTAAGCCTTCCCACATCGTTTCCCACTTAGTAATAATTTGGGACCTTAGCTGGCGGTCTGGGTTGTTTCCCTCTCCACGACGGACGTTAGCACCCGCCGTGTGTCTCCCGGATAGTACTTACTGGTATTCGGAGTTTGCAAAGGGTTGGTAAGTCGGGATGACCCCCTAGCCTTAACAGTGCTCTACCCCCAGTAGTATTCGTCCGAGGCGCTACCTAAATAGCTTTCGGGGAGAACCAGCTATCTCCAGGTTTGATTGGCCTTTCACCCCTAGCCACAAGTCATCCGCTAATTTTTCAACATTAGTCGGTTCGGTCCTCCAATTGATGTTACTCAATCTTCAACCTGCCCATGGCTAGATCACCTGGTTTCGGGTCTAATTCTAGCAACTATACGCCCAGTTAAGACTCGGTTTCCCTACGGCTCCCCTAAACGGTTAACCTTGCTACTAAAATTAAGTCGCTGACCCATTATACAAAAGGTACGCAGTCACGGGACGCAATGCCCGCTCCTACTGCTTGTACGTACACGGTTTCAGGTTCTATTTCACTCCCCTCACAGGGGTTCTTTTCGCCTTTCCCTCACGGTACTGGTTCACTATCGGTCAGTCAGTAGTATTTAGCCTTGGAGGATGGTCCCCCCATATTCAGACAGGATAACACGTGTCCCGCCCTACTCGTTTTCACTTAATATGCGTTGCCGGTTACGGGGCTATCACCCTGTGTCGCACAACTTTCCAGAAGTTTCACCTGACGCATAAAACGCTTAAGGGCTAATCCAATTTCGCTCGCCGCTACTTTCGGAATCTCGGTTGATTTCTCTTCCTCGGGGTACTTAGATGTTTCAGTTCCCCCGGTTCGCCTCATTAACCTATGTATTCAGTTAATGATACGTGCTTATGCACGTGGGTTTCCCCATTCAGAAATCCCAGACTCAAATGGTTGTTACTACCTAATCTGGGCTTATCGCAAGTTACTACGTCTTTCATCGCCTCTGACTGCCAAGGCATCCACCGTGTACGCTTAGTCACTTAACCATACAACCCGAAGGAGTTTCGTTAAACAACCAAGTTGTCTCTCTATTTTATGAGTGAGAGACGTTCGATTTTGCCGGACTCAATTTCGAATAATCATCATAAATGATGATATTGCCAAGAACACTTGAATGTGTTTTTTGGTGTTTACCATATAGGTAAACATTGAGAACTTTTTTTTGATAACAACATTGTTGTTATCAGTCAGCTTTCCAAATTGTTAAAGAGCAAGTTTGTTTCAACAGAAACTAACCATTTTTAAAAACTCTCAATAGGTAATTACCTAAAGAATGCTTAAAGATGGTATCCCGTAGGGGAGTCGAACCCCTGTTACCGCCGTGAAAGGGCGGTGTCCTAGGCCTCTAGACGAACGGGACACTAGTTATCTCTTAAACTTTATAAACATATCAATCTGTGTGGACACTCATCGTGAGTAATCATCGTATAAGGAGGTGATCCAGCGCCAGGTTCCCCTAGCGCTACCTTGTTACGACTTCACCCCAGTCATGAACCACAAAGTGGTGAGCGTCCTCCTCGAAAGGTTAAACTACCCACTTCTTTTGCAGCCCACTCCCATGGTGTGACGGGCGGTGTGTACAAGGCCCGGGAACGTATTCACCGTGACATTCTGATTCACGATTACTAGCGATTCCGACTTCATGGAGTCGAGTTGCAGACTCCAATCCGGACTACGACGCACTTTTTGGGATTCGCTCACCATCGCTGGTTGGCAGCCCTCTGTATGCGCCATTGTAGCACGTGTGTAGCCCTACTCGTAAGGGCCATGATGACTTGACGTCGTCCCCACCTTCCTCCGGTTTATCACCGGCAGTCTCCCTGGAGTTCCCGACATTACTCGCTGGCAAACAAGGATAAGGGTTGCGCTCGTTGCGGGACTTAACCCAACATTTCACAACACGAGCTGACGACAGCCATGCAGCACCTGTCTTAGAGTTCCCGAAGGCACACCTGCGTCTCCGCTGGCTTCTCTAGATGTCAAGAGTAGGTAAGGTTCTTCGCGTTGCATCGAATTAAACCACATGCTCCACCGCTTGTGCGGGCCCCCGTCAATTCATTTGAGTTTTAATCTTGCGACCGTACTCCCCAGGCGGTCTACTTAACGCGTTAGCTCCGAAAGCCACGGCTCAAGGCCACAACCTCCAAGTAGACATCGTTTACGGCGTGGACTACCAGGGTATCTAATCCTGTTTGCTCCCCACGCTTTCGCATCTGAGTGTCAGTGTCTGTCCAGGGGGCCGCCTTCGCCACCGGTATTCCTTCAGATCTCTACGCATTTCACCGCTACACCTGAAATTCTACCCCCCTCTACAGCACTCTAGTCCGCCAGTTTCAAATGCAATTCCGAGGTTGAGCCCCGGGCTTTCACATCTGACTTAACGAACCACCTGCATGCGCTTTACGCCCAGTAATTCCGATTAACGCTCGCACCCTCCGTATTACCGCGGCTGCTGGCACGGAGTTAGCCGGTGCTTCTTCTGTCGCTAACGTCAAACACCTACGCTATTAACGCAAATGCCTTCCTCACGACTGAAAGTACTTTACAACCCGAAGGCCTTCTTCATACACGCGGCATGGCTGCATCAGGCTTGCGCCCATTGTGCAATATTCCCCACTGCTGCCTCCCGTAGGAGTCTGGACCGTGTCTCAGTTCCAGTGTGGCTGATCATCCTCTCAGACCAGCTAGGGATCGTCGCCTTGGTGAGCCATTACCTCACCAACTAGCTAATCCCACCTGGGCTAATCTTAACGCGAGAGGCCCGAAGGTCCCCCTCTTTGGCCCGTAGGCATCATGCGGTATTAGCTATCGTTTCCAATAGTTATCCCCCACGTTAAGGCATATTCCCAGGCATTACTCACCCGTCCGCCGCTCGTCAGCAAAGAAAGCAAGCTTTCTTCCTGTTACCGCTCGACTTGCATGTGTTAGGCCTGCCGCCAGCGTTCAATCTGAGCCATGATCAAACTCTTCAATTTAAGATTTTGTCGGCTCAATGAATACTGACTTCAAAACTGTTCTTACTCGAAAGTAAGAAGTAATTTTAAAGCTATTACCATTCCAACAGAATGGTAATGAATTGACTGTGCCAAGATTAAGTAAACTTAATCTCGATTGGTCACTCAGTTCATTGAACCCAATTGTGTTTCCGAAGAAACAGTCATTGCCTAAGCAATAACTTATTGGATTATCATCAACGAGTGCCCACACAGATTGATAGGTTTATATTGTTAAAGAGCTTTGCTTTCAGTGCCTTAGCACGTCAGCGAGGTGCGTATAATACGCTTCCCACTTTGAAAGTCAA
>NZ_JTKH01000027.1 GCF_000827885.1 Vibrio renipiscarius | reverse complement strand
TGTGCTGAAGCGCATCAGCTTCCTGACGGGAATTACTCTATCAGCATGGAAATCATGGTAAAAGATGGAAAAGCAGAAGTTGAGCATCTATTTGTTGATGATGGAAGCAAGACAGAATCAGAAATACCTAAATCAGAGTTACAAGGTTTTACTGGATGTATCATACCGTTAATTTCAAGTGAAAAGGTTGATTTTGAAGAATAACTGGAGATGCCTTATGTGATATTTCTAACTTGCGGCATCGTGTGACATTTTAAAATTGTTGCAACACAGAGCCTAAATGTTGATACGCGATATTGGCGTTATGTTCAATCTCGTGACTCTGTAACGAAGAACGGCCCCCGATTGGGAGCCGTTTTTGTGTTTAGTTCTGGGGTCACACTAAGTGCAGTTACGTTAAATGCTGTGGATCCCCTGAAGAATTTAGTTTGAATATGGTATAGAGGAGTGATGTAAATTGATTTTTAAGTTCCCTTCACCATCTTTTACATAACCAAATGTATATTCAACTTTAACGTTTTTACCGTCTTTTGTTGTAAAGAAGTAATTTCCCATTGCTAGCGCAGAATCTTGGTCCGTTATAATGCCTTCATTTTCCCAACGAACGTTGGTGTATGGAGCCAATGCAAACCCTTTATCTTCGGCGAGGTCTTGACCAATAAAGTAAGATAGAGCCTCTTTCTTTGTACCGCGAAACTGGTCAACTGATGCTAATGTAGGTTTAAACAACACTTGCCCGCTATCAAAAGCATAGAACTCTTCTATATGTTCAATTGCAGCTTTTTTTGCGTCTCTTGCTTTACCTATTTCAACAATACCCTCACCCCATTTCTTTTGAGCCTGCTCAACTTCTGCCGTAGAAATTGATGCTGCAAAAGCATTTAGTGAAAACATAGAACCGATTACAGCAGATAATAAAATCGTTTTTTTCATAGGTTAAATCATCCTTAAAAGACTCATTTTTTTATATCTACTTTTAGGTTAAATAGCGAGTATTGATATGTATCAAATCATATCAACATGTAACGTACGTGTAACACGCAAGGCTAATGCAGGGAATTAAACCACTCCCAAGGTAAATTTTCGGATTTTTGCGCCTATCAAAAAACTTTTAACAAAAAGTCGGTAGTCATTATTCCTATTATGTTAAACGGGCGAGTTTGCTATCAAAAACACCCTTCAGAAGCCCTCAAACGCTCCAGATTCAATTTATAAGCACTTACTAAGCCCTACTTACCCGAAAATCGGGCTGTAAGTTTGTGACAGTTTCAGAGCGATTTACAGGGCAAAGAACAACGCGTTCGTTTGAAACAAAAAACGCCCTCTAAGGGGCGTTTTTGTCATTCTTCTTAGCGAGCTGTTTGTCACACCACGCACTAACCTGAGGTGAATAAAGTGCGAACACACTAATTAATAAAGCGATCCCAATGATCACAAATAGACCATTCATAAGAACCTCCGCCTAAAGCACTCCTACCGACACTAACACACCGTTAGGTTTTCCAAACTTCACATCCCCACACCAGGAAAACGCCTACGCCGTTTTCTTGGCGTGGGGATGCGACAAGCGTAGCGCGTCAGTTCTGCGCAAATGTTCGTAGTGAACACTCCATGATTCATCACACTGTCACCTCATACCCCAAGCAAATTTACTCAATCTCTCTCCTTGTTCGCTCGCTTCGCATTGCAAATTCAGGAGAGAAATTTCGCAAATTTCGAGTAATCACAATTACCCGCTAGGTTAGAACTTCGTTTAACCTAGCGGGTAATTGTGAATAAGGCATTGAATGAATTCACGCATAATAATGTAAGCACATTCAAAATGGTGATTGATATTCATACGGATTTAGTGCAAAATTTAAACGACGATGTGAATCAGTTTTATAAGTATTGCTACTTCAAAAGCAGTTTGTTTTCCCCTGTTCAATCTGAAATAAACAGAGATCAGTCAGCCTCTTTTGAGCTTGATAATGTTCACCGGAGCAGTTAATTCCGAGACACTTTTATAGTGGTTATACAGTTCTCAACTGGTGAAATGAGACGGCTCTTTGAACGTCATTCAAAGAAAATAGGTAACGGAAAACGGTCAGATAATCCATGCGCTTAACCAACGCAAAACTGGCGAATAGGCATTAAGTTGTCGCTGTCTCCATTGGAGATTGTATGTTCTTACAAGGGAATTTATGTCTAATTTTGATGTTCAAAGCGAACTTTTAGCCCTCAAAGCTCAGACTCAATCCATACGGAAACGATCCTATTCCGCTCGAAAATCACGCCTCGACAAATATCGCACTCATCTTTTAGAACTGCATCATGCAGGAGCGACATGCGCAGAACTTCAACGTTGGCTACGGAGCAATAAGCGAGTCAGAGTTTCCCATTCAACGGTGCTTCGATGGTTGGAAAAACATGGCTAAGTTTGCAAAAAACGTCGATCCCAAAGCCGTTGCTGAAAAACAGGCCGCTAACGTCATGAAGCAGATGCAGGGAAAAACTCTGCCTAGCGTTGGCACCGTTCGCAACTACGAAGAACGTCTGAAGATTGTGGCTCAACACATCAATGCCGAATTCAAATGTGGCCTGCGAGATTTGACGGTAGTGCAAGCACACCAGTATTTGACCGATAGAGCCTTAGAAGTAGGACAAAAAACCTTAGATATGGAGCGTCAGGCAATTCAAACCATGATGCAAAATGTCACAGGAAAGCTAGGTCAAACGGAAAAACTGGAAGTTATAAAATCCGAAAAACTGCAAATCCTTTCCTCCCGTTCCTACACCCCAGAACAAGTCCAAATGGTCGTAAATGCCCAAACTGAGCGTAACGCACTCTCTACAGAAATCGCTTACGCCGCCGGACTTCGAGCACATGAGCTTCATACCCTATTACCACGAGATGAACGAGAACCTAGTGACAGACCTGCACTAGCAGAAAAGTTCTCAGGTCGAGACGGTGTAATTTACACCATCGACGGCAAAGGTGGTTTGATAAGAGAGGTACTCATACCTAAAGATCTTGCCGATAAATTGGAGACAAGAAGACTCGAACAACCCACGCACATCGTCGACCGAGGCGTAAACTACCTTTCACATTACGATATTAATGGAGGGAATCGTTGGTCAAGTTCGTACTCGACGGCATCAAATCGAGCATTAAATTGGAGTGCTGGGGCGCATGGAGTACGTCACAGTTACGCCCAAGAACGCATGAGCGAACTGAAAAAAGTGATGCCCTATGAGAAAGCTCTAAAGGTTGTATCACAAGAAATGGGGCATTTCCGTCCTGAAATCACGGAGGTTTATCTGCGATGAGATGGGTAGTATTACTGTTCACACTTAGCGGTATTATAGGAACAGCGAACTGGGGATATCACTACGTAGACAATGCCGTGTTAATCACCGATTTGTGGAAAGCCGACAGCACACCGAATGAGTGGGGATTAGTCGATTTTAAAGTTCAACCACCCACCATTTATGAATACACAGGAACCAAAGGGTTCTGGAATATATTCAAAGGACTGTGGCCTATCTGGACTTTGTTCACCGTGAGTTTCATTTTCCTAATACCACTTTCAATGTACATCTACAACGGTAGGAACAACGCCCAAATCCTCAAGGCAATAGCAGAGCAAAATAGTGCCGACGAACGAGCAAAAAAAGCAGAATCAGACGCGAAGAACGCTGAAATAAGAATGAGGTCCTGGGCAGAAGAAAAAGTCCGCACCGCCTACCAAGAACAATTATCCCATGTGAAAAAAGAGCTCGAAAACGAATGGGATGAATACCATCGCATCAAAAATAATATCGTAGAAAGAGAATCTGCAATCCAACGCAGAGAACAAACCGCTCTAGAAAAAGAAGAATGGGCCAAACAAACCGTCATAGAGATACAGGAAAAATACCGCCAAGAAAAAATGCAGTTTGATCAGACATTACAAGAAAACAGAACAGCAAAAAAAAATGCTCAATCAGGACAGCTGCGCTTAAAGAAAGAAAAACAACTAATCACAAATTTCCTCAATAACGAAGGATGGACGATAGAAAATACGCCACTGACATATGAAAAGCTGAGAGCACTAGCAAAAGGGAAACAACGCTAAGCAAGGAAGCACCAGGAGCAAAGAGACCAGCCCTTTCGGCTGCGCCGACCCCTACCCATCGTCGACTCTTTTTGAGTGATTTTGAGTATTCTTTTGGTCGCTTTCAGATTGGGATATTTCTCTTACCCTTTCGGGCTGCCCTGCGCTGTGAGTAAGGCTTTCGCCCCCATTCCAGTCTCACAACACTAATCATTTATTCCTTTTCCGCTTACCCTCTCTAGCAGCTACAAGAGGCGGAATTATCGTGCCGAAGCATAGTTTTGATTAGTGCCTTTACCGTCCACCTTTGGAACTTCCCTTGATCGGTGGATGATGCGCGTCGCTCTGTCCAAAACATCTTGAGTCCAAACAGAGTGCAGGAGTACTTGAAGTGCTTTAACGATATGGCTATCATGAAAGGACTTAACGGGGTTCAATCGTTTAAGTATTCCGAAATAAACCACCTTGCCGGGTGGTTTTTTCACATCTAGGGAAAGAGATTAATCCCAAAAGCGATTGATCTCAATGATCCTTTTAACTGGTCATGACTTTCCCCAACAAAAAAGCCTCCCATATGGGAGGCTTTTTTGTATCTGAATCTCGATGCGCACTAAGTGCCATTACGTTAAATTACACGAAAAATTGACACCTGCAACGTTACGGGTTACACTCGATTTGTTGCAAATACCGTCCTCTATGTGAAGTGCGTAGGCAAAATATATTCAATAGATAGGTGCGTGTTCTTTGATAACAATAAAAACATTAAAAGGAATATCAAATGGATATCAATCACTTACTAAATATATTTAACAACTGTCTATGGAGGACTTCACATTGGCTATTAAAAGTTTTTCGCACAAAGGGCTTAAACAGTTTTACTTTCATGGAACCCAAAGTGGCTTAAATGCAAACCATATCGATAGCATAGGTTTTATACTGGATGCTGTCGAAGCATCGCACCACCCTCAAGACTTGAAAGCAATTTATGCCAACAAGTTCTCTGAGAAAAAAGGGGCTGGTAAAGGGGTTTACAGCATCGAGGTCAATGGAAACTGGCGAGTTACCTTTCAAATACAAGATGAAGGTGCAGTTTTTCTTGATTATGTCGATTATCACGGAAAAAAAATAAAAGCCCGATAGCAGCCTAATAAAATTTAAGGTCACAATATATGCGACCTCGGCCTACCTAGCTAAATGCAGGTAGGCTTTTGGAGAATTGCAATGAAAATGACGAGAAAACCATCACATCCGGGAAAGTTTTTTAAACACACGATTTTGGATGAGAGAGGCATATCAATTACTGAGGCAGCAGTAAACTTAGGTGTAACGAGAAAAGCACTAAGTGAGTTTGTTAATGGTAAAGCTAAATGCTCACATGCAATGGCTAGGCGTTTAGCTGAAGTAACAGGTACTGGCGTTGGGATTTGGATCATGATGCAAGCAAAGTTAGATACTTGGGAGGCTGAAAATATGGTAATAGAAACGCCTACCATCCCATTCCTCACGCAACGTCAAGCTTGAGAAATGGAAAATTATTCCTATCTAATTCAATCACCATACTCCATAAATTAAATGGCAGTAATATCCATTTTAAAACAAAGGCCAAATGTGAATAAAAAATTAGTCTTCATTAGTCACATAACAGAAGAAAGTGAGCTTGCAGTAATCTTGTCAGAAGAAATCAAAAAGTCGTATTTAGGAATGCTTGACACTTTTGTTTCATCTGATGGCCAAAGTTTACCAGCAGGTGGGCGATGGATTGACCAAATTGACACTGCTTTAAACCAAAGCGCTATTCAAATTTCTCTATGTAGTCCTCAATCAATTAAGCGACCTTGGATTAACTTCGAAGCAGGAGCGTCTTGGATTCGAAAAATCCCTGTAGTTCCCGTTTGTCACTCAGGATTAACTAAAGGTGACTTACCTATTCCTCTAGCAATGCTTCAAGCTGCTGACATTAGTAACCGAACCGATCTTGAGATTATGTTTAATGAATTAACAAAGATTCTCGGTGCAACTAAAACTCCGAACATTGATTATGATTCAATCATTTCAAGTGCAAAGGAGTTTGAACATAAATATACGTACGTAGCTCGGGTTAAAAACGCAATATTTTCAGTTATAAACACATGTCCTCAACTGAAAGATTTATTTCTCTCTGGCTCGATTCAAAGTACGCCGCTACAAATTAAAGACTTCCAATATAACGAGATGGCTAAACACTTAGACTTTCTAAAAGATAATGAACTTCTTGCATACGGATTTAATCAAACACTTATAACTGGCGATGGAACTTTCAAAGGTGGGAACGTTTCTGTAACGTCAGCTTACTTGAATAACGTAATTGAACTCGTGCGCTAAAAAAAGGATGATCACACTTGCGTCTAAATCTTGTCAGCGCAGGTTTAAAGTGTCACATTAAGTGTAAAATCTGCACCTTAAGATTTTTAGCTTAAGGTGCAGGAATGCTACTGACTATGAGCACCAAGGAGCTGAAAAAGCTCGAACTTATTCAACACGTCTGCGATAAGCGTATTCGCCAAGAAGGCAGGAACAACGTCGACAATCAATGACAAATCCAGCAGTTAGTAACTATCAGGATAGATTTGGTCACAGTCACGAAAACACATAATAAGAATGAACTAGTGTGTTTTTTGAACTGTCCATATTAAGTGAGAAAAGTCCTCACTTAATATGGACATCGTTTATGAAATCATTAACATTTGTTTTAACAGCACTTTTATCTTCATCTATTGCATACGCCGAGCAAAAACTTCCTCAAATAATCAATTGTGCTGAAGCGCATCAGCTTCCTGACGGGAATTACTCTATCAGCATGGAAATCATGGTAAAAGATGGAAAAGCAGAAGTTGAGCATCTATTTGTTGATGATGGAAGCAAGACAGAATCAGAAATACCTAAATCAGAGTTACAAGGTTTTACTGGATGTATCATACCGTTAATTTCAAGTGAAAAGGTTGATTTTGAAGAATAACTGGAGATGCCTTATGTGATATTTCTAACTTGCGGCATCGTGTGACATTTTAAAATTGTTGCAACACAGAGCCTAAATGTTGATACGCGATATTGGCGTTATGTTCAATCTCGTGACTCTGTAACGAAGAACGGCCCCCGATTGGGAGCCGTTTTTGTGTTTAGTTCTGGGGTCACACTAAGTGCAGTTACGTTAAATGCTGTGGATCCCCTGAAGAATTTAGTTTGAATATGGTATAGAGGAGTGATGTAAATTGATTTTTAAGTTCCCTTCACCATCTTTTACATAACCAAATGTATATTCAACTTTAACGTTTTTACCGTCTTTTGTTGTAAAGAAGTAATTTCCCATTGCTAGCGCAGAATCTTGGTCCGTTATAATGCCTTCATTTTCCCAACGAACGTTGGTGTATGGAGCCAATGCAAACCCTTTATCTTCGGCGAGGTCTTGACCAATAAAGTAAGATAGAGCCTCTTTCTTTGTACCGCGAAACTGGTCAACTGATGCTAATGTAGGTTTAAACAACACTTGCCCGCTATCAAAAGCATAGAACTCTTCTATATGTTCAATTGCAGCTTTTTTTGCGTCTCTT
>NZ_JTKH01000026.1 GCF_000827885.1 Vibrio renipiscarius | reverse complement strand
AACCGCGCCGGTATAAATAGTAACATTGCTACCAATGACCGGATAAAAATCAGAGTGTGCATTAGATTTTCCAATAGTTACCCCCTGATAAATAACACAATTTTTACCTAGCAAAACCCCCTTACCAATAACAATTCCAATAGGATGAGGGAGATGAATTTGTTGTATACATAGTTGCTTAACGCCAATTGAAAAATCATTAGAAGCATATCTAGTAAAGCTTCTATAAAATATCACAAAAAGAAGATAGTTAATGATGTTACTTGGTGTTTTCTTCGCCATTAAATATATTGAATGAATAATTATTATAAAAAAATTATCAATTTTAAATGGATTAAAATACAAATTGTCAAGACTTTTCCTCAACTTTTCAGTCATAAAATTCACTCCTCTCTTTGATCTTCACACTTCTTAAAACCAAAATAATCAACACTAAGTATACAAAAAAATTACTGATGGAGTAATACAAAATAACATCTATCGCGTTCATGCTTAAATAAATGGGAATACATAAACTAGATAGTCTCAATACCAATCCAAATAACTCATATTTAAAGATCATTTTTTCAAGGTTAAACACGTTAATTAGAGGTAAAACAGTTCTTGAGCATAGAAGAGTTATATAACCGACACTAAGAACTGATGCATATTCTCCAGCAACTTTCCAATCCGAAGAAAAAATGTACGCAAAGACAGCTTGTCCAAAAATTAAAAGAAACATACTTACTAACGAGCTCAAAATAAGCAGAACTGTGATACATTTAAATGTAAGGGGAATAACGGATTTATTCTGACTCTTTAACTCTGAGTAATACGGATAAAGGCCAGAACTAATTGTATTTCCAATCAAGTTTATAGGTAATTCTAGTAAAGTTTTTGCCAGTCCAAAATAGCCAACCTCCATAATAGAGTAGAATCTAGACAAGAATAAAACTGGCATAAATTGAGAAAAAGAATTTATGAATGTTTGAGACGTCCTATATATCACTAGTTCTTTGTGCTTATTTACCACTTCTTTTATATCTTTAAAGCTTACGTTATAAAAGACTAAGGCGTCACTCACACCTGTTACTCGATAAAATAAATATAACTTAATAAAGCCACATATCATCGAAACCCACACTAAGACATGTATATTTTGAGATATGTAAAAAGACAGTATTTTTATTGTGTTGAGTATAAAAGAAAAAATTATTCTTACTTTGCTTATTTGTCTATACTTGTATTTTCTCAATAGCAATTGAACAAAAGTCAGTTCAAAAGATAGTTGACTAGAGAGTATAAAAATGGCGAAGATGAAACTATTATCAATAGTATCAAATATAGATTGAAACCAATTAGTATTTATAATTAAGAAAAAAAACAGGTAAAGAGCTGATATAGTCACAAGGGTTGACGTGAAAGCAGTTTTAGCAGCAACGTTCGCTTCAACCTCACTCTTACTTATTACTATAGCAAGAGGTAGACTAAAAGCTGCAACGTTACCTAACACAGTAGAAATAGAAGTAACTAAAGTTAGCATACCTAAAACTTCAGCATCAAACAACCTAGTGATTAATGGATACGCTGCAATACCTATTAACTGAGCAAACAAAGTACCTGAAAATAATGCTAAAAGTTTTTTATACATTTTTATTAATTTTCCTAGCAGGCATGCCTACTAAAACAATATTTTCCTCTGTGAACGAACTTAAAACTACGCTATTGGCCCCAATAGTAACATTGCTGCCAATCTTTACATCACCGATCACTTTCGCCCCAACGCCGATAAATACTTTTGAGCCAATTATTGGAGCCTTTTGGGTGTCCTTAATATCAGAGCCAATGACCGCGCCTACACTGACCTGACAGTATTCTCCTAACCTAGCCCTACTATTAATTACAATAGTGCCATAATGCGGCAGTCTCAAGCCTCCTCGAGTAGTGTAAGGAGGTATAGAAAAAGAAAGCTTCATAGATACAGGTATAAAAAACAACCTATCAATAACCCTATAAATGAAACTATAGTCCCCTCCCAAGCACTCTAAAAACCTTAATAGAATAAAAAACTTAGCGAAATCATTTGACATATAAGACCAAAAACTCAATTTAATAGAATTTACCTCAGAGTCTTTAGCTAATCTACTTTTCATTTCTTTCCAGGAAATTGGGGTGTTATAATCTGACAATTAATGATCCTCACCTAAATATTATATAACTCTACATATTTTTCTTTATACTTACCTGCCATCGTAATCGCAGATAAGTTTTTAACAGCTTTATTGGCTATGTTAGAATCTTTATCGAAAAGGTAGTTATCAATGAATTTATTATCATCTTCTTCTATAAGTGTAATACAATCGCCCATAATTTCCTTTACATCAGCATGAGATGGAATATTACTTAATATACATGGAAGGCCAGTAGATAACGCTTCTAGAACTGCATTGGGAAACCCTTCAGATTTTGAAAACATTATAAATACATCAGCCAATGACAAGTAATCCACGACGTTATCAACATTCCCCAGAAATAAAATATTAGACTTAGCATGCGATTTCAAATCA
>NZ_JTKH01000025.1 GCF_000827885.1 Vibrio renipiscarius | reverse complement strand
AGCAAGACAACACAAGATCATATTAAGTACTTAGAAACTCTTATCGATTACTGCGAAGAGCACGGCGTTGTCCGTGAAGAAAACAGCCTCAGACAAAAACTACTGAAAAGACACGACTTGCAATTTTACGGAATGGTAACGGAACAAGACTTTTACAAGCACCTAACGACGATGGAAGACGCTATGAAGACACTACACGCTACTAAAGACATTCATCAATCAATCGCAGAGCAATTACTAGAAGCAGGGGTTGTGGAAACAGTGCGTGCAGCTAATACCACCATGAATTATTTCACACTTTGGCAGCACGGCACCGATTTACGTCACACGCTAAGTCAATCGCAATTCTACGAGCACAAAGCCCGCTTAAGGAAAATTGGCATCGATATCGGCCAACAATTCGATGTTAGTCGCCTTTGTCCAACACTCAAACGTTCAGAGGTTATCGAGCTTAAGCCGCTACCGATTCCGGACTGGTATCACATGCCTCAAGTCGCCCAATCCAATGTATTGCCATTTAGAGCAGTCGCTTAATTGAAAAAACACTAAGGATATAACCATGTTAAAAATTGAAATATTCCCAGAAGATGAAAAATTTACAACACGCACAATCAAAGGTAAGGACGACAAACCAGATCGCAACATCTACGAACAAGAAGCCTACGCCTATCTAGGCGGCAAGTTCCCAACGCTAATGAAGTTATCACTTGAAGAAGGGCAACCAGCACATGTCGCCGGAATTTATACCGTTCACAGCTCTAGCTTTGTTGTTAATAACTTTGGTGGCCTTGAGCTAAAACGCTTTGGAATGCTTATTGAGCCATTGGAATTAGTTGATTTGTAAACGTTCAATATAGGCTAGGGGGTTATATGGATAATTGCTCACTCGTATCACAAGATGTTAATTCTGATTGTTCTTTCGCTGATTTACTTTTTCGCCGCCTAAGCGTTTCAGATAAAGCGGTAACGACTGCTCTTGTCGAAAAACCAAAGTTAAAAACCACTCGAAAAAGTTGGTCTAAAAAGGAATCAGAACTACTTACGGTTCTTATTCGACAAGGTAAAAGCTCTGCATTTGCGGCCAAAGAACTTGGTCGCACTTTATGTGCTGTTGATGGTCAAATTCGCAAGCTAAACATTCAGCGTTGTAAAAGATTGACCATTAAACAAGAACAGTTTTTAAGAGACAACTATTGGCTTTTAGGGGCTGCTGGTTGTGCTAAAAAATTGAATCGAAACCAAGCTACTATTGCGTATTACGCTAAGTATTTAGAGCTTAAAAAGCCAACTCGTGACGATGTGAATCCACCAATCCCTCGATGCTTATTACCATATGACATGGTCAAACGTGTATCAGTTCTTCAACGTAAATCACCAACATCTAAAAATAAAGTCGATGACGCCGTGGTAATATTTTACGACAAGAACGTGCCATCAACACCAATGATGGCGATGCATCTTGACCAGTTATGCAGTGCGTTGGATCAGCATTTTAATCGTAGACCAGGTGTTACAGCTCAGGCTTTAACTCATGGTTATAAGGCGGTCTAATATGCCCACGCTGCTATGACTTTTGGCAAGTTGGGCTTGATGATTATGGTAACAACCATCAACTACAAGAAGGATCAAGCGCATTATGAATCAAGTAATTTTGTGTGAAGGCACGCTGTATTTTCTTTCAATCAAGAAGGCTTACTTTTGCAAAGACTCGTGGGACGTTGCAGGTGCAATCAGTGACTTCCTAGGAAATGAACCTCATGAGCTAATCAATGATGATTCATTTCAACTTAATGAAGCCGAACATGGTTCATCGGACGAATGGGAATTTTATTAATTGTGATTGGCCAGAATTACAAATTCTAATTCATAAAATGAGTGGTAACATTTAGGAGTAAAAGGCTCAAAATAAACGGACACCTTAGTGCGCATTATGCATATTATGTTAAATACGATTCGGTATTTAATGAGCGCAACGGTTTGTGCGCTCTCTTCTCTAATCTTTTAGCTGGTTAGGCTCGTGTTGGTTTAACATAAGCGCCATTTACCATAAAATACTTAATAATCAGTTATTTAATCATGGATTATCTAACTGATTATTGCGAGCATTAACCGCCAGCTAATTTAACTGTGTGGCCTTTTTTCTCTAGATGAGCTTTGATCTTGTCACGAGCGTCACCTTGAATTTCAATATCGCCATCTTTTACTGCGCCGCCACAGCCACAAACTTTCTTAAGTTCTGCCGCGAGTAGTTTAAGTTGGACATCGTCCATGTCTAAACCGGAAATGATGCTAACACCTTTGCCTTTGCGGCCTTTAGTCTGTTTCAAGATGCGAACAATGCCATCGCCTTTAGGACGAGTCACTTTTTCTTCTTCTGGTTTGATACGGCCGGTTTCTGTTGAATATACTAGAGTCATGACTATTTCTTTTGTTGCTCAGCTTTCTTTTTTGCGATTAAGTAGCCTTCAATGTGTTTTTGAATCGCTAGCTTTCCGCCCTTAATTAGCTTTCCATTAAAAAGGCAATACCAAGAGTTTGGCTCACCAGTGTCGTTCTTAATGATATAACCAAAAAAGGTCTCTTGCACTGCCTTTCCATGACCTTGACGAACTTTCGACAAAGATGAGAACTCTTTAGGATCAATGACCATTGCAGAATCGCAAAACCAATCGATACTTTTTTTCAGTGCCGCGGTGCTGCCTTGCAGAACGCGATTTTTAATTTGAACTTGCCAAACATCAGAATTTGAACCCACGGTTTTTAAGTCAAAACCTCGGTATGTAGACACTGCCATAGTCTTATTCTTATTTCATTGAGCTTCTCTTTAATAATAATTGTAAATCACTGTTAAGCAAGTATATTTAGATTGAATAATGTTGTTATGGTGCGCTTCCTTGCAAAAATTGATTCCCAAAATCACTGACCAAGAAAAATTAAATACTTTTCTCCATCAATTCGCTTCAACCGTGACATTAGACCAGGTGAATGACTTAACCTCTGGTGTCTATGCACACAGTTCGCTTTTGGCGATGACGAAAGATTGGAATCTATTTGTTGAGTTTTGTCAGAGCAAATCGGTTTCTCCTCTGCCGGCATCGGTAACCGCCTTTCGTCAATATATCGAAAAGGAATCCAAGCAGAAGAAATACGCGACATTAAGACGTTACGTGGTCACTGTTTCTTTGGTGCATAAATTACTGGCTCTGCCCGACCCTGCGAAAAATCATCAAATTCAAAAGAGTTTGGCGACAATACGTTTAGATAAACAAGGCGATGCGAAACAAACTCATGCTTTTGGACAAGATCAATTAGAGCAACTTACGCAGAAGAATGCGCGTTCTAGTTCCATTCGCGATTGTCGTAATCTGGCGATTTACCATGTGATGTTTCACTCGCTTATGAAGCGTAAAGATCTGAGGGATTTACGTTTTTCACAAATCGCAATCGGTGATTCTGGCGCAGTGATAACGATAGAAGAATCTATCTATCATTTAGATGAGGTTTCTACGGGAATTTTGGAGCGATGGATTAATTTACGTGGGCTTCAAGGTGAGTTCGTTTTCACCGCCATTGATCGACATGAAAACATCAGCACGATGCCACTTAACGATTCTTCCATCTATCGCATATTGAGAGCTGCCAGTGATGAGCTTAATTTAGATGTCCAATTTTCAGGGCAATCTCTTCGCGTGGGTGCAATCGAGCAGTTAGCGAAACAAGGCATGAAACCCAAGGAAATTCAATACGCTGGCCGCTGGCTAAGCCCTGCTATGCCTTATCAATACTTGGGTAATAAGACACAGTCAGAGCTTGAAAAATTGCAATTTATATCCATTAAGCCATTCGAGTGAATGCGTGCTTAGATGGATGTTTTTACGCAATCAGCCAGGAATTCGTGGAACTTATGTCCATGATTTTCTAGCATTTTCGGGAACATTGAAATCGGAGTCATACCCGGGAACGTATTGACTTCGTTTAGATAAATATCGCCTTCTTCTGTTAGGAAGAAATCAATACGTGATAAATGGCGTAGCTTCATTTGCTTGAAGACTTTTTCTGCGTTCACACGGATTTCGGTTGCTTGTTCTTCCGTTAAGTTATGAGCAACAATGTCGGTCGTGGAGTGACTCGTCGCCGAGTACTTTTCTTCATAACTATAAAACGTGTTGTCCGGTGCTTTTACTTCACCTGGCAACGTCAGTACAAGTTCGCCTTGGAACTCATACGCAGCGACTTCAAGTTCGCGTGGTTTAACCGCTTGTTCAATCAGTACTTGGTCTGAGTAACTAAATGCATCGTTGATTGCTGTTTGTAACTGCGCTGAATCTGTTACCTTGTAACAACCGACAGATGAGCCTTGGCATGCCGCTTTAACGAATACGCTGCCCCATTTTTCAAATGCTTGCTGCGCTTTAGTCAAAGATTCATCGTTGTTCTCTGACAAGAAAAGATACGGTGTGTTTGGTACACCTAACGCGTCGTACCATAGTTTTGATGTGATTTTGTTAAAGCTATTGCTGCTTGCTTCAGCACGACAGCCTAAGTATGGAATACCCGCAAGCTCTAATAGCGATTGAATATCACCGGTTTCACCGGGAAAGCCATGAATACAAGGCACAACGAAATCAACATGTAAACTTTGATCTGCAAAGTTTAACTGGCCGGTGTTGCTGTCTAATAGGGCCAATTCACCTTGGTTTGTAAACCAGCCCTCTTTCTTCATTTCAACGCGAGTTACTTCAAACTCAGGCGTTAATTCAAGCTGTGATTGTACGTAGTTTGCTGAAACTAGAGATACATCGTGCTCCGACGAACCGCCGCCACAAAGAAGAAGAATGGATATTTTTTTCATTAAAATCTTTCCGTGATACTACAAAAACTAGGAGGCGTTATCATAATGAAAAGCCAGCCGAGTTACACTTCTAATACCAATATAAATACTCAGTCAACGAGAGTTCGCTGAAAGAATGGTCAGTAAAAAGGGGCAAAAGCCCCTTCGTTTAATTAGTTCAATTTGTTGAGCGTTGGGTACGGTGAGTTTTTGATGCTATCAATGCTCTTCGCAAATGGTTTCAATGCTCTAAATTCCGCTGGCAATTGAGCAATGGCTTCTTTCGCTTCAGCTTGAGTTGCGTAGTCACCGTAAAGAACGGTATACCATTTGGTGCCATTCACAACTTTGTAGTTTTCCCAAACTGGTTGGTTAGAGCGTGGCAACATACGAGCGAACTGATCAACTTTCGCCTGCGTTCCAACCGCGACAACTTGAATGGTATAGCCAAAGCGTGCTTCTACTGCATTTTGTTGTTTGTCTGACGCTGGGACAATCGCAACTGCGGGCGTGGTTTCAGCAGGGGTTGAAACAACCGTAGTCTCAACGACTGTCTCTGTAACCGTTTCAGTCACGGGTTGCTGTACTTCTGCAACTTGGTAATCTTCGCGGTAACTTTCTGAACTTACCTCTGTTGTGTATTCACTAGAAACACATGCAGACAATAAAACGGACAAACCAACAATGGCAATTTTTTTCATGAATTC
Organism: Vibrio renipiscarius; assembly: GCF_000827885.1. GTDB lineage: Bacteria > Pseudomonadota > Gammaproteobacteria > Enterobacterales > Vibrionaceae > Vibrio > Vibrio renipiscarius. The sequence goes on along the minus strand of NZ_JTKH01000025.1, from coordinate 276,913 downwards.
TTCAAGCCCTAATATAAATTACTGTAAATCATGCCGTTAGACAGCAGCATAATCAAGCCAACACGCTCATTATATTACGAGACAACGTGACTTGTAACACAAAGTGATTACTGTGAACGGTGATCTGAGCAAAACTCCATCAAATTAGGCCTGCAAGCATGATTTATCTCCGTTACGATAAAGTAAACGTGTCGTTAGGAAGTTGATTTGTGAACAATTTAAGTCGTCTTTTAAAGCCTACATCCATTACCGTTATCGGTGCCTCCACGCAAAAAATGCGCGCGGGCAATATTGTGATGAAAAATCTCCTTCAAGGGGGATTTGAAGGGGCAATAATGCCCGTCACTCCCAAGTACAACGCCGTCTGTGGCGTTTTAGCCTACCCTGATATCGATTCCCTGCCTATCGTGCCTGACGTGGCGATTCTCTGTACTAACGCACAACGAAACATTGAGATCTTTACCCAACTGGCCAATAAAGGGGTTAAGTCTGTTATCGTAATATCGTCGGATATGGTTGATATAAGCAGTACAGGCGAACCGATTCAAGATCTATGCGTGGCGATTGCGCGCCGATCGGGTATGAGAGTGCTTGGCCCGAATAGCTTAGGCATCATTTTACCGTGGCTTAATTTTAATGCCTCCTTTTCGCCTGTTAGCGCCCAAAAAGGCAAAATCGCGTTTATTTCTCAATCCGCGGCTATGTGTACCACCATCTTAGATTGGGCAAATGATAAAAATATTGGCTTTTCTGCGTTTATCTCTTTAGGCAACTCCGTCGACATCGACTTTGCGGATCTTTTAGATCATTTAAGTACCGACACCCACACTGAAGCGATCTTGCTCTATGTTGATTCGATCAAAGATGCACGCCGGTTTATGTCGGCAGCTCGTAGCGCATCGAGAAATAGACGAATACTCGTTTTAAAAAGTGGCCGAACTGCCGAAGGACGCAAAGCGGCGCAAGCTCATACGGGCGGCAGTGATACTCTCGATATCATTTACGATTCAGCGATACGTCGAACGGGTATGTTGCGAGTACAAAATTCACATGAGTTATTTGCCGCAGTTGAAACGCTTACGCACTCTGTGCCACTGCGTGGTGAAAGACTCGCAATCATCACCAATGGCGGTGGGCCAGCAATCATGGCCGTTGATACACTACTAGAACGTGGTGGAAAATTAGCAGAACTGGATGAATACACAGTAGATAAGCTTAATGCGCTTTTACCTTCAAGTTGGAGCCATTCAAACCCAATTGATATGGTCGGAGATGCTGGTGCTCAACGTTATATTGATACGCTAAATACGATCATGGACAGTGATTGCGCTGACGCAATATTGATTATGCATAGTCCGTCGGCCATCGCACACTCCGAACTGACTGCTGCGGCGATTGTAGAAGCGATAAAATCCCATCCCCGAAGTCGGCGATTTAATATTTTGACTAATTGGTCTGGCGAACTCACGGCCCGTCCGGCGCGTGCCATTTTTACTGATTTTGGCATCCCAACCTACCGCACCGCTGAAAGTGCCGTGGTGGCATTCATGCATTTAGTCGAATACCGAAGAAACCAAAAACAGTTAATGGAGACCCCCACGACGGCAGAATTGGTCCATATCAATGAACTCGAAAGTGCCAAAAAATGGATAGGCGACCAACTACTGGATAAAAACACAGTATCGTTAGATACACATCAAATTCGTTCATTCTTAAAGCACTTTAACTTTAATGTTCTACCAACATGGATCGCGAGCGACGCCAGCGAGGCGGTTCATGTGGCTAGTGAGATTGGTTATCCTGTCGCGGTGAAGCTGCGATCACCAGATATTGCCCATAAGTCCGATGTCCAAGGCGTTATGCTCAATCTACGCACCAGCACCGAAGTGGCGAATGCCGCTCAAGCCATTCTCGATCGAAGCCAACTCTCCTACCCGTCTGCCCGTATTCATGGATTACTGGTGCAAGGTATGGCAAAAGTCGCCGGCGGAGAAGAGCTACGGATTAAAGTAAAATACGATGAAACTTTTGGTCCGGTCATTCTGTTAGGACAAGGGGGATCGGAATGGAACGAAGCGCTTGATGCTGCGTCAGCGTTACCGCCACTCAACATGGCGCTGGCTCGTTATTTAATTGTACGCGCCATCAAGAGCGAGAAAATACGTTTACAAAAGCTACCTGAACCGATCAATATCGATGGGCTATCAGAAATATTGGTGCGGATATCTCAAATGGTCGTTGATTGCCCGCAGGTACATGAACTCGACATCCATCCGCTTCTTGCCAATGGTAACGAGTTTACTATCTTAGATGCGGACTTAGTGCTTAAAGCCTACCACGGAGATGCACAGCATCGGCTTGCGATTCGTCCTTATCCCATTGAGCTCGAAGAAACTCTGCGCTTAAAAGACGATAGCGACGTTCTTTTGAGGCCAATCCTGCCTGAAGATGAACCAAAACATGCCGATTTCATTCATGCCGTTTCTAAAGACGATCTGTACAAACGCTTTTTTGCTGAGGTTGGTGAATTTAACCATGAGGCGCTCGCAAAATTAACGCAAATTGATTATGACCGTGAAATGGCGTTTGTCGCCGTGGATACAACCCATGCTGATGGGCAAATCATTGGCGTAAGCCGTGCTCTGATCAATCATGACAATACTGATGCTGAATTTGCAATCTTGATCCGTTCGGATCTTAAGGGGAAAGGACTAGGTAAAATCCTGATGAATAAGATCATTGATTATTGCCAAAACAAAGGAACGAAAAGAATGTCGGGCATGACCATGCCAACCAATCGCGGCATGCTGATGCTGGCACAAAGCGTTGGTTTTAGTATTGATATTCATTTTGAAGATGGGACGGCTGATATGGTACTAGTATTACAACCAAATTAAGCTCGTGATGGTCACTACTGGGCTTTTAATCGAATCAACTAGTCAATAGAATCAATACAAACACTTAAATGACGCGGGTAACATGAAGGATGATTTCGCTATTCATCCTTCATGGTTAAACGTCGGCTTATTCTCAAGATGATTTACTTCATTTGCCAATGCTTTTTGAGAAACTGAATGCACCACGATTTCGCTTCGCCAATCTGACTACGCTTCCAAGCCATAATAATGTCAATCGATTGAGTTTGAGATCCCGCAATTTGAACCAATTCGCCTTGTTCAATAAGGGGGTTAGCGACGCTATAAGGTAATGTACCAATCCCCAACCCCGCTCTAAGCGCATCCACTTTAGCTGAAAAATTACTCACGGTGAGTCTAGGTTGCTTGTGAAGAACGTTAATCGACATGGCCGGTTGCTCCCGAGCGGTATCGGCAATGGCAATGATGCGGTATTTCTCTCGGGCGCTTTCATCAAAAGCCCCTGCTCTTTTATGTACATAATGAGATGCGGCCGCCACCCAAACCATCTCGAGCGAACCGATCGTTTCGTATTTCACATCAATCGGCAGTGATTCAATTTTCGGGCAGACTAACAGGTCAGAACGACCACTGGCGAGAGACTCCCAGCACCCCGCTAAAATTTCTTCTTGCAAACGAACTCGCGTAGAACTGACCATGCTTAATGCTTCAATCATGGCAAAGAAGTTTGATACTGGGATGATCCCATCAAACGCGAGTGTAATGTCTAACTCCCACCCATTCGCCAGCACACTCGCATCGTTAACCAACTTATCGGTCGCCGCGAGAATACTCCGTCCTTGTTCAAGGATTAATCGCCCTGCGGCGGTGAACGTCGCTTTGTGCCCCGAGCGATCGAAGATCGTCATATCTAAGTCTTGTTCAAGCTTTTGGATTTGATAGCTTAATGATGAGGGCGCGCGATCAAGCTCATGAGCGGCAGAGGCGAAACTTCCTCTGCGATCAATCGCATCCAGTATATGAAGTGCTTCTAGCGTAATTGGACTTTGCAAACGGATTCCCTTCTCTCATTACTACTGCGTCAAATCCTATTCAACATACTGTTGATAGTTCGATTAATCAATCGCAGTCGTTGGAAAACCGGACCTCGCATAACAACGGTGTCTAAGATAGGAAGGACAAATGAAATAAACGGGGCGTAACACGCGTTTGGGGAGCGCTAAAAAAACGAAAGCCAGCATAAGACTGGCTTTAGGATCAACATCATTCAAAAAGAGTATTCAAATTGGACTGAATGCGTGATTATTTGGTGGCTGCCATTTCTTTCTTAACCATAACAGCTGCTGCTACGATGAAAGCGATGATTAGACCTAGCTCCATGACTTACCCCTATTGATAGTAGTGGAAATAGTACAATTGCATTTATAACGCGGGCATTGTATCAGTTATTAAAACTCTTGAAAGTCGTTAACCTAATTTACACTTATTTTCTCGACTTAGATCAAAAAAGGCAATTTTCAAAGCGGTTTTGGCCGTGGTCGACAGATTTTTTGTTACTTAAATGTTAATAAGAATGTCTATTTCATCACCACTTTACCACCAATCATCTTGAAAGATGGCGTCCCTCTAACCAAGGTGTCTCGAGCAAACTCAGATCCACATTGTGGGCAATAACAAGGGGTTGTCATATAGTCTTCAGTTATGCGTTCTTTAAAGCATTTAACTAATGCGCCTTTGCCCCCTTTCCGATATTTAAATAGCAAGGTTCGACACTTGGCGCAAAAGATTTCAACGGTTTGAGTCGGCAGCTTTTTATTGGGTTTCGCCATGCTAATTACCTTGTTCGCCAATAGAGCTTGGTTTGACCCAAACTTGACTAAAATCGAACCAACCTAGCGCATTACATTTCGCATTTTGTAGTGCACCGCACTGGTCTTTACTCACCCCAAGCCAACAATGAAACATCGGGATTAATTGCATTTTTTCTGCCAGTGACTTGCCAATCTCTTGCGCAGGAAATGTTGCAAACTTATTCCGACGATATTCAGTCACAACTTCAGACCATTGAGCAAAATCATCCTCTTTACTGAACGCATCGATATCGCTGTAATCCATTAACCAGCCCGCGATGGCATCGTCACGATTGCTGGTGATACCCATTGGTTTTACCCATATATCTACTTCGTCATGATTCGGCATTTCCATATCGTAAGTCACTAATTCAACATCAAGGTTGTCTTGCTTGAGTAAGTTTTCTAAGCACTTCACTAATATCGGAAACATGGGATGCTTCGCATGATAGGCAATCGTGACCGTCCGATAACTGGGTGGTGCGCTGTAATGCGCTTGACGTGTATGGTGATACCAACCCGGCTTCAATCCATAAGCAGGCAACGCCCCAAGCTCGACGATACGGTCTTGAGGTAAAAGCTGAAAAACATTCAAAGAAGATAAACGTAATGAAAAGTAGCGAGCCCAATCGTCTGATTTGGCTAAGCCATTTTTGCGATTCAATAATAGGTAAGTACAGCCAGGATCGAGCTCGACTTCATCACTCAATTCGGCTTTTTGGGGCGCGCTGGGCTTCGATAAACTCGGGAAGACCATCGATGAATGGACAGCGTCAATAACCCACACTTCAACGCAGTCGACCAGCGGTCTAAACCCAAAATATCCGTCAAAGGCGTGAATCGTGAGTCGTTTCTCATCATTCTGGGTCACCTTATATGGGCCCGTTCCTATCGGGAATTGGTCATACTCGCTGCCGCGTTGTGAATGTGGCAACATAACCTTAGCGCATGACTCGGCCATTAATAGGGCAAAATGATGATCATCTTGGTTTAAGTAAATCTCAATCACGTTTTTCTGGGTAGAGAACGTACTGTCGATATGGGCGAACAAATGACGAGATCGCAACGCCATCACGCATTCAATGATAGCTTCGGCACTCAGTAATTCTCCGTTATGGAAACGCACCGCGGGGCGGATATAGAATCGCCAATGACGAGGGGTCACCATTTCCCACGTGTGTGCAAGATCGGGCGCAAGCTGGTCATTTTCGTCTAATCGAGTTAAACCACTGAAGATTTGTCGCACAATATGCAGCTCAGATCGGCGCATATTTTTATGAGGATTAAGGGAAAGTAACGGTCGATAATAAGGTAAACGGACAACTTGTTGCCCTTCTTGCAGCTGAACGCCCAGATAGCCTTCAACGACACGCGTCAGTTTTGCCGCGTCTTGGTCAAGCACCTTCAGCGCCTGGCTGATTTTCCCCTCTTCTAAATAGCGTCGAGCAAGATCTTCACTGACATCCGTACGACTGCGCTTGAAGTTCAGACGAGACAGTTTACCTCGGCCTGGAGAAGGTCGCCATTCAATCCAGCCTTCTTCTTCCATTTTGTTGAGTACAATTCGTGCGTTACGTCTTGTACAACACAGAGTATCGGTGATCTCTTCGAGTTGAACGTCAAGATCGATACCATTGTAATGCTCGAATAGCGTTTCAAACTGAACACGCAGTCGCGGGCTGCTCATAAAGGGGAAATCTCAATTAAACAATGCTAACTTTATTTTCCCCATTTAATAAGTGTGGATCAAGCAGTTACTGAATAGCGATGCCTAATTGTGATGCAAGTTCATTTAGTTGCTTGTCATCGTCTAACTTGATTGACCACTGCGCTTCACTAGAGTGAACTGCAATCACGTTTGCCCCACGCCCAATAAGTCGCACCGCATCGGACTGAGCTTGCAAAGTAATCATATTCGTCCCTTTCACTTTGACCACAATCTCATGAGCGGTGGCAATAATTTTGCCATTGGAAAATTCGATCATCATGATTTGTCTTCACTCTTTGTTTTACGGTGTTGTTGTACTGCAATGGTTAAACGACTCGCACAAACCAGACGACCCCGTTCATCTTCAATATCAATTTGCCAAACCTGAGTCGACACGCCTAGGTGAATGGGTTTCGCGGTCCCCACCACAAATCCACTGCGCATGGCGCGAATGTGGTTGGCATTAATATCGAGTCCGACGCAATAAGAACTTTCGTTAACGCAGAAGTTAGCCGCCAACGACCCCAAGGTTTCAGCCAATACGACCGAGGCTCCGCCGTGTAACATGCCTAGTGGCTGATGAGTAAATGAGCATACGGGCATCGTCGCTTTGATGTAATCATCGCCCAGTTCGGTGTAAACAATATTAAGGTGTTCGATTAAGGTATTTTTTGAGGTTTGATTGAGAAGATCGACGCTGATCTCTCGCTTCCAAATGGTCATAGCCAAATCCATTCATAACGGTTACGTCTATTCTAACCGGATGTTATGATGAGAAGAAGGTTGTATTTCACAGGGAGTGTTCTATGTCGTGGTTTAAAATCACCACCTTAGCCTTAACCGTTGGACTGACAGCGTGTAGCGCGTCGCCAACTGGGCGTCATCAATTATTGTTATTTTCCGATAATGATATGAGTAGCCTTGGGGCTCAATCATTTGAAGAAATGAAACAGCAACAAAAAATCAGCCAAGATGACAAAGTAAACCGCTATGTTCAGTGTGTTGCAGCTGCCGTGACGGCGCAAGTCCCTAAACAAGCGGCGTTCGACACATGGGAAGTGGTGGTATTTGATAGTGACCAGGTGAATGCCTTTGCCCTACCCGGCGGAAAAATCGGTGTTTATACTGGCTTATTAAACGTGGCAAAAAACGAAGATCAGCTGGCAACCGTCATTGGTCATGAAATCGCGCACGTGTTAGCGGACCACAGTAATGAGCGACTATCACAATCGCAACTTGCGAATGCTGGTTTGCAAATTACATCCGTGGCGCTAGGTTCATCGGAATATGCGCAATATCGAAATGCCACGATGGCCGCGCTGGGTGTCGGGGTTCAATATGGTGTATTGCTTCCCTACGGACGAACGCAAGAATCAGAAGCAGACATTGTAGGACTGGAGATAATGGCTAAAGCGGGGTTTAATCCTGCGGAAAGCGTCGATTTGTGGCGCAATATGGCCGCGGCGTCGCAAGGACAACAACCGCCTGAATTGTTATCAACACATCCGTCTCACAATACACGGATTAGTGATCTCCAAAACACCATGGCCAAATTACCTAATTACACCGCGAATAAACCCAACTGTTCATAATCAGATTCAGTCATGGTATGTACATTCAATGAAAGGGAAAGAGCATTGTGTCTTACCCCTATCATTAAGCTTGTTGCCGATGTTTGGCAACAAGCTTACCAATCAGCCCTTCTCGAAATTTGCGATGCGATGACATCATGTTAGACATGCACAAATGACCGAGAATCTTGAATGGACGTTTCTATGTGCCCAGCAATTGAAGCGGTAGTTGCAGTAATGCATCACCCGTTTGAGCGAAGTACCAAATGATGGCGACCAAACCCGCGACAAGTGCCACGTACCACACCGCAGACACAATTTGTGCATAGCGATCGAGCGGTAGTAAATGGCTGTGATGGCGATAGCGCCACTCCATGATGATTTCTAGCGTTCCCATGATAAGCAAGAAACCCAATAAGCTGAGCCCAAGCGTATAGCTGAGGAACACGCCACCAATGGCGGCTGCCGTACACAAAATCATGCCTGTTAAGCTGTTCATCGAAAAGCTGATGCTCTTTAGGATATGCCCGCCATCTAAAGGTAAAATAGGCAGCAGGTTAAAGAGATTTAAAAAGGCATTAAATACGGCTAAACCTGCAAAGAACATCTCACCGGTTATCCAGTAGACAACGACCAGCGCGAACGACAGAACGAAACCAAACATCGGCCCCATGATTGAAATCACGACGTCTTGCCAACGTGTATTAATTTTCTCATCCGTCAGCGCTAAGCCGCCCAAAAATGGGACAAGGTAGATCCCTTTCGTCTTCATCCCAAAATACTTCATTGCTTTTACGTGGCCATATTCATGAACCACCAAACACGCGATCAGAGCCAGCGCAAATTGGAATGAAAAGAGCCACGAATATGCCGCTAAACTGGCACTGGCGAGGACGACCTTGATCAGTTTGGCACTTTTGAGCATTTTCATGCCCAATGAAACAAGGCCAATCAAACTAAAGCGTTTTTCAGGTTTTGGGGCAACAACCGGCGATTGTTGTTCAATATCTTTTGTGTCGCGCTCACCTTGGATAATGACTTCGTCGTTCACTTTTCCGTAATAGCGGAATGTAAAAGGTTGCCAAACCAATGAAACGTCCAATTCACAGTTCAAGACTTCATCACCCTTTTGTAAAACGAAGTGGTGATGATTCTGCGCTTGGCGATCGGAATCGGCGGTAAGTTGTGAAACGATTTGGTTGTCCCAATACAATTCTTGCCAACCCGCCATGCTTCCTTCGAGTCGAAGAGGACGGCCAAGAAATTCAATAGAGAGTAATTCCAATTTTTTACCTACTCATTTGCTATATTAACTGGAGCGATTATGCCGTTTGGCACTAATAAGGTAAAGTAAAGGTGACTTTTTGTTACGTGGTCACTCCGTCTAAGTTATTGACACGATTTTGTTTGTTACTAAAGCGACCGTAATGCGAAATAATCGCCCTCTTTATCTTGGTTAAACCTTTGCGTCACTCGATACCCCTTTCAATTCGTTTGATAAAGTGGATAATAGCCCCCGTTATTAATCCTGACTATATGTGAGTCCATTATGTCTATTGAAGCTACAATGCTACAACGTTGCGAATCTAAGTGTGAACTATGTGCAGCAGAAGCGCCTTTAACTGCGTACGCGGTACCACCGCACGGTCACGTAACAGTGGATCACGGCATCATGGTATGTGACAAATGTCTGGGTGAAATTGAAGAACCTAAAGACATTAATCACTGGCGTTGTCTAAGCGACAGCATGTGGAGCCAAGTTGTTCCAGTTCAAGTAACAGCATGGCGCCAACTAACTCGTCTGAACTCAGAAAGCTGGGCTCAAGATGCGCTAGATATGATGTACATGGAAGAAGAAACCAAAAACTGGGCAATGAAAGGCATGTCTGCTGATGACAAACCTTTCGATGTGAACGGCGCGGAACTGAAAAAAGGTGACGACGTAACAGTTATTAAAGATCTTCCAATCAAAGGCAGTACGCAAGTTATCAAACAAGGTACTGTTATCCGTGGTATTGCACTGACTGACGATCCAAAACTTATCTCTGGTAAAGTGAATGGCGGCCAATCAATGTATGTTATCGCTGAGTACTGCCGTAAGAAATAATCTCTTCGATTATAAAAATAAAGCACCGTAAGGTGCTTTATTTTTATCTGCTACTTTTTCATCCGCCAAAATACTCAGAGACGTATGTCGATTGGTATTACTGCGCTAAACGCAAAAAACGCCAGTGTTTCCACTGACGTCTTGAATTTGTCTATTTATCTTATCGGTATAAACCGATGTCTTTCTGCATGTGGCCAGACAGATCACTCGCGTTGTATGTACGAGGAGAATGACGCTCAGTAAACAGAATGTCGAGCAAATGAACCAACAATCCTTTGATATTAACCGAGTAGGTTTTTCTGTCCTTAGAAGGGGTGGTATCAACCATGGTAATAGCGTCTAAAACTTGTGCCATATGTGCCTCTTCTTGAAATTAGATAACTCAGCTTGGGGATATTTTAGCGTTCATTTCGTCGCGAGTTAAAATGACAAAATTTCGAAATTCAGATTAGATAATCTTATGCTACAGATTGGCAACATGCCGTTCGGGCAATTATTCAATTAACTCAAGTTTAGTTGAATAAAAAATCAACATCGCTCGTTTTATATGCAAATAACAAAAAACGCCCCACTCGAGATTAACAATTAATATACATAATTGCTTTCTCTGAATGAGGCGTAACTCGCATTTCAATTAGTTGAAATAGCGCTAATTATTATGCTTGCTGCGCCAAGCTGCGTTGCTTAAGAATGGAAGCAACGACAGCAACTGTCATGGTAATCAGCAGAACAAGCAACGATACCGGTGTCGGAATAGCCCAAGCGGTACCAACCAGTAACATTTTAATACCGATGAAAACCATGATGAACGACAGCGCTGGTTTTAGGTAAATAAACTTATCCATCATTCCTTGCAACACAAAGTACAATGAACGTAAACCAAGCAAAGCAAACACGTTCGCAGCTAATACTAAGAACGGTTCACGCGTTACCGCGAAGATTGCAGGGATAGAATCTAGGGCAAACATCACATCCATAAATGCAATAACACCGATAACGATCATCATTGGCGTAACGCAACGTTTGCCATTTTCAATCACGGTTAATGCGTTTTCACGGTAACCATCAGTGACAGTCGCAAATTTACGAATGATTTTCTCTGGCAGCGGGTTCACTTCTTCCTCTTCACCTTTATCGCGTGCTAATTGGATACCAGTCCAAATCAGGAATGCCGCAAAGATGTATAGAATCCAGTGGTATTGAGCAAGCAACTGAGCGCCAACCGCGATCATGATCGCACGGAGTACAAGTGCGCCAATCACACCCCAAAGCAACGCACGTGGGCGTAGGTGCTCGGGAACAGAATACTGAGAGAAGATAATCGCGAAGACAAACAAGTTATCGACACTGAGTGATTTTTCAAGCAAGTAACCGGTTAGGAATGAAACCGTTGCTTTTTCTGCTGTATAGTCGCTGCCTGGCGCATAAAAATCCCAAAAGAAATAGATAGAACCAGCGAAAAGAAAAGCGAGTACAAACCAGAAAACACTCCAAATAGCGGCTTTTTTGATAGTGATGTTGCCACCACGGGTTTGCCAAATATCGAGTGCTACGAGAGCGAGCGTTAGTAGACCAAGGCCTAGATAGGTAGATGGGGTCATTTTATCCTCCAAAAAACGGAGGGATCGGTGCGCGTATGCTAACGATCCCTACCGCAAACAAACAGCCTCATACCTAACAAAAGGCATAAGGATTTGAATACGTTGGTCTCGTCGAAGCGCATAACGCTTATACTTACCGGAAAGGCATTGCCTAACGAGATGACGATAAGTAAACCAGAGGCGACTACTCCCCAAACGCCGCGGATTGTATGCCTGAATTCACTTTCCGTCTACTAGAAAATCAAAAAGGAGCAAATAAATGCTCCTTCTTTTTACATGCCCCCGTGGGGAACAAAGTACACCATCGCTGCCCATACCAAAATCCAGCTTATGACGACGGCGACGTCAACCCAGTCGCGGTACCACATAACAACACTACTCCCTTTTCAATGATGCAATCAAATGAACCGGGAATAACAAAGCAAGCTGCATGCCAACTGTTTACATTTTAATCAGATGTGCATTTGGCGACTTTTCACGTTGGAAAGTACCTCGGGTTTATCTTGTAAATAGCAAACAAAACAATCGGACATAGAGAATTGCGTGACTTGCCCTTCTCCTTTCATTTCGAGAATGGCTTCATAGCCCTCTTTGCCCTTCATCGTATACGCCGATGAGGTGCCTTTGTAATACTGATCATCTTGTACAGGCTGCCACCCCTTCAGTGGCGAATAAATAGCGAGATTGCGTATACGCTGGCCCATCTCGGCCTCTGCATCGTAGTCAAAGCTCAAATTTGAGCAATACGGATAAGAGCCCGTCCCTGTCCCTTCAACGCCATTATTAAACGCGTTATTGATGGCGCCTTCTAATGTTTGTGAAATGTATTTACCTTGTATCTCATAGACACCAATAGGAACGGTAAACGGCAAAATTTTTCCGGCAATATCGGCGACCGATACCGGTCCAATCGCCATCGAGTTTCTCACGCCACCAGCATTATGAATCGCAAAATCAGTCGCAATACCGTTTTTCTGCAGCGTATAAATAAATGAGTTGGCAACCAAGGGCGCTAAATCGCTTCCCCCTAGTTCATCCGGAATACGAACATGGCGTAGCTTGCATTCCGCCGTGGCCAGTATGGTTTTCTGCTGTTCACGAACTTGCGCCTGATAACGCATCGCAAGTAATTGCTGCGTTGACGGGTCTTTTTTGCATACGGCCACATGTGGATGGCTATGAACGTATTGGCGAACCACTTGATATTCATCTTCATGCCATGATTGGCTCATCGACGTATCCATGAACAGTCGGCGACCCAGCAGTAATTCATTTTTGCCATTAAACGCACTGACATGGCCATCTGCATCAAAATCAATGTCGCAATGACCTAACGACAAGGCGTGAAACCCAGCTTGCACAACGTAAGTATGATTGACTTTAACGCCGTAATCGTCTTTTTGGCCAAGGCCCAACAGGCTAAAATCGCCCTGCAATACATGACTATGGCCACCAACGATTAAGGATATACCGTCGACGTGGTGAGCGAGATCCAAATCCGCCTCATAACCCATGTGGCTTAATAGAATGATTTTATTGATGCCCGCTTTGCGGATCTCCGACACCGTGTGCCTCGCCGTTTCAATACAACTCACAAAGGGCGTATCGAGATCAGGATTGGAAATTTCGCCCATTTTATCTAACGCGAGGGAGAAAATGGCCACCGATTCTTGATCGACATGCGTGATCAACCACTGAGCGGACTTACTTTGAGGTTTATAAGAATAGACGCCTGGATTATGGCGGAGCGTTTTGGGTTTATCTTGACGCTCGTGTGAAAGATCCCAATTACCGGCCAATAATGGAAAATCAATTCGCTCAGCGAATTCAGCGACCGGTAAGTTGCCCATATCCAGTTCATGATTACCAACAGCCATCGCATCAAGGCCAAGTTGATTTAGCATGACGGCGTTCGCTTCCCCTTTAAATAAAGAGAAATAAAGCGTGCCTTGAAAGCAATCTCCTGCATGCAGGAAGACAAATCCACGCTTATCTTGCAAGGCTTGCTGTTTGAGTTGTTCTGCGCGTGTTTTGATGCGAGCAATTCCACCAGCGCTGACAAACGGCGCGTATTGTTGCTGGCCTATCGTAAGTTCAAGCTGAAGAGAGGTCGGATCAAAATAGGAATGTGTATCGTTGATATGAGCCACTCTTAGTCTGATGGCTTTATTTTTTTTCATCATCATAGTTCTTCTCATTAGTCATCGCCATGCTAACCCATTCTTTATGACAGATTCATTACTTTTCGCGATTAATTAGCTTATGTGAGCTAACCTCATGCTTATATTGATTTTTTCTTTTATGCTTATTAGACGATAGTAAATCATTTCAATGAGGTGAGAATATGCATTTAGAGCGTATTGAAATCGCTGGCTTTCGTGGCATTAAACGGCTTTCTCTTTCCTTCGACCAGTTAACCACCTTGATCGGTGAAAACACTTGGGGTAAATCATCGTTACTTGATGCACTTTCCGTGGCGTTACCCGCAGAAGGTGTCCCTTATCAATTTGAACTGTCTGATTTTCATGTCGATTATTCAGTCTCGCATCCACAAACTCAAGATTTACAGATCATACTGAGTCTCGTCTCTAACGACAAACATGAAGTAAGATCCGGTCGTTATCGAAAAATAAAACCGATATGGGTCAGTGATGATACTGATACCCAACGCATCTATTATCGGTTAAGCGCCAGTCGTACCCAGTACGACATCGAAACGAAATACGATTTCCTCGATAACGAAGGTAATCCTCTCTCTCTACACCATCAGGTCAAGCTCGCTCAAGAACTGATGTCGTTACACCCTGTCATTCGCTTAAAAGATTCGCGTCGATTTGAGCGTCCCATTCAAGCCAATGGTGATATGAATGAACGGGTAGAAAAACGCATCAATAATACGTGTCGCCGATTAATGGCCATTCCTGGACATGTTAATAAAGGCGAAATGCGCAGCAGTCTTAACTCGATGGGCGTGTTGGTTGAACATTACTTTTCATTCAAATCCAATTCGAGAAATAGCCTACGCCGACAACGAGATGGCATTTTCTACTCTGGCCAGTCCAATGGATTAACTTTATCGGAAGTGGTCGATCAAACCAGCGATAAACAAACACGGTTGTTATTTTTAGGCTTACTCAATGCTTATTTACAAGCCAAGGGCCCCACAAAATTACGCCGCTGTGCTAGGCCCTTGTTGATCATCGAAGATCCTGAAGGACGCTTGCACCCTACTCACCTTGCTCGCGCTTGGGGTTTACTGCAACTGCTGCCGATGCAAAAAATTCTGACCACCAACAGCGGAGACTTATTGGCAAGAGTGCCCATACACAGTATTCGTCGCTTAGTGCGCCATTCAGACAAAACGGTCTGTACGAGCCTTGCGCTGCAAGGGTTAAGCCGAGATGAATTGAGGCGTATTGGTTTCCATATTCGTTTTCATCGCTCTGGTGCGCTGTTTGCCCGCTGCTGGCTGCTAGTCGAAGGGGAAACCGAAGTCTGGTTGTTTAACGAGTTGGCAAATCAATGCGGATATAACCTTGCGGCCGAAGGAGTGCAAATTATTGAGTTTGCGCAATCTGGATTGAAGTCATTAATCAAAGTTGCTAAAGCGTTTGGGATTGATTGGCATGTGGTGACAGACGGAGATCCTGCAGGCAAAAAATATGCAGCAACGGTGCGTGCTCGTTTAGAAAAAGATCAAGAACGTCACCGCCTGACGGAATTACCTGACCAAGATATCGAGCTCTACCTATATAAGAATGGATTTGAGCCGTTTTTTCGTGACATGGTCAAAATTCCACTCGATCACCCAATTCCGGCCAAGAAAGTCGTCACCAAGGTGCTAAAGAAATTTGCAAAGCCCGATTTAGCATTAGCGATTGTGTCGCATTGTGAGGACAAAGGCACAGAATGCATTCCGTTGTTGATACGCTGGACAATAAAACGGGTTGTAACGATGGCAAACGGCAATACCTAATAGGTACTCGCCATAGGAAAGCATACTCGACAGGAAAATACCTTGTCAGGCATGCTGCTTCTTTCAATAGCGCACGAATCATTAGCGCTAAACAAAACCGCTTTTGCCCTCTTGCGCATTGACCGAGAGAAATAGATGAAGGAATTCAATATTATTGATGCCCTTCATCACTCTAAATCACGCGCCATGTCTCTACAGCACTTTATATATCGACAATAGTTATAGCGACAGTACGTTATCGTGTCTTGCCAGTATCGAGTTGGCTTTCTTCTAATCGGCTAAGTTCAGGCGCTGTAGGTTCAGATGCTTTCGGCTCACATCGTTCTTTTAACCAGAGTCCGCTCCACTTCATACAAAACCCAAACAAGCCACCAAGCATCAGAGAAGGGATAACCAATTGCCAGTCACCATTGGAGGCAAAAGTCGCGCATGAGCCAATAAATGTGCCTGGAATGTACGCAAGCCATGTTTGTTTAGCCTGTAAGCACATAAAGAGTGTGACGACACCCGTCAAAACATAGCCGATGATTTCAAGCGAAATGTAATCGGATAACGTTAGGATGACCATCGCCCAAAAGACACCACTTAAATTTGTGATAAGGCTTATCAATAATCCTTTAACGCCTTCTTGAGGTGCGGCAAAGAAGCTTGTGCAGCCCAGAAAGCCAGCCCAAGCGAGTAAGCCAAAGCTCACCGCGACCCATCCCCAAATACCCGAAAGAATCGCCGTTGTTATCGATATCGCCACTAAAGCACTCATAGAAAACTCACCACTAAAGAACGTAACGGACATATTAGTGGTATAGAACCGCCATAAACGTGACGTCAATCACTGTAGGGGCAATGTTTTACACGAATATTACATTAATTAGTGACGCAATCGATATTTCAACATATTCCGTTATGATGTGATAGGCATAAAAAACCCAAGCAATTGGCTTGGGCTTATTGATTCTCGAGAATAACGCTTCTCGTTCATTCTCTTGATTTAGGTCGCCGATAAGATGAGGTCTAAAATACGGACGGCTTACCTTTCATCATCCTTGAACCTTCACGCTTCAAACATTCCACTAAAGGATTTTCAACCATATCAGAGCGCCAAACGAACGATAGTGTTCTTTCCATGCTCAGCTCTGGTACGTTTAGAGCGACCAACTGGCCTGACTCAATGTATCGCTCAACATCTAAATAAGGCAGACAAGTCAAATACAACCCATTAGACACCATGCTGCGCAGTACAGGAACGTGCTCATACTCACGCCATACATCAAGATCTTCAATTAAATGGTGAATAGAGCTATCAAAAATCATGCGAGTGCCTGAGCCGGGTTCACGCAGTACCCACTTCGCTTGTTCTAATTGAGCAAGGCTTACCTTATCCGCTTTGGCAAAGGGGTGATGGCTTGCCGCAACAACCGTTAGGTGGTCTCGACACCATACTTCTTGCTGCAGGCGATTATCATCACAGCGACCTTCAATAATACCAATGTCGTATTTGTAATCGAGCAACCCCTCAAGAATGCTGTCCGTACTTCGTACTTTCAACGAAATTCGCATCTCTGGAAAGTCATTATCAATATTGCTGATAAGGTCTGGGACTAGGTGCTCTGCTGGCGTTTGACTGGCACCAACGCGAAGCTCACCACTCAATAAATGTTGTTCAATGAACCCCATTTCAATTTGTTGAGCATCTTGCAATAACCGCTTGGCTTTCGGGCGTAACCAAATGCCCCAATGCGTTAATGCCATTTGCTTGCCTTGCCTTTCAAACAAAGGCCTGCCGAGCATTTTCTCAAGCTGCGCAAGTGACATACTGGTCGCCGATTGTGTCAGCGCTAATTTGTCTGCTGCCATACTCACGCTGCCGGAATCAGCGACGGCATCAAATACTGCGAGTTGCTTTAGTGAATAACGCATAACTCTCCTTTTTGTTAATACGTTAATTATTTGATTTTGCTTCGTTCTTGTGTGCACTCATGAGCACATATCGCCATTCTAACGACTATTAAAAACATATCAAATTATTTGATGAAGTTACTCAACATTATCAATTTTACCTGTACGACTAAACACCCTAATCTGAATTGGCAACGAGGCGAAAGCCCTTTGTCCCCTTTACTTTATATAAGACATAAGGAGGTTATTTATGGAAACCATGTTTAGGAGTGTCTATGTCATCTAGTCAAGCCAACAATCAATACTTCTCTCCCATGGAGATGATGGCTGAGGCTGAAAAGTTTGCGTTAAGCAAAGCAAAGAAAAGTAGCAGTATGACATTAAGCCTTGCCGTTATGGCTGGTGCATTTATCGGATTAGCTTTTCTTTTTTATATCACTGTTACCACTGGTAGTGCTGATGCCGGATGGGGTTTAAGTCGATTTGCTGGCGGCCTTGCCTTCAGTATGGGGTTGATCTTAATTGTCATTTGCGGCGGTGAGTTATTTACCAGTTCAGTGTTAACCAGTATTGCTTGGGCAAATAAACAAATCAGTTTAGGCAAAATGCTGTCTACATGGGCAAAAGTGTATTTTGGCAACTTCATTGGCGCAATGCTTCTACTGGTTATTGTGTCAGCTGCCGGTTTATACCAAATGGATGGTGGTCAATGGGGTCTTAACGCACTGAATATTGCTCAACACAAGTTGCATCACACAATGGTTCAAGCCTTTGCGTTGGGTATTCTTTGTAACCTCCTTGTTTGTCTAGCGATTTGGTTAACGTTCAGCAGTGCGAATGCCATGACCAAAGCAGCAATGACCATCATGCCTGTTGCGATGTTTGTCTCAAGCGGCTTTGAGCACTGTGTTGCCAATATGTTTATGGTGCCACTTGGCATTGTTATTCAAAACTTTGCACCTGAATCGTTTTGGCAAATGACGGGCACAACCGCGGCGCAATACGCTGATTTAAATGTCATGCAATTTGTTACCGCAAACTTAATCCCTGTAACCCTTGGAAATATTGTGGGTGGTGCTGTCCTTGTTGGACTTGCGAACTGGTGCATCTACCGCCGTCCTCAGTTAAAAGCAGCCAGTATCGCAACCATTACCACCACTACAGAAATTACATCAGTTAAGGAAAATACTATGAACAACAACATTATCGTCAAAGACATCATGAACACTCAACCAATCACTCTAAGCGCTGAAATGACTACGCCAAAAGCGATTGACCACCTGCTATCAAACCATGCAGTCAGTGCTCCAGTGACGGATATTGAAGGTCGTTTGGTAGGTTTCTTCTCTGCTCACGATATTATGGTTGAACTTTGGTGCCAAGATTACATCCCAACTCAAGGTCAAAAAGTGGTCGACTTAATGGCTCGTGATGTTATCGCGATTGATGTAAACGACAAACTTGTCGATGTTGCAGAGTTCCTATGCATCGATAAAGAACAGCTGTTCCCAACAACCAGCATGGGTATGGCGACACGCTTTAGCACACTATCACTAGAAGAACGTGCAAAGAGCATCAAAGTGAGCAAGCCACATGTATTGCCAGTACTTGAAAATGGTCAAATGGTGGGTGTGGTTGGTCGTTTAGAAGTACTAGAAGCAATGCGCTCTATCTACGGTAAACCAACAGAAGTGGTTGAAGATCAAAAACAGACGGCTTAATTCCGTTATCACCTTAACTGATACTCTCTAATTCACATTAAAAAGCGCCTTTATTAAGGCGCTTTTCTTTTGAACGATGCATTTATGAACATCAATATTTTATGTCGTGAGGTGGCCAGTAATTAGGCTACCTGTAATGGGAGCTAGGTATATGAAGCGGTGGCTATTGCTTAACACCTTCCACATGCAGTTCCATATCAACATAGCTTGATGCGCCCATGACTGGGATATCAAAGTCAGCCAGTTCTAGACGTGTTTTACCGTAGAAGCCTGCGCGTTCCCCACCCCATGGGTCTTGGCCTTGACCAATCACATTTGCAATAATCGTGATCGGTTTCGTCACACCATGCAGGTTTAAATTCCCCGTTAAGTCAAACGTACCGTCACCGTTATCTGCAACATCAGTACTGGTAAATGTCGCGGTTGCAAATTTGCTCACATCAATAAAATCGGCGCTACGTATGTGCTTATCACGTTCGGCGTGATTGGAGTCCAAACTGCGCGTATCAACATTCACCACAATGCTTGACGCTTCGATGTCTTGTGGGTCATAAGAAAAAGTACCATCGAAAGTATTAAATCGACCTTGAATGTAACTGTATCCTAGATGACTCACTTTGAAATTGATGGAAGCGTGTGCCCCCTTGGTATCAATCACATAGTCCGCTGCGCTCGCGCTAAATGGCATAACCATTGCCACTGCTAGTCCCGTTGCTAATAACGTCTTTTTCATTTTGAAGCTCCTATCATTTTGCGTAGCGTATTGTCTTTATCAATAAGGTGGTGTTTCAGTGCGGCCAGTGCATGAATCCCGGCCAGAACGATAAGCGTCCATGCCGTATAAAAATGCACTTCACCCGCTAAATCCGCTTGTCCATCAAACAGTGCGCCCGCCCCTGGCACAGCGAACCAATCAAAAACGTCAATCGCTCGGCCATCGGCGGTGGAGATCAAATAGCCCGAAATGAACAATATCAGCAGTAGAAGGTACATGACGCCATGCGCCAATGCCGCAGCTTGCTTTTCCAGCGCTTTGCCATCCAAAACTGGTGACACTGTCACTAGCTTCCAAACAATGCGAAATAGCGTAACCAGTCCTAACAATAATCCTACCGACTTATGCCAATGAGGCGCGGTGCGATACCACTCACTGTAGTAAGAGAGATCGACCATCCATAAACCTGCGGCAAACATTCCAATAATGATGATTGCCGATCCCCAATGAAGGCCTCTCGCTATTACATTATAATTTTTGACCTCTCGACCTGTGACCTTTCGACCCATTGTGATTTCCTATCTATCGACATCGATATGTGTTGTTTCATCTCACACGACAAGCAGACTTTGTCTCGTGCAGTGTCGGTTTGTTAAATAAATTATCCATTAAGATTGCATTATTTAACATTAATGCAAATTGTTCATCTTCTTCAATAAATTTGAATGGGTCGTGACACTTATCAGAAATTTTCTTTTCGGCGCGATTACTGCAGTTCATCCGCTTGCTCTATCTCATAGAGCTCATCCGCGATATCGAGTAGTTTTCGTTGCAAGATCGTTTGGGCGTCCAGCACACCTTGGTTATAAAAGGCCGGGCCAAATTTTTGGATGATAAAGTCCGCTAAAAACTCCGCATCAAACTGGCCAATTTCCATATCGACTTCATCGGACAGATAGTCTTGAAGTAATCCGGCCATCTTCTTTTTTTGTTGTGATGTAAATTCAATCTTAGACATAAATCGCCTGTTATCCGTAGCTTAAGTCGTAATTAGTGTAACGAAAAAACCTAGCTGCATGGTAACCTAGCGCTGCAAATTTGAGGTTAATGAAGGAGAACCGCTTTGTTATTGGATGTGCTCATTCAAAGCGTTAATGAGTTTCAAACAGATTGCATGACGTTGTGTGAGCAGCATTACCCTACGATTCACAATCGAGGTATGAGCGAGCATCATCTCGGCTTGGCGTTTTCTCGTCGCCTTGTCCGGACGCTGACAGAGTTTGGCCATCACAGCCAACATTCATCTATCGAATTAACGTCATCACAAGATCACCCGAGTCACTTCCGTGTATCCTCCGATGCGGGGACTGTTTGGATACTGACTTCTCATTTGATCAGTGCAGGCAACTCATGCCGTCGTAAACTCTTTAAGACCATTCAACAATGGCAAAACGAATACGACTATGCGATTCAGCCAAACGATCTTCTATTACTGCTAACGGATCATTGGATCACCCGCAGTCAACAGAGTCGAGAATTGATCCATTGGTGGACTGGGCACATTCCTGATGACATTGAGGACTACCGCTCTCAAGGTGTCAGCCTTTATCCGAGCGAATCACAGCTTGCGCTTACGTTGGATGATTACTTTAATATCCGTCCTTATTACGTCAAATTAACCCACCCATTGAAGCGAACGGCTGACCAGCAATTTGTTCGTAAATACGTGCAGCTCTATTCGGTCGTCCAACTGAGCTAATTGACCTGATTGAATGGCCATTATTGCGTTGTCATGTTTTTTTCATCCTAGCGATTTATAATGTGAGTTACAGCCACCAATAATCACAGCGTTTGAAAAAACTAAAACGATATCAATATGAACGTTATGCGGTACTTTGTAATCTCGCCTACAGCCGCGTATTAAAACAGACGCGATACGGATTTGCGCCTAAAGGTCAACGTGTCATTGCCAACCGTTTCGGTAAACCCATGATGCGAGTGTTGTGGAGTAAACAAAGCGATGAAGTGATTGTCGTTATCAAAGGTTCACACAACATATGGGACTGGTGTTTAAATTTGGCGCTGTGGCAAACTCGTTGCCCACACTTGTTACTGCCGTACCCTATCCATGCGGGTTACTTGTCTCTCATTCATCAACCCAGCGCAGTATTTCATAAACATGACCCTAAAAACCTCACCGTTTACGAGCGGCTCTTCTCCATTATTGAACCTTTGATTAAACAAGGGAAAAGAGTGACATTCACTGGCCACTCATCCGGCGGCGCGATTGGCTGCATTTTAGGGGATTCGCTCGAACGGCAGCACCCGAAAACCGTGAAAAGAATCGTGACGTTTGGGCAACCAGCCCTGGGAGGCGCGCCATTCGTGCGACATTATTTACTGAGCCGGAAAACCTACAGAATTTGTTGTGACTTGGACATTGTGACATTTCTTCCACCCATTCCGTATTTTTATCAACACGTTGGTAAGCAGCTTTGGCTCTACAATGGGCGGATTTACGAAAATACCCCCACCATAATCCGGTTGGGACGGTCGATTACCTCTTGGGCGCTTCGCCCTTTCTCCTATCATTTGATGACGAAATACATTCGCAATAAAGACTTTTTCGACGAACGATAAGTGACAAGAATGAGACATGTTTCTAGAAAACCAACCAATATTAAACAACGTGATGGATTTACAAAAACACACCTATTACATTTAATATCAGTAACTTGAAGGTTGATTCCCGCTGTTTACTAATGAGCATGAAACATACAACGCTTAACGGTGTTGTCTCATTTATTACATTGCGGTTGGTTTAGTGTTCCCTTTGGATTGACAAATGATCTGTCCGCGTCAATATGATGGTCATCACTGAGCTTAATCGCGTACGGAATATCTTTCTCAATTTAAGGTCGACACGTTAATGATTCTGTCTAGTCAAAATCAGTTGCAGGAATGCATCTCTTTAAATAAGGAAGGACAGTTTGTTGCCGTCTATAAAGCGCTAACGCTTCGTAGCGTATATCAACCTATTTTCAATAAGCTCAATCATGTTATCGGTGTCGAGGCACTGGTGCGTATTGATGAAAGTCGACTCCCTGTGCGGCCAGATGTTTTTTTCAACGCCAAATCTGTGCCTTTAAATGACAAGATCAATGTCGAGCGTCTTAGTCGCGCTATTCATATTCGCAATTTCTCAAATTCCAAATACCGCAGCTTAAAGTTATTCCTCAATGTTTTGCCATCTGCAGGTGAGTTTTTCGCTTTAGAAGATATTCGCATTGACCTTCTTTCCCAACGGCTAACCGCATTGAACATTGATAAAGACCAAGTCGTCATGGAAGTCGTCGAATTAGAATCGGGTAATGAATTTCATCTACAGGCGGCAATGGCACGATTGGCCCATAAAGGTTTTCATATCGCCATTGATGATTTTGGTGTGCAAGCCTCAAACCGACATCGGGTCGAATTGATCAAACCAAGCATTATTAAGATAGACCGCTCTTTACTGCTCGCATTTATGCAAGGAGAAACCGAACCTCTACTCAGTGGAATCAAACTCGCCCGACGCGTGCAAGCAAAAGTGGTGATCGAAGGCATTGAAACGCAGAGCCAATATGATGCAATGAGAGAACTCGATATCGATTACTATCAAGGTTATTTTTTAGGCATGCCAGAATCATTAGACTGTATTTCATTGGCAACCAGCGCTTAAATACGCAACAAACCGCACAAATACACTACAAAAAGAGCCTTTATGGCTCTTTTTGCTTTCACATAAAAACAACATAAATAACGTCAGTTTTGCAAGTTAAACAGCATATTAAACCATCAATTTGGTCAAAAATAATTTTTTGTTTTAGATCATATCTTGGTTTAATTATGCTCGTGCTGTAAGAAACTTTTCGGTAGATTGAAGTTCACACTTTGAAATAGATTTTCATATTTTTATTTATCTACTGAGGTTATACATGCTGGAACTACTAATCGGATTAGTTGTTACCGTAGCCGTGGGCTATTTTATCGTAAAAGGATATAAACCTGCTGGCGTTCTTCTTACTGCTGGCCTAGCGCTGTTGTTTATCACGGGCATTCTTGGCCATAGTGTTTTGCCAAGCAAAATCGCATCAACAGGCAATATGTTTACCGACTCTCTTGAGTACGTGAAGTTTATGCTTCAAAACCGCGGTGGTGGTTTGGGCATGCAAATCATGCTCTTGTGTGGTTTCGCCTCTTACATGACGCACATCGGTGCCAACAATGTGGTTGTTAAGCAGTTTTCAAAACCACTTGCTGTTATTAAATCCCCTTATGTACTGCTGGTTGCCGCCTACATCGTAGCGTGTTTAATGTCTCTTGCAGTAAGCTCGGCAACAGGCCTTGGTGTGTTATTGATGGCGACACTGTTCCCAATGATGACCGCAATGGGTATCTCTCGCCCTGCCGCTGTCGCTGTGTGTGCATCGCCAGCCGCTATTATTCTATCGCCAACGTCAGGTGACGTGGTGATCGCCGCTGAAAAATCGGGCATGACACTAGACGTGTTTGCCGTGCAAACGGTACTGCCTGTATCAATGTGTGCTATTGTCGTTATGGCAGCCGCTGCTTTCTTCTGGAATAAATATCTCGACAAAAAAGACAATACGCCAATGGAGCGTGTCGATGTTTCAGAAATCGAAGTTAAAGCACCAGCGTACTACGCAGTTTTGCCTTTCCTTCCAATTATCGGGGTCTTCCTATTCAACGGCCGCACGATTCCAGGTCTGTCGCTCGATATCTACACCATCGTCGTTCTGTCTATTTTTGTTGGTGCGGTGATTGACTACATCACTAAACGTTTCGATGGCAAAGCAACACTCGATGATCTTGAGTCATGTTACGAAGGTATGGCTGACGCATTTAAAGGCGTCGTTATGTTGTTAGTCGCAGCGGGCGTATTTGCTCAAGGCCTGATGTCTATTGGTGCGATCGATAATCTATTGCACATCGCAGAAACCGCAGGCGCTGGTGGTGTGGCACTCATGCTGATCCTAACAGGTCTAACCGTTGCTGCCGCAATCGCTACGGGTTCTGGTAACGCACCTTTCTACGCATTCGTAGAACTCGCCCCTGCACTTGCAGCGAAAATGGGCCTAAACCCTGCGTTCCTTATCATCCCTATGCTACAAGCATCAAACTTAGGTCGTACCATTTCACCGGTTTCTGGTGTTATCGTTGCCACATCAGGTATGGGACACATTAGCCCGTTTGAAGTGGTTAAACGTACTTCTGTTCCAGTACTTTGTGGTCTAATTACCGTTATCATCGGTACGATGATTTTGGTTCCTGTATACGCATAATCGATACACACTGAGATTTGATTAGGTGGCTTAGGTGGCTTATTAGGTTACCTTGGTTAAATCTCGGTATCACAACATGAAAAAGGGGCGCTATTCAGCGCCCCTTTTGTTTCGTTTAACCACATCGATATGCTTCAAAATGAACATTTACCGACTTTGGGCGCACATAAAACGCATCCCAGAATGGCCACTATTTTATTTCACCAAAACGCTCTAAATATAAAATGGTTGCCGCCGTGCGCGAAGGCACGCTCAATTTTTTAAGCAGACTTTTCATATGCACTTTGACTGTGGACTCTGAAATAAACAAGATATCCGCAATCTGTTTATTCCTTAACCCTTTCGCGACTTGTTGCAAAATTTGAGTTTCGCGGCTGGTCAGTCCATCAAATACGTCAGTGTGGCTGTTTCGTTCAGCCAAATATCGTGCGACTTCTCGACTGTATACTTTGTCACCCTGTAACGTAACTTTAAGCAGTGCCACCAGCTCATCAGGCTCAGTATCTTTTAAGAGATATCCGTCTGCACCCGCTTTAACAAGTGCATCAATATCCAGCGCGCTATCAGAAACCGTAAGGATCACGATGTTCGCTTCACAATTATCCGCTCGTAGTGCTTTTAGTGTATCTAGGCCAGACATCCCTTTCATGTTGAGATCAAGCAAGATCAATTCAGGTTCTACTTCGTGATTTTTGGCGACAGCTTCCGTGCCAGAGCTCGCTTCCGCCACAATTTCGAATTCATCTTCAAAACTGAGTAGCTGCCCTAATCCGCGACGCATCAATGGATGATCGTCAACTAGCATTACTTTACATGTTGTCAAAACTTTCATCCTTTATTCTTGGATATTTCAATTCAATTTCACAACCCAATTCATGCCCAGTATTAATCGTCAACTGAGCGTTTAAGCGACTGGCTCGTTCATGCATAATGGCTAATCCGTAATGATTCAGTTTAGCACTATTGTCTTGCATGCCAATGCCATTGTCTTTGATACGAACAACGACCCAACGATTCTCTTCTATACAATCGATCTCAATGAGGCTGGCATTCGCATGCTTAATCGCATTCATGATCGCCTCCCTGATCAATTGAAGTAAGTGTACTTGTTCATGCGCATCAAGCTCTGTCGAGGAGAGTTCATTATTCAAGCGTAACTGAGCGTCCGTTTGGTCTTTTAATTGTTCCACCATCCCCGTCAATGCTGTGCCGAAGTTACCTTCTTGGATAGACAATCGAAACGTGGTGAGTAATTCTCGTAATTGTGTGTAAGCACCGCTTAGCGCCTCATCAAGATCGGCAATTACCCCATTCACTTTGAGGATCGATTTCTCGTCGTTCAATTTATTCATCAATCGCTTTAAGAGTGACACTTGGATCTTTAAATACGAGAGGGATTGCGCTAATGAATCATGCAGTTCGCGAGCAATCGTTGCCCTTTCTTCTAGCAACAATAGTTGCTCTGACTGACGCTGGGCCTGATTATAATAAATGGCACGAGATAATATACGAACAAAATTATCAATAAGAGCCTGATCTGGACACGGCAAACGCCAATTCCAATATAAGGTCCCTAGGTGTTGTCCATCCAATGTCAGGGATTTTGAGGCACTATCGCTCGCGCAATACGTCCCGTTCGTTAATATGAGTGGCTTTTCATCTTCGGTAAAAATCTCAAGCTGAACCGCATCGATACCCTCAATACTTCTGATGTAGTCTAAAATCGCACCAAAATTATCCGGCGTAATACGCGAGGCCGTTAACTCACTTGACGATTTATACAGAACCTCAAGCGATTTGTTGGCATGTTGCAGCTTGTGCGTTTTTTCGTTCACCGCCTTTTCTAATCCATGATAGAGCATGCCAAGCTCCCGAGCGGTCTTGTTAAATGTGTTCGTCAGAATGCCGATTTCATTATTACTCACGACCTTAAGATCAATGTCGAATGAATGAGATTGAATTTGTTCACTCGCGGAAACCAATGCCCGCAGAGGATTCACAATCTCACGCCGAACAAATACCACGACAAAGATACTCAATAATAAAATGCCGCCCATTCCAATGGCACCAACCCACGCCAATTCAATCAATTTGCGTTCTGAAAAACCCTGCAACTTGAAGACAAACGCATCAATTTGACTCACAAAACTCGGCACCAACATCAAGTATTGGGTTCGTTGTTCGCTTTCAAGCACCGCCTTAAGTTCATGCCATCGTTGAATAATCTTGTAGTAGTCTTGAATAATGTCTTCCGGCACCATCCAATTTTGCAGTGCTTTCATCGAGGGTGAATAGATTGAACGCTCAAACTGAACGATGTGAGATGAAAAGTCATGGGAATGCGATTGTATGTCGCTCGCTAAGCGATAACTTTGCATTCTCATCGATCCCGCGACGTTGACCGCCTCGGCATCATTCAAGCTCGACGCTAGCAATGTAAAAGCGTAGCCAATCGTCCCGACCGACAACAACACGATCAATGTCATCGCCTTCGCGATGGTTCCCGTAACGGATTTTTGAACCAATTTAAACAATGTTCTCTCTCAAAACTCGAGCCAAAATTTGGACTACTCTTAATGTGTAAATCGCATTTAGTTCAATATGTGCTCAATGTCGCTTGAATTAATTGATCTAAAACAATATCTCATCTTAATTACCTCCTAAGAGGTATTTATACAAATGTGTCAAAAACTACAATTTATATATCGATAAATGACTAATTATTAATGGCAAGGCGCCATTTGCATTCAACTGTATTGGATTGTAACGCAATGGTAGATTTTTCAAGACGCAAATTTTTCACTCGCAAACCGATAGCCGATGCAGCGGTTAGACTGCCTTGGTTGTTAAATCCTGAGCAATTTACGGATCTTTGTACTCAGTGCGGAGAGTGCGTAAAAGCATGCGAAACACAAATCATTGTGAAAGGAGATGGTGGATTTCCTCGCGTGGATTTTGCGATTGATGAATGCACTTTTTGTTACCAATGCGCTGAAGCATGCCCCGAATCTCTTTTTAAAGAGGAATCCGACACCCCTTGGCAAGCAAAAGCAGACATTAATCAGCAATGTTTAGCGAAGCAAAATGTCGAATGTCGCGCGTGTAATGATATGTGCGAATCCATGGCAATTCAATTCAGTTATGGCGTAGGCCGTGTCGCGCTTCCTACGCTAGACCATGAAAAATGCAATGGTTGCGGGGCTTGTGTCGCAGTCTGCCCTACCTCATCGATCAATGTGAGTAACGTCACCGTGTAACGCGGAAATAGCAATGAGAGCATAACATGCCGAAAAATGAAGTGCATATATCAAGTCTAATAGTCCACGTTTCACCCGACTACTTAGAAACCGTTAAATCGCAAATTAATCTCATCGACAGCGCTGAAGTGTATGGCGACAGTCCTGAAGGGAAAATCGTTGTTGTACTTGAAACGGGTGCGCACGGATTTATTACGAAGACAATCGATGTCATCAATCATTTACCGCATGTACTCAATACGGTGATGGTCTATCACCAAATTGAAACCGACCTAGATGATGTTGATTCAAACACTGGAAAACAACAATCCCAAGTAGAGGGTGAAGTATGAAAATGACAAGACGCGCGTTTGTGAAAGCAAACGCAGCCGCCTCAGCTGCAGCGGTAGCGGGTATTACACTACCCGCCTCTGCCACCAATCTCATTGCCAGCTCAGACCAAACCAAAATTACTTGGGATAAAGCGCCTTGTCGTTTTTGCGGCACCGGTTGTTCTGTACTCGTTGGTACCCAAGCGGGCAAGGTTGTCGCCACACAAGGTGATCCAGAATCCCCTGTAAATAAAGGCCTTAACTGCATTAAAGGCTACTTTTTATCAAAGATCATGTACGGCCATGACCGTTTAACTCAACCTCTGCTGCGCATGACTGATGGTAAATACGACAAGAATGGCGAATTTGCGCCTGTTTCTTGGGATGACGCTTTCGACATCATGGCTGAGAAATGGAAAACAGCACTGAAAGACAAAGGACCGACATCCGTAGGTATGTTTGGTTCAGGTCAATGGACGGTTATGGAAGGCTACGCGGCATCAAAGTTGATGAAAGCAGGCTTCCGCTCGAACAACATTGATCCCAATGCGCGCCACTGTATGGCATCGGCTGTCGTCGGCTTTATGCGCTCATTTGGTATTGATGAACCCATGGGCTGTTATGACGATTTTGAACACGCCGACGCATTCGTGCTTTGGGGTTCAAATATGGCCGAGATGCACCCGGTGTTGTGGACTCGCATTACCGACCGCCGCTTGAGCCATCCTCATGTCAAAGTGAACGTTCTATCAACGTATTATCACCGTTCATTTGAATTGGCCGACCACGGTTATATCTTCGCGCCACAAACTGACTTGGCTGTCGCTAACTTCATTGCGAACTACATCATTGAAAACGATGCGGTTAACTGGGATTTCGTCAACAAACACACCCACTTTAAACAAGCTAAAACCGATATCGGTTACGGCTTACGTGACGACAACCCAATTCAAATGGAAGCGGCTAACCCGAACTCAGGTGAAATGAGCGCGATCAGCCTCGATGAATACAAAAAATCGGTTGCCCCTTACACGCTTGAATACACCTCTGAGTTAACCGGTATCGCACCGGAAAAACTGATTGCGCTTGCGAAACAGTACGCGGATCCAAAGACCAAAGTGATGTCACTTTGGACGATGGGTATGAACCAACATACGCGCGGCGTTTGGATGAACAGCTTGGTGTACAACCTTCATCTACTGACCGGCAAGATCTCGACTCCAGGTAACAGCCCATTCTCGCTGACAGGTCAACCTTCTGCGTGTGGTACCGCGCGTGAAGTAGGAACATTTGCTCACCGTCTACCGGCCGATTTGGTGGTAACAAATCCAGAGCACCGCAAAATTGCCGAAGGTATTTGGAACATTCCCGACGGCGTTATTCCACCAAAACCAGGCTTCCACGCAGTATTGCAAGACCGCATGCTTAAAGACGGCAAACTGAATGCTTACTGGGTGATGTGTAATAACAACTTACAAGCTGGGCCAAATATTAATGAAGAACGCCTGCCCGGTTATCGTGATCCAAACAACTTCATTGTCGTTTCAGACCCGTATCCAACCGCAACGGCGCAAGCTGCTGACCTTATCTTGCCAACCGCCATGTGGATTGAAAAAGAAGGCGCTTACGGAAATGCAGAACGACGCACTCAAGCGTGGTACCAACAAGTCGAAACCATTGGCGAGGCAAAATCGGATTTATGGCAGTTAATGGAATTTTCTAAACGCTTCAAGATTGAAGAAGTGTGGACCGAAGAAGCGTTAGCCAAAGCCCCGCAACACCGTGGCAAAACCATGTATGACGTGCTGTACAAAAATGGCTCCGTCGATAAATTTCCAGTCGCAGAAGCGCGTGAACTTAATGACGACGCTCATCACTTTGGTTACTACGTACAAAAAGGACTGTTTGAAGAATACGCCCAATTCGGTCGCGGTCACGGGCATGACCTAGCCCCTTACGATACCTATCATCAAGTACGCGGGTTACGTTGGCCGGTGGTTGAGGGCAAAGAAACGCTTTGGC
This sequence comes from Vibrio renipiscarius, assembly GCF_000827885.1. Lineage (GTDB taxonomy): Bacteria > Pseudomonadota > Gammaproteobacteria > Enterobacterales > Vibrionaceae > Vibrio > Vibrio renipiscarius. The sequence goes on along the minus strand of NZ_JTKH01000025.1, from coordinate 245,957 downwards.
GCTTTAAAGAAGGATCCGATCCGTATGCGAAAGCAGGATCGGATTGGGATTTCTATGGCAAACCCGATGGTAAAGCGTGGATTATTTCTGCGCCGTATGAAGCGCCACCAGAAGTACCTAACGACGAGTTTGATATGTGGCTTTGTACTGGGCGAGTGTTAGAGCATTGGCACACCGGTACGATGACACGCCGAGTGCCTGAGCTTTACAAAGCCGTACCCGACGCGGTGTGCTACATGCATCCTGACGATGCAAAAGCACGTAACGTTCGCCGTGGTGAAGAAGTACTCATGTCGAATAAACGTGGTGAGGTGCGTGTTCGAGTCGAAACACGCGGCCGTAACCGACCACCTCAAGGGCTTGTATTTGTGCCTTTCTTTGATGCTCGAATACTGATCAACAAATTGATCTTAGATGCGACAGATCCTTTGTCTAAGCAGACCGACTTTAAGAAGTGTCCGGTTAAGATCACCAAAGTTGTTTAATCCAATGTCGGCCGCACGCCCTGCGGTCGATAACGAATATTGCCCTTAGGCGGAGACGTTACAATGAAAAAAATAGCCATAGCCCTATTCGCTTTAGCCGCGATAATCAGCAGCAGCGTATTTGCAGAGCTTGATAATCCCGGTGGCACGGGCGGCGTCGATTCACTTCGCGGAGACACGCGCTTGGAAGAAACCCGACCTGCCGATGCATTTAAAAAATACCCAAAAGAGCAACAACTCGACAGTAGTTATGTGTATCAACCACCACTGATTCCCCATAGCATTCGCCATTACGAAGTATCGCTAAACGCAAACAAGTGTTTGGCCTGCCACAGCTGGAAAAATGCAAAAGAAATGGGTGCGACAAAAATCAGTGTTACCCACTACGTAAATCGAGAAGATGCCGTACTGGCCGATATGTCGCCACGCCGCTACTTCTGTCTTCAGTGCCATGTGCCGCAAGCAGATGCAACGCCATTAGTTGGAAATGATTTCGAACGCGTTCAGTCATTGAAATAACACTAAGCGTTCTATTAACGAGGTTAATGTATGAAATTATTGAAAGCGTTTTGGAAGCGACTGAAAAGTCCAAGTAAAGCGGCCGTTGGCGTTGTTTTATTTATGGGCTTTTCCGGTGGCCTTCTATTCTGGGGCGCATTTAACACAGGAATGGAGGCAACCAACACAGAGGAATTTTGTTCAGGTTGTCATGCGCCTATCGTGGCGGAAATTAAAGAAACCATCCACTACTCTAACCGCTCTGGTGTACGTGCTATTTGTTCAGATTGCCACGTACCGCATGAGTGGACCGATAAGATTGTTCGTAAAGTTCAGGCATCTAAAGAGTTGTTTGCACACTACGTGACGAAAACCATCGACACGCCGGAAAAATTCGCCGAGCGTCGTGCCCACCTTGCTGAGCGAGAATGGTCACGAATGAAGAAAAATGATTCACTAGAATGCCGAAACTGCCATGAGTTTGAATATATGGATTTTTCCGAACAAGGATCTCGTAGCGCGAAGCAACACTCTACGGCTTTAGCAAACGGTGAGAAAACGTGTGTCGATTGTCACAAAGGCATCGCCCATAATCTGCCAGACATGCATGGCGTAGAAGGCTGGCAATAAGGAGTTGTTATGAGTACGTTTGAATCGGTGGTTTGGCATATTCTTGGCTATAGCGCGATGCCGGTGATCATTCTATCTGGTTTTGCCGCGGTAGCCGCCATTTGCATTTGGTTATTATCAATGAGCAAAGACAAAGAGCTTGAATAGATCGCCGTTAAAAGTAGCCCAGTTCAAGGCTTGGCTCTGTTGCAAAAGGCGCTCTATATTGAGCGCCTTTCTATTGCTGCTTATAAAGTTATCGTTGATAACGCTGCCGTGGCTCAAGCGTCAAGCTTGATCCTAACAATCGAAAATCCGATTATTCGTGGGTCAGCTTTTGATATAAATCGTCTTTGAGCTGTGCACGGTGTTGTTTCAATTGCACCATGGAAGGGTCATCAATGGGCGAATTATTCAACTCGAGCACCCTGATTTGTTTATCCAATGCGTTGTAGTCTTTAACCTCTTTATGAAAAGAGGGATTACTCTCCATCAGTGACACTATCTTCTCTTCCATCTCTGGAAATTCATTCAGTAATGCGTGACTTTCGCCTAACATCTTGCCTCCTTCATCGACTGTGACTTTTATCGCGACTGGCTTGTTAACATGACCGTTTGCTTTTAGCCATGCAGGCCATTTACCGCCCATACAATGCTTGTCCATACTGTCCGCTGCCGTCAGCAGCAACAGTTACAAGTGTAGGTTGTAAATAGTCAATGTGTATCCAAACTCAGCGTTCCTAATAGGCTTTTTGATAAAAAGTTAATCTCCATCACAAGCCATTATTCAATAAGACGTTCACTAGGGAGGCGCTATTTTGTCTACACGCTCACAAGCTTCAAACGCATGTCAAGATTAGCTCTAACCCAATTTGATGAGGGTTAAATTGAATACATGATGCTTTGGTCGTGCAAATCGACAAATATACGCCCATATAGTCACTCTATTTCACAAATTTACCTATAAATACAATCATTACACGTTCCTTAACTACACTTTTCATACTAGTCGGCTAAAAATGGATATGAAAAATGCCAAAATGGGTATCATGGAGCGATATCTCTATAAAATATAAGCTGTTTGGGTTGGTCTTACTGCCCATTACGCTATTGCTCTACCTTGCTTTTCGTCAGGTGAGCTTATTGAATCACCAAACTGATGATTTAAATAAAGCGAAATCTGTTACGACCTTTCTTCAAGCGATGTCGCAAATTGAACACGGAGATAACTCAGCGTCGAGCTCAACGGATGCCCCTGTGACGACGACAGACATTCAACCTTTGATTGCGGATATCTATCCTCAAACTGAAGTGGCGGCAATGTCTGATACCTTGCGATCTTTTCTATCGGCTTCATTACAAATGAAGCTTCAACAAAATTCAGAAGAAGCATTGGATTCAATTGAATGGCAGGCGGAGCTATACCAACAACTGCTCGCTTCATTAGAACGCGTGCAACTCAAAGAAGCCCCTATTACTATCCAAAATGATATTAATGCCCTTACTCAGCTCGAATGGATGATGTTTTGGGCCAGCCAAGAAACCTTATTGAGTCAGCAACTGGTCGAAAACACTCAACTCGATGACGAACAAAAGGACGAACTTCTCAGTCAAATTGCTTCACTGGCGCAAAACCAGCAACTATTCGTAGAGCGCTTCATTAAGCTAAATGCCAATGAGCAACAAATTAACTTTATGCTTGCGGCCTTTAGCCATGAATCCTTCCAACAAAGTATGGTTTTCAGACAAGCATTACTCACTCAAAATGATAGTGCACCGCTGAGCGCCTTAGAAACGGAAGCCGGTTTAGTCGCACTACTTGCTCGCCTTGAACAACTGAATGGCGTCGCACTTAAGATTGAAAGCCAATTGGTTGAGCGCATCGAAAGTGCAACGAAAATTGCCAACAATGAGCGTCTCATTTTCATTAATGCTGTCTCTGTTCTCACTTTTTTGGTGATTTTCATCGCCATCAATTTAGTGAGACGAGTCACCAACAATCTTGAAGTTGTGCTGCGCTATCTCAAAAACGATGATGACCACCAACCTGACACACTCACAAAACAAATATCGGGTAATGATGAGCTCAATCGCTTTGCCCAAGAAGTTGAACGACTCACACTGGAACGAAAGCAAGCCAATGAACGTTTAACGTTAGCCAAAAATGTTGCCGAAGACGCAAAAGATGCGGCAATTCGAGCCAGTAAAGCAAAAAGCAGCTTTTTGGCGAACATGTCCCATGAGATACGCACGCCACTTAACGGCGTCATTGGTATCTCTGAGGTGCTGTCAGATACGTCATTGACCCCAACGCAACGCGACTATGTCGATACAATTGAGACATCATCACAACTGTTGCTCAGCTTAATCAATGATATTTTGGATTTTTCTAAAATTGAATCTGGCATGCTGTTGATTAGTCACCACTCCACCAATGTGCGCGAAAGTATTTACGATATCGCCTCGATAATTGCCCCCAAAGCAAAGGAAAAAGGCTTAGATTTACGCGTTACCATTGATACCAATGTGCCATATAAACTCATGATTGATGACCATCGATTGCGCCAAACATTGATGAATTTCATGTCTAACGCGGTGAAATTTACAGAACAAGGCAGTGTCGAAATCGCGATTGCGACTGAGTTCGATGCGAAAAACTGCCTCACTCCCCCGACAACTTGCCAGCTTGAATTCTCGGTCAGGGATTCAGGAATAGGGATTGACGACAAACAACAAAAGAATATTTTCGAACCTTTTGCCCAAGAAGATGAATCAACCACACGTCAATTTGGCGGCACAGGTCTAGGCCTAGCGATCAGCACCCAACTCGTCGAGTTAATGGGCGGCAAAATTCAGCTTGAATCCGAAAAAGGCATAGGTAGCCGATTCTATTTTTCCTTAGAATTTGACATTGAACATCTACACTACCCAATAAACCGCACAGCGGCGCTGTCTGTGGGTTTGATTAGTGATAACGGTTCTCTAAGCCAAACGCTTGTTCAAGAACTGAATTTTTATGACCACCAAGTGACGCATCGTTTTGAGACTATTGAGGACTACCTTGCCGACAATCTCGACTCGAAGCCTAACGTCATCATCTTCCTTGAGTCGGCACCCGATTCTGCGCAGCAGTACCTCAGCCACTTTAATAAGATCAGAAAATCCGGAACCCAAATTGGGCTTATTCGTTCATTTAAGAGCCGCCCTTTTGATTTTGAACATCATGTCGATGCCCTCATCACTCGTCCTTTCTATGGTCAACGTTTAGCGCGAGGACTCAATCGCTGTGTGGCCCCTGTTTCTGATAATCCAACTAGCCCAGAAAACAACGTTCAGCATGGCAAAAAAATCCTGATTGTCGAAGACAATACCGTCAACCAAAAAATCGCCGGACTTCATTTAACCAAGGCTGGATTTGAATTTGACATTGCCAATAACGGCACCGAAGCGGTGGCAATCTATAGCGAAAATCCTGAACACTATGCCGTCATACTCATGGACTGCATGATGCCAATCATGGATGGTTTTGAAGCCACATCGGAAATTCGACACTTTGAAGAGAACACCGACAAACATGTTCCCATTATCGCGCTTACCGCCAGTGTGATTGATGACGATATTCAGCGTTGTTTTGATGTCGGGATGGATGACTATATTACCAAACCATTCAAAGCCCATATTTTAAGAGAAAAAATCGATAGCTTCTTACCGCTACCGGCTATTTCAACCGTGCCATTGAATACAGTGCCATTGAACACAAAGCAAGCCGGGACAGTACACTCAGATAAGCCACTCAATGTCGACCCGCTAAATTCGTTAACAGGTCATAAAGAAGAGCGAGCGGAATTCAGCCCAAGTGCGCCAAAAAATGCCACACGCTCAGAGCGCGTCTTACTGGTCGAAGACAACCGTGTTAATCAAAAAGTTGCGTCGATTATGCTCGATAAAGCAGGATTTGGTTACGCTATCGCGGAAAATGGCCAAATTGCCATCGACATGTACAGTGCTGACAGCAGCTTTGACGTGATATTAATGGATTGCATGATGCCCGTTAAAGATGGCTTTGCCGCAACCAAAGAGATCCGACAATATGAATTAAGTTCTGGTTTAGTTAAAACCCCTATTATCGCGCTCACCGCGAGTGTCATCGACGATGATATCCAACGATGTTTCGACTCAGGGATGGATGCCTATATCGCAAAACCGGTGCGTAAAGACAACCTGATTGACAAAATCGAAAGCATAATTTAATTGAGAATAACGTGTATGTATCATCGAAAAGACAATCTAGAGATGAAGCGTAAGTGGCTCAATATCCATTATTGGCTCCTTCCGATTTTGTGTCTGTTTATCTCGGTCAGCTCTAAAGCGATAGGCGCCGAAAAATACGCGATATTTACCTTGGACCAAGAATTTGCTCCGCTTTCAGTCAGCAAAGCTCGCAAGCTCTACCGAGGTAAAACAAAGCGTTTGAGTGGCAAAAAAATCGAGCTATCGGATTGGCCTGAAAACAGCAAAGAGCGCACTGAATTTTACCAATCCTTACTAGGGAAAAATACCGCACAAATGAATGCACACTGGGCATCCTTGTCATTTTCAGGCAAAGCACGTCCACCGAAAGAAATGACACAAGCCAACACCGAGACTCTCATGCAATGGATGAAACAAAAATCATATCGAATCGGCTATGCCCCACTCGAACATGTGCCTAATGAGGCGATGGTTTTGTTTATTGTCGAGGAATTAAAATAATGAAAAAAACCACAATTTTAACCGTAATTTTGTTCGTTGTTGCCCCTTCTGCAAGCGCAAGTTTTGAAATTAACGATAACATTCTGATCAGTGGATTTGGCTCTACGTCTTGGGCAAAAAGTGACAATGAGACACCGCTACTGACCCACAATGAAATAACGAATGAAAGTTGTTTTGACTGTGACACCATCTTTGGAATGCAGGCCGACGCTTACTTCGATGCCCTTCACCTTTCTGCTCAAGTCGTTAAGAGGCCACAAGATCACTGGAGTGATCCTGAACTCGAATGGATTTACGCTGGTTATACCTATAAAGACGTGCTCGCGCGCGTTGGCCGCTTACGTATTCCACTGTTTCTGTATTCGGAATATTTCTACGTCGGTCATGCCTACACAATGGCCCGCCCACCCAATGAAGTCTACGGCAGTATTCTTGGTATCACCGCCTATGAAGGGTTCAGCTTAACGTGGAATATGGACTTAGATGATGACAAGTCCTTGTCTATCACGCCGTTTTATGGCCTAAGCGATGAACAAAACATAAAACTGAATGACAGCACTGACCTTGAGCTTGATACTGACCGCATGTACGGTTTGAATGCCATTTTGTCTGGCGACAATTACCGGTGGAATTTTTCGTACCTCAATTCCGCTTACGATCAACGTGTATCTGTCGTCGGTGTTCCTGGCTATGCGTCTCAATCAAAAGACAATACCATCGAGTTATATACCATTGGAGCGGAATATGATTTTGACCATACGATGATCAGTACAGAGCTTCAAAAAAGTGACCGTACCGCCTCTTGGTACGTCTCGGCGCAATATCGTTTAAATACATTAACGCCCTATCTTGTTTACGGACAACAATATAACGAAGTGATCAACGAAAAAGGCCGCGTGAGGGAAGGTGAAAGTGTCACCGCAGGGCTGCGCTATGATGTTCGATATAACATCTCTATCAATGGTGAATGGCAATATTTCCATACCGAAAACAACGGTGAAGGTGCGTTTGTCCAAACGCCCGATAAACCAACCGGACAGCTCTATACCTTGATGGTCAATTTTGTTTTCTAGAGCATTCGTCAGTAGCAAAACATACAAGCAATAAAACACATGGCTGCCAATCATTACCAATGACGAGCAGCCATGTCACTCACGTCTTAATCAACAATTTAATCAACGATCGATTTATCCGCCATCCCAATTCCGCCTGACTTTTGTCTTGGTGGAAAGTCTTTTAGTGATTGCTGATATTTCATCGCTTGCTTTTGCAAGGAAGGCAACACCCAAGATTTTTCTTTCATCCACAAGAACCAACCTCGTGTATCGGGTGAACGCTCATAAGGGTCGGCTTTAATGTTAATCAGCATCCCCAATGGCCATTCTTCCACCGGTGCAATCCACTCGGTTTTGGTTTTCAAATGCACTTTCCAATCATCAACACGGAACGCATTGAGTGAGTTCTCGTTGTAGAAGAAGAATTCACGGCGCGCACTTTTATCGTTGTTCGTCAGCATACCCAATTGGTCATAGCCATCAAGGTGCACTTTATACGACTGGCCATTGATCTTTTTGCCTTTTAGCAGCTCTTGCTTAATGCCAGGCTCACCAACCGCTGACATGATCGTAGGCACCCAATCTTCTGCTGTCATTAAACCTTCGGTATACGTGCCCTGTGGCAACTTGTCAGGCCAACTCACGAGCATTGGTACGCGAAACCCGCCGTCCCAAGTCGTGCCTTTTTGACCGCGGAAAGAAGCGGCGCCGCCATCCGGCCAGTGGTCAAGGTTCACCCCATTGTCGGAGGTAAATAACAACAGGGTATTATCCAATTCACCTAGGGCGTCCAATTTGTCGATCAGCCGACCGATTTGGCCATCCAGTTCCTTGAGCGCATCATAGTAGAGTGTCGTTTGGCTTATGCCTTGATTCTCTGGGCGTACGTGAGTTTTCTGATGCATTCTGGTTGGGTTGTACCACATAAAATAAGGCTGGTCGTCGCGCTTAGCCTCATGTGAATCTAGCCAATCCATTGCAAAGGTCAAAAACTCCTCATCCACGGTTTGCATGCGTTTCGCACCAAGTTCGCCTTTATCGGTCACAATTTGTTTGCCCACCATACCAAAACGAGGTTCAACGGTTGCATCTAACTTCTCGGTTGCGATGGAATGAAGTACGTTACGTGGACGCCCGATAAAATTGGGGTCATTTGGAAATTCCGGCTGCTCAGGCATTTCCATCACGTTTAAATGGTAGAGAAACCCAAAAAATTCGTCGAAGCCATGAACGGTTGGTAAGTGACTATTGTTGTCACCTAAATGGCTCTTGCCAACATGAACGGTCGCGTAGCCTTTATCTTTCAGCATCTCAGCGAGTGTGGGATCTTCGGCTTTTAAGCCCAATGTGGAACCCGGCTGCCCAACAGAGGTTAAACCGGTACGGAATGGGTATTGCCCGGTGATAAACGCTGAACGCCCAGCCGTTGAACTGCCCTGTGCGTAATAATCACTGATCATGACGCCACGTTGTGCGATCTTATCAATATTCGGTGTGCTGATAGCACCAAGTCCACGATGATACGCCGAGATATCGATTGGAGCGACGTCATCAAGCATAATTGCGACGATATTTGGCGGCGTTTCCGCGAATGCACTGCCGCTTGCGAGCAGTGACATTGCGGTCACTTGCAAAGGAAGAATAGACTTCATTAGGTTCCTTACTCTCAGATTCTATAACACAAATAATTCACCGCTATAGAGTAAGGAACTTTATTAAAAAATAGGCCTATTCACGCAATTACATTCCTTAATAAGGTTCATTCAATTGCTGTTGAATAATGCTTTCTATCGTCACCTGTAACCACTGAGTCAAAGGATCGTGTTTGTTTTTCAAATGCGTAAACAATGAAAATGAACGCCGAAAGGTATCTTTGTATAATTCGACTGGCAAAGGCTCACAGCGAAACGCGTCACTCAAGCTGCTGCGACATTTTGTCGAGGCAATACCAATAAAATCACTCTCCTTGACCACATCTAACATTAACCCTAAGTCACTACTGCGTAGGTTAATGTGCTTATTCAGATGGTATTTCTTAATTAGCATCTCTGCTTTAGAAGACTCGATATAGCCCGGAATAAGATTGATGCAAAGCGGGTATTCACGCAGTTGCGTTAAATTACTCTCCGTTAACGGATGGTCATGGCGCATGATCAACTCAAACTTGTCATACCCTAAGAAGGTTTCGATCAGGTTTTTATTGGTCTCCATCGGCAAGTAACCCACTCCCCAACATGCTGTATTCGTTTCCAGTTTCAGGATGGCATCTTCACTCCAACAACGGCAATCGATGGTGAGTTTTGGTGCCAAAGCAGCCAGTTTGCTGATTAACGGTGCCGCTAACCATCGCATCATTGTTGGAGGGAACAACAGTTGTACTTCGCCTTTCAACTCCTCAATAGCCCAAGATTTATCGATGGAATACAATCCTTCCAACTGCTCGAGAATATTAGGAATAAGGTCAATTAACTTTAAGCACTTAGCCGTAGGCTTTAACTGCGTTTTATCTCGCACAAATAATTCATCATCAAACTGCTCTCGCAATTTTTTAAGCATCACACTAATTGTCGGCTGGCTAACACGAAGCGTTCGAGCCGCCGCCACGGTTTGCTGAGTGTCATTTAAGACTAAAATCAATTTCAATAAGTTGTAATCATACTGCATGTTTAATTCCAATGACTCGGTAATATATCGCAAAGCGCATGACGGCTATTATGTTTTGGCTATTATGTTTTGGCTATTATGTTTAGGATACGATATAAATTATTGATTAATTTATCTAAATAGTGAGTAATATTCCGCAGAATAACCATTTTTCATGGCCGTTACCATCGGGATTAGTGTGGGTAACGCATGGTAGAAAAACCGCTGATAGCCCGCACACAATGCATTATGTTGCTCGTCGCCATGATGCGGCACGAGGCGATATTTTGGACAGCCACCCTGGCATAACGGCAGAAAGTCGCACTGCCGACATTGCTGACTTAAGGTTTTTTGTTTATCCGCCCCAAAGCGGCGTTGCGTCTGTGAATTAGCCAAAGATTGCAAACTCGCATCCTCCGAGACATCTTCCCCTAACTTGCCCAACTGATAATCTGGATAGACATAGTGATCACAGCTATAAATCGCCCCATCTTTTTCAATCGCAAGTTGCTGACCACACTCCGCACTGTGGTGGCACATTTGGCTTGGATATCCCATCAAAATCATTAAGCAATTTTCAAAAAACTGCACGTACACTTTACCGACATCATTGGCGCACCACTGATCAAATACCGCACATAAAAATGCGCCCCATTGCTCGCCTGTCAGTGACCAATTCCGTTCATCACGCTGATCTAATTCGTGATCCAAGCAAGGCTGAAACTGCATATAGCCGCTGCCGTTTTGTTTGAGGAATTGATAAATTTCTTGGCCACAGTGGTAGTTTTGGTTATTGATGACCGACAGCGTATTAAATTCGACCCCGTTACGCCTTAAATGATCAATCCCTCGTAGAGTACGCGAAAAGGTGCTATTTCCCTTTTTGTCCACACGGCATAAATCATGGATATGTTCAGGGCCATCAATGCTAATGCCAACCATAAAGTGATGGTCAGCAAAAAACTTGGCCCACTGCTGACTAATCAATGAGCCATTCGTTTGTATTGTATTTTTAACTAAAGGCTTATGAGGGAGGGTTGAAATGAAATGGGATTGGCGCTCGACCACGGATTGATAAAAAGCTAAGCCTGCTAAAAGAGGTTCGCCGCCATGCCATATAAAGTCGATCGGTCGATCACTAACGGGTTGCGCCGCGATATGTTGCTCGATCGCGCGATCCAATAGCTTGTGGTCGATATGGGCTTGATGAGTCGCATCATGCTTATTCCAATAGTAGCAATAGCGACAATCTAAATTACATTGAGAACCGAGGGGTTTGAAAAATAAACTAAAGGGTAACTGAGTTGATGCCATTCTGCCTCCATCGTAGAAACGCGAAGATAACAGGCAAGCCGCTAGGCGGCAATTAGCGTTCAACCTTGTTCATCAAACGGTAATCCCCAACCAAGAATATGAAAATTAAAACCTTAAAAATCAAAACTTTAAATTGAATTCACCGCCATTAATAAACTAAATTGTGACTATTTAATTTGTTAATACCGCAATCAACAGGTCAAATATCGTTTTAACCCAACAGACGGTTTATCCAGGTAATTTCACCGTAAGAGACAAGATCAAAAATCGTCAAAAAGATCGCTGTGATCACCGCTAATTTGATAAGACGAATAACAATAAACATCGCGTTTTCCGTTAGAAGTTGAGTGGAAGTATTATTACGCAAACATGAGATAAGTAAAGCGTCAGATTCAGACCTAAAAGCCAAGTGAACTCAACCTTTAGGTCCAACTGTCGAAGACGATTACTTAATCAGACGGACAAGTAGTGAACCCGGTGCGCGGATAGATTCAATATTGTGGCTCAATACCATACCGGCACTAGGCGCAAAGTAACGTTTAAGCTCATCACCAAAGCTGTCGTATTGAATCGCCACTAAATCACCGCTCTGAATTTGATCCATCATACGCACTTGCGGCAAAACAAACCCACCCACTTCTGCGCGAATGCTCACGATATCAGCACCTTCTACACATGGCACCACGGCTTCAACCTCACCAGCAATAACTTGGTGATGCTTCAAAATATTGAAGATACCTTGCACCGTGCGCTCGATCAGAGATTGATCGGTATAGCGGCCCATACCGACTTCAATCGTGATACTTGGCACGCCACTGCTGTTCCATACGGTTTCGAGCACGCCTGCATCACCTGGATCATTTAAAATGGCGTCAGGATTGACTAAGCGCGCCATTTCAAGCGCGGTTTCAAGGCGGAAATCCGCAAACACATACAGTGGGTAAGTTGTGCCTGAAGTTTGAGTATGCAAATCAATCGCTAAATCGGCGTTATCTTTTAGCAAACCATTCCATAGCGTGAACAAAAATCGGCTTGCTTCGTTGCCATTGGCATCGCCTGGGAAGAAACGGTTTAAATTGGTCGGTGAACAATCAGGGTCAACAGAGAAGAAATCTCGACTGTGGTGCAGCATACCCGTCAAATTAATCATTGGCACGATAGTCACCGTGCCTGCCAACTCTTTCGCCACCAATTCACGCGCCGTTTGTTGCGCGGCTAAAACACCATTGTATTCATCACCATGAACACCGGCTGTAATCATAATTTTTTTGCCCGGCTTGCTGCCTTTAAACACCAACACAGGCAGGTGTTGCCACTGTGAAATAGCATTCGTCGCAATTTGGAACATAAATTTATGCTCACCAGCAGGCAAGTCTGCCACATCGAGTGAGTTGATTACGCGGCGACCTTGAATAACGTCATCGAGATAATGTGTAGCCATAGAATGGTTTCTCCAAAAAGTTGAGAAATCCTAAAAAAACAATTGGAATCGAGCGTTGATCAGACTTGCTGAGCACGGACTGTTCCAGTTGATATAAGGAATAGACGGATAGGAAATAATAACGCGCTAAAAACAAAAATGGCGAGATTTACTCTCGCCATTTTTTTAACTAAGGATTGTTGATTAAGAGAAGCCCAACAGCTGAGCAACCACAACCACAATACTTGAAATAACGAACAGCATCAGCATAAAGCGCCAGCAGAATTTCGCCCAGTCACCCCAATCGATACGACACACACCCAGTGTCGCCATCAAAGGAGCTGACGTTGGAACGATAACGTTCGTGAAGCCATCACCCAACTGGAATGCCAATACCGCAACTTGGCGTGTTACGCCTGCAATATCAGACAATGGCGATAGCAATGGCATCGTTAATGCTGCTTGACCCGAACCAGAAGTAACAAAGAAGTTGAACACAGATTGGAAAACGTACATCAACCAAGCTGATGCGACCGCAGGTAGGCCGCTTAACATGCCACCAGCACCGTTTAGAATGGAGTTTAGTACGCTTGGCTCTTCAGAAGAACCGCCACCAAGTAGTAATAGAACCCCTTTCGCACAGCCCACAAGCAATGCAGGAGCAAGCATGATGCCCGCGCCTTCTTTAAATGCCGCCGCAGCGTCATTCAATGTCATGTCGTTGAGACGGAAAATAGTACCGATGATCGCAACCACAAAGCCCATGGTGAAGAACTGAGACGCGATTTCTGGAATGTACCATGCGTGTGCAACAACACCCCAAACAACCCAAAGCGTTGAAGCGATAACCGTTAAGATAACCAGAGTATCGCCTAGATTCCAACGAGACGCGGTTTCCGACAACTCTTGAGTACGGAAGTGTGCATCAGTGCGACGGCTGTATGACAGTTCAGGATTTGCCTTAATACGTGCAGCATACGCCATAGTAAACGCAATACCCAGCAAAGTGAAACCAGCCCACAAGCACATGCGTACCGTCATGCCTGATAAAACAGGAACGCCCGCAATACCTTGTGCAATCGCAACGGAGAATGGGTTCATCCACGACGTAGCGAAACCAACTTGAGTAGCAATGTAGGTTACCATGACGGTCGTAATACCATCGTAGCCTAAGCGAACCATTAGTGGTGCGATAATAATAGCGAAAGCCACAGCCTCTTCGCCCATACCAAATACTGCACCACCAAGTGAGAACAATAAAAATAGCACTGGGATAAAGAGTGACTCGTTACCTTTCGTCTTATCAATGAGGCGTAGGATGCCGTTATCGATTGTACCGGTGCGCATAACCACACCAAAAGCACCACCGATCACAAGCATAAACATGATTACGCCGACCGCACTGCCCCATTTAGAGCCTGAAACCAAGCCTTCAAATGGGAAGTTCATGAGGCCAATGCCGCCGCCAGAAGCAAACAGGCTTACAGAATTGTAAACAAGTTCACCTTTTTCATCGGTTGCGTAAGCAAATGAATTAGGGTCAATAACTGTACGTGTCTTTTCAGCACCATCGACCATGTATGTCACCTGCTGGCTATCAAAAGAACCTGCAGGGATTAAGTAAGTAAGAATCGCAGCAAAGATACCAACAAAAAAGATCAAAATAAGGGTATCTGGCATTTGCCAAGATTTCTTCGTTACAGCCGAGTCCGCTGGCTGTGCATGAGAGTGAGACATAACCAATTTCACTATAGAATTTGTAGAGCATGAAATATCGTTAAAACAGAATAAAAAGTCAATATTTAAAAATATGATAGATTATTAATTCATCAACACTCGCAAATGCAGTTACATACACATCATTAAAAACATCAAACGATCACGATAAACAAACAAATGCCAAATATAAGCAACAAACCTGCTGGTAAATCAATCGCCAAGGCGAACAATCCCCCACTCTATGACAATCCGCCTATTCATGACCTATAGATAATCACACACAACAGCACGCAATCTGTCTTCGGTAATGAATGGTTTATACAAACGAACGACCAATATGAATATCTTTTCGAATAGTCGCGCTTAATATTGCCATTCATTCTTAGCTTGGTATTCTATGCGCCAACACGATTAAATGACGTCATACTATGCAATTTACCGAGCTTAACCTCAGTGCTGATCTTACCATCGCTATTTCAAGCCAGTTTACCCACGCAACGGCTATCCAAACTTCCGTTATTCCAGTTGCATTAGCCAATAAAGACATACTTGCCCTTGCTCAAACCGGTAGCGGTAAAACATTAGCGTTTGGTTTGCCGATCTTGGAACGCGTGAAAGCTCTGCGCTCGGTCACTCAAGCGATCATCCTCGTTCCAACTCGTGAGCTTGCCATGCAGGTGCATGACGCACTGCGTTGTATCGCAGAAAAGCTTGATATTCGTAGCCAAGTATTATGCGGTGGTGTTGATAAAGACGCGCAAATTGAAGCGTTACAGCAGCGCCCAGAAATTATCGTTGCAACGCCAGGTCGCCTACTCGACTTACTCAATGACAATGCCATTGATGCCAGTACGATTACCACACTGGTTTTAGATGAAGCCGATCGCCTCGTCGAGATGGGATTCTGGAGTGACGTGCAAAAGATCGTTGCCTACACACCCGCCACGCGTCAAACGATGATGTTCTCTGCAACTCTGCTTCCAGAGCTAAAAGCGAGCATGGAAAGCCTACTCACGGCCCCAGAAATGATCGAAGCGCATCAAGCAAACAGCGTGGTGAGCGAGATTGAAGAAATCGCGTATTTGGTCAACAAAGGCAGTAAAGCGAATGTACTTATTGACCAGATCAAACAGCATGGTTGGAAACAAGCGCTTGTCTTTATTGGCGCGAAAGATAATGCCGATGCATTATGTAAAAAGCTCAATAAAGCGGGCCTGACGGTTAGTGCGTTACACGGTAACAAGACACAACAAGAACGTGAGACGATTCTAGCCGAGTTTAAACAACAAAAAACACAAATTCTGGTTGCCACTGATCTACTCGCACGCGGCATTCACATCGACCAGCTTCCTGTCGTGATCAATATTGAGCTGCCTTCAAATCCGACGACCTATGTACACCGTATTGGGCGTACCGGTCGCGCTGGCGAAAAAGGCTTAGCGGTCTCACTGGTTTGTCATGGTGAAAGCGAGTATCTGGCTGCCATTCGCCAGTTGACTAACCGTCCTTTACCGTTACAAGAATTGGCCGATTTCCCGGTGACCGATAAACCCTCAAGCGGTGAAAATAAACGAGCCCCTAGAGATAAGCAAGCCAACCGCCGTACCGCAAAAAAGACCAGCATCAAGCAATTTGGCAATAAACCTAAACGCTGATGAAATAGTCATTCACATTGAGTCAATACGCGAAGGCCTCACTATTTCATGAGGCCTCTATTTTTCGCTGTCGCTTTTAATCCTCGAATCTTAAATCCTGATTAAAATTCTGTGCGATCAACGCCATTAAGTGATTCACCCTAGTCGGTGTGAACTCGCCCAAGTGATGGCAAGCGATTTGATCTTCAATATACCGGATTGCTGCAAAGCAAGTGGACAATGAGATCTGTTCAGCGTCTAAGCGGTTATTTCCGCACAATACACTGTACGCTTTTTGGTTGCCTTGGGTGTCAGTCACTGAATGCCAAAGATTCTGCCACCAGCCCAATTTACGCGTACTATGATGCGTGCATTGAGACTTGGTTTCTCCGACCACATACAAAAGCGCCATATTGTCGCGCTTCACACAGTGCGCATATTGCGTAATGCAGGCACCTCGTAAAAACACCTCGTGCTGTAAACAATGACTGCCCACCTCCCCATCTTGCCCAATCCCATGGCCTAGATAGCGAAGCAAAGCAAAGTGAGCGTGTGCCGTAAGCACCGGCAGCGCATGTGACGTGCCTTTTTTCGCCACTTTAACGAGACCAAAATCACAGCGGTCAAACTGACCTCGCGCCAGAAAGCGAGCCTCTTGATCCTCTGCCATTCTCATGGCGCTGGTCGTGTGGTCCCAATTTGTTGACGGCGCATCCTGACAAGATTGGTAGCGCCCTTCCGCTGATAACTCAAGTTCAACAAGCGTTGTACTGATATGAATCACCTCGCCAGTGTCCATATTCGTACTGATTAAACACCATAGCGCATTATTTTCACCGCGATAAGGCACGATAAAACTCACGCTTGCGATTCGCTGGGCTGGTGGGCATTGCCATAACATTTGTAGGGAAAGGCGCTGAATTTGCGCTGTAGCTCGGTCAAAATGCACGCCTTTCTCTGCGGCATACATCAGTATATTGTCGCCATCATCAGGTTTTGCTTTCTTCATGAGGCGCATGATGTGCTCAACATTATTGCGTTGCGCTTGAGTGACGGGATCACGAACCGAAAACGTACGACCGCAAGCCTTGCACTGCCGGCGGGGTTTTTGAACCGCACTACGCCCAAAGCACTTAAAATGACGGCTGCCACAATCGGGACAACAACGTCCACTGTACAAGGCGACTTTTTGCTGCCAAGAATGCCAAATTTTCAGGTAGCTTTCGTTATCTAGCATTGGCGGTGTTGCTGCACATTTATCACAACGCATCGCAAGAAAGCCCAGCGGGCGAATGTGGTATTCATAATCCGGCGCACCTGGCTCGCCCAAATTGGAGCAGTGCCCGCTTTTACACACATTGAGATCACGCAGCATTAATCCACCAAAAGACCGTATTTATTAGCAACAAAAATTGAAAATCGCGCCATTTTATTCGTTTGCGCCAGAATAAACGTGATCTACGTCTGACTTGTGCGTAATGCGCTTCCGTATAGTCCGTCCCAGTTTAAATGGAGGCTCTAATGAAGAAACATATACTTGCGTCACTTATCGCGCTGGCAACTTTGCCTGTTTGTGCAAAAGATTTAACGATTCTTTACACCAACGATATTCACTCAAAAGTTGATCCTTTTATCGCGCGTTATATTGATGACCAACGTCCTGTGGGCGGTTTTGCGAACGTCGCGAGCTACATCAAGCAGCAAAAATCGCAAGCGCCTGACAACACCATCGTACTTGATGCAGGTGATTACTTCTCTGGCTCAACAGTTGATACCTTAACGGATGGCGAGGCGATCATTGATGTGATGAACAGCATGGGTTACGACGTCGCTTCTATCGGTAACCACGAGTTCGATTACGGCTGGGACAACACATTAGTGCAAATGGCTAAAGCCGAATTTGATGTGCTTTTGGGTAACGTGTTCTTTGAAAATTCTGATAAACCATTTTGGGACAAGCCTTACACCATCATCGAACGTGACGGACTAAAAATTGGTGTCATTGGCCTACACGGTAAATTCGCTTTTTACGACACCGTCGCTGCCAACATGCGTCAAAACATCGAAGCGCGTGACGAAATTGAATTCTTACAAATGTACCTTGATGAACTGCGTCCTCAAGTAGACTTGACCATTGCATTGATGCACCAAGGTACTCCAGCTCGCCAATCAAGCTTGGGGGCAACCGATGTACGTCGCGCTTTGGATAAGGACATTCAAACCGCAAAACAAGTCAAAGGTTTGGACATTTTGGTCACCGGTCACGCGCACGTGGGTACTCCTGAAGTGATCGAAGTGAATGATACATTGATTGTTTCAACTGACGGTTACGGCATTAATGTAGGGAAACTGATGATCGATTTCGATGAAGAAACGCGCACAATCAAAGGATTTGATTTCGACTTGAAAACCATTTGGGCTGACGAGTGGAAATCTGACGAAGAAACCCAAGCTCGCATCGACAAATGGAAAAAAATTGTCGATGGTATCGTCAATGAAAAACTGACAAACACATCGATGACGCTGACTCGCTCTTACGGCGAATCCTCAACGTTGGGCAACCTTGTTGCCGACTCAATGCTGCCAAATTTTGCCGATGGTGAATTAGCGTTCACAAACAGCGGCGGTATCCGTGCGGATATTGAAGCCGGTGATATTACCTACGGTGATGTGATTGACTCACTACCGTTCCCGAACTATCCAGTGGTCATGGATCTCACCGGTGCTCAAATTCGCAGCCTAATGGAACACGCGGCAGGTCTAACAAACGGTGTCATGCAAGTGTCGAGCGGTGTGTACATGGCGTACGATTCATCATTGCCGACTGGCGAACGTGTACAAACGCTGACGCTAAATGGCAAGCCGATGATAGATGAACAAGTTTATCGCGTCGTAACCAATAACTTCTTGGCGGATGGTGGTGACGGCTTCGCTGCCTTTACCGACGGCAAAAATCGTAAAGAACGCGCTGGTGAACCGCTTTCTCTTGGCTTCAAACAGTACTTATCTCGTCCAGACGCGTTAAGTAAAGTCAGTGAAACTCGCATTACAGAAATCAAAAAATAACGCCACTTTCGTTATTTAGATTTCAAGATTCGTCGTGTCTTGACCTGAAAAGCTTCACTTGGAAAAGACAACGAAACCCGCTTAAAAATCAAAGGCCTTTCCGCTTGGAAAGGCCTTTCTTCATCCAGAAATCAACAACGTAAACGACGCTCGACTACCATGATAGGCCCACAGAGTCATCATTAGGATAGATTTTACCATTGGTGCTATAGTATTCCGTATCACCATTTTGCTCATCGTCTACGAAGCGAACAATACGTTTAAGTGCGCCATGCTCTGCGAAATAGTAGAATGCGCCTTGTCGACGGCCTTGCTGATCAAATTGTTCACGGCCAAGTTCATAGCCTGCCTCTGAATGAGCGAACCAAGCGCCTACCTTATTGCCCTTGTCATATGTACCGGACCAAATAACAACATCAGGCTCATAGTCTTCTTGATGTAGCCACGGCCCATCTCGCTTACCGTCAACGTATTTTCCTTTGGCCAACAACGTACCATATTGAGAATAATTTTCGGTGTCACCATGCAGTATGCCATTACGATAATGTTCCCATTTCACGCGTTTTCCTGACTCCTTCTCCACCATGGCGACCTCACCATCGAGCTTACCTTGGCGATTATAGTTTTCACTGTGGATGATACCGTTGTAAAAGTATTGCCATAGCCCGGTTCTTTTACCTTTGAGGTACGTACCACTTTCAATTAACTCACCGGAGGTACTCTCGATAAGGTACGCACCGTTGGGTACCCCTTTCTTATAGTGTGTCGTCACCATGCTATCGTTGTACGAGTCCATAACAATATAAGCATTTTCACGCTTACCATTCACGTACTCTAGACGCTGTATCACTTTACCTTGTGAGTCAAACTCCTCATCCAATTGCCACTTTTTCTTCGTGTCTTCTTGTCTGCGGATCGTTAAAGTGCCATCACGGTATGTTTTAGCGTCGGTAATCTGATGATCTTTTTGAAAGGAAGCAAGGTAATCAAATGTTTTATTGCCATCCTCAGCCAGAAGTATCTCCGATGTTTTTCGACCCTGTGAATTGAAAACTCTTTTCGACTTGACGAGATCGACTTGATCATAAAACTCGATTCGCTCGCCTCGACGATTGCCCTTATTGTAATTCTCAACGCTTTTTTTGTTACCCGAAGGGTAATAATTCGTCGCTACGCCATGCAGTCTTCCGTCGAGGTTATGTTTTTCAAAACGCAATTGTTCCTTGGTATGCCACCCGCGCTCTAACCCATTTTTCTTGCCATTTTCATAGGCAATTTCGAGGTATAAAAGACCGTCTTCATGGTACGAGCGACCAAGCCCTGAAGGCTGGTCATTGACATAGTTGATATGATAAGAAACTTGGCCATTTTCATAGTAGCTCGTGTATTCACCGTGACGCATTCCCATGACATAGTGGGATTTTTGTCGCAGGCTACCATCACGATAGAAGGTTTCTTGGATACCATGAGTTTTTCCACTGGCAAAACGGTGCTTTTGCCACACGCTTCCATCTTCATAAAAATGAACATCGCCTCCCACTCGATGCCCATCCAATATCGTATACTCTTCTTCGATGCCACCACTTGCGTAATAAAGACGTCCCACACCTTGTTCTTTGCCCGCGACGAACGTGCCTTATTGGGTTAACACTCCTTCTTCATTATAGAATTTAGTGAGCCCTTCATATTCGCCTTTTGCATTACGGCGGCCGCTCGACATCAATTGCCCATTGTCATAGTAGATTTCGTATTCACCCACCGATTTTCCGGTCGAAATATCACCACTATTGAGTGAACCTTTGAAGTTAACAATATCCCCACCTTGAAAGTATACCGTTACTGGCCACTTGCCGTTATTCTCAGCCAATGGTTCCGTTAAGTAATAACTCGCCTGATCTTCCGATTTGACGATATTCCAATCATCATCAAGCCAAACAGGGGCGGCGGAGACCATAAATGCGGACAGCAATGGAATAAGCACGAGAGAAGGTTTGACGACAAGACGATATGTCCCCCAACCGGTACGTAGATTTCGCATGGTCTTATCCTTGTGGCAATGGCGGAAATTGAATAACAAACTGCTTCTCAAGCGGCTCTCCTTCCACGGTCAATTGCTCAATACGTGAAATCGAACCCGAGGTTTTTATGAACCAATCATTAAATAAGACGTCTGAAATAGGGTCATCACTCGCTCTTAGTACGTTGCCCCTTTTGTCTATCGCCTGTATTAATTGGTCGTTATCACCGTAGATACGATACCGGCTAAGGAAATCTCTAACCGTTTTTAGCGAGTCAAACCCCTCCATAAACCTCAGATCAAACAACCATGGCTGTAGGTCTGTCGGCAATATAACGCTCTCCCAAGAAATTTGCCCATCGCACGTCAAACGCGTGGTCACATCCAGTCCGTAAAAGTAGCGTCTCTTACCATCAGGCGTCATCAATTGATAAGCCATCGAATTCGGCGGAATCGCGACTGGCCCACCGGCGATATTGTCATCCGTCATCGTTTGCACTTTCCACTCTAAAGCCTTTCCATTAACTTCAGGGGCGTTCTCGATATTGAATTGGCACACAGAGGACCACTCCAGCGGTAAAACCACGACCGCGTTTTGTCCGGATTCAGTGGCGACACTCAACTCACCATGAATATCAAAAGGAGTGTGCGCTTGCTGAACCTCGGTCTCATCAGAGTAATACTCATGTTCTGGTACGATCCCCAGTGGTGGCATATCCGCAAGAGCCAAGAAACCCTCTTTCTCCCAAAACACCACTTCACGAGAAAAACTTGGTTTCTTATCGATGGTATGTAAAAAGAAAACCAATGATTCAGGCTCTTCAAGTAACCTCAAGCCCATCGCTCGGTTTATTAGCGTTGGATCCGTCGAATACGCGAATAATTGATGACTGCCCGGTGATAACCAATCAGGACCCGCCTTCACGGGTGAGAATGACTTTTGCCCTTTAACGCCACCAAGGTTAAACCCAAGCCACTGAGTGTCAGTATTGTGGAAGTTCACTTGATATTCGCTGTCGGTGTCGGCAACTTTATCCACGGTGACTTTTAAGTCCCCTACTTGGTAGGTCTGATGATCGCCACCTTGCCAAGGCAGTGTGTGCAGTTCAAGCGCCGCTTTATAGTATTCAACCATCGCAGCCAAAGTGCCGACCTCTTTTAGTTCCGCGCTTTTACTCCAACCAATAGGTTGTACAATGGAACCAATATTCATTCCTTCATCAAGATATTGATTATTGGCTGGTGAAATGAGGTCGATATCGAGCAACACACCATCGCCTGTGTAGGCTTTGACGTCACTCATTGTGATGTGGCCGATAACCTGATCAGAAGCAATTTTAGTGGGGTAAGTGAGATGAAAACTCTGACCGTACTCGTCAAACATGCCACGCTCGTAGGGTAAAACGTCGCTTTCTGTTAAGGTATGCTCCGTATTGATATTCTCAGGGATGGATTCAATATCATACCAATACACCTCATCATTGTAGAAAGCGTGAGCAAACATGTCTTCGAATCCACCGATAGGTTCATCTTCTGAGCGCATCGCCAACGTCACTTGCGTCAACGTTGTTCGGCCGTAGACATCAATTGGAATATTCATAACAAGGTTTAAACTATTCAACCACCCCGATTCACGATCGATTTCAACCTGTCCATACAATTGACTTTGAATATTGGAAGAAGTATCCGTGTCACTCGCTTTACGTTGGGGTGAAACAAGCGTCGCATACAACGTTGTTTCTGTGGCCTTGCGAATAACCAAGCTCGCAGAATGACCATTGATCTCCTCCAGTATCACCTCGCTGCCCACTTTCGTTGGCAGTGACTGCAAAAGAGCGGGAGCATTCATTGTAGACTTCAAGCTACTTAAGACTTCATCGCCGCCTTCTTCTAGCAACTCATTCCACAATTTTTCATTACGCCCCTTGAACTCAACAAGTTCGCCCGTCTCCATGTTATAGGACACATCAAAGCCAGGACGTAAAAATTCTTCCATCGATTTGTTTTTTCTCGATGCGTCCACGCTAGAAAAGCCTGAATAGCCAGCAGAAAATTGCATATGCTCTGGTGTTACATGAAGTTTAAGCGTTTCCCCAACCTCTGCGACACGGTAATGAACTAAACTTTGGCTAATCATCGCCGTATCATTATTTTGTTCAATGTCTTGCGTGGTATGCGTGTACACCCAATAGCGCTTTTCTTCGCCTTCTTTGGGGTTAAACGTCACGTCCTTTTCACACCCTGCAAGGGTGAATAAAACAAGAAGAAGTGACGTTTTAAATCCGTTTATTCGATACATCTAGTCGTCCTACATCGGCTAAAAATGCCGCTAGTCATCCGTCAATCATTGTGAAGTATTCTTCAGTGAAAAATCGTTATTATGTGGTAAACAACCTACCTACCGGTTCTACCACCATTAATCACGTCGATATTCTCTTCTTTGCCGACAAAATGGGTAAGATCTGCTATGAATAAATACGGGGCACACCACAAAAAACATATGCAATTAAAACAACAACTTGTCGTTAAAATCTAGACATTTCAGCAATAAAAAACGCGCTTCATATCGCTCGCAGCCCTTGTCAACGTTAAGTTTTGCTAGATTCCAGGCTTCAAACCCGTAAGATGCAAAGCCAATTTTGCGTAATTCTAACTAGAGATAAGTTTGTGACTCGAGATCAATTTGAACTTCTGGCACCTGGTGGTGATTTAGATTCGATTAAAGCTGCGATAGCGGCAGGTGCTGACGCCGTATATTGCGGACTTGATCGTTTTAATGCGCGCAACAGAGCGACCAACCTAACTTTAGAGAATTTACGCGGCGTGCTTGAGTTAGCACATAAGCATAATTGCAAGATTTTCCTGACACTGAACGTCATGCTGCTTGAGAGTGAAATTCCAAGCGTCGTGCGTTTGCTGAACCAATTGAATACCACGTTGATTGATGGTGTCATCATTCAGGATCTTGGTTTAGGTGCAATTTTAAAACAGCATTTCCCGGATCTTGATGTTCATGCGTCGACCCAGTTAAATACGCACAATGACGGGCAAATTCTGTTCTTAAACCAACTCGGGGTAAGCCGCGTTAACTTATCGCGTGAACTGAATATCACTGAGATCAAACATCTGGCACAGTTTGGCCGTCAACATAACGTGTTGATGGAAGTCTTCGTCCATGGTTCATACTGCATTGGCTTCTCTGGGCTGTGTTATATGAGTTCGGCTAAAAATGGCGCGTCAGGCAATCGTGGCCGTTGTAGTCAACCATGTCGTGACCAATATCAAACGACACCGACCGGCAGCGACTACCCGCTCAATATGAAAGATAACTCTGCCTTTAATGATCTTGAAGCGCTGGCTGATGCTGGGGTGTACTCATTAAAAGTGGAAGGCCGCATTAAGAAATTCCATTACGTTTACACCGTGGTGGACAATTGGCGTAAGCAGATCGATAAGTATTGCGATGGCAAAGCGTTATCGAGCGATACCCGTGAATTGTATACCGTGTTTAACCGCGACTTTACCAACGGCTTTTTACAAGGTGAGATTGGTAAAGATATGTTTATTAACAATCCTCGAGATCACGCCGTTACGCATTTTTCTAAAGTGTACCAATGCAGTTCTGTTGATGATGTTAAAGTGGTTAAACAACGTTTGTATGATGACAAATCGGTCATTATTCAGCGTGTAGAAGACGCAATTAGCGATTTTGATACCACCACTTGTGAGCAGCCGCCTCTCGTGAAGAAAACGGTTCACGTGCCTGCGCTTGTTGCACCGGTGTCAAACACATCGAACGCTCACCCCCCTAAGTTATCGGTTTTGATTTCCAAGCAAGACGATGCCGTGGCGCTTGCTCGCCCTGAAGTTGACCTCTATTTCGAAATGCCGATGGGTCTCGCGAGCGAATGTGATGCGTTAATCGCTCTATTCCAAGCGAATTCTCATTTGATTCCGTGGTTCCAAGCCGTGCTCATTGGCGATGACTACAAAGCAGCAGAACGCTTCTTAACTGAAGTTCGTCCGTCGCTGCTTGTGACAAATAACTCTGGTGTTGGCTATTTGGCACAATCGATGGGCATTGATTGGATTGCCGGTCCACAAATGAACAGCGCGAACTCGTACACTCTCCAATGTTTGAAAGATCAATATCAGGCAAGCGGTGCGTTTATTTCTGATGAGCTGAGCTTTTTACAAATTCGTAAGCTAGTGCGACCTGAAGGGTTTAGAACTTTCTATAACATCTATCACCCAAACACGCTGCTAACCAGCCGACAATGTCTATTCCAGCAGACCGAAGGCTGTAAGAAAATCAAAATCAACAAAGGGTGTTTGAAGCGCTGTAGCAAGCGTACATCCGTGATTAACATGAACGGCACCTCATACGTCGTGCAAAAGCTAAAGGGCAGCCATAACAGCGTCTATGCTGAGCACAATGTCCTAAACTTAGACATTGTGAAGAAACTGCCTGAATTCTTGACCGATGTGCTGGTGGATCTGCGTGATATTCAAACCGAAACTCGCCACAGCGTGACTAATACACAGCTGATCGACTTGTTTTTAACGGCACTCAGCAGTCCTGAAAGTGAACAACCGAATGCTTTTGAGCAAATCAAACAAGCAACGGGAATCACCACCAACAAGCAGTATGCAAAGGGGCTTTAATCCTTTACGCCTAACTCAAAAAAGCTCGTGTTTATCACGAGCTTTTTTCTATCTGTAAAAAGCCTTCCCCCAGAAATCACCGATAAAAACACCCTCTTGATATGACCGTTATTGCGTTGAGCCTCGCATCCCAACGGAGAGTTTACGTTACCTCATCAGCGCAATGCGCCACGAGCCGCAATTTATTGATCCCTTAAAACGTCTACATGCAATAAGTGCGATTCTATACGTCATCTCACTTCAACATGCCAAACTGAGGGGCTATTTTCGCCCCCTTCGGATATCACCGTAGGACAACAAGACTTCATGGATTCGTTTTTTACTCTCGCTCAAATCGTTATTTTCATTTGGATCATTGGCAGTTTTTTTGCGGCACGCAGCGAAAAAGAACAAATAAAAGAACGACAAGCCTCATTACTCGATACCAAGCGTGATCATCCACTTAGCACGAGTGAAATTAGCGCGATCAAGCAAATCTACGACCAAGAAGTTGAACCTCAGGATGTGTTTTACGTCACCGGTAAGTTCGAGCTCAATGTCGTGAAAGGTGAAACCGAAGAGGATGAAACGATGTTTCTCTCTTTTGGGGATTTTTTGGTGGTTATGCCGGAGATTGCGTACAGTTATCTCCACTTAGACAACAATTTTGCTGAGGTGATCGTCGCCGACGACTTCTTAATTATACTCAGTCTTAATGATTACACTTTGCTTGATGAAGTCAACGGACTGTTAACCATAGACAGTTGGCAAGACTATAAAAAAGAAGAACATAATCACCCACTCTGTAACGAGGACGTGGCTGAATTGGGCAAAGCCGCACTCCGCGATACACATGAGAACACGGCGAGCCTCACTGATTCGCAAGACAGCGCACCAATCACCACCGTCACGTATAAATCACAGCGCCAAGCCAATGAACTCGAAATTCGTTACTTAGCTCCTCCCTTTTATAATTGGATCGTTCCGCTTCTCTTAGTATTGGTGGGCATACTCTTTTTTCACTTCACCACTCTCGACGTTACCCTCACCGCATCATGGATTGCCCCCGCCCTACTGTTCGTGATTTGCTGTGCCATTTTATTGCTTTTAAAGCGACACGGGCCATCCTCTCATGCCGATTCTCTTCTCGTGAAACAGTATTTCGGCACGATTGAACGGATTGATCACGAGGATAATCGCGATTGGGTGGTCTTTACATCCCCAACAGGACTGACGCAGAAAGCCTGGCTGCCTAGAGAGTGGCAAGCGAAGGTTCCTTTGAATCGCTCCGTCAGATTCGAGATTGAAGAGAGTCACTCTGCATTGACGAGTATTGGTTCACAGCAAATAACCGATAGCGACGTCACCAAGAAAAAACCACAATACCTGACGTCCCTTATCGGTCTACTGACCGTCGTTTTCATTGTAATGATCAACACCGAGCTTGAGTGGCGAGAAGCAAGTATCGCGATGCTACAAGGCGAGCGATCCCACCAAATTCACGCGGTACAAGATTGGCCGCTCATTAATAATGTCAAACCAGGGGATCATATTTCGATCCAGCAACCTCGCCTGTGTTTGCAAACATTAAATACACGTACCAACACCACGGTTTATTGTCAGCAATTTCAATATTCAACCATTAATCAAGCCTTCATCAATAATCAGGCGCTCAAGATCATAAAACGGTATCGAGACTTCGTGGTTCTTGCGCCAGACTATACGCCAGAGCTACCTGAAGGTTTATATGATTACATGGTAAGCGTTGCGAAAATACAGAAGATGGCCTCTGCTGATGGATTCAGGCAACGCATTCGTCAACGCAGTGAGATGGTTCTATTTACGGTCTCCGACTTGAATGGTATCGCCACACATATCGAGCCTTTCTGCTCTTCTACCTCACAAGCCATGGCTGAAAATGACTCAGCTCAACTCGCCTGTACCTCGTTCAAAGCGGCACTCTCTGCACTTTGGCAATCTGCCACTGAAGAAACCTGCGAGCCCGATTGTTGGCAAGAAATATTACGTGGTGATCCGAATGAGGACAATTCGACCATCGAAGTCGCCGATGATCTAGGCGGTTATCTTGCCGCATTGAGTGATCTTGAAACCGCCGCATGGAAACACACAAAAGCGGTGCTATTTGCTTCAGAATTGGATTCGCCTTACGTCCATATTCACTGGACTGGGCCGCAAGAGGATAGATTAAAAGCCATCACCTCGTTACGTGCGGCATTAGAGTCAGGAAGCAGAGAAGAGCAAATCGATAAACTCAAACAACTCTGGCAAGCACAAGTGGAAGCGGCCTATAAGCGCGTCTCCGCCACAGTGCTCAATATAGACAAGAGCGAGAAAAACATCATCATCACTTTAGCACCGCCATTGAGCCAAAAACAGGCCATGGAAACTGTGCTGAATCTTGCACTGTTAGCGGCATTATCTCTGCTGATTATCATCGTGTTGATTGCTTACCTGCGTAGCGGTCGCCATCGTAAGGCTAAGCCTCTACAATCGGAAGATGCCTGGATCAGTTAATACGCACATGAGTCGATAAAAGAAGCCCTTCCTACTCACAGAAAGGGCTTCATCATTTATCGAGGTCGCGCAGACATAAGCCAGTGATTAAATGCGATCATGCGGCACTTAAACTTTTATCGTTCCACGCACTCTACACTCGGCTCATGGCTCATGGTTCATCGTTACAGATCAAAACGATCCGCGTTCATCACTTTGACCCAGGCATCCACAAAGTCGGCAACAAACTTATTTTGATTGTCATCTTGCGCATACAATTCAGCGTACGCACGTAATATTGAATTGGAACCAAAGACTAAATCGACTCGCGAAGCGCGCCATTTTTGAGCTCCCGTATCACGTTGACGAATCTCATAAAGGCCATCATCCGAGGGATGCCACGTGAAATTCATATCCGTGAGATTGACAAAAAAATCGTTCGTCAATACGCCTACACGGTCAGTGAATACTCCAATGGAGCTGTCACCATAATTCGTACCAAGTACCCGCATCCCGCCGACTAATAATGTCATCTCAGCAGCCGTGAGTTGCATTAGCTGGCTTCGTTCTAGCAATAACTCTTCTGCACTCACCACATAGTCATCTTTCAACCAATTACGGAAGCCATCATGAATCGGTTCTAGAACATCAAAAGAATCGACATCGGTCATTTCTTGAATCGCATCACCACGACCTTGAGCAAAAGGCACCTCGACTGAAACCCCAGCATTGGCCGCGGCCTTTTCAATTCCGACGCCACCTGCAAGAACGATAAGATCAGCCATACTGATCGATGAATTCAGATTGCGACGAATCGCGTCTAATTCACCAAGCACTTTCGCCAGTCTTTCCGGCTCATTGCCTTGCCAATCTTTCTGCGGTGCTAAACGAATACGGGCGCCATTGGCTCCGCCTCGTCTATCTGAACCTCTAAACGTTCGAGCACTATCCCACGCTGTATTCACGAGCTCGCCCACAGAGAGTTGACTGTCTAAAATAGCGTGTTTTAAACGAGCGATATCCTCGTCGCTTAAGTGATATTGAACGGTAGGAACAGGATCTTGCCAAATCAATTCTTCTGAGGGAACGTCAGGACCAAGGTAGCGAGATCTTGGGCCCAGATCGCGATGCGTAAGCTTAAACCATGCTTTAGCAAACGCCGCCGAGAACTCATCTGGATTATCACGGAAATGCTCCGCAATCCTGCGGTATTCAGGATCGAATTTAAGAGCCATATCCGCATCCGTCATCATCGGCTTGCACTTAATGGTCGGGTCTTCAACATCCGCGGGCATATCTTCTTCTCGGATATTGATAGGCTCCCATTGGGCTGCGCCTGCAGGGCTTTTCGTGACCCACCAATCGTAATTGAATAGCAACTCAAAGTAACCATTGTCCCATTGCGTGGGGTTCGTCGTCCATGCACCTTCAACACCGCTCGTGACTGTATCTCGCCCTATCCCGCGCGATGTTTTATTTAGCCACCCTAGCCCTTGATCTTCAATGTCACCACCTTCTGGTTCAGCACTGAGTAACGATGCATCGCCATTACCGTGAGCTTTCCCCACCGTGTGGCCACCGGCGGTAAGGGCGACCGTTTCCTCATCGTTCATTGCCATTCGCGCAAACGTTACGCGCATGTCATGGGCGGTTTTTATTGGGTCGGGTTTGCCATCGACACCTTCAGGATTGACATAAATTAACCCCATCATCACCGCCGCAAGCGGGTTGGCCAAATCTCGCTCTCCAGAATAGCGGCTATCTTTGCCGCCACTCGGCTCAAGCCATTCTTTTTCAGCGCCCCAATAAATGTCTTTTTCAGGGTGCCAAATATCTTCTCGCCCACCCGCGAATCCGTAGGTTTTCAACCCCATGGATTCATAAGCCACGGTGCCCGCAAGAACGATGAGATCGGCCCAAGAGATTTTGTTCCCATATTTCTTTTTAAGCGGCCACAATAAACGGCGTGCTTTATCCAGGTTGCCGTTATCAGGCCAGCTATTAAGAGGAGCAAACCGCTGATTAGCACGACTTGCGCCGCCTCGACCATCTGCAATTCGATACGTACCCGCAGAGTGCCACGCCATTCGAATCATTAAGCCACCGTAGTGGCCCCAGTCAGCAGGCCACCATTCTTGACTGTCTCGCATAAAATGGGTTAAGTCCGCCTTTAACGCTTCAAGGTCGAGTGAATTAAACGCATCAGCATAACTAAAGCCGTTCTCCATTGGATTGGTTTTGCTGTCGTGCTGATGAAGAATGTCTAGATTAAGTGCTTTGGGCCACCAGTTAAATTCTGCTTGTTGGTGATTTGTTGCGCCACCATGCATCACTGGACATTTGCCACTGGTCGATTTATCGCTCACATGTCGCTCCTTTACTATGGCTGTTTTACCCAAGTTTAGTCGCGGATTGACGTTTCGCTGTGATTTGAACGGCTCAAATATTGAAAGTTAGATCTCAGAATCATTTGAGGAAGGCATGACGCTAAGTTCGCTCAGATAACTGAGTTTGTTAGGCTTTGAACACTTAGGATTGTTCAGACAAAAGAAAAGCCCCTTCCTAACGGAAGGGGCTTCGACATATTTCCCAATATGAGTAGATTTTTATAGCAGCTCTACTGACTGCTGAGCAATAACGAACTCTTCGTTAGTCGGAGGATAAATAGTATCGCAGCAAACTAACGCGTTGATTATGCACACGAGAACTACTGTTTTCAATTTAATTATTTAATATCAAGCGAGTCACTGACTTGGATCATCTGTAGATTTCTCTCTAACCTCTTGAGACCATCCAATGCCGCCTTTAGCGTAGCGGTTCTTAGCCTTTGCTCTCTTAGCAAAGTGTTATCGAGGTTGGTATCCCCTGCAAGGGATAGCCAATAACTTATCCCTTTCAAGGGATAGATGTAAAAGCGTTTTTTGGAGCTATCTATGATCTACAATCCAACACAACTCGCAAATCAGTTAAAGCTCATTAGAACAAGAGACAGCATCACCCAAGCTGAACTTGCTAAACGTGTGGGTATAAAGCAATCAACACTATCGAATTTTGAAAATCATCCAGACACCACACAACTTAAAACTGTGTTTAAAATTCTCCAAGCATTAGGGGTTGGGATCACGATCCAAGAACCAAACTCTGGCATAAACTCGCACAACATTGACGAGGTGTGGTAATGGCTTCACTTGCCGCTTACATGAATGGAGAAAAAGTGGGCACGTTAGTCAAACTTTCGAACGGTGCTCATCAGTTCCAATATGCTCGCACCTGGGTAGAAAGCCCACTCGGTAGGCCATTATCACTCTCTTTACCGTTGCAATATCAGACGATAAAAAGTAATTGTGTAATTAACTATTTTGATAACCTGCTACCCGATCTGCCCGAAGTACGAGATCGAATCGTGGCAAGGTATCATGCTAAGTCTCGTCAAGCCTTCGATTTACTTGCTGAAGTCGGCAAAGATAGCGTAGGTGCTATATCACTTCATGCAGAAGATGAAGATTTCCCCCTGTGTCAGGCTAGTTGTCACTGTTAAAATTTATCATTTAGAGGGGCGGTAACAGTCAACGTAGCCGTAAAAAATCATCGAAACCAACCAGCTACACAGCGACAGGTCCAAATCAGGTATTTACCTGGGATATAACGTATCTGCCTTCGGGTGTTCGTGGACAACATTATTACCTTTACCTCATTGAAGATCTACAGTCGAAAAATCGTCGGGTATGATGTCTACGAGCGAGAGTGTGGAGAGATGGCATCTCAACTACTCCAGCGTACGCTGATGCGGGAGCAATGCTTCAATCAAGCGTTGGTGCTGCACTCAGATAATGGTGCGCCAATGAAATCTTTGACGTTCAAGGCAAAAATTGAGGAGCTTGGCATTACATCATCTTACAGTCGTCCTCGTGTGAGCGATGATAATCCGTATGTAGAGTCACTGTTCCGAACGCTGAAATATGTCCCAAGCTGGCCATCAAAGGGGTTCGAAAGCCTTGAACGAGGCCGTTCTTGGGTAGAAAGCTTTGTAATCTGGTATAACACCGAGCATAAACATAGTCGCCTGAATTACGTGACACCTTCAGAGCGGCATAGCGGAAAGGATGCAGAGATTTTAAGGAAAAGAGCAAAGGTGTTGATGGCACACCGCGAAGCAAAACCAGAGCGTTGGTCAGGTAAAATACGTAACTGCGAACCAATCGGAGAAGTTCACCTGAACCCAGAAAAAGAAGCTGCTTGATAATTAGTCAAGTAGTGACAACTAGCTTGAAAAACGCCGAAACTGTGGCCTGATTTACCCATATCGATAAATGCTCGGCTCGTAACTCGTAAAATCAAAGGGAAAGACTATCAAGTTTTGACGTCGATGACGGACTCGTTACGCTATCCCTCTAAATATATTGCAAGTCTGTATGAGCATCGTTGGGAGATTGAGTTAGGTTATCGAGAGCAAAAACTGTACATGCTTGGAAATCGCCTCACATTGCGAAGCCGTTTACCTGAGTTAGTAAAACAAGAACTTTGGGGGATCTTGCTTACTTATAATCTAATCCGATATCAGATGGTTGAACTTTGCTTCAATTTAAAAGGAAATTATCTTCCCTACCAACTGAGTTTTAACGGCACATTAGCGCATGTTTCAGCATTATTGGTCGGTTTACCTTACTCGACGCCGGGAGCTATACCATGGTCAGTTAAAAGGCTTTCATGACATGGCTGAAAGCTTGATTCTTGAAGGGCGAAGGGAAAGAACATTCCCTAGAACTGTTAAACCTAGACCACAGCGGTATGCTAAGAACAAAAATGCCGTTCACTCTTAAGTGAACGGCATTAACCAATTAGGTAGCCTTTTATTTTTACAACTTGATAGTTTCTGTTGTGATATTCAAACCATCACTCAACGTAACAACAATCTGTTCGATATTTTCAACGTCTAATTCAATCTCGCCGCTTAAAGCATTATGAGATAGCAACTTGTTTTCACCATCAAACGTAGTACCGTAAACAGTCAGCCACGGATAAGCTGAAGCATTCCATGTAATTACTGCGTCATGGCCGTATACATCAACTGAAGACGTGAAACCATTTTTCGATGACTTACCACGCGACAGTTCTTTCTTAACTAGTTCATTTGATTTGTACGAGATGTTCAAATCTTGGATACCGTTAACTTTAGGAATAGCAACGCTAAAGTGCAAAGTAGTTTCATCGTTACCAGTAGTAACAACAGTTAACGGGTAAACCTGATCACCACTTGAAGTGGCAATTCGTAATTCGAAATCGCTGTTCATAGCAGGTTCATCGATCATGGCAACATACGTCGATACAGGTTTGAAAGTAACTAGACCTTTAGAGTCGATGCTTCCTGAAATTACGGTTGCTTCCTCACGAACAACTAGCGATTTACCCTCCTGAAGTGGGTTCAAGTAAGTATTTCGAACATTAATGTAGTTAGCCATTTTCTTATGACTGTATTCTGAGAAGTATTGACCTTGTTGATACCCCATTACGTCGGTATTAACTGTGCCGTCTTCATCACGTGAAGCAATTGTAGCAACACCCGTAGTATCAGTTTTGATAATCGGGGCAAAACTCATCCAACCGTTTTTAGCACCTTCCCATGGTTGCGGTTCTTGTTTCCAGAACGCATCCCAACCAACAGCATTGTAACCCGCAGGTGCATGATTCAGACTGAAGTTATGACCTAACTCATGAGGTGTTGCACGATGAACGGAATAACCTTCACCTAGACAGTCAATGTCTCGGATACCAGAAGCATGAAGACCACCAACGTAAGCAACACCCATAACGCTACACTGATCAGGTGTGTTCACGTAAGCGATATAGTGCTCACCCTCGATACGACTTTCAGCTTTACGCAAGCTGTCAGCAATACCCAAGAACGTACCTATTTTGCTTTCATCACCGTTGTAGATATAAGGTTCACGAACACGAAGATCTACATTAGCAAATGGCATGGTTTGCAATAGACGTTGTTTAACTAGCTCTACGTTAGGCAACTTCGCAGGATCGCCATTCGCAGTTACAGGGACAATCGTAACAGGCAAGCTATAACGTGTGTTGACTTTAGGGTTAATCGTAAATTCAGCACCCGTATTCGCATCACGGTAGAAGAATCGTGATTCCTGAGTTACTAAATTAACTTTTTCGCCTTCAACTTTCGCATAGCATGAATTGTCGAGACCGTAGTCATTACCCTCAATTTGAGTTAACGGTAATTCGCTCGGACACGTTACAGGGTAAACCGCTTGTTCGTTTCCTAATTCAACGACGAATTCAAGACTAGGCATAGTAACGTTTTCAGCACTTTTAGCTACTGGATACGCACGAACTAAGAAACCTAGATTCGGTGTTAAAACTTGGTGTGAGTTCGTAGATGGTAACATTAGCTGTTGACCGTAATCGAATTTGTTCATTGTATAATGACCAAGATTTTCTACGATAACTTGATAAGTATCCGAACCACCCTTTCCGTAATATTCCGGATTTGGTGTAACCGTGATTGTTACTTCACCACCATTAACACCAGTCAAGAAACCTTGTTCGTTTACAGTCGCAATAGATTCGTTTGAGCTTTCGTATAAGTAAGCGTTCGAATTAATCACAACATCATCGCTTACACGCTTCAGAACTAGCGGAGAACCTACACCATTCGCAGAACCAGCCTGAATCGTAATTGATTTAGTTTGTGTTTCTACGTAAGCAGGTGTTGTACAGCTAATCGCTAGAGATACTTCTGGTGCACCGTGTGCATATTTTACCGATGCATCAATTGGGCAAATCTGACCATTACTAGGCTGTGTAATCAGATGCCAACGATAAAGGTTGTTTCCTGTATTACCATCAAAGTAATTAGATAGTCGTGCTCGTTTACGTCCGTTTGCATTCGTGTGGTTAGCATTATCCCACGCACCATGAACAACGTAATTTGGGTTGAAGCTGTTCGGAACTGATGTATCAAGACCACTTGTTTCAAGATACAAAACGATAGAACCAGTCTTGATTGTTAGTGAGTTACTAGGTATACCATCACACACATCATCAACACAAGAACGAACTGTGTAAGTGAATTCGCGGTTAACATGGCTAGTGCTATCTGAATAAGTCAGCCCCGATACTTCAGTTAGATCCGTACCGTTACGAGTAATCATGTAGCTTGTTGCGCTCGGGTCATTATCCCAAGACAATTCAATTACACGAACATCAGTTTCTGAAGTAACACCAGATAGAGCTAGACCGATTTTATTAACGGTGATTTCTACAGTAGATTTAACGGTGATCTGACCGTCTGAAACCTTAACAGTAACAAGACTAGTTGAATCGTTTAATCCGTCAGAATCGATTGTAATCAAACCGTTCTTATCGATGCTAACCCAATCAAGGTTAGTATCAATTGAATAAGTTAATTTATCACGGTCAATGTCGGTTGCATCAATTTGAAGAGTGTTGATTTCTTCTGAGTTAACAGTAATAGATTGATCTGCTGTTACTGGTGCATGGTTTGATTGACCGTCGTCGATATCTAAACTTGGTTTGTTAGCAACGTTGATTACAACATCAACATAGCTAATGTTTCCGTTTTGGTCGACAACTGCAACTGTAATCGTCG
Organism: Vibrio renipiscarius; assembly: GCF_000827885.1. Taxonomy (GTDB): domain Bacteria; phylum Pseudomonadota; class Gammaproteobacteria; order Enterobacterales; family Vibrionaceae; genus Vibrio; species Vibrio renipiscarius. The sequence goes on along the minus strand of NZ_JTKH01000025.1, from coordinate 209,957 downwards.
TTAAACCTGACTTAACTTTACTAGCGTCTACAATCAAAGAGCCATCTTCAGAAATGGTAATCCAATCAGGTGCATCATGTAGAGTGTATTCACCTAATCCAAGATCGATTTCTGTTTCAGAACCAACAACAACTTCAAACGAATCTAGTTCTGATAGATTCTTTTCGTGTTCTACTAGTTCTTTGTTCATATCAAAGTAAGTAGTTTGAAGAACAACACGTTCACCAACTGTAGGGTTCATGTAAAACGGTTTCAGAACCTTATTAGAATGGAACGTATAACGAACTGTGTAGTAGTTGTTCGTGATATCACCCTTGATAATGTTCCACCAAGAATCACGCATCTTGATCTTATACACACCACTACGGTGTTCGTAGTAATCTTGCGTTGATGCCATTGGTTTACCCAATGATGTCAAGTCGCCGTCTTTCTCGTGTTTGAAAAGTTGAAGATCAACGGTTGTAAACTGACCTGCAAGAACTTCAGATGCATAACCATTTAGTTTAACTGTAACTGATTGGTTTGTGTCTTGCGTTTGAACAGGGAAGTAACCATGAGACGGATACATTAAAACACCTTCAGGTGAGTTCAATTCAGGATACGAATCGTAGTAAGTACGTTCCGAAACAGAATCGACGCCAAAATCCTGATCAGGGTTTACGTCATTCATTAACCAAACGAAAGATGAGTTGTACGAAGACAATCCCACATCTTTAGAAGTTGGTAAAAAGAATTTAGGTGCATTCGCAAACATAGAAAGTACAGTTTCTTTGTTTGAGTTTAAATGACCGTTACCTGATTGATTTCCACTTGGTGACGTAGTTGTTTTCAGTACGCCATTAGTTCGAGCTGTGTTAGCCGAATTAACTATTCCCTCATGCGTAATACCTAGCGTGGTGTTTAGGTAATCCGTACCAGTAGAAGCACCAACCCATGCGCCAGTTTGTGCCGATGCTTGCTTGTAAGAACTAATGTAAGCATTAGCAGCACCGTAAGTTGCACGTAGGAAGTTGTAATAGTCTAAACGGTTCTCTAAGAATGACTTCTTGTAAGCACCAACGTAGTGACTATCGGTGTTATGGGTTCCCGTGGTTGGGAATGTTGGGGCATCAGCAAAAACCGTAGCGTCTTTAAATTCAGCAAAGCTATTACTAGTGTCACGGTGACGAATGTTATAGAACGTTTCTACTAGGAAATCTTTCTTTGTAGAACCTGCGTCATTGCCTTTAGAAGATGCATTATTAAATGAATCCAAAGGTGCAGTGATTTTATCTAATTCGTATTGATCATTCAGATTAGGATAATCTGGAACGTTCTTTGCAAGAAGTTCAGGACGGATATCAAAATCACTTACAGTTTCACCGTTGTTATTATCTTGAACGTACTTGTTGACGGTAATTCTGAACGACATGCTTGTTCTGTTACCGTCGGAATCTTCAGCCAATATCTTAACTACGTGCTGACCGACATCTTTGTTTTGTGGCTTGATATCCATTCGCCACCATTGGTTTTGACTTTTAACAATTTTTATCCAGTCGTCATCACTTACTAAAGAAACCTTTAGGTCAAAAAGTGAATCTTCTGCATCACTGATCGTCATGTTGTAACCACTATTACCAGTAATAGTGAAATCGTCTACTTGCTGAATAACAGGCGCAGCACCAAAGCTACCTTTATTAACGGTAATCTGGAACGCTGCGCTAGAAATCAATTTACCGTCAGTTACGTTTACAGTTAGATTATATTCACCTGATTGGTAGTTCATAGGCGAAAGCGTAATCAATCCCGTTTCAGGATCAATTGAAGCAAACGAAACACGGTTAGCTAACGAGTAAGTTAGTTTATCGTTGTTAGCGTCAGTCGCATTTACTTGAACAGTAGTTTCATTTCGTTCTGTTGTTTCAACATGTGAAATTGGATTAACTACAGGTGCAACGTTTGGGTCTGGCTCAACTACATCATCACCCCAGACAACCTCACCAGAAGCTAGGATCTCGTTAAATAACGCTAGTGATTCATCAGGTTCAGAATGACCAATCGCATAAGTGTGGTTAACTACAGAAACGATTTCATTAGTACCATCAGAAAGTGTTAATTCAAGTTCTGAATAGAATGCAGGGGATATCATAGTTCCCCATGTTTCGATTGAAGCTTTATCGAATTGGGAAATACTTTCTACAGAAACAACACCATTAGAAATAGAAGCAGTAATACTTTTGTTATTCTGGATTATGGTTGATTTTCTGTCTACATCTACGAACTTCGCAGAACCTTCGACAACAGAAACCGAAACCGCATCTTTGTAGCTGAATTCTTGTCTCGAAGTGAATTCACCGTTTTCTAGATTCGCTGAATAAGTTGGGGTAGTTAATGTTCCAGTATCAGAAACTAGTTTACATTTGTATTCTTCAAACGTACACGCATTGTAAACTGTGTCATAGTCAACACCGTACTTTTCAGATAGTCGTTCGTAAACGTTCGGTGTGTTTACTACTGGATCGCTGTCACCACCGCCACAACCTAACAGAACAGAACTGATAGCAGTAGCTAAGATTAACTTTTTCATTATTCGCCACACACCACAGTCAAAATACCTTGCGCTTGAACTTCACCCGAAATGTACGAGTTGTTTACGTCTTTCGCACGTGCATAGATAGGTAGGCTGTAATTACCGCTACCGTCGTTTTCCATATCCAATTGCTCAACGTCACCAGTAGTAACGATCTTGATGTCTGCGTTATCTACAACAGAACCGTCTAGATTACGTAAGGTGTTATCTGTGATAGATGCACTAACTTTAATCGGTTTGTTTGCATTCGAAGCAACCCGAAGAGTTTGTAAGTTGCTAGGTGTTTCATCTTTAAGCACTAGTTCTAGGTCTTGCTCCCCAGTTGAAACGATTTGACAGATAATATCGACATGACCCGTTGCAGTAAATGGAACCGAAATTACACTTGAATCAACAGACGCATAAGACATCGAAGAAACAAGACTTGCTAACAATAGTTTTTTCATATAATCACTTTGTTTTTGATACAAAAAATAGAGGAAAGTCCTCTATTTTAAATAGAACATTATACTTGCCATGCTACAAGTTTTCAAAGGGGCATTATAACCATTAAATGTATTTATAATGACGATTAAAAAAATTTAATGTTGTTGCATTGAAAATAACCATAAAATGGCGGGTTAATTTTTTTTGGTGGCGATATGAAAAAGACGGCACTTTTGCTTTTATTCTTTAGTAGTAGCGCACTTTGTCATGGTCACGCACCACAGATCGTAGACAAGTACGTTACTGATTCAATTTTTGAATTCGAATTTAAAGTATCGAATGGGTTTTCTAAAAAGACTTGTTTCGATATTACAGTCAACGAAGAAATCAAACCACAATTGAGAACTTGCATTCCATCTAAAGGAACTCGCAAAATGTCAGTTTGGTTAGAATCAAAACCTGATGTGCAAACACGTAATTTAGTTTGTTCAATCGCAGATACGGGCGGTTCGATGAAAACTAGAATGTGTTCTGACCTATTAACTTTATTTCCTGCTACGTATTTCGGTTTAGAACAATGAAAAAATTATTATTAGCGTTGTTAGTATCGACAAACGCTTTTGCTATCTCAATGCCTAGTGCTCCTAGTAGCCCAAACGGTTACGATGAAATTCGCACACAAGACGGAACCACATGTAGAAGCAGCGTAGGTGGCAATTTGCAAATTTATTCTGGTATTGTTCAATCGGACGGTGACAGAGAATATCACAACGGTAATGATTACAACCGACAAGATGATGCGGAATCCGCAATCTATCTCGGTGTAGCTTATTCTTTCGGTGCAGGTGAACGTTTAGATTGTAGTTCTATTGCAAAAATAGAAACAGAACGTGCGAAAATCGAATTAGAAAGAATAAAAGCAGAAGTTAAAGCGTATGAAAGAATTCGTACACTACAACAAATGGAAGCACACGGTAATCTACCTAAACTGTCACGTGATGGTTTAGAATAATCGGAACTTCTCTATTATTAACATGGAAATAAAAATGAAAAAATCTTTTATTGCACTATCTTTACTAGCTGCATCAAGTTCAGTATTCGCAGCAAGTGTTACCACTTCAGCTTCTGAATTCAAAGCAACTGCTACAGTTGATCAAACTTGCGTTATCTCTGATGTACCAACATCAGCTACGGTTTTCTTTGAGGGCGAAACAGCAACTGATTCAATAATCAACATCACTTCTAACTCGGTTGCAGTTCCAATGATTTCGATTTCTGAAGTTACTACGCAAAACCTAGTTCGTCTTGACGGGGCGGATTCTGTAGTATCAGTTAATTCAAATATCGCAGATAAAGCGATCCTAGACACAACCCCTACCGCAGTTGCTGGAACTACTTCATCAACTGGCACATATGCAGTAAACCTAAACATGACAGCGAACGGTGCTGAAACTGAGTTCCGTGGCGGTAATGTTCAAGCTACTACAATGGTTACTATCGATTGTGGTTCTGTTCCAACAGTTAACTAATTAACTTGAATTTATTCAATTAAAGACTAATTATAAGACCTCTTAATGAGGTCTTTTTTATTATGAAAAAATTACTAGCTTTACTATTATTACCATTATCTGCATTCGTTTACGCTGAAGAACGTTGCGATATAATAACAAATGATTCTGAAACAGGGTTCGAGTCAACCGACAATAGAATGATAGAGGGTAGCAAGGGTTCTATTAGCGTGGTTGCTCGTGACGCACATTCTATGATTAGCATTACGCTAAGTAACTTAGAAAGCAATGATCTTGTTTACGGCACTGATTACTATTGGACTATTGATGGTCAAGAAGTTGAACGAATGGACGAACCAGTTTTACAAGGTTTTATCAATGGAATCGAAGAACGGACATTCGAGATCTATCCGGTTCTACTGAAAGATAACTTGAAAGCAGGAACCATAGAATCTAACGTTAATGTGAAAATTGAATGCAAAAACGTTATGCGCAATCGTGAAAATTAAAGCTTGCGTCAATTGTGGCGCGTGTTGTGTTGTGGCTCCATATGGGTTTGGTGAGAAAGCAGAAGATAGCAACTCATGCAAATACGGCGTTTTTCAAGGTTGTTGTCATCATTCGCTTGGCTTTGTTGCTTAATTCGGTTGGAAGACATGGCAGCCCAAGGTTGTTCAGTTATTAAGCAACATACTGCGTTTCAGGCATACCAAGTCCTGTAAGCTTGTTCAGTGCTTTGATCATAGCGTAAGTCTCGCCAACCTGAGCATTGTAATTTCTTAGACTTAATTTCCCACCTAGCAGCTGTTTTACTCGGTACATTGCTGTCTCTGATAGTGAGCGCTTGTGATAGCCATACCGCTTTTTCCACTTCTTGTTGGAGCCGTAGAGCTTTTGGCAACCTACTGCTAAATTGCGAGGGTGTCCTTGTTCCCAGAATGCAGCCCCTTCTCGTGGTGGGATAAGCGCAACCGCTCGCTTAATCCGTATCGCATCATGACAATTCCTTGTGTCATAAGCACCATCACCTGATATTTCAATTATTTTACGACGCGTCTGCTTGAGTAAGTTGGGGAGCACTTACGCATCGGTTACGTTAGATAAACTCAACTCTGCTGCGACTATTTCGAGAGTGCTTGTATCTACGGCAATATGCAGTTTACGCCAGACTCTGCGCTTCCCATCAGTACCATGCTTCTTGACCTTCCATTCACCCTCGCCATAAACCTTAAGGCCAGTGGCATCAATTGCCAGGTGTTGTATTGCTCCTCTGGTTTTGGTTTTAAATGAAACTTCTACTCCCTTAGCTCGGCGGCTTATACAGGTGTAGTGCGGGCAAACAAGCGGGATGTTAGCCAGCTTAAATACAGAGTCTAGAAAACCTTGTAGCGCTCTCAATGGCATAGAGAAAATACGTTTCACCATCAGTGCGGTAGTAATGGCTAAGTCGCTGAATCGGCGAGGTCTACCACGCTTGCCTTGTTTGTTTTGTTTCCACTCAGCTACCGTTTCCTCATCAATCCAAAAGGTCAGAGAACCACGGTTGATTAAAGCTTTGTTGTACTGCTTCCAGTTAGTTGTTTTGTAACGAGGTTTAGGCATGAGGCTACGACGATTAATGGGTATAGTTGATCAGATCGTCGCTTATTGATTTAGTTCCATCGATTTAAGCAACAAAGCCTAGCAGGATTTAAGGCAAGTGACTTTCTAGCGCTAACATCGAAGATGGTTAGTGCAACCAACCTATTAGGGCGGAGGTTGGTCGGAGTTTTATTTGGGACAAATAACCACGCAGACACAGCTTGCATCAGATTAATTATAAAAAAGAGGGTTAAATTAATTAATCTTTCTATATTTATTATCTATCATTTTGCGCGATTTAAGTGTTAATTTTTTACCATTACAATTAAATAAATTAAAAGTCAACTTCTCGCTTGCTTTAAGGTTTTTGATATTTAAGGTTTTTTTACAGGGAGGCAGTGCGGATATTCTTGGACTTTGCTCTCATGTAGTGCGAGTAATTACCACAATTACTATACAGTAGAGTAGAAAAAGGAGGACTCTACTCTATCTTAGAGTAAAAAGATAATTATTTTAATAAATACTTAATCTTTGATTTAATAATCATAACTAGCAAATCACTTAACGTCATTACCAGTTTAATTACAAAAAACAAATTGATTTAATATAAAAACTACCGCTGTAATTATTCAAATTAACAGCGGTAGTTTTTCATTTTATTTTTAATATTTTAGCTGAGCTTTCTTAGCTATCTCGGCCCATTTTTTTGGATCTCGCCTAACTGCAACACGTACCGCATGCATATATTTCAAACGATCTCTAGTATCAGATAAATCACTAGGCTGCTTAACATCTGTAATCTCCTTTAAGAGTGGCAGATACACCGTCGAACTTTTATCCATATTAATGGTTCGCACAGTATCAGCATTAGTGATAGGACGGTTAGCCGTGAATACTTCGCTTATGGCTTTGTCGTTTCGATCATCAGAATCATAGTTAAATGGCAACTCACCTATCGCATCAGCTTTAAACACTACACGAATCGACCCACCTTGTTTCTTATCAGTACAGATTATGTATTTAACAAACTGTTTAACAAAGTGATTATAACGCTCCCTATCTTTATTCTCGGCGAGTTCTAGGTTATCGATGACCGAAATATCGTAATTACTATGTAAAGTAGACAACTCATCGAATTTAGCTTTATTGGAATCGATATCACTATATAGCTGACTAAGCTTATCCGTCAGCGTCTCGAAGATACGTGGATCCGTGTTTTTCATAAGCTGCGTGGAAACAACATTAACATTTTCCTTTAGCTCTGCCATAGTGGCTTCTAACAGGCTAAGCTCTGCACTTACATCAACAAAACTACTATCATTGAGCTTTGCGTAATCTAAGCCTGCTAGAGCACGGATTAGACGTTCCTCTATTTCCTCATAGTTTAACGCCCTCTGATCGCAACCTTGTTTATCTAGCTGCTTTCTGCATCGAACTTTAAGAGTTCCTCTGTTTGGTTTGTAATAGCTCATTGAAGAGCCACACTTCGGGCAACAAAGAAGACCACTAAACAAGTTACTAAAAGCTCCCGTTTGTCGTCCACCCGATTTCTTAAACGAGTTCTTTAATCTTAAGAACGTTTGTTCATCGATTAACGCAGGGTAGTAGTCTTTCTCTATATCACCCCTAGGCTGTTTCTGAGTACCGTTTTCTGTTCTTATATGACGAACTCGCTGAAAAGCACCGTAGAGTTGTATCATCTTGCAATACTTAAGCACGATACGCGTTGACCACGTTTTACCATTGAAATAGGGCTCCCCCTCTTCATTAAGGATACTAGCAATGCGTTGGCAACCTATACCGTTCAATTTCATGTCAATAATACGGCGCATTACACGAGCACGATCTGGTATTAATTCAAAACTCTTTTTATCTTCAGATATTTTCATCCAAAGCGGGCAAATTGTTGTACGCTTAGGTCCACCTAACTTTTCTTGCCTGCGCTTTTCTTCGAAGCGATCATTGATCCTATTAGACTTCTGCTGGCTTTCCATATGTGCGAGGTGGATAGCAGCGGTGATCAATAAATCATTCTCAAGAGTTGTACTTTCACTATGTTTTATGATTACACCAAACTTCACGATGGCAACATCAATACCGTACTCTTTAAACAAGCTGAATGTCTTGCGTGACTCATCCGCTGGCATTCGACTAATACGATCAACGGCTTCTACCACTAACAGAGAGCCTCGCTTTACCTCGCCTCTTTTAGCCGCTTCCAAAAAAGCCCCTAACCCGCCATTAGCCGCGGTGTTATAGCCTTTGTATGCTGATAACCCCCTGTCCGTAATTAATTCGTCTGCCACAGCGTAAGTTGGCAAGCCTTTCTCTATCAATTCTCTGTTTTTTGAATCAATAAATCGAAAAGCGTTATCGATCTGGCGACGAAGGCCGTCTCCATTAACTTGTGCTTCTTTGCTTACACGAGAGTAAATGTAGGCAGTGTAAGTATTTAAGAGAGTTGTAGCTTTATTCATTTTATATCCTTAGAAACATTAAATGTACTATTGCACTCTCATGTGGTGTTGGAGTGATTATTGCAATTTTTAAAAAATGATCAATAACCAAAGTTGATCTTTAGCAATCAAGATCACAAATCCATGAATTAACGATAAAAAAAGGGCTAACACAAGTGTTAGCCCTTTACTGTATCCCATTGGATACTACTGGTTTGAAAGTAGCGCCACTGACTGCTGTACTATTACAAACTCTTCATTAGTTGGAATAACCATCGCCACTGCACCCAAAAGTTCAGATTTAGCGATGATACCCGCGTTACCGAAGCGAGCGTCTTCATTGCCCTTTTCATCTTCTACAAAACCTAATAGTTTTAGGTTTTTCAGAATTTCGCGACGAATTGGTAGTGAGTTTTCACCAATACCACCCGTAAAGATAACTGCGTCTAGGTGACTAAGTGGAATCATGTACGAACCGATGTATTTCGCTACACGGTAGGTAAACACTTCAAACGCTAGTTTCGCGCCTTCGTGGCCATTTTCCATCGCGTCAAGGATCCCACGAGCGTCTGAAGTCAGGCCAGACACACCCAAGAAACCTGATTTTTTATTTAGTGCATCAAACACTTTCTCTTGGCTCCAACCTTTCTTAAGAAGGAACTCAATGATACCTGGGTCAAGGTCACCACAACGTGTACCCATCATAAGGCCTGAAAGTGGCGTGAAGCCCATTGAAGTATCAAGTGATTGACCGTTTTCAATCGCACACACAGAAGCGCCATTGCCTAGGTGAACCGAGATGAAGCTCGATTCTTCGATAGACTTGTTCAGCATTTTTGCCGCTTCGTTGCTTACAAAGTAGTGGCTCGTACCGTGGAAACCGTAACGACGGATACCGTAGTCTGTGTAAAGATCGCTAGAGATTGCACCCGTGTATGCACGTTTTGGCATTGTTTGGTGGAATGCAGTATCGAATACAGCAAACTGTGGCAAGCTAGGGAAAGCCGTCATTGCCGCTTTAATGCCTTTAGCGCCTGCTGGGTTATGCAGAGGAGCAAGGTCAGCAATGCTTTCGATTTCAGCCAATACGTTGTCGTCGATACGTACAGTCGACGTAAATTTCTCACCGCCGTGAACGATACGGTGACCAATCGCAACGATTTCTGAAGTGAAACCTAGCGTATCGATTAGTTTAACAATGCGGTTAATCGCATGTTGATGATGCTCATCAGGTGCTGAGATAGCTTCTTCGGTTTTTTCACCGTTGTATTTCCAGCCAATCACAGCTTCTGGCATACCAAAGCATTCACCTAAACCGCTGACAATCGCTTCGCCTGTTTTCGAATCGATTACTGCGAATTTTAGTGAAGAGCTACCAGAGTTGATCACCAACACAAACGAGTTAGACATGAGGTACGTATCCTGTTTAAGACTGAATGTCGAAGCCAACGGCTCCGTTGTGTATTGAGTTTAATTATTCAAATTTTTTTGGATTTTATCAACTTTCTTTTAAAGAAATCGTTCAAAGAAACGTTTTTTTGTTGATCTAAAGCAATAATGAATTTTATTCACGCTGAGAATTTAATCAAAATGAGGCATTTAACCGATAAAAAATGTGCGCAATGCAAACCATTGCGTAACGTTCGCATCACCACTCTAACCCTCGCCACGCCTACTATCTATCCTACTTTGGGGTGAATTTTACTTGCGCAACAAACACAAGTGTCTAAACAAACATTCAACTTTTTTTAAAACGGCGTAAATAAACGGGCTTTTTAAATAATGTTGAGTCATGCTTTCGGTCATCATGCCAACAGAATGGCCCTGATTACGCCTAAGAGCCTTCAAATTTAAGCATGTCGTAACACCCCTTCCTTCTAGTTAATTATCGATCTAAGCGTTACACTACTCGGAATAATGGATAGTTTGTTGATAGATAGGTTGTACTCATGAATATTGGTGAAATAGCGCAACGCACCGGATTGTCGAGCAAATCGATACGACTTTATGAAGAGAAAGGCATTATCTCAACACCTCATCGTAGTGCCGCTGGGTACCGTCAGTATTCAGTCCAGCACCTTCAAGAGTTGAATTTGGTATCGCGAGCGAAAAATGCGGGGTTTTCTCTCGATGAATGTAAAGAATTTGTCCAATTGGCACATAACCCTGAGCGCAAAAGCAGTGAAGTAAAAGCTCGAGCTCAAGAAAAGCTCAATGAAGTGCAGTTAAAGATTCGACAACTTCAAGATATTGAACGACAACTGAAACAGTGGGTCTCATCATGCCCTGGGAACGCTCAGAGCCAATGCCCAATAATCGATGATTTAACGAAGCAATAAGATAAACGGGTTATCCCGCTAATAAATCGACCATTTTTAAACAACAAAGCCTTTCTAAATGAAAGGCTTTGTTGTTTCTGTGCTTAACGATGCGGCTAGTAATAAGTACACATACGCTTGCCATCCATTTCAATAATGTTGAATGGCGTTTCGTAGATACTCTCTAACACGTCCGCTTGAATAACCTCTTCAACCGAACCTTGCGCAACCACTTCGCCTTTTTTCAGCGCGATGATCTTATCGGAATAGCAAGACGCGAAGTTGATGTCGTGGATCACAACCACCACCGCTTTGTTCATCTCTTTCGCTAAACGTCCGATATTTCGCATGATCTGTAACGAGTGTTTGATATCGAGGTTGTTAAGTGGCTCATCAAGAAACACGTAATCGGTGTCTTGGGCAATGACCATCGCGATAAACGCTAATTGGCGCTGACCACCACTGAGCTCATCCAGATATTTGTGTTGGATCTTGGTTAAGTCTAGGTAGTCAATTGCCTGATCGATGATCGTATGATCGTCTGCCGTCAATTTGCCTTGGCTATAAGGAAAGCGGCCAAACGCGATCATTTCACGCACGGTGAAACGCATCGTGATTGAGTTCGCCTGACGCAAAACGGCAAGACGCTTAGCCAGTTCTTTGGTATCCCAATCCGCAATTTCTTTGCAATCGATATACACTTCACCTTCATCTTTGCTCACCAAACGGCTCGCCATTGAAAGTAAGGTACTTTTCCCCGCTCCGTTTGGTCCTATGATTGAGGTTACTTTTCCTTTTTCAAACTCAGCGCTGGCTTGTTTTACCACCGGCGTTTGTCCAAATAGTTTGGTAAGACTTTGTAATTTAATCATGGTGACCTTAAACGATTTTGTTTCGAAGCAGCATCGATAAGAAATAGATACCGCCAATAAAGTTAATCACAACACTCAACGTTGTTGAGAAGCCAAATAGGTTTTCGACAATCCATTGCCCTGCCAGCAAAGAGGCGACAGAGAGCAGCGACACGCCAAGTAATAACACTCGATGCTGATAAGAGCGCAGCATTTCTCTCGCTAAGTTAGTCACCAGCAGTCCAAAGAACATAATTGGGCCAATCAACGCCGTCGAAATAGCGATTAAGCACGCAGACAGCATCAATACTTGCATCGTGACGCGTTTAACATCAATGCCTAAGCTTGTCGCATTATCTTTATCGAGCCAAAACACATCCAGCACGCGATTTAAACGGAACAATAAAGCACTGACCACCATTAATAACGGCGTACACAGGTAAACCAGTTCCACTTTGATGTTGTTAAAGCTCGCAAACATGCTGTCTTGCAATGTGGCGAAGTCGTTAGGATCAAGCAACATAGTGAGAAACGACGAAATACTGCCAAATAGTTGACCTAAAATCACACCAAGCAGCAACAGCATCATTAAGTTTTGCTTATTACCTCTGAAGTAAAAGCCAAACAATACCATCGAGAAACCTAACATGACGGTCACTGACAGCGTAAAGTTAAGGTAATCGTTCAATACATAAGCGCTTAAGCCACCAAACATCACCACGACGATGGTTTGAGTAAACATGTAGAGCGCATCGAAGCCCATAATGCTTGGCGTTAAAATACGGTTATTCGTAATGGTTTGGAATGCCAACGCGGATTGGCCAATCGCAACACCGGCCAAAATCATCGCGAGCACTTTAGGGACACGGCGCGAAAGAAAATATTCATAGTTATCCGCATTTAAGCCAATACCAATAAACAGACATGCAAACACTATCGCAATGATCGCTAGACCCAGTAGCTTCGTTCTATCCTGCATTTCTTTGACCTCGCAGAATAAAGAACACAAAAACACCACCGCCTAGAATGCTGATAATCATCGAAATCGGAATCTCATAAGGGAAGATAATAACTCGCCCAGCTAAATCACAACACAGCACAATGAGCGCGCCTAAAATAGCCGTAATGGGGATGTTTCGACGTAAGTTATCACCAAAGAACTGGCTCACTAGATTGGGCACAATGAGCCCCAAGAATGGTAACTGACCGACGATCATCACCACACTGGCCGACATCACAGAGACCAATATCACGCCAATCACCAAAACTTGTTGGTAATTCAGACCTAAGTTGGTCGCAAAGTCTTTACCCATACCAACGGCTGAAATGCGCGTTGCGTAAAGATAGCTAAATATCGCAATAGGAAGTGCAATATAGAGAAGTTCGTAGTCACCTTGAAGAAGGTTGGCGAAGTTCGCCACTGTCCAACCAGACAAGTTTTGCAATGCATCGTATTTATAGGCGATAAACGTGGCTAACGAGTCCACGACATTGCCAAAAATGATACCAATCAAAGGAACAAAGATGGCATTTTTAAATTGTACGCGGTTGATAAACTGCACGAACAATAAGGTGCCCAAAATAGACACTAAGAAAATCAACCAAATTTGCTGAGTGCCAAAGAACACAAGGCTCAAGATATAGCCCAGCATGGCACATTCAATAGTGCCTGAAGTAGACGGCGCGGCGAATCGGTTTTGACTGATTTGTTGCATGATCAAACCCGCAACACTCAACCCAGCTCCCGCAAGTAAAATGGCGACTAATCGTGGAATGCGACTCGTAAACATCAAATGCCAACTATCGCTATCACCCGCAAGCAAAGATGCCGGAGTTAAACTGCTCACACCAACAAAGAGTGAACCGATACTGAGTAAAATCAGTATTGGAAGTAACTTCTTCAAAACACGCCTCTAACGTCAAAAAGCCCAAGTAACCAATGCTACTTGGGCAAACTTATTTCTAATTCTTATTTGCCGATCGATGTTTTCACATCGTCGATCATTTTTTCAGTCGCTTGAATGCCTGAAATCGCTAAGTACCAAGCACTAATATCTAAATACGCCATACGATTGTTTTTGTATGCGTCAGTCGATTTAATCAGGTCATTCTCGAATTCGCGCTCAACATTGCTGCTACCTTTGTTGGTCAACTTATCTTTGTCGATAATCAACAAGGTCTCAGGATTTGCTTCACGGATAAACTCATAAGAGACTAAATCACCATGGCGAGAAGAGGCATTGATATTCTCAATCGTTTGAGTGAAACCGAAATCGCGATAGATCGACGAAAAACGAGATTCCACACCAAAAGCGGTAATATTGCCACCTGAGCTCATTACGGTAAGTGCATTTACACTATTTTGCTGGTTGTAATCACGAATCGCTTTGAATTCTTGATCGATCTCAGCAATCTTTTTCTCGATAAAATCTTCTTTCTCGAAAACTTTACCCAGGTTACGCCACTGCTCTTGTGTGCTCGTCCAGTAGCCTTTGTTATCTTCTGCTGCGAAGACAATCGTTGGAGCGATCTTTGCCAATTCATCGTATTGCTTAGCCGCACGTGAACCCACAATGATCAAATCTGGTTTTTGAGTATAAATAGTTTCAAAGTTTGGCTCTGATAAGCTGCCAGCTGAAACAAACTCGTAATTACGGTATTGAGACAAATAATCCGGGAATAGACTGACCGTTGAAATCGCGACCGGTTCAACACCTAGTGTCACCGCAGCATCAAGCGCACCGACACCAATGACAACAACACGCTCAGGGTTACTTTCTAATTTCGTTGTCCCTTTTGCATGCTTAATTTCAACCATTTCTGCGTTAACGCCAAAGGCGATTAAACCTGATAACAAAGCGACTGCTGAAACTTTCATAACCAACTCCATAATTACTAATGCAATGCATTATCATTTAGATTTGTATCGATGTCATCTCGCCTTTACGTTTTTTACATTCGTAAAGAAACCGGTTTTTACATTAACAAAACTGATCATGCTACCCCATAAAAAACCCGTAAAAAGCGGTCATCAAATCAAAGTGAAACCACTGACAATAAAGGTGGTCAAAAAGTTAGATTAAGCTGGTGCATGACTCAAAAAAGCCCTGACAAGTTTGCACTTATCAGGGCTTCAAATTGGAATCTTAAGGGGAATGATTTATCGATTAAAAGAAATCGATTTGACCACGGCCATTCGCACTTCTTGTCTTTGCTGGCGCAGACTCACTCTGTGACGATACCGACTTATCTTCGGCTTTCTTGTCAGCTTTTGCTTTCGATTGTGATTTCGCTTTCTTACTTGGGTCCGCAGACTGGCTTAATCCCGCCGTATTTAACGGTGCGCTCGTTTTTGATGCATGACTCTTTGATGAAGACTTCTCAGTAGAGGCTGCTTTTTTTGATTTCTTACGAGCAGGCTTTTCTTTCGCTTTGGTCTCTTTAACGGCGGCTTTGTCTTCCGGTTCTGTCACTGGCGCGTCGCACACAACCACATAATACTCTTGGTTGAATTCGAAAAAGTCACCGTCATACATCTTGCGGCGTTTGCGGGTTTCTAAGTCACCATTTACCGCAACATAGCCTTCAGCGATAAGATGCTTCGCTTCACCACCACCGCCAACAAGATTCGCGATTTTAAACACTTTATAAAGCTCAATCGGATGAGAAGATACCTCAATACCAATCGCTTCTATTTCAATTTCATCGCCCTGTTCTTGCCAATCGGCATCTTGGTTCAGTTCTGACATCGTGTACCCCAAATATGAAAACGTCGAGTCTGCCCTTTCTTTACCGCGCACTCAAGTGTTTTGTTCTTAATCTCACTCGTTACCGCGTCACGCAATCAGCTAAAAATAAAATTATCAAAAACAAGTTCCACACCACAAAATTAGAATTAATACTCTAATTTACGTCTATTATGCTTCTTGCAGGCATGGCACAACGCACCACATTGCTGTAAAACCCTATCTAAAATCATAGCCCAATAACATAGGATTATATTGGGTTATTTACATCGAAATCAGACAGATATGATCAATATATAATGGAAATGCATTTACGTAATTTACTCGCAACTCCAAGCGACATTCAGTCCGATGTTAATGTTTATTCATTGATTTCGAAACAATATCTGGAAGCTTCAATCCCATTATCAGGGAGTGAGCTTGATGTCATTATGAATGATCACTTTAAGTACATCTTCGATGTGTTTAACGGTGGCCTCTTTTATATGACGGGCCCCGAGCAGACTTTCTTATATAACCCAGCCTTCTATCAGCAATTTGGCCTTGAAACGGGTTTACTGCCGATCTCTCGATGGATAGATTGCATTCACCCTCTCGATCGGCAAAATTTCAAAAACCAAATTCAGCGTCACTTCAATGGCGATGACTGTAAAAAATCTATTCAGTACCGCGTCCGAAAAACCGATGGTCAATACATTTGGGTTGAAGGTGAAGGGATCGCAAAAAACATTAACGGTCAACGTTTCGCCATTGGTTGCCACACGGATATTTCTGATACCAAATTAATGGAAATATACCTGCAACAAGCCGCTTTTCGCGACCGAGATTCAGGCCTTTCAAATGCACACAAACTTTCCGTTGATCTCGACTCACTCAATCTCAATGGCGATAAGCACTACTCGTTAGTTTGTATTCATCTTGAAGATAGTCATGCTTACCTATCGAGCCATGGTCCGGAGTTACTTGGCGATTTAATGGGGCATCTCCTCGCCTCCCTTGATGGCCTGTCAGATACCTTTGTCGACTATTATCGTATTCGTACTGACGACTTTGCGATCCTCGTTGAAGGGCATTACGATAATCATGGCATCGAACAGTTAGGAGAGCGGATACTTAAAACCTATTCATCTTCTATTGAGGCGAGTGGTTATTTATGGGGAAATGACATCAGTATTGGCATATTGCCCAATTTTGATGTCCACCTTCCTAGCGAAGAAATCATCAAAATTGCGTCTCAAACCAGCGAGTTTTCGCGAGCCAAACGCCAAGGAAACGTAGCGATTTATCATCACGCGACCAAGGTAAACGTCGATCGTCATTTTTATATTGAACGACAACTCTCTTATGCGATTACAAACAACACACTCAGCGTCTGCTTTCAGCCTATCATCAACGCGAAGCAAGGTGTCATTGCGAGTTTTGAAGCATTGGTGCGATGGAACGACAGTGAAATTGGCGTTATTTATCCCGATGAATTCATTTCAGTCGCCGAAAAGAAAGGACTTATAGTTCAACTCGGCTACCTAGTCTTTAAAAAAGCCTGCCAATTTATTAAGCGTTACCAAGCAACTCACCAAAGCATGGTTAAAGTGAACATCAACGTGTCCGTCCTGCAGCTTCTTAATAACCAGTTCCCTGATCAGGTCAAGCAAATTGCGGATAGCTACGGGATCCAAACTCAACAAATCGTTTTAGAGCTCACTGAGACGTTCATCCTAGACGGCGAAAAGAATGCCGCCTCTCAATTGCACCGACTCAACGAATTGGGATTCAAACTCTCATTGGATGATTTTGGTGCCGGATACAGTTCTCTCAATAGCTTTTTTGACCTCCCGCTCAAGCAAATTAAAATCGATAAATCGATGGCTTGGCGAGCGCTCGACAACACCTCGATATTTGAATACCTTCGCTTTATCACTCAACTTTGCCACACCAATGGCGTCGACGTGGTTATTGAAGGGATTGAAAATGCGAATATGCAGCGGACGTTCACTGACATGGGAGCAGACTACTTGCAAGGCTTCTGGTTTGCCAAACCACTCTGCTTAGCCAGCGCAAGCGAACTCACGATGATCTAACGTCTTTCAAAATGCGTTCGCTAGAGACGTATACAAAACTAAAATCCCCATTAAACCTATATGCATTTAATGGGGATTTTGATTGTCGACGCTTTAGGCTTTGGTGTGCAAGCGCTAGGATAAGTCCACCAGCTCCCGCGTGTATTCATGGGTGGGTTGACCAAACAACCGCTGAGTTTCCCCTTGCTCAACAATCTCACCATTTCGCATCACAATTGTATAGTGGCACAACGAACGGACGACATTCAGATCATGGCTAATGAATAGGTAAGTGAGTTTGTATTTCTCTTGTAATGATTTAAGCAACGTTAGAATCTGAGCTTGTACCGTGCGATCTAATGACGACGTCGGTTCATCCAATAAAATAAACTCCGGCTTGAGCACCAAAACACGCGCAATCGCAATACGCTGGCGCTGGCCACCTGAAAATTCATTAGGGTAACGATGACGCGTCTCTGGATCTAAGTCGACCTCTTGCATCGCTTTGACAATTTCCGCATCGATTTGCGCTTCGCTCATCTCAGTATGCACTCGTAACCCTTCACCAATCACTTGCGCGACCGACATTCTGGGATTGAGCGCTGAAAATGGGTCTTGAAAGACAACCTGCATTTTACTGCGATAAGGCAACATCGCCTTGCGGTCTAAGCCTTGTAATTCTTGATCTTGATAGCTGATTGACCCTTCTGAATTGACTAAACGCAGAATCGCCATGCCTGTGGTTGATTTGCCTGAGCCACTCTCGCCGACTAAACCGATAGAATGCCCCTGTTTTAGCTCAAACCCCATATTGGTCACGGCTTTCACATGAGACACGACGCGTTTAAATACCCCGCCGGTGATAGGAAACCACACCCGGAGTCGATCCACGGTCAGTATGTTCTGTGCATTTTCGTCTGCGTTAACCGGTAACCCTTTAGGATCAGAATTAATCAATAACTTGGTGTAATCATGAACAGGCTGATGAAAAACTTGCTGGCATTCACCAACTTCAACCAGTTTACCGCTTTGCATTACCGCTACTCGGTCCGCAATGCGACGAACAATGCTGAGATCGTGGGTAATAAACAGCATCGCCATGCCGAGCTCTTGCTGGAGCTGTTTCAATAGATCAAGGATTTGCGCTTGAACCGACACATCCAACGCGGTGGTCGGCTCATCGGCAATCAGCAATTCCGGTTCATTAATCAGAGCCATGGCAATCATCACGCGCTGGCGCTCGCCACCCGATAATTCATGAGGATAGGCATTAATCTTTGTTTCAGGTGCGCGAATACCGACTTTTTTAAGCCACTCAATCGCCAGTGCTTCGGCCTTACTTTGTCTAAGACCTCGATGTATCGCCACGGTTTCGACCAACTGGCGACCCACTTTGTGCAAAGGATTGAGCGACACCATTGGCTCTTGAAAGATCATACCAATACGCGCGCCACGAATACCGCGCAACTGTCGCTCCGAACACGATAAAATGTCCACGTTGTCAAATTGGATTCGACCACTGAGATAATGGGACGAGCCTTTTGGCAACAGCTTAAGTATCGCGTTGGCCGTCACCGATTTACCCGACCCACTCTCGCCCACTAACGCTAACGTTTCGCCTTTTTTAATCGTCAATGAGACATTATGCGTCACCGGCTCTATCGATTTTTTTCGACCAAAGCCAATCGACAGCGAATCAATAGTAAGAACCGTTTTTGATTCGTTTATCTGCTCCGATTGAGGAGTCAATTGAGATTCAGGCATCGTTACAGTCCTTGTTGGTGAGGGTCAAACGCATCACGTACCGCTTCACCGATAAACACTAATAGCGTCAGCATAACCGACAAGACAGCAAAGGCGGACAGCCCCAACCAAGGTGCTTGCAAATTGGCTTTACCTTGCGCTAACAATTCCCCTAGAGAAGGCGAACCGGCCGGTAGGCCAAAGCCCAGAAAGTCGAGAGAGGTTAACGTCGTCACCGAACCAGACAGAATAAACGGCATCATGGTTAACGAAGCAACCATAGCATTAGGCAACATATGACGAAGCATGATGCGGCTATCATTTACGCCCATCGCTTGCGCTGCTCGCACGTAATCGAAATTACGACAACGTAGAAACTCAGCGCGAACAATACCCACCAAACTCATCCAACTGAACAACACCATGATGCCGAGCAGCCACCAGAAATTAGGTTCGACGAAACTTGAAAGAATAATCAATAAAAACAAGGTAGGCATACCAGACCACACTTCAATAAAGCGTTGTCCAAATAAGTCAAACCAACCACCGTAATACCCTTGGCTTGCGCCCACCACGACACCAATCACACTCGAAACAATGGTTAAGACAAAACCAAACAGAACCGAAATGCGAAAGCCATAAATGATCCGAGCCAATACATCGCGCCCTTTATCATCAGTGCCCAACCAATTCACTGAGTCAGGCGCCGAAGGCACCGCCCCTGTAATGTTATAGTTAATCGTATCGTAGCTGAAACGAATAACAGGCCAGATTATCGAGCCTTTTTCTTCTATCAACTCAATGACATAGGGATCGGTGTAATCCGCTTCGGTTTCAAACTCACCGCCAAACTGCGTTTCAGTATATTGGTGGAAAATCGGCGTATACCACTGCTGTTCATAGTGAATCAATAGCGGCTTATCATTGGCAATAAATTCGGCGAACAGACTCAGAACGAATAAAATCGAGAAAAGCCACAAGGAAAAGAAACCGCGTTTGTGTGATTTAAACCTTGCCCAGCGCGCCTGGTTGAGCGGGTTCACCGCTTTGTTTTTTCTCAACATTAGCGCGCCTCAAAATCGATACGAGGATCGACCCATGTGTAAGTCAAATCCGAGATAATACTCAGTATCAAACCAAGCAACGTCATAATGTAGAGAGAACTAAAAACCACGGGATAATCACGCTGGATAGTCGATTCAAAACCAAGTAAACCAATCCCCTCAAGTGAGAACATCACTTCAATCAGCATTGAACCGGTAAAGAAAATACTAATGAAGGCACTTGGGAAGCCCGCAATAATAATCAGCATCGCATTACGAAAAACGTGGCGATAAAGAATATTGCGTTCATCAAGCCCTTTTGCCCTCGCGGTTACGACATATTGCTTATTGATTTCATCTAAAAACGAGTTCTTCGTCAGCATACTCAACGTCGCAAAACCACCAATCACCATGGCCAATATTGGTAACGTTAAATGCCAGAAGTAATCGCCAATTTGCTGATACCAGGTTAACTGGTCAAAATTACTCGACACCAAGCCTCTCAGCGGGAACCAACTGAAATAGTTACCGCTCGCGAAAAGAATGATCAGAATAATCGCGAATAAGAAACCAGGAATGGCATAACCCACAATCACGAGCGCACTCGACCAAATATCAAATCGAGAGCCATGATGAATGGCTTTCATGATGCCGAGCGGAATCGAGATCAAGTAAATGATGAGCGTACTCCACAGCCCCAAAGATATCGATACTGGCAAGCGTTCGATGATCAAATCAATCACGTTTCCGCCTTTAAATAAGCTCTCACCAAAGTTAAAGGTGGCGTAATCTTTTAACATGTCGAAATAACGGACATGCAGCGGTTTATCAAAACCAAATTGCTTTTTTATCTCTTCAACGACTTCCGGATCAAGCCCGCGCGAACCTTTGTATCCTGTGGGGCCGACCTCTTTGGAAATATCAAGGTCAACCTCGCTTCCTCCCCCTGCAAATCGCTCCATGATGCCCGAGCTTTGCCCTTCGATTTGAGCGATCGCTTGTTCAACGGGGCCACCCGGCGCAATTTGAATGATAAAGAAGTTGATGGTGATGATCGCCCACAAGGTGGGGATCACCAGCAATAAACGTCGAAATATATAAGCAGCCATTTATCCCTCTTTAACGGCGTTTTTCTGGTAACTGCTGACTTTTTTCTTGGTCAATCCACCAAGTATCAATGCCTAACTCGTATTTGGGCATCACTTCAGGACGGTCAAACTTGTCCCACATTGCCACGCGATATTTGCCAATATGCCATTGTGGGATGATGTAGTAATTCCACTGTAAGACACGGTCTAAGGCTCGCCCAAGCGACAGCAATTTATCTGGATTTTGCTGATTTTTGGCGATCTCTTGAGTCAGTTGGTCCACAACCGGATCAGAGACACCGGCGGTATTGTAAGTAGAATCAATATAGTTAGAGTTCCACATGATCAATAAGTTTGGACTCGGGTAAGAATTCGCGCTGTAAGAGGAAGACAACATATCAAAATCGCGGTCACGTAAACGTTTTATATACTGAGTACTGTCGACCGAACGGATCTTCATATCGATTCCCATGCGTTTCAGGTTCTTTTGCACGGGGATCGCAATACGCTCTGTGGTTGGGCTACGCACCAAAAACTCAAACGCCAGTGGCTGACCTGTTTTCTTGTTGGTCATCACTTTATTCTCTAACTCCCACCCTGCTTCTTTGAGTAACGCAAATGCGGTGCGCATTTGGCTACGAATACGGCCGGATCCATCGGTAACCGGAGGTTGAAATTCAGCAGTAAAGACACGTTCAGGGATCTGCTCTTTTAGTGGGGTAAGAATCGCCAGTTCATCATCGTTAGGTAAACCCGTCGCTTCATAATCCGTATTTTGGAAGTAACTTCTTGTGCGTGTATATTGACTGTAGAACATGTTTTTGTTCATCCACTCAAAGTCCATCGCATAGTTCAACGCTTCTCTGACTTTCGGATCACTAAATACTTCTCGTTGTGTATTAAATACAAATGCTTGGGTAGATTCCGGCTTATGATGTGGTATTTCTTGTTTAACGATAAAGCCTTTATCAAAGTTTTGACCGGTATAAGAACTCGCCCAAAATTTCGCTGAATTTTCTAAGCGAAAATCAAATTCACCCGCTTTAAACGCTTCAAGCATGACCGTGTCATCACGGTAATAGTCGTATTGGATTTGTTGGAAGTTATCTCTGCCAACATTGACCGGTAAATTTTTCGCCCAGTAATCCTCAACCAGTGTATAGGTTACAGTTTGGCCGGCTTTATAGTCGCTAATCTTATAAGCGGAACTGCCGATAGGAGGCTCTGAAAGGGGCTCTGAAAAGTTTTTATCTTGCCAGAAATGTTTGGGCAGCACGCGGGTGGATTGAGCAAAGCTGAACATTTTCTCACGATTCGGATTGGCCATATCAATGCGCACAACAAGATCACTTTTTGCGGTCACCGATTTGATGTCTTGATAATAAACGCGGTACTGCGGCACACCTTCTGTCATAAACTTATCAAAGGTGAACGCCACATCATGGGCAGTAATCGGCTTGCCATCATGAAAACGGGCATTAGGATTGATTTCAATTTCAAGCCACGTGTAATCGTCAGAATAACGAACTTTTTGGGTGATCAGTGGGTAGTAAGCGTCTATTTCGTCACTTGGGCTGTGCATCAAGGTGTCGTAGAGCTCACCGGTTGCCTGTGCCGCCACTCCACGAGATGCAAAACGATTGAAGTTATCGTAAGTACCTACAACGCCATAGGTGATCTTGCCAAATTTTGGCGCATCAGGATTAACGTAATCAAAATGAGTAAAATTGTCGGGGTATTTGGCTTCACCAAATCCGACTAATGTGGTGCTCTCAATAACGGCTGAAAAAGCCGTGCCGCTAATAACAGATAAAAAACTGCCAACGACCAAACGTTGTATCTTCCCCATGACTACTCCCTTAGCATGCAATTCTATTTTTATAATTCAATTACTTGAGTAAGTATATACTGAATCAGTTCAATCGGGCAGAAATCCCCTCTAGGTTAGTGACATGGGCTTGATTACGCCCCACGGAAGAACGTAAAGATAACGATAAATCAAACACTTGCCCTTCTCTATTCCGTGAATAAGAAACAATAAAACCCGCAAGATTACGGGTTTAACGAGTCTTTGATTGCAAGGCTTTTTATTACAGCATTTCTTTCGCGATCAAGTGCAATAAAAAGGTTTCACGCTCAATGCTCATGCCCTTTTTTGAACTCTCAGCCATCGTTTTTTCATTGTGTGCGATCGCCGCATGAATATTCATCCAGACCGGTTTCATGCCGTTTTTAATTTCATAATCTTCATAAGCCGTCTCACCGAGCTGACGATCGATTTTGCACGTATAGCAGTAAGAGGTCATATGCATGACGTCGGCATTGTCTTTGTACCAAGGACGAAATTCTTCATAGATACCGTAAGGCTTGATATTGTGAATATTGGTGGCCCCCGTTTCCTCTTCGAGTTCACGTACCATTCCGGCGATCACATCTTCACCGTCATCAAGGCCACCACCTGGAATGGTGTAATCATGATAACGCTCGGTATACAGTAATAAGATATCTTCGCCGTCAACGACAATTGCGCGGGCAGCATTACGCTGAAAAATGACTTTGTCGTCAAGATGTTCAATCTCGGGATGAAGGGTGGTTTTTAAGTGTCTCATTGCTACAACTGATTAGCCAAACAGAGTGAGTATGCTACCACACCTCATCAGGTGGCCAAACCGCTTAACCAATAAAACAGGCACATCTATCGCGGGCAAAAGATGGGTGTATTTCACACAAGAATTACGTTATTAATAGAAGATAATTGCGCTATCCATTTGATGCCTTTAGATAATCATCGCGTAATAAGTCTAAGCAAGTACAACATCTGGGCTATCCTAAATGAAATTTGAATTGAACTAAATCAAGGTGTTCTATGATAAATGTTGCGATATTCAGTAGTAAATCTTATGACGAAGCCGCCTTCTCCAGTGTCAATCAGGCATACGGTTTCAGACTCCATCACCACGATTTTGCGCTCGTTGAAAAGACCGCAAGAATGGCGCAAGGCTGCAGTGTGGTGTGTGCATTCGTGAATGACGATCTCTCCGCGCCGGTATTACAAGAACTGGCGAAACATGGCGTGAAATTGATTGCCATGCGCTGTGCTGGCTTTGACCGTGTGGATCTCGTCGCGGCGAAATCGCTTGGCTTACAAGTGGTTCGCGTACCCGCTTATTCGCCTGAAGCCGTCGCTGAGCACGCGGTAGGGATGATGATGTGCTTAAATCGACGATTCCATAAAGCCTATCAACGCACAAGAGACGCCAACTTCTCGCTGGAAGGATTAGTGGGCTTCAACTTTCATGGCAAAACAGTGGGAGTGATCGGTAGCGGAAAAATTGGTTTAGCGACCATGCGCATTCTTAAAGGGCTAGGAATGAACATCCTTTGCTATGACCCTTATGAAAATCCACTGGCCATCGAACTGGGCGTAACCTACTGCGATAAAGATACGCTGTTTAAAAATAGTGACGTTGTCACCCTGCACTGCCCTATGTCTGAAGACAACTTTCACCTGCTCGATGAGAAGGCGTTCAATCAGATGAAAGATGGTGTGATGATCATCAATACCAGTCGAGGTGAATTGCTTGATTCCGCCGCGGCAATCGAAGCTCTAAAACGTGGCCGAATTGGTGCATTGGGATTGGATGTATACGACAACGAAAAAGATCTCTTTTTCCAAGATAAATCAAACGACATTGTCGTCGATGATGTCTTCCGCCGATTGTCGGCTTGCCACAATGTGCTCTTTACTGGCCATCAGGCATTCTTAACCACAGAAGCATTAAACAACATTGCCCAAACGACGTTAGAGAACATTAAAGCGTTTGATAACGACCAACTCAGCGGTAATGAACTGATCGACGTAGACGACCATCGCTAGTTTTAGCAATCCACCAGCGTCAACGAGTCTCTAACACTCGCATTAGAAGCCAGTATTAGACATCAGTATCAGGAACCGGCACCAGAAACGAATAAAAAAAGGTCGGCTCAGAGATTCTAAGAGCCGACCTAACTTAAACTAACTTCGCTTATTTACGCAACGCGTTCAGTTTGACTTGAGCGATGCCATAAATGGTATCAATTGGGTAACTGCCTTCGTCAGTCGCAATCCCCGCTTGTTTACCGGTAAAGATTTCAATCGCTTCCGTTACGTGGTCAATCGCCCAAATATTAAACTCATTCTTCTCCACCGCTTTGACGATATCAGGGCGAAGCATGAGATTGTGCATATTCGAGCGGGGAATAATTACCCCTTGATTCGCCGTGCGCCCTTTGATGGCACAAACATCAAAGAAACCCTCAATTTTTTCATTCACGCCTCCAATAGGCTGCGATTCTCCAAATTGGTTCATCGATCCCGTGATGGCAATATCTTGTCGATTGGGTTGCTTAGAAAATGCAGAGACTACGGCACAAAACTCGGCCATGCTGGCACTATCCCCATCGACACCGCCATATGACTGCTCGAAGGTTATCGTTGTCGTCAGGGGCACTTTCGCGGTTTTACCAAACACAGACGCAAGGTAAGCGGTGAGAATCATCACCCCTTTCGAGTGAATACTGCCGCCGAGATCCACACTGCGTTCTATATCAATGACATCCCCTTCACCGTAACACGTGGTCGCGGTAATACGGTTAGGCGCACCAAACATATATTCACTGGTACTGAGCACAGACAACGCATTCACTTGCCCCCACCGCTTCACCATCGGTATGGATGAGCGTCGTGCCGTTGACAAACCCTTCCATGACCGCGTCTTTCAAACGGCTGACCCGCAACTCTTGGTTTGCTAAGGCTTCTTCCACATGGCTTGCGCGGATAAGGTTTGCATTCGCTTGGCGAGCCACATAGTTAGATTCACGCAATAAGTTGGCGATATGTGCCGAATGGAGAGAGATTTTTTGTTGGTCTCCGGCCAATCGTGAACTGTGCTCGATGATGCGAGCAATGGCTTTGCGATCACAATGCAGCATATTGCTGTCATGCACGACGCTAGAAATAAAGCGCGCATAATGCAGCTCTGAATCGGGCGTTCGCTTCATTTCATCTTCAAAGTCCGCCGTCACGCGAAATAGCTCGCTGAACTCTGCATCATAATGTTGCAGCAGTTGGTAGGTGCGATAATCACCAAACAGAATGATTTTGACATTCAATGGGATCGGCTCAGGATCCAGCGACACGGCCCCCGTCAGCGTTAACTCTTTTTCCAATGATGTAAAACTTAACTGACGTGAACGTAGTGCGCGCTTAAGGCCATCCCAAACATAAGGTTGTTCGAGCACTTTTTGCGCGTCCATCAACAGCACACCGCCGTTTGCACGGTGAAGACTCCCCGCTCGGATCAGAGAAAAGTCCGTAAACACCGTGCCTTTGAACGTTGCGGTTTCAATATAACCAAACAAGCTGTGGTAATTCGGATTTTCCTCGACGACCACTGGGAATTCACAAGCGCTACGATTGACCAACAGATTCACTTTGTAACGACGTGGCAACTTTTTATCGAGTGAGGCGGCGGCAATTTCCGCTTGGTCGTTGCCCTGCTCTAAAAAGATGTCGGCGTTATCGACAATGTCTTTTTGTAACTCGGTCAGATAGATTTTGAGTTCTGGGTAGGTTGAATAATCCGCTTTAAGTTGCTTGATAAAATGACCGACAACATCCAACGTGACATCATCGTTGATCTTTTTGATCTTATCGCTGTAGACTTCTTCAAGTTCCGTCAGTAATCGAGCCATGTGACGTAACTTCACTTCAAGCTCGTCAATAGTCGAAGCAAATCGCTCTTGCTCTTTATCGCTTAGCTCATCAAAACTTTCTTCCGTGTGCAGCTCTTCCCCATTGATGGCGACAAACTGATAGTCACCTTGATTAGTGACCGTTAAGCTAATGCTTTTCTCATTCGCCTCTTTACTGATGGATTCCAGTTCCGCCGCTTGTTTTTGCTCCAACTGCATCTTAATTTTATCAGTACGGCTAATATACAATTCGTTATCAAACGCTAGCGGCAAAGCGACCACAAGCTTTGAGATCATTTTCTCGACATCATGCTTGAGCTTACTGCCGACACCACAAGGTAACTTTAAGACCTTCGGCGTGCGATTGTTTTCGAAATTAGAGACGTAACACCAGTCATACAGGTTCTCAACGTCGTTTTTGTGACGGTTAAGGTAGCGCAGTACCATTGTGCGTTTGCCTAGGCCATTTTGACCAATCGCGTAGATATTGTACCCTTTCTCTTGAATCGACATCGCAAACTCAACGGCTTTTTGAGCGCGTTTTTGGCCCACAATTTCATCAATCGGCGCCAACTCTTTTGTCGATTTGCTTGGCAATTGTTCCAACTCTGTCGCTCGGTAAAGCTGAGTCGCGTCTAGCCTTTGAATCGTCATAGTCATGTCCTTATTGAATTATGCCTTTGGTTAGAGTGTAGATTAATTCCATTTACAATTTAGTGACTTAGGCCGAATTCAGGTTCAACCGCTCAAAGTTTAACCACGATAATACGTTGCTCTTTCGGCGCTTTCGCTCGTTGGCCACAATGAATTGTACGAATAATGTTCACTAAAACGCCAACCGCCCCTCTTGGGCTTAACGGCGGACATAAAAAAACGCAGCGTCACATCGACGCTGCGTTTTCAATAATCAATCTTCGTGCAATCGCGCAATGATAAGCTCGCCCTGCACTTTTAACGAATATCGTTATAAACCGAAACCAACTTTTGGTTGTTTACGTACAGAACGTACACCCCAAGGGCTCAAATCAGGTTTTGGCTGGCCAACAAAGTCACCCAAACACATATAACCTTTCGCCAAATAGCGATACAAGAAATCACCACCGTTGAGTGAGGCACTCTTATCGTCACCTAAAGGCAAGCGAATACGATCAACACGTAGATCAGATGCCACTTTAAATGCTGGATAAACCGTTGAATTTACTGAGTGTGATGCCAAATCTTGAATGACAGCCTTATCCGACTTCTTTGCCGATGTTTGGCTAAAAATCATAACCAGACGCATTTGCTGCTCAGATGAAACAATAAGCATTTCCATAGTGTGCTTCCTTAAAACCAATTTCTGTTGTGTGCGATAGCAATGCTACGCAAATTAATCAATGTTGTTCGCAACGCGTTCATCACGGCACTCATACGAGCCCATTTCAAAATAGCGGCATATCCATGGTCGATTTTCATAAATCGTACACATGTACGTTTCACGATCAAGCGCTGAACACCAACCATCCTCTAAACGTAGCATCGTTTCCCCACCCCACTCATCATAAGCGATGTGTTCTTCTGGAACACCAGTATCGCTAATGATCATCACTTCAAGCTTGCAGCATGATGCCTTACAGGTTGAACATGAAATTTCAGTGGCAGGGACATTTCTAATCGGAATAGTCATGGATATCTACAATAAGCTCAATTACCGCTTCAATTGGCGAATAGTACTCTACTTTCCCCATTGATACTTATAATTTCTCCCGTCAGAGCTAACGAGGTGAATATCGCGATATGAGTAAAGTGGCATTTTGACGTCGAAACCGAAGCACCTAGCGACGATCTCAACCGAAATAACGACTTAACTATTTGGACGCAGTTGTATTTGAACACCGGTCAAAAAATTACGTAGCATTTGATCTTTACACTCACGGTAGTGCTTGTTCTCTGGCTTACGGAAAAACGCGCTCAGCTCATGTTTGCTTAAGTTGAAGTCGGCAACTTTCATTACCTCTAAAATATCTTCTGCTTTAAGATTCAGTGCAATGCGGAGTTTTTGAAAAACCATATTATTATTTAGTTTTTGCTCAGGTTGTGGTTGCTCACCTTCACGCTTGCCACGTTTTAAACTAATAAAACCATTCAAAAACACGGCTAATTCGACATCTTTAAGCGCAATTAGCGCTTCATCTTCGTCTTTTTTCAACCAAGCGGACACTTGTTCTTTACTCACAGTCAAATCTGCAAGAGCAAAAACGTCAATCATTGCCTTATCATTGAAATCAAAGATGTAACGGATACGGCGCAAAATATCGTTATTGGTCAAAATAATTCCTAGTCTTAGGTATACCCAGCGTATCAATACGATCGCTAGTGAACGGCGATGTTATCAGAGTAATGCACTATCCCCTATTATTGTTCCGGCGCAGATTTTGACAGGTACGAGGCGATGTGGGCGCAATCGGCAAAATAGCCACAAACAATTCTTCTCGAATCCTGTTTTAGTCCTTTATCAATTGCGCTAGGTGCGTATAATCGCGGCTTTATTGCGATATACACACTGTTAAGAGTTCATCATGTCTAAATTATTTTTCAAAGGTCGTATTGAGACCAGACAAAACCACGTTCTTGCTGGCTACAACGTAAACCGTGACGTAAAAGCTGGTACTGCGGGTGCCCCTATTTCAGTGATCGTTAATACCGAAGAGCGTAAAGCTGAAATCGAAGCTTTGCTTGCTGAACATACTTTCATCGGCAATGTTGTTGTGGATGCGACCCAAGAAGAAAACACATCTGAATTGGACGGTCTGCTTAACAAGCCACAAACAATCCGTTTTGAAAAAACACCAAACCGCAATGAACCATGCCTTTGCGGCAGCGGCAAAAAATACAAAAAGTGTTGTGCATAGTAAAACGCTCGTGCTCGATACCTAATAAAAAACCGCCAAAAGGCGGTTTTTTATTAGGTCAATTTTGTCGATTACTTTTCTACACTTCATCTTCTAGCTGCGCTAAAAAATCCTTCATAAAACGGGTGCGCGTTAACGCTTCCGATTTCGCCGCCGGCGTCTGCATGGTTTCGGCAAGTGTCAACAATTTAAGATAAAAATGATCCACCGAGTACAAGCGATCATTCGCCGCTCTTTGCTGGCAAAACGGATCGTCATCGCTATACAATTCAACACCCAATTCACTCCCAACTTGGAAACAGCGGGCAATGCCAATTGCGCCCAACGCATCCAGGCGGTCAGCATCTTGCACAATTTTAGCCTCTAATGTGTTCGGCTTAATATTCGCGCTAAAACTGTGCGCGACAATCGCATGTTGAATCTCGTCAAGGTACTGAAGTGGATACTCAATCTCCCGCAAAAATAACGCCGCTTTCTCCGCCGAAAGCTGTGAGCTCTGTGAACGGTTCGGATGATTCTTGGGCAACGAAACACAATCATGCAAATAAGCGGCAGGCAGAATGATCGCCATATCGCCCTTTTCAATTGCACACAGAGCTTTCGCCGTTTTGACGACACGTAATATGTGCTTAATATCGTGCGCCTGATCTTGGTGCATCTGCAACTTTGCAAACGCTAATATTTGGCTTTCAAAGTGTGCCATCACGCTCGTCGACATAAGTGTCATTGATTCTTCTCTGTATTGATGATGCCCTAAAACAACGATGCCTAATCATACATTAAGCGCTTGGCCTTCTCTTCATCAAACTCTTTCAATGATTTTCTCGCCAGGTGCCTAAAAGGTAACGCTTTTACAATTTCTTCAAACGGTTGAATTGCAAACGCCCAAAAAATAGATCCACCCAAGCCATAAATGATCAATGCACAGAGTGGAATGGAAACAATCCACTGCCCTGTAAAGTTAATCTTAAACACTTCCGTGGTTTTTCCAAGGGCACGTAATACGTTGCCATGTACCGTGTTATAGCCTCGTACAATCGGCAAAAAGATATATAGAGGTGCAATCACGGCAAGTGATTGATAGGTGGCCGCATCAAGATTTGGGTACATATCTTCGATAACAAAGCTCAAACCGAAGAAAAAGAACGCAGACAATATCGAAATCCACACCGCAATATCAATGCTGGTATCCACATTCTTATGTAAATCCCCCATTTTCCGCGAACCTATCGCTTGGCTTATCGTGATGGCCGACGAATGTGCCCACGCGGTAATAAATTGATTACCCGCACGGATCCACGGCATCACCAAAGTGACGGCAACATACGCATGAATATTTAATTGAGAATACAACAGTTGATAAATCGTCGCGCCCGCCTGCAGCATCGCCACATTGGCAGCGACCGGAAAAATTTCTTTGAAATGATTCACCATGTTTTGTCTAAGCGACGCATCTAAGGTACTTAATGGCAAATGAATACTCGAATCAAGCTTAACGCACAGCAGTAAAAATCCGAGTCGTACAATGATACCCAATACGCTCCCCAATGCCGCACCTTGAACACCTAAACCCGCCACCTCAGCAAAACCGTGGATTAAAAAATAAGAACTCACCGCATTAATAGGCAGCTCGATCAGGTAGCCTTTAAAAGGCACTTTAGTTCGACCCAACGCATTAAATAGTGAAATAATCACCTGTGTGGCGGCATTGATAAAGATCAGATACTTAGAGATGGAAAGATACTGGCCAATCTCACGATGAACCGCGGTATTGTCGGTCAACAGGACAATTAACGATTGATCAAACAGCGTTAGGATCACCCAAAACAACAACGCAATGGATAGATTGATGAACATGCCTGACCAAAAACCTTTCGCCAAAGCACTGTGCACACCCGAGCCCACCGTGCGGCTTAAGACAAGTTGCGAGCCATTAGCCAGTGCCATTTGAAGACCAAGGATAAACGAGATAATGGTGGTCGCAATCCCCATTGCTGCCAGAGAGACTTCCCCTAAAGGTGACACTAAAAAGGTATCGATCATTAACATTGATTGCATGAGTAGAGCATTCAATGCCAAGGGCCAAGCGAGTGAAATATTCGTTTTTATATAGGATTTGGCAGACATGTGTTTACTTTGTGGTCGTCATATTAACGATTTGACTTTCTGTTTCAGCAAAGCCAAATCTCTTTAAAAACTATCCATTTACAACCAAAGACAATTTTTGGTTTTCATCGTTTAATAGAACTCGAGAAGCCGTTCTCGCACCAGCGACATCACCGGCTAAAATCGCATCATAGATTGCACGGTGCTCTTCTAAGCAAAAGCGTCCGCCCTCCGCGGAATGATCGATAAACTGCTTAAATATCGTGGTGAGGATATTGCCAAAAGGTATGTAAAACTGGTTATCAGTGGCGAGAAAAATGGTTTTATGAAACAAATGGTCATGGATTGTCCAATCATTGAAATCAAAACGATTAGCAGCCATGACCATCTCTTGAAAAATCGTTGTTAAGACCGATTTCTGCTCTTCCGTTGCATGGGCAGCAGCCAAAGCGCACGCCTCTGGTTCAATCGCTTTTCTTAATCCAAGAAACTGTTGGAGAAAAACTTGATTATCATCCAAAGATTCCATCCAATCGATCAATTGTGGATCAAGAAAATGCCAATAGTTACGCGGTAACACTTTCGTTCCTACTTTGGTTTTTGACTCTATTAGCCCCTTACCTGAAAGCAGTTTTGTCGCTTCGCGTAACGCCGTACGGCTCACACCAAGCGCGTCACAAAGAACCATTTCACAAGGCAATTTATCGTTGGGCTGTAGCTCACCCGACAATATTTTACGCGCAATCTGACGGGCGACATGAACGTGAATCTTGCGACGAGAATCGTCCACAAGGGAAAAATGCGTCATTTGACGCTCCTCATTATTTGCCCCAGGCACCATACTAGGTTCTGTCTGGGTAATATCAGAAAAAGCCAGACGAGGCTGGCTTTCGAGTAACAACTATTTTCGAATCACACCGTTATGGTGCAATTTGTCCACCGTTCACATCCAAAATTTGACCGGTGATATAACCTGCGCACGCATGAGATGCGAAGAACGCAAAGGCAGGCGCAACTTCTTCTACTCGACCAAAACGCCCCATAGGAATGCTATTGGCAATCGCGCCTCTTAGCTCGTCAGATTTACCATCGTGGAACGCGGTATCGATAGTGCCTGGAGAAACAATATTGAAACGAATATTGTCTTTCGTGAATTCTTTTACCCAGTTACGGTGAATATCATGTAACCATGCTTTAGACGCCGCATAAACACCCGCACCCACACCGCCGCCTTCGCGTGCCGCAATCGAGCCCGTGCTAATCACGCACGCCGTTTCGCCTGATTCTGCCGCAGACAGTCGTAAATGTGGAATCGAAAATTTCGTCATCATTAATGCAGAACGAGCGTTAAGATTCATTACGCGTTCGTAAAATGCGTCATCAATGTTTTCTAAGTTTTCACGGCCACCTAAGCCACCAGCATTATTGATGAGAATATCCATGCCACCAAAATGAGCAACAAAATCCTGTACCAATTTTTCGCAGTCTGACGTTTCCATCAAGTCAGCTTGGAAAAATGCAACGTCACCACCAAGTGCCGTTAGCTCAGTCAGGATCGCATCAACATCTGCCGATTGTGCCGTATGACTATTGATACCGACTTTCGCACCATGTTGAGCAAAAATACGAGCTGCCGCTAGACCCATACCCGCGGTAGAACCCGTGATCAAAACACGTTTTTCTTTCAAATCATTGAACATAACAAAATACCCACAACGTTATTCTTTATATAATCATACAATATTAGTTTTAAGCCGCATTTGATATTAGTACAATTTGCTATTGGATTAACGGGATTTTGCGGGTTTTCATGACCCTCATCACAGTAGAGCGCTATTCAAACAAAATAAATTTACATTGTCGGCCATCTTCTCTCCACGAAGACATAGGTATAAAACCTATATAAAACAAGATTAAAACTTTCGCTAAACCTGTAACAGACCATTATCATCATGCGTGATGTCCTATTCTACCAACGTTTATTTGGTGAGCATCCATATCAATGATATAGTGTTCTTAAATAATACATATTTAACATTAAGTGAAATTATGGCTGGTGAATTCAATTCGATTTCTGGTTCAAAGCGTAGCCTTCACGTGCAGGTTGCCCGTGAGATCGCGCGCGGCATTTTATCTGGAAAACTTGCCCAAGGCTCTATTCTTCCGGGAGAGATCGCGCTTTGTGAACAGTTTGGCATTAGCCGTACCGCTCTACGTGAAGCAGTAAAACTCCTTACCTCTAAAGGCCTATTAGAATCACGCCCGAAGGTTGGTACGCGTGTCATTAATCGCGCATTCTGGAACTTCCTTGACCCTCAGCTCATTGAGTGGATGGATGGCTTGGCCGATACCGATCAATTTTGTCAGCAGTTCCTTGGCTTAAGACGTGCGATTGAACCAGAAGCATGTGCGCTTGCGGCTAAATTTGCGACAGCCGATCAACGCATTGAGCTCTCTGAGACATTCCAGCAAATGGTAGAGGTATCAGAAGCAGAAATTTTCGACCACGCAAAATGGTTGGAAATCGACATTCGCTTCCATAGCCTTATTTTTAATGCCACTGGTAATGATTTTTATCTGCCGTTTGGTAACATCTTAACGACGATGTTTATTAACTTTATTTCGCATTCATCAGAAGAAGGCAGCACGTGTATCAAAGAACACCGCCTGATTTACGATGCAATTATGGCGGGTAACAGTGATAAAGCACGCCAAGCATCCGCAGACCATTTGCTCGAATCTAAGCACCGTTTGCCAGCATTAAGCTAAGCCCAGATCGCGAGGGAGCATGCGAAACAACGCGTGCTCTCGTCCTGCGGTTTTTCCTCGTTCCGCTCATTTTCATACTCCCTTACCCCCATTCTATTGTCGTCATCGATAAACTGTTTGTGACTTCCACTCAACAAGTTATATAATACTACAAATTAACTTTATTGTGTGTTTTATGACCGAGTCATTGCTTCCCAACATTCTCCAATTTATTAGCCAAATTGACCCCTTTGATAAAATTCCAAAAAAGGGTCTGCGGGATGTGGCTGCTCACGTTCAAATCACCTATCTGGCCAAAGGCGAGGTTATCGATTTATGTCATGGCAGCAATAAAGAAAAAGCACTTTATATTATTCGAACGGGCTCGATGGAGCAGCGAAAGAGTGATGGCGTATTGCGTGCAAAACTTGAACCGGAAGATCTATTTGGGTTTACGTTCTTAGATA
The DNA here is from genome assembly GCF_000827885.1 of Vibrio renipiscarius. GTDB lineage: Bacteria > Pseudomonadota > Gammaproteobacteria > Enterobacterales > Vibrionaceae > Vibrio > Vibrio renipiscarius. The sequence continues at coordinate 174,626 of NZ_JTKH01000025.1, read as the reverse complement.
AAGAAGTGGATAACGCGAATGGCTATCAAGCCATTGCGATTGAAAACACACTGCTTTATATCATCCCCCATTCCGCCCTACTCACGCTATTTAGCCATTACCCTGAATGGACGACGCATTTCGCCTCTCAAGCGCAAGTGCGCTTGCAATCCGCGCTTGATGTCGTGTGGTCAAATAAAGAGAAAGGCTTGTTTATTCGTCGGGTTGAAGAAGTCGCCAGCGGCCATGTTGCTGTCGTTACCGCCGATCAAAGCATTCAATCTGTCGCTAACGAAATGTTATCCCAACGCTCCCCGTGTGCCGTTATCTATGAAAACGATCGAATCGTTGGTCTGATCACGGATCGAGATATGACGAAGCGTGTCATTGCGCATGGCGTCAATACCAGCAATCCAATTTCCGACGTGATGACACACTCACCATTGACGGTAAAACCCGACGATTTAGTGTTGCATGCGGCATCAATGATGATGCAATTTAATATCCGTAATTTACCGCTTGTCAGAGACAACAAGGTTGTGGGGCTATTGACGACGACGCACCTTGTCCAAAATCACCGTGTACAGGCCATTTTTTTGATTGAGAAAATCAAATACGCGGGCAGTGTTAAGACGATGGCCAGTTTTACGCCCGAACGACAAGCGATCTTTGAAGCACTGATCGATGGGCGCGTTTCCCCTGAAATTGTCGGCAAAGTCATGACCATGATCATGGATGCATACACACGCCGATTAATTCAAATCGCGATTGATAAGCTCGGCCCTCCTCCCTGTGATTTTTCTTGGATTGTCGCCGGATCTCACGCGAGAAATGAAGTGCATATGCTATCAGACCAAGACAGCGCGATTGTCCTTGCCGATTCCGCGACCGACAGCGACAAAATCTATTTTAAACACTTAGCGATGATCGTTACCAATGGCCTCGCCAGTTGTCATTATCCCCTTTGTCCGGGTAAGTTCATGGCCGCGACGCCTAAGTGGTGCCAACCTCTGGGCGTGTGGAAGAAATACTATAAAAAATGGGTAGAAAACCCTGAGTATGAGCGCCTTCTCAACATCAGTGTGTTTCTTGAGATACGCACGATTTACGGTAACAGTGAATACGAAAGCATTTTGCGTGATGATTTACACAACAACATCGCCAACAATCGCGAGTTTCTTAGTATGCTGGTAAGAGATGCCGTCAACACGAAACCACCTCTAGGTATATTCAATAGCCTCGTATTAGAGACCTCTGGCGAAAACAAGAAAACATTAGATGTTAAAAAATACGCCATTAACTTAATCATTGATTTAGCACGTATTTATGGATTAGCTGCGGAATGTAACTTAACCGGGACTGAGGAGCGGTTTAAAGTCGCGTCTGAGAAAGGCGTGTTAAGCGAAGACAGTTACAAAAACATTACCGGTGCGTATCAATTTATTCTTTCCTTCCGCTTTAACCACCAACTGGAAGCGCTAAAGCATGGAGAAACACCGAATAATAATATTAATCCAAACAGCTTTGGCAGTTTTGAACGTAAGCACCTTAAAGATGCGTTTCGTATTATCGCCGACCTACAAGATGCGGCGAAAATTCGTTTTGGGAATCGTTAATGAAGCGCCTATTACGTTACTTTCACCCTTATGAGCGAATCAACCGCAAACGCAGTCACTATGTGAGCTCTACCATTCTACCCAATGCCTTGCGGTCGCTACTGACTCAACCGATTGTTGATCATCACATCAAAGCAAAAGACCGTTCTTTTGTGGTGTTTGATCTTGAGACAACCGGTTTGAATTGCGAAGACGATTTAATTTTGTCCATCGGTTGGGTCGTGATCAATAACGGGGTGATTGATCTTGCTAGTAGCCAGCATCTTTATATCAACACCGATTCGCAAATAAAGCCTGAGACGGCGGTCATCAATCATATCGTTCCGCAAATGCTGACCGATGGCATCACCATACATGATGCGATGGCGGCCTTTTTTGCTATTGCTGAAGACAAATGCATTGTGGCCCATGGCTGCATGATTGAAGAGAATTTCATTAACCAATATTTATTGCGTGCCTATGGCATAAGCCCACCACCTTTAATTTGGTTTGATACTCTCAACATAGAAAAAAATTTAAACAATATTATTAACAAGCAAAATCAATGCAGTGTCACCCTATCGGATACAAGAAGCCGCTATGGGCTGCCTGAATATAACGGCCACAACGCGCTTGTTGATGCCGTTGCGACCGCTGAACTGTTGCTGGCACAAATGAAACGCATCGCCCCTAATGGCGACACCACTATTAGTTCTCTTTACCGACTCAGTATTTAACCGACTACGACCTATCATTATGACCAATCCAGCTGTTTCAAGTGCAATCTTGCTACTCGTGCTCGCGAATCTCGTGGCATCACTTTCCGACGTCTCTCTTAAAATGCTGAACGGTGAAGTACCCACTTTTCAGTATGTCTTTATTCGTCAATTTATTAGCTTACTGTTACTTGCTCCCTTCTGGTTCAAGCAACATAAAAAAGAACGAATGATGGGGTGCGATTGGATTACATTTTGGCGCGCTCAGTTAATTTTAATTGGCAGTGCCAGCGCAATGGTAGCGATTACCCATCTGTCTCTGGCAACGGCCAATGCCATTTTTTATGTCGGACCACTATTGGTGCTGCCTTTATCGATCATATTTTTAGGTGAGAAGCCTTCTAAGGGTAAAATCCTGGGTACGATTGTTGGCTTTATGGGCGTACTGATCGTTCTAAGGCCAGAGCACTTTCACTGGGCTGCGATCATTGCACTCGGCAGTGCGGCGGCCATTGGGATTGGTAACATATTGATTCGACGCATGCCGGCTGAGCAATCTCTGATTAATACTTTATTTTGGACAACAGTGATGACACTGCCACCCGCTCTTATCTTAGCGGTTCCTGAATGGCAGAGTATTACCTGGACGCACCTTATGTGGATCATTGCGATTAATCTATTTGTACTCGCTTATCATGCGCTTGTCGTAAAAGCATTCAAACGCGCCCCAGCAAGCCAAATCGCACTGGCTGAATATTCGGGTCTCGCCTTTGTGACATTTTTTGGCGTGATTTGGTTCGATGAGATACCCGATCTTCTCACCGTATTCGGCATCCTTCTTATCGTTTTACCAATGATGCCGATTCAATGGCGAAAACTATTGCGAGTAAAGCCATCCCCTATTGCGGCTCCGCAAGATAACTTATAGCAACACCCCCTCTCTCATTTTCCCTGTGTACACAAACCAACATCCACGGTTTGTTGTACACAGAAATCCAATCCAATTTTAAGCGCTCTGCTGTCGATCCCCTGTGAATTTCCTCCTTTCAACGGGTTGCCTTTTCGCGATCTGAGCTGATGAGCCGAGTTGCTATGTGCATCAACACACAACAACTCACCACATAAAGGCAACATCAACGAAACAACACACGCGCAATCCTGCCTAATACCCGCGTGATTGATGGAAAAACACGCAAAAACCCAAATCAATTAATCATACAAAAGAATGAGTATGTATAATTTAAATTTATTATCATGACGATAAACGTTATTGGTTCATTATTTTTAAATTAATCAATAAAAATAACTTGTTGTTTTATAAGTGCTTTTTATTTAATCCTTATAAACCGCAAGACGTCAGCTCTCAGCGCGCTAATTTTAAATTTTCAGCTTTCCATCTTTGCTCACACAATTGAGTTATTGTAGTACAAATAATAATTTAGATGGATATTATACGCTGCATACATAGATAACTCAGAGAAGACCTAAACAATGGAACTCAATACCTTTATTGTTGGCATCTATTTCCTATTCCTTATCGCGATAGGTTGGATGTTTCGTGCATTTACAAGTACAACCAGTGATTACTTCCGTGGGGGCGGTAACATGCTCTGGTGGATGGTAGGTGCAACTGCATTTATGACCCAGTTCAGTGCTTGGACGTTCACCGGTGCTGCGGGTAAAGCTTATACAGATGGCTTTGCCGTTGCCGTTATCTTCCTTGCGAATGCATTCGGCTACCTAATGAATTACCTGTACTTCGCGCCTAAATTCCGCCAACTGCGCGTCGTGACTCCGATTGATGCTATTCGCATGCGTTTTGGTAACTTTAACGAGCAAGTCTTTACTTGGTCAGGTATGCCAAGTAGCGTTATTTCAGCAGGTATCTGGCTAAACGGTCTTGCGATCATTGCATCAGGCATCTTTGGCTTTGAAATGAGCACAACGATCTGGATTACTGGTCTGGTTGTACTTCTGATGTCGGTAACTGGCGGTTCTTGGGCAGTAATCGCTTCTGACTTTATGCAAATGGTCATCATCATGGCGGTTACCGTAACGTGTGCCGTGGTTGCGATGGTTAAAGGTGGTGGCATTGGCGAAATCATTGCTAACTTCCCAGTACAAGAAAACGCATCATTTGTATCAGGCAACAACCTTAACTACCTAAGCATCTTTGGTATTTGGGCTGTGTTTATCTTCCTTAAGCAGTTCTCTATCAACAACAACATGTTGAACTGTCACCGTTACCTAGCAGCAAAAGACTCGAAGAACGCGAAAAAAGCCGCTCTACTTGCATGTGTGCTAATGACAATGGGTGTATTCATTTGGTTCACGCCTTCATGGTTCATCGCAAGCCAAGGTGTTGATCTCGCTGCTCATTACCCTGAAGCAGGTTCAAAAGCCGGTGACTTTGCTTACCTATACTTCGTAGAAACTTACATGCCTGCAGGTATGGTTGGTCTACTGATCTCTGCAATGTTTGCAGCAACGATGTCTTCAATGGATTCGGGTCTAAACCGTAACTCTGGCATCTTTGTAATGAACTTCTACTTACCAATTCTACGTCCTAACGCGACTGAAAAAGAATTGATGTTTGTATCGAAGATTACATCGACCGTGTTTGGTATTGCTATCATCCTAATCGCGCTATTCATCAACTCGCTAAAAGGCCTAAGCCTATTTGATACCATGATGTATGTGGGCGCCCTAATCGGTTTCCCTATGACTATCCCTGCTTTCTGTGGCTTCTTTATTAAGAAAACGCCAGATTGGGCTGGTTGGGGTACGCTGGTTGTCGGTGGTTTCGTTTCTTACTTCGTTGGTTTCATTATCACAGCAGAAATGGTCCAAGGTTGGTTTGACCTACAGCCACTAACCGGTCGTGAATGGTCTGACCTAAAAGTAGCGGTTGGTCTAATTGGTCACTTAGTGTTCACTGCAGGTTTCTTTGCTCTTTCAACGCTATTCTACAAGCCGTTGCCAGAAAAACGTCAAAACGACGTAGACCGTTTCTTCGACAACCTAGAAACACCTTTGGTTGCAGATTCGACAGAGCAGAAAAAACTGGATAACAAACAGCGTCATATGCTTGGTTCACTGATTGCGGTATCGGGTGTGGGTGTCATGACAATGGCTCTACTACCAAACCTATTCTGGGGCCGAATGATCTTCGTATTCTGTGGTGTTATCGTTCTTGGTGTTGGTGTGCTTCTAATGAAAGCCGTTGATAGCAAAGTCGATGCCGAAGCAGCAAGCGAAACAGCAACACAAGGTTAACTCTTAGTTAGAGTCATCGTTTAAATACTGGGCGGTTGAATATTCAACCGCTCTTTCTTTATATTGGGGCACAGGTGAATCAACATACTTGTTGCTATCACCTCTTCGACCTTCCAGTATAAAGAAAGAGCACCAAACGAAGCGGCGCTTCGTAGCAAGGAAAGATAATCATGACAAATCTGCTGTATCAACTGCAATTTTCGCTCTCGATTACCGGGCCAATATGCTTGATGCTAATACTAGGGGTCATACTCAAACGAATCCAATTGATCAATGATAACTTCATCGAGATCGCCTCCAAGCTGGTTTTCCAAATCACCCTACCCGCCATGCTATTTTTAAGTATTGTTGGCGGGGAGCATAACTTTTCGTCCGCCAGCCTCTTTATTGGCTACGCCGTGGTGACGAATATTCTCTTTTTCGTTTTTACAACACTCACCGCTCGCCGTTTGTTCTCTGGCTCTCCCGATCAAGGGGTCATTATCCAAGGTAGCTTTCGTGCAAACACGGGGATTATAGGGATTGCTTATGTCGCAAATGCCTATGGTGACAAGGGACTCGGTATTGCTGCTCTCTATGTTGCCGCACTGACCTTTGTTTATAATATTCAAGCTGTGCTTTGCTTGACAAAAGTGGGACAAGATTCCACCACCAAAGTGTGGCAAGTGCTTATTCGCACCCTCACCAGAAATCCTTTAATTCTCTCCATCTTAGCCGGGCTTTGCGTCAACTTACTCTCGATTCCCGTACCAAACATCGCCATCGTGACTGGCGATTATCTTGCAAGAATGACCCTGCCGCTCGCCTTGTTATGTACCGGAGGCGCACTGGATTTAAATGCAATGACGAAAAACATCGGAGCGTCCGCCTTTTCCACCAGCTACAAATTAATACTGGCGCCCCTACTGATCACTTCCGGTGCAATTTATTTGGGTTTTAGCAACATCGAGCTCGGTATTTTATTCTTTATGAATGCCGCCCCGGTCGCCGCGGCCAGCTATGTTATGGCGCGAGCAATGAATGGAAATGCGCCACTGGCAGCCAATATGATTGCCATTACGACTCTTGCATCCACAATAACCTGCACGGTCGGCATCATTATCCTGAATAGCTATAACATTATTTAGAAAAACCTTTGTGTTATCGAGACCGTCTTAGACTTACATGCCTCATAGTGCCCTTAATTTGTATTATAAATGAATAAAATACTGACCATGCATAATGCGCGGCTATCGGCTATTAAGACACAACCGCTGAGGAACAGCACCGATTTAAGTCCTGTTTTGGCTCATCAACTCGGGGAGATACCTCGCGGCCAGAAAATTTGCTTTGCGTCGCCAAAACAGACAAAAAACGCATCAAAAGCCTATCAACATTATGTTTAGCAAGCATACACAACGCTCAAAAGCTCGCAGTTTCTACACAAAAAAACGCGAAACATCGGGCATAGATCATAAAACGAGACTCTTGAAGCAATTAAATACAATCTACGATTGATTTAATAGACCCATCCTTATATCCTAGCCACATCAAAAGACAATTAGTAATACAATAGTATATTTGGAGTGTAACATGACAAAACCTGTTATTGGTTTCATCGGTCTTGGCCTTATGGGCGGCAACATGGTTGAGAACCTACAAAACAAAGGTTACGACCTAGTTGTTATGGATCTAAACAAAGAAGCAGTAGCAGCAACTGTTGCTCGTGGTGCAACTGAAGCAACATCAGCAAAAGCATTGGCTGAAGCAAGTGACATCGTAATGCTTTGCCTTACCACTTCAGCGGTTGTTGAAAAATTGGTTTACGCAGAAGATGGTATCCTTGCGGGTATTAAAGAAGGCGCAGTGCTTGTTGACTTCGGTACTTCTGTTCCAGCTTCAACTCGTAAAATCGGTGCAGACCTTGCAGCGAAAGGCGCTGGCATGATCGATGCGCCACTTGGCCGTACTCCTGCTCACGCAAAAGATGGCTTGCTAAACATCATGGCAGCTGGCGACCAAGAAACGTTCAACAAAGTGAAACCTGTTCTTGACGAGCAAGGTGAAAACGTATTCCACCTAGGTGAGCTAGGCGCTGGTCATACAACTAAGTTGATCAACAACTTCATGGGTATGACGACAGTATGTGCAATGTCTCAAGCATTTGCGGTTGCTGAACTTGCTGGCGTTGATCGTCAACAATTGTTCAACATCATGTCTACGGGTCCATCAAACTCACCATTCATGCACTTCTGCAAAAACTACGCGGTTGACGGTGTAAGCGATCTAGGTTTCTCAATTGCAAACGCAAACAAAGATCTAGGTTACTTCCTACAGATGGTTGAAGACCTAGGTACTCAATCTCTAATCGCTGAAGGTTCATCTGCTAACCTTCAAGCTGCTCTAGACGCAGGTCTTAGCAACGGCAATGTTCCTGAAATCTTCGATTACTTCAAAACACTAAACAAGTAATCCTATTTCCAGAACGAATGCATGATGCGTTGACGCATTAATGATATTAAAGAGGCTGAATGATTCATCATTCAGCCTCTTTTTTTATTCACCAATAAATGAAAACCTAGCCCCAAATAACTTCAAGTAAGACGGGGATAACCCGCTAAATCACAGATTCAGTGTGGGTCGCATGACACTGCTCCACAGACAAAGAATCTTCGCTCTCTCCGCATTCGTTTTTATGAGTACCGTTATGAAAGCGAGTAAAGCGCGTCCATTGGCCATCCTGGTCATGGCTCGTCATGATCTGCGCAGGTTGGTCTAGATCTTCACTAAAAACACTTCTTGTTCTAAGCCAACTATCCGAACCATGTGCATCCTCACTATAGAAATCAGTGTTGATAACCGTCCTGACAGGTGTCAAATCAGCTTTTGTTACGGTATCGCTGACTCCAATTAAATGATTAAATTCACTGTCATTATTATCTAAAAAGACATGCTCAGTCGTATTGAATAAATCCGGATCTTGGTGATCTTTTGTAACCAGCGACTGAGTCACTATCGCACTGCCTGCACTTTTACAGCTGCTCCAATCCTGTACCGTAGAATAAGTATAATTTCTGACACCCGATGATTGCAGCTCAATCGTTTCTAGCCATTCATCATTCAAGCAGTCGTACTCATTCAACCCCGACTTTTCAATATGAACAACGTGTTCGATATTCACACCATCGCGCTGTATGGTTGTCATCTCACTCTGATTAAAGACGCTCAACTCAGTATTAAGGTCATCCGACATGAGCATTGTGACAGAATTAAAATTACCATTTGAAGTCTGTACCATTTCGTAGCGATACCAATCATCATTATAAGCGCTGCTTGTGCTATCCCACTCGCCGTAAAAATACTCTACCCACGCAAAGTCCGCATTAGGATTTTCGTCTACAATACGCTTAGTTTCCTCGTATGATTTTTGCAGAGCAGGCACCAAAGCTTGAGCTTTTTGATGAAGTTCGATATCACCTGACTCTACATAATCGCCGTACAATTCCTCGACCGTAATATTATATCGACTCGCGACTCGCTCCTCTTGGTCACCCAAGCGGCGAGTAATATCCTCACGTAAATCTTGCGCAGCTAATATCGTGTCACACGATAAAGCACTCGTTTGTTCTTGACGCAGTTCTTGTTCAACTTGCTTCCAAACCACGGATGTCAGTGGTGTCAAGTTGAGTAAATCTTGGTCTGTACTCAACGCAAATTGAGGTGGAAAAACCATTGAGTAGGCATTTTCTATTGGCGTATTCGGAAAATCGGTATCCACCGCACCGACGGGTACATCGACCACCAATGGAACATATTGCGCGCACTTAACATATAAATCAGGAATATTTAGGTCAAAATCCCCTTCTTCTCGCGTAATGGTGCTCGGTTCGTTAGCGTCTTTCACTTTGTTAAAATTAAGGTCAAGAAAAACGGTGGCGCCAATAATATAGCCATCTATCGCTTTGCCTTTTAAAGTTGTGCCAACTTCAGGTTTCGTGTTGCCATCTCCATCATTACTATCACTACTGCCACTTCCACCACCACATCCCACTAATAACGATATAGCCGCACTTAAAAGAGCCAACCTGTGAATACATTTCATCTTTTTACCCTATTGTTATTTATCTTCCTATCCAAGCCATTTCAATTAAACCGGACTTTGGATTTCTTTGAATTCAATATAACGCCCTGTATGACAGGATGTGTCGCACCTAATTAAAAAGTTTAGTTATAGCAATCTAGATAAGTAAGTAGTCAAAAAAACATGCAGGAAAAACCACCAGAATTGGTGGTTTTTCCATTTACGCGATAAGCAATCGCTGTTTATCATCTTCGATGATTTTGAGTATTTTAGCGTACTCTCCAAATGCTTTTTCTTTATCCTCAAGGTCGCGTTTTAATTGCTCCACATTGCCGTGGAGACCACAGGTGAGATCAGGAATAAACTTCTGCTCTTCATGAGACAATTTACCGAGCATTTCAGTCGAGCACCTATCCATTTCAGCCTTGATATCAGTAAGTAAAAGCGTCACAACTCTCGCCTGTTCCACTCTTAGCTGTTCAATTTCATCACCTTCAACTTCATTGACTGAAAATTGCTGACGAATAAGGTGTATATGATGGTCGAGATCTAAGCTTATTGTGGAAATCGTGATCCTCTCTACTGTATTGCTTAAAGGCAATAGAATCATTTCTGGGTCAAAATCTGCATCTGAAAAATCAAACAGCCCTTTTACCGCCTGTTTTATCTCTTCTCTGAATTGATTCACATTGATGGCATTTTGACTTGCGGTATAGAGAGTACCACTAACATGCTGGACAAACTCTTCAAGCTTTAATACCGCATCTTGCACATTGGCATAGGTATAGTTGACTGTTCGATAGTGAGTGGATGCGACCGTACGAGTAGAGCCCCAACTGAACGGATTCCACCAGTCAGAATCACTCACTTGATGAGATGTTGTATAAGCTTCCTCTCTCGCTCCGCTTTGAGAACTGACTCGTTTAACGGCCAGCGCATCTTGTGCAATATTCATTTGCGCCGTGTTGAGGAACTTTTCAACCTGAACATGCTGCTTATCAAACACCATTTTTATGCGCGCCGTTCCAGCTTCAATTTTCTGCGTCAACGCTTTACGATCGGCTTCCATCTTAACCAGATCGCCTCGCTCCAAATTGCGTTGCTTGTGGCTAATGTCTTGCCTCATCGCATCAAGCTTTTGAACCAATTCTCGTTGCACACCCGCAAGTAAATTATCGAGTCTGCTTTCTAGAATTGCCACCTTATTTTCTCGAATAGCGTCTAGCTTAGCGTCAACTTTTTTAAAATTGGCGAGTGCATGCAAGATGTCAGGTGTAAAGGTAAAACCTTCATACATAGTATTTAGTCGATTAAGGGTATGGCTCTCTTCCTCATTCAACTGGTTAGCTTTTCGGGCAAGATCATAGCAACGCGCAGAAACAAAAATAGGCGGTAACGCATTTTGCAATGTGCGCATTAAATGAGATTGACCACCATTGTTTTGTGCGTCTTGTCGGCAAACCGACTCAACATTGCCCGTTGCGGCATCATTGAGTTTACGTGTGAGCGCGGGTAGCGCCTCTTGAATCGAGGCATAGTTTTGGTACTCATCCATTAACGCGCTGTCAAACAACGAGCCAATAAGTACAATCTCTTCGATTCCCTTATTAGGGATGTTTTGTGCCAATAGCGCCATATCATGCATATCAAGAAACTGACCGCAGTAACTTAATAAGAAAATCACATCACATTGACCAAGAAACTCCTGAGTTCGGCGACCACGTGAGATAATAGGGTCATTCATCCCCGGCGTATCGACTACCTCAATGTCTTTTAACCCCTCAAGACAAAGCTCCAGCGAGGTGCTTTTCACGATTGGTGTAAATGCTCCATTGGCTCCTACGTAGGGTTCAAGATCGGCAACTAAACGTTCGTTAGAGCTGACATTATCAATAACATGAGTTTGGTCTAAGTACTCTTCAACACAAATGTTTGAGCGCTGCATCATTTGATAAAGCTCAAAACATGACGTCGCTTCATCAGAATGTTTAGGCGGCCTAGGTGGACGAACGCCCTTACCTCTCACACCCGTATTTTGACTATTTTGATATTCTACAAGTTCACCTTGGTAAACAGCATTAACCTCAGCAACCTGTTTAGCTTGTTCGAGCACCTTATCCCACTCTTTACGAGTATAGAACTCAACCGACGCTCTCGGGTTTTCGCTATAACTAATTTTGGTTAATGCCGCTGTCATCGGCGTAGCAGCCTTTGGCAGTATGTCTTCACCATCAAACAATAAACTGTTCAAAAATGAGGATTTTCCACGTTTAATTTGGCCAACAATGCCGATGCGGAGCAAGCGGTTTTCTTCTTCGGCATGGATAGCGTCATTTTTGAAAACATCCGCCAAATTTGAAAGTTCATCAATCAAGTTGGCATTAATAGAATCTAGATGCTTGCTATATTTAACGCTAACATTACAAATAAAATCTTCACATCCTGACGCACTAATAAAATCAACCACAACCACTCCTTAAGTTACATTGCAAATACTATTTGTTTTAATACAAGTCATTACCAATCGTTAGACTTAAAATACAAAACCTCAGCAGAATCACGATTACACAACATCATTGAAAAGCTCAAAAAATCAAAACAAATTAACTTTCGCCAAACGACCCTTACTATCATCATCATCAAGACTATATTTCAACATAAATGATTTTACATCATCAAAACTTGACGACAGTGTTTTAATCACTAATTGATTTTGGTTGTATATATTGTATCGACTAACATCTTTATACTCCCACAAATATCCATCAAACAATATATACTGTCCTTTCTTGTAAGCGCGACTAAGTTTAATCAATTGAGGCGATTCAATATCAGCAGTTCCATATACGACCATTTCATTGACGCTCCCCCAAATAATATTACAAACATCTAAACCATCAAGCCCTATAACACTAGACCACTTCTTAAGAATCATCTCATTGCATACATCACCATTCATAGCTAAACTTAACGAACGTGCTTCTTGATTGTAATATAGGTTTAACTCAGACAAAGTGACTTCATTTATTTCATCAAATATCATCGAATTACCAATAATTGAAATCTCTCTACGGTCTAAACAACTTTGTAGAAGAGGCAATAAAACTTCTGCCGACAATCTTAATTTTGGTGTTTCACTATCAAAATTAGGCGTTATCTTTTCTTTTAGAATCCTTATTATTCTGTCTTTTCGCAATTCTACAGTTCGATTCATCAACTCTTCAAAATCGACTTCAAAGTAATCCAGCAGATGTTTAAAATGTTCCGGGTTTAGTAGATGGCTTGAAAAATAAAGCGCACTCTCATCCCAATCTTTATTTTTGATGTGGCAGAACAGATCATAAATATCTTGGTATGTGCCTTGTAATACTTCGAGTTGCTCGGCAATTTTATCTACTACGGCTTTTTCACGATCGTCGATGTTGTCATCACGGCGGGTCATCATGAGTGCGTCAAACAAAAATAACTGTGCAATTGGGCGGCGTCTAAACGTGCGGAAAAAGGCTTGAACGGTATCTTTGTCTGGAGCTTGGCCAAATTCGACTAAGCTGTCTAAGATCGATTCATCCAACTCAAATGATTTAATCAAAATTCGGAGGTATTCTTTTTCTTTTTGATCGATATCACCATCGGCATTCATCACCAATGCTAGCCCTTGCAAGTAAAGCACGCGCTCTTCTAAACTCAACCCCTTGGCGGCATGGTTTTCAAATGCATTGGCTTCTTTTGTTGCTTCATTGATCACATCTAAAATATCAATCATGACGATTCCTAATTGGTAAATTCATTCGTAATAAAATTTTCATTTATATGGGTAGTTTCATTGTTTATTAGTGCTACCACGTGGCCTAAGGCCGCAGCCAGTTGCTGCTGCATTTGCGTAAATTCAGTGTTGTGGTGTCTATGTTGCTCCTGTAATTGTTTCAGCTGCTTATCGTGCTCTTGCTTCTCCAGCGCGAGATTTGCGTGAAGTTGTTGGCCCAATTGCCCAACAATCTTAGCGAGATGGCACTCTATTTCATGCATGATCTGGCTGACAGCCTGTGGGATCACTTGATTGCGGATCTGCTCATCAATCTGTTGGGTACATGCATTTTCATTATCTTTTCGGCCCAAAATACCACCAAGAAGACCGACAACCGCACCACCTATCGGGCCGAGGAAGACGGTAATGATAGCGCCGGTGATCGCCCCAACTTTCATTGAGAATGCCTCTTTCTCTAACTGAGGAAGATCAATCTGTACATGAATATCAGACAGCGAAGGACTCTCTTCAACCTTCAGTTGTTGCCCAAGCCGTTCAAGCTCTTGCTTGATGAGATAATCGAGCTCATTTTGAACGATAGGCCGAACGAGACTGGTTAACTTATCAGGCACGTTGCCACTGTTTGCCGCGATGGCTAATTGCCCAGCATGATTATTCAGCTCCTTGGCTACTTTGTGGGATAACGACTCTTTGCCAACACTGCACAAATTATACTGAGTCTCGCTTAACGCCTGGATAAGCTGCCGCTCTTTGTCAGTAAACCGTTGTGTTAACGAGGTGATCTCTTGTTCGATTTCTGCCTCGCTATTGCCAGCATAGGTGGCCTTAATACGTAAATGATGCTGCAGAGCTTGCAACACCTCATCAACTGCGACTTGGTAGCGAGACATTAGGCATGAATCAAATTGGTTAGCCGCCTCATCAATCAGCGCTTCAAATGCGCTAATGCTATAGGCGTTCTTATCCACCGTTTCAATACAACCGACTGACACTTCGTATTGCAACCTCTCACTTAGAGAGTGCTGTACCTGCTCTATACTTCGCGTCAAATCTGAGGGGGATTTACGTGCGGATTTAGATAGTAAACAGTGCACAGCCTTACCATGATCGAAGTAAATCTCTTCTAACTGTTCAATCACACTGGCATCAAATGGTATATCTGCGGGGAGCAAATTAATAAAATAGTCTCCTCGCTCAAGATAGGTGGCTATCGCTTTATGGTGGGAGATATTTCTCGCATCAAACCCTGGCATATCCACCAGCGTTAAGTTACTACGGTTTTTCAACCGTTTATTGCATAGTTCAAGCGAGATATACGCCACTTGCTCACTTAGCTGAAACGTTGACAATACTTGCTGTGGGTAGGTCACGCTGGTTTGTTCATCAAGGTAATGAATGGTGAATTGCTCAATGTCACCGTAACGAAGCTCTGTTGCCACGGCAGTTTCAGGGGCGATGTTCGTTTTTAGGTAATCGTTGCCCAGATAACGATTAAGTAAGTGACTCTTGCCGGATGAAAACTTACCGATAAGTGGAATAACCACCTTAAACTCTTCAATTTTCCGAGTCAGATAGGCAAGATCGGCAGTAATACCTTGATGCTGTAAATTAGCTTCATTAAGATCATTGGCTTGAGCAATCACATTTAGCCACTGGTTTTGCAGCGTTGAAGCGTACTTACCGCTTGGTAATAAGTAAGTCTGATTTTTATTTTGTTTGACGGTATTGCAAGGCGTCCTGCGATCATTTTGACGCAATGCATTGAGTAGCTCTAACCCCAAATCTCGGGCACTGCATTGTGCGAACAAATTGAGTTTCAGTTCGCTTTCTAGCTCAGTCAGAACATCATGGCCCTCTACTTGCTCATCGGCCATTTGAATGCCTTTGAGGAGTGGAAAATGAGATTGCCTTTGCGGCGCTAGCGGTAAAATGTATTGGCTATCTATTTCATTGAGAAACACACCCGTTTGGGATTGCCAAATTAACGCGGCAGGAATGAGCGGCTCATCAGACAAATGAAGCGCACTTAGTGCATTGGTGTATCTTGCCAGTTCGGTATTACTCCAAGAGCGGCCTGAGGTAACGTAAAAACTTGCCGTGGTATGCAGCAACGTCTGGTATGGATTGCAATGTATTGTTTGTGCTACCACATTGTGGTACCAATCGTTAATCAGGCTGTTGCGCTCTAAGTTTTCAATTCTCTTTTCAACATGGTCGATACGATGCGTTAGTTCCACTTCTAACGCCTCAAAACCACTTTTCATTAAACTTAACGAACGGTTAACCCTTTGTTCGACCAATTGAACACTGCCATACAACACATTGACATGCTTCATCAGATAATTGGTTTTGTTCGACAGTGAAGCAACCGCTTCCATTGTCAGCATATTCTTATGATTGAGCTTTTGAATTAGTTGCTGATTTGCGTATACCGCTCGATTGAGGCCATAATTAACCTCAGCCTGCCGAGCATTGTTACTGCCGGTTAAATTACCTAGTATCCGACCGAAACGGCTTTGCTCAAGTTGGGTGTTTATCATACCTTCTGTTGACGCAAGCGTAGTGATTGCAGTAAAGGCTTCATCAAGCAGTTCAGCCGAGTTCTCTTGCATCTCTTCGATTAGGCGATCAAGCCCTGCATCAATCAAACTCTGTTCTTGCTGCTCAATCTCACTGCCGAGTTGCTGTGTGATTTGCTTTAAGTTGTCGTACTGGCTTACCTCGTTGTTTCTCAATTGTTGATTGAGATCAACTTGGCCAGAAAATGCCTGCTCCGATTGGGCGTAGTCGATCACCGCATCCAGATAACGCTCTTCTGAATCTTGAAACGCTTTAAACTGTTCCAAAATCCGCTTTACATCTTCATAGCCTTCATCAAGCAGTTTAGCCGCATTTTCAGGGGTGAAATTTAACGGTGCAATCACACCGTCAAAATCTCGCGTTGGCACAATGTTCCAAAATCGCACATTCGGAAAAGCCTTTTGCGACAACGCCATTTGAGGACTGCGCTCAAGATAGAGGTTAATGATATGGGTACATTGATGCTGGCTAATCAATATTTCAAATGGGGTGTTATCGCTGTATTCACCGGGCAATACCCCGCCATCATAATAGACGCTATCACCGATTTCGATACCATCGAAAACCAACGGAATCGCCGCCGACGCGAGTAACCACTGGCTTACTTCACTCGCAGGCAGGCCGTTTAGGGCTGGGTATTCCAACGCTTTGCTATCACTATTTAAACTACAAATGTGCAACGGGATGTGAGACGCTTCGACTTTGTTACAAGCGCCACTTTGCTCAATCAGCTTCTTCAATCCGGTTTGATTAAATAAGCCTTGTGAGCCCGCTAAGTTTGTTGCCGCCAAGACCGCTCGTGCAATCAATGAAGGGGTAAAAAATAGAGAGGCCATCGTCGCGGTTTTTTTTGCTAAGTTGTCTTTGTTCATCACTAAGACTTGATCTTGAGTAATGCCTCGCCAAAGCTGCTCAGCCGCAGCAACGTCACCTTGAATAAAAAGTGCGGCGTTTAAGGCACCTACCGACGTACCCGCGACAGCTTCTACATTTGCATCGATGCCATATTCATTTAACGCTTTCCATGCGCCAATTTCATAGGCTCCTTTGCCACCGCCACCAGAAAAAACAATACCTAGTTTGCTCATCATAGTCCCTTAAATTTCCACAACCAAAGAGACAACGGCTCTTCTATCATTAATGATCTGCACATTCACCCGTTGGCCCACACAAAATTTTGCGTAGTCAGCATTCGGAGCCATCTTTGTAATCACGTTTTTAAGCACCATAACTTCTATCTCTGGAGCTTTGGTTATTTGAATCGATAACCCCAACGCATTAGCCTTCACCACCTCACCATCCAATTCATTCAGATTAGCGAGATCGGCAAGCGCGGTTTGCTTGCCTTGTAATAAAGCATCAAAGCAAAACGTTTCTTGTTCGCTTTGGGGCGTTTTTTTTCTCAACGCACTGATTTGTATTGCGGTAGGCCTATCGGAAAGTACAATACCCCTACACTGACAAAGGATCACAAGTCGTTGATTTATTTCATTGTATATCGTGTTTGAAGCGGAATTTTGCGCCTGCAACGCATCTAAATTCGCTTTGGTCTTTTTATGGAAATCGCGCAAGTGACTCTTCTTGCTTTCACTGATCATTTCGTCAAAAATCAACTCATTGATGGTGGAATAAGAGAGTTTTAACGACTGCTGGCTAGAATGGTAATGGTTGTGATACTGACCAAAAATTTGATTGAGCTGCCACTGCAACGTGGAACCTTGAGAGCCCGTATTTACCTGTGAAATAAACTCGCTGAGTCGTTCGCCATCCACCGAAATTTCACTGTCTTGCGCTGCTGAATAACCAATCACATCGACATAGTTGATTTCAGCAGCATCCAAATCTTGCTTTGCGATCTCGATAATTTTCTCAATTTCTGACTTTGGTTTTTTGTCCGTTTTGCTCATCACCACCAAAATGGGCTGCTTAAGATCGAGACTTTGTAAAAACTCAATATCCGGCTGTGGTACGGTGCCATTTTGGTGATCCACTAACCAAATCAGGTAGTCAGCTAATCTTAAATGTAACCGTGCAATATTCTCATCAGTGTTCTGTTCAGTTGCTGCTATATTGTCAGCTTTGCTGTAGCCTGGGGTATCTAAGAAAATTAGATTAGCGTATTTAAATTCCACTCGCTCGACCGCCAATAATTGCAGAATATGGCTAAAGGTGACTTGATACTTCTGATTAAAAGCATGACAAATTGCTTTTAATCCATGCTCATCAATTTCAGTTTTCTTGCCGTAAAAATTCAGCGCATCAATGCGATTACTTTGGCCTTTATAAAGATAAGTTGGGATCGACGTCGTCGGTGTTGTATCTACGGGTAATAAAGATGGACAACCCAGAACTGTGTTTAGAAAGCGGGTTTTTCCCGCACTAAACGAGCCCCCCACAGCAACGGTATAGCTCTGCTGCAATTGAGGGAATGCCATCACTTCAGCCAACAAATTATGCCACTGCAGTAACTGAGCATAAGTCTTTGCCCCCGCGCGGTTATCGTCATCTTCTGTATGAGAGAGAAAATCAGTTCCAATTATTACGCCGATTTCATCGACTAGCTGATCAGCTGGGCTATTTTTATTTGGTTTAGCAATCAGATCAGAACACAGTTTCAAACCAAGTTCGGCATCGTCTAAATAGGGATTACCATGTGCAACATCGTTTTTTTTCTGTGCAGAGTTTACTTCCTTCGAAGGCTCCATATGGCCATTCATTAAACTCTCTAAATCCATTATTCGCTTTCCTGCTGGTTCGTCCGTTGAGTAAACGGTGGGCGAACACTTAAATTGAGGTTATTTCAACACTATGAACATCATCGCCAAATCCGGCTAACCAACGCTTGAGCTGTAATGACTCCACAACCGTTGCCGATATAACATAGTACTGGGGCAACACTTGCACTTGTTGATCAAGTGACAAAGGCGACTCTAAAAGGTGTTCTCCAATCGACTTAGTGATGGAAAATTTCACCTTACATCGGTTACCCTCACCAAAACCAAAGCGTCCATCGGCATCGTATTGGCTTAGTTTGAAATCTTTTGGTCGTTCAAAATTGAACGTTGATACGGTAGCTTTCGTTACACGATGAACTGCCACACTGCGTTCATTCTCATAACCATCAAATCGACACACCAAATACAAACGCGTGCCCTGCTGGGCGAGTCCAAGTGGCATTACGAGACCCGATTTTTTATCTTGCTTAGCATTATGATATTCAATATTGAGCAATCGATTATGAAACAAGGCTTCACTCACGCTTTTAAATACATCGGAACAAACTTGAGGAGGAAGTAAAGGTTGCCCATCACTGACGACCTTGACCTTTTGCAACCATTCCCGCTCTTTAGTATTTGATGTAACAGGGCTTAGTCTCTGCCTTGCTTCTTCAAAGAAACCACTGAATGAATGTGTCAAATTAGTAGGTAAGAGATTGGATAAATATTGCTCTGCTAAGCTCAGCAATAGTGCGTCTTGTGCTGACAACGTGGGTAAGGCCAAACCACCGGCATGCTTGCTCCAACGATAACCATAAGGCTTATTACGATCATCGCGAATAATATCGAAATGGGTACACAACATTTCAAGATTGCGTTGAATGGTACGTAAATCCCTATCTATACCTATATGTTGAAGTTGTTGATGCAATTCACGTGCAGTAATTTGATAAGATCTTGGGATTCGTTTTAACAACTCAAACGCTAACGCGACAGAGTCTTGAGTACTGGATCGTTTTGACATTAATGCGACCTAAACCTTCTAAATTTCAAAGCGATTCAATCGAAACGCGTCAAACAGAAACTCATCCAAGGGCATGCGCTTAACCGCCCACGAATAGGCCTTTTTCATTAATCGCATACAATGCCATTTAACTTCGGCAAATTCGTTTATACTCTCTAAAATTAAATAGTTAAATAAGTTACTCACGAGAAGAGCAACGAAAATATCATATTGCGACCTGCGACAAATTGCGTCGCAGATAACTGTTCAAAAATCAATCTAACCCTATTTTCTATTGCATATTCGCTAGATACGTCTTAAATCTCACATTGCTCGTCAAGCCAACAAAAAAGACGATCCGCTATACAGCACATGCGTCCCGTGCGCATTAACCGAGCAGAGTGAAGCGATGCGTAGGAAAATTTAACGATAAGTGGGGATTGTTGGATCAGAGATGTTGAGCGCTGGCCCTAGATTGACTACAATGACGCACTTTTTATTTTCTAAAGAATATGAACATGAGCGAAAACAAAACTCGTCCAGAATTGCCAGATCACCTAGCAGGCAATCCACGCAGCCCTTACTTTGTTGAAGAGTGCTTTGAGTACCAAATCGGTATTCGTCTAAACGGTAAAGAGCGTACTGACGTTGAAGAGTACTGCGTGAGTGAAGGTTGGGTTAAAATCCCTTCACCTAAAGCGCTTGACCGTCGTGGCCAGCCAATCCTAATTACGCTAAAAGGCACGGTTGAAGCGTACTACGTTTAAATCGTTTCGTTCATGCAGAAACCTTGGTTTCAAATAATAGAAAGGCCTAGAGAAATCTAGGCCTTTTTGTTTATATCGATGTCTTTTAAAACGAAACACCGCATGAAAAAACATCGCCCCAATAGGACGATGCTTTCAAGAGTGATGTCGTCCGTTAAGATTAGCTGTCAGGGTTTGCCATCGCCTTTGTCGGCGTAGAACTTCTTGCAGCATTCACCAGTAAAACACCCACGGTTAAGACAATCGAACCACACAGAATAAACAGCAATCGACCGGTTGGTTCATTTGGAATTAACGCCATCGCTAGAATGCCAAAACCGGCAACACTGATCAGTTTACCAAGCATGCCACGCTGTTTCGTATCGAGGTTCTTTTGCTCATCACTATCGGCAACAAGCGGTGTATTCCAGTTTTCGAACAGCTGCGCGACTTCTTGCTCACGCTCAGGAGATAAACCTTTGTAGAAACGCGTTGTAAGGACAAAGAAGCCACCGGTAAACACCACGTGCGCCGCGAGACTAAGCCCCACTTTCAAGTCAGACCATTCACGTACGGTAAGCGCGTGTTCTAGATTGAAAAAGTTCTCTATGTCTTGTGCTTGTAGTGAAATACCAAAGATGTAAGAAACAAAACCACCAACCACTAACGTTGCCCAACCCGCCCAATCGGGTGTTTTGCGAATCCACATACCCAGTAGCACTGGAATAAGCATCGGGAAGCCAATTAACGCGCCCACATTAAGCACAATATCAAATAGACTTAGATGGCGTAGAGAGTTAATAAATAGACCGATACCAATGATGATCAATCCCATCATAATCGTCGTCACTTTACTCACGATAACCAACTCTTTCTGGTTTGCGTGTGGTCTGACTATCGGGCTATAAAAGTTCATCACGAAGATGCCTGCGTTACGATTCAGTCCTGAATCCATTGAAGACATCGTTGCTGCAAACATCGCAGACATTAGCAAGCCAACCATACCTGCTGGCATCACATTTTGCACAAACGCAAGGTACGCCGCATCACTGCCTACCGAACCGTATTGCTCAGCAAAGTCAGGCATGAATGCCGCTACATACCAAGGTGGCAAGAACCAAATAACTGGCCCAACAATCATCAGAACACAAGCGAGCCCCGCCGCTTTTCTTGCGTTCTCACTGTCTTTAGCACATAGGTAGCGGTACGCATTGATACTGTTATTCATCACGCCAAACTGCTTAACAAAGATGAACACAACCCAAAGAACAAAGATACTGATGTAGTTTAAGTTATTTCCAAGCATGAAATCGCCTTGGAAGTTGTTCACGATGTTTCCGATACCACCACCATTGAAATAGGCGGCAACCGCACAAGTGATCGTGACGGCCATAATGACCAGCATCTGCATGAAATCAGAAGCAACAACAGCCCATGAGCCGCCTGTCACCGCCATGAGGATAAGCACCAACCCTGTCACGACAATCGTCGCTTCCATCGGAATATTAAATACCGCGGCAACAAAAATCGCGAGACCATTAAGCCAGATACCCGCAGAAATTAAACTGTCTGGCATGCCTGCCCAGGTAAAGAACTGCTCTGAGGTTTTACCAAAACGTTGACGAATCGCTTCAATCGCTGTGACAACGCGAAGCTGGCGAAATTTTGGTGCGAAATAAAGGTAGTTCATGAAGTAGCCAAAAGCATTGGCTAAGAAGAGTATGACAACGACAAAGCCATCATCAAATGCGCGTCCTGCGGCTCCGGTAAACGTCCATGCTGAAAATTGGGTCATGAAGGCGGTAGCCCCTACCATCCACCATAACATCTTGCCGCCCCCTCTAAAGTAATCACTGGTTGAGGTTGTAAATTTACGGAACATCCAACCAATCGCGATTAAAAAGAAGAAGTAGGCAAGAACAACGAAAGTATCAATAGTCATTTTTTCAGCCTTTTTAGAGTGTGATTATTCTATGGAACCTAGACTAACGTGTTCGCAAATTCATTTGTACTACAATAATCTTTTATTGTAATCTCAAACAAAATTTATCGTCACCCCCTTTTATCTATAGCTTTTCGCACCATATATCGCGAACTTTTGTCTCTATTTCATTCAACGCATCGGATGATTTAATACATTAAGTCATACAAATAACCACAAAAAATGGCCATAATCGCACGGAGAACCCCGTAAATACTGGGAATTCCTTCTATTCAAAGATCAAAAAAGCGAGCTAAAAAGCTCGCTTATGCTGTCTTGCATTAGGCCGTTCCGCAAAGGCTAAAACGCCTATCGCAAGGGTTACGCTACATGCGTGACCGCGTCACGGATCAATTGACCCAATTCTTCCCAACGACCTTCATCAATAAGGTTTGTTGGAACCATCCAAGTACCGCCACACGCAAGCACAGATGGGATCGATAGGTAGTCATCAATGTTATTCAAGCTTACGCCGCCCGTAGGCATGAATTTCACTGGGTAGACTGCCGTCAATGCTTTTAGCATACCCGTGCCGCCTGAAGGCTCAGCAGGGAAAAACTTCAGGGTGCGCAAACCCATTTCCATTGCTTGCTCAACAAGACTTGGGCTATTAACACCCGGTACAATCGCAACACCTTTGTCTAGGCAGTATTGAACCGTACGTGGGTTAAAGCCTGGGCTTACGATGAAATCAACGCCAGCGTCGATAGACGCATCAACTTGCTCATTCGTTAGCACAGTGCCTGAGCCAATAAGCATGTCAGGGAATTCTTTACGCATGATGCGAATCGCTTCAATTGCACATTCAGTACGCAAGGTAATTTCAGCACATGGCATGCCGTTCTCAACCAATGCACGACCTAGTGGCAGCGCATCTTCTGCTTTGTTAATCGCAATTACAGGAATAACTTTAAGATTTGCGAGTTGTTCGTTCAGTGTTGTCATTGAAAGATCTCTTATCAGTCAAATAGCCTATTGGCTATTGTGGAAGCTCAGGAGTGAACTGTTTAGGAATAATAGCGCCTTGGTGTTGAATAACATTGCCGGCTAATTGGTGGCCAAAACTCGCAGATTCAATCGCATTACCACCGGTAAAACGACGTGCTAAGAAGCCAGCGCTGAAGGAATCACCGGCTGCCGTTGTATCGACGATATTTGAAACCGGTTTTGGCGCCACAAATTCTGCTAACTGGTCTTGTACAACCAAACAAGCTTCACCACCACGTTTAATGATGATTTCACTAACGCCCGCCTCTCTTGTTCTTTCAATGCACTGCTCAACGTTCATGTCACCAAACAACAGTTGCTCATCATCAAAAGTCAGTAACGCGGTATCCGTTAAATGGAGCGTTTTTAAATACCAGCTTATTGCCTCTGCTTGGCTAGGCCAAAGTTTAGGACGGTAATTGTTGTCGAAGAACACTTTGCCCCCCTTGGCTTTAAACGCTGCCAAGAAATTGAAAAGCACTTCTTTGCCATTCGCCGTCAAAATAGCAAGCGTGATGCCGCTTAAATAAACCGCATCAAACGTCATTAGACGATCAATCAGTTGTGGAGTCTCATCTTGATCGAATAGATATTTTGCAGCGGAATCACTACGCCAATAGTGGAACGTACGCTCACCGGTATTATCGGTTTCAATGTAATAAATACCTGGTTGCTTGCCTGATACGCGACAAATTAGACTCGTATCAATCCCTTCGTGATTCCAATTTTGGATCATATCTTCACTAAAAGGGTCATCACCAAGTGCAGTGACGTAGCTAGTACGCACGTTGCGAGCTTGAGTTAAACGGGTTAAGTACAACGCCGTATTTAACGTATCTCCGCCCACGGCCTGTGTTAGGCCGTGTTCAGATTTTTGCAGCTCAACCATACATTCGCCGATGATAGCGATATTAATCATGTTCATATTTCTACCTTAGCAACTGAGGTTGCGGCTACCGTTATTTCAAGAAGTCTTCACGAGCTGGAGAGAACATATCCAGTAGGATGCTGTCTTGCTCAAGTGCCACAGCGCCATGAATGAAGTGCTTAGGAGCGATGTAAGCATCACCTGCTTTCAATACTTTTTTCACGCCATCCACTTCTGCTTCAAAGCTGCCACTCACCACATAACCAATTTGGTCATGAATTTCATGTGCGTGAGGTGCGCCAATTGCGCCTTTATCAAAAGAAAGGTGAACCGCCATTAGCTCATCGGTATAGCCAACGATTTTACGCTTGATGCCGCCGCCGATATCTTCCCAAGGGTTTTCTTGTAAATTAAAGAAGTGGTTCATTGTGTCTCTCCAAATGTATAGAACTAAGCAAATATTGAATGACGCCATCATATCGAGTTTTCTTTATTTGTAATACAATATAGTTAAATTGTGTGATATACGTCATATCTTGTCCGTCTATTCCACGATCATAGCTCACCGAACACTTCCTAACAGCCCGCCATACAGCCTATAACTATCAATAAGTTAAACAAAGAAAGGTGATGGTGATCTCTCTTTTTTAGCCTTACACTTTTCTTATAATTCATATTGTATTACTTTATCGTCATTAGCATTGAGTATGCACTTCTAGTTTTGAGGGTGGCAATAAAAATGATGACACAACCTATTTTGTTAACCGATTCAGAAATCGAGCTTTTACATAAAGAGCTAGGTACTGATACTTTGATGGGCAAAACCATCACCGCAAATCAAAAAGACGTTGAAGCTTTTATGCAGCTTCCTCTTGATGTTCCTGGTCATGGTGAAGCGGGTGGTTATGAACATAACCGTCATAAACAAAACTACACCTACATGAACTTGGCGGGTCGTTTATTTTTAATCACTAAAGACGATAAATACGCAGCATTCGTTCGTGAACTGTTGGCGCTTTACGCTGAAAAATACCTCACGTTTGATTTCCATGTTCAAAAGAACACCAACCCAACCGGTCGTTTGTTCCACCAGATCCTAAACGAACATTGTTGGCTAATGTTTACCAGCCTTGCCTACTCTTGCGTTGCGTCAACCATGTCTGAAGAAGAGCGTCAAGCCGTTGTAGAACGCATTTTCGAGCCAATGCTTGATATGTTTACGGTGAAATACGCGCATGACTTTGATCGTATTCATAACCACGGAATTTGGGCTGTCGCAGCCGTGGGTATTTGTGGCCTTGCTCTAGGCAAACGCGAATACTTAGAAATGTCAGTTTACGGCCTAGACCGCAACGATACCGGTGGCTTCCTCGCTCAGATTTCACAACTGTTTGCGCCGTCTGGCTACTACATGGAAGGCCCTTACTACCATCGTTATGCCATTCGACCAACGTGTGTCTTTGCTGAAGTCATTCACCGCCACATGCCTGAAGTCGATATTTACAATTACAAAAATGGTGTGATTGGCAACACGGTACAAGCGCTTCTTTCTACCGCTTACCCGAACGGTGAATTCCCGGCGATGAACGACGCTTCTCGCACGATGGGCATTACCGACATGGGTGTTCAAGTTGCTGTCAGTGTTTACAGCAAGCATTACGCTTCTGAAAACGGCGTAGACCAAAACATTTTGGGTATGGCGAAGATTCAAGATGCCGTGTGGATGCATCCATGTGGTCTTGAGTTATCAAACGCCTATAAGGCAGCCTCGGCAGAGCAAGAAATTGGCATGCCTTTCTGGCCAAGCGTTGAACTCAACGAAGGCCCTGAAGGTCATAGTGGTGCTCAAGGTTTTATCCGCATGCAGGATAAAAAAGGCGATGTTTCACAACTTGTGATGAACTACGGCCAACATGGCATGGGTCATGGCAACTTTGATACTCTTGGCATCACGTTCTTTAATCGTGGGCAAGAAGTCCTGCGCGAATACGGTTTCTGCCGTTGGGTTAACGTCGAGCCGAAATTTGGTGGTCGTTACCTTGATGAGAACAAATCGTACGCTCGTCAAACCATCGCTCACAACGCCGTGACGATTGATGAACAATGCCAAAACAACTTTGATGTTGATCGTGCAGATTCCGTCCATGGTTTGCCTCACTTCTTTAAAGTAGAAGATACAGCCATCAACGGCATGAGTGCGTTTGCCAACGATCATTACCAAGGCTTTAACATGCAACGCAGCGTGTTCATGCTAAACCTTGAAGAGCTAGAGTCTCCGCTACTATTAGACCTATACCGTTTAGATTCAACAAAAGGCGGCGAAGGCGAGCACCAGTACGATTATTCACACCAATACGAAGGCCAAATTGTTCGCACCAACTTTGAATACGTTGCAAACAAAGAGCTTAATACCTTAGGCAATGACTTTGGTTACCAACACCTATGGAATGTTGCCAGCGGTGAAGTGAATGGCACCGCACTCGTAAGTTGGTTGCAAAACAACACCTACTACACCTGGTTAGGCGCAAGCTCGAACGACAATGCAGAAATTATCTTCACTCGTTCAGGCGCGAATGATCCAAGCTTCAACCTACGTTCTGAACCTGCGTTTATCTTGCGCAGTAAAGGTGAATCCACCCTATTTGCCTCGGTTCTAGAAACGCACGGTTACTTCAACGAAGAGTTCGAGCAATCGGTCAGTGCACGTGGCGAAGTTCAAAATATTGAAGTGATCGGCCACAGCGCAATGGGCTCTGTGATTGAAATTACCACCAAAAAATCTCGTGTCACAGTGATGATCAGCAATCAAATCGATGCCACTGATACCACTGAGCACAACATTGAATTAAATGACAAAACGTACAGCTGGACAGGTTTCTATTCACTTGAAGTGAACCTTATCAACCCAATGTCTGCTGAACTGGAGAAATAGAAATGACTTATCAACCACTGTTACTGAACTTTGAAGAGGCAGCTGAGCTGCGTACAGAACTTGGCAAATCAAGCCTTCTAGGCAATGCACTTGCGCGTGACATCAAACAAACTGACGCTTACATGGCAGAAGTGGGCATTGAAGTTCCAGGACACGGCGAAGGCGGCGGCTACGAGCATAACCGTCACAAACAAAACTACATCCACATGGATCTTGCGGGTCGTCTGTTCCTAATCACAGAAGAAACCAAATACCGCGACTACATTGTTGATATGCTAACGGCGTACGCGACCGTGTACCCGACTCTTGAAAGCAACGTGAGCCGTGACTCTAACCCTCCGGGTAAGCTGTTCCACCAAACGCTAAACGAAAACATGTGGATGCTTTACGCTTCTTGTGCGTACAGCTGCATTTACCACACGCTTTCTGAAGAGCAAAAGCGCCTAATCGAAGACGACCTGCTTAAGCAAATGATCGAAATGTTCGTTGTTACTTACGCACACGACTTCGATATCGTCCACAACCACGGCCTATGGGCAGTGGCAGCGGTTGGTATTTGTGGCTACGCAATCAACGACCAAGAATCGGTAGACAAAGCGCTTTACGGTCTGAAACTAGACAAAGTCAGCGGCGGTTTCTTAGCGCAGCTAGACCAACTGTTCTCGCCAGACGGCTACTACATGGAAGGTCCGTACTACCACCGCTTTTCTCTACGTCCAATCTACTTGTTCGCAGAAGCGATTGAACGTCGTCAGCCAGAACTGGGCATTTACCAATTCAACGATTCAGTTATCAAAACAACGTCATACGCTGTTTTCAAAACCGCCTTCCCAGACGGTACATTGCCAGCACTCAACGATTCATCAAAAACGATTTCGATCAATGATGAAGGCGTTATCATGGCGACTTCAGTGTGTTACCACCGTTACGAGCAAACTGAAACACTACTTGGCATGGCTAACCACCAGCAAGATGTTTGGGTACACACTTCAGGTCAAACACTGTCTAACGCGGTTGCTGCAGCAGAAGAGATCAAGCCATTCAACTGGGGCAGCTTGTTTGTTACTGATGGCCCTAAAGGTGAGAAAGGCGGTGTAAGCATTCTACGTCATCGTGATGCGAAAGATGACGACACAATGGCACTGATTTGGTTTGGTCAACACGGTTCAGACCACCAATACCACTCAGCGCTAGACCACGGCCACTATGACGGTCTACACCTAAGCGTGTTCAACCGTGGCCATGAAGTGCTGCACGATTACGGCTTCGGTCGTTGGGTAAACGTTGAGCCTAAATTTGGCGGTCGTTACATCCCTGAAAACAAAACGTACTGTAAGCAAACTATCGCGCACAACACTGTTACCGTTGATCAGAAAACACAGAACAATTTTGACACAGCACTTGCTGAATCAAAATTCGGTAAGAAACATTTCTTCAATGCAAGCAACAGCGCATTCCAAGGCATGAGTGGTCAAATCTCTGACTACTACACTGGTGTTGACATGCAACGTAGCGTGATTCTTGCTGAGCTAGAAGAATTTGAAAAGCCATTAGTGATTGACATCTACCGTATTGAAGCCGATGCAGAACACCAATACGATTTGCCTGTACACCACTCAGGCCAAATCATCCGCACGGATTTCGATTACCAAGTAGAAAGCACGTTGAAGCCACTAGGCGAAGAAAACGGTTATCAGCACCTTTGGAATGTCGGTTCAGGTAAAGTGAACGAAAGCTCATTAGTAAGCTGGTTACACGACAGCAGCTACTACAGCATGGTAACGAGCGCAGTAGAAGGCAGCGAAGTCATTTTCGCTCGCACTGGCGCAAACGATCCTGACTTCAACTTGAAGAGCGAGCCTGCGTTTATCCTACGTCAGTCTGCACAGAATCACGTATTTGCTTCAGTATTAGAGACTCACGGTTACTTCAACGAGTCTATCGAAGCCTCTGTTGGCGCTCGTGGTCTTATAAAATCAGTACACGTTGTTGGTAACAATGAAGTTGGTACGGTTGTTCGTATCGAAACAACAACAAACAACACTTACCACTTTGCTATCTGCAACCTGGATGAAGAGAATCAAAACGCAATGCACAGCGTTGAGTTTGATGGCGTCGTTTACGCTTGGGAAGGCGCATTCGCACAGCTCTAGTTAACGGTAGGGTTAACTAGCGAGGCTAGTGTGATTGTCAGGTGTACGCCGTATAAACATGGCAACCTATCATGAGCAATAGCCTCTAATCGGGAACTAAGTCAAAGCCGAATGTCTATTCGGCTTTTTTTATGTCAGTCCAAACCTCCCCTCGTCTATAGCCAAATAACGTCAAATCGGACAGGCATATCCCCTTATAAGCATCCGTGACATTCATTTCATGAATAACTCTTACATATAATATGATTTATAAGGCCAAAAAACGGCACCAATAAAACACTACCTCCATCACACTCTTATTTGTCACTCGAAATATAAATCAGATCTAAGCCTCTATTTGATTGATTCAATGGTGATCCAACCACCATTTATGATTCTCCATTATTTTATAAATTCATGTCATACAATATGATTTCTTTATCGATAAAAATAACAAAGGCATCGTTATTGATGAAGAATCATCTAGAGATCGCAATGGAAGCAATCGAGCTGGTTAAGCCCTCTATTGAACTTCTTTTTGAACAAACAAACCGTAAAGAATTGCATATTGTCGTGATGGACCCACGCGTGAAACCTTGGGAAGCGTCATTTGAAGATGCCATTCTGTGCCAAACCTCCCTAGGTAACCCATCAGAATGGACGATTCCATTCGACGAATTTGCTCGTAACAAAGCACGTCAAGCGTGGCGTAGCACTCGCCCTAACCTTGCAAGCCAAACGCTGCATACCTCTTCTCTTCATGACGACGATCTGTTGTTTTATGGCTCGTTTGTCTACGGAGACATTGTTGTTGCCTGCAGCGGCGTTGAACAATGGTTCGACATGTTGGTCAGCGGCTGGATTGCTGTCGCATTTGAACAGCTTTGTATGAGCGAATATCAAAAAAACAAAACCAATAACCCTACAAAAACCTACAGAAACAAATAAGAAGGTCTCTATTATGTATAAACATCTTATCTCTCTATTTTGCACTGCTGGCCTATTACTTTCTGCGGCAGCGGGCGCAGCCGAATACCCAACTAAGAACATTCGCTTGATCGTACCTTTTGGTGCGGGCGGCGGTACGGATGCGGTAGGTCGCACTTTAGCGAACTCAGCAAAAGACATTTTGGGCCAGAACATTTCAATCATGAACAGAACTGGCGGCGCTGGTGCCGTTGGGATGAGCTTTGGCGCGCAACAGCGTGCGGACGGCTACACACTGACTGTCGTGACTCGTGAAATTGCGTCACTGCCTCAAATGGGTTTAATGCAACATGATGTAAGTGATTTTAAACTGATTCGTATGGTAAACCTGGACCCTGCGGTTGTGCTGGTTCATAAAGACAGCCCTTTCAACACGATTCATGATCTGATCAACGAAGCGAAAAAAGGCGACGGTATCGTTAAATTTGCTTCAACAGCAGCGCCAAACTTCTACCTAATGGCGCTAGAAAAAGATCAAAACATCAAATTCAACGCAATTCCTTACAACGGTTCATCAGAAGCGATTCCTGCAGTGCTAGGTAAACACACCGATGTGACTATGGTTACTCCAGGTGAAGCGATTGCTCAGCTACGTTCAGGTCAGCTAAAAGCGCTGGGTGTTATGTCTGACGAGCGTATTGAGTACATTGCAGACGTCCCAACACTGAAAGAGCAAGGCGTTGATGTTGTAACGGGTACATGGCGTGGTATTGGCGCTCCGAAAAACACACCGGATGCCGTTGTCGAAACATTGGGCCAAGCCTTTGACCAAGCGATGGCTTCCGCTGAATTTAAAGAGTTTATGGCAAACGGTGCAATGACTATCCACAACATGAACACCGAAGAATTTACTCAGTTTGTTGAGCAAGACAGCAAAGAACTTGCCGTTTTAATTAAATAAACACCGTTCGAATACAAAGAGCACATCACCCTCTTGATGTGCTCTTCTGTGTAGAGGTATTTCCCCATATGCAAAAAGAAACCATGCCTTCTAAGACACTATTTGATAGAGATATCCTTTTCCCACTTCTCATGATTGCCGTGAGTGTGGCCGCGTTGATTACCATTAGCCAGTTTGCTGAACCTTATTTCCAAGATGCGAGCGTCAATGCGCAGTTTTTCCCAAGCGTGATCGCCATAGCACAAATCATCATCTGTGTTATTTTGATGATCCAGCACAAGATGAAGAAACAAGAGACTACTGAGCGTTCTCCGCTGTTTTCAAAAATGGCGATTTTTGCCGTCGTTTTTCTTATTTCTTATGCATTCTTGATCAATTTAATTGGTTATTTAACCGCAAGTTTAGTGGCCTTCGCCACTTATCTCGTTTTCTTTAAAGTTAAGAAACCTCTGTATTACGTCATCGCCTGTGCCTTTGTATTTGGCGTGTATTACTTATTTGGCGAAGTCTTCTTTATTTCGCTTCCAGAAAGCCAGTTATTTTAAGGATACGTTATGTTTGAACACTTAATAAATGGCCTATTTACTGCGTTTAGCCCTGACGTTCTACCCATGCTTATCTTTGGTGTGGTGGGCGGGATCATTCTCGGTGCTTTGCCTGGTTTAACCGCAACAATGGGCGTGGCGATCTTATTGCCGTTTACTTTTGGCATGGAATCGACCCCTGCTCTTGTGATGCTGATCGGCGTGTACATCGGTGGTATCTATGGCGGTTCAATTGCTGCGATTCTATTAAAAACACCAGGAACACCGGCATCCGCAGCGACAGTGCTTGATGGCCATACGCTTGCTGAGCGTGGTCAAGCGGCGAGAGCACTGAGTATCTCTGCTATTGCATCGTTTACCGGCGGTTTGATCAGTACCATCGTTCTGATTGCGATCTCCCCTTTACTGGCAAACTTCGCACTACGATTTAACGCACCAGAATACTTCGCTTTGGCCCTATTTGGTCTAACCATTATTGTCAGCGTCTCTTCACAAAACATCTTAAAAGGTTTGTTGGCAGGTACGATTGGTCTGTTGGTTTCAACCGTTGGCCTTGATCCTATCAGCAGCGTGCCACGCTTTACCTTTGGTGTGATGGATCTGTACAGCGGCATTAACGTTATCCCGGTGCTGATCGGCTTATTTGCCTTGTCAGAAGCCATTAATCAAATTGAAACGTTGTTAAAAGAAAAACAAGCGAAAGTACCGAAATTTGATCACAAAATTCTAAGTAAAGCCGACTTTAAAGCCATCTTACCGACAATGACAAAAAGTGGTTTGATTGGCACCGCGATTGGTTCCGTTCCAGGCGCGGGCGCGGATGTTTCTGCGTTTGTTTGTTATAACGAAGCCAAGCGTGCATCGAAAAAACCAGAAGAATTTGGTAACGGTTCGCTTGAAGGTCTTGCCGCTGCGGAATCGGGCAACAATGGCGTAACGGGTGGTTCACTGGTTCCCCTACTGACGCTAGGTATCCCGGGTGATGCGGTTGCCGCTGTATTACTTGGCGCATTGATTGTTCAAGGTCTGACTCCAGGTCCATTGCTGTTCGCACAAAACCCAGAAGTTGTTTACGGCGTATTCAGCTCAATGCTGGTTGCTAACGTAGTGATGCTATTGGTGGGTTTACTGGGCATTCGCTTCTTCTGCCGAATCATTGAAGTGCCGAAGATCATGATCATTCCAATCATTATCTTCCTTTCAATCATTGGTGCTTACGCGATTAACAACTCAATGTTCGATGTGGGTATTGCGATTTCATTTGGTTTCTTAGGATTTATTCTTAATAAAATGGAAATCCCTTCGTCGCCGATCCTACTGGCTATCATTCTAGGACCAATGGCGGAAACAAACCTTCGTAAAGCGCTATTGATGTACGATAACTCGTGGTCTTTCTTGTACGACCGTCCTATCGCGCTTGCGTTCGTTGTGCTTGCTATCTTCTCTGTCTATTCAACACTCAGAATGAAGAAGAAAGCCAAAGTAACTGCCGCTTAAACTTCACTGCTTAATCAGGCGTTAAACATCAAGGTCGACTCGTTCGGCCTTGATGCTATCTAGCCAATACATCGTCCCATTTCTATCCTGTCTTCCTATCTTCGCCCTCCTCTCATCGCTTCTGCTTTGATCTCTTTCCCTTTTTATATTTCTATCTCTCTATGTTTTGATCATCCCACCAGTGTTCCCTATTTCCAGCCATTCTCGTTTTTTCAATGCGCCCCCACCTCACGAATCATCAAAATTAACCATGACTTATCGCCCATTATTAGCACGAGATTTTATCGATTGTGACTTATGGGATAGCGATCAAGAAGTGCCAAAAAAACCACTTGCACTATTGTATTACAATTATGCTAAGTTATTATTTATATTAGATATACCCTACATGAATGATTTATTATTAAGAGAATTAAAATGAAAAAAACACTTTTAGCTAGCTTGATTTTCATGTGCGCACACTCCTCTTACGCACTCGATCTTGACACTATTTCTCGTGATGCTCTTCTTTCTAGTGATCGTTTATCGAGCATTTCTTCCGCTGATCTCATTGACCATTCTCAACAAGCGGTACAAGCACTCAAACATAGACTTGAAACAGCCAAAGATGGCGAAACCATTCTCATCACTTCGGGGAAATACGCTCATTTAGGTGAAGTTAAAATCACCGCCGATAACCTAACCATTCAAGCGGAAGAGCCTGGCAAAACATGGTTCACAGGGTTAGTTCAGCTAAACCTTGATGGCAATAACTCACGCTTAGATGGCCTTGTATTCACTGAAGGCGGCCCAAACGATGAAGATGGTGGCATTGTTATCAACGGTGACAACAACACCCTGACTAACTCAACGTTCTACTACTTCAACGATGGTTATACTTACCAACCTGATACGAAACGACAAGAATATCCGAAACGTCTTTGGATCACGGTTTGGGGCGAGTCAGCAACGATTACACTCAATCGTTTTGAAGGTAAACAAAAACGAGGCGCATTGATCCTACTGCAAAAAGACAATACGCCAGACAACCATGTCGTCGAAAAAAATATCTTCCTCGACATGTCGAAAGGCCATTTTGGTGAACTCGATATTAAAGAAGCGATTCGCATTAACTCAAACAGTTGGGAAGCCGTCCAAATGGGTTTCAGCACCACTTCTCAATACCCATCGAATTCAAGTTTTAGCGATAATCTCCTGATTAATATGGATGGAGAGCAAGAACTCGTTGCGGTGAAATCGGGTGGCAATAAGATATTAGGCAATACCATTTATCAGTCGGCAGGACTTATTTCTCTACGCCACGGTAAAGCGAACAATATTGAAAACAATATCATCATCGGTGGCGACAAAAATCTAACCGGTGGTATCCGTATTTATGATGAAGACCATGTTGTACACAATAACTACATTACGCAAACCCGTATGGGTGAAGAAGGCATTGCGGGCAACGCCGATGTGCGTGCAGGGATTGTGATCAATACCGGGATTATTGACGTGGCCAACGGTGAGAAACTCTCGAAAGAAACCAAAGGTAAAGAGCTGAATAAGCAATGGACGCCTAAGAACATCAAAATCACCAATAACTCATTGATCAATAATGAGAATGGCATTGTCTACGGCGAACAAGTTCACCGCGTCAGCATGTATGATAATAAGGTGGTAGGCTCGGTATTTGGGGGCGATACTGTTCACTTTAGCCATAACTTTGTGTCTGCGGGTAAAGAAACGAATATCGCAATCAAAGCCACTGAAGTGACGCCTTTGACTAACGTAACGAATGAGGGTGAGGTTTATATTGGTCAAATCGTCGAGCCAAATTTCGTGCAAGAGTTTACGACGGTATTATCAGACACCACGAAGATTAATGGCTTTGTCTCTAGCCCTTCTGTTGGTGCTGATGTTTCGAAACTCAGTGTTGTTACCGCCGATATTGCGGGGCCGAGTTATATCGTAACGAAGTAACGGAATCCTTCCCTATTTACCCCCTTTCAGAGACTCTGGAAGGGGTTTATTGCGAACTATTTCCCCCAACAATCCGGCAAAAAAACTCATTCACGCAGTGCATTTCCCCTATCAAAAACGTCTGTGATTCATCCTCTCACCTCACTCCACTCGGCCATACCGTAGCAATTACCCCCTCCATGCCCCTCCCTTTACACCCTATCTTGACTGTTCACTCCCGCCACAGGTAAACATGCCGCAAATCCACATAGCGCCACACCAAGCGGCATCACTTGCTGTAATGTTGCTAGTCACCGGGTCTTGCCACGACAATATTAGTCGTCGAATCTTCATTTTATCGGCCGCTCTTTCATTAACTCACTTGCTTTACTCCGTATTGAGGCTACCTATATAAAAAATCCTCGCACATTGGCGAGGATTGTCACTAAGCTAAAATTTCAAGACTCGGTGCGTCACAGTGAACGCTGTGAACTATGCGGTTTCACGAGTCATTGTTGTTTCTTGCTCTGTTGAATCTTGACGTGATGCCCTTAGCAATAAGAAGCTAATAAAGCCCACAATGGCAGCCATCAACAGGTACAGTAAACGTCCCCACATAGGGTTAGGAACAAAGATTAGCAATGACAAAGCGACACTTGCCATCAGTAAAACACGACCCAACAAGTAATGTTGTTTTTTGTCCATTTCACGAGATTGCTTAGAATCTTCTACGATCACAGGAGTATCGACGTTCGTGAAGAATTTATTGATTTCTTCAGCACGCTTGCCTACTGGTTCTTTATAGAAGAACTGAGTACATAGGAAGAAGCCACCGGTGATACATACGTGGCCTACTACACCGAGCGTAATCGACTTCATCTCAGCAAATTCACGCGACGTTAGCGGTGTTTCTAGTCCCAATACGTTTTGAATCATCTCTGGTGAAACCACAAACGCGATGAAAGAAGAAACACAAGCGCCCACAGCAATTGTTGCCCAACCCGCCCAATCTGGTGTTTTGCGGATGAAGAAACACAGTAGTGATGGAATCAATACTGGGAATGCAACCAATGTACTGACTAGCATTAGCGCATCAAACAAGCCAAAGCCTTTCAGTTCGCTCATCAACAAACCAGCCACGATGATCACTAGACCAAATACGATGGTAACGATTTTACTTGCAGCTAATACTTTTGTATCTGATGCGTTTTTGTTGATGTACGGTTCGTACACGTTCTTAATAAAGATACCTGCGTTACGGTTTAGCGCTGAGTCCATTGAAGACATCGTTGCCGCAAACATCGCTGACATCATTAAGCCGATCATGCCTAAAGGCATTTCGTTACGAACAAAAACAAAGTATGTCGCATCGCTCACTTTAGATCCTAGAGCTTCTAAGCCCCAAGTCGCTGTATCTGGGTAGTTTCCGGCCACATACCATGCTGGTAAAAACCAAATAAGTGGTCCAACCGCCATCAAAGTACAGGCTAAAATTGCCGCTTTACGCGCATTCTTGGTATCTTTTGCTGCAATATAACGATAAGAATCGATCATATTATTGGTACTAAAAAATTGCTTCACAAAAATACAAATGAACCAACCCACAAACAAGTATGCGTAAGTGTAACCTTCGCCGACAAATTCACGGTCTGGCAATCCAGCTTCAAGAATCGGTGCAACGCCGCCTGATTTCCAAACGGCAACCACCGTCGCAATAAAGGTTACAACGGTAATAATGATCATCTGAAGGAAATCAGAAGCCACAACCGCCCAGCTTCCGCCAATCAAAGACATAACAAGTACAACCAAACCTGTTGCGACGATCGTCGTGCTAATTGGGATGTTGAATACCGCACTCGCAAATACCGCTAGGCCATTCAGCCAAAGCGCAGCCTGCAAGACACTTGATGGTACGGTCGCCCAAGTAAAGACTTGTTCGCTAACCGCACCAAAACGCATACGAATACCTTCAATTGGACTAATGATACGCATTTGACGTGCTTTTGCCGCGAAAAATAGATAGTTACAGAAATAGCCCAAAGCGTTAGCGTAAAAAATAACAACGACTGAAATACCAACCGTTAGCGCCTTACCCATTACACCCGTAAAGGTCATCGCGCTCAGTGCGGTCATAAATGCCGTAGAACCGACCATCCACCAGAGCATTTTACCGCCCCCACGAAAATATTCGCTTGTTGATGAACCGGAAGTATCTTTAAACATCATCCCCAATCCAATAAGGAATAGGAAATACACAATCACAATAAAAATATCTATAGTCACATTTAAAGCCTTCTATTAAAAATTTAACAAAAAATAAATACAGGAACTAATGAAATTAAAATCTTTTAACATGTAAGGGGTCAGAGCTTGGCAAGCAATTCCACGCTCTCATCGAGAAAACAATGAACCCGAGCAAAAAAAAACAAAACGAATAATCATACATATCAACCAGATTCATTCTTTAAACTTAGGGAAAACCTTTTCTAAAGACAATAAAACCCAATTAATGTGATTTAAGTCACTTAAAATCATTCGCTTTGGTTGTTTTTTATCAGAATCTTCTCTTTGTATCGCTTAGTCAAATTTGTAATACAATATTATCGATCATCTTCACAAATAAGATTTCAAACCATCGACCATTGTTATTTAAAGCTTTACTGTGCGCGACATGGCAGCGATTTAAATGTCTACAACTAAAGTAATAATGAAAAATGGTAATTAATATGGATTATAAAGGTCGTGTTTTTTCACTTTCTCGCAATCGAGTTTGGCGTACTTATATTGGTGGGGAGTCACTAAACAAACTGGATGGAAATAATGGTATTGATGACGACCATTTTCCTGAAGATTGGATATTCTCAACCACCAAAGCAAACAACAAAGGTCGAGAACACATATTCGAAGGGATATCGAAGACGACAATCAATGAGCACACGTTGAATCTTGATGAGCTTATTGAAATCGATAGTGATTATTTTCTTGGCGTCGAGCACGTGCAGCAATTTGGTTTAAATCCCATGTTGCTCGTCAAATACTTAGACTCGTCAATCAGGCTTCATTTTCAGGCTCACCCGACTATCGAGTTTGCTAAGCAGCATCTTGATTCAAAGTCAGGAAAAGCCGAAGCGTACTACATACTTTCGTGTGATACGCCTTCACCATACATATATTTGGGATTTCAGCGACCGCCGACCCCCTCAGATCTAAAGCAATTGATCGAGACGCAAAACATCCCGGCCATCGAGTCCTGCTTTGACAAAGTGCCGGTAAAACCCGGCGACTGCTATTTCATTCCTGGAGGCATGCCCCATGCTATCGGTGAGAACATTCTTATGGTCGAGATCATGGAACCATCAGACTGGGCGGTAAGATTTGAATTTGAAAAAGCCGGCTATGTCTTGCCTGAAGAAGCCCGTTTTATGGGGCGTGACCTCGATTTTTGTCTCGATGTGTTTAACTACAATAAGGTAACCAGTCTCGATATTTTAAATACTTATAGATCTCAGCCAACGTTGATAAGCCACTACAATGAGGAATCTGCTCTCTATTCCTTAATTGGAAGCGACAGAACGCCATGCTTCCGAGTAAATAAGTCGAACATTCAAGGTGTTGTCCATAAGCAAGAGGCCAGTTTTTACATTGGCATTATTACTCAAGGAAGCTGCTCATTGATTTGTGGCGACCAACGTCTCGAGTTAAAGCAATTTGATCGCTTCTTTTGCCCAGCGGGCGTTGACAGCATTCAAATAATCGCCGATCAAGGCGTTGAAATACTGGAGTGTTTGCCTCCTATTAACCCATTTTAGCCATACGAAGGCACGGCCTAACCTCTCGATGAAACCATATTGGCGTCGACTTCATTTTTTATGACAACATGGCGCGAATATGGTCTCTATTTTTTTGGCACAAAGCGACAAAATTAAGCACTTCATCACTTTCATTCCCCTTATTTGTATACATGTATAACGGCATTGTGAGTGTCATTTCTTTGATAGGAATACATACGCAATGCTTATCTGCTACAAATTGGATGCAACTGGGCGCTATGGATACGCCTAAGCCTGATGAGACAAACGTTGCCATGTGACGCATATTTTCAGGGGAATAGGTCATTTGAGGAGTGAAACCATATTCCTTGCATAGCTGCACAATATGCTTGAATACATCAGACCAAACGGTTTGATGGAACATCATAAATTTGTCGTTTCGCAGATCATAAATAGAGATTTCTTTTTCTTCTGCTAACGGGTGACAACGTGGTACGACGGCAACAAGTGAATCGCTATACACTTCAACACACGAAAATCTCGGGTCAGCCAATAACGGTTGTTCTCGACAAAAGATGACATCCACTTTGTTTTCCGTTATTGCATCATATTGCTGCTTACCCGACATTTCATACAAATTGATCGTGGTCTCAGGTTGGCTTACTGCAAAGCTCTTAATGATATCCGGTAAGAAAAAGGAACTTGCGGTCGCGAGATAACCCACATTTAACGTGGCCACCTTTTGATTTCCAGCATGATTGACCAATTCAATCACGCGTTTGTTATTCGCGATGATTTTGAAAGCTTCTGGAAAAAAGATCGCGCCAGCCTCCGTCAGTTCAACTTGGTGTGTGTTTCTATGAAACAACTTCACCCCTAACTTTGCTTCTAACTCCGAGATATGGCGAGAAACGGTAGGTTGAACCGTATGCAGCTCACGCGCGGCGGCCGAAAAGTTCTTGTTGTTCACCACCGACACAAACGTCTTTAGCGATTTGATGTCCATATTGGTTATTCTTATATTGTATTATCATTATACAATAATATCATTTCCATATTTATATCGCCCCATTTATATTCATCCGTGTAATAGCGATCAAAAAACAGCTTAAAAATTCGCTAATCATTCCCTTTTTCCTTTACGCGACAACAACAGGAACACGTTATATGGATATCGATATAGTTATTGTATTGGTTTACTTCCTTTTTCTAATTGCATTAGGCTGGGTTTTCCGCTCAGCTGCAGATAACACGAGCGAATACTTCCGTGGGGGCGGCCGCATGCTTTGGTGGATGGTTGGCTCGAGTGCATTTATGATGGCACTCAGCGCAATGACCTTCACTGGTTTGATGGGCAAAGCACTGACCAGCGGTATGTCGGTGGCAGTGGTCTTTTTTGCAAACGCACTTGGTTATTTCTGTAACTACCTATTTTTCGCCGCTAAAGCTCGCCAAATGCGCGTCATTACCCCACTTGAAGGCGCTCGTATGCGTTTGGGCAAACTGAACGAGCAAGTGTTCACCTGGGCCAACGTACCACTTAGCGTTCTACAAGCTGCGATTTGGCTTAACGGCTTAGCGGTATTCACCAGTGCGGTTGTGGATGTACCTCTTGAGCAAACCATCGTTGGTGCAGGCTTAGTGGTATTGTTCATGTCACTTGTTGGCGGTAGCTGGGCGGTTATCGCTTCTGACTTCATGCAAATGATCATCATCACGGTGATGACCTTTGTTGCTGCTTTCGTTGCGGTTTGGAAATCAGGCGGTGTAACCAATCTGCTTGAAGTTGGCTTACCAACTGAACAGCTTATCGGTGAAGGCTATAGCTACACTTACCTATTTACAGGTTGGTTTATCTGTATCTTTGTTAAACAGTTTTTCAGTACCAACAACATGGTTGATTCGTACCGATTCATTGCTTCTAAAGATACCAAAAACGCGCGTAAAGCTGCTCTACTTGCTTGTGCACTAATGATTGTGGGCCCACTAATGTGGTTCTTACCAGCATGGTTTGTTGCGGGTAACTACCCTGATACATCAACCTGGGGCTTAACCGGTCTTGGCAATAAAGTGGCTGATGCGACGTACTACATCTTTGTAAAACGTGAAATGCCAGTGGGCATGGTGGGCCTAATGCTTGCTGCGATGTTCGCTGCAACCATGTCTTCAATGGACTCAGCGCTAAACCGTAACGCCGGTATCATTCTAAAAAGTGTTTACGAACCTTACTTCTGTAAAGATTTCTCTGAAAAGAACCTAATGTTCGTGAGTAAAGTCCTAACAGCAGCGTTTGGTATCATCATCATCATCACGGGTCTTTTCCTAACGTCTCTAAAAGAGTTCGGTTTGTTCGACCTAATGATGCTAGTGGGTACATTAGTTGGCTTCCCTGTACTAATCCCATCAATTCTATGTTTCTTTATTCGTAAAACACCGGATTGGGCTGGTTGGGGTACAATCTTAGTGGGTATGTGTGTCTCTGCTATTATCGCATTTGGTATTACTCCACAAACGATTGAATCATTGTTGAACCTTGATACACCGCTAACAGCGCGTGAATTCTCAGAAATGAAGTCTGTAACACTGGGTGTAATTGGCCACATGGCGATTACGCTACCATTCTTCGTTCTGTCTCAATTCTTCTACAAAGAACCATCACCAGAACGTGCTGCGGATATCGAAAAATTCTTCAACAATATCGATACTGAAATCGTGTTAGAAGAAACTGAAACCAGCATCATGATGGACAACAAGCAACACGATCTATTGGCTAAAATGCTACTGGTTGCGTCAGTGTTCTTAGCAGCGTTGGCATTGATTCCAAACCCAATGTGGGGCCGCGGCTTGTTCCTAGTTGTTGCGGGTGTTGTTGCGGCGATCGGCGTACTACTTATCTACTCGAAGAAGAAAGAGCCTGCACTTCAAGTGACGCATTCTTAATCGACCTATCAGTTTAATCTATAACTCAGGCAGAGAGACGTTCTCTCTGCCTCTTAGGAGTCCCCATGTCTGTACAACAGCGATTTGGTGGCGAAATCAGTGATGAAGATTTTCGCAAGTTCACGCTTTACACGACACAAAGTAATAACCACGCCGACGACACTACCCGCGCGCAAATTCTAGGCTTTCAAAATAAAGACGTAAGATTAGCACCAGGTGCCATTGTCCGAATTGGCGAAAACCAAATTGGCGAAAACTCATACATCGGCCTATACAGCTACATTAATGGCGATGTGACCATTGGCAAGAATATCTTTATTGGCCCCCACGTGACGATCGTCGCATCCAATCATATGTTTGACCCAACCACCGATTCATTCAGCGGGCGCAGCGACCTTGCCGCAGGCAAAGTTGTGATTGAAGATGGCGTTTGGTTAACCGCGGGCGTCGTTATTACCCCGAGCGTAACGATTGGTCGGGGCTCACTTGTTTGTGCGAACTCTGTTGTCACTCAAAATGTTCCCGCTTACGCAATTATGGCAGGTTCTCCTGCAAAACAAATTGGCTCAATTGATGCCAGCACCGGTCAGTACTCTTGGGCAGGGAGCGCACGATAGACATGTTAGATTTATACAGACATCATGATTTTCAAGTCTTCATTTCACCAAAAAACAATGAAGCGTCATCTGTCAATCCACCTCGCTTCACTTGGCCACAAGCTGAATACGCCGCAACGTACACTTTCTATTTAGAGCACCTTTCACTCGGCCAACAATGGAAGCTGGATGATGTTTGTTCGCCGGTTCGCATCCCTCAGTTATTGCCTGTTGGTAATTACCGTTGGAAGATCGTCGATAATGATGGCAATGAATCCAAATGGCTTGGTTTTTCAATTAACCAAGACGCTATTGCGTACCTACCACCGACCGCCGAAGCGCTATTTGAGCGTTGTGTCGAGCACGACCAATTTTTAATGTACTTTGACGAAGACATTCAACTTTCTCGTGTTGAATCTTGGTCAGCATTTGAACAATTTAAGCGTACCGCTGAGAAGTTCGATCTTAATGCGATTTCTTACCCAAATCACTACATTCGTGGCCAAGAAGAAGGTAAGCGCACCGCGATAGCCAACGTGCGTGAGTGGATTGATCGTGATCTTATCGCGTTGGTATTGCTATATAAAATTTGGAATGATGAAACTTCAGGCGATAACGCAGTCAAACTATTGCTTCGTTTAGCCGAATGGAGCCCAGAAGGCCCTGCGTCTTTATTACGCCCTTGCACTTGGGGTGATGAAGTTGGCCTTTCTTTAGCTAGAAACTTATTCCTAGCCTACCACTGGTTGTCACCCTTGCTGACTGACAGTGAGAAAGAATTTGTTCGACCAATGTTGATCCGCATTGCGTATCAAATGGAAGAGCGCCTAGAACAGGACCAGTTTAAGCAATTTCCGGGGCACTCCCATACCTCGCGACTGCCTGCTTATCTTGGTATTGCCGCTCTTGCATTGCATAAAGAATATTCTCGAACCACATGCGCGCGTTGGCTCGACTACGCATTGATGATTTATCAATCGGTGTTGCCTTTTTATGGTGGCGAAGATGGCAGCTGGGCTGAAGGCCCGTTTTATTCGTCTTCGTACAGCAAATGGTTCCATCCGTTCTTTTTATCGGTTGAACGCATTCAAGGGTTTTCCTTTTACAACCATCCTTTCTATCGCGAATATTGCAAATTTGCGATGGACTTTGTTGCACCGAATGATTCTATCCATCCATTTGGTGATGGTTTCTGGTGCAAGCGCGACGGGAAGGAATGGCCAGGATTTTTTGCCCAGAATCCACTGCGTATTTATGCCGATCGTTTTG
This sequence comes from Vibrio renipiscarius, assembly GCF_000827885.1. GTDB lineage: Bacteria > Pseudomonadota > Gammaproteobacteria > Enterobacterales > Vibrionaceae > Vibrio > Vibrio renipiscarius. Next base: position 130,842 of record NZ_JTKH01000025.1, on the reverse strand, counting down.
GTAATGGCGTCGTTCGTCGTAAATGTCACGAAATGGAGAGCAACATCAGCACTTACGATCTCCATTTGCTTGATGTCATCCCAACGAAGCACCAGATAAATTACGCCAACGCACATGCTCTAAATACGGTGAATGCCCGTAGCAATACCGAGCTTTCTCATCATTTCTATGCGTTTGCCGGCCTAGGTAAAGTGACCAGCCAAGAGCTGTCTTTATCTTTCCGATCCAGTCCATTTGGTAACAGCTCGCACCGACACGCCGATCAAGGCAATATCGCCTTGTTGGATAATGGTCATGGTGTACTCATACCAACGGGCAGTTATGGGTATCGATTTGGAAGTGGCCACCATACCAATTGGACCCGAACCACTCAAGCGCACAACCTACCGTTAATCGATGGGTGCGGTCAGATTCTTGACAATGAAAGCGCGGATGCGCGTTTACTTTATGAGTATGCTGGAGAAGATTGGTACATCAATCAATTAGACTTAACGAATGCATATGAAGGTGCGTCTGGGGTCACTCGACACATCATTTTCATTGCGGGACAAGGCGTCATATTAATAGACAATATTACGTTAACTCAATCCGCACCGGTTCAATGGCGACTCCATTCTGAACTTGGATGTGCGTGGGGTGAGCAGCAAATCACGGTTGCGCATCCTAGCCACAATTACGCTTTAACGTTAGCAAGTCACCCTACCCTTAAGCCGACGATCAGCTATGGGTATGATGAACAAAACCAGCATTGTGACTCTGTTGTTTCAGATGCGAACCCGAACGTAACGCATATCGAATGGTCTTTGCCTTCGGCATCAAAGCACGTTATCGCAGCGACCTGCAGTAAGAGTGACATCGACGTTAAGTTTGTTGATGATCAGCAACTCGTCGTTAAAACGCCAACACAGCAATGGATGTTTAATTTGCAAACCGGTGTTATGACGCAATAAGTTGTGACGCAATAAATAGCAACCGCTATAAAAAAACCGCCTTTTGGCGGTTTTTTTATAGCGTCAATTTGAACTTAAACCGCGGCTCTGTTCAGTTGAAGTAAATCCCATTTATTGCCGTAAAGATCTTGGAAGACCACAACGGTGCCGTACTCCTCAACTCTTGGCTCTTTATTGAACACAACACCATTGCTTTTCATTAACTCGTAATCACGCCAAAAATCATTTGTTTGTAAAAACAAAAATACGCGACCACCGGTTTGATTTCCAATCGCTCGTTTTTGTTCTTCATTGCTTGCTTCAGCAAGAAGAAGATTGGTTCCGTTTGAGTTAGGCGGCGATACTTGAACCCAACGCTTTCCGCCCCCTAAATCGGTATCTTCCACTAACGTAAATTGCAGTTTTTTCGTATAGAACTCGATAGCATCGTCGTAATTTTCAACCACTAGGGCAATATTTCCGATTTGCTGTTGTACGGGTTGTTGTGCAGATTGAGGCATGCTGATATCCAAATATCTAATTATACGTGTGTGAGGCAAAGGCAAATGAATCAAGGAAGATAAAGAAGCGGGCAATCACTGAAGAGCGGGATCGTTCATCGCTATAGAGATGAATGATGGAAATATAAGCCCGACTCCACACCATTCACTGTAAGCAGGAAGACGCTACCTTTAACGAATTTAAGACGGTGAATCGGTGTCTAAAGACGAGTTGTCGACACTGACCTTCACCAACTTATTCAATATATTGACGAGTAAAAATGAGCGGCGCTCACCATCGGGTTCCAAATAAATCGCTTTAAGATCCTTATACTCACTTTGAGTCAGCGTCACGATGTCACCTTTGTTCGGTAACTGAGAACGACACTCTTTGAGTTCATCCATTTGCTTCAGACTATCGATGATACGTTGATCCACCTTCTGAGGTAGCAAGCCACAACGTACAAAGTCCGCCACACCTCTGGTTGAGCGAATGGTCGTGAATGACGGGCCTAAATCAGGGTCAAATTGGATAAAAATATACCCAGGAAAAAGCGCTTCAGTTACTAACTCTTTTTTACCGCGGACAATTTTTTCGACTAACATATCAGGGTAATAGCACTCGACCCCCTGATTCTCCAAGTGTAACTTGGCTCTAGCCTGCTCTTGACGCTTACAATACAATAAATACCAATATTTCATCTTCGTTATATTTTTTGTTTTTTTTATTTTACCAGACACATCGTCATATGCCCAAACAACTTGAAGGTGCCGGCAGGCGACAAGCGAACAAAGCCTCTGAGCATAGTTTGAAAAATTCGACTAAACAGTAAACGATTCATTATCTCCTCACTCGAGGGAAATCGCGGCCACCGTGCCATCTACCGTCAATATTTTTACCGTTACTTTCTTTTATCTTGTTGAAGCAGCTTTTCATGCCACGCCGTATTGCCGTCTCTTTTACTTACATCATACTCTGAGCAGAACTGCGATATGGTCATGTTGTTATCACCCGTCGACAGTTTCAGGGCTAACTCGACTTGCTGTAGTTTGCTTTGAAGACGCAAGATTTGACCTGCATTTGGGCTTTTTTCTTTGGCATACTTTAAGGCCGCATGTTTGCGTTCTGCCGCGCCTGCTCTGCGATCGGCTTCGCCCAACAAAAATCTCAATTGGCCAATGCTCTTCCCTTTTTTAAACGCAAGCTCAATAAGCTCCACACATTCTTCAAAAGACGGGTTATAAGTGTATGGGTCTATTTTATGAGCTTGTTGGCGCATCCACTCTAGCGCGAGTTTTTCATCTGACATATCGAAATCTGTACGTATAAAAGACCCCTTATACTATCGCTTAATGGCAAATCGCTGCAACACCCGATTACAGCATGACGCCTGATCATCTAATGCGGTGCTTTATACCTGGCCACCTTAACGGCAATATAAGCCGTGACTATAACCGGCGTTTACATCGGTTAATCTTTGACAAGATAGCCAAAAGGCGATGCTTTGTATTTTATCTCAATCCGACCGTAGGTCGGGCTGTCTGCATACATCTGCGAAGACGAACAAAGATCACCATCAATAAAACCATTTTTAAGGGAGAGCTCGAAACAAATCACGCTATTGCGATAATATTTGACCTTTTTTTCCTCAACGCTCACCACTGTTGTCTGGTTAAAATCAGAAACGTAGTATTCAAACCACGCCATACTTGGGAGCGAAAACAGAATAAGCAAAGAGCAAGGAAATAACGACACCAACACCCGCTTTAAGGTGAACACACCTATCGTCCTTATCCTCATTTCTAACAGAGATAAGCCAACGATTAAGCAAGACAACGCCAAGGTAAATAAGATGGATTTATACGTATAAATGACGGGCGGACGAGCAGCGATGAGAGACACAATGGTCAACACAGATAAAAACAACAACGCTGAACAAAAAACGTAACTCGCGGTTTTCATATCATACCTAGAATTCATATCCGCTCCTGCTCATCCATGCATTGTTATTACTCAGCCATCATTAAGGCACTCTATTCGCACTACTATACAAATAGAGCACCGAAACAAAACACTTAGCTCACCGGAAGTCGCCATAATTTGCATTCTATTATTGGGTTTACGGGTCATATCAAACCACACGAGCATTCACCATCACTCATGTCTTATCGCTGCATATCTAAGCGATTGACTGTCGATTTGGTTTACCGCATCTTGAAATTATTCGAAGGGATTTAATCTTAAAATGCCTGGTTTTTAATCTAAACACTTGAGTTCTCTCGCACTCGCTGTAATAAAAAGGCGCGAACAAACAGAGTTGTTAGCGCCTTAAATAAAACTCACTTCATACGCTGCGCGATGAAGTGGTTTACTTGTCATGATTATGCTTCGTCAGAGACTTCCACTACACCGCAAGTCGTGCAGCTTTGTAGCGCGACTTCGTGTTCAAACACAGCAGTATCAGTACCTTCTGCCATTAGTTCTGCGATTTCATTTGCCACTTCTTGCTCATCATCCGCTTCTATTTGATTTGCAAGTTCTTCTTCTGAGTAACCGTAGAAGTTCAGTAATAAGTAATCACGCGCTTCGTCTTTTGTACACGTTACGTTCACAGATAAATCCGCTTCAACTTCACCTTGTTCGATGATCGTTGCCACTTGCGCTAAGACATCCTCTTTCATCGCTTCCGTTAGCCAACCAAGATCGGTACTTACCGTCGTTTTTTTGCAGTCAAAACAAGGTAGTTGATGAAAATAATAGTGAAAGTCAGTCATAGTTAATGTCTTCATTGAGAGTGATATAATGTGATTATTGCCTGATCTCATACTTTGTAAAGTAAATTATGACGTAATGCTCAATGGCGAGCGCCCATGTCAGTGATGCTGCCTGGCTGATCAAACCGATCATCGCTAAGGCATTTCCCTCCGCCCCATCTTTTGACTATTTTGAACCACCAATATCCTAACTCATTGTTTACCTCTATAATTGAAGCATCCATAGGGGGTTAACCATCATTTGGTATACCCGTTCAGATTGACGTTGCATCGGTGTTGACTGCATCTACAAATTGTTGGGCATATAAAAACGGAATTTCTACAACCAAGTCTTTACCAATAAACAAAAAACGGTATAAACCTTAACTTATTATAATTCGAAGAACTGACTATTTAATGACGCTCAATGAAATCCTCCAAATCCGCAATGTACGCTACTTCTTAATGTTTAGAAGCAGCTATTTTGCACGTTTTTACTACCCCATTTTCACCTTGCTCTACTTAGATTATGGGTTAACGCTTTCACAATTTGCCATGCTTAACGTGGTTTGGGCTGCAACAATTGTGCTTGCTGAAGTCCCATCCGGCGCGCTAGCCGATACCTTAGGCCGTAAAAAGCTGGTGGTACTCTCTTCGATTGTGATGTTTATTGAAATCGCCATGATTGCCGTTGTCCCGACGGACAACCCGACGTTGGTGTTCAGTGTCTTTTTGATCAACCGGATATTAAGTGGTTTGGCAATGGCTCTAGCAAGTGGTGCTGATGAAGCCTTAGCTTACGACACGCTAAAAGAACAAGGCAAAGAAGAATTATGGCCGCGCGTCTTACAAATCCAACTGCGTATTGCCTCTAGCGTCGGTATTGTCATCACATTAGTGGGTGCGGCAATGTACGATGTGAACTTTATGGCGAGCGTCTATTCCTTTTTAGGATTAGAAGCGCCAGTGAAAACCCAAGACATCATGCGTATCCCCGTTTTCGCCACCTTACTGGTGGCAATGATTGCCATTTATGCTGCATTCAACATGAGGGAAGAGAAAAAAATACAGCCCACTAACCAGACAAAATGGGGCACGATGCTATCGAGCCTGACATTAACGCGAGACACCGGTACATGGGTATTTTCTACCCCGTACGTACTGTTCATATTGCTCTATTACAGCTTGTTCGAACACACTTCACGTATGTTTTTAACCATGAACAGTCAATATTATCGCGCCATCGATATCCCTATCATCTATTTTGGTTTGATTGGTGCTGGAATAAGTTTATTTAAGATTATCTTTGCCGGACAAAGCCGCAGACTCGCAGAAAGCATGAAACCGAAACAGTTTATTGCTTTGATGGGTTTCGCGACAATGGCGACGTTTTACTGGATCAGTTTAGGCTGGTCGATTTATGGCGTAATACCGGCACTACTCTTAATATTCATTATTATGACGATGAACATTTTCATTAGTTATCACCTGAATAAAAAGACAGAATCCCACAACAGGGCCACCGTATTAAGTTTTAAAGGTTTAATGTTTAACCTTGGATATGGCTCGATTGGTATTTTGTACGCCTACTACTATAAATTAATTTCTCAACACTACAGTGAGGAGCAGATTGCCCAGCACGTTGACTTTCTCGCCTCGCTCTCTTCGTTCTTCTATTACTTTACCGCGTTGTTCATTGCGATCAGTGTCGCATTCTATATAGCGGATAAAAAGAAGGCGATTTTTTAATCACTGTAATGATACGACGTCTAATCTCTTCCAATTTTAGGCGTCGTATTAAGTGTATTGTGGTTAGGTGTATTACGATTCGGTAGTGTATTGCGGCTGGGTGCGATAGACACAAGTGCAACCACTGCACGCTAGCGTTTCAGTTAAACACTATCCATTCCCCGCGCATGAAACATAGATTGCCATCCAATATCCGCATTCTGATTCAGAACAATGATTAAGCTCGACGGGTGATAATTTGTCTTTCGAGTGGCGACGCTACGTTTTACTCACTATCTTTTTAGGGTTCTTAATCACTTTTTAAGCTAAATAGAGGGGAAAGCGATGAAACGAGTAACGTTGTTGGTCGGGATAACGGTTGGATTATCCTCAAATTTGCTTTATGCCGCTGAATCGGCCGTGCAGAAGATAACCTTAACTGGCCATGATCTCGCCTCTTCGGCCATTAACGGCATAGACTTCGACTTAACCTATTTCACTCAGAACAAATCCAAAGACGGTACCTTAGAAACGCTAAGCCAAGACAATTTCAAATTTGAACGTGGTTATGATGACGGTTATGTGGGGCCGGCTGCGAGCTTTGATTCCAAGAGCATTCTGACCTGCTCGATTCCAGCGACGAGAATTACATCACTGGCTGACTTTGATTCGTTCCCAAGTAGTGAAAACCCATTCCCTATCTATGGTCTTAGTGAGTTCAATAAACAAAAGGTCATCGCCGAAAAAACCGGCATCGATCATGTTGGTCTTCGCCTCTACCAAGATAAGTCCGTCATGAATTTTTCCGGATTGCAAAACTTAACCCAAGCCGATGCAAAACAAGAGCTCGATGCAATTCGCGCGCAATTTGGTCAACCGACCTTTGTACTAAAGCGCAATAATGGCATTCGTGCGATATACCTTGATGAAAAATCGGACGCGCAAGCCATTCAATTGGCTTATGAAAATGCGTTGAACCCCGAAAAGAAAAATAACCTTTTAGCGATGGCTCCTTCAACCGTTTTGTATGGCGTGTTACTTGATGCCTCACTAAACAGTGAGATGAACATTAACATTCAAGGCGAGGCGCTAGAGTTTTATATTGGATCTGAATATCTAATTTTCACTAAATATCACGATACTGGTCAATTTATTGACCGCTTCAATACGGTGTTAGAAAAATGTGATTCCACGGCAATATAATCATTGTAAGTAATTCTTATTTTATTTACCCAGATTGTACATTCACTTAAACGCTTTGAGCATGCCATCGTTATCAAAGCGTTTATGATGATTATTTTTTTCGCCACCTACCACTACTCTAATCCATAAACCTATTCTTTAATCTGTGGATGGCTATATCGCTGATACTTGGGTAATTGTGCACGCAAATTATGGAATGTGTTACGAGCGCTCTGTTTTGCCAGTTTGTTCATCAACCAATCCGGCAGCAAGCCACCAGCATCTGCAAATGCCGTGTATTCAATCAGTGTGTTGCCGTTACTGAGTTTGTGTAATGTCCAGCGCGCATCGACGGAGCGAATACGAATGTAGCCATTCTGTTCAGCAAGCGTTGAAATAGGGGCATCTTTGATTTGGATTGTGAACCCTAATTCATCAATCCAATATTTTGAATAAGTGACCATGTCACGGTCTTTTGCTGGCCACGGCGCCTTGAATTGTGTGTAGACGATGTTTTCCGTAGCTGATATCTGATGGATCACTCGGCTGTCACTGGCGTTATCAATCCAATTTGGTACGTTATCACTGTCTTCTAATAAGGTTAGAAACGCGCCGTAACTGGTTGGCGTGAACATTTGTGCGCGAATTTCAACTAAGCCCGCTTGATGTTCACGTGAGTAAATACTGATCCCGTCATTATTGCTATCAAACTGCCAGTTGCGGTTTGGGTTTGCACTAATCATCCCTGACGCGAATAGCGCCATAATCAGCATACCAATGCGTAAAGCTGCCATTCTATCATCACCAAAAATATTCATATTTTCAATTATATACAATATCGGTAGGAAAAGCTGTATTGACGGCGGCCCACGCCAATCACAAAAAGCGCCCTAAAGAAAGCGCTCTGACTGACACGTACACGACGGTATTGATACGATGGTATTGACACGTTGATCAGCACTAAGCGGAAAACTGATAGACCGTCACATGGTGGTACTGAGTATCCGGCGTCAATATCGAGCAAGACGCCCCCCACTCTGGGTGGTTGACCGAGTCAGGGTAATATTGGGTTTCAAGCGCGACACCCGCGTAATCTGAATATTGACCACCTTTTCGATTTCCAGCACCGGCAAGCCAGTTTCCGGTATAAACTTGAATACCCGGTTTCGTGGTGAATATTTGCAACGTGACAAGGCTATCTGGTGCCTTGAGCGTGACGACAGGCAAAGCCACGTCTCGAGTGGGGTCAAACGTAAAACAGTGATCGTACCCTTTAGCGGCCACCTGCTGCTCATCTTGCAAAAAATGTTGGTTGATGGCCTTCGACTGACGAAAATCGAAGCTGGTTGATTCAACCTCAGCCAAATGACCTAAAGGAATGCCCACATCCGTGGTGGGAATATAATGAGTCGCTTCGACTTGCAGATAATGATCTCGTACATCCCGTCCATCAGTGCCGCCAGAAAGATTAAAATAGGCATGGTTGGTCAGATTAAAGGGTGTCGCCTTATCTGTTGTGGCTTTATACTCAATCCTGACCTCCCCTTTTTCACTTAACGCATACTGTACAGAAATAACCATATTTCCCGGAAAACCTTGGTCACCATCGATTGACGTGAGAGAAAATTCCACCACGCTTTCCGTCAGAAGACGAATATCCCAACGTCTTTTATCAAAACCATCAGGGCCTCCGTGCAGGCAATTTCCAGCTTGATTTGTGTCAACTTGATACTTGCGCCCTTCAATCGAAAACTCACCGCCAGCGATTCGGTTTGCATAGCGACCCACAAGCGCTCCCATATAGCATTCCTGAAGTAAAAACGCCTCAAAGTCTTTTGTGCCCAACAAGAGCTCGCGTAACTCCCCATTTGGAAGAGGTAAACGACAGCTTAGCCATGTTGCGCCAATATCCATGAAAGTGGCAGTCATGCCTGCTTTATTTTTTAATTCAATGACGGTTGCGGGTTTACCATCGTAGGCTGGATACCCAGACATCGTGATTGTTAATGGCTTAGTCATGCTTCTTTCCTATGCATTAAACAAAAGCGACCATTAGCAAGTGAGTCACTAATGATCGCTGAGCTTAAATCGAGCAACGGTATTTCATCATTACCGCTGTATTTTATAAAAGGCTTATAACGTTTCGACTAGACCTGCACCATTTTGCGCTTGGCAAACATAGATCGACTCTTTCAAACCGGTTGCTGCCTCGTATTTCTCTTCGACTGTCGCTTTCAGTTCATCAACTAAAGCTGGCGGAACAAGGGCCACAATACAGCCACCAAAACCGCCGCCCGTCATGCGCACGCCACCTTGGTCGCCAATCACTTCTTTTACCATCTCAACAAGTGTGTCGATTTCTTTCACTGTGATTTCAAAATCATCACGCATTGAGGCGTGAGATTCTGCCATGAGCTCCCCCATGCGCTTCATATCATGAGCACGAAGTGCTTGTGCCGCTTCAACGGTACGATCATTTTCTGTGATCACGTGACGAGCACGTTTCGCGACCATTTCGTCCAGTTCAGACACCTTCGCGTTGAATTGATCAATGCTCACATCACGCAACGCTTTTACACCGAAGATACGCGCGGCTTCTTCACACTGTTCACGGCGAGTGTTGTATTCGCTATCCACCAAGCCACGTTTTTTATTTGAATTGATGATGACTACGGCCATGTCTTCCGGCATCGAGACCGATTCCGTTTCTAAGCTACGGCAATCCAATAGCATTGCATGGTTTTCACGACCTTCCGCTGAAATCATTTGGTCCATAATGCCGCAGTTACAACCGACAAATTCATTTTCGGCTTGTTGGCCGTTTAGCGCGATTTCTGCTTGGCTGATTTCTAAGTTGAACAGCACTTTAAACGTTTGGCCTATGACCACTTCTAATGCCGCAGACGAACTTAAACCTGCGCCTTGAGGTACGTTGCCACTGACGGAAATATCCGCGCCAGTCAATTGATAGCCGCGAGCAAGAAGGCACTTCACCACGCCACGAATGTAGTTTGCCCACATTTTGTCTTGCTGGAAGCTAATGTCTTGTGTGATATCAAACTCGTCAACCGCGTTGCCGTAATCCACTGAAACCACACGCACTACATTATCTTCACGCTTAGCCGCAGCCACAACCGTTTGGTAGTTAATCGCACAAGGCAAGACAAACCCATCGTTGTAATCGGTATGCTCGCCAATCAGGTTTACACGACCCGGGGCTTGGATAATATGGCTTGGTGCGTAACCGAGTACTTGCTCAAAAGAAGTTTTTACGTTTTGGATTAGATCAGACATAGTAATTTCTCAAACTGTTTAATTCTTTAATCGCAGCTCAACTCGCAAGCCACGAATATTGCGCCTTTGAAATCGTTGAAGTTGCTGCTTCAACGATGGCAAAGGTTATTGTTCTTTGTAGTGCACATCACTTAGATCACGAAGACGTTGCGCCGCTTGTTCCGCCGTTAGGTCACGTTGGCTTTCTGCCAGCATTTCGTAACCCACCATGAATTTGCGAATCGTCGCGCTACGCAATAGTGGCGGATAGAACAGTGCATGAAGTTGCCAGTGTTCAATATCCGTCCCTTCATCAAAAAACGGGGCGTAATGCCAACCCATCGAATAAGGGAAAGAGCATTCAAATAAATTGTCGTAACGGCTAGTGAGTTTTTTAATCGCTAACGCAAGATCGTCACGCTGTTCATCATTGAGTTCGCTCATACGACGGATGTGCGTTTTTGGCAATAACATGGTTTCGTATGGCCACGCCGCCCAGTAAGGCACGACCGCGATCCAGTGTTCCGTTTCCACAACGGTGCGTGAGCCATCTTTTCGCTCCGCTTGCACATAATCCACCAGCAAATTACTGCCATTTTCTTGGTAGTACGCTTTTAAGTGGTGCTCTTTGCGTTCAATTTCGTTTGGTAGAAAACTATTCGCCCAGATTTGACCATGTGGGTGAGGCTGAGAACAGCCCATGGTTTCGCCCTTATTCTCAAACGCCTGAACCCAAACGTAGTCTTTGCCTAACTCTTCAATTTGGTCATTCCACGCCTCTATCACACCGCGGATTTTATCAACCGGTAACTCAGGTAACGTTTTACTATGATCCGGAGAGAAACAAATGACTCGGCTCAAACCACGTACACCTTGAGTTTTGAACAAAGGATTATCCGATTTAGGGGCTTCTGGAGAATCCACCATCAGTGCGGCAAAATCGTTTTGAAACACATAAGTGCCTTGATAATCCGGGTTTACATCACCCGAAATACGTTCGTTAGTCGGACAAAGAAAACACTTTCCATCGTAGCTTGGTAACTCGTCTGTAGCCGGGTTCTCATCCGCACCACTCCAAGGACGTTTTGCTCGGTGGGGAGACACCAAAATCCATTGACCAGTAAGAGGGTTGTAACGACGGTGTGGGTGATCCACTGGGTTAAATTCAATATTCGACATTTGACATACTCAACTTTTATCAATTCTTTACCGGTATTCCCAACGAGGAAAACCATTCACTAATGACCGCAAAATTTACCGCAGCCTTGCAGCAACGCTCATTACGCTGGGGAATAACCGTTCGGGTTATTTGACTGCCAGTGCCACGTATCAGCGCTCATTTCTGCGACGCTACGAGTCGCCTTCCAGCCAAGGTCGCGCTCTGCTTTTTCAGTGCTTGCCCAACATTCGGCAATATCCCCAAGACGACGCGGGCACAATTCATAAGGCACGGGATGACCGCATGCAGTGGAAAATGCGTCGATCATTTCAAGGACGCTAGACCCTTTACCAGTACCTAGGTTGTAAATATGCAGGCCCGCTTTCTCGCCCACCGATTTCAGCGCCGCGATGTGACCATCCGCTAAATCCATAACGTGAATATAGTCGCGCACACCCGTGCCATCAGGGGTTGAGTAGTCATCGCCAAACACCGACAGTTTTTCACGACGACCAACCGCCACCTGAGCAATAAATGGCATTAAGTTATTTGGAATGCCTTGCGGATCCTCTCCCATCGAGCCTGACGGGTGAGCCCCTACTGGATTAAAGTAACGGAGCAGCGTTATGCTCCAATCGCGTTCGGCGTTAAACAAATCTGTAAAACACTCTTCCACCATGTACTTACTGCGTCCGTATGGATTGGTTGTCGCCCCAGTTGGCGAATCTTCCGTAATAGGCACGATTTCTGGGTCGCCATACACGGTTGCTGAAGAGCTAAACACAATACTTTTCACGCCCGCTTTGCGCATGCTGCGAGCCAATACTAGGGAACCGTTTACATTGTTATCAAAGTACTCAAGAGGCTTTACAACAGACTCACCCACCGCTTTCAAGCCGGCAAAATGAATAACCGCTTGAATATCATGCTCAGCAAACACCGAATCTAAAAAAGACTCGTCACGGATATCGCCTTGATAAAATGCGGGCTGCTTGCCCGTAAGCGCTTCAATGCGGCTTAACACTTCCATTTTTGCATTACACAAGTTGTCAACGATGATGGGCTCCATGCCGGCATCAATCATCTGTACACATGTGTGGCTACCGATGTAACCCATACCGCCTGTCACTAACACTTTCATGCCAACCTCTCTCACACTGAACTCATTGCATGGCGCTAGTTTAACAAGCTAATGCGTCTAGGATCCGTGATCAAAATCCCGTTAGTGTAAGCGTTTACACAAAATCCTCACCCAGAAAACCACCGACAAAGCGTTGAAAAGCAGAATGCGCGAGCAATACGCCCCCTTCTTTTGTGTACACGTTTACACTTCTCTATTCTGTACGCCTATTCTGCTTGTATCACACAGCAGCTACACGTTAATATCCAAAGAGAATGTTGATAAGGTTATGATGTATGGCAAATATTAAAGATGTCGCAAAAGAAGCGGGCGTCTCGGTCGCGACAGTATCTCGTGTCGTCAATAAGTCACCTAAAGCAAGCCAGGCATCCATTGCTTCCGTCACCGCCGCCATGAAGAAATTAGGCTACCGCCCTAATGCCGCGGCGAGAGCGCTTGTGAGCCAAAATTCCAATACCATTGGCGTCGTAGTCAGTGATGTGTCTGACCCTTTCTTTGGTACCTTAATCAAAGCCGTCGATCAGGTTGCAAGAGAGTCAGGTAAACATATATTGATTGGTAACGGCTATCATAATGAGCAAGATGAGCGTCAAGCTTTGGAGTTGTTGATCAATAATCGATGTGAAGCCATCATCTTGCATTCAAAAGCGTTAAGTGATGAGGAACTGATCGCCTACGCGCAAGAAGTGAAAGGGTTGGTTCTCATTAACCGCCATATTCCGGCTTTAGATTCGCGCTGTATTTCACTGGACAATAAACATGGTGCATACATAGCAACCAAGCATCTCATCGCACAAGGTCACCGTCATATCGCTTGCATTGCGTCTTCACACAATATTGAAGATACTCACGAGCGTATTAATGGTTATTTGCTAGCACTGCAAGAAAGCGACATTGCTCTTTCAAAAAATTACATCGAGTCGAGTGAACCCAACAGTGACGGTGGCGTGTTGGCGATGACCAACTTACTCTCCAAATCGATACCGATCACCGCAGTGGTCGCGTATAACGACCACATGGCTGCGGGTGCAATAGAAGCGATGAAAACCAATGACATAGACATCCCAAGCGGTATTTCTATTGTTGGTTTTGATGACGATTTAATCTCGCGTTTTGTTCACCCTGCTTTAACCACCGTACGCTACCCCATCTCTATAATGGCAGAACACGCTGCTCGACTCGCGCTTTCACTCTCAGCCAATAACGAAGTCGATTGTCAGCCTAACCTCTACACGCCGACTTTAGTCCAGAGACGATCCGTTAGCGTGTTATAACAAACCTGCCGGGTGACTTATCCTGATGCCCGACTAACCCGAGGTTTAAATTGGATAATAAAAAAGCGAGTCTAGATAGACTCGCTTTTTTCACTTTCTTTGTTTTAACTAGTTCGCTTGTGATTGAACAAGTTCAACGTTCACCGCTCGCAACTCTTCGGCTTCTTTATCAAAGCCATCATGTAAGCGGTAGTAACGTTGATAGATAAAACCGCTGATGGTCATCATAATCGCAGGAAGACCAATCATCATAAATTCGAGTCCTAGAATCGTCTCCGCGGATTGAACAACGTTAGGTTCATAACCGACAACCGTTAAGCCCATGCCGACAATAAAGCCACCCGCTGCACCTGCAAATTTTACCAGCATCGTTTGCACAGAGAAGATCACGCTTTCACTGCGACGACCTGTTTTGTATTCGCCATAATCCACAACATCAGCCAACATCACCGTTTGCAATGCGTTAGCGATACCCACACCAAATTTGATCGCAGCCCCCGCCAAACCAATCATCAGTGCATTTGCTGGTGCAATGAAACCCATCACCAACAAAATAATGCAAGATAAAACCGGGAAGCCACTCGCCATCAACCAAAGGTTTTTGCGTGGTAGTGCCGCAGCGATACGTGGGAATAAGAACACACCCGCAACCTCTGCAATCCCCGCGACCATCATATAAACTGGGAATAGCTCTGCATTACCGAGCGCGTAAGAGAAGTAGTAAATCGCAAAACCACCTACCAATAGGTTTGCAATTTGGAACGATAGAACGGTACCAATTAAGGCTTTCAATTGGTCATTTTTACCAATAATGGTCAGTACATCTTTAAAGCTAAATTTCGCTACCGGTTTTGCGTTTGCTGGCGCGGCTTTTTCTTTTACATTACGAGCAATCAAAAACGCGCTCATTACAAACAATACGGCAATCAGCATCGCCACATTAAAGAAGCCATCGCCTTGGTTACCGTTACCAAGCTCACCCACAATATGCAGACCGTAAGTACCGGTAATAAACCAAGCCAAACTCGCGAACAAGCGAGGCCATACAACAAGCTTTTCACGTTCTTGGCGAGAGCTTGATAATGCTGGGATCATTGACCAATAAGGGATGTCCATGATGGTGTACGTTAAGCCCCAAAGGATGTAGGCCGCCGCGGCATAGATATATAATGCTGTGCCTTCAAACATGTGCGTACTAAAAAGACCAACCAGCACGATAGCATTTAAAAGTGTACCAATGACAATCCACGGACGGAATTTGCCAAATTTCGAGCGTGTATTGTCAACAATAACACCCATCATAGGATCGGTTACCGCATCAATTATGCGAGCCGCTAGAAAGATAGTCCCCACGAAAGCGGCAGACAAGCCAGCCACGTCGGTGAAGTAGAACATTAAAAAGATGTATATCGGTGCACAAGCAAAATCTTTACCGAGCGCACCAAGCCCGTAGGATAGCTTGGTTTGTAGTGTAATTTTATCAGACATAATCGTTCCTTAGTGTCTTGCAACCAGTCATTCCAACTAACCAGAATTCATGGCATCGACTTCTTTTATTTATATTTCGATGCTCATGCTACTCACACACTGGATGGCTTACTGTGATCAATTACCGCTTTATGGAAACGTTTACATCAAAACACTCAAAATGAGACATCAAGCAATGTAAACCCCTCTAACCATGAATTATCACCACAAATAATCACTACATATCAACAACTTAATAAATAACACCTATGGTAACGCTTTCAGTTTTGACCATCAAAGCACGCAAAAAACCGTACAAACAATGCGCTTGTACGGTAGATTAAAATACAATGATTTTTGCCGATAAGGCTCGCTAACGAATCCTTTCGAATGTCACCAACATCGCGCTTTCCGCATCAAGAATGGGCATGGTTAAACCCACGTCTTTACACCATGTGCCCGACAGCTCACAACCAGACTCCGTCCAAGGCGGTTGGTAGTTAACGATGTCATCGTAATTCGACGGCTTGTCGAGTACCGAAACACGATACAGGCCGTTTGGATCTAAGCCTGGCACTCGCAAGTGACCACTTAATGAATTAGTCGGCATGGCCAATTGTGCGATTAAGACCACCGCTTCGGATTGATCATTGGCAACCACCGCATGTATTTGATGCGCGCAATCGTCTGCTGTCACCCGCCATGTTCTACCGCTATGCAGCAATGGGCGCAACTTTTTATGCAGCTGAATATAACGCTCAAAGCCTTGCTTTTCTGCCTGCGCTTCTTTAACCGGATCCAACTCTATTCCCATATGGCCAAATAACGCCGTCAATCCACGAAATTCAATACTGTGGCGACGGCGCGTGCTGTGGCAATGACTCGCCCCAATATGACTGCCCATCACTTCTGGTGGAAAGAAGTAACTCATACCCCGTTGAATCGTTTGGCGTTCTAATGCGTCATTATTATCCGAAGCCCAGAATCGATGAGTGCGTTTTAGTACTTCAAAATCAATGCGACCACCGCCTGCCGCACACGATTCAATGTCAACTTTTGGGTGCTTTTCGCGGACTTTATCCACCAGCTGATAATAACGATGAGTTTGATTATGTGCAGCGGCTTGGCCTTGATGGGCAGGCTGAACGACTTCTCGGTTCATATCCCATTTGATATAGGCGATATTGTAAGTCGACAAGAAATGATCCAATCGCTCAAACAAGAAGTTAAACGCTTCATCGTTTTGCAGATTGATGACATATTGATTGCGACCTGTCGGTTGATTGTAACCATCGACCGCCAGTAGCCATTCAGGGTGAGCGCGGAACAAATCAGAGTCTTTATTGATCATCTCGGGCTCGAACCACAAGCCAAACTCCATCCCCAATTTGTTTACGTGTTCAACAACCGGCTGCAAACCATTTGGGTACTTGGTTTCACAAAGGAACCAATCGCCTAACCCGGCTTTGTCACCATTGCGCCCTTTAAACCAACCATCATCAATAATAAAGCGCTCAACGCCCATCTCCGCTGACTGGGTTGCCATCGACATGATGTATTCAGGATCGTGGTCGAAATAGATACCTTCCCATGTATTTAAATGAATAGGACGAGGCTTATCTTTAAAATCGCTCGGCAAAATCGTGTCACGCACATGAGAATGGAAGTGATGGCTCATGCCATTCAAACCGCTATTGCTGTGGCTCGCGTACAACCAAGGCGTCGCTACACTCTCCCCTTCTTTAAGGGCGACTTCGCCGGGAAGATAAATCACTTCCGCTTGCATATATCGGCGGCCATCGGCTTTTACATCCACACGTAATCGGTGATTTCCACTCCAGGCAAAATGAAAGCCCCAAACATCGCCACTCATTTCATCAAAATGCGCCGTCCCTGCAACTAATGCTGGGTAATGTTCATGAGACGTTCGTCCACGGCGATTCTCTTGCTGGTATCCCCCTTGATATAAGGGTTGACGCACGGTTTGGAACTCATAAACCCATCGTCCATAATATGTCATCAGCTCATTAGCGCGAGCAGGTAAAGGCAATGTGTTGGCAAGGCGATTGACTTGATAAACACCGTCTTTAATATTGGTGAGGGTGTGACGGGTTTTAATCACATCATTCTTATCAAGCTTAAGTTCCGTTTTCAAGCGCAAGCCGGCAATCACGTCTTCACTCTCAATCACGACCCCCTCTTCGTGGAGCTCTTGATGAGTAATAACAAAGACGGGCGCCCAATCTTGACCATCGCGGTGGCCTTCCACGCCAGGACTACTGAAAACACCACGACCAAGCTCAGGATGCAATGTCATTGATACGTCGTTATCTAAACGGCCGTAGGGCACAGGGCGATGCAAAGCCATCCGAAATCCCTCAAGATCGCCACTGACTTTTTGTCCCCAATGTAGGATCTCTGCATATTCGCCTAATTCGACAATCATTTGAGTTTGCTGACCGCTTAGCTCAATCAGTGTTTTATCCGTCATCTTGCCTTACCTTGAAACTGGAAATTACGCCGCATCATAATAGAAATGACAGAATAATCTGTGAGCCACACCAAACTTAATGGAAACGTTTCCATTCAAATTATTGCTACTATTAAAAATTGTGCCACCGACCACATTTTATTGCGCCTCACGTCGCCCCTGCAAAGCCACCCCACTAAATACGCTATAAAATCTTGATTACATCGTAAGAATGAACAACCTCTGCGCCACATCAACCGGCATATAACGCTTTCGCTCAACCTATGGCTGCGTGTCGCCGCGTGAACGACTGAATACGTCGGTTTCAACCTTCACCGACATAAAGGCTGTCAGCCACCCTGCAAAGAGAGCGAAATCACATAAAACAATGACAATTGTATTATTAGCTTAAAATGCCAACCTCATCATGGAAACGTTTCCATGAATTATCTATATTGCTACCAAAGCAAAGGCGCTACGCCACCAATGCCAGCACGAGTGGGAACTAAAACGATGTCGTTCAATCTCTCGCAGCATTGGTCCATAACATTAAATAAGCAACGAACGTTAAGTAGGACAACCATGACGGCATTTTCAGAAATTATCCAAAGACGCGACTGGGAAAACCCGCAATCTGTGAACATTCATTGCCTTAAGGCTCACAGCCCTCTTTCCAGCTTCCGCGATATTGACCATGCCCGCGACGATATTCAGGCCCAACGTCAGTCATTGAACGGGCAATGGAAATTCAAACTGTATGATGCACCAGAGCAAATCGACGGCGAGTTCGTCGAAGCGCCGTTTAATGATACCGATTGGGATGACATTGCCGTACCTTCAAACTGGCAATTACAGGGTTACGACAAACCGATTTATGCCAACGTAAAGTATCCATTTGAAGTGAATCCACCGTTTGTGCCTCGCGATAACCCAACGGGTTGTTACCGTACTACCGTGTCACTTACGCAAGACGATTTAGCCAATACGCAGCGCATTATCTTTGATGGCGTGAACTCCGCGTTCCACCTTTGGTGCAACGGCACTTGGGTTGGTTACAGCCAAGACAGTCGCCTACCTTCTGAATTCGATCTGACGCCTTATCTTATTGCGGGTGAAAACAGCTTAGCGGTAATGGTGATTCGCTGGTGTGACGGCAGTTACTTGGAAGACCAAGATATGTGGTGGCTAAGCGGTATTTTCCGCGACGTTACTTTGCTATCAAAGCCACAACACTGCATTGAAGATGTGTTCATCACACCCGATTTAGATGCCTGTTACCGTGATGGTTCACTATCGATTGTGACGCATATTTCTGCACCAGATACCTATCAGGTCCAAGTACAACTGTTTGATGGTGAGCAAGCGGTGACAGAACCTCGCATCGACCGCCCACACAACCGTCGCATCGACGAACGTGGCACTTGGGACGATGTGGTGTTCCAAACGTTGCACGTGCGCGAGCCAAACAAATGGACGGCCGAAACACCCAACCTTTATCGCTTAGTCGTGTCATTGTTGGATGAAAACGGCATACACCTAGAAAGCGAAGCGTATCAAGTGGGTTTCCGTAAAGTTGAAATCACCGATGGTCAATTGAAGTTAAACGGTAAGCCTTTGCTGCTCCGCGGCGTGAACCGCCACGAACATCACCCAGAGCTTGGTCATGTGATGACAGAAGAAGACATGATCCGCGATATCTGTTTGATGAAGCAATACAACTTCAACGCGGTACGCACTGCGCACTACCCGAACCACCCTCGTTGGTACCAACTGTGCGACCAATACGGCTTATATGTGTGCGATGAAGCAAACATCGAAACCCATGGCATGCAACCAATGAATCGCCTATCGAGCGATCCACAATGGGCGCACGCTTACATGAGTCGCTACACCCAAATGGTGATGCGCGATAAAAACCACCCTTCGATCATCATCTGGTCTTTAGGTAACGAATCCGGTCACGGCAGCACTCACAATGCGATGTACGCTTGGTCGAAAAACTTTGATCCTTCTCGTCCAGTGCAATACGAAGGTGGTGGCGCAAACACCACGGCAACCGATATCATCGCACCAATGTACGCACGCGTGAATACCGACATCGAAGACGAAGCAGTGCCTAAATGGGCGATCAAAAAATGGGTTTCATTACCGAATGAAACGCGTCCTTTGATCTTGTGTGAATACGCCCATGCAATGGGGAATAGTTTGGGCAGTTTTAATGACTACTGGGATGCGTTCCGTGACTACCCTCGCCTACAAGGCGGCTTTATCTGGGATTGGGTTGACCAAGGCTTGAGCCAATGGGATGAAAACGGTCAGCATTTCTGGGCTTATGGCGGCGACTTTGGCGATGAAATCAACGATCGTCAGTTCTGCATCAACGGTTTGATCTTCCCTGATCGCACCGTGCATCCAACTCTGGAAGAAGCAAAACACTGCCAACGTATGATCACGGTGTCACTGCAAGAACAAACCAAACAGGCGTGTCAATTAATCGTAACCAACGAGAACTTGTTCCGCGCAACCGACAACGAGCAATTAAACTGGTCACTGTTGGAAAATGGCCAAGTGATTCAATCGGGTTCGCTCGCACTTAAGGTAGAAGCGGACAGCCAAGCAAGCATTGAGATTACCCTCAACTTCACCCCAAAAGCAGAGGCGCAATATCACTTAAATACCGATATTAGTCTGATAGCAGCAACGCCTTGGGCAGAAGCAGAGCACGTGGTCGCTTCTGAGCAAATGGCGCTGCGTAATACAGCAGGCCTTGTTATGCCAACATTGGAAACGCAACCAGCGCCAATGCTAACGCAGCAAAACAACGCGATTTTAGTGTCTAGCTTGGATGAGAAACATCAATGGCGTTGGGATAGCCAAAGCGGCTTGATGACCGAATGGAGCGTTGACGGCAAAGCGCAAATGCTTGCAGCACCCCAAGATAACTTCTTCCGTGCGCCGCTTGACAACGACATCGGCGTGAGCGAAATCGACAACGTCGATCCAAATGCTTGGATGTGCCGTTGGGACATGGCAGGCATTGGCCAGTGGGAGCGTCAATGTGTCGCTTGTCACAGTGAAACTCTGGCGCATGCAGTGAAAGTAACCTCTACTTTCGCTTACCAGTTTAATGGTGAAGTACAAGCGATTACCACGTGGACGCACACATTGAGCAACGACGGTGAAATGGCCTTGGCTGTCGATGTAAAACTGGCTGATGACTTACCACCCATGCCACGCATCGGCTTAGAATTTGAATTGCCATTGAACGAGCAAAACGCCCCGATCGCTTGGCAAGGTTTAGGCCCATTTGAAAACTACCCTGACCGCTTGGCAGCAGCACGCTTCGGCCAGCACACACAAACACTTGAACAAATGCACACGCCATACATATTCCCAACCGACAGCGGCTTGCGTTGTGGCACGCAATGGCTAAAAGTGAACGAGTTAGAAATGTCAGGCGACTTTCAGTTTAGCGTAAGCCAATACGCTCAGCAGCATTTAGCCACCGCCAAACACACCAATGATTTGATCGCAGACGAGAAGATTTATGTACGTCTAGACCATAAACACATGGGTGTAGGCGGCGATGATTCTTGGAGCCCAAGTGTGCACAAAGCGTTTCAATTAACGAGCAACCATTACCAATACCAAGTGCGTTTTTTACCTACTTGTCATCAATAAAAAATAACAACAACACGTCAGTGTGGCTTACCGCCCCAGGGCAACCTGGGGCATTTTTGTGTTTTACGCCTAGCCATTCACAAAAGTTTCCATTCAAAATCCATTCAAAATCTCTTCAAAAAAGCGTGCCAAATAAACCGTGTGAAACCAATTCTCATTGTAACGCGCTCACCACACGTACGACATTCGTCGCTTGAACCATCAATGCGCCCCCCTCTCCCATCTAAAACCTTGATGCATCGCGGTTATTCACACCCTACTATTTGAGTTTCACGCCGCATCATAGTTAAATAGCGCAATGATCAAAAAGCTGAACGTTAACTGGCTGAAAGTTAAGAAATAGAATCACTATGGCTACAATCAAAGATGTTGCAAAAGAAGCGGGCGTCTCCATTGCTACGGCTTCACGAGTAATCAACAACGCCCCTCACACCAGTGAATCCGCGATCGTTGCCGTTCAAGCTGCAATGGCGAAACTTCGCTATCGTCCCAACGCCAATGCGAGAGCTTTAGTCAGTAAATCGTCTAATGCTATTGGGGTTTTGGTCAATGACGTATCCGCGCCCTTTTTTGGCACCATGGTAAAAGCAATTGACAGCATCGCGTGCGAGCAAGGTAAACAGCTTTTGATCGGCAACGGCTACCATGATGCAGAAAAAGAACGGAATGCTATCAACTTATTAATCAACAGCCGCTGTGAATCTTTGGTGGTACATAGCAAGGGCTTGCCGGATAGCGAGATCGTGAAACTTGCGCATGAAATCCCAGGAATGGTGCTGATTAACCGTATTGTGCCGGAGATTGGATCGCGCTGCATTGCACTAGACAACCGCAGAGGTTCTTACATTGCCACCGAGCATTTAATTCGCAGTGGCCACCAGCATATCGGCTACATCTGCTCTAGCCATGACATTGACGATGCCCACGACCGACACGCGGGATACCTTGATGCTCTGCGTGACAACGGCATCGAAATCCGCAATGACTATGTCGAATACGGCGAACCCGATGAAATGGGGGGAGAGTTAGCGATGATCAATTTACTCGCTAAAAATACGCCTATCACCGCGGTTGCAACCTATAACGACTACATGGCGGCAGGTTGCATGACCTTATTGCAAGAAAATGGCATTCGTATTCCCGAGGATATGTCTGTGATTGGTTTTGATGATGGTCACATTGCTCGCTATATCTACCCTCGCCTCACGACGATTCGTTACCCTATTCAAGTAATGGCAAACGAAGCGGTGAAACTCTCATTGCTTCTGGCCAGTCATGACGATGAAGCAAATCAAGACAAGCAACATAAATTGTTTGTCCCAATCATTGTTAAGCGCTCATCGGTCAGCCACCCAAAATAAAATCCCCCGCGGGTATGCGAGGGATCTTTCCAGTTTAACCTTTCCACTTCTGAACATGTTCAGAACGACCTCAGCAGTCTATCAATTTATGCCGCTGAGGTCGGGACGTGGTGCGGGTTATGGCATATACATATCATTTAATTTAGACGGTGATTTGTGTTTTCTGCGCTTAAGCATGCCATTAAACACCACACCAATAAGCAGTATCACACCACAAAATCCATACACTTGCATGATCGTCGGGTCATTTGAGACAAAGCCTGCATCAGAAAACATAATGTAAGCGCCTAGAACCATGTAGATAATGATCGCTGATGCTTCAAAACGAAATGCCCAAGGTGTCACATCAATGTTTTCGTTCACCGGCATCACATAATCCGTCGCACGAGGCATCACAAAACCGATAGCAAACATGAGCGCCGTACAAACAACAAACAAAATCGCCAATTGATGTAGGAAGTGAAGCGGTGTATCAAAGATCAATTGCATTGCCGCGTAAGAGCTAACAAAGACAACCAACGCCACTTTCGCCGCAATCGCAGGCACTCGTTTTGAGATGTAGCCAACGAATACGATGGTAAAGATCGGCACACTAAAGAAGCCTGCGACCATTTGTAGATATTGGAATAGACCCTCTGGCGCGTACATAATGAAAGGTGCGATACATACAGAAACAATGGCGATCACGACACCGAATATTTGCCCCTTACCCACCAGCTCTTCATCTGATTTATCTTGACCAAAAAGAGGTTTATAAACGTTAAGAGCAAAGAGTGTGGTTGAGCTGTTTAAGACGCCGTTAAAAGTACTCAGAATGGCACCAAACATCACCGCAACAAAGAACCCAACTAATGGCTTAGGCAAGACTTCGTTAACCAAACGCGTGTACATGGTGTCAGGGTTACCCGCATCTGCACCAAACATATGGAAGGCGATAATACCGGGAATAATAAGGAAAAGTGGCGAAATAACTTTAATTGCACCCGCCAAAATAACACCTTTTTGACCTTCTTTTAAGTTCTTCGCACCAAGCGCTCGCTGGATAATAGATTGATCCGTACCCCAGTAGTAAAGGTTAACCAAAAGCAAACCGGTAAATAACGTTGAGAACGGCAGTGGATCGGTTTCGGTGCCGACCGATTGCAGCTTTTCAGGCGCAGCCGTCAGCATGATGTCTAAACCACCCATGAAATTGCCACCACCTAGCGCCATCAGACCAAAAACGGGAATCATTAAGCCACCGATAATTAAGCCCACGCCGTTAATGGTATCGGCAATGACCACCGCTTTCAGACCACCATAAATGGCATAGAAGAAACCCAGCAATCCTATCGTGGCAGAAATCAACGCAATCGAACTGAACTCAGAAATACCCAGTAAACCTTGTACATCAAAGATTTCGCCAAGCACCACGGCACCAGCGTAAAGAGTGGTAGGAAGAATGTTGATGACGTACTGGCACAAGAACAAAAACGTGACGAATTTCTTAACAGACATATCATAACGACTTTCTAGAAAATCTGGGATCGTCGTGATTCCTTGCTTTAAATAGCGTGGAACCAAAAGCAAGGCAATGATGACCAGCGTCACACCGGATGCGACCTCCCACCCCATCACACTCATGTTATGTGTATAGGCTTGGGCACTCATACCCACAAAGCTGGTCGCACTGAGGTTAGTTAAGATCAGGGAACTGGCAATCAAGCCACCGGTTAAGCTTCGGCCCCCGAGGAAGAAGCCATCTTGAGAGGTGTCTTTGTCATTTTTTACTTTGTTATAAGTGAACACGACAACAAAGCCGGTGAACAACAAAAATGAAAGTAGTACTGTAATTGACATTTTGTTTCCTTAACATATTAAGCAATGATTACTTGCTTTTTAGTTGTAGGGTACGCCTCTAGCGTATAGAAATTGGTTTAACGAGACCCTTCTGAATCAGGCGTCTCGTTGCTAGAGGTCATACTTAGTGGTTTACATTTTTTTAAGGTGAACAATAAGCGCAGATTCCGGGTCAAGAATTGGCAGTGTGACACCAATTTCTTCTAGGTTATCGCCGCTCAACGTTAGCGTTTGATCCAGCCACTGAGGGCGCTGTTTCATAAGCTGGAAGCTGGTGTGTGGCATCTCGACAATTTTCACTTCGTACGTTGCCTCTTTCTCCACACAACGAACACGAAGCGGCGCAGGCAAGGCATGGTTTGGCATCGCCAATTGACACACAGTGATCAACATCTCTTCGCCATTTTCGACGCCGTAGATATTTTGGCTTTGATCCGCCGGATCGATGCGGAAAGAACGCCCAGAGTGCAACAAGTCACGATATTGCTTATGCAGCTGAATATAATGTGCAAAGGCTTGCTTCTCTTCTGCACTTTCTTTTACCGGATCAAGCTCAACCCCCATGTGCCCACTGAGCGCTGTCACGCCACGCATATTAATGGCATGACGTCGATTGGTTGAATGACACTCCGCAGGACCGATGTGCGCCCCCATGACTTCCGGTGGGAAGAAGTAACTCATACCACGTTGAATCGCTTGGCGCTCAAGTGCATCGTTGCAATCTGAGGCCCAAAACCGATGAGTACGTTGCAAGATCTCAAAATCAATACGGCCACCACCGGATGAGCACGATTCAATCTCGACGTCTGGGTGTGCTAAGCGCAATTCATCAAATAGACGGTAAAGCGCTTTCGTTTGTCCATGAACGGCCGGCTTGCCATGGTGACCAGGCTGAACCAATTCACGGTTCATATCCCATTTGAAGTAACCGATGTTGTAGCGGGTCAATAAATCGTTTAAACGATCAAACAAGTAACTAAAACAATCTGGGTTTTGCAAATCCAAGACATACTGCCAACGACCAGAAGGCTGCTGATAACCAGGAAGGCTCAATACCCAATCAGGGTGCTGGCGGTAAAGATTCGAATCTTCGCTCACCATTTCAGGCTCAACCCACAGACCAAATTCCATGCCTTGCTCATTCACATGGTTGATCACAGGCTCTAAACCATTCGGGTATTTTTTTTCATCTAGATACCAGTCGCCCAATGCGGCACGCTCACCATCACGACCAATAAACCAACCATCATCAATAATAAAACGCTCAACCCCCATCTCGGCCGCTTCGGTGGCCATCTGCATGATGTATTCCGGTTTGTGATCAAAATAAATACCTTCCCACGTATTCAGATGCACTGGGCGCGCCTTTTTCGTTGGGAATTTAATGATATTGGCACGCACGAATTCATGAAAACGTTCTGAAATACCATTTAAGCCGGTATTGCTGTAGGTCGCGTAAAGCCAAGGCGATTGATACTCCTCGCCTTCTTTAAGGTGCACTTCGCCAGAAAGCAGTAATTCACCTGCTTGAACAAAACGACGGCCATCACTACGCACATCAGCACGCAGTTGGTGGTTACCACTCCAACCGAGATGGAAGCCCCACACTTGCCCCACCTGCTCACTAAAACCTTTGCTCCCCACAAACAAACCTGGGAAGTTTTCATGAGACGTGCGGCCACGGCGGTTCTCTTGCATAAACCCGCCATGTTCAAAACTTAAACGCTGAGTTTGAAATTCATGACACCAGCGTCCGTGGAAGGTCATCAGTTCATTGGCATGATTGGGCAGTGATAACGTAGAAGACAGTTTGCCTAGGCAATATTCTTTATCCGCCACATTCTTAACCGTGATGCGTTTTTGTACAACATCACTATTAAAGTCGAGCTTCACTTCAATAAGCAATTCCAGCTTGGCAACGGTATCTTCTAATGTGAATGATGCACTCTGTTCATCGCAAGTCAGCGCTTTCATTTCAAAGACTGGCGCCCAATCTTCACCATGGCGATGCCCTTCAATGCCAGGGGCATTAAAATGGCCACTGCCCAATTCAGGACACAGTGACAGCGGCACATCAACATCAAGACGAGCTTGAGAAATAGGACGCTCTGTTGACAGAATCAGGTCAGGGTCGATCTTCGCAATGTTCGCCCCCCAATGAAGAATTTCTGGAACACGACCCACTTTGATGATCATGCTGTGTTTTTTTGATTTTAAGTGAACTATTTTCTGCATTTCTATTTCTCTGTTTTCGCAAACAACACATTTGTTAGCAATCATGCGCTTGAGCGCGGTCAAAGCGATAAAAACGGCAAATAAATGTGATTAGACTCGATCTTTTTCTGGAATTTTGTGTGCTAGATCTTGTGTTTACGGAAACAATTTTTGGTGTTTTTTACGACATTACTCACGGCAATACTCTTCGCGTTTTGATAGATTTATCACAGGAAACATACAGGGGAAAAATGTGGCTATTACCTTTAAAGAAGTCGCCAAATTAGCAGGCGTCTCTACCCAAACCGTCTCTCGAGTCACGAATGGCTCGGATAACGTTGCCGAAGAAACACGTAAACGCGTAAACGATGCGATCAAGAAATTGGGGTATGTTCCGAATAAAGGGGCGCAGATGTTAAGCCGTGCAAAATCGCGCCTCATCGGCATCATCTCTCTTGATATTTCGCTGCACGGAGTCGCCTTGATTGCCAATGGCGTGCGCAACCAAGCCCATGAAATGGGCTACGCCACCGCACTCACCGTTCTCGGCGATAATTCGGTAGAGGAATTTCGTCGAGCAATCCGAGAGTTAATGGCACAACAAGTCGACGCTGTCGTGATCAATGCGCCCTTAACGAAGGAAGTCGCTGAAGGCTTTGTCGAACAGTTTAACCGGCTAACATTTGTGTTTATCGATGTTCCCCACGGCAGCGTCGTAAACCAAGTAAGTTGCGATCACAAAACCGGAGCGAGCTTAGCGGCCCGACATCTTATAGAACAAAAGCGTGAGTCGTTTATTTGTATTTCAGGCCCTAAAGACTCTACCGCCTCCGTCATTCGTTACGATCAGTGGCAAGCGGACATTCGTGCCCATAACTGCAAAGAAGTCGCGTATTACGAAGGAGATTGGCAGGCAGCAAGCGGTTGCACCGCGATAAAAAATGCAATTCAAACTGGCGTGTCTTTTGATGCTGTGCTTGTCGCTAACGACCAAATGGCGCTGGGGGTTCTATGCGCGCTCGCGGAAGCAGGCATTAAAGTGCCAGCCAGTGTTTCAGTTGTTGGGTTTGATGGTATTCAAGACAGCCTATATTTTTCACCACGCTTAACCACCATCAAGCAAGACTTTAATGAATTAGGGCGCAAAGCCGTAAAACTAGTCCTTAATCAAATGGCAAGTGAATCAGCACCAACGACTGAAATATTGCCTGTACATCTTATTACAAGAGACAGTACCGCAGAAAAAGTCATCACACTCTACGACAAGCAAGAAGTGCTGGCTCAACTTGACCATATTCGCAGTCTTTTGCCTTAGCGCTTAAACTAATTTTACTTTCCGAATTTGTGCCTTTTCATTTAACGCTTTCATAAGGTGCTGTGTGAGAAAAACAGCACCTCATTTTCTTAATGAAGCTCACCAAACTCATCTTCAGCTACCAATAGAGCTTGGGAATAGAAACGAAATAAAGAATCACAAAAGACCCAAAACAGAGCAGCAACATAATTAACGTGACTAACCACTGTTGTGAAGCACTTAATTTGGGGCGGTTGTATGGATCTTTTCTATATCGTCACATCCAAACGAAACCTTTCCCCTGCCAGTTCTGACTCGTCAGTGATAGTTTTAATGACTTCGTTCAGTTGTCTTGTGCAATACAACTGAATCGCTTCTTTTTTGATTTCGCAAAAAACTTTCCAATCAGACTCTTTGATACTCATGCAACCCCCTTAAAGTTTTCATTTTCAGCATAGAGTCTAACGCCCGCTTCTCTCTACAGCGAAACCCACAATGACAGTATCGGATCACTGAGTTAACTGATCTACCTACTCGGTGATTGCGTATAGTTGGAGTAGATAAAAATACTTAGGGAGCCAATGACTTCATTAACGACATTTTTACGATGGTATATGCCCGTTGTGCACAAAAGAAGTAGACTTACTGTTTAGCTCGACACATTTCCCCACCAAACATCCGGTTGTGTCATGATTTATGAAACGTTGTAGTGAACCTTGATTCCCAGAGAGAACCTTTATGTCGGCAAGAGAAAGAAGTCTACCTACCCATCGCATTTCAAGATTCAGTAAGTTCGCGTCGCTCGCGACTCGAGTAGCCGGAAGTGTCATCACGGAAGGCACGAAACAGCTCGCGCAGGGAAACAGACCCAAAGCAAAAGACTTGCTATTAACGCCCCAAAATGTTGCTCGACTCACTGATCAACTGGCGCATTTACGCGGCGCGGCGATGAAACTCGGTCAAATGCTGTCGATGGATGCAGGTGATATTCTTGAACCCGAGTTAGCTAACATTCTCGCCCGCCTGCGCTCAGACGCCGACCCGCTGCCAGCCAAACAGCTCAACCAAGTGTTAGAAAATTCACTCGGAATGAACTGGAAGGCGGAGTTTATCTCCTTCAACTTCAAACCCATCGCCAGTGCGTCCATCGGTCAAGTTCACCAAGCCTACAGTGACGCAGGTGATAAATTGGCCGTCAAAGTTCAGTATCCAGGGATCAGAAAAAGTATCGATAGCGATGTAAATAATGTCGGTACTCTGCTCAAAATTGTTGGCTTGATTCCGGAGTCTGTCGATTACAAAAGTTTGTTGGAAGAAGCGAAAAAACAGCTCCACGATGAAGCGGATTATGCTCGAGAGGCCGATTACGCGACTCGCTATTATCATGCACTAAGCGGAAACTCTCACTTTGTGGTTCCGAAAGTTTACCTACAAAGCTCATCCGAATCGGTGCTCGCGATGGATTTCATCGAAGGCTGTTCTATCGAAAAAATCGAAAACGACGACCAGCAGACACGTGACTTTGTCATGCAAAGCCTGCTCGAACTAATGTTCAAAGAGCTGTTTGACTTCAAGATGGTGCAAACCGATCCCAACTTCGCTAATTACTTGTATGTAGAGCAAACACGTCAAATTGGTTTGTTGGATTTTGGCGCTACTCGTGAATACAGCGATCGGTTCAGTGAGGGTTATCGTAAGGCTTTCACTTCTGTAGTTAATCATGATGAGCAGGGACTAAACAAAGCCCTAGAGCAAATTGGATTTTTTAGCGAGACCATTCTCCCAGACCAACGCCAAGCCATTCTCAACTTAGTAAAAATGGCGTGTGAACCCATGCTTGTCGATGAAGATTACGATTTCAAAGCCAGTGGTTTAGCGCAAAGGCTTCGTGAAGCAGGAACCATACTGAGCATGGAGCAAGAGTATTGGCACACACCACCAGCCGATGCCCTATTTCTCCACCGCAAGATAGGAGGCATGTACCTACTGGCATCTCGCCTTGGAGCCAAGGTGAATATCAGGCGCTTAGTAGAGCCCTATTTGCTCACCAATAGCTGATTTTAGAGCGATTTCGGTCTTTAAAGTGTTCACTTCAAATCTATCGCGAGTAGTGGTTTTGATACTTGGCTATGAATCGGAGTTTTGCCGACTTTCTTGGGCAACGAATCGTTGCCACTTTTTTAGCAAGTCATTCTCGAGCTTAAATTGTTCGTTCTGACGTTCAAGCTCTGCAATCCGACTAGACTCAGTTTTCTGACTCGGGATCTTAGTCCGTTTCTTACGTTTATCTTCCATCATTTATAAATAACCCCTTGGGAATATTTAGCCAAATATGAATCCGGAAAAATATCTAATTTAAAGTGTCACTAAAACAGGGGGTGGTTACATTATTGGCTGATTGAGAAATACGCCTGAAGCGACTTTGAGCCAGAGAAACAAGACGACCAAACCACTCGAAAACTTGAATGAAGCAACCCGTTAACCTTGGCATGTTTTACGGGTTAAGGGATTTAAGAATGGATCGATAATAGTGATTTGCTGAGTCTACTCCCAACGAATAGCCAAAGGGGCAAAGAACGACTCAAAGGCATTTAAGCCATTGACATCCCATTAAAACATAACACCACCACCTGACCTAAACCATTGTGACATAAACACTTACCCCAAAGTAAGCCGAAAATGCCAAGCGTTGGGAATCCGTCTTGAACGCTTGTTATGTGCGTACTAAACTTTCTGCTCTAATTTGCAATATGCACCAACTACTTCTTTCATATTGGCTGGTAAGTTTTTCATATTATCAATGATACATTTTAACAACTTTAGCCTTTGCTGTTCTTTAGCTGTCTGTTGAGTCTCCTCGTAGTTTCGTGCATTAACGACCTTATCGAGTTCACTACTAGCTACTTTTGAATTATGTTCATCAGCATAGGCTTTAGTGATGTCAGAGTTTAGCTTGCCAGCTTTGAATTTAGACAAGGTTTGCTCAAAGGACATCGATTTTACTGATGCAACTTCAGACAAATAAATTGCTAATATGCTACGCAATACGCCTAACTTATCTACATTGCTCCATTCCTCTGAGGCTAAGCTGGCATCAATTTGCTGAAATATTGGTCTTACTACGTCCTTATTTTTTGGAGTCACAAGTTCTGAGTACGAAACATTTTCAAAAAATAACCGATTGAAAAAGCTCTCGCTATCCGCAAACACTGAAGACGACACCAACAGTAAAATTAAGATGATTTTGTTCATTTTTCCTCTAAGCACATAACGCCTGCATAACACGTTTACTACTATGCAATTATACTTAAAATTGATGCCTTAAAACGAGAAACACCCGACAACCCGAAATGCCGAGTGTAGTAAATCGTGTTGATGCATTTGTTAGCACATACTTATGGAGCGCAATAGATTATTGGTATCGCATTCATATCTCTAACCGCATGTGCAAAAGACGAAATGATCCATAAAAGCTGAGTAATGTGTCCAGGAACATTTTCTCCATTTTGTATTCTCCTGAATTGTGCCTCTATTTCTGATTTAGACATAAATGAACAACTAAGAATACATTTTCTATGAAGCTGGTAATTTTTTAATAAATCACCTAAATCCGTTTCAACGTTTGTCATATTACCTTGACGAACACGTCTAATTTGCGTTTGTGTACCATTGTTAGAATATAGATTATTAAACTTATCTTCTATTCTTTGCACAAATTGTTGTTGAGTAAAAAACATATTACCTAAGTTCTTAATCCCTTGCCCAACAACATCGTGTAATTTACTTGCTGATGTAGTCAGATCTCCATGCTTTGAGTGTATAAAGGATATACAACCCTCATCAATATTAAATGTTATATGATCAGCCCACTCGATCCCTAAATCATCACAAAAGACATAGTTATCTTGTTCATGTAATCGCTCTATTAGTTCAAACATTGAACCACTTTCAAATAGCTCTTGGTCTGAACTAAAATTACCTTTTTCCGATGTTATTTGTGTCATATCTCCGATTGGTTTCAGAATATCTAAAATACTATTTATCTCAGAAACACCAGATGAATCCTGAAAACAAGCCCCCATAAAATACATATACTTAGGATCAGAAAAAGTAATACTATAAAAACCATTCTTAACAATATACCTTTGTAAGGTTATATCTTTTCCATTTTCTACAAGCCTATAGTTTGTTAATTTTTTCGATTGCAATGTAAGAGTTTTAGGATTACGCCTTATTTTCGCATCCGTTGAATGACCAACAATTTCGTAGTTCTCGTTTATTTCATACGTTTTTTCAAGCTCTTGATACAGCTTTTGCTTAACTCTATTTGAAACTGTTATTGTTTTCCCACGTCTTGATTTGTATTTAATTATTAAGCTGTCTTTCTCTATTCTTTCAGACAACTGAGTACTTTCAATCAAGAGAGCATTTGGTGAGGTTATCGCTAAAACATCAATTAACTCGACTTTCTTAGCAAATGCTTCAAGAAATTCGTTATCAGTTGCATTCGCTAGCAAATTTACTTGTTCTTTAACCCATAAAGCTATGTCATCAATTGATATTCTTTGAGATGCTTCGACAATTCGACCAGTGCCTGAAATAGACTTAATCGAAGCACCTTGACGAATTTTTAAGTAATATGGAATTGAACGTCCAGCCGAATGCGTAGAAAGTAGACCTTTCAGGTCTGCTGCTTCATAAGATCTAGCTCTCATAGCTCGATCAGAAATAGTCATATTTCTTAAAGCCATTTTCTGATATTCAGCATCATGATTAAACGTACGGCTTAACTCTGAACTTCCAATTAAATCAAAATTTTCTTTGATTAATTCAGTTATATTTGAACAACTTTTTTTAAGAAAAGCATAGTGACCATCATATTCAATAATAATTATATATGCATGAATTCTATCTTCAATTTCATCATCTAAAAAATATACTGGTTTAACTGAAGGAAAAACCTTAACTGAATAAACATAGTTTAAATCATTTTCTTCACTCACCTTTTCTTGTCGGAAAACATCAATTAAGTAGCTTCCCCCTTCCTCGATGTTATCTGAAGCACCTTCCATTATTCCACGAATAACATCATCTGTTATTTCTGTTTTAGGAAGATAAAAGTGTGCATTTTTTGTTAATTCTAATCTTTCTGGCATTGATTCTCACCCTAGTAACTAAACGCTGTTTCTAATTATATGTGTGTGCTAACGAATGACATGGATTCCCCCTCCCGAGGATCTGCCACACTTAAGTGGAATACATTTGCACCGGAGGCACCATGTCTGATTATTCTTATTTTTGCGGTATCGACCTGGCTAAAAACCATTTTAGTCTTCATGCTGTCGACCAAAATGGCAAAGTCCTACTTCATAAGTCGGTTACTCGCTCTAAACTGCTGACTACAATAGCAAATATGCCGCTCATGCGTATAGGCGTTGAAGCGTGTGGTGGTGCACATTATTGGGCAAGAACACTCAATAAACTCGGGCATGAT
The DNA here is from genome assembly GCF_000827885.1 of Vibrio renipiscarius. Lineage (GTDB taxonomy): Bacteria > Pseudomonadota > Gammaproteobacteria > Enterobacterales > Vibrionaceae > Vibrio > Vibrio renipiscarius. Next base: position 97,082 of record NZ_JTKH01000025.1, on the reverse strand, counting down.
GCGCGTATTATGGCCGTTAAATACGTCATCCCTTATCGAACCAAAGGAAAAAACGACCTTAATGATGCCGTTGCTATCTGTGAAGCCGTTCAGCGTCCATCAACTCGCTTTGTACCTATAAAATCCCCTGAACAACAAGCCATCTTATCAGTGCATCGAATGAGAGAGCATTGGGTTCGCGAACGGACCGCGCTAATGAATCGGATGCGAGCCCTACTATCTGAGTTTGGACTCATCATCCCTGTTGGTCGTTCATCATTAATGAAGCAAGTGCCGTTAATGCTTGAAGATGCTGAGAATGAACTACCATGCCTCGCAAGGACCGTTATTTCCGATGCGTATCACCACCTCGACGAATTAAATCAACGTATCGCAGATACAGAACAAGTCTTCGATGCTTGCGCGAAAGTCAGCGACAATGTTCGCCGAGTCATGACGGTTAGAGGGATTGGGCCTCAAACCGCCACGGCAATACTGGCTTCGATAGGCAATGGGTCACAATTTGATAAAAGCCGCGACTTCTCTGCTTGGCTCGGCTTGGTACCAAAGCAATATTCCACAGGCGGTAAGCCTCGGTTAGGCCGAATAACCAAACACGGTGATAAATATCTCCGAACGTTATTGGTTCATGGCGCAAGAACGGTCATTGCAAACCTTGGTGACAAGCAAGATAGGTTAAGCCAATGGTGCAGAGGCGTTCTTGAACGAAGAGGGATGAATCGAGCCATCGTGGCACTCGCGGCGAAAAACGCACGAATTATATGGTCACTTTTACACAATCAAACCGAATATGAAAACCATGCCGCTTAAGTAAAGACATAGGCAGCATAAAGAGTTAAACCCACCGGGTCATTGCAGACGCTAATGATGGAGATAGGTTAAGACCACTTGCGGAGAGCCTGTTAATGCGGCGGACACATTAGATGTCATCTAACGAATAAGGCACCGCAGTCGCGCAAAGTCATCAGGGCCACGATGTATATGAATCATCGATAAATAGGCCGAATGTAGAGCGGCAGTCCAAAACCCATCGTCATAAGTTTAGCGGATGTTTGACAACCGGGGGAATCCATGTAGCCGCGTTAAGCGGACTAAAATTGTGGGTTATAATGTGTAGCGAAGCGAAACCTAACCCACTGTTTTAGTCCCGTTTAAACGCCTTGTTAGCTTTTTGACGACAAAGTTGCGCATGCTTGCCGTATATTTTCCAAATGGTTTCGAAAATCACCGTTCACAGATAACTCATCAGATTTCTCAATGTTATGTCCGTTACTTTTACAAATATATAAATCATTGATGCTTCCCATGCCTGCAAACTTTTGTAATACACGAGTTGCATCATTACCATCATGAACAGTAGGTAATTTATATTTCTTTTCTCGATACTTAATCAAGATGCAATTTAGTGCCGATATTTCATCATTTAAAATCATAAATCACCATGAAAGCTAACGCCCGCTTAAGTGGTGAGCAACGCAATACGATGTTTCTGCACACCACCTAAATCACTAAACTTAACGCATGGTAAAAATGCCACGCGTTGTGAATCCGTCTTAAAGCGTTTGTTAGCTCTCTGGCGACTCTTGTTCAACTAACCCCTTTTCTAATTGAATTCTTCGAAGGTTTTTAAGCACAGTTGCGCCTTTATCAGATAAAGCCCAGTATTCATTTTTATCACTAACCGGATGTTTTCTCGAACTTGGAGTGATTAAATCCAATGCTGCCAGATCAGCTAACCAGTGACTTAAATGGTTATTGGGAACCGGCGCAATTTTTCGATAGTTCGTCACTCCAAAATAAATCGCTATATCTGAACCAATTTTATCGAATGAATTTTCAACCATCAAATTTGGCGCTCACATAACGGATACAAAAACTCTCGGCTTGTTATACATCCCAGCATTCCTTGCGTCCGATCTGGTGCTAACGTCTTACGATCATAATAAATTCGAGCAGTACAAAGCCCTTACTCTCGTGTCTGTAGCTCGCTTAACTTTTATTGGAAAACATAAATCAAGAATTGAAAATATCTGTAACGATGTCCGATTATTCTCAAGAGGTGACCGTGAGAGCTTAGCGGCCTACATGCCCGACATCCAAGTACTGGACTTCCCTCAACTCGTCGCCGCATTCCAAGAGCTCGTGAATGAAGAGGACAATCCCGATTTGCCGCCCCCGTCCATCGTAAATCAACTTAACCATTATCGCAGGCCCTACGAAGCCACTTTAGATTATAAAGATGGGTATTCACGGCGATCCAATACCACAACATTTACGGGTTCGAGTAAACTGGAGACGAGTGAAATCAAGTTTCTTGACGATGATAGCGGAGACTCTCTCGTTGAACTGCGTGAAATCGCCTCACATCCAACCGTTAGCAAGCAGGTTTGGCAAACTGAAGACATATCGTCCGACGTTAACCGCACAATCAGCATTGTTTCGACACTATCAACGTCTTCTAATGACTATGCCGCCAACGCGCTTCACGCCAGAGCTATCAATGCTCGGATACAGAAAAAAGAAATGTCTTTGGCTTGTGACATTGAAAGCATGACTAAATTTGAAATTGGGGCCGTCATCAATTATTGCGTCACGTCCATTTTGGCGAGAGATTGCATTGAAAAGCAGGCTAAAGCACTACTCATTATGCTATTTACGGGCAACCCATTTCATTTAATCAAAAAACTAAAAGCAAGGAAAAATAACAAACATCAAGTCATTGGCTTTCAACGCCATCACCGCGTTCCTTCCCAAAAACAACGCGCTGAAATCCGCCCTCTAGTAGCCAATTCACTGTCTTCATTTTGGCTACCATTACCAGAGATGGTTTGCGAACGCCTGCAGAGTTGCGCCAAGGTTGAGTTCTCGTTATCAACACACTTTGAATAGTGATGAGCACCTTTTTTTCTATCGCGATCATAGCCAGGTTTTAGAGTGTACACCTTCTGTTTACTCACAACATATCGACTCTATATTTCCAATTCAGCCTAACTGGGCCAGACACCAAATTAGAACACTTTTTCTGCGCGAAAAAATCGACCCTGCTTTAATTTCAGCATGGATGGGACATTACAATCAAAGGAAGCGCGCTTTGCATTCACACAGCCTCCTCAACAGAAAGCAATTTGAACAGGTTGCCACTGTACTTAATAATTATATTGAGCACATTGGCATTGAGGTCTCCCCATGGGAAAAATAGGTGTACAGGCCCGTAAAGAAAGCCGCGATAAACATATCGAAAATGTAAAAAACAAGGCTAGACAACTCTTTGAAAAATCCTTTCCAAATCCCTCGGTCGTTCCAAGCAGTGCTGCCTTTATCAAAAAGTGGCAGGTGTATCTAAACGACATTGGGTTGGTTTTTGGTGGGTTGGGAGATTACCGACGGGCATTCAATCAAGGGGTGACTACTGTCCGTAATTACAATGAACAATATCAGTGGGGTATACAACCGCCTTCTCACATCGTCACCAATAAGCCGATAGCTCAACTCAGAACACTCACTTGGCTTAAGCGCGCTTGGCAGGTTAACACCCTCTATAAGCAGTGGCACAAGCAGCTGATTAATCTCGAGCCCCCACACAGCCGTGACATGGCCCATAGAGACTTATTACTCTCTTTTATTTTCCACAGCGGGCATTGCGTACCAGAGATCGTGAAAGCATTTAGCGACCGGTTATTCACCACTCCCCTAAGGCTACAAACATGGAATGAACAGCCGTTTATGACGATCACGATCGACAACCCGGCTTATAACACCAATGTCACTGATAGTGAGGCCGCCATCACTCAGTTTTGCTGCTACTTACACCCTGTCACACTCGGCTTGATCCGTCATTGGAAAAAATGGCAAGGCGTTGAAGGCAATCCTCCGCCCAAAGATTGGAATGCACTCATGTATCTTCTTGCGGGGCCATTAAACACGATGACCTCAGCTCAATTTTGCTCCGCCGCGGCTTATACCTGTGAACAACATGATGGCGTTGAGTTAAGCCAAGCACTCGTGGAATATCAAATAGGCCACAATAAATCCTATAGCCTTCCACTGGATAACTTAGCTCGGTTACATCGCCCGACAGTCACTCGACTCAACACTTCCCTTTCATATTTTCCGGTCACCACTGCGAAGTCGATCAGATCACCACTGCCAAACTACCCCCAAATGGAAGCATACCCAGCCATCAAAGCATGCTTCAAAAAAACGGGCGTCAAAGAGCTTTCAAAAACCATTGTTTCCGACAGGTTAAATAGACTCATTCTAGCGTTAGAAGCTCAGAAACAAACCGACACTTTGGTTCTCGTCAGTTGGTATCGGCATAAGTTGAAATCGTGTGCTGTCAACTCCGTACGCTCATATCACGCAAACCTATCGCGAAATTGGTTATACCTCAGCGCAAAATACCCTCTGCACCAACTGAGTAGTGAAAACCTGGAATCGTTGTACATAGAGGCGATTGAAGGGCAAGCGAGTGCAAAAGCACAGCGCTACTTCGCGTCCCGACTTAAAGATGTACATCAATTTGCGGTTACCCACTTTCAATACGCCAAAGTATCTAGCCAATACCTCCACGCCGATCCCACACAATCGCATACTCGAGCTGGTTTTGTTGACGAAGGGCTATTTTGCGCGCTCATGAATGCAATTGACCGCATCACAGATTTAAATGACGCCGATAAACTGTGTCTAATGGCGTTATGTATTACATCGTATCGATGTGGGTTGAGGTTAAGTGAACTAAGAAAATTGCGTATCAAAGATATTGAGAAATCGACGGTAGGTTGGCTACAGATCCGAGAAAGCCAATATGGTAGCAATAAGACCGCTAGTAGCTTACGAAAAGTCCCCTTTTTTCCATTACTGCTCGAGGATGAAACTGAGATAGTCGAACAATTTTATAGACTCAAACTCGAACAAACCGAAGAGCACGCGAACTATCCTTTTTTTACGATAGGCTCTGAACTGAAACTGCCGATTACATCGCTGCAGATTTCGGCGCTGGTTGGGGGGCTATTAAAATCACTATCTGGTTTGGATTACCTCGTCTTTCATCACCTAAGACACAGTTGCCTGAGCAGAATGCAATTACTACTCGAGTTAGGTGACGATGTAACAGAGTTTCCTTCGCTTACCGCTTATCCAATAAACCAAATACATAAGATCAAACATCTCGTGTTCGGGCGATCGCTAAGGAATGGTTACGATCAAATTGCCGCATTCGCTGGGCATGAGTCAGCAGCAATGACATTTCAACACTATTTCCACTTTTCAGATTGGATTGTTGCAAGGAAATTGCTCAATGCCAATTTCAACCTCACCAAAGCACAAACCGTGCGCCTTGGGATCAATTCACGTGCGAACATTCGTCTGCAAAAACATGTTGAAGGTAAACAGGAATCACTTGACTACTTGTCACGAAAATTACAGGTAAAAGTACTGAGTAATCCCATAGTCGATGGATGTGATCCTGTGACATATTCTTATCATCCAAGTACAGAAATTCTATCCATCCCCATCTGCTACCAAGCAATATCGCTATACGAGCAAGGATTTCAACACGAGGACATCTGTAACAGGCTAAGAATTAAAGAGCAAACCCTGAGCGATTGGATCGCCAGAGCAAAGGCAATTAAAGCACTAACCGTCACTAACGCAGGGAAAGTAACCTCACGACATTTTAGTCATGCTCGCTCAGATAAGCTGTTGCCTGCAAAGCTAAAAAGCGAACAAGAAATCGTATTACTTAACCAATACATAGCCAGTATAAAGCAACACTACCCGGCCAATCGCGATGCCTTTAAACAGATCATTAATTATGTGCTGCACCATAGCAGCGTCTCTCGTTCAGGGATCTACTTCAATTCGCCGCAAGAATTACAATCGTTCATCAAAACCAGCTGGCTATTTATCCCTAAATCCCATTGGCGCGCGATGACACACTTCATGAATGCAAGTACTCAAAAGGACGAATGGGCACTCAGCCTAAAAGGCATCAAGCAAGTTGTTGAGCGCAAGCAAACAGGACGAAGCAAGAAAAGTTATGGCGCCGTTCGGCTAGAGCTGATTGACCCGCACCATAAACATACAGGAAAGACGGAAAAGCAAAAAAGATCCTCACCAACCCTGATGTATTTGTTCCATATGATGGGGATTATGATGTCAATTGTTTAATCCTAAACGATCTACATTGTACCCCAGGAGCCCGATTCATCGAGCTAAAACTACGAAACTAGGTAAATGCCCACTAAAAGAGGTGCTCTGTTAATTATCGAACCCCAAAGCTTTTGCGTTTTTAAATACGGAAATCTAATCGCTGTCTGTCCTTTGACAAAGCCCATATACTTCGAGGTACTTAAACTAAGTGATCGGGGTAATTAACCTTTCTCTTTCCCTTAAAAGATGCCATATAAAATCGACGGAACTGTTACCTCATAAGTAGAATATGGTTCTAAATGACGCCCAGTTTGTAAAGATGGGGATTCTGAGAAAATTGGGCTGAACGGAAAAGCCATCAGCCCATAATGAGATAGGTTTTAGCTCAGTACATCAAGACTTTCTGGTGTAGGCAAAGCAGTCATTGCACCTTTTTTAGTTACGGCTAAAGCACCGCATTTATTACCACATTTTACTGCGGCAATGATGGTTTCTTGATTCTTCCACTCGCTATGACGAGAAAGCAGAGCAAGAAGCCCAGCGACAAACGCATCGCCAGCACCTGTAGTGTCAACGACCTTTGTGACCGCTTTTGAAGGCACTATGGTTTGTGTTCCTTGGTATTGTACCAGTGCACCTTTAGATCCTAGTGTGATTATAATAGCTTTATCTTCCCAGCCAGGGGTTGCTAGTGCTTCATCAACGCTATTTTTGCCTGAAAGCAGAAGTAATTCTTCTTCTGAAAATTTAACAATATCAGCCAGTTCAACTGCTTTACTTACGTTTTCAACCATCTCTTCAACACTGTTCCAAACTTGTTCACGTAAGTTAGGGTCAAAGCTGATGTAACCGCCTTGGCTCTTTAGGCGAGTCATCATATTAAAAGTGGCTGTGCGTGAAGGATCATTTGCTAGGGCAATTGAGCAGCTATGCAACCACTGGTTTTCAGCAAAGTCTGGCTTGTCTGCCGCATCAAAGAACTGGTCGGCGCTTGGGGTTACCATAAAGGTAAAGGTGCGCTCACCCTCGTGGTCAAGATCAACGACAACCGTTGAGGTGCGATAGGCTTCATTGAATGCTAAGAACTTGGTTTCCACGCACTCAGCTTCTAATATTTGTGCAATAAAGCGCCCAAAAGGGTCATTACCCACGTTACCGACAAAGCTGGTATCTCCGCCCAAGCGTGCAATACCAACGGCTACGTTGGCTGGTGCGCCTCCAGGGCATTTCAGATAGCTCTGACCACCCTTGTGTGGAATGAGATCGACGACCGCATCACCTGTTACCCATACTTTATTCATATTACTCTCCCGATAAACTAAATAAAGGCGTGGTCCCTAGACAGCACGCCTTCTAAATTGTTTATATCTAAATTATTGAGTGACTCCAGATTGATGTATTTGATCTACAGCGATAAATCCGCAGCCGTTTGTTTCGTTATCAATGATCTCAAATTGAGCCTTTTTACCTTTAAATTCAGAAACAGGCCAACTTACCCATACAGGTTCTGACCATGCTCCACAGGTATTCGGACTTTCTGAGCGCTGCTCTGTGAATGCGCCATTGCCATCCAAATCTACGCTGAGCTTTACAAACACTTGTTGCCCATCATTCCCCCCTCCGATAATCGCGAAGTTGATAAAGTCTTGCTCGATCTCGAATGCATCACTGGTCAGTGTACCTGTGGTAGCATCACAAGCTCCGGCTATGCAGGTGTTAACCGCTTGACCAATCATCTGTGGGCTACCTTCAGTATTACCAACGACATTTGCTGTGAAGGTTGAGGTCCAACCCGGAGCCGTGTGGCTGACTGGGGCGAGGTCGAAGCTGCCAATCATCTTCTTATCGATAACTTCGACTTCTCGTACTAGCTCGTCAGAGCGATAGACGTTATCGATGATAGTTTGTCCCCAACCACTAGTGTTTGCATCGATAACACGGATACGAGCGTAGCGAGTGCCATCGTTAAACGCAGATACATCAAACGCCTTCCATGCGAAGTTGTTAGAGTTCTCACCCGATGCCCAGCCAATCACTTCCGCAGGCTCAGAGAGCAGAGAAGTCGCTGAAGCGCCAATAGGTAGTATTTCAACCAGAACGCCGGTCATACCCTCTTTTGCTAGGATAGAGTAGTTACCACCTGCCACTTGCAATTGCAGATAGTTGTTTTCAATCAGAATTGGCGGGGAAACTAGCTCGCCCGTCAGTGCGTCTGTGATGCGGTCTTCGGTTTGGCCAATGGTTTGGATAAGGCTGGTGCCGTTGTACTTGTCTTCCCAATTACCAATTTTTGCACTTTCCCAGCCACCAGTAGGTGTATTGACTAGTGTTTTTGCCGTCCCGAACAAAAATGCATCATCATCAACATTGGCGCTCTGGATAACATTCCAACCCGCCCAGCAGCTAGTTGTATTCTCACAGTCGCCAGTTACTGTGGAGTCATCAAAGCTTGCAACCTGCTCTCCAACAGGGATCACAGGAGGAATACCTGGATTATCAAGATCTGGCCACTCTTGATCACAGCCAGCAAGAAGAACAGCAGCCGCAAGAGGCGCCAATGCAAATTTAGTCAGTTTCATAGAGCCCCTCTTAGAACAGGAAGTTAACGCCAATCATCGCAAAGTTATGGGTACGGTCGCGCGTTTCATAAAAATTAGTATTGGCGTACGTCTCTTTGACACGTCCTTCACGGTAGTTTGCTTCGCCAAAGAGAATGATATTGTCATTGATTGGATAATCCATGAATACCCCATACTTGCGGAACCATTCTTCGTAAAGGTCATAAGTTTGCCCTGATGCGAGCTCAGTTGTTTTATCTTCGTATTTACCAATTTCACCGTACAGCGTTACACCTAGCCCATTATCAAAACGGTAATGTACTCGAGGCTTCCAGATCAGCTCAGAAAACTTTCCAAATTGCTCATGTTTGCTGCCATCATCATATATACGAGAATGATCATCATCGATATTTTGACCAAATTTAGCAAAGTAGCCAAGCGCCACATTACCGCCGTCAAAGTGATAAATCAGTGCCGAATCTGTTTCTAAGATGTTTTTGTCAGTATTACCTTCTTTGTAGAACATCTCTTTGAAAAACATCCATGAAGTAAACACTTCAACGTTGTCGGTAATTCTATAGCTACCAAATGGGCGAACTCGTGGTTTAAACAGACCGCCAGACAAGCTCTCATGAGTAATGCCTACGTTGATGCCCCAATGACCCCACTCTGTTCCTTCAACATAATGAGGCTGCAATTCCATGATCGAGTTACCAATTTCACCATTCTCAAACTGCTCGCTATAAGGCTTCCCTTGATAAAAATCTTCGCGAGCCACATGATAAAACATGAACCAATTCCCCCAGGACTCTGGACGAACGGTCCCCTCACCAAGGACATACTTTACTTTTGACCAGGTCGCATCACCTTCATCGTTATATTCAATTTCAGTCTCGATCTTAGTAGCGTAATTGCCGTGAATAGTTGATCTTGCGGGCTGATGATAAGTAACCTCAACTTCAAGGTCGTCGTACTCTTGATTTTCCTCCAGCAAGGTAGCGTTTTCGAGAATAGAAAGGTGATGCGGTTGTATCCCAGTCTTACCGCCTCCGTTCGGGCTGGTATGATTACTCGACCAAGCCGCCTGACTGACACATAGCGCCAGCAGGCTAGGTATAATTAGTTGTTTTTTCATTTGTTTTACCACTGTTTTTATTTTGATTTCGTTGCTATAGGTACATGGATATCATCTAGGTTGATGTGACCCCAACCACCGGTATGATTGTCTACGACTTTGAGGTAAAGCTTCTCACCGACATATTCCGATGCATCCCAGAACACTCGTTGATACTCTTCATAGTCGATGCCGGTTGCTTTAATGAGCTCTTTACCATCTGACTTTCTCACCAGTGTGATGTAGAGTTTTTCGATGTCTTCGCCGCCAGCTAACAGGAAGTTAATTTGACCATTTCCACCTAAGATAAAGTCTTCGCTTTTCATAACGCCTGTACTTTCATCACCTCCGGCTTTGTGGCCGAAGAAATGACACTCGCCAGGAATACGGGTAGATGGGTTAAAGAAGATGTTGCCCCAGAATTTGTTTTCCTTGGTTACCGCTTCATCCGTAAACGCATCGCCTTCTAACACCGTCCAACCTGTCAGGTCGCACGTCGCGAAATCGTGATTGGTTAAACCACTTTCGTAGTTTTTAGTGGCATCAAAATTGTCTGGGTACCAAGCAGGTTTAGTTTCTCCCGATGCGGCGGCCATGGGCCATATCGTGAGGCTTTCGACCTTAATATCACCATCAGAAAACATCTTGATCCCTGTTGAGTCTGAGCGCAGGGGGTACGCTCGTGTCGTCAAGCTATTGCGCTCGTTAACATATGCTTCAATTAACGAACGGTCGACAAATAGGCGAAGTGACAATTTGCCATCCTCAAGTGGGACCACCCCCTTCTGCAGGCCAAATGAACGAACATCTGGATCAAGTGATGTTTGACTGCGGTCCATGTTTAGCGACTGTTCTTTTGTGTCGTAATACATCACCGTCTTCTCTTCGCCATCTGAGCTGCGGCGGAGTTCTAGACCAAAACGTGCCGCATCTTTCGAATCAATAACCATCTCTAGCTCGTACATATCAGCAGTAAATGATCGCAACGCTTGGTTTACATGATTTACCGACACATCGGTCAGTTTCACTGCTGCAGTTTGACGAAGTTTCTCAAACGCTTGTAATGGTGCAATACGTAAGGTGTTGTCGTCACCGAGCGTTAGCTCAAGTGGCATACCCGCGCCATGTGCCCAGCCCGAGTCAAAATCAAATTGTGGCGTTCTCATACCCTGTGCAATGGTAAACAGAGTGGCCTTACCCGTTTTCGGATCGACAAAACCGCTTGGACCGGTAAAGTGACCACCACCAAAATCAAGTAGGGTTGGCTCTTCACTGTCAGGGATAAACTTGATGTTCTCGCGGTCAAACTCGCCAATCCAGTAGAACACGTCAACCTGAGCACCATGACCGTGTGGGTTAATCAAGAACACGTATTTTTCGGTGCCGTTTTCGTCTTTACCAAGTGGCATAAACACAGGCAGTTCCCAGATAGTGCCCAAGAATGGATACTTATCATGGTCAGCCTCAAATAGGTTGCCTTGGTGCTCCCAATTAACGAGGTCGGTAGATGTGTATACTAATGCTGTGCCACCCTCTCCAGGCACACCCGACGTAACAAGCTGGTACCAAAGCTCCTTCTCTGGATCTTTAACTACAAACGGGTCACGGAATTGACCAAACACACCCACGCCTTCTTCTTGAAGCGTTACTGGTTTCTTGTAGTACTGCCAATCTTTCAGCTCTGGGTCACTCGTATCAACAGGGAACGCAAGGCCGGTGCGTTGATTTGGCTTCTTGCTGTCATTGCCCGCCGTAAAAAACAGAACAGGATCGCCATTCTTATCGTAAGTAGCACTGCCGGACCAAACACCATCGGGAGTTAAACTGTCCGCTTCTGGAGCAAGGGCAACTGGAAGATTTTTCCACGTAACCATGTCATCGCTTACCCAGTGACCCCAGTGAATTTGATGCCAAAATGGACCATGTGGGTTGTGCTGATAGAACAAGTGGTACTTACCATTGTAATAAATCGGTGCGTGAGGCTCATTCATCCAATGTGAAACCGCCCCTAAGTGAAATTGTGGACGGTGTCGATCTTGCGCATAAATTGCGGGATCGATACGAACATCTTCGTAAGATAACTGCGGAGGTGTCCCTGCCATTTCAAAGATTTTGCTGACTTGCATCTCATGTAATGGTTCCCCAAAAACAGCAACATCGTCCATCAACCCCTTGAACATATTGAATTTAAATATGCCCGCAATACTCAAACCTTGAGTGTGTCGACCTAACTGCAAATCGGTATCTGCTGCCACAAACGTCACATTATCATCAAGCTTAGCTGTTGAGACTTTCTCTCCATTGAGGAAGAGTTCGACGCAGTGTTTTTCGGCGTTATAACTAACAGCGACATGTGACCATACGTCTTTTGGAAGGCGTTTACTTTTAACAAGAATATCCGCTTTAGTATCGCCAAAGCCCATTGTGATACCCCAAGTACCATGCCGATACACTCCAACCGTGAAACCTTTTCGACCGTCGTCTGACGCTTGGCTTAATACCGCTGACAGTTTTTTACCATCCCCCCATTCATAAGCATTAGGAGCTAACCAGGCAGAGACTGTGAAACCAGACTCTAAAGATTGGACGTCGAGACCAGGCGCTTTAATAAAGTTTGAGTAACCATCAAAGAGCAAAGCGCCGTTATGTACACCGTTTTCACGCCAATAGGGATCTTGGCTTGGTGTGTAGCGACCTTGATTAAACACGTGATGAATAAGAACCCTACGGTGAGAGATTTCTTCATGTGCGGTGTTGCCAGAGCCTTCGTTAAAGGTCCAATGTGCGAGTATGTCTGGTTGTGCTGCATATGCTGGATATAAAGTCCCCAAGCATAAGGCTGCGACAGTTGTAAGTTTATAGATAGCGTTCATAGTTTCACATACTTAATGTTATTAGAGAGTGGTATCACTTGTGCGGTGATTTATATGCATTGTTTATGACAACATTGTCATTTCAATTGGTGAGACTTTGAAATGTGACAATTATCATCCAAGAGAGATAAATGACGTTATTTTATTTGATCTAGCAATCAAAAATGGACTTAACAAGACTTAACTGACTAAAAAACACTACAAACATCAAATTCACAGGTCTAGAATTACTCAACGATAAAAATGACAACATTGTCTTAGGTAGATACATAAAAATGAAACAAGCAACCCTAGCAGTCTCACTCTCGATACTCTCTGCATCTTCACTGGCGGCTCCTACTGAATTAAAGATTTGGCGCCATCAAACCGGTGACATTGAAATGCAAGCCAGCGCAGCAATGGTCGAGCGCTTCAACCAATCACAGGGCCAATGGAATGTGGTTGTAGAGTCTATTCCAGAAGGCGCTTACAACGAATCAATTACAGCGGCAGCGATGGCAAACCAACTGCCATGCGCCATGACAATAGATCAGCCTACAGTGCCAAACTTTGCATGGTCTGGCTTTATTCAGCCACTTGACAAATTACTGGACAAAAAGGATTACGACACCGTACTAGCAGGAGGTAAAGGCACTTACAAAGGTCAACTGTACTCACTTGGTCAGTTCGACGTCGCATTGGTGATGTTCTCTCGTTACTCAACGTTAGAGAAACACGCCATTCGCGTTCCAACAGTCGACAAGCCATGGAATGAAAAGGAGTTTGCCGATGCACTCGCAAAACTTAAGACATCCGGTGACTTTAATTACCCACTCGACCTAAACGCGGCATGGGGCGGAGAGTGGCCGAGCTACGGCTGGGGGCCAATGCTGCAAAGCTTTGGAGGAGACCTTATTGACCGTGATAACTATGTTTACGCAGATGAGGTGTTGAACGGTGATGATTCAATCGCGTTTGCCAAATGGTTTAAGAATCTTGTTGATAACAATTACATTGATAAGAAGCCTGCAAATGACAAAGGCTTTGTCTCAGGCCGGGTAGCAATGCATTACACAGGTAGCTGGTCAGCCGAAAATTATTTCGACGCTTTCGGGGAGGATTTAGCCATTCTTCCACCACCTGATCTCGGTAACGGGCCAGTTATTAGTGGTGGTTCTTGGCAATGGTCTGTAACTAAAGCCTGTCCGCATCCAGAAGGCGCAGCTGAATTTATCTCTTTCATCATGCAGCCAGAAGAAATCGCTCAGTTTGTTGATCAAACTAGCCTAGTACCGACGAAACCTGAAGCTGCAAAGCTTTCGAAGCTATACAAAGAAGCAGGTCAGTGGAATATGTTCTATGTATTCGCAAGCCTGTACGGCCAAACTCGCCCAGCAACGCCTGGCTACCCTGTCATTTCTACCTCTTTCGACAAAGCGATGCGCGACATCATCGATGGCAAAGATCCACTGGATGCCCTCGACATGGCGGTTGACACTATCGAACTGAATATTGAAGCAAACAAGGGTTACGGTTTCAAACTGTAATAAAGAAAGAATATGAGTACAGTGACAATATCCGCTCCTAAAACTTCATCAGCTAAAAAATACAGCTATGAAGCGCAGCAAAAACGTTATGGTTGGATGATGGGAGCCCCAGCCTTCTTTGGTCTTATCATGTTTATTGTGGTGCCATTCGTGATGGCAATCACCATGACTTTCACAAACCAACGCATGATGTCACCAAACCCAACCGAAATGGTCGGGCTTAGTAACTATGAACGCCTATTAAGCGTTAACTATCTAATCGTTGGACCTAACCGTAATGAAAATGGAGAATCTAAACTCAATCGCAAAGGTGAAGTGGAGTATCCACGTTTACGCACTCTGATTCGTACACTGCACCCAGAGCTAAAAGGCTATTACGAACTCATCAGTTTCACCAAAGCCGATGACAGCAAGCTGATGATTTTGGCGAAGGATCCGATCTTCTACAAATCGCTCTGGAATACCCTTCTATTTGCGTTGATGGTCGTTCCACTACAAGGTGGTACAGCACTAGGTCTAGCGTTATTAGTTAACCAAGGCTTAAAGGGAACTAACTTCTTTCGAACTGTTTACTTCGCTCCCGTAGTCACTTCGATGGTGGTGGTATCGATTGTTTGGATATTCCTTTATCACAAAGATGCGGGCTTGATTAATGAATACCTACGTATTCTGACCTTCGGTGCTATCGGCCCAATTGATTGGCTAGGGGATAAAAATTGGGCAATGCCATCGGTTGTCATTATGTCGTCATGGCAAGGCGCTGGTGTGCAAATGCTGATCTTCTTAGCAGGCCTGCAAGGTATTCCGAAAGATCTGTATGAAGCTGCGAGCATCGACGGTGCAAATGCATGGCAGAAATTCCGATACATTACGATTCCGGGGTTAAAGAACACCATGGTGTTCATTGTTATCTCGACCACGATTGCTGCATTCGGTCTATTCACCCAAGTGGATGTGATGACAAATGGTGGTCCACAAGATTCAACCACAACCGTGATGTACCACCTTGTTCAAAAAGGCTTTAGAGAGATGGATACTGCTTACGGTTCCACTATCAGTGTTATCTACTTTGTGATTATTCTCTCGATCGCCATGTTCCAAAAACGAATCTTCGACAAGAAGGATGCGAAATAATGATGAGTCAATCTGTCGACCCTAAAGCGGGCTACAAGAAAATGCTCACCTACGTGGTGATGTGCATACTTGCTTACATCTTTGTGTTCCCACTGCTGTTTATGATTTCTTCATCATTTAAACCAGAGAATCAGATATTTACCGACTTGTACTCTGTTAACGCAGTACTGCCCGTTGGGGACATCTCATTTGATAATTATCTAGCCATATTTGATAAAAGCCGTATCGGTAAGTTCTTTATGAACTCGATCATTATCACTGGTACCAGTGTTGCGGTGGGCTTAATCATCAACTCAATGGCTGCGTTTTCCCTTGCACGCCTTGAGTGGAAAGGCAAAAAATTAGTATTAAGTGCGATTATTTCGCTGCTGATTATCCCAGGTGAAGCGATCATGATTCCACTGCTGAGCTTAGTTGCAAAATTGCCATGGATTGGAATCGAAAACGGTGCGTTAGAAATCACGAGTTCGTGGCTCAACAGCCTGCATGTTCAGATCATCCCTGGCCTTGCCAACGCATTTTCTATCTTCCTGTTTTACCAGTTCTTTAAGGATATCCCTAAAGACTTTGATGAAGCAGCAGCGATTGACGGTGCTAAACCGTTTCAAATTTACTGGCGCATTATTGTGCCGATGAGTGGCCCGGTATTCGCCACCGTTGCCATCTTACAGTTCCTTGGCAACTGGAACGCTTACCTGTGGCCGGTGATGGTAACCCAGAGTGAAGACGTGCGTCCTGTCATGCTTGGTATACAGCAGTTCTTTGGTAACGCTACCTCTTGGGGCGAAGTGATGGCTTACGCCACCCTGATCACACTTCCTGTTTTAGCAGTTTTCTTAATTTTCCAACGCCGCTTTGTTCAGAGTTTGGCAGGCGCTGGTATTAAAGGTTAATTTTGGAGTTTATGAGATGCAACAACTAGCAACAGATATCTTTCGACCGACGATGCACTTTACACCACCGTTCGGTTGGATGAATGACCCAAATGGTCTGGTATACATCAATGGTGAGTACCACCTCTTCTATCAGTACTATCCTTACGGCAATAAGTGGGGGCCAATGCACTGGGGGCACGCAGTAAGCTCTAACTTGCTCAATTGGGAACACCTGCCTCCGGGCCTAGTTCCTGATGAGACAGGTATGTGTTTCTCTGGTAGCGCTGTGATTGATTGGAAAAACTCAAGCGGCCTGTTTAACGATGCTGAACAGCCAGGTGTCATGGCATTCTACACCGCATGTATTGCACCTTCTAATGGTACCGATGGCGTGCAGATGCAAAGCCTTGCCTACAGCCGTGATGGTGGGTTTAGCTGGGAGAAGTTTGAGCAAAACCCAATCCTTGCCAACCCGGGATTGAAAGATTTCCGGGACCCGAAGGTGATCTGGCATGATGAGTCTCAGCACTGGATCATGGTTATCACTGAAGGCCAAGAAATCGGTTTCTACCGCTCAGCGGACCTAAAATCCTGGGAAAAGAGTTCGACCTTTGGTCATGAGGAGGGGGCACACGACACCCTGCCGTGGGAGTGTCCAGATCTGTTCCCAATCCAATTAGAAGGCAGTTATGAGACTTACTGGGTACTTATTGTTGGCGTTCAAGGCGGTAGCTTTGCTGGTGGCTCAGGCACTCAATATTTTATCGGTCAGTTTGATGGTGAGAGCTTTGTTAACCACCATGAACCAGAAACCGTTCTTTGGCTTGATTATGGTCGTGATTACTATGCAGCTCAGACTTGGTCTGACGTAGCAGACGGCAGCCGTGTGGCTATCGCTTGGATGAGCAACTGGCAGTACGCCAACGAAGTGCCAACTCGTAACTGGCGTAGCGCAATGAGCGCACCTCGTAGCATGAAGTTATGCAAAATGGACTCAGGCCTACGTCTACTTTCAGAGTTCCCGAAAGAGTGGGGATTAGAGACACAAACTCATCCTTCATCAGGCACTAGCCTTAATCAAGGGCAGTTCCTCAAGCTAAGCGATTCGTACCAAGCGGGCGTGGTGAATGCTACCTTTACACTTGAAACTGGCTCTGAGCTGAAGATCGCGCCATTTGGCAATGAAAGCCTAGTCTACATCGTGTGCCGCTCGGAAACAGGCTACCTCCTGACGACTAAACGTGTGATTGCTGATGAAGGTGAAGAGAACTATCAGAAGACTTTCGCATCAAATGTGACGCTAGAGCTGCCAAAAAACGATGAACTAAACCTAGTTGCACTTATTGACCGTTGCTCAAGTGAACTGCTGCTACAACAAGGTGAGTTCTGCGTGACAGACCTGTCGTTTGACTCATACGTCTCAGGCTATGAGCTAACCTGCATCAAAGGTACCGTTAAGCTAGCGAGTCTGAATTTTTGCGCACAATCAGCTGTCAACCCAATTATCAAAGCAGCATAAGGAAACATCATGGGAAGTGTAAAATTAACAAATGTCATCAAACGCTTTGGTGATACCCAAACTATCCACGGTGTGGACATTAGCATCAAAGACGGCGAATTTGTCGTATTTGTTGGCCCATCAGGCTGTGGTAAATCAACGTTGCTGCGTATGGTCGCCGGCCTTGAGTCTATCACTGATGGTGAGATCGCTATCAGTGATGAGCGAGTCAACGAGCTTCAACCGTCGGATCGCAGCATTGCGATGGTGTTCCAATCCTATGCTCTCTACCCACACATGACGGTGTACGAGAACATCGCCTTCAGCATGAAACTAGCTAAGGTCGATAAGCAGCAGATGGATCACAAGGTGATGCTAGCGGCTAAGTCGCTGCACCTAGAGAAGCTGCTAGAACGTAAGCCATCCGAGCTTTCTGGCGGTCAGCGTCAGCGTGTGGCGATTGGCCGTGCAATTGTTCGTCACCCAGAGGTGTTCTTGTTTGATGAACCGCTATCTAACCTAGATGCAGAGCTTCGTGTGCAGATGCGTATTGAAATCGCTCGCCTACACAAAGAGCTGAAATCGACTATGATCTACGTTACTCACGATCAGGTTGAAGCGATGACGTTAGCAGACAAGATAGTGGTGCTTAACGCGGGTCGAGTTGAGCAGATCGGTACGCCACTAGATCTATACAAAAACCCAGACAACATGTTTGTGGCAGGCTTTATCGGCTCACCAAAGATGAACTTCATCAAAGGCCGAGTAGCTGTACAAACACCAGCAGAAATCACTGTCGATCTAGAAGGAAATACCCGTGTAACCCTTCCTCGTATCAACAGCGGTGTTAAGGAAGGCGATATGGTTACTGTAGGTATTCGCCCTGAGCATCTGCAAGTTGGTGAAGGGGAAGGGTTTAAACTGACTCTAGAGCCACAAGTGGTTGAAAATCTAGGAGGTCACAGCTTCCTTTACTCGCAATTCGGTGAAGCGAATGTTTCCGTTGAGCTAGAAGGTGTGTATCATAATGACGATCTGACGCCAATTTCGGTATTTGCCGACATTAATAACGTTCACCTCTTTGATGAAAGTGGTAAATCTGTAAAATAAATTCAAACAACGGCATAGCGGTTTTTATGCCGTTGTTTCATCGAAGAATAAGGGAATTATGGTCACCATCAAACAAGTGGCTGCTCGCGCAGGCACCTCCTTTAAAACCGTTTCTCGGGTGATTAACAACGAGCAAAACGTTAAAGCTGAAACGAGACAAAAAGTCGAAAAGGCAATCGCCGAGCTTGGTTACCGACCAAACGGCGCGGCCCGTATGATGCGGAATGCTAAGTCTGGTGTTATTGGTTTTATTGCGGATCAAGTATCAACCACACCAGCAGCGATCGAAATCATCAAAGGCGCACAAGAGCTTGCATGGCAACATGGTAAGCTCTTAATGGTATTGAACATCAAGTCAGATGATGACTCAGTAGAAAAAGCGATTGAACAACTGTTGCAGTTTCGTGCCGAGGGTGTGATCTACGCCAGTATGTATCACAAGCCTGTTAACCTGCCCAAGGATTTACACAACCTACCAACGGTATTGGTGAACTGTTTTAGTCCAACACAACGTTTAGCCAGTGTAGTGCCTGATGACTACATGGCAGCGTATGACTTGACCAACCGAATGATTGATAAAGGCTATAAGCGGATCGCACTGCTTAACCTTAACCGACGAATTATCGCCGCCTCTGAACGTCAGCGTGGTTATTTTGATGCACATTATGCAGCTGGCTTTCAGGTCGATGATGCTTACGCTCGTAACGCTGTTATTGAAGAGAATGGTGAGGAGAGATCTATCACCGAAAGTGTGGTAAGCGAGCTGCTTGCACTACCAGAGCCGCCGGATGCCATCATCTGCGGTAAGGACCAGCTTGCGATGGAAGTCTATTTCTACCTATCGACCCTTGGCATCGAAGTGGGCAAAGACATAGCTTTGGGTAGTTTCGATAATATGAACCCCATTCCGCAGACATTAAAGCCAGGCTTATCTACAATGGCGCTTCCTCACCTTGATATGGGTAAATGGGGGCTTGAGTATTTGTTGGAAGAACAGACACACACAGATCAGGTAAAGTTGCCATGCACTTTCGTTGGTAGAGAGTCTTTTTAGACTGTTCACGTTTTTTGGTTAAAGTATTAACGCCCGCTTCCAGAGCCTTTACGGAAGCGGGTGTTTTTAGGCAGTACCATTGTCAAATTTTGCAAATTTAGTAGGTGCGCTAAAACACTTTTGTCTAATAATGAGCTAGCGACCACCGCTAGCTCATGTGGCCACCAAACAATTCTGTCGCACTCAACAAACACCATTATATGTCGATAGAGAAACATTTGAGTGTTTTAAGACATGATAAAGTGTCACTTATCGAAATTACTCGGTGCTAAAAAATTAAAAATAGCTGACGTGGTGAGAGAGACTGGCGTTAACCGCAGTACCGTTAATCGTTTATTTCACGAGACAAATCATCGCATCGATTTTGAAACGTTAGAAAAAATATGCCTGTATCTTGAATGTACTGTCGGAGAGTTGTTGGAAGTTCAAGTGGAATCAGAAGCGGATTAGCATTTCTAATATTGAGCTGATAATTTGGGACCATACCAAGTGAATTTAACGTAAATAGCGTTACAAACTGGGTATCTGAAACATTGTTACAAGCTCTCTAACTGACAGCCAATCTTTACTTTCTGTCTATTTTGAGCACAGGGAAATAGAAAACAACTATGGCTAGATAAAGCATGACATGCTTGAAGATGAGTTACTTCATATAGTTGAAGGGGTTAAATAGGCGATATGAGAGTGCTCATAGCCTATAATCTTATTCGGCTAGAAATAAATCGTATTGCGAAAGAAGCACAAGTAAGTCCATTCCGGATCAGCTTTGCGATGGCTCATCAAGATATTCGAGATGAACTCATGCCGTGCGCGATAGCGACACTGGGTTCAATCCCGAAAAACTAAGTGCAATGAGAGAAATAGTGAAACGTTACATAGCTCCAGAAAAGAAAAAACGGCCCAAATCAAGAACCGTTAGTATCAGTAGAAGCCATTATCCAGTTCGTTCTAAACACCTTAAGTAACAAGAGTTACCATCATAGGGATTATTTTTATGGATATACCCTATAAGTTAAGTTTGGCATTTGGGATAAGTCATAGACTTCAATTCTATTAACATGTTCAAATTTAACTAAATAAAACATGCCACATTGGTAGTTAAGCTTTCCGCTCGGTATTATTTCATTTAATTCAGCATAAGTAAAATCGCTTAACCCATCACATTTATTTGATGAAGCCATAGACACTGTAGATACAAATGAAATGGCAACTATTAATAATAACTTCATACGCCCTCCTTTTTATAATAAAACTAGGAGGGATTTGCACACATATCAATATGATATTTAAAATTAATTACCATTTGCATTTAATTATTAATCTATACATTTAGTTTTTTATTGTTGACGCTGTCGGAATAGCAGTTTACGGTTCCGTACGTACGCCAGTATCATTAAAGTATAGACGCTATGATTTAGGGCAGGAGATCAGCATAACCTCTAATCGCAACTGATAACACAGCTGTTGTGGTGTAGATCTCATCCATCGACACTTCAAATGCTGGATTAGCCCAAGACTCAAGCAAGCTCTCTGGCTCATAAAAGGTCTCCCTATCCCTAATAGTGCACGTGCATCTTTAATCGTTGTGACAAGCGGTGTTAAGAAATTATCGATATAACTTTGACGTGCAATTGCGTCACTCAATAACGCATGGTTGTTCCTATCAACTTCTGAAACACCACTTTGATCGCTACGGGGCATATCAAATGACCAGAGCGAAAGCATCACCTTAACGCCGACATCTTCAGCAATAACAAGGCTGATTTCATGCCGGCAATGATATTGGCTTGCGACGCTCCACAGGAAACTAGACCTCCGTCCCATGCAAGGGTTTTAGTAAGATTGGTGTGAGCCCACCAGCGAACTGTATTACCGCCAGCATCAACTACCCGTTGCATTAATTCACCAGCTTTGGTTTCATCAAGGCCGTTAACATAAAAACCTGCACCATCAACCATTCGGAAATTAGTAGAAGCCCCCTGCCCGGCTTGTATTTCGCGAGGTTGGTTGCTTGGGTCAACAGAACCATCACCGTAGTAGCCAGAATCACGGCCCAGTACCAATGCGGTACTCATAGCAAGAAGAGATAGTTTAAATATTACATCCCTTACTTAATGAATTTAATATCGTCGATAATAAATTCACCTTTGAATTCACCACCGTTTGGTTTGCCGTAGAATTGGAAACCCAACTCTTTAATGTCTGTCAATGGTGACGTTAATTTCCAAGTGACCGTTTTCCATTTATTAGGTTTGATATTGGTCCACTTAGCGTCGTTCCACTGCCATTTGGCATCTTTCATATAGAACTTACCGCCGGTGATTTTTGAGTCACGGGCACCTTGTGGTAACATCACTTTAAACGACACTTTGTTCGCACCTTCGGCTTTGTCTACCGGTAGCTTTAAGTAAACCTTTTTCTCACCCGCAGGCTCATCAATTTTCAGAGTAACTTGCTCGTCACCCTCGATACGGTTTAGGTATTTTGACTTACCAAAATCCGAACTTAACTTCATACCATCAAGGAATGCCATTCCCGGATAAACAAACTCAACCACGTTTTTACCCATGGCTTTTGCTGCCTTGTTGATACAATGCAGTGACTTATCTGAGTAGTCGAAAATCTGCCATGCCATACCGCCGGCATAACCGTTGTTAACCAATCGTGGGCATAGGTTTTGCTGCCCAACCGCATTATCAAAATAGTTGAAATCTGCCGGTTTATAACCATAAGGATCGACATAGAATTCGCCCATCACGATGGGTTTATCCAAATTCCAGAACTTAGCGTTATGGTAGAAAGGCGACCAAGTGCCTTTCTTATCCATATCGTCGTAATAATGCGGAGAATAAAAATCAAGCGGTGCATCTTCGCCGCCGTAAGCAATCATACGTTCATCTGAGTAGTAGTTAGTACCACCGTAACCATCAACCATGAACATAACTAAAGACTTAGAGCCCGTTGTAGTCATGACTTGCTTATCAAGCTGTTTAGATTTTTTATGTACGGCAGCACTTAGAACTGCTGTCGTTCTATGAATATCTTCATAAGTGACTTGATATTGACCTTTTAGGTTTTCTCGCTCAACAAACCAGCCTTCCGTCATATTTTCTGGCTCGTTGAATAGATCGATAGCAATCAGTGCAGGATGGCCAGCAACGCGATCGAGCAAAGGGTTTAGGAAATTATCAATATAGCTTTGACGAACGGCATCATCCGTTAAAAAATTGAAATTGTTGCCAGCTACATCATTCACACCGTGTTGGTTCAATGACAGCATATCGAACGACCATAACGTCGGCATAATGTATAAACCACGCTCTGCCGCTAGATCCAAAGCGCGTTCAATGTCATCAAAAGTTTGCTTTTGCTTGTCAGCAGAAGCGATTTTACCCCCATCCCAAAGTGGTGTTTGTGTGCCGTTCACGTGAATCCACCAACGGACCGAATTACCACCGTTCTTAACGATTTCATCAAAGATCTCAATGGTACGCGCTTCATTCAAGCCGTTACCGAAATCACGCGCATAATCGATCCAAGCGATATTGACTGCGTTTAAATAAACATCTTTACCTTGATAAGTCAGATAAGGTTTTGATGTACCTTGCCCTGTCGGCGCATCAAAAGATTGATATGGTTTAGGCGCAATGTCAGCCATTGCAATGGCTGATATCAGCGCTAATGAAGTAAGTGTAACTAGAGTGATTGGTCTCATATCATATCCGTTCAAAAATCATAAAAAAGGACATAGCTCTTTGTTACCAAAGAGCTATGTATTCACAATTACTTGTACATCTCTGGTATATTATTGATAAATAGAGATTTTTTATTATTATAAAACTCTACGAAGTTTGCGGCGTTCTTCTCTTGAGGATAAGCACCATAGTAATGGCCTTTCTTACCGTTCTCTTCGTTGTTGTTACGCCAAACTAATGCGTAGGAGATACGTGAGGTCTTTTCATTCGCCCAGATACCAGCAGCAAATCTCTCAGTCCAGAAGTTGTCTTCACGTACGCCCTCTTGCCCCCCCTCAGATAGCGCAGACACTTTACCTTTCTTGTCAGCAAGGTCAGTTAACTTCTCAAGACCTTCAACAAACAGAGCTTGCTGTTCGGCAACAGACTGGGTGTTCGATGGATGACCTAAGTCCCAATAGTTGTCGTAACCAATGATGTCGACATAAGCATCACCGGCGTAGCCATACTTGTAAGAGTTGTCGAAATCACTCATGTCTAGGCGTGAACGGTCCGGTGAGAATGCGTAAATCAGGTTGTTTTGACCTTTCTCATTCAGGTAGTCAACCGTGAATTTCCATAGTGCGATGTAGTCAGCTTCTGTTGTGTGGCCTTTACCCCACCAGAACCAGTCTCCGTTGTGTTCGTGCCATGGGCGAAAGATAATAGGGATCCAAACCTCTTTGCCATCTACGTCGACTTTAAGAGTTTCGTTGAAGGCAATGTATGAGTCCAAGTACGTCTTAAGCTTGTCGTTATGGTTACCTCCAGGGATCAATTCACGTACATAGGAGGTTTTTGCCCATGAGTGATGCTCATCAATTGGGCTGTACATGTGCCATGAAACAGTATTCACACCGCCCATTTCGAATGTTTCTTTAATGTAGTGTGCGTAATCAGAGAATTTCACACCATCTAAGTTCTTTTCGTTACCTAAACCAATACCCCCCATATCCGCACCAAACACGGCTGGGAAACTGCCGGTGACTTGTTTGATATCAGATTCAAGCGCGCCTCCTTCTGCGTAACCCCACCATTTAGCACCGTAGGCTAAAGAGTCTTCGTGGCCAAATAACACCTTATCGCCAAGGTTTGCAAGATTTTCATATAGAGCTTTAGTTTCAGTAGTCGCATTTTCATTGATTAATCCACCAGCCGCGAAAGCTGATAATGGAATAAAACCAAGTAGTGTCACAGCAAGTTTTTTTAACTTCATATTAGTACCGTTGTTATTTAAATAGCTATTTAACATCAAATTTAGTTTGCACTTATCCCTGGCAATAAAGCCATATCAAAAAATCAATCAAAAATAGCTATAGATTATTATTAGGTTGTTTGGGGTTTATTTAAAACCAAACTTCTGCTTGAACGCCAAATGTGAAAGCATTTTTCTCACCAGAAAATGAAGCACCGCCAGGTCCTGAATTACCTCCATATTTACCATTAACGTCGACCAATTCATCATCCCATGTTGCATATGTTGCAAATAAACGTAATTGTGGACGAATCCAATAGCCAGACTCGAGATGCAAAGTTGGTGCAACAGTAAATTTATGGAGACTACCTTTTGTATCAGCGTTGGCACTTGAGTCTTCATCTAGATATTCATAACCGTACTCTGTCTGTATCGAGAAGTACTGATTGACTTTGTACACAGGGCGTACACCAGCAGCAATCCACTTACGTTCGCCACCCTCACTGAGGTAATCATCATCTTGATGGAAAACAAATACTGGCATAAATGACCAGCTTTCAGTTTCCATCAAACCTGTGGCCATTACACGCATCGATGTATGGTCTTTATAGTTCCACTCACCCCACGCAAACTTAGAGAGGCTCGAACCCGCACTTAAGCCACTACCATATTGCAATGTAACTTCGCCATAGCCATTGTCACCAAAGCCAAAGAAATCTCCCCATCTAACCCAACCTAAGGTTGTTGCAAAGCCTTTATCAGCAGAACTCTCGCTCGTGTCCGAATTATCACGAGAAAGTGAGAAAAACTCTGCATAAATATCACCTTTACCATCACCTAAATCTATATCAAACCGGGGCTTTACGATAAAAGTATCGTTATAGCCCTCGCCTTCAATCATTCCGCCATTGCTGATACCACCGTCACGCCCCCAGGATGCAACATCGATATCAAACTTTACGTTTTCAAATAAAGGTATACCCCAGACTCCACCACCAGTACCATTTGCTTGGTGGTAATCCCAATCAAGAATATTAGACCCTCGGTTTTTCATGTAACGTTTACCAGCCCAGAAAGTCACTGAATCCGACAATGCTGGAATGCCCCCCATTTCCACATACGCTTCTCGAACAACAAAACCAGAGCTATCTGCGGCCCAGTCTGATGTATTTCTAGTTTCACTTTGGAAGCGTGTTGCAGCTTTTGCCCAAGCACCATCTTCATGTTCAAAGAGAATACTTGGATTAAGATCAACTTTTGTTTCGTTTTCATTACCTAGGCGGAAACGTCCCATATCAGTCAAGCGGATGCTATCTACACCACTAGTGCCATTTCCCCATAATGTTCCAGATTTAATATAACCATTAAACTCTAGCTCAGATATTTCGACTTGTGCCACTGCAGGAGTAGCCATAATAGCAAGGGCTAAAAAAGTACGTTTGATTTTCATAAATTTCTACTTAACCTTATATTTATTTATAGAAACAAATACCGTATAAACAAGTCGACTTGAAAGTATGATTTTAATCATACAGAAGTTAAGCGCATCCAATTTCATACCTATAACTTCAACATCGACTCGAAACAAATAATATACATATACTTAAGCATTTAAAAGTATATAGTTTTATTTAATTCGCTTTATGTGACATCAGTTAAGGATTTAATTGCATTTATTCCAAGCACCATATTTTTTTATTTATAAAAGTTAAAAATAAAAAAACGCCACACGAAGTGGCGCTTTTTATTTTTTAACTTTTCCCGATTTAAACGTTGAAACTTCCCGAAATTGATAACTCCTTAAACCACAAGCCGTGCTTCTTCGGTATACGATTACCTGTCTCTAAGTCTAGGCGATAAAATCCATAACGTCGCTTAAAGGAATTAGTCCACGACCAGTTGTCAATAAAGGTCCACTGGTGGACTCCAAAGCAATTTGCTCCATCTTCCAGTGCACGATGCAACTGGATTAAATGCTCCTTCATTAAGTCTGTGCGGAATGTGTCGTCAATAATCCCGTCACTTCCAGGCTTACCTTCAGACTCTTCATCCATCGCTATTCCTATTTCCGCAAGGAACCAAGGGATGTTTCCGTAGTTATCCTTAACATTTATTGCAATATCATGGATAGCCGTTGGTAAGATCTCATTGTTATCACGGTATGGATTAAAACGTCCTTCAGGGTTAATGTAATTCTCAAAGTAATACTCTGGCGTGAAGTAATCTAAATCATAGGCCACTTCACGAGCTTTAACCCTTCGAGGTACATAATAGTTTACGCCTAAAAAGTCAATTTTCGCTGATGTAATGTAATCTATCTCTTCAGAAGTCGTTTCTGGAGTAACACCATGCTCAGCAAAAATCTCACAAAGCTCTTGGGGGATCTCGTTCTTTACCATTGGGTCAAGAAAACTGCGATTAAATAGGAGGTCTGCATACCACGCAGCTTTTTTATCTTCTTCTCGTTCATCACGCGTGTATGATGGAGTTAAATTAAGCACAACACCAATTTTTGATTCTTTAAGTTCAAGTTTATGAAACTCTTTTACCGCTTTCGCATGCGCTAGAATGATGTTGTAACCCACTTGTACCGCAAGTTTACCGTCTTTTTTGCAAGGGTAGTGGAAGTCGTACAGATACCCCCCCTCTACAGGGACAATCGGCTCATTGAAGGTAATCCAGTACTTTACTTTGTTACCAAAAATCTGGAATGCCTTAACCGCGTAATCCACATAAAGATCAACTACTTTTTTTGATTCAAAGCCACCGTATTTTTTCTGTAGCTCTGCAGGCATATCAAAGTGATAGAGATTCATCATAGGTTCTATACCATTTGTAATCATCTCATCTAAGTAGTTGTTATAAAATTGGACCGCATCTTGACATACTTCGCCAGTTTCATAATCTTTAATCAGCCGTGACCACTGAATTGAAGTACGGAATGAGTTGAAGCCAACTTTTTTCATCAGCTGCACATCTTCCTCATAACGGTGGTAAGTATCGGTGACTTTATCAGATCCGATACCACGGAAGAAACGTTCCGGAGACTCACGATGCCAAAGATCCCAAATAGAATCATTAGCCTTATTCGTACGACCCTCGGTCTGAATGCCAGATGCTGCCGCGCCCCATTTAAAATCTTTGGGAAATACATATTTTGTCATTTAAGAACCTTGCCTATTCAAATAATGTTTCAAAGCTCCAACTAAGTTTGCATCATTGCCAAACTCGGAAACTTCAAGATTTGGACGGATACGCGCAACAGGAAGTACTGCGAGCATGCTGTCGAGTGTTTTGTTTAAAAGGTCGATAAGGTCATTTCGTTGGCTAATTGCACCACCAATAATAATTACTTCTGGATCGACGCTATATTGAATGTTGTAAATCCCTGTAGCTAAGTATTTCAACCACTTATCGACGACAGCGATGACTTCACTATGATTTTCATCGTACATCTCGAAGACTTTTAGCCCGTTCAAAGAATCTACTGGAACTCCCAACTTGTCTGCAGTCATTACTACAAGCGCATGTGTAGATGCTAAATGACCTAAAATTACAGGTTGATCGTCTTGGTAATCCATTATCATGTAACCAAACTCTCCTCCATGAAGGTGGTGACCTTTCATAACGGAATGCTGAGTAACAATCGCGCCACCAACGCCAGTGCCAATGACTAATAGACAAAAATGATCGGAGTGCTTGCCCTTACCGATCCAAGATTCAGCAAGTGCTGCACAGCAAGCATCATTTTCCAATTCGACTGGCACATTGAAACGTTCGTTGTATAGGGCCTTGACATCTATGTCGTGAATATACGGAAGTGCGCTTGAACCATGGATGATGCCGCTATCAACATCAACTGCCCCACAACTACTAATGGCGATTCCTTGAACATTAAATTCATTTCGATATTTATCGAAGTGTGGGGCAAACATATCTAGCCAGCTATCGTATGAATCGACTTGGCTTGACAATGAAAATTGCCTCATTATCTGAGCGTTGCTATTCATCACCGCACATTTGACAGAACTGCCACCGAAATCGAGTACAATATAATTCATAAATAAATATACTTAAAAAAAGATAACCATATGGTTTTTCGTCGTTATAACAAAAATTTTTTATAGCGCATTCAAAAATGCTGCGCCTCGAACTCCGGAAGAGTCCCCATGGCAATTTTTAACAACTTTTGTCGTAACAGACTTTGTGAATGTATATGCGTGCAGCTTGTCTTGAACCTTTGCATAAATCTCATCAACATTCGACATCCCTCCCCCCAGAACAATAACCTCTGGGTCTACGAAATTGACAATAGAACCAAGTGTCCGCGCTAGTTGATCGCAATAGACGTCAAAATGCTCTTGCGCTTTACTATCGCCAGCACGAACCATTTCGATAATCTGTTTAGAGTCAGCTTCAAAATACTTTTGACTGAATGTACGAGCAAAGCCAGTGCCTGAAACAAAACTCTCTGTACAGTTCATCGACCCGCAGTAACATTTCACTGCTTTACCATCGATGTCAGGATTGAAATTTGGAAGGGGGTTATGACCAATTTCGCCTCCTAGCTTATTCGATCCGGTCACCAATTTCTGGTTTATCACGATACCAGAACCGCAACCAGTCCCAATAATAACTGCCATACAAGATTGCTCTGCATCTATTGCTGCACCATCTTTAAATTCTGATAGCGCTAGACAATCCGCATCATTTGCAATGGCGACATCAACGTCAGTTCTTGAACGTAAGTCGCCAATAAAGTCTTGACCATTTAAAACTGTGACATTGGCCCCTTGCATTAGTCCGTCATGCCCAACTGAACCACAACATCCAATGCCGATAGATTCAATTTTCCCGTGCGCCGCTACTTTATCAATCACCAACATCACTGAATCTATAAAAGCCGCATAACTTTCTTTGTTTGTTGGCTCTCTATGTTTAATAACGGTTTCATATACGTCCGAGCCTGCAAGCTTGACTAGGCCTATACCCTCTATTTTTGTACCACCAATATCTAAACCTACAATCATTTTAAACCTCAAAAATCGCTTGGCGAGAAAAGCCGTTCAACTGATTGGCCTTATGCGAGTTTATTTCATTCAGAGTGACAAATTCATAGCCACATTGTTGCAGCATAGGAATCACTATCTTCAATGCCCTCAAAATACTGTTTGACTTTTCATTCCCGTCTAAGTGACAACGAATAACACTGTTAGCAGTAACATTCGTCATTATTCTCCCAACAATATTCTCTACCTTTGCTGACTCGGTACTACTGTCTGTTGAATCTACATTCCAAAAAATAGGAGTCAGACCATAGTCGATAAGATATGCACATTGCTCATTGCAAATTGAACCAAATGGAGGACGGTAATAATTAACCATTTGTCCAGTTACTGCTTTTAAAGCTTCTGTACACCTATGAACTTGTTCGATAAATTCACTAAAGTCGAGTAACGTCGAATCGAGGTAGTCATAATGATTACCACCGATGAGATGCCCACCTCTTTGTAAACACTTAATCACGTCTTCCGCTTGCTTTATATATGAACCTAAAACAAAGAAAGAGCCTTTAGCTTTGTGCTGATTTAGCAAACCTAAAAGCTTAATGGTTAACTCTGGTTCACAACCGTCAAAAGTAAGTGCTAGCTTCATCTGACTCCCCTAAGAACATATTAATAGCTACTCGAATCCATTATCGTTTGAAACTTGAGCAAACCACTGACCAGACTTTTTCATTCTACGAGCCTGTGTTTCGAGATCGAGTTCAATCCATCCATAGCGATTCTTATATGCGTTACACCATGACCAGCAGTCAATAAACGTCCATAAGTGATAACCTTTACAGTTAGCCCCCTCATCAATAGCTTTATGTAACCATGACAGATGTTCTTTCACAAATTCAATACGATAATCATCTTGTATCTGAAAGCTTTCAGCACGGAATTTTTCTTCTCCCTCTACCCCCATGCCATTTTCTGAAACAAACCACGGGATATTGTTATAGTTATCTTTCAGATTAATAGCGATGTCATACATGGCCTCCTCATATATCTCCCAGCCACGATGAGGGTTCATCTTTCTACCCGGCATTTCGTAAGGCTCAAAGAACCACTCTGGCATAAATAATGCGTCAGGGTGTGGGGCATATCGAGGTGCTTGCACGCGCCGAGGAAAGTAAAAATTAACCCCTAACAAATCAACTACACCTGCTTTGATTATCTCCAGATCTCCATCGTGGCACCCAGGCAATTGCCCGTATTCACTGAGTAACGTAACAAGTTCGCTTGGATATTCGCCTTTAGTCACAGGATCTAAAAATGAGCGATTAAATAATAAATCTGCACGTTCTGCTGCTAACAAATCAGCTTGGTTTTGTGATCGTGGGTATGATGGTGTAAGATTTAAAATAATGCCTATCTCACCTTTCAAACCTAAACTACGATATGCGATAACAGCCTTTGAATGAGCAACCAAGGTGTTGTGTGCCACTGTTGCAGCACGTTTAAAATCGACAATATTTGGGTAATGGAAATCATAGAGGTAGCCGCCTTCTACAGGAACAATTGGCTCATTGTGTGTAAACCACTTCACCACCCGATCACCAAATAATACAAAGCACGTCTTGGCATAGTTAGCGTAAGCATCAACTACCTCTCTTGACTCCCATCCTCCTTTTTCTTGCATGCACAATGGCATATCAAAGTGATAAAGGTTGATAAACGGCTCAATTCCCTGCTCTATTAATTCGTCAATTACATTGCTATAAAAATCGACAGCTTCTTGATTAATTTCACCATCACCGCTTGGTATAAGTCGAGACCATGCTATAGATGTTCTGAAAGAGTTGTGGCCAAGCTCTTTCATTAGAGCAATGTCGTCTCTCCAATTTTCATAGAACGTCGAAGCGTCAGCGCAACCAACACCATTATGGAAACGTTCAGGTTGAATTGCATGCCAATGGTCCCAAATACTCGCTGACTTCCCACCTTTTAGGGAGGAACCTTCAGATTGCGCAGCCGATGTTGCAGACCCCCACCAAAAGCCTTGAGGAAATATCTTCATATATGTAACCTTCTGATAGCTATTAAAAGCCTCTACTTACGCTTGATTTATGACCTTAACGCTGCTCTAAGCTCCGCCATTTCTTCTCTAATAGAGATAATTTCGAATGCAATTTCTTTTGCCAACATACCCGTCATAATATGATCTTGAATGTGCGTAAGAATAAGAGTCATTGGCACCTTTCCTTCACCTTCATCGAAGCCAATGAGTGCTGTCTGGGTCTTATGTACTTCCG
Organism: Vibrio renipiscarius; assembly: GCF_000827885.1. Taxonomy (GTDB): domain Bacteria; phylum Pseudomonadota; class Gammaproteobacteria; order Enterobacterales; family Vibrionaceae; genus Vibrio; species Vibrio renipiscarius. The sequence goes on along the minus strand of NZ_JTKH01000025.1, from coordinate 64,961 downwards.
TGAATGCTTCCTCTGCTTGCTCAATAAGCTGCTTAGCAACTTCAAATTCACCTTGTCGTGCTTTTATCATTGCTTCTTTTGAAGCCGATTCTCCCATTGCGGCTTGTGTTAAAAGCATCATTAGAAATTCTTCTGAAATATCTTCGACTGCATTAATTTCAAATTGTTCTGACATCTTGAGTCCTCTTTTTCAACCGTAATAAATTTTACTTAAAACATCCCCGTGACCTCAATTATCTGAGGCCCAATGTTTTAAATAAAAACTATCAAGTTATAGGAGAGGGAAAGATATTCCCTCTCCTCGCTTAGATTACGCTGTTAGTGGTTGAGTCGTTGATTGTGCCTGCTGTTGGGCAGCGGCCATTTTCGCTTCTTCTTCGAGTAACTGCTTTTCATGAATCTTCATGAATGGGTACCAAATTGCAGTCGCAATGACATAGTTTACTAGCACTGTAACAACAGCAATTACTGACCAGTTAGTCGCCCACGCCGCACCTAATGGTGTCGGGGCAGTCCATGGTGGAATAGCAATAATACGATGCATTAGCTCCAGCTTGAACATTGCCCATGTGAAGATACCGCATGCCTGGGGCACCAAAATCCAAGGGATAAAGTATGTCGGATTCATTACTATTGGTGTACCGAAAGAAACCGGCTCATTGATATTGAACATACCTGGAATCAAGGACATTTTACCTATCGCTCTTAAGTGAGCTGCTTTTGATCGCAAGAACATCAGAACGAGAACAAATGTAGCACCAGAGCCTCCGGCCATCATAAAAAAATCAAGCATTGGCTGAGCAAAGATCGCTGGTAATTGAGTGCCTTCGACGCCAGCTGCAAGCGCTTCTTGATTAGTAGTAAGATTAGCAAGAACGAACGGCGCGATAATTCCACCTGTAATTAGAGAGCCATGCACACCTGCCCACCACAAAACTTGGGCAATAAATGATACAAGTAGCAATGCTGGTAGCGTGTCGGATGCAGATACCAGTGGTTTAAATAACTCCATAATTGCCTGTGGAATAATAAAACCGGTTTGAGACTGGACATATAAATTCAGAGGATAAATCGTCACAATAACGATTAAAATTGGAATGAATAGGTCAAATGACTCACGTACTTTTTCAGGTACTTGAGTAGGTAATTTAAACCCAATGTTATGCTTTTTAAGAAAATGCATCAGCTCTGGAACGAAAATACCTACAAGAAGTCCAGTAAATATACCAGCCCCCCCCATATATGCCATTTCAAGTTTTCCTTCAGTCACAGGTGCGGAAATCATTAAAAATGTCGATAATGAGAGCACACCCGCTAGCAGAGGACTCTTGATTGTCTTATCATAGGACTTCGCTAGATTGTAACCCAAACCTGTTACAATCCAGAGAGTCATGATACCCATTGTAAAATTAAACGGATGTAGGATTTCATCTCGATAGTCACGCGCAAACGTCGCCCATACGTTTGTTGCATTCTCTCCAAATGGAGGAAAAGCGATTACAAGCAGAAAAGATCCTACAATAATAAAAGGAATTGCGGTCACAAAAGCATCACGTATTGCACATATATGACGTTGAGCGCCGACTTTTCCAGCAATTGGAGCAACAACATTCTCTAAGAATGTAAAAAATTTATTTTGATTAGACATAGCCTGTGTCTCAATTAATTTATTATTAAAAGCTGCTCCCCACGAGCAGCTTTATTTTTTATAGCGCCAATGCCGCATCTAGAACCGCTGCACCATTCAACATCCCGTATTCCATCATACCAATCTGCCCGCACTTAACGCCTTTCTCGGCGCAGATACCACTTAAGCGTTCAAACTCGTATTTGATTTGTGGCGCAACCATGCAAATCTCATATTGATCCACCACATCTGCAAACTCAGAGATAGAATAAGCTTTAATTTCCGCCTCCATGCCTTTGTTATTCGCAGCGTCGCGCATTTTGTTCACAACCATTGATGTCGACATACCAGCAGAACAAACTAGAAAGATTTTTTTTACCATTTTGATTTCCCCTATTTTCGTAATTCATTTGATTATTGAGAACGCATTCTTGGTTCTAGTGATTATCTCAATAACTTCATATTTCGATTGTAATAGACCAGATCTCATCTCTTAGGTGAAGCTAGATTCTGCAAAAACATTACCTTCGTCACACTAAAAATATAGTTTTAAAAATAAAACAGCATAGTTATTGATTTAAAAACCATATGGTTTATTATTTAGGTTAACAAATGAGCCATATTGAGCAGAATGGGGATCGGTGTCATATAAACGCGGTTACGTTATTCAGGTTTGAATGGACAAAGAGTTTAATATTTGTTAAACGCTATAGTAGTAAACCTAATAACGGGAAATGGCATGGTCAAATACCTTGAAATATATGAAACCATCAAAGATCGAATTTTACATGGTAAGTACGAAAGCAACGTAAAGTTACCAGACGGTACTTCTTTAGCAAATGAATTTGGTTGTAGTGAACTTACCATCAAAAAAGCTTTAGATATCTTGGTTCATGACGGGTTCGTTGTGCGCAAAAGAGGCTCGGGATCGTTTGTTAAACGTCCACTGAGCACCCAAGCGCCGAAACACCTTTACGGAACCAAAGCTAATGCTGCAGCGACAGGACAAAAACTCGAAACTAGAGTACTAAATTACTCCGTTGAACCTGCAACTGATTTTCTTGCTGACAGACTCAACTGCATTGAAGGTGATATGCTTTACCACATCATTCGAGTTCGAGTTTCTGATGGAGAACCTAATGTTATTGAAGACACCTATATGCCAATCAATATCATCACGGGACTTTCAAAAAAGCATGTAGAAAATTCAATATACGAATATATTAACTCTTCTTTAGGGTTAAAAATTCATAGTTCAACAATGGAAATCACTATAACTAAAGCTGGTGAAATTGAAAGTGAAAACCTCTTATTAAAACTTGATGATAGTGTAGTTAATGTTGAACAGGTTGTTTATTTAGATAATGGTGAGATATTTGAATATTCAAATGTCAAACATCGTTGTGATATGTTTAAATTTGCAACAAATTTCATAAAAATATAACATCATCTTTATTTTGCTCCAAATATAGCTTAGTAAAATTTCAATATATTCTGGCTCTGTCATACCCCCGTATACAGAGCTTTTTTTATCTTTGGAGATTATTATGTACAACTCTAAATCTTTCTTTAAACTAACAAATTCAATTCAAAACTACCCTTGGGGTAGCAACACATCAATCCCGGAACTTTTTAATATTCAAAACCCTGATGATAAGCCATTTGCAGAAATTTGGATGGGAGCACACCCAAAGGCTAGTTCTGAAATCAACATAGACCAAAACGCCCTACTACTACGCGATTTCATTACTGAGAATATCCATAGTTCTTTAGGAGAGCCCACAGCAACACAATTTGGTGAGTTACCATATTTATTCAAAGTATTATCAGCAAAACAAGCCTTATCAATTCAAGTCCACCCTAGTAAAAAAGACGCCAAGCTGGGATTTGACAGAGAGAACCAGGCCAAGCTACACATCGATGCGTTTGAGCGAAACTACAAAGATGCAAACCATAAGCCCGAACTTGTTTACGCACTAACGCCTTTTCTTGCAATGAATGGATTTAGATTGTTTGAAGATATTGCTCAGCAATTCCGAAAGGTCAACATTGAAGAACTTAAAAATGAGCTTAGCGCATTCGAAGAATCAAAAAATGACCGCGGACTATGCTCTCTATTCACTCAACTATTGAGTTTGGAAGGCGAACGGAAAGAACTGGTTCTAATTGAGTTATTGCAATGGTCAAAAAATAACGATGATAAACTCGCTAAAATCATTTTAGAACTTAATGAGGTCTATCCAAATGATGTAGGTTTGCTAGCGCCACTATTTCTAAATGTAATTTTATTAGCGCCTGGTGAAGCAATGTTCCTTGATGCAGGTACTCCTCACGCTTATTTAAAAGGAACCGCCCTTGAAATTATGGCTAACTCAGACAATGTTCTAAGAGCTGGCTTAACTCCCAAATATATTGACGTTACTGAACTGGTAAGTTCTTGCCTGTTTGTACCACTCAAAAAAGAAAACATTTTAACTCAAGCTGTCATCAATAATTGTGAGTATTCCTTCCCTATTCCTGTCGATGACTTTGCTTTTTCTATTTATAAATGTCCCAAAAATCATACTGTAAACATGGATCGCGCAGAAATACTCTTTGCTATCGACGCCGATGTTACGGTGACTGATACAAATAACCAATGTATTACTATCGGAAAAGGAGAATCTATTTTTATCCCATTTTCCACAAACTCCTACTCGATCACGAGTCGAGGAGATATCGCACGCGCTTACTAGCAAATTATCGTAAATGTGAGACATCTGCTCATGTTCTTTAGCTCCTTGATTGCTGGTCACAAACTTGGATATATTGAACATGAACCTTCTTCGAGCATAGCCTTAATACTAGAAGATGTTTTTTTGGGGAAAATAAAATGATAAAAGTCGATGCTATCGCATCGACTTTTATCATTTTAAAAAAGCTCGCTAATATGCGAATATTTTCTCTACATTAGGATAGGCCACTTGCTGTATCTTTTGCAGCATCTTGAACCTCATCATAGACAGTATCTCTGAATAACTCGGATCTTGAGCGACACTTTCCAATTCATCAGGATCCACTTCTAAATCAAACAAAAGTTCTTTTCCTTCGCTATCGCTGTAGTAACGGAACTTTTCATCTCGAATGGAGACTTGACGTAACCCATAAGGCTCAAATTGCTCTGTTAAAATCAATGACTTATGGGTATCAACTCGACCGCTCATTAACGGTGCTAAAGATTCTCCCTGTATATCCTGAGAAAGTGGAATACCTGCCAATTCCAACATCGTCGGCACCCAATCGACACTCTCAACCAACTGTGTGTAAGCTTGCGGTTTAATCCCCTTCGGATAGTGGATAATGAATGGGACATTGGTGATGACATCTTCTCCAGGCATACCTTTCTGCACTCGGCCATGATCACCTAAATACTCTCCATGGTCGGAAACAAAGACAATAATAGTATTATCATATTGTCCAGTATCCTTTAATGACTGAACTACCCCGCCAACACAATCATCAACATGACTTACAAGCGCCATATAATAACGACGGATCTCGCGCCACTCGTCATCACTAAAATCTTTTAGTTTCGCCATTATCGCTTCTGACTTACCAACCTTTGGCAGTGGCATATCTTCTGTTTTATAAAGATCTAGAAAGCGCTTTGGCGGGTTCACTGGCGCATGTGGCGCATAGTAACCAGCTATACAAAAGAACGGATCATGGCTCTGTTCTTGTCTTTCAATAAAGTCACGAGTCAATTCAGTGACAAAACTGCTATGAGTTAACGACTCATCTCCTTCAAATGAGAACGGTGTTTCTGGATCTCGTTTTCTATCACTATACTCAGGCCGGCCAAATCGGCGAGCTTGTGAAGGAAGCGCTGTTCGAACTGCATCCAACTGCTCTGGTGCTTTTTGCTTAACCCACTCAGTGTATGGGTCATCATAACAACCAGGCTCATCTGAAATTACATACTCATCAAACCCATACGACGGGTGATGTTCACGATGATCCCTAAATGAATGAGGAAGAAAGTGGAGTTTTCCAAAGTTGGCTGTTTTATAGCCATACGGCTTCAGTCTCTTCTGAATTGTCAAAAGCTCTTCCGGTACAACAGGACCATTAGCACCTATGCCATGTGAGCTACAGTAACGACCGGTCAGCAGTGAAACTCGGCTAGGTCCACATATAGGGGCTTGAGTAAAGAAATGCTCAAACTTTGCTCCTTGATTAGCCAAGTCATCGATATTTGGTGTCACAGCAATATCATTGCCATAACACCCTAAAGAGTCCTTACGTTGCTGATCGGTAAATAGTAAAAGAATATTAGGGCGTTTAGTCATCATCATTTCTCGCTTACTTGGCATCTGCAGTTGTCAAACTTCTCGCTTCTTCTGTCGAAGCACTTTTTTCATTTCCCATAAGCTCTCCGGGTTCTGCCGCTCTATTTGCCAACTTAACAAATGGAATGTAAACCATTATTCCGATAACCAATGTACAGAGAGCTAACACACCTGCTTGCCAAGAACCACCTGAAGCTAAAAAAGCACCAACTCCAACAGGCGTCGTCCATGGAACAAGAATACCAAGTGGCGGAACTAAACCGAGAGAAGTGACAAAGCCAGCAAAACCCAACATCAATGTAGGGGCTACAACGAATGGAATAGCAAAAATTGGGTTGAGTATAATTGGTAGGCCGAACACCATCGGCTCGCAAATGTTAAACAAACACGGTATCAAAGCGATTTGTGCTACTTTACGATAATGAATTCGACGAGAAGTGAGTAGAATTGCAATTAATAAGGCCAGTGAAGCACCTGCACCACCAACGTTTGCATAAAGGTCATATGACAGCCAAGTCATATCATGTGGTAAATCCCACATTGAGGCCCCTTCGGCAACTGCACGCAAGTTATCATCTTGCATTGGAGCAAAAAGCATTGACTTGACACCACCTAAGACGGCACCACCATGTATACCAAAGATCCAAAGCATGTTTTGAATAATATCAACTGTCATCAATCCCCATATATTACCCGCTAAATTAGATAATGGTGCTTGAATAAGCTGGGTAATAATAAGAGGGACAGATGTTTCATACATCTTGAGTAGCGCCGCTATAACCGAAAATAGCACCAGTGTAAATGTCGCAGGTAACATTGCTGCAAAAGAAGTAGCGACGGCAGGAGGTACTTGGTCCGGCATTTTTATTTTAAGCTTTTCACTTGCAGATAAATAATGAAAAACCCTTGTTGCTAAGATAGCAACCAATACTGCAGCAAATAGTCCCTTTGAGCTTACATTTGCTACAGAAAAGTCAGGTGTAATAATATAAAAAGCCGCGAGAGCAACCAAACCAGTTCCTACTGGGTCTTTTCCCTCTTTTGCGGCTAAAAGTGACGCTAATTTAAAGCAAGCAAATAGTGCAAACATATTCAGCGTCCCTCCTACTAAAAGGTTAGAGACCTCTGCCATAAATCCTATCGCAACATGATCCTCTCCCAGCCATACTGGTAATCCGAATAACGGATTTAGGAACAACTGACTAAAAAGAATAAAAAAAGAGGCGGGCATGATAATTGGTAGTGTACTAATAAATGTATCTCTAATCGAAGATACATATTTATTAGTAGCAAACGCGTTTATCTTTGCACTATGTTTATTAAAAAAGTTTTCTAGAGCTTTCATATCGTCCACTTATTTGTAGGGTGAATTTCGTTTATGTCCGGCACAGTTTGGATATTACCGTCTATGTAGTGAGGGTTACAGTCGTATTTTCATGAATTTACATATATGTGATCTTCGTCAAAACCATATGGTTTTAAATTAAGGCAATAAAACCTTACCAATCAATACTTTAAGCTTTAAAATGATTGTAACCTCAACCTATTAGACTTGTGCATGTATTTTCAATACAATGAAAACACATGAAAACCAAGGTGTGTATGTATGTTTGAATTATTTATTGGGATGCTGCTGGGGCTCACAATCTCAATGACTGGTGTTGGTGGTGGAGTGCTGATGATCCCAGTTTTAATGTATTTATTTAAGATGGATCCAGTCTCATCTGTCGCAACAGCAAACCTCTGTTCTATGCTAATGAAACTCTCTTCAAGTGCAACACACTATCATTTAGGCAATATACCTATTAAAACCAGCTTCATATTTTTGCTAACGACAGCACCGACCACAATCATAGGCTCATATCTTATATCCATCGGTATGAAATCTAACTACGCCAATAACGTAAACATAGTGATTGAGGGGCTGATTTTGCTTGCTATGGCAAGCTCTTTAACTATCATGATTCGTAACAAGCTTAGCTCAAGAACGGTTACTAAAATCACGAACGATTTAGCCCAAACGAAACCTTGGTACCAAATTGTATTTGCAGGGCTATTTGCAGGAAGTGTGATAGGTTGCACCGGGGTCGGTGGAGGGATCATCGTACTACCTATTTTAATACGTTTCTTAAATCTCAATATAAAGCAAGCTGTGGGAGTATCGGTATTCGTGACTATGTTACTTTCCGGGTTCGCCGCTTTAGTGTATGGCTTGAATGGTCAAACAAATGTCACTCTATCAATCCAATTATTTGCTGGTAGCCTAATCGCAATCCCTATTGCACATAAATTGATGAAAACTATTTCGATGCAAAGGTTAGACAACATAACGCTATCCCTTGTAATTCTTAGTGTCGGAAGCATGTGCTTCAGGTATTTATAAATACACAGAAAATATGAGAGGCACAGGAAACCTCTCATATGAGTTGGCTAACGACCAACCTTTGGCCGCGCATCGTACTGACTTTTTGATTGGTACGGTTTAACCGACTCTCTTGGAACTAAACGACCCGTAAGAGGCTTATCTTGAAGTGAAGTCAACGCTTTTCCTTCAAGTACCTGAATTGAAGCTTCGATAAGTTCCTCTGCAATATACGAGACTGGCGTTTCTACTGTCGTCAGTCTCGGGTAAGTAAACTCAGCCAGCTCAGAGCCTTCCAAACTAATAATAGAAATATCATCAGGGACTTCATAACCAAACTGCCTTAGTGTTGCCATTGCCTCAGCTGCAATCACATCAGTAGCCGATACAATGGCGCTGAATTCAACTCCAGTCCTACAAAGCTCCATTACACCTGAATTCCCATCAACAATATGGTCAAGGATCACACTAGGATTAAATACTAAACCGTAGTCTTTCATAGCCTGTTTATAGCCATCAATACGTGCATTTGCCGCTATACCTACCCCCGGAAATAAGGCAAATTTTTGGTGCTTATTTGCAATTAAAAACTGACATGCAGAGTAACAAGCTGAAGAATGATCGTAGCTAATAGAATACTCTGACTCATCGTACTTACTATCAAAGCGGATTAACGTTTGGCCTCGAACAGTTAAAGCTTCAACCTCAGATCCTAATAATTCAGTTTCAACTAAAATAATAACTTCACAGCCCCGCTCTACTAAAAGCGAAACGTAGCTCTTTTCTCGACTGCGCACACCTTCCCCATTAAAAAGCATTAATTGCTTTCCTTCTCGAATAGCGTGCTGCTGCGCTGATAGATAAAACTGTCCAAAACTGGCCGTTGACAAGTGAGAGACAACCATTCCTATCGTATTGGATTTGGTGCTTACGGCAGACACTACGAAACTTGCATTAGAAAGCTCTGAGATTTTTTCTGGGTTATAGCCTAGCTTACGTGCAGCGCTTAAAACCAACTCTTTCGTTTCACTCTTTACATTCGCATTACCGCTAAATACCCGCGATACTGTGGCATTTGAAACATTCGCCATTAAAGAAACATCGTGAATAGTAGCCATCTTTCTAGAATTCTCTTGCTGCTCTTGTGAATAATCATTATCAGACATATAAAAACACTTTAATTAACAAAGAATTACCATACTTCAGAATAGATGTTTTTATCGTACCCATAAGAAGTAGATTCATGTTTTCATAGTTTTCATGAAAATGAAAGGAAAACTAAGTCCACAAAAAAATAAAAGGAGCGCCTAAAACGGCGCTCCTTCTAATTACACTAAATAAGGCTCTAATAATTAGGTGAGTTTCCAACCTGCAACAATACGCTCCGCCTCGTCTAAGACATCATTATCAATTTTCGTAGATGCATAGCGTGCATTTTGTTCGACATGGTTTACATCATAAACGCCAGCGATTACAGGTCCAACTTGCTGTTGATTAATTAACCATTGAATTGCGATATGCGCCAGATCGACCCCTACATTCTTAGCAAAACTCGACAATTCGTTGGCACAAGCGAGATAGTCTTTAAATGCTTCACCACTTAATTTAGGGTTTGCGGCACGGTCATCGTTACTGTCAAAGTTATTGCTCTCAGAGAAGGTTCCTGTCAGCAATCCCTGCATTAAAGGACTGTATGGCAAATATTTCAAATTAAATTCTGCACAAAATGGGAGCACTTCACTTCGCGCTCGATAAGCAAGAGGAATATTGTGGTAGTGCTCAGGGTTTTGCTCAATCAGGTTGTAGAGCCCTTGGTATGTAGCGAGATCAATCACTTTCATCAATTCCCGAGTCATATCGATCGAGAAGTTAGACACCCCAACGTTGCGAATTTTGCCTTGACGTTGCAATTCACGTAATGCCTCTCCTGTTTCGACAATTGGCGTATTTGGATCAGGCCAATGCAATTGATACAAGTCGATATATTCAGTACCTAATCGTGATAATGAGTCATCAACTTCAGCAAAAATGCTCTCTTTAGACAAGTCATGCCTAGACTTCACTCGACCGAGCTCTGGACTATACGCAAATGGCAGGCCACATTTGGTTGCTACAATAACTTTATCGCGCTCAATTCCTTTCAGCGCTTTACCTAATATGATTTCAGAATGTCCTTTACCGTAAATAGGAGCGGTATCAAAAAAATTAACCCCGACATCAATAGCACGGTGCACTGCAGCGATAGATTCGTTGTCATTTACATTATTCCATGTCCCCCCCATAGCCCAACAACCGAACCCCAAAGAGGATACTTGCAAATCGTTAATTATTTTATTTTCCATATATCAATCCTTAACTTATTAATAGCCGTTTTCTTGGGATACTGTTTTAATCCATTCACCTGACTTTTTAATCGTTCTCTTCTGTGTTTCTAAATCAAGTGAAATAAAACCATAACGATTTTTATATGAATTGATCCATGACCAGCAGTCTATGAATGTCCACAGATGATAGCCTTTGCAGTGACAACCCTCTTCGATCGCTTGATGGACATAATCTAAATGACTTTTAATGAATTCAATACGATAGTCATCTTGAATTTGACCATCCTGCAAAAACTGATTTTCACCTTCCACTCCCATTCCATTTTCAGAAATAAAGCACGGTATATTTCCATAATTCTCTTTCAAATTTGTAAGGATGTCATAAATGCCTTTTTCATAGATCTCCCATCCTCTATGTACATTCATCTTTCTACCTGGTTTTATATAAGGGTCATAAAACCACTCCGGCATAAATGAACTATTTGGGTTCACAACATGTTGCTTAGCCTGAACTCTTCGAGGCTCGTAATAATTAACCCCTAATAGGTCAACGATGCCTTGTCCAATTAATTGCGCATCTCCATCTCTACATAAAGGCAATTGCTTGTGTTCGGCAAGGAGATTGAGCAATTCTTGGGGATAGTGCCCCAAAGTTACTGGGTCTAAAAAAGAACGATTAAATAATAGATCGACTACGTTTGCAGCCTCTAAATCTGCAGGATGCTCAGAGCGAGAATAAGCAGGAGTCAAATTTAAAATAATGCCAATTTCACTACTCAAGTTCATCTCACGAAAAGCGATAACCGCCTTTGAATGAGCTAGCATAGTATGATATGCAACCGTTGAGGCTTTAAGAAAGTCATGAGTTTGAGGATAATGATTAGCATAAACGTACCCTTGCTTCACAGGCACAATTGGTTCATTAAATGTGAACCACTTAGAAACTCGGTCACCAAACAACCCAAAACATTGTCGCGCGTATTCGGCATACGCATCCACAACTTTACGGTTTTCCCAACCTCCGATTTCTTGCATGCATACCGGCATATCAAAATGATAAAGGTTGATGAACGGCTCTATATCATTAGCAATAAGCTCATTGATAACGTTATTATAAAATTCAACTGCTTTAGGGTTAACCTCTCCAACTCCATCAGGAATTAAACGACTCCACTGGATAGAAGTCCTAAAGCTGTTGTGACCAATTTGCTTCATCAATGCGATATCTTCTTTCCAGTTTTCATAGAAAGTCGAAGTATCCTCAGGACCAACTTGATTGTGAAAACACTCTGCCTGTTGTTCAAACCAAAGATCCCAAATGCTATGCGACTTACCGTCTTTTAGTGCGGCACCTTCAGATTGAGGCCCCGATGTCGCGGAACCCCACCAAAAACTCTTAGGAAAGCGCTTAAAATTCATTGCCATATACTTACTCTGTCACTATTCATAGATCAAAACCCGATTACATTAAATTCAACCAGGCGCAACACGTAAAGTTATCAACTGAAAAAACATAGAGTTGATCACCAAAACTATATGTGTTTATAGCTTAAGATATATGCATTTAATGATGAGTGGTATAGTGCAAGTTTAAACATCAGATCGTTGCACAATAGCTGGAAGGTAAAACTCTAGCGTTCAGTTACTCGTGAAGTGAACATTAGGTATGAGTTTAGAGGCGAGCTAATTGCTCGTAACCCAGTGCTGAGTAATGCTGATGACACACGAAATCAAGCGAGCACGAACGGGTCGATGGCAAACAAACAATGACTGAATAAGCGTTAACAACCCAGCATTGGTCAAGAATCAACCTTACTATCCGTATATTGAAAGCGACCGCGGAGTAAACAGATGAAAAAAGCTACAAACATCGCCTGCCATGTGATGGCAAAACCTACAGGCTCAATCTGCAATTTAGACTGTCATTACTGCTTCTATCTGGAAAAAGAAGCGCTCTATCCTGAGAGGGTATCTGCTTGGAAAATGCCTGAAGATGTACTGCGCGAATATATCCGCCAGTATATCGAAAACCAACCCTCAAACTATGTTGATTTTCTCTGGCAAGGCGGCGAACCACTAATGATGGGTATAGAATTCTTTGCCAAGGCGGTCGAAATAAGTACAGAGCTAGCAAAAGGAAAAATAATTCGTCATAGCATCCAAACAAATGGCGTACTGATTAATGACAATTGGGCTAATTTCTTCAAAAAGAACAACATTCTAATCGGCATATCAATTGATGGCCCGCAAAAACTTCATGATACCTACAGAGTCACTCGAAGTGGCAAAGGTAGCTACCAAAAAGTACTGGCAGGCCTGGAAACCATAAAAAAGCATCATGTGGAATTTAATATTCTCACAGTTGTTGGCTCTCACAATGTTGACCACCCTATAGAAGTATACCAACACTTAAAAGCATTAGGCGCTAAACATATACAGTTTATCCCTTTAGTAGAAGAAGTTTACCCCAATAATAAGGAAGCAAATCCTCACATTACTAATCTCCATGTAACCAAGTGGACGACACCAGCTCTCGCGTATGGAAAATTCCTTACAAAAATATTCAACAAATGGATTAGAGAGGATATTGGCGACATTTTTGTACAAACATTCGATAGTACATTTGCCTCATGGAATGGTCTACCTTCAGGTGTATGCGTAACTTCTAGAACTTGCGGTCACGCCTTAGCATTAGAAGCCAATGGAGATCTCTATCAATGTGATCACTACGTAGAGAAAGCCCACAAGCTCGGCAACATTAAAGAAGAAACAATTAGTAAACTAAACAATAGCGCTCAAGCGATATCCTTTGGAAAAAATAAATACGACCATCTTTCACAACATTGTAAGCAGTGCCAATACCAATTTGCATGCTTTGGTGGATGTCCAAAACATCGCTTTGCTACCGATGACAATGGAATTAAGAATATTAATTATTTGTGTGATGGTTACTTCTACTTTTTTGATCAAACAGCACCTTATATGAAGGCTATGAAAGATTTATTGCTCGCAGGCTATTCACCTTCGTGTATAAAAACCATCCTATCAAGTAATAGCCAAGCCCTTTAAATACCGACAACGCATTCATAAATACAACGAGGAGATACAGTCTTGCAAGATTTAAGTACATTTTCTAGCCATTGCGGTATTCAAGTTTCAGATCTAGAAGCAAGTATCGAGTTTTACCTAGGGCTCGGATTTACCCTACAAAGCCGATATCAATTACCCTCTGGTAATGGTTCAAATGACCACGTAGCCTTTCTATCATTTTATGGTGGATTGCTTGAACTTTATCAACTTAGTAATGATAAGCCTTGCCATAATGTGGGAAGAATCAATCACTTTGCAATCAAAGTAGACGACCTATCTCATATCCAAATTAAGCTAAAAGAAAAGCATATCGATATTTTGAAGGGCCCCAAAACACTCCCATTTGGTTGCCACGGCATGCAATTTTTAACTATTGAAGGGCTTGATTATGAACGTATAGAATTCAAACATTTTTTATAGCTGGTAAGACCCCAGAACCCTATACTTAGGGCTATTTAGCCAAGGAAAACATCTAATTTAAAATGTCACTAAAACGGGGATGTTTACACAGATACAGAACAAGTCTTCGATGCTTGCGCGAAAGTCAGTGACAATGTTCGCCGAGTCATGACGGTTAGAGGGATTGGGCCTCAAACCGCCACGGCAATACTGGCTTCGATAGGCAATGGGTCACAATTTGATAAAAGCCGCGACTTCTCTGCTTGGCTCGGCTTGGTACCAAAGCAATATTCCACAGGCGGTAAGCCTCGGTTAGGCCGAATAACTAAACACGGTGATAAATATCTCCGAACGTTATTGGTTCATGGCGCAAGAACGGTCATTGCAAACCTTGGCGACAAGCAAGATAGGTTAAGCCAATGGTGTCGAGGCGTTCTTGAACGAAGAGGGATGAATCGAGCCATCGTGGCACTCGCGGCGAAAAACGCACGAATTATATGGTCACTTTTACACAATCAAACAGAATATGAAAACTATGCTGCTTAAGTAAAAAAATAAGCAGCATAAAGAGTTAAACCCACCGGGTCATTGCAGACGCTAATGATGGAGATAGGTTAAGACCACTTGCGGAGAGCCTGTTAATGCGGCGGACACATTAGATGTCATCTAACGAATAAGGCACCGCAGTCGCGCAAAGTCATCAGGGCCACGATGTATATGAATCATCGATAAATAGGCCGAATGTAGAGCGGCAGTCCAAAACCCATCAACATAAGTTTAGCGGATGTTTGACAACCGGGGGAATCCATGTAGCCGCGTTAAGTGGTGAGCAACACTACCACTGAACTGACCGAAGTAAGCCGAAAACGCCAAGCGTTGGGAATCCGTCTTGAACGCTTGTTAGCTTTCAATTAACGGTTCAGTAAATTGGCAACTTGCCGATGCATTAATACAACGCCGTTACGTTGTCGTGTTATTTTCCTACTCACTTTATCGGCGAAAATTTGCACTACACCCGGAATTTCAAACACCTTAGGGTCTAATGGTTCAAGAGCATAAGGGTTATGAAAAACCATTAAACCATCTTGAATACGTTCAGAGTACAGCATACTTGGAGTAGAAATTTGATCAGGTAAAGCTTTCTTTTCATCATGCCAAACTGTACTAATATAACGTTCAACATCAGGATTTTTTGACATTGCTTCGACTTTTCCCCACGTAGCAGTAGTGCTAAAAATGATAGCGCTTATCTCTTCAAAACCTGCGTCCTCAAAAATGCCAAGCTCGATTTTTGAGCCATTGTCTTTCTCAACAGCTCCTAAACTTACCCCAGGAGGGCCATTTGGGTAGGCCCCTGGGTTACGGTTATACGCATCTTCATCAATATAGTAGTCATAAAGAAGAGCCATCATGGGTGTTTCATATTGAAGATTAAAGTTAGGTTGTTCAAATGGAGCGATAGCAAGGACAAAAGGTTTTCGTTCAACATGGGGCTTATGTTTATAACTTTTCTGATATTTGGCACGTTTGGAAGTTACTGCGTTGGCTAAACGTATTATCGACTCGACGTTCATTGAACGAAAAGTATCAGGTAAAGGGGTAGCTGGATTTTTCTCCCATTCAGGTGTTTTACCTTGAGTATTAGACGCTATCGTCGCTTCAACAATGATATCCTTGCCATTCATGGAAAAAGCAAAGTCTGGAGCAGGTTGAGACCAATCAAAAACCGCATTTTGGCTTTTGAACAATCTGTATAAATAGATTTCCCAAAATGTTGAATTAAACGTTGTTTGAAATTCATCAATTAACTTTCCATCTCTATCAGGAAAGCCATCGAACCAATTTTCAAATTCATCTCGATCTACTTGTTGAACTACTCTGAGCACTTCTAAGTAGTTTTTATGAAGTTTCTCTTTATCAAACCTTGAAACAAATAAACTCACTTTGACCTCCTGAAAGCTAACGCCAAATTCAGGGACGCCGTAGGCGTCCCCTGGAATTTTTTGTTATATGCGTATTTTGAATAAAATAGCTAAACATCCATCACTGGAAAATCTTCGTTTCCAACAATCTGTTTCCAGTCTTGTTTGAGTAATGCTTGTGCTTCAATAGTTAATTTTTTGTATTTATTTATATTTCCTGTTTCCTTAGCAACTTCCGCATCTAACATTTTCTTATTTGCTCTAAAAGTGGCGCATTTTTTCTTTATCTCAAACGATAAATTGATGCCTTCTAAATCTTCAGCATTTAACATGGCTTCATATCTTTCAACATCAGCCATTATTGATTTTACAGAAGCAATTGAGTGAATAATTCGTTTATCAGTTTCAATTAACTGTTCCTTAGCCGAAATTGCCTCAGCTTTCTTTTTCCACGGCTGAAATTCTTTACAAAAAACTTCATAATCTTCCTCAATTGCTTTTATGGTCTCATCTTCCAAATCATCTAAGAAACATTCAACACGATCAACCAAAGAAAATAACGAATAAAAATCAACTTTACCTTTTTCAACGTCACGAGTGAGTTTCTTTAACTCACTGCGAAAATACTTCAGGTCATCGTGAGCATAAGCAATTTCACTTTCATCATCGTCATCGTCATCGTCATCAAACATAGAGCTATCAAAAATAGAGTCTTCATCATTTGTGTCCACATCTTGGACTTCTACCCTATTTGATTTTACTAATTCACTTGAAATGAATAGCATTTCAGATACGACTTCAGTTGTGGAGAATCCATGTTCGGAAGTCAATGTTTCAATATAATCTGATAACTCTTTGTAAAGATCTAGTTTTTCGTTCATGAATAACTCACATAATCCTAAATTGTAAGTGATAACCTTCTACCACCATTAGTATGGTAAGAATATGTACCTTTTTGTTTGAGAAAGCATATAACGTCGGCTTTAGGGGCTAAAAACACACGCCCCGTGCGATACAACCACCTTAAGTAGCAAAAATTAAGAAGACTAAAAAATGATCCAGTGTTTTTAGTCCCCTCAAACCATTGTTATATTTATGCACCCAACGTGATTTTCTTTACCACCTCAAGTGCAAACTCCCGAGCTTCAGGGGAGGTGAAGATGTTCTTCACTGCTTTTGTTACCTTACCTTTGTTTAGCTTTAGCCAAACCCCTTTGGGAAAGCTCTTTGCATTACTTTCGGCTTTTTCCAAGGTGGTTTTTAGCTCACTCAACCTTCTTTCTGACAGTTCACATTCAGATTTTAGATTCTCGATTCGCTCATAGAGCGAGTTTAGGCTCTTGGATAATTCGATCAGCTCTTCGGTCGAGAATCTCATGTTGGGTTCCGAAATCTCGCTGGGAAAAATAGCTTCGATTTTTTGGTTTAAAGTATCGTTTAACTCTTGGTCCTCTGCGTAGATGACTAGTAGCTCATTCTCAATGTGCTTAGACCACCTTGAGATTCGCATTGATACCCCGTTGAGGCTAGACAACTGGAATTTATCCTCTGATTTATATTTTCCAGGGCGTTCTGTTGTTACAAATTTAACCTCAATTTCGTTTCGAAACTCCTCTCGCTCTTTCATATTCAAAGCTAAAGCTGTGGCCAAAGCATTGTTGGAACCAACTCTTTTTACTTCCTGCTTGAATTCTTCCTCCTCAACGGAAAAGGTAAACTCAGGATGATGATTAAACTTTATGATCACTAGTTCACCGTATTGAGGGTACTCAAGCGTGTAGTCATCCAGAGAAAAATTTGAATTTTCCAAAGCTCGTTTAATCTGTTTTACAAAACTAGGGTTTAACTGCAAACCTCATTGCCTCCTAAAAATCTAACGAATGACATGGATTCCCCCTCCCGAGGATCTGCCACACTTAAGTGGAATACATTTGCACCGGAGGCACCATGTCTGATTATTCTTATTTTTGCGGTATCGACCTGGCTAAAAACCATTTTAGTCTTCATGCTGTCGACCAAAATGGCAAAGTCCTACTTCATAAGTCGGTTACTCGCTCTAAACTGCTGACTACAATAGCAAATATGCCGCTCATGCGTATAGGAGTTGAAGCGTGTGGTGGTGCACATTATTGGGCAAGAACACTCAATAAACTAGGGCATGATGCGCGCATTATGGCCGTTAAATACGTCATCCCTTATCGAACCAAAGGAAAAAACGACCTTAATGATGCCGTTGCTATCTGTGAAGCCGTTCAGCGTCCATCAACTCGCTTTGTACCTATAAAATCCCCTGAACAACAAGCCATCTTATCTGTGCATCGAATGAGAGAACATTGGGTTCGCGAACGCACCGCGCTAATGAATCGGATGCGAGCCCTACTATCTGAATTTGGACTCATCATCCCTGTTGGTCGTTCATCATTAATGAAGCAAGTGCCGTTAATGCTTGAAGATGCTGAGAATGAACTACCCTGCCTCGCAAGGACCGTTATTTCCGATGCGTATCACCACGCAGATACAGAACAAGCCTTCGATGCTTGTGCGAAAGTCAGTGACAATGTTCGCCGAGTCATGACGGCACGAATCTATCTGGTTGGCTTCGATCTTGTGCGCACAGCCTTTCATCTCGACGTAGTTTCTCACGACAAGCTTGCTTTACCCAGGATGAAAACGACTGATTTTTAGACTTAATATCATTAATTTCATCGATTAATTCATGCTCGAAACGAATGTTTTTCTTTGCGGATATTGCATTGGTATTGGCGTTGATTTTGATGATTATTTTTTTCATGTGCGCACACCTAAACAACTTAAATTAATGAGTGCGCACACTTGGGGATGCACTCGTCCTTCTCCTATGAATGAAGTCGTATCGAACCGTCGATACATTCTTCAATTCGGCTCAAGATAAGTTGGGGATCTCTCATGCATCCACTACTCAAACAATGGTGCAGTATGCTCACTACCTCATTTGTCACGTCTTCAATAAATCGGTCTTCTCGAACAAAACGATGCGGCCAACATTGCGTGCGCTCTTTGATCATCAGATAGAGTTCATCACGAAAACCGTCGATATCGTCATGCCCGAGCGTCGCAAATTGCTGACTTTGAATAATATCGAAACACAAGCTAGTGCAATGAACAGACAGCGGTGAATAGTTCATAACTGACCTCCGTTGTTCAAAAAATTGGCAAACGCACTACCGTCACGCCGGGTTAGATTGGGCACGTAACGAGAGTAGACTCGGAATAACATCGTAGTCGTTGTATGCCCCATTTGATTTGCAATCCACTCAGGTGACTCACCAGATGCCAATAGTAATGTCGCGAAGGTATGGCGCGTCTGATATGGATTTCTTTTACGAAGTTTCGCTTTCTCTAGCGTGGGATACCATTGAGTGCGGGACACCACTGCATAGTTGAGCGGTTTACCCTTAGCATTAATAAATACAAATTTATCACTCATTCTAGCTTGGCACTTATGTTCAGTTAATACCTTAACTATTCGGTCGATAAGATGAATGACACGATGTGAACCTTCGGTTTTTAACCCGGATACCTCACCTTTCACTAAAGCTTGATTGACCGTGATCGTTTTATTCTCTAAATCGACGTCTTTCCACATTAAAGCGTCAATTTCTCCTGTTCTCATTCCGGTAAAAAATCGCGTCACGTAGTAAGTATAAAAATCAGCAGGTACGGCACTTAAAAACCGTTCTACATCCGCTAATGCAAATGGGTCAACTTCAGTACGCCCTACTTTTAACGCCTTGATATTTTTCCAAGGTGAGGTAAAGTCATAACGATCGGCGGCTTCATTAAGTAACATCCTTAGCGGTGTCATTATGTGATTGATGCGTGATGGGCTTAAATAACCACCTTTTCGTCCCGGTACTTTGGCGAGGATGGAACGAAACTGTAGAATTTGCCCCTTATTGATGGCGCTGATCTTCTTATTCCCAAAAGTTGGCAGCAGATATTTGTTGAGTACGCCATCAACTTCTTCGAAATGACGCGGACCCCACTCTATTTGCATCTCTGACAACCAAGTTCGGGCAAACACTTCAAAACTCGGGGATTCTGGTGCATTAAAGTAGGCTTGTGCCGTGCGCCTCCTTTCATCTACTTCATTGAAACGTGTTCGAAGCTTGCTATTAGGGAAGTATTTCCCGTAATCGAACGTTCCCAACGTAATTTCAGCTTCAACTTTCTTAAGTAAACGCGCCGCCCGATTTCTATTTACTGTCGTGTCGGCCAACTTTGTGTATTCTCGGCATCTACATCCTTTATATCGAAAATCTAGAAACAGCTGACCACCTCGCTCATTAACACTGCCCATATTCTTCTCCCTTCTATTTCAATAACAATGACTCAGTTGTAATCCCGTTTAGCATTTCTTCTTCCACACGCTCCCAAATGAAGAGAATTTTTCTGCCCCCAAAGGGACGAATGTAATGAATGCCTTCAAACAACACTCTATCCTTTAGTTGCTCTCTAATAACTCGTGCATCATATTTGATCGTGGAAGATAGCTCTTCCGTTGTTAAGTAGGTGTATGCCATAATATTTCCCATCTTCTTCGCTACATTTTGTAGCTCTAGAGAAACAATATGCCATATAAAGGTACCTGTCAACACCATTATGTGTCGATGGAGAAACATTTGAGGTCTTTTAAGATATGATAAAGTGTCACTTATCGACATTACTCGGTGCTAAAAAATTAAAAATAGCTGACGTGGTGAGAGAGACTGGCGTTAACCGTAGTACCGTTAATCGTTTGTTTCACGAGACAAATAATCGCATCGATTTTGAAACGTTAGAAAAAATATGCCTGTATCTTGAATGTACTGTCGGAGAGCTGTTGGAAGTTCAAGTGGAATCAAAAACGGATTAGCATTTCTAATATTGAGCTGATAATTTGGGACCATACCAAATGAATTTAACGTAAATAGCGCTAGTCTCAATATGGTCTCAGAACAGAAGAAAGATGATTAGATATTGCAACTTTAAACGACAGATACGAAAAAACACGCCGTTAAGCGCTTTATTTTCAGTAACTTGGGATTGGTGAATCTTTAGAAATGGTTGGAGCGTACTGCGGGAATCGAACCCGCATCATCAGCTTGGAAGGCTGAGGTAATAGCCATTATACGAAGTACGCACGCTAAGTCTCGAAGACCTAGCTAATATGCCACAGATATTTGAAAAAAAAAGGTTTTTTTGCAAAAAATGAATCAACCGTTGCTTTATTGGCCAATAAGCGCATTAAAAGAACGATTATTCATTGCATCCCCTTTACCTAAGGTAATAATAAAATCATCTATTGCTTTAACGTACTATTTTGCCGTCACGTAACCGGTAGGTGAATCACCGAGTGTGCCCGTTGTCTGGTGTGGATATAAAAAAGCCCCCGTACACAACGAGGGCTAGACAAAAATGACACCGCAGATCAGTTAGATTTGTGCCGAGGTAATGTAATCATTTAATTCTTGATTCGACACTGTCGTGATCAATTCATCATCCAGATAAAAATCCACACTCTCTGTGCCTTTAACGCCACGCAGTGTTTTCTGCTGGCCATCAAGATAAGTGATTTCCATTTTAAGGGTATTTTCATCGACTTGAGACAGCGTCGCCTTTTCGATGTCACGGGTGCTTGTTAGCGGCACTTCCGTTAGCGCAGGATCAAGCTGACCGTTCACCTTAATGTAGTTCTTTGTTTTCATATCAACGACAGCAGGTGACTTACCACTGATAGGGTTAGTGCCGGTCCAAAACTCGATGGCATTGAAAATAAACAAATCCACTGCACCTGTTAGACCATAAACAGGAGACAGTAAAAGAAACATGCCTTCACGAGCATAGCGGTTATCAACAATTTCTAGGTTGAACTTTGAAACCAAGCCCGTTGTTGCCATCTGGCCCATACAACCGGTTAGCGAAGAAACGCCGACTGCCACAACTGCGGCCATTTTTACTGCTTTTGCTTTCATTCTTACGACACCAAAATTTTGAATTCGGCGCGCATGCTACTCTCCGGCGTATATCTTTAAAAGCACAAACACCGTTATTGACAGAAAACTAACTCTCTCTTAATCGACGTGATGAATATTCGAGAGCGATTTCTCCCTCTCTACTACGCTATTGACCCAATCGTTAAGATTAAGCTTATCACCACCCCACTTTCACTACACAAAACCACAACATAAGACGAGCTTGGTTAACAATTAAAATTAATTTTAATATTCTCGGAAAAAGAGATTCCAATCACACTTCAATTGGTTATAATTCGCGCCCATTGCGATTTACGTTGATAAACGCAAACTAAATTTTAATAAATCGAGTGTTAACCATCCTCAGAAATGGGGACAAATGAGAAGAATATGAGCAAGATTGATAAAGCTTCACGTATCCTTTTAGCAGGATTCTGTATCAACCTTTGTCTTGGCATCCTGTATGCTTGGAGTGTGTTTAATAAAGCGTTAGTAACTGAATCTGGTTGGAGTGCTGCAGAAGCATCTGCACCATATGCAACAGCGACTATCACTTTCTCTATCTGTCTTCTTGTTGCAGGCATCCTTCAAGACCGTATGGGTCCACGCATGATCCTTATCCTGGGTACAGTTCTTACTGGCCTTGGTATGATCGCATCTGGCTTTGTAAATACTCCAATGATGTTAAACATCACTTTTGGTGTTATTACAGGTGCTGGTATCGGTTTTGGTTACGCATGTCTTTCACCTTCAGCAATGAAGTGGTTCCACCCTTCTAAGAAAGGTATGGTTAACGGTCTAATCGCTGCAGGCTTCGGTCTTGCTGCTATTTACCTAGCACCGCTAACATCTGCACTGATCGACAGCATGGGCATTCAAACCAGCTTTAAGATTCTAGGTGTGGGTATCTTGTTCATTGCAGTACCACTAGCTGCAACGATCAACAACCCAACTGCAGATTACACGCCAGCTGAACCTAAACTAAAAGAAGGTCAAGCGCCTAAAGCGGTTAAGAAGTCTGAAGATCTAACTTGGAAAGCAATGCTTAAAACGCCACAGTTCTACTCTTTGTGGATCATGTACGCACTAGCGGCTTCTGTTGGTCTAATGATCATCGGTAACATCACGACTATCGCAAGCGTGCAAGCGAATCTGCCAAACGCAGTTTACCTAGCATCGCTTCTAGCAATCTTTAACTCTGGTGGCCGTGTTTGTGCGGGTATGCTAGCAGACAAGATTGGCGGCGTTCGTACTCTACTTCTAGCGTTCGTTCTGCAAGGTGTCAACATGGTACTGTTCGCAACGTTCCAATCAGAAGTTACGCTTATCATCGGTACTGCGGTTGCAGCGGTTGGTTACGGTACTCTACTAGCAGTATTCCCAACGCTTACCGCTGAGTTCTACGGTCTGAAAAACTACGGTACTAACTACGGTGTGCTTTACACATCATGGGGTATTGGTGGTGCAATCGGTGCTGCTGTTGTTGGTTTCTCAATGACAAACGGCGACGGTTACGGCCTAGCATACACAATCTCTGCAGTAATGATGGCAGTGTGTATCGTACTAGCTCTTGTGACTAAGCCTCTTTCAGAAGCAAAAGTAGCTGAACTGAAAAACGCGTAATCGCAAATGGATTCAAGAAAAGGCTTAACTTAACGGTTAGGCCTTTTTTTTGCCTATTCGTTTGGTGACTGAAACGATAGTGATAAGCACTTTTCGTACAACCTATCAAATACACCTCCCCTCTCCCCCATTTTTTCTCATTTGATCAACGCACAACAAAATACGCCATAGGCGTGCAATCGCCACCTATACTTAATCTCTACTTCTAGATTCCTTCATATCTTTTCACGATCACTGTTTGAATCGCGTAACAAACCCACTGACGAATCAAAAAAGGACTTGGAATGAGATCAGTATGGCGACTTACGTGCACAACTTTCTTGTGCATCCTTCCTTCCGCTTTTATAGCGACCAAAGCGTATGCCGAAGAGCCCAAAAAACCCAAATTAGTGGTCCAGGTGACTGTTGATGGTTTACGGGCAGATCTGCTCAGCCGCTATAAACATAATTTTGGCCAAGGGGGATTTCGTTATTTAATGGATGAAGGTGTCTATTACACCAACGCGAATTATCTGCATGGCAATACCGAAACGATTGTCGGGCACGTTTCATTGGCCACGGGATCGCCGCCTTCCGTGCACGGCATGGTGGGAAATGTCTGGTATGACCGCAGCAAACAGCGGCTTGTTTACAACGTTGAAGATGATCAATACTCCATGCTAACGCAAGGCGCGGGCGTCGATAAAAGCACTGAAATAGACCCAACCCAAAAAACAGCGCAAGGCGATGGACGCTCTCCAGAACCGATCCTGTCGACTACGTTTTCTGATGAACTCGCCCTGTCTAGCAATGGTCAATCCAAGATTTTTTCGGTGTCCGTAAAAGACAGAGGGGCGATTTCACTCGGCGGTCATGCTGGAAAGGCATTTTGGTTTTCTAAAGCCACATCCGATTTCGTCACCAGTAATTACTACTATCAACAATACCCTGATTGGGTGGAAGAATGGAACGCTCAAGATCACCCGAATCGTTATTCAGGGCAGCAATGGCAACTGACACTAGAACGAGATAAATACACACTGAAAGAAGGCAACACGGATTTCAAAGTCGATATCGCCGGTTTTGACCGCAAATTCCCTCACCCTTATGGACCTGCGAGTTTTAAATACTATTCAACAACACTCACGCTCAGTCCCGCTGGTGATGAGTTGACGGCAGATTTCGCGATAGAACTGCTAAAACAAGAGGCACTTGGCCAGCATACCTTTACCGATTATCTCGCGGTTAGCTTTTCTTCTAATGATTATGTGGTGCACATGTTTGGCAGCAATAGCTTAGAGAACGAAGACAATCTTATCCGCCTTGACCGCACACTCGCACGCCTATTCAAGCAGATTGATGAGCAAGTTGGATTGGACAATACCCTAATCGTTCTATCCGCTGATCATGGCGTGCCTGAAGCATCACCGAATGCGGCTCAGTTAGGTCTTCGCCAAGCGAAATACTTTAATCTAGACGACTTGTGGAATGAGAGTGTCGCACAACGCCTTAATAAAGAGTTTGGCTTAGACAAAAAAGCGATTCGTCTTTACGCTCAACCTTATGTCTATTTGAATCATCAAGTCATAGAAAAAAGTGGTCACCGTTTAGAAAAGGTGCAAAAAGTCATTGCGGAAGAAGCGCGGAAAATCGACGGCGTCGCATATGCGATGACGACCTTCGATATCATGCATAATCGTGAAGCCAATACCCGAGTGATGCAATTGGTCAAAAATAACTATCACCCACAACGATCAGGCGATGTTTATCTGGTGTTCAATCCTCGCACCTATATTAACGACATGGATGGGTTAACCATTGCTTCAACCCATGGTTCGCCATGGCGCTACGATACACACGTACCGGTAATCTTTGCGGGCTTTACCCTTGAACCGAAAATCGTATCACGAGCGATCGCGCCGTACGATATCGCGCCATCACTCTCCAGTTTATTGGGTATCACTCTCCCTAGTGGCGCGACGGGGGAAGTGCTCAAAGAAGTCGTGAATCCTTAATCACATTTTGGCCCCATCACCACTCAGTTAACGCCTTTGTATGTCGCAAAGGCGTTTTCATTTCAAGCTCGTATAATGTCCAAATTTTGGCCTTTTTACGCTCTATCGCACATAAAATACACGCTTATTATTGGTCTCTAAGATTTCTTCACGAACTTTTCACGCGATACCAGGCACAATACGCATTAAGTCAGGACGTACTATCAATAATAACGTTGAGGCGAAATTGTGTTTCGCGTTCTATATTGTATCAAGCGCTTTGAATTACGCGCATTCAGACTGAGTATTGAGATAATTTCAGCTTTTCACGGGGAAATATAATGAAAAAAATAATCACACTCACCGCATTAATCTTCGCTTCCAGTTCCGCTTTTGCTGCTTTTAATGGCCCTGAAGTCGCTTCTATTAATTCCGTCAGCGAAGCGATGAAAGCTAATGATGATAGCTTTGTCATCCTAACAGGTAACATCTCTAAATCGCTGGGGAATGAGCTGTATTTATTCAATGACAAAACCGGCGAAATTGAGATTGAAATCGACGATGATAATTGGATGGGCGTCGATGTCACTCCGAACGATACCGTCGTAATTCGTGGCGAAGTCGACACAGAATGGTCATCCGTCAAAATTGACGTGGATACTGTCCAACTAAAATAATTGCTCAGCGACAAAGCCCAAGTCATTCCTTAATGATTTGGGCTTTGTCATATTTAACGATCTTGTTTCTTCGCATGTATTTTCGATAATTCTGGCAGTGCCTTAGGCAGTCCTCGCGCCCATAGACATGATGTTTTCGCTTTTACCGCCCGCCACAACTGATTAAATAATGAGACGCTTTCCTCTCCTTTCTCGAATCGTTGACATTTTTCCTGCCAAGCTCTATCAGCCCGTGCCTTGCTTAATTCTAACTCTCCCCTTTCGACACGCAGTCGCTGGTATATCAGCGCTCGCACTTTCCCCCATTGCCCCGCTTTGATAAGCCGCCTAAATTGATACCATGGGGGAATCGCGTGAGAATGGAAATAACGTCGTACCGCAATAATGATCACAACCAGAATGACAACAAAGCCGCCAAGGGCAATCAACCCATTCTTGTAAGCGCGCATGAATGATGCCAACGTATGTTTGGCATGATATGTCTGGCTGGCCAACGTGACTGTTTTTAATTGTCGGCTATCGGTGTCCCACCATTGAAATGAATGCTCTGGTAACGTCAACGCCCCACCTTGTTGAACCACATACACCGTTTGCTCTATACGACACGAGCGATAATCACCTCGCTGATGTGTATCTTCTAAACGATGGGGTTGCGGATAAGATTGATAACTTTCCGCAAGCTCACCGGCCAGTAAATCGGGAATGAGTACGGATAAAGTATCAGAGGCTTCAATCTTGATCGTGCGAGTAATCGCATCACCCACTTTAAGAGTGGACGTCTCTTGCGCGGTACTTAATGCCCAGCTTTGTGTCGCTTTTAGCTCACTCGCGGCAAGCCAAGGCGTCTCATCATTCAGTGAATTCGATGGCAATTTCGCCTCAAACCGAATCGGTTGGGTCACCACGGTCCCGGATCGGCTTCCGCCTTCAGGTAATGAGACTTTCACCTTCACCGCCAGTGATGGAATCACAAATACGCCAGCGCTTTGGGGATATAACGTCACTTCCCAGCGCTGATGAGACCAGGTCGTCGCCCCTTTTCGCTGAGTGTAATTCGTCGCGAGTGGATTACGCTGCTTAGCAAGTACGTCTGCAATTTCAACCGCTTGAATGCGCGTGCCGCCGGTAAACCACCGTGGTGTCGATACATCGATATAAAGCACCACTTGTTCATTGACGCTAAATTGGGGGATGCGAGTCTCTTCTTCCGCATCATGGCTAGGAGGAGCAGCGCTCGACTCACCGACCCATGCTGTGACTTCGACCAAAGAAGGCGAAAACTCAGGCGTTCTGGTTTGATTTGTCGCCAAGGCTGTCGAGCTAACACTCGCAAGCATGGCGATGATAAACAACCACCACTTTTTAAACATGCCACTTGGCAATAAATCCATCATCAATTTTCGCCCTCTTGCGTATGAGACATATCGGACGCATTCAACAATTCGCCTTGAAATTTGGCTTTAAGAAAATACTTCGGGTCTGCTTCAACCCGCTTTAACCACTTATCGGCTAAATCTTGGTCGGCCAGCATTTGCTTTGCGGTCAGCGTTTCTTTCACCATGAGCGCTTCAACCGTTTCTTCATCGGCCCCATCGCCGGTTTGAGGTTGGCTTTCATCCAATTCCAACGATTCCTCCGGACCATCACTTGAGCTGGATTGACTTTCACTGGTGCGATTCACTTCTTCGACAATGCCCGAAATTACCGCTAAATTATGTTCAACATCCGCGCGTAACGAGGGAGACAGCGTCTCTTTTTTTAGCAGTGAGCTTAATAGATTACGAGCTTTGACATACTCTCTCTGCCGAGCGAGCGCGCTTGCCGCATTATATAAACCATGGTCGTTTTCCATCTGAATAAACGCACTTTGCGCCAATTTATACTCTCGTGCATAGTAGTAGGCCGTGCCTTTTCTGAGTGGGTCCGTAAAGTGCTTTGCGGCTTCAAGGTATTGATTCTGATTGAACAGTCTTTGCCCTTGCTGATCAGGCGTGAGCCACAAGTCCCACCAACGCTGTATCGTTTTATCCCACAATGTTAGCGGTTCAACTTTTTCGACCGAGGCCGCCTTGGTTGATACGGTTTCGGCCATCACTTGCCACGGCATTACCAGGTTAAGTGACAACGTCACTATAGTGCACCATTGCACTAGCCACCCTTTTCTAAACCACAGCAACATGACGATCGCCATCGGGATCAAAAGTCCATACCCCATATCTTCCCATGGCATTGACGATTCTCCATTGAGCTGCATGTTCCGCTCAATATATCGATTGAGTGTGTCGATATCGGCATTATCAACGGTGACTTCGACCAGACGCCCGCCAGTGGCATTAACCAATGCTTTTAAAGACGCCATATCAATAGGAACATCACTCACCACATCTGAGTTTCCCATCGCAAAAATCAATAGCTGGTAAGGTTTGTCGGCAAAAAATGCCTCGTAAGCGTCGATCGTAGCTTGGTTAACGCCATCAGTAATCAGAAGTACCGTTGATCCGAGTTCTTGCCTTAATTGACCGTCAATTAAAGCAAAAGCGCGCTCCGCTTGCTTGCCTTCTACTGGCATGATCTCGGGGGTGATCGCCGCAAGGAATGGCATGAATACCTGATTATCTTGTGTGATTGGCATCGCCAAATGCGCAGAACCAGCAAAGACCACTAGACCGGTCTTACCGCCTTTGCGCTGAGCCAATAAATCGCGAATTTTTTGTTTCGCCCGATCTAACCGACTCGGCGGTAAGTCGGTTTGTAACATCGACTGCGTATTATCCAATATCACTAGCATTGAGGCTTTATCCTCACCAAATGGAGAGGCTTGACGCTTCCAGCTTGGGCCCGCACAAATAATAATGGCAATCGTCGTCACGACTATGAGCAACTTTAGCGGCAACTGTTTGCGCCAACCTAACTCTCCAATCGTCAGCGCCTGACGTAAATGAAGCGGTAATATATCTTTCCAGTTGGGGCGATTGTCTTCACGCCAACGCAATCCGATCAGTAACCCCATAGGGATAAAAGCGAACAACCACATAGGACGCAAAAAATGAAACTGGCTGATCACAATCTGCCACGTTTGTCCTTCAAACACGGTCGTCTCCTTGCTCGATGGTCACATCCGCGGTACTTTTTCGTATTCTTACCCGCTGATGTATTCGGCTGACCGTGGCCACACCAAAGGCGATTAAATACATCGCCACAACCATCGCCATTAAGTCATGGTGTAAACTTTGTCTGGGCCGATAAATGTCACTTTCATACAGTTGTGGCTCAAGCTCTCCAATGGTTTCATACGCACTGGCCAGATCGTCTCGATTCAACGCCTGAAATGCGCGCCCTCCCGACACTTGCGCCACTCGCTCTATGGTCTCCATATCTAACGCGACTTCCCCGACCGTTTGCGGGTCACCCATTGCGATCATATAGAGTCTTACACCTTTCGCTTGCGCAACTTTGGCCGCATCAATCGGCGCCACAAAACTGCCGGTATCATTGCCATCCGTCAGTACAATCGCGACTTTTTCTATCGGCTTATCCGCCATATCAGAACTGACTGTTTTGTCTTTCGAGCTTTGTTCAAACACTTTGATCGCGAGCCCGATAGCATCGCCTAAGTGTGTGCTTTGGCCCGCCATCGCCACATCCGTTTGGTTGAGCAGTTCTAACCAGACGTTTTGATCGGCCGTAAAAGGGGTTTGAACAAAGGCAGCATCACCAAACAAAATTAATCCCAATCGATCCCCACTACGGGTACTGACGAACTCAGTGAGCACTTCTTTTGCCGCTTCTAAACGATGAATTTTACGTCCTGTTGCCGACGTGAAATCTTGTTCCGCCATCGAGCCGGAAAGATCGACCACAACCATAACATCTCGGCCTAGCCGTTCTCTGATCTGCGGTTCACCGAGCACCGTCGGTTTCGCTAACGCGCACACCACCAGCAACCATGATAAAAGGAGCGTCATACGTTGCCATGTACTGGGTGTTAATTGACTTGCTCCCTGAGAAGGCGCTTCGCCAATGGCATCGACGAGATGATTAAAGAAAGGCACTTTGATCGCTAATTGCTTGGTTCGATACGCCGGAACAAAATAATAGACGACCAGTGGTAGTGGTAGAATGGCAAACCACCAAGGGTGAACAAACTCAATATTGGCGTACGCAAAATCAATCATTGTGCCCCCATTTTGAGTGCGAAATAGCCCGCCTTGACCCTATCCACAATATCGAGACGGTGGGGAGATCGCCCCGATTTATGCCACCTTATCCAAGTAGTCGCGCACTCTAATAGCGTGTTTTTTTCTTCATTCGTGAGTTGCAGCTTGGGATTAACCAGACTTTGTAACCATTTATCCCCTAATGGCGTAGAGAAAAGCCTATTGCCTTCGATTTGCTGATCTAGCTGTGCGAGAAAATCAGCCCCAAACAGAGGCGAGGATCGACCGTCAATGTGACGAGTTACGACAGACAAAATGGTGTACAACTCTTGCTCAAATCGCCCATCCGATTTATTAAATGCCCTTATCGCGTCTAATGCTTCTTGCCGATAACGGTTAAACCACCAGCGCTCAATTCGTCGAAAGATCCATAAGGCAATAACAAGCAGGCCGATGGCCGCTAAGATCGTCCAGCCAATGGTTTGCGGCAACCAACTGACACTATCTGGCACAGCCACATCGTGCAATTCACGCAGAATATAAGTACTGGGTGGCGCTGGACCCTCGGTCATTTAACGACCTCCAATACGTTTTTGGAAATGCTCAATATGGTCCCCTTGTGTGCCAATTTCGATGTGCGGTAAATTTTTCATCGCCATCAGTTTCGAGAGGCTTTGCCTTTGAATCGAACTGGCTTCGGTTAAATGCGCGCTGGCGAGATCAACTTTGGCGTGGCTATCAAGATTCAATTGATATTGACCATCGCCCACCACCCAATTCGCTTGCGCTAAATCTTGGGGCAATGATCGTTCTAAGGGATCACTCACCATAATGGCCAATACATCGTTGTGTTGCTGAAGTTGTTTGAGTTGATCAAGATGGCGAGGGGCGCAATCATGCCAATCACTGATCAATATAAGAGTGGATTGCTTGGTCTTCATTCGTTTGATCAACTCAATCCATCGAGAAAAGCTGACCTCGTCATGATCAACACAAGTCACATCGAGCGTTTGGTTTACTTGCACTAACCGTTTTAACTGTGACAACAAAGCATTTTGAGAACGCTGTGGTTGATGGCGGTATAATCGGTTATGCGCTGCAATGAGAAACCCGACACGATCACCGTCTTTCAGCACTCGCCAACCACATATCGCGGCAATCTCAGCGGCCACAACCGATTTCATCACTTCGGTCGATGCAAAAAACATTGCGCTTCGTTGGTCGACGCAAATAATGACATTACGATCCTTTTCTTCGGTGTAACTGCGTACATGCGGTTTGCCGGTGCGCATCGTCACCTTCCAATCAAGATTACGAATATCGTCGCCAACTTGATAATGACGTAACTCTTCAAAATTCAGCCCTCGGCCACGAAACAGCGAATGATGGCGACCTGACAACACACTGCCAGCACACAAATGTGGTAACAATGTGAAGGATTCAGCTTGAGCTTGCAGGCGCACCAATCGCGCATAGTCGCAGTAGAGTCTTGAATCCAATACATCAGAGTGAGGCGCGTGAGTGGGCTTTGCCATAACGCCCTCCTCTAAGCAATTTCGACATTATCAAGCAGTTCAACAACCACTTGCGGATGATCGATACCGTCGGCCAAAGCGTCATAAGTCAAAGAAAAACGATGTCCCATCACCGCGGGAGTGACAGCACGGACATCATCAATGGTGACGTAATCTCGTCCTTGTAACCAAGCATACGCTCGAGCGCATTTATCTAAGGCGATAGAGGCGCGAGGGCTTGATCCCACTTCAATCCACTTAGCCAGATTAGAATCGGGATAGCGCTGAGGGTCTCGCGTGGCCATCACCAAAGCAACGATATAATTTTCCACCAAGTCAGACACTGCCACTTGTGACAATTGGCGTCGCGCTTCAGCCACGAGTGCGATATCGATAGCCTCGTCGCTGTCGGGCTTCTTATGCCTCTCTTCGCCTAACTCTTCGCTTCGAACGAGACGAATGATGTCGCGCTCCGCGTCATCTTGCGGATAATCTACGGTCACTTTCATGATAAAACGGTCCATTTGCGCTTCTGGTAACGGATACGTTCCTTCTTGTTCAATGGGATTTTGCGTCGCGAGAACCATAAAAATCTCAGGCAAGGTGTGCGTTTCACCGCCAACGGTGATTGTCCCTTCTGCCATTGCCTCAAGCAATGCAGCCTGTACCTTGGCTGGCGCTCGGTTCACCTCGTCGGCTAACACAATGCTGTTAAAAATTGGGCCGGGTTGAAAATGCAGTTGGGGTTTGCCATCAACTTCTTGATACACCTCTGTACCCGTGACGTCAGAAGGCAAGAGATCCGGAGTAAACTGAATTCGCCCAAAACGGGCTTTCATGAGATTCGCGAGTGATTTTACCGAGCGCGTTTTGGCCGTTCCCGGTAAACCTTCCAACAATATATGACCATTGGTCAACAGTCCTATCACTAAACTTTGCACAACGTGAGTTTGCCCTATCACGCTTTTTTCCGTTTGCTGTATTAGTTGATTCATT
This sequence comes from Vibrio renipiscarius, assembly GCF_000827885.1. GTDB lineage: Bacteria > Pseudomonadota > Gammaproteobacteria > Enterobacterales > Vibrionaceae > Vibrio > Vibrio renipiscarius. Next base: position 31,976 of record NZ_JTKH01000025.1, on the reverse strand, counting down.
GCTTGTTGAGCGTGGTTCATTGGCTTCCCTTCTCTTAACTGCTTTCTATCTCATGTCTAGCTCAATTCTGTCTCGGTTCTGTCTGATGCCCGTCTTCTTTCTACCTAGGATGATTACCTATTGAGATCGATTCGCTTAAGCGCACTACTCAGTGATCATATGGTCCAACTGTGCCAATACCTCGATTGAGGCAATGTCGCTCAAGGCCATTCGGCATTGCTTAAATGCCTCTGCAATGCGGTCGTCTTGTTGATTTGGCTGGTTATAGTTACGCGCCAACACCTCACATTGAGCATAAAGATGCTGAGGGTTTCCGCCCACCACGAAGGCTTGGTTGAGCGCTTGAGCCGCCTTCAGCACATCAAATTTTTCCATCGCTAAGCCATAGACGTACCAATATTGAGTATTGGTCACGGCCTGTTCTGCCGCTCGCTGTAAATATAAGTTCGCTTGTTCAGGTTGGCCTAAACGCAGCAAGGTGAGTCCGGCGCTATAAGGCAAAGCACTCGATTTTGGTTGGGCATTGATCCCTTGAACTAATGTCTCTAGCGCTGCTTGTTCATCATTTTGCATTCGATAGAGATCCGCCAAGTTGACGTAGCTATTTTCATAATAGGGTTCAATGGTCATTGCGCCTTCATACCCCTGTTTTGCTTGCTCAAGATCACCAAGATCACGATAAACATTGGCGAGATTCGTTCGACCGAATCCGCGATCACTATTGAAGCGTTGAATCTCCATGTATTCTTCTAGCGGCATCGCCATGCGCTTTTTCTGATCAGCGTTCATTTGTGACCAATACACCACCAGCGCCCCTGCGGTTTCGGCGCGCACCGACAAGACCTCATCTTGTAATAAGGGCGAGATAATTTGCCAGCGATCATTCAGCTCATAACCTGACGAGCCCGCAATCGCGCCTAAACGTATCATTTCATTATCATGTTTCACTGCCCGAGCGAGCGCCACCAACGTATTCTTACCTTGATCGCCGCTCATTCTTTCCAATGCTGAAGCGCGCATAATCTCGCTTAAGGAAGAGTCTTGAGCAAAATACGCTAACGCATCCGCCGCACCACGATGCCCAATCGAGTCGGCATAAAAAGCAACGGCGACATGTTGAGCGCTTTGATAGTCTGAATCAGGGAACCATTGCTGTAGCTGTGTTGCCGCCCATTGATTGGTCTGATCTTCATGGCAACCCGTGCATACGTTTGGCGTATTAATGTGTTGACTCAAATCAGGACGAGGGACATGCCAACTGTGGTCTCTGCGCGGATCCACTTCCATATACGTGGTTTCCGGCATATGGCAACTCGTGCATTGCGAAGCCTCACTCTCTGGCAAATGGAAAGTGTGCTTCTCAGGGGTATATTCCGAGGCTAGGTGGCATTGGCTACATACTTGTTGCTCTGGGAATTTCAGCTTGGCCGTATGAGGATCGTGGCAGTTGGTGCACGTTACCCCACTCTTCGCCATCTTCGATTGTAGGAATGAACCATAAACATAATCTTCATCGAAGATTTGCCCATCCGAATGGTATTGCTCAGGGGCAATCAAATTAAGGCGGTATTTATCGAAAAATGACGATTGAACATGATCCTCTGTTTCATTCAATTGCGTTCGTCTACTGTGGCATTGCGCGCACGCCTGCAATTGACCGGTTGGCTCTATATTTTTGGGTTGCAGCGTTTTGTGTCCCTGCTCAAATACCCATTCTTTTACTGCCGCAGAAAGATCATGGTTAAACCCGTAGTGGTTACCTTCGGGTTTCTGTTGTTTGGCTTGCGCGACGTGTTTACTGGCAGGGCCATGGCACGCCTCACAACTGACATTGATTTCTGACCATGTGGTTTGATACTGATTGCTCTCAGCATCATAATTTTTTTCTAAATTTGTTGAATGGCAATCGGCACACATGAAATTCCAGTTCTGACCACTGTTGGTCCAATAAAATTCATCGGTCGGGAGTGTGTCTGGGTAGAGATGAAACCAGCGTTGGCCCCCCTCATCTTTAGGGCGAGAATCCCAAGCATAGGGGATAAGTTGGATGCGGCCATCGTCGAACGCCACCATGTATTGCTGCAAGGGCTCGAAGCCAAAGGTATAAAGTATTTGGTAATCCACCACGTCACCAGTGGCGTCTTCTAAAGCGACCCAAAACTGGTCATTTTTTTTATAGAAGCGGTTTTCTTGGCCTTTGTGGCGAATCTTTTGGTCATTAAAGTTTCCCAGAACAGAGGCAGCATCGGCGTGTTTCATGGCCATATCATGGTGGGAACCCTGCCAAGCCTGAACCTCCTCAGCATGGCAATCAATGCATTGTTCTGCGCCAACAAATTCCGCCTCTGCGGCATTGACGTTGGTTTGCGCCATGAAAGCGATCAAAAGCGCTATCATCAAGATGCGCTGAGCCAATATCCTTATTGACCATCCATGTGAGAGCATGCCTGTCCTTGTTATAATTTTTATCGATTGGTACCACAATCCTTGCGGCCTAACTAAATGACCATTGGCCACTTATCAATATAGACGAACATAAATGAACTTTCCCTTTATTTACAAAAAATTAGGGCTCCGAAGAGCCCTGTTGTTTGCTTTAATTTACCAGAGATTACTTATTTGGATTCTCTTGTAATTTTTCCATTACCTGATCCAAGCTGAAACTTGCCGCTTCCTGCCTTGGCGGGAACTCTTCAAAGGTTTCTAAGAATTTACCCACATAAGCCTGTGCCGGAACCAACATATAAGCGCGATCGAGCATCCAATCGTAGTAAGTATTCGACGTCACGTCCGCAATTTCATATGGGTCCATGCGTAGGTTAAAGATTTTAGGCACGCGCAGTGCCGTGAAGGGTTCCGCCCAAATACGCAGTGTGCCTTTCGCTCGCTGCTCGAGGAAAACAATCTTCCAGTTATGGTAACGAAGCGAACTCAAATCACCATCATCGGTGAAGTAGAATATTTCTTCACGAGGGCCTTTATCAATCTCGCCCGTTAGATACGGGAGGAAGTTGTAACCATCAAGGTGAACTTTAAATTCTTTATCACCAGCGGTGTAACCTTCCAATAGTTTCTCTTTGATTTGGTCATCACCCGCAGCGGCCACAAATGTAGGCATCCAGTCCATGTGGTGCATGATCTCGTTAGAAACTGAACCCGGTTCTATTTTACCTGGCCAACGGACCATGGCAGGCACGCGATAAGCCCCTTCCCAGTTGGTGTTCTTCTCACCACGGAACGGCGTTAAACCCGCATCAGGCCACGAGTTCATATGCGGACCGTTATCGGTTGAATAGAACACAATGGTGTTGTCTTTAATGCCAAGCTCATCCACTTTTTTGAGTAATTCGCCGACATGGTTATCGTGCTCAACCATCCCATCTGCGTAAAAGCTGATCCCTGTTTTTCCTAAGTTCTCATCTTTAACGTGAGTGCGGAAGTGCATTCGAGTGGCGTTCCACCAAACAAAGAACGGTTTATCCGCTTTGACGGCGCGGTCCATAAAATCAAGCGCGGCATCCAGTGTTTCTTCATCAACCGTTTCCATACGCTTGCGCGTTAAAGGCCCAGTATCTTCAATCTCGCCATCGGCATAAGATTTAATGACACCACGGGGGCCGAACTTCTTACGAAACTCAGGATCTTGTGGGTAGTCTACATTTTCCGGTTCTTCCTCGGCATTTAGGTGATAAAGGTTGCCAAAAAATTCGTCAAAGCCGTGGTTAGTCGGAAGGTGTTCATCTTTGTCGCCAAGGTGGTTTTTACCAAATTGGCCTGTCATATAACCTAAAGGTTTCAGCATTTCCGCAATGGTCGCATCTTCAGCTTGTAAGCCAAGATCAGCACCAGGAAGGCCGACTTTACTCAAACCTGTTCGCAGAACCGTTTGCCCAGTAATGAACGTAGAACGCCCTGCAGTACACGACTGCTCACCATAGTAATCGGTGAACATCATGCCTTCTTTCGCAATTGAATCGATATTCGGTGTTTTGTAGCCAACCAGGCCAAACGTATAAGCACTGATGTTTGTTTGGCCGATATCATCTCCCCATATGACAAGTATGTTTGGTTTTTCCGCGGCAATACTGCTGCCTGTCGCCCCGAGCAGGGCGGTAGCCAGTATTGCTAATCGGCGTTTGACGCCATATTTCATTGTCATAATAACCTCTTGTTTCGTAAAATATATGCATCCTGCCCAGAAAGATATAGTTCAAAAATCTGGGTAATGCGAATTAGATTGCATTACATTTCGCGGCGATTCACCGCTCGGATATGACGACGAAAATAGCGTAAAAACCATCTAGAAGAGGATGAATATCGGGCGTTGAGGGGCGACTGAAAGCGATAACGGACACGGGTTAAATGACCCAATGACTAATCATCCTTCCTTTGACTCAAAACCTCTATTTATCAATAGCTACCGCCCTACTTTTGCGGGTCATCGAAAAAAAATCACAATTAGACACACATTTACGCAACATATCCTTTTGCGTAAATTGAAAGTTAAAACAATATAATTGATAATGCGAATCATATTCACTTAGGTAGATTATGATGTTTGACGCATTACCCACAGGCTCAGCAACCACTTCATCATTTGATAACGAGAGTAGTACCTCTGCGTTATCGATCCTTCTGGTCGAGGATGATCGTAATCTCAATCATCAATTGACCGCCCTGCTACAAAACGAGCGCTATTGCATTTCCAATGTTGAGTGTGGAGCCAAAGCGTTAACTCTACTCAAAATGCGCCAATTTGACCTAATACTGCTTGATGTCAACATCCCTAACATCGATGGTTTTGGGCTACTAAAATACGTCCGCTCTCATTCACGAACCCCCGTCATTATGCTGACCGCCTATGGTGCTGAAGAACATCGTATAAAAGGATTGCGCTATGGTGCGGATGATTACATTAGCAAGCCATGTAATTTTGAGGAGGTAAAACTAAGAATTGAAGCGGTACTTCGCCGAACCCAACAATTGGCTACCCCAACGTCTTCCCGTTACTTAAGTTATCAAGAACTAACGCTCGATAGGCAAACTTATCAAGTTACCGTGACAAGCGAAAACAACGAAGAACCCGTGGTCTTCACCCCGATCCAATTCAAGTTACTTTGGACACTGATACAACATAAAGGCTTGGTACAAAGTAAGCCTTTTCTCTATCAAGCCGTGCTAGAACGTGAGTTTAGCCCCTATGATCGCGCAGTCGATATGCACTTAAGCCGAGTGAGAAAACTGTTATCCGCGCTTGGTATGGCGCAAGGTCGCATCCAAACGGTTCATGGAAAGGGGTATATGATCAAATGAGACGAGTACTCTTTTGGCGACTATTTATTGTGCTCGCCTTAGGCGGCGTTATCTTTTTTTCTTTACTGCATAGCGCTGCACTCATATCTAATGAAAAAATGAGCTATTTAGCCCAACAGCATCAACAAGAAATTCTCGATTGGGGCGTAACCGCGCAGCAGTTTATCGATGACCGCGATCATCAAGGTCTGGACGAGTGGTTAGCCCAACTCGCCTCCCAGGAAAACACCTGGGTAACGGTGGTTAAATCCCAAATTGATGTGGTCAGTGGCAACGGGCTTAATCCCCGTTTTTGGTCTGGTTACGGGATAGGCCGAAACGTCGAATGGAAAATTCACCTCGATTTCCCCGATAACCCAATAATGGAAGTCGCCCTGTCACCCAGCAATCACCACTTTTTGATTATATTACCCGAACGTATGCGTCCGGGAGGCTATATGTCGCATGCATTTTGGTTATTCCGTGTCGTGATTCCTTTTATTGCCCTGCTGAGTTTAACCGTTTATCTATACCGATCTGTTATGCGCCCTTTGCGTGGTTTTCAGCAAGCCACCAAAGCCTTTAGCCAAGGTAATTATCAAGCAAGGGTGAGCGATTATCTCCCCCTTGGTGACGATGAGGTCAGTCATGTGGCGAAAACCTTCGACATGATGGCAGACCGAACCGAACGTGTTATTGAGCACAATCGTAATCTGATCGCTGAAATGTCCCATGAAATACGCACGCCCCTTGCGCGTGTCGAAATGGCCACTGACTGTGTAGAGAACCATATCGATACCGATACCATGGTCGAAAGAATTCGATCCGAGGTGAAAAACATTCGCCAGATGGCGGAAGACACTCTCACATTGGCATGGCTGGAGAATGAACGACCAAACCTATGCCAAGAGTCATTTGACCTAGTTGAATTGTTGGATGCGATTATTGACGATGCTCGGTTTGAGTATCCAGATCGAACGATCTCGTGCAACATCCCAGCATCCATACCTTTGACCCACTCCAATCAGCGGGCGCTTTCTCAAGCCCTAGAAAACATCATTCGTAATGGCTTACGCTACACGCCAGCAGGCGATATTTTGATTGTGACTGCCTGCTTGTCACAGCGCGCCGTTCATATCACGATTTCTGACTCCGGCCCGGGACTTGAGCCATCACTGACTAAAACGATCTTTCGCCCTTTCTTTAAAGCCAACAACCAACAAGGTGCTCGCAAAGGCTTTGGGGTTGGGCTTGCTCTCGCAAAGCGTCATATCGAAGCGGTGAACGGCACTATAGAGGCCAAAAATCGTCGTGCGAGTGGGCTCGATATGGTGATCGAACTGCCTTCTTAATGCCTGATTTTATTATTAATGATGCCGTTGTGACGCATTCTATTGCTAAGCCTGTCATTGATTTGTAACAGTTGTAAAAGTCATTTACTCCGCAGGGGCAAATCTTCAATATCCACAACCGATAATAATTCTCATTTAATCAAGGAGTTTACGGGAATGGATACCGTATTTAAGTTAAGCCCTGTGGCGCTCGCCCTCATTGCATTTTCAACCTCAGCGCAAGAAACGGAAGTCATCGAAGTGACAGGCCAACAGTTGATTGGCGTTGATACCATCATCACCGCGGAAGATCTCTCTAAACGTCAAGCAAGTGACCTCAATGATATCTTTCGTAACGATCCTGAAGTCACGGTGGGAGGTTCATCGGGGATCAGTCAGAAAATTTATGTGCGCGGTTTAGAAGATACCATGCTTAATGTCACGATTGATGGTGCCCAGCAGACCAGCAATTTATTTCACCACCAAGGCCGTTTATCGATTGAACCTGAATTGCTTAAACAAGTTGATATTAGTGCTGGTGCTGGTCGAGCGACCAATGGCCCCGGCGCATTAGGTGGCGCAATTCAGTTTAAAACCAAAGATGCTCATGACTTACTGCATAGTGGCGAAACATTTGGTGCACAAATCAAAAGCGGTTATTACACCAATAACAAGGGTCAAAAATACTCTGCCAGTTTATATGGTGAAATCACCGAAGGACTCGGACTCCTGGCGACCTACGGCTATATTGATAGCGATAACATCAAAAATGGCAACGGTGACGAACAACCCTATACGGCAACGGAACAACATGTTGGTCTCATCAAGCTTTCCGGACAAATCAATTCAAATCATTATATTTCATTGGCTTATGATTTCCGTGAAGATGATGGCGCGCGTCTGACCAAACCGCACTTCCAACCTAGTTTTAAAAACACGCCTCTACAACAAGAAGCAGACCGCGAGACCATCACCGGTAACTATCGATATACCCAAGGTAATTACATTGCTCTTGATGCGACGGTCTATAACACTCGCTCTCGAATCTCGCACTTAGACAACCCACTTTGGGGCACGAGCGATGGCTCAATCGAGACCTTTGGCGGAAAACTGTTCAACACTGCATCGTTTGAAAAACACACTCTGATTGTGGGTGCTGATTATCGTGATGATGAATCTGAATTTGAAACCAACTGGGACGGAAACCGTTTTGACTATGAAAAAGGCAAAGTTTACGGTCTGTTTGTGCAAGATGATTGGCAAATTACCGACACCATACTGCTCAGCGCAGGCGCGCGTTACGACTGGTATCAACTGACGGATAATGTCGATCAAGATTTTGAATCTTCTGGCTTCAGCCCAAACATCGGCATCGACTACGAAGTCGCTTCCGGTGTTGTGATGTTCGCTAACTATGCAGAAGCATTTCGTGGCCAAACGGCGAAAGAGCTCTTTATCATCGACTGGCGTGAAAACGATCCTAACCGTGGTCCAGAACGTGCAAAAAACTTCGAGTTTGGTACCCGCGTGCTTAAAGATAACTTCTTTGCTGGGATCACGGTATTCGATAGCCGGATTAAAGATGTGGTGGATAAAGATTCCGTCACAGGCAACTACACCAATGTCGGCGAACTGGTCACAACGGGTGTGACGGCGTATGTCGGCACTCATTTCGGAAATTTGTCGACGCAACTAAGCTACAACCAATCTAAGCCTGAGCTCAACGGCGTACCATTGAGTGATGGAGACAGCACGTTAGGCACGTCAATTGGCGACACATGGGTGCTTGATCTCAACTACACCTTATCTCAAGCGCTGCAGTTTGGCTGGACATCGACTTTCGTTGAACGCCTCTCTTATACCGCCGATGCCACAACCTATCCTGAAAAAGCCGGTTACGGTGTTCATGATCTCTATGCACAGTGGCAGCCAATCACCAGTGAAGAATTATTATTAACCTTGTCGGTTAAAAATGTATTCGACAAACAATACTTCGATCATGGCACCTACGTTGGCATTATTGGTAGCGAAGTCGCCAAAGGCTACGCCTCCCCTGGCCGTGATGTTCGATTCAATCTTAGCTACGCATTTTAAAGGACGGCCTTATGTTTAAAGCAGCCCGTCAGTGGCTAATGGCCGCCCTTTGGGCGGTCTCTTCCAGCGCTATCAGCCAATCAATTGTGGTCGAGCATCCATTAGGCACAACCACTCTACCAACCCAGCCAAGCAGAGTGGTTGTGCTTGGTATGGATGCGTTAGATGTCATGGATTATTTAAGAATCGAACCCATTGGCGTCGTAAAGCACCCAATGCCTGATTATCTCACTAAGTATCAAGCGGAGCGTTACGTCAGCGTAGGGACATTGCATGAACCTGACTTTGAGACGATTTACACTCTAAAGCCAGACCTCATTATTGTTAGCAATCGCAGCACACCAGCTTACGATGAGTTGAGCAACATTGCCCCAACCGTTGCTTTCACGGTTGACGCCCGTCAGTTTTGGCCTTCAACCCAAAAAGCATGGCGAATGATGGGACAACTCTTACAACAACAAGCTGAAATAGAACGCATCATAAAAGTGACGGATGGGCGAATCACCGCGATTCAACAACGCGCATTGGCACAAAATGCTCAAGCCCTGATGGTTATGGCCAATGGTGACAATATTGCCACTTTTGGTGCCGGCTCCAGATACGATGCCATTTTTAACGAATTTGGCTTCAAAGAGATCGTCGATAATGATGAAACCGCTGCGCACGGTAATTTGATTAGCTATGAGTTTATCGCCGAGGCCAACCCAGACTATCTATTGGTGATGGATCGCGACAAAGCGATTGGGCGAGAATCTGGTTCGGCAAAAAAAGGCTTTAGCAATGCTTTAATCAAACAAACCAATGCGGCGAAAGACGGACGCATCACGGAGTTAAACCCACAAGCTTGGTACCTCTCCGCCGGTGGTATCACGGCGACAGAGATTATGATCAACGACATTACAATGGCACTAGAATAGCCATCGAGATCAACTTATAAACACTGAAGCGGGCACTCTTAACGCCGTGTTTGGCGCATTTATGCCGTGAGCGAGATCTCACGGCATTTTTGATCCAAAACGTACACTCGCCTAACGTAAATCGACAAATTTGATCGGCGACATAGCACCGACATTATTTTGCGAGCGAGGTCAAATAACCCCACCACTTTATCCATCGCGCGATTGCAAATACCCGTTACACTACGGTCGCGACCGTCATCATCACACCAAGTGTATTTTAAAGAGAGTCTTCTATTGCGCAGTATCGGTACATTATTTAGCGGCCAAAACGGTGTTCTTTTTGCCATCAATAGCGTGACCGCCCTCGCCTTTGCTTTTATTCTCCCAGTCATGAGCCTGTTTTTAATCACTGAGCTCAATGCGCCGCCCGCTTATTTGGGCATTTACACAACGTTGACGGCAATCATTACAATCATTGTCAGCCAAACGCTGACAGGATTAATCGATAAAGGCGTCTCAAGCAAACCTCTTTTTATGTTTGCCGTGTTCGGAATTATTGCTTCGGCCGTCGGGTTCTCTTTTGCTCGTACCTTTTGGCATGCCTTGCTCATTGGCTGCACTTTAATGCCCATCGCATCGTCCTCTATTCCACTTATTTTAACGATTGTCCGTAAACACGCTGACAATAGCGGGCAAAACAGTGCCAAATTGAATTCTCAAATGCGTTCATCCGTTTCACTGTTGTGGATCATTGGCCCACCGATGGCTTTTATTTCTGTCGATAAACTCGGATTTACCACCAACTATTATTTGTCTGTCGCCTTTGCTTTAGCGGTGATCCTTATCGTAGGTTTACGTCTAGAAAACCCCAACGTTACCCAGTCTAAAATCCAACCTCAACAAAAGTCACCACTCGCAAAAGAGGTGTGGCAATTGGCGTTTATTATTTTACTCGCCAACATCGGCAACAGTACTTACATCAATGGCATGCCGCTACTCGTAACCCAAGAGATGGGACTGCCGACTTCCTATCCAGGTTTTCTGTTTGGTTTAACGGCTGCAGTCGAAATTCCGATTATGCTGCTTGCAGTAAATTGGGCACAGCGCTGGGGTAAACCCGCAGTGATCCGCGCAGGCTTCATCGCCGCCGTTCTGTTTTACTCAGGCATGTTGTTTGTTCAATCCATGCCCGCCCTCATCGCGTTGCAGGTATTGAACGGGATCTTTTTCGGTATTTTCGTCGGATTAGGCGTCACAATCATGCAAGATTATGCGCCTAAAAGTATTGGTAAAGCCTCTGCGATTTACACCAACGCGATGCTCGTGGGCACGATGATCGGCACCAGTTCGATGGGCATTATTTCGCAATATTTTGGCTATCGAATGATTCTGATCTCTAGCCTATGCGCGATCCTCTGCGCTTTAGTGATGCTGTCTCTATTTATGTTGAGTCATCAAACGGATAACCAGTACAAAGAGTCGAGCCCCATTCGTTAGAGTGCAGAAAAAGCGCGCGGCTTTTTTTTGAATCGGTGACATGGCTTAAATTGTCACCATTCAAACCACAACAACTGACGCTCATCGCAATCAATCGTTATACTTATACACAAATTCAAATTATATGAATCAGCGATGAGTTTAAAAAAGATATTTCTACTAAGTTTTGTGATCATTTTTTCTGGTTGTGCAACCTACGCAGGATTAAATTACGATCAACTGTTTGGCGAATCCCACGTACGTGAACGAAGAGTGGATCTCGGCAGCCCGTCCAGCAATCAGTTTCTCAATGAGGTAAAACCCATCATTGATAACCGATGTGTCGTTTGTCACGCTTGCTATGATGCTCCCTGCCAACTGAAAATGACTTCTGTAGAAGGTATCGACCGAGGGGCGAGTAAAGATCTCGTCTATGAAGGCACTCGCCTCACCGCCACAACACCCACACGTCTATTTGAAGATGCGGACACCACTGAGCAATGGCGTGCATTGGGTTTTCATCCCATCTTAAATGAGCGTATGCAAACGCCTACCGCGAATATTGAAGCGGGTCTAGTCGCCAGATTGTTGATACAGAAAGAAGAACATCCTTTGCCCGATGAAGTGCAACTTGAGGGATTTGATTTTTCGACCAATCGCGAACAAGTCTGCCCAACGATTGAAGAGCTAGACCAATATCAACGTGATTACCCAACGTGGGGGATGCCTTACGGAATGCCAAACCTATCCAGTCAGGAATATTCAACCCTCATTCGCTGGGTGAATGAGGGCAGCTTGATGAACAAAGCCATTCCTCTCACGTTTGAGCAACAATCGATGGTTAACCATTACGAAGCACTGTTTAATAACGACAGCGTTAAACACCAACTCGTCGCGCGTTATATCTACGAGCATTTGTTTCTTTCTCATCTGTATTTTTCTGAGTTGAGTGATCAAACACCACGATTTTTTACCTTAGTCCGTTCAGCCACCCCACCAGGCCAACCCGTTAAGCGAATTGCGACGCGTCGACCGTATGATGATCCTCAAGTGGATCGGGTTTATTACCGCATTATTCCTGAGCAAGCGACGATCGTAGACAAAACCCACATGCCGTTTGCGCTCAATACTGAACGTATGCAAAATTGGCACGATTGGTTTTTTAGCGACAACTATCCAGTGACTCAACTGCCAAGTTACTCGCCTGATGTGGCGGCAAACCCAATGACGGCATTCGATGAGTTACCCGTCAAATCACGCTTTAAGTTCATGCTCGATAATTCGCAAAACACCATTTCTGCGTTCATCAAAGGGCCCGTATGCCGCGGACAATTAGCGCTGAATGTCATTAATGATCATTTTTGGATCTTTTTCCTAGACCCAGACAAATCAGATTTACCCGAAGTGGACGCGTTTTATCGCGCTCAAGAAGACAATTTAAAACTGCCTAGTGAGCTAGAAAGTAATACCTTGCCGATCACCAGTTGGGTTTCATATTCACGCCAACAAGCACGTTACCTTGAAGCTAAATCTGAATTTATTAACCAAACGTTTGAAAACGGCCAACACCTAGATACCAACTTGATTTGGACCGGAAATGGTACGAATCCCAACGCAGCACTGACCATCTTTAGGCATTTCGATAGCGCATCCGTGGTACGCGGCATGGTGGGTGAAACGCCAAAAACAGCGTGGATTCTTGATTATGCGCTACTGGAACGTATTCATTATTTATTGGTGGCAGGCTTTGATGTTTATGGCAATTTTGGTCATCAATTGATCACCCGAATGTTTATGGATTTTTTGCGCCTTGAAGGTGAAAGTAACTTTATTGCGTTGCTCCCTCTAGAGATGCGCCACAAAGAACATTCCAGTTGGTACATCAATCAAAGCCCGCAACTGAGTGACTTTTTGCAGCGTAACATCACACCATTTAGCCAACCGAGTCAGGTGCACTATCGCACCAACGATCCCAAGGCGGAATTATTCCAGATGTTGCAACACAAACTGAGCCCAGTTTTAGACAATCGCTACGCCATCACCGAAACAGGTTTCCGCGCAGAAAATGAAACCTTGCTCCGTCAGATCGATCAAATTCAAGGAGAAGGCCTACGCTCCATTCCGCAAATTATGATGCTGATGATTGAGAGCAATCAAGGCAAGCAGCAACTGTTCACGCTGCTTCACAATAACGCTCATACCAATATTTCAAGCTTGTTTGACGAAGAGAGTAACCGGGATTTTAAACACGATTCGCTCACTTTAGTCCGAGGAGTGATCGGCAGTTATCCAGCCGCGTATCTATCCCTTGAAGAGGATCAAATTCCGTTATTGACAAAAATGTTGAAAGAGATGCGTAACGAAGAGGATTACGTTAAGTTATTGGATGCGTTCTCAATTCGTCGAAGTAACCCTGACTTCTGGTCTTTCAGTGACCGCGTTCACCACTGGTACAAGCAAGATCAGCCCATCGAATTTGGATTACTTGACTACAATAGATTTGAGAATAGGTAGAAAACAGCAACGCTTCTGCCCTGTTTAGGAGGTGCGTATGAGTAGCCAAGATAGAATTCGTTCACTCGAGCAACAAATTTATGTTGCGTGTTCCGAGGGTGACTATGACACCGTCAACATGCTTGAGCATCAGTTAGACTTACTGCGCAGTAAAGCAGAGCATCCTTTTGATGATGATCCTTATGCGCCAGAGGGAAAATTATTCCCCGACGACGAGTGGTAAGTCATACGAATACTGAAAGCCCCCCAGACAATAATGCCTAGCGGGGCTTTTCTTTTTCCAAGATGCCATGACGTTGTTCAAGACATGATTCAATCTCCCCAACTGATCCCGTTTATCCGCTCAGCAAATAACATCGACATACAGTGAAAGAAATCCACAACTGCAGTTGGTTAATACACTTTTTTCTTGTAGATTCCTTTAACGAGTCTCATAGTGAGCAACTTGCAATGAATAACGTGCTACAAACTAATCCTTTACAAAGCACATTTTGACGATATTATTCTTGCGCAAACGTTTTCCTCTCCACTTTCATCGCAATATTGAGGGTTTTATGCTGTCTGATATCAATATTTGCCGAAGCGCAAACTTGGCACCGATTAGTGACATTGCCATTCGTGCCGGTCTACAAAAAGACGAATTTCATAGCCAGGGGCAATATAAAGCCAAAGTCTCTCTTAACTGCTTAAAAAGATTAAATGACCAATCGGCGACCAACGCGAAAGAAGGCCAATTAATCGTTGTGACCGCAATTACACCGACTCCGCTTGGCGAAGGTAAAACCGTCACCACGATTGGTCTTGCACAAGGCTTGGCACAGTTAGAGCGTTCTGTTATCGCGTGCATTCGCCAACCTTCAATGGGCCCAGTATTTGGCGTCAAAGGTGGTGCAGCCGGTGGCGGTTATTCGCAAGTTGCCCCTATGGAAGAGCTTAATCTGCACTTAACGGGCGACATTCACGCCGTGACCGCAGCACATAACCTTGCCGCTGCCGCTATCGATGCGCGTATTTTCCATGAGCAACGCAACGGCTATGATGATTTTGAACTGCGCAGCGGATTAACCGCGCTTCGCATCGATTCTAAACGCGTGATCTGGAAACGCGTGATGGACCACAACGACCGCGCGTTGCGCATGGTGACGGTGGGTCAAAATGAAATGGGTAAAACCATCAATGGTTATGAGCGCGAAGATGGATTCGATATCTCTGCCGCTTCAGAACTGATGGCCATTCTAGCACTCGCATCTGATCTAAAAGATTTGCGCGTGCGTATCGGGCGTATCGTCGTCGCATACAACTTAGATGGTCAACCGATTACGACCGAAGATCTACAAGTCGCCGGCGCGATGGCCGTCAGTATGCGAGACGCGATTGAACCAACGCTCATGCAAACACTCGAAGGGGTGCCAACACTGATTCATGCGGGCCCATTCGCCAACATCGCTCACGGTAACTCTTCGATTATTGCCGATAATATTGCAACTAAATTGGCGGAATTTACCGTAACCGAAGGCGGTTTTGGCTCAGACATGGGGTTTGAAAAAGCCTGTAATATTAAGGCTCAAATCGCAGGGAAAGCGCCAGATTGTGCGGTTATCGTGGCGACGTTACGAGGCTTAAAAGCCAACTCTGGTTTGTATGATATAAAACCAGGACAAGCGATTCCTGACTCATTGTTCAGCGATGATCTTGCCGCGCTTGAAGCGGGATTCGATAACCTAAAATGGCACATTAACAATGTGAGCAAATACGGCGTACCAGCCGTTGTCGCGATTAACCGCTTCCCACAAGACAGCGAGCAAGAGTTGGCGACACTTAAGTCGATGATTGAATCACTGCCTAATAACGTAGAAGTGGCGATCAGCGAAGGGTTTGCGAAAGGTGGAAAAGGCACCTTAGAGTTGGCTCAAAAAGTGATCAAGCAATGCCAAGAGCCCGCTCAATTCAAGCCGCTCTATCGCTTTGAGCAAACTACAGAAGAAAAACTCATGGCGGTTGCTGAAGTCGGTTATGGCGCCTCCAGTGTTACGCTGAGTTATCAGGCTCGCCATCAACTTGAAGAATACCAAAAACAAGGTTTTGATCAGTTGGCGGTGTGTTTGGCCAAAACGCCGTCTTCCATCTCTGCGGATGCGAATCTCAAAGGTGCGCCAACACACTTTAACGTGCCGATTCGTGAGCTAAAGTTGTGCGCCGGAGCCGGCTTTATTTATGCGTTGTGTGGTAACGTGATGACAATGCCGGGTTTGCCTGAAAAGCCTGCATTCATGAACTTGGATCTCGATGAGGATGGTAACATCATCGGATTAAGCTAATCGAAATAGCGAGCTATAATATGGCTCGCTTTTTTTCATCTCCCTTTTTATCTCCCCCCTCCCCCCACGAATTTCATTTACGATTTGTTACCGCCTTTCTGCTGCTTTGTTGTAAGTTTTTGCTCGGTTAGCCGTTCTTATCGGTATAAAGGGAAAAACGAAATGAGGATGGTATGAAGATTAAATTATCTACACTATTACCTGTAATAGCGGTCTTGCTGTTTGCCGCATCATTTATTGGCCAAGCCGATAGCGATATGCGTACGTCAACAACGTCGAGCAATATTAAATTGGCTACGCTGGCAGGAGGTTGCTTTTGGTGTACTGAATCTGATTTAGAAAAACTTCCTGGCGTGATTGATGTTGTCTCTGGTTATTCAGGTGGAGAGCAAGAAAACCCGAACTACAAACAAGTCTCATCAGGAAAATCTGGTCATATAGAGGTCATCCAAGTCAAATACGACGGCAACTTGCTGAGCTATGAACAAGTGCTGGACCAATTCTTCCGCCACATCGATCCAACCGATAACCGAGGTTCTTTTGTGGATCGCGGCCCACAATACCGCCCTGCTATCTTTTTTCACGATGCCGAGCAGCAAAAAGTCGCCACACAATTCATGGCAGAGATTGACGCGTTAGGCATCTTCAAAAAGCCGCTGCAAACTGAACTGATTCAATTTGAGACCTTTTGGCCAGCAGAGCAATACCACCAAGATTATTACAAGCGCAATAAAGTCAGATACAACTATTACCGCTACGCCTCAGGTCGTGACCAATATCTGGATTCGATTTTCGGTGAAGACCGCGAAAAAAATCCCACCACTTTGCGTCAAATGATTGATGAGCGCAGTGGACAGACCCAAGCAAAGGTTTTTTCCAAACCAAGTGATGCGGAACTCAAACGAACGCTGACGGAAATGCAATATTACGTCACACAAAAGGATGGTACAGAACGCCCATTTGAGAACGAATACTGGGACAACAAAGAAATGGGGATTTATGTCGATGTCGTCACGGGGGAACCGCTGTTTTCATCCACCGACAAATATCGTTCAGGCACAGGTTGGCCAAGTTTTACCAAGCCTATCGAGGATAATTTCGTCGTCATCACCACCGATTACAAAATGATCTACCCACGCAAAGAAGTCCGCAGCCGGTTTGGTGACTCGCACCTAGGACATGTATTTAAAGACGGCCCAGCCCCAACCGGCTTACGTTATTGCATGAACTCGGCGTCAATGCGTTTTATACCGAAAAATGAACTGGAAAAACAAGGCTATGGTGAATACCTCTATCTGTTCGATAGCTAGTCTATCAATAGAACCAAATGCCATACTCAACAGCCCAACGTAAGTTGGGCTTTTTGATGACACTCGGTTAATTATGTCACGATCAGTCCCAATGGCTCTAGCAGTTGGGATTGCTGCCAACTAAGGATTTTGACTCCCGTGAGGTCCATTCTTCTCGGATCTAACCCTGTCAAATCACTGTCCGACAAATCACAATGACAGATCCTAACACCACTCCAAATTTCAGCAGAAAACTCACCACGACTCAAATCCGATCCTTGTAGCGATGTGCCTTGTAAATTGGTGTCTATCCAACGGTTTTCAAACAGCTCACATTTTTCGATGCATAAGCGTTCCATATTCGCGTAAGAGAGATTACACCCCGTAATATAAGCAGAACAAAAGTAAACATTATGGCTAATTTGATTAGCGAAACGAGCTTGGGAGAAATTCGCCCCTTTCAAGTCACATTCACGCATCTCAATACCAAAACAATTCGCGCCAACGAACTGGCTCATTGATAATTGGCATTGCTTAAAACTAGCGTCATGCAGGTTCGCATAATGAAAATGACATCCTTCGAGCTCACCTTGTTCGATAAAACTGCAGTGTTCAAAATGCGTTTCTGTCATTACCGCTCGGCTAAAATCGCACAGATAAAACTTACAACGACGGAACTTGGCATGACTTAAGTCTTGCCCTGCAAAACTGTGATTTTCAAAAATCTGGTTTTCAAATACGGTATCTTGGTAATGCATGATTAACTCCTTGATTTGATGCAAGGCTATCATTTCATTCGCAAATACACACCAAATTAAAACCCTTAAAAATCATACAGATAAAATCAGCGTTTTGACCACCAAAAACCACGTGCAACACACCTATACAGCGCCAAAGTTCGCACTCCCTACGCCGAGAAAGAAAAAATAGTTTTGGCCGATTATGGCGGGTTTTAGGCACGTTAAACTGGGCAATTAGCGATGACGACACAGGGTCGTTGTCTTACCCGCATCATATCCATTGTATTGAATGATAAACAGGCACAAAAACAGCCTAAAAAACATCCAATTACAAGATTTGTGCTTTTCCTATCACAGCCACATAGAACCCCAGGTGAGCCCCCGAGGCACTATGTGCAAGGCGGTACATGTGCAAGGATCAACCAAATATCGTACTCCATATACTAGGATTACGTTTATCATGAAATTCCACACGTAAATCATCAATCGCTTTTAGTTGAGCTTTTGCCTGTTCTAGATTGCCTTGTTCTAACTGTTTTTCCACCTCGTCAACCACTGCGCTGACTTGTTCAAAACCATCCGCATACAATGCTTGCTTCTCTTCGGGGTAATTGGCATTTTGTAATTCAGCGAGTACGAGGTTAAAAGAGGCAATCGCTGAACTCATATCTTCGAGACTTTGTGCCTCAGCGGCGTGCTTAAAATTGAGTTTCATTTCATTCATTGCCGCTTTGATATCAAATGACGAAGCAAATGAATGGGTAGCAAATATCGTCATGAAGAGCAGTAAGGTTCGTTTGAATACAACAGGCTTTGACATAGAACTCCCTCAGTTAAACTAGATGAATTGCCGACATTTTGAGCATCTGCGTGGCGTGTGCGCCACCGTACTGATTGTTGCTTTGCTCAGCATACGCAATATTCACGTTAATTAAGAGTAACATTTATCAATGAATTGTATCAAAAACGCTTTGTCGTGATGCCTTTGAAGCCATGATGGCTTCTATACTCATTGATATAGCGCGGTTGGCGCGCTTCATCGGCGAATAATGAAATATGGGCGTAATTGTTTGATTCTTTGACTTATATTCGATCTGACCTGATCAATCCGTGTAAAAAACGAGTTATATATTAAGCAATTAAACGCGCGGGAGTTGATGTGAATCAAATTGTCGTAGACAATACAGCGCCGTATTGAGTGTTAGCTCAACGAACGTCGATTTTATCTATCAATCCAATAGGTAACATCGATTATCCATTTTGAGGTGTCGTTGATAAGGTTGCTTTCCTACTATATAAGTGAAAGCCAGACCTACGCACGCAATCACTACCTCGTTTTAAGGGAAAGATGATGGTAATTCCAGAAAACAGCAGCATCGTTATTTTTGGTGCTTCGGGCGACTTAACATATCGTAAGTTGATCCCCGCTCTATACCACCTCTATGCGAATAAGCAGTTACCTGATAATTTCGCGATTTTAGGCGTAAGCCGCACTGAATATAGTGACGAATCATACCGTGACAAGCTGAAGCGCTCTCTTCAAGAAATGGAGAAAACTGAGCCAGCGACGTTGGATGCCTTTATTGATCATCTTCACTACCAAGCGATCAACACGTCGGATTCTGCCGATTACAGCAAACTAACCGTTCGTCTTGACCAACTTGCCGACAAATATCAGTTTGAGCAACGCAACACCCTATACTACCTCGCAACGCCACCAAGCTTGTACAGTGTTATTCCTGCAAGCCTTGCCGCTCATGGTCTGAACGATGAGCAAACCGGTTGGAAACGTCTGATTGTAGAAAAGCCTTTTGGCTATGATTTAGCGTCAGCACGCCAACTGGATAAAGATATCCACGAACATTTCCAAGAACACCAAATCTACCGCATTGACCATTACCTTGGTAAAGAGACCGTGCAAAACCTTTTGGTGTTGCGTTTTTCAAACGCGATGTTTGAACCGCTATGGAACCGCAACTTCATTGATTATGTCGAAATCACTGGCGCAGAATTCCTTGGCGTTGAAGATCGTGGTGGTTACTACGATGGTTCAGGCGCAATGCGCGATATGTTCCAAAACCACTTGCTGCAAGTCTTGGCAATGGTTGGCATGGAGCCACCTGCGCAAATCAATGCAAACGCGATCCGCGATGAAGTAGCCAAAGTTCTGCATTGCTTGAAGCCGTTAGAAGAAGACGACCTACGCAACAACTTGGTGCTTGGTCAATACACGGCGTCAGACGTTCGTGGCCAGCACTTGCCAGGCTATCGTGAAGAACATGGCGTTGCTGAAGATTCACGTACTGAAACCTACGTTGGTCTTAAAGCCTACATCAACAACTGGCGTTGGAATGGCGTGCCATTTTACGTGCGCACCGGTAAACGTTTACCGACCCGCGTGACAGAAGTCGTGATTCACTTTAAAAACACGCCGCACCCTGTATTTGGCCAAGATGCGCCAGAAAACAAGCTGATCATTCGTATCCAGCCAGATGAAGGCATTCAAATGAGCTTCGGTCTAAAGCAGCCTGGTGCGGGCTTTAAAGCCAAAGAAGTGAAGATGAATTTCCACTATGCGGATTTGCAAGAGACTCAAATGCTCACCGCATATGAACGCCTATTGCTTGATGCGCTTAACGGTGATGCAACGCTCTTTGCCCGCAGTGACGCAGTAGAAGCTTGCTGGCAATATGTTCAGCCGATCCTTGATTTCAAACAAGACCCTCAATCACTGTTTGGTTATGCCTGTGGTACATGGGGACCAAAAGAGTGTGACGATTTATTACAACGCGATGGACGCGCATGGCGCTTCCCTTGTAAAAACCTAACCGATACGGATTACTGCGAACTATGATCAATCATAAGATCTTTGATACGGCAGATCAGGTTGTTGAAAGCCTGGCGAAGGATATGCAAACCTACAGCGAATTAGGCCGAGCTGTGCATATCTCACTCTCTGGCGGTAGCACGCCAAAAATGCTGTTTAAGCTGCTGGCAAGCGAACCCTTTGCCACAGCGATTCAATGGCAAAACCTTCACTTCTGGTGGGGTGATGAGCGCTGTGTGGCGCCTGATGACGCAGAAAGCAACTTTGGCGAAGCAAACACGCTACTTTTCAGCCAAATCGCCATTCCAGCTGAAAACATCCACCGTATTCGTGGTGAAGATGAGCCTCAAGCCGAAGCGGTACGTTTTGCAAAAGAGATGGCTGATGTGATCCCATGTGAAAACGGTACGCCAGTATTCGATTGGATTTTGCTCGGTGTTGGCGCTGATGGCCATACGGCGTCACTATTTCCAGGTGTGACAAACTACAACGATGAAAACTTATCGGTGTTGGCGTCTCACCCTGAGTCGGGTCAAATTCGTGTATCAAAAACGGCGAAAGTACTACAAGCCGCCAAACGTATTAGTTACCTGGTACTTGGCGCTGGCAAAGTGACCATCGTCAACGAAATTTCAACCATTGATGCTTCTGAGCTGCCTTACCCTGCAGCGAAAATTCAGTCTACGACTGGCGAAACAGAATGGTATTTAGATTCAGATGCGGCAGCGAAGATTGCTTAACGTTACCGTTAAACAATAGCCCGTCCTTTAGCGTAATTTGGAGAGAAACAATGAAAGGTGATATCGGTGTAATCGGCCTTGCTGTAATGGGTCAGAACCTTATCCTAAACATGAACGACCACGGTTTTAAAGTGGTTGCGCACAACCGTTCTACTGACAAAGTGGACGAGTTCCTAGCCGGTCCTGCAAAAGACACCAACATCGTTGGCGCATACTCGCTTGAAGAGCTCGTAGAGAAACTAGAATCACCACGTAAAATTATGCTGATGGTTCGTGCTGGCGATGTGGTTGATATCTTCATCGACAAGCTAGTTCCACTACTAGACAAAGGCGATATCATCATTGATGGTGGTAACACTAACTTCCCTGACACTAACCGTCGTGTTGCTGCGCTTCGCGAGAAAGGCATTCACTTTATCGGTACTGGCGTATCAGGTGGTGAAGAAGGCGCTCGTTTTGGTCCTTCAATCATGCCTGGCGGCGCTCATGAAGCTTGGGAGGCGGTTAAGCCAATTTTCCAAGGTATCTCAGCAAAAACAGACGCTGGCGAGCCTTGTTGTGATTGGGTCGGTAACGATGGCGCTGGCCACTTCGTTAAGATGGTTCACAATGGCATCGAATACGGTGACATGCAGCTGATCACGGAAGCATACCAGTTCATGAAAGATGGCCTAGGTCTATCGGCTGACGATATGCAAAAAGTGTTTGCTGAGTGGAATACCACTGAACTAGACAGCTACCTAGTAGAAATCACCGCAGACATTCTTGGCTACAAAGATGAAGATGGCGAAGCGCTTGTAGAGAAAATCCTAGACACTGCAGGCCAAAAAGGCACGGGTAAATGGACCGGTATCAACGCGCTAGACATGGGTATCCCGCTAACGCTAATCACTGAATCTGTATTTGCTCGTTGTCTTTCAGCACTGAAAGACCAGCGTGTTGAAGCTGAGCAATTGTTCGCGAAAACCATCACGCCAGTTGAAGGTGATAAGCAAGAGTGGGTTGACGCACTACGTCAAGCGCTACTGGCTTCTAAAATCATCTCTTACGCGCAAGGTTTCATGCTAATGCGTGAAGCGTCTAACGAGAATGGTTGGGATCTAAACTACGGTAACGTAGCGCTTATGTGGCGTGGCGGTTGTATCATCCGTTCTGCATTCCTAGGCAACATTCGTGATGCTTATGAAGCAAACCCAGAGATCGCATTCCTAGGCTCAGATGCTTACTTCAAAGGCATCCTAGACAACTGTATGAGCGCTTGGCGTAAAGTGGCAGCGAAGTCTATGGAATCAGGCATCCCTATGCCATGTATGACTTCTGCACTAACCTTCCTTGATGGTTACACCACGGCTCGCCTACCTGCGAACCTGCTGCAAGCACAACGCGATTACTTCGGCGCGCACACTTACGAGCGTATCGACCGTCCACGTGGTGAGTTCTTCCACACTAACTGGACGGGTACAGGCGGTAACACGGCATCAACCACTTACGACGTTTAATCGTCAGCAAGCTGAATGCGATCATATAAATTGATGGCATAAAAACGTGTGAATGCTTCAAGGCCGGTAGCCATGCTATCGGCCTTTTTTATTGTCAAAAGGTCCGTCGATTGAGGTGGTTTAGTCCTCCACCCTCTGACTGTTGCAGTAAAAGTTGCAGTAAGCCTGTGATCTACGCCTATAATTAATTCGTAACGGATGAGGCTAGATGAGTGAAATGGTCTTATTCTTTTCATCCTAAACAAACGCCGAAGAACGATTCATTCGGTTAACTCTTTATAACCAGGAAGGCGAAGCTATATCTACTGAGGTTCTTATGACAATTAATCACCACTATGTGTATGTTCCTGAAAATATCGATTCAGATGAAACACCGTCTTCACAAGACGCATTAATTTCAGAGAAGGAAGCTCAACGTCAGGCTCTTGTCAAACAGGCGCAGCAACAAGGTGGACTTCTTATCGAAGCCTAAAGCTTGATATCGATAAGATAATTCCAAGTAACCAATACAAGAATGATAAAAAATCGTTCGCTGCGTATGAGTGAATAGCCCAACATTTGTGGGCTATTTCGCTTTTATCACTCGGGCTAATTGCGCCAAATAAGCGAATATATTTTCTTCCCCATCATGTAAAAGATGAGCATAACCGCCGCAAGCACCAAGACGCCAGCCGTATAAGCCAGATAGTCAGGAAAGCCCAATCCCCACGCAAATGTAAACGCGAGACCATGCAGTGTTTCTAATGGCCAGCGAAAAATGGCCACATTGGAACCTGCTGAAAATGCCGACACAAAAAGGCCCAAGCCGACACAAGCCATACTGACAGCAAAAAGCGTTGCTTTATTCATGACGTTAACACCCAAATTAAAAACAGATTCTATGTCTACGTATCATTTAACGCGAGAAAAACTGCTTTCTTCTCGTACTGATAATCATAGTAAAAAGAAAGGGCCTTTCGGCCCTTTTATTTATAACTCTTGAGGTTTAATCAACTCACTAAGGAGATTGGTCAGATCATTGCCAGTGATGTTACCACTGCCGCTATCAATACCACTTAGTTGGTCAACCACGTCATCCAGTTTAATGGTTTGCGTACTATTCCCGTTATCTCGAACAATGGTCAATTCAACGTTATTGTCATCGACAACCGCGGCCGAAATACTATTGAATAAGTCATCCATCGTTTCGTTCTGACCAAGTAGGTCTGAGATATCAATTTTGTCTTCGTTAACAGTGAAATCGCTGATGACATCAAGCCCACCATCAAGATCACCATTCATCCAGACAAACATATCGTTGCCAGCGCCCCCCGTCAGCACATCGTTTCCGAGTCCGCCAATTAACACGTCATCACCATCACCACCAAACAAGAAGTCGTTACCTAGACCACCATCAATCACGTCATCGCCTTGATGGCCCAGGATGACATCATCGCCATCCGTTCCAACAATAACATCATCGCCCGTTGAGCCGTTGAAGCTTGGTGAAAGCGCTTTGACATCACCACTTTGACTGATGTTCAAGGTCGCTAAGTGTTGCGATTCCTGTCCATTACTATCAAGCACAGAGTACAAAATATTGTATCCAATCGCTTCATTAGCCGACAACTCAGGTGCAGATGGATCCGGTTGGAAGAAGTAAGAACCATCTTCTTTTATGCGTAAATCACCATAATCGGTCTCGATCACTAAGTCATCAATATCGACTCTTGTCGTGACAGTCATCGGTGGTCGAGCGTCTCCGTTCACATCAATTTCTTGCAAGACTTGAACACTCGATGCGTTTATCACAATTTCTTCGACATCCATACCCGTGATCATTGCCAGCAATGTGCCCGGCAGACCAATGGTTGGACGCAGCTTTGGTAAATCCGTTTTAATCTTAGCGTCAGGGATATAAACAATATCACCAGAGCCTGCGACCTCTTTTAAACCGTCTTCGGGAATATTCGCTTGTCTACCTACGCCTACCGAGGTGACTTCTTTGCCGACAATAAACGCGTCCCATGCATCGTTTGTCGTGTTATCCCAGCCTCGGTTATTACTACCATCACTCAAAAAGAAGATCACATCATTGGTATTGGTCAAATCAACACTATTAAGAGCAGCATCATCATAGCCATTCATCACACCATAAACCGCTTCTTCGTAATCAGTATAACCAGAAGGGTCAAACACCCCTCTATAGCTACTATCAGTAACACTGCTCAAGGCGGAGTCTAATATTACAATAGCTTGGTTAACCGTCATCCAACCTTCACTTTGAGCCGAACGGTCAGCATTATCGTTGCTCTGCCCATCAGTCCCATCCGTCAATTGATCATCAAAATCAATCAGCTGAACTAACACATCTTCTGCCCCTTCTTGTGCATTGACGTGGTTGAGCATTTCAATCGACGCTTCCAAAACTAATTCCATCCGCGTTTTGTCTTTTTCCGGATTATCGGCTTCATTCTTGAATGGTTTCGTCGTCATACTCCCTGATGAGTCAATAATAAGACTCATTAAGGTCACCGGTGTATTACCACCTTGATCGGCATAGATATCTTGTTGAGACGCGGCATTTTCCATGCTGCTTGCCGTGTCCGCGTTTAATGCCTCGACGCTGGTTGCCGTGACATCAATATCAAGCACCGTACCTTGTGGATGAGTAATGACTAGGTTATCGAATGTTTCTGACACAGACCCCGTTATTGGCAGAATCCAATCCGTGCCATCTTGATAACCGACCGACACCGTTGCTGTAACGGGCAGGCCTTGGATAACGACAGATTGAATCTGTTCACTGCCATCCAGATCGGTCACCGATGCTAGGATATCAACTTCGGTTTCGATATCCCCTTGCCCATTCACCGTCGACTCACCAAACACGATTGATACGGTCGGCTCATCCGCCACTGGCGTGATGCTAATGGCCAATGTATCACTGACTCCCGTGTTCGTGGTGTAAGTGATGATTGGCAGATCACCTGACCAGTCGGCATTCGGCTCGAAGCTATAATCACCATTATCTTCAATCAGCAATATACCTGATGCTAAATTGACGGCTTCACCGACGTTATAATTAACGTTATCAAGGGCAAAACCAGTAATGCTAAGGACATTATCGGGATCGGTTGCGCTATCAAGCACATTGCCAGACACCGAACTGTCTTCATCAACCGTTTGCGATTGTGATTCCGTGATCGTCGGTTTATTTTCATGTACCACAACATTAATCGTACCTACCGAGTCAGCTTCACTCGTTGAGAACGCCTCTTTTGTGGTCGATGTGACCGTAATAGTAAAATCACGGTCATCACCTAGTGGTGGCAATACGGTTAGTTGAGTTAAATCCCAGCCCGTCACATCAACAACACCGCTTGCGTCCACAGTAATGCTATTCCCAGTTCCGTCACTTAATGTGGCATTTTCTGGTAGGCCACTTAACGCCGTCATTAGGGCTTCTGAATTATCCGTATCGACCAACGCAGTGGTAATCTCAGATAACGGAATTTCCGTATCTTGCAAACCTTCGTTGTAAGCATACACTTCGTAAACGTCTACGCCTTCAACACTTTGCAATGCAGAGGTACGTAAATCCGTGCTCTCCAATGCCGCGAGATCGGGGACGACCGGCAGAGTACTGCTCGCGAGATCAACCGCAGGATCGCCATTGATCGACACGTTGACATCAAAATTCCCCGGGCCACTTTGGTTGTGGTGGTATATTTCGATTGGATAGAAACCGTTCACAGGCGGTATAAATTCGCTGCCATTAATCTGACCACTATTCACACCCCAGCGCGCTTCATCCACTAATTGACCACCGACTTTAATCGCCAAACTGTCATCAGCTCTGCCCGTAAAGTCGTAGCTATTTCCGGCTTCGAGATAAACGAGCCCCGTCACTAGCACTGCCGTGTTTGCAGGCGTTGCGCCACTTCCGGTTTCTTGTGCGTTATCGGTTGTGGATTGTGTCGCTTGGTCCTGTTCAAGTTCGCTGATATGGGTGATTAACGCCTCGCCATTCACACCATTACCAATACCAAAACTTGGGGTAATCTCCTCATCAGCCCACTCATAGACATTGAAGCTTTGCTCAGGCAGAACGATATCGGGTGTAACAATTGATAGCGTTGGAGCATCCGCAAGTGGTGATACATCGATCGTTAAGGTATTTTCCTCACTACGCGCATCGCCTTTCTCTAAGATAAAACCCAAACTTGAGTAATCTTGGTATTGATCACCTTCACCGGCATTTGGATACTGGTCATAACCAGTTTCATGCTCAGCAGGAACAAAACGAACATTTCCTGCCGCTATCTCTGTACCATCAATTCTGTCGCGTTCAGAAATAGGTTCCCATGTATCCAACGATGTTTGTAACTCATATTGACCATTATCTGACAGATGAGTAATAAACAAGGTCGTATCCGGATCAGTCATGCCAAAATCGGTTAGAGTGAGAATATGCTCGGAGTCTTCCACAATTTCGATTTGTTTACTCTCAGCATCAAGAACCGGCAATACCGTTACGTTAATGGTTTTATTAACCGTTTCTTCCGTGCCTGGGGCGTTATCTTGAGAAGATACCGAGACAACCAATGGATAACCACCAGACTCTGGAACATTGATGAAGAGTTCCGATAAATCATTTTGCCAAGCGGTGATATCGACTTTTCCATCCACATCTGGCATTAAATCACTACCATCCGGCGCTTTAATAACAGTACCCGACGGAAATGCGCTTAAATCAAGATGAGTCGTTAGCGATTCGGACCCATCGGTGTCGACTAATCCGACAACAATATCGCTAAGCGCAATGTAGCTATCTTCATAACCAACGTTATCAAGTGTTTCGAGTTTGATGTCATCAAGCAATGCGCCGTAGCTATTGGCAGACGTTTCGGACTCAAACACCACTTTGTATTCACCATCATCGGGCGTTTGGAAGTTGAGCGTTTCAGTGCTCCACGCTTGACTTTGTTGGTCTGCATATTCGAACAAAATGGTACGATTACCTTGACTATCTTCTAAGAAAACAGTCATCGGCGAATCATCAAGGCGACGAGCCGCAACATCAAAAGACAATGAGTAGAATTGGCCCGCTTCACCATCGAATTGCGTGAACAACTGGTCATCACCACTACGGCCTTCTAATTCATAAACGTTGTTGCCTTGCTCACCTGCATTACCGCGGTAGACGGTTTCTTTACCGACCTCGTGGTAATCTTTATTTCCTCTGTCGTTATCGGTACCCCAGACACCTTCGGCCCCATCGCTCGTCCCTGCCACCACATCCGCATCGGTGAGTTCTTGAGAGTCGATATTGCCGCGCCATGAACGACCGTCGAGATCGATTGTATCGAAGTTATGGAAGGACAGAATGTCCGCCCCTTCAACCTCGAGGATTGGCGTATCCGTTACCGCCTCGACAGCAACCGCAATAATGTAGTCTTCAATTACCGTGTCATTCGCGGTGTAACCTTCAACACGCAAACTAAAGTCCACATCGCTGTGCTCTGGAGGGGTAATTGTCAGTGTATCAAGTTGACTTGGCGACAAGGACGCCATCCCATTGATGACGCTGATCTCATTCCCGTTAGACGCTAAGACAGCGCCATCAGGGATGTCTTTAATCACAATTTCGACCACTGAACTGTCGGCTGGCAACGTAATATCGAGAGCAATAGGAATATCTTCTTTGCCCGCAGCATCCTCATTGGCATCTAAATCAGAGACTTCTATCACTTTGACGGTTGTGGTTGCCGTATTGGATTCTTGACCCGCATCATCGGTCACTTTAACGGTGATCGTGCGATCAGTCTCGTCCGGATTTTCACTGGTATTTTCAAAACCAACTTGCTTTAAGAAGGCTTCAAAATCAGCCGCAGAAAGACCATCAGGATCATCCGCGGTTATCGTCAACACAATTGAAGAGGCAAGCACACTTTGGCCAATGGTGAAGCCTGTCGTGTTAGCCGGCAACGTTAAGGTGTCACCATCCAATTTATTCACCAAGGTCACTTCCATGGTGGTAATGCGGTTATGGTCATCAAAAATATCGGCATCGAGATCAGCAATCGACACCGGATCATCACCTTCAGTGAAGGTGGTTTGATAATCGACATTGCTATCAAGTTTCGAGACTTTGATGACTAAATCATTGTAATCATCGTCGTCACGAGGATGACCCAATTGGTCATCGAAGCTCAATACCGTGTTACCATCATTATCTTCAGAGACACGAATCGTTGAATTTTCACCGTGCGTTGAGAATACCGTTTGATTTGGCACCACCGCGCCATTAATCAACAACTCTCCCGCATCATTCATCGCAAATTCTGCATTCGCGGGGGCGTTACTGATCACATCCGCGGCATTTGGAATCAGGAAGTATCCAACATTATCCAAGCTATCAAGCTGGCCAAGTACTGGATCCGCGACATTTCCTTTATAGTCGTGCGAATCTTCCATCAAAATAACAAGCTGTTGCGTATCACTTGCTTCGTCGTAGGCATAATAGCCAAATACATTTTGATATCCGGCACTTTCACTCACAAATTCAATTTGATACTCACCACCATCAAGATCAACAGTCGGGCTTTCATTGTCCGTAATCGTCGCCAATCCTTCCTCTACGCCTTGCTGATATTCGGTTGCGGCAGACAACATAAAGACTTCATTGTTATCTGACACGTTATCGTCAGTCGTTTGCACGAGGACGTCGAATTCAGACTCGCCAGCAGGAAGAACAAACTGAACCGTTCCGTCATTGCCGACACTAAGGACTTGCGTGGCCGAGCCAAATTGGACAGTCAACTCCGTACCATCAAAGTCTTCAGGTGTCGTCGCATTGCCTTCCGCGAGAGTCAAGGTGATGGTTGTGTCTGTAGTGCTGCTTGATGACAAGCTCACATCGAAGGTCGCTATGCCGCCCTCTTCAACGGTTGGTTCGCTGACATCGGTGACCACTGGGCGGTCATCGTCTGCAGGCGTTGGTCCATTCGGATCGATGCTGCCATCATCAAAGATGGTCGCAACACCTTTGTCGCTGCCTTGTGCGCCCACGACGCCACTGGCGATTAACTCAAAGCTTTCTGGCCCTTCGTAAATCGGCGCATTGTTGTCATCCACCGTTGGGACGGTCACGCGGACTTCGTTGATCCCCGTAGGCAACGTAACGTCGCCATTGTTGGCCACGGCAAGGGTTTCCCAGCCATTCTCACCGTCAAACTCCACCACCATGCTGCTGATGTCGTCGCTTTGAGTGGTAACATGGCTAATGCCTAAGTTGATCGTGGTAGGCGCTTCCGTTGGCGTGCTCAACGAAACGGTAAACACCGCAGATTGACCTTCGCTAACATCCACATCGTCCGAGACTTGGACTTGAGGAATATCGATATTTTCGATGTTGCCTTCACCGCTCACACCACCAATGGTTAAGGTGTAATCTTCGGTGAGTTCGTAAATACCATCAACGACGGTTGGGATGACAATACTGAAATTGCTGATCCCAATCGGCACGACGATTTCATTGGTCGCCGAGTCAAACGTGACGCCATTGGTGAATTGAGCGCTGCTTAAATCCACGTCGTTGTCGGTCGCGGTGTCGTCATCCGAACCAAAGTCGATGCTGTAACGGGTTTCCTCAAGCACGCCATCTTCCAGCGCCACTTGATAAACGAGGTTATCCCCCTCCACCACGGTGGTATCAAGCAGGTCAATCGACTCGACCTCCACGGGTGTTGGCAGCGGGTTCACAATGATGGAGACTTTGGCTTCATCAAAGCCGCCTTTATCATCGGTAATGACGTAGTCAAAATGCGTATCGCCGCTAAACTCATCATCCAAATCGATATAGACGATGCCATCTTCAATCCAGATGTTGGCGTTGTTGGCATCCGACACGTGGGTAAAGCGGATGTTGTCGCCATCAGGATCGGCATCATTACCCAGCAGCTCAGAGACTGGGATTTGCAATACGTCGCCTTGATTGGCGACATACGCGCCGTCGCTTGACGCTTTAAAGCCGGTCAGGAAGTAATCGGAAGAGTCCGAACCTCGGCTCGGCTCGTTAACAAAGTCGACCGACTCAAACACGATGCTGTCAAACGCTACGCCGCCTAAGGCACTTTCATCAAAGCTGTAGGTGCCGTTACTGTTGCCTTCATTGGCGATAAACAATCCGCTGGCCACCGCGTTCTCACCGAAGTAAGCCACCCATTTGCCTTGCTCGTGGTTGCCGCTGCCGCCTTCGTTTTTATACAAGTTTGACACGGAGAAACTGA
This sequence comes from Vibrio renipiscarius, assembly GCF_000827885.1. Taxonomy (GTDB): domain Bacteria; phylum Pseudomonadota; class Gammaproteobacteria; order Enterobacterales; family Vibrionaceae; genus Vibrio; species Vibrio renipiscarius. Next base: position 684 of record NZ_JTKH01000025.1, on the reverse strand, counting down.
ACTCGGTCACAGGCTCATCGAGATCAATTCTAAATTGCTCCGACTCACCGTCTGTGCGGTTGTATTGAATTTGCGCGCCTGGGCCGCCGTTTTCATCGCCCTCAACGCCGCGTTTCACGCCACTCTCAGTAATGTCTTTGTCATCACCTTGGTAGCTGCCGCTGACCTGCGCATCAGGATGGCTCCAGTCGTCACCGTTAAATTGACCCAGTGCCACTTCAAACGCCACCGGATCGTCGGTTGCAATTGGCGGCGCATTATCGGCTTCAACAAGACTCACGGTGCGCTCTTCACTGACGTTGTCGTCACTGTCGACGGCGCGGTAGTCAAAACTGTCGTCCGCAGGGTTCGCTTCAAAGTAGCGCAGTTCCCAGTTGCCGTCGCCAATGGTGGAGACTTCCACACTGGTGATTTGCGCGCCTTCTTGCCCTTCTGAGGCAAAGATTTCGATTTCTTTGAACAAGTCGCTATTGCCTGAGGTCTCTTTGGTGACCTCTTTGACAATCGTGCTGCCATCATCCAGAGACACGGTGATCAAGACGCTGGTTGGGTTGGCTTGTTGCGCGTCATAGAACCAGCCGCCTAAGCCATCCAGACCGAGCGTGACCGAATCTGCCGGACGCTCTGACATATCAATCACGATCGATTCGTTTGCTTGGATCCCATCCCCATTGCCCACACCCA